>NZ_CP046948.1:570000-2737500 GCF_011326135.1 Microbulbifer sp. SH-1 | reverse complement strand
GCTAGACGGAAAGACCCCGTGAACCTTTACTATAGCTTTGCACTGAACTTTGAGCCTACTTGTGTAGGATAGGTGGGAGGCTTTGAAGCAGGAACGCCAGTTCTTGTGGAGCCATCCTTGAAATACCACCCTGGTATGTTTGAGGTTCTAACTCTGGTCCGTAATCCGGATCGAGGACAGTGTATGGTGGGTAGTTTGACTGGGGCGGTCTCCTCCCAAAGAGTAACGGAGGAGTACGAAGGTGCACTCAGCATGGTCGGAAATCATGCAATGAGCATAATGGTATAAGTGCGCTTGACTGCGAGACAGACATGTCGAGCAGGTACGAAAGTAGGTCATAGTGATCCGGTGGTTCTGTATGGAAGGGCCATCGCTCAACGGATAAAAGGTACTCCGGGGATAACAGGCTGATACCGCCCAAGAGTTCACATCGACGGCGGTGTTTGGCACCTCGATGTCGGCTCATCACATCCTGGGGCTGAAGCCGGTCCCAAGGGTATGGCTGTTCGCCATTTAAAGTGGTACGCGAGCTGGGTTTAGAACGTCGTGAGACAGTTCGGTCCCTATCTGCCGTGGGCGTTGGAGATTTGAGAAGAGTTGCTCCTAGTACGAGAGGACCGGAGTGAACGAACCTCTGGTGTTCCGGTTGTCACGCCAGTGGCATTGCCGGGTAGCTATGTTCGGACGGGATAACCGCTGAAAGCATCTAAGCGGGAAGCCTCCTTCAAGATGAGATCTCCCTGAGACTTCGAGTCTCCTAAAGGGCCGTGGAAGACTACCACGTTGATAGGCTGGGTGTGGAAGCGTTGTGAGGCGTTGAGCTAACCAGTACTAATTGCCCGTGCGGCTTGACCATACAACAGAGATGGTTACTAACGAACGGATTGTGAAAGCAACCGAGAGACGCGCAAGCTACTCGCAAGAGATCGACTTGCGGTGTATTACTACAGAATGTTTCGCCGACTTATTTGGGTTGATTGTTATCGCTGAATACAGCGAAGGCAGACAGACAATCAAACGGTAGCGCAGGGCACAGCCCGTAAGACCAGCACCAACCCAAGCCAGTTTGCCTGACGACCATAGAGTTGTGGAACCACCTGATCCCTTGCCGAACTCAGAAGTGAAACGCAACATCGCCGATGGTAGTGTGGGGTTTCCCCATGTGAGAGTAGGTCATCGTCAGGCTTCTAAATAAAAGAAAGGGCCACCCAAACGGGTGGCCCTTTTTTTATTTTGGATACGATGAACTCCTCCCACGACCTCGCAGCGCACCGCGCTGCCATATGAAAGGTCGTGCGCGACCCCGGCAGCACCAAAGGTGCGGGCTTGGGGCGCCCGCAGGGCGTCGCACCGCTCGCCACCCACTGTAGGTCATCGCTCTCCCCGCCAGCACAGGCCCGGATCAAAACCAAAAAGGCCCTGACCGCCAACGCACAAACACCTACTTCCCCCGAATCAAAACACCATCACCCCGAGCACTCCTCAGATCACCCCGAAAACCACCCAAATCCACCACCGACGCTTTTTTAAACGCCTCCCCAACCCCAGCAACCACGGGCTTCAGCCTCAATATCCCAAACTTATCCCCAGCTCTGTCCAGTGTTTCTGTGAGTAAAGCACCTGTGGATAAGAGATAAAAACCTAAAGAAATCAATTTTTTGATACAGGGTAGACACACGGTGCTGACAATATGTGGATTAAAGGTCGTCTGATTTTTCACATTCGTGGCGATAAACCGGAAAGTGCAGCCGTTGCTTTTTTAACCGATGGTCAGGGGCCCCGTAATGACGCGGTTCAGCGCCAAAATCCCAAGCTTATCCCCAACTCTATCCAATGTTTCTGTGCGTAATACTTTTGTGCACAAGCGGTAAAAGAGCAGCAAAATCAAATGTTTACAGGTACACGTAAGTGATATCGCGGAAATAGGACATAGTCAGAAACACTCCTATTCTCACGGCAAATACTAGAAATGCATGCTCCATCCCAGCGAAGTTGTCTGCACATCGTATTCAGCGCGAAAGTCTTGCGAGCCGATTTCAGGGAAAAGCTCCCACTCGGCGCGGATTGTCCAGCTGTTGCGGTGGCTGTAGCTGATCCCGCCGCCATAACCCCAGTGAAAGCCACTGGCGTTGTCGCTGAATTTTCCCGACACGGGAATGGAGAGCTCCTCGACGCTACCATCTTCCATGCGTACCAGAAAAATGGCTTCACCATTTTGGTACTCGGTAATCTGGCTCAACCAGAAGCCACCGCCCAGTTTCCCGAACATGCTGAAACCGTCTCTGCCGAGAGGGAGGTGCCCGACAATAAAGGCGTTCCCCATACGGGTCGTAACCCGGTCCCGAACAGACAGATAGGGGGTCTGAGGGTTGCTCACGTCAAAATGCAGATCGCCCTCGGCAACCTGCCTGAAGTCAGCCTCAATGGCGAGGTAGGGACTCCACTGCCATCCACCATACAGTTTCAGACCCGGATTGGTTTGTTCACAGCCGGAAGTGCTGGCCTGTTGGCTCTCAAAATTCAGCCGGCCGACGAAGTCGCGGCCTTGGGCGCAGAAACCGTTGAGTTCGCTGGTGAATAGCGCGATACCACCGTATTGGTGCGAGTAGAAGTCGGCGCTGGCGGCATTAGCCAGCAGTGCGGCGGGTACAACAAGCAGAAGGGTGGGCCTGACCATGGCAATACCTGCTGTTGGGTTTGAATGATGTTGTCTCTGCGAAACTCCTGCAAAGAGAGCCGGTGCCAGAAGTGCACCGGCATCAAGCTATCATATTTTCAACTGCGCACGTAATTCCGCCAACTTCTTGGCGTTTTCGGCTTTTGAAAGGGGCTTTGAAGGCTGGTGTTCCAGTTGAGTCTGCGATGGTGCCGGCAGGTTTTCCCCGGCCATCAGACGCTCACAGATTTTCTTGTAGTGGCTGGCGAAGACCGGGTATGCCGACGACTCTGGATTGTTGGCAAGAAAGAACCAGTCGGCGGCGCGTCCGGCATGATAGACCGCCGGATGGCTCCATTTGTGATTTGCCTTGGGGCTGGGGGCATTACACGCCTCGCGGTAAGCGGCGCGAGGATCCGGCAGCCCGTTGTCACCCTCGGCGCAGAACTGCAGCATCTTGTGCACTGTGGGTAAATACTCACTCTGCTTGATGGCACGCTTGGCGCCCGCGACCATTTCTTCCGGCGAGAAACCGGCCAGGGACTCGAGCCACAACCGTTTGGCGTGGTTCAACGTCTGCATGTCAGGAAAAGCCGCATGGAACTGGTTGTGGTAACCGAGCTTAAGTAGACCAAATACTTCGTTCAGCGCGCGCTTGCGCGCTTCCAGCTCCGGATTACCAGTTTGTGTCTGTGACGATGTCCCAGACTGAGGTGTCTCTTGTGCGCTGGTTACCTGAGTGCCCGGTTTCGTGTTGTTGGCCATGATGCTGTCCTATTGCGAATTTGTTGCGCTCGGCCCACTGGTAGCGCGCATGGCGCACAAAAACTGCATCCCAGCTTTTGCGCGCGCCACCTTGTTCGCGCCAATAGAGGCGGAACTCGGGCACCAGTCCCAGGACAAATTCGCGGTCGATCTCACATTGATTCATTAAGTGCCCGAGGCAATCGCTTGATGGTTGCCAGTTGCGGGCAATCGGTTTGGCGACGGGATTTTTTTCAATACCCTGGCAGTAGTAAGCCCATTCTACACGGGCATATTCGATAAACAGTTCACCCCAGCGTGCGCTGTGTCCGCCGCGCTCAAGCCATTTATAGATGAACTCCGGCAGTAGCTCCGCGGCAAAGTTCGGATTGATTGCAAGGCGACGCATCTGTTCCCAGGTGTGTTCACTGGGCTGCCAATCGCGGGTCATGGGTTCCGGTTTGCGCTTTTCGATAAATGGCGCTTCCTGCTTTTCCCAGTCTTCCATTACCCAGTCGTTGAATTCCAGATCCCAGGAAACGGATTGCTTACCACTGTTGCGATGGTATTCCACGAAGCGCTGCAGGCACCGCCGTACAAATGTACTCGGAACCCCCTCATCGGCCAGTTTGTTGAGGGTATCCTGATCGGGGAGCCAGTCCTCACTCAGAGGTTGTTTGCGACCCTGGGTTGCCCGGAAAGCTTCCCACTTGTTCTTGACCTGTTTCAGGAACAGCGCGCCAAACGAGTGGCGACTCTCACCGCGGTCTCGCCAATAGGTAACGAATTCCGGCAATTGCTCCCGCATAAAGTGTTCGGGAATGCCGAGCTGTGCGATGCGCGCTTGGGTTTCTGCATCGGGCCGCCAATTGGGGCCGATAAGGTTGGCGTTGCGCGTGGCGGGATAGGGGGATGTACGCTCCGCGTGCTCAGAGCCGCGCACCGGCAGGGCGAACTTCAGCAACTCGCTACTACCAAATGGTGCAGCCCCGAGAAGAATGGCCCCCTGATTGCGCAGGCTCGTGGCCACACGCTGAATATCCGCCGGCTGCCAGAAGGGCAGCAGGGCCTGCAGTTGAGAACCCTCTGCCGTATACCAGTCGCGTCCGGGATGTGGATCCACGGATAAAAAGGGCAGTAGATCCCCCAGTGCAGTCAACAACACCGCTTCCTCCAGGCCAAACCTGGTGGCCAGAGAGGGTGATATGCACAGGGGTCTTTCCGGAATAAGGGTATCTGTCATGGCGCGATTCTACCACCCCTGCAGCGGGGGCGCGCGGCTGCGTCCGCTGCTGCTGTGACCAGCTGGCCGCAGGCGTTTTAGCGATCTTCACTAGACTGACCGTATACGGGGCCGCGTCGCTGGCGTGTGCCGGAACAGGTAGCAAGTCTGGGACGAGCAATACACAGTGGGTGAATTTATTGAGACATGGCATGAGGCCGCGATCACGACCCTCGGACTGTTCTGGACGGCGTTCTGGGCTTTTGCTCTGGGTTACCTGATCAGCAGTGCGATCCAGGTATTTGTTACCCGCCAGCGTATGCGCGAACAGATGGGCGAGGCCGGTGCAAGGAGCGTCGGTCTCGCCACCCTGTTCGGGTTCATCTCCAGTTCCTGTTCATTTGCCGCATTGGCGACTACCCGAGCTCTATTTGCCAAAGGCGCAGGGCTGGTGCCCTCACTGGCTTTTCTACTCGCCTCCACCAATCTAGTCATAGAGCTGGGCATCGTAATTGCGATATTTCTGGGATGGCAGTTTGTGGTGGGTGAGTATCTGGGTGGCCTGGTGCTGATCCTGCTGATGTGGCTGCTGGTGCGTGTCACCCGGCCAAAGGCACTGGTAAAAAAGGCCAGGGAACGGGCGCGTGCGGCAGAAGATCAAACCGACGACGCCGAAATCCCGGACTGGCGTGAATTGATCCGCAGTGCTGAAGGCTGGCGGCAGGTAGCGGAACGATTCGTGATGGAATGGAAGATGGTGTGGAAAGACGTCACCATCGGCTTCACGGTTGCCGGCATTATTGCTGCGTTCGTGCCCAGTAGATTTTTCCAGGCGCTATTTGTCGGTTCAGGAGAAAGCGAACCGGCATTCTGGCAGATATTGTTGCAATGCCTGGTCGGGCCGGTCGCCGCTTTTTTTACCTTCATTGGTTCTATGGGGAATATTCCCCTGGCTGCTGTGTTGTTCGACAGCGGCGTCGCGTTTGCCGGCATCATGGCGTTCATTTTCAGCGACCTGGTGGTGTTGCCGGTGCTGCGTATCCAGGCGCAGTACTATGGCTGGAAAATGGCACTGTATATTCTGTTTGTGTTCCTCTGCATTCTGGTAGCTACGGCCCTGCTGCTGCATTACGGGTTTATGGCACTGGATTTGTTGCCTCAGTCTGGCAGTGGCAAGGGCATTTCCGAGCGGGAGTTTTTCAAATTCGATTACACGCTGCTCCTCAATGCGGTATTTCTTGCGATCAGTGCGTTCTTTTTTACCTGGCGAATTCGCTGTAAAGGGCTTCCCTCGCTCAGTACGGACAAGTTGAGCGATAAAATTCTACTTGCGCTCGCGCTGTTGGCTTTGGCCTGGTTGATGATCGGCGCACTGTTGCCGACCTAAATTGCCGAAACAAGTTACCCAAACAGGTTGCCTTACCCCAGGGGCCGGGTTTTACCATGTCGCGATGATTCCTGGTACTGGAGACAAAGATGGCTGATAGCAGCAACGCGTCCTCTCAAAAGTTCGATACGGAAAGACTGGTGTTTAACCTGCAGCGCGTCAATTGCGCGGGCTGTGTGGGGAAAATTGAACGCGCCGTAAGGCAGGTGTCCGGGGTCGAGATGGCCACCGTCAATCTTGCGGACAGGACACTTGCGATACAGGGTAAAGCTGACGCCGCCGACGTTGCCGCGGCAGTGGAGGCCGCAGGTTACGGCGCGGAGGTGGTACACACCAGCGCGCGGGAACTGCGTGAACGGCAGCGGGAGGAACAGCTGCAGCATTATCACCAGTTACTGTGGCGCTGCGCGCTGGCACTGGGGCTGGGTGTTCCGCTGATGGTCTGGGGGCTGATCACCGGGGATATGGGGGTTGGTTCTGCAACCCAGCAGCTGGCCTGGGGGCTTGTGGGGCTGGCAACACTGGCAGTGCTGATTTTTTGTGGCGGGCATTTCTTTTCCGGTGCCATGCGAGCATTCCGCCACCACAGCGCAACCATGGACACTCTGGTGGCGCTGGGTACGGGCACCGCGTGGTTGTTCTCCATGGTAGTTGTCGCGCTTCCACAGCTGCTGCCGGAATCCGCGCGCCATGTGTATTTTGAAGCGAGCGCCATGATCATCGGCCTGATCAACCTCGGGCAGGCGCTGGAAGTGCGCGCCCGCGGACGCACAAGTGCCGCAGTGGAAAAACTGCTGCAATTGCAGGACGCTACAGCGCGGGTTGTGCGCGATAGTGAGGAAGTGGATGTTCCACTGGAAGAAGTGCAGGTCGGCGATCGTCTGCGCGTGCGCCCGGGAGAAAAAATTCCGGTGGATGGACGCATCCTGGAGGGCAGTAGCACCGTCGATGAATCCATGCTTACCGGTGAACCACTGCCGGTAAAAAAAGATAAGGGCGATAACCTCAGCGCCGGCACCCTCAACAAAAATGGCAGCCTGCTGTTTGAAGCGGAAAAAGTCGGCGCCGAAACCCGCCTTGCGCAGATCATCGAAATGGTGAAAAACGCCCAGAGTTCGCGGGTACCCATCGCGCGACTCGCCGACACTATTTCCTCGATTTTTGTCCCTGCGGTCATGGTCTTTGCGATCATCGCCGCACTCTTCTGGTTCAATTGGGGCCCCGACCCGCGGGCTGCGCATACGCTGGTGGTACTAACCTCCGTGCTGATTATTGCCTGTCCTTGTGCGCTGGGGCTCGCCACTCCCATGTCGGTCATGGTCGGTGTGGGCAAGGGAGCCGAGCATGGCGTTCTGGTGCGCAACGGCAAGGCGCTGCAGCAGGCGAGCGACCTGACAACCCTGTTGGTGGATAAGACCGGTACCCTCACCGAAGGTGCACCGAAACTGACCGATATAGAAACCGATGGCGATGCTGACGAGCTGCTGTCGCTGCTCGCAAGCCTGGAGCGCCGATCGGAGCACCCGCTGGCGGACGCGGTTGTCGACGCCGCCCGGGACAGAAAACTGGACCTGTACGACGTCGAGGATTTCGAGGCCGTCACCGCCCACGGCGTGAGCGGCAGGGTAAACGGTCAGCAAATACTGCTAGGCAATCGCAAGTTGATGGTGCGTGAACATATCGAACTGGGGAGGTGGCAGGCGTGTGCCGAGGCATTGTCCGCAAAAGGGCGCACCGCCATGTATGCCGCAGTGGACGGCAAGCTGGCCGGCGTGATTGCGGTTGCTGACCCCATTCGGGAGGACGCGAAAGAGGCGGTCGCGCGTCTGAAAAGGCTTGGACTCCGTATCGAAATGTTGACGGGCGACAATCGGGCCTCCGCGGAAGCCGTCGCCAGGCAGCTTGGAATAGAGCAAGTGCACGCGGACCTTCTGCCGGAAGACAAGGAAAAAATTGTCGGCGAGTTGCAGCAGAAGGGCGCCCGCGTGGGTATGGCCGGCGACGGTATCAACGATGCGCCAGCTCTGGCCCGCGCGGATGTCGGTTTTGCTATGGGTGCCGGTACCGACGTGGCGATTGAAACCGCCGACGTTACACTCATGCGCTCTTCGCTGCACGGAGTTGCCGATGCAATCGAACTGTCCAAGGCTACGTTGCGCAATATCAAGCAGAATCTGTTCGGTGCCTTTATCTATAACACGCTAGGTATTCCGATTGCTGCCGGTGCACTTTATCCACTTACCGGAATGCTGCTCAGCCCGGTCATTGCCGGTGCGGCGATGGCATTTTCATCGGTTACCGTTGTCAGCAACGCGAACCGCCTGCGCTTGTTCAAACCCTCATCGGTTGCGGGCAATAGTGAGGAGGCCAAATAATGTTGGATATTCTGGTGAACCTGCTGGGGCTTGGCTTGATTGCGGGCATCGTCTGGTGGTTTTGGCTGGCGCCGAAACGGCACCAGCCCAAGGCAGTGGAGGCACAAGATAAATTGCGCATTGTGGCGCGCGACGGTGTGTACGAGCCGGACCGTATTCGTATAAAGGCGGGCGAGGCCGTGACATTGCACTTTTACCGCCAGGATCCCACGCCCTGTGCGGCATGGGTGCTTTTCCCTGATCTGGAAGTGAGTGCGCAGCTGGCAGTGAATGAGGAAACACTGGTGAAAATCCCCGCGACGGAATCGGGAGAATATCCTTTCCACTGCCAGATGCAGATGTATCGTGGAACTCTGCTGGTTGAATAAATTTCCCTTTAGCACATTGTGGAATTCCGGAAAACGCGCCAACGGTGCTCACTGGAAAAGTGAATGTCGAGCGTTTTCCTGAATTTCCATTGGCTGTTGAAGGTGATGGCGCAGCGGTTCAGAGCCAGGCGTGAAGCCCGATCACCCAGGTGGTTTCGCTGATGACCTCTCCCTCTACACGTAAAAAGTTCGCGGTATTGCCGAATTTTTTCTCGTAGTTGACCCCGATATAGGGGGCAAACTGTGGAGTGAATTCATAGCGCAACCGCAACCCCGCTTCGATGTCGGAAAGTCCGGAACCGGTGTTGGTGCCGGGATCATTCTGGCCGTAGAAATTTATTTCAATTTCCGGGCTCAGAATCCACTGTTGGGTGAGCAGCAGCTCGTACTCGGCCTCCAGGCGCAGTGCGCTGTCGCCATCCTCACCGAGAAACAGCGCAGAATCCACTTCAAAAAAATAGGGCGCGAGGCCATTGAGGCCGATGGCGGCCCAATTTCTGCTGTCGCCGCCTTCCAGTTTGAAGTCGTGGCGCAAGCCTAACTGCAGATCCCAGTAGGGAGCGACCGCGCGGCTGTACAGTGCCTGCAGTTCGGCATTTTCGGTTTCACCGTTCTCGCGCTCGACTTCTGTTTTCAACCACAATTTGTTCAAGTCACCGCCAAACCAAAGGCTACCTTCCAGCGCGCTGCCGTCGTGTTCACGGACCTCCAGCTGGTCGATGATAACTTTGGTCAGCAGCACCTCGTGATCCATCACGTGATCCGGCTGATTCGGTGCGTGCTCCAGGTTAGACATCGCCGATGTCGGCTCGCGAGAGTGGTGGTCGTGATGGCCGTGTTCCTGTTGCGCCTGGGCCGAGACCGAAGCCAGCGCCACAGCGAGTGTTAGAATTTTTTTCATGGTAAGCGCTCCTCACACCACTCTGACTTCACGGAACATACCGGGCATGTGATACAGCAGATGGCAGTGGTACGCCCAGCGCCCGTAGGCATCCGCCGTCACCAGGTAACTAATGGTGGAACCGGGCTGTACCAAAACCGTGTGCTTGCGCGGAATAAAGTCCGGATCGCCGGTTTCCAGCTCGCTCCACATACCGTGCAGATGGATGGGGTGGGTCATCATGGTGTCATTGACCAGGTTGATACGCAGGCGCTCGCCGTACTTCAGCATCAGCGGTTCGGCGTCACTGAATTTGATGCCGTCCATGGACCACATGTAGCGCTGCATGTTGCCGGTGAGATGTAGCTGGATCTCCCGCTCCGGTTCGCGCCGGTCGATGGTGGGGGTGAGGTTGCGGATATCTCCGTAGGTGAGCACGCGGCGACCATAGCGCGTCTGGTGATCGCGCAGACCGATGCCGGGGTCGTGCAGGCCGTTGGCCGGCATTTCCGCGCGCATATCCACACCCGGGCCATACTCGCTGAGGTGATGTTTGACCGGCGCGTTGCTGCCAAACCCGGCGCGTCCCAGATCCGAATTGCGCCCCGCCATGTGGTGGCTCGCGTGCTGGTCGTGGTCCATGTCGCTATCGTGCCCGCTGTGATCCATGCCCTGCATGCCGCGCATATCGTGGGCGCTGTGATCCATATCACCCATGTCATGACCGCTGTGATCCATACCACCCATGTTGTGACTGCTGTGATCCATAGCGGCCATACCACCCATATCGTGGCCGGTGTGATCCATGCCCATATCCCGGTGGGTAAGTACCGGGGCGTAATCCATGGCGGGCACCTCCGCGCGTAAATCCGGATGCGGGGTCAGGGTACCGCGGGCAAAGCCGCTGCGGTCAATGGTCTGGGCGAACAGGGTGTAGGCGCGGTCGTCGGCCGGCTCCACCACCACATCGTAGGTTTCCGCCACACCGATGCGGAATTCATCCACGGTCACCGGCTCGATGTTCTGGCCGTCGCTTGCCACCACGGTCATCTTTAACCCCGGGATGCGGATGTCGAAAATTGACATGGCCGCACCGTTGATGATGCGCAGGCGAATTTTTTCTCCGCGCTTGAACAGTGCGCTCCAGTTGGCGTCTGGGGTCTGGCCGTTCATCAGATAGGTGTAGGTGTATCCGGTGACGTCGGAGATGTCGCGATCGGACATGCGCATCTCGTTCCACATCTTGCGGTCACGCCAGGTCTGCGCCACACCTTTGTGGCGGATTTCATCCCACAGATCGCCGGCGGTGCGTCGGCGGCGATTGTAGTAGTGGCCCTCCTTCTTCAATTTGGCGTAGATATCGTGAGGCGATTCGTCGCTCCAGTCACTGAGCAGTACCACGTAATCCCGGTCGCTGGCCACCGGGTCCGGCGCAGCCGGGTCGATCACGATGGCGCCGTAGAGCCCGATCTGCTCCTGGAAATCCGAATGGCTGTGGTACCAGTAGGTGCCGCTCTGCGTTACCGGGAACTGGTAGGTGAACGTCTCGCCAGGGCGGATGCCGTTGAAGCTGAGCCCGGGCACGCCATCCATGTTGCTCGGCAGGATCAGGCCGTGCCAGTGAATGGAGGTGTCGTGGGCCAGGTGGTTGGTGACCTTCAGGGTGACGGTGTCACCTTCTTTCCAGCGCAGAACCGGCCCGGGGACACTGCCGTTGACCGCCACGGCAGTGCGCGCACGGCCGGTGAAATTCACCGGCAGGTAGTTGATGTGCAGATCGAAATGGTTGCCGCGCAGTGCCTGCGGCAGGGGGCCAGCCACCTCTGCTGCCGAACTCTTGCCCGCAGGCAGGCCGGCGATGACGGCGCCTGCGGTCACGCCGGTGACAAAGCGCCGCCGGGAAACCGGCAGCGTCTTGCTTGATGGATCGAAAAACCTATTCATGGGCGACTCAGTGCTGCTGTTGCGGGTTGTCGATACGTGCATACACGCGGTGGCTGCCATCGCTTTGCAACAGCAGTATGTCGTAAGCGGTGAAGCGGTCGCCCACTTCCATGCCCGGGCTGCCGAGGGGCATGGCTGGTACCGCAAGTCCGCGGGCATTGGCCGGCGGGTTCTGCAGGAACTGGCGGATATATTTCGCTGGCACGTGCCCCTCGAACACATAGTCGTTTTCCGACACGCTGGTGTGGCACGACTGGTACTCCGGCGCGATCCGGAAGCGCTCCTTGATGCCGTTCAGGTCATCCACATCCCGTGCATCAACAGTAAATCCCTGTTCGCCGGCGTGCTCCACCCACAGCTTGCAGCAACCGCAGGTGGCGGATTTATAGGTGGTGAGGGCGATGGTTTCACTGCTGCTTTTAGTGGCGCGCTCTTCGGTATTTTTGGGGTTCTGACCGGTCTCGCTGCAGGCGCTGAGGGTGAATACGCCGAGCAGCAACGCAATCAGTGCGCCTCGGGTTTTGCGATTGATTTTCATGGCAATGGTCCTGAATAGGGTATGCGGGGCTTCGGCAGGGCAGGCATCGCGCGGTTTTCGGCGCGGCGGCCAATACCTGGGCACCGTGGAAGTTGTGCGGTCAAAAAGCGATTGGGGTGAATGAGGTACTACGCGCCAGCGTCGGGCGCACCTGTCCCGTATCAGGCCGGGATCGGCGGGCGAATGGTGGACTCAGGCGCAGGTGTGGAATCCAGCGGCCGGTAAGCCGTATGGGAGCGGAGGAAGGAAATAAATTCCGCGATCGTTGCCGATACGGGAATCGCATTGGCGCAGTGGCCCGGGCAGCAGCTGCAACTGCCGTCGCAATTCTGGTGCGGTGCGGAGGTTGTGTGTGTGTCTTCGCACTGGCCGTGGCTGCAATGAGCCGACTTATCCACAACTGCCGTTGCCGCAACGGGCTCGGCGCGGCCATGGTGCGGATTATCCGCCGGTGCCTGCGCTGTAACTTGAATCGCACTGCGTGGTTCGTGCCCGTTTTCGGAACCACAGTGCACTGCCGCCGCTTCACCGGTAACGGCGAGCAGAGCGAGCAGCAACAGGGTTTTCAGAGCGTTGAACATGTGAAATTGCGGCGCGTCGGTATACGTACAGAGGTCAAATGGTATGGACTTACGGTTGACCACGCAAGCGCCGGTGAAGTTCACAAGGCGCGTTGAGAATAGGATTCCAGCTCCGCCGCATCAAATTCTGATACAGCGGTGGATCTGTTCCACACTCAGTTCGCCCAGTGCGGGGTCGCGCCCGGCCAGCGCCAGATGCAGGTGATTGCCGTCGGGCAATGGTTGCATAGTGTAGCTGAATTGCCACGGAGCACCGGCGTCCTCAATCGCTGCATCCAGGGCAATACCCTGCCCCAAGTGGAAGCCCGCCAGATTGATACGCCCGAGTCCTTCGGAGATTCCAGTGCCCCGCGCCTTGAAGAACGCCTCTTTCATAGTCCACAGGCGGTAGAAGTGCACAGGAAGCAATTCCAGCGGTGAGGTTTCCAGCAGCGCGTACTCCTGCGGGTGAAAGTAGTGACGGGCGATACGCAGAAAATCCCGCGGCCTGCGCGGCTGCTCTATGTCGACGCCGATATCCGACTCACAGGACACGGCCAGCGCAATCCACTGACCGCTGTGACTGAGACTGAAATGCAACTCCGGCGCCGAATCCAGGGCGGGTTTACCGGTTTCGCTCACGGAAAAGACCAGAGATTCCGGCGCGCGGTTGCTGATCTTCCCCAGCACATTGCGCAGCAGCGCGCGGCTCAGCATAAATCCGTGGCGTGCCTCGGTATCGCGGTAACGCTGTTGACGCACACGTTCGTCCGCAGACAGCAGGGCGCCGAGCGCCTCGGCGGTGTCGCTCTCCGGTGCAATATCGTCTCTGCGGAGAATCCAGACGGCGGGTAAGGTCATAATATTCCGGCTTGCGTGGATAACATTTTCTGGCGCGTGTTGTGCCTGAGAACAAAAAAATAGATTTCAACGTTGCTGTACATCAATGCTAAGCCCTGGCGCCTGTCGCCGCCAGTTTCCGGGTCATCCCGCTTTTGTAGTTTGCGGCACAATTTGCTAACTTGGCCGTCACACAAACAACGTGGATAACAGACTGAGCCCAGTGGGCCTTTTGTTGATGACCAATGTTGAAACTCCGTTCCCTGAAACTGTCTGGTTTGGTGCTGAGTCTGCTGCTGGTATTTCAGTCGGCACTCGCCTGCTATGACGGCCACGGAGAACTGGAGGCCACCGCGAAGCATCTGCCCGCCGGGCACCAGGATGCCGCCGATGGTACCCCGCACCTGGATCACCCGCAGCACAGCGGGCATTCCGCTGGCGAGCAGCAGAGCCAGCCACTGCTACAACTGGTGCCCGCCGACCACGACGGTCCGGATATCGCCAAGGACTGCAACCACTGCTGTCACTGCCACAGTTCCATTTCCCTCTGCTTGCCCGTCGGTTTTTATTCCTCCGTTGCCAGTTGTGGGCACCGTTGGTCCGCCGCCGCGGATTCCGGATTCCCCCACGGATTTATTTCCTCACGCTATCGCCCTCCCATCGCCTGAGTTTTCACGCAATTGCGCGGCTGTTTCGATAGCCGTGTGCATGGATTTGTAAACTCGGGAATTTTTTATGTGCATATCGGTTGCTCCCAGACCCGGGGGTAAAACTCTGCGCGCGTGCCTGATCGGCGGTGCGCTTTTCTTTGGCAGTAGCCTTGTCGCGGCTGCCGGACCACACACGCCAACGCCGGCACTGACTCTGGGCGAGGCCGTCGCGCGCACCCTTGAGCGGCATCCGTCGCTCGCAGTCTTCGAATTTCGCCAGCGGGTACAGGATGGGCGCGCCGCGACAGCCGCGCTGCGCCCGGCTCTGAATCTGGACCTTGAGCTGGAAAACGCTGCCGGTACCAATGGCGCGGATGATGCGGAACTCACTGTCGGCATTTCCTCGGTGGTGGAACTCGGTGGCAAGCGCGGCGCGCGCGGCGAAGTGATCAACGCCGAGCGAAGGCTGCTGGATGCAGACCGACAGGTCCAGGCCATGGATCTGCTCGGCGAAGTGTTGCGTCGCTACGTACGGGTGCTTTCCACCACAGAATTGGCCGCGCTGGCGGAATCTTCCGTGCGTCTTGCATTGGATGCAGTGAACGGGGTGGAGGACCGCGTCGCCGCCGGCGGCGCCCCACAGATGGAACTGCTGCGCGCACGGGCCGCGCTGGCTCGGGCTCAGCTGGCGCTGCAGCGCAGCCAGCAGCAACTGGAGGCCGAGCGGGTAGCCCTGGCGGCGATGTGGGGGGAGACCTCTGCGGCGTTTTCGGTAACCGGCGGCGAACTTTACCGCCCGGGCCCAGCCGGAGACTTCGAAGAATATTTCTCACGCGCACGGCAGAACCCGCTGCTCAGCCGCTTCGCCAGCGAAGCTCGGTTGAATGCGGCGCAGCTGCGTCTGGCGCGCAGCGAAGCCAGCGCGGACCTGGCCTGGGCCCTGGGGGTGCGCCGCAGCCGCGAAACCGACAGCACTTCATTGGTGGCGGGCCTGAGCATTCCGCTGTGGCGTGGTGAGCGCGCCCGCGGCGGGGTTGACGCGGCGCAGGCACAGTTCGATGGCATCGCCGTGCGCCAGCGGTCGGCGGAACTGAATCTGCACACCCAGTTGTATCGCGCGTTCAACAACCGCGCCCAGAGCATCGCCGCGGTGCACCGCTTGCAGACGGAAATTATTCCGGCATTGAGCGGTGCGCTGGAAGAGAGCGAGCGCTATTACCTGGCCGGGCGCTACGGCTACCAGGAGTGGGTAGCCGCGCGCGAGGAACTGCTGGGTGCGCGCCGCGCACTGATCGACGAAGCCACCGCCGCGCTGCTTGCCGGTGCGGAAATAGAGCAGCTGACTGCCGCTCCCCTTATCACCGGCAGCGCACTGCGCGCGGAAAAACAATTCGGGAAAAACCATGAACAGTAAACAGGAACACGACCGCAGCTGCGGTATTAAAGCGCTGGTAGCGGCGCTGCTATTCCTCGCATGTTTGTTGCTGGGCGGCGTGGCAACTGCAAGTGACGACGATCATCACGAGGCGGAAACGAGAGTGGTGGAGCTGTCGGAAGCGGGGCTTGCCAACGCAGCTCTCAGTACGGCGCTGGCTGGCCCCGGTGAGCTCGACCAGCAAGTGACGCTCTACGGAAAGCTGCTGCCGGAACCCACGTCCGTCAGCCATATTCGCGCGCGCTATCCCGGCGTGGTATCCGGGGTGAAAGTACATATCGGCGACACCGTCAAAAAAGACCAGCTGCTTGCCAGCATCCATTCCAATGAAAGCATGCGCGAGTACCAGTTGCGCGCGCCGTTTGCCGGCATGGTTATCGCCAAGCACGCGGGCCCCGGTGAATTCGTCAGCGACCAGGTGCTATTCCAGGTGGCGGACTATTCGCAGTTGTGGGCGGAGCTACAGGTATTCCCCGCGCGCATCCGCCAGGTAAATGCGGGGCAGACCGTCGTGATTGCTTCCAGCGGTGAATCTTTCAGCGGTGAAGTCCGCAGCCTGGTGCCAGCGGGCAACGGTCTGCCCTACGCCCGCGCAAGGGTGCTGGTGGAAAACTCAGCTGGCCGCTGGACACCGGGAGTTTTTGTGGAAGGGCGCGTGCAGCTGGAGAGCAGACCGGCAGCGCTCGCGGTGGACAATCGCGCGCTGCAGGAACTCGACGGCGATATCGTGATTTTTGTCCAGACGTCACCGCACAGGTTCGAAGCGCGAACGTTACAGCTGGGTGAGCGCGGCAGGGGATTCAGTGAGGTGCACAGCGGAATAAATCCCGGTGAGCGCTATGTGGTGGAAAACAGTTATTTGCTGAAGGCGGAGCTGGAAAAATCCGCCGCCGGCCACGGACATTGAGGGAGGCGCACAGTGATTGAATCCCTATTGCGCTTTTCCATCGAGCGCCGGTATCTGGTGCTCGGTTTTGGCTTGTTCATCGTTGCCCTCGGATTGTGGAGCTATCCGCGCCTGCCCATCGATGCGGTGCCGGATATCACCAATGTGCAGGTGCAGATTAATACCGAGGTGCCCGGCTATTCACCACTGGAGGCGGAGCAGCGCGTGACCTTCCCGGTGGAAACCGCACTCGCCGGTCTGCCCGGCCTTGCGTATACCCGCAGTATTTCCCGCTACGGCCTGTCGCAGGTGACGGGGGTATTTCACGAGGGCACCGATCTGTATTTTGCGCGCAATCTGGTGGCCAATCGGCTGCTGTCACTGAGCAGTGATCTGCCACCGGGGTTGGCGCCACAGATGGGCCCCATCACCACCGGCCTCGGTGAAATTTTCACCTACACCGTGACGGCCGAGGACAGCGCGCGGCGTCCCGATGGTACGCCCTATGACATTACCGCGCTGCGGGAAATCCAGGACTGGATCATTAAGCCGCAGCTGGCGCAGGTGTCCGGGGTGACTGAGGTCAACACCATCGGCGGCCATCGCCGGCAATTTCACGTGACGCCCGATCCGCGCAAGTTGCTGAGTTTCGGTGTGACGATGGAAGAGGTGCGCGACGCACTGGCTCGGGACAACCGCAACCGCGGTGCCGGTTTCGTGGAGCGCGGCGGCCGCCAGATACTGGTGCGCTCTCCGGGGCAGTTGCAGACCCCAGCCGATATCGAGCGCGTGGTGATAAAAATGCCCGCCGCTGCAGAATCCGCAGCACCCATAACCATCGGCGATGTGGCCAGCGTGGCGATCGGCGGTGAACTGCGCACCGGTGCCGCCACGGAGAATGGGCGGGAGACCGTACTCGGCACCGCGATGATGCTGGTGGGGGAAAATTCCCGTGCAGTGGCTCAGGCGCTTTCAGCCACACTGGAAAAGATCCAGCGAACGCTGCCGCAGGGGGTGCGGGCGGAACCGGTGTACGATCGCACCACACTGGTCGATAAGGCCATCACCACGGTGCAGAAAAACCTGCTTGAAGGCGCGCTGCTGGTAATTGCCGTACTGTTCGTGATGCTCGGCAATTTCCGCGCAGCGCTGATCACTGCTGCGGTCATTCCACTCGTCATGCTCGCCACCCTGAGTGGCATGCGAGTCAGTGGCGTGTCCGCCAATTTAATGAGCCTCGGCGCGTTGGATTTTGGCCTGATTGTCGATGGTGCGGTGATCATCGTGGAAAACACCGTTCGCCGCCTGTCGCAGGAAACCCGCCGCCACGGTGGTGCACTGCCGCTGCAGCAGCGGCTGCACACCGTGTTCACCGCCACGAATGAAGTCATCCGCCCGAGTCTGTTCGGAGTGTTGATCATTACCCTGGTGTACATCCCGCTGTTTTCCCTCACCGGTGTGGAGGGAAAAATGTTTCACCCCATGGCGGCGACAGTGGTGATGGCGCTGCTCGCGGCCATGGTTTTCTGCTTCACCCTGGTGCCCGCCGCGGTGGCCGTTTTCCTGCGCGGGGAAATCCGCGAGAGGGAAAATCCCGCCGTGCGGAGCCTCAGAGCTCTCTATCGCCCGCTGCTCGTCGGCGCACTGGCAGCGCGCTGGGTGGTGATCGGCTCCGCCCTGGTACTGGTGTTGTTGTGTGGCTGGCTCGCCACAACACTGGGGTCGGAATTTGTGCCGGAACTGAACGAGGGCGATGTGGCCATGCACGCGATGCGGGTACCGGGTACCGGCCTGGAGCAGTCCATAGCCATGCAACAGCAGCTGGAACGCGTGTTGCTGCAACAGCCGCAAGTTGCGCGCATATTTTCCAAAATCGGCACACCGGAAGTGGCCACCGATCCCATGCCGCCGAATGTGGCGGATACATTTCTAATGCTGAAACCCAGATCCGAATGGCCCGATCCGGATCTGCCGCAGGAGGCTCTGGTCGAGTGCCTGCGGCGTGCCGCGGAAGCGGTGCCGGGGAACAATTACGAGTTTACCCAGCCGATCCAGATGCGCTTCAACGAGCTGATTTCCGGCGTGCGCGCGGATCTCGCCATCAAGCTGTTTGGCGACGATCTGGACCAGCTGCGCCGCTCCGCGCAGCAGATTCTCGCCGTGGTCAATACGATCCCCGGTGCCGCAGATGCGCGGTTGGAACAGGTGGACAACCTGCCGGTACTGTCGCTTCTCCCCAAGCGCGTAGCGCTGGCACAGTATGGGCTGGATGTGCAGACGCTGCAGGATCTGCTGGCAGCGGCCATCGGCGGCGAACAGGCGGGACTGATCTACGATGGCGACCGCCGCTTCGAGCTGGTGGTGCGCCTGCCGGAGGACCTGCGCCGGGACGTCGAGCGCTTCGTGTCGCTGCCGGTACCGCTCGCCGGCGGTGGTTATGTGCCGCTGGAGGAGGTGGCGAGCATTCAATGGTTGTCCGCTCCCGGTCAGGTGAGCCGCGAAAACGGCAAACGCCGAATTGTCGTCACCGCCAATGTGCGCGGGCGGGATCTCGGTTCCTTCGTGCAAGAGGTACAGCAGACGGTCGCCGAGTCGGTCAGACTACCGCCCGGTTACTGGCTGGATTACGGTGGTACCTTCGAGCAGTTGCGCTCGGCCAGTGCACGCCTGCAAGTGGTGGTGCCACTGACGCTGCTGATGATCCTGTTGCTGCTGATGATGGCGTTTGGCTCGCTCAGGGATGCGCTGATCATTTTTACCGGAGTGCCACTGGCGCTGACCGGCGGGGTGTTGGCGCTGTGGTTGCGGGATATGCCGCTGTCGATTTCGGCGGGCGTCGGCTTTATTGCGCTCTCGGGAGTGGCGGTGTTGAACGGACTGGTGATGCTGTCGTTTATTCGCGAGCGCTGGCGGGAGAGCGGCGAGTTGTATACGTCGATTGTGGATGGAGCGATGCTGCGGTTGCGGCCGGTGTTGATGACGGCGCTGGTGGCGAGTCTCGGATTTGTGCCCATGGCGCTGAATACGGGCACCGGCGCAGAGGTGCAGCGACCGCTGGCGACGGTGGTGATTGGGGGAATCATTTCTTCCACGCTGCTGACGTTGGTTGTCATGCCGGTGTTGTATCAGTGGGTGCATGGGCGGGTTCGTGAATTTTCCCCGGTAGCGCAGGGAGGGTAGAATCGCTCGCTTGCACCAGGAACAGAGAGAAAACCTTGTCCAAAAAATCCAAAACAGCGTTTGTCTGCAACGAATGCGGAGCCGACTACACCAAATGGGCGGGGCAGTGCGGCGCCTGTGGGGCCTGGAACAGTCTGAGTGAGGTGCGGTTGGGGCCGGCGCACAGCGACAGCCGCGCGGCGAATTTCACCGCGGCCCAGTCGGGCTATGCAGGTGCGGCGGGGCAGGGGAGGGTGCAGAAGCTTTCCGAGATCGACCTCAGTGAGCTACCGCGCATTCCCACCAATGCCAGTGAACTGGACCGGGTGCTCGGCGGTGGCCTGGTGCCGGGTTCGGTGGTGCTGATCGGCGGGCATCCCGGCGCGGGCAAGTCGACCGTGCTGCTGCAGACCCTGTGCCACCTTTCGCAAAAGCTTTCTGCACTGTATGTGACCGGGGAGGAATCCCTGCAGCAGGTCGCCATGCGCGCGAAGCGCCTCGGCCTGCCGGCGGATCACCTGCAGATGCTGTCGGAAACCAACGTCGAGCAGATCTGCCTCACCGCCGGCGAAGTGAAGCCCAGGGTCATGGTGGTGGATTCCATCCAGGTCATGCACATGGCCGAGGTACAGTCCGCGCCGGGCTCCGTCGCGCAGGTGCGCGAGAGCGCGGCCTATCTCACCCGTTTCGCCAAACAGACCGGCACCGCGATGATCCTGGTGGGCCACGTCACCAAAGACGGCACCCTCGCCGGCCCCAAGGTGCTGGAGCACATCATCGACTGCTCCATCATGCTGGAAGGCACCCACGATTCCCGCTTCCGTACCCTGCGCGCGCACAAAAACCGCTTCGGCGCGGTGAACGAGCTGGGTGTGTTTGCGATGACCGAACAGGGCCTGAAAGAAGTCTCCAACCCCTCGGCGATCTTCCTGCAGCGCGCGGATGAAATCGCCGCGGGCTCCGTGGTGACCTCCGTGTGGGAAGGTACGCGCCCGCTGCTGGTGGAACTGCAGGCACTGGTGGATGACAGCAGCCTCGGCAATCCGCGCCGGGTGGCGGTGGGGTTGGATCACAATCGCCTCAACATGCTGCTCGCGGTATTGCACCGCCACGGCGGTGTGCTGGTGGGCGATCAGGATGTCTTTATCAACGTGGTGGGCGGCGTGAAGGTAATGGAGACCAGTGCCGACCTCACCCTCCTGATGGCGGTGGTATCGAGTTTCCGCAACCGCATCCTGGATCGCGACCTGATGATCTTCGGCGAAGTGGGGCTCGCCGGTGAAATTCGCCCGGTCCCCTCCGGCCAGGAGCGCCTCCGGGAAGCCGCCAAACACGGTTTCCGCAAAGCCATCGTCCCCGCCGCCAACCGGCTTAAAACCGATATTGAAGGTATGCAGGTTATTCCGGTAAAAACCCTCGCCGAAGCGCTGAATGCGTTGGATATGGGGTGATCGCCGTGGGGCGGGGATACGCGGGGAGGCCGCCGGCGGCGCGGTGGATTGCCGCGCTGTTGTTTGCGATCGCGCTACCGGCGCCCGCCGCCGAGCGCATCGCCTCCCTCAACCTGTGTCTCGACCAGATACTGTTGCGCTGGGTGCCGCCGCAGAAGATTGTTTCCGTCACCTGGCTCTCTGCCGAGGCGCAGTACCGCAACGCCCCCATTCCCGAGCACGTGGCGCTCAACCGCGCCCAGGCCGAGGAACTGATCCCGTTGCAGCCGGACCTGGTGCTGGCAGGGCAGTTTGGGGCGCAGCGCGCGGCGGCGCGGCTGGAGGAAATGGGATTCAGAGTGGTGCGGATTCCCGATGCCTACACTCTCGAACAATTGCAGACGCAGCTGGGTGCGCTGGAACAAGCGCTGGGACCGCTGCCGCCGTTGCGCGCGCGGCAACAGCAACTGGCGGAACTGCTTGCACCGGCGCGCCAGAAAAATCCGCAAGCTGCCGATGTTAAACATCCCACCGCACTGATTCTGTCCGCCAACAACATCACCTACGGCAGCGGCATGCTGGAGCACCAGTTGCTGACACGCGCGGGATTTATCAATCTGGCGGCGGAGCAGGGGATTGACCAGCTGGGGCGGGTAAGCCTGGAGCAGGTAATTGCTCTGCAACCGGACCTGCTGGTGTTTTACGGCGGTGCGCAGGATTTTGCGATCGCCCATCTCGCCGAGCGCCACCCGGTGCTGAAGCGTTACATCGACAGCGGTCGCAGTTATCGCTTGCCGGAGGCGCTGGGGTATTGTCCGGCGCTGGCGGCGGTGGATGCGCTTGAACAGTTACAGAAGAAGAGAGCCGAACTTGTCCAACAGCCATAAATTTTTTTTCCTGCTGCTTGCGTGCGCACTGCCGCTGGCGCTGCTCGCGGCACTGGCCAGCGGCCCGGTAAAGCTCGATCTGTGGCAGGCAATTGTCAGCGGCTGGCACAGCGACAACAGCGATGCGGTGATCCTGTGGCAGCTGCGGCTACCGCGGGCGGCACTGGCGCTGTTGGTTGGTGCGGCGTTAGGCATGGGTGGTGCGGCCATGCAGGGCATGCTGCGCAATCCACTGGCCGAACCGGCCCTGCTGGGGGTGAGCAGTGGCGCGGCACTGGCGGCGATTCTGCTGCTGTATTACGGCGCTGTATCTGGCGGGGTGGCGCTGCCGCTGCTGGCCATTCTCGGCGCGCTGCTTGCTGTGGGCAGTGTGTGGCTGCTGGCCGGGCGCGGCGCCAGTGCCACGCGGCTGGTGTTGGCGGGGGTGGCGATCAACGCCTTTCTGTCGGCTCTGATGGCGCTGGCTCTCAACTATGCGCCGAGCATGTTTGCCATGCAGGAGATCGTGTTCTGGCTGTTGGGTTCGCTGGCCAACCGTGGTTGGGATCAGGTACTGCTGGCGCTGCCGTTTATGTTTGTGGGTGCGGTGATGCTGTTGCTTTCCCGCAATTATCTGCGCGCGCTTTCGCTCGGTGAATCGACTGCGGCGTCGCTGGGTTTTTCCGGCCGCCGCTATCCGCTGCTGGTTTTATTTGGTATTGCGTTTGCGGTGGGCAGCTCCGTGGCCGTGGTGGGAACCATCGGGTTTATCGGCCTGGTGGTGCCGCACCTGATGCGCCCACTGGTGGGGCAGGATCCGGGGCGGTTGCTGTGGGCGAGTGCGCTGGCCGGGGCGCTGTTGTTGTTGTTGGCGGATATTCTGGTACTCAACACGGTGGGCGTGCAGGAGCTGCGCATTGGTGCGGTCACCGCGTTTATCGGCGCTCCGTTCTTTTTCTGGTTGATTGTCAGCGGGCGGCGGGAGATGAACCTGTGAGCGAATTCCAGCCAATGGCGTTGCACGGCAGAAATCTTTCCCTGACACGCAACCGGCGCAAGGTGTTGGAAAATGTCGACTGTTCCTTTCAAGCCGGGGAACTCACTGCAGTGATCGGCCCTAATGGCGCCGGTAAGAGCAGCCTGCTCAGCTGTCTCGCGGGTGTTCTGCTGCCGACAGCGGGCAGCCTGACCCTCGACGATCGCGCCATCACCGGCGTCTCCGCCGCCGAGCGTGCGCGCCTCATCGCCTATCTGCCACAGCAGGAAGCTCCCGCGTGGAGTATGGCGGCGCAGGATCTGGTGGCGCTGGGGCTATTGCCCTGGGGGCGGAGCCTGGATAGGTCCCGCCGGTGGGCACGGGTTGCGGCCGCGCTGAACCAAGTGGATGCATTTCACTTTGCTGCGCGCCCGGTGACACAGCTCTCCGGGGGCGAACTGCGCCGCGTGCAACTCGCGCGCTTGCTCGTCGCCAACGCACCGGTGCTGATCGCCGATGAGCCGGGCGCGGCACTGGATATCCGCCACCAGCTGCAGTTGATGCAGACCTTCCGCCAGCAGGCGGATGCGGGCAAGACCGTGATTCTGGCCCTGCATGACCTACCGCTTGCGGCCCGCTATTGCGACCGCATCCTGTTGCTGCAGGATGGAGGGCTGCGCGCCGAAGGCACCGCGGAAACGGTGCTGACACCACAGCTGGTCGGCGCGGTATACGGAATCCACAGCGAATTTCGCTGGCGCAATGGACGCCCGGAGTTTATCGCCGGGGATCTGATATAATCGCGCGCACTCCAGGTGCCCAACAGGTCAATCCGCCACAAGCGGCGGCCTTGGTTGGGGTAAACGGGAAGTCGGTGTCCGTCTGTGTAAAACCGCAGGCCAAATCCGACGCTGCCCCCGCAACGGTGATTCGGTTCTTGGAATACTGAGAGCACGATAAGCCCGATACCGGCCTCGAGTGAACCTTGAACGATAAAGCGGAGGGCTTTGTCTGGGCTTGCTTGCGGCGAGGTACCGAGCATTGCGCTGGTCCCGGCTGTCCTTAATTCCTGCCCTTGTATTCCCCTCCCTCAATCGACCATTTTTTGATTGGGGCTCACCATGAACAAAATTATTCTCGCCGGTGCGGTAGCACTGGCCGCGCAATCCGCGTTTGCGGACACCAACAATTCCGAGAACAACCTGGAACTGATCACCGTCACCGCGAGCCGTGTGGAGGTACCTAAGGCGCAGACGGCGGTTTCCGTGTCCGTGCTCACTGCCGCGGATATCGAAAAACTCGGCTACAGCACCCTGATGGATGTGATCAAAACCCTGCCGGGAATTTCCGCGGCCAACAACGGTGGCCTCGGCAAGGTCAGCAATGTGTATGTGCGCGGCGAGTCCGGTTCCCGCACTCTGGTGCTGGTGGACGGCATCAACGTGGCCGACCCCACCAACACCCAGGTCACCACTCAGTTTCAACACATCCTGGCGAGCGATGTGGAGCGCATCGAAGTTCTGCGCGGGCCGCAAGGGATGATGTACGGTGCCGGCGCCGGCGGTGTGATCAACATCATCACCAAGCGCGCAAGCCAACCGCTGGAGCTGCAATTGAGCGGTGAAACCGGTCGCTACAACACCCACCGGACGCAGGTGGCTCTGCGCGGTGTGCAGAGTGGCTGGAACTACGCGCTCGACCTGAGCCAGCTTGAAAGCGACGGTTTCAATGCGCGGGTGAGCGATACCAGCGGCGAGCGCGATGGTTACGACAACCAGACCGTCAGCGCGAAGCTGGGTTACCAATTCAGCGACACTTTCTCGCTGGAAGGGCAGGTCCGCCAGTTGGACGCGGATACGGGATTTGACAACTGCTACGCAGGTTGGAATCCCAGCAACGACTGCGAAGACCAGTACACCCAGACCAGCTATCAGCTCGCCGGCGATCTGCAACTCGGCAGCGTCGCCAATCGACTGTCTGTTTCCAGTCAGGAACTGGAGCGCGACAGTCTGGCGGAAGGTGTGAGCAGCTACGCGGTGGAGGGTAGCATCGATGAGTTGAACTACTTCGGCAACCTCAAACTGGCTGCCGGCGAACTTTCCTGGGGCGCGGATCTGGATCAGCAGGATTACACCGCTAACGACAGTGATCAGTCATTGGAACTGCTTGGCGTCTTCGGCGAGTGGCGCGGCGACGTGGCTGGCAAGATTTTCTACAACCTGGGTTTCCGACACGACAGTTTCGATGGAGATGACATCCGCGGCGAGACCCACAACAGCTGGCGCGTATCCGCCGCGGTACCGCAACTGATCGGCAGCAACCAGCAGATCAAGTACCGCGCCAGCGCCAGCACCGGCTTCCGCGCCCCGAGCCCCTATGAAACCTCCACCAACGTGGTGAGCGGTGTTGCGCCGGTCAGTCCGGAAACCAGCCGCGGTGTTGAGGTGGCGCTGGAGTACAGTTATGCCGAGCTGCTGCAACTGGAGCTTGTCGCATTCCAGCAGACAGTGACCGATGCCATTGTCTATGTGAATGGTCTCGGTACTGGCTGGGGCGCCTACGCCCAGGACGATGGCGAGAGTGATTCCGATGGTTTCGAGCTGTCGCTTTCCGGCACTCTGGGAGAGGCGGGTCGCTGGCATGCCAACGGTACCTGGCTGGACAGCCGCGATAGCGAAGGCGAGCAGCGCCTGAATGTGGCCGAGAAAGTATATAACCTCGGTGCCAGCTACACGCTGCTGGGCGAGCGCCTGACCCTGGCGGCGAACCTGCGCCATGTCGATGACCGCCTGAGCATCAATCCTTTGGGTGGCGCGCCAGTGGCACCAGACGCCTACAACCGCTTCGATCTGAACGCGGCTTACCAGTTCAGCGAACGCCTGGCGCTCACCCTGCGCGGTGAAAACCTGCTAAACGAGGACTACAGCGAGGTGGCTGGCTTCAACTCTGCCGGCGCTGCTGTGTACGCCGGCGTGCGGTTTAGTCTGAACTAACCCCCGGGAGTGCGGAGCTCCAGCTCCGACAGCGGGCCGCAAAGGCCCGCTCCCTTTCCTGCAAATGTTTTTCCTTCCCCCGGGCGCGCGCTGGCGGCCCGATACTCCACAACCTGTCGGCAATCGTTCCGCATCGGGCCGCCAGCGCGCTTTCGCGCGGCGGTTTCTGTACTCCGTAAGCTGTTATGCTTCTTTCAAATTTTCCGGGTTGATTGATATGTCTGAATCTGAAAACAACAAACAGCAACGCCACAAAGAACGCATGCAGGCGCGCAAGGAAATCGTCGATGCCGGTGTGGCCAAGGCGCTGGAAGAGCGCGGTATCGTCATCGTCTACACCGGCGACGGCAAAGGCAAAACCACCGCGGCAGTCGGCACCGTTACCCGCGCGCTGGGCTATGGCTACAAGGTGGTGGTGGGGCAGTTTATCAAGGGGGTGTGGGAGTGCGGGGAGAAGAACCTGCTTTCACAGCTGGATCCGAGAAAATACCCGTTGCAATGGTACGAGATGGGCACCGACTTTACCTGGGAAACCCAGGATTTCGCGGCGGACAAGGCGGCGGCTCTGGCTCTGTGGGAAAAACTGAAGTCCGCACTCGCCGATAACAGCGTATACCTGGTAGTGATGGACGAGCTGACCTACGCGCTCAACTACAAGTGGCTGGATAAGTCGGAAGTGCTGGAGGCTATCGCAAACCGCCCCCCGGAACAGAGCGTGATCATCACCGGCCGCGGCGCCAAACAGTATCTGGTGGATTTGGCGGACACGGTAACGGAAATGAAATCGCAGAAACACGCATTTGAACATGGTGTTTCTGCGCGGAAGGGGGTTGAATGGTGATTACATTGCTGTGTCTATCAGTATGGCGAATATCATAACTGAACCAGAAAGGAAAAAGGTCCAGAAAAAAATAATGGCCAGAACCCGATCAGTGGTATTTGTGTTCTTGAGTAAAATCTCAGAATCGGCGTTCAAAAAAGCCAGCTTTCCTTTTTCCAGAATCTTGTGAAATTTTCTAGGGGTTGCTAATGCTTGGGCGACATTGAAAATATCCCATCCGCTAATGAATTCCACACCCAAATGCGCTTTCGTTATTGGATTTCTTCTTAACTTTCTAACGGTTACTTGCCCAAAGACCACATAAAATACCCAGCCAAGCATAAGCCCGAAGGAAGAAAATAGAATTACATAATTAAGTGTGCCCATTATTTGCTCAGCGCGCCCATAATGTTGTCGTAATATAGCTCGCCATTCTTTTCGAAGTGTCGATCAGCTGCAATAGAGACTACTGCTGTGCCAGCAATGAGCAGTCCACCTGCAATGACTGCAGCCCAGCCTACCGGTGTCGCGAACATAAAAATGGCAATTCCGGCCTTGGCTGCGATAACGCCCGCTCCGGCACTGGCCGCAAATCGACTGGATTCTATAAACAGATCTCTCTCCCAATCTCCGCCAGCCTTGTAGGAGCTGTGAATTTTCCCTGCTCTCACGCCAAAATCGACAACGGCAAGCCCGTTGCCCAGCAATTTCGTATATTGACTGAACCTGACCAGTTTATGCGCTTCGATCTCACTTGAAAACTGCAGTTTTGCGGCGTTGCGGTTGCTGCTGGCAATATTGGTGCCGCGTTCTGCGCTGGTAAGAGGGCTACCCCGCCGGGAGCGAATGTGACTGGTGACATTGTTCAATTCCGCATTGAATGTCCTCTGCATCCGCATGAAAGCAGCGTGCGCTTGTTGCTTGAGCAGACCATGGTTGCTTGCCCCGCTCAATTTCGCATCGCGGTAGGTAAGCAGTGCTATTTGGTACTCCTTTACCGACTTGGCGAAGCCATTGATGCGCTCCCCGTAAATACTAGTTGAGGCTCCGGTCAATGCGATGTTGTAGTCCTTCAGCTGTTCCATCATCGCGGCTATTGCGATGGTATTGTCCTCGCCAAATGTGAGGGAAAGCTCGGTGACGGGGCGGGCGATGTGGGCGGGGGCGAGTAGGGTTTGGATGCGCTTTCCCTGTGCATCATTGTGCCCGTTCAGCAGATAGGGGGTATTGGCTTTTGCTAGCCTTGGGGTCGGGCAGTGGAGTTCGGAAAACTGCTGCAGGTTCAGGTTGCAGGCCTGCTGTATCACGGGCGACGAGAGATTTCTGTTGCAGAGTATGACTGTATTCACTTTCAGGTCCTTTTGAAAATGTATTTGTTTTGCAAAAGGAAATTCTAATGGTGTTGGGCGGATGATTAAATAGAAAACAGAGGTATGGGCGTACCAGTTTGGGGGTTGCGGAGCGGCGCTCCGCGAATTTTATTTCGTCAGGCGCAGCATCAACTTCATCATCTTGTCCGCGACTTTTCCATAGGGCGGCATCAGCAGTTTCAGTGGGTCGAGCGGGCCCTGGTAAAACACCGGGCGCAGTTTCGAGAAGGTGAGGAAACCTTCGTGGCCATGGTAGTGGCCCATGCCGCTTTCGCCTACGCCGCCAAACGGAATGTCGTGCTGGCCCACATGCAGTACGGCATTGTTCACGCTGACGCCGCCGGACATGACATTATCGATATAGAAATTCTGTAGGTTTTTGTCGCGGGTGAACGGGTAAATCGCCAGCGGGCGGTCGCCGCTGTTGATATAGGCCGCCACTTCCTCGCGGTTCTTGTAGGTTTTGATCGGCAGCAGCGGGCCGAAGATTTCCCGTTTCATCACGTCCATCTCTTCGCTGACATGAATCAGCAGGTGCGCGGGGAATTTTTTCATCGGGTCGTCGCGGCTGCCCTGCCCATCGGTCAGGTCAATCGCGCTTGCACCTTTCTGCACGGCGTCATCCAGGGTCTGCCAGATACGCTGGAACGAGCGCTGGTCGATTACCGAGGTGTAATCCGGGTGTTGAATATCCGGGTAGCGCTTGCGGAATACCTTTTTGGCTTTTTCCACAAAGGCGTCCACTTTGTCTTCCGGCAACAGCAGATAATCGACAGTGGTGCAGATCTGGCCTGCGTTGAACAGCTTCCAGAACAGCACACGCTCGACGGCGGTGTCGATATCGTAATCGGGGCCGACGATGGCCGGGGATTTGCCGCCCAGTTCCAGGGTGACCGGGGTGAGGTTGGCCGCGGCGGCCGCCATCACCTTGCGGCCGGTGGCGCCGGAGCCGGTGAAGATCAGGTGATCGAATTTGAGAGTGGAAAACTCGACGCCCACCCCACCGGTTTCCTCGATAAACACCAATTTGTCTTCCGGAAAATAATCGCCGCTGATACGCGCAAGCAGCGCGGTTAGATTGCGAGAG
The DNA here is from genome assembly GCF_011326135.1 of Microbulbifer sp. SH-1. NCBI lineage: Bacteria > Pseudomonadati > Pseudomonadota > Gammaproteobacteria > Cellvibrionales > Microbulbiferaceae > Microbulbifer > Microbulbifer sp. SH-1. Next base: position 2,708,314 of record NZ_CP046948.1, on the reverse strand, counting down.
TTCTCCGACATCTTCACCATCGCCCGGTTGCCGGCGGCGAAGATATTGATCAGTGGCCCGAAGGACAGATTGATGGGGAAATTCCACGGTACGATTACGCCCACCACGCCGAGCGGCTGCGGGATCACCTTGGTAGACGATGTGGGAAAGGCGGTAAAGTCGATGTGCCGGCGCTGGGGCTTCATCCATTTTTTCAGGCGCTTGATGGTGTCCTTGATACCGTCGAGCGCCGGATAGATTTCCGCAAACAAGGTCTCGTGGAGGGAGCGGTTGCCGTAATCGCGGCTCACCGCCTGTACCAGTTCATCCTGATGTTCGCGGATCATCCGCGCCAGTGCCTTGAGGTCATTAACCCTCTGCGTATGGTCCTGTGCGGGGTTGGCGAGGTGGGCCTGGCGCTGATTCTCCAGCAGTGACTTCAAGGCGGGAGACTGTCGGGCTTCAGTGGGGGCGGCGATCTCGGTCATGCTAGTGGCTCGGCTGGCTGTGTGGTTATTGTGATTATGGTGCGGGTTTGACGGATGATTGTACGAGAGTCTGCGACCGCACTCAGGACTTTTGCGGACGGATTTCGAAATACGATACTGGAAACCACCACCCCGGCAGTATCCGCCGCGGTGGTGGTTGACCAAATGGACCAGGCTTTTGACATATTGTGTCGTCGAACCTGTGCGTCAGTCTGCCGATTTGTGCAGTGGCTGTTGTTCGTGCTCTTCGCGACTGAGCGTCGCCAGCGCGGCGAGCAGCGGTGAAACATGCGCCTCGCTCAGTTCGCGGGCGATGGCCTCATTCAGGTCGATGGGGCCGGTGACCGGCTGCTGATTGCCAAACGCGGTCTGCCAGTCGCTGCTGGCCCGCAAATCAATACTGGCGTCGTCCATGGCAGTGGGTTTTACCGCACAGGCGGACAGGGTCAGGCCGAAGGCGGCCAGGGTGGCGAGGGGGGCCAGGCGCATGTTTCTTTGTCCTTAGCGTACTTATTTACTGCTGAATGCACGGTACTGCTGCGCCCGTTAAATCTAGTACAGGAGGAAGGAAATGAAGTATATGGAGAGAAATCCGACGCATGTTTGCACATTTTCGAGGCTTCTGTACTCGGCCAGCGTTGCCTATGCTGCATGTGCTTAATGGATGTCCGCAGGGTATCCTCTGATGTGCGAGGTCATCAAAGCAATAATAAGAACGGAGCGGTTTGAATGAAGAGAGATATGTCCCTGTGGCCGTAATTGAATTGAGGGGAGTCAGTAAATGCTATGGCAATGGTCCTGCGACAGTGCCACAGCTGGACCTGGAAATTCGCGATGGCGAATTCATGGTGCTGGTAGGGCCGTCGGGCTGCGGTAAATCCACCATTCTGCGTATGATCGCGGGGCTCGAATCCATTTCCGCCGGCGATCTGCTGATTGGCGGTCACCGGGCAAATGATTTACCGCCGAGGGATCGGGATATTGCCATGGTGTTTCAGAATTACGCCCTCTACCCCCATATGAGCGTGTTCGAGAACATGGCTTTTGGCCTGCGGGTGCGCGATTTTCCCAAGCTCGGTATCGAGCGGCGGGTGCGCGATGCGGCGGCGACGCTTGGCCTCTCGGAGCTGCTTGAGCGCAAGCCGGGGCAGCTCTCCGGTGGCCAGTGCCAGCGGGTGGCACTGGGCCGCGCCATGGTGCGGGATCCGCAGGTGTTTTTGTTCGACGAGCCGCTGTCCAACCTGGATGCGGAGCTGCGTGTGCAAATGCGCGGTGTGATCCACCGCCTGCACCGCCAGTTGGGCACCACCTCCGTGTATGTCACCCACGATCAGGTGGAAGCCATGACTCTCGGCTCGCGCATCGCCATCCTCGACCGCGGTGTACTCCAGCAGGTGGGGACGCCGCTGGAACTGTACAACGATCCGGACAACACCTTCGTCGCCGGTTTTATGGGGTCGCCGCCGATGAACCTGGTGCGGGTAGAAGACGACGGGGTGCAGTTGGTTTGCGACCTTCTTACCCTGCCGCGCCCGAAACTGCGGGGGCTGCAACAGAATCTGCTGCTGGGGCTGCGCCCCGAGAAGCTGGTGTACGCGGCCAGCGCCCCTGCCCACTGGCCGCGGCTCCGCGGGGAAATCGAACTGGTGGAGAGCCTGGGCGCCGAGATGCTGGTGCATCTGCGCGCGGGTGCGGACCAAGTGATAGCGCGGCTGCCGGGTTTGCGGGTGTTCACTCTGGGTGACACTCTGGAACTCGCCTTCGACCCCGCGGCGGTGTACCTGTTTGACGCCGCGAGCCAGCAGCGCATTCACCGCGATGGCGCCCGCGCCGGAGTCAGCGCGTGATCATCGCCCCGATTTGTAGGAGCTTGCTTGCAAGCGAAAGCGTGGCTAGATCGAAACCGCAATGTTCGCCTGCAGGCAGGCTCCTACGAGCACTGCTCTGCCTTCTGATCTTATTCTCCGGCAAGGTCTTTGCTGCCGAAACCCTGAACCTCTGGCACGGCTATCGCGGCGCCGAGCGCGCCGCCTTCGAGCAACTGATCGAGAACTACAACCGCAGCCAGAGCGATGTTCAGGTCAAGGCGCTTGCGGTGCCCTTCGGCGGTTATGCCGACAAACTCTCCGCCGCACTGCCCCGCGGACAGGGGCCGGATCTGTTCGTGTTCGCCCACGACCGCCTCGGGGGCTGGGCCAGCGCCGGGCACACGGTGGCGCCCATAGATCGCTATGTCGGTGAGCGCTTACTCGGCCGCTTTCCGCCAAACCTGATCGAAGCCATGACTTTCGGCGGCGAGCTCTACGGCCTGCCTCTCGCATTCAAGAGCCCGGCGCTGATCCTCAACACCGATCTGGTACAGGCCGCCCCCGCCACTACCGACGCCATGGTGGCCGAGGCCCGCCGCCACACCGACCGCAAAGCGGGGCGCTTCGGCCTCGCCTACAGCTACACCGAGCCTTTCTTTCACGGCGCTCTGATGAACAGCTTTGGCCGCGGTCCGTTTGATCGCGGCGGCAATCTGGATCTCGCCAACAGCGCCAACATCGCCTCTGTGGAAATGCTCGCGCGCTGGGCACGGCAAGATCGCATCCTGCCGGAGGAGCCCAGCAGTACCCTGGTCACCAGCCTGTTCAACCAGGGCCGCGCGGCCATGGTGATCAGCGGCCCGTGGATGCTGGGGGAAATCGCCCCGGGCGTGAATTACCGGGTGGTGCCGCTGCCCGTCAACAGCGAGAGCGGCTTGCCGCTGGCGCCCTGGGTGGCGGTGGAGGGGTTGTTCCTGTCTCCCTGGTCTGAGCATCCCGCGGCCGCGGTGGCAGTGATGGATTACCTCACCAGCCGTCAGTCCGCGGAAAAAATGGCGATTGAGGGCGGGCAGCTGCCGGCGAATATCAGTGCCTTCGAACACCCGAGTATCGCCACCGACGAGACTGCTATGGCATTTCGTCGTCAGCTGGAAGCGGCGGTACCCATTCCCAACCTGCCGGCCATGACCCTGTTGTGGGTACCGCTGGAAAATGTCCTGAAAAAAGTGGTGAAGGGCGCGGCGCAGCCGGAAGCGGAGATGCGCCAGCTGCAGCGCAGCCTGAGCGCGGATCTGGCGCGCCTGGAACGCTCTCGCGCCCGCGGCGAGCACCGGGCACAGATGCCGGCCTGGCTGTGGCTGTTGCCCGCTGCCCTGGCACTGGCGGCGTGGTTACTGTGGCGTCGCTACAAGGCGCAACTGGCCGCGGGTTGGCGCACCCACCGCACCGCCTACCTTTATATCCTGCCGGCGATACTGGGCATGCTGGTGCTGGTGTTGTTCCCGCTTCTGTACGGCCTGCTGCTGTCGTTTACGGACACCACCGTGTTCAACGAGCACACCCCGCTGTGGTCGCGGTTTGCCGGGTTCGACAACTACGCTGCGATTCTCGGCGATATTCATCTGTGGCGGGGGCAGGGCAGCGAGCGCAGCATCGATTTCGACAACTTCTACTGGACCCTGCTGATCACGATCCTGTGGACCGTGAGCAATGTCACTTTGGCGGTGGGCCTCGCGCTGATACTGGCGCTGGCGCTGGACAAGCCCATCTTCGGCCGCGCCTGGTTTCGCCTGATCTTGATCCTGCCCTGGGCTATCCCCAACTACATCACCGCACTGGTGTGGAAGGGCATGTTCCACCCTCAGTTCGGGGCTATCAACCAGGGGCTACAGGTGCTGGGTATGGCACCGGTGGCCTGGTTCGACTCGATCGGCGCGAGCTTTTTTACCGGGCTGGTGACCAATGTGTGGTTGAGTATTCCGTTCATGATGGTGGTTATCCTGGGTGGCCTGCAGTCGATCCCGCGGGAACTGTACGAAGTCGCCAGAGTGGAGGGTGCCGGGCGCTGGTTCCAGTTCCGCACCATCACCCTGCCGCTGCTGAAACCGGTGCTGATCCCGGCGGTGATCCTGTCGGTGGTGTGGACGTTCAACATGTTCAACGTCATCTATCTGGTAAGCGACGGTGCGCCGGCGGGAGCCAACGATATCCTGATCACCAAGGCGTTCCGCATCGGCTTTGAGAAGTACCAGTACGCCTACGCTGCGGCCTACTCCATGGTGATCCTGGCGCTGCTGTTCTGTTACGCCATGTGGCAGATGCGCATCAGTCGCACCTTGGAGGCAACCCGATGAGCTCTTCCACTCGTAGGAGCCTGCTTGCAGGCGAACGACTTTGGCAGCGGGCCAGGTTCGCCTGCAAGCAGGCTCCTACACGAATTGCCCGCGACATATTCAGTTGGCGCTTCGCCCTGCTGGTGCTCTCGTCCCTGATTGTGGTCTACCCGCTGCTGTGGGTGGTGAGCCTAGCGTTTTCCGGCCAGCAATCCCTGACCCTGGTGCGCCTGCCCGAAGATGCCGGAATCGCACAGCAGTTGATGGCCCTGATCCCGTTGCCGGAGCAGTGGTCTCTGGCCAATTTTCGCGCGGTACTCACCGAGCAGCCATTTCTGCGCTGGCTCGGCAACAGCCTGATTGTGGCTTTCGCCACTACCATCGTCGGCCTGTCGCTGAGCTGTACCGCCGCCTATGCGTTTTCCCGCTTCCGTTTCCCCGGCCGCGCGCGCGGCATGCTGCTGTTTCTGATCTCGCAGATGTTTCCCGCGGTGCTGATGCTGATTCCGCTATATGTGATCGTGGTGCAGTGGCTGGGGCTCGGCAACTCCTGGCTTGGGTTGATCCTGGTGTATTCCATTACCGCGCTGCCGTTCTGCGTGTGGATGCTGAAGGGCTATTTCGACACGCTGCCCTTTGAAATTGAGGAGTCCGCATTGTTGGAGGGCGCCAGCCGCTGGACCATTTTCACCCGTATCATTCTGCCATTGGCGCGCCCGGCCATTGCCGTTACCGGGCTGTTTGCGTTCATGACCGCATGGAATGAATTTATCCTCGCTTCCATCTTCATGGATGAGGAATCCCGCTATACCGTGCCGGTGGGGCTGCGTTTCTTCGTCAGCGACTACGCCTCCGAGTGGGGCTTCTTTGCCGCCGGTTCCATTCTGGTATCGCTACCGGTTATGCTCCTGTTTCTTTGGTTACAGCGTTTTCTGGTGTCGGGCCTGTCCGCAGGAGCTGTGAAAGGCTAGAGCCGGTGAGGAGCGCACGAAGATGATCCTCAAGAGAAAACCTGCCTAATGAATATCCCTTTTTTCCCCGGCCCGTGCGCTGCTGAAATGTGCGCTGGCGGTATTGATCGGTAGCGGAGCGACCATGTCCACGATTGCGGCGGCCGAGCCGGAGTTATTCGGCGTGCAGTTGTACACACTGCGCAACCAGATGGAAGAAAGCGTACCTGCAACCTTGGCGAAGGTGGCCGATGCCGGCTACCGCACCGTGGAACTTGCCGGATTTTACGGTCACAGCGCCGCAGACGTTCGCAACCTGCTGGAGCGCAGCGGCCTGCGCGCACCGGCAAGCCACTTCCCGCTGGAGCAGATGGAGTCGGACTTCTCCGCAGTGATCGCCGAGGCCAAAGCGCTCGGCAGCCAATATGTGGTGCTGGCCTGGCTGGAGCAGAGCCGGCGCAGTGCCAGCGACTACCGCAAGCTGGTGCAGAACCTGAATGATTGGGGTCGCCAGTGCCGCGACACCGGGTTGCGCCTTGCCTACCACAACCACGACTTCGAATTCGAGGAAACCGGCGGTTTTGTTCCATACCAGCTGTTACTGGATAACACCGACCCGGCAACGGTGTATTTCGAAATGGACCTGTACTGGATGCACAAGGCCGGGCAGCAGCCTGCGTCGTACTTTGCCCGTTATCCCGGCCGCTTCCCGCTGTGGCACTTGAAGGATGCGGATACCCAGGGCGGCATGGCGGATGTGGGGCAGGGCGTGATCGATTTCCCTGCGCTGCTCAGTCATGCCGCACCGGCGGGGCTGGAATATACCTTCGTGGAGCGCGACGATGCGATTGCACCTCACGACAGTATCCAGCGCAGCCTGCGCGCACTAAAACGCTGGGGTTGAGAGTAATTTCGCGGATCCCCCCATATCAGTCTTCCCTCCGCAGACAAATGAGACCGACCGGTCTATCCCTGTCTAACAAGTCATTCTGTCGTGCCACGGCCGTGGCCCCACTTTTTTCCGCCGCCGCACCATTGTGGGCAGCGGTGCGCTCGCTTTCGGTGCAAAATTGCGCCAGTTCTGTAACTGTCTGATATTTAAGTGTTTTTTCGTTCCCGCTTTGCAGGATTCAAGGTGGGATAGTTCATTTTTTGCCGTTACTGCAAGGTGGGACGACTCATATTGGGACGTGGCGGGAGTATAGCGTCGAGCCAGATCGGGTTATTCTTGCGTGGTCTCGAGGTACCCGATCCCCGGCGAAACCAATAACGAAAATGACGTGACGATGGGGGAGACAACTCCATGAACAGAATGACCGGATTCAAGAAGAATTCCATCGCGGTGGCCATCGCCACCCTGGCTGGCGTCAGCGGCGCCGCCTACGCACAGAGCGAACAGGATGCAGCACTGGAAGAGGTAGTGGTGCTCGGCATCCGCGGCAGCCTCGAAAAATCCATGGATGTGAAGCGCGACGCCAAAGGTATCGTCGACGCTATTTCCGCAGAAGACATCGGCAAGTTCCCAGATACCAACCTCGCAGAGTCCATGCAGCGCATTTCCGGTGTGTCTATCGACCGTGTGAATGGTGAAGGTAGCCGCGTTACCGTGCGTGGTCTGGGTCCCGACTTCAACCTGGTGACCCTGAATGGCCGTCAGATGGCCACCAATACCGGTGGGCGCTCCTTCGACTTCCAGAACATCGCCTCCGACATGGTCACCGGTGTGGAAGTGGCCAAAACCAGCGACGCCACCCTGCCCTCGGGCGGCATGGGCGCCACCATCAATCTGCTGACGGCGCGTCCGTTGAACACCCCCGAGCGCACCATGCGCTTTGGTGTAAAAGGTGTAATGGATGAGTCTTCTGAAGACGCCAACATCACTCCCGAGTACAGCGGCTTCTACTCCGATACTTTTGCCGACGGCAAATTCGGTGTGGCCATCTCCGGTTCTGTGCAGGAGCGCGAGAGTGGCAGTGCCCAGTCCACAGTGCCGGGCGGTTGGATCAGTGTTGAAGGCCAGATGGACAATAACTGGGACGGTGTCAACGACCAGTGGGGCGCGGTACCGGTAGACAACCAGGTCAACCGCCCGGGTGAGGGGGATATCTATTCTGTTCCCCAAAACACCGCCTACAAGTTTGAAGAGCAGCAGCGCAAGCGCACCAACGGTCAGCTGGTTCTGCAGTGGGCACCGAACGACGACATCACGGCGACTCTGGATTACAACTACTACCAGAATAAAATCGCCAAGCAGTTCAATGATATTTCCGTTTATCACTCCTGGGACGGTGACCAGCGCGGTATCTGGAGTGACGGTCCCATTTCCTCTCCGGATATTTACACCGAGTTCAAGAGCTCTCCGAGCGATGTGGCGATCGGTGGCGGTAGCATGGCGGAAGTGCACGAAGGCGATATGCTCGGCATCAACTTGGAGTGGCAGGTCAACGACAGACTGAACCTGTTCTTCGACGGTCAGCACTCGGAAGCAGAGCGCCGCCCCGACAGCCCCTGGGGTACCTCCAATACCTTTACTCTGGCGGCGATGGTTCGCAACGGTAGCAGCGTGGACTATACCGAAGATCTGCCAGCGATCTACGTCTATACCGATGACGGCATCAAGGCCTCCGATATCCAGGTAACCGGCTCTGTATTCACAAATACCAAGGATATAGGAGAGGTGGACCAGTTCCGCTTTGGCGGTAATTTCGAGATCAACGAGTCCAGCGACATTGATTTCGGTATCGCCCGCCAGGAAGTCTACAACCGGACCCAGTCTGCGTTTGTACAGCGCAACAACTGGGGCGGCGCGGGCCCCGCTTCCGACCTGCCAGACGAACTGTTCCAGGCGAAAAGCATCTCCGACAAGTTCGACATGTCCTGGGGTGACTTCTCCGAACTTGGCGGTCTCGACCCGCTCAACACCTACTTCGTGTTCGATTTCGACACCGTGCGCGGTATAGCCGAGGACCTGTATGCGGACAATGCCGCGGACCGCGCCACGGCCAACCGTGTTGGTGACTGCGGCACCGCATTCTGTGCCTCTACCGACTACGGCTCCGACACCGACCGCGCCACCACCGAAACCTCCACCTCGGCCTACGCTCAGTACAACTTCAATTCAGAAATGGCGGGCATGCCTTATCAGGTGAACGCTGGTCTGCGCTATGAACAGACCGACGTGGAATCCACGTCAGTGGTGCCGGCCTATAATCGCGCCGAGTGGAACTCCAATAACGAAGTAACCATCCTTGGTGACGGCTCTCAGGTTTACCTGACCGAAGAAGGTAATTACGACTACTGGCTGCCCAGCCTCGCGTTCAAACTCGAGCTGAGTGAAGAGCTGGTTACTCGAGCTGCGGTGAGCAAGGCCATCACCCGTCCGGATTACAACTCGATCAAGGGCGGCACCACCATCGGCACAATCGCCAATGGTGGTATTGGCGGAGGCTCCACCGGTAACCCGGGTCTGCTGCCGTTCGAATCCATCAACTACGACATCTCTCTGGAGTGGTACTACGGCGAGACCAGCTACGCGTCCGTGGGTCTGTTCCGGAAGGATGTGTCCAACTTCATCAGTTCCGGCAAGGTTGACAGTAATCTGTTCAACATCCCCAATCCGGCAGATGGCGCGCTGGTGGATGAGGCCCGTGCAAACGGTGCCAATGACGCGCAGGCGATTCGTGAGTACATCGCGGCGAACTACGCTGACAGCCCCTATGTGGAAGTCACTTACCTGGAAGACGGTGTCACTATCGACAAGATCTTCATTACCGGTAATCCTGAGACCGATAACGACATGGTGTTCCGTCTCGACACTCCGGTGAATGGTGACATTGAAAACACCATTGACGGTGTTGAATTGATGGTGCAGCACATGTTCGGTGAGTCTGGCTTCGGTATGCAGGCGAACTACACCATTGTGGATTCCGAGCTGGAGTACAATCCCTTCCTGTTGGTGGATCAGGAGGCAATGATCGGCCTCAGCGATTCCGCCAACCTGGTGGGCTTCTACGATAAGAACGGCTTCCAGGCCCGTATCGCCTACAACTGGCGCGACGAGTTCCTGAACTCTCGCGGGCAGAGTACCGGTGCCAACCCGCAGTACACCGAGGCATACAGCCAGATTGATCTGAATGTCAGCTACGAAGTGCCGCAAATTGAAGGCTTGCAGGTATTCCTGGAAGGTATCAACGTTACCGACGAGTACGTTCGCGTACATGGTCGTGATGATCGTCAGATCATGGGGCTGTACCAGGGCGGTGAGCGCTGGCAATTGGGCGCCCGCTACGCCTTCTAAACCACTTCACAGGATGGTTTGTTAAGGCAATGGAAAGCCGCTGGTCTTTGGGCCAGCGGCTTTTTTGGTAAATAGTGATTGTTATATCAAAAGAACAATAACGATAGACGAGAGAAGTAATATGACCAATGCCGTACTGCTGAACAATGTGGAACACCGCGATCTGCGCGTAGTGACAGAGCGTTCCGCCGCGTTGGGGGACAACAGCTGGTTCGCGCTTACCTTTCCACTGGAATTTCGCGCACTGCAGGGACAATACCCGATTTTTTTTCAGAAGGATGCCAATAGTGGCAATTTCTTTCCGCTGGTGCTGCTGGGGTTGCGACCTGACGAAAACCTCTACCTGCGCGATGGCAAAGCAGAATGGGCCGCGTCCTACATTCCTCTCACCGTGCGTCGTGAGCCTTTTCTGATCGGACGGCAGAACTTTGTCGAAGACGGTGTGCAGAAAACCCGCCGCGTCATCCATATCGACATGGACAGCCCAAGAATCAGCCGCGAGCAGGGCGAGCCGCTGTTCCTTGAATACGGTGGCAACTCGCCGTTTCTGGACAGCGTATCGGATATGTTGGAAGCGATTCACCACGGTATCGAGCAGAGCGAAAAATTCGTGCGAGCACTGCAGATTCACGGCCTACTGGAGCTCTTTACTCTGGACGTCACGCTCAACAATGGCGAGAGCAATCAGCTCAAGGGCTTTTATACCATCGACGAGGAGCGCCTGCGCGCATTGAATGCTGACGACCTGCACGAGTTGCACAATGCCGGCTTTCTCGAGGCGATCTACATGGCGATAGCATCCCAATCGCAACTGCGCCGTTTGATCGATGAAAAAAATCGTCGCCTCTCCGTACAATAACGCCCAGGGTGGAATAGCGTGATGACCGCGAGAAAACCCTTTATTGAGACCGCTAACCTGCCCACTACCCTGGAATTGAGCGGGGTAACTCCTGACGATGTGCTGCAAACTGTTGCGAATTTTTCCCGCCCGGTGATTCTGCGCGACTTCTGCACCCATTTCCCTGCCGTACAAGCCGGAAAAAAATCGCCGGAGGTGATGTCGGAATACCTGCTGAAACAATACAGCGGAAATCCGGTGATCGGGTGTTATGGCGGTGCGGATACCGGTGGCCGGATTTTCTATAACGAAGACATGAGCGGCTTCAATTTTGACAGCCGCCGGGTACCACTCGGTGATCTGCTGGAAGATATTCTCAGTTCCACCGGCGCTGCGGAGCTGCCAATGCGCTATATGCCTTCCAGCGAAGTGTCCTACTGGTTTCCGCACTTCGCCGCCGCCAATGATGCGGGGGTGAACAGCGTTTCCCCCATTGGTTCCCTGTGGCTCGGCAATAGAGTGCGGGTGGCTGCCCATTATGATTTCCCCAACAACCTCGCTTGCAACATTGCAGGCCGTCGTCGCTTTACCCTGCTGCCGCCGGCGCAGATTGCCAACCTCTATCCCGGGCCACTGGAGTTTGCCCCCGGTGGACAGGAGGTAAGTCTGGTGGATTTTCACAATCCGGACTTTGAAAGATTCCCCCGCTTTCGCGAAGCGCTGGCACACGCTCAGGTAGCTGAGCTGGATGCCGGCGATGCCCTGTATATTCCCGGTATGTGGTGGCACCATGTGGAAAGTCTCGGGGTTCTCAACGTCTTGTATACCCATTGGTGGCGGGATTCCGCAGCCTATATGGGGCGCCCCACTAATGCACTTTTGCACGCGGTGCTCGGCCTGCGCAACCTGCCTGCGCCGCAACGCAAGGCATGGAAGACACTGTTTGATTACTATATTTTTGATGCGGAAGAGGGCGCGGCGGATCATATCGCGCCTCATGCGCGCGGCATATTGCAGCAACCGCTGGGAATCGAAGCCGCTATGCAGTTGCGGGCCAAGCTACAGAACGATCTAAAGCGTTAAAAAATTATCCGAGAGAAACCGAAGTGAACGACGAGAAAAGAATTCGCAAGGTCATTATTGCCGGTGGTGGCACTGCTGGCTGGATGACGGCGGCCGCGCTCTCCAAACTGCTGGGCAAGAACCTCGATATTACCCTGGTAGAGTCGGAAACTATTGGCACTGTGGGCGTGGGTGAGGCCACTATTCCCACCTTGCATCTTTTCCACCAATTGCTCGGTATCGACGAGCGCGAAATGATGTATTATACCAATGCCACCTTCAAACTGGGTATCCAGTTTGAAAACTGGAAGGCGGTAGGCGATAGCTATATTCACTCCTTCGGTGCCGCCGGCAAAGACTGCTGGGCCTGCAATTTCAGCCACTTCTGGGTCAAGGGTCGGCAGCTGGGTATTCACTATCAGATCGGCGACTACACCAAGGAGCACCTGGGGTCGAGGGAAGGACGCTTCGCCGTATCTCCGCGCAGCGAGCGCACCCACGCCTACCATTTCGATGCCAGTCTCTATGCAAAATTCCTGCGCGCACTGGCGGAAAAACACGGCGCAAAGCGTGTTGAGGGCAAGATCGAGCAGGTGCAATTGAACCACCATACAGGACATATCGACGCGCTGAGGCTCGACAGCGGTAAATTGCTGGAAGGCGATCTGTTTATCGACTGCACCGGCTTTCGCGGGCTGCTCATCGACCAGGCGCTGCACACCGGCTACGATGACTGGGGCCACTGGTTGCCCTGCGATCGCGCGGTGGCAGTGCAGACGAGCAAAGGCGAAGACCCGGTGCCCTTTACCCGTTCCATTGCGCGGGAATCCGGTTGGCAGTGGCGCATTCCGCTGCAATCGCGCACTGGCAACGGTCTGGTGTTCTGCAGCCACTATATGAATGAAAGCCAAGCCACCGAACAATTGCTGGCGAATGTGGAAGGCGAGGCGCTGATCCAGCCGCGGGTGATTCCCTTCCGCACCGGTACCCGTCGCCAGCACTGGAACAAAAACTGCGTGGCCATCGGCCTGTCGTCCGGGTTTATCGAGCCGCTGGAATCCACCAGTATTCACCTGATCCAGCGCAGTATTGTGCGGCTGATGACCTTGTTCCCATCAAACGGCATTGTTCAGGCAGACGTTGACGAGTTCAACAAACTGATCCGTGAAGAAACGGAAAACGTGCGTGATTTTGTGGTGTTGCACTACAAACTCACCGACCGCCAAGACACAGAATTCTGGCGGTATTGCCGTGGTATGCAGATACCCGATTCTCTCGCACTGCGCATGCAGGTGTTTGAAGAGAGTGGGCGTGTCTACCAGAATGGCACTGAATTGTTCGGTGAGAGTTCCTGGCTACAGGTGTTGCTTGGACAGGGGTTGATGCCGCAGACCTATCATCCTATTGTGGACATGATGAGCAATGACGAGTTGGCTCGCTTCCTCTCCGGTATTCGCACCCAGGTGCGGGCCACCGTGGACACCTGGCCGCATCATATGGAATTTATCAACCACTACTGTAAAGCCAGAGCGGAATGACAGTCGCTGAACACCTTAAGCCGACGATTGAGCGAATTGGGCGGGAACAGACCCCGGTACTCACGCTTGATGATTTCGACCTGTTTACCGCACCGTTGCAGGCTGCAGCTGCACGAGCGCAGTTTGTTCCAGATCGGAAAACCTATTATCCCGGTGTGCGCGCTCCTATGCCGAAGGAAGCGGCAATTGCCATTTTGCAGGGTGTTTATCGCCAACTGTATTCGCTTTATGGCATTTCGCCGGGACGGCGTCTAAAGCCGACCGGTGCAATGTTTTCACTGATTGCCAGTGCACCGGACCAGTTATCGCATCTGCAGCGTATTCCCCATTTCGATACATCCAATCCGCACTTTTTTGCCCTTCTTTTGTATCTCAACCCCGGATTTCATGGCAGCACTGGATTTTTTCGCCACAAAGGCACCGGATTCGAACGGGTGGATGAGTCGCGTATCGGTACCTACTTCTCAGTCGCTGAGCAGTTTTTGCAAAAGCAGCAGGGTCCTTCTTCCGGTTATGTTACAGAGAGCAGGGACGATTTCGAGCTGTTCCATCAGGTAGGTTATCGCCAGCATCGCATGGTCATTTACCCCGGCAATCTGCTGCATTCCATTCTGGTTGATGAAGAAACCGACATCGACGCCAACCCTGAAAGCGGGCGTCTGACCGCCAATCTTTTTTTTGAATTTGCGTAGAATTTTTTTGACGTTGATCACAACTGGCGCTGTTTGTTCCATTAACGCTCGGGAGTGGTGCCCCAGGTTGGCGAAATTTCGAAAGTGGGACGCCTGCCAAGCTGGAAAGTGTAAATAATAACCTCGCGATATGAGAGCAATAACGCTCGCAAACACAAATAATGAATAAAGCGAGGAACGATGATGCGTATATTCCCTCAATGGCGGGGAGCCTTGTTGGCGCCCGCTGTTTTCCTGTTCGCGCCCGCGGTATTTACTGCGATGAGTGTGCCGGTGCAGGCACAGTCGACCAATCTTGCCACCGGCGCGCCGGTTACCGCGAGCACTGCGGATCTTCCCGCCAGCAACGCTGTCGACGGCAACACCGGCACACGCTGGGCTTCCGCCGCGCAGACGGACCCTTCGTGGATTGCCGTGGATCTCGGCCAACCCTACGATCTGGATCAGGTGGAGATTTTCTGGGAGGCGGCCAATCCGGACACTTATGAAATCTGGGGCTCCAATAACGGCACCGACTGGACCACGTTGTCCACGCAGACCGGCGGTGTGTTCGGCCACCGCACAGATACGGTAGCGGTGGATGGTATTTATCAGCAGGTGCGTATTCAGGGCATCAGCCGCAGTGCCGGCAACCAGTGGGGCTATTCCATCTGGGAACTGGGTGTGTACGGGTCCCCTGCCAATTGCGACAGCGGCTGTCTGGTGGAGTTGGATGCTACCACTGCGCAGGCACGCATGAGCGGTGGCGATATCGTGGATGTGCATTACTCCATAAACGGTGGTGGCCAGTTGAATGTGCGCATGACGCAGGATGGCAGTAACTGGACGCACAATATTCCGAATCTGTCGCCGGGTGATGTGGTAACAGTATATTTCACCAAGATTACCGCGGGCGTGGGCGAAACTACCGATCCCATACAGTTCACTTTCACCGGGCAGGGTGGTTCTTCATCGTCGTCCTCTTCATCCTCATCCTCATCATCATCTTCTTCTTCATCGGGCGGCTCGGGAGGTTCCGGTGGCAGCAGCTCCAGCAGTTCCTCAAGCGGCGGCTCCGGCGGCAGTTCCAGCAGTTCCTCTTCCGGCGGCAATCCGGATCTCGGAAATATCGTTCCGCTCTATAACAGTGGTACGGCGCTTGAGCCCGCCATCACCTTCGAGACACCCACGGCCCTGGTCACGCGTTTCTCTGACCGAGCGCGGGACCGTCACGCCAAGGAAGATCACTTCCAGGCCTACGATCACTACCTGAGTTTTTACTGGGAAGACCGCACCGCCTCCATTGAGATTATTGATGAAGTGGCAAAGGGTGGGGATACAGTACGGATGAATGTGCGTACCCAGTTCAAGCTGAGCGATACCGAAGCGGAGAACCGCTGGTTTTATCGCGGCGTGGGCACCGTAGCCGAGTACTGCGACAACGGCACCATGACCGTGGTGGACAATTACCATTACTACAAGGAGCGCAGTTTCAACTGCCGCGAAAACCGCGCGATCCAGATTGGCGACAAACTGGAGTTTGAAATCAGCCAGTTCCTCGATGCCAGTGTGCCAAATGGTCGTGCGAATTATTACGGAACCACATTCCTGTATATCGTTGGCGAGGGACTGGTGCCCTGGGATGTAGGTGGCACCACACCGTTTGGCGGCATCAAGGATTCCTATAAAATTGCGGAGAAAGCGTGGCTCGGTGGCGACACTACCATTCACGCGTCCACCTCAGGGGAGACAGATAACCACTTCCTGCAGATGGCGACGAACATCGGCTACGACAATGCACAGCCGTTCATGCTCGGACGCCGGGTGCTGCACAGCTCCGCCATTGACGGTGTACACGACGAAAAGCCACTGGAGAATCCCGCATTCGCGCCCATGGTCAATCTCGCCGGGCCCCACTACATCAACACCAGCTGTGGCAGCTGCCACGAGCGCAATGGTCGCGCAGCACCGGCACCGGTAGGCGAGCCATTGGACAAGTGGACCTTCAAGGTGGCGGACGCCAACGGCAATCCCGATCCATTTCTCGGTTCTGCGTTGCAACCCAAAGCGCGCAGTGGTGCGGCCAGTGAGGGCAGTGTCTCCATTGCCTACTGGACGGAACAAAACGGTCTGCGCTCGCCGAACTACGCCTTTACCGGGGTAACGCCCGCGCGCTTCTCCGCGCGCATCGCGCCCAATCTGGTGGGTATAGGGCTGCTGGAAGCGATTGCGGAATCCTCCATCGTCGCGCTGGCGGATGCTGGTGACAGCAATGGCGACGGCATTTCCGGTCGCGTCAATCGCGTGGTCGATCCGGAAACCGGCGAAACCCGTCTCGGCCGCTTTGGTTGGAAGGCGGGTGCCGCCAGCGTTCGCCACCAGCTGGCACGCGCATTCAATACGGATATGGGGGTTATGACTTCCGTATTCCCCAATCCGGATTGCGGCAGCAGCCAGAGCGACTGCGGCAGCAGCGGCGTGGAACTTGCGGACAATCACCTGCGGGATCTGACCAAATACATTTCCCTGCTGGGCGTGCGCCCGCAGCGCAATTACGACAACGCGGCTGTGGTCAGCGGCGAGCAGGTATTTACCAATATCGGTTGTGCCGACTGCCATACCCCGACTCTGCAGACCAGCGCCTTCCACCCGCTTGCGGAGCTGCGCAATCAGACCATCCACCCCTACACGGACCTGCTGCTGCACGATATGGGCGCGGGCCTGGCGGACAATCTGGGCGAAGGTGAAGCGAGCGGTGCCGAGTGGCGCACACCGCCGCTGTGGGGCCTGGGTCTCTCCGCCTGTGTGACCGGTGGTGTGGAAAATCCGATCGGCGGCCAGGGCAATGAAGTGTGCACACCGGTGCATAGCTACCTGCACGACGGTCGCGCGCGCAGCATTGAAGAAGCCATTTTGTGGCACGGCGGCGAGGGGCAGGCGGCGAAAAATGCTTATCAGTCCTTGTCCGCAGCCAATAAGCAGAATCTTCTGGAATTCCTGAAATCTCTCTAGGGCGCGTCTAAAAATCGTCATTCCCGCGAACGCGGGAATCCAGAAACCCGCCGTAGCTGGCCCCCCGGCTTAGCGGGCGTGACGAGAAAGATTTTTTAAAATTTCTGCACTTGATCGCCCCACCTTCTGTTCCAGTGGAAGGTGGGGCGACTTTTTTTGTATTGGCGCGTTAAAAGAAACGCTCTCGCGCGCGAGAACTCTGATTTACAGACAACCAAAACAATAAACAATTGATGAGGAAACAGCGATGTCCAGAATCCTGTTCAGATCTTCCGTACTGGCAATGGCTGTGGCCGCAACCGCCTGTGGTGGCGGTGGCAGCAGCAATGATGACGATGGCCAGGTCAATATTCCCAACGATCCGCCCGTGAACGAGCGGCCGGAACAGTGCCTGGAAGATCCGCTGAACAGCGGTTACTGCCTGGTGTGGGCAGACGAATTTTCCGGTGAGGCCATCGACAGCGAAAAATGGTCCCGCGAAAAAAACTGCACCGGCGGCGGCAACAACGAAGCCCAGTGCTACACCGACGCCGCGGCAAACTCCTGGGTTGCCGATGACATGCTGCACATCAAGGCGATCCGCGAGGATGCCACGGGTCCCAATCAGATAGACGACGATTCGAATTACGATCCGAACGACACCAGCGGCAGCGGTACCTACACCTCCGCGCGCCTGCGCACCAAAGGCATGGGCGACTGGAAATACGGCCGCTTTGAAATGCGCGCGAAGCTACCGCAGGGTCAGGGCAGCTGGCCCGCTTTCTGGATGCTGCCGAGCGAGTGGAAGTACGGCAGTTGGCCGCTCTCCGGGGAGATCGACATACTGGAGGCGGTCAATCTGAAAGTGGGCGGCGAGGACCGTATTCACGGCACCCTGCACTATGGTGACGCCTGGCCGGGTAACAAGTACTCCGGCGAGGCCTACCAGATTCCCGGGGGCCTGAATCCCGCGGACGATTTCCACACCTACGCGGTGGAGTGGGAAGAGGGCGAGATCCGCTGGTATGTGGACGGCGACCACTACGCTACCCAGACCAAAGACGGCTGGTACACCAGCGCGGCGCTGGATAATGCCAATGCGCCGTTTGACGAGAGCTTCCACCTGATTCTGAACCTGGCGGTGGGCGGCAACTGGCCGGCGAGCGTCAACGACACCGGCATCGACGAGAGCGCGTTTCCGCAGGAATTCGTGATCGACTACGTGCGCGTGTACCAGTGCAGCGAGGATTTCGACACCGGCAAGGGCTGCGCCAGTACCGATGGCGAATTCGTGCTGAACCCGGGTACTACGCCACCCGCGGCGCCGGAGGGCGAGGAAACGGCCGTTTTTAACGGTGAGGTCAAAGCCCCCTACCAGTGGCTCACCTGGACCGCCTTCGGCACTGTGGACTTTGAGGTGGTGGATGCCGGTGGCGACTATGGCGATGTTGGCCAGGTCACCTGGAACACCGATCAGGGCATCGGCTTTTTCCAGTCCACCGACAGCTACGACCTGAGCGATTACACCTACGTGGAGTTTGACCTGCGGGTTCTGGCGGAGCCGGCTGATGCCGGCTCCGCATCGCTCACTTTCCGCGCAGACTGTGGCCACCCCTGTTCCTCCGGCGATTACCCGCTGGATATGCCCGCGGTGGATCAGTGGACCCATTTCCAGATTCCGATGCAGGAGCTGGCGGACATGGGGCTCAACACCGCCAATGTGAATACCCCTTTCGTCATCTCCCCCGGGTGGGACAACCAGATGGGGGCGGTACTGCAGCTGGATAATGTGAAACTCACCAAATAACACGCTTCCCGGAATGTCCCATTTTCCCGATCGACACAGGGTGGCAAGGTGGTTTGCGCCATTTTGCGCCGGCTGGGGGAAGTGGGACGACCGTGTTTCGCACAGGCCGTACAACGGAGGCTGGAAAAGCTGGATGCTCGGGCTCAATGAATGGGACTGATCGGCGGCAGAAGGTCACTCGATGACGCAAAGAATAAATAGCGAACATGAATGGGAGTTTTGCGGCAATGAAAAAGCGAATTTTGCTGGGGATCATCTCCGGTCTGATAGCGGGCGGTGGACTCGCGGGGTGCTCGGAACAGAACAGTACTCAGAAGATGGCCGGCGTACCGTCGTCCAGCAGTTCCGACAGCAGCACAGGTGTGAGCGCCCACTGGCCGCAACTGACCAGCGGTATTGCCCGCGATCCCTCGGTGGAAGCCCGCATCGACGCGCTTCTGGCCAAAATGTCCATCGAGGAAAAAGTTGGCCAGATGATCCAGGTGGAAATCCGTTCCGCCACCCCAGAGGATGTGAAGCAGTACCACATCGGCTCGATCCTGAACGGCGGCGGCTCCTTCCCCAATGACAACAAGCACGCGAGCGTGGCCGACTGGGTGGCGCTGGCGGATGCCTACTACCACGCATCCATGGATGCCAGCGACGGCGGCGTCGCCATCCCCATGATCTGGGGCACCGACGCGGTGCACGGTCACAACAATGTGATCGGTGCGACCTTATTCCCGCACAATATCGCCTTGGGTGCTGCACACAATCCGGAATTGATGCGCAAGATCGGCGCCGCCACCGCGGCGGAAGTCCGCGCGACTGGCATTGACTGGGTCTTTGCGCCGACCCTTGCGGTGGTGCGCGACGACCGCTGGGGCCGCACTTACGAATCCTATTCGGAAGATCCCGAGCTGGTCCGCGCCTACGGCGGCGAGATGGTGACCGGTATGCAGGGCAACCCGGATGCCGAAGACCTGCTGCAGGTTAAGCATGTTATCGCCACCGCCAAGCACTACCTGGCCGACGGCGGCACGCTGAACGGCATCGACCGCGGCGACGCGATCATCAGCGAGGAAGAACTGGTGCGTCTACACGCCCAGGGTTACTTCTCGGCGATCGAAGCCGGTGTGCAGACGGTCATGGCCTCGTTCAGCAGCTGGAACGGCGAGAAGATGCACGGCCATAAATACCTGATGACCGACGTATTGAAAGACCGCCTCGGCTTTGACGGCTTCATCGTTGGCGACTGGGCGGGTCATCAGTTTGTGAATGGCTGCAGCAACGTGAGCTGCCCGCAGTCCGTCAACGCCGGTCTCGACATGTTCATGGCGCCGGACCCCAGCTGGAAGGAACTGTACAAGAACACCCTGGCCCAGGCGAAAAGCGGCGAGATTCCCGCAGCGCGCCTCGACGACGCGGTGCGCCGCATCCTGCGGGTAAAAATCCGCGCGGGTCTGTTTGAAGCGGGCGCGCCATCCGAACGCGCGTTTGCCGCCGATGAATCCCTGATCGGGGCGCCGGAACACCGCGCCGTCGCCCGCCAGGCGGTGCGTGAATCCCTGGTGCTGCTGAAAAACAACGGCAACCTGTTGCCGCTGGCGCGTGACCAGCGTGTGCTTGTCGCCGGTGACGGCGCCGACAATATCGGCAAGCAGTCCGGTGGTTGGAGTATTACCTGGCAGGGCACTGGCAACCAGAACAGCGATTTCCCCGGCGCCACCTCCGTGTACGGCGGCATTGCCGAAGTGGTGGAAGCAGCGGGCGGTACCGCCGAGTTGTCGGTGGACGGCAGCTTTGAGCAGAAGCCGGACGTGGCCATCGTGGTATTCGGAGAAGACCCCTACGCGGAAATGCAGGGCGATGTGTCGAACCTGGATTACAAGGGCGATGCGGATCTTGCGCTGCTGCAAAAACTGCGTGCGCAGAATATTCCTGTGGTTGCCCTGTTTATCACCGGTCGCTCGCTGTGGGTGAATCCGGAGATAAATGCCTCCGATGCCTTTGTAGCCATCTGGCAGCCGGGCAGCGAAGGCGCCGGTGTGGCGGATGTGATTTTCCGCAACGCCGAGGGCGAGGTGAACCACGACTTCAAAGGCAAGCTCACCTTCTCCTGGCCGAACGATGCGCAGCCCACTGTGCGCAACCCCGGAGAAAACGAGGCGCTGGCCCAGTTTAATTTCGGCTATGGCCTCACTTATGGCGACACCGTCGAAATCGCCGCGCTCTCCGAGCAGAGCGGCCTGAAAGTGTCCGACAGTGCAGAGGCGCTGGCGGTATTCAATGGCCGCGCTCTGGACCCCTGGAGCTTCCAGGTGATGGATACGGCGAACAATCTGTCGACGATTTCCAGCAGCGTGGCGAAACTTTCCGGCATCAGCGTGCAATCCGTGGATCGCAAGGTACAGGAAGACAGCCGTCGCCTGCGGTGGAGCGGTGAGGGCAGTGCCATGGTCGGCCTCTTCGCCAACAGCCGCACCGATCTCACCAGCTATCTCGGCAAGCAGGGCGCACTGGTGTTTGATGTGAAAGTGGATGCTGCACCGAGCGCCGCGGTAAGCCTCGGCATGAATTGCGGTACGGATTGCGGTGCCGAGCAGTCCATCACCGAACTGCTCAAGGGCGCTACGCCGGGCGAGTGGAAAACCGTCGCGGTAGATCTGCAGTGCCTGGCGGAAGCCGGCGCGAAACTGGATATGGTGCTTTCGCCGTTCTATGTGCGCACTGCGGGCGCGCTGGATATGACCGTGCATAATATCCATATTGCCTCCAAAGCCGAATCTGGGGTGGATGCGGATATCCACTGTGGCTGAGCAAACCCTCTAACCTGACATCCCCGGCTGCCGCAACGGATCCCTGTGCGGCAGCCGCGATTCTTGACGCGCTCACACGGTGTGAGCCGATGCCAAAACACCAGTAAATTCTGAATTTACCGCCGTCCTTTTTCTGATTCCTGGGATCAAACAGTGGTACCCCCTCTGCCAGCGGTTCCGGCAGATTCCGAGCAGTAGCAATCTCACAATGTGCCCAGATTCTTAGGGCCGGCATTGGCGCGCGAGGTCAGTGGCATGACATCGTCTGTAGCAACTGTTGGTGTGTACCGAGCAGCGCAGGGCGGGCGGATAAAAAAGGGGCACCGACCGGAGTCGGTACCCAAACGCCTATCAGAACGGATGTTCTGTTGGGAAATTTTTTAGCGCATGACTCAGGGAATATTGGCTTTTGCGAACGTAGCGACATAAAACGGGGGGCGGTCGAGGAATTGCGCCCAGCGGCTGTCGCCGTCGAGATAGGTTTTTTGGAAAGCCAGCGCCAGCTCACCCACGTAGCGGTTGGCATCTTCCGGGCCACCCCACGCAAAGTGACCGGCGTTGGAGGCTTCGTAAAACAGCTTGGGCACACCGTAGGGAATACTGTTGTACACACCGTCACTTTGACCGAGGCCACCGAGATAAGTGGTGTCCAAGGCGCCGTTGAACAGAATGGTGGGGATACGGGTATTGCGGCCACTGGAGTCACTGTCGACAGCGGTCAGGTTATGGCCGGCAAACGACATGGCGGTTTTCAACCCGGCGTATTCGGCGGATGTGATCCAGGTGGCGCCGCCGCCCATGGACCAGCCGGTGGCACCAAAGCGACTGGTATCCAGCTTGCCGCGCAGCGGGCTGCCGAAGCGGGTATTTTCCCCCTTCATTGCATCGAGCACATCCTGCTGCTGTCGCGCCCGCGAGTCGACGCTGTCATAAATAGTGCGGCTGTCCATGGTCACCAACACAATGCCGTGTGAGGCAAAGAATGGGCCCCAGTCCCGGTACATAATCTGGGTGCCGGTGTAGGGCGGTGTGAACACCAGCAGCGAATAGGGCGGTTGTGCGGTGCGCGGATAATACACGGTGGCGCCGCCGGGGGTGGAAAGGAAGGGCATGGTATAGCTGTCGTAGCCATAGGGACCATTGTCACTGTAATTTCCCGGAGTATCTTCATAGCGACAAATGGCATTGGTGGGGCAACTCTGCGCCTGTGCAGCAGCGGTGAACAGCCCACCTATACCTATACCCAGAATGGCACCCAGTGTGGGCAGTAGGTGTTTCAACGTATTTCTCTTCATCATTATCGCATTAGCCTCATTATTGGTTGGATTTTTTACAGCCGATTTCAGCCTGGCCATTCTGCTCTTGGACATTTTTTATGTGAGTTGGAATACCGCGAGCAGGGAAAAGATTAGGCTGGAACGATTCTTCGCAGAAAGCACATAAAACACCAAAAAGGCCTTTTCCTGTCCTCTGTTGTCACACTGGCGTTTGTTCCATTTCTTTGAAGCGCCAAATGTCCTTGCGCAGACGGTTCGCATAAGCGATTTTTACCGTGTTGGTGGCTGTGTGATTTTTTCTGATTACCTGAAGGGTAGTGCCGTGAAAATTTTTATTACCTGCGCGGTTATTGCGCTCGTTGCCGCGATTGTGTTTTCTGCTGCACAGCCGGGAGATATTAGTGGCCCCGCGGAAGTAGCGGGGCCGGAGCAACAGGAACCGGTTGCGCAGACCGCATTGCCAGGGGAGAGAATGGCTGTGCGGAAACCAGCAGCAGCGCCTGCTGCCAATAACACAGTCGCGATCGTGCAAGAGACAAGGATCACGGCGCTGTTTGATGTGCTGCCGGTCTACGATGCTCTGCTGGTGCTGAATTTTGCCGAGGACGAATTGCTGGTGGACCGCAACACCCTTGCGGCTCTGCAGACCATTTACGCCGCGCTGGGCCAGGATGCCGGTGCCGATGCTTTTGCAGAGTTACAGTCGGTACTGGAAGAGGCGTTACCTGCGGCCGCCGCGGTGCAGTTACTGGAAATGACCCGGCAATATTTTTCATACCGCCAGGCGGAGCAGGATGTGCGCGCGGCCGCAGCGCAGCAAAGTAATGACCCTATGCAGAGTTATCGCCAACTGGTGGCATTGCGGCGTACCTATCTCGGCGAGGACACAGCCGGGCAATTGTTCGCGGAAGAGGAGACGCAGGTGCCCTATATGATTTCGGCATTTGCAGTGGCGCGGGATAAGAGTCTCAGTGCAGAAGCGCGCGCAGTGCGTTTGGCGGAGTTGCAGGAGGCATTCAACAACAGCGCGAGCCGTATGGACTCACCACTGGCC
The DNA here is from genome assembly GCF_011326135.1 of Microbulbifer sp. SH-1. Classification (NCBI taxonomy): domain Bacteria; kingdom Pseudomonadati; phylum Pseudomonadota; class Gammaproteobacteria; order Cellvibrionales; family Microbulbiferaceae; genus Microbulbifer; species Microbulbifer sp. SH-1. Next base: position 2,684,423 of record NZ_CP046948.1, on the reverse strand, counting down.
CGCAAGGTGCTGGAAGCCAAGGTGGCGCGGTTGCGCGCGGGTGGAGCCGGAGAGAATGAGGTGTTTGCCGTGCGCGAAGAAGTGTTGGGGAGTGCGGAGGCACAGCGGTTGGCAGAGCGGGATCAGATGGAAGGAAGCCGGCCCAAAGAGACCGGCGCCCATGAATAAAACGATGTTATTGGGTTGCCGTTCCCGCTGCCAACGACTGCTTGCGGTATTCCGTCGGCGACATGCCCACCAGGCGGCTGAAGAACCGGTGGAACGCGGATTTGCTGTTGAATCCGGATTCCAGTAGTACATCCAGCACCGTCATATCCGCCTTCTCCGGGTCAGACAGCAGCGCCTTGGCCGCTTCGACCCGGTAACTGTTCACATACTCAAAGAAGTTGGTGCCGAAATGCTTATTGATCACCGCCGAGACCTCTTTTGCCGGTAGATCAATTCGCTCGGAAAACTGCTCCAGGTTCAGGTTTTTCTTCAGGTAAATCTTGTCGCCCTCCATTGCATGGCGCACCTTTTCGATCGCCGGTTCCGAGGGCTCCTCGTCCACTGTGGTCTCGCGGGCCTCCTCCTTTGGCTGCGTCACCAGCAGCCGGTGGGCATAGGTCAGGCTGTAGGCGAAGAACGCATTGATCAGGATAAAGGAGAGGTAGTTGTCGGCAATACCCATATAGTCCGCGACCGCCTCACTGGAGAATTTCGCCACCACATGCACCACCATGGTCCAGGTCCAGGAGATGCACACCCCCCACGCCAGCGCCGACAGCCAGTGCAGCTCGGTTTCCGAATAGTGGGAATACTCATCTTTCAATGCATGGCGATAGCGGCGGATCTGCAGCAGCGCCGCCACCGCGTAGACCAGGGGCACCAGGGAGGCCAGATCCCAGATAAATTCGATGGCGGTATCCGGCAGGGACTGGCCTGCATCCGCGATATGGCGCAGGTCGCTGCTGGAAATACTGAAGATCGCAATACACAGCAGCACCGCCAGCGCGGGAAGAAGGTGTAGCGCCTGGCGCTGGCTGAAGTGGAACTTCTGCTGGGTCAGAGAGCAGAAGTAGAGATAAATTGCCGGTCCTTTCAATAGCAGTGCCGCGAACAACAGGTAGGGCAGTAAAACCTGCTCAAACCACGGCGCCATTGTGAACTGGTCGTTCCACAGCAGCAGGGTGCAACCGGAGGCTACGGCAACAATCAGCAGAAAGGCGGTCAGCAGACGGCCGTCGTGCCTGGTGCGGGTGGGGAGTATGGACTGGAAAACGGCCAGCAGCAGGCACTCCGCCGCGGTCATCAGCAGAACCACGTCGTGAATATTAAATATGTATTGTTTCATTGAGACATCGCCGATCGAAATTTCGTTCTTATGGTTTTTTATCGCTCTTGTGGGCGGGAGTATATGAGAATTCTCCCCGGGGTAGGAGCGCGGACCGCGACCCTGCCGTCGCCAGGCCATCCCGCTTGCCGTTTTTGTGAAAGTGACACTGCCCAGTTTGGCGAATTATCCAAAGTGGGGCGACGTGGCTGGAGGCGCCCAGCACACTGTCGTCATCGGGTTTCCCGTAACCGGTGTGCTGGCGTGGAGTTCCCAACTGAACTCCTCGGCGAATCCCGCCGCGTCGACGCCCGACATCATCTCTCTTCTCCCGCTGATAGGTCTTTCTCGTCGACCTTCTGAACTGGCTGGGCCGGCAGGTTAAACCTGCCGGAATTTTTTCTCTCCCCGGATACGCTCGCAAAAACTGAACCGCCGGACGCCACAGGATGTTACAGGCGCCTCATCCCCCCATATTTGTGTCTCCCATCGGCGGGAGGGGTGGAGTTTTTGTCGGTAAATCATTACCTTATAGCGCCTTTTTTTCAGCAGCCGCACTTGTGGCGGTTCCGGGCCACGTGCGCCAGGCTATCCGATCAGCGTGCGCCGGGCTTGTCTATCCGGCCTATATAAAAGTTCGTTTAAGGAAATTGTCATGACCAGAATCGTTGCGGACATCGGCGGTACCAACGCCCGCTTCGCTGTCGCCCACTCGCATCAGGGTGGCTACCGGCTGGAAGCCGTTCAGGTGGTGAACTGCGCGATGTTTGATGACTTCTATTCCGCAATGGGTCAGTGGATTGAGGGTCTGGAGGGCGCGCGCCCGACCCAGGCCTGTATTGCCGTCGCCGGACCGGTGGAGAAAACACCCGAAGGTGGTCGGGTGACCATGACCAACCTGGGCTGGGACATACGTGCTGAAGCGCTTTGCCGGCGCTTCTCGCTGGACCGCGCCTTGGTCGTCAACGATTTCGCCGCCCTGGCCCTGTCGCTGCCGCGGTTGCCGGAAGAAGACAAGTGGGCGCTGCGGGATGTGCCCGCGCAAGCGGGTGGCCCCATGGTCGTTCTCGGCCCCGGTACCGGCCTCGGTGTGGCTGCTCTGGTACATGACGGCGGTAACTACCGAGTAGTACCGGGGGAGGGCGGGCATGCCAACCTGTCTGCGGGCAGCGACCGCGAGCTGGAGCTACTGCGGATCCTGGCCCGCGACCAGATGCCCGTATACAACGAATATGTGCTGAGTGGCGGCGGCCTGGTCAACCTGTATCGCGCAGTGTGCGCCCTGCACGGTCGCCAGGCGGAAGCGCTGACGCCGCCGGATGTGAGCAGCCGCGGTCTGGATGGCTCCGATCTGCTGTGCCGGGAAACCCTGATCGATTTCCTCAATTTCCTCGGCAGCGCCGCCGGCGATGCCTCCCTCTACTATGTCGCCCGCGGTGGCGTATTCCTCGGCGGTGGTGTATTGCCTCGCATCGAATCCCTGCTGCCGGAGAGCCAGTTCGAGCAGCGCTTCACCACCAAGGGCCGTCTTGGCGAATGGCTAAAGGGGGTGCGGGTGGAAGTGCTGAAGGCAGGCTACCCGGCCCTGATCGGCGCCGCTGCCTGGCTGGAGATATAGACACAGGGTTCCGCCGCGACTGGCGAACTTCTCCTTGGGGCTGAACATTTTTTGTTCGCCGCGTATAATCCCCTCCCATGGTGACCCGGGACCGGCCCCATCCTCCGCCGACCCCGGTTTCTCCCCCTCCTCCCCCCCTCGGGGGGGAGGATACGGACTTCGGGTAAGCCTAGGATGGCGTTACTCACCATAACGATAAGTCCAAGGGAGAAGATGATGAGTCTGACAAACAAAGGTTTCCGGCCGGCGTTGCTTTCCGCTGCCATCGCGGCTGCTGTGACCGCATCTTTCGGCGTATATGCAGAAGAGAGTGGGGAGAGCACGGCACTTGAAGAGATTACGGTAACCGGCATTCGCACCAGTGTGCTTGACTCTCTTGAGGCCAAGCGTAACTCCGACGTAGTGGCCGATGTGGTCGATGCTGGTGCGCTGGGTTCGCTGCCCGACCAGTCCATTGCCGACGCCCTGGGACGCCTGCCTGGTGTGACCACCGTGCGCTCCAATGGCCAGTCCTCGCAGTTGAACATCCGCGGTATGAATGGCGACTTCCTGGCGACCACCCTGAATGGTCGTGAGCAGGCGTCCACCGCCGGTTATACCGAAAGCACTCGCTGGATCTCCTTCGATCAATACCCGGCTGAGCTGATCAGCCAGGCGGCGGTGTACAAGTCTCCGAAGGCCTCCCTGATTGAAGGCGGCGTAGCCGGTACGGTCGAGCTGAAGACCGCCAACCCGCTCGATGCACCCAATCAGCACAATTTCACTGCCAACGTTCGCAGCTCGTACAACGACGCCGCTGAAGAAGTTGGTGCCGATGAGTTTGGCAATCGTGTAAGCCTGTCCTATATGGGCAAGTTTATGGACAACAAGCTGGGCGTTTCCCTCGGCTATTCCCACCTGGATCAGCCGAACAGCTTTACCATGAGCCGTGCGGGTGCCGACGATGCGGACCACGTCGGCTATGATCGTACGGTCGACTACGATGGCGACGGCAATGCCGATGCCCGCGCCCGCGCCTTCCAGTGGGTGGCCGGTAACGGTTCCGATACCCGCGACGGCTACCTGGCCAGCATCGTGTTTCAACCTACCGACAGCATCAAGGCGCAGCTGGATTACTTTAAATCCGAGTTCGAGCGCACAGACCTGCGCCACGGTATTACCGCAAGCGGTTTCAAGGATGCCAACGCCGGCAATCTGAGTATCACTGATGCAGTGGTGTCCAACGGCATCGTGACCGGCGCTACTGTTTCCCCGATCAACCCCGCCACTGGCGACAAGGCCGCTCCCTGGTTCGAGGCGCGCAGCGAAGATCAGTCCACTCAGGCGGACAGCGACAGCATCGGCTTTAACCTGGAGTGGAATATCAGCGACCGCAACACCGTGGTGTTTGATATTGCCCACAGCGAGGGCACCAAAACCCGCAAGGACCGTGTGGTGTCCATGCATGCCTATGACATCAGTGCCGATGGCAGCACCTGGGCGGAAGTTCCTCAGTCCATGACTTACACCTCCAACGGCGTAGGCATGCCTTCCGCAGAATTTGCGGGTGTAGACTTCACCGATCTTAACACCATGCGCCTCTCCCGCTACGAGGAGTATCCGCATCTGTACACCGATGAGGTGGACAGCTACAAGGTGGATTACAAGTTCGACCTGGAGTGGAAGGCCATTTCCTCTATCGAAGCTGGCCTGCGTGTTTCCGAGCGCGCGTTTGATTCCCGCCGCGGTGCATTCCTGTATGGCAGCCGCGATGGTCAGTTCAACGGTTACTGTGCGGATAATCTGACCGGTCAACCTGGGGACGCAACTTACGTTGACTGTATGCCGCAGGAGCTGGACGGTTTCGTAACTGTTGGGTCTGTTACCGGTGCACCCGATCACCTGGTGGTCAACGATTTCGATGGCCTGGCCACCAGCATTTTCGGTGCCGGCAACTACGAAGGTAAGCAGGTATTCAGTCAGGATTGGACTTTTGTTGAGTCCGGCCTGGCAGAAGAAAAAATCAACGCCTATTACCTGATGGCCAACCTGGATACCGAACTGGCCGGCATCCCGGTGACGGGCAACTTCGGTGTGCGCTATGTCGAGACCGATATCAAGTCCAGCGGTCTTCAGAATGTTGGCTCCGGCAATGGCCAAACGATCACCGATGACGTGGGTGTGACTCAGAATAACTATGGCTATGTCAAATACGGGCCCGAGTTTTCCGATACCCTGCCGTCCCTCAACCTAAGCTTTGAGCTGAGCGAGCAAGACATTGTGCGCTTTGCCGCAGCCAAGGTAATGGGACGTCAGCCGGCTGGTCAGCTGAAAGGCGGTGCCGGTTCCTGGAACAGCAGCAACTCCGCTGGCGACCTGGAATACAACGTATGGACCAAAGGCTCTCCGTATCTGGATCCTTTCCGTGCCAACCAGATTGATCTTGCGTACGAGCACTACTTTGAAGATGGCGGTGCGGTAACTGCAGCGTTGTTCTGGAAAGATATCGACAGTCTGGTAGAAAAGCAGTATCTCTACCTCGATAGTCAGGCAGAGCGGACCGCGCTGTTTGACCAATTAGGTATCGAAATTCCAGCGGGTCTGGAGGCTGGTGCTTTCGAAACCTTCGTCAACAACGACAAGGGCGGATACATCCGCGGTCTGGAGCTGGCCGGTACCAAGACCTTCGATCAGCTGCCGGGTGCTTTTGCTGGCCTGGGTTTGACCGCAAGCTACTCCTACACGGAGAGTGAGACGGAGGTCAGCGGTGGCAACTTCTATGGCGAAAACCTGCCGCTGCCTGGGTTGTCCGAAAACGTTTGGAGCACCACTGTTTTCTGGGACATCGGCAACTTCAGCAGTCACGTGAACGTTCGCTACCGCGACGAGTTTATCCTGAATATGCCAATCCCGGGCAGCTCTACCCCGGTCATGGCTCAGGAGTACACTACTGTTGATGCGCAGGTGTCTTACGCCTTTGAAAACGGTATCGACGTGGTTTTCTCGGCCAATAACCTGACCGACGAAGCGAACGTTGTGTCCTACGGTGAAGAGGGCATTCTCGGTGAGTACTCCGAGTTCGGTCGCCAGTACTACCTGGGCATAAACTATAAGTACTAATACCAAACAATTAGCGCATCAGTGATTCCCCGGATATTCCGGGGCTCACAGGGAACCGCCCGTCGAGCCTGGCTTGCCGGGCGGTTTTTTGTTGTGGATCACTCGATATTTTCTCTGCTCCAGTGGCGGACTCGCTGATTTGAAAAGACTCTATGAATACAGATAAAAAGCGCATCATCATCCTCGGTGGCGGTACCGCCGGTTGGATTGCTGCCAACCTGATGGCTACCCACTGGCAGGACAAAGGCTTCGACATCACTCTGGTGGAATCGCCAGATATTGGCATTATCGGTGTCGGTGAGGGTTCCACGCCGCCACTGAAAGCCTTTATGGATGTAATCGGTGTAGAAGAGTCCGAGTGGATGCCGGAGTGTAACGCCACCTATAAAGTCGGCATTACTTTCAGGGACTGGTCGACCAAGCCGGGCTTCACACAGTATGTCCATCCTTTTCTGGCGCAACCGGATCAGTTCACGGCGCCCGCATTTTTTCACAATAGTTTCCTGCGACGTAAAGGTATCGATCTGGAAGGGCATCCGGATCATTTTTTCCTCGCCACCGAACTGATCAGGCAGAAGCTGGCACCGGTTGCACCAGAGAACTTTCCGTTTGAAATCGCTTACGGATATCACTTTGATTCCGGTCTGCTGGGCCAATTTCTTGCGCGCGTTGCGGCGAGGAAAGGCGTGAAATACAAGACTGCCAAGGTGACAGATGCACTGCTGGATCAGCAGGGCAATATCGACTGCCTGAAAACCGCGGAGGGTGAGACACTAAAAGCCGATTTGTACGTAGACTGTTCCGGCTTCCGCGGACAGCTGATCCAGCAAGCGCTCAATGTACCGTTCCAGAGTTGCGCTGAAAGCCTGTTCAATGACTCTGCGGTAGTGTTCCCGACGGAGCAGGATGTCGACTTCGGGCCGCACACCATTTCCACGGCGCTTAAATACGGCTGGGCGTGGAAAATTCCACTGACCAACCGCAACGGCAATGGCTATGTGTACAGTTCCAGATTCGTCGACGATGACAAGGCGGAAACCGAATTCCGCGCGCATCTGGGGCTGCTAGACAGCGACGTCGAAGCGCGCCGGCTGAAGTTCAAGGTCGGGCGCGTGGAGCAACATTGGGCTAAGAACTGCCTGGCAGTGGGGCTGTCGCAGGGCTTCATTGAGCCCCTTGAGGCGACGGCGCTGGATATGGTGCAGGAGACGGTAACGCGCTTTATCGAGGCGTACAATAACGGTAGCCACACCGACAAATTCCGCAGCGAGTTCAACAATCGAATCAGTGCGCGTTTTGATGCGGTGCGCGACTATATTGTCTGCCACTACCGCATTACTTCGCGCACCGACACAGACTACTGGATTGCGAATGGTAGCAACGAAAAAATCTCGCCATCCTTGCGGTCGATCCTGATGGCCTGGATGAGCGGCAAGAATATCACCGACGAGCTGCTGGATCAGAAGCTGGATGTCTATTTTCCCAACGTATCCTGGAACTGCCTCCTGACTGGCAAGGGGCTCTACCCGACACAGGAACAGTTGCGTCCGGGTAATGAGCTCGCGCACAAGTACAGGATGGAGGATATCAGCGAGTTTATTCGTCGCTGTGCATTGAATTTCAAGCCGCATCTGAAGCAGATCGAGTCGTTGTGCGGATAATATCAATGGATATTCCGAGCGAAGTTATACATGTCAAAGGCGGCGATCTTGTTCGTCAGCTTCCCCTTTTGCTGGCGCTATTTCTCTACGAAATGATCTGCTTCAAGGGAAAACTTATATAAAACAAAGAGTTATGGAATTATAAGTGCTTTCTCCCCGCCGGTGGCATGAGTGCTCCCCCCATCCCCCCCCTTGGGGGGGGAGGGCGACGGATATCGGGAGGTCTAGGATTGGAATCCTCACCATAACGATAAATCCAGGGAGAAGATGATGAGTCTGACTAATAATCGTTTCCGGCCGGCACTGCTGTCCGCGGCCATCGCAGCTGCAACGAGTGTATCCATGGGCTCCTTTGCCCAGGAGCAGGATGAGGCACTCGAAGAGGTAGTAGTAACCGGTATTCGTTCCAGTATTGTTGATTCCGTATCCGCCAAGCGGAACTCAGATGTGGTTGCCGAAGTTGTCGACGCCGGCGACCTCGCGTCACTACCTGATTCCTCCATCGCGGATGCTTTAACCAGGTTGCCAGGTGTTACCGCGGTGCGTACTGGCGGTCAGGCGAGTGGACTTAATATTCGCGGTATGGACGGCGGTTTTGTTTTCGCCAGCCTAAACGGTAGAGAGCAGGTAACTACCGGCGGTAGTCGGGCTATCGAATTCGATCAATACCCGTCAGAGCTGATTTCTCAAGCGACAGTCTACAAGTCACCCAAGGCGTCTCTGATTGAAGGTGGTGTTGCGGGCACCGTCGAGTTAAAGACCGCCAACCCACTGGATAACGCTCAAGATCACACCTTTCACGTAAGTACTCGCGGCATGGTAAATGACCGTGGTAACGAAATTGACGACGCGGACAAAATTGGCCACCGGTTCACCGCGTCGTATCAGGGAAAATTTGCGGACGATACCCTGGGGGTCGCCCTGGGCTATGCGCGTCTGTACCAGCCAAGCGCTTCGAGCCAGTTTGTCGGTTTCCAATACAACGGTTCAGGTGTTGTTGATGGCGAATCCGTAGCGGTCAGTGAGGGCTTCGAAGCGCAAGTACGAGGCGGCGAAGAAACCCGCGATGGCTTTATGGGCGCGATCCAGTGGGAGCCTAATGAGAACTTGAGTGTGCAAGGGGATGTGTTCCACTCCAAGTTTGACTCCGAAAACTATGCCCGCGGTTTTCGTGTGAAGACGTTGCAAAATGGCACGCTGAGCAACGAGACGGTAAACAACGGCGCTGTAACAGGCGCAACAGTTTCAGGCGATGGAAGCGGCAGCTTTGCCGTGTTCAACATCAACGACAACGACTCCCGATACACTGAGGTTTTGTCTGGCGGAATCAATGTAACCTGGAACCAGGGCCCCCTGACACTCTCTTCAGACATCTCCTACTCAGAAGCGGACGGTGAATTCGTCAACGGTGGAACCCGGGCGATTCTTTACAACGATGCCAGCAATCCCACCTCTGGCCGGGCGCCAGAGACGATTCACTATCTGCTGAATGGCCTTAACCCGGCTTCCTTTACGGCCGATCAGTCCTACACAGACCTGAACACCATTGCTTTAACCGAAGTGGGCATGTGGCCCTATATTAACCGCAATGAGCTTAACGCCTACAAATTCGACATGAAGTACGAGCTGGATATGGGCTTTGTTTCTTCTGTTGAAGCCGGCGTACGCTATTCAGAGCGGGAGTTTTCCGCCCAGCGTCAGCAAGCGGGATATGGCTGGGAATTTGGCGGTCACCCAACCGAGTTGCCAATTCAGTTAACGGCTGACATGGTTGACGTGGTTAGCTTCGGCGGAGAGCTGTCTGGGTATCCGGATTTCCTGGCGATCGACTTTGATGATGCTGTTGCCTTGGTAAATGCTGCCAATGCAGAAGCGGGAAGAGATCCCTTTGAAGCGACTTCAAACTGGGATAATAACTGGACCATGATTCAAAGTGGCAAAGTAAATGAAGATGTGCTTGCCGCTTACTTCCAGGCCAATATTGAGTCTGAGCTTTTTGGTATCAGCGTAACTGGTAACATGGGTGTACGTGTTGTCGACACCGAACAATACAGCACCGGCCTTCTCCAGATTGGCGGCGGGCTCGGTACTCCAATCACCGATGAGCGCGGCGTTACCAGTAGTGATTACATCGCCAGCCGGGTAGGGCAGGAATACACCGACTACCTGCCCTCGGCCAACTTGAATTTCCACTTAACTGATCGCGATCAGTTGCGCTTTGCGCTGGCTAAAGTGATGTCTCGCCCGCCGATCGACAAGCTCAAAGCTGGTGGCGGATCATGGGTTGAAGAAGGCGCTACAGAAGACAGATTTAACGTATGGGGTAATACCAGTCCTCTGCTGAATCCGATGTACGCCAATCAGCTTGACGTCTCATACGAGCACTACTTTGAAGAAACCGAAGGCGCCATCGTTGCTGCATTCTTCTATAAGGATATTGAGTCACTCGTAACCGATATCACGATTGACCCATTTGATTTCGAAGCTGCGGGCATCGATATTCCCGACGTTAACCCGGCAAGCGGACATCCTTTTGTTGGTGGCCAGTTCCAAACTGCCTATAACAATGAAGATGCAGGCTACATTCGAGGAATCGAACTGGCCTATACGCAAACGTTTGAGTTCTTGCCCGGTATCTGGTCTGGACTTGGTTTGACGACGAGCTACTCGTACACCGAAAGTGAGATAGATGCTGAAACTGGCCTGAGCGGTGAATCTATCACAATCCCCATGCCTGGGTTGTCAAAGAATGTGTTCAATACGACTGTGTTCTATGACTATGATAGTTTCTCTACTCGCGTAAGTGCGCGTTACCGTGATAGCTATGTTGGACAGCAGCTGGCAGTTGACAGTCAGTTAGCATTCTTTGATTCTGAAACTGTCGTCGACTATCAGGCTTCTTACCAGCTGGAGAATGGTGTCGAAATCGTATTCCAGGTCAACAATCTGACCGACGAACCGAATAAGACCTACTTCGGCAATGAAGCGCAAACAGGTACTATTCAGTACTTTGGCCGTCAGTACTTCCTGGGTGCGAACTACACGTTCTAAGCAGCAGTACCTGTCCCGAGGCGTGCCTCGGGACATCCCGGAAAACCGCCCGTTGAGCGCTGCTTGACGGGCGGTTTTTTATGTGGCTTATGGCACGTTTGTTAACTTCAGGTTAGTGCGCCGTCGGAGCGGCGGATTGAGCAGTTACAAGTACGCGCTTGCTAATGCGCGTACCTCTTGCCCAACAATAGACAGGAGTTCGTGAGTATGAGTGTTAATAAAAAAATGCGAGCCCTTGATCTCGCGGAACCGAACTTGCCCGGATATCAGTGATTCCCATTGGAGCGCGTCCTCTGGCGTCATACTGTGGTCATCGCTACTGTAAATCACCAGCGCGTTGCTACGAAGTTTTCCGGCAAATTTTCCGTCGTACTTATCTACCAAATGAAAATCTGATCGAATGATGGGCAGGATGAAACTCATAAAATCATCATCCCGTAGTAACTGCGCATTCAGGCCACCTAACTTTAACAACTCCTGCTTAAGGTCATCATCTGACAGGCGATAGCGCTCGAGATCTGCTTTACAGAGGTGGGCTGCTTTAAAGGCGCATAGGAAATGAAAAATCTGATGGAAATTTCCACGTTCGCGAAGTGCGTTAGCGAGCTCAAAACTGACCAAGGCGCCCATACTGTAGCCCAGAAACGCAAATGGCTTATCCAGCAACGGTTGAATCTCATTAACCAGTGATTCAACCATACCCGCGCAGTCGTCTATTAAAGGGTCATGCAAGCGATTGGCCCGGCCGGGATACTGTATACACACTACCTCGATATCTTCCGGAAGATGCCTTTCCCATCCATGAAAAACTTGAGCGGAACCGCCCGCGTAAGGAAAGCAAAACAAGCGGATTTTTGCATACTCCCTTTTTGTATTTATAACAAACCAATTACTTTGCATACGTCCACCAATAAACGAAAAAACCCGCGCCATTGATTTGGCGCGGGTTACTTGAATATCCCTCAGATTATTCGGCCAGCAACGCGTCCCAATCTACCAGTCTGGTCGGCCAATTTCCCACATAGCCGTGTGCCTCGCTGGGATAGAAAATAGTTGCCTTGTCCTCATCACTCCACTCCCGTGCTTGCGCCTGGTGGCACAGCTGGCAGGTGATCGTGTTTGGCCCCCATTTGTGGCTCTTTAAAGAAGCGGTTGTTGGATCATCGTTTATATCGTCATTTTGATAACGAGCGATGATCTCCATCATGTTATTCTCTCGATGCTCCCAGGCCTCCTGTCCAAGCAGCCAGGAATCATACTCGAAATAGGGGTTGTGTCGGAACGAAAGGACATAACTTGCTGTTCCAGCGTCACCGAGTTTCAGGGAGTAATCAGTGACCAGCAGCAAATACGACAGGATGTTGAATGAAAAACGCGGACGATCCATGCACGACCGGTTGTCTGCGCAGCCCATTACAGAGAGTACCGACTGGAAACCCTCCATAACTTTCTGTGGGTCGTCAAAAAGCATCCAGCCGATAGAGGCGGAATGGAAATATGGATTTATCGCAAACCACTCGCGGTGCTCCGCATCCAGTAACTCGACGGTATCATTGTCACCGTGCAGTTTGGCCAACCAGAGGCGAGCTGGAACCGTCCACCCGCCCAGGAGAGTAGTTAGGCGAAATTGCTGATTATTCTCCGGGTCCGCTTCCCATGCCTGTTCCGCCAGCTGGTACAAGGGAATGGCCCGCTGTGCCAGATAGCTGCTCATCACCATGCTGTACAAAATAGTCGGATCATCGTAGTCCGCTTCACCACCATTCCAGATATTGGAGGCGATAGCATAGGCGTTTGTGGTCAGATTGGTGGGGTTATCGAGAAGATCTTGCAGTAATTTTTCGGTCGCCAAATAGCGATTCACTTCTTTATAGTTAAAAGACTCCAAAAAGTATGTGTGGGCATCGTGGCCTTCTGATATATCTATCGGAAGATCCGTTGGCAACCATAATAAGAGCTGGTCAGAAATCTGTGTCTCCGCACGCGTCAGCCATGCTTCTTCAGAACCCAGGTGCTGCGCCCGTCGCAAAAAATAAAGCGCGTAGACAGCATGCTTGACGGAGCGAACGCTCTTTCTGTCTCTACCATAAAGAGTCGCCCGCCATTTAGGCAGTTTGACCACGTGGTACGCAGCCATAGCTTTACTCAAGACCGTACTGCTGGGATCGTTGAGATAAGCGGTCAATAGGGCCGACTCCAGTCGCGGAATTTCAATCTGAGACTCATGGGGAAGCCAGGTCTCATAGTCTGAAATCGGATCATACACATTCCCCGCTTCTAATTCGCTGGAAAGTGTTTTGTTCTCACGCAGTATATCGCCTACGGTATGACTCAAAAAAGACCGTATTTCGGCTACCTCCCGATTATCCAAGCCGTCATAGTCGGTGTGGTCAACGCCCCGCGCTTGACTTGTACTAGCGAAAATCACCAAGCCCAGAGTGATCAATGAAGTTAGCTGCTTCAGTACCTTGTTCATAATCCATTCACATTACAGGTTAAAAAGAAGTACTTTCACGCTACTGGAGGTTCAGTCGAGTAGCGCAATCCTTGAGGGTATTAGTTTCCGGATGGTGGCCGACTTGTATTAATAAGCTTCCAACGTTGGCGCATGTCTCTTGTCGGTCTGCACAATCTCCATCAGCTATTGCGCATGTACCTCCTGTGTCGTCGGTTGGATGGCCGGACCAGGCAGCAACCCCATGTTACGTATATAAGGTGTCGCCAAACCTACGGCGGCGAACGTTATCATCAAGGCGCCGGCTATATTCATTGCTGTGCCAGAAGAATACAGCTCTATCAGGTAGCCCGTGATACCCGTAGACACAGGAATCAAACCAGCAATGGCAAACATGAGGAGAGACATAACCCGGCCCATGTAAGCGCCCGGTGTGCGCAGCTGAAACCACGTGGTTCCCGCAACCATCATTGTGCCGATACAAAATCCGATTAAAATCAGAAATATTGCGGCAACCCAGGGATTTGTCTGGTTTCCAAGAAAAAACAACGCTGCACCCGCGCCTAGATCGCAGCACAGTACCAAAAGACCCATCTGGGAATTGGTGAACTTCCTACTGAAAGCGAATCCAGCACCGGTAAGTGTCCCGAGACCAATCATCGCGTAAAGTGTGCCATATGCCTCAGCTTCCAGCCCAAGATCCACCTTGATGAATATTGGAATACTGGTCATCAGCGGCCCGTGCAGGCAGAACGAAATAAGCACAAGGTATCCCAGCACAACTCGCATAGCGTGATCCGACCAGCAGAAGCGAACGCCGTCATAGAACATCTCCCAAAGTCCATGGGTGCAGCTTGTCTGTGCAGCAGGGGCAGCACGCATAAACTGCATGAACATTAGCGATACCAGCAAGGTAAAGGCATCAACCGCAAACGCCATCGCGAGCCCTGCATGTTTCCCCGACTGCTCACTGACCGTTTGCTGAGTGAACCAGATTAGCCAGCCACCCAGCATCGGGCCCAGTGTCTGCGCCAACTGCGTTGTCGCCACAACCATCGCATTCGCTCGCCCTAACATCACGCTAGGGATAAGCGAAGGCAGAACCGATTGTGCCGCTGGTACAGAAAATCCTCCCAGAATACCTAACGCCGGCGAGTACAAAAACAGAGCCCATAAAGGAAAACTCTCGTAGTAAACAAGAACTGCCATGCTGAGCATCAAAATGAAAAACAAGCCTCGAGTAACTAGAAGGACACGTAGTGGTGAAAGTCTGTCGGCAAGCGCACCACCGAAGAGAATAAATAGACCCTGTGGTAGGCTTACCAGCGCCATAACGGCCGCCATGATTACCGGGTCGTTTTCAGTTAGGTTTAGAGCCAGCCAGGGCAGCGCTACAAAACTGAAAAAACTACCCACCTGGGCAATGGCAGTGCTAGCCCAATGCAATACAAAGTCGCGCTTTCCGAATAGTGAATCATTCATAAATTACCACCGCCTTATACTTAACTTGTGCGGCTGATCAATAGAACTGCGTCAAATTACTGAATGCGTTCACCGAACCAACTAACGGTATACTCTGGCCAATTGCCAATGAATAATCTCTGCTCATCGACCGGCGACGGTATAAAGACGGTCTCGCTGGGGATGTACTTGCCTTGTTGTTGATGACAGAGCTGGCAGGTGGTTGAAACGCCCCATTTCTGGCGTTTTATAAAAACATTAACCGGATCGTCAGAAGGGTCATAGTTCTGGTAGCGGGCGAGGATTTCTTCCGCATTAGCTTCTCTATGCAACCATGAATTCTGCCCGAGAAGCCAGGTGTCGAACGAATCGCCAAGAAACCAACGGAAACTGAGAAAACCGTGCGCGGTATTCAGATCGCCAGCTTTCAAAAGGTAATCGGCACCCAGTAGAGTATAGGCAAGCCGGTTGTAAGGCGCCTTTGGCGTGTCGCCGCAGGGTAGAATGAAATCATTACTACACGCGTCGATGCTGGAGAAGTAGGCTGACATCCCATCTGAAAATCTTTCCGGATCGACAAATGGGGCGGCCGCGTAGGGAAATCCATACAATTGCGGGAAGCGCGAAAACCACTGATCTAGTTCTATATATACTGAATCTTTGGCTTCGTTATCGCCATGTAAGGCTGTCAACCAGCGTCGGTTAGGTATGGTAAAGAAGCCGACTTCATTGGCAAGACGAAAAAGCGGGTTGTTCTCAGGATTCTCGGACCAGGCTGCTTCAGCAATCTGTGCCAGAAATTGAGTACGCTCACCAAAATAGGCCGAAAGTAGATAGCCATACAGAACGGTAGGGTCGTCATATCCGGACTCGCCACTAATCCATAAGTTGACTGCGGCCACATACAAATTCGTTTTCAGGTTGACAGGGTTGTCAAGCACTTCTTTCAGAAGTAGGTGGTTCGCTTCGTGGCGCTCGTATTCGTTCTTTGTGAATGCATCTAGAAAAAAGTTCTGAGAGTAGGAGCCGTAGCTATGATCTAGCGGATTATCCACAGGTAACCACTGCGAAAGCCGTGTCTCGGTTATGGCCAGAGAGCGCTCTATCCAGGGGGCGTCTGAACCGAGTTGCCTTGAGCGATGCAGGAAGTACTGAGCATAGATAGTATGTTGCAGTTTGCGAACAGTAGGGCCTCCATGAACTCTGCCATTCTGCGAAAATACAGACGCACGGAGTAAATGAAATGCAGCATTCAATTGACTTAGATTTACGTCTCCAGGATTGTCCAGATAGGCCGCTAATATGGCCTTCTCCAACGGCGGTACTAGCCATTTACTATTGTTAGGCAAAATCGTCTCATAATCCGAAATTGGATCCTGTAGATTTTCTGCGTACAGAACGCTTTCAGCATTCTTATTAAATGGTTTTGCCAGCTGCTTGACGACTCTCTTGATTTCATTCAGGTCATTTAGATCCCTATGGCCCTGTCTGGTGTCACTGCCATTCTGAAAATTATCGGCAGCAAAAGTGAGCGAAGAAGCTGCGAGCACCAACCCGACGAAGCAATACTTTACTGTAGTTAACATAACCAACCATTTTTCGGCACTTATTCTATATGCCAGTGAAAAGGTGGCCGAGTTTACCTTCGCACTTTCAATAAACAGGTAATTGCAGTTTATGTGCAACACCAACGGATGGGTTCGCTTGGTTAAGCAGCTAAACTACGCGGTTGTTTCTACCGCGGTGTGGTCGCAGTTAAGGGGCGTTGCATGTCTGTGAACCATGTTCTTCATTGCCAACTGATACTCTTGTAGTACTCGCTCCGCCTCAATGTTAAGTAATGCTCCTTGATTAATATCTGTTTTTGCGCTGAGTCCCTCTCCTGGCACGAGAACAACTCCTACGAACATTGCATGCGTACGAACTCCATCAAGTTCGCGGCTTTCAAAATTGCCCGTGCCCTCGACCGCCGGCCAGATATAGGAAGGCATATCATCCTTCAAACTAGAACTGCGATCTCTCTCTTCGACCATGAAATTGAGCCCAATCAACGGTAAATATGTCGACATATCTTGGTTAAAATAGGCCCTGTTTTCACCATACAGAAGCGTCATCAAGCTCTTTTCTCTGGCTTTAAAGCCGAGCCGCTGCTCGCGTAGGTTCTCGAGCGTTTCCAACAGTCCGCATTGATCCTCCACGGAGAAATCAAAGAGCAAGAAATCATTGCTCGTGACATTGCCAACGATGTTGCGTGACATTTTCCCAAGAGAGCTAACTCCACGGTTGTCATTCACTAGTTCCATCAGCACTCGCGTGGACGTCAGGCGTGGCTTGAATGCGCGATAGAAACCGAGAATCAACGCTTCAAACAGTAATGAACTACCATCTCTCGCTATCAAGTTGGTAAGCTTTTCGGATTCCCCCCCATCTAGTAGCGGGATATTTTGAGAAGAAGTACTCTCCCGCCCGCGAGCAAGTGTATCGGCGTCCTTGAGGTACTTGACCGAAGCGAGTTCATCCCAGGGCATCGTTTTCCAGAAAGTGAGTTCCTGATCTCTATCCGCGCGATCAAACGCATCGTAGTAGTTTTCCAGCCATGAGACTGAGGAGGATCCGGGTATTTCAATCTGAGCTTGGTTCAGCAGAATGCTGTATCCTACGTAAAGTTCCTTGACAATCGATCGTATAGAGGCGCCGTCAACAATCATATGATGGAAAATCAGTAGCAAGCGATCACCGAGATCTTTATTCAGTTTGATGTGGGCCACTTTGAACAAAGGCTGATCTAGAGAGAAGGAAAATGATTGATGCAGCCTGTTTGCGGCTGCTTCAAGCCTTGCGACTCCTTCGCGGGCATCGTATGCAGACAAATCTATTTCTTCAAAGCGATAACGTATGCCCTTTGGTGCGATATACTGGGAGAAAGCCTCGTCTTGTTGAACTATTCGGAAACGTAGACCATCGTGACGCTCAACAAGTCGATTAAAGCTTTCCTCAAGTAGTGCCATATTAAAGCTGCTCTTCCGAAAGCCCATCATGAACTTTACGTTGAAATGTGTTCGCCACTTTTGATTCTCCAAAAGATAGCGCACGGTTGGTGCCATAAGCACTGGCGAGCAACTGAGACTGGTGCTGTCGGGTAGGTGATCGGAAATGTAGTTGACGTATTGATTCAGCTGACCTTCCAGATCGTCCAGCAGTCTACGCGCCTCAGTGTTAGTAATGCCTCTTGAGTAATTTGCTATCAAATGAATTCTGCCACCTGCAATCGCAACATTAAGCGAAAGCATATAGGACTTGGCGTTTCTCGGCTCCAGCGTGCTGAGTGACATCCCTTCGATAACCTCGAAATTTTCTGACCGGAGGGATGGATCGATTTGTCCGTGGTATTTGTAGAAAATTTCGGCCTGATTTGACGCTGCCTGATCTTTGAATTGCCTATCGCCGCAGGCTTGTGAAATAAGTCCATAATCGAGACCTTGCCGTGAAATTCTCCCGATTTCGGACGAGGCTTTTTCAGGAACTCTCTTCACACCACCGAATGGCGAACATTGGGCTACAGTGGGGTATGTATACTCAAACGTACCGAGCAGACGTCTCATGTTCTTATCTTTTGCGGAGTCCAGCCTGTCGGATCTCTCTACATCGACACGAAGCGTAAGTTCGGTCCCCTGCCAGCAGTAAATGGCATGGCTTAACGAAGAATATACAAGTTCCTCCACCGTGGCATTCAGCATCTCTATGCTGTGTGTCAACAGAATTGCACTGTGTTTATCGCTTAGGGTGGTAGACGTAAAACTGGTTTCTACTGGCGGCTCTCGCGTTAAATCTTCAACGCACAGGCTTTCACTGGGTGTGCGTAGAATACTTAGCCAAGTGTCACGCTTGGCAAGCAGATGTTTGCTTTGTTCAAGTTTTTTAACAGATTCCCCATACTCCTGGTATGAAAAAGTACTTTTCGAAAGAGCGATTTTTCCACCATTCAGATAGTCTTGATAGGCCGACTCCAGATCGTCCAGAAGGACTCCAATTGATGCTCGATCAAGTAACAAACGCTGAATGCCCAGTAGCAAGTGAGACTTACCAGTACTTTCGTCATCTTTGATCAGCACCACCTCTAGCATTGGTCCGCCAATGGAGGTCAGTGACTGCTGCAAAGCTTGTTTCTGCGCTGAGATGTAGTCTTCCTTTTCCTCGACAGATAGCTTGCTCACATCCGCAACATGAATCCTTGACTGAATGTCTGCGGGGTCGAGTTGCTGATAAACAGCTTTCCAATCCTTACCCCAATGGGTGTCTGTTCGGCTATCTGGTGCCAAAATACGTACGTTCAACACTGGATGGCACTCGTGCATCGCCATCAGCCACGCCAGAAGAAAGTCATTATCGAGGGCTTGTGGAGCATCCAATAAAATATAATCAATCAGATCTCCGTCAATGCCGTTGTCGGCATTGAGAAGCTGCAACTGCTTGGGTAGCAGTTTTTGCTCGCCCATGCTGGTAACGGGACTTCGGCTACCTGTCTCTACGTTGGACCGGCGTTGCTTTTCAACATGGCGTGCCAACGCCGAGAGATCCGGAAATTCATATATATCGCGGACACTTAAGGTTGCCCCTAAGTCCTCCACTCGGCTGATCAGGCGTATCGCACTGATCGAATCTCCTCCAATATCGAAAAACTGGTCGTTTGCACTCACTTTTTCGATTTTCAGGACGCTTTTCCAGATTTCGGCCAGTTCTTTCTCACACTCCGTCGTGGGCTCATTAAATTCTTCTTCATTGAGTACTACATTTGGACTAGGTAGGGCGTTCCTGTCAATTTTGCCGTTTGCGGTCAAAGGCAACGCATCCAAGCGCACAATAAAAGCTGGAATCATGTAATGGGGCAAACGAAGTGTTAGGTGGTCGCGCAACCGCCCGCTAAGGTCTATCTCCTGTTCACTATGTTGTTGTTCGCTAACGACATACGCCACCAGCATTGGTTCGCTTTCGCCAATAGAGTGAGTGACAACAACAGCATCTTTCACCTCAGATAGAGATATTAGTGTCGCTTCAATCTCGCCTAACTCTATGCGAAATCCTCTAACCTTAACTTGCTGATCTATGCGCCCCAGGAACTCAATGTTTCCGTCGGAGAGCCTGCGAGCGAGATCACCTGTTCTATACAGTCGCCCACTTCCCCCTTTCTCCGATTCACTGCGAAATGGATTGTGAATAAACCGTTCCCGAGTTAACTCTTCCCGATTCAGATACCCTCTGGCTACGCCGTGCCCAGCGATGAGCAGCTCTCCTGGAACTCCGATAGGCGCTAGTGTCATGTCATCTGAAGCGATATAAACCTGAGTGTTGGCGATAGGTTGACCGACAAGTATGCGTTCGTCGTCGTAGCCTATTTCGTTTACGCAAGACCAGATTGTCGTCTCTGTAGGCCCATACATATTCCAGAGTGATATACCGGGCCGGCGCAGCAGAGCTTTTGCAAGTGGCTTAGTCAGCGCTTCGCCGCCACAAAGTATCTTTATTGGATGCTCGACCTGCCAATTTGATTCGATCAACATTTTCCAGGTCGCTGGAGTTGCCTGCATGATCGAAACCTTGTGCTGGCGCAAACTGCGCTTGATCCGCTCGGGATCGCTCGCATCAGTTTTTGAGGCAAGTACTAGCTTTGCTCCGCGAATCAAAGGCAGGAAAATCTCTAGACCGTGAATATCAAAGCAGATAGACGTGACAGCCAACAAACAATCCGCAGACGTTAAGCCCGGAGCTACGGCCATACTTGTCAGGAAATTGACGATGTTGGCGTGTTCAACCATTACCCCTTTGGGCGCGCCGGTGGAACCGGATGTGTATATGACGTAAGCGAGGCTCCGCGGATCAACGCCAGTGAGCTCCCTGGTGGGATTGCTCCCCGGGCACTGCGCCACCGCTGCCGCCGTCGACACATCGTCCAGGCATAGTGCGCGCACCTCCGTAAGTGGTATGCATTCCTGAGTTGACGTTTGCACGACCACCGTATTCAGGTTCGCATCGTCAACCATGTACGCCAGTCGTGCACGGGGATATGCGGGGTCCAGTGGTACATAGGCACCGCCCGCCTTCAGAATCGCCAGCATGGCCAGCACCATGTCAAGCGAGCGCTCAAGGCAAATACCAACTCGGGTGTCTGGCTCGATTTTATGTTCCGTGATAAGGAGGTGCGCAAGCTGATTGGCGCGGCTGTTCAGTTCTGCGTAGCTGACTGCTACGTTATCGAAAATCAGCGCCACCGCGTCAGGTGAGCTTTGTACCTGTGCTTCGAACAGGGTATGAATACAATCCTTGTCTGGATACTCTGTGTAGGCCGGGTTCCAGCGGGTAGCATAGTCCTGTTGCTCACTGGGTGACAGGAGCGGAATTTCGTCAATGGGGGTCGCGGGTTGACGCACAAGTCCCGACAGCAAGTAATCGAAGTGTTGCGACATCCGTGTAATTGTTTCAGTCTCGAAAAGATCGCTATTGAACTCCCACTCCAGCTCCATACCGGCTTCGTTCTCAGTAACATTCAGCGTCAGGTCATATACTGAGACTTGTGTTTCTCTTCCTTCGAAACTGACCTTCACTCCCGGCAGGTCAATTTCTTTCAGGGCGACAGGCTGCAACACTAACATGACCTGAAAAAGGGGGCTGTACGCTAGGCTGCGAGCAGGCTTTAGTTCTTCCAGCAGCACTTCAAATGGAATCTGCTGATGCTCATACGCTTCCAGGGTGGTGGTCTTGCACTGCTCCAGTAACTGATTGAATGTAGGCCTGCCAGAAAAATCAGTGCGCAATATCAGCGTGTTGACGAAAAAACCGATCAGGTCCGAGACCTGTGTCTGCTCGCGGTTACTGACCGGCGTGCCAATGACGATATCGTGCTCCCTGCTGTAGCGGGAGAGAAGCGTAGAGAATGCTGCGTGCAAGCCCATGAAAAGCGTTGCACCCTGCCGCTGGCACAGGGTGCGCAACGCTGCCGTAGCTGCTTTATCGATATAGCTAACATGGGTTGATCCCGCGAAACTCTGCTTCTGGGGGCGATGACCATCTAGAGGCAGATTGTGCACGGCAGGAAGACCGTACAGTTTTTTCTTCCAGTAACCGATTTGTCGATCAAGCTCGCTTCCTTGCAGGTTGTCCAGCTGCCATTGCGCGTAATCTGAGTACTGAATTTCCAGTGGCGGGAAGGGATTGTTCGCGCCAAGAAGGTAGGCACTATAGAGCGTGCTAAGTTCTTTCATCACCAATCCAATCGACCATCCATCGGAGGAAATGTGATGCATTGTAAACAACAGTACATGTTCAGTTTTGCCCAGCTTGATCAAACTAGCGCGTAGCATCGGAGAGCAATTCAGGTCAAATGGCTTGGTGCTTTCAAAGGCGATCAACCGGGCCATTTCAGTCTCGCGATCGGCGTCCGCGAGCTGGGAGATATCATGTGTAGGGATACTGAACTCAGCAGCGTCGTGAACCTCCTGAACTGGAACTTGCTCGCCATTCATGCGAAATGTGGTTCTCAGGCTCTCATGACGCTGAATGAGCGTCTCGAAGCTCCTTTGCAGGGCGGAGATGTCAAGCTCTCCGCTAAAACGCAGTACGCGCGCCATATTGTACTGAGGGCTACCTCCTTCAATCTGGTCAAGAAGCCAAAGCCGTCGCTGCGAAAATGACTGCGGTGCTGAACGTAGGGCGCGGCGCCTGATTGTGATATCGATGTCATTACTTAAAGAATCTTGACGCGCGAGATAGCGAAGAAGCCCATCCTTGTTATTCTTTATCAGCGCGACAACGTGCGGTGTCAGCTTCTCTTTTGGACATTTTGTCTTGAGCTTTCCAGATTCAGCGAAGATGTAGACGCCTGCGCTGGTGAGTTGCTCAATTACAGCGGTTATCTCGCGCATTACCATTCCACCTCAACGTTGTTTTCATCATCCACATTCAGCAGCGCGTTACCTGCAATCACTGTTTTTGTTTCTTGCTCTGTCGAAGTGTCTGCTGAGGCGACGGCACCTGGTGCAGTCACCACATGAGAAACAACGTAATCTACCAGGCCATTAATGGTTGGATACTTCATGACAAGTGTCGAAGAGATCTTCGCTTTCAAAACGCCCTGTAGACGATTGGAGAACTCGAGCGCCATCAAGGAATTCAATCCATACTCATAAATATTGCAGTTGGGATCGAGACTTTCCGCGTTTTCAATACCAAGTACATCCGCCAGAAGCGTCGTTACTCTCCCGCTCAGTAAAGACTCCTTTTCAAGCTGCGACGCACTATTTAGAAGATCAAGGAAGTCAGCTTCGTTCTTAAGAACATCCGTATCAATAAAATTGGAGAAAAGGGTTTTCTTACGCGGATCGGCGTATTGCTTGAGAATCTTCGACCAATCCAGCTCAAATACACCAGCCTGGGGTACGTGGTGCGCGAGCAACCGGGTCATTGATCTGACGCCGCTCTCGGGACTTAGCGGTGTCATGCCGGCGTCCTTCATCCGCCGGATATCACGTTCATCAAGACTTGCCGCCATGCCTGCCTCCGCCCATGGTCCCCAGTTAACGCTCAAAGCGGGTTGTCCGAGCGCACGGCGGTGAAAGGCTAGCGTGTCCATGAACGCATTGGCCGCGGCGTAGTTACTTTGACCGGACCAGCCGACAAGCGAAGCGATGGAGGAAAAGCAGACAAAGAAATCCAGATCAATGTCTTTAGTTAATGTGTGCAGGTTCCAGGTACCGCTCACCTTCGGCGCGAGTACACGCTGAAATTGCTCTTCGGTTTGCTGGGCGATCACGCCATCGCTTAGCACGCCAGCCGAATGAACAATGCCTGCAAGCGGTTTGTCTGATGTCTTCAATGCTGATAGAGCGTCACCCATGGCACGGGCGTCCGATACGTCCGCGCGCACAATATGAACGTCGACACCGCGGGACTGAGCTTCGGCGATCTTTTGCTGTGCATTTTCATTGGGAGTACTGCGGCCGGTGAGTGCAACAGAGGTTGCACCACTCGATACAAGCCAGTCCAACATCACCAGCCCAAGACCGCCAAGACCACCGGTTACCAGATAGGTTTTATCGGCTTTGATGAGATCAGGGTTGATGCCGCGCGCCGCAGTTACTTTTGCGGCATTGAAATCGAGCACAGTCGGTATCGGTTCCGACTTGGGTAGTTCGGTATTTCCATCCATTCCAACGACATGCACATCAATCAGATTTTGCGAGAACTGATTCGAAATCTTCGCAAAGGCATCTACGGCTTCCTGTATCAGGCAGCGGTATCGCTCAGGATGTTTTCGCGCCAGATCGTGTGTGTTGGCTCGATGATATGACGCATTCTTTTTGGTCAGGTTCTCAATGAAACTGCGCCCGCAACCGGTAGCGGTTTTTCTGAGGTCTACAAAACGTCCAAAATCATCGATTAAGGATGCAATTCTTTCATACCCGATACCCTCCTCGAAGTTGAGAACGACATCGAAATTCGTGTCTCCTTCGTCGCTATGTAATGCTTCCATCAGCTGAGATGAGCATTCGTAGGTAGATGAATCGAGAACCCGGAGAACACCTGTGGCGGAAAGTCGCTGGCGCTTTTCTTCTGTATCCGCTGCGGCATACACCTTTGCATTCTTCGCGCGAGCGAGTTGCGCAGCGGCATGTGCGGCAGCGGAGTCACCGCCATAAATCAGTACTTTTTCCCCTGCGCGTAGAATCGCGAGTTCATTGAGGGCGTAATACGCAACGGAAAAATGTTCACCTACCGCTACGGCTTGTATGTAGCTCAATCCGACAGGTAGCGGGATAAGTGAATCCGTTGTGACATGAACATGAGAAGCGCGCGTTTGTTCACCAAGTACGATGACATTCTCTCCGCGCGACCATGCCTTGACCGAACTGCCCACCGCCTCCACAACTCCGGCGAGTATCGAGCCCTGATCCGGGCCCGCTGCCCGTACTCGTACTCTTACCTGGTTGTCATCGAGCGGCGGCATTCGCAGGGCGTGTAAACGTACGCTAGCGATACCTTGATCGCTGTAGCCGGTAACTTGGTACCCATCGCTTGCGTCAATGACAGTTTCACCATCAGCGTACTCGTCCAGTATGGCGGCGTTCACTTTGCGAAGACGGCCGACATACCTTTCGCCCGCTCTCAGCGCAGTTTCTTGCTCGTACTGATCACTTTGCAGATGGTCTGCCAGGGTATGGATCAGGGAATCGTCAACCGTGTCTGCCAGGTCCAGCAGAGAAACACTGTATTCCGCATGCTCGGAAGCCAAAACCCGCGCAAAACCCCACAGGGCTCCTTGCGAAGGTTGAGGCAGATGAGTATCTCCACCAAGCCTGTGGACTCCTTGGGTAACAAAGAACAGCTTTAGCGCGTTAGGCCAGTCCAGTTTGTTCATCGCCTGCACTAAGTACATGGGGATTACCGACGTGACGCGGCAGCTTGCCAGGACTTCCTCTGAGGACTGTTCTTCGCAGTTAGGATTGTCGATGCCCCACATATACAGGATGCCGGCACAATGATTGTTCACCGCTCGCAACGCAGGTAGAAAGTCATCCGGCCCGTTGATTTCGGTAGTTGCAGGTACAACGTGTACCGCGACGTCCTTAGCGGCTAATGTGGAGACCAGTTTGTCGGCAATGCCCTGGTTATCGGCGAACACAACCCATACGCCGTTATTGGATGCGGCGTGGTCGGTATTGAGTGGCATTCTTTCCCAGAAATAGTCGTACTCGATTGCCTTGTCGGCGTCGCCTGACTCCACGGGCTGGTGAGCCCTGAGTTCAATCGAGTCAACTTCGACCAGTATATTCCCGTCTTTATCAAACAGGGTTAAGTGCCCAACAATGCGGTGCTCATCTTTGTAATCGGTTACCAGGTGAC
This sequence comes from Microbulbifer sp. SH-1, assembly GCF_011326135.1. Taxonomy (NCBI): domain Bacteria; kingdom Pseudomonadati; phylum Pseudomonadota; class Gammaproteobacteria; order Cellvibrionales; family Microbulbiferaceae; genus Microbulbifer; species Microbulbifer sp. SH-1. The sequence goes on along the minus strand of NZ_CP046948.1, from coordinate 2,658,873 downwards.
AATAGAAGTGTGCACCTGGCGCTCGATGAAAGTGCAATGCGCCGATTTTTACCGGAAGGTAGCCCTTCTGTACGGTAGGGAACAGGCCTTGAAATGCACCGTCGAGAAGTACGGGGTGTAGCAGGTAGTCGGCGCCCGTATCAATGATGGCGCTCTGTGGGCGTACTTCCACCACACACTCATCGTCGACATACCACGCTTGTTCAACCAGCTGAAACGCGTCTTCGTAGCACAGTCCCAATGCATGGCAGTGCGCATAGAAGGCAGATTTGTCCATATGTCTGGACAGGCGCTGGGTGATTTCTTCCAGGCTCACCTGCCCCCTCGGTGCTTGCTTCGTAAGGGCGCTGATACCACCGCGGCAATACGTGATCCAGTTTGAGGATGTATCTAACGCGTTGATTTCAAACTCGTACTCGCCTTCAAGCAGACGGCTTTCAAACTGCGCGGGATTATCTTTGTCGATAAAACACGCCCGTATGAATTCCAAATTTTCCAGTGTTATATCGTTTCGACCGTGGCGAAGGCGTGCCATGGCTAACGCACTCTCTATATAAGCAGCGCCGGGATAGACAACGTCCTCAGCCACCTTGTGACCATCCAGGAACGGAATTTCATGGAGATCGACGGTTTTTTGCCAGGCGGGGGCCGAAGTTTTGAGCGGACTTCCGAGCAGTGGATGCACGGGCTCGGCGTAACCCGCACCGAGTTGAATGTTCTTAAGGCGAGCCTGCTTTACGTCATCTGCCTCGCTCCAGTAGCTCGCGTGTTGCCAGACGTAGTTTGGCAAAGGCATTAAACAACCGGCATTGGGGTAAAGCGCGGACCAATTTACCAAAATGCCTTTCGCATGCATGGCTGCGAGAGTATGTTGCAGGATGACGTCATCGGCATGCTTGCGGTTCAAGGTTGATACAACACGGCATTGCTTCAGGGAGGAAGTAATGGAGCTGATCAGCGTAGGGTGCGGGGATATTTCAATGAATGTTGTATATCCATCGTTAAAGATATTCTCTATGGCATCTTTAAAGCGCACCGGTGCACGCACATTTTCCGGCCAGTATGCCGCACCCCAATCGCCTTCGCATGTAGGCTTGGCGCTGACGCTGGAATACAGCGGTGTAGTTGGCGTATGTACCACTATACCGGTGAGAGCTTCCTGCAAAGGCGCTTTCAACTGGTCCATAACCGGACTGTGATAAGGTACGCCGACGCTCAGGAAGCGCGCAAAGATGCCTTGCTCATCCAGCTGCTCCGCGATACGCGCGAGTGCTTCAGCATCACCCGCGAGGGTAATAGCCTCTTCACTGTTTACAGCGGCAATGGAAACTTTCTCGTCTAATCCGGCAAGATAGGGCACCAAATTCGCTTCGCTCAACCCCACCGCGAGCATTTTCCCCATACCTTCGGTGGTGTGCTGCAGTTGGCTGCGGTGATATATGACTTTAATAGCGTCATCAAAACTGAGCGCGCCGGCAATATAGGCCGCACCGACTTCCCCAGCGCTGTGACCGACGATGCAGCCAGCTTCAATTCCCCATGAGGCGAGTAGCTCTGACAGTGCCACCTGGGTTGCAAATATTGCCGGTTGAGCGATGCAGGTCTGATGGATCTCTTCCTGATCCTGGCTGTTAAAAATGGCATCGACAAGCGACCAGCCGGTATAGTGAGAGAGCGCTTCGCTGCAGCGGTCCAATGCTGCACGGTAAACGGGTTCACTCTGATAAAGCCTGCGCCCCATACCCGACCATTGTGGGCCCATCCCCGAAAATACGAAGCAGGGCTTTTTCGCTGGACTTTCTTCCGCAGACGATTGTATGTAACTGCCGGATGCCCGGCCTTCGACAAAATCTTCGAGGCCAGCGATCATCGCTGACACACTATCCCCGCTAACTACCAGGCGATGCTTGAAATGCTCGCGTTTGATGGCGGAGGTGTAGCAGACATGGTGTAGCAATGCGTCGGCGTCGTCCCTATCAAGCAAGTCCTGCTGAAGATAGCCAGCCATCTTTTGTGCTTGCTGCTTCAAGCCGCTTTCAGTTTTATGACTTATCAGTAGAAGCTTGATTTCACCATTCACCACGGGAGCCTGGGTGGCCGGCGCCCGCTTTATGGCGGGCGCCTGCTGTAGAATCACGTTAGCATTTGTGCCCCCAAAGCCGAATGAATTTACCATCGCTCGTCGAGGCTGCCCGTCAGTGTCTGGCCAATCTATCTGCTTATCGGCTATTCGTACATTGAGTTTCTCAAGGTCGATGGCCGGGTTTGGCGTATGGTAATGAATATTCTGCGGGATACGGCCGGCACGCATGGCCATGACCGTTTTCATCAGGCCCGCCACCCCTGCGGTAGCTTCACTATGGCCAATATTGCTTTTCACAGAACCCACGACACAACTCGGAGTATCAATAGACCGATCGCCCAGTACTTCCCCCAGGGCATTTACCTCAATTGGGTCTCCAACCGCTGTTCCGGTACCGTGTGCTTCGGCATACTGAATAGTGCTCGGTGAGAGGCCTGCTCTCTGTAATGACTTTTTCAATAGTGCTTTTTGTGATTCCCCGTTGGGAACGGTAATTCCGATTGTTTGCCCATCCTGGTTCACTCCAGTAGCCTTAATAACGGCGAGAATATTGTCACCGTCTCGCTCGGCTGCCTCGCGTTTTTTAAGCAGTACCAATCCGGCACCTTCACTGCGCACATAGCCATTGGCTGCCGCGTCGAAGCTTTTGCAACGACAGTCTGGTGACAACATGGAGGCTTTACATATCGACATGGTAAGTTCGGGGCGTAATAGAATATTTACGCCGCCGGCAATAGCCATATCACTATCACCGGTAAGAATCGCTTTACATGCCAGATCCAGAGCAACGAGCGATGATGAACAGGCTGTATCGAGCGATACACTTGGCCCGGTAAAGTCGAAGGTGTAGGAAATTCGGTTAGCTGTCAGTGTCATTGACGGCCCGGTAGCCGAGTGGCTAGTCATCAATTTATGCGCTGATGAGGAAAGCTGTACCTGCTCGTAATCGTGCATGAACTGCCCAATATAGACTGCCGTATTACTTCCCTTCAGTTCTGAGGCTTTCATGCCTGCGTTTTCAAATACTTCGTACGCCAGCTCAAGCAACCAGCGATGCTGCGGGTCTAAATGGGGTGCTTCCTTTGGCGAGATTCCGAAAAATTGTGGATCGAATAGATCTATATTCTTAATGAAGCCGCCTTGATTGACATACATCTTGTTCGGCTTGTCTTTGTCCTGATCGTAGTAGGCGCTATTTTCCCACCGGTCGCCAGGGACCTCGACAATTCCATCGCCGCCATCCAGAAGAAACGCAAAGAATGATTCCGGGTTGTTGACGTTACCCGGTAACCGGCAGGACATGCCTACAATCGCAATGTCGTTTTCCATAATGTTGTGATCGTTACCGTGTGGTTCTAGTTGAGTATAAGAATCGCTCATTACTTCCCTTACTAAGCTCTTTGGTTTACGTTCTGGGTTCGCCAATACTTTTTCTACGGGCTTTTTTAACAACGGAACACCAGCGCGGAGGCTCGCGCTGGTTCCAGAAGACCTCTTCGGACATCGTTGATAGACAAACTTGGATTACTGGAATGTTCCGTTGACTAGAAGGCCTTGAAGCCGCTACTTATGGTGTTTCCGCTGTTGCATCTCCATGTGGGCTGTGCGAAGGTTTTGTTGCAAACTGGCGTCACTAGGATTTCACTTTTGCAAACCAGATAAACGTTTTTGGCTTTATCTGGATCGTCGAAAATTTTCGCTGGTATCAGAGGGCCAGCGTTTGTTCAGCAATTGGGGTTGGTACACCGGGAATCAAAAGCTAGCCGACGCATGGCGCGCGTTCGGAAGTGAATAATCCGAGCAGGCAGGCTTTGTTGAATTATTTATTCTCTATTCGGTCGCTACCTTTGTACTCTGAAGCCCCGGCGAGCTAACTGGTATATTTGTATCACTTGTAATTGCGATTTTGCCTGCGCCCCCGGGGAGGGAGTAGAAAGGTGTTTGCTAATGTTGGTGGCGGGCAATTCAACTGCGCCTATCCTCGACGCGTAGTTAGTGTTGGAAATGTAATCTTGGGCAGGGTAACCAATCCCGAAAAATCTCTTACCCACTGAGCTTGGTGGGTGCCGTCTGGGCTCATGCAATCTACATAAAAATAAAAATGCGTTTTCCAGTCTGAAATTTTTCCGAGCCTACTTGGTACGGTAGTTTTACGCCCTCAAGCAGGGGGAGCTGGGTTGAGCCAGTTTGTGTTTCAGTCGGACAGCGTGATTGGGGTGCAGATAGATCATGCCTCTTTTGCGTAAACCCTGGCTGGAATACGCTCTGTAGTTTATTAGTAACCATTTGATGGTTTTGATGTGAACAATAAGAATATTAGAAAATTGGTGATTCTGGGCGGCGGTACCGCAGGCTGGATGACCGCGGCAATGATGGCCAAGAGCATGGCGGGAACGGTAGCGGTTACCTTGGTGGAGTCTGACGAGATCGGCACTGTCGGGGTGGGCGAGGCAACCATTCCTCCCATTCGTAATTTTAACGGTGCGCTCGGTTTCGATGAGGCGGATTTCCTGCGCGAGACTAAAGCTACTATCAAGCTCGGTATTCAGTTCGAAAACTGGTCTCGCCCGGGCGAGAACTACATGCACGCCTTCGGTAGCATCGGTAAGAATTTTCCCTTTTGTGATTTTCATCACTACTGGCTGCGCAACCGCGCACTCGGCGGCAATGATTGTTACTGGGACTTTTCGCTGAATTATCAGGCTGCAAAGCACAACAAATTTTCCCATCTCACCAATATTCCCAACACCAAGCTCCCGGGACTTTCCTATGCCTATCATTTTGACGCTGGGCTCTACGCGCAATACCTGCGTCGATACAGCGAATCCAAAGGTGTCGAGCGGGTTGAGGGCAAGGTCTTCGATGTGCGCTGCAATCATGACAGCGGCTACGTTGAGGGGCTGACGCTGGAGAGTGGTCAGGTTGTTGAGGGCGATTTGTTTGTGGACTGCTCTGGGTTTGCCGGTCTATTGATCGGCAAGGCTGTGTGCAGCGAGTACGAAGACTGGGGGCAATGGCTACCGTGCGATCGTGCCATGGCAGTCCCCAGTGAGTCGACTGCGTCTATCGTCCCTTATACACGTTCCATCGCCCGCGCTTGCGGCTGGCAATGGCAGATTCCACTGCAGCATCGCATCGGCAACGGGCTGGTGTATTCCAGTAGCCACTGCAGTGACGAGCAGGCCCGCGAGATGCTGCTGCGCACTCTGCCGGGCAAGCCGCTGGCGGAGCCTCGGGTGATCCCGTTTCGTACCGGTCATCGGCGTAATCAGTGGGAAAAGAATGTGGTAAGTCTTGGGCTTGCTAGCGGATTCCTGGAGCCATTGGAAAGTACGTCTATCCATCTGGTGCAATCCGGTGCTACCCGGCTGGTCAAATGTTTCCCGCACCGCGGTATCCGTACCGAGGAGGTAACGGAATTTAATCGCCAGTCACGGCTGGAGATGGAGCGTATTCGGGACTTCATTATTCTTCATTACAAGGCCAATCAGCGACGCGACAGTGACTTCTGGCGGCACTGCGAAAACATGGCGATTCCGGAAAGTCTGCGATATAAAATGGAGCTCTTTCGCGCGACCGGCAAGGTATTCCGGGATTACGACGATCTGTTTACGGAAGTGGCGTGGCAGCAGGTGCTGATTGGGCAAGGCGTACTGCCGGAGGATTATCACGGGATTGCGGACGGTATGAGCGACACGCAGCTGAGCGACCTGCTGCAGAGCCTGAAAATCCTGATCCAGGGGACGGTCAGGCAGTTGCCGACCCATGAGGCATTTTTGTCCTCACTGTTGGCCTCCGGTGTCAAATAGCCGGTTGATAGTGTGGACGAGCCTGTGGTGCAAAAGGCCCCGCGAGTGCGGGGCCTGAGCCGCTGGGTGTTCAGTGTCCAGTAGTGGTAAACGCGTTACATACCATCACATCGATCTCCAGTGAGCCAATCACTCGCTCGGCGGTATTGCCGCGTAGCAGTGAGCCGGTCTCGCCGTACTGGTTCAGGGTGCCCATCACCACCACGTCCGCGTCGATTTCCTTGGCTATCTCCGCGACCACTTCGTTGGTGTAGCCCTGTTTTACGTGGATGCGGTCGGTGGGAACGCCGGTCTTTTCCGCCAGTTTGGCAAGTTGCCCTCGGTCCGGGTAGAGCATGGAATCGAGGAATGCGTTGACCAGGTGCAGTTCGGCACCATATACCTCGGCTATGTAGCCGGCGCGCTCAGTGATCTGGCGGTTTAGCTGGCGCTGCTGGGTGCTCTGGGCCTGGTAATTAACAGTGGCCAGCACCACCTTGCGACGGTCCTTGGCGCCGGGGCGAATCAGCACCACCGGGCACTTGGCGTGTTTCAGCACCTGCCACTTGGATTCGGCAAAGGTGAAGCGGCGGCTGGTTCTGGCGTGCACAGGCAGGTAGATCATTTCCGCGTTGCAGCGTTTGGATTCCTGAATAATGGCCGCCTGCCAGTCACTGGACCAGCACACGCTAATCTCGAACTCGACACCGGCATCTTCTATTGGCTTGCGGATCTGGTCGCGGAACCAGAATTCATCGCGGAACAGGTGGTCGTTCACCGCGCGGGTATCGACGGCTTCGCCATCAACTGCCACAAATACCGCCAGTTTCGGTTGCGGGGTGCGCTCGCGCGCGGTCGCCAGGGCGCGCTCAAGGGCTACATGGCGGTCGTCATTGGGGTCGACAACGACGAATACGATGGGTTTTTCCTGCATGATCACTCCTTCAAATCTGGTCCCTAAGTTTTCTCTCTGCCTTGCGGCGTGCGTATGCCACCCTGTTTTATATATGCCGCTGAGCGGTTTGTGGGCGGCCCCATGACCGGGAGGTCAAGACTACCACCGGCCGCTGCTTTTTTCACCTGCGCCATTCTCATCTACGCCCCGTGGCAGGAGGATGAATCTGCGGCCGGTGTGCGTACAGTAGGTTGCAGTGATGACTGTACGATAACGGCGGAGAGAAGATAATGAGAAAAATGTTCGGCCTGAGTGCCGTGATGTCCGCGGCTGCCCTTTCCCTGGCCGCCTGTTCCGAAAGCGAACCCCAGGCCCCGGGGGCCCAGGCCGGTGCGGTATCTTCGCCGGAGACGGCCGCCCCCGCCTTGACCCAGGTCAACAGTTTCTCGGCGGATCCCTTCTGGAACAACGCCACCATCTATTTCATGCTGCCGGACCGTTTCCACAACGGTAATCCGGACAATGACCTTTCTTATGGTCGCAAAGATGATGCTGCCCATATGCGCGGTTTTCACGGCGGTGACCTGCGCGGTGTCATCCAGAAGCTGGAGGAGGGCTATTTCACCGATCTGGGTGTAGACGCCCTATGGATGTCGCCGGTCATCGAAAATGTCCATGGTTACGATGAGGGCGACAAGCGTACCTATGCTTTCCACGGCTACTGGCCGAAAGACTGGACCAGTGTAGACGCCAACTTAGGCACCGAGGCAGAGCTTTCCGAGTTGATCGAGAAGGCCCACAGCAAGGGTGTCCGCATCCTGCTGGATGTCATCATCAATCACACAGGTCCGGTTACGGCGGAAGACCCGCTGTGGCCCTCGGACTGGGTGCGCACCAATCCCCAGTGCGATTGGAGCAGCTTCGCTCAGAATGTGCAGTGCGCACTGACAGACAACCTGCCGGACATTCTAACTGAGAGTGAGAAACCCGTTGAGCTGCCACCGCAGCTGATAGAAAAATGGCAGCGCGAGGGCCGGCTTGAGCAGGAGGTCGCAGAGCTGGATGCCTTTTTCGAGCGCACCGGTTATCCGCGCGCGCCGAAGTACTACATCGTCAAGTGGCTCACCGACTGGGTGCGTGAATACGGTGTGGACGGCTTCCGTGCGGATACCGTGAAGCACACCGAACCGGAAATCTGGGCGGTGCTGAAGAAAGAAGCCAGCCTTGCACTGGCGGAATGGAAGGCCGCCAATGCAGATCGCAAGCTCGATGATCGCGAATTTTTCATGGTCGGCGAGGTGTACCATTTCGGTGTGAATAACTTCTCTAACAGCGATGGCCGCTTCTACGATTACGGTGATCGCAAGGTCGACTTCTTCAATTATGGGTTCGACAGCCTGATCAATATGGGCTTTGCTGCCCACGCCGCACAGGATATGGAATCCATTTTCAGTCAGTATTCCAGCATCCTTCACGATGGCGCTCTGCAGGGGGTATCTGTATTGAATTACCTCGGCTCTCATGACGATCAGGGCTCCTTCGACCGCGAGCGCAAGCAGGTGAAAAGCGCAGCGCTGAAGCTTATGTTGGCACCGGGCGCTGCGCAGATTTATTACGGTGATGAAATCGCGCGACCGATGATCGACGATCAGGCCTATGGCGATGCGTCCATGCGCGTGCCCATGGACTGGAGCAGCATTGAGCAGAGCAAAACCAGTGAGATCCTGAGTCACTGGCAGAAGCTCGGCCAGTTCCGTCAGTCTCACCTTGCGGTGGGTGCCGGGGTCCATCAACAGCTCAGCGCCGCACCGTATGTGTTTTCGCGCACGCTGGAAAATGACCGTGTCATGGTTGCGCTGGATATGCCGGCGGGCGAAAAGACTGTAGATGCAAGCACGGTATTTGCCGAAGGTACCCTGGTGAAGGATTACTACTCCGGCGCAGAAGCGCGGGTGGAAAATGGCACACTGAAGTTTGATACCGGATTTGACATCCTGCTGTTGGGTAGCCCAGAGCCCCAGGAGTTGACTACTCGCTAAATAAATCTGTGTCATTCCCGCGCTGACGGGATTCCAGGCGCCGCAAGCGCAGGATCCCGACCAGAAAAGTCAGGCGCGACACTTCTCTGTGCGGGGATGACTTGGGAGATTGTTCGTTTTTTGTAATGCCTTCATCGTCTCCGTGATGAACCCAACCCTCTCTTTCTCGTCGAAAGATTTGCCGGCAATAGATTGTTCTATCGCCGGTTTTTTTTGCCTTGAAGTTTGCGCGGTGTGTATCGGCGCGTAAATATGGCATGGGGGAGGTCTACGCCCCCAGGGGAGGTCTACGCCCCCAGGGGAGGAGGAGGTAATGTTGTATAAAACGAGTAACGTGAAACTGCGTATCAGTGGTTCGCGCACACTGCGCTGAGAGGTCGTCAGCGAATAAATAATAAATACCGCATGTTAATAACGCATGACGGTTATCCGGATAACAATAACTCCCGGAGCATAGCGATGATTTCTGCCCCTGTGATGGCCGGAGTGCTGCACTCCGCTGCTAAACTATGCCTGCGCCTTTTTGCCGCGTGGGTACTGCTCTTACCTGTGCACGCCAGCGCGCAAATCTGGTCTGAAGCCTGGTTCCGTGGCACCCCGAACGACTGGGGCGCTACCGCAATGACCTATGATAGCGACACCGGCGCCTGGGTAACCGAGCAGACCTTTGATGGCGCCAATTCCCGCTTTAAAATCAGCCATTACCAGAACTGGAATGAAGCTTATCCGGCCAATGATTATCTGGTAGCGAATGGTCGTTATCGCATCGCATTTGACGATGCCAGCAAGGCCATCACGGTAACGGAAATCGTCGAACCACCGCCGGAGAGCACGTCCACCAGCCTGTGCTTTGACAATCCGCAGAATTACGCGGCACCACATATCTATTTCTGGAATGCGCAGCCCGCCGGCAGTGTCAGCAACCTTCCCGGTTGGCCTGGGCTTGCCATGACCGCAGCCGGTGAAAATTTCTGTTACGACTTCGCTGCGCATCTGGCCAACGGCACGATGCCGGATTCCCTGAATGTCATTTTCAACGACAACGGCAATTCACAAACTGCAGATCAGACCTACAGTGGTGATCCCTGTTATCTCGCCGGCCAGTGGCAGGGTGCGGAAACCTGTGGGCTGGATCAAGAGCCGCCCGTTGACCAGCCGCCTACCAAGCGTCCACTGCTGGCACAGCCGTTGAACTTCCCGATCTCCGGCAATGTTTCCGGTGGCAGCTACCGTTTTGAGGTGGCCTACCCGAACCTGCAAGGTCAGTTCATGTCGCCGGTGATGGTGATTCCCGATGGCATCAGCGACCTGCTGTATGTGGTCGACAAGACCGGTTCCATTTTTGTGTTTCCAAACCGCGAGGAGGTGGCTCCGACGGAAGTGCGTACGCTGCTGGATATCAACGGTGTGGTGCGCAATTACCACGAGCAGGGACTGCTCAGCATGGCCTTTGACCCGGATTACGCCAGTAACGGCTTTATCTACATCTATTACATCCACGGCACTGACGACAATGTGCGCGCGCCCGATGGCAGCTATGGCGATGCCATTCTTGAGCGCTGGACCGTGGACAACCCGAACAATCCTACCCAGGTAATCGCCGGCTCCAGCACGGAAATTCTGCGTGTACCCCAGCGTGGTCCCGACCACAAGGGTGGCATGATGCAGTTCCACCCGGAGGACAAGTACTTGTATCTGAGCATCGGCGACGGTGCTTACGGTCACAGTGCCACCATGAGTTATCCGGAAGATCCGCGCACCAATAACGGCGCCCAGGAAACCGATAATCTGTTGGGCACTTTTATTCGCATCAAACCCCTGGCACAGCCGGTGGACGGAAAATATTACGAAATCCCCGCAGATAACCCATTCGTCGGTGTGCCCGGCTTCCGCGGCGAAATCTGGTCCTACGGCCATCGCAATCCCTGGCGCTGGAGCTTCGACACCGAGGCGCCCTACACCCTGTGGGAAACGGAAGTGGGGCAGGCGGGCTTTGAAGAGGTCAACCTGATTGAAAAAGGAAAAAATTACGGTTGGCCCATCTGCGAAGGCACTAACAACCGCGGTGACCTGGGTGGTGATCCGGGCAAAAACTGCAGCACGGATTTCGAACCACCCCGGGACGGCTATGCCCACCCCACCGGCTTTTCCATTATTGGCGGGGTGGTGTACCGCGGCAGTACCCTGCCAGGGTTGGGCGGGCACTTCGTATTCGGGGATTATGTCACCAAGCGCATCTGGTCCATCGTCGACGGCGAGGCAAAGGCACTGATCAGTGATGCCTTCCCGGAAAACATCGCCTCCTTCGGTACCGACCTGAGTGGCGATACCCTGCTGGTTGTCACTTACGGCGTGGAGTACGGCGGCCAGTCCACGATTTACAAAGTGGTGGACGACGAAGCCCAATCGGCTGTCATCCCCGCAAAGCTTTCCGAAACCGGGTTGTTTGCCGATCTGGAAAACCTGCAGCCGGTTTCCGGTGTGCTCGAATACAGCCTGAATACTCAGGGCTGGTTCGACGGCGCCAGCACCCGCCACTTTATCGCGTTGCCAAACGACAGCCAGATCACCTTCGCTGAAACCGATCACTGGGATCTTCCGATCGGCACGGTACTGGTGAAACACCAGAGCATTGCCACCGCGGATAATCCCGCGCAGCCGTTTACCACCTCGGTGCTGTTCCGCCAGGACACCGGCAAGTGGCAGGCGGCAAACTATTACTGGAACAGCGCTGGTACCGATGCTGACCTGGTGACCGAAACCCTCACAGTGATGGACGGCGGTGTAGAAAGCCGCCAGCGGGCCGTGCAGTCTGCCGCTGACTGCGGATCCTGCCACATCGGAAGTGGCAGTCGCGAGCCCCTGGCGGTCCACACCCGGCAGTTGAACCGGGATTTCCAGTACGGCGAAGGCTCTGAAACCATTGCCAACCAGCTGGACGTATTCAATACCATCGCTCTGTTTTCGCAAGACATTGGCGGTGCAGCCAGTCACGATGCTTTTGTGGATGCCGCAGATACCGGTGCGGATCTGAACGAACGCGCGCGCACCTATCTGGATACCAACTGCTCCCACTGTCACGCCAGCAGCTTCATGGACTTGCGCTACGATACGCCGCTTGCGGACATGCGCCTGGTCAATGTGGAAACCACCGGCGGCGCCGCGCGCCTGCGGCCTTTCGATCACGCCGACAGCCTGGTGTACATATACCAGACTACCGACAACAACCGTATGCCCAAGGGCACCCGCTATACCAACCCGGTGGCGGAAGCGCTGTTCCGGAGTTGGATTGGCAACGCCGATGCCGTGCAGAGCGGCATCGCATTGCACGCGGACAGCGACCGGTTGAATAGCGGCGATGCGCTTGCGGTGCAAGTACATGCGCTGTACGACAATGGTTTTACCGTACCGGTCGACGGTATGCCCAGTGTTTCCTCCAGTGATCCCGCAGTTCTCGCCGTGGAGTCTGTTACTGAAGGTGCGTTCGTGCTGCGTGCCGGTGCCACCGGCAGCGCGAGCATCACCGTTCAGCAGGGAGGGTTCAGTGAAACGCTCACTGTTTCCGTCACCAGCGTGGATACCAGTATTACCCGCCTGGAAATCGCACCGACGGATATCGCACTGAATGGCAGCCGACAGCTGGTGGCCTTCGGCGTGCGCGCCGACGGTACCCGCAAGAACCTGTACGGGCAGGTAAGTTGGTCCGTTGTCAGTGGCCCGGCAACGGTGGATCAGAATGGCTTTGTTACCCGCACCGGCAATGGCGATGTGACGGTGCAGGTGCAACTCGGGGAATTCACCGCGAGCGCAACCCTGGCGGAGGGTTTCGATGGAATTGCCCTGCGTTTCGACAATCCGGACAGCTGGGCGCAGGTATATGTGCACCTGTGGATCACCGTCAACGGCCAGGACCAGGCACTGACCCAGTGGCCCGGCGTATTGATGGCCGGTCCGGATGAAGACGGCTTCTGGACGCATTATGTGGATGAAGAAGATCTTCCGGGTGGCGAAGTCAATCTGGTGTTCAACAGCGGCAACGGCCAGCAGACAGGCGACCAGCGCAATATTGCTGAATCTTCGAGTTTTGTCGCGGGTGCCTGGGAGCCCTGGACGCCGGAGGCCCCGGTGGGTGGCGATACCTCAAGGGTGTCCGTAATTGGCGGTAGCACCGCCGACGGTGAACGGGATTATTCGATCGGCAGTGTCATCACTGTGAATGCGGATGTGCCGCCGCTGGGAACGGCGTTCGGTGGCTGGAGTGGTGATGCCGCACCCTATATCGTCGGCGATCCGTCGCTGCCGCAGGTGCAACTGCTGATTCCGCGGCACGATTTGTCGTTGGTGGCGCTGTTCCCCAGTATCAGCAACGCCTACGAAGCCGGGCAGAACTTTTACGCGGCCCAGTGCGCGGGTTGTCACGGTGATCAGGGGCAGGGGGATGTGGCCCCGGCGCTCGCGGGCACCGGTACCAACTGGCAGCTCGGTGACCTGACGCAATACATCGAAGACTTCATGCCTATGGACGCCGCCGCCAGTTGCGCAGGCAATGAGTCCGGTGCCTGTGCCTATGAAATCGCGCGCCTGATGGTGGATGAAGCCTGGAATACCAGTGCTTGCACCGGCAGCGATTGCGATGGCAGCAATCTTGATGGGCGCAATCTGCGGCTGCTCACCCGCGAGGAGTATCTCAATAGCGTGCGGGATATTTTCGGTATCGACTTTGATCTGTCACTGATGGGACCGGTGCCGGCCGACGGTCGCTACCGCAACTTCGATACCGCGTCATTCCTCACCGCCGGCAACGACCGCACCCTCGGTTATGAACTGGTGGCCGAGCAGGTTGCGGATATTGTTATTACCCAGTCTGGCTTCGGCAATCTGGTCAGCGGCTGCGGCGACAACCACTGTGTAATCGATACGCTCGGCTTCCGTCTGTTCCGCCGCCCACTGACCGGCGATGAAGTCAATCGCTATGCGGCGCTGTACAGCGCGGAAGACGATGGCCGCCTGGCGATACAGGCCATGCTCATGTCGCCACACTTCATGTACCGCTCTGAGCTGGGCGAACTCGATGCCGCCACCGGCCTCTACCGGCTCACTCATTATGAAATCGCCACGCTGCTTTCCTACACCTTCTGGGTCACCACACCGGACGATGCTCTATTGCTCGCGGCCAGCGAAGCGAGCTTTGATGTGGCGGCGCAGGTGGACCGGTTGCTGGCCGACCCGCGCGCGGAGCGTGGTTTGCGCCGCTTTATCGGCGGCTGGCTGATCAACAACCAATATCCGTTCCCGGCCATCACCAGCGCGGACCTGATTGCGGCGTTCAAGGAAGAGACGGTGGGCTTCGTGCTGGAAAATATCCGTGGCAACAGTGCCTTCAGCGAATTGCTCTCCGCCAATTACACCTGGGCCAATGGCGCCCTCGCGGCCCACTACGGTCTCGAAAGCAGCAACAGCAACTGGTCGATGCGCACCTTCCCGGCAGGTGATCCACGCAGTGGCAGTGGGCTGCTGGGGCATGGCAGCTTCCTCGCCTCGCGCACCAGCACCGTCAACCCTGCGCCAATCAAGCGCGGTGTATATGTGCGCGAAGTGCTGATGTGCCAGGAATTCCCGCCACCGGCGGCGGCGGACTTCAACGTGGTATTTGAAGACTCCGACAGCAACCGCGAGGCCACCGCGCGGCACACGTCCGATCCGGCCTGTTCTGCCTGCCACCAGTTTATCGACGGAGTGGGATTCGGTTTCGAGCGTTTCGGCAGCGATGCCCTGTACCGCACCATCGAAACCATCGGTACCGGAGAGCAGCGGGAGATCGACGATAGCGGCAGCATCAAGAGCCTGTACACCCCGGCCACGGTCATGGACCCCACCAGCCCGAGTTACGACTTCTACTCGGTACCGGAACTGGCCGCGCTCATCGCCGGCAGCGATCAGGGCGAGGCCTGTTTTGCGCGGCAGTTCTACCGCTATGTGGTGGGACGCGAGGAAGGCGCGAGTGATGATCTGATCATTCACCACGCCAGCGAAGACCTGCGCAACGGCGGTGGTATGCGCGACATGCTGCGTACCCTCGTTCTGTCTGATGCCTTCGTTTTACGCCGCTGAAATTCGGGAGATAAAAATAATGAAACTGCTGAATAAATTTGGTTTTACCTCTGCGAGAGAATCCACCAGCCAGTCCCGCAGAAAATTCCTGCGCAACCTGGCCCGGGCCGGGATGCTGCTGCCACTGGCCGGCAGCATGCTGGGGCAGCGGGTTTTCGCGCAGAGTGGCAGCGCGCAGCGGGTATTGTTTCTCTACTACCCCAATGGCGTCGTTCCCTACAACTGGCTGCCGCAACAGGGGCCGGGCAGCATCAGCGGTAGCCAGGAATTGAGCTTCGGCCTCGGTCCCCTCACCCCCTGGCACAACCGCATGATTGTGCTGCAAAACCTCACACTGGATATCGGCAGTGGCGCTGGTGCCCACTACAACGATATGCGCGGTATTCTCACCGGCAACAACCAGATCAGCCGCGAGAGCGCCAGCATTGATCACCTGATTGCGGAGCAGCTGGGCAGTGAAGGCGTGTTGAGTCTCGGTGTGCGCACCGGCAGCCGCTCGGACATTATGATTTCCAAGCCGCGCGGTTACGCCAGTGACACACGTCCGATTCCCAACAACGATCCGGCGGATGCCGCGCAAAAGCTGGCTGTGGGTATCGCCGGAGGTGGCACAACGGACAATGGCGACAAACAGGCATACTACGAAGCCATTCTCAATGACTTTGGCAGCCTCGCTGACGTCACACTGGAAAACGCGCGCCGCGACAAACTCACTCTGCACGAAAATGCATTAAAGCGCCTGCGGGACCTTGCCGGCAATCAGGTGGGCGAGTGCAGCTTCAACACCAATGTGATGAGTGATCCCTATTACAATTCCAGCAGCCAGCTTACGCCCACGGAGTGGCAAATGTTTCCCCATCTGGCGCGGGCGCAGGTAGACAATATCGTCGGCGCTTTTTCCTGTGGACTGCACCGTGTCGCCACCCTGCAGCTCTCCAAGGGCGATGAGAACGGTAACCTGGTTAACTACTCCTATGACGAATGCTGGGAAATGGCCCAGAGGGCCATCAGCCAGGGTATTCAGCACAGTAGTGACAGCGGTACCGTCGGCTCCATCTCCCGCTGGTACAACGAATTTGCCAGCCACAGCGCCTCGCATCGCCCCGGTGATGTTCCCCATACCGCGCAGGTGCGCTGGTATCACGCACTGCTGGCGTACACCCTGCAGCAACTGGATAACAAAGGCCTGCTCGACGACACCCTGGTGGTGATGTTCAGTGAGGTGGGCGACGGCTCCAAACACGGCGGCGCTGCTGGCGCCGTCACTCTCGCGGGTGGTGCCGGCGGCGCACTGCAAATGGGGCGAATCATCAATTGTGGCGACGGTGTCAATAATGGGCAGCGAATTTACGGTACGCATCAGCTGTTTGGCGACGTGGCCAGATATCTGGGCGTGAGTGGGGTGATGGAAGGCCCTTGGAGCGGCGGCGTTGTTTAAAAGGAAGGACAAACGATGGCAGTGAAGTGGTACCGCTTGACGGTGGGCATTGGCTGGTTGCTGGCGTTGGCGATATTGCAGGGCTGTGGTGCCGGCGGCGGTGGTGGGTCTCAGAGCAGTCCGCAACCGGAGCCCGAACCGCAGCCGCTACCAGATATCACTGTAGACCCATTCTGGCGCAATGCCAGTATCTATTTTTTGCTGCCGGACCGCTTCAACAACGGCGACGTCACCAACGATTTGGCCTACGACCGCCAGGGTGATGGCGCACCGTTGCGTGGGTTCCACGGCGGCGATCTGCGTGGTGTTATCGACAAGCTGAACGAGGGCTATTTCACCGATCTCGGCGTGGATGCCATCTGGATGT
This sequence comes from Microbulbifer sp. SH-1, assembly GCF_011326135.1. Lineage (NCBI taxonomy): Bacteria > Pseudomonadati > Pseudomonadota > Gammaproteobacteria > Cellvibrionales > Microbulbiferaceae > Microbulbifer > Microbulbifer sp. SH-1. The sequence continues at coordinate 2,642,152 of NZ_CP046948.1, read as the reverse complement.
CCCCGATCATCGAGAATGTGCACGGTTATCTCGAGCGCTCCGGCCGCACCTACGCCTATCACGGCTATTGGCCAAGAGACTGGACTACCGTGGATGCGAACTTCGGTATGGAGGCCGACCTCGTAGAGTTAATCAACACGGCCCACAGCCAGGGAATTCGCGTGCTGCTCGATGTGATTGCCAACCACACCGGACCGGAAACCGCCCAGGACCCACTCTGGCCCAGTGAATGGGTGCGTACCTCTCCGGTGTGTGACTGGCAGAACTTTGTCGGCAATGTGACCTGCACGCTGACCGACCATCTACCCGACATTCGTACTGAAAGCAACGTCCCGGTGGAAGTGCCGCAGTTTTTACAAGAGAAGTGGCAGCAGGAAGGCAGACTGGAAACCGAGCAGGCAGAGCTCGATGCCTTTTTTGCACGCACCGGCCACCCGCGCGCACCGCGTTATTATCTTATGAAGTGGCTGACCGACTGGGTGCGGGAATACGGTGTGGATGGCTTCCGCGTTGACACCGCCAAGCATGTGGAACCGGAGTTCTGGGGCGAGCTTAAATTGGAGGCGAGTGCCGCGCTGGCGCAGTGGAAGCAGGATAATCCCGACAAAAAAATCGATGACAAAGATTTCTTTATGCTCGGCGAAGTGTACGGCTTTGGTGTGGACAATTTTTCAGCCAGCCGCGGGCGCCAGTATGGCTTCGGTGATCGGTTGGTGGATTTCTATCAATTCGGTTTCGATGCCCTGATCAATATGGGATTTGTCCGCCACGCGGAACAGAGCTACGCAGAACTATTCCAGCAGTATGCCGATGATTTGACTGCTGGTGGCCTGAACGGCGCGGGCGTGTTGAGCTATATCAGCTCCCATGACGATATGGACAGTTTCGACCGCGAACGCGCGCGCACCTATGAGTCCGCCTCCAAACTTTTATTGAGTCCCGGTGCGGTGCAGATCTACTACGGTGATGAGCTGGCCCGGCCACTGATGGATGCAGAAGCGCTCTATGATGCGGAACTGCGCACACCGATGAACTGGCATAATCTGGAAAATGCCGACACCCGGCAGTTGCATGACCACTGGAGAAAACTGTTGCGATTCCGGCAGGCGCATAAAGCCGTGGGTGCCGGAGAGCACCGGGAAATCTCGCACACCCCGTACACCTTCGTCCGCGCTCTGGATGATGATCGCGTGGTGATAGCTATGGATTTGGCGCCGGGTGACAAGACTGTCGTGGTGTCGGATGTCTTTGCCGATGGCACACAGCTGAAGGACGCCTATTCGGGGGCTACCGCCACCGTGCGCAATGGCGTCGTGTCGCTGAATAGCGCTTTCCCGTTGGTTCTAATGGAGGTCGCCAAGTAATCCCCTATGTTCCCGAGGTCTAGTCCGCCAGCCCTGCACCTCGGGCATCTCTTAAGTTTGTCTTAATTTCTCCGCCGTACACTGCCCATATCCAATACCCAGCAGGAGAAATGGATATGGCGCCGGATGTCTGTGCCCAGTTTGAATTGCCGACCCAGTTACCGTGCAACCGTCTCGGCAATGAGACGGTTGGAACCGAGATGGAGGTTGCGGCTATAGGGGGGCTGGGATCCGGAAGAGGGGGGCCTCCCTTTCGTTTAAGGCACTCTGAGAGCAACGGGCGCGCCTTGGTAGAAGCTTATATTGGTACGAGATTCCAAGAGGTATACGGCGCCCGGCTGCAGCACTTCATGCCATGGCTGCTCTCCTACGGCAATTCCAATGACATGCAGGGCGCATTGGGCTTGCGCCGCGCGGAATGCGCACCTCTGTTTCTCGAACAGTATCTCGACCTACCGGTGGAAGCGGTGCTCGCCGAAAAGGCGGGTGTGCCGGTAAACCGTGCGGAAATCGTCGAAGTCGGCAACCTGGTGGCTACCGCACGCGGCGGCAGCCGCCTGCTGTTTCTTATGCTGGCGGAGCTGTGCGCTGCCGCCGACCTCACCTGGGCCATCTTCACCGCCACTCCCGAGGTGCAGCACCTGCTGCGGAAACTCACGGATAACCAGCTGGTGCTGTGCCGCGCCGACGGCGCCCGCCTGGGCGCAGAGCTGGCGGAGTGGGGCACTTACTACAATACCCGCCCCGCAGTGGTCGCGGTCAACGTCAGGGCCGAGCGCGAGCGCAGTCTGGTGCGCCCGCTGATCAGCGATCTGCTGGAGGAGTGCCGGCCGCAGGCGCTCGACTTCGCCCGGCAGCTGGCGGAGGCCGATCTATGAGCGGAATTACCGATACCCACTCTCCATTGCTGCAGAGCCTGCAGGCCACGGCAGAGTCCTGTCCCGGTCGCGCCGCTCTGCTCGGCGATTGCGAGGGGTTTACCTACGCCGAGTTGCTGCAGGAGGTTACCGCTATTGCCACAGCGATGCGCAATCGCAATCTGGATGTGGTCGGTCTGTTTGCCAACAACGGACCTCGCTGGCTGCTGGTGGATCTCGCCTGCCAATTGGCCGGGGTAACACTGGTGCCGCTGCCCGGCTTCTTCTCCGTGCAGCAGCTTCAACACACCATCAGTGCCAGTGGCCTGCAGGGGCTGCTTACGGACATGCCCGGTTATTTCGCGGATGTCCCGGTGTTTGGCAAAGGTGAGGCATTGGCCGGCATGACGCTGCTGCTCTGCAAGCAGGTGCAGCCTGCGACACTGCCAGCGGAGACCGCCAAGATCACGTTTACCTCCGGTTCCACCGGCACGCCCCGCGGGGTATGCCTTTCCAACGAGACCCAGTTCGCTACCGCCGAGGCGCTGGCCGTGAGTCTCGCACCGCTGCGATGCGCCACCCATATGTGCCTGCTGCCGCTCGCGACCCTGCTGGAAAATGTGGCCGGCGCCTATACCTGCTGGCTGCTGGCGGGCACGTTGCTGGTGCCCGGTTTGGAGCGGCTCGGTTTCTCCGGCAGCTCGCAGCTGGATATGCAGCGGCTGTGTGCCTGCATTGACGAACACCAGCCGGACAGTCTGATCCTGTTGCCGCAGATTCTGAAATCACTGCTGGAGCAGGTGGATAACTTCGGCTGGCAGCCCCCGCCCACCCTGCGGTTTGTAGCGGTGGGTGGCGGCAAGGTCGCCGCCGATTTGCTGCGCGAAGCAACCAAACGGGGCTTACCGGTATACGAGGGCTATGGCCTGTCCGAGTGCGGTTCGGTGGTCGCGTTGAACCTTCCCGGTGCAGTGCGCGAGGGGGCGGCGGGCAAAACACTGCCGCACTGTGAGATCGCGCTGCGGGATGGCGAGATCGTGGTGCGGGGTCCGCACTATCTCGGTTATCTGGGGGTGACAGAAGATCCTGGCGAGCGCAGCGATGGCTGGCTCGCCACCGGCGATCTGGGCTCCCGCGACAGCGATGGCTTCCTGCATATCACCGGGCGCAAGAAAAATATTCTGATCAGTTCCTACGGTCGCAATATTTCCCCGGAGTGGATCGAGAGCGAGCTGCTGCGCGCGCAGGATGTGCTGCAGTGTGTGGTGGTTGGCGACGCGCGCCCTTACTGCAGTGCGCTGCTGTTGCCGCGGCCCGGCACCGACGTACGGCAGATAGAAGACTGGATCGGAACGGTCAACCGCGCGTTGCCGGACTACGCGTGCATCCGCCGCTGGGCCGTTCTGCCGCAGCCGCTCACCTTCGCCGATGGCCTGCTCACCGCCAATGGCCGTCCGCGTCGCGATCGTATTGCCGAGCGCTATGCCCGGGTGATCGAAGATCTCTACGTCGGCGAGCCGCAAAAAATTTCCCCCTCTACACCGGCGCCGTCTCCGGCCGACAACCGCCGGTCCGGTGAACAAAACCCAGGAGTTGCCTGATGAATTTCTTTGACCAGTTACAGCGTGAAACCGAATCCGAGCGCCAGCAGCTGCTCAGCCTGCCTGTGATCCAGCGCGGCGCCCGTGGTGAAATTACGTTGGAGGAATATGTCGGATTCCTGTCCCAGGCCTATCATCACGTCAAACACACGGTACCGCTGATGATGGCCTGCGGCAGCCGCCTGACCGACAGCCAGGAGTGGCTGCGGGTAGCGCTGGCGGAGTACATCGAAGAGGAAACCGGTCACCAGGAGTGGATTCTGAATGACATCGCCGCCTGTGGTGCCGATGCCGAAGCCGTGCGCCACAGCCAGCCGAATTTCAGTACCGAACTGATGGTGGCCTACGCCTATGACACCATCACCCGCGGCAACCCTCTCGGCTTTTTCGGCATGGTGAATGTGCTGGAGGGCACCAGCATCCAGCTCGCCGATATGGCGGCCGGCGCCATCCAGAAATCCCTCGGCCTGCCCAACAGAGCATTCAGCTATCTGACGTCACACGGTGCACTCGACGTCGGGCACGTGGAATTTTTCCAGGGGTTGATGAACAAGATCGAAAACCCGCAAGACCAGCGCGCCATCGTGCACAGCGCACGCGCCATCTATCGCCTGTACGCGAATATTTTCCGCGAAGTGGCGGCGACTTGCGCGCTGCCAGAGGTTGCCTGATATGGATCGCAAACCTGGAGCGCTGACCGTTCTGCTCACCGGTGCCAGTGGCGGTATCGGCCATGCGCTTGCACACAGCCTGGCGGCGCGCGGACACCATCTGCTGTTGCAGGGGCGCAATACATTGGCGCTGGACCAACTGCGCGCGTCGCTGCCAGAGAGCCATCGGCACTTGGTGGTGTCCGCAGACCTGCGCGATCCGCAACAGCGTCAGGAGTTAGTGCGCACCTGTCGGTCGCTGCCCAATGGCGTGGATGTATTGATCAACAACGCGGGTGTCGCCCGTTTTGCATTGCTCGCGGATATCGACGACGCCGCTATGCGCTCGATACTGGAAACCAATCTGCTGGTTCCCATGGCACTCACCCGCGACCTGCTGCCGTTGCTGCAGCGCAGCCGACAGGCGGCTCTTATCAATATCGGTTCGGCTTTCGGGCATATCGGCCACCCGGGCTTCAGTATCTACGGTGCAAGCAAATCCGGACTGCACAGCTTCACGGAAGCGCTGCGCCGGGAGCTCGGCGACAGCCAGATCACGGTGCACTATCTCGCGCCGCGCGCGGTGGACACGTCGCTGAACACGGATGCAGTGGTGGGGCTCAATCGCGCGCTTGGAAACCGCTCCGACTCGCCGCAGCAGGTAGCCGAGCAGTGTGTGGCGTTGCTCGAAGGCGGACGCAGTGCGCGCCGTTTTATGGGCTGGCCCGAGCGCCTGTTCATTAAAGTCAATGCGCTGCTGCCGTCACTGGTGGACAGTGCGCTGGTTAAGAAAATGCCGGTAATTCGCCGGTTCGCAGAGCAAAACCATTTAAACGGAGAAACCTCATGATGACTCAGTCCACCGGGATCAGAATGCATCTCAGCGCTTGCCTGCGCAGCGTGTTGTTTTTGCTGGCCGGCGCGCTGGCGGTGCCGGCGCTCGCGCAGACTGCAGGGCAGGAGGTGCACGAGTTACAGCGCCACTGGGCTGAAATCCAGTACCGTACACCGGAAAAGCAGCGCGCCGACAAGCTGGCAGCGCTCGCGGAACAGGCCAGTGTATTGACCGCGCGCTATCCGGAGAACGCTGCGGTGTGGACCTGGAGCGGTATCATTCGCGCATCCCATGCCGGCGCCAAAGGTGGCATCGGTGCGCTGCCGATTGTGAAGGCGGCAAAAGCCGATCTGGAAAAAGCCATAGAGATCGATGGCAGCGTGCTCGACGGCGCCGCCTACACCAGCCTGGGTTCGCTGTATTATCAGGTGCCCGGCTGGCCCATCGGCTTTGGTGATGATAAAAAGGCTGAAACCTTCCTGCTGAAAGGACTGGAATACGGCGCCGAAGACATGGATGCCAATTACTTTTATGCCGACTATCTTTTCCAGCAGAAGGACTACGCCAAGGCGTTGACCTACGCGGACCGCGCCGAGCATGGCCCGGCGGATCTGGAGCGCCCGGTGGCGAGCGAAGGGCGCCTCGGCCAGATCAAGCAGCTGCAGGTGAAAATCCAGCAAAAGTTGCGTTAGAAACGGAGCATCGACTGGCGGGGAGCTATGCGGATACTGTTGATAGAAGATGATCAGTCCCTGGCGGAAGGGATTACCACCGCATTGCGCCACGCCGGTTACGCGGTTGATCATACGTCTTCGGGCAGCAAGGGTGTTTCGCTGGCGGTGGCCGCACAGCCGGACCTGTTGGTACTCGATCTGGGCCTGCCGGATATGGACGGGCTTGCCGTGCTGAAGACCCTGCGCGGAAAACAGATAAAAACTCCTGTCCTGATCCTCACCGCCCGCGATGACCTGCCGTCCAAAGTGCAGGGGCTGGATGCCGGCGCCGACGATTACCTCACCAAGCCATTTGCGGTAGACGAGTTGCTGGCGCGCTTGCGCGCACTGGAGCGTCGCGGCGCCAGTGGCGGCTCTGCAGAACTGGTTATCGGCGATGTCGTCATTAACCTTGCTACCCACACGGTCAGCCACGCAGGCGAACCGGTGCGCCTCTCGCGCCGTGAGTTCAGCCTGCTGCGCGCCCTGGCGGAGCGCCCCGGTCATATCCTCAGCCGTGAACAGCTCGAGGACAAACTGTACAGCTGGGGCGAGTCAGTGGCGAGCAACACTGTGGATGTGCACATCCATAACCTGCGCAAAAAAATCAGCAGCGATTTTATCCAGACCATTCGCGGCGTCGGCTATAAGCTGGGGCCCTCACGTTGATGTCCATCCGGCTGTTCCTGTTGGTTGCGCTGTTGTCCACCATCACCCTGGTGAACTTTATTGCCGCGCTGCACGGGTATCGCGCGAGCATGGAAGAGGCGCAGCGTCTGTTTGACCGTCAGATTACCGGCACCGCGCTGCTGCTGGCGGCATTGCCCATCGACCGGGCAGCACCATTGGTTGTGGAGGAAAATGACCTCCAAGCCTTTCAAGTGTGGTCCGCCGATGGGCGACTGTTGATGCGCTCTGACAACGCGCCGACAACGCCCATTGGTGATGTGCAGGAGGGATTCAGCGAACAGAATTTTTCCGGATTCCGCTGGCGGGTATACAACCACCCCGCTGCCGGCGGACGTTCAATCCGCGTGGCCGAACGGGTTGATCTGCGCTTTCGGCTGGCGGATGAAGTGGTGTTGCAATCAGTGATGCCAATTCTGTTCGGACTGCCGGTAGCGGGATTGTTGATCTGGCTGGTGATCGGCCGCGGGCTCGCCAGTTTGCGCCAGCTGGCGAGCGAGCTGCGGCACAAGCGTGCGGAAGACCTGACGCCACTGACACTGGCGGCGCCACCGGAAGAACTGTTGCCACTGGTGCGCTCTACCAACGCGTTGCTCGAACGCCTGCAGGCGTCTTTTGAACGGGAGCGACGCTTTTCTGCGGATGCCGCCCACGAACTGCGCACACCCATCGCGGCAATCCAGGTGCACGCAGACAATCTGGCAAATCTGTTGCGTGCAAATGACGCGGCGGCGCCGGAGTCCCTGCGCCAGTTGCAGGAAAGCATTTCACGCATGGCGCATCTGGTGGAACAGATGCTGAATCTGTTCCGGATGACGCCGGAGCACTATCCCGCGCGCTTTGAGCCCATCGACCTGCACTGTATGGCCCGCGAAGTGATTGCTGAGCTCTATCCGGCTTTTGCCCGGCGCGGTCAGGAGATTGAGCTGCAGGGACATGCCGCGATCATCCGCGGCGATCGGTTCGCGCTGGTATTGCTGCTGCAGAACCTGCTCAATAACGCCTGCAAATACACCCCGGAGCGCGGTCGGGTTGTTGTGGATGTAAAACAACAGGAAGGAGAGGTGTTATTGCGGGTTCAGGACTCGGGCCCGGGGATTCCGGCGGAAGAGCGCGAGCGCGTATTCGAGCGTTTCTATCGGGTGGGCGGCGACCGCCACGAGAGCCGTGCACCCGGATGCGGCCTGGGACTTTCTATCGTGCATCACATTGCTGAACTACATCATGCACGGGTCTCACTCGACACCTCATCCCTAGGTTGCCAGCAGTTGCCGGGCCTTGCGGTGTCGGTCATTTTTCCTCTGCAAGTGAGCAAGTAGCGTGGAATCCAGAATCAAAAGGTGGCTGTTAAGAACCGACCCTCGCAATCTGGCCGTCGCGGTGGTGGTGGCATTGGTGGTGACGTTGGTGCCAGCGTTGCCCGCACAGGCAGCCCATCCGGAATTTCAACTGGAGATCCGCGATCACCTGTTTTATCCGTCGGTTCTCAAAGTGCCCGCCAACACCAAAGTCAGGCTGATTGTGATCAACCGCGATACCACGCCGGAAGAATTCGAAAGCTACGAACTCAATCGCGAGAAGGTCATCATGGGCGGGCAGAAAGCCGTCATTTTCATCGGGCCGCTGGCGCCGGGGGAATACCCGTTTTTTGGCGAGTTCAACCCGAAGACGGCCCAGGGCAAGGTGATTGCGGAATGATAGTGCCGGGGAGAACAACATGTTGTTGACCAGCGTTATCCTTGTCTTGCGCGAAGTGCTGGAGGCGGCGCTGCTGCTCAGCATCCTGCTTGCCATGAGCCACTACCTGGAGCTCAAAACCCGCTGGATTTTCATGGCGCTGGCCGGGGGGATCCTGGGGTCCATGGTCTATGGCGCCGGTATTGGCATCGTCTCAGACGCCTTCGACGGCATGGGGCAGGAGTTGCTGAACGCGGCAATGCAGTTCGCCATATACGGGCTTCTGCTGCTCGTGGGAATTCTGCTGATCTTGAACCGACGGGGCGAGCGACGGTATCTGCCGCTTTTGCAGTGGAGCATGGTGCTGGCGGTGACGCTGGCAACCCTGCGCGAGGGATCGGAAGTGTATGTGTATCTGATGGCCTTCCGCCACCAGGCGGATCTCCTGCAAAGCGTTCTGCTGGGCGCATTTATCGGCGGTGGTATCGGTTTCAGTATCGGTGCCCTGTTTTATTACCTGCTGGTTGGGCTGCCGAGAAAACGGCGTCTGATCGTCGCGCTGACACTACTTGCGCTGGTAGCCGCGGGGCTGTGCCTGCAAGCGACACAGCTGTTGGAACAGGCAGACTGGCTGCCCGCACAATCCCCTCTGTGGGACAGCTCAGCGGTGTTATCGGAAAACTCGGTGCTGGGGCAGCTTTTCTATGCGCTGCTCGGTTACGAAGCCACCCCTACGCGCAACGTGGTAACTGCATATCTGTGTGGCTTGTTGCTGATGACCGCGCTCTTGTCGGTCGCCTGGGCGAAATCGCGTTCGCAACCTTAAAAGGATGATTCGAATGACTGTGCGAAGGCTGCTGTTGATGGTGGCACTGTTGCCGTGCCTTCCCGCAATGGCCGACGGCAAACTGGTTGACCGGGTGTACGACCCTTATATCGAGCCGTTGGAAACGGAAATCGAGTGGCGTGCTGTGCGCACGCGCGATACCGACGAGGAAGAATTGAACGGCTTCTGGCAGCATCACTTCAGTGTCGGCTACGGGTTTTCCGAGCACTGGTTTGGTGAAATCTATGCGATCGGGGAGAAAAATCCGGGTGAAGATTTTGAGCTCAAGGCGGTGGAACTTGAGGCAAAATGGCAACTGACCGAGCAGGGCGAATACGCCGCTGATTGGGGTATGCTGTTTGAGCTTGAGCGCGAGTATTCGGAAAACCAGTGGGAGGCATCGGCGATGGTCATCGCCGCCAAAGAGTGGGGCCGTTGGACGGGTACCGGAAATCTCGCGGTGATCTACGAATGGGCCCGCGAGGAAAACGAATTTGAAACCGAAATTCGCGCCCAGGCGCGCTATCGCTACACCGAGCGATTTGAACCTGCCGTGGAACTATACGCTGCGGAGGATTTGCTTGGTGTTGGTCCGGTAGCGGTGGGAAGCTGGCGCCTGGAGAAGGGGCGCCGGGTTCACTGGGAAGTGGGGCTGATCATGGGGCTCACCGAAGAGAGCCCCGACCAGTCACTGCGTTTTTTGGTCGAATACGAATTTTTCTGAGGCATCGCAGGAATATACCGATGGTCCGGTGGCATCGGCATATGTGACTCCGCCAAATCCGTCTATCAGTCTGTGGGCAGATTCTGCAGGCCGGCTTTGAGCTCGCGCAGTTTCTCTTTCACCCGCGCCGCATTGTCCGGGCCGATGCGGAGCATCAGCTTGTGCAGCCCCGGCATTTTCTCCAGCTTTTCATCTTCAAACTTGTAGTACACCGTGGGGCGCACCAGTTTGATCGGGCCTTCGATCTCCGGCGCATTCAGGGCCTGGTCGATGGCGGCGAGCACGGCGGCGTGAAAGTTTTTGTTCTTGAGGCCCAGTTCACCATAGGCCTGTTTCAAGCGCGGGTACCAGAACTGGTAGAGGCTTACGGCCTTGTCGGTATCCACCATCGCGAACAGACGCACCGGCTGGTCGTAGCGCTGGTAATTCTCCTGGGAGAGTACATAGACTTTCTGGCCGTCGGCGCGGGTTTCCAGCTCCTTGACGGCGATGTTGCCTTCCAGATTGTTGAATGGGCGGTTTTTCGGCATCAGGTCGCCCTTGGTGGCGGTGTTCACCAGGGCTACCCACTTGCGCACCACTTCATCGGGTACGATCCATTTCGCCAGCGCCCCGTCGGGTGAAAGGCTGATGATGTCTTTGCGCGCTTCGCTGTCGCTGCTGTTGAGGGCGGGAAGCTTGCGGGGTTCTTCTTTGGGGGGCGAAGGTTCTGGCGCCGGCGGAATGACGGGTTCGGAGGGCTCTTCCAGATCGACGCTGGGCTTGGTGTCCGGCGCGGGTTCGGTGACGGGGGCGGGCACTTCGGGTTTGGGGGTATCCCGTACGACAAACCAGTAGATGCCAAACATCACCGCAGCCAATACCAGCAGTGCGATCAGCCAGTCTTTTATCGTGCCACCCATCGTCAATCTCCTCCCGTTGATCCCGCAGGCCTAAAAGTCAGTGTAATCCACTGACTGTGAGGTCTGAGACAGTATCAGTTTGGGAAGGTTTCGCCTACCTATACAGGGGGAGGGAACAGGGGGAGGGGGCGCGATCGCGCCCCCGGTGGAAAATCAGAGGGTGACTTTCAGGATTTGACCAGACAGGCCGGAGAGATCCAGCGCAACAGAACCGGTCAGATCATTAGAGACGGTCATTTCACTGGTTCCACGCTGCAGCTGGTTGGTGAGGGTATACTTACCCGGCTTCAGTTGCCACGCTTCAATCAGTTCCTTCGGCAGGCTCAGGGTCGTCGCGCGTTCACCGTCCGCAAAGTTGGCGATCACCAGCAGGCGGTCGTCGCCACTCCAGCGGGCGAAGCTGTACTGCTGCTCGCCATAATTCTCGCCGTATTCGCGGTTGTGGCGATGCAGGTCCAGATATTCGCCGGTAAGGGCTGGGCTCTGGTGAGAAAAATTCAGCAGTTGGCGATAAAAATCCCGCAGGGATTTTTCGGCTTCGCTGAGGTTTTCGCTATTGAACTGGCCTTCGTTATTCCAGCGACGCAGAGTGGGTACGGACCAGTAATCGAAGATGGTGGTGCGGCTGGTTTTTCCGAAACCGGCGTCGCCTGTGCCGGGCTCACCCAGTTCCTGGCCGAAGTAGACCAGAGTGGGCGCGCCACTGATGGTGGCGGAGACAACCATCGCCGGAATGCCGGCGCGGGGACTGCCGGCGAATTCCGGGCTGCCGATGCGCTGTTCATCGTGGTTTTCCATAAAGCGCAGCATATGGTCTTCAATCCCATAGAGGCTCTGCTGGATATCTACCAACGGGTCGGTGCCGGCCTTGCCTTCCATCACCGCGCGAATGGCGTCGTAGGTGCCTACCTTGTCGTACAGGTAGTCCATTTTGCCGAGGTGGATGTAATCCCGGTATACCTCGGGTTCGTAGATTTCCGCCAGCAGCAGCGTATCGGGCTTCTGCATTTTGATACCGGAGTTGAGGTAGCTCCAGAATTCCACCGGTACCATGCCGGACATGTCGTAGCGGAAGCCGTCGACGCCGAAGGTGAGCCAGTAGTCGGTGATCTCACGGAATTTTTTCCAGCTGCTGGGCACATCCTTGTCCGCCCAGAATTGCGCGTGCGCGCGGTAGTCTTTCTGCGCATAGTCCGCCGGTAGTTCCGCGAAGTCGTGGCTGCCATCCGGGCGCACGCCGAAGTTGATTTTTACGGTCTCGTACCAGTCGCCCTGTTGCGGTTGCGGGGCGCGGCTGCCGTTGCCGGTCCACTTGGCGGGGACTTCGGAGAATTCGCCGTCAATCAGGTCGTGGGCTTCGCCGTTCAGTGGCTGGTAGCCGTCTTCCACTACCGGCACCCGGAAGGGTTCGCCGGGTACATAGTAAAAGTTGTTGTCGCGGGCGTAGGCCACGCTGGTGTCGTCGTCCGCACCGAAGTCGCGGACCCCTTCGGGCTTGTCGAGGGACTGGTAATTGCGCGCAACGTGATTGGGCACAATGTCGATAATGACCTTGAGTCCGGCGTTATGGGAGCGCTCGATCAGCGCTTTGAATTCTTCCAGGCGTTTTGACGGATCGTCGGCCAGATCCGGGTTTACGCTGTAATAATCCTTGATGGCGTAGGGGGAGCCTGCGCGGCCCTTAACCACATCCGGATCGTCGTTGGCGATGCCGAATTCGGTGTAGTCGCGCACCACGGCGTGGTGCAGCGCGCCGGTATACCAGATGTAATCCGCACCCAGTGCGCGGATTTCAGTCAGGGCCTTTGGTGTAAAGTCGCCGAATTTACCCACGCCGTTTTCTTCAATGGTGCCCCACGGCTTGTTGGTGGGGTTGGTGTTGCCGAACAGGCGCGTCATCACCTGGTAGATCACCGGCTTGCCATTGATGCTGGCGTTAATCGCCTGCGGTTCATCGGCGTGTGGTGTTGCGGTTTTTGTGTCGCAGGCGGTCAGGGTGCTGGCGGCAATTGATGATGCCAGAATTAACTGAATAAATTTTTTCATAAGCTCGATGCTCGATTTTTTGTAGGAGCTTGCTTGCAAGCGAATATTTTGGTTGCAAACCAGGCAGCCATCCATGGGACGTGTACCGGCCCGGCCATCCATAGCCGGTTGCTTACCTGAGCAGGCTCCTACAGGGTGCGTTGTAGCTGAATTATTGGGTTACTGTCAGATTCTGATTTTTCTCTGCCCAGCCGAATTTCACATGCAGGGCCTTCGCGCGCTTGTCGTACCAGGCCGTGTTTTCTGTGAGCTGATTTTCTTTTTTTACAAGATTGATCCGCTGGCTGCCGGCGTTAATACCTGCCGGCGCCTGCTGCCAGTTGTGCACAACCAACTCAACATTGCGGCTCTGTGGGGCACCGGTGTAACCGTCACCTTCGAGGCCAAATTTGAACTGAATGCCTGTTTCGCTGCGCTCGCCGGCAAACCGCAGCTTCTGGTACTGCCCTTTGCTGAACGCATCCGCGGTGACCCCGTCATCCTCGTAGACATAGCCGGAAGACTGCGCTGCGGATTCATGTGCGTAATAATCGAGGCGCAGATCGCGGCTGGAGTATTCGCGGGTGTTGCGCATATCCGGTACGGTGGGAATGAACGCACCAGCGCGCACCAACACGGGGATGGTTTCCAGGTTCACTTTTATGCGGGCACTGTCGCCGCCGTACTGGTTGTCGTTCCAGTAATCGAACCACACCCCCCCGGGCAGCTGCACGGCGACTTCGTCGGTGTCTTCCGCGGTGACCGGTGCCACCAGGAAGTCGTTGCCCCACAGGTAAGCATCCTTGTTATCCATCAGCGCCAGATTGTTTTCATTGTCAAAAAACAGCGGGCGCATCAGCGGCATGCCGGTCTGGCTGTTTTCGAACGCCAGGGTGTAGTTGTAGGGCAACAGGCGGTAGCGCAGTTTTACATACTCGCGGGTGATATCGCGGGTCTTGCGGTCGTGGAACACTGGCTCCGGGGCAATGTGCTCCTGCGCGTGGGGGCGGTACACCGGCTGGAATGCGCCGTACTGCAGCCAGCGGATATACAGCTCGCGGTCAAATTCTTCGCCACCGGCAAAACCACCCAGATCAGAATGGGTGTAGCCGAAACCCAGCAGGCCCATCTGCAGGGACAGCTCTACCTGTGGTTTGAGGCCGCCCCACTCGCGGGAGACATCGCCGGTCCATGGAATCATGCCGAAGCGCTGGGAACCGGGAAAGCCGGCGCGCATCATGATAAACGGGCGCTGGTCCGCGTTCGCTGCTTTTTCGTTGTCGAACAGCATCTGCGCCCAGCGGTGACCGTAGGCGTTGTGGATTTCATCCGCCATGCCCACCGTGTGCACGGTGTCAGATGGATGCACTTCCGGCTCGCCGAGGTCGCCCCACCAGCCGGCCACGCCCTGGTCCTTCAGGCCCTTGTAGATGTTCCAGAACCAGTCGCGACCGTCTGCGGAAAATACATCGATAAGGCCGGTATTGCCGAAATAGAAATCGAACTGCTTGGGCTGGCCGGCGAGGTTTCTGGCCAGCGCATTGGCGGCGACGGCACTGTCCCAGCGCTCTGAGCTGGAGAGTACGAAGGGCTCGGTCACCAGAATGGTGTTAATGCCGTCTTCGCGTAGATCCGCCATCATGCCGACCGGGTTGGGGAATGCCTTCTCATCCCACGCCAGGTTGCCCATGTGGCCCTGGATATCCGGGCCGAACCAGTACAGGTCCAGCACCAGGGCGTCCAGCGGGAAATCCTCTTCGCGGAATTTCTTCACTACGTCGCGCACTTCCTGTTCGGAACGGTAGCCGAAGCGCGAGGCAAAGTTACCGAATGCCCAGCGCGGTGGCAGCGGCTGGCGGCCGGTGACGTCCACGTAGTTTTCGATCAGCTTTGGGTAGGTGTCGCCGGCCACCACGATGTAGCTGGTGCGTCCGGCCACCGCCTCGAACTGCAGCACATCTTTTTCGCTGGCGCCGAGGTCCATGGTGCCGGTGGCGCTGTTGTCGAACAGAAGAATGTATTTGTTGCTGCTCATCACTGCCGGCAGGCCAAAATACATCTGCTCGGACTCAGTGGTGTAGCCGTAGTGGGCTTTGTTATAGAGCGGCAGGCGATGGCCGCGGCGGTCCATACCCAGCACCCGCTGCCCGCCGCCGATCAGCTTTTCCTGTTCGGCGAGATTGAAGCGGAAACCGCGCATGGTCTGGTTGGCGAAGAAGCCGTGTTCTTCGCTCAGCAGTGGTTTGCCATCGCGCAGGTATTCAATGGCGAAGGGGGATTTATGAATGATCGCGGTCAGCTCGCCGAGGGAGTAGCGCAGTGCTTCCTCTGAAACGCTCAATTGTGCCAGCGCGTCGCTCTTCAACTGGTTCGTCAGTTGTTCCGCGCGCGCGAACGAGGGCAGCTGTTTGAGCCCTTCGCGCTGGTAGTGAATTTCCAGCGCGGCGTTGTTCAACGGGGTCAGAGTGACCTGGCTATCGCTGGTGGTGATGATCAGTTTGTCTTCGAGCAGCTGGTGGCTCTGGTAGCTGCGCGCGGCTTCCGGGGTCGGCTGCGCGAGAGCGGGTTGTACGGCGGTAGCCAACAGGGTGGGCAGGAGGGTCGCCAGCCCGAATTTCTTCAGCAGCCTTGTGGGCTTATGATTTTTTCTTTCTTTCATCGTCTTTGCTTTTTTCGCTTATATAGTTTCAATTTTGGGTGCGCTTTTGTTCTATTCCTTGAAATTTTTCACCCCCGCGCAGGCGGGGGCCAGCTGCGCTGGAGCTGGATTCCCGCCTGCGCGGGAATGACGTGGGTATGCAGGCTCGCTAACGAATTTCAGCCACCTGCACGTCGCCCGCGGCGATAACGAATTCATTCAACGGCTGTGTTTTTCCGCTGACAACACTGGTGGCGGAAGACTTGTCTCGCAGCATCTCGGCCAGATGTTCCAACGGCAGTTCCCGAGGTCTGTCGCTTTTGTTGATGGCGACCATCACCGTCTCTTCTTCGTCGTAGCGGAAATAGACGTAGAGCCCATCCAACGGCGCGAAGTGTTTGAG
This sequence comes from Microbulbifer sp. SH-1, assembly GCF_011326135.1. NCBI lineage: Bacteria > Pseudomonadati > Pseudomonadota > Gammaproteobacteria > Cellvibrionales > Microbulbiferaceae > Microbulbifer > Microbulbifer sp. SH-1. The sequence continues at coordinate 2,626,250 of NZ_CP046948.1, read as the reverse complement.
CTTACCGCGGTGGATAACGTCCTTCTCTTTGCGCCAGTTGAACAGGGTGCGGGTGAACTGCTGCGCTTCCTTCTGTTCCCTGCTCAGATTCTTGCCGGTAAAGGCGTTGACTCTATCGCCGGCCCAACCGCCGGGGAAGTCGCTGCGCACCACGCCGTCATCCCGCTGCTTGGGGCTTTTCGCGAGAATTTCATCGCCGTAATAAAACTGCGGGATGCCGCGCATGGTGGCGAGATAGGCTACCGCCATGCGGAACTTGCCTGGGTCTTCATCCAATTGGCTGTACAGGCGGCTGGTGTCGTGGTTACCACCGAAGATTACGAGACTGTTCGGATCGGGGTAGAGCACATCGTTGGCGAGGGATTCGTACAGGGTGATGAGACCGGTGCTCCAGCTATCCGGCTTTTCCAGTCCGTCGCGCAGGCCGTAGTGCAACGGGAAGTCCATCATGCTCGGCATATGGGAAACATAGCCGTTGCGGTTTTCATTGCCCGCCTGCCAGTAGGCCACCAGGGCCGGCTGGCGCGTCCACTCCTCACCGACAATGTTGAAGTTCGGGTACTCGCGCATCATGCGTGCGGACCACTCTGTCAGGAAGGCCGCGTCGGAATAGGCATAGGTGTCCACGCGGATACCGGAGAGGTCCGCATACTCCACCCACCAGATGGCGTTCTGGATCAGATAGGTGGCCATGCGCGGGTTGCGCTGGTTGGGGTCCGGCATGGAATCCGTAAACCAGCCATCGGTGAACAACAGGTGGTCTTTGTGGCTGGCATAGGGATCCATGTGCACGGTGCGCGCGTGATTGGTGTACTCGTACTCCCCTTTTGCAATCCCTTTGCCATTCAGCCAGTCATTGCCCGGCAGGTCTTTGAGCCACCAATGGCCGCTGCCGATATGGTTCGGCACCATATCCTGGATGACGCCGATGCCTTTTTCTTTCGCGGCTGCCACAAACGCGCGAAAACTTTCGTTGCTGCCGTAGCGCGGGTCGATGCGGTAGTAATCCGTGGCGGAGTAGCCGTGGTAGGAGTATTCCGGCTGGTTGTTTTCGATCAGTGGGTTCGGCCAGATCTGGGTGAAGCCCATGCCGGCAATATAGTCGAGATGGGCCTGCATGCCTGCGATATCGCCCCCGTGGCGGCCGCCGGGATTGCCGCGGCCCGGGCCCTCCAGCATATCTGCGGTGCGGTCGTTGCCGGTGTCGCCGTTGGCAAAGCGATCCGGGGTGATCAGGTAGATGGTATCACTGCTGTCGAAGCCCTCGCGCTCGGCAGAGCCGGCGCGGCGCGGTTTCAGTTCGTAATGGATTGTGTGTTGCCAGTCACCCTTGTTCAGATGGATCTGCAGCGTGCCTGGCTTTGCACGTTCATCCACCGCGAGATTGATAAACAGGTAGTTGGGATTCTCTTCCCGCTCGGTGCCGGTCACGGTCACGCCCGGGTAATCGAGGCTTACCTGCGCACCGGCGAGGGCTTCGCCATACACCATCAGCTGCAGGCGGGATTCCGCCATGTCGGTCCACCAGAAAGGAGGCTCAACGCGCTCCAGCTGGGGGGACTGTTGGGCCTGGATACAGGCCGAGGTGAATGGCAGTGTCAGCACGAACATCAGGCTGGCGGCAAAGCGGCTGGTGGGCTTGGACATGGCGGGCACCTGTTTGGATCTCTCTGTTTGGACCTCTGGCGAGGGTTATCCTTTTATTTTCTCCATTGTGCCCAAGGTCGCGACAGCTGTTATCCCCCTCAGCCCAGGGGGAGTTCCGCGGATTCCACCGCGTTTCAGGTTGGCGCGTATTTTCTCCACGCCCTGACCGGCTTTGCCTCCACGCCCCACCGGGGGAGGAGGCCTTGCCCCACCATATTTCGCGACCATTCAGACAGGGTCAATCTCTGGCCCGGCGATGTACATAAAAATAATCCACCGCGAGATGATGAAAATGGTTAGAAAAACTCTGGCACTGGCCGGATTGATGCTCTGCGCGAGCGCGGCCGCCCAGGCTGAATGGTTCCTCCGAGGCACCCACAACAACTGGCAGGCAGATCAGATGCAGGACGTCGGCAGCAACACCATGCTGGCGGACGATGTGGTCTTTACCAGCGCCGGCGAGATCAAGTTCGACCGCTGGGGCGACTGGAGTGAAAATTACGGCGCAAATGGCCAGCAGGGCGGGAGCAATATTCCCGTACCCGCCGGCACCTGGGATATCAAGTTCTATACCGACACCCACGACTACCACATTCTTCCCGCCGACGACCAGGAAAACCCGGATGCCACCCTGCATCTGCGCGGCACCCACAATGGCTGGGCCGCCGGCGATCTGCTGACCCGCATCGGCGAAACCGATGAGTACGACGCTTGTCGCAACTTCACAAGTGGCGATAGCAACGGCGGTCCGCGCTTCAAGATTGACCCCAGTGGCAGCTGGGCCGGTGGCGAGTTTCCGGCACAGGATGAGGCCGCCAGTGGCTGGACCTACATCGTTGCAAACGGTGTTAGCAACAGTCTGGTCAGCGTCACCACCGATCTTGGCGAAAACTGCGGTGCAACCGAGCCGGATTCCGATAACGACGGCGTACCCGACAGCCAGGACAACTGCCCCGACACTCCCGCTGGCGCCAATGTGGATGCCAACGGTTGTGAAATACCGCTCGAAACGTCCGACTTCCGCAACCGCAGCATGTATTTCGTATTCGTGGACCGCTTTGCCAATGGCGACACCAGTAACGACAACGGCAACAACGCCGCGGCTACCTCCAGTAGCAAATCCGCCGGCGGCCTGTCCGAGTGGAAAAAATACTGGGGTGGCGATATCCAGGGCCTGATCGACAAGCTCGACTACCTGCAAGCTCTCGGCATCTCCGCCATTTGGGTCACTCCGCTGAACGACAATATCGATGCCTCTGGCAGCGATGGTGCCTACCATGGTTACTGGGGTCGCGACTTCTATGAAGTGGACGAGCACCTGGGCGACTGGGCACTGGTAGACCAGCTGGATGCGGAGATGGAAGCCCGCGGCATGAAGCTGGTGCTCGACATCGCACTGAACCACACCAACCAGGACGACCAGTATGAATTCGGCGCGCTCTACAAAGAGGGCACCTTCATTACCGACGTGAATCAGGACAACGGCACCTGGTACCACCACAACGGCGCCATCTCCGACTGCTACGACAGTGACCCGACCACCACCTGTGGTGCCGAATGGGACGACCCCTGGGCCTTCCGCAACAAAACCCTGTTCAACCTCACCGACTTCAACCACGGTGTAAGCAGCAACAGCGCCGCGGACCAATACCTGATTGACGCCGCACTGAAGTGGATGAGTCACGGTGTGGATGCCTTCCGTATCGATGCGATCAAACACATCGAGCCGGGCTTCATCAACCGCTTCAGCAGTGCGGTGCGCGCGCAGAACCCGGATGTGTACATCTTCGGCGAATGGTATGGCGCCGGTGCCGGGGAAAGCCTGTCTATGCAATTCCTGAACGAAGACCGCGGTTCCGAGCTGCTCGACTTCCAGCTGCGCAACCATATCGAACAGGCCATCGCCGGCGATATCACCATGACCCAGCTGAATGCGCATATCGAATCGCGCCCGGCGGCTATGGATGGCCGCGACAGCTGGCAGCCCATCTTCCTCGACAACCACGATGCCACCCGTACCAGTGTGTTCCTGCAGACCACCGGCCCTGTGGACAACGGCCGCACCGGCAAGGGCTTCTCCAAAGCTCTGGCAGACGCGCGCCAGAACCTGGGTATGGCACTGGTGATGACCCTGCCGGGCATCCCCACCATCTACTACGGCAGCGAGCAGAACAGTACCTGGTTCACCGCCAATGGTGATGGCCAGGTAGGGCACGATCCATACAATCGCGAAGGTATGCCGTCGTTCAGCGAAACCAGCAACGCGTTCACACTGATCAGCGCACTCGCCAACCTGCGCGCGCAGAGCCCGGCACTGGCATCCGGCAGCTATGCCGAGCGCTGGGTAAATCAGGATATTCTGGTATTTGAGCGGGTATCCGGCAGCGATGTGGTCACCGTGGCGGTCAACCGCGGCGGCAGCACCTCGATCAATGTGAGCGGCCTGGCACTGGCGGATGGACAGTACGCGAGTCTGGTGGGCAACGATTCAGTCAGTGTCAGCGGAGGCTCCGCAGTGCTGAATCTGGATGCCAACGAGGTAATTGTGTTGCACTGAGTGTTGCCTTAATGAGGTGACAATGAGGCCCCGGGATTTCCCGGGGCCTTTTCTATCTTACGCGGATTATTCGCGTACCAACACTTTATGCATCTTGTAGCGCCATTGAAATCTGGCGACATCCCAAGGGGTTCATTACTGGAAGCAAACGGCACAGAGTATATGGCCCAACAATAAGATTGCCTGTGAAACTGAGTGCACCGATGCTTTCATTCTTCAATAGAGGTTTTTTTTTGTCCTTGAGTGGCAGACAGCACACCTTCAATAATTTTCTTGGCTTGGAGCGCTGCATCGAGATTTCCCTGAACGTGCGCCAGCGATATTGCCCCCTCCTTCACGAGCACGATTAGTCGAGTTATCTCATCTTTCTTCTTTTCCGGAATAGACAACTTATCCACATGCTCTCGAATCAGGGCAGTTATAGCGGCCTTATGCTCGGAGCAGGCCTGGTGGATGATGTTGTCTTGAGCGCCGAACTCGGCGCTGGCATTTATAAAGAAGCAACCGTGAAAATTTTCGATATCCGCGACTCGACTGTGAAACCAGTCATCGAGTGCATTAAATAACTCCAATAGCGCGGGTTTTCCAGCAGGAACTTGCTCCAGCCTTGAGGTAAGCCATTTGCGGTAACTGCGGTCGCGAAAGCGAACTGCCGCCTCGACCAGGTGCTCCTTGCTGGGAAAGTGGTGGTAGAGCGTTTTCTTGGCGACTCCGGATTCAGCCAGCACTAAATTTATGCCAACTGCATGAATGCCGCGCGAGTAGAACAATCTAAAGGCTGTGCGAATGAGTAAATCCTGCTTGTCCACGGCAACTTCCTGACTAGACCAGACACTTGCATCTTGACATTGGTAGACTGAATTGTCTACCTTGGTGGACAGATCGGTCTACCTTGGAGATGTAGTCATGCCGCAATTCCTGTCAAAGTCGCGTTATTTCCTACCTCTGATAGCGGGTGCGGGCGCGATGCTTTGTATCACCGCTCTGAGCAGTCTGGGTGACGTCACTCAGCCCTCCGTGTGGTTGATGGCGCCATTTGGAGCAACAATGGTCATTCTTTTCGGATTGCCGGAAAGCCCGTTGGCCCAGCCCCGCAATATTGTTATCGGACATTTGTTGACTACCGCGATCGGCTTATTCGTTGCCTCCACGCTGGGCGTTACCTCTTGGTCGCTGGGGCTGGCGGTGGGGCTGGCGGTAGGCTCTATGCTACTGACAAATACAACCCATCCACCGGCGGGAGCCAACCCCATTGTTGTTATGCTCGCAGGTGAACACTGGGATTTTCTGCTGATGCCCGTGGCGACGGGAGCAGTTTTGATTGTGGCTTTCGGAGTGATTTATCACCGGTTTGTTACAGGGATCTCATATCCGAAAAAGTGGCTTTAACTGCACGTTTCTGAAGACCGGAGGCGCACTGCAGAAGACTATTGGTTTTGTAGTGGCTCAATTAATCGGGGTGCTCACGAAATATAGGCCTAGCATAATATGAGTCATATAGGTAGCGACACTAAAGTCATTGCAAACTAAGGCGATAAAGCAACTTTTCTTCTGTTAATTCTCGGTTAGCTGATCGCCGGTTTTTACATCGCTAAATAGGTCTTTCCTGTCTGCCACTCTTCAGCGATAGACCGGTTCGTAAAGAGCCGGGAGTTGATGCTCGACTGGCGCGCCCGCCGGAGAAGTCGCGACGACGTCCCTGGGGCGATTCGCTTTAAAGAAATTGAAGGCGGTACCCATGTGGCCAGCGTCCCCATATCTATCGATATGGGATGCATCCGCTGTTTAAGAAAAAGATAGAGGTTGCGAGAAGGGCGGTAGTGGCGGCTGCGCAGCATTGATCGCGTAGCCGGCTAACGGCGTGCTTTGGCGGCGCCAGCCGCCATGGTGATTGGCTTCGTATTTAGTCTCCGCCGCAACCACCCCCGCAGCCTGCGGTGTCTCCGCCGCATCCACTGCCGCAGCTTGTTCCGCATCCGATATGGCCAGCGCAATAGTCCTTGCTGCCGGGGCCGGAACAATTAAGCGTGTATCTGAATCCATCTGGTATTTCGAGTTCTGCATCAATTGCAAATAGCAAGGGGAGCTTGTGCGCGGATTTCGGTTTTATGTTTTCACGGTGGCAGGAGATTCTCCATGCCCGCTTGATGCCTTTTTGGGCGATGGTGGGCGAGCTCATGGCTTCCGCGGGTGTGTGGTGCAGGAAGCGGCCGAGGGCCTTGTTACAAAAGTGCTCGTATTTGCGGGTGAAAAGAATGAACTCGTGCCAAGCGGTATCCACTGCCTGTGATGGCATTGACACCATCCGGTTGCCTGCAATGTTGCAAACGTGGAAGTACTCCCTGAGGCCTTTCAGAACGCGTCGGGTATCCCTTTCACTTAAGTGTGGGTATTTCTCAACGATCTTGGTTGAGAGGGTACTTGGAAACTGAAAGGTATCGATCAGCCTCTCGCGCTTCACAATCAGCGAATTTCGATATCCCCGATAGCCCGTATAGAGCAGCAGGGTAATAAAGATGGCCGGTAAGATTATTTGCATAGGTTTAATGCCGGGCTCTACTGTGGATGATCAGAATTCTATATCAACGTCCGGGGTGCCCTTGCCGGAAAGGGCTCGGCCCAATCCCCGCAACAGCATGGCGATCGCACGAAATGGCAGTTCGATTATCAGCTCGCCAATATCCAGCCAGAAGGTGTCGGACTCCTTGTCCTTTTTCGGCCACAGGAAGTAGGCACAGAGGTAGATCACAATGGCACCGGCGAAAACGTATACATCAAAGCCCTGTGCGAACAGGTCGAATACCAGATAAATACTTGTGCTGAATAGTGCCGCAGAGAGCAGCTGTCGGATTGCGTGCATAGTTGTGCCTTCCTTGATGAATTGCAGCCAGAAATGCTGGTTTTCCTTATTTTTTATCGGTAGGGCTTGTCACTGGCACTTGCTCTCCGGCTTCCTGCCCCAGTTTCGCACGCTCTGGCTTGGATATGTAGCGCGGTTTGCTTTTTGGGTTGAGCTTGTCATTCGCCTTCTTGGCCTTCTTCTTCAGGATTTGATTCACTTTCTTTCTGCGGTTCATGACTATCTCAACAAGTACGGGGGATATGCTAGTGGTCCATGCGGGTGCACCCATTTTAACGTGACCGGCATATCGAACCAACGTGTGCTACATTGCGCGCGCTGCCCACACTTTCCCGCCCCGCAACCCATAAGTGAGCCCCACATGAAACCCTGGATCGAACTCGGCACCGCCCATATACCCAATGACGGCGGTCTGCTCACGCTGCGCCAGCGCGAGCAGGAGTTCTCCATCTCCCTATCCGGCCCCCGCGGTGAACTGATGAACAGCCGCCGGTTTCACAGCGAGCAGCAGCTGTCGGTACTCGGCTGTGCGCATCTCAGGAACCACAACAACGCGCGCGTTGTCGTGGGTGGTATGGGTATGGGCTACACCCTGGCTGCAGCACTCGAGACACTGCCGCCCAGCGCCGAGGTCATCGTGGCCGACCTGATTCCCGAAGTGGTGGAGTGGAACCGGGGTCCACTGGGTGCCTGCGCCGGACGGCCGCTGAACGACAGCCGCGTGGAGGTTCATATCGGTGATGTGGGCGAGCTGCTTAAAGGCGGCAGTGGCTACGACGCGGTACTCCTGGATGTCGACAACGGCCCCGAGGGGCTGACCCACAGTGACAACAACTGGCTGTATTCCGTTGAGGGTACCAGCTGTATCTACAGCTGCCTGGCCCCTGATGGTGTGCTGGCGGTGTGGTCAGCGTCACCCGATGCCGTGTACTCAACTCGCCTCAAAAAAGCCGGCTTTCAAGTCGAAGTGGTAACCGTACGTGAGCGCCCGGGCAAGGGTGCGCGACACGCCATTTTCCTGGCGAGGAAAACAGCGGTGCAGCGGACCAAACTGGCAGGGCAGTGACGGTTTCGCAATCAAATCCTGTTGAGGGCGTTTGAACCAATCAGGCCGTTGATGTCCGGGGTGGCAGCGGTTGCTGATCGAGGCGTTCCAGGGTGGGGTCGAGACAGGCCCAGCCTGGTGCGCTTGCGGCCCAGATATTCGCACTGGGTTTTACCGATGAGGGATCTTCCAGAGTGCCTGCACGCACAACCGTAAACTGGGGGCGGGCCGATGAATTGGCGAACAGGTGGCTGCCGCATGCCGGACAAAAGCGACGGGTGACTTGACTGCCGCTGTCGGCGGTACTTACATAACTGTTCAGCTCGCCGTTAATGTGTAAAGCCTCGCTTGGGACCACAAGGTTTACGGTGCCGTTGGCTGCGATATGTTGGCAGGTACGACACCAGCATACTCTGGTCATGATGGGATCTTCTGTAATCTGATACTTCACTGCACCGCAGAGGCAATTTCCGTTTCGTTCACTCATGGTTTTCTCCTTTTGAGCCCGATGTGGTTTGGGGCGGGTGGGGCAATGTTAGACCCTCCCGCTCAGTAGATTCCAATTGCATTTTTTCAGAGCACTCGAACCCCCGCGTTGCCCAGCACATATGCGCTCATTGTGCCCTTTTCTGGGCTTTTGGCTACACGCGCAATCTAAGATTTCCCTCAATCTCGTCGATCAATGAAGCCGGCACTTCATGCTCCACCGCCAGGTTTCGCCAGCGGGATACCTGCTCTACCACCTTATCCACGATATGGTCGATCTTCCTTCTGCTGAACAGCGGGCTGACCTTTTCCAGGCTGTAGATATCTTCGCGGGTGAAGTCATCGCGTTTTCCATTCAGGCTCAGCCAGTGATTGTTGACCCATTTGCTGCCTGGCTTATAGCTGTAGGCGAGGTCGTAAGCCGGCGCAAGCTGCCAGGTTTTTCCGACCAGCTGAAAGGCGAAATTCTTGGCGTGATCGTCGTGATTGCGCGCGACGATATTGAACACCATGCGCAGGAAAAGTTGCTCGGCCTCTTTTGTGCTGAGCTTCAGTTGTCGCGCCACGGCAAACAGTTCGCCGTAGGAAAACGAGCCGGGAATTTTGTAGTCCACATGGGCAATGCCGTTCAGGGTCTGGATATGGATCTTGTCATTGCCGCGGCGGTCGAAGCGCTCAGTGACGAAATGCCTGCGGTTACCTTCCTGCAGCAGGTGGCAGGGCATCATGTCGATGCCACAGTCGGTGGCCATCTGGTGGTACACGTATTCCATAGCGCCGAAGCCCATGGGGTCGCCGAAGGTTTCGCGATCCTTGTTGTGTTCACTGACGCCATCGAACTTCATCAGGTAGTGGGTGAAGCCCTCCGGTACTTCGGCTTGCCCGGAACGCACATGGCTGAAATCTTTATTGAAGGCGAGTACCGCTTTGGGGCGGGCACCGCCGGCGCTCATGCCGACGGACATCAATGCCATCATCGCCTCGCGGTTGTCTTCACCGGTTTTATCCAGATGCACGCTGAAGCCGCTGTGGTGGTCGAGCACTTCCTGGGCGATGGCCACCAGCTCGTCGATGGCAATGTCCTGAGAGGCGTTGAGCCTTTTGATGCGTGTGGCGGGGCTGTATTCCAGGGCGCCCATGCCGCGCTTGCCGGTGTACTGCAACCGCTGCAGCGGGCTGATGTCTGCGGGGTTTTTGCCCTGGGCGGCCATCCACGCGTTCAGTACTGCATTGCCGAAATCGTCGGGCAGGGAGTCGGCGATCAGTCCGGGCAGGCCGCGGAAGGTGTCAAAGCGCAGTTCGGGGAAGCTGTAGATGCGCCGCGCCAGCGGCATCTTGAGCGGGGAGAGTTCGATACCGCTGTCGAGAAATGCGGGGTCGTATTCGAAGGCGCCGATGCCGGTATCGGTATCGAAGCTGACCGCGCCGGCGGCCCGCCCCAGATAATTCACTTCAATGACTTCCATTACCATGCGGGTTCCTCCTGCTCGTCGTCTTCCCCCTGCTCGTCGTCTTCCCCCTCGTTATCGCTGCCCTTACCGCGCTGCCCCGAGGCCCGCTGGCGCTGTTTACCCTGCAGTTTGGCGAGCTGGATGGGAGAGGGCGGTTGTGGCGGCAGGAAATTGTCGAGCTGGGCGGTGAGATCGAGGGCCTGCAGTATGGCGATCAGCACCTCCAGCTGGGCCTTCCCCTTTTCCGCATTGAGCACGGCCTTGCGGCCGAGGCCGGCACGCTCGGCCACCTCTTGCTGGGTGAGGTCCCGGTTGAGGCGCGCCTGTTTCAGGCGCTGGCCGAGAGTTTCCGCAATGGCAGCGGGGGATTTCAATTCAAGGTTCATAAGGTGCTTTATTCGGGATTTAAGCGAAACCTTTATGGATTATGTCCCTATTTACGGATATTGCAATCTATTGAATTAATGTCCCCAATACGGGACTTATTTAATATAAATAGACCTTATGTCCCATTTATGGGTCTTAATGAACTTTTTCAGGTGACTTTCGCCATTGTTGACTCACGCTGCAAGGATTGCCGGCGCGCAAACATTGTTGCCCTCCACCCCCGCAGGGGAGGATGGCCGGCATTGTTCCGGCTGACACAATGCCTCGCATAACCAGAGCGCCGCACCGTATCAACCCGGTGTTCACGCCCGACATAAACAATAAACAGGCGGTTAATGCGATGAACAAACAGCCCAAGCTTCCCTTTTGGCAGGTATGGAACGTCAGCCTCGGTTTTCTCGGGGTGCAGTTCGGCTTTGCCCTGCAGAATGCCAACGCCAGCCGGATTCTCTCCGACCTCGGCGCTGACCTGCACTCCCTGTCCCTGTTCTGGATAGTGGCGCCATTGATGGGGCTGGTTGTGCAGCCGATCGTCGGCTCCGCGTCCGACCGCACCTGGAACCGCTTCGGTCGTCGCAATCCCTATATCCTGTTCGGTGCGATTGCCGCGGCACTCGGCATGGCATTTATGCCCAATGCGGGAATCGCGGTGGCATTCATTGCGCCGATCCTGTTTGGCGGCGTGATGCTGGCGCTGATGGATGCGGCCTTCAATGTCACCATGCAGCCGTTCCGCGCGCTGGTGTCCGATATGGTGCCATCTGAACAGCGCACCGTGGGCTACGCGGTGCAGTCCCTGCTGATCAATATCGGCGCGGTGATGGGTTCCATGCTGCCGTTTATCCTGACCAACGTAATCGGTCTCGAAAACACTTCCCGTTCGGGAGAGGTGGCGCCCTCGGTAATCTGGGCCTTCTACCTCGGCGCTTCGGTGCTGTTGGGCTCGGTGCTGTGGACGGTGTTCCGCACCAAAGAATACGCACCGGCGGAATACAACGCTTACAAAGGCATCGACGCCGACGCGGTGGCGCGTGAACTGGCGGAGCGCAAGTCCCTGGCCCAGCGCCTCGGCGGTTTCTTCCGTCTGCTAGTGAGCATGCCCAAGACCATGCGCCAGCTGGCGTTGGTACAGTTTTTCTCCTGGTTCTCCCTGTTCATCATGTGGGTCTACACCACCCCGGCCATCACCCAGCACGTGTGGGGTGTGGAGGCCAAGTGGTTTGATTCCCACTATCTCGCGTCCGTCGGTGAAGTTCCTGCGCACATTGCCGCCGCCAAAGGTGCTGCCGGTGACTGGGTGGGCATTATTTTTGCCGCTTACTCGCTGTTTGCCGCGCTCTTCTCCCTGGTGCTGGCGCGGGTGGCGAATACCATCGGGCGCAAGCTTACCTATGCGCTGTCGCTGCTTGCGGGTGGCGTGGGCTATATGAGCTTCATGCTGTTCCAAGGCGGTGACGCCACCCAGGTAAACCTGCTGGTCACGCAAGTGACCGTGCCCAGCGGTGCCGTTGGCCTGCTGCTGCCGATGCTCGGCGTGGGCATTGCCTGGGCGGCGATCCTGGCAATGCCGTATTCGATCCTTTCCGACGCGCTGCCCGCCAGCAAGACCGGGGTGTATATGGGCATCTTCAATTTCACCATTGCCGCGCCGCAGATTCTCTCCGCGCTGGTGGCGGGGCCGATTCTGGCCACCTTGTTCGATAACCAGGCCATCTACATCATCATGCTGGCCGGTGTGTTCATGGTGTGCGGTGCAATCTCGGTGTTCTTTGTGCGCGAACAGGAGCCGGTGACCGCGTCGGCGGACGGCGACGGTGAAGCCGCGACAGCCTGACCGGAGAAGGATAACAAGCCCCAGCGATGGGGCTTTTTTTTGGGCGGTGTCCGGCGGATTCGTGACTCTACGCGCCATTCCCGTACCAGGTGTTGTAATCGTTTACATAATCGTGTGATTAATTGTATAAATAGGCGGTCGGCCTCCCGCCCTGACCCATAGCAGGTTGAAGGGTATGGAGGAGGCTGACCGAGAATTAGATCGGAGCCGCCAAGTGGCCCATAGCGAGAGAGAGAACAAAAATGAATACCACCGCCAGCGGTGGTGCGGCCATTGATGCAAATGCTGGCGCCGCACCCGGAAACGAGATGTCCGAGGCTCTTCAGCGAGAGGCCATCCACTCAGAAACCAACCACGGCCTGGTCATCGCCATCAGCGGTGTGGCCACGATCGGCGGCTTCCTGTTTGGGTTCGACAGCGGTGTAATTAACGGCACCGTGGAAGGCCTGCAGACCGCATTCAACTCCGATTCTGCCGGTACCGGCTTCAATGTTGCCTCCATGCTGCTGGGCTGTGCCATCGGCGCTTTCTTTGCCGGTACCCTGGCGGATAAATACGGGCGCAAGGCGTTGCTGGTGGCCTCCGCCATCATGTTTATCGTTTCCGCCTGGGGATCCGGTATCGCCACCGGTTCGCTGGAGTTTGTGCTCTATCGTGTGCTCGGCGGTCTCGCCGTAGGGGCCGCGAGTGTTATGACCCCTGCGTATATCAGCGAGGTAGCGCCGGCGGCCTATCGGGGAAGGCTGGCCACGGTACAGCAGGTGGCAATCATCTGCGGCCTCACCGCGGCGTTCCTCAGCAATTACGCCATCGCCAAGTTTGCGGGGGCTTCCACTACAGAATTCTGGATGGGGTACGAGGCCTGGCGCTGGATGTTCTGGATCGAGCTGATCCCCTCAGCGGTCTTCCTTATCGGCCTGTATTTCATCCCTGAAAGCCCGCGGTTCCTGGTGGCCAGCGGCCGCGGCGATTCCGCCCGCAGTGTTCTGACCCGGCTGTTTGGTGCGCGCGCGGCGGCGGAGAAGGAGCGGGATATCCGCGCCTCTCTCGCCGATGACCACCGCCCCAGCCTGTCCGATCTGAAAGACGCCAAAACCGGTAAGCTGCGCAGCATTGTGTGGGTGGGCATTGGCCTCGCCGTGTTCCAGCAGTTGGTGGGCATCAATGTGGTGTTCTACTACGGCGCGGTGCTGTGGCAGTCCGTGGGCTTCACCGAGAATGATGCGCTGCTGATCAACGTGGTGTCCGGTGCGGTGAGCATCGCCGCGGTAATCGCGGCGCTGGTACTGGTGGACCGGATCGGCCGCAAACCACTGCTGTGGTTTGGCTCCATCGGCATGGCCGTGACCCTGGCGATCATGGCGGTGTCCTTTTCCCAGGCCACTCTGGATGAAACCGGCGCGCTCAGGCTGTCGGACTCCATCGGTACCATCGCGCTGCTTGCGGCCAACGCTTACGTGGTGTTCTTCAACGCCTCCTGGGGCCCGGTGATGTGGGTCATGCTGGGAGAAATGTTCCCCAATCAGATTCGCGGTTCGGGTCTGGCGGTGTCCGGTCTGGCCCAGTGGCTGACGAACTTCGGCATTACGCTTTCATTCCCGGTGCTGCTCGTCAGCATCCAGCTCTCCGGCAGCTACGGTATCTACGCTATCTGCGCCTTTATCTCGATCTTCTTCGTCGGCAAGTACGTGCGCGAAACCAAAGGTCGCGAACTGGAGCAGATGCAGGGCTGAGTTTCCGATTGCATCGGCTCCCCCACGGGTCTGTAAGACTCGTTTGAACCCGCGGCCTCTGCCCTGAAAAGGGCATGCCCGGGAATTTTTTTAGCTTGATGCAATTTATATGATTAACCCGATTAAATCGTCGGGGCAGACTAACCCTTCAAAAAATAATAACGAGGGCGATCTTCATGAATGTAACCGTCATCCGGGGCATTTCGCGCAAGGGAAATCCGCTGCGTCAACTGCTCGCCGCCAGTATTTTACTGGCCGCTATTCCCTCGGCTTCCAGTGCAGCTGAGCCCACGCGCAACCTCGACCTCTGGCCGCAAACCCGAAGCCCGCAAGTTTCCCCGAGTGTGGAAAGGCAGGTGGAGGCGCTGCTGAAGAAAATGACCCTGGAAGAGAAGGTCGGCCAGATCATGCAGCCGGAGATCCAGTCGATCACGCCGGAAGAAGTGAAGAAGTACCATATTGGTTCGGTGCTGAATGGCGGCGGTTCCATTCCTGGACGCAAGGAAAATGCCGGGCCCGACGACTGGCTGGCATTGGCGGATGCGTTCTGGGAGGCCTCCATGGACACCCGCGATGGCGGTGTGGCGATCCCGGTGTTCTGGGGTACCGACGCGGTTCACGGCAACGGCAATCTCACCGGCGCCACTCTGTTCCCACACAATATTGGCCTCGGCGCCAGCGGCAATCCAGAGCTTGTGCGCGCGATTGGCGCGGCTACGGCGCGCGAGGTGCGCACCACCGGTGTGGAGTGGGTATTTGCCCCCACCCTGGCTGTTGCCCAGAACGATTTATGGGGGCGCACCTACGAAAGTTACAGCGAAGATCCCGCCGTCGTAAGACGCTTTGCTTCCGCCATGGTGGAGGGGTTGCAGGGAAGAGTTGGCAGTGACGAATTTCTGTCGGAAACCCGTGTGCTCGCATCGGCGAAACATTTCCTCGCCGACGGCGGTACCTTTGAAGGCGACGACCAGGGCGATGCGCGGATCAGCGAACAGGAACTGGTCGATATCCACAACGCCGGTTATCCCGCCGCTATCGAAAGCGGTGTGCAGACCATTATGGCCAGCTTCTCGGAATGGAATGGTGAGAAGCACCACGGCAACAAATATATTCTCACCGATGTGCTGAAACATCGAATGGGTTTCGATGGTCTGGTCGTGGGCGACTGGAATGGCCACGGCCAGGTGGTGGGGTGCACCAACGATAACTGCCCGCAGGCGATCAATGCCGGTATTGACCTGCTGATGGTCACCTACGACTGGAAAAATATGATCGCCAACACCCTCGCTCAGGTGAAAAGTGGAGAAATCCCAGAAGCGCGTCTCAACGACGCCGTGCGGCGCATTCTGCGGGTGAAGCTGCGCGCGGGTCTGTTCGACAAAAAGCCCTCCGAGCGCGCGCTGGCTGGCGATGAACGTGTGGTGGGCAGTGCGGAGCACCGCGCTCTGGCGCGGCGCGCGGTGCGCGAAAGTCTGGTTTTGCTGAAGAATAAAAAGGGAATTCTCCCGCTGAAGCCCGACCAGAATATTCTGGTCGCCGGCCCCGGTGCCAACAGCATCGCCATGCAGTCCGGTGGTTGGAGTGTGAGCTGGCAGGGTGCGGGCATCCCCAACGAAAAATTCCCCGGAGCTACCTCCATTTACGCGGGGATCAAAAATGCGGTGAAGGCCGCCGGTGGCAATGCAGTCCTTTCTGAACATGGTGACTTTGCGAATAAGCCAGACGCGGCGATTGTCGTGTTTGGTGAATATCCCTACGCGGAAGGGCAGGGAGATCGCAATACCCTGGAATTTGAGCCGGGTAACAAGAAAAGCCTGGCGCTGCTGAAGAAACTCAAAGCGCAGAATATTCCCGTGGTTTCCGTATTTCTCTCTGGGCGCCCGCTTTGGGTCAATCCGGAAATCAATGCCTCTGATGCTTTCGTGGCGGCCTGGCTGCCGGGCACAGAAGGCGATGGCGTGGCGGACATGCTGATCGCCGATAGCCACGGCAGGGCGCGTTACGATTTTACCGGGCGGTTGTCGTTCTCCTGGCCCGGCCTGCCTCTGCAGGCAAAGCTGAACCCCCACCACGACGATTACAAACCACTGTTTGCCTCCGGCTATGGCCTGAGCCTGGCGGATAAGAAAGGCGGGCCAAAACAGCTTGCGGAAAATGTACCCGGCCTGGTGCGCGGCGAACCAGAATCCTACGCCTTGTATGACGGACGCCCACTGCAACCCTGGGGCATTCAGATCGACGACTTCGAACAGAACCAGCTACTGAGCGGGGCCTTCGCCAGATTGCCCAGTGGCCGCGTCAGTGTGGTTACCACGGATAAAGACGTGCAGGAGGATGCGCTCACGTTCAAGTGGCAGGATACCTGGCTCGCCAGGCTCAGCCTGAAACACGGTGGCCCGTTGGACTTGTCCAATTATGTGGAGGAAGGCGTGCTGTCGTTTGACTTGAAGGTGGACGATCTCGCCAATGGCGATCTCGCGCTGGAGGTCCAGTGTGGCGATAACTGTGAACGTCGCGTGGAACTGACGGTACCCGCGCGGAAGGCACAGGGCGAAGGCTGGCAGCGTGAGAGCTACAAGCTCAGCTGCTTTGTACGGGAGGGCGATGATTTCTCCAGTATCAGTGTTCCCTTTGCTCTGCGCGCCGGCGGCAAAGGTCAGGTAGCGGTTGCCAATGTGCGCCTGGAAAAATCCGCCCGCGCCAAGGACCAGTGCCCGGACTACCGCACACTTTCCACTACCCCGGCTACCCGCCACGAATACTGGTCGCAGGGATGGTGGGATGAGCGCTTTGAACGCAATCAAAGGCGCCTTGCAGAGGGCGGGGTCGACCTGCTGATGCTGGGAGACTCGATTACCGAAGGCTGGGAGCGGGAGGGAAAAAATGTCTGGGAAAAATACTACGCGGATCGCAACGCAGTAAACCTTGGCTACGGTGGTGATCGCACGGAAAACCTGTTGTGGCGACTGCGAAATGGGGAACTGGATGGTATCAGGCCGAAAGCCGGCGTGGTGATGATTGGCACCAACAATACCGGCCACAGGCTGGAGGACCCGGAGTTGACCGCAGCGGGCATCCGCGCTGTGCTTGACGAGCTCACCGCGCGCCAACCGCAAATGAAAATTCTGCTATTGAGTATTTTCCCCCGCGATCCGAAACCGGGTACCCCCATGCGTGAGGTAAATCTCGGAATCAATAACATCATCAAGGGGTACGCAGACAACGAGCAGATTTTTTATCAGGAAATCTACAGTGAATTTCTGCAGCCGGACGGTGAACTAACCAAGGAAATTATGCCCGATTACCTGCACTTGAGCGAAAGTGGCTATCAGATCTGGGCGGAAGCGATGGAACCCACGCTGTCGAAATTACTGGTGCAGTGACGATTGTCAGCTTGGACTGCTGGACCTTTTAAGGCGTCCCTTGGGAATGCTTGTCGAGATGGCGGAAATGTGAGGATGTCATCAATAAATGTCGCGCTAATGTTCACAGAGTTGCCATTATTTGAGTTGCTGAAACGTCTTAATGGTGAACTGGAAACTCTGTTGCTTTTGCATGAGTAGTTTGCGTGAGTTGGTGTGAGCTTGGGTGGGTGTGTATTCCCTGCCCGTTTTTTTCTCGCATCACTATTTCACTTAATAATAAATAAAAACTCAGTTTCTTCTCACACCTTATCGAGCATGTCTGGTCACGCGCGGCATCGTCCATTGCGTGGCCGGTGTGTCGGTTTGCTATTTGGCAGATTCAACAAGGTGAAGAGAGATGAAACTATTACAACGATTGGGTGGGAAATCCCTGCTCCGCAGTGCAGTGGCCACCGGATTTTTAATTACCTCCCTGCACGGATGGGCAGGCTTTTCTATTGACGATGGTCAACTGCTGGACGGCAATGGTCACGTGTTTGTCATGCGCGGCGTCAATCATGCCCACACATGGTATCCGGGGCGCACGCCACAGGCTCTTGCGGACATTGCCGCTGCCGGAGCCAATGCGGTACGGGTGGTGCTTGCCACTGGCGGGCGCTGGAATCGGAACAGTGGCGCCAACGTAGCGGCAGTGATCGACCAGTGCAAGGCCAATTCCCTGATCTGTGTGCTTGAAGTACACGATGCGACAGGCTGGGGCGAAGATGCCGCGGCGATTCATATATCCGAGGCTGCGGAATACTGGGTGAGCCCGGACATTGTCCAGGCCCTTAGTGGTCAGGAAGATTTTGTTCTGATCAATATTGCCAACGAACCCTTCGGCAATTCTGTTTCAGAAATCAACTATGTAGAAGGGACTACCGCAGCAATCCAGCGTATCCGCGATGCGGGGCTGGTCCACACTATTGTGGTGGATGCCTCAAGCTGGGGGCAGGACTGGGAAAACTACATGCGCGCGAATGCGCCGCAAATTTTTGCCGCTGACCCGCTGGCGAATGTGCTTTTCTCCGTACACATGTATCAGGTCTATGCCGACCACAGCACCATCGCCAGCTATATGCAGGACTTTCAGCAAATGGGACTGCCGCTGATCGTGGGAGAGTTCGGCCACGAGCATCAGGGGCAGCCGGTAGACGAGGATGCCATTCTCGCGGAAGCCGAAGCGCGCGGAATCGGTTATCTCGGCTGGTCCTGGTCCGGCAATACCGAGCCCTATCTCGATATGGCCCTGAATTGGGACCCGGGCAATCTTTCGGCCTGGGGTGAACGTCTGTTCAACGGTGCCAACGGCATCGCATCCACGGCGACGTGCGCGACGGTATACGCGAACTGCGGTAGTGGATCATCCAGTGGTGGTTCCAGTTCATCTTCCGGCAGCTCATCCTCCAGTAGCTCGTCTTCCAGCAGTTCATCTGGTTCATCGTCATCCAGTGGGTCGTCTTCGGGCAGTTCTTCCGGTTCCTCTTCAGGCTCTTCTTCCGGGTCCGGCCTCACCTGTAGCGTAAGCGGCCTCAACGACTGGGGTTCCGGTTTTGTGCTGGGCAGTGTGACGATAACCAATAGCGGCAGCGCGCCGGTTGACAACTGGTCGGCCGCTTTGTCATTCGAGCAGCCTGTTGTCATCAGTAATGCCTGGAGCGTACAGCTCGCCGCCAGCAGCGGTAGCACGATTGTCGGCCATGCGGTGGAGTACAACGCAAGCCTGCAACCGGGCCAAAGCGCGACCTTCGGTATGCAGGGCGCGCCGGGCAATATTTCCCTGCCCGGGTGCACTGTTCAGTAATTTCCCCCGCGGCCTGCGGAACATGGGGTCCGCACGCCGCTGGTCCATCAGTAAAGCCTCTAACAATAATCACCAATAAACAGGTAATAGCGATGATAAAAACCAAGAGACATTTTTTCCTGCGTAGCTTGCCAGATGCGATTCAGCGCCTGGCACTTGGTACCGGCGCAGCACTGGTGTTCTCCATCGTACCCTCCACAGAGGCCGCGCCTCAGGAAGCGTATCAATGGCAGAACGTGCGTATCGACGGTGGCGGTTTTGTCCCGGCGATCATTTTCAACCGTAGCGAACCCAATCTGATTTATGCGCGCACGGATATCGGCGGTGCTTACCGCTGGAACGAGGCGAACCAGGAGTGGGAGCCATTGCTCGACTGGGTAGGTTGGGACAAGTGGGGCTGGAATGGTGTGATGAGTATCGCCACCGATCCGGTAGACCCGGATCGCGTCTACGCGGCGCTGGGGATGTATACCAACGATTGGGACCCGAACAACGGCGCCATTGCCCGCTCCAGCGATCGCGGCGAAACCTGGCAGGTCACCGAGTTGCCATTCAAGGTAGGCGGCAATATGCCGGGCCGCGGTATGGGGGAGCGACTGCGCATCGATCCCAACGACAACAGCACCATTTACTACGGCGCGGAACTGGGAGAAGGGCTGTGGCGCAGTACCGATTACGGCGCAACCTGGTACAAGGTACAGAGCTTCCCCAACCCCGGTACCTATGCCGCCGATCCAGACGACGAGGGAGGCTACGGCAATAAGCTGCAGGGCGTGGTGTGGGTGACGTTTGACCCCACATCGGGCAACAGCGGGCAAGGTTCCGATGTGATTTACGTCGGCGTCGCGGATAAGGCGTATTCGCTCTACCGCTCCACCGATGGCGGCGCAACCTGGGGAGTGATTCCCGGCGCACCGTCCGGATTGATTCCCCACAAGGGCGTGTACGACGAAGTGAACGGCGCACTCTATGTGGCTATGAGCGATACCGGCGGCCCTTACGATGGGGAAACGGGCGCGGTGTGGAAATTCGACGTGGCGAGTCAGGCCTGGAGTGAAATCAGCCCGATGACCGCCGCCAGCGGCGAGCTGTACTTTGGTTATTCCGGCCTCACCATCGACCGCCAAAACCCGAATACCCTGATGGTCGCCTCGCTCAATTCCTGGTGGCCGGACATGGTTCTGTTCCGCAGTACCGACGCCGGCGCCTCCTGGAGCCGTATCTGGGACTGGGCCGGGTATCCCGAGCGCAGCAAGCGCTATGAAATGGATATCAGCTCGGTGCCCTGGCTGCACCTCGGCGCCAATCCACAGCCGCCGGAGGAAGCGCTGAAACTGGGTTGGATGAACGAGTCGGTGGAAATCGATCCGCACAATTCCGACCGTTTCATGTACGGTACCGGCGCCACCATCTACGGCTCCAACAATCTGACCGCGTGGGACAGCGATGGTATCGTCACCATCAAGCCCATGATCAAGGGGTTGGAAGAAACCGCGGTGCTGGATCTCGCCAGCCCCCCCAGTGGCAACGCGAATATATTCTCCGCACTCGGTGACATCGGTGGCTTCAAACACGTGGATGTGAATGCGGTGCCGGAACTGATGTATCAGACCCCGTACCTCACCAGCACCACCGGTATCGACTTCGCGGCGCTGGATCCAAGCATCATGGTGCGCGTGGGCAATGTCGATGGGGTGCACATCGGTGTTTCCACTTCCGTCGGGGATAACTGGTGGGCCGGGCAGGAACCGGCCGGAGTGACCGGTGGCGGCAGTGTGGCAATGAGTGCGGATGGCGGTGCCATTGTGTGGAGCCCGCAGGGTGCGGGCGTTCATGTGTCCACCACTTTTGGCAGTTCCTGGACCGCCTCGTCCGGTTTGCCGGAGGGGGCGCGGGTGGAGAGCGATCGTGTGAACCCGCAGGTTTTCTACGGTTTCAGCGCGGGTACTTTCTACCGCTCCAACAATGGCGGTGCCAGCTTCAGTGCAACCGTTGCCAGCGGTTTGCCGACCTCTGCCAAATTCCTCGCCGCCCCGGCAGTTGAGGGAGATATCTGGCTTGCCGGCAGTGGTGTAATGGTTGGCGACGACACGCTCACCGGTCTGTGGCGTTCCACCGATGGCGGTGCGAGCTTCACAAAAATCGCCAGCGTGGAAGAGGGCGTGAATATCGGCCTTGGTGCGGCGGCGCCGGGCAGCGGCTATCAGACCCTGTATTTGGTGGGAACGGTGGATCAGGTCACCGGTGTATTCCGCTCCACCGACGAAGGCGCGACCTGGACACGTATCAACGATGACGCGCACCAGTACGGCAATATGGGAGAGGCGATTACCGGCGACCCGCGCATCTACGGTCGTGTGTATCTCGGCACCAATGGTCGCGGTCTGTTGTACGCAGACCCTGGGGGGGGAAGTTCTTCCGGCGGCTCCAGTTCGTCGAGTTCCAGCTCGTCGGGCTCCGGAGGTTCCGGCTCTTCCAGCTCCAGCTCCAGCTCCAGCTCCAGCTCCAGCTCCAGCTCCAGCTCCTCGAGTTCTGGCGGCTCGGGCTCTTCTAGCTCGGGTTCATCCAGTTCGGGTAGCTCGGGATCATCGGGTTCCAGCTCGTCCAGTAGTTCCGGTGGCAGTTCTTCCGGTAGCAGCTCTTCGTCCAGCAGCTCAGGTGGCAGTTCCGGTGGCAGTTCCGGTGGCACTGCCAGCTGCGAATATATCGAGGGCAGCCACTGGGGCGCCGGCTTTACCGGCGCTATCCGCATTACCAACACCGGGGATGCGCCTATCGAGGGCTGGCAGCTGACCTTCTCCTACACCGGCAGTAGTCGTATCACCAATCTGTGGAACGCCAATCTTTCCGGCAGTAACCCCTATACCGCCTCCGGTCTTGGCTGGAACAGTGTGATTCAGCCGGGTACCTACGCGGAGTTTGGCTATCAAGGGGAGAAGACCAGTGAAGAGCCACTGGAAGTGCCCGCAATTACCGGAGAGATGTGTGAGTAATCCTTGACCCGACCGAGTGCTCTCTCAGGAGGATTTCCCTCCGCACTCTGATCACGTGAGTGATCCCCTTGGCCCGGCAGTTTCTGCCGGGTTTTTTTGTCTGTACTGCGCTGACAGACGGCAACAGGGATTCAAAAGGACGCGGGCAAGTGCCAGACTGTGCGCGAATAGAGTGAGGTAAGTCCATGTCCGAAAAAGTCAGGAATCTGGAAGGCAAGCTGCTTTGCCAGAGTTGGTCCCGATTTGAAAAATACACGTTTGAATATCTGTCTGACGATGGAAACTGGGAGGTGCACAATCGCGAAGTGTACGATCGCGGCGACGGCGCGGTGGTGCTGTTGTTCAATCGCGAAAAGCAGACGTTGATACTGACCGCACAATTCCGTCTGCCCACTTTCCTCAATGGCAACCGCTCAGGAATGATGGTGGAAGCCTGCGCCGGCGCACTGGAGGATCAGGACCCCCTCGAATGTGTTATTCGAGAGACCTGGGAGGAGACCGGTTACCGGATTGCCGCTGCCGAAAAGGTGTTTGAGCTGTACATGTCGCCGGGCTCGGTCACGGAAAAATTGCATTTTTACCTGGCGGAATGCACCGACGCCATGCGCACCGGCGCTGGCGGCGGTCTGGACCACGAGCAGGAGCACATCGAAGTGCTGGAGCTGCCGCTGACCCGGGCCAGGGAGATGCTGGCCAGCGGTGAAATCCGGGATGCGAAAACCGTCATCCTTATCCAGCATCTTTTGCTAAAAGAGTCTTAGGGCAAAGATTTCATCGTCTCTCGCCGCTTGCTGCACCGGATTGAATTTTTGCAGTGGCGGCATGGAAAGCCGACAACCATTCCGTTTTGCTGCTGCGCCCGGGCATAAAAAAACCGCAGACAAGCTGCGGTTGCAATGACAACGCGACGAGAAAATTGGTTGGTCCGTGAATCGAATTCAGTGTTCGATCAGTGCAAGCAAGGCTTCGGTTTTTTCGCGCAGCAGGCAGCTGTCCGCGCGGGTTTCGAGGTTGAGGCGCAACAGTGGCTCGGTGTTGGACTGGCGAATGTTCACCCGCCAGTGATCGAATTCCAGTCCCAGTCCGTCGAGCGTTTCGGTTGCCGTCTGCTGCCCATCGAAGTGGTTGCGAATCTTGTGCAGGATCGCATCCGGATCGTCCACGCTGCGGTTGATTTCGTCGGAGCAGGGGAAGGCCCGCTGCATTTCCGCGACCAGTGTCGACAGAGGCTGATTGCGGGCGCTCAGGTATTCGGTAATCAACAGCCACGGAATGGTGCCGTTGTCGCAGTAGGCGAAGTCGCGGAAGTAGTGGTGTGCGCTCATCTCACCGCCGTAGACGGCGTCTTCTGCGCGCATTACCTGCTTGATAAACGCGTGGCCGGTTTTGGAAATCCTGCTGGTTCCACCTGCGGCTTCCACCACCGCACGAGTGTTCCAGTAAAGGCGCGGGTCGTGCACGATGGCGGCGCCCGGGGTTTTCTGCAGCAGGATCTGCGCGAGCAGTCCCACCACGTAATACCCATCCACAAAACGGCCCTGTTCGTCGAAAAAGAAGCAGCGATCGAAGTCGCCGTCCCAGGCGATACCCAAATCCGCTTTGTTCTGAATGACTGCACGTGCAGTTTCTTCGCGGTTTTCCAGCAGCAAGGGGTTGGGTACGCCCTTGGGGAAGCGGCCATCCGGCTGGTGATTGAGCTTGATGAATTCAAACGGCAGCAACGGTTCCAGGCGGTCCACGATATTGCCGGCACCACCATTACCGGCGTTGACCACGATGCGCAGTGGGCGCAGCCGATTGGTGTCGATCCACTGCATCAGGTGCGTGTTGTACTGGGCTTTAAAATCGCAGTGACATGCCGTACCCGGCGTCGCGGCCGGAAGCATCTCCGCATCGGCGACCAGCGCTTTCAGTTTGTCCAGATCGCAATCGCCGGCCAGCGGTGCCGCACCTGCCTGTACCAGCTTGATGCCGTTGTAATCGGCCGGGTTATGGCTGGCGGTAATACACAGACCGCCATCGAAACGTTTGCCGGCGTTGTCACCTGCGAAGGTGGCAAAGTAGATTTCCTCGGTGCCGCACTGGCCGATATGGACCGCGTTGCAGCCCGCTGCGCAGATGCCGTCAATTACAGCCTCGGTCAGCGCGGGGCTGCTCAGGCGGATATCGTGGCCCACCACCAGGTTGTGCGCACCAAGCAGGCGGGCGAAGCCGTACCCGATGCGCCAGGCGATGGTTTCGTTCAGCTCGTCTGGAACGCGGCCGCGAACGTCATAGGCCTTAAAGGCTGTTACTGGAAAGGTGGGCACTGGGGGCTGGGACATGTTCGGCTCTCAATTTCAGTCGCTTGGCGGCGGCGTAATCCGCTGCTTCGGTGGTGGCCACCATCAGGTGGTAGAGGGTACTGGCGGGGGCCTTTCCGTTCAGAATCTGATTGGCACCGTCCAGCTGGTCGATGTACAGACCCGGTATCTCGTTGGAAAAGTAGTACTTGAACAGGGTCTGTATGGCGCGTGCGGCCTGGGTTTCCGCCAGTTCGCTGCCGGCTTCCGCCTGGCACAGGCTGGCCTTGATCAGCTCGGTCAGGGGCCAGCAGCGCTTGGTGGTTTTCAGGGGTGCGCCGTCGAGGGCGACAGCGTCATACAGCAGTCCGGTGTGCGGCTCGAGCCCGAAATTTATGGCGTTGAGGTATAGGCGGTCGGTATAGCGCCGCACCGGTGCACCGCTGCGGCGGTGATACTGGTGCAGCAGCCACACCCATTCCAGCATATGGCCAGGTTCCACTTCCTGGCCTTCATCGCCGCTGAGTGGGCGCCAGTCCTGATGGAAGTATTCCAGCAGTACGCCGTGTTCGGCGTCGTAGAAGCAGTTTTCAAACAACGTGAAGATCTCGCCGGCGCGGGCCAGCCAGCGACCGTCGCGGGTGGCGTCATACAGGGCGATGAACGCCTCGAACAGATGCATGTGCGGGTTCTGGCGGCGGGCCTTACTGTCGTAGTCGCCCTCGAGCCAGCCCCCCCGGGGCCCCTTGATGTAGTTGTCCAGGTGCCGGGTCAGGGCGTCCGCCTTGCGCAGTGCGGACGCATCGCCAAAGGCGCGGAAACGCCAGGCGCAGGCAAGCAGGAAGAACGCCATGTCATACACGTCCTGACGCGCGTCGGAGATTTCATTGTCCGCGCTCAGCACGTGCACGAACACATCCGGCGCCTGGGGGTGTGTGGCGAAGCGGCTGGTAAAGGTATCCAGGCGTTCCACCCGCGCGGCACCATCGGTAATCCAGCCGCGCTGCTGCGCGCTGGCCAATACGAACATCTGTCGCGCCTGTACCCGCACCCGCTTGGGGCAGGCGAGATCGGCGTGGCCCTTGTCATCCAGCCGTTCGTGGGCGCTGCCGGTTTCCGGGTCGAAGCCCTGTTCCAGCCACAGGGGCAGGGCGGAGCGGGACATCCAGTGGGTCAGATGGTCGGCCCACTTGGTGAGATCGTTGAGCATGTCTGATGTTCTTGTGGTGACTGTTACAAAATCTGTAACCGGTTACATGTTGAGTCTAGTATCGGGAACCGGATTCGGCGACATTATGCCTTTTGGCGTAACCGGTTACAACGGTGTGTCGAGCCGCGCCCCGGAAGACGCTGTGCAATCGGGAGGGGGCGGGTGCGGCTTGGGGGCAAGGGGATTGTTGCCGCTGGCATCAACCTTTCAGTGGCGGGGTACTTCTGCGCACCACAAATTCATAGGGCAGCACGGTTTCCGCGTTGCCCAGTTCTTTGCCCTCGATCAGTTCCAGGAGGGTCTGGAAGCCCACACGCCCCAGTTCTTCCGCGGGCTGTGCCACGGTGGTCAGGGGAGGATCGCTGTAGCGGGCGAACTCAATATCGTCGAAACCGGTGATCGACATTTCTTCCGGTACCCTGATGCCGGCGGACTTCAGCCCCTGCAGGCAGCCGATGGCCATCTCATCGTTCATGGAGAAAATGGCGGTCGGGCGATCCTTCATGCGGGCAAAGTGGCTTGCGGCCATCAGGCCGGAGCCCAGGGTGAAGTCGCCGTTGATCTGCAGGTCGGGGTCAAACGGAATACCGGCTGCGGCCAGGGCCTCTTTATAGCCGCGCAGTCGGTCCACGGCGTGGGGATTGTCCACCAGACCGGAAAGTACGCCGATGCGACGGTGTCCCTGGCCAATCAGGTAGTCGACGATTTCTCTCGCGGCGCCGGTATTGTCGATGCGCACCGAGGGGTAGGGGGTGTTTTCACAGCCACAGGCGGAGACCATCGGAATGGCCACTTTGGGTTCCAGGGACTTGCCCGGGGTGTGCGGCCGCAACTGCAGAATGCCATCGGCCTGGCGGGTTTCCACCAGGCGAATGTACTCCTCCTCGCGCGCCGTGGAGTCGCGGGTGTCGCCTAGCAGCACACTGTAGCCCTTCTGCTGGGCGGCGTCTTCAATGCCGCGGATCACCGTGGCAAAGAACAGGTTGGAGAGGTTGGGGACCAGCACCACGATGGAATAGGCGCGCACCGCGCGAAAGTTGCGCGCCATCATATTGGGGCGGTAGCCCACCTTCTCGATGGCGGCGTAGACCTTTTTGAGGGCCGCTTCCGATACCTTCTCTGGATTGCTGAGCGCCCGGGATACGGTGGCGATGGAGACACCGGCTGCCCGGGAGACTTCCCTGATATTCGACATGCTTTCGTTTCACTGCAGGCGGGCTGTTGACCAGAAAATGGCGACCTTTGCAGGCGCCAGAGTCGCAAATAGAGCGGGAAAACTTACCGGAATTCTTGTGCGAGCTCTAGTAAATTGATGTGTAACCGGTTACATTGATGCCTGACGCGAACCTTCGACGGCATGCGTCCGTTATTACAAGGCGTGAGGGAACAACGTCGCGGCGGGTGATTGAGTGGCCGGCGACGAGAACAATAACGAGCACCGCCCAGGGCTGGTAACAGGCCCCAGCCGTGCCAGGCGATCTAGAGAGAAGAGTGGCAATGAATCTCGCACCTATCGACCTGTTGGTCATCGGTTTTTACCTGCTGGCAACCCTGTTTATCGGCTTTTGGGTTTCCCGCAGGGCCTCAAGGAATATTCAGAGTTACTTTCTTGGCGGTAACAAGCTGCCTTGGTACTACCTGGGGCTGTCCAACGCCTCTGGTCAGTTCGATATTTCCGGCACCATGTGGATGGTGTACCTGCTGTTCATCTACGGCCTGAAAAGTGTCTATATCCCCTGGTTGTGGCCCGCCTTCAATCAGATTTTCCTGATGGTATTTCTGTCTCTGTGGTTGCGTCGCTCCGGCGTGATGACGGGGGCTGCGTGGATTCGTTTCCGCTTCGGTGAGGGCCGCGGTGCGGAGCTGTCCCATCTGATTATCGTCGCCTTTGCGCTGCTGGTGGTGCTTGGGTATCTCGCCTACGGGTTTGTGGGTATTGGCAAGTTTGCCGCCGCGTTTATGCCGTGGCAGCTGGCGGCAGACCCGCACACCAACGAAATTTGCTACGGGTTGATCCTCACCGCGATCACCGCCGTGTATGTGGTGAAGGGCGGTATGTTCAGTGTGGTGCTCACCGAGGTGATGCAGTTTGTGGTAATGACCATCGCCTGTATCGCCATCGGATTAATTGCCATGGTCCAGGTGTCTCCGGAAATGCTGGAGGCGGCAGTGCCCGCGGGCTGGTACAGCATGGGCGTGGGGCACACCCTGGATCTCGACTGGAGCGGAATTCTTGAGAGTGCCAACCAGCGCATCATCGACGACGGCTGGTCCTTTTTCTCGGTGTTCTTTGTGCTGGTTCTGCTGAAGGGCATCCTGCAGAGCATGGCGGGCCCTGCGCCCAACTACGACATGCAGCGTATTCTCTCCGCACGCACGCCTGTGGAGGCCGCCAAAATGAGCTGGCTGGTGAATCTGGTGTTGTTGTTTCCGCGCTACATGATGATTACCGGCCTCACCATATTGGCGCTGGTGTTTTTCACCGACGACCTGCGGGCGATGGGCGGCGATGTGGACTTTGAGCAGATTCTGCCGTTCGCATTGGCAAATTATGTGCCCCAGGGGTTGCTAGGCCTGGTCATTGCCGGCCTGCTGGCCACCTTCATGTCGACCTTTGCCGCCACCACCAATTCGGCGCCGGCCTAT
Source organism: Microbulbifer sp. SH-1 (assembly GCF_011326135.1). Taxonomy (NCBI): domain Bacteria; kingdom Pseudomonadati; phylum Pseudomonadota; class Gammaproteobacteria; order Cellvibrionales; family Microbulbiferaceae; genus Microbulbifer; species Microbulbifer sp. SH-1. The sequence goes on along the minus strand of NZ_CP046948.1, from coordinate 2,597,911 downwards.
GTGGTCAACGATGTCTACAAGCGCTACTTCAACCCGAACGGCAGCGAAAAAACCTATATGCGCATGAGCTATATGGTTTCCATTCTGTTCGTGGTGCTGGGCACGGGCATCGGCCTGTTTGCTCCATCGCTGAACGACATCATTCTGTGGATCGTAAGCGCACTCTACGGTGGTTACACCGCCGCAAATATTCTCAAGTGGTACTGGTGGCGTATGAACGGCTTCGGCTACTTCTACGGCATGCTCGCCGGCCTGGTTGCCGCGGTGCCGCTGATGTTCACCGACCTGTCACCGCTGTATGCCTTCCCCTGGTTGTTCGCCCTGTGTGTGGCCGCCAGTGTCGCCGGCTCGCTGCTGACCCGGCCGGACGATATGGAAACGCTGAAGGCGTTCTATTTCAAAACCCGCCCCTGGGGCTTCTGGGCGCCGGTACACCGCGCGCTACAGGAAGAGCATCCCGGGCTTGAGGCAAATCGCGATTGTGCGCGCGATCTCACCAACTGCGCCGTGGGCATTTTGTGGCACACCGCACTGACCGCGGCTCCCATATTCCTGGTGATCCGCCACTGGCCGGAATTCTCCATCGCCATGGTAGTGATCGTCGCCGCCAGCCTGTTCCTGTGGCGCAACTGGTACCGGCACCTGCGCAATGATCCGGATGCCGCGGAAAACGAAGACGGCGGTGTTGCAAATGCCGGCAGCGGTGGCCAGCGCAGTGCAATCGCCAACTGATACCAACAAAATTTTTGGGGAGGCGGCCGCGCCGCCAGATGTAAAAGTAACAACAGGTTACAGGCACTTTATGACTCAGTACCTCGACAATGTGCGCGCTCTGATTGCACAGCAGAACACGCTTCTGGAACAGCGGAACCAACCGGCGGCAGCTGGCAACGGCATCTACCAGCGCTGGCAGAATCCGGTCATCACCCGCCACCATATTCCGGTGGACTGGCGTTACGATCTGAACGAATCCAGCAACCCGTTCTTGATGGAGCGCCAGGGCATCAACGCCGCATTCAACTCGGGCGCCATCAAACTGGGTGACAAATACCTGCTCGCGGTGCGGGTGGAAGGCGTCGATCGCAAGTCCTTCTTCGCCATTGCCGAGAGCGACAACGGCGTGGACGGATTCCGTTTCTGGGAAAAGCCGGTGGTTATGCCCGAGACGGAAAACCCTGACACCAATGTGTACGACATGCGTCTCACGCAGCATCAGGACGGCTGGATCTACGGCCTCTTCTGCACCGAGCGCAAGGACCTAAAGCAGCCCGGTGATATCTCCGCGGCGGAAGCCCAATGCGGTATCGCGCGCACCAAAGACCTGAAAACCTGGGAGCGCCTGCCAGATTTGATCACCCACAGCGGTCAGCAGCGCAACGTGGTATTGCACCCGGAATTTGTCGACGGCAAATATGCACTGTATACGCGCCCTCAGGATGGTTTTATCAGTGTTGGCAGCGGCGGCGGTATTGGCTGGGGTCTCACCGACTCGATGGAAAAGGCGGAAGTGCTGAGCGAAACCCTGGTGGATACCAAGGTGTACCACACCATCAAGGAGGTGAAGAACGGCCAGGGCCCGGCGCCGATCAAAACGGACAAAGGGTGGCTGCACCTGGCTCACGGTGTGCGCAATACCGCCGCTGGTCTGCGCTATGTGCTGTACATGTTCATGACCGATCTCCATTGCCCCTGGCAGGTGACCCACCGCCCCGCCGGTCACCTGATCGCACCGGAAGGCAGTGAGCGTCTCGGCGATGTGTCCAACGTGGTATTCAGCAACGGCTGGATTCAGGATCAGGGCAAGGTGTACCTCTATTACGCCTCCTCCGATACCCGCCTGCACGTAGCCACCAGCACCGTCGAACAGCTGCTGGACTACTGTATGAACACCCCGGAAGACGGGCTGCGCTCTGCCACGTCTGTACAAGCCCGCATCGAACTGATCGAGCGCAACGCCGCGGTACTCAGGGACCTGTAAGTGATGGAAAGCCTGGAAGCAGCAATCCCGCAACCGCCGCGGACGCAACAAGACGCTCTGTTAGCGTTGGTCCCGCAGTTTGAACACCACCTTGAGGGTATCGCGCGCTGGTGGCGGGACTATTCGCTGGATGAAGCCCACGGCGGGTTTCTCGGCGAGGTCAGTGTGTACAACATTCCGCGTGTTCAAGCGGACAAGGGTGTGGTGCTGAATGCACGCATTCTGTGGTTCTTCAGCGAGCTGGGGCTGCATTATCGCGCCGCCGGCAAGCCGGACGCGGAAGCGACTGCGCTGGCGCAGCGCGCCTTCGATTACTTCATGCAGTATTTCGATGACGCCGAACACGGCGGCGCTTTCTGGTCGCTGGATTATCGCGGCCAGATGCGCGAAGCGAAGAAGCAAACCTATGCCCAGGCGTTCTGTATTTATGGCTTCGCCAGCTTCCACCGTCTTACCGGCAACGCGCTGGCGTTGGAAAAAGCGCTGCAGTATTTCCGCAGGATAGAAGCCAACTGCGTGGACCGAGATCTGGGTGGCTATGTGGAAGCGGTAGCCCGCGACTGGAGCGCGGTAGCCGACTACCGGTTGAGTGAGAAAGACCTGAACGCGCCGAAAACCATGAACAACCATCTGCACGTGCTGGAGGCCTATACCGGCCTCTACCGCGCGCTGCCGACGGAGGAAGTGGCCGCTGCGCTGCGCGCGAGCATTCAGTGGTTCTGTGAATACATCGGCAATCTCGATAACGGCCACCTGCGGCTGTTTCTGGAGATGGACTGGCGGGATATTTCCGGTGGCTATTCCTACGGTCACGATATCGAAGCCAGTTGGTTGCTGGCGGAGGCGCTGGAAGTGCTGGGCGATAAAGCGTTCGCACAGCGCTATACGCCGCTGGTGCACGCGCTCGGTGACTCATGTTTGCGCGAAGGCATCGGTGATCGCGGGCAGGTGCTGGACCATTTCGATTTCCATACTCGTGCCCGGCATCTCGACTCCGAGTGGTGGGTGCAGGCGGAAGCGCTGGTAGGCTTCCTCAATATGTGGCAGACCACCGGAAACGGCGATTACGCCCATGCATTTGCCGCGGTATGGAAATACATAAAAGCATTCCAGGTCGACCATGAAGACGGCGAATGGCTGTATCACGCGTCACTGGATCACGCCAACAAAGGCGATCAACGTTACAAGCTCGGCTTCTGGAAAGGCCCCTATCACAACGGGCGCGCGATGATGGAAGTGATCCAGCGTCTGCAACGGACCGCGCATGCCGCCAAAAACGAGCAGTCACACGAGGAGACGGGGCATGAAATCTTGGTGTAAAGCGTTAGTGCTGACCGGGGCGGCGGTGATAATGAGCGGGTGTGAAAACTCCGTGAGCGAATCCCTGCCACAGCACTGCCAGGTGCCGGCGCCGTCGGCCGTCACGCAGCAGGCGTTTGCTGGCTTCGAACATTTTATCCGTCGCGATGGTATCCAGTTGCTGGACGGCAATGAACCGGTGCGGTTTATCGGTCTGCACGCGACCGAGCTGCACCGCATTGAAGACGACGTGGCCTCCAAAGGCAGCACCATTGGCAAGTCCGATCACTTCCGCTGGCCCAGCGCGCGGGAGCAGGCCAACTGGATCAAAGCACTGGTCTATAGCGGCCACAGTATCACTCGCGTGTACACGCTTTCGGTGGACGATATCGAACTGCCGGAGTCTATGCGCGCGAATATGCCCGCGCATATTGTCCGCAACCCGCAGACCGGCGAGGTGGAACTGAATGAGGCTGCGATGCGGGTTTTCGATCGCATGGTCTACCTGGCGGACCAGTACGGCCTGCGCCTGATCGTACCGGTTATCGATCACTGGAGCTGGTGGGGCGGTAAACACGAGCTGGCAAAAATGGTGGGTGAGGGTGCGCAGGACACCAAGGAGAACGGCCCGCTGTACGATGTAAACAGTAAAACTTACGCGGCCTACACCTCGATCATTGAGCAGCTGCTGACCCGCACAAATACCTGCAGCGGGCGAGAATACCGCGAAGAAAAAGCCATCATGGCGTGGGAAACCGGCAATGAGCTGCGCGGTACCAATAAGACCTTTCTTGCACAGACCGCCGCCCTGTTCAAACGTCTCGCGCCCAGTCAATTGGTGGTGGACGGCGATCAGCAGGCGGACAACAGCCGCCCGCCGGAATCGGTAGACATCGAAAGCGGCGAGTTTCTCGGCCTGCTCGATCCCAACGTCGACATTCAATCCAACCATTTTTACGGCCCCTATATGTCGCCGGACGTTGTGCGCAAGCAGGCGGCACTGGCGCGCAAATTCAACAAACCACTGCTTATCGGTGAATACGGTTTACAACCGATGGAGACCATTCGCGCAGTTACCGATGCCTGGATAGATGAGCCCGCGGTGGCCGGTGCGCTGCTGTGGGGCTACCGCGGCCATCGCGAAGCCGGCGGTTTCTACTGGCACTACGAAACCGATGGCCACATGAGCTACCACCTGCCGGGATTCGCAGTGAATGCGGCCAATCAGGAGCCCGAAGTGATTGAGCTGGTGCGCAAGGTGCAGGCTAAAGTGAGCGCCAACCCGCGTGCGCAGGCGTTCAGCCAGTCGTTACCCGTGCCGGAAGCACCGTGGCTGCACCCGGTGGGCGACGCCGGTGAAATCAATTGGATGGGCGCGCCTACCGGCCGTTACTACCGTCTCTACCGCTCAACGGATGCAGGGGAACACTGGGTGCTGTACGCGGATCAACTGGTCGACGCGAAAAATAACTGGGACCCGCAGACCATGGATCTGTATCGCGAAACGGAAAAGCCGGAGCAGCAGTGTTTTGCCTATCGCGTGACGGCGGTGAACGAACGCGGCGAATCCGCGCCCTCCAACGTTGAAAATTTCTGCGGCGCTCACACGGACTGAGCGGTTACCGCGAAGAAAATTCCGCGCGCCCGGTAGCAGGTTTTGATCGGGTCTGCGGGAATAATGAGTATTCGCAAGAATGCTCGGAGCAGTTTTACCTCTCGTCTCAGAGACTGTTCTCGTCGGTCTCGTTGGTTGGGCGCCTCAGGGAGACCTGAGGCGCTTTTTTTGTGTCAGTGAATTTCCGCAAGCGCGGTCGCGTGCGCCTGGATAATCTTCAGCGTGCTGGTGTCACTGTCGAATACGGAGTTGAGGCCCTGGGGTTCCTGGGGTGGATCGCCGAGGAAATCGTTACCTGGCTGCCAGAGAAACTCAGGATTACCACTGCGACCGTAACCACTGAAGGTCCAGAAATTGGACCCGGCGAAAGGGCCATCTTCGGCAATATTCTGTTCAAGACGGGTGTAAATGGCGGTGAGGAAGCGGTCGCGGTATTCGGTGCCGCTGTCCGGTGAAAAACTGCCACCGTCGCGCTCCACACCGAACTCTTCCAATACCAGCGGCTTGTTCAGCTCTGTGGCGATCTGCGCGTGGGTGTCGAGGTAGCGGGTGGCTTTTTCCAGAGCAACCCCGTAAGTCTGCTCCGGATTTAATACATCAAACCAGCCCCAGTTTTTTATCCACAGATGTACGGTGAGGTAGTCGATGGCTTCGGTGTCGTGGGCTTTTACGTATACCTCAGCCTGTTCCTGACTGCCGGCAAGTCCTTCACTGCCACTGCTTACCAACTGGCTCGGCGCCATGGATTTGATGGCGGCGGCGGAGGTGTGGACCCAGCGGATATAATCGGCGGCGCGCTCTGGGTTGTAGTTGGCACCGCCGGAACGCGGTTCGTTGGCGAGTTGCCAGGCCATGATGGTGGGGTCATTCTTATACGCTTTTCCCGTCACGGAATTTTCGCGTTCGATCAGCTTGCCCGCGGCACTCAGATACTGCTGTTGACAGGGCTCACAGCGGTAGAAATCTGTGGTGTTTTCGATGTATTCGTCCCATTTGCCTGTGATATCCGGATCGTTCAGCGCGATGTCTTCATGCCATACCAGATATTGCGACATGCCTCCGGACCACTGCCAGAAATTGGTGAGATACAGCACCGCTTTCATGTCCCTTGCCGCCATTTCCGCCAGCAAAATGTCCAGTCCCTGTTGCAGGTCCGCATCGTAGTCGCCCGGTGCCTTGATGATTGCCGGCGACACACTGCGGGAAAGCGCGCTCTCCTCAGACAGTGCCAATACACGCAGGTTGGTAATACCGCGCGCGCGCATCAGATCCAGCTCGCGGATCAGGCGCGCCTTGTCCGTTGCCGCCAGATAAGCACCGTACCAGTAGTTGGTGCCCACATAATGATAGGGTGCGCCCGCGAGTTGAAATGTGCCGTCCTGCACCTGGACGAAGGCACCTTGTTTTGTGATCGTGGTATCGGCGTTGAAGTCCGCGGTGCAGGCGCCGAGAGTGAGGCTGCCGAAGAGGGTGCCGGCAGTGACCGCTCTCAGCTTGAAAGAAAGGGTATTTATTTTCATCGGTTTTTCTCTCTTTATTTCTGGTTGTCGGGGGTTGGAGTCATCAATTCCTATTGGGCTCTAGGGCCGGGCCGGCGGCACTGAGTTATTTGTTCCGCGCGCTGTGGGGCTCCGCCAGCGGCGCGCGAGCCGGGCGGAGCTGCTACTGCGCAGCAGCAACTCTCGATCCCAGGGGCGCGGGCTGGGTACTACCGTCTGCTATTGAAACAGATTGTGTAACCGGTTACACGTTATTCTGCGGGTTTTGTAACGAATCTGTGCGCTTTTGTGGGGCGTTATCCGGTGTTCCGCAAAAGGTTTGCACTACAGGCGTGCTTGTAATAAAGTCGAAATGGAACCGGTTACATGGCGCGTTGATACTTGGATTTGGCGCAGTCCGAGTGATCACGCGGACGAGAAGGGGTGAACGACAGGGCTTAGAGCCCATTTGTTTTTCCCTTGCTTGTAACCGGTTACATTTTCGGGCGAAAAGACCGTCCGGAAGTTGGCGTTACGATGAAGTATCGCGCCATCCGGCCCCTGATGCGGGGTACGGGACAGCTACAAGATAATAAACAATGAGGGAAATCAAATGTTGGCTAAGAAACTTCCGTTTGCCCAGGCCGTCTTGGCATCCAGTATTGCGGCCTGCGGTGTGTCGGTATCGCCGCTAGTGGCAGCCCAGGAAGACCAGGCGCTGGAAGAGGTGATCGTGCAGGGCATTCGTATGTCCCAGGAGACCGCGATCAATACCAAGCGCGATGCCTCTTCCATCGTCGACTCCATTGTGGCGGAAGACATCGGCAAACTGCCGGATGTCACCATCTCCGACTCTCTGCAGCGGATTACCGGTATCCAGATCCGCCGCTCCGCCGGTGAGGGCAGTTCCATCAACGTGCGCGGTATGCCGCAGGTGATGACCACGCTGAACGGCGAGTCTTATATGGGTGCGGGCTCGGTGACTACCGTACAGCCCAATTTCAACGACATTCCTGCGCCGCTGTTTGCCGGCGCCGATGTGTACAAGTCGCCCACCGCATCCCAGCTCTCCGGCGGTATCACCGGTATGGTCAACCTGCGCACCCATCGCCCGATGGACTTCGACAGCGGCGTGACCACGGCTTTCTCGGCAGAGGGGCAGACCGGCCGCGATTCCGAGGAAACCGACAGCTCCCTGTCCGGGTTATTCGCCTGGAATAATGACCGCGTTGGCACGCTGCTGTCGGCCTCTGTTTCCAATGTCAATCTCGCCAACTATTACATGGGCATGGCCGGCGGCGGTTCCGACGCAGGTTGGTCTGGCATGCCGTCGGAAGCGGGCAGCGATGCAGACAACTGGAATTATCACGGCAACGACATGAATGGCGACGGCGACCTGGATGACAGCTACATCGCCTACCAGGGGCACAGCGCCTACAACCAGTTTGTCGAGCGCGAACGTCTCGGCCTGAACGGTTCGCTGCAGGCAGATCTGGGCAGCGGCTTCGACGTGGTTGCGGAATTCTTCCATACGCAGATGGATGAGCATGATCGCAGCGCCGGTATCGCCATCTCCGACAAGTGGCAACAGTGGGGCTGGGCCGATCCGGTGGTTTCCTCCCAGGCGGCCGATCATATCCACTCGGTACAGGTATACGAGGCCAACGGTCGTCGCCTGAAATCCTACTCCGATGTCAAAGTGACCGAGTCCGAGTCCACCAACGTCAACATTGAACTGAACTACGACAACGGTGGTGCCTTTATCGGCAGCGCGCGTCTGGTATACGGCGAGGCAGAGCAGAGCCGTCTGAACAGCTATGTGGATATCGACATGGCGGACGGCAGCCAGTGGGGTGTGCAGTATCCGCAGTATGCAGGCGGCGCTCAGGCCAGTAACCCGGGCGGTTACAGCGACCCTTACCAGTCCATCACTGTGGATTATCGCGGCGATCAGCCACACTGGAGCGGTGTGCCGGATCTTGTCAGGAATCTCGACGGCTACTCCATTGGTGCGGTGTCTTCGGAAAACAACTACGACCGCGAAGGCGATATGACCATCGCCCGTTTCGATGGCTCCTACGAATTTGCCGAACAGAACTTCTTCACTTCGATGGACGCCGGCTTGCGATACTCCGATCGCGGCGCGGAAAATACCCAGTACCACCTGCTGGCTCCGATTGGCGATGACGGTTGCCTGGTGCGCTGGAAGGCCACCGACGTGGTTATGAGTGGCGGTGCCTGCTCCTTTGGCGACGGTGATGGTACCTACTATACCGCCGGCAAACCGATCTCCCTGGCGTCCTTCGGCAGCGATGTACAGTGGGTCACCGACTTCGGTGGCGTGACAGGTATTCCCGGTGTGTACACCCTGAACCCATCCGCCATGGACAACGTGCTGGCGTTCCAGAATTCGCTTTACGCCAACAATCAGCGGGCTGTGATCCCCGGCCAGACCTATGCCGTGAATCTGCAGGAAACCTCCGCTTACCTGCAAGCCAATTTTGAAACCGAGCTGGGCGTACCGGTAACCGGCAACGTAGGCCTGCGTGCGGTACAGACCGATCTCGAAGTGGAGCAGCGCGTCGTGGGCAGTTCCCGTGACTACGGTGCACCGGAAGTGGATGGCGGCGCCTTTGTCACCAGCCGCTCCTACACCGACCTGCTGCCGAGCCTGAACCTGGCGTTTGACCTGCGCGAGGACCTGATTCTGCGCGCGGCCTATGCCAAAACCACCTCCCCGCTGAATCTGGAACAGTGGGGTGGCGGCCTGTCGCCAACCTACGCGATTAATTCAGAAACCGGCGTGTTTGAAGTGATCGGAGCCAACGCCAATGGCAACCCGGAACTGGATCCCTGGCGCGCCGACAATTTTGATCTGTCGCTCGAGTACTACACCGGTAATTCCGGCATGGTGAGTATCGGTCTGTTCCTGGTGGAAGTGGACAGCTTTATCGAGAGCGGCACGATACAAATGGACCTGCCGGACCAGGATGGCGTGGTGCGCCGCACCACGGACGTGCAGACCAATGTCCAGGGCGATGGCGGTGAGCTGAGTGGCGTGGAAGTCGCGGTAAAACAGGCGTTCGACTTCCTTCCTGGCATCTGGGGCAATTTCGGTGTGGACGCCAACTTCACCTACTCCCCCAGCGATTCCGGTAAAAAAGATATCGATGGCAACGATCTGCCGTTTATCGACAACTCGGAAAAACTCGCCAACTTTGTCGGCTGGTATCAGGACGACAAGCTGCAGGCGCGCATTGCCTACAACTACCGCAGCGAGCGCGTGGTCGCCTTTGATCAGGTCTGGGGCACGCCCGGTCTGACCCTGATGCAGGCGCCTACCGCGTATGTGGATGCATCCGTCAGCTACGACGTCACCGACGATATCACCGTGTATCTCAACGGCTCCAATCTCACAGGAGAAACGGAGGATTACTACCTCCAGTGGGAAAATCAGAAAGCCTGGCAAAGCGTTTACGAACCACGCTACACCCTCGGGGTGCGCGCCAGATTCTGATGTTTGTACGCGACCCTCTCCCGGAACGGCGCCCGGCGAGGATCGCATCTCCCTTTACCGCACGTCAGACATTCTGACATTGGCCTCCGGTTCGCCGGAGGCTTTTTTCCGTTGACGAGGTAGATGCAAATGCGAGCAACAACCCACAAGACTTTATTGTCCTCAGTGCTGATTGCACTGGCCGCCCTGTTCAGTCATGCCGCCAGCGCCGTCAAGTCGCCGGGACTGGCGGATACACCGCCCATGGGGTGGAACAGTTGGAATCATTTCGACTGCGAGATCAATGAGCAGATCATTCGCGATACGGCCGATGCCATGGTCGAGAGCGGCATGAAAGACGCCGGCTACGAATACATCAACATCGACGACTGCTGGCACGACGAGCGGGACGCGCAGGGCGTTATCCAGCCGAGCAAAGCGCATTTCCCCTCGGGTATGAAAGTGCTCGCGGATTACGTGCACAAGAAGGGGCTGAAACTCGGAATATACTCCGACGCCGGCGCCACCACCTGCGCGGGGCGCCCGGGCAGCCGTGGGCACGAATATCAGGATGCACTCACCTACGCCCACTGGGGTATCGACTATGTGAAATACGACTGGTGCAATACCGAAAATATCAATCCCATCGGCGCCTACACCACCATGCGCGATGCCATCCACGCGTCCGGGCGGCCGATGCTGTTGAGTATTTGCGAGTGGGGCGACAACAAGCCCTGGGATTGGGCCACAGATATCGGCCACGCCTGGCGCACCACCGGCGATATCTACCCCTGCTGGGACTGTGAATTCAGCCACGGCTCCTGGTCGTCCTGGGGGGTGTTGCGCATCCTCGACAAGCAGGACGGCCTGCGCAAGTATGCCGGCCCCGGTCACTGGAACGATATGGACATGCTGGAGGTGGGCAATGGCATGACCGCGGACGAAGACCGCGCGCACTTCTCCATCTGGGCCATGCTCGCATCGCCGCTGATTGCCGGCAACGACCTGCGCACCATGAGTGAACAGACCCGCCAGATCCTCACCAACCGCGACATCATCGCTCTGAATCAGGATGCGCTGGGCATCCAGGCGATGAAATATATCGACGAGGGCGATCTGGAAATCTGGGTGAAACCCTTGGCGGGCGGCGACTGGGGCTTCATGTTCCTGAATCGCGCGGATATCGCGCAAAAGTACCGCCACGACTGGCGTGCACATCTGGTGAAGGATGACATCAGCAACCACCAGATCGACTTCGCGCAGACCACTTTCCATTGGCGCGACCTGTGGCAGGGCCGCGAGGGTGACACCCGCAAACCGCTGGCCGCAGAAATTCCTGCGCATGGGGTGGTGGTACTGCGGCTGACGCCCGTGGATTGAATGTTATGTACCGGGGCGATGGGGCGTCCCGGTTCCTGCTCGGAGTGAGAATAAGAAGAAATTTCCGCCAAAAATGAAACCGGTTACTGTAATCGGTTACACAAAGGCGCAGTTTGTGATTAAGTAGCGCCGGGGACAATATAAAGATAAGCAAAGTGCCTCGATGTATCCGCCCGGAAACGCTTCAGAACCGCGAGTGTCCACAGTGGCCCGCCGTTGGCTCGTGCCCTAATTTCGATAAAACCATAACCAGTAAATTAGCGAAGATAGAGAGAAAATAATGAAGAATAAATTGACCAGAAATCCGCTATCCGTTTGGGTGGCCGCGCTGTCTCTAGGGGTGGCGGTAGTACCGGCAGGTGCCCAGGAATCCGATGGCCGCTCAGAAGCCGAGGTCGGAGAGGCGATGGAACAGATCGAAGTGACCGGTATCCGCGCTTCGCAGAGACAGTCCGTGGATGTCAAACGCAACTCGGAAGTGATCGTCGATTCCATTGTCGCCGAAGATATCGGCAAACTGCCTGACGTTACCATCGCCGACTCGCTGCAACGGGTAACCGGGGTGCAGATCCAGCGCACTGCCGGTGAGGGCACCAGCCTCAACGTGCGCGGTATGCCGCAGGTTCTAACCACCCTGAATGGCGAACAATTCCTGAGCCCCTGGACCATAACCGATGTCGGGGCCAATTACTCCGATATTCCCGCCTCCATGATTTCCGGAGTGGATGTGTACAAATCGCAGGGCGCGGCGCTGTCCGCCGGCGGTATTTCCGGGGTAGTGGATTTGAAAACCCGCAACCCGCGGGATCTGGAGTCGGGCTGGACCGGTGCGATGAATGTCGAAGGTTCCCAGGGTTCCATCACCGAAGACGATAACTACAGCGCCGATACCTTTGTCGGCTTCAATGGCGAGCGCTTCGGCTTCACCCTGGGCGCGTTCAAGTCCAACAGTAATTCCGCCAACTACCAGATCTGGGAGGATATGCGCCTTGGTTTCGTCAACGCCGGTGGCGATCCGCTGGACCTGAATGGGAACGGTGATCTCAACGACCGCTACCTGGTACCGGGGGGCTACGGGGTAAACGCCTATGTGATGGAGCGGGAGCGCGAAGGTTACGCGGGCTCCTTCCAGTTCGATATTTCTCCGAGTCTCGAATTCAGTGCCGATGTGTTCTACACCAAGATGGATCAGTTTGACCGCGGTGTGGAAACCAACTTCAACGGCATGAACAGCGACAATTACGATGTGTTGCGCCCGGGAACCATCACCAGCCGGGAAGTGGTTCTGCCGGCGGAGGGAGACACACCCGAGCGGGTCATCAACTCGCTACAGGTTGCCGTGGTGGAGGCACCGGATTTCCAGGCCACGACTCAGAGTATTCAGAATCATACCGATGCACTTAACGCGAACATCGAATTAAAGTTCGACAACGGCGGCCCCTTCACCGGCTCCCTGCGCTATGTGCGCGGCAAGGCGGAAAAAACCTATGAAAAAGCCGTTTTCCAGCAGGGGACCCCGGAGTGGTACTGGGTGGATGAAGATGGTGATGGCATGGACGATCCGGTGGAACCCTTCTGGGTCACCGTGGATTTCCGCGATGAATATCCCTCCTTCCTGTTCGACGAGGATCTCTCCGGCACAGACCGGCTGAATCTGTTCCAGGGATTTGGTGAGGGCACGGAACAGGAAGCCACACTGGATGTATTCCGCGCGGACGGCAGCTACCAGTTCGATATCGCCAGCTTCACTTCGGTCGATTTTGGTCTGCGCCACGGCCGCCGCGATGTGGAGAGCCAGCGCTTTATTTATATGACCCCGACGGGTTACTACTCCACCTGGGCGGACCCCAATGTGCCGGAAGAACTGTGGTACCAGCCGCTGCCGGGTGACTTCGTATGGCAGCAATACCCGGACTGGAACGATTTCGCCGGCAACGCGCAACTGGGTATCGAGCCGTTCGATGCGTTGCGCGATATGTTGATTTCCTACAACGACTTTGGCCCCTTCAAAGGCTGGGGCGATGGGGTGGCGGCGCTCGACCCCAAAGCGCTGGATGACGTTAACGGTTTTATGAACTTTCTGTATCCGGGAGCGCAGCGCTTCGTCGATCCCTCGCGCGCCTACTCTGTCACCGAGGACGAGACGTCCGCGTATGGGCAACTGAATTTTGCCAACGAAAGTGGTGTGTTCGGCATTCCGTTTGAGGGCAACCTGGGGTTACGTGTCGTCGAGACCCGGCGCGAAGTGGTGAATGCCGTGTACGACCAGCAGGCGGTACCGGAGGAGGGCAACTACTATGGTGGTGGCTATCCCGCCACCTACGGTCAGCCGCAGGGCTGGCAGATCATGTACAAGAGCCTGGGTACTGAAACCACCAAAACTTCCTTCACCGATGTGCTGCCTTCGGCGAATATCAACTTCTTCCCGCGGGAAGATGTGGTTGTCCGCTTCGGCTATGCCGAAACCATGTCGCGCAACGATCTGGTCAACGTGGGGGAGGGCGAGACTCTCTGGTATCAGGAGTATCGTGTCTACACACCGGACGGCAATCAGGTGGATGAGAATGGTGAAAGGTACAAAATGGTGACCAGCCCCGGCGGGGGCAACCATCAGGGTAATCCCCACGTCAAGCCGTGGCGCGCCAACAACTACAACGTTTCCACCGAGTGGTACTTCGGCGAGGGCGGCATACTCGGTCTCGGCCTGTTCCTGATCGAAGTGGAAAGTGCCACCCAGACGTTGCAGGAGGCGCGCGCCTACCCGGACTCCGATGGCGTGGTGCGGCGCACCGCCAATATCTGGACCACAAAAAATGTTCCCGCATCGGATCTCAAAGGATTCGAAGTGGGTTACAAACAGGCGTTTCGATCGCTGCCGGGCCTGCTGGCGAATACCGGCATCGAGGCAAACTATACCTACTCGGATAACGATTCCGGCAGCGTCGACCTGGTTGGCAACAGCTTCCCGCTCAATTCCAATTCCAAGCACCAGGCCAATATGATTCTCTGGTATCAGGGCGATAGATTGAGCACGCGGCTTGCCTACAACTGGCGCAGCGACATCTTCCAGGGCGAGGCGGGCCTGAACACCAATGAGGCTCCTATCAGTCTCGGCAACTGGGCAGAAGCTGCGGGTTACCTGGATGCGTCGATCAACTACGATCTGTTCGATAACGTTTCCGTGTATCTGCAGGGAACCAATCTGACCGAGACCAACTATCGCAACTACGCGCAGTTCGAAAGCCAGCTGCGGTCAATCAATGTGCAGGAGCGCCGTCTGGCATTGGGAGTGCGTATGCGGATGTAATTACATCGTAAGGAGGATGCTCTTCACCCGGCAATCAAATAGTTCATCGTGAACTATTTGATTGCCGCCCTTGAAATACCGGCGAAGAGGCGTGGATCTTCTTGTATTTCATGGATACCCAGGCAATAAACTAACGAAACTCAGCAGGACTGGATCTATGGCCAGAATGTTTGCCGCAACCAACATTAAATTGCAGGCGCGGATCGCACTCTTCCTTTTGTTGACCGGTACTGTGTGGTCGGCCCATGCAGAGATAATACCGGCCAGGATTTTCTCCGATCATATGGTGCTGCAGCGAGGACAGGATGTCCCAATCTGGGGGAGCGCCGCGCCGAATACTTCAATCTCTTTGAGGTTTGGCAGCTATATCTACAGCGACCGCAGTGATGACAGCGGCAACTGGAAAATATCTGTCCCACCTCAGAAGGCCGGCGGGCCCTACACCCTGACACTCAGTGGCGATGGGGAAACTGTCATTCACGACGTTTACTTCGGCGATGTCTGGCTCGCTGGCGGCCAATCGAATATGGAATGGAAGCTCAGCTGGGAGATCAACGATTCCGACAAGATTATCGACGCGGCAAATTTTCCGCTGATCCGTTTTTTCGATGTGCCCAGTGAAATATCCCCAACACCCAAGAAAGACCTGAGTGGCGGCACCTGGAAAAAGACCACGCCGGAAAATGCTGCTGAATTTTCCGCAGTCGCCTACCTGTTTGCGCTTAAAAACCACACCGAAAAAAACGTTGCCGTGGGTATTCTCGACAACAATTGGGGCGGCACGCCGGCGGAAGCCTGGATGAGCAAGGAGGCACTGCTGGCACTGCCGGATTACCGCGCACGCACCCAGGCGCTATACCAGCCGGACATTGACTGGCCCGCGCAGTTTGCCCTCAACGACAGGAATGCCGCCGAAAAAATGCACCGACTCAGCAGCCGTGAAGACGCGCTGGAATCCGGAGCCCACCGCTTTGAATTTGCCACCACTGGCTGGAGCGCGCAGACCCTGCCGCAGGAGTTTGAGCATATCGCCTGGTTGCGCCGGGAATTCACCATCGACAAGGTGCCGGAAACAGCGATTCTCGAACTGGGAGATCTGCAGCAGGAAGCGTTTGTTTGGATCAATGAACAGTTGATTTCCGTCGAAGACTGGCGGTCACAGAACGCCCACTACACGATTCCCGCAGAAATGCTGAAAAAAGGCCGCAATCTGATTGCCCTGCGGGTTGGCAACAGCTGGCACAATAAACCCTATGTGGGGCGCGCAGACCAGCTCTGGTTGCAGCTCGGCGAGCGCAAGCTGGATCTCAGCGGCGGCTGGCGCTACAGCAACCATGTGGAACCGCCAATACCTGAACACATCCGTTACGAACACAAGCCCACGTTCCTGTACAACAGCATGATTTATCCCATCCGCAGCTATGGCCTGCGCGGGGTTATCTGGTATCAGGGCGAGGCCAATGTGGCCGAAGCGCCGCTGTATCACGACCTGTTCAGTGCACTGATTCGAGACTGGCGCAATCAGTGGCAGCGGGAGATTCCATTTCTGTTCGTACAGCTGGCCGCATTTATGCAGCCACAAAATCCACAGCCGGACAGCAGCTGGGCGCTGTTGCGGAATATGCAGAGCCGTACACTAAGCTTACCCGGAACCGGCATGGCCACCGCCATTGATATCGGCGATGCAACCGACATACATCCGCGCAACAAACAGGATGTAGCCGCACGTTTATGGGGAGAGGCCAAACGTGTCAGCTTTGGCGAAGACGTTCTCAGCCGCGGCCCGACCTACATTTCTCACCGGCTTAATGGCAATAAGGCGATCATAAAGTTCGCCCATATCGGCGATGGATTGCAAGTGAGCGAGGGTGATAGCGTCAAGGGATTTATTCTCGCGGATAGTGCCGGTAAATATCACCGGGCAGAAGCGAAAATATCCGGCGATACGGTTATCGTCTGGAATGATGATGTGAAGAAGCCAACAGCACTCAAATATGCCTGGGCCGATTATCCAGAGGTAAATCTGTACAACTCCGCGAGTCTTCCGGCACTGCCGTTTGCGATTGATGCACTTTAACTAAGGCTCGTATACCTGCCACCGCCCCGGCAGATCCATCCGCGCGGGCGGTGGTCAGTACTCCGCCGCCCGCGCTCGGGCTAACCAATCGCCCCGTGCGCATACTGTCGCATACGGCCCTGGCCGCCCAGTTCATTGAGCGGTATCTGTAGTCACAGCTCTCTTACCCAGATATTGCGGAAACTCACAGGATCGTTGTGGTCTTGTAGGGCGATAGGCGCGCAGTCGTGGAATTCATATTCAGGTTCCCCTATCCACACGGTTGTACCCAGTATCTCCTTGTGGTTCTGCACCAGCACACCATTGTGTAGAACAGTGATCGTCGCCGGCTCGACCAGCTTCTTATGTTCAAATCGAGGCGCTTTGAAAATGATATCGTAAGTCTGCCATTCGCCCGGTGGCCGCGAGGTATTCACCAAGGGAATGTGCTGCTTGTAAATCGAAGCGGCCTGGCCATTGGAGTAGGTCGGGTTTGCGTGGGAATCCAGGATCTGCACTTCATAGCGCTCCTGCAAAAAGACGCCGCTGTTATTGCGCCGTTGACCATCGCGATCGCCGAACTGGGCAGGAGTGCGCCATTCGAGGTGTACTTGCGCATCACAGAATGCGCGCTTGGTGCGGATGTCACCCTTTCCCGGCACTACGGTCAGGACTCCCTCCTCCAAGGCCCATTCGGCTTTGCCGCCTTTCGCGGATTCCCATTGCGACAAATTGGTACCGTCGAACAATACCAGAGCGTCCGAGGGTGGCGCGTCCGCTGGTGCTTCCACTACCTTAGGTACGGGTTCCCACTGTTCAGATTTTTCGGCAAGTTGCCAGGGCTCCAGTGCTTTGTCTGTCGTCTCCGCGGTGCAGGATAACACCGTAAAAAAACACGGAATGATCATGGCAAAGGCCGTTGATCTGAAGGTGGGGAGGCGATTATTTTCTATGGAGCGCATGCGTTGTGTCATTTGATTGTATTTCATGGTCAGGTCGCCCAAGCTCGATCACCCTCGGTATAAGGTATACAGCCATCAAAGCGGCCCGGTACAGCCGTGTAACGAAGGACTTCGGTCGCGCCGACCTTCGAAGTGAAGAATCCGAACAGGGTGAGCTGCTTCATCATGGTGAAGTAATGCGGGCCATTCTGCCCCGCATTATGCAGCCGGGCCTCGCGGTCCAGTTGCACGAGGAGGTCGTGCCTGTCTTCCCGAGTCAGTTCCATAAAGGCGGCACCATGGGCTTCCCGGCTGAAGTCCTGTAGCTGGGTAATACCGCGATGAAAAACGAGCTGATCTTCCGCGGTATAGCAGTCGTTCACCATAACCGTCATAAACTGGCCTACCTGCGCATCCTTTGCGCCGGGGGTATCTGTTCTCGGAATAATGGTTTCGGCAACTTCATCCAGAAGTAATATGTCGGTAGAGCTAAAAAGATATTCTGCAGCGGGCTCCCTGCGGGTACAGCCTGTCAGCAGTACATTTCCACCAACAAAGGCTGCGCCTGTAGCGGCGGCGATCATTTTTATCAGTTCGCGTCTGTTCATGGCTAGAGGTTACCTTTCTTTAGTTCTTCCACAGCGTGGTTGGCGGCCCGGGCGGTGAGCGCCATGTAGGTTAGTGAGGGATTTACACAGGATGCAGATGTCATACAGGCGCCGTCGGTAACGAAAACGTTAGGGGCGTCCCAAACCTGGTTGTGGCCGTTGAGCACGGAGGTTTTTGGATCGCGCCCCATACGCGCGGTTCCCATCTCGTGAATGCCTTTGCCCGGTGCGTATTCGCCAGAATATCCATGTACATTCTTTGCGCCACCGGCTTCCAATATCTCCACGGCGTCCTGCATCATGTCCTTGCGCATGGCGATCTCGTTCTCGCGGATCTCCACATCCATCGCCAGTACCGGCAAGCCCCACTTGTCTTTGACGTCGCGATTCAGGTATATCCGGTTGTCGTGATGGGGCAGCATCTCGCCGAAGCCACCCATGCCGATTCTCCACCCTCCCGGCTCGCTCAGGGCACTCTTGAGGTCGGCGCCAATATTCAGTTCCGCGACGTCTCTCCTCCAGCCCTGTCGACTGGCACCCCCCTGGTAACCAAAGCCGCGTAGGTAATCGCGCTGGTCGCCGTTCCAGTTGCGGAATCGCGGCACATAGAAACCGGTGGGGCGGCGGCCGAAGTAATATTCGTCCAGGTAGCCCTCCACATCGCCGCTGGCCCCCACGTTGAGGTGGTGGTCCATTACATTGTGGCCGAGCTCGCCGCTGCTGCTGCCAAGGCCATCGGGCCAGATATCGGTGGCCGAGTTCATCAGCACCCAGGTGGAGTTGAAGCTGGAGGCATTCAGAAAAACGATTTTGCTGGTGAACTCGTACGTCTGGTTGGTTTCCGCATCGAGAATTTCAACGCCGCTGGCGCGCTTCCTGTCTTTGTCGTAGAGCAGGCGGGTCACGATGGAATAGGGGCGAAGGGTAAGATTGCCGGTTTTCATCGCCGCCGGCAGGGTGGCGGATTGGGTACTGAAATAACCGCCGAAGGGGCAACCCAGCCAGCACTTGGCCCGGGCCTGGCAGTTTACCCGGCCCTGTTCTGCTTTGGGCTGCGTGATATTTGCAGTGCGCCCCATAATCAGATGGCGCTGGCCCTTGAAGGCCTTCTGGATTCGCGCGGCTACATCCTTTTCCACGCAGTTCATCTCGAATGCTGGCTGGTACTGTCCGTCCGGTAGTACATCCAGGCCGTCGCGATTGCCACTGATGCCGGCAAAGCGCTCGACATAGTCATACCAGGGCGCGAGGTCGCTGTAACGAATGGGCCAGTCGACGGCGATGCCCTCGCGCAGGTTGGCTTCAAAATCCAGTTGGTTGAAGCGGTAACTCTGGCGTCCCCACAGCAGTGACCGACCACCGACATGGTAACCGCGAAACCAGTCGAAGCGCTTGTCTTCCACGTAGGGGGAGTCTTTGTGGCTTGCCCACATGCCGGCGGTGGATTCATTCAGCGTATATTCGCGCTTCAGGACCGGCTCATCTTCCTTCATCTTCTGGGTTGGTGTATCCCTGTGTGGATAGTCCCAGGCTTCCTTGAGCGCATTTTTATAATCTTTGATGTGCTCGATATTGCGCCCGCGTTCAAGTAGCAGAACTTTGAGCCCTTTTTCGGTAAGTTCTTTCGCGGCCCATCCACCGCTGATGCCAGAGCCGACAACAATAGCATCGTAATGATTACCAATCGCCATGGTTATACCTCTTGTATATTATTATTTATGAAGTGAATCGTTTGCCGTATTCTAAAAAGTCTCTGTTAACTCGAATTTCAGATTTGCTTTTAATATCTGCTGCGTCAGGTATCTCAAGCCTCCCAGCTAGACGTCACAGATCCGTATCGCCGATTTCAATGATTCTATATTCCCTTCGATACTTCCTCTTGTGGGAATAAATTCCTGGGCAATGTAGCCGGTAAAGCCGGTCTCTTTGATCGCGCGGGCAATGGCCGGGTAGTAGAGCTCCTGCGTATCATCTATTTCGTTGCGGCCGGGAACGCCCGCGGTGTGATAGTGGCCGAAGTATTGATGGTGGTCGCGAATGGTGCGGATAATATCGCCTTCGCTGATCTGCATATGGTAGATGTCGTAAAGGAGTTTGAAATTGGGGGAGTCCAGCCGTTTACACAGTTCTATTCCCCAGGCGGAGTTGTCACACAGGTAGTCGGGGTGGTCGATCTTGCTGTTGAACAGTTCCATTTGCAGGACGACGCCGCGCTTTTCTGCTTGCGATAGGATTTTTTTGAGGCCCTCGGTGGCGTTCTTCAACCCTGTTTCCGGGTCCATTCCGCGGGCGTTGCCACTGAAGCAGATCAGGTTCCGGTAGCCGGCATCGGCTACCAGATCGATATGCTTGCGGTAGTTGTCGATCAGCTGAGTGTGAAACCGGCTATCTCCCCAGCCATCCTCCAGGCTGATTTCCGCACCATTACACATGGAAGAGTCCACGCCTTCGCGCTTGAGTAGGGCCCAGTCCTTCGGGCCAACGAGATCAATGGCGGCAAAGCCCAGGTCCTTGATCACCATGCATAGCTTCTCAAGGGAGAGGTCGCCATAGGTCCAGCGGCTGACGGAGTGGTTAATATTGCCTTTTAACGTGAAGGGCTCCGGGAGTTTGGGGCCCGCCAGGGTGTTCGCGCTCAGCGTGCTCATCGCGGTAGCACCCAATGTGCCCGCGGCAAGGTTGCGGAGCAGCGTGCGTCGGTTTGGATCAAAAGTCACTTTTATTTACCCTCTCTCTATAGAGCCATGTGGTAACGGTTCCTCGGAAGAGGATGTCTTTTCTTTGCTGAACGTCAGTGTAAAGAGCACAAAGACAGCCAGTGCAAAGGCTGCAGGGAAAAGCCAGATGTTCTTCCAGAGGTGGCCATCTGCCAGGGTAAAGTTTTCGGTGATCTGCCCGGCCACCCAGAATCCAATAAGCATGCCGACACCATAGGTAGCGAGGGTTATCATGCCCTGCGCGGAACTCTTGAATTTCTCACCGGCTTTGGAGTCTGTGTAGATTTGACCGGATACGAAGAAAAAGTCGTAACAGATGCCGTGCAGGGCAATGCCGAGGATCAGCATGAACGCGAGATTGTCGGCATCGCCAAAGGCGAACAGGGTGTATCTCAACGCCCAGGCAATCATGCCGATCAGCAGTGTCAGCTTGATGCCGAAGCGCTTGAGGAATATTGGCAGCACCAGCATGAAAAGTACTTCGGAAATTTGTCCGATGGTCATTTTTCCGGTGGCATTCTCGACCCCGATTTCCGTCAGGAATGGATTGGCGTTCTGGTAGTAGAACGCCAGGGGAATGCAGATCAGGACCGAAGAGAGGAAGAAGAGGGCGAAGTTCCGGTCTTTCAGCAGACCCAGTGCATCCAGCCCCAGCGCGTCACGGAGCGCCAGCTTGTCACCCCGTGAGGCGGCGGGTGGCGTCTCGGGCAGGGTGAAGCTGAAGATGCCGAGAATCAGGGATGCCAGGGCGCACATCAGGAAAGTATTTTTCAGCAGGCCCGCCGCAATGGCTTGCTGAGAGTCCCAGGAGAAGCCATAGCTGATGAGGAGTCCCGCGGCAATCCAGCCCACCGTGCCCCATACCCGGATGTTGGCAAAATCCTTGGCCGGGTCGTTCATTTGCCGGAAGGCGACCGAGTTGACCAGGGCGAGGGTCGGCATATACAGAATCATGTATGCCAGTACAAAGGGATAAAAAGCGTCGAAGCTCTCGGCCCGGTAGAGTTGATACATCAGAACCGCGCCTGCGAGATGCAGGAAGCCCAGTATGCGTTCGGCATTGAAGTACCGATCGGCGATCAGACCGACAACAAAGGGAGCGATGATGGCGCCCCAGGATTGCGTCGAAAAGGCCATACCGGTCTGGCTGCCAGTGGCGTTGAGGTTGTGGGCGAGAAAGGTGCCCAGGGTGACGAACCAGCCTCCCCAGATAAAAAATTGCAGGAACATCATCGCGCTGAGGCGTATTTTTATAATATTCATGGTTGCCCACACTCTTATTGGTTTTATTGGTATTTCTTGCAGGACAGAAGTTTTCCGCTCCTAGTCCGACAAGCCCAGTATGCGGCGGTTGCGCGCCTCGCTGGTGTTGCCGCCGGCAAAGTCGTCGAACGAGCGCGCGGCCTTGGTGATCATTCGCTCTTTTATGAAAGCCGCACCTTCGGCCGCACCCTGTTCGGCGTCTTTCAGGCAGCACTCCCATTCGAGTACTGCCCAGCCCTTGAAGTCGTATTGGGTCAGTTTGCTGAAGATAGCTTTGAAGTCTACCTGGCCATCCCCCAGTGAGCGGAACCGGCCCGGGCGATTCACCCAATCTTCGTAGCCGCCGTAAACACCCGAGCGGCCGTTGGGGTTGAACTCCGCATCCTTGACGTGGAACATGCGGATACGGTCGTGATAGCGATCGATAAAATCCAGGTAGTCGAGTTGCTGCAGGACAAAGTGGCTGGGATCAAACAGGATATTGGCGCGCGGGTGGTTGTCCACTGCTGCCAGGAACCGCTCAAAAGAGGCGCCGTCGTGCAGGTCCTCGCCCGGGTGGATTTCGTAGCAGAGATCAACGTCGGCTTCATCGAAAGCATCCAGTATCGGCCGCCAGCGCCGCGCCAACTCCGCAAAGCCCTGTTCCACCAGACCGGCTGGGCGCTGGGGCCAGGGGTAGACCAGGTGCCAGAGCAGGGCGCCGGAAAAGGTCGCGTGCGCTTTCAGCCCCAGCCGTTGGCTTGCCTTGGCTGCCAGCTTTAGCTGGTCGATGGCCCACTCGGTACGCGCTTTGGGGTTGCCCGCGAGGGCGGCGGGGGCGAAGTTGTCGAACAACTCATCATAGGCCGGATGCACCGCCACCAGCTGCCCCTGAAGATGCGTGGACAGTTCGGTAATTTCTACCCCTGCCTCGGCACAGATGCCGCGCACATCGTCGCAGTACGCCTGGCTTTCTGCCGCTTTCTTCAGGTCAAAAAACTGACTGTCGCTGGTCGGTACCTGAATGCCTTTGTAGCCCAGGGACGCGGCCCACTGGGCCATGGTATCCAAGCGGTTGAAGGGCGCCTCGTCCGCCAGGAACTGGGCCAGGAAAATTGCCGGCCCTTTGATACCTGTCATCTCAATACTCCTCGTTTATTGTTATTCGGTCTCAACCGACATCGGGCAATTCAATCCACTTGGTGTCGCTCTCCCGGCTGGCGACAACGGCCTCTATAAACGCCATGCCGCGCAGGCCCGCCGAGATACCGGGAACGCCGGGTGCGGAACCTGCTGCTCCGTCGCGAATGGCGGCCGCAAAATCCCGATACAGGTTGCCCATGGCTTCGAGGTAGCCTTCGGGGTGGCCGCCCGGCAGTCGGCAGCGCCGCAACGCCTCTGTCCCCAGGCCCGGTTGATCGACGCCGGCGCGCAGTACCCGCATCGGCTGGCCAAGCTGGCGATGGATCAGGCTGTTGGGCGACATCTGCTGCCATTCCAGGCCGCCTTTATCGCCGTATACCCGGATTTTCAGTGCATTTTCCTCGCCGGCGCAGACCTGGCTGGCGATCAATACACCTGTGGCGCCGTTGCGGGTGCGAAAGAGCGCGGCACCGTCATCGTCGAGCTGGCGAGCCGGGAGATGCGTATTCAATTCGGCACACAGGGCGGTAATTTGTTGGCCGCCGATAAATTCAGCCAGACCGAAGGCGTGGGTGCCGATATCAGCCATGCAGCCGCTCGCGCCGGCCAGTGATGGGTCGCAGCGCCAGGCGGCCTGCTTGTTGTCCTGGGCCTCCTGGTTTTCGCTGAGCCAGCCCTGGGGGTATTCCACGTAAATCTTGCGCAGGGTGCCGAGCGCGCCTTCGCGCACCATCTCCCGCGCCTGCCACACCATGGGGTATCCCAGGTAGGTATGCGCAAGGCCGTAGAGGCAGTTGGACGCCTCCAGGGCCTGGGCCAGTTGCTGGGCCTCCTCCAGGGAAACGGCGGCGGGTTTCTCGGAAAACACATGGAAACCGGCGTTGATCGCGGCCAGCGCAATGGGTACATGCAGATGGTTGGGCGTTGCGATAACCAGCATCTCCATGCGCTCAGAGGTTGGACGCTGGGCTTCCTGTTCGATGAGTGCCTGCCAGGAGTGGTAGGTGCGCTCACTGGTCAGCCCAAGATCGGCTGCTGTGCGCTGATTGTTGCCGGGATCGCGGCTGAAGGCGCCACAGACCAGTTCGATCCTGGCATCCAGCGCCGCGGCACTGCGGTGGACGGCGCCAATAAAGGCTCCTTCGCCGCCGCCTACCATACCCATACGGACTTTATTTTGGTTTGTTTTCATGGGGCTCCTTGGGTCTCTTCCGGGGCCGTTTCAGCTTTGAGACTTTCCTCGGAAGAATATCGCTTGATAAGCAAAATGTATCCGAATACATTTGTGGGCGTCAACGTAAAAATGTATCCGGATACATTTTTAGCTGAAAGCCAGGTTACTACTATATCGACATGGTTAGACTATTTTTGCGTAGTAAATTGATGTTTTTCCGAGTGTTTTCTGTGCCTTTGGTTTGGTTGGCGCTTATTTATGATACCGGATACAATCTCGATGTTTGAAAAGTAGTGTCCTGCATGGCAGGCGTCCGTGGAGGGGGAATGTCAAACAATCGAGAGGTCGCGAAGCTGGCGGGAGTGTCCGTGGCTACGGTGTCACGCGCCCTGCAAAAGCCGGAACTCGTGTCCTTGAAAACCCGCAACAAGGTTTTGTCGGCAATCAAGAAACTCGACTACAGGCCCAACCTGATGGCCGCGAAGTTTCGCTCGGGCAAGACGGGGAATCTGGTCGTACTTGTTCCGACCGTTGCCAACCTGTTTTTTGCGAGAGTTATCAGTGGGATGCAGGAGGCGGCCCACAAAAAAGGCTACTCCATTTTATTGTGCAACACCTTCGGCGATCCGGAAATGGAGGAGGGGTACGCGAAAATGGTGCATACCTGCCAGGCGGATGGGGTCATCCAGCTGCGTGCCTACAACCCCTTCCCGGCACAAGATACTGGCGGTAGCAGCACCGCGCTGCCGATGGTGAATGCCTGTGAGGTGCTGGACAACACAACCGTTCCCACGGTTACCCTGGATAATCGCGCGGCGGCGCGCGCCATGACGGAACACTTGCTCCAGTTGGGCCACCGGCGCATTGCGGTAGTCATGGGGCCGAAGAACAGCCCGTTGACCCGCGACCGCCTTGCGGGTTATCGAGATGCCCTGCAGGAGGCTGGAATAGCTTTCGATGAAAGTCTTTTATGTCCCGGCGATTTCACCTTGCATTCCGGGCGCAAGGCCGCCGGTGAGTTAATCGAGCGCAAGGACAGCCCAACCGCTATTTTCTGTGAAAACGACGAAATGGCGATGGGCGCGATACAGCGGCTCAAGCAAAGCGGCCTCAGGGTGCCCGAAGATGTTTCGGTTGCGGGGTTTGACGATATTGCCTTCGCGCAATTCAGTGATCCGCCTCTGACGACCATAGCCCAGCCCGCTGAAGAGTTTGGCAGTACTGCGGTTTCGCTGCTGATTGATTTACTTGAGGGGCGGATAAAAAAGGCCCCCAAAGTTACTTTACCCTTCGAATTGGTAGTCAGGTCCAGCACAGGGCCAACTTCAAACAAGGAGACAGTGCAATGACTGATAATAATAAAGCGGAAATAAAGCAGGATCTGCGAATGAGCCGGCGCCAATTGCTGTACTTGGGCGCAGGGCTGGGGCTAATGGCAATTCCGGGGTTGAGCCCCTTGGCCAAGTCTACGCCCCAGAAAAAAATAGGCCTGCAGCTATACACTCTGCGTGACTTAATGGCCAAAAGCGTACCGGAAACGCTTAAGCTCGCGGCCAGTATCGGCTACAAGGAAGTGGAGTTTGCCGGTTATTTTGACCACAAGCCCGAGGTGCTGCGCGGGATACTGGATGGCGAGGGGCTCACTGCACCATCCGCCCATGCGCCGCTGGAAAGTCTGCAAAAAGATTTTGAACCTTTGATAGACGCGGCCCAGATTCTGGGGCACAGATACATAGTTGTGCCTTATCTCAGTGATGAGCAGCGGGGCACCGGTATCGATACTTACAAACGCCTGGCTGAACAGTTCAATATCCTGGGTGAAAGCTGCTCCAAAGCCGGGCTCAAGTTTGCCTACCATAACCATGCATTTGAATTCGACAAGGTGGACGGCCAGATCCCCTACCATGTCCTTCTGGAGGAAACCGATCCACAGCATGTGTATATGGAACTGGATCTTTACTGGACTGCCAAAGCCGGGAGGGATCCTCTGGAATATTTCCGCAAGTACCCAGGGCGCTTCCCGCTCTGGCATGTCAAGGATATGGACGATAAAGGTGACTTCACCGACGTTGGCCGGGGCGTCATTGATTTCCCGCCGATTTTTGCCGCCGCGGGCATGGCGGGACTTGAGCACGGTTTTGTGGAGCGGGATCAAACCGACGACCTGATTAACACCATTCGCCAGGGCTATAAAGGAATGAAGCAGTTGGCTTCATTAGCTGAAGCCTAGTGGTTCATGCGGAAAGTTGTGTAACTGTTCGCATGGACCACTGGATTAAGTCGGAAATGCAGTGTCAGGGTGTAGCGCCCACTACAAAGTAGTCGACACATCTATTGACGACATAGAAAAGTTATCACGGAACCCAACGGCCGGCGTATAGACGCCGGCGTTGGTGAATGGCCGTGCCCCCCTCTGTTACCACCAGGTTGCATAGAGTGCAATCAGAATCAGGGTTACCCCCAGCGCGGCCAGATTGAACGTGCCGCCGGTAGCGAAATTGACTTCCGCAAGAGAAATCATTTGACCGTTGTCCGAACGAACTGTCGCGGATGCACGGTTGTGTTCCCAGAGAGACAAAAGCACCGCAAGTGCGAGACAGATCAGGAAAGTGACTCCCACCCGGTCCATAAACGGCAGCTCGGGCCACCAGAATTTGAACAATAACGACAACACCGCCGATCCGATCGCCGCCACCAGTGCGGAATTGGCAGTGGCCAGCGGCCAGAACACCCCAAGCAGGAACAGCACGGTAATACCTGGTGTAAAGAAACCGGTGAACTCCTGGATGTATTGGAATGCCTGGTCAAACTGACCGAGCAATGGTTGCGCGCAGATCATGCCAAGAATCAGTGATACCAGTGCGACGAGTCGACCCACGCGCACGTAGTGTTGCTCGCTGCGGCCGGGCTGATGGCGCGCGTAAATATCCATGGTGAAAATGGTAGAGATACTGTTGGTCATCGACGCCAGTGAAGACACAATGGCGGCAACCAGCGCGGCAAAGATCAGCCCCTTGAAGCCCACAGGCATCAGGTTCATCAGCTGCGGGTAAGCCTGATCCGGGCGCTCAAGTTGCGGCAAAAGCACCACCGCAGCGATTCCGGGCAACACCACAATGATTGGCATCAGCAACTTAAGGTAGGCGGCAAAAACAATGCCTTTCTGACCTTCCGCAATGCTTTTTGCTCCCAGTGCGCGCTGGATAATGTACTGATTGAAGCCCCAGTAAGCGAAGTTCACTACCCACATGCCACCGAGCAGCACAGAGAGCCCCGGAAGGCTCATATAGTGCGGGTTGTCTCGCGACAGGATCATATCGAACTTTTCCGGCGCTACTCGGGTAAGCTCGGTGAACCCCGTCAGCAGTCCGCCACCATTTTGTTCGCCGATCAGATTTAAAGCCAGATATGACATCATCAGTCCGCCGAACACCAGCAGCACGACCTGAATAATATCCGTGAGCGCCACCGCCTTGAGACCACCGTATAGCGAATAGCCCGCGGAGAGCACGCCCAGAAACAGCAGACCGAACAACAGTTCTACGCCAGCAATGGCATTGATGGCGAGCGCACCCAGCCACAATACCGAGGTCAGGTTTACAAATATGTAAACTCCCAGCCAGAAAATGGCCAGAACCACTTTCACTCGGCTGTCATAGCGCTGTTCAAGAAACTGCGGCATGGTGTATATGCCTTTCCTGACGAATACTGGCAGAAAATATTTTCCTACAAGTATGAGTGTGATAGCAGCCATCCACTCGTAGGAGGCAATGGCTAGCCCGATGGCGTAGCCCGAGCCGGACATGCCGATGATCTGCTCTGCAGATATATTCGCTGCAATCAGCGATGCACCCACCGCCCACCATGGCAATCCCTTGCCGGCGAGAAAATAGTCGCTGGTGTTTTTCTCATGGCCCGTTTTCTCCCGTGATACGAGATAGCCGATGGTGACCAGTATCGCCACATAGGCAATGAAAATTGCCAGGTCTATTGCTGACAGTTGCATAGTGTTCGCCTCATTACAGTTTATTGTTATTCATTTACTTTAAATCTCAGGCCCGCCCACCACAGTGGGTTCAACCGGACACCACTACTTCCCGGCCGGATGTAGGGCCGTGAACGGCGCCGGCGGCGCAAATCCGGGCGATGCCGCTGGTAACCGCCCACGCGGGGTCCAATGTGCGCAACTTGAGACCGAAGAAAGCTGCCGCCAACTGATAGAGTGTTGCCAGTGGTTCGTCGCCTATTAAGAGAAGTTCGCTGTCGGTATCAAACAGTTTACGGCCGTGGATGAACTCACTTCCAATCAGGATGCCCGAGAGGTAAGCGGACATGGACTGACCACTGGTGTCCTCACAGAGACTACGGGTGCGGGCGGAAAATATCTGGTTCAGCAGACCTCCGGCACTGGTACTTTGCGACAGTCCATACCGGAAGCTCTCGTGGTGGTGATGCGCAGGGTCCAGCACAGCGCCGATGGAACTGTGCTGGTGCAGCAGTGCGTACATTTCTCCGGTAAAAAAAGTGGCGAAATCATGAATGCGCCCATCCTGCACGCGTACCCATTTACTGTGCGTGCCCGGAAGAATAACCAGCGTATTGGTGTTGTCCGTTTCGCCAATGGCGCCCAGTACCTGGCATTCCTCACCCCGCATCACGTCGGGCATTCCCGCCGGCGTGAGGCAGCGCATACCCGGTATCACAAAAACGTTCTGCTCACCGGGTATTGGCAACAGACCGCGAAAGAGCGCATCCGGAGGAGCCGGGCTTGCCACATAGGGAGCTTCATACCAACCTGTGCGGCTGCCTATCATGCCGCAGAGATAAACAGGGATGTCCGGCCAGCGGGACTGCCAGTCTCCGCAGAATTCCCGTAGTACATTGCTGTAGCTACCATCGCAATTGTGTACGCCACGGGGTGCGATGCGGCGCTCTGCAATTCTTTCATGCTCGTCGATAAGGTACGCGCGGAAATTCGTCGTACCCCAATCCACTACAATCCTTTGCATCAGGTGCGCTCCCTATTCATCGCTGGCACCCGGTTCAGACTGGTAATCTCCACTCTACCGCGAACAATACCGCAGTTTTGATCGGTGCTGCCGTGGAGCATTATGTCCGACCCCACTTCATGCAGTTGCCGCCCGGCGGCTTCGCAAGAAGACTGGAAGACGGAGGTCAGGGTTGTTTTCATATTGGGTCTTCATTATCAAGGGCGACGGCTTTCGGGCGTGTTCCAGCCCAGGCCTGGCGTTCCCTTTGCGGATAGCGCTGGAGCCTTCTGCCAAGCAGAAAGCTCCAGCTCCCGGGTTAGCCGCGCGGTACGGTTACTTGTTTGCCGCTGTAGCGAATAGTTTGTGCGGGATTGCTGTCCAGATTGGACGGAGTGTCGCTCTGGGTGATCCAGCGGATATTGATGGTGCGCTCTTTGGCCATGCCGTCGAAGCTGCCGCTGCGCTCGCCGATGGTGAGCTCACTTTTGGCCTCGTTGTAGCTGACGGGGATACGTGACCACTCACCCGTTTCGTAACCGTAGCTCTTGCCATCATCCTCGTAGATTTCGAAGCTGCCGTCGGCACCAGTGAATACATTCAGAGTGAGCGGAGTGTTGATACTTTCCGCGGTGCTCTGAATTTCCGGACCAGTGGGCAGGATGCTGCCGGCTTTTACGAAAAGCGGCATCTGAGTGTATGGGGCTTCGGCGTTAATCGTCTGGCCGCCGGAGTACTTTTTGCCACTGTTGAAGTCGTACCAGTCGCTGCCTGCAGGTAGGTAGACATCCCGGGAGCGCTCGCCGAATTCTGTGACCGGATTTACCAGTAGGGCAGGGCCGAACATGTACTGGCTGTTGATGTCGCGCACGTTCGGGTCAGCACCGAAGTCCATCGCCAGGCCGCGCATCATGGTGCTGTCCTTGTGGTGCGCGTCGCCGGCCAGGGTATAGATATAAGGCATCAGGCGGTAGCGCAGTTTGGTGTATTCCACCATGCTGTTGTAGGTATCGCTGCCCTCGTCGGCGAGGTTGAAAATCTCGCGGTAGGGATTCTGGCCGTGGGCGCGGAACAACGGCGTAAATGCACCGAACTGGAACCAGCGCAGATTCAGCTCCTGCCACTCCTGCTGTTCGCTCGGGGCCATCTCCTTGTAATTGCCCACCGTGATATCGCCGTTGTAACGGAAACGATTTTCCGGGGTGAAGCCGCCGATGTCGAAGGTCCAGTAGGGCATGCCCGCCATGCCAACGCCGATGCCTGCAGCGATCTGCTCTTCCAGGTTGGACCAGCGGGAAACCACATCGCCGCTCCAGATCGCCGAACCTGTGCGCTGGATACCGCCAAAGCCGGAGCGGGTCAGGATAAATGCGCGCTTGTCGCCATCGGTTTTGCGTTCGCCCTGATACACGGTTTCCGCGTGGGGCAGAGCGTAGGCGTTAAACATCTCCGCTCCGGTGCCCATGGCATTGGGCGTGATCAGTTCTTTGCGGTGTTTGAAGCTCAGGTTCGAGTGAATGTCGGGTTCAACCGCATCCAGCCACCAGGCATCGAAGCCGACAGTATTGAGTTTGTCGCGAATCTGGCCCCAGTAGATTTCCCGGCACTCGGGGTTGTAGGCATCGTAAAATGTATTCAGGTAGCCGCTGCCGATCCAGTCGAGGTTTTTCTCCTCAATATTCTTATTGAACATACAGCCGCGGGCGTTGAGTTGCTTGTAGTTTTCCGTGGTGGGATAAAACTTCGGCCACACGGAAATCATGATATTGGCATCCAGCTCGTGCACCCGGTCAACCATTGCTTTTGCATCCGGGAAAAATTCTTCATCGAAGTCGTGGCTGCCCCAGGCATCTTCCGGCCAGTAAGACCAGTCAAGCACGATATTGTCGATGGGAATCTTGCGCTCGCGATACTCCTCCAGCGCGCCCAGTAGTTCGTCCTGGGATTTGTAGCGCTCTCGGCTCTGCCAGAAGCCAAATGCCCATTTGGGTAGCATGGTGGCCTTGCCGGTGAGCTCGCGATAACCGGAGATTACGTCGTCCTTGTTGTCACCGACGACGAAATAGTAGTCCACCGCTTTACCGGTATCCGCAGTAAACGACAGCTCCTGCTGTTCCTGTTCAGGCAGCGGACCGTGTTGCAGCAGGCGCATGTAGCCGTCCTGTGGCTGCCAGTCCAGATTCAATGTGTACTTTTTCCCCGCCTGTAGATCCACCTCCGCATTGTGGTACCAGGGGTTCCAGTTCATGCGCCAGCGATTCAACAGTTCCTCACCATCGAGCGAAAGAGTCGCGTAACCGGAAGAGTACATTTTGAATTCGTGTTCACCGCTAGCGGTGGGCTCGATACTGCCGGTCCACTGGATGCGCAGGTCTTTCGCGTCTGCAACTTCCTCCGGAAGCGGGATTTCCCGCACGCTGGCGTGGGACAGGAACTGATAGTTGAGGTCCGCTTCCGAGCGCTCCAGTTTTAATTCGTCGCCGTCGTAGTAGCGCGCGGTGAGTCCGCCGGGTTCGCCCTTGGCATCGTACAGTTGGAAACCCTCCGGCAGCGGCTGGGGGGGTAGTGGATCGCCGATGCGGCTGATACCGGTGTTGTTCCACAGCAGGCCGTAGTTGCGGCTGGATACCAGATAGGGAATCGCGATTTCCAGATTGTAAGTAGTGAGTTCGATGTTCTCACCCCGATAGTTCACCCGCCCGTCCTGTTGTTGGCCGAGACCGTAGAAGGCTTCGCCGTCGAGCGGCTGGAAACGCTGACGGAAGGAGTGAGAATCCGGGTCGATGGGTCCCGGTTCGTTCATCACTCGTGCCATGCTGCGGCCGGCCTCGGTCAGCAAGGAAACACCCCGGGCATCTTTGAATTCCACCACACCGGTGGCGAGCGAGACCTCCGCGGACAATTCCGCGGTTTTGACAACCAGTTCGCCGTTTTCTTCGGTCAGCGTAAATGCGATGTCTTTTGGTTGCGCGGTGACCATCAAGGTATCCGGCAGATTACTGAAATCCTGCTGCGGAGTGGCCGAGACGCGGATGATGTCTTGGTCGATGACCTGCAGGCGAACTTTCTTGAATTCGCTGCCTTGCAGCGTCACCACCGCGCCGTGAGGTGTTTTTTCCCAGCTGGAGATCTGCGTGTTCTGCTTTCCCTCACAGCCGTAAAGTGCCGGAAAAAGCGCAAGAGCGAGCAATGAGTTTTTCGGTTTGAAGTTTTTCATGGTCTTCCCGTTTTTATTTTCTGTTCTATACATTTCTGAGCACTTGTAGGAGCCTGCTTGCAGGCGAATTTTCGGGCCTCATACCAAGCAACCATCCATGGCGCCGCCGCCGGCCAGGCCATCCGTGGCCGGTCGCTGATCATAGCGGCGAGCAGTGCTCGCCAAACGCTAAGATCAGCCCTGTAAGCAGGCGCCTACAGGGTGCGTAGCGGCGCCGCGGTGGGTGTCCACCGTCCAGTGTTCAATCAGTCTTGTACTTGGCGAGTTTCACCTTCAGCACATGTGGCTGATATATAAAATTCAGTCCCCAATCGGTCTGGTCTCCATTCCACACCCGCTCGAACACCCACTCACCATTTTCGAAATGCCCTTCCTCCACGCGCTCGAAGGTGTATTGCTCTCCATCCAACGCCTGGCTTGGAGCAAAGCTCACCCGCGCGCGGTAGCCAACCACCAGATACTCGTCCTTGCCGAGCTCCGCGATCACCGCGCCGCCGGAGGCGGGGTTGTTGCCCTTGGGTGGGTCGATCCAGAAGGCCGGGCGACCGTAGGTTATTTCCGCGGTCCAATCGCCAAGATTCTGGCGCTGGGTGTAATCTTCCGGGGCGCGTGTCTCTTTGATTTCCTCGTCGCTGCCTTTCGCATTCCACAAGGCCTTGTCCGGCGCGTAGGTATCCACCGGTTCGGAAAAGCCCCAGGTGCGGTTGTTCAGGCTGATTTCCGCCCATTCGGATCCCATTGCGCCGAAGACCTTGTACAGTTCTGCAAAAGGCTTGATGACCTTCTCGTCCATGGTCTCCGCACCCAGGGGGTAGTTGGAGTACTTGGTGTTGTCCATTCCGAAGGGCGCGAAGCCGAGGGCGCCGTGGCCGAGGGCGTCGAAGAAATAGCGCACGTAGGGCTGGTCGTTGCCGATTTCAGCGATGTACAGCGGGTTGTCCTCGCGGGCATAGAGGTCCATGACGCGGGTGGCGGTCTTGTGATCGCGGAAATAGATATCTGGTGCAACAAGGTCGATATGCGGCGCGGCGGACTTCCAGATATGGATTACATTGTCGGTGGCGCCGCCACTGGAATATTGGCCGGGCTCACCGGGATTGTAGGGGTTGCGCAGCGCCACGTTCACATACATGGGCAGGGGGTATTCCTTCTTGCCTGCCTCAGCGATTTCATCCACAAAGCGCCCGATATGCCAGGCGTGAAAATATTCATCCGCGTCTTTGCCAAACACCTCGCGCCAGCTTCCCGCTTTTTTATTGGTGTCCGCAAGCAGTTTTTCCGGAACCGGCTGCTGGAAGATTTTTTCCGCGGTTTCAGAATAGTCGCGCGCGGAACCATAGGTACCCACTTCGTTTTGCACCTGCACCATGATCACCGTACGCTGTCTGTCCACTTTTTTAAGATGGCGCATCAGCTGAACGAAGGCTTTTTTGTCTGCCTCCAGGGTGCTGCGATAGTGGGGTGACAGGGAGTTCACGGCTTTTCCCTCTGGAGTTCTTACCCGGGGAAAACGTTGGTTGTCGAGCTTCACCCATCCCGGTGCATAGTGCGGGGCGTTATTTTTCCAGGTGGCGAACCACAGTAGTACCAGCCGCACGTCCTTGTCACGCGCCTGCGCGATCAGCGTATCCACAAAGGAAAAATCGAACTTACCTTCCTGCGGTTCTACCTGCTCCCACGCGACAGGAATGACCAGCGTGTTCGCGTGCATCTGTTCCACTACTGGCCACACATCCGGTAGTGCGGCTGCATAGTTGGCGGAGTTGTTGGTCTGGGCGGCCAGGAGCAGGAAGGGTTTTCCGTCGACCATCAGGGCGTGGCGGCCTTTGGATGATGCAAGGTGAGGAAATGTATCGTTTACTTTGGCTAAAGTCATGCCGCTCATGAAATATGAAAGCAACACGAGGCAAAGTTTGAGAGGGGCGTTTTTCATAATGACTACATACTTTCCTCTTCGTAGTATTTTTTCAATCCGAGCTTTCTAATTTTTTTATTTTCGGAAATAGTAGAGTCGACAACTCCGTCTATTTCATCTTGATAGGCTTTATCTTTGAATTTGATGGATTTTATGCGCTTTAACGCAAGTTCAGATTTTTCATTTCCTGCTAACCCGAGTCCTATCACAGCATATCTACTGAATTTTCTATTTCTATTGGCGTATGTTTTTTGCCTTTTGGTAAGACCGGGAATTTTCTTGGCTTCCCAGTTTTCTGGGAATGACATTTTTTCAAGGTACTTGACAGCTCGGTCACTATTGGATTTGTTAATTAGGTAGCCTATGCTCACAATGGCTGAGGTTTTTGCTCTATCGTATGTCTCCGTGTATTCCAGTGAAGGTTTACCTTCGATAAATGCGATCATTTCATCGAGAGATGATTCATCTCCGATTATTCCCATGACCGCCACAATATTTCCCCAGTGATCAATTTCATTAGGATCTTTCAACATGTTGATTAGGATTGGTAGATATGTTTGGTCATATTTTGCAGCATCTTCATATGGTACTCCTTCGATAAATGCCAATCGGACAAAGTCATCAATATCCATCTCTATTGTGGTTTGAGAGTTTGCCGTTGTTATGGATGAAAAGTATGAAATCGCAAATGCCAATATTATGGATATTCTTTTCATTTTAATTTTCCGGTGTTTTATTGTCTGTAGTAATTGCATTCATGATTGCTTACTTCTTTGCTATTTGAATAAATAATGTCTCTCATTATTGCGCCGTTAATATTCCTGTGGCCTAATCCTTGATTGTGCCCGAATTCATGTGCCCACAAAAATCCTTCCATTGCGCTAGTGTGCCTGACAACCGCTATTCGGTTTCCTGGTTCGTCGGCGCAGCCAATGATGTTTGCTTTTATCCCTCCGCACCAGGTAATGTCGGAAACAACATTAAATCCAGCTGAAAGGCTTCCAAAATCTGATTGCGTGGTTATAGAGCCATTTCCGTTTGAGAAGGATGTTACATTTCCTTCTCGAGAAATCTTTACAGGGCAGCCAATATCATTTCCGGTGTCGGCAGTTTGTAATGTGCTAGAGGCACTCGAAAGAATTGAATCTGCCTGAGAGTTGCTGAACGTAATAGAACTGTGGTGATATACCTTCCGTGTATGCTCAATAGTTCCTACATATGTAGTATATTCTGGCGTCCTTATTTCTGTGCAACCGTACGCCCAACACTCGTAACAAGCCATGTAGAATTGGTGTGTGCCTGTGGATTTTTCAACT
Organism: Microbulbifer sp. SH-1; assembly: GCF_011326135.1. Lineage (NCBI taxonomy): Bacteria > Pseudomonadati > Pseudomonadota > Gammaproteobacteria > Cellvibrionales > Microbulbiferaceae > Microbulbifer > Microbulbifer sp. SH-1. The sequence goes on along the minus strand of NZ_CP046948.1, from coordinate 2,562,041 downwards.
TCAAAGAAACCTGACCCGGGTTGACAGGATCCATCCATAGTAGACCAGCTTCCACTTGTCCCCGCCCTTTCGTGTATTACGCATGCTTCTTCGTTGTCATATGTTGTGTACCAAACTTTGAATTTTCCATCTTCGTCGTGTTTGGGAACGCCTAAATTTCCAGCAGTCGCAATCATTGGTAGAAATATTATTCCGACTGCTGATAAGTACTTTCCTTTTTTTATTTTTGTTCTTGAGGGGAGGGGGAGGTTTTTATGTGTGTTCATATGAAATTTCTTTTCCTGAATTCAGGTTTTCAAAATTTTATGCTCGCTATCTGTAGCAATGATTTGGGTAAATGGTGGGGCCAGAAGGCCCTACCGGGAACCGCGAGATCATGAAGCGTTGATTAAAAGGTTACTCTAATACTGGTCGCGTAACGCACATCCTGTGAGTAAGTGTAGGCATGACGTTTTCCGATTTCACCCTGGTCCATAAGGCCAACGGTTTCCTCTTTGGTAACATTGGCAGCTTCAAAATTGACCGACATATTGTCGGTAATGTTGTAGCCGATAGAGAGATCCAGTTGACCGTAGTCGTCGTTGTAGATTGGCAGGTGCCAGCCGGCGCCGTCATCCTTCCAGCCATTGGCATTCGCGCTGACCAGATACTCGCTGCGCCAGTTCCATGCCAGACGGGCATAGAAACCGTATTGCTCATACATACCCACGAGGTTGTAGGCATGCTCGGAGAGGCCTTCGAACGGTAGGTCGGCATAAGTGGAGCCATCGGTGTTTGAAGGTTCCACTTCTGGCGGCACGCCGACACTGCTGTCGATGTAGGTGTAGTTGGCTTGCACACCGAATCCATTCCAGGGTTGCGGGAGGAAGTCGAAGAACTTGGTGAAGCCCAGTTCCGCGCCCTGGATGTCCGCGGTACCGACGTTGCCCATCCAGCTGGCCACTACATCCATACCTTCGACGACTGTATTTTCTGTCACAGTGCCGAATACGTCGGAGACATCCTTGCGGAACAGGTTTAGGTGCGCCATGCCGCCGTTGTCATCGAAATACCACTCGGCTGACAGGTCATACTGTTTCGCCGTCATTGGCTCCAGAGTCGGGTTGCCGGTAGATGTCAGAGAGAAGTAGATCATGCTTGGATCAAATTCTTCCGCGGATTGTGGTGGCTCGATGCCATCGACCCAGTTCACTGACAAATCAATCAGTGATTTGAGCCGCCAGAATTCCGGTCGCCACACGGCCTGGGATGCGGCGAAGCGGATCATCAGATCGTCTGTTGCATGCAGGCGCAAGTTCAGGCTCGGGAGCACGTGGTCATAACCGTTTTCAGCGTCGATGACGACTGGTTCCGTTGGGAATAGTGGGTCGCTGGTGCCGGGAATGACGAAGTTGCCATAGCGCAGATGGCCATGTGCGACGTTATCAGTGCGTACATAGCGAACACCGACGTTACCGTCGATGGGCAGTGCGAGTTCATCAAAAGCGAAATTGGCTTGCAGGTAAACTGCTTCGGTGGTCTCGTCCTGGGTGTTTAGGTTTGCCGGGGAAGCAAGATCCAGCTCGTTCCAGCGAACCGACGGGTTGTGCCAGTCGACCCCGGCTGGATCCGACAGTGCGTCTACATGGTCGTAATAGAATTCACGCAGTCTGTCGGTGGTGCCGCGATAGTCGCGCAATAGCACATGATCCAGCAGGTAGGCGGAGCCGGGGACATTGACGTTTCCGCGCTGGAAACTGCCGTAAGAAAACTCTATGAGGTCACTGGCTTGTGCGCTGGGGAACGCATCCGTATTGGGGTATAACCAGCCGGTTTGCCAGGGCTGGTACATGGCGGACCAGCTGAATGCTTCCGCGTTGCTGGTGGATTTGTCGGTGTAGCGAACACCCGTCTGTACGGATCGTATGAAGTTGTCTTCCAGATCATATTTCAGATCGATGCGTACAGCGACTGAATCTCCCTGATTATCCGATGGCATAGACATCATCTGGCCGTAGCTGTAATTACTAGCATCCGCCAGAAAATTGTCAGCGACCGTAATGGATGGTGCCCCATTAAGGTCTTCTACGTAAATTTCACCTGGAAAGGTTACGAGGCCAAGCGTGTAATCTTCAGTTTCCGAGGTGGAGTCGATGTACTGCAGATCCCCCTTAATACTCAATTGTTGAGTGACTTGCCAGTTCGCTCCCAGGGAAAAATCCGTCGTCTCAGAAATATTCTTTGAGTAACGACTACTGGTACCGAAGGCCATTCCATTGCCGTTATTGGTGGTGATAGTGCCGGAAACCAGTGCGCCGGAGCTGTCATAGACCCAGTCATCGGCGCCTTTCACGGCTGCGGTGTAATTTCCGGCATCAATAAAGAAGGCCGCTTCGTCCCACTGTTGTTCATGCTTGGAGTTGAAAGCGGTAGCGTAAAGTTCGAGGTCGTCGCTGGGCGCCCATTGCAAAGCAATGTACTGTCCGTCTCGCTCCCGTTGATAGTCATTGCGACGCCAGTCGGCACCGGGGGAAACCCACACAGTTTCACCCTCTTCAATATCTGTACGCGGGAAGTATGCGCGCGTGTAGATATTGTCAGCGCGGCTGGACAGATCGGAGGTGGAGAGGTTGATCAGAAAGCCGAATTCGCCAATGCCTGTTTCCCAGCGATCACTGAACAGAGCGGAATACTCGCCGTTTGCCTCTTCGATCTGGTCACCGTAGTTGCCTTTTGCCGTGGCGCTGATGACCTGCCCATCGCTGTCGAAGGGCATGCGTGTGCGCAGGTTGACCACGCCACCAAGGCCACCCTCGATCATATTTGCCGAAGGACTTTTGTAGGTGTCCACGCCGGCCATGAGTTCCGCCGGTACGTCGTCAAAGCTGAGGCTGCGGCCACCATTCGCCGAGAAGACATCGCGACCGTTCAATTCCGCACGGACCTGACTCAGGCCGCGCACAGCTACGCCGGCACCCTCACCTGCAAAGTGCTCGGGATCGCTCATGCTGTCATAGCGGGTGACGGTCACCCCGGGGACCCGTTGCAGGGCTTCGGTGATACTGCGGTCCGGCAGTTTGCCAATATCGGAAGCCACGATTGAATCGACAATTTCATTCGAGTCACGCTTGATATCCTGCGCAGAAAGAACGCTGGCGCGCTGGCCGGTAACCTGGATTTCCTCGATGCTTTCCGTGTTGGTGTTTTCTTCGGTGTTCTCGTTTTGTGCCAGCGCCACAGATCCCAGCGCCATCAGGGAAATTCCGGAGGCGACGCGAATGTAGTGGTACAGTCGGTTTCTGGTGAATGTTTTTTTATAGTTATACATCTCTCTTCTCCCATCTTTGTGGTTAAGTTGTTATATCTCTAAGACGTTTTGGTACCACATTTTCACTACTTCTCTCCGGCCTTTTTCTGCTGTAATGATTGGCGGCTGAGGAGGTAGCTTCTTCCAGCCCTGGCGGAGAAACTGCGGCGTTTGCCTTTTCCATCCAGGGCGAGAATTTTTTTGCTGCTGGCGTCGCGCAGCGTGTATTCAGCGTCCGCGTTTTGCGGAAGCTGCAGTTCAATCGTTCTATCGCGGCCGGCAGTAAATCGGGCTTCGCTCAACCGGTTTGCACGCCAGTGCAAATCCACGGTGACGTCGCCGCGTGCGCGCAGGCCGGTAACACTGCCGTCATCCCAGGCTTTGGGCAGGGCGGGTAGCAGTTGAATGGTGTTGTCGTTGGACTGAATCAGCATCTCTGCCATGGCGGCCGTAGCGCCGAAGTTGCCGTCGATCTGAAACGGCGGGTGGGTGCTCCACAAGTTGGGATGGGTGCTGTCCCGCAGTTGCGCGGCGAGGATCTTGTGGGCGCGGTCGCCATCGTGCAGATGTGCCCAGAGGGCCACTTTCCAGGCGCGACTCCAGCCGGTGCCCGCATCGCCACGGGCTTGCAGAGATACGCGTGCGGCATTCAGCAGGTTGGGGGTTTGCTCGCCAATCTCGTCACCAGGAAACAGCGCGTAGAGCTGGGAGACGTGGCGGTGCCGGCTGTGCGGATCGTCGAGATCCTGTTTCCACTCCTGCAGCTGCCCCCAATTGCCGATGCGCAAGCCCGGGTCGAGGTTTTCCAGCGCGCGATTGAGCTCGTTGACGAAGGTGATGTCGCCCAGCCGCGAGGCGGCATCGCGGGTGTTTTTGAGCAGTTCCTGAACCAGCTGCTGAGACATGGCGGCGCCCGCGGTGAAGTCGCCGTGCTCCGGTGAATAGCTTGGGGAGACCACCAGTTTCCCATCCCGCGGGTCGGTCACCAGTCCATCGAGCCACACAAGTGCCGCACCTTTCATGACCGGATAGGCGCGGCTGCGCAGAAAGTCTTCGTCGTTATTGAAGCGGTAGTGTTCGTAATAGTGGTCTGCGAGCCAGGCACCGGCCTCGGGTTGCCAAAAGGCGGTGGGCCATTCGATGACGCCGGTAAAACCCCAGATATTGGTATTCAGAAACAGGGTCCAGCCACGGGTACCGAGAAGCTTTTCCGCGGCTACGGCACCTGGCTTTTGCAGGCTGTCGATAAAGTCGAACAGCGGGGCCGTGGTCTCCGCCAGGTTGGTGACTTCCGCCGGCCAGTAATTCATCTGCAGATTGATGTTGGCGTGGTAGTCGGCATTCCACGGCGGCGTGGCGGAGTTGTTCCACACCCCCTGCAGGTTGGCAGGCAGGGAGCCTGGGCGCGAGCTGCTGATCAGCAAGTAGCGGCCGTACTGGAAGTAGAGTTGTTCCAGGGCGCGGTCGAGTGCTTCGTTGCCGGTGCCGTAGCTTTTCAGCCACTGGTCGATGGGCGGCACGGGGGCTGTAGGAGCCTGCTTGCAGGCGAACCCCGCGGGTGCCGTTGATCGTTCGCCTGCAGGCAGGCTTCTACAGGGCGTGTTCAGAGAGAAATCGACGCGGGCAAAGAGTTCGCGGTAGTCGGTGATATGGGTATCGCGCAGGGCCGGGTAGCCGCCGTCAATCACCTTGCTACTGGCCCGGTCCAGGCGAGTCTGTACCTTTCTGTGGGGATGTGTGCCGCGGTAGCGCGGGTAGTCCGCCGCGTATTCGGTACCCGCGGCAATAAGCAAGGTGGCGCTGTTGGCGCCGTGGATGGTCAGCTTGCCGCCTTCTTCGGTCTCTATCCGGCCGCCGTCGGCCAGCAGCTGCAGTTGGGTTTCGTAGCCGAGGCCATTGTCGTGCAGCCTGCCGGAAATGGTAATGCGGCCGTGTTCGCTTTTCCGCTGCACACTGCGATTGTCGGGGATGTCGAGGCTGGCGGAGAAATTGAGGCTGGCGGGTTTATCGGCGCTCAGGTGTACCGCGATGATCTGGTCCGGATAACTGGCGAGATATTCCCGGGTATAGCGGACTCTATTGGCGGTGTAACTGACCTTTGCCAAGGCACTGTCGAGATCCAGAACGCGGCGGTAATCCTGCACCTGTTCACCGTGGGCAAACTCCAGCACAAGGTCGCCGAAACTCTGGTAGTTGCCGTACGCGGTGACCTGGTTGCCGAGGACCTTTGCCACCCGCTCCGGTGGCAGCTGGCCTTGACGGGCGAGTTCGCTGCGTATTTCGGTGAGTGCAGTGGCGCGGGACTCGCGCGGCAGGCCGAAGTCGTACCCCTGCGCGGGATTGTCTTTTGCGCCGGGGCCGCCGGTCCAAAGGGATTTTTCGTTGAATTGCAAGGTATCGCGGCTTATGCCGCCCTGAACCGCAGCGCCGAGGGCGCCGTTGCCGATCGGCAGGGACTCGGTTTCCCAGTCGTGCGCGGGATGATTAAACCGGATCTGCAGCGGTGAACCACTGGTCGCAGGCAGCTCGCTGCCGAATACGGTATTGGTAACAATACCGGCAAGCAGGCACAGGGCTGCCAGGGGGCGAGCGAGCGGCGTCGTCAAATTTTCCACGGGGCGGTGGAAGGTATCTCGGTTCATCGCTGAGTCACTGTATTTACTGTTTTTATAACGTGTGACGTCTGGTGCGCGCTAAGCGCACTGACCCGGGTCTCTGTCCGGATTCAGGATGAAAGTATCATCGCGTGTAATCGTTTACAATATTTATCGCAATTATATGCTAAATTGTTTGGCGGCTATTCCTACAGGGCTTTCAGTGTCGTCTTTTCGGCGTGCGCTTTGCGCCACTGGCAACTTCTGGACTTGGCGCCGATAGCGATATTTGTCATATTTATTCCACAACAAGACTCATGAGGCTGAACCGTGGACAGTAACCACAGCGGACGCAATCTGACCCAGCAACTGGTGCACACTCTCGGGGAGGCCATCGCCAGCGGGCGCTACCTCCCAGGCGATGGCCTGCCCAGCGAGGCCAGCCTGTGCGAGGAATACGGCATCAGCCGCAGCGCCACCCGCGAGGCGATCAAAATGCTCACCGCCAAGGGCTTGATCAGTTCGCGTCCGCGTCAGGGAATCCGCGTGCAGACGCGCGCGCGCTGGAACCTGTTCGACCCGGACGTGCTCGGCTGGATACTGCGTGCCAGCCCCACCCTGGAAATGCTGCGCGAATTCATGCAGCTGCGCATGGCGATTGAAAAGGAGGCTGCGGCGCTGGCGGCCGCGGAACAGGACCGCGAGGGTATTGCCGGTATTGAAGCGGCGCTGGCGCGGATGAAGGCCGCAGAGGAGGGGCTAGGCGATTCGGTGGAGGCGGATATCGCCTTCCATATCAATATTCTCAATGCCACTAATAATCCTTTCTATATCCAGCTCAGCAGCTTTATCGAGACCGCGCTGCGGGTGAGTATCCGCTACACCAACCGCATCAAGGGGGTTGAGACCGCGAGCTACGCCAACCACAAGCGGTTGTATGATGCGATCGAGCGCGGCGATGCGGCGGGTGCGAGCGGCGCCTCCGCGGCCATGCAGTCCGAGGCGCTGGCGCTGATCGAAAGCCGCCTGTCGATGCGGATGGCGGAAGTGGATTCCGCCCTGGGGTGAAACGATGACGGCGTGAACACAACGTCGATGTGACCGCGCCGGTTTGAGATTCCCATCTGTTTGCGAGAGCATTGCCAGTTTCGTCACTGGAAATGCTTTAGCGTCATGTCTTTTCTCCAATCGTTTGAATCTGCCCTCGAAACCTTCGTCGCCTACGCTTGGGGCACGCCACTGCTGGTGTTGCTGGTTGGCGGCGGGTTGTTTCTGCTGATCAGCTCTCGCGCCCGTCCTTATCGCCATCTCGGCCACAGTGTCGATCTGCTGCGTGGCAAGTACGACGATCCCAATGATCCAGGCCAGGTCCCCCATCGTCAGGCGCTTTCCACCGCGCTGTCCGGCACACTCGGTCTCGGTAATATTGCCGGCGTGGCGCTTGCAATCAGTACCGGGGGGCCCGGTGCGATTTTCTGGATGTGGGTGACGGCACTGGTGGGGGTGGCGACGAAATTTTTTACCGCGACGCTTGCGGTGATGTATCGCGGGCGCGACGGCAGTGGCGAACTGCAGGGCGGCCCCATGTATGTGATTCGCGAGGGTATGGGGAAAAAATGGCTGCCGCTCGCCTATCTGTTTGCGCTCGCTGGCCTCTGCGGTCTGCTGCCGGTGTTCCAGTCCAACCAGACGGTGCAGTTATTGCGTGAGTCTTTCGCGTTGCCGCTTGGCTGGGTGGCCGCAGAAAATCCCTTTGTATTTGATCTTTCTCTCGGTGTTGCCCTGGCCGTTGCCGCAATGGTAGTGATTGTCGGGCGCATTCAGCGTATTGGCCGTTTTGCGGTGCGCGTGGTGCCGGCCATGGTGGTGTTCTACATGGCGCTCACCCTGATCGTAATTGGTTATTTCTGGCGTGAAGTGCCCGCTGCATTTGCCCTTATCTTCACTGATGCCTTCAGCGGCCAGGCCGCCGCCGGCGGTGTGCTGGGTACCGTGGTTGCCACCGGCATCAGCCGCGGGGCATTCTCCAACGAGGCGGGGATCGGTTCAGAATCCCTCGCCCACGGTGCTGCCAAAACCACCGAGCCGGTACGGGAGGGGGTGGTGGCAATGCTGGGGCCCATTGTCGATACCCTGGTGGTGTGTACATGCACCGCGCTGGTCATTCTGCTCACCGGTGTGTGGCAGCACGGTGAGGGCATTGAGGGGGTGTCGCTGACCGCGAGCGCATTTTCCCAGGTATTCGGCGGCTGGGGCCCGCTGTTGTTGCTGGTGATGGTGGTGCCTCTCGCATTCAGCACCATCGTCACCTACTGGTATTACGGGGTTAAGTGTTTCAATTTTCTGTTCGGCCCGCGCTGGCAGTCTGTGTACACAGGTATCTATATTGTGCTGATTGTGCTCGGTGCGGTGGCATCGCTCAGTATTGTCAATAACATCATTATTGGCATGTACGCGGTGATGGCGATCCCGACCATGATCTCGACACTGCTGCTATCCGGAAAAGTGAACCAGGCGGCGCACGATTACTTTAGCAAAACCCCCGGCGCCTGAGCCGGAGAAGCGCACTGTGCGCTTTTTAGACGAATGCGGGAGGGATTCGAGTGGCGTGAAAAAAATTATTGTGAGGGTGCTCACAAAGTCAGCGCAATCATTGAAATTTGTCTAAACCGCTATGGGAACTGTTAGAGAAAAGCGCTAAAAACGTGCTTTCATTAAAACCATAATCACTCTACGGTTACTTTAGGTGGAACAATGGCTAACCCTCTCGATCCCAAGCCGGATGCGAATCTGGACTCCAACTCTTTTCTTTCCGGAATGAACGAGCGCAACGCGGGTGAGCGACCATTCGCAGAGAAACTCGATGCCGGTATGGCGAAGGACCGTTCTGTTATCGGCAAGAACATCAAGTTCCGCGGTGAACTGATCGGAACGGAAGACCTGCATATCGAGGGTACCATTGAGGGTACCGTGATTATGGAAGGGCACGACCTGTCCATCGGTCGCGAGGGCGAAATCAACGCGAATATCCATGCCCAAAACATTGTGATCAACGGCAAACTAACGGGCGATGCGCTGGCGGATGAATTGATTGAAATTCGCAACACCGCGGTGGTTAAGGGCAACCTGATTGCCCCGCGCATCCAGCTTGACGATGGCGGTAAATTCCGCGGCTCTATGGATATGGTGGATACGGATGACGAGATGAAAGCGCGTCACTCCGAGTTCAAAGACAAGCTGGTTCACCCCAACCTGCCACCGAAAGAGGAAGTGAGCGGAAAATACGCGCCGGCCAGGAAATCTTTTGCTCCGAAAGAAGGCGCCAAGGATCAGGCCAAAGAAGCGGAGCTGGCTGACAGCTGATTTTCCGCAGCAGCGCCGCCGTCATTCCCCCGGGGCGGCGCTGCATTTTAACCTCCGGCTCACGCCCAGAATTCTTGCGAAAAATAATGCAACACCGTTCTTTTGGCCTCGCAGCGTTAACGACCGAGATGGTCAAAAGCGGGGACCGAATTCTCGACCTCGGGCCACTCTCGTCCGGTACCACCCAGGCATTTCTCGGCCTCAACTGCCAGTGTCATATCGAAGACCTGGTGGAATATCTGGCGGACAGCCAATTCGCCAGTGATCCATTGGTGGCATTGGAAGAGCACCTGTTACCCAAGCCGGCCAGCCTCAAGTTTGATGTCATTCTGTGTTGGGACTTGCTGAATTTTCTTGATCTCGAGGTCATTCAGCATCTGATACGTCTACTGGAACCCCATCTCAAGCAGGGCACGATTCTTCATACCATGCGCTATACCGGCCGCCACCAGCCGCAGAAACCGCGCCGCTTCCGCCTGCTGGACAATTTTTGCTTCGAATATGTGGATGATCCGGATTACCCGCAAGTACCATCCAGGGGGCATTCCACCGTTACCCTGTTGAAATGCATGGACAGGTTCAGCCTGTTTAACTCACTGATGAAGCGTGAGGGTATGGACCAGAATGTTACTGAGCATTTTCTCGAGTATGACAGCGTGGTGTCGCGCAACCAGGTGCGCAGTGGTGGCGCGTCCGATGTGAGTGCGTATTTTCGCCATGTGCGTGATGACGAGCGCATGGCGTTTGTCGGCGTACAAAAAGCACTGGAAGTTCTGGTTGAGGAATCTTCGGTACTCGACTGTGGGCGTAAGAACGGCCGTAATATCGACGCCCTGAAGAAAAAAGTTGGCACACTGTATGTGGAGGACCTGCATGCGTCGCTGGCCTGGCGCAAAAAAATGCACGGGGAAAACAGTGGCTTCAGTGAGTCTATGTTCAGTTTTGACCCGGGTACCGGGCTCGACGGGGTCTTTCTATGGGACCTGTTGAATTTCTGCAGCCAGCAGCAGATACAGGCACTTGGCGAGCTGCTGTCGGGAAGGATGAGGCCCGGGGGCATTCTGCATTTTCTTGTATACAAATCCAGCCGACAACCGCGGCGGCCCGCCATGTTTGAAGTGTTGGAGGACGCGCGTGTCGTCGTGACAGGTTGTACCGAGGAGCGCTGCGAGCGCCGTCTGGGAAGTACCGCTGACCTTATGCGATTGCTGCCGGGTTACCGGTTGTTCAGTCATCATCTTGGGCGCCTGCCCTCCGGAGACGCCGTGCAGGAATTCGTACTGCAATTGAAGGGCTGACCGGCATTTATCATAAAAAACTACATCGAGAAGATTTCAAGAGAGATTGCCTGCATGTCTGAATTTTTGCGCTCTGTCTTTATCGCCCTGAGCCCGGATGCGGTCACCGAAGGGTTTCTGTATCTGATGTTGGGTGTGTTTGCGCTGGCGTTGCTGTGCCGGGTGCTGAGACGCGCCGGTGAGTTTGTTGAGCAGGCCCCCGGGCTGCTGACCTCGCTGGGGATCCTCGGCACGTTTACCGGGGTCATCATCGGACTGTTTGAGTTCAGCCTGCCGGACATAGACCGCAGCATCGCCAATCTGCTGGACGGACTCAAAACGGCGTTTATTACCAGTGTGTGTGGCATCGGCCTTTCCATTCTGCTGCGCGCGTTGACCCGCTTTGTTCCGATGCCGGGAGAAGACTCCGCGGTGACGGAACTTGGCGAGATCCGCACCGCCCTGCAACAGTTGCACGTTGCGCTTGTGGAAGGGCAGGAGCGTCAGATCAGACAGAGTGAAGACCAACTGGAAAATTTTTCCCTGCAGGTATCGCAGGCTCTGGTGCGTGAAATGGCGCAGGTGGTTGAGTGTTTCAACCAGCGTGTGGAGTCCCAGTTCGGCGAGAATATGACCCGCTTCGGTGAAAATTTTGCCCGCTTTGATGCCATGGTGGAAACCCTGACCCGTGAATACAAGGTGCATGAAGAGCGCGTGGAATACTGGTCTGAACACTGCGACACCGCGGTGATGGGATTGGTGCAGGTGGCGCGGGACCTGCAGCAGATTCACCAGCAGCTGGCGGAAATGCCTCAGTTCTTTGACGGACTGCAGCGCTTCGGTGATCACGCGCGCGAACAGATGCAATCACTCAACGAGCAATTGGATCGCTACCGCGGGGTGAGCGCGCAGATACAGGATGTGCTGCCACAGCTCGGCAATCGCATCGAACAGTTTGTGCAAGGGATCGACGTGGTACAACAGGTCATGACCAGCGATATGAAGCAGTCGCTGGTCAGTATTGCCAGGCAGAGCGAACTGCTGGGTGCGCAGATCGAAGCGGTTTCCGGTGCCTTCGAGAAAATGTCCAGCCTGGATGCGGACTTCATCCAGAATCTGGTGCAGGAGTCTGTGGTTACCCATCGCAATGGTATGCAGGAACTGGCCATGCAGCAGGCGCGTACGCATAAGGAGATGGTCGACGCCCTCAGTCATATCATCCGTAAAAGCATCGGCGACGCGGAGAGTTCCATCGGCAAGCAGTACCAGATGGTGGAGCGCAGGATGGAAGAGGAAATGGAGGGGGTTATCTCCGCCATGGGCCAGGCGCTGGCGACGATCAGCGGTCAGTTCACCCGCGACTACCGCCAGCTGGTGGCGCAGATGCAGCGTTTGACCCAGACCGCCGCGGAACGCGCGCACGAGGAAGTGGCCTGATGTCGTCCCGGTCCGGGTTTTTCCGCCCCGCCGGGCGCAGCCGCGGTGAAGGCGAGGCCTCGTGGATCAGCGTATCCGATCTGATGGCGGGGCTGATGATGGTGTTTCTGTGCATAGCCGTGGCGATGATGCGCTCGGTGATGATCGAGCGGGAGAAGATCCGCACCATCGCCATGTCCTACAAGGAAAACCAGCTCGCAATTTACGAAACGCTGCAGCGTGAATTTGCCGCGGATCTGCCGCGCTGGGGCGCAACCATCGACCGCGATACTCTGACGGTGGCGTTCAACAACTCCGACGCCATGTTCGACACCGGTGAAGCAACGCTGAGTACCAGTTACCAGGTGGTTTTCGAGGAGTTTTTTCCCCGTTACATGAACGTGCTGGCCCCGTTCAAGGCGTCCATCGAGTCGGTGCGTATCGAAGGGCACACCAGTTCTGGCTGGGGGCAGTCCAGTGACCGCAACACCACGTACTTCAACAATCTGCGGTTGTCCCAGGATCGCGCGCGCTCGGTGCTGAGATATGTATATACCCTCGCTGAAGTAACCACTCACCATGCCTGGATGATGCGGAATGTGGCGGCCGTCGGATATTCCTCGTCGCGGCCGATTTACAATGGCGACGGCAGTGAGAACATCGAACAATCCAAACGAGTGGCCTTCCGCGTGATCACCAACTCCGAAACCAAGATCCACAGTATTCTCGAGGAGTCCTTTTGATGGGCCGCTGGATTCGGCATCTGGAGGCACTGACTCAGGTGGTTTCCGGTATGGGCACCTCCCGTGAAGCCCAGGCGGATTCCGTGGCTGAGCAGGAAACCGTAGACGATGCCGATGCGATTGAAACCGGCGCTGCGCCGGACACGCCGGCGGACAGCATTGAACAGGCCCTGATTCAGGGAATGGAAGTAAAGCTTGGGGACCTGCAGCCGACCCGGCACGGCTGGCTCTACCGGGGCAATCCGGTGATGGTGTATGCGGTGGACGTGGCGATGGTGGAAGACGTGCAGGTGCGCCGGGAGTTTTTCCAGCGGATCCACCTGACCAGTTGCTGCGGCGCACTGGAAGATCCCGCACAGGTGGTGTGGATCGGCACTGCCCGCGATGCACTGGCGGCTCCGGGGCTGGATACCGCTCCCCACGCCTGTGAATACTGCCTTGCCAAGGTCAACCACCGCGGATTTCGCAGCCTGGGACCGCGGGATCGCAGCCGGGTAGCGGGGGCCCTCAGTTTCCACTGGCATGTGAACCAGTACGCGGATGAGTATTTTCCCGCAAGTGAAACCACGTTCTGGGGCCCGGGTAAACCCGTGCAACCCCTGCGGCGCATTGCGCCCGATGCCGCAGACAGCGGCACATGTGGCTTTTGCAGCTGGCAAGTGCCGCCGGGGCAGGATTGGTTTGTGCCGGTCGAGCGCGGCCTGGTACTCGGACTGTCGCTGGATGCCTGTGTACTCTGCGCACAACAACAGGCCATGGGCGTGTTAACGCTCGCGGATACCAGCGCACTTGATGCCAGCCAGGCGCGTTGCACCGCGCTCGCTGAAAGGCTCCCGTCGGCGGAGCCCGAAGAGCCGCGCAGCTGGTCCTGGGTGCGCCGGCAACTGCCCTTGGCCTGGCACCCGCTGTGTGAACAACTGGAGCGGCGCCTGTCTGCCCCGGATCTTTTCCATCACTTTGCCGGTTACGAAGGTGTTGCTGTGCTGGCCTGGCCTGAGCATCGCCGCGGTATTGTCGCCACAGAAGAGGATCGGGCCAAATTGCCGGAAGGCTGGGATTTCTGGACTATGCGCAGTGTGTTGGAAAGTCTGGGCTAGTCGGAAATAAAAATGGGCAGCGAACGCTGCCCATTTTTTTGCCAGAAGAAAACCTCAATGGCGCACCGTCACCTTGGTCCCCATAGGGGTATTTTCATAAAAGATCTTCGCCATATGCCAGGGCAGTCGGACGCAACCATGGGATTCCGGGCGCCCGGTGACCTTGCCCGCGTGCATGCTCACGGCACCATTAAAACGCATGAAAAAGTCCATGGAGGCGCCGCGGAATACCGTGCCCGGCGGGCGCCGGTCCTTGCGCACGTCCACGCTGCTCATGCGCACATACCCCGCGCGATCCACATAGTGGCCGTAAAGATTCGAGCGGTGGTAAACCTCTTTTTCAGAAACACGGAAACTGCCGGTCGGCGTGCGGTTGCCCGCAACCCCCGTGGCGACCGGAGAGATACCTGCGAGTTGCCCACCCTTGTAGAAATAAGCCCGCTGTTCGCTCAGGTCGATGATGATATGCGGCGTGCCACCGATGACTTCCGGGCGCCACCAGGCGCTGCCATCCGTCATGGACCTGTGTTGCTGGTAGGGGTGGGGATAGTCACCCGCCTGGGCCATCGGCGCGAGCATGGCGGACGCGGCGAGCAACAGGCTGCCGCCCATCAGAATGTGTTTGAGGGAGCGTTTCAGAAGAGTGGAAGAGCCTTGCATGCGTACCTCATCTGCTCTTGCGAGCGAATTACAGATCAGGCCTGTGCGGTGACGCCGGAATCCATCGCGCATATTCTGACGGCGAGGCCGCAGAATTTTCAGAGCGAACAAACCCCTGCACGGGAGTACACATACCTGAACATTGAATTTCCCCAAAGCGACGCGCCGGTGTGCCCCGGGTTGGCCGCGGGATGAGCCCTGCCGCTTGGTGCCGCGAGATTGCAGACCGCCAGGCAAGTGAGAGGCATGGTAGGGTCGGGAAATGGCGCCTTTTACATTTAAATGGAATGAAGAGCTTTATGGATAGACCAAAATACGCGCAAAAAAAAGCCGGCTCGAGAGCCGGCTTCAAACATTCCAGAAAGACTGGAAAGCGTGCTTTGACGAGAGAGCAACAAAGTTGACGATCTTATTGAGAGGTAACCCTTTGAGCCTATTGCCCCGGGTCTGGTTCGCCTCACTTGCGCAAGTGGGCGCCAATTTCTCAACAAATCCGAATTTTTTCCTGTTCTGGTGGCGGTGTTTATTTCTTGAGAAGGACCCGTGCGCCGGCCGCAGGCAGTTCTAACTGCGTGCCTTTGACCGCGCCCGCGAACTCGCTGGGAGTGATGTCTTCGCTGTCGGCAAACTTCTCCGGCAGCGCGAACACGGCGGGCTGGTTGCCCAGATTCAACACCACAAAATAGCTTTCCTCTTCACTGTGCCGTTCGAACACCAGCAGGTCATCACCTGTATCCAGAACTTGCTGGTCGGCGGTGGCCAGTGCCGGCGACAGGTCGGCGTGCCATTTCAGCAGGCCGCGGAAGCGGTTCAGCATGGAGTGCTGGTCATCCTCCTGCACCGAGGCGGCCAGGTGATAGTGCTCTTCCGCAACCGGCAGCCACGGCTTCACCTTGGAGAAGCCGGCATTGATTTCGCCACTGTTGAACCAGGGCATGGGTGTGCGGCAGCCGTCGCGGCCCTTGAATTCTGGCCACAGATTGATGCCGTAGGGATCCTGCAGGTCCTCGAATGCCAATTCTGCTTCCGGCAGACCCAGTTCCTCGCCCTGGTACATGCACACGCTGCCGCGCAGCATCAATTGCATCAAGAAGAACAGCGGCGCGCGCGCGCGGGCGGTTTCCGGGTCGAAGCCCTTGTTCCAGCGGGTTATGGAGCGCGGCACATCGTGGTTGGAGATCGACCAACAGGGCCAGCCGTCCTCAATCACCTGGCGGTTCTTCTCCAAAGTGTCGCGCAGGAACTGCGCCGAGCAGTTTTCCGACAGCAGGTCGAAGGAATAGGCCATGTGCAGGCGGTTTTCCGTGGTGTACTCGGCCATGATCTTGTGGGTGTTGTCGTCGCCCACTTCGCCCACGGTCGTGGTGCCCGGATACTCGTCCAGCAGGGCGCGCACGCGCTGCAGGAACACCAGGTTCTCCGGCTGCGACTTGTCGTGGATGTGCCACTGGTGCTCGTAGGTGTTCACCGGCGGCAGGCCGTTCTTGTCCAGTTTCACGGGGCGCGGCGGATTGTTTTCCAGCGAGCGGTTGTGGAATGCGTGGTTGATGGCGTCCAGGCGGAATCCGTCAACACCGCGGTCGAGCCAGAATTTCAGGTCCGCCAACAGCTGTTCCTGGACTTCCGGGTTGTGCAGGTTCAGGTCCGGCTGCTCTTTCAGGAAGTTGGTCAGGTAATACTGGCGGCGGCGGGTGCACCAGCGCCAGGCGCTGCCACTGAAGTTGGACATCCAATTGTTCGGCGCGCTGCCGTCGGCCTTTGCATCTGCCCACACATACCAGTCGGCCTTAGGGTTGTCGCGGCTCTGGCGGCTCTCCTCGAACCAGGGGTGCTGGTCGGAGGTGTGGCTCAGGATCTGGTCGATAATGACCTTCAGGCCGAGCTCGTGGGCCTTGTCGATTACCCGGTCGAAATCCTCGAGGTTGCCGAAGATCGGGTCCACGTCCCGATAGTCAGACACGTCGTAGCCGAAGTCCACCATCGGGGATTTGAAGAAGGGTGAAATCCAGATGGCGTCGACACCGAGAGATTTCACATAGTCGAGCTTCTGGCAGATACCCGGCAGATCGCCGATACCGTCGCCGTTGGCGTCGCAAAAACTGCGCGGATAGATCTGGTAAATAACGCCGTTGCGCCACCATTCCCCGTTCGCTTTGCCTGTGTGATTACCGCTCATACCGTGAGTCCGTTATTGGATACTTATTACATTAGGGTCAGTATGGCGTTGCCAGTTGTGGCTTACCTCCTCCCCGATAGGGGGGGAGGGGTCACTGTATTGGGGTAGTTCCCGCCTATGCTCGACTGCTTAGTCCGGCTTTCCTGCCACTGCGGTGCGCCCACGCTCTCCGTGCTTCCGGGTTTCCAAGAGTGGGCCACAACCTTTGTTTGCAAGGCGGCAAATATGTTGAACGTACAGGTCTGGCTACCTCTGGGCAACGGGGGCGGTCGAGCATCCAGCTCGTTGCGATTAGGTAAGTTTGTCTTGCCGGCGGATGGTGCAGGTAAAAAACTCATTTACTGATGGACACTTTGTCGGGAACTGTTTTGCGCAGAATTTTTATAGTTTCGATTTCGAACATCGTCCAGTCTTCGATGTCACGTCAATGCAAGAATTGCAAAATGAGGTCTTCAATAGAATTTCCCCGGAAGTTGGCCCGGAAGTCCAGGCCAGCGCCGACAAGCTGAAGGCCGATTGCGAAAAATGTCAGTGCAGGCAGCACTTCTTGTATTTTTTGCCGCTACCGCGGGGACAGGGATCATTGCGACCTGTTTTGGGATCGGCGATGTGCGGCTGGGCGGGGGGTATTTGGTCCCGGCGCTGCTCCAGCCAGTAGGCGTGAATGGCGCGGGCGGCGGGGTCGATTTTGCGCTGCAGTTTTTCAACAATTTCTTCCGTTTGCTGGTTCAGCGATTCCTCCCCCGTCGCCGAGCCGAACAGGGCAATGCTGCCCTGGTGTTGCTGGATGTCGTCCGGTAGACCAAGCCAACTGTGCGGGCGCATGGCCACAGCGCGCATGTAGCCATGGCACCAGGGAGTAACAATCTCTTTACCGTCTTCACCTACAAGAAATAATGCTTTGTAGGCTTCCGGATCTTCGATCAGGATCTCCGCGCTCGCGCTTAGGGCTTGTCCTGCACCGACCGCAACAGCTGCTCCGCCAGTGCAATCGCTTCCTGGCGATCTTTCACATCCAGCTTTTGGTAAAGGCTGCGGATGTGGGTTTTGATGGTGCTTGGGGCGACCTTGAAGTGTCGCGCGATGCGTTCGTTGGAGAGGCCGGAGTGGATGGCGTTCAGCACCTGCCACTCGCGCGGGGTGAGGGGGGAGTGACGCAGGAAGTCGGGGATGGCGTCGCTGGCAAGTATCTCGCGCACGATGGTTTCGTCCAGCTCGATGCGAATGCCGCCGCCCAGTTCCGGTTGCTGCTGGGCGAGTCGGATCAGTTGCTGGGCTTTCTCCGTCTGCTGCTCGTTGAGTGCGAACTCTCCGGTTTCCTCCATCGCGGCTTTCAACAGCACGATCATGGGTTTGCCGACCTGCAGGAAACTCGCGCTCAGGTCGCTCTCCTGCATGATGTTCAGTGCGGAGCGGAGGTGCTCCAAGGCCATTTCACGGCGTTCCCGCAGCCACGCCAGGTGGGCGGCAAGTACGCGGTTGCGCAGCTGGTCGGTAATCAGCCCGCACTCTTCGGCCACCTGTTGCAGGCGGCCTAAAAGACGGTTGGCATCGGACCAGCGGTGCAATGAAATGAGTGCGCGCACATGGTTGCGGCCGTGGCACTGTTCGAAGTGGTTGCTGGGGCGGTCGGCCACCGGCTCTGCCTGTTCCTGCCAGGTGGCGATAGCCTCGGTATTTTCCAGCGCCTGCCAGACTCTCATTCTTGCGGCATCAGCATTGGCGACCCAATCGCGGTGGTAGTGTTCACCGGCAAGCAGGTGTTCCACCCGCTCCAGCCACTCCAGGCTTTCGTCTTTGTCGCCGCGCGCCAGCGCGACTTTCAGTAGCAGGGTGTATTCCGGCAGCAACCAGCGTTCGCCCACCTTGCGGTTGATTTGCATACCGCGGCGGGCGGACTCTGCGGCGCCATCCAGATCGCCGGCCTCCCACTGCAGCTGGCCTTTCAGACGGTAAATGAATTCGGAGATGGGCAGGCCCACCAAGTGGTGTTCCTCGACCAGCCGCTGGGCGCGCGCCTGCAGCGCGGCGGCTTTCTTCAGCAGGCCGTTGGCGAACGCGATCTCGGACTGCTGGCACAGGGCCCAGGCGGCGTTGGGCAGATCGTGACGGGCGAGGGTGGCCTTTTCTACCGCTTCCATGTGGTGCATGGCCTGGTCCAATTCACCGAGACAAAAGCTGGTTTCGCCGATCACCAGCTGCGCGGCGATGCGCTCGTTTTCCTGGTCTCTCGGCAGTAACTCCAGCGCTTCCTGGGCGTATTCTTTGGCCTTGAGAATCTGGCCGCGGGAAACCGACACCTGTGCGCGCATTGCGGCGAAGGCACCCTCGAAGGCCTGCCACTGTCTGGGGTCTTCCCGCTGCAGCCAGCTCTCGGCGGCGGCCAGCAGTTTGTTGCAGCGCTCGTAGTCGAAACTGTCGCGGGCAAGGCGCGCCGCCAGCAGGGTGAACGAGGCGTGTTGTTTGATCTGCTCTTCGCCCAGCCAGTTGAGGCTGTCGTTCAGTACGCGGAACTGTCCCTCGCGCAGGAACTGCTCGCCCTGTTCGGCGATCAGACGGTGCACCCGCAGGCGGTCCTGCGCCTTCAGCGCGTGGCGCAGGGCCTCCAGTGGCTGATGGAGTTCCTGCCAGGTGTCGCTGGCGGTCTGGTGAAGGCGGGTAAGCTCTTCGCCGTCGCCCAACTGGCGCTGCAGGAAACGCGCGAATACCGGGTGGAAGCGGAACCACTGGCGGCTGGAATCCTGCGCCTGCAGGAAGAGGCCGCGGCTGGCGGCGGTTTCCAGCTGCTGCTGGCCGCCGCTCTGACCGCTCAGGCGCTCAGCCAGCAGACCGTTGACGCGGGTGAGGATGGAAGTGCGCGCCAACAGCTGGCGCAGCGCTGGCTCCAGACGCTCGAGAACTTCTTCTGCCAGGTAGTCGAGGATGTGTCCGTGGCCTTGTTCCAATTCGCCAAGATAGCGATCCACCTCCTCCCGATCGCGGACCGAGAGCGCGAACATCTGCACCGCCGGTGGCCAGCCTTCAGACAAATGATGCAGCTGGGCCACGCGGTCGCTGCCGAGGGTAAAGGGCAGGCGCCGCGCCAGCAGTTGCGTGGTCTCGTCGATGGTCAGCGCCAGGTCTGCCGCGGTCAATTCCAGCAGACGGCCCTGCAGGCGCAGGGCACCGAGCCCCAGTGGGGGCTGGCTGCGGCTGGTGATGACCACGCCGATGCCGGCGGGGGCGTGGCGCAGCAGGAAGCGGGTGGCATCGTGTACGGCGGGATTGTCGATCTGGTGGTAGTCGTCGAGGACGATGCGCAGCTCGCTGGGGAGCTGGCGCAGTTCCGCCAGCATCTGACTGATAACCAAAGATGGGTCGAGACTGTGCTGGGCGGCGAGAATCCTGCTGGTTTCCGGTACACCATTGCCAGTGGCGCGGTGCACACTCTCGACCAGATAGCGGCAGAATTGACCGGGCTCGTTGTCGCCGCTGTCGAGGGAGTACCAGGCCACAGGGTGGTCCCGCTCCGCGGCCCAGGAGGTGACCAGGGTGGTCTTGCCATAACCCGCAGGGGCAGTGACCAGCAACAGCTGGTCACTCTGGCTTTGCTCCAGCAGCGACAGTAGCCGCGGCCGTTGCAATGTGTGTTCCGGGCAGTCGGGGAGGCTGTACTTGGAGGCTAGGAGCATGGCGTTGACCGGTCGCAGTGTGTAAGACGCACGTGTTCAGGCGCAATTGTACACTCTGAGTCTGCCAGCCCCCTATTTGCTCCGCGTCCTCCCCCGAAGGGGAGGAGCCTCCGTCATTCCATACCGCGGAAGGCGTGAAGTCCGATCACCGCGCCGACGAAGCCCCCGGCGTTGCGCGTGCTCACTACACGGCCGTCCGCCGCCAGCAGCAATGGCTGCCAGTGTTTGCCGCTGTCGAGGCTGTAGTGGAAGTCGTATTCGGGGCCGCGGGTGGTGAGGCGCAGCTGGATATCGACTGGTTTGTCTGTAGCGGTTGCCAGGGGACTGCGGGCAATGGTCTCTCCCTGAGTGGAGGCTCCGCCATCGCGGCGGCTGACGATCACCTCTGCGCCACCCTTGGCGTTGCCGGTGACACCGAAGAAGTAGAAGTGCTCACTGTTCTGGAAAACCGCCATCCCGGCGCGGTCGCTCTCCTGGCGCGGGCGGTAGTGCATCTGTGTGGTAGCGACGGCCTGCAGGTGCTGCTGGCGGCGGGCCACAAACGCCGGGTTGCCTTTATCGCCGAGGGCGGTAGCTGTGGGGGTGAGCTGCAGGCTTCCGGGCGTGTGCTCCAGGCTGTACCAGGGCTGCGGGGATGGATTGCGCAGCTGCAACCAGTGCAGAGGCAGCTGCGGTGAATCGAACTCGTCCCGCAGGGTGAAGTTACCGGTCGTGGGTATGGCGGCGGCGGGTTGCGCTGGCAGCGCCGGACGTTTGGCTACGAATGGAATCCGCTGCTCGCCGCGGGTGATCACCGGCCAGCCGTCTTCCCAGGTCACAGGCATCAGGAAGGTCTCGCGCCCCGTGTTGTAGAAATCCCCCTCGTAGGGGCGGGTGCCCAAGAATACTGCCCACCAGTTGTCTTCCGCATCCTGTACGAAATCTGCGTGGCCCACGGAGGTGACGGGATCCGGGCGCACTGGATCCAGATGGCGCTGGGTGAGGATGGGGTTTTTATCCCAGGGGGTAAACGGCCCGAATGGCGATTCGCCTTTGAACACCACCTGCGAGTGATTCACACTGGTACCGCCTTCGGCGGCGGTCAGGTAAAGCTGACCGTTTCTGCGCTGCAGATGCGGGCCCTCAATCCACACCGGTTTTGCCGCGAGGTCCACACCGCCGTTGACAATCAACTTGCGCGGCCCGGTGGTTTTCAGGTTCTTCGCATCGAATTCCTGGACCCAGATGGCGCGATGGCCATCGTACAGAGGCTCACCGATCGGCGCATCGTTGTTGAGGATATAGGCTTTACCGTCGTCGTCGAAGAACAGTGAGGGGTCGATGCCACCCACTTCCGGTAGCCACACCGGGTCCGACCAGGGACCCGCGGGATTCCTGGCGGTGACCACAAAATTGCCCCCGCAGTCCACACAGGTGGTGACGAGATAAAATGTCCCCTCGTGGTAGCTGATGGCCGGGGCAAAAATGCCGCGGGAAATACCGAGGTCGGAAAAATCCAGCTGCCCGGGGCGGTCGATCACATGGCCGAGTTGGGTCCAGCTCACCAGGTCGCGGCTGTGAAATACAGGGATGCCGGGGAAGTGGGCGAAACTCGAATTCACCAGATAATAGTCGCCGCCCACCTGCACGATGCTCGGGTCCGGGTAATAGCCGGCGAGGATAGGATTGCGGTATTCATCGTTCTCGATAGGTTGATCGAAAACAGCGTCTTCGCCGCGGTATTCGAACCAGTCGAAGGTAGCGGCGTTCTCGGTCTTTGCGTTTGCAGTAAGCGACAGCAAAAGTGCCGCGAACAAACCAGGTTTTATTTTTTTCATAGACTTCCTTTTGTGCCTCATTTTTGTAGGAGCCTGCCTGCAGGGCCGGATATCGCTCCAGGGATGGCTGCTCGGCCCAGGTACCAAATGTTCGCTTGCAAGCAAACTCCTACATCAAGCTCCTACATCAAGCCTCTACAGCGTGGATTTCATCAATGCAGCGCCCAGTACACAGGCACCGGCAATGTAGCGATACTCATCGCCCTGGCGTGATGGCTGCTCCGCTCTACCAGCTCGGGCAGTGCAGAGACGCTGGCCAGAGGTGCCGCCAGCACGTCGTGGCAACCAGTGACTTCCGCTACTTATTCATGGTGGTGTTCTTTCTGGTGAGACTTGTGTTGATTGTGTTTGCCGGCGTCGCCGCTCTGCGCATGATGTGGACAACCGTCACTGTGCTGACGTTCGATGGCATTCAACCCGTTAACCAGATAGGCCAGTGGCGCATTCCAGTTAATGGCGATTTCATTACTGGCGTAACTGCACACGTGATCGGTGTAGGACTCGTCGGCCACCTTGCTGGTGTACTCGCACCCGTCCTGCTGTGAAGGGTTGGGTCCACCCACCAGGAAGCCGGGCAGCGGTGGCATGTCGGGGTTGGCCGCCGCCAAGCGATGGTGGGGTTGTTGGGGCGTTTTGTGGCCGAAACCGGTGATGTAGGAAAAACCGGTCGCATTGCGGCCCAGCAAATAGTCCCGTGTGGCTTCGGCACTGCGCAGAAAGCCGCTGTCGCCAGTGATCCGGAAGGCCTCGAGAAACAGGATGCCCTGGTTGGCCGCCACGGCATTGCTGCCCCACACAAACAGATCGGGATCGCTCACCATAGGTACGCGATAGGCACTGCGCTCGCCGGCGCTGCGCAATTGCCGCGCGGCGACCGTGAGATTCTTCTCAAGCGCGCTGCGCCAGGGGCCGCTGTCCTGCGGCAATTTTTCTTTGTGGGCGAGCAGGCTGTAGTAGCCGAGCCAGCGCACACTTGCCCAGGTGGGCAACTCATATTCGGAGGGCGCGGAGCGGATCACTTTCCAGTAATTTGCGTCGTCGGTGGCGAGAAAGAGTTCCGCCGCCGCCCACAGGCGCTCGTCGTCCAGCTGCTCGTCGTTGTAGGCGCCGGTGGTCACATCCGGGTCGAACTGGCGGTTGAGTTCGTCCTGCCGATACGTTACCGCTGGGTGTTTCTCTGCCCACTGCCAGGCGGCCAGGGCCGCCTGTAAATAGCGTTTACTTTCCTTTTCTCCGTAGGGCGCATAGACGCGCGCGGCCTGCGCCATCACCGCGGCAAAATCCAGCGTTGCGGCTGTGGTTTTCTGCACCATATAGCGAGGTTGTGTGGCGTGGTGTGCGGCCACCATCCCTTCAAAACCGGCGGTGGTGAGTTTGTGATAAACGCCGCCATCGGACGGGTCCTGCATGGCAGCGAGCCAGTCCAGGTTGTAGCGCACCTCGTCGAGAATGTCTGGCAGGGTATTTTCCGACTCAGGAATATTCAGGGACTGTGTGAGAAAGTACGCCGGATAGCGCTCGTAGACACTCATTAGAGTGCCCATGGTAATGCCGCTGTTGACCACGTATTTGTTGTAGTCACCAGCGTCGTACCAGCCTTTAGGGGCGGACACCAGGGTATTTTCCGGGCGCGTGTCGTCGGCGGCGGACGCGTGAATCAGTACCTTGTCGTCCGGGTGACCGGCGGCGCGGTGCCAGGGGCCCGCGTGGACTTCCTTGAGTTCCGTGGAGGCGCGC
Source organism: Microbulbifer sp. SH-1 (assembly GCF_011326135.1). NCBI lineage: Bacteria > Pseudomonadati > Pseudomonadota > Gammaproteobacteria > Cellvibrionales > Microbulbiferaceae > Microbulbifer > Microbulbifer sp. SH-1. The sequence goes on along the minus strand of NZ_CP046948.1, from coordinate 2,538,204 downwards.
TGGTAATAGAACGCTTTGATACTGGCAGCGGCGAGGTCCTGGTAAATCTCTTGGTCTACGTCGAACGGTGTTGATCGAAGCACATCGGCAGCTTCGGTGCCGGTAATTTCCAGATAGTAGTGGCCGGGTGTTGTCAGGCCGGAGAAGTCCGCAACCAGTGTGCTTTTACCACTTAAGGTTTTCTCGTGGCCCGGTTTCAGTTGACCGGTCAGCATCGCCTCGCCGGTCTCGACGGCGCGCACTGCAAACTTTGGTGAAACTTCTGGAGAGTCTTGCGTGACAAGAACGGCGATCTTTTCCGACAGCGGGGAGAATCCCAACTGATTGAAACGAAGATCACCGCTGACGGTCGGCTTGGCCTGTATACAGGGAGCACCGCCAAAGGTGGTGGCCAGTAACAGCGCGCAGCCGGCTGTGAATGTTTTGTTTTTTGACGCTGCCATGTTTTTCTCCAGTTTATTGGCACTCTTGCCGCTTTTGCCGCGCCGTTTCTGTACCGTCTGTCGGTTCAGATCGCGCCGCGAATATACGGGCGCACCTGCTTTTGGTAGTACTCCGCCAGCGTTCGATGTGTAGATTCGGAAAGGGGGGCAAGGTCGGAAGCCGACGCGTTGTTGGCGATTTGTTGGGGACTCGATGCGCCGGCAATGACGGTGGAAACCGCCGGGTGATCCAGAATCCAGCGCAGTGCCTGTGCTGCCTGACCGCAATGCGCGCTATCTGGCAATAGTGCCTTGAGTCCTTCTGCCAGCTCTACCCCTTTTTCAAATGGAATACCGCCAAAGGTTTCGCCTACGGAAAAGGCGGCACCATCGCGGTTGTAGTTGCGGTGGTCGCCCTCGGCAAAGCGGCTGTCGCGGGTAAATTTGCCGGAAAGCAGGCCGGAGGCGAGCGGCAGGCGCACGATAACGCCTACGTTTTTTTCCTTTGCCGCGTCCAACAGCGCCTCTGCGGCGTCCTGGCGGAAGAGGTTGAAGATGATCTGCAGGGTGGCGAGCCCCGGGTTTTCCAGGCAGGTAAAGGCTTCCTCGATGGTTTCCACGCTGGCGCCGTAATGGCGGACCAGGCCCTCGTTCTGCAGTTCTTCCATCCAGGTGAAGATGTCCCCCTGTTCCAACACGGCAGGCGGCACACAGTGCAGCTGGGCCAGGTCGATGGTGTGTACACCAAGGCGCCGGGCAGAGGCCTGCAGGCTCGCGCGCACTGTCGCGAGACTGTAACCATCCGGGTACAGCGTTGGGTTGCGCCCCACCTTGGTTGCCACCAGCAGATTGTCGGGTTTGTGTGGGAAGTTGCCGATGCGCTGTTCACTCTGGCCGCCGCCATACACGTCGGCGGTATCCCAGAAGTTGATGTCATGTGCGGCAGCTGCGTCGAGAATCGCGTTCGCGGTATCGTCCGCTATGGGCCCAAAATCTCCTCCCAGCTGCCAACAGCCAAGGCCGATTTCACTGACCCGGTAACCGGTCTTTCCCAGTTGGCGATAGTTCACTGCGTTACTCCTGCTGCTGTGGTGGGAGACTTCTGCTGAGAGGCTTTTCCGGTGTCTGTTCGATCCACCTGAAAGGGCGCCGCGGGCAGACCCGCGCGATTGTAAAGATTGGCCTCTGCCGGATTATCGGCCCAGGCATAGCGTACGGAATGCGGTTGGCTCACCTGATCGCTCCAGACCTCGACGCTGTCACCGGAAATTCGGGTGTTGGCCCAGACATAGCGGCCGTCGCTGCCGGCAATGGCAAATTCAAACAGCGGAGAATCTGCTTCGCGATGACGGCAATCCGTATTGCAGGGTTTCGCTATCAGCTCGCCCTGGGCGCTTGAAAAACGCAGCACCGCTTTATCTCCGGTGAACGTCGCCGATGTCAGTTGCGGGCCGTAAGCCGTGATGTTGTCGTGGCGGTAGACCAGCTTTCTCGCCGCCAGTGCCAATCGTTGGCCCACCGTTTTTTTATCCAGAGGATGTATGTCATTCCACTCACCGGCATCGATGGTAACCGCCATGGCGGTATTGGGCAGTTCGAGTGCACTTGTCTGAGCTTCGCGAAATTCCGCCCATCCGCTGTTGCCGGGTTTGTCCTGCGGCTCCAGGAAATTCGGCAGTTGTACAAACAGGAAGGGCAGTTCCTTGTTGCCGGTATTTTGTTTCCAACCTTCGCGCCAATCGCGGATCAGTGCCGGTAACAACCGTCTGTACTCGTCCGCACGCCCAACATTGGATTCGCCCTGGTACCAGAGCGCACCGCGGACAGAATATTTCTGCAGCGGGTGGAGCATGGCATTGTACAGGCCGGCGGGTTTCCAGCGCACAAAGGTCTGACTTCCCACGGGCTCCATGGTTGTACCCAGCTTGTAGTGCCATTTACCGCGCAGATCAATGCGCTCGCCGGCCACCGTGAGTGCGTAGGGTTTGTCTTCGACGAAGCCGCCGCGGCCACCACCATTGGTCACGCGGATGGCAATGGTGTTTTCACCGGCTTTTAATAGTCCCTCAGGCACGCTGTAGCGCCGGCGAGGGTAGAGATAGGTGGTATTGCCCACTTTCTCTCCGTTGATCCAGGTTTCGTCTGCATCAACGATGCGGCCTAGCTCCAGCAGACCGGATTTTCCGGCGAGTGTTTCCGGTAGGGTGATGGTTTTGCGGAACCAGACAACGCCGTTGGTTTTTCCCAGAGCCGTGTCGGCCCAGTAGCCGGGTACGGCCATGGTGGACCAATCGTCGACTTCCAGATCTTCCACGTGCCAGCGCTTGTAACCCCTGTCGTTGTGATCGGCTTCCCGGTGCCAGGCTTCGCTATGTTTGCGGTCCGAGCGTTCAATTTGTTCAATCAGTCCATCGTCCTTGAAACGCTGAAGCTCATTGAGGTGTTCGGGAAATTTTTTCAGGGTTTCCTCGCTGACCCAGGCCTCCGCCGGCGAGCCTCCCAGGCTGCTGTTGATGATGCCGATCGGCACCCTTTCAGAGTGCTCGATGTCGGCGGCGAAGAAGTAGGCGACCGCCGAAAAGTCCTGAATATTTTCCTGGGTAGCCGGCAGCCACTGTCCTGCCTCCAGATCCGTGCGTGGGGTATGGAAGTCGTAGGTCTGGGGCACCCGGAACTGGCGAATACGCGGGTTGTTGACCGCGGCGATTTCATCGGCGAAGCGGTGGACGATCCGGTTGATGGGATACTCCATGTTCGACTGTCCTGAAGCCAGCCACACATCGCCGATGAAAATATCCTTGAGCTCGATACGGTTTTCCCCGGCGATGGTCATTGTGTAGGGGCCGCCGGCCGGAAGCGATTTGAGCGTTACCGACCAGTTGCCGCTGTCGCCGGCCTCCGCTGTGTACCGCTGGCCCTGAAACTCAACTCGGACCTCTTCTCCCGCATCCGCCCGGCCCCAGATATTTACGGCGGCATCCCGCTGCAGCACCATGCCATCGCTGACGAGCCGCGGCAGACTGACCTCCGCGGCAGCCGGCATTGTAAGTTGCAGAGTGGTGATGAGTCCTAGGGTCAGACACACACGAGGGGACAGGCGGACTTGCATTGTTGCTTCCTCATCGCAGTGGTGCAGGTGGTTGTTATTCTTGCGCTTTACGCCAGCGGTCGCGCGCCGTCATGCGCGGATTCTGCACCCGTTAAGGGTAACGCTACCAACAAATGTAAACGTTTACAATATACAGGTACACTGGTTACACTTTTTGCCGCGATAGACTGAGGAAGATAACAATGAATAAAGCTCTCACCTTGCCGCTGTGCATCCTGCTGCTCACTGCCTGCAGCAAGGGGCCGGAAGGCACCACCGATCATGCTGATGCCGGCGCCGCGCCGCAGGCGGCTACCGACAGCATGCCGTATCTAGACACTGCGCTTCCCCTGCCGCAGCGGGTTGACGACCTGGTGGCGCGGATGACGCTGTCGGAAAAAATCAGCCAGCTCTACAATGACGCCCCGGCCATTGAACGTCTGGGCGTAGCAAAATACGACTGGTGGAATGAAGCGCTGCACGGCGTGGCCCGCGCCGGCAAGGCCACGGTCTTTCCCCAGGCCATCGGTCTGGCGGCAACGTTCGACGATCAGCTGTTGGGGGAAGTAGCTACGGCGATTTCCGATGAGGCGCGGGCCAAGCACCACTACTTTGCCGACAACGGTATGGCGTTCCGCTATACCGGACTGACATTCTGGTCGCCTAACATCAATATCTTCCGCGACCCGCGCTGGGGCCGGGGGCAGGAGACCTATGGTGAAGATCCATACCTCACCGGGCAAATGGCGCTGTCTTTTATCAACGGACTTCAGGGCGACGACCCCCGCTATCTCAAAACTGCGGCGATGGCGAAACATTTCGCCGTGCACAGCGGCCCGGAAAAATCCCGTCACTCCGATGACTATACGGCGAGTAAGAAAGACCTGGCCGAGACCTATTTCCCTGCGTTCAAGACCGCTGTGGTGGACGCGGATGTGGAGGCGGTCATGTGTGCCTACAACCGCGTCAATGGTGAGCCGGCCTGTGGCAGCGATATGCTGCTGAAAGAAACCCTGCGGGACCAGTGGGGCTTTGACGGGCATGTGGTATCGGACTGCGGCGCAATCGCCGATTTCTACGACCCCGATGCCCACAACCTGGTCAGGGCCCCGGCGGAGGCCGCGGCCTGGGCATTGAAAGCCGGCACTGATGTGAACTGCGGCACCGGCCGCCTCAGCACCTTCGCCAGCCTGGGGTTCGCATTGCAGCGCGACATGATCGACGAAAGCGACATCGACACGGCGGTCAAACGCCTGTTTACCACGCGCTTCAAACTCGGCATGTTCGACCCCGCCGAATCCGTGCCTTACACGCAGATTCCCATGTCGGTCGTGGGGTCTGAAGAGCACCTGGCGCTGACGGAAAAAGTCGCGGAAAAATCCATGGTGCTGCTGAAAAACGATGGCGTACTTCCCCTGGCGGAAGGCACCAAAGTTGCCGTTATCGGCCCAAACGCGACCAATTTCTCGGTACTGGTGGGGAACTACCATGGTTCTCCGATCAATGCGGTGACCCCACTTCAGGGGATTCGCTCGCGTGCCGGAGCAGGCAATGTGGTCCACGCGCCGGGCTCCGCACTGATTGCCGATCAATACGGACACTATGAAATCGTCAGTGCCGAAAACCTGTTTCACCGCAATAGCGCTGGCGAACTGCAGGCGGGCCTGAAAGCGGAGTATTATCCCGTCGATCTCGCGCGGGGCCAGAAAGCGCGTGATTTCCGCTATATACCGGCAACGACATTGGCGGAAGCCCCGGCGTTCACCCGCGTCGATCCGGTGGTGGATTTTTACTGGACCCGCTCGCCCATTGACGACTCGGTGAATGGAGACTTTGGCGTTGTATGGAAAGGCGTACTGGTTCCGCAAACCTCGGGAAGCTACCTGTTCAAAACCGGTGGTGAGCTGTTGCTTGATGGTCAACCTGTTGGCGGTGCCGTGTCACTTATCGCCGGGCGGGAATATTCCCTGACCCTGTCAGACGTGTATCTACGCACGGTATCGGGCGACCCGTTGGAACCGGAAGTCCAGTTGACCTGGGTCAATACATCCCGAGATTACGCGGCCGAGGCGGTAGAAATAGCGCGCGGGGCGGAAGTCATCATTTTCACCGGCGGTATCTCTGCGGAGCTTGAGGGCGAGGAAATGTCGGTGCAGCTGGAAGGGTTTGATCACGGGGATCGCACGCATATAAAACTGCCTTCCGTCCAGCACGACCTGCTGCGAAAACTGAAAGCGCTGGGCAAACCTATCGTAATGGTCAACTTCAGTGGCAGCGCGATGGCACTCAACTGGGAAGACAAAAATCTCAACGCGATCGTGCAGGCGTTCTATCCAGGTGAAGCCACCGGCACCGCGCTGGCGCGCCTGTTATGGGGCGATGCGAATCCGTCTGGTCGTTTGCCGGTAACCTTCTACCGCAGTGTCGAGGATCTGCCGGACTTCAAGGGCTATTCGTTTGCCAATCGCACCTATCGTTATTTTACCGGCGATGTGCTCTATCCATTTGGCCACGGTCTGAGTTACACACAGTTCGCTTACAGCAATTTGAGCGTTCCCGAGACCATTGCGCCGGGAGAGGAGCTTGCGATTGATGTGACTCTGACCAACAGCGGTGAGCGTGCCGGTGGAGAAATCAGTCAGGTTTACCTGAGTCTGCCGGACGCGCCGGTTGAGGTCCCGATTCGTGAGCTCAAGGCATTCAGGCATACGCAACTGGCATCGGGTGAATCGGCGAAGCTGCAGTTCGTCATCAAAAGTGACGATATCGCCTACGTGGACAATACGGGGATTTTCCAGCCTTATCGGGGCCGGGTACATCTCACGGTCGGATCGGGGCAGGGAGCCTACCTGACAGCGCCACAATTTGCAGAAGCAACCGTGGTTATTCGCTAGCCATCGTTGTTGATATCAAAACAAAAAGCCCACCGTTGCACCGGTGGGCTTTTTTGTTTGCGGGGCCGCCGTGAAAATTTATAGGGGGAGTGATTCCGGTTACGGTGTCCCAACTAGGCGGCTCTCGGGCGGCCCGAGATAAGAGGGTTCCAGGCCACCGGTATCCACCAGGATCTTCTGCAGTGTAACGCCAGGGTCCATGGCATAGATACGCAGCCTGTGCTGCCCGGGTTTCGTGACCCGGTGTATGGACTCGGATTTACGCACGCCGTCTTTCACCGCCGTTTCCCACGCGTTTGGTGACAGATCGGCCAGGATATCCACCACCTGCGGCTCTGCGTCATCCAGCGCAATGGCATAGCGCATGCCGCGCCCAGGCCGAAAGTTCAGGCTGGGCGCAAACAGTCCCTGTATACGGATCTCTCCGGCAGTGAACAGCGTCAGATCGTACTCCACGAAGGGCGCCTGTTGCGGATTTTCAAACACCCGGTCGCTCGCGGGAAATACTGAGATGGACGAATGGGTGCGACCGTGCAGGGGAATTTCCTCCCAGGCTGCGCCGTCCGCATCCCGTTTGCGGCTGAAATTGGCCGCCTCAATCGCGACGTAGCCGCCCGCTTCCACGAAGCCCTTACTATTCTGCGCGGTATCCGCATCCGGTTTGAAGCTATTCACCCGCACGCGCGCGCTGCCCCAGCCAGTACCCCTGATGTCGATGCTTTCCTGGTGCCTCCCCACGGGGGCGTTTTCCCAGTCGATGGATACGGACAGCGGCAGTGTATGCTGCATTACGGTACCCTCGGTTTTACTGAGGTGAATCCAGGGCGCGCTTGTGGTTGCGGAAAAATCGAACGGTTTTGTCCCGCGGTTGAACAGCTCGATGGTGTGGCTCGCTTCGCCGTAGGGGCTGAACTCTGGAAGAACCAGATTGCCGCTGGCCGGCCAGAATTGTCCGCTGCCTTCCACCGCGACACCCATGTCCGCTTCCCCGTGGGGCTGGTAACGGGCCAGTGCGGGCATCGTATTGGCCGGAGGGTTGTTCCAATGCGTATAGCCGATATGCGGCTGAGACATCATATGGTTCCACTTGCCGCCGTTGATATGGTGGAACTGCTTGCTCAGGCTGGCATCCAGCGCAAACAGGTCTTCGACTTTGTTCGCGAACGCATTGGTATCGGCCCGCCCCTGGCTGGCGTAGAGGTGATTGCGGGCGGTGGCTGTATAGAGCTGAGAAACCACCGCACTGGCTTTGACTGGATAGAGCACCAGTTGAAAAAACGCATCCCGGTGCCGCGGGGGTATTTTCCGGTAGATGTCCTCCGCTCGCGCGACCATCTCCGCCAGTTCCGAATCAAGCCGACTGGCTTCCTGATAATGGTGTTGGCTGTAAGTGCCTGGCTCCAGCAGCTCCGGTTTGCGCCGGCCATTGTGGCGGCTGTATCCCTGGATCAATGCGGCAATTTCTTCTGCGTGTTCGGCGCCAAACTCGCGCGCGGCCCATAGTTCGCCGAATTCCGCTAATCGCTCCTTCGGCCAGGTCTCCGGATTCCATGCCATGCGCAAAAAGAATTCTGTGGGAAACTCCTGCGGCTTCAGGTCGCCCACATTCACCAGCCATATCCGGTCGGCGCCATAGGCATAAGCCAGATTCATCTGCTCCCACACTTTGGCAATAGGGGTGACATTGATCCAGCGGTAGGAGCGCGGCCCGCCAACGTAGTCGAAGTGGTAATAGACCCCGGCACCGCCACTGCGCTGCCGTTCTTCCGGCGTCGGCAGTCTGCGGATATTGCCCCAGTTGTCGTCCGCCCACAGCAGCGTCACATCCTCCGGCACCCGCATACCGCTTTCGTAGTAGCCTTGCACCTCTTTGTACAGCGCCCAAAGCTGTGGCACCTCGGTGAGTGGCCGATCGTCAAACACCTCTCCGAGAATTTCCCGCTGGTCTTTCACAATTGTTTTCAGCAGGCCGATATTCTGCTCCTCGCTCATGGGCGTATCCGCCTGTCCGCGCATGCCGAGGGTATAGATGCTGTCGTAAGGCTTGTTGCGCTCCGCCCCTTCCTTCCAGAAATCGTAGAGCCCATCTGCATTCACGGCATAGTCCCACGCGCCTTTACCGCGGCCTGAACCGAAATTCTCCCTATACCGGTTCCATTCCTTGTCCGCCCGCATCATCGGCTCGTGGTGGGATGTTCCCATCACAATCCCGTACTCGTGCGCGCGCACCATATTCAGTGGATCGTCGTCGTTGAAGGCATTGTTCCACATCGCCGGCCACAGATAGTTCGCCTTCAGGCGCATCATCAGCTCAAACACTTTTTCATAGAATTGGTGGTTGTAATCCCCGTACTTCTCCTTGACCCAGTTCGTCAGTGCCGGCGCCTCATCATTGAGAAATATTCCCCGGTATTTGACCCGCGGCCAATCCAGCACACGTGTATCTGCATCAATGTAAATCCGCTCAGCTTTGCGTACCGGCACATCTGCCCACCAGTACCAGGGTGAAACACCAATCTGTTCGCTGATCTCATAAATCCCGTAAGCCACCGCGCGTCGGTCGCTCCCCGCGATCACCAGCGCCTTATCCACACCGGTCAGCGGCTCGTCCACCACCTGGATCAGGTAGCTTTCCCACTTATCCGCTATCTCGCTCACATCAATCCGCTGCTCGCTGATCAGGCGATCAATCAGTGCACTCTTGCCAATTTCACCGGCGATCACGGTATGGGTGCTGACGTCGTTCACTTTATTGAGTAGTACTGGCCTGGAACCGCTGACCCGCTCGATATCCGCCTGTAAATTCCGCATCGCCAGCTGGATCGCCGCATCTGCGTTCTTATCCACAAGCAGGTGCGCGGATACCTTGCGATCCACAAGTCGGAAATCTTCCGGAGTAGGGGATTTGGACACAAAGGATGGATTACCTAGCGCGAGGGCATGGGCAGCAAAAAGCACAGAGGTAAGGACAGTTGCTGCCCAATTCAATAAAACGTTCTTGAGCATGTTTATTCTATTTTCAGGCGTAGCCACCACTGGCTACGAAGTTAAAAACCACAAAGCGAAGGCGGGCCGCCGGTTGCGGGTATTCAGGAGCGTCGCAAACAGGATGTTTGCGCCGCAGCGCCCATGGATGGGTTGAAGAGGGGCGCCCAGCCCGGTCCTGAATACCCGTACCCGGCGGCCTGCCGCCACCGGACTAAACTACAAAGCCCAAATCACTGCGGAGTAACCGAAAACTCATCAATATAGAAAGTTTCCACTTCCAGAGGTGTACCTTCAAAATACAACCGCAGTTCATTCACGGTACAGCCCGCCGGCACCTCAAAACTGCCGGTAAGGTCGTGCCACTCACCCGCCGCCAGACTGATCGGGTTCCGGTCATTGTCCGTTCCGGCAACAGCCGCATAGTCGTCACCCTCTCCTTCGCAGGCCAACTTTCGAGTCAACTGAACCGGCGCCGCATTGGGCCCCGAATGCCGCACAGACAGCGCAACGTCATACGCAGCACCCGCTTCCACCGCCGCCGTCAGGTCGTAGGACGGATTTGAATTCTCAGCGCGGGTGGAAACCTTCAGACTCTGGCTGCCGGCCTGTGCCTGCTCAGTACTGAGCGCAAGCGTGGTGCCACTGGCGTACCAGGCACTCCAGGCAGCCGCCGGAACCACACCCTCAAAGCCACCGTCCTTGATCAGGTTGTCGGTCTCCTCTTCCTCACCAGTGCTCGGCGGGATCACCTGCACACTGTCCAGGTAAACATCGGTACCCCCGGGCGTATTTTCAAAATACATCAGCGCCTCGTTCACCTGGCAATCTGCGGGTATTTCCAGCGTGCCCGCGAGTTCGGTCCAGGTCTGTGCGGGTACCGCGTCATTGTCGGAGAGCCAGAGATACTGATCTCCCTGCCCCTCGCACGCGAGCTTGGTCACCAACCGGATCGGTACCGGAGCGGCACCTGTGTGCAGTGCCCAGGCAATCACCGGGTAGCTGGTGCCGGGTTCCACCAGCGCGGTCAGGTCGTAGGTCGCGTAGGCGCCGCTGCTGAAACCTGCGGCCAGCAGGCTGCGGTTGCCAGTCTTGGCGTATTCCGCCGAGGTGCTCAGTGCGCCGCCCCCCCAGCCCGCGCCCCAGCCTTCCGCGCTCTGTTCGAAGTCGCCGTTGCTGACCAGGTTCGCCACCGGTTTGGCTCCCGCGACACCAAAACGCAGCCAGTCGATGTTGGCAACGCCGGAGACCTCGTTGAAGCGCACATACACATCGTGACTGCCGGACACCGGTGCCCAGTCCACCGTGCTGGTCTGGAAATCGCTCCAGCCGTTGGTGGGAGGCAGCTGTACCTGCAGTGCGTTGGCGTTTTCCAAGCTGTCGAGGCGGATCGAAATACTGCCGGTGTTGCCCGCGCCCTTGGCGTAACTCACGCTGAAACTGTCCCAGGCGTCCTTGAACGCCACGTCCTGAAACATAATCCAGTCGCCTATGTCGGTGTGCGCCACCACGCTGCCGGCGGCCTGCACGCCGTGGCCTTGGTCGTAGAGTTCCGCCTCCAGCGTGATCAGGTCGTCACTGCCACTCCAGCCGCCGGGAATATATTCCGGCACCAGGTGATCGCACTCTGTCTCTCCGGCGAGGTAACAGTTCACCCACTGCAGGCCCGCGCGCTCGCTGCCATCGCTCGCCAGCAGCCAGGCTTCGCTGCGCCACATATGACCCTGGCGGTAGCCCCAGTGAGTGATACCCGCCACTGCCGGGTGTTCCCAGAACACCGTGAACAGCTCGCGCAGTTTATTGGCGTGGCGGGCGTCGTCGGCAAAATTGATGTCCAGTTCGGAGACGTAAATCGGCAGGCCGGTGGCGGCGAGACGATCGAGGTTGCCTTTTATATCCGCTGCCAGGGACTGCTCGAGAAAGTGCGCCTGCACGCCAATACCGTCGATCAGCTCGCGCGCCTGCAGCAACTGGATCAGGGCGAGATAATCTTCGGTGGCGGCGTCGAGGCTCAGAATGTTGTAGTCGTTCAGGATCAACTTGGATTCGGGGAAGGCTTCGCGGGCCAGTTCGAATGCCGTGATCAGCCAGTCCCAGCCGGTGTCGCCATCGCCACCCAGAGCCTCTTTATAGGCGGGTATTTCGTGCAGCGGTTCATTGACCACATCGATCATTTCAAGCTTTGGATAGCGGGTTTTTACCGCAGCTAACCACTCGTTGATTTCCTCAAGCTGCTCTTCCGCGCTCAGGTCGGCGAGCCATGCCGGCTGCTGCTGACCCCAGAACAGGGTGTGGTACTTGAAGCTGAGATCGTTGTTCCCGGCAAAGGTGTGGGCGGTATCGAGATCGGTCCAGTCCATGACGTCGCGGGTGGACTCCACTGTGCCCCACTTGCCCGCATTGCCGGGAGTGATTTGATCGAAGTAGGTGGTGAGCTGGGTGTAGTCGTCCGGGTGCTCGGTGGCGACGCCGAAGAATTTATCCAGCGCCGGCAGCACGGTGACGGTGACGGCATCCGCCGGGCTGCTGGCGCCGCCGTCATCGCTGACACGCAGCTCGAAGGTGAGGGTGACGGACGCCTCTGTGGCCGGCGCGGTAAAACTGGCGCTGCCACTGTCGTCTGTTGCCAGGGTAACGGCGGGTCCTGAAGATTGGCTCCAGTTGTAGCTGGTGATGCTGCCATCCACGTCGCTACCGACACCCACCAGAGTGACGCTGCTGCCGGCGGCTACCACCTGGTCGGCACCGGCCTCTGCAACGGGCGCAACATTATTGTCGGTGCCGAGCGTTGCGTCCGGACCTTTGATTTTTCTGTCGGTACAGCCCGCGGAAGCTATGGCCAGCGAAAGCACTGCGATTGGAAACAGAGAGGTTTTCATGGTCGTTACCCTTGCCGTTGGTCCGGTTTTCCGGACTTTTTTGTTGTAAATACGGTATGCGGGGCAGTGTTGGCCTGCCCGCGGGCTGTTGACGCGGAACGGTCACTCGGATGTGGGTGCTGTCGCTCGGGTCATCGCTATTTCAGATTTATTTTTCTATTGGCTCAAACCGTGGGTGCACTTCCGCTGGAGAGGTGGCGCGGGTTGGTTTGTGCGGGTCTGGTATTCCGGACACATATTTACGGTAACGCTACCATTCGATGTAAACGTTTACAATACATGGCGTTAAAATCTCTTTTTTGTCGGGCGGATCCAGTATTTTCGACGGGTAAAAGTGCTTGACAGCGGACGGCCGGCTGAATAATCCTTTAAATTGTTAGCGGTAACAAAACGTTAGAAAAATAAAACCGGGCGTTTATCCCCTGGTCATAAAACTCACAATAACAAGCCGCAGCAGCCGTCCCGATATCTCTGCCGATCTTTCGCGGAGAGTGAACGGGTGCGCAGGCGCTACGCGAGATGGGAGCACTTCCGTGTTCGATAACAATAAATTCAAGAAAAGCCCGTTTAAGAAAAACCACCTGTCTGAAGTGATTATGGCGCTGGCGGCTACCGCGCTCAGTGCTCAACAGGTACTCGCACAGGATACGCAAAAAACCGGGGATGCCGACAACGCGTCTCCCAGCGCCATTGAGGAAGTGGTGGTAAGCGGCGTGCGCTACAACCTGCAGAATGCGCAGGATATCAAGCGCGAGGCCGACACCTTCGTCGATTCCATCTCCTCCGATGATATGGGCTCGCTGCCGGACCGCAGTGTGCTGGAAGCCATGCAGCGCATGCCGGGTGTTTCCATCGAGCGGTTTGCCGGTGCCGATGATCCGGATCACTTCGGCGTGGAGGGTTCCGGTGCGGTTATCCGCGGCATGACCGCTACCCGTTCCGAATTCAACGGTCGCGATTCGTTTACCGCCAACTCCGGCCGCGGGCTCTCGTTCCAGGATGTGCCGCCAGAGCTGATGGGCGGAGTGGATGTTTACAAGAACCAGTCCGCGGATATGATCGAGGGCGGTATCGGCGGCACAGTAAGCCTGCGCACCCGCAAACCCTTCGACCTCGCGGAACAGACCATTTCCATCTCGGCGGATTATTCCCAGGGTGACCTGGATGAAGACGGTACCCCGAGCGTGTCGGCACTCTTCAGCGACCGCTGGACCACCAGCGCTGGCGAGTTCGGAGTGCTGTTCAACGTCGCCCACTCGGAACTGATGGGCACCTCCCACGGCATCCAGTCCGATACCTTTATCAAGTACGACGCGGAGGGCATCGCCGGGGCGGAAGGTTTCGACACTGTATGGGTCCCCAACGCCTCGAACTTCTTCAAAAAGAACGACGAACGCACCCGCAAAGGTTACGCGGCGGCGTTCCAGTGGGCGGACACCGACGAAACAATTCTGGCCACAGCGCAGTTCATGCGCTCGGACTCGCGCCTGTCCTGGACCGAAAATGCGGTGAAATACAATGGGGATGCCTACGATGCCGCGCGCACGGTCGGTCCGCTGGCGGGTACCGAATTCTCCTTCGACGACAACGGTGTATTCGAACAGGGCGCCATGGTTACCGAGGCCGGCTGGCGCGGCGGCTATGCGCCCGACGACGGACAGTACGGCTCCAAGTTTCAGACCGACACCCGGGTCAAAGACACCCACACGGTGGTGGACGATTTCGCCTTCAATCTGCGGTTTACGCCGAACGACAATTGGGAGTACGGCGTCGACTTCCAGTATATCCAGGCGGAAACCGCCGACGATGACCTGCAGATTGCTCTCGGCCAGTGGATGGCGCAGGCGTACGACGCCAGCGGCGAGACACCTACCCTGGTCGTGGAAGACCCCAACGTCCCTTACGACGGCAGCAGCGATCCGAACTGGTTCAGGGATCCGCAGAATTACTGGTGGCGTTCCGCGATGGATCACTACGAGCGCTCCGAGGGGGAATCCTTCGCCACCCGCTTTGACGGCACCTATCACTTTAGCGAAGAGCCGCTGGGCCTGCTGCGCGCGGCCAGGTTCGGTGCGCGCCTGGCGGAGCGCGACCAGACGGTGCGCCTGACCTCCTACAACTGGGGGACCATCGGTGCGGAATGGAATACCCCCTATTACCTCACTGACCCGGAAGTGGCGGGCCAGCCCTACGAATACGTGAGCTTTAGCGACTTCCACCGCGGCGGCGTTCTCTCGGTACCCGGCGGCGGCTTCCTGTTCCCGGATGCGGATTATGTGAAAGGGGTGGCGAAGGGGCATCGCGATCTGTTTATCTCTCCCTCCGGTGATCCGTGGGAACCCTACCCAACTCGCGATGACATCGTCGCCGAGGGCATTTTCCAGGCGCCCGAGGTTTTCGACACCACCGAAACCAACCGCGCCGCCTATTTGCGTCTGGATTTTGGCTCCGATGCAACCGCACTGCGCTTCTCCGGTAATGTCGGCCTGCGTTATGTAGAGATCGAGCGCGAAGCTCTGGGCTCGGTGCAGTACCCGGATTTCGTCGGCCTGCCATACCCCGACGGCGCCCCGGTGGTACTGAACGACTACGACGCTATCAACAAGTGGGCCGTCCAGGCGGTATTGGATGGACGCTTCGCCACTGAAAAAGAGGCGATGGCCTATGCCCGCGATGCCAACAACTGGCTGACCCCGGAAGAGAAAGCCTTCGGCAACGACGCTTTCACTTTGGAGGAGGGCTGGAGCAAATACTCCACCGTGCTGCCGAGCTTCAACCTGAAACTGGAACTGCGCGACGACCTGCTGGCGCGTTTCGCCGTTTCCAAGGCCATTGCCTTGCCGGACATGTCGGATGTGAAAAATCAGGCCGTGATCGGCGCGCGTCAGCTGGGTGTGGTGCGCGAGGACGGTCCGGTGGAGCCGCCGTCAGAGGGCGAGGAGGCGGAAGACAACGGCACCAACATCGTGTCCGTCGCGCCGGTGGACTGGGTCGGCTCCGGTGGCAACCCCTACCTGTGGCCGATGGAGTCCATTCAGTACGACGCGTCCGTCGAATGGTATTTTGCCCAGGTGGGTTCCTTCACCACCTCCGTGTTTTACAAAGACCTGAGCGACACCTTTATCACCGGCGCCTTCCCGCGGGAATTCGCCAACCCGATCACTGGCCAGGTGCAGACCGTGGACTTTGAATCCACCGTAAACGGCGGCGACGGTTTTATGCAGGGGGTGGAGCTCGCCTATCAGCAGTTCTACGATTTCCTGCCGGCACCGTTTGACGGGCTCGGCCTGCAGCTGAACTACACCTGGATCGACTCCGGTCTCACCAACAGCGGTGTTGGCGGTGGCGCCGAGCCCGCCACCGGTGAGGAAGAAGAGGCCGACCGCTACCCGCTGCCGGATATCACCCTGCTGCCGCTGCGCGGTGTGTCGGAGCACACCTACAATATCGTGGGTATGTATGAAAAAGGGCCCTGGTCGGCGCGCCTCGCTTACAACTGGCGCTCCAAGTACCTGCTCACTACCCGCGATACCATCAGTAAATACCCGATCTTCAATGACGATGCCGGGTATATGGATGGCTCCGTGTTCTACAACTTCGACAACGGCGTAACCGTCGGGCTGCAGGTTTCCAATCTGCTCGATACCCAGACCGAAACCATCATGCAGCTGGACGACGCGGGCACTGAGGCCGGTCGCTCCTGGTTTATCCAGGACCGCCGCTTCGCCCTGATCGCCCGCGCAAACTTCTAACGCTTTCGCACGACGTCTTGTTGTGCCTTCTCGTCGGCGCACTGTGCAAGCAGTGCGCTCTTTTTTTTATTTGAAACCGCGAAGTGCGAGCGGTAAGTTTGGCGCAGAAGTTCTGTCAGAGGCGGGTAAACTGTGAACAATAACAATATCCGTAAAGTCGTGATCGTCGGTGGCGGCACCGCCGGCTGGATGGCCGCGGCGGCGCTGTCCAAAGTAATGAAAAACCGGTTCTGCGACATCGAACTGGTGGAGTCGGAAAGTATCGGCACCGTCGGTGTAGGCGAAGCCACCATTCCACAGATCCAGGTGTTCAACCGCATGCTGGGGCTCAATGAAGACGAGTTCCTGCGCAAAACCTGCGGCACCTTCAAGCTCGGTATCCAGTTCGTGGACTGGGGCAGGAAAGGGGATTCCTATATCCACGCCTTCGGTGAAGTTGGCCGGGATATGGAAGGCATCCCGTTTTACCACTACTGGTTGAAAGAGCATCTCCGGGGCGGAAGCCGAGACATCGGCGAATATACCCTCACCGCGCTGGCGGCTCTGCAGGGGCGCTTTATGCGCTCGGTCGACGCCGGTAATTCCCCGCTCTCCAACATCGCCTACGCGTTCCATTTCGATGCCGGCCTGTATGCGCAGTTCCTGCGCGAGTACGCCGAGCAGCGCGGCGTCGTCCGCAGCGAAGGCGTGGTGACAAAAGCGCAACTGCACCCTGACAGCGGATTTATCGAATCCATACATCTCGACGATGGACGCACAATCGAAGGCGACCTGTTTATCGACTGCTCCGGCTTTCGCGGTTTGCTGATCGGTGAGGCGCTGGGTGTTGGCTACGAGGACTGGCGCCACTGGTTGCCCTGCGACAGCGCCTGGGCAGTACCCTGTGAGGGCGACGGCAACCCTATACCCTATACCCGTTCAACTGCCCACGCTGCTGGTTGGCAGTGGCGTATTCCGTTGCAACATCGAGTTGGTAACGGGCACGTATTCAGCAGCCGCTTTATGGACGACGCGGACGCGCGAACGATACTTCTGCGCAATCTCGACGGTGCACCGCTGTCCGATCCAAAACTGCTGCGTTTCACTACCGGCAAGCGGGACAAATTCTGGCACAGGAACTGCGTGGCTCTCGGCCTCGCCAGTGGATTTATGGAACCGCTGGAATCCACCAGTATCCACCTGGTGCAGTCGGCGATTGCGCGCCTGCTGAGTCTGTTCCCCAATCGAAATTTCGATCGGGTCGACATCGACGAATACAACCGCCAAACGCATTTCGAGATGGACCGCATCCGCGATTTTCTGATCCTCCACTACTGTGCCACGGAGCGGGACGACAGCGAGTTTTGGAACTACTGCCGTAACATGGAAATTCCCGATACCCTCGCGCAGAAAATCGAGCAGTTCCGTGCAAACGGACGTATCGTCCGTGCCAATAGTGAACTGTTCAATGAGCTGAGCTGGATGGAAGTGATGTTGGGGCAGGGGGTAATACCGCGCGGTTACCACCCTCTTGTCGACGCCATGCCGGAAGAAATGTTCGTCGCTCGAATGCGGGAAATCAAGTCGGTCATCGAGCGCTCGGTGGAGGCGATGCCATCACACAAAGCGTTTATTGCTAGTCACTGCGCCTAAATCCCCCCATTAGTTTGAATTTATCCACACTGTGACAACTTGTCGCAGGCGACGGGGGCCCGGTTTGGGTTCCCCCTCGTCTCGTTCTCAGCAGTAAACCGATAATAGGTAGAAAATGAGGACAACGATGATGAGAAATACTTCGTGGAAAAACGGGTTGTGGAAAAAAGGGCTCGGCCTGATCGGCCTGTCACTGGTGGCGGGGAGTGCGCTGGGGCACGGTCTTATAGTTGAGCCGCCGGCGCGCAATGCCCACTGCGGCATGAACGAAAAGCCTGATCAGGCCACTACCCCCGCCTGTGTGGAAGCCGCGCAGATAGACTTCAGTGGCGGCTACCAGTTTATGAGCGTGCTCACCCACGCCCAGGGACGCGCGCAGGCAGAGAGCACCAACGTGTGCGGTTTTGACAGTGAAACCTGGAACGGTGGCCCCACGCCCTGGGACCACCAGCTCGATTGGCCCACCAGTCCGATGAGCGGTGGTACCCAGACATTTACCTGGAATATCAGCTGGGGCCCGCATTGGGATGACACCGAGGAATTCCGCTACTGGATCACTAAGCCGGATTTCGTGTATCAGGTGGGAGGAACCCTGACCTGGGACGACTTTGAAGACGAAGCTTTCTGTGTGCTGAATTACGATGACAGCAATCCCACCGCCAATCCGAATGTGGTGGCAGAAAAGGCCAGCAGTCTGTTCCACACCACCTGTGAGGTGCCGGAGCGCGAAGGGCGGCACATCATTTACGGTGAATGGGGTCGCAACTATTTTACCTGGGAGCGCTTCCACGGTTGCGTGGATGTCGCATTTGATGGCGGCGGCTCCAGTGGAGGCTCGTCGTCCAGTAGCAGCTCCTCCTCGAGCAGCAGTTCATCCTCCAGCAGCTCATCTTCCTCGGGTGGCTCGTCTTCCAGCAGCAGCTCGTCCAGCTCTTCTGGAGGCAGCAGCTCCTCCAGCAGTGGCGGTTCCAGCTCCAGCTCAGGCGGCAGCACCGGCAGCGGCGTGAACTGCGAATACGTGGTATCCAATGAGTGGAACGACGGCTTCACCGCGGAAGTGCGCCTGACCAATACCGGCAGCGAGCCGGTGAGTGGCTGGGAAGTGCAGTGGGGCTACTCCGACGGCACCGCGCTGACCAATACCTGGAATGCTGTGGTTAACGGCATGGGGCCGTTTACCGCCACCAGCATGGGCTGGAACGACACCATCGGCGCCGGCCAGACCGTGAGTTTCGGTATGCAGGGCACCAAGGGCGGTACCAGCGCCGAAGTGCCGGAAGTTACCGGGAATGTGTGTGAATAAACTTTCCGGTTAAGCGGCGGTACAACGAAAAAGCCAGCGGATTTCCGCTGGCTTTTTTTCACCTGCCGGGCGATTTACCAGTCGTGCATGCCGCCATCTTCCAGGCGGTTCACCGGTAGGAACGCGCGTTGGTAGGGAAACTCCTTGGCCATGTCTTCGTCGATATCCACCCCGAGCCCGGGCTTATCGCCGGGATACAGGTAGCCATCGTCGAAGCTGTAGGCGTGGGGGAACACTGCATTGGTTTCATCGGTGTGGTGCATGTATTCCTGAATACCAAAGTTCGGAATCGACAGGCCAAAATGCAGCGCCGCCGCCATGGTGACTGGCGACAGATCGGTAGCGCCGTGGCAGCCGGTGCGAACGTTATACAGCGCGGCCAGGTTGGCGATGCGTCGCAGGTGGGTGATACCGCCGGCGTGTACTACGGTTGCGCGGATATAGTCGATCAGCTGCTCTTCAATGAGTTGTTTGCAGTCCCAGATACTGTTGAACACTTCACCTACTGCAAGCGGTGTGGTGCTGTGTTGGCGGATCAGGCGGAAATTCGCCTGGTTCTCCGCCGGTACCGCATCCTCCAGCCAGAACAGGCGGTAGGGCTCCAGATCTTTGGCCAGGCGCGCCGCCTCGATGGGGGTCATGCGGTGGTGGGCGTCGTGCAGCAGGTGGATATCCCAGCCCAGTTCTTCCCGTGCCGCGGCAAAAAGTTGCGGCACTATGCGCAGGTATTTTTCCGTGGACCAGATATTTTCCGTAGGCAGATCGGCGTCCGCCGGTTCGTAGCGCTCCTTGTCTTTGGTTACGCCGTAGGTTGAGTTCAGCCCCGGCACTCCACACTGCAGGCGCACTGCGCGATAGCCGAGTGCGATGTATTTCTTTGCCTCGGCAATGGTCTCATCGATGCTTTCGCCATTGGCGTGGGCGTACACCAGGTTGCCCTTGCGGCAGGCGCCGCCGAGCAATTGATACAGTGGCAGGCCGGCTACCTTGGCCTTGATATCCCACAGTGCCATATCCACGGCGGCAATCGCCGACATGGTCACTGGCCCGCGGCGCCAGTAGGCGCCCTTGTACAGGTACTGCCAGATATCCTCGATCTGGTGTGCGTCGCGCCCGATCAGGCACGGAACAATATGGTCCTGCAGATAGCTTGCCACCGCCAGTTCGCGACCGTTGAGGGTGGCATCGCCGAGGCCGCAGATGCCGTCTTCGGTTTCGATTTTCAAGGTGATGAAATTGCGTCCGGGACAAGTGGTGATAACCCGGGCGGATTTAATCTTCAGCATGCGATGTTCCCTCAACTCCGATAAGCATGTTTTAGTGGCAGGTTGTGTCAACGTGTCAAACACCGAGAAATTTTGTGTTATGGTCTTGTTTTGATAGCGCTACCATTTTAGCCTTGGGTACCGGCGTAAAGAAAGTCCCGCGGCTGCGGAACCAGTCGCGGAAATAATAAAAAACCTTGAGTTCACCATGTATAGCGATGTTTTTTCACTGACCAGAATCCTACTGCTATTCACTTTACTGCTCGGTGCGGCAACGGCGGCCCGGGCGGAAGACGGTTACGATCTCTGGCTGCGCTACCCGCCACTGGAGAAGGATATCCGGGACCAGTACCGACCGCAGCTGCAGCGACTGGTAATTCCCAAGAGTGAACAGTCACCAACCCTGAAGGCTATTGAGCGCGAGCTGGTGCGTGGTGTCGGCGGGTTGCTGGAGCGTAGGCCTGTGATTGAGGAGCGCATCAGTGACGATGGTTTTGTACTGGTGGCCACACCGCAGTCCTCGCGCGATGTGCGCGCGCAGAATTTCCCACTGAAGTCGTTGGGGGAAGAAGGTTACCTGATCCGCGCCACCACTATCCGCGGCCACAAGGGCACAGTGGTCACCGCAAATTCCGAGCGCGGTTTGCTCTACGGCAGCTTTCATCTGTTGCGGCTACTGCAGACCCGCAGCGCCCTTGAGGGTGTGAACATTGAAACTCGCCCGCAAATCGGTCTGCGTGTGCTGAACCACTGGGACAACCTCGACCGCAGTGTGGAGCGCGGCTACGCCGGGCAGTCGATTTGGGACTGGTGGAACCTGCCGGATATCCTCGACCGGCGCTACATCGACTATGCACGCGCCAACGCCGCCATCGGTGTCAACGGCACGGTGCTGAACAATGTGAATGCCAGCGCCGACAGTCTTACCCCTCGGTATCTGGCCAAGGCCGCCGCGCTGGCGGACGTGTTCCGCCCTTACGGCATTCGCGTGTATCTGTCGGCCCGCTTCAGCGCACCGGTGGAAATTGGCGGGCTCGATACCGCGGACCCGAAAAGCCCCGCGGTGCAGCGTTGGTGGAATGAGAAGGCGGAGGAAATTTACCGGTATATCCCGGATTTTGGCGGTTTCCTGGTAAAGGCCAATTCCGAGGGGCAACCTGGCCCGCAGGATTACGGGCGCAATCACGCTGAGGGCGCAAACCTGCTGGCGCGTGCGCTGAAACCCCACGGCGGCGTGGTGATGTGGCGTGCATTTGTGTATCAACAGGACAACCCGGAGGATCGCGCCAAGCAGGCCTACAGTGACTTTGTGCCTTTGGATGGTCAGTTCGATGACAACGTCATCGTGCAGGTGAAAAACGGTCCGATCGACTTCCAGCCGCGGGAACCCTTCCATCCCATGTTCGGCGCCATGCCGAAGACACCGCTGATGATGGAATTCCAGATCACCAAGGAGTACCTGGGGTTTGCCTCTCATCTCGCCTATCTCGGCCCCATGTACGAGGAGGTGCTGCGTGCGGACACCTTCGCCGCCGGGCCCGGGTCCACGGTGGCAAAAGTGATCGACGGCAGCCTGCACGGCCACAGGCTTACGGGAATTGCCGGGGTCGCCAATATCGGCAGCGATCGCGACTGGAGCGGCTCCACCTTCAATCAGGCCAACTGGTATGTGTTTGGGCGCATGGCGTGGGACCCGAGACTGGGCGCGGAAGAGGTTGCCCGGGACTGGCTGAAAATCACGTTCTCCGACAATCCGGTGCTGCTTGAAACCGGCCTCGACATGATGCTGGCCTCGCGCCAGGCTGTGGTGGATTACATGACCCCGCTCGGTCTTGCACACCTAATGGCCACCGGCCACCACTATGGCCCGGGGCCGTGGGTGTCTGACCTGGCGCGCCCGGAGTGGAACCCGGCTTACTACCACCGCGCCGACAAATACGGCATTGGTTTTGACCGCACCCGAGAGGGCAGTAACGCGGTGGCTCAGTACGCATCCGCCGTGGCCGCGCGTTTTGCCAGTCGCAATGATGTGGGCGACGATTTGCTGCTGTGGTTTCACCATCTGCCCTGGGATCATCCTATGCCGTCCGGACGCGATTTGTGGCAGGAACTTGTGCACCGATACGACCGCGGAGTCGCCGCAGCACAAGCGCTGCAGAACCAGTGGCAGTCGCTGGAACCGCTGATAGATCCGGAGCGTTTCGATAAAACCGCGCGCCTGTTGGCGGTACAGGCCCGCGAGGCAAAGTGGTGGCGGGATGCGTCCATTGCGTACTTCCAGTCGGTGTCTAAACGTGAGTTGCCGCGTGGTAGTGCAAAGCCCGAGCACAGTCTGGCGTATTACCAACAATTGCAATTTCCGTGGGCGCCGGGGCATTGAGCTCAGGCGTCGGGTTCGGCTCCCCGGATCTCGCGGTTTCAGGCCGTTTCGCGCGGTTGTACAACTGCGCGGGCTGTGGCGCCTGTACGCTACCGCGCCATTGCTGTCGAATCAGATTGCCCGCGGTTTTTTGTCCGCGGGGGGGACTATCCCCATCAATCAATCGTCTTCCAGTTAGATAGGGCAGAAAACGCTTGACTCATCAGGTCGGCGGAGGTATCTCTATTATGGTAGCGGTACCATAAAAATCAGATTTCAAACAATAACCAATAAAAGTCGCCAAGTCCTTCCCGGAGTGGTCCAGCTGGGCAGCGTCGGCCGCGACAAAATGCGAAGAGGGAAATGCAAATGTTCAAACGCAAAAAACTGTCGGGCGCCGTGGTTGCGGCCATCGCCTCCATGAGCTGTGCCTCCGTGGCGCTGGCTCAGGACGCCACCCTGGAAGAGGTGACTGTTACCGGTATCCGCGCTTCCATGGAACGCGCCATGGATATCAAACGCGATTCTTCGGGTGTGGTGGATGCCATCTCCGCCGAAGATATCGGCAAGTTCCCCGATACCAACCTGGCAGAGTCCCTGCAGCGGATTACCGGTGTTTCCATCGACCGGGTTAATGGTGAGGGCTCTCAGGTCACCATTCGCGGCTTTGGTGCCGACATGAATATGGTCACGCTAAACGGGCGTACCATGCCCGGCGGCTCGGCCTTCGGTGGCGGCAGCGGTGCCGGCACCACCCGCGGCGGCCAGAGCCGCGCGTTTGATTTTGCCAATCTCGCTTCCGAGAGCGTCAGGGGCGTCGAGGTCTATAAGACCGGCAAGGCCGACATTGCCTCCGGTGGGATGGGCGGTACCATCAATATCAACACTGCCCGCCCCTTAGAGGATCCGGGTTTCAAACTGAGCCTCGGCGCCAAGGCGGTGAGCGATACCACTAACCTGAACGGCGACGACTATACCCCAGAAGTTTCGGGTATCTTTAGCTGGACAGACGATAGCGAGCGGTGGGGCGTTTCCCTCTCCGGCAGTGTCCAGGAGCGTGATTCCGGTTCGGCTGGCGCTACAGTCAACGACTGGAATATTGGTCGCTGGGGGCAGGACAACCTGTATAGCTTCACCGACGACGCGCAAATAACAAACGCCCCCGAACAGGGGCAGTTATATGTTCGTCCCAATGATATCCGATACACTTGGTCTGATCGCGAGCGCGAGCGTACCAACGCCCAAGCGACTTTCCAGTTCCGCCCGACAGATAACATCACCGGTACTCTGGATTACACCTACGCAGAGAACCGGCTGACCGAGTTCCGCAGCGAACAGACCCTGTGGATGGCCAACGGCAGCAGCGTCGCCGAAGTAGAGTTTGACGACAATATTGTGGCCACACCGTTGTTTGTTCGTGAGACCAACCTGACTGACAAGGATATGGGTTTCGAGCAGCAGTGGCGCGAACAGGAAGACACACTGAATTCTATCGGTTTCAACCTGGACTGGGAGGTGAATGACGCCTTCTCATTGGCATTAGATGTACACGATTCCAGTATGGAGAGCCTTCCCGTAGGACCAGGTAACAGCGGCTCTATCGATATAAGTCTCGGTGCGCCAGTTGTTGCGGGGCAGAGCTGGAATTTCGGGGGTGACGTGCCGGGTGCTAATTTCGACTTAGACGATTCCGGTAAAGCCAACGGCGGCAATACCCCGGGTCAGCTTGATGCTGGAGATTTCGGCAGTCAGGTGGCACGGGTCTGGTACGCATCCCAGAAGTCCGACATCTCCCAGTTCAAGCTGGACGGCAGCTACGAGTTTGACAACGGCCGTTTCGATTTCGGGATTGAGGATCGGAGTACGGAGTTCCTGTCGCGACAGTCGAACCGTCAGTGGACGCTCGGTGACTGGGGTATCAATGATGCCGGTGCCGCGGGACTCGCCGATTTGCTGGCGCCTTTCAGTCTCTCCAGCCAGTTTGACGACCTGGGTTTTGCCGGCGATGCCACCAATCTCGGCTTCCGCACTTCTGACCCGATGGGGCTGTGCAACTGGGCGGTGGAAAACTATCCGCGTGACGGCGACGCAGCCTGTTCGTACACTGATAACTGGAATTCCAACAATAAGGTTGAGGAAGACGTGCAAGGCGTCTATTTCCAGGTGGCTGTAGACAGTACGCTGGGCGACTTCCCAGTGAGCTATCTGACTGGTATCCGCTACGAGAGCACGACTTCCACCTCAACCTCAGAGGTTCTTAAACCGGCTCATTTGCTGTGGCAAGACAATAACGATTTCTCGAGAACAGATACCGACGAAAAAGTATCGCTCACCGTCGAAAATGACTATGACCACCTGTTGCCCAGCTTCGATTTCTCGATCGATCTGCGCGAGGACTTGAAGGGGCGCTTCTCTTACAGCAAGACGATCGCCCGTGCAGGTTTGGGCAGTCTTGCCGCTGTTCCGAGCGGTTGGGCAACCAACGGTTCAACCCTGAATGGTGCAAACCCTGCTGCAGACGAGACCAACCCGCTGCTGATACCTTTCGAATCCGATAACCTGGACCTGTCCATGGAGTGGTATTACGGCGACTCCAGCTACGTTTCCCTGGGGTTTTATGAGAAGCGGGTAGATAACTTCATCGGCAACGAAAAAGAGGATCGCACCTTCTTTGATATGCGCGATGTCACCGCCGGCCCGCGCGCTGAAGAAGCTATTTCGGCGCTGGAGGCTGACGGCGTTCCCATCGACGATACAACACTGTTTTCAGCGATGGTGGTTAAGCAGTACCAGGGGCAGCCGGGTGTGACCTTCCCCTCGGAGTGTGGAGACCTGACATCAAGCCTGGCTGGCTTGGCGAATCCGGACTGCGGAGCGAAGATCGGCAGCCTCGAAGATGCTGATGGAAATGCACTGGATTTGAGTCCAAATAGCGACGACCCGCTGATGGTATTTGAAACCACCTTCCCCACCAACCAGAAGAGCGCCAGCATTCACGGCTTCGAGTTTGCCGTGCAGCATTTCTTCGGTGACAGTGGGTTCGGTGTTCAGGCCAACTACACCACGGTGCGTGGCGATGTCGGCTACGACGTCAATGCAGATCCCAGTGAAATCCAGTTTGCGCTTCCCGGCCTGAGTGATACTGCCAACGTCGTGGGCATCTACGACAACTTCGGTATCCAGGCACGCCTGGCCTACAACTGGCGCGATGATTACCTGATGTCGATTACCCAGGGCGCTACCGACGCGCGCTTTGTGGAGGCCCACTCGCAGTGGGACCTGAATGTCAGCTACGAGGTCAATGATAACCTTGACGTATTTTTCGAGGGGATCAACCTGACCGAGGAAGATGTTCGCCACTACTCTCGCAATACCAGGCAGCTTTGGTTTGCCGAGGAACTGGGAGCGCGCTATCAGATTGGTGCCCGCTACGCGTTCTAAGTTTTTCGGGTGAAGCCGCTGCTCCGGAACACTCGGAGCAGCGGAAATCCGCCAATAAGCATTCTGGACAATTGTGTCGAGGTATGTGAAAGATGAAGTTTTTGCTGCTTTGACTGAATTGGCCGCTGGTTACAGCGGCCTTTTTTTTGTCGGGGCTTTCATGTACTTTCATCTGAAACAAAGATAAAAGCGCAGGCTGTTACCAGTGTGGACCACCGCGCTGAATCCATTGGTGTTTGAAATGAGCAAACCTGTATTACTGGACAATGTGACGCACAAGGACTTGCGGGTCATTATTCGCTATGGAAAAGAGTTTGGAGATGGCGTCAACCAGGTGCCCGTATTCCCAACCGAGTACGCTGATGTGCAACGGGAGTATCCGATTCTATTGCGCAAACGCAAAGATAAGGGCGATGGGGAATATCAGTCTATAGCATTACTCGGTTTTTCCCGGGGGGAAAACCTTTTCCTGGAAGACGGCAGATGGAACGCGGGTTATATTCCTGGGGTCGTCGCGCGAGGCCCGTTCCTGATCGGCTTTCAGAAGCGAGAAGAGGGCGGCCAAGTTCTGCACGAGCCGGTAATTCATGTCGACATGGATAACCCGAGGGTCAGTGAGAGGGAAGGCGAACCCGTATTTCTTCCCCATGGCGGGAACAGCCCCTATCTGGAGCGTGTGTCCACTATCCTGAGAGGGATAAGTGACGGCATATCGGTTCAGCGCTCGATGTTCGAGGCTTTCGATGCTCTGGGTCTGATAGAGCCGGTGAAGATTCAGATAGAAGTACACGAGGACGAGAAGTACGATCTTCAGGGGCTCTATACTGTTAGTGAAGTAAAGCTCTCCAGTCTGGATGCGGAGTCGCTTGAGAGGCTTAATCGCGCGGGCTTCCTGCAGGGTGCATTTTTGTTGGTTGCATCGCTCGGCAATATCCAGAAATTGATCCAGATGAAAAGATGGCGACTTCTGTCCGCCTCCGAGCACGCTTAGTTAAGGCTCTGGGTGGTACTTATGGAAATACAGAGAAAAACAAAAGTTATTGATGGTGTTTGCCCGGATAGTATTCCCTGGCAGAGTCTGATGGAAGATTGTCAGCCGGTTGTTCTGAAGGGGCTCGCAAGGAATTGGGCGTTGTGCAGGGCCGGTAAGAAATCAGCGCAAGAAGCGATAAACTACCTGAAATCATTTCACAACGGGAAGACCGTCTCTGCGTATCAGGGAGCGCCGGATATAAAGGGGAAATATTTCTACAATAAAGATATAAGTGGGTTGAATTTTGATAATCATCGTATCCTTCTGGATCAGGTTCTGGATCGGATCGGTGAGTATCTGGAAAACGACAACCCACCTTCTATTTATGTGGGGTCAACTACTCTGGATGCCTGTTTGCCGGGTCTTCGTGCAGAAAACGATTTGGTCTTCGATGACCCTATGTTTGAGTCCGGAGCGCCACTTACCAGCATCTGGATTGGCAATCGGTCAATCGCCTCCGCGCATTACGATGCACCCAATAATCTCGCTTGTTGTGTGGCCGGTAAGCGCCGGTTTACTCTCTTTCCACCAGATCAGATTGACAACCTTTATCCCGGCCCATTGGAGCCGACGCCCGGTGGTCAGGCGGTGAGCATGGTGGATTTCTCTAATCCGGACTTTGATCAATATCCCCGTTTTCGCGAGGCGCTTGCGTCAGCTCAGGTGGCGGACTTAGAACCGGGAGATGCTGTTTTCTACCCCAGCCTCTGGTGGCATCAAGTGGAGGCTTTTTCGCCGTTTAATGTGCTCATCAATTACTGGTGGAGCACCTCGCCGCAATATCTGGGAACACCCATGAATGTGTTGTATCACGCATTAATGAGTTTGCGCGACAGGCCGGAACATGAGCGGGCTGGTTGGAAGCATATTTTCGACTATTACATCTTTGGAGATCCGGAGCGCCCACGCGCCCACCTGCCAGCCCATGCGGAAGGTGCTTTGGGAAAGATGGATGATATGAAAGTGCGACAATTGCGAGCGATGCTGCTGCACAAGCTTAACAGGTAGTGAGATGAGTCAAGATAATAATAAAATCTCGAGAGTTGTGATTGCCGGAGGCGGAACGGCTGGTTGGATTGCCGCCGCGGCCCTGTCGAAGAAGTTGGGCGAATTGCTGGATATCACTCTGGTGGAGTCTGAGCAAATTGGAACCGTGGGTGTGGGTGAAGCGACAATCCCACCTCTTCGTACTTTTCACAAGCTATTGGGCATTGATGAGAAGCAATTCATGCGCGCGACCCAGGCGACGGCGAAACTGGGTATAGCCTTCGAAAACTGGGGCAAAAAAGGCGATCGGTATATCCATGCCTTCGGGAAAATGGGTGCCACCGCCTGGATGTGTGACTTTCACCACTTCTGGTTGCACGGCAGGGAAATGGGATTTGATTCCGACATTGGCGACTTTTGTCTGGAGTTGCAAGCCGCCGAGGCCGGAAAGTTTGCGACTTCGCCGAAGTCACCGGTTAATTTCGCTTACCACCTCGATGCGGGCAAGTACGCAAAGTTTTTGCGGACTTTTAGCGAGCGTTACGGAGTGACGCGGGTAGAGGGGAAAATTAGCGAAGTGGAGCAGAACCACGAGACCGGCAATATCGAGTCTTTGGTATTGGAGGGTGGCCGAAGAATAAACGGTGATCTGTTTATCGACTGCACTGGCTTTCGGGCGCTTTTAATGCAAAAGACCCTGGGTGTCGGCTTTGAGGACTGGTCCCATTGGTTACCTTGTAACAGTGCTGTACCTCTGCAAACCGAGGCGACTGGTCCGGCGATGCCATATACCCGCTCGATTGCTCATGAGGCCGGTTGGCAGTGGCGAATACCACTTCAGAATCGGGTGGGGAATGGTCTTGTTTATAGCAGTCATTTTATGTCCGATGACGAGGCGATTGAGAAGCTGTTGCTCAATATTGAAGGTGAAATGATCACCGAGCCTCGAGTGATTCGCTATCAGACTGGGCGGCGACATCAAGCCTGGAGCAGGAATTGTGTCGCTCTGGGGCTGGCGAGTGGTTTTGTGGAGCCACTGGAATCTACCAGTATTCACTTGATTGTCACAGGCATTACGCGCTTGATGCAGCTCTTTCCTTTTGATGGTGTCTCTCCTTCACTTGTGGATGAATATAATCAGCAGACTCGTGAAGAGCTGGAAAAAGTGCGTGATTTTATTGTGCTCCATTATCATGTGACCGAGCGTGAAGAGAGTGATTTTTGGCGCCATTGTAAAAATATGCAGGTTCCTGAAACCCTCGCTCGTCGTGTCGCGCTGTTTGAGGAACGAGCGCATGCCTATCAGGATAGCGGTGAGCTTTTCCGGGTGGATTCTTGGGTTCAGGTAATGCTTGGTCAGGGCTTGAAGCCCAAGGGTTATCATCCGCTACCGCGTTTGATGAGCGAGGCAGAAATGCAGAAATTTCAAGAGGGATTAAAATCCAGTATAAGAAGCGTTGTATCTGAACTTCCCGCGCACCAGGACTTTATCGACCAGTATTGTAGGTCAGCCGATCGGGATACATTGGTCCAATGAGTCTGCGTTTACACCCGAAAGTGCATATTCAAAAGCTGACGATTGGCCGCGAAAATGCGCCGCTTTTGGTATTGGATAATTGCATTGAAGATCCCGAGCGGATGGTGGAAAGGGCGGTGAGCAAATCCTTCGTGGATGGCGGACGCTTCTATCCCGGTATTCGCGCCAGGGCTCCATTGCAGTACAAGCAATTCTTGCTGGAGCAGCTGAGCGGATTGCTGGTTGATTATTTTCAGCTCGGTGGCATGCGATTGTCACTCTCCATGTGCCATTATTCAATGGTAACCAAGCCCGCGCAGCAACTTGAGTGGATACAACGTATTCCGCATATTGACACGGTGCAATCCACCAGCCTGGCTTCTATCCACTACCTATTTCGTGAGCCTCACGGCGGTACGGCTTTTTACCGGCATAGATCCACCGGCTACGAGGTGGTGAATGAAGGCCGGCGACAGGATTATTTCTCCACTCTCCAGAAGGAGGCCGCTGATCCGAAGTTTACGGGAGGCGGTTATATCAATGGCGACACGCCATTCTTTGAACAGGTGCACGCCGAAGAGGGGCTCTTCAACCGCATGCTGATCTACCGCAGTAATTCCCTGCACTCTGGTTCCATCGGCGAAGACTTCGTACCCGACACAGATCCCCGCAGTGGTCGCCTGTCGATCAACAGCTTTATCGATGCGAAGTAGCGATCCGTTCCTTTGGAGGCCGCATTTTTATGCCGGTCCCTGTCAATAGGTTTGCCCCATACAGAGTTTTATCGTTACGTTTGAATCCGTTATACAATGCCGGTTCACCCGCTTGGCCGATCGAGAGTAACGTGAAGCAGAGACAGAGCCGCCGCCAGCGCAATGCGCCCACCATCAGCGACGTCGCCCGCGAGGCGGGCGTCTCGCCGATGACCGTATCCCGTGTGATCAACGGCGAGGACAATGTGCGGGCGAAGACCCGTGAGACCGTTGATGCGGCGATCAGGTCCCTTGGCTACACCCCCAACAGCGCCGCGCGCAGTCTTGCCGGCGGTGCGCAGATCAAGATTGGCCTGCTGCACAGTAACCTGAATGCTTCCTACCTCAGCGCCTTTCTGATCGGCGCGCTGGAGCAATCGAGCCGCTACAACATCCAGCTGGTGGTGGAGCACTGCGATGTGGCGCTGAATGCCGAAGCGGTGGCGGCGCGCATGCTGAGCGGCGGAGTAGAGGCGATGCTGTTGCCACCGCCGTTATCGGATCTGCCCACGGTGCTGGAAGTGCTGGAAAACAGCGATACCCCGGCGGTGCTGATTGCCTCGGAGCAGCCGCGCAGCAACATTTCCGTGGTCAAGATCGACGATTACCAGGCCGCCTACGAAATGACCCGGCATATTGCCTCCCTCGGCCACAAGCGTATCGGCTTCATTACCGGCGACTGCGGTCAGCAGGTTAGCCAGCGTCGTCTGGAAGGTTACAGGCAGGCCCTGAAAGACTCTGGACTCCCCGTGGCCGACGAGCTGATAGAGGAGGGGATTTTCACCTACCGCTCCGGCCTCAACGCTGCGGAGGGATTGTTGAACCTGAAGCGCCCACCCAGCGCTATCTTTGCCTGTAATGATGAAATGGCCGCCGCCACCATCTCCGTAGCCCAGCGCCGCGGGCTCGACGTGCCCAGGGATCTCACGGTTTGCGGTTTCGACGATACCGCCCTGGCGACCACCATCTGGCCGGAGTTGACCACCATTCACCAGCCTGTAGTGGACATGTCCCGTGCCGCGGTGGATCTGTTAGTGAAAAAGGTACGGGCCATGCGGGCTGGAGAGGCCGAACAGGGCCAGCAGGTGCAACTCGACTTCACCCTGATCCGCCGCCGCTCAGACGCTCCGCCTAGACCCTGATCGTACTTTTGCAGCCAGAAAAAAGCCGGCGCAAGGCCGGCTTCAAGCAGAGTTACGATGAGAGAGTTCGATCACTACGCGTTCACACATTGTGATCTGGGGGAACTGGTTACTTTGACGAGGTGCTGACAGGGAAGTTCCGCGGCACCCGCAAAAAGAGCCGGAGTTTCTTTTTTGCCCTAAGACTCGGCCTACGGTGTGGCGCAATTTACATCTTTTATGGCGTAAATCTTCCCATGCGCCTCATCCGGTGGTAGTTTCCCGTGATTGTGCTACTCGAGTCACAGCTTGTTTGTAGGCAGACCGCACAAATTCCACAGTGACACGATGCGCGGGAAAACCCCGGCGAGGTATTCGCATCCAATAAGCAAACCGAAAACAACGCGAAGAAAAACACTTGCGGGGAGCGAACAATGGCTGATCTGGTCATCCTGGCGGCACCGGGTATGGGGGCCGTGGACGAAGGCTTTGCCGAGCCGCTGTTTCAGGCGCTGAAAGACCATCTGGGGGCCGACTGGTCCCGTATTCACACCGACACCATCCTTTGCCAGGGTCACCTGCAACCCAATCTCGAACGGGTGTTCGAAGCCATGCAGAAGCGCGATATGGACTACCTGCGCGCGCGCAAATTCATGCTCTACGGCCTCGCCGAAGCCTCTGCGCAGATGGCGGACATCCACCAGCGCGGTGGCAACTACGAAAAAACACAGCAGGCCATCTACCAGACCTTCGAGCGCGCCGCTAAAGCCACCAGTGACAACGCCCCAGTTATCCTGCTCAGCCACTCCATCGGCTGCTGCATCCTCTCCAATTATTTATGGGACGCCCAGCGCGCCACCATCAACCACGGTATCTGGCGCGACGGCGGCCCGAAAGGTGTCCACAAAGGCTCCGCCAAAGACCTCTTCCTGCGCGGCAAAACCCTTGCCCACTGGTACACCCTCGGCGCCAGCAACCCCCTGTGGACAGCCGGCCTCGCCCGCGACCAGATCCAGGCCGTCACCTCCGACACCCGCGGCTACAACTTCCGCTGGAAAAACTTCTACCACCCCGACGACCTCTTCGGCTGGCCCCTCAAACCCCTCAGCCCCTCCTACAACCAGGCCGTCTACCGCGACTTCGAGACCCGCCCCCTCGCCGACTGGAGCGCCGCCAGCTGGGGCCCGCAACTGGTATCCCACGACGGCTACTGGCAGAGCGAGATGGTGCTGAGGAATCTGGTCGAGGATGTCACCGAGGTGCTTAAAAAAACCACAGCACGCCGGCCGAGCCCGCTGCAGCGCGCGACCGCGATAGCCTGAGCAAGGGTAAGAACTCAATGCGAAGGGAACGATACCGGGTGGGGGCTTGCGAGACCTTCCGCGAGAGGGGCCTCGCGGAAGAGCCCCCAGGGATGGGTTGAGGGGGGGGCGCCTAGCTCGTGTCTCGCAAGCCCCCGCCCGGTAGCGGTCCCGCCACATGGGCAAATTCGGAGCTCCCATTCAGTGATAGGGGCGGGCGAGGTTATACTCCGCACGCGAAGACTAAACAGGTACTCCCATGGCTCTGCAATTTCACTCGGTCCCCGTCACGCCCTTCCAGCAAAACTGCACCCTCCTGTGGTGCGACGACAGCAAGCGCGCGGCCGTGGTTGACCCGGGTGGCGACATCGACCGCATCCTCAAAGCCGTCGACGAGCGCGGCCTCAAACTGGAAAAAATCCTCCTCACCCACGGCCACCTCGACCACGTCGGCGGCACCGCCCCCTTGTCGCGCCAGCTCAATCTTCCCGTGGAAGGGCCCCAACAGGCCGACCAGTTCTGGATCGAAAAAATCGCCGTCCAGGCTCAGATGTACGGCTTTCCGCCGGTGGAAACCTTCACCCCCGACCGCTGGCTCAACGACGGCGATACCGTCACCGTCGGCGACGAAGTGCTTGAAGTTGTGCACTGCCCCGGTCACACCCCCGGTCACGTCATCTTTTTCCACCGCGAAAGCAACCTCGCACTGGTGGGCGACGTCCTCTTCGCCGGTTCCATCGGCCGCACCGACTTCCCCATGAGCAATCACCAGGACCTCATCGACTCCATCACCAAAAAGCTCTGGCCCCTGGGCGACGCCGTAAAATTCATTCCCGGCCACGGCCCCATGTCCACCTTCGGGCAGGAGCGCCAGACCAACCCCTTCGTGGCCGACAAGCGCTTTGGCTGATTCAGCACAGGTTCACCGGCAGGAGCGTTCAATAAAGCCGTACAACGGTGGATAACAACATGAAACTCTGGAAACGGCTCACCCTTATGGCACTTCCCGCGTGGCTCATCCTCGCCGGCGGCTGCGCCGTGATTTCCGAAAATGAATGCCAGGCCGGCCTCTGGTACGAGCGCGGCATTGAAGATGGCGCCCGCGGCCGCAGCCAGGCCACCGTCTACCAGATCGCCCAGAAGTGCCACGAATATGGCGTGCGCACCGATACCGCCGCCTGGATGCGCGGTCACGAAGCAGGCATCGAACAGTTTTGCACCCCGGAGAACGGGTTTGTGGTCGGGCGCCGCGGAAACAACTATGAAGGTGTCTGTACCGGCCCCACCGCCGACCTGTTCCTCGCCAACTACGAGCGCGGCCTCGCGGTATATCAGGCCGAGCAGCAGTATGCGGCGCTGGAGCGCCAGTATTACGAAGCGGAGCGCGAGGTCGCTCGGGTCGAGCACGCGCTGGAGGACGCCGAATCCAAGGAGGAAGCTCGCGCCCTGCGCAGCCAGCGCCGCGGCCTGCTGCGGGAAATGCGCCACCTGGAAGCTGAGATGATGCGCTTTGGCGGCTTTGGTGCTTTCAATCCGATGCTGTTTTACTGATATTGCGCTCAGTGTTATGAAATCAATCAGGTGATCAAATGGCAATCTGGCACGGCAACCCCACCCTGGACGAAATCAATCAGAGCATGGGCAACTGCATGCCCGGCTACCTGGGCATGAAAATCACCGAAGTGGGCGACGACTACCTCGTTGGCACCATGCCGGTTGACGACCGCACCCGTCAGCCCTTTGGCATCCTGCACGGCGGCGCCAGCGTGGCACTGGCGGAAACCCTCGGCTCGCTGGCTGCGAACATGGTGGTGGATAACAGCAAGTTTTACTGTGTGGGCCAGGAGATCAACGCCAACCACCTACGCCCCGTGCCGGAGGGCGTGGTTACCGCCAAAGCCAGCGCGGTGCATATCGGCCGCAGCAGTCAGGTATGGGAAATCCGTATCCAGGATCCCAAGGGCAAGCTCAACTGCATTTCCCGCATCACCATGGCGGTGGTGCCGGTGCCTTCGCAGTAATTGCTGATTCTTAATCTGTCGTGACCGCGGATCTGTTTACCTTCGAGGAAGTCTCCTACCGTCTGTCCCGCTCACCGCGGCGCAAGCGGTTGGGGCTGGTGGTGACGGAGAAGGGCGCGGAAGTGCGGATTCCCCAACGCTGCGCCGCGCAGCACGGTCACCAGTTCCTGCGTGACAATATCGCCTGGGTGCGAGATCAGCTGCGCGGGCTTGAACGCCGGCAGGCGCAGGTGCCGGAGCATCATTTTGCGTTTGGTGCACGTTTCCCCTGGCTGGGCAAGTCCCTGGAATTGGACCGCGCGGCCTGCGCGGGGGATGCGGGGATTCGCGATGGCTATATCCAGCTTTACTGCCGCAACCGCGAACCGGATGACGGGCAGATACAGGCTGCTCTGCAGAAGCTCTACCAGCGCGAAGCGCTGGATACCCTTACGCGAAAATCCCGCTATTTTGCCGGCCTTCTGGGGTTGGAATTTTCCTCGGTAAAAGTGCGGCGCACCCGCAGCAAGTGGGGGCACTGCACCATTCGCGGCGAGCTGCAGTACAACTGGCTGGTCTGCCTCGCCCCTGAGCCTGTGGTGGATTACCTGGTGATCCACGAGGTCTGCCATCTGCGGCACCACAACCACAGCCGGGCATTCTGGGATCTTGTAGCCAGTCTCTGTCCCGATTACCGGACATTGCGGCGCTGGTTGAAGGAAAACGGGCATCGGTTGCAGCTTTGAAGTTGGGTTATGGGTGCTCTAAAGCTGGTTTGGTGGCGCCCGGGCAACGGGTGAGGGTTTTCAAAACCGCTGTGAATACGTCCCTGTACGCTGCGTCGCAAACATCCCTGTTTGCGACGCTTTTGAAAACCCTCCCCCGTCACCCGGGCTTCATTTTGACCTGATCTACTTCGTAAGCGCGCTGTCCTTACTGTTGCCAAGTACTACTGTCGGTCGAATTTAAGCTGGAGTGCTGGGTATGCGTTTTTGGAAGCGTCGGCGACAGGGACGTCGCCGACGCAGCGTACAGGGATGTATTCACAGCGGTTCCAAAAACGCATACCCAGTGATCCAGCGCCACAGGCTCCGCCGACTTGGGACCACAAACCCCACAACACTGCGCAAGTTTCTACTTATCCGGCGGAATCTGACGTAAACTCCCCAAATCATTTTCAAGGCAAGCCGGTATGGAATTGGAACCACTCGGAGACGATTTTGAGGACAACTGTGAGCGCTTTCTGCCGGAAGCGGTAGATCAGGGGTGCGTGTGGGCGCTGGAAGGGGAAGAAGGGTTTGCCCTGTGCGAATCAGAAACCCGCCCCGGCACCGACGTCATGCCCTTCTGGTCCCAGCGCGAATTCGCCGAAGCGCATATCGCCGACGACTGGGCCGAATACCAGGTCGTCGCCATCGACCTCGAAGAATTCATGGACGACTGGCTCACCGGCATGCACGATGACGTACTACTCGTCGGCATCAACTGGAACGACGATCTCGAAGGGGAAGAAATTGAACCCCTCGACCTGCTCGAACAACTGGAGCAGGAACTCGAATAACGCCAAAGCGTTGTTCGAAAAGCATACAAAAATAAAGCGGTGACAACCAACAAGCAGTACATCGCAACGCAGGAAACAAATCTCCAAAAGGAGGTCTGAGGTGAGTCAGTTTTCAGGGGTACAAAGCGTCATCTACGGCGTCAGTAATCTGGAAGAAGCCAAAGCGTGGTATACCACCCTGTTGGAAGTGGAGCCCTACTTTGAAGCGGAAAGCTACGTCGGCTTCAATATCGGCGGATTCGAGCTGGGACTCGATCCCAATGCGCGCAATGTGATCAGTCGTGCCGACGGCGTCGTCGCCTACTGGGGCGTTGCCGATATCGCCGCCCAGGTCGAGCGTATGAACGGCCTCGGCGCGCGCCAGCACGGAGAAATTGTCGACGTGGGAGAGGGCATACTCATGGCCAGTTTCCTCGATCCCTTTGGCAACGTCTTCGGGCTGATTCAGAATCCCCACTTCCAACTGACACCAGCCCTGTCCGATTGAGTCGGATTTAGACACAGCGCAGTTTTGGACGCAGTTTGGGAATAGAAACGTGAGCAAGCCCCCCGCCAACCGGTTCCGCCTCTCTGATCAGAATTTCGCCGCCGAAAGCCTGGCGCAGATTGGCCGCGGCTATGTGGTGCCGGACCGGGTGGCGCTGATTACCGGTTGCTCCAGTGGTATTGGCCGCGAACTGGCGCTGGCGCTGCACGCGCGCGGTACCATCGTCATCGCCACCGCCCGCCGCGCCGAGGCCCTGCAGGAACTGGCGGATGTGGGCATCGCCACCGAGGCGCTGGACGTGAACAATCAGGCGGACATCAACCGCGTGGTGCACGCCATCAAGACCGCCTACGGGCGCTTGGATATCCTCGTCAATAACGCCGGCTACGGCCAGATGGGGCCGCTGCTGGAGCTGGATACCCGCGCATTGGAAGCCCAGTTCCGCACGAATGTATTCGCGCCGATGGCGCTGGCGCGGGCCTGTGCGCCGCTGCTGAAATCCCGCCGCCACGGTGTGATCTGCAATATCGGCTCCGTGTCCGGGGTGATGCCGACACCCTTCTCCGGCGCCTACTGCGCGTCCAAATCCGCTCTGCACACTTTGTCCGATGTACTGCGTCTGGAGCTGAAACCCTTCGGCATCCGTGTGGTCACGGTGCAGCCGGGGGCCATCGCGTCGGAATTTGGCCGTCACGCCGAGACTTCGCTGCGAGGCCTGCTGGCGCCGGACTCCTGGTACAAACGCAGTGAAGACCATGTGCGCGCCCGCGCCTTGGAATCCCAGCAGAACGCCACCCTGGCGCGGGATCTGGCCAAGCGCCTGGCGGCCGAGCTGCTGCGCAAGCGTCCGTCCACCCTGCTCAGGATCGGCAACAAGAGCAGCCTGCTGCCGTGGATGGCGCGCTGGCTACCGCGCTGGCTGCGCGACCGCATCCTGTCCAAACGCTTTGGGCTGAAGCGGCTGCAGCTCACCAATCCGTAAGCGCGGCCACTTACAGTACTTCCCGGCAGGCCTCCACCAGCGCCGTCATCTCCTCATCCGTGCCGATACTGATCCGCAGGTACTCGCTGATGCGCGGCTTGTTGAAATAGCGCACGATAATGTTGCGCTCGCGCAGGGCCAGAAACAGCGCTTCCGCGGAAATTTTCGGCGGCTTGGCAAAGATAAAGTTGGCCGTGGAGGGAATAATCTCGAATCCCAGCTCGAGCAACTGTGCGCAGGTGTGCTCGCGCGTGGCGATCACTTTTGCGCAGTTGTCTGCGAGCCACTCGCGATCCGCAATCGCCGCCGTCGCCACCTTCTGCGCGATGCCGTCGATGGGGTAGGAGTTGAAGGAATTCTTCGCCCGGTTCAGCCCCTCGATCAGGTGCTCCTGGCCGAGGGCATAGCCAACCCGCAGGCCCGCCAGCGCGTGGGACTTGGATAGCGTGTGCACCACCAGCAGGTTGGGGTAGCGCTCAATCAGGGAAACCGCGCTGTCGCCACCGAAATCAATGTAGGCCTCGTCGATCACCACCACGCGCCCGGGGTGCAGTGCCAGCAGTTTTTCGATCTTCGCCAGCGGCAGGTAGCGCCCTGTGGGCGCGTTCGGATTGGGGAGGATCACGCCGCCAGCATTGTCGATCGCGTAATCCTCCACCGCGATGGAAAAATCCTCCCGCAGCGGCAGGGTGCGCGCCTCGATGCCATAGAGCTCGCAATACACCGGATAAAAGCTGTAGGTGATGTCTGGAAACAGCAGCGCTTCCGGGCGCTGAAAGAAGCTGTAGAACGCGTGCGCCAGCACCTCGTCGGAGCCGTTGCCCACAAATACCTGCGCCGGCGCCAGGCCAAACTGCGCGGCGATGGTCTCGCGCAGCTCGGTGGATTCCGGATCGGGATACAGGCGCAGGCGCTGTGGCAACTGCGGGTCCTGCAGCACCGCCTGGGCCTTGGGCGAGGGCGGGTAGGGGCTCTCATTGGTATTGAGCTTGATCAGGCGTGCGGTAGTTTTCGGCTGCTCACCCGGCACATAGGGGTGGAGCCGGGCTACCGCCGGGCTCCAGTACGGGTGGCCGGGGATCTGATCATTGGTGGGCTCGGTCATGGCATTCACTCCTTGGGCGCCGAGGATCATTGCGTTGCTGGATCGGCGGGCGGAGATTTTATGCCGTGTGCGCGCAGACTGCGATGGCTATTCGCCGCGAATTTCCTCGTCGTGCGGATCTTCTTCCGTGGAATCCTTGTTTGCGCTTTTCTTGCCTTTCTTGTCGTCCGACTTCTCTATCGGTATGTCGAACAGCTCCGGCGCGTCGGCGAGGAATTTCTCCAGTGGTACCGGCGTACGGAACAGCCAGTCTTTCGATTTCAGCTCCGTGGACACCTGCGGTGATTCGCTGAATTCATCCATATTGCCGACCTCTACTGCCGCGGCGAAGCCGAGGAAGCTCCAAGGCAGCAGCACCGAGCCCAGTAGCCGCCAGTGTGGGGCGACATTCAGCGCCAGATAGGTGGCACACCACAGCATCACCGGCAACAACACCGCCAGCGCGAGGATATTGAGCAGTGGCAGTACCTGACTCAGGTTGAAATTGAAGTTGAGCAGAGTGCCGAACCACTGCCAGCCCGCATAGATGAGGGCTGCAGCAGCCGCGATGGAAAGATGCGCGAGGAAATGCGCCTCGTGCTTCACCACCTTGCCGATAAAGGCCCAGGCGGCGGCGTATATCAGCAGACCGATGACTGCATCGGTGAGCACCTTGACCGCGCCGGTCCACTCCAACGCGCTGCTGGTGCCGAGCCACGCGAGCCAGAGACTGAGGCCCGCCACCAACAGGCACAGTGTCGCTGCCACAAGCGGCGTTGCCAGGCGGTCGAACACGGTTTCCGCCGAATGCAGGGGGACGGCCGGTGCCACACTCATGTCGGTATCGATAAAACGCACCCGGCTCTTGCCGAGTTGGATTTCGTCGCCGCAGCGTATCTGGCGCTCGCGGATTGCCGCAGGCTTGATGGATTTGTCGCGAAAATTACGCACCAGGCGCAGGCCATTCAGGCTGGACAGATCCCGCAGCACATAACAGCCGTCTTCATCCCTCACCACTTCCGCGTGTACTGGATCCACGTGGGGGTCCTCCAGCATCACCGCGTTGTCGTAACAGCGCCCGATGGTGGCCCGGTCACCATCCATGCGATAGCGGGCACTTACCCGGTGGGCACGATTGATTTCTTCGATAATCAGTGCCATTGAATCTCGCTCACAAACTTGTCGGTAAACGCATTGGCAGACTCTTTGGTGAATCCGGACAGGGTAAAGTGGCTTACCAGCGCGCGGTTGGCCTGGTCCACGGTAAGGCTTACGTAAAACACATCGTAGAGATCCGGAAATTCCTTATAGCGACGCACGCAAAAAGACGTGCGCGCGATGGCGGGCTTCGTGTTGCCATTGGCCCTGGGCGGCTTCTGTGCACTGCTGTCATCGGTGCTCTGGTCCGCACCATTGCGCGGGTGAGTGGTGAACTGCTGCTTGCAATTGAATTCGGTCACATCGTCTTCGCCGGCACTGTTACCCGGGTAGAAGCCGCTCATCTCGTCTTCATAGGCGCTGTAAAAACGTGAAGAGGCCAGTGTGTCGTCGGACTCCAGCCAGAAAAATTCATACTCCACCCTCCCGGTATCAAAGGTCTCCGACAGGTACACCACGTCCTGGCCGGTACAGCCCTTGGCGACCTGCTGGATGGGTTCGTCCTCATCGTCGGTGGAGTTTCCCCAGCATTGTATCGCCGGCACGATTTCACCCACTACCAGCGCATCGCCCAGAGGACGCAGTTGCCAATCGGCGTTCAGAATCTGGTCGATGATGCGCTGCTGATTGTTGTGTAACTGGCGGTTAATCACTGGCTGCAGGGCGATGGGACCATTACCCGCAGTCATTTCTTTGCGGAAATCCGCGAGCAGCGCAACCAACTTGTCCACTGGCACCAGGAAACTGATCTGATTGCCTGCCGTGGCCACATTGATCCCCACCACTTCCCCATTGCGATTGACCACCGGGCCGCCGCTCATGCCCGGATTGATGGAACCGGAAAAATGGATGCGGTCGTAAAAGCTGCCGGTAGCAATACCGTTGTAGGTGCCCGGCACAATGGTCATGCCGAGATCCAGCGGGTTGCCCATGGAAACGATGGTTTCTCCTCTGCTCGGTGGATTCTGCGCAAGGCGCAGGGAATCCGGTCCCGGCTCGCCCTTTTGACGCAGGATCGCCAGATCGTTGATCACGTCTACATCCAGCAGCTCGAGATCCCCTTTTTTTCCATCCACCGACAGGTATCTAAGAATGTATCGTTCCGGGTCGTGCACCGCTTCCGACACGACGTGGTAATTGGTGACAATCAGTCCATCAGCAGAAATTTGGAAACCTGAGCCCAGACCCGCCTTGGAATTGGAGGACTTTTCGATCAGGCGGATCTGGTACAGACTGCCGCGGTAATCGCTGTAAAGTTGCTCATAGCTTTGCGCATTGGCAAAACTCGCGATAAAAAGTAGCGCGATAACCGACATAATGGCGCGGTAATTGGGGCGCGTATAAATTCTCGACATTGTGGATAGGTCAGCGCTGTTTAATTTATGGACGAAACGGCCGCCGATATTACGGGATCGGCTGCGGCCCAACAAGCAAATGGCGGCCAGCACATAAACCAGCCGCGGTAAGTTAAGCACCAATTTTAAAGTGTAGTGAAAGCCCAAGCATCGCGTCGCGCCGCCATACCGGGTCTGATTCGATATCCGGCTCCCGCATCTCCCATCATGCCGGACCTGATCCGACATCCAGCTCCCGCATCTCCCGTCATACCGGACTTGATCCGGCATCCAGCCCCCGCAACACCCGTCATGCCGGACTTGATCCAACATCCAGCTCCCGCATCTCCCGTCATGCCGGACTTGATCCGGCATCCAGACTCCAGCACCTGGATCCCGGCATTCGCCGGGATGACGAGTAGAGCCGGCGCCATAGCAACCTCCGTGTAATGGCGTGTAATGGCGTGTGATCGACCTGTAATGGACTTCTGCGTAAATTGAGCTTCAAGGTTGAAGGGGACGCGATGCCCGGCCGTCACAGGAGTCGCGGCAAGGTGGATTGCAGTCACCCTGTTACCGGTGTCCATCATGGAAGGTGGAACAAACAAGGGAAGCGACGGAACTGCTTCCCTCACCGGCAACAGCACAGCGCCCTTCAGCCAGTTTGCCAAAGGATTGGTAGTTGCCTATTTCCCACAGAGCCAATAGGGAATGCAGGCAACAGATCAGGAAGACTTCGGCGCAAGCTGAACAGTCAGGCCGCCCGGTAACCACAGAGCCTAGGAAGCCGGGAATGTGGGAGGGCCTGGCAGAGGCACGGATGCCTCATTTCGCTCTTGATAGTGTTGTTGTAACCGTAGATGGCTGGGACCATCTGATTCATACCGGCAGTAAGGATGCTTACTGCCGGTTTTTTTTATATCCGCGGAGGCGCGGTAAATTATCCGCGATCACACCAACGAACAGCTCCATCTCATACATATCAGCAATGTGGGCAGGGATGCTCTGAAAGCCATCGACGCTCTACCTCCAGCTCAATTCGAAAGCTCGTGTTATTAGCGAGCCAACTCAGCCGAAACTACGTGGCTCAAGCAAGTTGTCTCCGAGAAATGAGGAATGCTTCATATTTCACTCTCCGCCCCCAAGAGGGGAGGAGGCACCCCCTTGGCATGAGTGTCAGAGTCTCGACCCGGTAGCAGGTTAGATTTTGAATGGATGCTTCTATGGCTACGCAAACTGCATCAGCAGCTTGGGTATTCACAACCGCCCTTTTTACCTCTACTCCCTTCTCTGAAGGAGTAGTAGTCAAGCAGTAGGCATGGAAGTCAATCCCATCTTTGTCATCCTGAAAAAAGTATATTCAAAATATTAAAGACATCTGGCTATTAATATTTTTGAAACGCTTTTGTAAGAATTATTTCATTTCTACCAAAAATTACTTTTTTTGAAAGAGACTTCACTTCTTAGAGGGGATTTATGTTTTCTAGGTGTCGGTTCCGGATTGGATCCAAAGCTTTGGCTACGGGGATTGTCGGTATGCTTGCATTTCCGGCCGCCTTTGCACAAAACGTCCAAAGCCCGTTGGGGGATGAACTGCAGTTCGTTCCTAACCAGGTAATTGTTCGGCTAAAAGGTGAACCGAACAAAAATGGAGCACAGTCTCCATCACTGAGGAGTAATTCAGCCATTGGCGAGCTTTCGCGTAAGTACAAAGCGAAGAGCAATGAAAAAGTGTTTAAAAACTTGCCAGGCAATGCATCGCGAGTAACATCCGCCTCCAGATCAGCAAAGTCGGCGCTGGAAAATGTATTCATTCTCAAATTTTCGTCTGACACCGACGTGAGAGAGATTGTTGATACCCTGCGTACAGAGTCGAACGTTGATTACGCCGAACCGAACTATATCTATACTACAAGCTATACTCCCAATGACCCTTACTTTGGCTCCTTCAACTCCTGGGGGCAAGGTTTCGACGATCTATATGGGCTGAAAAAAATGTCCATGGAGAATGCCTGGGATAATTCTCAAGGCAATGGGGTTGTCACCGCGGTAATTGATACTGGGTTGGACTTTAATCACCCGGATATTCAGGGGCAGATTTGGATTAACAGCGACGAAATCGCATCCAATGGCATAGATGACGATAACAATGGCTATATTGATGATGTCTATGGGTACGACTTCATCGGGGAAAGCATATCGAGCCCATTAAACCCCGGCGCCAATCCTGATAATGATCCCACCGATGGTCATGGCCATGGCACACATGTTTCCGGAACCATATCAGCTACCGGCAATAATGGTGCGGGCGTTATCGGCGTTGCCCCCGAAGCCAAAATCATGGTGGTCAAAGGATTGGATGACAGCGGCAGCGGCGTGGCAACCAGCCTCGCAAACGCATTGATTTATGCCGCAGATAATGGCGCACAGGTAATTAATAACAGCTGGGGCGGGTACGGAGATTCCAGCTTAATTCATGACGCTCTCGAATACGCTTATGGGCAAGGCTCTGTATTGATTGCAGCGGCGGGGAATGAAGACAGGCCTGCAGCATGGCCTCACCCGTCCAACCATCCACTGGTGATCTCCGTGGCCGCCGTTGATCAAAGTGACGTCAGGGCTGGCTTTTCCAATTGGGGAGCAAAAATTGACGTTGGCGCTCCCGGAACAAGCATACTCTCTCTGCTTGCCGCCGACTCTGGGTTTTCCCAAAGTGGAAATCGCGTGGTAGGTCAGAACTACCTGGAAATCGACGGAACCTCAATGGCTGCACCCCATGTAAGCGGTCTTGCAGCCTTGTTGCTTGCACAGAACCCGTCACTCAATCAAGAGCAAGTGCGGCATATCATTACTCAAACCGCTGACGACGTAATGAATCCTGGCTGGGATGCAATGTCTGGTCATGGTCGTGTTAACGCGGAGTCAGCCTTGAATTATGTGGGTGCTCCTCCGGATATTCTCGTTCAGATTACCTCCCCCGAACCCTGGTCCGCCAAGGGCCATAGTCAAGAAGTGCGGGGCACTATTGTAGGAACCAACGTTTCTCACTATGAATTGGCGTACGCTCACTACACGCCAGATCATCAGCTGGCATTTGTAACTATCACCTCAGGTACGGCGGAGGGAGAAGACCAATTACTGAGCCAGTGGGACATCTCCAGTCTGCCAAGCGCCCTTTATATCCTCCGCTTGCGCGCCTTCAATACCGATGGCCGATTCAATGAGTCGCGCGTGATGGTGCGTGTAGACAATCAACTAAAACCTGGCTGGGCTCAAGTCATATCCGAAAACGGCCACAGCTTTGGGTACAGAATTAACCGAGCTATTGCCTTCGAAGATCTGGATAATGATGGAACCAAAGAAGTCATTACATTCGGAGATTTCACGGTAAATGTGTGGAATGCCAGCGGTCAACCGCGTCCCGGTTTCCCGGTCACATTACCTACCCCAGTGCTTGCCGGCCCTACTATTACAGATCTCAATAACGATGGCTTTAAAGAAATTGTGGTCAGTGTTTGGACGGACGCCTCACAGGCCGGCCCAGTGTGGGCGTTCCAACACGATGGCAGTATCGCGCCTGGTTTCCCAG
Source organism: Microbulbifer sp. SH-1 (assembly GCF_011326135.1). Taxonomy (NCBI): domain Bacteria; kingdom Pseudomonadati; phylum Pseudomonadota; class Gammaproteobacteria; order Cellvibrionales; family Microbulbiferaceae; genus Microbulbifer; species Microbulbifer sp. SH-1. The sequence goes on along the minus strand of NZ_CP046948.1, from coordinate 2,493,279 downwards.
CGGGCCGCCCGGCACAGAATCAGGCACCAACAGAGCTATTTAATCAGGCCCCGGTTATCGCCTCTGATCTCGACGGCGATGGTCAGATAGAATTAATTTACAACATAAAATTCCAGCAGCAAGACCCGGACCTTAATCGCAAAGGGCAGCACTGGCTTGGCGTCCTGAATGCCGATGGAAGCTCCAAATCCGGCTATCCACTACTTATGGACGAATACCATAGCTATGATATTGTGCACATGAGTGCGGTGGATATGGACCATGATGGTAAGAAGGGAATTATCGTAGGTGTCAATTCACCTCCAAGCCAGACCGGCTTCAGCGCTTACCGTTACTTACGTTACTACGATGTAAATGGTAACGTGAAACGCGAATTCACGTTCGATGATAAAGTATTTCATTTCCGCGACTTCCAAGTTGCCGACTTTACTCGTGACGGAAATTACGAAATTTTCTTTTCCGCCAGTGTGCGGCGTACCACCTCCGACGAATCCTCTACCCAAGGCTACCTGATAGACCGAAATGGCAATCTCCTGCCCGGTTGGCCAGTGGGCTATCCGGATATTGTGGATACGCAGAATGGAACCATAGCCGTAAATCTGGATGGTGACCCACAACTGGAGATTGTCGAAGTTGTAGGTCGCAATACTATGATGGCGTTCGAGACCGACGGATCTATGGTGAATGGCTTTCCCACGGATGTTGTCAACAAAGGATTTCCCACTGAGTTTATCTCCGCCAATATCGCAGATTCTTCCGGAACCGTCCTTATAGGTAACGGTACGTACTGGGAGGGAGGTCTGCATTTTTACGATAACCTTGGTAATGAAATTGTCGACCTGTATAAGGATGTGGACACAGGATTCAGCTCCCCAGCGGTTTCGGACCTGGATAACGACGGTCGCCTGGAGGTAGGCATAAATGCGTTGGACGGACGTGTATACATATGGGAGCTGGATACACCAAGCGGTGTTGAAGAACCTACGGAGTGGCCAACCCTCTGGGGTGACAACCAGCGCACAAACGTGATTCCCACTGATGTGGAAATAAACCCATGGCAGCGTACGGTGGTATTTATTTACGGTGACACTCAATCCGGCCAGGATATGTTTGTTCTCGGCGGCATAGATCACAATTATGCCAACACTGTACTGGGAAGAAACTGTGATACCAGTAACTTCGAGTGCTCGATTCCTATTCGGCACTTAAATCTATTGAATGCTACTACCGCCCCGTGGAAATCAGGCGACAATTATCTCGACTGGTATGGGCCCGAGCCCGCGCAAAGTACCCAAGCAATGGGTACGCCTTTGGATTGGACCACTAACCTGTGGCCGGATAGCTGGGGCACCAAGCGCACAGTAAGCGTAGACGGATTTGGTGAGACCCCGCTGAACCGTTGGGGGCAACATTACTGGATGTTGGATGTAGAGATGGATTGCTCGAAAACGGTCAACGGCTGGTTTGAAGTAAAATCTTATATTTCTGGCGGACCCGGCTGGGAAGCCGACGTCGATCAACCCGGCCGTCCGTGGGACTCCGGCAACCATTTCGCACAATGTGGCAAACTGAATGCTTTCCGCCTGGGCGAAAGCGCACCAGTAACAATTGAAGACCTGTAATTAACTCCAGTTTCGGAGCGCGATACGGCCCGGGGGGGAATTCTTAACAAGAATACCCCCCGGGTTACTCCGTATCGTCAGGAAATCCTCCAACTCACATGTTGATACTACGGCCAACGTAAGGCGGTTTCTAGCGCGCGAGCCTTAAGTACATACGGAGGTATCAGGGCAGATCGGCGAGTTCCGTGGCGGGCTGGAGCTTTTCGCGGGTAATGGCGGTGGGGCAAAGTCGAGTACCTGCACGATTTCACGCTTTTTGTCTCGCTACGGGTGATTCGCTCCCGAGTCTTTACAGCTCGCCACGGCGATACTTTTCTCCCAGGTCTTTGATCAGATCCAGCAAGCCGGCGTCGTAGAGGAAGTTATCGGCGAAGGTGATTTCCTGCGGGTGATAATCGTTCTTCCACAATTTGCCATGGTCGCTTCTCGAGCGATTGACGATTGCGTAGCCGCCCACACCGCGACCAGCATTCATAGAACGTTGAATGCAGAGCATCTCGCCCTCCACATCCTCGTCCGCGCTGGTCATAGCACCGGCATGCAGGCCGCCCTGTGCCGGTGGCTTGCGAAACTCTGTAAGTGCATCGGCGAACCAGGGTAATACGCCGAGGGGAAAATCCACTTGTGAGCATCGGTAGCGGGGTGTGCCATCTTTAAGTAACCAGCTGCCAGCCTCCAATACACTCAGGTATTTTCCCTGCCGCACGAAAAAAATGGTGTACCTTTCACTGTTGGGGTCAGCTATTCTTGCCAACTCAACAGCGTCCTCCGGCAGCTGTTCATGGTGTTCGATTCTGGGTAGTTGCGCTTTGACCGGGTATTCCGGTTTTTGGAACCAATTCATTTAAACCCCTTGGAGACATAGGCAATAGCGCCCACCTCTTCCAGTTGTTGCAGATTGACCGGTTGCCGCTCGAAGTTCAGCGTTTCCACCACGCCGTAGTGATTGCCGGACCCGGCGATCTTGTCCCGGGTCAGGCCATTCCCCTCGTAGTATTGGTTGTTGCCCACCTTGTCCTGCATTTGCATGCGTTGTTTCAGTAACTTTTTCTCAGTTTCAGAAAGATCGGTGGTATCCAGATAGTCCTCAAAATCATTGACTTTCGTGGACCATTTATTTTCCAGCGCACCACTGTCTACCGCCTCCTGGTAGTGCCACCCATATTGATCCTGAAACTCGGGCGTCATAACCGTGTCGGTAAATTCCTTAGGGAATTCCTTCGGCAACTCCCGGTTGGCAAACTCGCTGACCTTGGCAAAGGTGGCCGGCACGCTTTTTACACCGGTGAGAGGCGCTGCCTTTTCGGTGTCGATGACAATCAGTGTGTACTCCGCGTTGGGATCGTAGTCGAGGCCAAGCTTGTCCGAAATCAGACGCGCATTGGTATCGGCATCCTCCAACTGATCGAAACTGGTGGACCAGTACTTGGCACCGTTGCCGCTGACGCCTCGCATGGGCGCACCAAGCATGCCCGGTGCGCCGTTGTTGGTCAGGTGGCGGCTTTCCATAAAGCGGACCTGATAGCGTTCCTTCGAGATATCGCCGGTTTCGGCCAGAGCTTTCAGCTCGGCGTTTGTGTATTTGGGGTGGTAGCCGTTGCGGGCAATTTCGTCCGCCATAGAGTTCAGGCGGCTGACGGCATCCTCGAGAGACGTGGGCGGGATGCCTTTGCGTTGGCTGAAATCGGTTTTCTCACGGGGTTTCGGCTTCTTCTTCCGGGTATCGGGGGCGACGTCGGCAGGCTTGGGAATTTCCACCTTAACGAGACCTTCAAAGTCCTCGAAGCCGAACGCCTGAACGATTTCACGCTTTTTGTTCCGCTACAGGTGCTTCGTTCCCGATTCTTTACAGCTCGCCACGGCGATTCTTTTCTCCCAGGTCTTTGATCAGATCCAGCAAGCCGGCGTCGTAGAGGAAGTTGTCGGCGAAGGTGATTCTGTGGGGCGAAAAATGTTCTTCTAAGCGCGCTGAGTGGTCTTTTCTGGAGCGATTGATGATTATATAGCCACCCACACCGCGGCCCGCGTTCATGGCACGCTGAATGCAGAGCATCTCGCCCTCCACGTCCTCGTCGGCGCTGGTCATGGCGCCGGCATGCAGGCCGCCCTGTGCCGGTGGCTTGCGGAACTCGGTGAGGGTATCGGCGAACCAAGGCAATACCCCGAGGGGGAAATCGGCCTGCGAGCATACGTAATTGAGAGTGCCGTCCTTAAGTAGCCAGCTGTCAGCCTTCAATATGCTCAGGTGATCTCTCTGCTGTACAAAGACAACGGTATCACCCTCGTTAGGGTCCGTTGTTCTCGCCAACTCCACGGCACCCTCTGGCAGTTTTTCGTGGTGCTCGATTCTGGGTAGTTGCTCTTTAACCGGGTATTTCGGTTTTTGGAACCAATTCATTTAAACCCCTTAGAGACATAGGCAATGGCGCTGGCCTCTTCCAGTTGTTGCAGATTGACCGGCTGCCGCTCGAAGTTCAGCGTTTCCACCGCGCCGTAGTGATTGCCGGACCCGGCGATCTTGTCCCGGGTCAGGCCATTGCCCTCGTAGTACTGGTTGTTGCCCACGGTGCCTTGCATTTCCATGCGCTGCTTAAGGAGGCTTTTCTCTGCTTCGGAAAGATCGGTGGTATCCAAATATCTCTCGAACGCCTCCGTATTGGTAGACCATTTACTCTTCAGGAATTTTCTATCCACCGCCTCCTGGTAGTGCCACCCATACTGGTCCTGAAACTCGGGCGTCATAACAGTATCGGTAAACCGCTTGGGAAATTCCTCCGGCAACTCGCGGTTGGCAAACTCACTGACCTTGTCGAATGCCGCCGGCACGCTTTTCACGCCGGTGAGAGGCACTGCCTTTTCGGTGTCGATGACAATCAGTGTGTACTCGGCGTTGGGGTCGTAGTCGAGGCCAAGCTTCTCCGAAATCAGGCGCGCATTGGTATCCGCGTCTTCCAACTGATCGAAGCTGGTGGACCAGTACTTGGCGCCGTTGCCACTGACTCCTCGCATGGGCGCACCTAGCATGCCCGGTGCACCGTTGTTGGTCAGGTGGCGGCTTTCCATAAAGCGGACCTGATAGCGTTCCTTCGAGATATCGCCGGTTTCGGCCAGGGCTTTCAGCTCGGCGTCTGTGTATTTGGGGTGGTAGCCGTTGCGGGCAATTTCGTCCGCCATAGAGTTCAGGCGGCTAACGGCATCCTCGAGAGACGTGGGCGGGATGCCTTTGCGTTGGCTGAAATCGGTTTTCTCACGAGGTTTTGGCTTCTTCTTCCGGGTATCGGGGACGACCTCGGCTGGTTTGGCAACCTCCACCTCGCCGAGGCTTTCAAAGTGCTCGAGGCCGAGCACCTGTACGATTTCACGCTTTTTGTCCCGCTACAGCTGCTTCGCTCTTGAGTCTTTACAGCTCGCCACGGCGATACTTTTCTCCCAGGTCTTTGATCAGATCCAGCAAGCCGGCGTCGTAGAGGAAGTTGTCGGCGAAGGTGATTTCCTGTGGGTGATAATCGTTCTTCCACAATTTGCCATGGTCGGTTCTAGACCAGTTAACGATTGTATAACCACCCACGCCGCGGCCTGCGTTCATGGCGCGTTCAATACACAGCATTTCCCCTTCCACGTCCTCGTCGGCGCTGGTCATGGCGCCGGCGTGCAGGCCGCCCTGTGCCGGTGGCTTGCGAAACTCTGTAAGTGCATCGGCGAACCAGGGTAATACACCGAGGGGAAAATCCACTTGTGAGCATCGGTAGCGGGGCGTGCCATCTTTAAGCAACCAGCTGCCAGCCTCCAATACACTCAGGTATTTTCCCTGCCGCACGAAAAAAATGGTGTACCTTTCACTGTTGGGGTCAGCTATTCTTGCCAACTCAACAGCGCCCTCCGGCAGCTGTTCATGGTGTTCGATTCTGGGTAGTTGCGCTTTGACCGGGTATTCCGGTTTTTGAAACCAATTCATTTAAACCCCTTGGAAACATAGGCAATAGCGCCCACCTCTTCCAGTTGTTGCAGATTGACCGGTTGCCGCTCGAAGTTCAGCGTTTCCACTGCACCGTAGTGGTTGCCGGACCCGGCGATCTTGTCCCGGGTCAGGCCATTCCCCTCGTAGTATTGGTTGTTGCCCACCTTGTCCTGCATTTGCATGCGTTGTTTCAGTAACTTTTTCTCAGTTTCAGAAAGATCAGTGGTATCCAGATAGTCCTCAAAATCATTGACTTTCGTGGACCATTTATTTTCCAGCGCACCACTGTCTACCGCCTCCTGGTAATGCCAGCCATACTGATCCTGAAACTCGGGCGTCATAACCGTGTCGGTAAACTGCTTGGGAAATTTCTTCGGCAACTCGCGGTTGGCAAACTCGCTGACCTTGTCGAAGGTGGCCGGCACGCTTTTCACACCGGTGAGAGGCTCGGCCTTTTCGGTGTCGATGACGATCAATGTGTACTCGGCGTCGGGGTCGTAGTCGAGGCCAAGCTTTTCCGAAATCAGGCGCGCATTGGTATCCGCGTCTTCCAACTGATCGAAGCTGGTGGACCAGTACTTGGCGCCGTTGCCGCTGACGCCTCGCATGGGCGCACCAAGCATGCCCGGTGCGCCGTTGTTTGTCAGATATCGGCTTTCCATAAAGCGGACCTGATAACGTTCCTTCGAGATATCGCCGGTTTCGGCCAGGGCTTTCAGCTCGGCGTCTGTGTATTTGGGGTGGTAGCCGTTGCGGGCAATTTCGTCCGCCATAGAGTTCAGGCGGCTAACGGCATCCTCGAGAGACGTGGGTGGGATGCCTTTGCGTTGGCTGAAATCGGTTTTCTCACGAGGTTTTGGCTTCTTCTTCCGGGTATCGGAGGCGACGTCGGCAGGCTTGGGAATTTCCACCTCGCCGAGACTTTCAAAGTCCTCGAAGCTGGGTGTTTGCTTGGCCGGGGCATGGCGATCCCTGAGCATTCTGGCTTGTTTGATCTGTTCTCCAAACTCCAACAGCAACTGCCCGACCTTGCGGAACTTGGCAAAGTGCCGGGCCAGGCTTGCGGCGCTGGCGGCGAGGCCGGCGCCGCCGGTGACCGCCGCGAGGAGTATGGTGAACAGGACTTCAAACGCCGCGGCACCGGAGAATTCAGTGATTTCAATGGCGTGCTGGGCTTTGACATAGTCTTTGACGAACCGTCGGAGGTCGGCCTGCAGGGCTGGGTCTTCCCAGATCAGATCGGCGAGTTCCGTGGCGTGTTGGAACTGTTCGCGGGTAATGGCGGTGGGATCGAAGCCGAGTACCTGTACGATCTCACGCTTTTCCGCGGTTAGAATTTCATCCTGATAGGCAGCCATCAGGTTTTCGCCGTTATCGCTGCGCTGCGATGCCCGGTAGGCGGCTTGTACGCCCCGCAGGCTGCGTTGCAGTGGGCTCACTACATCGTTGACGTCTTTCAGCCACTGCGCAAGGCCCGAACCCGCCTGCCATAGGCCGGTGAGGAAGGCGCCGGTATAAATCAGCCCGCGATTAACCGACGTTTCCTGCCGCAGGTGTCTGGCGTGCTGCGCGGCTTCGGCTCTTTCGGCCGCAACAATCGCAAGCAGCGCCTGGCGAATCTTCACTCGCAGCAGATTGCGGGTATCGTGCGGCTGTTCTTCCTTGGTTTTTTTCGCGCTGCCGGTATGGATAAACCGGAGGTTTCCCTGATGTATGGCATCGAGAATCCTCGGCCAGCGGCCGGGTAAAAACCCGATGCCGATATGGGGATGGTGCGCTTGGGTACTGAAAATCCCAACGGAATTCATATCCTGCCAGCCGGACCCCGGTTGGCAGAAGAGGCTTCGCTCGACGTCTCCACCATAGATGCGGAACAATTGATCTTCAGCGGCCGATAACTGGTGGTAGTCAATGCGGCCGAGCGTTTCTATAGCGGTGAAGTAATCGGTAGTGGCCAGGGATTCTATTCGATCACCGGAGGTGATTTGGTACGTATTTCCTAAATTATCCGTAAGGATGCAGAACGACATATCCGTGTCATATTCCGTGAAATGATAAATTTTGAGCGCGAGAAACTAACACGAATCATGGCAGCGGGGGAGGGAAAATTTCCCAAAGTTTTGTAGAGAAATACTTAAAAACACTTCTAAAAATTCGTTTCCCCCGTCACCCCCGCGAGGGCGGGCGGCAAGTAGCCACCGGCTTTCTAGATTCCCGCCTTCGCGGGAATGACGATATTTAGAGATCCCTGCAAAGTTCATCACTCTCTGAAGGGTCGGAATGACAATCCGGTGCATATACTGATCCGGATTTTGCGCATGTCCAGATATAAAGATGGTCTCCTGGATAATGATTTAGGTCGGCACAGTTTGTGCGCAGGGTTCTCCCTAACGTGACATTTTGTTATTTTTGTCGCGCTAGAAGCTGACTTTGGAGCGATTCCTAATTAAATGTCAATAATGTGATGGAATTCCGTTATTGCCTTGCTTTACCCTAGCCGTGCGGTTTTCGGACGAAGGTCGCGCATATCAATCTTGAAAACCTAACAGTGCCCCCGGGTGGTTTGCAGGGAAGGCATCGGAAAATTACAGGAGTGGAAAATGGATAGCACTGAGCAAAAGTGTGCGGACATGAAAGTCCTTGAGTGGAGCTTTCCGGAAGATGGGCGGGAGATCAATCTGATACTGAAGCCGAAGCCGGCGAATGAGCAGGGTATTCCCAGCTATTGGCAGCTGAACGAAGCTGGCAACCCCGGAGAGGCGGAAGCTTACGGGAACATGAATTTTAAATTCAAATGCGGCAAGGGGTTTCTGACTTTGAATGTCACACTGGACCCTTCCGAGTTTGGTATTGACGATCTGCAGTTCTTTGATTTCCCGGGTTTGTTGCAGGCGGATGGCGTTATACCTCTGACCAGGGGCTTCAGACACCAGTTCCATTCGCGGGTAGTTTCTGCGGATAAACGCACACTGAAAATCCGTATCCGGGATGAAGATATGGTGCCGGATGAATTTGCGTTCCTGTGGTTTTGCTACAGCCCTTCGGCGGATGCGCATTTTGTGTCTGGAGACCCTAGAGCATTGCTCGATCCACAGTAATCAGTTACAGATAGCTACTTTTACTTTTTCGGATGTCTCTGGCTGAGTGCAGAGTTTTTGAAATCCCGGTAGATTAAACCACTCTGCGCTCATGCCTTGTGTCAGAAGTTGCTCAATATAGTAATTTGCCGATCGCCATTCACTGGCTAATGCATAAATTTGAGCGACAGTATGCTTTACGTACGTATCGTCTGATGCATCCTTGAGTAACTCATGTGCTAGAGGTATTGCAACATCTTGCTGGTTGGTGTTGGCTAGGGCTAGGGCATGATATTGCCGTTCAAGTAACCCTGATTTGTTTTTTGTTAGGTCAAGAAGCCTGAAGAAATATACTTTGGCCATCTCGGTGTCGCCCGTTAGTAAATAAATTTCAGCAATTTGCTCAGTTACGGGAATGTTTTCAGGCGTGACAGAGAGGATTTGCTGGCTTATTTTAAGTGATTCAGGATATTTTCCTTGCAAAAAATAAATTACGCCGAGATTTTGTTTTGTGCGCCAGCTTCTCGAGTCTTCAGGGATAGAGCCGATGGCTAGTTCCGCTGCAGAATAGTTTCCGCTTTCCAATTCTATAACTCCAAGTGCGGAATAGGAGGGCCAATGTTCAGGTGCGTTGCTTGTCAGTTGATGTAGTGTTATGCGCGCATCAGAATAATTTCCGGTTGAAATTTGATTTAGTGCAACTAGGTAGAGATTGTCCGCAGATGGATTTAATGCTGCGGCTTTTCGCGCGTATTTCAGACCGGATTTGTAGTCGCCCTGCGTAAATAGATATCGGGACAACTTAGCTAACAGTTCTGCTGAGGGGGCTTCTTGTTGATTTATTTTTTCAATTAATTTGTCAAGTGTTGGTTTGTTGGCATTGTATGTCTGTAGCCAAAGCTCTAGCTCAAGAATCAAGCTTGCAGATATATCATGCGTTTTGGCACGTTCCAGCATGTCCAATCCGGCCTGAAGGTGAGACTTGTTATCCGTAAGGACAAATAAGTCTGTGGCAACCTGAGTATATGCGCGATATAAGTTGGGGTTTTGCGGGTAACTACCAATGAATTTTTTAAGTGTCTCCACGTCATCTGCAGAGATGTCCTTGCTTTCTTGGCGGCTGAGAATGTTCAGGTAATCGCTGTAATCCTGCTCTGTCATTGTTTCATGTGCCGCAATATACTTGGAGTAGCTCTCTGCAAAGAGATCGATACTGCCGCTCGTAATTCTATGCTCTGCCTCCTGCCGCTTGTCCGCAAGAAAGGCAAAGCCACTTTGCTTTTGAACCTGGCTATTGTTCGGATTTAACCGCTGCAGTTCAATCTCACAACGCACCTCCGCACACTCCAACCGCGCAAACAACGCATCCGTAACCCCCTTATTCCGCAACGCCTGCAACTGCGCCTCAAAATCCATCCCCTCCTTCGGCTCAAAACTCACCAGCGCACTCGCCTTCAGCTGTGAAACCGAATTCATCAGCGCCTGCCGTACCATGGTGCGGGTCAGCGCCACGGCATTTTCCTCACCGTGGATTTCGCCGTTAATCTCCACCGGCATCACCGCAATATATTGCGGTTCTAGCCGGGTAATTTCCTTCCAGCCCCAGTAACCGCCCGCGCCGACAACCAGCGCGGCGGCGATGCCGGCCACAACACGCTGCCAGCGGCGACGGCTTTTTACCTGCTGGCGGGTGAACAGGTCGGTGAGGGTTGCGGTGTAATCTTCGGTCTCGGTGTCGAGCCCCTGTTTGTGCAACAGTGCGAATCCCTGGTGCACGATTAGTGCGCTTTCGGGGCGTTGAGCGGGATCTTTGGCGAGCAGTTTGTCCAGCAGTATGGCCAGTGGTTCGGGGATGCTCGGCCACGCCTGCTGTGGTGGCAGATGCGGTTCGTTGGTGATGCGGTTGGCCATGGCCAGTGCGCCGGCTTCGTGCTTGTCGAACGGGCGGCTGCCGCATAGCAATTCAAATGCAATGGTGCCGAGGCTGAACAGGTCGCTGCGGGCATCCAGGGGTTTGCCGAGGATCTGCTCCGGTGACATGGCGGTGACGGTGCCGGCGAGCTGGTTTTCCGCGGTGAGGGTTTTTTCGTCGAGCATCTGGGATTTGGCGATGCCGAAGTCGGTGATCTTGGCGGTGGGCTGGCCTTTGGCGTTTTCGGTGATGAGGATGTTGTCGGGCTTCAGGTCCCGGTGAATGATGTCGAGGTCGTGGGCCTGCTGCAGTCCGAGGCTGATCTGCATCAGCAGGCTGAGTTTCTGTTGCAGGCTGGGTGTGCGCTCGCGCATCCAGGCGCGTAGGGACGCGCCCTCGATATATTCCATTACCAGCGCGACGCTGCCGTTTTCTTCGAGTACGTCGTACAGGGCGACGATATTGGGGTGGTTGAGCTGGGCGAGGAGGCGGGCTTCCTGCTGGATGCGGTCGCGGGCGTTCTGGCTGGCGGCGTCGTCTTTCAGTTTCTTGATGGCTACCTGGCGGTGCAGCTTCAGGTCTTCCGCCAGGTAGACGATGCCCATGCCGCCGGCACCAAGGGTGCTGTGGATAACGTAGCGGTCGCTGTCGACGACCAATTTATTGGGCGCGCTGGCGTGCCGTCCAACCTCGGAATCTGCAATGTCCATCTGCTTATATTCTTGTTCTGGTTGAGCCCGGACCCGCCACCCCAGGGTCCCGTTGCAACGAATCGCGCTTGAAGCCGATTACTTACAGCTTCTCACTGGATTCGCTGTTGCGGGCAATCTGGGAATTGCCCGCATTGTTTGTATCGCCGCTGCCGCAGAGACCTGGATATTGCTGTCGCAGGTCGTCAAAGGCGGGGATGCCGCAGATTTTGACAAAGCGCGCGGTGCAATACCAGATCGGGGAGATCCCTTGTTCCAATGTTTTGCGTATATGCACCTTGGCGGAGAGCAGGTCGCCGGTGCTGATGTACACCTGGGCGCGGGCGTAGTTGGTGTAGAGGTCGTCCGGGGCGTCGCGGCGGATCCTGAGCAGGTTTTCCACGGCTTTTTCCGCCTCGCCCAGTTCTGCGTAGGCGCGGGCCTGCATCAACAGGCCTTCCCAGTCGGTGCGCTCGGAGGTGAGCTCCAGGGCGCGGCGCGCCATGTCCAGTGCGACATCGGGCTGCTCCAGCTCGCGGGCGATTTCCGCGCGGTACAGCAGCGGGTCGGCGTCTTTGGGTGCGAGGCTGGATACGCGCTCAAAGCAGGAGCGGGACTCCACGTACTTTTTCTCGATGTAATAAGCGAGGCACAGATTGTAGGTATCCATGGGGCCGATGCGGTCGAGGCCTGCGTCACTGAGGATGCGGATGGTCTCCCCGACATTGCCGCTGTCGAGCATATTGGCGGCGAGCAGGGAGATGGCGTCGATGGACTCGGCATTGAGTGCAATGGCCTGCCGCAGCACGTCGTTGGCGGCGTCCATGTCGCCTCTCAATGTCAGGGTGAGGGCCTTCTGCGACAGATAGGCATAGCTGGTACGCAGGGCCAGTGCGCTGTCGATATGCTCCAGCGCCAGCGCGTAGTCGCCGCGCAGATGGTGGTAGAAGGCGCGCAGCTGGTGGTAGCTGGCCTGGTCCGGCAGGGTCAGCTCCAGTCGCGCCAGCAGTGCTTCTGCCTGGCCCGGTTCGTTGCGCAGCACGGCGAGGCGCAGTTCATTGATCAGAATTTCCGGCGTGTCCGCCAGGCTGGCCGGCGCCCGCTCCAGCAGTTTGGCCAGGCGCGCGTCTGCCTCGGCGGCGCGGGTGTTGAACTCCTGGTCCATCACCATTTCACCGTAGAGATCGTACAGTGGCGCGAAGTGGCTGGCGCGCTCTTGCAGGGCGTCCAGCCGATCCAGCAGCTCGCCGAGATGCAGGTAGTCATGCCGGCGCTCGTAAATCTCCAGGTAGGTGAGGTAATCCTCGGCGCTGATTTGTGCGCTGTGTTCTGTGTTCCGGGCCGGGAAATCCGCGAGCAGGCCATCCAGCTGGTGCAGTGTGCGGGCGCGGCTTTCAAGTCCTTCTTCCATCGCCAGGCGGGTGCTGCGGCTGTTAATGACGGCGAGGGTGCTGCTGTCGAGCAGCTCCAGTGACAGTTCGCAGCTGCGAGTGTCGCAGTCGATGGAGGGGATCAGCAGCAGGTCGGCGTTCAACGATGCGGCCTGGGCGCGCAGCGGCTGTCCCTGCAACCGGCGGGACTCAGAAAATGACACCAGGTGCAGTCCCCGCCGCCCCGAGAGGCCCTGCTTCAGGGCACTTTGCACATTGTTGCCGAGCAGGCGCTGGGCGCGAGCGATTGAGGCATCTTGCGAGTAGCCCACTTCCTGCGGTTCCAGCACGGCGATGTATTTGCTCTCAGCCGGTGATGGTGGCGCGGTAACTTCGCGGATTGCTATAAATGCCGCCGCGCCCGCGGTACACAGGGCGAGGGCGGCAACCGCGGTGCGCCGCAACCACTTGCGGCTGCCGGAACTCTGGTGATAGTAGCTCTCGGCCGTGACGGTTTCGGTCGCGCTATGGGTGCGGGTAACGCTGGAGCCGCTACCCTGAATCTGCAGCAGCAGGGTTTCCAGCTCGTCGGCGACGGCGGCGGCCGTCAGGGGGCGCTGTTGCGGATTTTTTGCCAACAGGCGGTCGAGCAGGGCGCACAGTGCTTGAGGCAGTTCCGGTGCCAGCCGCGCCGCTGGCGGGTGCGGGCTTTTCACGATGCGATCGACGATTACGTAAGGACTGCTGTTGTCACCGAAGGGGTTCTGTCCGCACAGTAGGCGGTAGGCGAGTACCCCGAGAGCAAACAGGTCGCTGCGGTTGTCGAGTGGCTTGCCCTGGGCCTGTTCCGGTGACATTGCGCCCCAGCTGCCGGCAATATGCTGCTCGCGGGTGAGGTCGCTGTCTTCCTGCCAGTTCTTGGCGATACCGAAATCGGTAATCTTGATGTTGCCACCGCTGTCCACCAGGATGTTTTCGGCCTTGAGGTCGCGGTGAATGATACCGGCGCTGTGGGCGCGGGTGAGGCCGGCACAGATCTGCTTCAGCAGCTGCAATTTCTGCGGCAGGCCGGGGCTGCGCTCTTTCTGCCAGCGGTCCAGGCTGCAGCCGTCTACGTATTCCATCACCAGCGCGATGCCGTCGTTACCCTCCACAACGTCGTACAGCTGCACGATATTGTTGTGGTTGAGTTGCGCGAGCAACAGGGCTTCGCGGCGGATACGCTCGCCGGCGTTACTGCTGTTGGGATTGCGCAGCAGCTTCTTGATGGCAACCAGGCGGTTCAGGCGTTCATCGGTGGCCAGGTACACCACGCCCATACCGCCGGAGCCCAGGCGGACGGTGGCGCGATAGCGGCCGATGTAAAAAGGTAACTGCTCTGGTTGCATGCTGGTGACTGCGGTAACTGATTTTTACGGATAAACCGCCGTCCGTGGATGAAGTTCCGTTCCCTGCAGAGTCGGCTTTTGGTCGAAACGGTTTCTGGTTAAACCGTCTCGACGTCTGCTATCTGGTATTCCCCGGTGCTGGCTTCGAGCTCTTCTTTCTGTGAACCCTTGAAAATGTCCAGCAGGTAACAGCCCAGGCGCATCTCGTAAGAGCGGCGTTCCACCAGGCGCGAGGTGTCGATAGCGTCCGGCAGGCTGTCGGCAATCTGTTTGCGCGCGCGGAAAATCTGCGTGTTCAGATGATTGACGGTAATACCCAGCTCGCGGGTGGCGAGGTCGGCAGGTATCCAGCCCTGATCCGCGTGGTCGATGCCTCGCTGGATATCGCGAATGCGCGCACGCGCGAGGTATAGCAGCAGGTAATTGTGGGTGCGCGCCGGCAAGTCGAGGCGCATGTCGTCCCGGGCGAGCTGCAGCTGGATATGCTCTTCGTGGTGACTGACGGAAAAGCGCAGGCGGAAATCCGATACGCACAGGTTCTTGAATGAGAGCTCGGTGGTGGTGCTCTGGCTGTTGCCGAGAAAAAGCTCCCAGCTGTGGCGCGCGCAGTCGATGCGATCACCGTGCCTCACAACCCTGGCGGTGCTGCTGTTTTCAGAGCCGTCGAGCAACTCGTAAATCCACACCCCATTCACCGGATTGAAGTGCAGGCTGGCAATCGGGTCGTGTTCGTCCGGCAACAGATGGTAGGACTCGAGTGAGGTGGCCTCGCCGCTGTGTATGTCGATGAGCAGGTTTTCCGGCGCGTCGAGATTCTCCACCTTCCATACCGGGTTGGTGGCGCGGCCGAAGGTGATTCTGTCGCCGATCTGTAATTGCTGGTTCTTGGCAGGGATCAGTTGCTGACCATTTACCCAGGTGCCATTGCGGCTGATATCGCGAATGATCCAGTGGCTTCCGGTCCATTGAATAGCAGCGTGAATGCCGGAAATTTCCGGCAGAGTGATACGTGTGTCGGCCACCCCCTGGCGACGCCCAACGGTGTGGTGCGCCATCAGATAGACGGGTTGATCCCGGTCGGGATGTTGCAAGCAGGCCATGTTCAGTCCCTTCCCCAAAATGCTCCATCCGGAAAGGCCGCTGATGCTATAGGATCGGCGTGCGACATCGGATGCAGAAGTTATCAAGACAGGGCGGCCGGATTGGCGCTCGCCAGGCACAGCCGTGTGCGCGGCAAGCTGTCAGGGATCGTGCCTTATTGCATGACGGAAGCCCGTTCTGATGCGGGCTTTCACTGACACATTCAATTTTCGCCGGGGCGCGGTCGCGGTGTGGAATAGCTACATCATTTACCGCGAACGATAATGTGCGCCATTTCTCATTTTTGTTGCCGCGACAGAGCTTTGCGCCGCTGTCTTGAGTCAGTAGGCGCTAACCAATAGGCGAGCGTCCACTATAGTGTTGCCGCTCCATTTATACCGGACTGAGGGCCGAATGCAATGATCAGATGCGAATTGTTAGCAAATGTCCCCGCGTGCTTCCTTCACCACCCTTTGGCGCGTGAGTCTACCTAGTGTGTGGCAAATGGCGTCAGTGGTTGTTGCCGCTTTCGTGGTCGTCCGGGGCGTTGTCATCGGGCAGGTTGCGTTCGTCCTTTCGGTCCAGGTCGCCCACATCCAGCACTGGTGAGGCGTCGATATGCTCGGCGTCCATCATCAGCGCCACCCGCTGCAGGGAGGAGATGATCATGGACTGCTCCCACTCGCGCAGGTCGCGGAATTGTTTGACGAAGTGGTCCTGCAGTGGTGTGGGTGCGTCGCGGATGATTTCCATTCCTTTCTCTGTCAGGTAGGCGTGCACCTTGCGCTTGTCTTCTGCGGAGCGCTCGCGGAACACCAGGCCGCGTTTCTCCAGGCGATCGAGGATGGTGGTGACGGTGGCCTGGCTGAGGCTGATCTCCTTCGCCAATGCGCCGATGGTGACTTCTCCGTGCTCGCGGATGGCCTGCAACAGCAGTAGCTGCGGCGCGGTGAGCCCGGCGGTTTTGACCAGTTGGCGGGAATGCAGGTCGGTGGCGCGGATCAGGCGGCGCAGGGTCGTTAGTACTTCTTCGATCTTGTCCATCAGCAGCAGGGTCTCAATTTCTTCGCGGTGGCAGATATGCCCGCGCCCGACTTTAGGTGCTGCACCATTTTTGTCAAATCCTGTGCCACCCGCGGCGTTGCCTGGCGCGGCGGCCGGATCCTGACCGTCCCCTCGGGTGGATTCCCGCGTCTCTTTTTTCTCTTTGCCGGGACTTGGCGTTCGCAGACCTCCGGTGGTGCGTGAAGCCCCGTGGTTGCTGGATTCGCGGTGGGATCGAGCGCCGATGGGGGCGTCGCGATTGATCGCATTCTGGTCATGTTGCATGAGTCTTGGTCTTGAACCCTCCGCAATGTTTAGAGTACTATGGATTTAAATATTTAGAGCAGTAAATAATTTTTTGCGGGTCAGGTCAAATTTTCAACGCCAACTGAGTGCTAATCGGCGCCTTGATTGGGTTGTCTGGTATCAATCCACTTGTTACTGAAATCTGACACTGATTTAACATTTTGATGACTAAAGGTATTGGTTTGAGTGCCAACAGCGAACTAAAAGAAGATTCTATTGACGACAAGGTAAACGAGGCGCAGCAGGGAAAGATCCGGGTGATCAAGCGCGAAGCTTCCCAGGTTCTGCTGCGCCGCCCGGTCAGTGAAGATGGTGCCGCCGTGCATCGGCTGATCGGCAATTGTCCTCCCCTGGACACCAACTCCCTCTATTGCAACCTGCTGCAGGCCAGCCACTTCTCCGCGACCAGCGTGGCGGCGGAACTGGATGGCAGACTGGTGGGTTTTATCTCCGGCTACCTGATCCCTGAACGCCCCGACACCCTGTTCATCTGGCAGGTTGCCGTGGCGGAGCAGGGCCGCGGCATGGGGCTTGCCGGCCGCATGCTGCGCGAGATTCTCGACCGCCCCGCGTGCACGCAGGTGCGTCACCTGGAAACCACCATCACCCCGGACAACGACGCCTCCTGGGCGCTGTTTCGCAGCCTCGCGCGCAAACTCGACGCGAACTGTTGCGACTCGGTGCTGTTCGACCGCGAGCGCCACTTCAACGGCCAGCACGATAGCGAAATGCTGCTGCGCATCGGGCCGTTTGCCGCCAGCTGATACGCATTCCGTTGTCCTGAGTTTCACCGCTTTACCTGAACACCAGGCACTCAATCAATCACCACATAGGGATTGTCGACATGAAAGTATTTGACGAGATTGAATCAGAAGTAATGAGCTACGCCCGCGCTTTTCCGCGGGTGTTCAACAAGGCGCAGGGCGAGTACCTGTACGACGAGGAAGGCAACCAGTACCTGGATTTCCTCGCCGGTGCCGGCACCCTGAATTACGGCCACAACAATCCGCTATTTAAAGAGGCGCTGCTGGAATACATCCAGCAGGATGGCATTACCCACGGCCTCGATCTGCACACCAAGGCCAAGCGGGAATTCCTGGAGACCTTTTACGAGAAAATTCTCAAGCCGCGCGACATGAGCTATGTCATGCAGTTTACCGGCCCCACCGGTACCAACGCGGTGGAAGCGGCGCTGAAAATCGCGCGCAAGTACAAGGGCCGCGAAAACATCATCTCCTTCACCAACGGCTTCCACGGCTGCAGCCTGGGTGCGCTCGCCGCCACCGGTAACTCTCACCACCGCGGCGCATCCGGTGTGAGCATGAGCGGTGTTACCCGCATGCCCTACGAAAACTATCTCGGTGATGACATCGACACCACTGCTTACCTCGACAAAGTATTGAGCGATTCATCCAGTGGTGTCGATCACCCCGCCGCGGTACTGGTGGAAACCGTACAAGGCGAGGGCGGTATCAACGCTGCTAGCGTGGAATGGTTGCGTAACCTGCAGGACGTATGCCGCAAGCACGATGTGCTGTTGATCGTCGACGATATTCAGGCGGGCTGTGGCCGTACCGGCAGCTACTTCAGTTTTGAGGAAGCTGGCATTGAGCCGGACATCGTCACCCTGTCCAAATCCCTGAGCGGTTACGGCCTGCCGTTCGCGGTGGTGCTGATGAAACCGGAGCTGGACCAGTGGAAGCCCGGCGAGCACAACGGCACCTTCCGCGGCAACAACCTGGCCTTCGTCACCGCTACTGCGGCGATCAATCACTACTGGAGCGACGACACCTTCGCCAAGGAAGTACTGCGCAAGGGCGAATACATCGGCCAGCGCCTGGATCGCATTGTCGAGAAATACGGCGACGGCAATATGACCACCCGCGGGCGCGGCATGTTCCGCGGCCTCAACTGCGTGAGCGGCGAGCTGGCCGACAAGATCACCAGTGAAGCCTTCCGCAACGGGCTGGTGATTGAAACCAGTGGTGCCGACGACCATGTGGTGAAAACCCTGTGCCCGCTGACCATCAGCGACGACAACCTGAAAAAAGCACTGGACATCGTCGAAGCGGCCGTGGCGAAGGTATTGAAGGGGGAAGATGTACCGGAGGAACACGATTTCTTCGCCAGCAGCGAGGAAGAGCCGGCGGTAAAAAGCCTCGCGGGTGCTGCCTGATTTCTCTGCTGTGTCCCCTGTGAACCCGATGAATTGACGAAAAGAGTGAACCGATGATCGTAAGAAAATTGCAAGACGCCGAAAAAGGCAACCGTCGTATCGTATCCGAGGGCTGGGAGAGCACCCGCCTGGCGCTGAAGAACGACAACATGGGCTTCTCCTTCCATATCACCACTATTTACGAGGGGGCCGAGCTGCATCTGCATTACCAGAACCACCTGGAAGCGGTGTACTGCATTTCCGGTGAGGGTTCGGTGATGGCCGAGGCGGATGGCGTGGTACATGAAATCACACCGGGCACCATCTACCTGCTAGATCAGCATGACAAGCACGTACTCAAAGGCAAAACAGAAATGAAAATGGCCTGTGTATTCAACCCGCCGCTGCACGGCAAGGAAGTGCACAACGCCGAAGGTGCCTACGAGCTGGAAGCCGAAGAGGTGCAGGACGAAAAATAAGGTGGCCATGTTCAACGCAGCGGCGGATTTCTGGGGCACAAGCCGTGCCTATTTCGCCGCAACCGCGCAATCGACATCCGCAGATGGTCAACGCAGGGATTCCATGAAGACACATACGGTAGAAAAAATCGGCGGTACGTCCATGAGCGACTATCGCGCAGTTCGCGACAATATTGTTTTCAAAAATGGCAGGGCGAAAGGTGAGGGGCTGTACCAGCGCGTGTTTGTGGTCTCCGCCTATGGCGGCATGACCGACATGCTGCTGGAGCACAAGAAATCCGGCCGTCCGGGTGTGTTCGCGTTGTTCGCCGGCGCCGATGACGAGCGCGAGTGGTCCGATGCCATGGGCGGCGTGCGCCAGCGCATGCAAGAAATCAATGCATCGCTGTTCCAGGACGACGTGACCCTCGCCAAGGCCAACGCTTTCATCGGCGAACGCCTGGACGATGCCGCACGCTGTCTCGCGGACCTCGAACGGGTATGCCAGCACGGTCACTTCGCGCTGGAAGGACACCTTGACGTGGTGAGTGAAATGCTCGCCAGTCTCGGCGAGGCGCACAGCGCGTGGAATACCGTGCAGCTGTTGAAGCAGGAGGGCGTGAATGCCCGCTTTGTGGATCTTACCGGCTGGCGCGATGGCGAACACAAGTCGCTGGACGAACGCATTGAACAGGCGTTTGCGGACGTGGATTTCGCCCGCGAGCTGCCCATCGCCACCGGCTACGCCCACACCGCCGATGGTCTGATGAAAACCTTCGCGCGCGGTTACAGTGAAATGACGTTCAGCCGCATTGCGGTGATGACCGGCGCCAGCGAGGCAATCATCCACAAGGAATATCACTTGAGCAGTGCCGATCCGCGTCTCGTTGGCGAGGAGCAGGCGGTGCCCATTGGCCGCACCAATTACGATGTGGCGGACCAACTCGCCAATCTCGGCATGGAAGCCATTCACCCACGCGCGGCAAAAGGCCTGCGCCAGAATGCCATTCCGCTGCGGGTGATGAACACCTTCGAGCCCGAGCATCGCGGCACGCTGGTTACAGGCGACTATGTAAGCGACACACCGCGGGTGGAGATCATTGCGGGGCGTAAAAACATCTATGCTGTTGAATGTTTCGATCAGGACATGATGGGCAGCATGACCAGTTACGACCGGGCGATCAACGAAATCATCGCGCGCTTCAAGGGCGCCGTGGTGACGAAGGACATCAACGCCAATACGATCACGCACTACCTCGCGATCACCCTGAAAACCGTCAAACGGATAAAGAGCGCGATCAACGAGCGCTTTCCCGATTGCGATATTCAGGTACGCAAGGTGGCGGTGGTTTCCGCCATCGGCAGTGACATGAAAGTATCCGGTATGCTGTCGCGTGCGGTCAGCGCTCTGGCCAGCTCCGGCATCAGCATTCTTGCGGTGCACCAGTCCATGCGGCAGGTGGACATGCAGTTCATCATCGACGAGAGCGACTACGAGAGCGCCGTCAAAAGTCTGCACGCGGCGCTGGTGGAAGTGCACGAGCACGGCGACGCCATATGCGCCGCCTGATTCCGTTTAGGCGCTCCCTGCTGCCGCCGGCTTTGCTGGCGGCAGTTTGCGTTGTGGCCTGGGTACTGCTTTTTTTCACTCGCCCCACTGCCGCTCAATCCCAGGTTCAGGATCAAACCGAAGTGCCATCTCCGCCGGAAGTCACCAGTGAAGAGAAGGCGCAAAACCAGCAAAAACAGCAGGAGCTGGAGAAGGTTGCCGAAGCGGTGGAAAACCTCGACAAACCGCTCTACTCGGCGTTTATCGAGCGCTATGTGCTCGACGAGCTGAAGCAGCTGCGCATCGATATGGCCGCGCAGAAAGTCTCGCTGACGGAGAACATCGTCGACCGCCAGCTGAGCGCCGCCGACAAGGCCATCACCTACGCCACCGATACCATTACTTATTTCTTTTATCTGATTGCCGGCTTCAGTTCCCTGTTGGTGATTATGGGCTGGACTTCCATTCGCGATGTGAAAGAAAAAGTGCACACCCTTGCCAATCAGGAAATTTCCAAACTGGTGGAGCAGTACGAGGCGCGCCTGCGCAGTATCGAGGAGCAGTTGTCGGAAAAGACCCAGCATATCGAGAGCAACCGGGATGAAATTGAACTCACCCGTGAGATTCACTCCCTGTGGCTGCGCGCCGGCCGCGAACAGACACCAACAGGGAAAATAGCGGTTTACGACCAGATCCTGAATTTGCGCCAGGACGACGGCGAAGCGCTTACCTACAAGGCCGATGCGGTACTGGAACTGGACGAGCCCCAATGGGCCATCAACCTGTGTTTGCAGGCGTTGCAGATCGACGGCGAAAACGGCAACGCCTACTACCAGCTCGCCTGTGCTTATGCCTACCTTGAGCAGTGGGAAGAGGCCATCAATTATCTGAAAAAAGCGCTGGCCATTTCTCCCACCTATCGCGACGAGGCGTTGGAAGATCCCGCGTTCAATGCGCTGTACGAGCGCAAGGAGTTCGCCCAGTTGATGGGCATCCAGTCGGATAAGCCAAAGCCGAAAGATAACGAATAACAGGTTGGCGGATAGCGGCTCATTGAGTCCTTTTCGTTACCGTACCTCTAAAAAATCCGTTCTCGTCACCCCCGCGAAGGCGGGGGTCCAGTTGCAGGAGAACTGGATTCCCGCATTCGCGGGAATGACGACCGTAAAAATCTATAAAAATACGGGGGCCAGCCATGCTGCTCAGTTTTCTTTTTTTCCTCAGCTTATTTGCCGCCGTCGGCATCAGCTCCTATCGCAAGAGCCGCGGCACCAAAAAAGACTACTACCTCGCCAGCCAGGATGTTTCCCCCATGCTGGTGGGCCTGTCGGCGGTGGCCACGAATAACAGCGGCTACATGTTCATCGGTGTCATTGGTTACACCTACGCCACCGGCCTCGCATCCATCTGGCTGATGTTGGGCTGGATTCTGGGGGATTTCCTTGGCTCTCTGTGGATACACAAAAACCTGCGGGAGGCGGCCAAACGCAGCGGTGAATCCAGCTACGCCGGCGTACTCGCCTGCTGGCAGGGAACCCGTTTCGGCGCCTGGCAGAAACTCGCAGGCGTGCTTTCACTGTTGTTCCTGCTGGCTTACGCCAGCGCGCAGTTGGTGGCGGGCAGTAAGGCGTTGCATGTGGTGCTGGATCTTCCTTTGTGGAGCGGTGCGGTGATTGGCGGTGTGATTGTTGCGGCCTACTGCCTTGCCGGCGGCATCCGCGCGTCCATCTGGACCGATGCGGCGCAGTCGCTGGTGATGGTGGTGGCGATGGGCTCGCTGCTGTTTGTGGCCACACAATCCGTTGGTGGGCTGGCAGCGGCGTGGCAGGCGATGGAGCAGGTGGAAGGCTTCCTGAACTGGTATCCGCAGGATCTGTTACTGCCGGGCGTGGCCGGTGGCATTCTGTTTGCACTGAGCTGGCTGTTTGCCGGTATTTCTGTGGTGGGTCAGCCCCATGTGATGGTGCGCTTTATGGCGTTGAACGATTCGAAGCGCATGGTGCAGGCGCGCTGCTGGTATTACCTGTGGTTTACGATTTTCTATTTTATGGCGACGGCGGTGGGTATGTTGTCGCGCATCCTGTTGAATGATCCCGGCTCGTTTGATGCGGAGCTGGCGCTGCCGATGATGGCGATGGAGCTGCTGTCGCCGATAATGGTGGGCTTGGTCCTCGCCGGTATTTTTGCCGCAACCATGTCCACGGCGGATTCTCTGGTCCTCAGCTGTTCCGCCGCACTCACTCACGATCTGTTGCCACAGCGCACGGAGAATACCCGCCTATTGAAACTGGCCACCTTGGGAATTGCCACCGCGGCGGTGGCTTGGGCGCTATTGAACAAGCAGAGTGTGTTCAGTCTGGTAGTAATGAGCTGGTCGGCGCTGGCTTCGGCCTTTGCGCCATTGTTGATGGTGTTGGCTGCGGGTGGGAAGCCTTCGCAGAAACTGGCTATTGCAATGAGTCTTTTGGGCCTTTCGACCGCGCTGGTATGGCGTTGGGCTGGGTGGCACGCACATGTGTACGAGGGCATGCCCGGAATTTTGGTTGGGCTGCTCGTGTTTGTCATTGGGCGATTGGTGGTTCGGGACTCTGTAGGCCGCGCTGTAAATGCGTGATGGTGTAGTGGTCCGCTTTGTTTAGGTTTAGTGGCGGCAGATCGGTGGGTATTCGTTTTTGAAACCGCCATGAATACGTCCCTGTAGGCTGCGTCGGAAACATCCCTGTTTCCGACGCTTTCAAAAACGAATCCCCACCGCTCTGCCTTCGCATCGGTTCCTGTACTTCGTTAGTAAAAAAGAAAAACTCCTTAGCGTGAATAATTACGAAGTGACAACTTTCCAGTTATCCACTGTTCGAAAAAGCTGACGAAGTGCAGTACCCGAATTGAAGGTAAAGCACCGGGTAGCCCCTTTCGGAAGCGTCGGCGACAGGGACGTCGCCGACGCAGCGTACATGGATGTATTCACAGCGGTTCCGAAAGGGGCTACCCGGTGATTTTCCGCCACAGGAGCGAGAACAGGGCTCGAACCACCAGCACCGTACCCCAAACCCCAAACCCCAAACCCCAAACCCCAAAAACAAGAAACCCGGCACTGAGGCCGGGTTTCCTGTCCATCCTGTGAGACGGAAGTCGTTTCAACGAAGGCTTACTGGCGGACACCTTCCACATCCAGAATCAGCTCAACGGTCTGGGACGCCGGGCCCAGGTCGTAGTCAATGCCGAAGTCTTTCAGTTTGAACTCAGTCTTGCCGGTGAAGCCCTGACGGTAGCCACCCCAGGGGTCCTTGCCGCCACCGATCTCGGTCACATCAATCGCGATCGGCTTGGTCACACCGTGCAGGGTCAGGTCGCCCTTCAGGACCGCCTTGCCATCGCCCTTCGGCTCAAAACTGGTGCTCTTGAAGGTGGCAGAGGGGAACTTGTCTACGTTCAGGAAATCCTTGCCGCGCAGGTGCTTATCGCGCTCCGCATGGTTGCTGTTCAGGCTGGTGGTGTCCACCGTCATCTCAATGGAAGACGCTTCCGGCTTGGCTTCGTCATAGGAAAAGCTGCCGTCAAACTTGTCAAAGCGGCCGTACAGCCAGCTGTAACCGAGATGCTTGATGCGGAACTGCACAAATGCATGCGCACCCTGGGTGTCGACTTTGTAAATGGCCGCCTGGGCAGAAGTGCCGACCAGCGCAGCGAACAACAGAACAGCAAGTTTCTTCATGGTTCAGTTTCCTGTGGTTGGGTTCAAATCATTGGATTCGAGAAAAATCGAAAGTGAGTGATCACTCTCAAGGTCAAAACTTATCTCAGGCGGCATTATTGCGCGGCGCCAGCCCGAACATCTTTCTGAGTGTGCCATCTTTATTGACGAAATGATGCTTGAAGGCCGCAAGTCCGTGCAGCAGTACCAGCCCCATCAGCGTCCACGCCAGATACTTGTGGATCGCCCCCGCGATATCCTCCTGATTCTCCAGCCCCTGCAGAGTGGCCGGTACCTGAAACCAGCCGAAAACCTCAATCGCGCGGCCATCCGCCGTACTAATCAGATAGCCGGAGACAAAAATCGCCAGCAACAGGCCATAAATTACCCAATGCGCGAAACCCGCCGCACGCTGCTGCCAGCGCGGCGCGGGCTCCGGTGCAGGGCTCACATTGGCCCAGCGCCACAGCAGGCGCGCCGTCAGCAGAATCAGCAGCAGAATACCGACGGACTTGTGGATATCCGGGCCCTGGCGATACCAGGGGTCGTAGTAAGACAATCCGCGCATCCACCAGCCCAGTGCAAACATACCGATGATCGCCGGCGCCATCAGCCAGTGGAAGGCGACGGCCACCCAGCCATAATGCGTCGGACTGTTGCGGGTCTGCATTGGTAATTCCACCCCTTTTCTGAGAAGGCTCGCATTATAAAAATTCTCGAGCGCTGGAATAGCGCAAAAAGCCGGAACTATTTTTCGAAAAATTCGCACGTGTGCCAATTGCGGTTGGCTATGGCCTGCCATTGGCTCAGCCTATGGCAGATCAGGACGGGTAGCGGAGCGGGAGATTGGGTCAGTGGTGAGCGCTGTGCTGGCGTTCTGCGGCGTTCAGTACTCTGCCCAACAGAACCGGATCCAAATGGGAGCGGTCGCAGAGTTCATGGGTGAGCCAGTCGAGGTCATGCGCGGGTGCGCCTCCTTCCTGGCCATTTTGCATCGCCATCTGTTCCAGCTGCCAGATCACGTCGAGCAGCAGGTCGGGTGCTAATGGTTGCTCATCGTCGCTGGAGAACAGTTCGCGCTCCAGCCGATCCAGATCCCGGCGCTTTACCACCAGCTCACTGTAGTTGGGATACCAGTGGCTACTAAAGGGCTCGGGGCGGTTGCTGAAATCGAAGGCGATCCGCAGGCGGTTGCCGTCGGTATCCTGAAGCGTCGGGGTGTCGTTTTCTTCCGCGGGCAGTGCGGGGCGCTGGCGCAGGACACCGACGATGGCACGCCAATCGCTGCTGTGCTCGGGGCTGAGGCGCAGGGGGTGTTTGAGGGTGGTGCGGGGCTTTTCCGGCAGGTCGATATAGCTGAGCATCTGTCCGGGGCGGTACCAGTAAAGATCCAGCAGGTGGTCTTCAGCGAGACGGGCGAGGTCGTCGCTGGTCAACGGTTCTTCCGACAGGGCGCTCAGATGATCGACGGCCTGCTGGATACTGAGCCAGCGCCGCATGTGGAATGGCCTGTCGTTTGAATTTCCCGCCGCCATGCTCGCCCCGTTTCCCTGCGATTTTTTACCCATTTAAGGTTAGCAGTTGGCGGTGGATTTGGTGGGGCATCGCTATCTTCGCATCGGAGTTTTGATGCTACAACCACCCCTTCTTCTTGAAGTAGAGATACGGCGCCATGCCCGCCATCAACATCAACAACAGCGCCCAGGGGTAGCCCAGCAGCCACTGTAGCTCCGGCATGTGCTCGAAGTTCATGCCGTAGATGCTCGCCACCATGGTGGGCGGCAGGAAGACCACCGCGGCGATGGAGAAGATCTTGATGATCTTGTTCTGTTCGATATTGATGAAACCCTGGGTGGAGTCCATCAGGAAGTTGATCTTCTCGAACAGGAAGGTGGTGTGTGACATCAGGGTGTCGATATCGCGCAGGATGCCCCAGCAGTCTTCGCGCAGTTCCGGGTCGTCTTTCAGGTGGCGCTGCAGGAAAGCGATGGAGCGCTGGGTGTCCATCAGGCACAGGCGGATTTTTCCGTTGGAGTCCTCAAGCTTGGCGAGGTGGTCGATGGCGTCTTCCAGGTCCGCCTCCTCCTCTTCGAGCACCAGGTGGCTGACTTCACCGAGTTTCAGGTAGTTGTCTTCCAGCGCGTCGGCGAGGTTTTCCACCTTCTGTTCAAATAGCAGGATTAACAGCTCCTGCGCATTGTGCGCCTCCACCTGGTTGCGGCGGGCGCGCATGCGCAGCAGGCGGAAGTCCGCGAGTTCGCTCTCGCGCACGGTGATCAGACGCTGCGGCTGCAGGATGAAGGCGACGGTGGCGGTATCGTGGCGGCCTTCGCTCTGGGTCAGGTACAGGGAGTGTACGTGAATGCCAGCGGTATCCACGAAGTAGCGCGCGGACGATTCGATCTCGTCCACGTCCTCAGACTCCGGCAGTTCAGTGCGCAGCAACTGCTCCAGCAGGTCGCGCTCGTCGTCCTCCGGATCTTGTAAGTCGATCCAGGCGGCGTCGGACAACGGCTGGGTGTGGTAGTCGCTGCCGGCGTAGGTTTCTTTGATCTTGCCGCGGAGGATTTGAAACAGTCTCAGCATTACCGCTTCCTTGGTGGTCAGGGTTGTGCCGCGGCACGGGGCCCCGGGTAGTGTGGGGCATGGTGTCAGCCTGTCGACCACAAATCAATTGCCGCCACCCGCGGCGGTGTGCGGGTGGCGTGCGGTAGAGCCTTACGGCTGTTAGAGCCACATGGGCAGTTGCGCGCGGATTTCGTCGCTGTCGCAGGTGGTGAGATTCTTGCGTGATTCGCCGGCGATGGTGGCCAGGCAGGGCGTGCTCATGGACATACGCAGGCTGCCGGCCATGGCGGGGTCGGCAACGATGTAGAGACGGTCAAAGCGCCCCTGCTGGCGGCCGCGCTCCAGGGCATGGGCGATATCGCGGGCGAACTTGCGCGCGCCCTGTTTACGGAGGCTGGTGGGTTCCTCCATGGCGTGGCGGCCCTGGCCTTTGCTGTCGAAGGCGCGCCCCGGGGCGTCGCTGAGCAGCTCACGGCCTTTCATGCGTCCTTCCGGATAAACCAGAGATTCTATTTCTGTGAGGGAACCCGCACGTTTTTCCGCTTCAAATACGCGGGCATGAGTATGGTTGGCTACCAGAACCCAGGCTTTTGACATGGCCGTATACCTCTGTTTATTGCTGAGTCTTACTGCCCAATGGTAGGCCGGTGGGGGTGGGCTTCCTAATGGAGATACGGCCGGGACACGCTGGTGCCGGGGAGGAGGTGGGAGGATTCCGGTCAAAAAAAGTGCGTCCCTGCACTCATAACGCCAGCCGGCGGGCGTATAACGCCGGCTCGCCCCGAAATTGCAAGATGCGGAGAAATCCCGGGACAGTGCATCCGTGCACTGCGTGCTTGAAGCGCGCCTTGGGTCCCGCCTGTGAACAGGCCCCTGCGCATCAGAACTCCTTGGTATTCGCCGCGAGCACCGTGATGTGCAAAAAATAAATGCGAATACTTATCATTTATAGTAAAATTTTTTCGCTCCGCTTTCCTGGTTTTCCGGTGTGCGCAATCGGCAAATTGCTATGCGGAATCGCCAGGCTGGTCAGTTATCGGAGATGGAACGGATTGGGATATGGAAAACGCGAAAAAATCGGCGCTGAAGGAGCGGCCAATAATGAACAAAGATGGGGCCGCTGAACGGTCGCCGCTTCGGCAGCAGACACTGGAAGACATGCTGGAAGTCACGGGTGTGCGCCACCGTATTTTTCCCTCGGGAAGTGTGGAGAACTCCCGCAATGTGGTGATGCGCGGGCGCTTCTCATTTCACAACCACGGCGGGCTCAGTGTGCACTGCGGTCACGGTGTCGAAACCCGCAGCCTCAGTAGCGTGGCGGAGCTGCCTCCCGGTCTGAGTTTCAATCTGCTGTTTCGTGGCAGTGTGGATTTTTCGCTTGGTGGCCGCAGGCATCGCCTCGGTGCTCGCGATCTGTCGCCCATAGAGTGTTCCGGTTTCGCGCTCTCACGCCCGGAAATGATGACCCGATTTACCCGCAGCGGTGCCTATGTCGACAAGCTGAATATTTTTGTACAGCAGAGCTGGTTGCAGCAGCGCTGCCAGTCGGAAGCGGGTAGGGTGCAGGTGCAACGCCTGTTTGCCCGCCACGCCATTCCCCACTTCTGGGCTGCCGACGCCGAAACCGAGTCTCTCGCCCGGCGACTGATGGCGCTTGACGCCGCGCAGAGTTTCAGTGAACAACTGCAGCAGGAACAGCTCGCGATTGAACTTCTGTCCCGCTGTGTTGATGCGTTTGACGAGCAGCTGCTCGCCGGCGATGCCCGCCCGGCGGCGCTGCCGGGAGCCAGTGATTTTTTGCTGAAACAATGGGTGGATGAAAAACTGCGCGATTGCCGTGGTCTGGATGAGATTGCGAGCGCACTCGGGGTCAGCGTCAGTACGCTGCAGCGCAAGTTCAAAGTGCTTTACGGCACCACGGTGATCGATTATGTGCGCCGTCGCCGTCTGGAAATCGCCCGCGCCGCACTCATTATGGAGGGGCTGAGCATCGGCGAGGCCGCCTATCTGGCCGGTTACAATCACGCGTCCAATTTTGTTGCGGCGTTTAAAAAAGCCTTTCAGGTGACGCCGGCGCAACTGGTGCGCAGTCACCGGCGGTCGAGGAAATTCGAACCGGGCTGAGGCCGTACCGGCGCCGCGGGGTCATCGGTTTGTCATGAAACGGACATAGACTGGCCAGTAAGACCGACAGACCATCACGGCCCATGACCCCGCTATTTCTCGCCAGCCGCAAGATATATTTCACCGCGCTCGGACTGCTACTGGCCGCGGGCGTGGCGCTGTGTATATGGAGTGCCGGGCAGCGGGTAACGCCACCGGTACTCGGCGACTACCACCTCTATCAGTGCGATACCGGCGGAGCGGCGGGCTCCCCGGTATTCAAGCTTCAACTGGTAACTTCTGTGCGCGCACGTGAAATCGCCGAGCGCCTGTGCGCGGCGCCCTCGGTGCAGCGGACCTATCGCGGGGTACAGGTGTCGTGGAAGCCTCGCGCGCTCCTCACCGCGGAGGAGATCCTCAGCGAGGAGTACGACGTGATCTGGAGCCGCTCTCACAGCATGGCGGGATTGGTTCCGGAATACGGCGACCACTACGAGCCACTGTTGCACTACGACCACTACCGGGTCTACTGGTACAGCCGTGGCGGTGCGCCGCAGCTCACGGCAGATTACTTTCACGGCAAGCGCGTCGGCCTGCTGAATGACAAACTCAGCCACACGCTTTACCTGCTGCCACTCGCCTCATTGAAAGAGGCCGGAGTCAATTTCAGCGAGGAGAACCTGCGCTACTTTGACGATGCCGTGAGCCTGTACCAGGCCTTTGCCCGCGACGAACTGGATCTGGTCAGTGGGGGGGATTATGTGCGCACCGATCTGGATATTCCCCTCAGCCGCACGTTGATTTCCGGCGACGCCAATGCGGCGACCCTGTTTGTGCGCAAAACGCGCGCGGGTGCAACCGATTGCGCAGTGGCGGAGGCCTTTGACGGGCTGGCCGATGCCTACCTGCGGGGGCGGCGTGTTTTTGCCGGGGCTGAACACTGTGTTCCCTGATGGTATGCGGAGCGCGCCGAATCCGCGTGTTCTGCTGCTGGCCTGGGGGACGTTGAGCCTGTTGCTCTGTTCCCTCGCCGGTTGGCAGGTGCAGCGCAGTCTGTCGCTCGATCTGACACGGCAACTGAACCAGCAATTGCCGGACAAACTCGCGCTGGCCCTGCAGACACGTCTCAGTGACGAGCCGCTGCGGCAGTGGCTGGTGAACCGGCTGGAGCAGGATCTCCAAACATTAAATGCCGAGGGTGGCCTGCCGCTGGTGCACAGCTGTTCGGCCCGGGTAACGCAGCTGATGGAAGATGGTCACGCGCCGATGGCCGGGGCCGCTGCCCGAAGCATCAATATCGCCTGGAACATTGGCAGTGAACCGCGCGCGACGTCGCTGATGCTTGAATGTCACTACAACTGGCCGGTGCTCCTGTTGAGTCAATCGCTGCTGGCGCTACTGCTGGTCATCATCGCGTCGCGCTTGCCATATCCCCTGTCAAAACCGCAGCGGGCGCGCATTGCCAGGCTGATTGCCATGGGGCTGCCCGCATCCCGGGCACGTCGCCTCGCCTCGCAGTTGTGTGACGCGCAGATCGCGTGGTTCGTTCGCGCACTGAGTCTCAACGGCGGGGATTGCGACGCGGCTCTGGTTGCCGCGAGTGCGCAGCAGCAGCTGGTGTTGGATACCGCTTCACAGCAGGTACAGATTCACGGTGTGGCAATCAAGCTGGCGAAGACCCCGTTCTTTTACTACCTCTGGTACGCGCGGTTGCGGCAGCAGGGCGAGGGCTGGCTGCTGAATCCGCCGGTTAACCGCCCGGACCGCGCCGGCGCGGAATCACTGATTGCGCTGATGGAAACTCACGGAGGTCACGCCAAGTCGATCAATGACCTGCGGGAGCACGGTCTGCGGGCAAAAAACCTGGACCAGAACCGCAACAAGATCCGCGATGAACTGGTTTCCGCCCTCGGTGAAGAGCTTGCCAGCGCCTATCTGTTTGAGTCTGAAAGAGATCTCAAAAGCGGCCGCTATCGCTATAGGTTGTCATTGTCCGCCGGGCAGATAAACGTCCTCTGATGTCAGCCACCCGCTGCGAGGGGGCCCGTTAGCGGCACTGCCTCCAAATCTGCAAGTCCGCAACCCTTTGATTTACGGATATTTTCTTTTTGGAGATATCTCCTTTCCGCACACAAGTCTCTTTTTAACCCCGTTGTCACACGCAATTTTGATCATCTGCGCCAAGCGGTCAGGACACAGGCCTGGCCATCTCTAACAAACCTAACCCCGTTAAAAAACGGCGTTAATTGGAGCAGAACTATGATCGCAATCCCCCGCAACCGACTGTCGCTGCTGGTGGCACTCAGTGTGACCGGTGGTGCCGGCCCGGCGGTGGCGCAGCAGGCCGTCGACGCCCGTGCCCTGGAAGAGGTCACGGTAATGGCATCGCCAATCCGCGACAGCCAAAAGGCCGCCATCGACGCCAAGCGCGATGCCGACAACAACGTAGACATCATCTCCGCTGACACCATTGGCCGCTTCCCCGACCAGAACCTGGCCGACTCCCTGGGCCGGGTACCGGGGCTGGCCATCGAACGCGACCAGGGCCAGGCGCGCTACATCAACTTCCGCGGTGCCCCCTTCCGCTATACCTCCCTTGCCATCGACGGTCTCAGTATTCCCGGTGCCGAGAACGGTCGCGTGCCGCGCTTCGACAGCTTCCCGTCCGTGATCACCAGCCGCATCGATGCCAACAAGGCGATCATGCCGAACATGCCTGGCGATGCTGTTTCCGGTTACATCAATATCTCCACCTTCGATCCTTTTGCGAAAGAAGGCTGGGCTTTCTCCAGCGATCTGGGCATGGGGAACCAGCAACTGGGCGATGGCGATATCGAAAAGCTTGCCCTGCGTACCTCCTGGTCCAACGAGACCGTCGGCTTCACCCTTTTTGCCTCTGAAAACAGCCGCGAACAGATCACCGACAACCGCGAGTACGACCTGGAACTGGTGGATGGCGAAGTGCTGGTGAACGAACTGGATTTCCGCAGCTACAAGGTGACTCGCGAAGATCGCGCCTACGGTGGCCGTTTCGAACTGCGGCCGCAAAACAGCGCCATCGAGCGTCTGTTCGTCAGCAGCCTATACAACGAATTCCAGGATTTCGAAGAGCGCAACCAGTACATTCTTGACTTCGCCGGCGGTGCGGCAGCAAGCGGCGCGCCTCACGAGGCCGGGGTTCACGGGACGCAACCCCTGATAATGGCCAACCGCATGCTGCAAGACGGCGTGTATGAAAACTCCACCTTCACCAATACCCTGGGCGGCGATTTCGCATTGGATGAGTGGTTTGTGGAGGCGCGCCTGAACCTGACGGAAACCGAAAACAGCATGTTCCTGCCGATAGCCATGAGCCGCGCGGGTGTGGTGTCTGGCAGCTACGATCTCAGCGATCTGGAAAATCCGCTGGTGGAAGTTACCCGGTTGGGAACAGAAGAAACCGCTGACCTCAGCCAGGTCGATTACTACACGACTCTCGGCTACCTGATCGGCTCGGAGCTTGCCATCGACGCGACCAAATTCAAGCTCGACGGTGAGCGTGACCTTACTCTGGCTGGCAAACCGGCCACCCTGAAACTCGGTGTGGAACTGGATGATCGCGAAGCCGACGGCTTTGGCGTCGCCCAGGGCTACGGTGCCTTTCCCGGCAGCATTGACATCGGTAGCTTCGCCACCGACAAGGTCTGGGATACCGACTTCACCAACAGTATCAACGGTACCTACTACGATAACCAGGGCCTGCGCGCGGCCTGGGAGCGGGCCGCGGGCGGACTCAGCGTGGAGCCGACATCGGACCAGCTGATCAAGCTGGAAGAGCAGGTAATGGCGGGTTACGCCATGGTCACCACCGAATTCAGCTGGGGCAACCTGGTACTGGGCTCCCGCTTTGAAAATACCGACTACAGCAGCGCCGGTCCGGAAGGTGATTATTCCGATTCCTTCACCAATGTACTGCCCAGCGCGCACCTGAACGTCGATCTTACCGACGACGTGAAACTGCGAGTGTCCACTTCTACAGGCGTTAGCCGCCCGACCTACAACGAGTGGCGCGCGTCCGCCGCTGTCAACATAACCGACAAGATCGTAGTGGGTGGCAACCCGACCCTGGAAGCGGAAGAAGCCTGGGGTGGCGATGTGGCGCTGGAGTGGTACCTGGGAGAGGCGAGCCTGATGTCTGTCGGTGCCTTTGCCCGCAACATCGACAACGTGATCTATGCGGACAGCGCTACCATTGACGGCGGCGTCTATCTGCCTTCCGCCGACGGCGAAGAGTGGACCTACACCGGTTACGTCAACGGCGATAACGGCAAGTTGAGCGGTGTGGAGCTGAACGTGATTGCCCAGGCCGATGACCTGCTGCCGACGCTTTCCGGCTTCGGTGTCAGCGCCAACCTGACGGCACTGGACAGCGAATTTGAAACCCGCAACGGTACTAGGTTCGGCCTGCCAGGTACGTCTGATCTGATTTTCAACACCTCCGTCTTCTATGAAATGGACAGCTTCTCCATCCGTCTGAACCATCAGTACCGTGACGACTGGCTCTCCACGACCGAGAACGACAGCATGGCGGAATACTGGGCTGCACAGAAACGCATGGATCTGCAGGTGAGCTACACCCTGCCCACACCGGTCTTCGGTGCCGACGTATCCGTTTATGCCAATGCCAACAACCTGACCGATGAACGCGACGTGCGCTATGTGGGGGACGAGCGCACACCGAACCAGGTAGAAGGCTACGGTCGTCGCTACCTGGCGGGCTTCCGGGTGAACTTCTGATATCCAGTTAAATAACGAGGTGAATTATGTATAAATTTGTATCCAACACATTGATGGCTGCGATCGCGGTCCTCGCTCTGGGCGGCTGTACTTCTTCCCACTCCACGGGTGGCAATGCACTCAGTGCGAATATGGCACCGGTACCGGCGAAGGTGGCCGCCGAAACTGAAGTTTCCCACACCCGTTTGTTGCCACTGCAAGGCGGCCGCAATTTTCGCGATCTGGGTGGCTATAAAACCACTGATGGCAGGGAAGTGAAGTGGGGCAAGTTGTACCGTTCCGGTGTTCTGACCAATCTGACCAGCGGCGACTACGATTACCTGCGCGAGCGCGAAATTGCCACCATCGTGGATTTCCGCTCGTCAAATGAGCGTGAAACCGAACCGACCCGCTGGGCTGCAGGTAATGTCATCGCGATGAACTGGGATTACGAGATGGGCAACTGGGAGCAGGAATTTGCCAAAGTGTTGTCCAAGCCCGGTTTTGGCAAGGAAGACCTGGTGAAACTAATGGACCAGGGTTATGTGGGGCTGGTTCAGCAGCAGACGCCCCACTACCGGGCCATGTTCCAGCAGATGATCAATCAAGATGAGCCTCTCTTGTTCCACTGCACCGCGGGCAAGGACCGCACCGGCATCGGCGCAGCACTGATTCTGACGGCGCTGGGAGTGGATCGCGAGACGGTGAAAAAGGATTATCTGCTGTCCAATGACTATCTGAAGAATTCCGACATGTTCAAATTGCCGGTGGATGCGAGTGAGAAAGAAAAACGCATGTTCGCGTTCTTTTTCCAGCTGCCGGAAGATGTGCGCGGTGTGCTGGCCGGAGTCGAAGCATCCTGGCTGGACTCCGCCTTCGCCGAAATGGAGCGCGAGCACGGCTCCGTTGACGGGTATATCCAGCATGCGCTGGATGTGGATGCCCGGGAGCTGGCGCTGTTGAGAAGCCGCTACCTGCAGTAGCGCCGTCCGCGGTAACCCGGCCATGTTGACGGCCGGGTTGTCCATGTGCGGAATTCGCGATACCGGTTATCACCGTTAGGAATATGGAGAGCAGGACTTTCAACGCCGCAGCGCCGGAAAATTCGGTCATTTCTATCGCGTGTTGCGCGTGCACATAGGCTCTGACGAAGCGCCGAAAGTCGGCCTGCAAGACTGGATCTTCCCAGATCAGATCGGCGAGTTTCGTGGCGCGCTGGAACCGCTCCCGGGTAATGTCCGGTTGGGTTGAAGCGGAACACTGCACGATTTCTCGTTTTCGTTTCGCTACTGGAGCTTCGTTTGACTGACTTTACAATTCACCACGGCGATACTTTTCTCCCAGGTCTTTGATCAGATCCAGCAGGCCGGCGTCGTAGAGGAAGTTGTCGGCGAAGGTGATTTCCTGCGGGTGATAATCGTTCTTCCACAATTTGCCATGGTCGCTTCTCGAGCGATTGACGATTGCGTAGCCGCCCACACCGCGACCAGCATTCATAGAACGTTGAATGCAGAGCATCTCGCCCTCCACATCCTCGTCCGCGCTGGTCATAGCACCGGCATGCAGGCCGCCCTGTGCCGGTGGCTTGCGAAACTCGGTAAGTGCATCGGCGAACCAGGGCAATACGCCGAGGGGGAAATCCGCTTGTGAACACCGGTAATAGGGGATCTTTCCCATCCTTAGCCTGCTAACAGCCCGCAACAGACTCAGGTGCCCGCCCTGTCGCACAAATAAAACCGTATCTCCCTCATTCGGATCTGTTGTCCTCGCCAACTCCACGGCGCCCTCCGGCAGTTTTTCATGGTGCTCGATTCTCGGTAGTTGTTCTTTTATCGGGTATTCCGGTTTTTGAAACCATTCCATTTAAAACCCCTTGGAGACATAGGCAATTGCGCCGGCCTCCTCCAGTTGTTGCAGGTTGACCGGTTGCCGCTCAAAGTTCAGCGTTTCCACCGCGCCGTAGTGGTTGCCGGACCCAGCGATCTTGTCTCGGGTCAGACCATTGCCTTCGTAGTACTGGTTGTTGCCCACCTTGTCCTGCATTTGCATGCGTTGTTTCAGTAACTTTTTCTCAGTTTCAGAAAGATCGGTGGTGTCCAGATAGTCCTCAAAGTTGTCTATGTTTGTAGACCACTTGTTCGCCAGGAATTCTTTATCCACCGCCTCCTGGTAGTGCCAGCCATACTGATCCTGAAACTCGGGTATCATGACCGTGTCGGTAAATTCCTTAGGGAATTCCTTCGGCAACTCCCGGTTGGCAAACTCACTGACCTTGTCGAAGGTGGCCGGCACGCTTTTCACACCGGTGAGAGGCGCGGCCTTTTCGGTGTCGATGACGATCAGTGTGTACTCGGCGTCGGGGTCGTAGTCGAGGCCAAGCTTTTCCGAAATCAGGCGCGCATTGGTATCCGCGTCTTCCAACTGATCGAAGCTGGTGGACCAGTACTTGGCGCCGTTGCCGCTGACGCCTCGCATGGGCGCCCCAAGCATGCCCGGTGCGCCGTTGTTTGTCAGATATCGGCTTTCCATAAAGCGGACCTGATAACGTTCCTTCGAGATATCGCCGGTTTCGGCCAGGGCTTTCAGCTCGGCGTCTGTGTATTTGGGGTGGTAGCCGTTGCGGGCAATTTCGTCCGCCATAGAGTTCAGGCGGCTAACGGCATCCTCGAGAGACGTGGGCGGGATGCCTTTGCGTTGGCTGAAATCGGTTTTCTCACGGGGTTTCGGCTTCTTCTTCCGGGTATCGGGGGCGATGTCGGCTGGCCTGGCAACCTCCACCTCGCCGAGACTTTCAAAGTCCTCGAAGCTGGGTGTTTGTTTGGCCGGAGCATGGCGATCCCTGAGCATTCTGGCTTTTTTGATCTGTTCTCCAAACGCCAACAGCAACTGCCCGACCTTGCGGAACTTGGCAAAGTGCTGGGCCAGGTTTGCGGCGCTGGCGGCTAGGCCGGCGCCGCCGGTTACTGCCGCGAGGAGTATGGTGAACAGGACTTCAAACGCCGCGGCACCGGAGAATTCTGTGATTTCAATGGCGTGCTGGGCTTTGACATAGTCTTTGACAAAGCGCCGGAGGTCAGCCTGCAGGGCTGGGTCTTCCCAGATCAGATCGGCGAGTTCCGTGGCGTGTTGGAACTGTTCGCGGGTAATGGCGGTGGGATCGAAGCCGAGTACCTGTACGATCTCACGCTTTTCCGCGGTTAGAATTTCATCCCGATAGGCAGCCATCAGGTTTTCGCCGTTGTCGCTGCGCTGCGTTGCCCGGTAGGCGGCTTGTACGCCCCGCAGGCTGCGTTGCAGTGGGCTCACTACATCGTTGACGTCTTTCAGCCACTGCGCAAGGCCCGAACCCGCCTGCCATAGGCCGGTGAGGAAGGCGCCGGTATAAATCAGCCCGCGATTTACCGACGTTTCCTGCCGCAGTTGTCTGGTGTGTTGCGCGGCTTCGGCTTTTTCGGCCGCAACAATCGCAAGCAGCGCCTGGCGAATCTTCACTCGCAGCAGATTGCGGGTATCGTGCGGCTGTTCTTCCTTGGTTTTTTTCGCGCTGCCGGTATGGATAAACCGGAGGCTTCCCTGATGTATGGCATCGAGAATCCTCGGCCAGCGGCCGGGTAAAAACCCGATGCCGATATGGGGATGGTGCGCTTGGGTACTGAAAATGCTGACGGAGTTCATGTCCTGCCAGCCTGATCCCGGTTGGCTGAAGAGAACTCGCTCGAGGTCTCCACCATAGAGGCTGAACAGTTCATCTTCCGCCGCCGCCAACTGAAGAAAATCAATGCGCCCGAGCGCCTCCAGTGCCGTGAAATAATCAGCAGTGGCCAGGGATGCTATTTGGTTACCAGAGGTGAGTTGGTACGTATTTCCCAAATTATCCGTAAGGGTGCAGAACGACATATCCGTGTCATATTCCGTGAAACGATAAATTTTGAGCGCGGAAAATTAACACATTTGAAATTAGAGAAAAAGATACGTAAAGATCCATCACATTCTGAACTTTTGTAACAGCTGCGCAATAGACATGCTAAACCGGATTTACTACTACTTGAGTCGACCCGATAAGAAGTTCCGTTAGTTCATGACGAAATATCTGATTGTCGGGTTAATAGCTGCCGGGTTGACTCCTGTGCGGAATTCGCGATCTGTCGAGATGTGGCCCGTTGGTTGCAAGGGTGAGGGTTCCGGCTTAACTGGCCAGTTCATCTTATCTGAAGCGCTCGGGAGCGAAGCCATGCCACTGAAACGACGTTTTTCCTCCAATTTCCCCGCGGTAACACCGCTTCTGATTCTCGCGGCGTCCGTGTGCCTGTTTTCTGTGACAGGCGCCAGCGCCTCATCCGGCTGGTCCGGATATACCGGCAGTGATCCGGTGCTCTCTCTGGCGGCTACGCCGGTGGAAATTCGTATAGACGCGCCAACTCCGCTGACAGGTAACAATCTGCAGTTGCTGCTCGCGCTCTCAGGCGGCGATGGCGGCCTGGGGGACATGCGAAAAAAGGCCAGCCAGGAATTCAGTGACTACCTGAATCAACAGGTGCAGCAGCGCTTTGGTGAATTTTTTGACGATGAACGGGTGCGCCTAGTCGATGCAGGTGCGGCGCTCACGTTGCACACCAACTTCAGCGTGACCATTCGCCAGAAAATTATCGACATTGTCAGTGGCAAAGACTACGACCTCGAAAAAGGCATCATGACGGCCTACGGCGAGTTTCGCTACCGCGTACAGGGTACTGCGCTGGGGGCCCATGCGCTGCGCGAGGGCTCGGTGGATATTGCGCGGCTGAATCTGGAGGCTCGCTACCTCACGCGGGCGCCGACGGATGGCGGTGTGGTTGAAGATACCACCCGGCAGGCCACCGAGCGGTTGCTGGAGGACATTGCCGAGGAAGTTCTCGATCAGATCGAGGATGTGCTGGAGGCCGATGCCCTGCTGGAGCTGACCCGGCGGTGACGGTTTCCTACCGGGCGCACTGGCGGTGCCGCTAATTCAGCACCGGCAAACCGCGGTACATTTTGTGCGGAAGCGCAGGCCGACCTCTACCATCGTGTAATGCCAGCTCCTCGCCGTAAATCATTTCGTAGATATCTTTCCGCCTGGTTTCTTCGAGAACCTTATGTCCGCGATATAAGCGCTCGGGCGCTTCTTCACCGGTCAGGAAGGGACTGCCGCGCAGTACTTCCAGGTTGGCGATGAGCGTGCGGGTGTCGCTGTCCTTGGTGCGATGTTTGAGCTCGGCGAGCTGGGATTCAAAGTCGAAGTCGGAAAAACGCAGATTGATGCCGAATTCGGCCTGGATACGTTTGCGGAGTTTGCGCAGGGTGTTGAGCGCCTGGGAGGTCATCAGCCATTGGTGGTCGGTCATCGTCGTTGAACCCGCTGTTGTCTTTTACGTTTTAGTGGAGCAAAGAACGGGCCAAGTTATGTAGAGCACCTGGGGTTGGCTCGTGGGCACTGTCGCACCAAGTGGGGGCGCACCGGGTGTATAAGGGGGCGACAGTTGCCCAGCGAAGGTGCAATTGAGACAGGCAGTGGTAGTCTGATCTGTTAAGCTTTGTGCCATCTGTGGCATTTGCCAAGCGAGACCAGACAGGAGATTTTTATGGCAGCGGAACCCATCAAGTGTAAAGCGGCGGTGGCCTGGAAGGCGGGTGCACCGTTAACGATTGAGGAAGTGGAAGTTGCACCGCCGAAGGCGGGTGAAGTCCGGATAAAGCTGATGGCGACCGGCGTCTGCCACACGGACGCATTCACCCTGTCTGGTGACGACCCGGAGGGCGTGTTCCCGGCGATTCTCGGTCACGAGGGGGGCGGTATTGTGGAATCGGTAGGGGAGGGCGTCACCAGCGTGGCGGTGGGGGACCATGTGATTCCGCTGTATACACCCGAGTGCGGCGAGTGCAAATTCTGCACTTCCGGCAAGACCAATTTGTGCCAGAAGATCCGTGCCACCCAGGGCAAGGGCCTGATGCCCGATGGCACCACGCGGTTTTCCATCAATGGTGAGCCCATCTATCACTATATGGGTACTTCCACCTTCTCCGAATACACCGTGCTTCCGGAAATTTCTGTGGCCAAGGTGAATAAAGACGCACCGCTGGAAGAAATCTGTCTGCTTGGCTGCGGAGTAACCACCGGCCTGGGCGCGGTGGCGAATACGGCAAAGGTGGAAGAGGGCGCGACCGTCGCCGTGTTCGGCCTCGGCGGTATCGGCCTTGCCACCATTATCGGTGCGCGTCTGGCGAAGGCCGGGCGCATCATTGGCATCGACATCAATGAAGGCAAATTTGCGCTGGCGAAGAAGCTAGGCGCGACCGATTGCATCAACCCGAAGGATTACGACAAGCCAATCCAGGAAGTCATCGTCGAACTGACCGATGGCGGTGTGGATTATTCCTTCGAGTGTATCGGCAATGTGAATGTGATGCGCTCGGCGCTGGAGTGCTGCCACAAGGGGTGGGGTGAATCCGTTATCATCGGCGTGGCCGGCGCCGCCCAGGAAATATCCACCCGCCCCTTCCAGCTGGTGACCGGTCGCGTGTGGCGGGGTTCCGCGTTTGGCGGTGTGAAAGGCCGCTCGCAGCTCCCGGGTTATGTGGACCGTTACATGGCGGGGGAATTCCAACTGGACGATTTTATTACCCATACCATGCCGCTGGAGAAAATCAACGAAGCCTTTGATCTGATGCACGAAGGCAAGAGTATCCGCAGCGTAATTCACTACCAGTAAGAGGGGCGGGAATGACTTTACAACTTGTCAGCAGAACCCAGTGTTTTGACGGTGCTCAGTGCCAGTACAGCCACCGCTCCAGCGCGCTCGACTGCGAGATGCGATTTTCCATTTACCTGCCCTCCCAGGCGGAGAAAGACCAGCGTTTTCCCGTACTCTACTGGCTCTCCGGGCTGACTTGCACGGATGAAAATTTCTCGCAGAAAGCCGGCGCACAACGCATGGCGGCGGAGCTTGGGATTGTACTGGTGATTCCGGATACCAGCCCGCGCGGTGAGGCGGTGGCGGACGCGGACGGTTACGACCTGGGCAAGGGGGCGGGATTCTATGTCAATGCGACGCAATTGCCATGGAAGCCGCACTACCGCATGTACGATTACATCGTGGAGGAATTGCCTGCACTGATTGAGGCGAACTTTCCGGTGAGCGAGCGCCGTGCCATCTCCGGTCACTCTATGGGGGGGCACGGTGCACTGACCATTGCGCTCAAGAATCCCGCGCGTTACCTGTCGGTGTCTGCGTTCAGCCCTATCTGCAATCCCATTGCTTGTCCCTGGGGGGAGAAAGCGTTTGCCGCCTATCTCGGTGAAAACCGCGCGGCCTGGGAGGAGCACGACGCGACCGTACTGTTGAGCCGAGCGACCGAACAATTACCGATGCTGATTTCCCAGGGCGAGGAAGACCAGTTCCTGGAGCAGCAGCTGAAACCAAATGCGCTGGAGGCCGCAGCCAAGGCGGCGCGTTATCCGGTAAAGATCGAGTACCACGCGGGCTACGATCACAGTTACTTTTTCATTGCCACATTTATCGAACAACACCTGCGCTTCCATGCGGATTATTTACTGCATGCGGGATAAAGGTTAGTGGTGTAGCCGAACCTTACGCGAAGCCGCTACCGGGAACTGTATTGTGACGGTCCCGGTAGCGACGTCACATCGGGATTTACACGTCGGGCGATTCGCGATTTGGAGCTCAACTGAATCATTTTCAGGTGTGTTATTCATTTTCTACGCC
The DNA here is from genome assembly GCF_011326135.1 of Microbulbifer sp. SH-1. Taxonomy (NCBI): domain Bacteria; kingdom Pseudomonadati; phylum Pseudomonadota; class Gammaproteobacteria; order Cellvibrionales; family Microbulbiferaceae; genus Microbulbifer; species Microbulbifer sp. SH-1. The sequence continues at coordinate 2,451,812 of NZ_CP046948.1, read as the reverse complement.
TTGTACTTTGGTTTCCGTTATTCGATGGTTTCCGTTATTCCATGCGTTGGTCAGCCCGCGCGGCACTCGCCACGGATTTCCACTGATCCCTGCAAGTTACTTTTCTCAATCACAAACCAGCCGTGGGGGCAGTAGCTGGTTTTGGCGAGGACTTCCTGCAGGCGTTCCTGCGCGGCTTTTTCCGGGTTTTCCCGCATCTTGCTGCTCATGCCGCCACCACCGGGGCCACCGCCCACGCCTCCAGGACCGCCGCCCATACCGCCGCCCGGTCCGCCCCCCATACCTGCGCCACCGGGACCGCCGCCTTTCCCTCCGCTGGGACCGCGTCCGCCGCCGCCCATGCCGCCATCCGGGCCGCCGCGTTCACCACCGCTGTTGATCGTGGCGGTGTAGGTGAACATACGGTTGCCCTGTTCGGTGATATTGGCGATGAAGGATTCAGAAAATACCGGCGGTGCCTTGGGGGCGCTGGCACACCCGGCGACGGTAGCGATGGCGGCAGCGACCGCGGCAGAACATAGCGCTTTCATGGTGACTCCTGTGTGTGGTGAACATCATGAGACCACAGCGGTGTAGTGGTGTTGAGCGCTGGCGGGTAAAGATTGGTTAACGAGTGTTAAGGCGACTTGGTTATCCGGAGGCGGGTGACGTAACAACAATTTTGTCGGCGATTCAGTCACCGGCTCCGTTGACGGTGCTAAACAGAGTCAGGAAAAACTGATTCTAAACAGATCCGGCTCTTCATAAGAGTAATCGCGCACGGGTCCGTCTCTTCTGGAAATTCGCTGCATGTGCAGTGCGTCAGAGAGCGGAGAGCACCGGTATGGCTGGATGCCATTGGTGCAACCGTGCGCGCAGGGAGCAGCGGATTTCTCGGCGTGTGGCGGGGCGAGGTTGCGCAATTCAAGGAAGAATTATCCGGCAGTCGGCGGCGGTTGGGCGAGAGTGCTTGGTCTCGTACTTGTCATCGTTGTTGCTGTGGCTGCCGGCACGGCTGGGGCGCAAACCACGCAGACCAGCAATAGCGCGACCATCGCCCTTGATCCATCGTCCGATCTGATCGACAGCAACCCCAGCAACAACGAAGACACGGCGGTGATCAATGTCGAACCGCCGCCGGATATCTCCTTCCACAAGAGCGCAGATCTGGATGTCGCCTCCGTGGACGACACCATTACCTACACCGTTACCGTCACCGTGGCCGATGCGCCACTGACACAGGATTTTGTGGCGACGGACACTCTGGGACCGGGACTTGCCTTTGGCGCTGTCACCAGTTCCGGGAGTTTTTCATGCAACGGTGCCAATCCCCTGCGTTGTACCTTGCCCGCTGGAACCGCACCCGGCAGCTACAGCTTCAGCTACACCGCGATCGTTACCGACAGCGCGGACACCCAGGTGGAAAACGCGGTGACCGGCGAGGGTGGCGGCGATCCCACACCCAGCTGCGATGGGGATTGCGACATCGTGATTCCGATCAACCCGGCGGTTACCTATCACAAGGTGGCGGATGTTACCTCAGCGCCGGTTGGCGATATCGTCACCTATACGGTAACGGTGGAGATATCCAATGCGCCGTTGCCGCAGGACCTGTTGCTGCAGGACAACTTCGGCACGGGTCTCGCCTTCGTTGATTTTATTGATCCTGTGGCGCCGTTCGTGTGCAGCGGCGGGGCCTCACCGCAATGTACGCTGCCCGCGGGCACTGGGCCCGGCAGCTTCACGGTGAGTTATACCGCGCAGATTACTCCGGACGCGGGCGCCACGGTGACCAACAACGTGAGTGCCAGCGGTGGCGGCGAACCTCCGGTATGCGATGCCGAGTGCAGCGTGGTAGTGGATGTCGTCTTTCCGTCAATTGTTTACAACAAAGTGGCGGATACCGCGGGGCCTGTCAGCAGCGGCGAAAACATTACCTACACCATTACCGTTGAAATTGCGGATGCGCCGCTGAACGCGGATCTGATATTGAGTGACACCCTGGGACCGGGGCTGGATTTTGTGGCTGTCACCAACGCAAATCCCGCGTTCAGTTGCGGCAGTGGCATCTCGTTTGATTGCACCCTGCCGGCAGGCACGGTGCCCGGTGTGTACAGTTTTGACCTCACCGCAACCGTCAACGCCACGGCCACCGGCTCGGTGATCAACTCGGTTACCGCCGATGGCGGCGGCGGTAACCAACCGCCGGTGTGTAACCCCGATTGTGATCCGCACGTTCCGATTACCGATACCTATATCACCTACAGCAAAACCGGTGCGCCCGCGCTGGCACAGATCGGCGATACGGTGACTTATCAGGTGTCCACGACGGTAAGCAACTCAAGCACCACCGCGGAAATACTCGTCGCGGATACCCTTGGCGCCGGCCTCGTGTTTAACCAGCTTGTCAGTGCAGACAGTGCCTATACCTGCCCCGGCAATACGCTGCCCTGCACCATCCCGGCCAACACGGCACCGGGCACCTATGTACTGACTTACACTGCCACCATTACCGCGGATGCCGGTGACAGCGTCAGCAACGCGCTGGTGGAAACCGGTGGCGGCGGTGCCGGCCCGGACTGTGTGGGCAGTTGCACTGTGACCACAGATATTCTGCGCCCCGTGGTGACCTACGAAAAAACCGCGAGTCCGGCAGGGCCGGTGCAGGTGGGTGATCTCATCACCTACACCATCGCGGTGGATGTGGCGGATGCAAGGCTGACCGCGGATCTGCAGCTCACTGACACTCTTGGCACCGGCCTGGACTTTGTGGGCTTTGGCGGTGCCACCGCCCCCTTTACCTGCTCCAGCGGCAACAGTTTCGATTGCACACTGCCCGCCGGCGCGGGCCCCGGTAGCTTCGCCCTTACCTTTACGGCGCGGGTGAATGACCAGGCGCTGGCTCAGGTGCAGAACACGGTGACTGCAGCCGGTGCCGACAACCCCACCTGCAGTGGTGACTGCGCGCCGGTAACACCGCTGGCGGACGCGGGTATCACCGTCAGCAAGGCGGCCTCACCGTCACCAGTGGCGGTGGGCGATACCATCACATTCACCGTGACCACCACCATTGCCAGTGCCCCGCTCACCTCGGACCTGCAGCTCACCGACACCCTCGGTACCGGGCTGACCTTTGCCGGGCTCGACAGTGCCAATACCGATCCCGCCTACCAGTGTGCCCTGGGTGATCCGCTTTACTGCGCCCTGCCGGTGGGCACAGCTCCAGGCACTTATGTCGTTACCTATATGGCGACGGTCAATGTCTCCGCTGGGGAATCGGTGGAAAACAGTGTGGAAGCCACTGGCGGCAGCGAGACTCCGCCCGATTGTGTGGACTGCGCAACGGTGACGCCGGTCATCCGCCCGGCGGTTACCTACCGCAAAGTCCCCGATGTGACTCAGGTGGAAATCGGCGATGTGGTGACCTATACCGTGTCGGTAACCGTGGCCGATACCGCGCTCGACGGTGACGTGGTGTTGCAGGATGCGCTCGGCAGTGGTCTGCAGTTCCAGGCGTTCGACCAGCCCACCGATCCGTTCAGTTGTACTGGTTCAGGCCCTCTTATCTGCACGCTGCCCGCGGGCACCGCACCGGGTACCTACACATTCAGCTACACCGCGCTGGTAACGCCGGAGGCGGGTACCAGTGTCAGCAACCGGGTAACGGCATCGAACGAAGGTGGCGGCAATCCACCGGAATGCGATGGCGACTGCGCACCGGTGATTCCCGTGGTGGGGCCGCATATTACCTACAGTAAAACGGCGGACAAAGACCGCACGGCGGTGGGCGACACCATCACCTACACCGTCGAGGTGGAGATTACCGATGCTGCGTTGTCCAGCGATCTGAACCTGGAGGACAGTCTCGACACCGGTCTGATCTTCGGCACCCTGATACAACCGGTCGATCCATTCAGCTGTAACCCGGGCAAACCACTCCAGTGCGTGTTGCCGAACGGCACCCAGCCCGGTACTTACGCATTCAGCTATACCGCAACGGTGACCGAGGATGCGGGTCAGAGCGTGCGCAACCAGGTGACCGCAAGTGGCGGCGGCGGCGATCCGGTGTGCAGTGCGGAATGCGCCATCATCATCCCCCTGGCACCGCAGGTGACCTATCACAAAACTGCAGTGCCGGCCGAAGCCCAGGTGGGCGACACCATCACCTACACCGTCGACGTCATGGTGCGCGATGCGGATCTCAGTGAAGACCTGACACTGACCGACACCACCGCAACGGGGCTTGCCATTGAGCAGGTCACGGATGCCGGTAACTTCCGTTGCAGCGGGCAGAATCCGCTTACCTGCGTGTTGCCCGCGGGCACCGCGCCGGGGGATTACCAGCTGACCTATACCGCGCTGGTTACCGAGGATGCCGGGGATTCTGTCAGCAACTCGGTGGTCGCCAGCGGAGGCGGAACTCAGCCGGAGTGCGACGGTGAATGCGCAGTGACCACGCCGGTTAAACGGCCCGCGGTGACCTATGAGAAAAGCGCCAGCGTCAGCCAGGTGCGCCCGGGTGACGTGGTGACCTACGGCCTGAGTGTGACCGTAACTGCGGCGGCGCTTTCTGAGCCGGTTGTACTCACGGACACACCGGGAGTGGGGCTGTCTTTTATTGCCGTCACCGACAGCGGAGGCTTCAGCTGTAACGATGCCTCGCCGCTGGTGTGCAGCCTGCCGGCGGGCACCGCGCCTGGCACCTACAGCCTGCAGTACACCGCCCGGGTAACTGCCGAGGCCAGTGGCACCGTGGATAACGCGGTGGTGGCCAGCGGTGGTGGCGGCAGCACACCGGCCTGTGCGGAGCAGTGCGACATCCACATCCCGCTGGTCGACCCGCAGATTACCGTGAGCAAATCGGCCAACCCCGTTTCCGGCACGGAAGTGGTTGTGGGGCAGACCATTGTTTACACCTTGCTGGTGGGCATCGAAAACTCCGCGCTGCCGGAAGACCTGCTGTTGACCGACATCGCCGACACCGGGTTGACCATCACCTCAATACCGCCGGACTGTGTACAGAACGGCAATGAATTCCAGTGCACCCTGCCCGCGGGCTCACCGGTTGGCGAATATGAATTGATGTATACCGCCGTGGTCAACAACGGTGCCGGCGCAGAGGTGACCAATCTGGTGGTGCCGGCGGGCGGCGGTGATGCCAATCCCGAGTGCGCGGTGTGCGAAACCCGACACCCGGTGGAACCGGTGAGCATCCGCCTGCAAAAAACCGCGAGCGTGCGGGAAGCGCAGGTGGGCGACATCGTGTTCTACACCCTCACCGCAGAGAACATCAGCAGTCGCGACCTGATCAATGGCATCGTTGTGGACACCCCGCCGGCCGGGTTCACCTATGTGGAGGGTTCCCTGGTGGTGGACGATGTGGACCAGAGCGGAATCCTGCTCAACACCTATCCGCTGACCGTGGGTGATATCGACATTCCCGCCGGTGACACCGCCATCATTTCCTACGCCCTGCGTGTCGGCGCCGGCGTGCGCCCGGGCAGCTACGTCAACGAAGCGGAGGTGCAGGACGCAGACGGCGATAGCGTGTCCAACCGCGCCACCGCGGAAGTGGTGCTCGCCGTGGACCCGCTTACCCAGGAATCCCTGATCATCGGCACCGTCTTCCACGACCGCAACGGCAACAGTATTCAGGACAGTGCGAGCCTTACCGGGGTACGTGTGCGCGGTGGATTCGACCCCGCGTTTTACGTGCCCGGTACTACTTCGATCAACGGTGTAGCCGTCGCCGATGCCAGCGCGCCGCTGCTGCGCGGGCTCGAACTGGGAGAACTGCCCGGTGTATCGGGCGAGGGTAGCGGGCAGGCGCGCATTGTTATTCGCCAGAAGCTTACACGGGCCGCGTTTACCGACGACTTCAAACTCAGCAGCCATCAGGGATACACCCTGCGCCTCGATGCCGCCGGTGTGGCGCGCGTGCGCCAGGGCAATTCCGCGGCGGCGGTCCAGATCGAGCGCCGCCTGGAAATCACCGGCGATGGGGTATTTGTGGACTACATCATCGTCAATCGCGGCCTGGATGAACGCGGTATTCCCGGGGTGCGTATCGCGTCGGTGGACGGACTGCTGGTGGAAACCGATCGCTACGGGCGCTACCACCTGGTGGGTATCGACGGCGGCCACTGGGAGCGCGGGCGCAACTTCATTCTCAAGGTGGATACCGCGACCCTGCCGGAAGGAACCCGCTTTACCACCAGCAACCCGTTGATCCGGCGTGTTACCCCCGGGGTGCCGGTGCGTTTTGACTTCGGCGTGCTGTTGCCGCCGCTGTACCCTGACCAGCCCGCGAGTGCTGCCCGGCCGTTACATGGGGGTGCCGAATGAACCCGACGTTGTCTGTCCGTGCGGTATTGTTCGCGCTTGCACTTGCGCAGGTGCTGACCGGAGCGTCCTGGTGCCGCGCGCAGTCCGCCACGGCAATGGACCGCATCGCGGGCGAACGCATACCCGGGCGCCTGGAACTGCCCCGCGGCGGCGTGATCTGGGCCACCGAAGATCCCACGCTGGGGGTACCGCAATTGGCGATTACCAGCCCTGGCATGGTGGCCTTCGATGGTCGCGCCATCGCCGAACCGGTGCGTTTTATGGTGCGGTCCAATTACACCGCGTTCATGTCGCGTATGGAGGTGCGGATCTATCGCGCCAGCGACGGCGATCGCGTGTTGCCGCTGGTGGTGTTGCCGGTGCCTGTGGTACCGGTGAGCGAGGTGACATGGGATGGCGACCTGCCCTCGGAAGTACCGTTGCGCTACGGCGATGAACTGATCTATGTGTTGCGCGCCTACGCCGCTCCCGAGGCCTACGCGGCCCAGTATGGCGGGACCTTGTCGCAGCACTACGCGCAACTGCAGAGCATTTACGATGAAACCGTGCCAGAAAGTATCCAGCTGGTGCGCAGCAACGAAGCCGAACGCCAGCGCCAGCGCGTGCGCCGCCAGGGAGAATTCGATCTCGCCCGCCAGTTGAGCGGGCAACAGGCACAGACCCAGAGCATGCTGAATGAGGTGTTCCGGGGCAGTGGCCTGCGCCTGCAGAATATTCCTGTGTACGGTTCACGTGTGCGTATTCTCGGCAGTGATATTCCGCCCGACAGAAGTTTGCTGATCAACCACCAGCCCTACCCGGTAGACATGAACAATCAGTTTGCCGCGGAATTTTTATTGCCCATCGGCCATCACCAGTTTGATATTGGCCTGCAGGGCCCGGGCGGTTACGAGCGATACACTCTGGATATACCGGTGAGTGGACGCTATTTCTTTGGCGTTGCCATGGCCGATATCACCATCGCGAAATCGGATATCGACGGCAGCCGCGCAACCTTTGAAGGCGATGATCGTTTCGATGATGACGACGACATTCTGCAGGAGGGGCGGCTCGCGTTTTATCTCAAGGGCAAGGCGCAGGGAAAATATCTGCTCACCGCGCAGATGGACACGACGGAAAAAGCGCTCGACAACCTGTTCAGTGATTTCAGCGAGGCCTACCCATCGGATATTTTCCGTCGTCTCGATCCGGATTATTACTACCCCACCTATGGCGACGACTCCACCACTTTCCGCGACGTGGATACCCAGGGGCGTTTCTATCTGCGCGCGGACTGGGATAAAAACCAGGTGCTGTGGGGCAATTACACCACCGGATTGACGGGCACCGATCTGGCGATGTTTGTGCGCTCGCTGTATGGCGCCGCGGGCAGCTGGTATTCGCGCAGTATCAATCTGTGGGGAGAACCTTTGAGTGAGGTGCGGATTTTCGGCTCCCAGGCGGAGACCGCGCCCGGGCACAACGAATTTCTCGGCACTGGTGGCAGTCTCTACTATCTGCGTGAGACCGATATCCTGCCCGGCTCCGACCGAGTGGCGCTGGAAATCCGCGATATCACCACCGGTCGGGTGGAAGCGCGCATCGACCTGCAGCGCGGGGTGGACTATGAGATCGACGAGTTACAGGGGCGGATCATTCTCACCCGCCCGCTGACGCAGATCACCCGCGCCAATGTGCCCACCCTGTCCCGCGATGTACCGCTGGATGGCTACGAGCAGCGCCTGATCGTCGATTACGAGTGGGTGCCCACAGACTGGGACGACGACAACCTCACCTCCGGTGCTCGCGTAAAACAGTGGATGGGCGATTACGTCGGCCTGGGGGGCACCTATGCGGACGAGTCCCGCTCCGGAGACGATTACCGGCTCGCCGCTGGCGACCTCACGCTGCAGGGTGGCGAGGGCACTTATCTCAAGCTGGAGTACGCCAGCAGCGATTCCTACAGCGCGCCCTCATATTTTTCCGACAACGGCGGTTTCAATTTTGCGCTGACCAACGCCGATCTGGTCGACGACGACTATACCTCCGGCGATGCGCGACTGGTGGAGGGGCGCATCAATCTACAGGAACTGGGCTGGAGCCAAAGCCCTTGGACCGCCGCCGCCTGGTGGCGCGACATGGATCCTGGTTATTCCGCCAATCGCTACAACAGTGGTCGCGCCATGACCGAATACGGCGGCGAACTGTTGGGGGATATCTATACCAACCTGAATCTCTACCTCCGTTACAGCGAGGCCGAGAGCGGGGAGGAGAGTTTCGAGCAGGCACAGGCGACCGTCAGCTGGGGAGTCGACGACACCAACAGTCTCAGCAGTGAGCTGCGCTACGTCGACGAACAGAGTATGTACAGCGATGGCAGCGCCATTTTGGCCGCGCTGCAGTACACCCACCGGATGAATACTTTCCTCGACGTGTACGGGTTGGTGCAGGGTTCGTTTGATGAAAGCGAGGGTTACGACAGCAACAACCTGATGGGTATCGGTGGACGCTGGCTGTATGGCAACAGTGTCTCGGTGGGTGCGGAATACACCCACGGCGATCGCGGTGAGGGGCTCACTGTGGACGGTGATTACCGTGTCAATGCGGATTACAGCATATACGCCGGCTACAACTATTCCACCGACAGCACCGAACGCAACACCATCTTCAATCCCAGGGTGAATGGCGGCTGGACCGTCGGCCAGCGCTGGCGGTTGTCGAACCAGGTCAATCTGTTCAACGAAAATACTTTTTTGAAAGAGCCCAACCGCTCCGGCATTGCCCACACCGTGGGGCTCGATTTCTTCCCCTCCGCCGGCTGGAATCTCGGCGTCACCGTGCAGTCCGGGACCCTGGTGGATATTTTCAGCGGGGATGTGGAGCGGCGTGCGGTGAGTATCGCCGGCGGCCGTCGCAGCCCGGCAAGCGATTGGCAGAGCAAGATTGAATGGCGACAAGACCGCGGCTTTGAACGGCGCGAGCAGTGGGTCAGCACCAACAGCATCAGTCACAAGATCAACGAAAGCTGGCGCATCGCCGGGCGGGTGAATGTCTCGGATACCGACGACCTGACCCTCGGCGTTGGCGGCGCGCGTTTTGTGGAGGGCAACATGGGGTTCGCCTGGCGCCCGTGGGACAACACCCGCTGGGCGGCGTTCGGTCGTCTCACGTATCTGTACGACCTGGCAACCCTGGGCCAACGCGGTGGTGCGGATTATGACCAACGCACCAGAGTGATGTCGTTCGAGGGAATCCGCCAGCTCGGTTCGGACTGGGAGCTGTCGCTCAAACTGGCGCGGCGGGAAGGCGATGTGCGCCTTGGACGGGGCAGCGGCCCATGGGTAGACAGTGCCTCCAGTTTCAGTGCCTCGCAACTGCGCTACGACTTTGGTCTGTTTCACGCGCTGGTGGAGTACCGCTGGCTGGATGTGGAATCCGGCGGCAGTCGCGACGGTTTTCTGGTCGGCTACGACTGGGATATCGCGCAGTATTTTCGCATGGGGGTCGGCTACAACTTCACAGATTTCAGCGACGACCTTACCGATTTTGATTACGACCACAATGGCTGGTACGTGAACTTTGTCGGCGCATATTGAATACAGACAGAACCAAATCTGAACCAATGAGTGATTGCAGGCAACGATGAGCGCGCAACAGATAACAGCAGACATTTTCCGGCACAGCCGGTGCATCGCGCTCAGGCTCGTGCGGGTGTTGCTGCTGTCGGCGGCATCGCTCGGGTTCGCCGGCCATGCCGCGGCACAGGAAGATTTTGGCCAGTGCGACAGCCGCCTGTGGTTTTACGCCGAGGATACGAATGGCCAACCTGTGCTGTATTCCGGCGATAGCAACACCCCTCCACAGTCAATCCACCGTGCCGGCACCGGAGTTGCGCCCGGCAGCCTGAGTGCGGTGGCCTACAACGCCGGTGATCAGTTCATCTACGCAATATCCCCCGCGGGCGATGGCGCGCGCGGCGAGGTATTGCGCATCGACCGTCGCGGCGTGGCGCAGAGCGTTTCGGAAATACATTTTACCGGTGGGGGTGGAGAGCGGCATCACGTCACCGTCGCACGAGGCGCTTTCGATCATCGGGGTTTTTATTACGTAGTACCGGTCGCAGAGAAGGGTGTGGCGGAGATCCATCGGGTCGATCCTCAGAGCGGGACGGTTCAGGTCCTCACCCTGTCCGAGCCAGTCGCCATCACCGGACTCAGCTGGTTCGACGGCTATCTGTACGCGGTAGACCGCACCGCGGGTTTGCTGCGCATTGACGTGCAGTCCTATCTCTCGGGCAGCGCCGCACAGGTGCCGGTTGAGCGCTGGCGCGCGACGGACAACCCGCCCGCGGTGCGCGGTATGGCCGCCGCCGCCAACGGGGTGTTTGCGTATGACGACAGCGGCCGGGTTTACCGCTACGACCTGAATTCCGGGGCTCCCGAAGCTTTCGGATATTGGGATGCCGTCCGCGGTGAGGTGCTGCGCTGCGCAGAGGCGCCGTTGGCGTTGCCGGATTTTGCCGCCGCCCGCTACCGCATGGGGCTGCCACATCTGACCGGCAGCGGCGTCGGTGACGAACTGCGGGGCGTCACGGTACAGGTAGAAATCTACACGCGCATAGAGTTGCGCAGCCGCAGTTTTGTACCCGGCGAGCCGGTGAGTTTCCGCCTGGTGGTGGGAACAGAAAGTGACATTCTGCTGGACGGCGTGCGCGTGCAGTTCCAGTTGCCCGCGGCGCTGGCAAGTGCGCGCTGGATCTGTCGCGCCGACGGCGACTCCCGGTGCGGCGAGCCTCGGGGATTCGGCCCCATAGACACGCTGGTAAGCCTGGATGGCGGCGAGATTTTTTTCGACGTGGTGGCTGACACCGCGACGACGGCGCGGGGGCCGCAAACGGTGAGGCTGTCTGCTGCACCGCCGGCGAACATACTTGAGGCAAGGCTCGACAATAACAGCGACAGTGTGACCCTGCGCCCGGTGGTGCGCGAAGATTTTGGCAGTTGCGACAGCCGCATGTACCTGCATCAGGGGGCGGGCACCACGGATCTGATCCTGATGGACACCGGCACCAGTCCATTCAGTTACACCACCCTCGGCAACACGCCCAATGTGCAGTACAACGCCGCGGCCTATAATCCGGCGGACAATTTTATCTATGCGATTTCCAGTGACCTGTCTCTGATCCGGATCAGTGCAGACGGTTCCTCCGAGGTGGTCGCCATCAATATTCTGCCCGCGGCGGAGTGGGTCGCAGGGACGTTCGCCAGCGACGGTTTCATGTATGTGACCACCGGTGGCGCCCAGCAGAATATCTTCCGCATTGATGTGACTCTGCAGGATCCTTTCCCGACCCAGGCGCTGTTGTTTGATACCTCTCAGGTCACCAGCCCCGGCGATCTCGCGTTCTACAACGGACTTATGTACACCGTAGATACCGCGACCCGTCAATTGCGCACCTTTAATGTGGTGGGCGAGCCCCAGGGTGCGGTGCTGCCAGTCACCGTCGTCGGTGATACCAACACCTTCTCGCCGATTACCGCCATGTGGGGCGCAAGCAACGGTGTGTTTGGTGCCGATGACTTCGGCAATGTGTACCAGTTCGACATCAACAGCGGTCGCGCATCGAACATCGGCAATGCGCCGACGTCCTCGGTCAGTGATGGCTCCCACTGTTTCACGGCGCCGTTTGAACTGAGCACGGATCTCGCCATTACCAAGGACGATTTCCAAACCCTCTACACACCGGGGCAATCGGTTACCTACTTCATCACCGTGACCAACAATGGCCCCGCGGCGGTCGAGAAGGCGGTGGTGAGCGATCCACTGCCGGCGGGAATCACCGAAGCGAGCTGGACCTGCAGCGGCAATAACGGCGGCACCTGTGGCGCGGCAAACGGCAACGGCGCGCTGAACGACACCCCGGATATCCCGGTGTTCGGCAGCGTAACGTACAACTTCACGTTGAATGTCCCGCGGGACTTTCCCGGCGATCTGGTTAACACAGCCACGGTCACGCCACCTGCGGGCGTGACGGATTCAAACCCCGACAACAACACCGCCACCGACACCAACCAGCGCCAGCCATTGCTGACGATTGAAAAGATTTCATTCGGTGGTGTGGGCACCTTTTTCTTCAGTGTGCAGAATGCCGGCGGCTCGCCGAATATCACCACCGTGGAGGAGGGCGTTGCGGTACAGGCGCCGGCGCAGAGTATCGTCAATGCGGGGCAGCAGGTGGTGGTCAGGGAACCCACGCTTGCGCCGGGCTTTACCCTCACCGATATCACCTGTACCGGTCTTTCCGAGGGCGGCAATTACACGGTGGACCTCAATGAGCGTCAGGTCTCCATCGACGGCAGCGGCACCCTGCCGGGCGCAGACATCGTCTGCACCTTTACCAATAATGCGGAACCACAGGCCAGTATCAGCTTGCAAAAATCCCTGCCGGATGGGCGGTTCGCCGAGGGGGATCAGTTCCAGTTGAGTATCAACGGTGCCGGCGGCACCAGCGCCACTACCACGGGCTCCGGCACCGCGGTGTCGCCGACCATTACCGCATCACAGCCGGTGGTGGGTAGCAGCTACACGCTTTCGGAAGCCGGCAGCGGGTCCACCAATCTAGCCAACTACACCACGACCTACTCCTGCACCAACGGGTTGGCGGGTGGCCAGACACCCAGCGGCAGCGGTACCAACTTTTCTTTTACCCTGAACCAGGGCGATCAACTCGCCTGTACCTTCGTGAATACGCTGCGGGAATTGCAGGCGGATCTGGCGGTTACCAAAACCGACAATAGCGACCTGTATGTGCCGGGCTCCGATCTGACCTACACCATTGTCGTGAACAACAATGGCCCGGATGATGTGACGGGGGCAACGGTCAGCGACGCGCTGCCCGCGGGTGTGAGCAGTGCCAGCTGGACCTGCTCCGCCAATGGCGGTGCCAGTTGTGGCGCACTTTCCGGCACCGGCGCTATCAACGAGACAGTAGACCTGCCGGCGGGCGGCAGCATTACCTATCTGTTTACAATTACGGTGCCGGAGGACTACACCGGAGATCTCATCAATACCGCCCGCGCGGATGTACCGGATGGCGTGATCGATCCCGATCCCGGTAATAACTCCGCAACCGACACGAATAGGCGCGCGCCGGAAGTGACGATTGAAAAAGTATCCGAGGGGGATGTAGGGACCTTTTCTTTCAGCGGCGGCAACGGTGTGCCGGAGCAGAGTATTACCACCACCAGCCCCGGACAGGTGCAGCGGGGCAACAGCTTTTATCTGTCCAGTGCCAATACCGCGACCCCTATTACCGAGTCCGGTATTCCCGCAACGTTTGAACTTACGGACATCACCTGCCGAGGTCTGCAAGCGGGTAGTGCGGTTGTCGATATCAACACCGCGACCGTCACGTTGGATGCGGCTGCCACCGCAGCGGGCAGTGAGATCACCTGTCGTTTTACCAACGAGCGACTGTCGACGGACCTGGCCGTTACCAAGAGTGCACAGCCCACTACCGTCGTCGCCGGTGATAACGTGACTTACACCATTACCGTCGACAACCTGGGACCGCGGGACACCACCAATGCCATACTGACCGACACCCCAGACGCGAACCTGGATTGCATTACTCCGGCGACGATCTCCTGCAGCGCCACGGGCGGCGCCCAGTGTCCGGTGGCGCCGATCGATCCCGCGCAGCTGGTGGGTGGCGGTCTGGTAATCCCCGTCCTGCCCGCCAACAGCGAGGTGGTGTTTACCCTGGTGTGTCAAGTGAATGCGGGCGCAGCGCCGTGAGACCGCAGGGCCTCCGGGGATATGGAGAGGATGAGTTGGTGTGTGTTCAGGGGGCGGTGATCACGCGGTCGTCTTACTCAGAATGATCTCGAGCTGATGTTCAAACGCTGCCACTTCTTCCGCGCCGCTGATGGCGTAGTCGTGATTGAACATGAACAGCGGCACCCCCTGAATTCCCTGAAGCACTAACTGCTCCTCCCGCGCCAGAGTCTGGCGGGCGATGGCGGTATCCTGTAGCGCCTGAGAGGCTTCCGCGCGATCCAACCCTACCGATTCAGCGGCATCCAGCAGAACGCTCTCGTGATTGAGATTTTTTCCGTGGGTGAAGTAATCACTGAAAAGCCGGAGCTGCAGGTCCGTTTGCCGGCCGCTGTTCTCTGACCAGTGCAGGAGCTTGTGGGCTTGGCGCGTATTGTAGATACGCAGGTCGTCGGTGAAATTGATCTCGAATCCTACCGCTGCTGCCAGCGTCTGCAGGCGTTGACGATTCTCTCTGCTCTGCTGCTCCGAAATCCGGTATTTACGCGCCAGGTGATCGCGCAGGTTCTCGCCGGCTTCCGGCATGTCGGGGTTCAGCTCGAAGGGGTGCCACACCGTATTTACGGTAAACCGATCGCCGAATTTCTCCAGCGCGCGCGCGAGCCGGTAGTAGCCGATGGCGCACCAGGGGCAGACAACGTCGGAAACTATATCGATTCTCAGATAGGTATTTGGCATCGGATTCCCACCAGACTTTCCGCTCTTTTACGCATAATGGCGCCATCCGAATGGCGTGTAAATGTTCTTTGGGAGACTCTCGTCACTATATCGACTGGTTGGCGTGTTTTGTGCACCGGTGGCGCAGTCCCGAACCCGCTCCTTCAGTCTAAGCGCTGAGGGTGCATATGCCTCATCGTCCGCGAGCTTTTGCGTCAGATTGCGAACCTTTCGCGGTAGATGCCAGGCGATAGGTGCCCACACACCAGGCTGTGAAAATATCTAACATTTAAAATTATATTTGTTGAAAGTTATTTTCCCGGTTGGTATGTTTCCTCCATGCGCTGGCATCACCAGTCCATATTTGATGTTCACCTTGTATCGCTCGCAGTCGGGACTCCCGTTGGAATTGCCGGTTATGGGAGATCCCGGAGCTTTTTTTGCACTCCTCCGGATGTGGATAAGCAAATGTGGAACAGAACTGGAGGCCGCGCGGGGCTTTTGAGGACGCAACAATAAAAGAGGGTACTGGGCAAGGAGTGCCAGGGGTAGTGCCATCGTACGAATAAAAAGATAAACACCACCGAGGGTTAGCCATGCCAAGGAAATTCAACCAGAAACTGCTCAGCATCGCCGTATGTGGTGCAGTCTGCGGCCTGCTGCCGGGGCAACTCGCCGCGCAGGCATCACACACGGACGACGCGCTCGTCGAGGAAGTCGTGGTCTACGGGGATATGCGTGCAACACTGCAGTCCGCCCAAGACCTCAAGCGCGATGCCGACACCGTCAAGGACGTGATCACCGCGTCGGATATCGGCGCGCTACCGGACAAATCTGTTACCGAGGCCCTGCAGCGGGTACCCGGCGTGAGTATCGAGCGCTTTGCCGCCTCCGACGACCCCAACCACTACGCCGACGAGGGCACCGGTGTGCTGGTGCGCGGCCTTGATCGTGTGCGCAGTGAGATCAACGGTCGCGACTCTTTCAGTGCTACCCCCAGCGGCGGCCTCAATTTCGAAGATATTTCCCCGGAATTATTGGGTGCGGTAGAGGTAGTGAAGAACCAGACCGCGGATATGATCGCCGGTGGCATCGCCGGTACCGTCAATCTGGTTACTCGCAAGCCGTTTGACACCAATGAACAGCTGATCGCCGGCACCGTAAAAACCAACTACGGCGACTTCCGCGAAGAGAGCACGCCTACGGCCTCCGGCCTGTTCAGTGACGTGTGGGAAACCGACGCCGGTGATTTCGGCTTCCTGGTCTCTGCCTCACACTCCGAACTCGCCACCCGCGGCGATGGGATCGGCGTGGCCAACTTTTATTCCCGCGGTGATGCGCATATCAATGTGCCACCTGGCTGGGACTCTACCGGCACTGTGATCGGAGGTACTGCACCAGACTCCCCGCTGGAAGGTCCGGTCGCCTTCCCGGATCAGCCCGCGGGCTCGGTCTATTACACCCCTGGTCAGTATTCCCTGCGCAGCGCCGAGAACGATCGCGAGCGCACCGGTTTCGCAACCTCCCTCCAATGGCGGAGCCCGAATGACAGCGTTATCACCACGCTGGAATACCTGCGTTCCGAGGCGTCGCTGGTGTGGCGTGAAAACGTGATCGGCCCGCAGGCGCAGGGCTTTGCGCAGGGGCAGTGGTGGGATTCCCGTGTGCGCACCGATGTGTCGGAAGACATGATGCCAACCTGGGATGAGAACAACATGTTCACCAGCGGTGTGATCAGCTTCGGCCCGGAAATGCCGATGCACCTGTCCTCCCGCTACAACGAAACCGAAACCTCTGTTGAAGATCTCTCCTTCAATATCGAATGGCAGGCCACCGAGCGACTCAATGTAGGTCTGGATATCCAGCGTGTGGACGCCACCGAAGAAATGATCAACAACGGCATCAATGCCCGCGCGCAGCACTCTGTGTCCGACGTGTATCTGGATCTGCGCGGCAGCCGCCCGAGCATCGAGTTCCTGAGCGATCGCCTGTTCGAGCCCGACTACACACCCAACTGGGATGGTCCACGCCCGGATGTGTTGCTGGCTACCGCCCTGGACACCGCGGTGGATTCCGATGCGAGTATGAACGCAGTGAAGCTGGATCTGGAATACGAACTGGGCGACGGCTGGGCGCGTACTCTGAGCGGCGGCGTGTACCGTTCCGACAAGGATCTCACCGTGCGCGATAGCGAGTACTCCAACTGGGGGGCGGTAAATACCCCATGGAATACCGCCATCTCCATGAACGGTGATTACAACGCGATCAGCGATGAATTCGAGCGCCAGAACTGGAGCGACTTTTACCAGGGTGGCATTCTCGACGGTCGCGACGACTTTCTGTTTATCAAGATGGCGTCCGCGCAGGATTTCGCCAGTTTCATGCGCCGCGCCTGCGAGGAAGGTTTCAACACTGCTCCCTACGGCGAGACCAACCCGGGCGGCGCTTCGCCGGTTGGGCAGAGCAACCCGAACTGCTACCAGGCCATGGTCGACATGGCTGGTCGCGTAGCACCGGGCAGCCCCTTTGCACCGCACGATATCACCTCCACCAACGAGAAGCGCCAGGAAGCTTATGTGCGCTTCGACTTCGCAGACGACACCCTGGAAATGCCATACCGCGGTAACTTTGGCCTGCGCTATGTGAGCTACCAGTTGGCGTCCAGCGGTTATGTGGTGATGCCGCTGGCCGGTGGTGAAGGTGCAGACTTCCTGAGTGAAAACCTGCAGGCGTTTGCCGACGGACAGGGTGCGGTGAGTACCGTCGACGGCACCGACTACAGTACCGTGCTGCCAAGCTTCAACCTGGCGGTGAATGTAAAGGAAGATGTGATTGTGCGCGTCGGGGCGTCGCAGAGTCTGTACTTCCCGAACCTGCAGGACACCCGCAACTCGCGCATCGTGACCTTGGAGTACGAAGTACAGCGCGACGGCGAGAACGGCCCCATTACCGGCATCACACCCGGCAGTGTGCAGATCAACGGTACCGCGCGCAACCCGTTCCTGGAGCCGGAAGAAGCCCTCAATCTCGACCTGACCACAGAATGGTATTTTTCAGATACCGGTTCTCTGGCACTGGCGCTGTTCCGCAAGGATATCGATAACCTGTTCCGCGAGCGTCCCTTCCTGGCGGATGTAACCAACCCGCGCACCGGCGTGACCGAGTCGGTTTCCTTCAACGGCCCGGCGAACGACGGCGAGGGTTCGATACAGGGCTTCGAGATTTCCTATAGCCAGTTCTTCGACAATCTGCCCGGTGCCTGGAGTGGCCTCGGTGTACAGCTGAACTACACCTATATTGACCAGAAGGATCTGAATGATCCGATGAGTGACGAGCAAATGGGTGCGGTGCGCTTTGATACCAACGGCAATCCAATCTACGACGGCCGCAACAGCTTCCGCGCTTTCACAGATCTGCCGCTGCCGGGCTATTCAGATGAGAGCTACAACATCGTGGGGATGTACGAGTATGCGGATTTGTCGGTGCGCCTGGCGTACAACTGGCGCTCCGATTACCTGGTAACCCGCCGCGATTCCAACGAGTTTGCGCCGGTGTATGCGAAGGCGGCGGGCTTCCTCGATGGTTCCGCGTACTACAACATCACCGACAATATTCAGATTGGTCTGGAGGCGAGCAATATCCTGAATACGGAGACTCGCACTGAGTTGCAGCTGGATCAGGAAGGGACACGTACGGACTCTCTGAATTTCGTCACCGACCGTCGGTACGCGTTGGGGCTTCGTGCGAAGTTCTGATGCGGCGTGCGCTGTTTGTTAAAAAAAGCCCGGCCGCCAACAGGCGGCCGGGCTTTTGTTTTTTTGGGGTATGGTCATGGCCGGTCGAACAACCGCCCCGACCAGTATCGGCTATCAAACATCCTCGCGCTGCAATAACGCCTGCACCGCATTGGCCAGGAAAATATAACTGGCACCGACGGTGATCACATACTCGTTCTGCCCCCAGAAAAATGGCCAGTTTTCCTTGTTTTCCGGAAAATCCGGCGGAAGTATCAGCACACCGGGCACGACGCCGCCGGGAATAAACGAGAAGTCCGCGCGGTTGGAGCCGTAGGCCACCAGTTTGGATTCCGCACCCACGCCCGATACCAGAGAAAGGTTCGAACCGGGGTGGCGGCCAAGAATATAGTCGAGGCTGCGGAACACCAGATCATTTTCGACGATGTGCGGAAAGTGCTTGTGCAGCCAGTAGTTGGTATTGCCGAATCCGACTACGCTGCCGGCACCGGCCCAGCCGCCGCGGGTAACGGGAACACCGTAGGGGGTCTCGCGCTCGAAGGCTCGGATCTGCTCGCGGTAGTCGCGCGCAAGCTGCTGCATGTTATCCCGGAAGTCCTCATCCATCAACGGAATCGCCTGCGCCAGCGTGACGGCGTTGAAAGCAAACCGCTCGCGTACCTGGGGCAGCAATGCGTGTACGGACGCGGCGTACTGGGCGTCTTCCGTGCTGATCAGCAGTTCCACGGCTGCGGCCAGTTGCTCCTCCTCCAAGCGTCCGCCGGTGGTGTTGCCGTAGTGGTACAGATTGGGCTCGCGCTGCTGTTCGTACTGCCACACACGCACTGCGGTGGCGAGGCATTCATCGGCGAGTTTTTCATTGTAATTACGTAGTGCGCGGCTGGCGGCGGCGAGCGCTGCGGCGGAGCCGTAGTTGAGTGCTGAGGTATTGCTGGTAAACGCCCAGCGGTCGTCGAACTCGCCGCTCCTCTCGCCATCGGTATTCATTACCCGACGCTCCGGTGGCGGCGCAACCGTGGAAGGCAGGTACATTTTCCCGACTCGTCGCTCGTCGGCGAATGGGTCCAGCGCCCGGGCGTAAACGCGGTTGTCGGTTTTGGTGGAACCGTCGCCCAGATGCGGATACTGGTACAGATGCGCGGCCACGATACCGGGGATGGCGTGGCCGAGAGCGCGGTGCTGCGCGATCAGAGCCAGGGTGCCGTGCTCTATCTGCTGGATGATATCCGGCACACCGTCCGGCCGATGCATCTGCACACTGCGCTTCTGCTGGCTGATGGTGGTGTTGTCCCGGTCTATACCGAATTCTTCCCAGGCGTGCACCAGGTCGCGCACCGTATGGTATTGCGACTGGGTGCGAATATCGTAGTCACCCGCATCATACCAGCCGCCGACATCCAGCCCGGGAATATGCTCAAAGGGTTTGAACTTTGTATCGGTCTGCGCATTGTGTGCGTAGAGATCGAAATGCTCATAGTCGGCTGGCGCCTGTAGCGCATCGTCCAGGTGTGAGCGGCCGTGCCACACCCGGTAGGCCTCGCGCACTTCCATATGGTCCATCTGTACCGGCAGGAAAACATCCAGCGTCGGCTGCCAGATGTCGGCATGTGCCGCGGTATCGATGGGGAAGGGCGCACTCAGCTGATCGCCGTATTCGATCTGGTACAGCCCCGGCTGCGCGACCGTGGAAAAGTCGAAGGTGACGTACCTATAGCGCAGGTATTCCCCCCACGAATCCACCGCGGCATCCAGCACTGTGGATTTGTTGCCATCCGGTTCGATTTTCAACAGCCGCGCGTGGTCATGCGGCTTGTCATTGCTGTCGAGTTCGATCACCGCCCGTTTCGGCTGTGCCGGGTGGTAGCCCGCCTGGGAAAAACCGATCACTGGCTTGCGTATCCAGTCGGGGTCCGCCTGCACATCCAGCTCCCAGCGGACCACCTCGCCCGAGCGCCCCGCGGGGATCAGGCTGCGCACCACGAACCAGCCGTTCTGCGCCTTGTTGCGGCCGTCGAACAGCATCAGCGGGTTGTCGCCGCCGAGATTGCGGATGGCAACGCGGTTGATGGGATCTTCCGGAGACAGTACCAGCTTGTGACCCGTGGCGAGTGGCAGTGGTTCGGTGCGCCCAGTCTCGTCGAACTGCATACCACCGCCGGGGTGCCGCGGAAACAGGCCGCCGCGGCCGTCCATCAGGTACGCCTTGCCGAAATAGCTGGCCGGCAGGAATTCCATATTGAAGCCGGCTTTGCCTGCAAGCTTTTGCGGCAGAGGCTCATCCAGCTGCACGCTGATTTCCATTTTCCCGCCCTCGGCCTGCGCGACGACGCGATAGGAGAAACCGAGTTCGGGATATTCCAGCCGCGCCTCGATGCGACTTGCCTCGCGCTCAACGCTGCGCTCAATTAACTGACCCATCCCATCCCACTGTTCCGGGGTGTGCAACAGGCGCAGGTCGCCGTTGGTGGCGATCCGCTCGCCGCGCTGGATGATTTCGATACCGCTGGTCTTGGCATCGTAGAAGAGGCCACCTGGCGGGTTGCTGAAGGCGAGAATGTTGACCCCCGGGGCCTGGAAATATTCGCGATCGTTGAGGCGCAGGTCCGGCGTTATCGCGCTGGCTGTTCCAGCTTCGGTGAAAACCTTTGAATTGGAATCGACAACGGGGGATTCACCATCGCAGGCAGAGAGTCCCAGCGCGATCAACGGCAGGGACAGCAACACGAGATTCTTACTTTTCACGGTACGTATTCCGTATTTATTATCGAAATGGTACCGCTACCATAAATGCTTGAAATCGATCTTGTCAAAGTGTTTCCCGAGATTCGGGTCGGCCAATTTTTAATCAAAAATCTCGGCAGCTATCGGCCTCCCTCAGCGCCCCGTAGAAAACCGTTCAATCGCCCCGCGCTTCTGCATGGTTACATAGCCGGTTTTTTCATCATCGCTTAGAGCAACGTTGGTTGGGTGTTGGCCAGTCAGGCGAACAACGGAAAGCACACCTGAGCTATAGGTTTGGAGGACAAGGAAACAAGGCGCGTGGCTGGGCTGCAGCTTTGGCTGGGAGGTCGTACTGAGTGAATATTTAACTAGAAGCATCGGAGTATTGATTGCTCTTGGGACTTCAGTCTCAACTTCGTTATTACCCAACGTCTCTCACAGCAACTTGTGATAAAGACCGCCAGAGCCTTCTCCTCAAAGATAGATATGATAACCTCCGCCAAATAAAGGAAGAAATGAGGAGTCAGGGAGTATGACAACTGCAAGAGACACTATCTTCTCTGGTGATTTCGGAGAGGTTGCACAATTCTACAGTGAGCTAAGACGCCGTCTATACAAAAGAGCAAGTCAAAAATTCTCTCCATTCATCGCCACTCCTATTAGCTACAGGGACTGTATTCAGGCCGATTCATGGGCACAGGAAGAGCCAAAAAGGCGTAACGATTGGCACTGGACGGCAGAGCACTCCGGTTACCAAAAGGCTTTCAAACGCTTTGATATAGCCTTCAAACAGGGACAGAAACTGGTGAGCCTGTCATACGGTATGCCCACCGCTCACAGTAGTGGCCTAAAGATCAACCTTATTGAATCCACGCCATTCAAAGACGACAAGCTAGGGTTCAAAGGGTTTGAGCTGATTTCCTATGCGGCACAGGTCTATGCCGCCATGCTGGGAGCCGATGAAATCAGAATCATGCGGCCAACCTCAATAAAAACCCGCTCCTATTACGAAGCGCAGGGTTACCACTACGTGAGCCAGGCACACAAGCCATCCCTGCCTGATTATTGTGTTTTGAAACTTAGGTAAATGCCGTGAAAGACGAGATAAAAAAGGCTCTCGAAGACGCAGAAAGGCGCTTGGAAGAGCGTTTGCCCGGGATCGAAAAGCGCCATCGGGAAGCAGTTGAAAACAGCCCTGACGAACCGGAGCATCTGAAGGAAGGCGCAGTAGATGACCTGGAAATCCTGAGAGCGATAAAGGAGCAGAAAAATGAGCCACTCCCCAAAAAATAAAGCCGATATGGAAAAAGAGCTAAGGGAAGCCATGCAACGCGTGGATAAGAAAGAGCCTCAGTTCATGGGTAACACCCAGAAAGCTTTGATTAAGAGGAAGGTTGAGCGGAAGTAACGTCGAGCGCACAGTGGGTGACCACCCCCTGAGTCATCACCACCGATCCAATGAGCCGTCGAGCGGATCCGCCACCTAATCAATGGAGTCCGCTACATCGGCTATCGGCCTCCCTCAGCGCGCCGTAGAAAACCGCTCAATCGTGCCGCGCTTCTGCATGGTTACATAGCCGGTTTTTTCATCATCACTCAGAGCGATATTGGTGGGGTGTTGGCCCTTCAGGTGAACGATGGAAAGCACATCGCCAGCGGGGGAAACCTTGAGTACCACACCTGCGCCGTAGCGGGTGATGTAGAGATTGCCTTCGACGTCTGTCTGCATTCCATCCAGTCCGAAGTCATCGAATTCCAACAGCAGTTTTTTGTTGGCCACATCGCCGTTGTCCAACACGTCATACACCCACACCCGACGCTGCACGCTTTCATTGAGATACAGTTTCCTGCCGTCGGGGCTCAGCTCAATGCCATTGGTGGTGCCCATATTTCTTTCCAGCAGAGTGAATGCACCCTCGGGAGAAATACGCCACAGCTGGCCACTGTTGTTGGCCCAGTCCGGATCGCTGGCATAAATGGTGCCGTCTTGGGCGATGGCGATATCGTTGGGTTGGTGCATTTTCGGATTGTGGAATTTGCGCAGGATTTTTCTGGTGGCGGGGTCGATCTGCAACACATTGTGGCCGGTGTAGTCGGCGACGTACATCAGTCCATTGTGGAAGCGCAGACTGTTGCCGGTGCTGCCTTCCGGCAGTTGCAGCCAGACTTCTCCGCGGCCCTTTTCAGTAACACGGCCAATGGTGCCCTGATGGGAAAAATTCACCGCGTACAGGCTGCCATCCGGCCCCACCACCGGGCCTTCCACACCGCTGGTAAAGCTGCTCTCCGGCATCCAGTCTGTGGTTTGCGTATCCGCCGCGCTGCCAGCGATTGCCAGTGCCAGAATTGAAGCGCCGAAAAAATTAATCATGTTGCTTGTCCGTATTGTTGTTCACACCGGGTCCGGAATACTGCAGCCGATCCATAAAACGTTCCAGCACATAAACAGCCGGAAGCACAACTTCGCCGTGCATACCCTTGAGCGAGGCAATTTGTGCGCGGACAGCCACCTCTTCATCGGGGGTGAACGGTTGCCGTTCGACAAACCGCGCGGTAATCAGAAAGCCGAGTTCCATTTGCTGATCTACCAGGTCCGCCAGTTTCCGAATATCCGCGGGAAGCGCCTCCGCGTGCTGCCGAAGGGATTGTGCGGCTACGCCTGCGCGCCACAGATGCAGCAGGCCGGGCTGCAGCGATTCTACGTCTATGGCTGAAGTGGGATCTCGCGGCAGGCTTTCCGCGAGTGCGCGCAGCTCCCGCAGCACGATACTCTCCACCGGCAGACTGTCGGCGAAGCGGTTCAGCGGGTCGCGCCTGGAATAGGTTTCGTGCACGGATTTTTCGTGGTGGCGGTGATAGTAGTGGGCGGGCTCCAGCACCGCGGAAAATGCCAGGGCCTGCGACTGCAGGCTTTTCGGAAATAGGTGGTGCAGCGCGGTGGCCTGCTGTGAACGATGCTGCAGGCCGAGGGCGGTTTCCGCCCACCGGTCGATTACTGGCAAGCGCCGGTACAGAAAGGCCTCATCCTGCAGGTCTTCGCCTGACCACAGGCGCTCCGCCACGGCGAAGGTGCGCGGCCACAGGCGCAGATCGATGGTGTGCTCGTCCACCATTTCCGCCCAGAGTGCGGCTTCTCCGCCGAGGATATTTTCTACCTGCACATCCGTAAGCCCGTGTTGAGCGCTGGAAAATACCGGTGCCTCGTGTTCCGCCTGCGTGCCGCCGATCTGTTCACCAACGGGGTGATAGGGTGCATTCCCCACAACAAACTCACCGCTGAGTGTTTTGTTGTTTAAACGCAGCCGCGCCCGCAGCGGGCCCATCCAGGTATCCAGGCTGAAACGGGTGTATGGGCCAGCGCGCTCAACCCCGCGCAGCCGCTGCGGGGCTTTGCCAGAAAATTGCATCACACCGCGCAGCTCTCCCTCGCGGGATTCAATCAGGGTAAACGTACCGCTGACCGGGCTGCCCCGTTTGCGTGGGGCGCTGAATTGCCAGGTCTGCCACTGCTCGCCGGGCTGAACATCCGTAAACTCCAGCGGTTCGGGAATGATGGCGTTGCGATAGTGATAGCCGGTGTACTGGGGTTGGTCCAGATAGAAACCGGTGGAGAGAATCGCGTTGTGTCCCGCGCGCGCAATATCACCGAGCGCGTCGGGGCCGCGCCAGGACTGCACTGCGGCATCGGGCGCGAGTCCCGGATGTAGTATTTCGTCCCAACCGATCATCTTGCGGTCGAGCCCTGCGAGGATCTCCGACAGCCGACGGTTGAAAAAATTGTGCAGTGCGCGGCTGTCTGGCAGTTGCCGCGTCTGCATGAACCGCTGGATCTCCGCGTTGGCCTCCCAGTGCTCGGGGTTTACCTCGTCGCCGCCGATATGCACGTATTCGAATGGAAACAGTTCAGCGA
The DNA here is from genome assembly GCF_011326135.1 of Microbulbifer sp. SH-1. Taxonomy (NCBI): domain Bacteria; kingdom Pseudomonadati; phylum Pseudomonadota; class Gammaproteobacteria; order Cellvibrionales; family Microbulbiferaceae; genus Microbulbifer; species Microbulbifer sp. SH-1. Next base: position 2,426,630 of record NZ_CP046948.1, on the reverse strand, counting down.
CCTCTGCGAAGATTTTTTCCGCGAAGGTATAGACCGCCGGGTTGGCCGGGTTCAGTAGCGGCTTGTGCACTCCCCAGCGGTGTTCGGGTGTATAAGGGCCGGGTGCGGACATGAGTTCCGGGTAGGCGACACCGATGGCGCTGGCGTGGCCGGGCATGTCGATTTCCGGCACCACCACAATGCCGCGGTCGAACGCGTAGGCGACGATGTCTGCCACCTGCTCGCGGGTATAGAAGTTTCCGCCGGGCGCGGTTTCATGCAACCGAGGATAGGCGCGGCTTTGCAGTCGCCAGCCCTGGTCATCGGTGAGGTGCCAGTGCAAGACATTCAGTTTGGCGGCGGCCATACCATCCAGCTGGCGCTTGATCGTGTCCACGAAAAAAAAGTGGCGCGCTGAATCCAGCATCAGGCCGCGCCAGCGGAAGCGTGGCCGGTCGTTGATGGTCATGGGCTGCAGTGAAGCCGCGTTGGCCCTTTGTATGCCGAGCAGCTGCGACAGTGTTTGCAGTCCGCGGAGTATGCCTACGTCAAAGTCCGCACTCAGGGTGATTCTCTGCGGATTGATTTCGAGCTGGTAGGCGTCCCCGGCGCGGCTCAACTCGCCCAGCGTGCTCGGTGCGTCTTCGCTGGTGACGGCGAGTTCGACAACAGAAATATTGCCGGCAACACCGGGTGTATCGCAGAGCGTTGCCGCATTCAGGGAAATCCCGGTCTGGCGCTCGGTGCGCCGTCGAAAACGGGCTTCCGCAGCGCGCAATCGGTTGCTCGGTGAGTTGCGGAAACAGAGTGCGCTATTCCCATTCAGGATAAATTCTGGGGCGGCGGAATGTGGGGTGAGCTGCTGCGGGTAGGGCATGAGCGCCGGCAGGGAATCCATATCGGATTCGCCATCAGCCGCGAACACCACCAGAGGTAGCAGTGCGCACCAACTGCTGAAAAATATATTCTTTATTGTTTTCATGCTCGCATTTTCGTTGGATTTTCCGCGTTTAAAAACTGAGGTCTAAAAGTCTTGGCCTAAAAACAGGTATCGACGGTTTCCAGCACATTGAAGTCGTCGTCGATCACCAGCAGCTGTCGCCACTTGTCGAAGGTCAGGCACGGATGCGAGGTGGAAAGCGCGAGCATATCGCCCACTTGAAGATCCGCGTCCTCGGGGATTTTCATCATCGCGTGCTGGTCCATGATGCCGGTGAGTTGCCAGCTTTCGTCCGCCGCGCGCGGTGCGGCATCCCGGCCCGGGCGAAAATGCCGTTCCGGGCGCGGCAGTCCCGCATCATAGGCCGCGTCCCGTTTGCCGAAATTCAGAATAGCCATACCGGGTTCTGGCAGCGACTGCACATAGGCCCAGACCTCCAGCGCCGAGTGCAGATCTCCCGGTGGGCAGCAGCGCCCCTCCATCCTTTGCATTACTCCTGCCTGCGCCTTTTGGTAGATGCCGCGGTCGTGGGTGAGATAGCAGCCGGGGCGCAACACCGGCAGGAGGCGCGGTTCGCGGTGATCGGTAAAAAACCGTGCAACCAGGTCATACCAGGCGGAGCCGGCGCCGCTCAGTATCGCCGTTTCGATGCCGATTTTCTCTTGCGCCAGCAGTTCCAGGCACAGGTCGCGCACCTCCTGCAGGTGCTCGATCACCCGCGTCTCGGCGCGCTCGCCCTGAATCAGGCCCTCATAGGTTTCCACCCCGGCCAGCTGTAGCTGTGGCCAGCGTTGGATTTCGTCGCACAGGGTGTGGGCCTGTGTAGAATCGCGGCAACCGGTGCGACCGCCGCGTACGCCGACTTCGAGCAGCAGTTTCAGCGTCTGTTGCCTTTCCGCGAAAAAAGTCCCCAGCTGCCGCGCGTTTTCCACAGAGTCGATCAGGCAGTAAAACTCCAGCTGCGGGTAATCCGCCAGCAATGCGCTGGCCAGCTGCATATTGCCGAGGCCGACAAGCTGATTGGCCATCAGCACCCGTGTCGTGCCGGCCTCCGCGGCCACCCGCGCCTGTTGCGGGTTGGCGACGGTCATGCCCCAGGCGCCTGCGGCCAGCTGGAGGCGGAAGAACGCCGGGGTCATGCTGGTCTTGCCGTGGGGCGCTAGCTTCACGTCATGTTGATCGGCAAAGGCCTGCATCCACTGCAGGTTGTGTTGCAGGCGCGTGCGGTACACCACCGCTGCCGGCAGTGGAATGTCCTCGCGCAGCAGGTTGGGTGTAGGGCGCGGGTTTTCCGTCATGTGAGAAAGGTTCATCGGGCCGGCTCCATCCCAGTTGTCAGAATATAATTTGGTAGAAAGTATCACATAAATAATTATGGTGTTGAAAGTAACAAACACGATACCTATACTGCACCGACTTGAGTAACATCCATATCCGCTTCTGAAGCCCGCCCTCTGGCCGTCCGCCGACGGCGTGCGGGATTCGAAACTCCAGCAAAACAGGAAAGCTGCCGTGAGTCACGAACCGGATATTGTCTCGAAAATTAACGCCCATTACGGCCAGTTGCGCGATGCAGAACAGAAGATTGCCCGCCTGGTGACGGACGATATCAGCTTTGCCGCTCACGCCAGTATCAGCGAGCTGGCGAGCAAAGCCGGCGTCAGCGAGGCCACCATTACCCGCTTTGCCAAGGCGGTGGGTTGCAAGAATGTGCGCGATCTCAAACTGCGGCTGGCGCAGGCGGTGGCCATCGGGCAGCGGTTCTACACCGAAGTCAAAGTGGAGCCGGGAGCCAATTACGGGGTTTACGACGAGATCAAAGCGGCGCTGGATCACAATGCGCGGCTGATTACCGAAGCCGTGATTGAGCCCGCGGTGGAAGCGCTGGCGCGCGCGCGACAGATTTTGATTTTCGGAGTGGGTGGCGGTTCCACGGTATTTGCGCAGGAGTGCCAGCATCGGTTCTTCCGGCTCGGCTTTCCGGCCACGTCCTATTCGGATCCCATGCTGATGCGCATGGCTGCCTCCACCATCGACAGCAACGATGTGGTGCTGTGCCTGTCCATGGGCGGCTACAGCCCGGATGTGCAGGAAGCGGCGGAAATCGCGCGGGAATACGGCGCAACCACACTGGGTGTGACGGTGGCGGATTCGCCATTGGCGCGGGTGCTGCACCACCTGGTGCCGATGGAGCCGCTGGAGACGGACTACATCTTCAAACCCACCGCCGCCCGCTACGTCATGCTCGCCGCCATCGACGTGCTGGCCACGGAGCTGGCGGTAAAACAGAAACGCAAAAGCCGGGAGGCGCTCAGGCGCCTCAAGCACACTCTGGACAGTCACAAGCATGGCGAGGACCGCTTGCCGCTGGGAGACTGAATAGAGTAAACCAAGGAAATGGAATGACGTACGATACGGTGATTCGCAAAGGCTCGGTTGTCGACGGCAGCGGCGCTGCCATTTTTACCGCCGACATCGCCCTTGCCGAAGGCCGTATCCAATGTATCGCCGCGCCCGGTAGCATCACTGAGCCGGCGCGCGAAATCATCGAGGCCGAAGGTCTGCACCTCGCCCCGGGATTTATCGACGTACATACCCACGACGATCTCGAAGTTATCCACAAGCCCCTGGTACCCGCCAAAATCAGCCAGGGCGTGACCACTGTCATTGTCGGCAACTGCGGTATCAGCGCCAGCCCCGTTTCTCTGAAAAGCGATCCGCCCGATCCGCTGAACCTGCTCGGCGATCGCACGCGTTTCGCCTATCCGCAATTTTCCGCTTATGCCCGCGCGGTGCAGGACGCCCGCCCCAATGTCAACGTGGCGGCGCTGGTTGGCCACACCTCACTGCGCAATAACCACATGGACGACCTGCAGCGCACCGCCAGCGATACCGAACTCGCGGCGATGCGCGCGCAACTGCGCGAGGCACTGCAACAGGGCGCCATCGGCCTCAGTTCCGGCCTTGCCTACGGCAGCGCGAAATGCGCGGACACCGCCGAAATTCTGGAAATGGTTGCGGAGCTGGCAGAGCAGGGCGGGGTGTACACCACACATCTGCGCACGGAGTTTGATCGCATTCTCGAGGCCATCGACGAAGCACTGCTCACCGCGCGTGAACACCGCGTACCGCTGATCGTCTCCCACCTGAAATGTGCCGGGCGCGGTAACTGGGGGCGCAGTGGCGAGGTGCTCGGCGCGCTGGAAACTGCCGGGCAGCATCAGCAGGTGGCCTGTGACTGTTATCCCTATAACGCGAGCTCCAGCACGCTGGACCTGGCACAGGTGACGGACGATATCGAAATTTTCATTACCTGGTCCGAGGCGTTTCCGGAGCAGGGCGGCCGGCCTTTGGCGGAGATTGCGCGGGAGTGGAATCTCTCCAGTTATGAGGCCGCGGAAAAATTACAGCCGGCGGGCGCGGTGTATCACTGCATGAGTGATGAGGATGTAAAAAATATTCTCTCGCATCCACTGACCATGGTTGGTTCCGATGGCCTGCCGAACGATCCACACCCGCACCCGAGATTGTGGGGCGCCTTTCCCCGGGTACTGGCGCACTATGGGCGGGACCTTGGATTGTTTGATCTGCCGCAGGCGGTGCACAAGATGAGTGGGCTTTCGGCGACCAATTTCGGCTTGGCGAATCGCGGGTTTATTCGCGAGGGTTACTCTGCGGATCTGGTGTTGTTTGATTACGCTGGGTTGGAATCACTGGCAAGTTATTCGCAACCGCAAAGGGCGGCGCGGGGGATTTCCCGTGTCTGGGTGAATGGGGTTTGTGCTTATTCCGGTGGTGTTGTGTTGGATAGCCGGAGTGGAGCGTTTTTGTTTCGCGGCTAGGTTCTGTGGTTCTTTTCGGGCTCCGTGGTGCTCTGTTCGGGGTTCGGGGCGGCAAATCACTGGGCGGGCACTTTCAGAACCGCTGTGAACCCATCCCTGGGAGCTGCGGCGCAAACATCCTGTTTGCGACGCTTCTGAAAGTGCCCGCCCAGTGCTTTACCTTAGCTTCGAATTTCTGTACTTCGTAAGCTCGATCGCTCATGCCACTTACGGAGTAAGAAAATTCAATGCGAAGGCGGAGCGCCGGGTAAAGCCTTTCGGGAGCGTCGGCAACAGGGATGTTGCCGACGCAGCGTACAGGGACGTATTCACAGCGGTCCCGAAAGGCTTTACCCGGTGCTCCGCCGCCACAGGACCGAGAACAAAGCAGTACCACTAAACTTGCAACAAGAGTAGTAATCATGATTCAGAGATTCGGTGCCGAAGGTGGCACAGGTACAGGTGGTCAACACCTGCCATTTTCCAGTGCAGTAGAGGCCGGTGGTTTTCTCTATGTATCGGGCCAGACCCCGATGCGCGATGGCGAAGTGGTGGAAGGGGGGATTGTGGAGCAGTCCCAGCTCGCCATTGACAACTGTTTCGCCATCATGGACAAGGCAGGTTACGGTGTGGAAGACGTCGTGCATGTCACCGTCATTTTGACCGATGCGCGATACTTTCAGTCTTTCAACAAAGTCTTCAAACAAAATTTCGGAGACCACCCTCCAGCCAGAATCTGCTCCGTGTGCGACCTGGTGGTGGACTGCAAAGTAGAAGTTGGCGTAGTGTGTTACAAGCAACCATAAGGACATCTCTAAAAATCTACTGCGCGTGCGCCTGGCGGCGTCCGGCGGCCACCACCAGCCACCCGCTCGCTACGATTTTTAGAGAAGTCCAGAAACCTGAGGTCTATACAGGTCGCCGCTGAAATAAAAAAATAATCCAATAACACGCGTTCAATAAAAATAAATTTCCATATGAATGCCAGTATTTTTCTCGGGGCCTTCGGCCTCTACATCGTATTCCTGATCGCCGTCGGCTGGTTCGCATCCCGTCGTACCCGCAGCGAAGACGACTTCCTGCTCGCCGGCCGCAGCCTGCCCATTTTTCTCACCATCGGCACCACCGTCGCCACCATGGTGGGCACCGGCTCATCCATGGGTGCGGTCGGATTTGGTTACGCCAACGGCTGGGCCGGGGCCCTGTACGGGATTGGCGGCGCAGTGGGGATACTGCTGTTGGGGTTGCTGTTTGCCCCCGCGCGGGCGCAGGGCTTTGCCACCATGAGTGAAGAGCTTGCGTCCTACGTGGGCGATCACCCGCTGGTGAAAAAAGTCGTCGCAGTGCTGATCCTGATTGCGAGCCTCGGCTGGCTCGGCGCGCATATTCTCGGCGGCAGTCTGTATCTCGCATGGATTGCCGGAATAGATTTGCAGCTGGCAAAACTGCTGGTGGCAACCGGCTTCGGTATTTTTGTAATTGTAGGTGGTTATCACGCCGTGGTGTGGACAGATACCCTACAGGCACTGGTGCTGTTTGTCGGATTTTTGTTGATGGCCGTGTTCGCCGTCCACACCGTCGGTGGTTGGGAAGTGGTTGTCGACGTTTCGCAATCCGCCGAGCGTGCGCAGTCCATAGACGTGCTGCCGGCCATTTCCCTGGCTGCCGTGATTGCGGTGGGGGTACTCGCTACCCCGTCTTTCCGTCAGCGTATTTATTCGACACGCAGTGTCCGTTCTGCGCGCAGGTCGTTTTATATTTCCGGCGGTCTCTACCTGTTTTTCTCGCTAGTGCCGGCGGTTATTGGCATTTGTGCGTTTGTTCTAAACCCGCAACTGGAAAACCGCAATTACGCATTCCCCTATCTCGCGATCGAAGTACTGCCGCTCGGTATCGGCGTGCTGGTGCTGCTGGCCGGCCTCTCCGCCACCATGTCCAGCGCCAGCTCCGATGCCATTGCCGGTGTCTCCGTGCTGGTGCGGGATCTCAGTAAACCGACTAAACGCGAAAGCCTTGCCCAGTCGCGTATCGGCCTGCTGTTGGTGATCAGTGTGGCGCTGGGTATGGCGCTGCTGTCCGATGACCTGATCGGCTATATCAGCAAAATGATTTCCACCGTGATGGCGGGGCTGTTTGCCTGTGGATTGCTCGGCCGGTTCTGGCCGCGCTACCGCTGGCAGGGTGCGCTGGCGTCGCTGCTGGCCGGGTCAGTCACCTCGCTACTGGTCATGGCGACGGTGGAAGAATTTTGGGGGAATCCCATTATCCCGGCGGTATCCATGGCACTGCTGGCGGGAATACTGGGCAGTCTTGTTTCACCGCAACCGGCCGCGCAATCCGACACGGATTCCGCCTCGGTATTCGACGCCGGATAAGGTCATATCGCCGCAAATTCTGGCGCTCAATTGACCATCCCCCTATTATCTCCCGATCATTTCGGGGAGCTGTGCTGCAGTTTCCGCACCATAAAATTTCTAAATGCGAGTGACTGCATGAAACGCAAACTGTTTTTCCTGCTGGGCTGTGCTTTTGCCGGCCATTCTTCTGCTGAACAGCTGGCCATCGACAGAATATTCTCCGATCCCGCTCTTACCGGCACCAGCCCGCGTGCGCTGCAGTACTCCCCGGACGGCAGCCGGGTCACCTTCCTGAAGGGCCGCGAGGAAGACTACAACCGCTACGACCTGTGGGAATACCGCCTGCAAGACGGCGAGACCCGCATGCTGGTGAATTCCGACAAACTCCACGCCGGTGAGGAAAATCTCTCCGACGAAGAGAAGGCCCGCCGTGAGCGCCAGCGCATTTTCGGTAGCGGCATCATGGAGTACAGCTGGTCCAAAGACGGCAAGTCCCTGCTGTTCCCGCTGGCCGGCGATGTGTTCTATTACGAGCTGGCAAACGGCAAGTCCAAGCGCCTCACCGAAACCGAAGCCTTCGAAACCGATGTGCGGGTTTCCCCGAAGGGAAATTGGGTTTCCTTCATTCGCGACCAGAATATTTTCGTCGTGGACCTGGCCACCGGCAAAGAGCGCCAGCTCACCACCGACGGCAAAGGCCCGATCAAAAACGGCATGGCCGAGTTCGTGGCCCAGGAAGAAATGGACCGCATGACCGGCTACTGGTGGTCGCCTGACGAAAAGCGCATCGCCTTCCTGCAGGTGGACGAGAGCCCGGTAGACGAAGTGACCCGCAGCGAGATCTACGCGGACCGTATCGACCTGATCCAGCAGCGCTATCCCGCTGCCGGTCGCCCCAACGTGAAGATCAAACTCGGTGTGCTGGATCTGGCCAGTGGCAAAACCCAGTGGCTGGATCTGGGCAAGGAGCAGGACATCTACATTCCTCGGGTGCAGTGGGCGCGCGACAACCTGCTCTCCTATCAATGGCAGAACCGCAGCCAGCAAAAGCTGGAGCTGCGTTTTGTGGATATCCCCAGCGGCAAAACCCGCAATGCAGTGGTGGAAACCAGTGATACCTGGGTCAACCTGTTCCACGACCTGCGTTTCCTGAACGACAGCGACCGTTTTATCTGGGCATCGGAGAAGGACGGCTTCAAGCACCTGTACCTGTATGATTTCAACGGCAAACAACTGGCACAGCTGACTCGTGGCGACTGGGCCATAGATGAGTTGGAAGCGCTGGATGAGAAGGCCGGCAAGGTCTATTTTTCCGGCCGCAAGGACACGCCGCTTGAGCGCCACCTGTACGTCACCGATCTGAACGGCAGCGGCAAGATCGACAAGATTTCCTCCCGCTCCGGTATGCACAGCATCGAGTTTGCCGACGACGCGTCCGGTTATATCGACACCTATTCCAATCCCACGACTCCGGCCCAGGTGAGCCTGCACGGTGTGGATGGCAAGCGCGTGACCTGGCTGCAGGAGAACAAGGTGGAGAAAGGCCACCCGCTGTACCCCTATATGAGCGATTGGATCAAACCTGAATTCGGCCAGATCAAGGCGCCGGAAGGTCACACCCTCTACTACCGCATGTACAAACCGGCTGGTTTCGACCCGAAGAAAACCTATCCGGTGATGGTATTCCTGTACGGTGGCCCCCACGCGCAGCTGGTGACCAACAGCTGGGACCGCCCCTTCAACCAGTTCATGGCCCAGCAGGGCTATGTGGTGTTCACCCTGGATAACCGCGGCTCCGCCAATCGCGGCAAAAAATTTGAGGACCCGATCTTCAAGAAAATGGGTAGTGTGGAAGTAGACGATCAGGTGACCGGGGTGAAATTCCTGCGCAGCCTGCCGTTTGTCGACCCTGAGCGCATTGGTGTTTACGGCCACAGCTACGGCGGCTATATGGCGCTGATGACCATGTTTAAGGCCGGCGATTATTTCAAGGCGGGTATTTCCGGTGCGCCGGTAACCGACTGGGGCCTGTATGATACCCACTACACCGAGCGCTATATGGGCAACCCCAATGAAGTACCGGAGGCCTACGAGGCGTCCTCGGTATTCCCCTATGCCAAGGATCTGAAAGGCGAATTGCTGATCTACCACGGCATGGCGGACGACAATGTGCTGTTTACCAACACCACCAAGCTCATCAAGCAACTGCAGGACAACGACCAGCAGTTCGAACTGATGACCTACCCGGGCAAGAAGCACAGCCTGCGCGGCAAGGAAACCGGCAAGCACTGGCATCAGATGATGAAGAACTTTTTTGATCGCACGTTAAAAGGCGGTGAGTAATCTCGTCGAATAAGTAAGCGGGAAAATGGGGCTTCATAATGAAGCCCCATTTTTTTGCCTGAAGTTCCGTGAAACTTCAGTTCGCGCAGGCTGCCTCTAGTTTCAGCAGCGGGCCCTGCCCGGTTTCCTTGGAGGTCATGTCAACGCCGTTGCTGCCACTCTGCGGCGCGATGACCAGTCCGGTGTTGCCGCCGGATATCCAGGATTCCACAATGCCCGATGCGAGCAGGTCGATCTGCCGGGTACCGGTGGAGGAGGGCACGAACGTTGCGGCGAGGCTGCCCAGAACATTGTTACCGCCGACCGCGTTCCAGCTCGCCGTGTTTTCCTGCCAGTTGCCATTGGCCTGGTAAACACCATAAGTATTGCTGGAGCGATCGGTAATGTTCAGCTCCAACATTGCGCTGGTGAAATTACCGCAATTTTCCAGGCCGGAGAGATCGAAACGGATCAGCGTGTACAGCTTGCCAAAGTAGCTGTCGCTGCCATCCGCCAGCAATCCGTCGTTGTGCCCGTCATAATTACTGCCGGCGCGAGCAGACGCGATAAACACATCGTCACTGGCTGCCTGGGTAAACTGCTGCACACTACCGCCACCGGATGAGCCTGAGCCGGAAGAGCCGCCGGACGAACTGCTCGACGATCCACCGGAAGAACTGGCGATCACACTGCGATTGGCGCCGTTGCGGTTCAATGTCAGGGTTTCACCAATACCGTTGGCGGACCACCAGTTGACGTTTGCTGGCAGCAGCAACGCGTCGGCTTCCCGCTGAGCGTGCGAAAGTGTGGCAGCACTACTATCAAACTCTGCGGTGCGTACCGCTAGCTCGTTTGCACTGACCTGAATCACCTTGAATTGCTGGATACTGGCGAGGTCGATGGTCCAGGATTTCGGGTCATTGGCGGAACGCGCCGGCGCGCCCCAGCTGCCTTCACCCACATACACGGTGCCGCCGTTGCTGGTTGCGGAAAAATTATTGCCGCTGGGAACCAGTGCCTGGGTCAGTTTGGTGAGGTGCGTGTCGGACTCCACTACCAGGTTCATGCTGTAGTCGTAAAACGCCTGCGCCCACCAGTTGAACAGGGTGGGGTTGTCCGACTTGCCAGAGTAGTGGGGGAATATCGGCTTGTGATACTGCGCGAAGCGCCAGTCGCTGTTGTTGCCATAGGCGGAGAGATCGCTCTGCAGCCAGGTGTTCATGCTGGCGGCGTAAGAGGACCAACCGCTGTTCTGGAACTGGCTGTTGAGGGTGTACACCCGCAGCAGCGGAGAAATCTGCACCGCGCCGTAGGTATCGTTCGGGTTGCAGTTGCCGTCTTCATTGAAGTCCACACCGAACACCTGGCACAGGGTGGAGTAGTTGTTGTCTTCGTGATTGCCGTGGGTTGGGATCAACGGATAAATGCGCTTGTAACTGATGCCGTCGATCTGGTCGCTGGAATAGGTGAGCGTCCAGTCGTCGAGAAACGCGCTCATCTGCGTTGCGCTGTTGGCATCGGTGAAATCACCGCCGTGCATGACGGCAAGCGGGCGGATTTTTGCCAGCAGCTGATTGCCCTGACGACGGGTAGTGTGGCCGGTGCGGGTGTCGCCGCCGGCAACGAGTACGAAGGGGTCGGCGGTGTCCGGCGCTGTTTTGAACCAGAAGCGCTCGCCGCAACCGCTCTGATCGCATACGCGGAAATAGATCGCTGAATCCGGGGTGAGATTTTCCAGTCGTACAAAGTGGCTGGTGATGCTGCCGCCGAAACTGCGGGTGGCATTGACTGCGACATTACTCCAATTGCTTTCGTTGGTGGAATAACCGTAGCTGACGTAGGGGTTGCTACTGCTGCCGTCGGGAGAAAAGCCGATGACCGCGCTGTTGCTGCCGTCCTTGTCCCACACCAGCCGGTAGTGTTTGGTGGCTGCATTTGCGCCGGTTGCCGCGAGGACGGAGATCAGTCCCGCCGCGCCCGTTGCCAGTGCCAGGCTGCCCAGAGAGGATTTCATTGGGAATTCCTTGTGCGTGTTTATTGTTAACGGAAAATAACCAGGAGAATCGTTACAGCGAGGGCAGTGTGAGAGGGGTTAATGACAGCTTTTTGAATCGGCACTGACCAGGCGCACAAAAGCGGCATTTCGATGCGGAATTGTGAACTTTTCCCCTTCGATAAAACTGATGGCCTCAGCTCCGGTTTGCAGATGCCGGTAAACATTTTGCAATGTATCACCCTCATCGGCGGTCCAGTAATCACCGCGCTTGGTATGCGGGAAATAGTCCGTATCAATTTTTGCCTGGCCCGCCTTGGCCAGGGGGTAGATCAGGGTGGCGAGCTCGGTGCTCGTCGGCAGCCGCCAGTTGTTTTCGCCGCACAGGGTTTGCCGGTTGGTGCGGCGGATCAGGTCCTCGGTATCGCAGCGTGTCTTTTCAAAATAACAGTCACCGTTATCGGGAACACCAGCTCCCGGCAAAGGTTCTGCCAGATTTGTTCTTGCCGCGGTGTGAAATCCTGCGGCTCCCGCACGGTACCAGGAGTAAGTCCACAGGCCATCGTGAATGCCCTCATTGTCGGTTTTGACTTCCCACAGCAGGCTAGTGTTGCGGTCGCACACGCAGGACCAGGGCCCCGCCCACGGCGGTAGGGGTTTACCATCGGCAGCGATCTTGGTGAGGTGATAGGGCGCAGGTTCCGGTATGGACGGCTGATGTAACACGGCCGCGGTGATGGCCGCGAGCGGCACGCCGACGATTAACAGGGTGCGTTGCCAGAGGTTCATTGTTGCAGCTCCAGCCTGATCGCGCGGGTGTGGCGCGTGTGAGCGATCTGCGCGCGATCAAACGCCGATACCCACAAGCAGATCCCGTCGTGAATGGGGACGTCCAGTGAAGAACCAGTGACCAGCTTGCGCGCCATTTCCAGTGTCCAGTAACCGTCGCGCCACTGCGCGCGCGCGCGCACGTCGGCGCGGTCGCCCTCGAAGCGGTTGGAGTTGTAGATGACCGAGGGCATCGCGGTCCCTTCGGCATAATTGTTGTCTGCTTCCGCAGAGTAGGGCTGGTAGTCAAACCAGGAGGCAACCCACTGCGGGCGGCTTTCCCGGTCTGTTTGCGCTTGTTGGTATACGGCGAGTTGCGCCGGATCCAACGGCAGGCGTTTGGGCGTGATTGCGCCCGGGCGATACCACTGCCAGTTCATCACATAGGCACCGGACTCCTTGCCGTCCTGCTGGTATCCGGCGGTGTAGCGCCGCGCACCGGGGCGCGGAATATCCGGGCTGGAGATGTAGTTGTCATCGGCCAGATACATGTCGTTGGTGCGCACCACCTTCCAGTGCCAGAGGTCGTGCAGTTGGCCGTCGTCGCTGTAGTGATAACCTTTGCCGTGCCAGTTGGCTGGTGCGTTTTTCAAGGGCTTCCTGCCAAGGTGCGCGGTGCCGGCTGCGGCAAAGTCGCAATCGGGAGAGAGCAGCACCGCGAACTTGTCCTCGTAATGACGGGTTTCGTTGAACTGATGGAAGCCGTGTTGTTGAACCTCCCAGCCGTGGGCGCTTTTCACAAGGGGCAGGTGTGCCAGGCTCTCATCGGCATCGCGCCAGCGTGCCTGCAGGTAAAACTCCTCGCGGTTATGCAGCGCGCGCAGTTCCACCTCGGTCGCGCCGTTGTCGAAGTTGGCACCGCCATCTGTAAAAACATACAGGGTGCGGGCGCTCTGCCATGGTGGTTCGCTGCCTTCGCCATCGATATGTATAGGAATACGCAAAGGTATGGCGTTGACGGTGAGGGTGAAATGGCTCTGCTGGCGGAGGTTTACCCAGCCCAGGGACACCAACAACGAGCCGAGTCCGATCACGACAACGCCTGCTACTAAAGAGGTGCGCGAGAGTTGCGGCACGAGTGTAGCGACGAGTGCCTGCCTACCCCAGCGGATACCGTAAAGGCCGCCGTGAAGGAATAGGTACAGCAGCACGCCGAAGGCGCAGGCCAGATGCACCTGCCGCAGGTTGGTACCGCTGAACAGCAGCCAGCCACTGATGATGGCGACGGCGAGCAGCGGGTAGCCGGCACGAATGATCGCTCGATGCCAGCCTGGCCAACGGCGGAAAGGAGTGCCAGTCGCCGATGGGATGCGCAGACGGTGCACGACAAAGCCGAGAGCAATAAAGGAAAGCAGCAGCGCGCTGAAAAAATGGAGCTGATGTACCTTGCCTTGGGGAAGCAGTTCTTCGATTTGTATCAACGCAGGCTGCGACAGAGTGGCGATGCGCAGTCCAGTAAGCAGGCAAATCAAGACAGCGAACACCGCAGCGCAGTGGGTCAGTACCCAGAGAGGGCTCTTCTGCCGGCTGGAATGACTAGGGGGCAAGGTGGTGGCCTCAAAAATAGGGCAGGGTAAATGGCGCGAGTGGCAGTTTGATGACCGGATAAATGGGCCAGTCTTAACAAAATCTAAATGATAATCTGTTGTATTTGCATGTTTGCTAAACTAAACTCCCGTCCTAAATTCAAGGGGTAGTCACTGGGGACACATCCATGCAACCGAATCACCGTCTGTTTGCCAGCGCTGTTCTGGCGGTCGCCCTCGCCGCAGCCAATGCGGCTATTGCCGCGGAAGTGAAAAATTCCGAGAGGCTCGAGAATGTGGAAGTCGTCGGCGAGCAGGTGGACTCCTACCTGGTCAGCGACCTGGACACCGCGACGGGCCTCGGTCTATCGATTATGGAAACACCGCAATCGGTATCCGCAATCGGCCAGGTGCAAATGGACGACTTCAATTTGTATAACCTGAATGATGCACTGCTGGCCGTACCGGGCATTCAGGTGGAGAGTGTGGAAACCGACCGCACCTACTATTCCTCCCGCGGCTTTGACGTCACCAACTTCCAGGTCGATGGCGTGGGTCTGCCATCGACCTACGGCAACCGCAGCGGTGAGACCGATACTTCCATCTACGAGCGCATCGAAGTGGTGCGCGGTGCCAATGGCCTGATGAGTGGCGCCGGCAATCCGTCAGCCACCGTCAATATGGTGCGCAAACGCCCCACCGATGATCTGCAAATGTCTTTCAGCGCCATCGCCGGTTCCTGGGACAGTCTGCGTCTGGAGAGCGATGTATCCGGCACCCTGACCGATGGCCTGCGCGGCCGCGTGGTAATGACCAAAGAAGACAGGGAGTCGTATCTCGACTTCTACGCCATGGACAAATCTGTGGTTTACGGCGCGCTGGAAAAGGACCTGGGTGAATCCACCCTGTTGACTCTGGGCGCCAGCTACCAGAGCAGCCTCGCCGACAGCCCACTGTGGGGCGCGCTGCCGCTGGTGTACTCCGACGGGACACCCACCGATTACGACGTGTCCGCCTCCACCTCTGCCGAGTGGGCCTACTGGGACAACATTGAGAAAGAAGTCTTCGCCGAACTGAAGCACGAGTTTGCCAACGGCTGGGAACTCAAGGGCTACTACAGCACTGCGGACATCGAAGGCGACAGCGAGCTGTTTTATATGTACAGCCTGCCGGATCGCGACACCGACGTAGGCCTGATAGGCTACGCCAGCGGCTATACCCTGGACGGCAAGCAGGACGTGTTCGACCTGCGCGTATCCGGTACTTACCAGCTGCTGGGGCGCGAGCACGACCTGCTCTTCGGCTACAACTGGACCGAAGGCTCAACCAGAGAAGTTTCGCTGTACGACTACACCAACGGCTTCCCGCCGATCGGCGACTTCACCCAGTGGAACGGCCAGACCCCGGTCAAACCGGTATATACCGACGGGCTGACCGGCAGTAATTTCGATGAAGAGCAGAGTGCGTTTTACGCTGCGACCCGCTTCCGCCTAACCGACAGCCTGAGCTTGGTGGGCGGCGCCCGCGTGGTGAACTGGGAGGCCGAAGGTGAAGGCTACGGTACCAGCAAAGTCACCAAGGTGGATGGCAAGGTTCTGCCCTACGCGGGTGTGGTGTACAGCCTGACCGACAATTACTCCCTTTACGCGAGCCACACAGAAACCTTCCGTGCGCAGGATGATGTTGCCGAAGATCTGTCTTTTATTGACCCAACCGAGGGCGTCAATGACGAGGTGGGAGTAAAAGGGCAATTTCTCGGCGGCAAGCTCATTGCAACCCTGGCTTACTACCAGACCCAGCAGAACAACGTGGCGGAGTTTGCCGGCCAGATTGAAGACCCGAACAACGATCAGGTGATGATCGACTACTACGAAGGTCGCGATTACGACAGCAATGGCTACGACCTGACCGTCAGTGGTGAACTTGTCGAAGGCCTGCACATGGAGTTCAGCTACGCCAAGGTGGATATCGAGAACAAGGCCGGCAATGGTCTGAACCGCGACTTCATCCCCGAGCAGACTGTACGCTTATACGCCAGCTACCGTCCGGCGATGCTCGACCAGCTCAAGGTGGGCGGTGGCATCAACTGGCAGGATGATATTTCCCGGGTTCACGCTGCTGGCCACACCATTGAGCAGGATGCCTATGCGACCCTGCAATTGTTTGCCAATTACAAGGTGACCGAGCAGCTGAGCTTCTCCATCAATGGTGAAAACCTGACCGACGAGAAATACATCAGCAGCCTGTACTGGGATCAGGGCTTCTACGCCGCGCCGCGCAACTTCAGTGCATCGGTGAACTGGCGTTACTGATTCACCAGTGTAAATCAGAGGCACTCTTGGGGGTGAAGGCCATCAATGGCCTTCACCCCGTTTGTGTTTAGCGATTTGAGATTCTTTGCCGGCGTAACCCAAGCGAGAACAACATGAATAAAACCCTGTTCAAATTGCACAGCTGGATGGCATTGGCCGCCTTTGTCCCGCTGCTGGTCATCTGCATCACCGGCAGTATTCTGGTGTTCAAGCACGAGATTGATTCTCTGTTGCTCGCCGACAAGGTGCGGGTGGATTCGAATGGTCGTGAGCGCTTGAGCCTGGATGCGCTGGAAGCTTCCATGCACAGTAATTTCCCCGGCTATGAGGTCACCGGCTGGGCGCTGTTCCAGGACAAAGACCGCGCGGATCTGGTGTACACCATACAGCACGGCACCGATGAGTGGACCTATGCGCTGATGGACCAGTACACCGGTGAGCCGCTGCGCCCGCCCATGGGACTGACCCATCACTTAACCGATTGGTTACTGGACCTGCACTACACCCTGTTGCTGGGCGACTGGGGCATGCTGATCACCAGTGTCTTCTCCATCCTGCTGTGCCTGTTGGGTATTACCGGCTTTATCCTGTACCGCAAGTTCTGGAAGAACTTTTTCACCCTGCGCTGGAACGCGCGCATGATCGTGTACTTCTCCGATTTGCACAAAATGACCGGTATCATCGGCGCACCGGTCCTGCTGATCCTCGGCTTCACCGGTGCCTGGTGGAATATCACCCACTTCGCCCATGAGCTGGAAGAGCACGCCGGCGGAGCCGAACACTACAAAATGGCCGAGCGCCTGTACAACGACGACCTCTCGCTGCAGGCTCTAATGGATGACGCTGGCAAGCGCATCCAGAACTTCGAGACCACCTACATTTCTTTCCCCTGGGAGCCGGGTACCAACTTCACCTTCTGGGGCGATGTGCACAGCGGCAATCCGCTGATCAGCGAGTACGCCAGCAACGTCACCTACAACGCCCAGAGCGGCGAACACATGCTGAGCTACGACATCCGCGACGCGACTCTGGGTGCGGTGATCGTCGACAGCTACCGCCGCCTGCACTTCGGTAATTTCGCGGGTCTGGTGAGTAAGATTCTATGGTGTGTGATCGGCCTGTCGCCGCTGCTGCTGTCCATCACCGGCATCTACATCTGGTACCAGCGCCGTGAGAAGCGCCGCAATGCGCGGGACAAGCGTCGGGCCAAGGCGGCGGCGCTGGCAGGTGCTGCCGCCTGACGGTTTCTTCATTGAAGGGCTTTTGCTACCATCGTTTGGCCTTACCAAATAATGACATTCTGCCTGACAGAAATAGTAGCGAGACCTTGTATGACCTTCTCTCGTGTAAACGCAGCCCGCGGATTGACGCTCGCTGCCCTACTGCTGGCGGCCTCCGGCTGCGGTGCAAAAAACACACCCGCTGACGCCTCCCGGGCCGAGCCCGATCCGCTGGCGAAGCTGCAACCGGCGCAGGACATGGCCGCCTACCGGGCCATGTCCGACCTGCTCTACAAACTGGATCAGGAAGCCATCCAACGCGAATTGACCGAGACCGGGCAGGAAAAAAGCACCAAACCCGCGAAAGACAAACTGTTCGGATTCGATGCCACGAGGGCGGTCCACGACCGCGACTTTATCGCCAGCGGCGAGGGCAAAGCCTTGGCCGACAGCCTGCTCACCTACCAGACACCCTCCGGTGGCTGGTCCAAACGCACCAACATGAGTACACCGCGTAAACCTGGCCAACAGTTCGGCACCGAAAAAGATTACGTGCCGACTTTTGATAACTACGCCACCACCACCCAGTTCTGGGTAATGGCAAATGCCTGCAATGCCCACCAGGACAGCCGTTACTGCGATTCCGCGAGCCGGGCACTCAGCCTTATCCTGCTCGCACAGTACCCCAACGGCGGCTGGCCGCAGTCCTTCCCACTGCGTGGCAAGTACCACGACGACATCACCTTCAATGACGACGCCATCGCCAACCTGCTGAAAGTGGTCGGCGCCGCGGCCGAAGGCGACGAGCGCCTGGCCTTCCTCTCCGACGGCTTGAAAGCACAGGCAAAACACAGCCTTGTGCGCGCACTGGATATGCTGGTGGCCACCCAGGTAGAGGTAGATGGCGAGCCCACCATCTGGGGCGCGCAGCACGATGACGAAACCCTGGAGCCCACGTCCGCGCGTGCGTTCGAGCCGGTGGCACTCGCCACCAGCGAGAGTGCCGACCTGGTGCTGTTCCTGATGACCCTGAAAAACCCGCCGGAAAATATTCGCAAGGCGATCGACAGTGCCAACCGCTGGTTTGAGAAACATCAGATTCACGGCCTGCGCTACCGTCGCGGCGACGAACTGCCGGCGTTGATCCCGGACGACGATGCCGACCCGCTGTGGGCGCGCTTCTACGATATCGAGAGCGACCGCCCGGTGTTCGGCGATCGCGATGGCCAGGTGTATTTCGAGTTGGAAAAAATTTCTGCGGAGCGCCGCGCCGGCTATGGCTGGTACACCGAGCGCCCTTACAAGGCCCTCAAGGAATACCGCAAGTGGCAGCAGTGATGCATCGCCACCACTCCCCGTAGGAGCCTGCCTGCAGGCGAACAAAAAAGCCCTGGAAATCCAGGGCTTTTTTCTACGTAATACAATCCACTTCAGTGGTAATGCAACTCCGTCGCCTTGCCGTGAAATACCCGATAGGAAAACGCGGTGTACATCAGGATCACCGGGATCACCACCACCGCGCCCGCGAGAATAAACTGCAGCGATTCGCGCGCACTGGCCGCTTCCCAGATATTCAGTTTCCCCGGCACGATGTCCGGGAAAAAGCTGAAGCCGAGTCCGCTGAAACACAGTACAAATATGCCCACCACAATAAAAAAGGGAATGCTGCTGTGGCGGTCGTGGGCTTTCGGCAGCCGGCGCAACAGGATGTCGTTGCCCACAAAGCCGAGAAAGCACAGCACCGGGATCAGCAGTACAAACATCACCAGCGGGAAGGTAAACCAGCGGTCAAATACCCCCGGGTTCACCAGCGGGTTGATCGCGCAGACCGCGACCACACCCACCAGCGAGGCGCGACCGGCCAATTGTGTCCAGCGCACCGCCCTCGTTTGCAACTGGTCTTCTGCTTTCAATACCAGCCAGGCAGCACCGATATAACTGTAAGCCGCGGTAACGCCGAGGGCGGACACCGCGCAGAACAGCTGCGACGACAGGCTCTGGTCAAACCCCATCACATACTGCCCGAGCATATAACCCTGCGTGAGGGTGGTGAGCAGTGAGCCGATCTTGAAGGTGCGATCCCAGGCGAGCTTGTGATCCACCGCCGCCTTGGCGCGGAAGTCGAAGGCGACACCGCGCATGATCAAGCCGATCAACATGACCGCCACCGGGATATACAGATTCATCAGGATCAGGCTGTGGGCCGAAGGAAAGGCGATCAGCAGCAGGCCGATGGCGAGCACCAGCCAGGTTTCGTTGGCATCCCAGAAGGGGCCAATGGAGGCGATCATGGTGTCCCGCTGCAGTTCATCCTCTGCACCCATGGGCAGCAGGATGCCGACGCCGAGGTCGTAGCCATCGAGGATGGCGTAGGCCAGAACCGCGAGCCCCATTAGGGCAATGAAAACAACAGGCAGCCAGTCGCCGCTGTGGTTCAATACTTCGTTCACGCGTTACCTCCGGCAGTACCTGGTTTGGAGTTGGGCTTGATGTGGGATTCAGGCAGATTGGTGAGACTGCCGTCGGCGGCGGGTTCGGCGGTTTCGAATTCCTCCACGTAAACGGACTTGATCGCCATGCGTTTCAGGGTGTGGATATAGGCCCACATCAACACCACATAGACCAGCAGGTACATGGCGAGTGACAGCCCCACATTGGCCGGCGCCACCGGTGTTACCGCGTCTGCGGTTTTCAGGATACCGGTGACGAGCCAGGGCTGACGACCGACCTCAGTCACATACCAGCCGGCCAGCGTGGCGACCCAGCCGGAAAACGTCATTGCCACCAGAAACTTCAGAAATGCCCGCGGTATCGCCGGGCGGCGCAACAGGTAACAGCCGAGCCAGGCCGTGGCGAGCATCAGCAATCCCATACCCACCATGATGCGGAAGCCGAAAAACAGCGGTTTTACCGGCGGGTGATTGCCGTCGAAACTGTTCAGCCCGCGAATTTCCCCATCGGTCTCGTGGGTGAGAATCAGGCTCGCCATATTGGGAATGCCAACGGCAAAGTGGTTGCTGCGTGTTTCCTCATCGGGGATGGCAAACAACAGCAGCGGCGCGCCCTGTTCCGTTTCCCACACGCCCTCCATCGCGGCAATTTTCTGCGGCTGGTGCTCAAAGGTATTGAGCCCGTGCAGATCGCCGACGAAGGCCTGTAGCGGTGCGAGTATCGCCGCCAGTATCAGCCCGGTTTTCAGCGCCAGTCGCGGCGCCTGCTTTTCATCGCCTTTCAATATGCGGTAGGCGGAGAGACCGGCGACGAAGAACGCGGCGGTCAATCCCGAGGCCAGTAGCATATGCATCAACCGATACGGGAAGGACGGGTTGAAAATGACCTCTAGCCAGTTGGTTGCGTGCACCACACCGTCGCGGATTTCATAGCCCGCCGGTGTCTGCATCCAGGAATTGAGGGCGAGAATCCAGAAGGCGGAGAGCGTGGTGCCGATGGCCACCATCAACGCGGAAAATGTGTGCACCTTGCTGGGCACCCGTTTGATGCCGAACAGCATGATGCCGAGAAAGGTCGCCTCGAGAAAAAACGCGGTCAGCACCTCGTATCCCAGCAGTGGCCCGGCGATATTCCCGACTTTTTCCATATAGCCCGGCCAGTTGGTGCCGAACTGGAACGACATGGTAATGCCGCTCACCACACCGAGGGCAAAGGTGAGGGCAAAGATTTTTACCCAGAATCGGTACGCGCGCATCCACACCGGGTTGCCGGTGAGGTCGAAGCGCAGTTTGAAGAAGAAAAGAATCCAGCAGAGGGCAATGGTGATGGTGGGGAAGAGAATGTGAAAGCTGATGTTGGCGGCGAACTGGATTCGCGACAGCATCAGGGTGTCCAGCGCAGTGTCCACAGGGTGTACCTCTTAGGTGACCGCGGCCCAGGACCGCGGGTTACGGCATTTACTTCGCTTTTTTTCCGGTCGTGCTTTTGGCGGTTGTTGTATTGGTTGCTTTCGAGGTTGCTTTGGCTTTGACACCGGCTTTCAGGTCCAGCAGTTTGTTGAGACCGGAGCCCAGTTTCATCAGCTTGTGCAGATCCTTGTGATCCAGCTTGCTCAGGGTGTTGGCGAACTGGTCGAGCATTTCCAGCAGGCTGTATACCTCCTGGATTTTTTCCTGGGCCTGAGCCTCCTGCTCGTCGCGGGGATCGGTGAGCAGTAATTGCCGCAGCAGGGTGAGCGTGGGGTCCAGCTCGCGTTTGCGGCGCTCTTCGAATACGGTGCGCGCCAGATCCCAGATGGAACCGGCAGCAGTGAAGTAGTCTTTGCGGTCACCGGGCTGGTGGTGCAGCTCGATCAGCCGCCACGCCTGCAATTCCTTGAGCCCCATGCTCACGTTGCCGCGGCTGATCTTCAGCGCCTCCGCCAGCTGGTCCGCGTTCAGCGGCTCGGAATGTATGGTCAGCAGGGCAAACATCTGCCCCACGGTGCGGTTGAATCCCCAGCGGCTGCCCATCTCGCCGAAGTGCAGCACGAACGCCTGGGCCTGATTGGAAAGTTTCATTTTGTTTTTAACTTTCAGAAATTTCTGAAAATTGTAAATGTTAATTGATCGCTGTCAAGAGCATCGTTGACATGGCATGTATGCGCTCAGGAGGGCTTGGGATCATTAGGGGGAAGGTCGGCTGAAAAATGATCGCCGGTTGACCACCTTGGTGCCAGATTCCTACAATTCCACTTTTCGGAAAATAATATGCCGAATATCTCACTTTCCGCACTATTGGTGTCGATTCTACTGGTGCTCTGCTCTCCTTTCAGCGTTGAGGCCGAGGAATTCTCGCTTCTGCCCGTGTCTGATGCGCCAGAGCTTGGTGGTTCGGAAGGCTATATGCTGCTCTATGTTGATGCCGGGGGAACCGCACCCTCATTCGAGTTTGCCCGAATTGCAAGGGCAGATAGCGAGCCCCTGCCGGAGGGCGAGCGTTTCCGCTTCGTTACCAAGCCGCACAAAATCACTCTGAAAGGCCTTGCTAATGGCTTTTACCTGCTGCCGATGACAAAGGGGCAATATCAGATCATCCGGGTCAACGCGCCTCATTACAGCCTTCCATTTCGCATGAGTACGGACAACCGGCCCGAGTGGCGCTTTGTCATCGAACCGGGCAGGACCAACTATATTGGCGCATTGCACATTAATACCGAGCGTAGTGCATCACACGTGGAAATAGATCTGTTGAACAGGATTGCCATGCAGGAAACAACGATTCGAGAGCTGATGGGGGAGACCCTGCATACGTATCCGCTCGCGTTTCACACCGGGTATAGAGATGATTTTTATCGCGATACTCTGAGTAGAAAGAACATCGAGGGTGCGCAGTGAACAGTCAACCTCTGGTAATGCTGAAGAACCTCAGTCGATGTCTGCTGTTGTTTTTTTTCTACTCGCAGGTCGTGGTGGCAAATGTGCCTGCCCGTGAATTTTTTACGGAACCGGATTTCGCTTCTATCTCGATGAGCCCTGATGGGAAACGTATTGCCGGTGTGCGCCGGGAAAATGGAGAGGCTTTTCTGGAAGTATCGGAAGCTTCGGGCCGGGGGGGCGTGTACCGGCTTGCAGCAACTGACTTGAGTAAAGGCAAGACGAGTATTGATCAGTGGGCCTGGATTGATCCTGTGCGTTTGGTAGTACAAAGCACTTCCGAGCGGCGGGGTATTGAAGATTTGCTTGATACCAGGAAAAAAAGTGAATGGTCTGTGTGGGATCTGTCGAATTCAAAACCTGAACGGGCCAGTCTTAAACGTATCACAACACCCGGTTGGGTGGTGGAGGCGCTACCCGATCAGGAGCAGGAATTTCTGTATGCCAAAAGTGGGGCTTATTCCAAAATTTACCGCATCCGCGCCGATCAGCTCAGTGCGCCGGGCAAGTTGAGTAAATTGAGTGCGGTAGACGGTGGTCAGTTTACTGCCTCCAATGAAGTGCGCTCGGTTTCGGGGTATGCCGTCAGGTGGTTTCTGGATGCCGATAGCAAGCCGCGCGCGGTGTTGCACTTCGATAGTGAAGGTGATCTGACACTGAGTGCATTCAATGATGAGGGAGAAACAGAAGTTCTGGAGCAGTGGCGGGATGCGGACAAGGAACCCTCAAAGGGGAAGGTTGTTCCAATAGCTCTGGCTCCGGGAAAGGGAAAGTTCTACGGACTTGATTTTAATGAGGACATAGAACGCAGTATTTTCCTGCTGGACTATGAATCTGGTGAAAAGACACTGATTCATGAGATCAGTGCCTACAAGATTGTCGACCTCATTCTGTCTCCGCTGGATGGTTCACTCATTGGTGTGCGTACGGTTCGCAACGGTAATCGCGTGGATGAGTACTTCGACAAGGCGGTATCCGGCAGCAAGTCACAATCGGGGGCCGACATCGAGAGTGAACTTGGTCGCAGCCCGGATGGAGAGAAGCGGCTCGTTTATCGGGAGTCGCACAATCAGCCGGGTGTTTTCCTGCTCTACTCGTCCACTTCATCCAAGGTAGTTGGTGAGCGGTTTCCCGGCCTTAGAGGAAAGCTGGGTGGACGTCTGATCGAAGAGACGTTCAAAGTGGGCGATCTGGATATTCCCTACCTGCTCAGCCTGCCGGATAACGGCACTGGTCCCTCACCGCTGGTATTACTGCCCCACGGTGGTCCCATCGGGGTATTCGATGATCGCAGTTACGATCCGCTGACCCAGTATCTTGTGGCGTCAGGCTATGCGGTTTTGCGGGTGAATTTCCGCGGTTCAGGTGGATACACTGCCGAGTTGAAAGAAGCGGGTAAACAGCAGTGGGGCGCCCTGATGCTGGAGGACATTTATCGCGTTACCGACTCGGTGGTCCAGCGAGCGGATATCGATCGCAAGCGAGTGTGTGTGTTAGGTATCAGCTATGGTGGCTATGCTTCCGCGATGATGGCCACCCGCCATCCTGAGCTGTTTCGCTGTGCCGCCAGTATCGCCGGTGTCAGCGATATAAACCTCATGCTCAACTCAACACGCTTGAATCCCCGGCAGCGAGCGTGGAGTCGCGATTATATCGGCGACCCCAGAAAGGATTACGATACCCTGAAAGCGGTATCTCCTGCCTATCTGACGTCCGAACTTCAGGTTCCGATCTTTGTCGCCCACGGCGGTAAGGACGAGGTGGTGGATCCGGAGCATGGATTCCGCCTTAAGACCGCGCTGGAAGCAAGTGGCAAGCCGTTTGAATGGTATTTTGATCCCGAAGTAGGACACAGCCTGGGAGGACCGGAAAGCCGGGCGCGGATATTTGAGCGCGCTAAAGTTTTTCTCGATTCGGTGCTGATGTAAGGAGACGGAAGGGTAATAGGTAGGAGATGCTCCGGCCTCAGCCGGAGCATTTGTCAGATCTGTGAAGGCGGCGATCAGAAATTTTCGTGTTCTCGCACATGCTTCCAGCTTGCGCCCTCATCCAAGGACTCATAAAAGTCCATTGAACTGCCTTTGCACGTCAGCAACAGGCGGTCTTTCACGTCTGGAATCAGGGTGCCGCAAAATTCGCTTGGCAGCGGGTCTTCGCTTTTGGTCCAGACTTTTCCGCCGTCCACACTGTGAATCAGGCGCGCCTTATTTTCCGTCTCGCCGGATTCCGCCGATTTTTCCCGGAAAAGGGCAATCGCGAGCACTTCGTCATTGTTTTTGAACCAGGGCGTACTGGCAAACGAAAAACGGTCCACCTTCTGCTGGTAGCGGCCTTTGGAGCCTTTCGCCCTGCAGCTATCGCCCACGATTTTTGTCCCCGGCGGACAGCCAGAGATGGATGTGGAAATTTCCTCCCATTGCCCGTTGTTTTTATTCAGCTTCAGGTAATCGGGTTTTCCGTCCCAGCTCCAGAAACCTGCTTCCTTGATAGCGAGTTGGGTTGCGCCGGCGTTGACGACGGTAGAGTACTGCTGCTCGTTGCCTTCGCCGAGTATTTGCCAGTCTGATGTATCAACCACGAAAGACTCAAGCTTGCCGTTTTCGAACATCGGCTCGCTGTATCGTGCGATGGTGCGTACAAAGATCTCGTTGCGATCCTCGATCCACTTAAGATCTACACTGGAGATATTGCGCGGGGACACCGCCTGCTGGCTGCCGTTTTTCGGTTTCGGATTTGTGTCGTAAGTGAGTACGCCGTTCGGATCCAACCAACCGCGGTCGGAACGGAAGGTAACCAGGTGTTGCCAATCCACGTTGGCAAGGTCAGTGCTACGCCAGACTTTGAGCAGGTGGTTTTCACTGGTTATCAAGTCGATCGTATTGTCACCTGCGAACGTCGCCTGATGGACGCGCAGCTGATGGGCGATGGAAACATCCTGCCAGTCGCCGTTAACGCGCTTGATGAACACCTTGCCTTCATCGCCGGCTACGACAAGGTCACCGCGCTGGTTGGCGACGATGGTGTACAGGTCGATATTGGTATCGACCGCATCCATACTCCATTCTCCCTGTGGGGAGCGTTTGATAATGATCCCCAGTTTGCCGACAAAATAGAGGCTGCCATCCGGGCCGGCATACTGTTCGTTGTAGGTAACCGGGTTGCGCGCTGCGGATACGTAATTGGAGTTGCGCTCCTGTTCGTATTCATCTTCCATCCAGCCGTGTACGGAATCCAGAGTGAAATCGTAGAACGGGAAGCTTTCATGGAGAGTGCTTCCAGCTGCTTCACTTGGTTGTCTCAGCAGCATGTTGATGTACTTGTCGCCCTGGGACTTCGGGTAGTAAATGATGGTGCCGAGGTCAGTGACTTGCCCGGGATTGACTCGGAATGTCCCGAATTTTGCGTCGGTGGTGACAAACCGCGAATACCAGAAATCGCCGTGGGAGTGGAATGCACGGATACTGCTCAGTGCGTAATCACCGGCGTTCACCGGTGCGGCAAACACGGTGCTGCCGCGATAGTTATTCGCCAGTGCCGTAAGGCGCGGGGACTTGACCTCGCTGGATTCGTTCAGGTTTTTGGGGTTGATGGTGAGCTGGTTGAAGGGCAGGGGATAGCTACTGGCATTTATCACCTTGGCTACCACCACGCCCTGTTGTGGCTGTAGTACCGTTTTCTCACTGAGCGTGGGCAACATATTCACCTGGCTGGCACAGCCCCCGAGAAACAGCAGCACTGCGCCAAGGGCGACCCTGCTCAGGTATCGCACCCCCGCCCTCATGCCAATCGAACAATCTGCAAACATGAATTCTGACCCCCTGTTTTTATTGGTCTACGAAAATTAAGGCGATGATTCTAAATGAATGGGTGCCACATCGCCCAATCGACGGGTGGATAGCGCACTTTTTGCTCGAAAATTGAGCAGGTTTTAAAGGGGACGTTTATTCTGGCCAGGAGCAAGTCTGATTAGACGGCGCGATGAGCGAGTGCGCGTTGGTACCAGTCATCAGGAACGATAAATCCACGGCACAAATACTCTGGTTCGCCGGTATTCTCGGTCGTCGCGGCTATGCAGACGGGGCCTCGCGCAAGCAGGGCAGGAAGTACGGTATTCTCAAGCCTCACTGTGGAGTACCCATCGTCCGCATCGGTGCCAACTGGCGCTAGCCATGAGGTTTTCTGCAGTGGCAGCCAGTGCTGGGATTCGCTTAAGAAACTTTGCAGGAACAGCTCCGATGTCGCCCACCAGTACCGCGAGGCCTGCGCGCCGTGTGCTGAGGCCCCTAGCGGCGTAAACAGCCGTCCCGGCATTAGCGTCCACTGCCGGTCGAGACGTAGCTCCCGGTGCCGGAGTGCCTCTACCGCGGGCTGTGATTGGGCAATCGGCAGCTGGTGATCACGCATACGCGCGAGCTTGATGTCCAGGCGGTCCCGGAGCCCGGGGCCGACCCAATGGCCGTCTACCTGAAGATAGAACTTCACCGCGACTTCCCAGTGTTCGACGGCGTTGTCGGGCAAATACCTGACCACGAAGTCCAACTCTCCCAGCGTTTGCCCCTGGCTGCGAACGGCCAGGTTGCGCGCAAGCAGTATGTAGTCTGGGTGGTGGGTAAACGCGAAGTCCCACAGCTGCTCAAAATAGACCCCGAGGCGGCGGCTGTTGAGCGTT
The DNA here is from genome assembly GCF_011326135.1 of Microbulbifer sp. SH-1. Taxonomy (NCBI): domain Bacteria; kingdom Pseudomonadati; phylum Pseudomonadota; class Gammaproteobacteria; order Cellvibrionales; family Microbulbiferaceae; genus Microbulbifer; species Microbulbifer sp. SH-1. The sequence goes on along the minus strand of NZ_CP046948.1, from coordinate 2,399,297 downwards.
TGCAGGTTCGCTTCCAGCTTCGGCTGCAGGCGGGTGATTGTTTCTGATGCAGAAAAAAACTGATGCAGTTGCCGGCGCCTCTGCTCCGGCAGCCACGGCAGCGGAAACTCGGGTGCAATATCCGGTGTGGCCAGCGCCCACAACAGATTGCGCCAGTGATCGGGCTTGGCGGATTCGAAACCGGTGGGCGGTGAGGTATTCATTGGTGCGAGTATAGAGAGACGGCCCCAGCGGCGTCACCTGTTACCACTTGAAGCGAAAGCCGAAGGTCAGGCTCGCTTCGTAACTATCGCCGGCATTGTCGAAACTGGTGGCGTAGTCCACTTCGCCGTATACGGAGCAGCGGTCGCCGCACTGGTCGTAGGTGAAGCCCAGTCCCAGCTGTCCCCACCAGTCGTCGCGGGCCTGATACAGGGAAGTCCCGGAAACCTTGATTTCCGTCTCGTCTTCAAAATAGTAAAAGACGTTGGCGATGGCGTAGAGGCCAATGCGTTCCAGCAACAGGTTGCCGTACATGTTGCGCTTCAGCCGCTGGCTGACGCGCTGCTCAAACGCGAGCCCGAAACGCGCCGAGCCGCCGTTGTTCTCTGTATCTTTGAAGCGAACGCTGTACTGGTCTTGGTGGTCGTCGATCTGTTCCGCGTTGAAGATCAGCTGCACCTGGGGCGTGAGGGAATAAAAGTCACAGAGTTTGAAGCTGTGCCCGGCTTCCGCTGAAAAGGCGAAGCCGATGGCATCGTTGTCGTTGCCGAGATAATAGAGTTCGTAGGAATAGAAGTCGGAGTCGAACCAGTTGAACTGTGCTTGCAGGTCCGCGTAACTGCCCTGGCTGCCGTACCAGGTGAACGTGGTGCCGACACCGAACTGATCGGTTTCGATGCGGCCGTGGCCGAAGTAACTGTCCAGATCTGTTCTGCCGTAGCCGTACTGGGCAAAAATACCGAGCATCAGGCGTCCGTAGTATACCGCCGGGTCAAAAGAAAAGTCGGAGCCGATCTGCACCAGCCCGTAATCCTGCTGCCATTCGGCGTGGCTGGTGGAGTTGTCCGGTATGTTGTCGTTGTACCTGGATGCCAGGCGCAGCCAAAGGCCGCCGCCGTCGATGGTCTGCTCCACCGCGTCGGCGTAACAGCAGAGACCGCGGTCTCGGAAACTGGTGCCGGCCCAGAAGCGGTTGCCCACTCGCTTGCGCAAGGTGGTGGGCTGGTTCATCTGGCGGATGGACTGGGCGTAGGTTTCGTAGAGCACGGCGCCGGGCTGCCAGCGCGGAATCAATTGCCCACTGCCGTCAAACGGATCTTCCAGGGTGGAGCGCAAATACCAGTTGCCATCATCGGGATCACTCAACCCGCCGTGGTGCAGGGTGTAACCATAGGCGCCGCCAACGGTTACGGGCTGGCCGTCCAGCGCAATGTACTCGCCATCCAGGACAAAGGCGTCGGCGGCGGATTGCCCGGAGACATCGATGATCTTGATCCCGTCGCCGGTAGTGGTTGCGCCGTCGCCGCTGCGATTGTAAATCTGCACAAAAGTACGCCCACCGGTGTCACCGGCAATGGTGAGCAGATCCGTAGGGGCATTGTCGGCGGCGAGTTCGGTTTCCAGCCACAGGCGTCCATCGCGTCCGGTGTAGTTGCCGAAGCGCCCGCTGTCGTGGGCGGCAATATTCAGCCGATTGTAACGTTCGTCCACCAGCCACAGGGTACCCGCGTTTACGACATCGCCGCGAATGGTGTAGTCGGCTGGGATGAAATCGACAATGCCACCGAAGCGGATATCGAGCCCGAGCAGGTCGCCCTCGTAACTGCCCCCGCCAACCGTCAGAGAACCGCTCAGGGTAATCCTGGAACTGCCATTGACGATGATGCGCTCCCAGTTCTGTAGCAGCTGCCCGTCGATCTGATGGTCGAGAATAAAGCGCAGCGAATCCACATAGCCATCGTCTGCGGTGTAGTCATCGCCACCGTCGAGTATTGTTTCAGTGTCGTAGGCGAAGGCGTCGATGCGCACGGTATCCGACCCATTCCCGCCGCGAAATAAATCCAGCACACCTTCATCCCAGTGGAAAACATCATCTCCGTCACCCATGTCGAGGTAATTGAAAATGTATCCGCCGTCCAGCAACACCTCGTCGTTGCCACTGCCCATCGTCAGATCAAATACCACGCCGTCGTAGACTTCTACCCGGTCGTTACCCGCGCCGGTGTCGATTCCGCCACCATAGTAGTCGCCCACGGAAGTGCGGCGCTCGCGCATGGTGACGATGTCGTCGCCATCACCGGTGGTCAGGTGTACCTGAATGTCAGACTCAGTGATGTCCACGCGATCATTGCCGCTGCCCGTATCCACTGTACCCAGCGTGACACCGTTCAGGGTCAGGGTGTCGTCGCCGCCCAGGGAGCTGACATTGGCGCCGGCCGGGTCGTTATCGGTGTCGCAGAGGATCTGGTCCGGCCCCTCGGTTCCGGTATTGGATGGGGTGCAATCCGCATGTGCACCGAAAGGTACCAACAGCAGGCAGGCCGCCAGCCCGTTTCTGAGATACGGGAAAACCGCCGAATCAGAATTCATAGGTAACGCCCAGGTTCAGCGTCCATGGGTTGGTTTCGAAATCGGAGTACAGACGCTCATAGCCTGGGTTGGTGGGGTAGGTCACCACCGCGTCGGTATTGGCATCGGTGTAAATAACCGCGGCGTTGATCAGCCAGGAGCTCAGTGCCCCGACGCGACCCAGCCGCCAATCCAGTCCCAACTGCGCGCTGGCCCCCCAGGAATGGCCGATACCGAATTTGCCCGGGCCGGTAGCCATGCCGCTGTTTACCAGATATTGCTGAAAATCCGGGTTCAGTTTGTCGTCGTAAAAATCCGAGTAGTTTACGCCGATGCCAATGTAGGGTTGGCCAAGGCAGTTGAGGTCATTCAGGTACCAGTTGACGAACAAATTTGCTGATGAGGTGGTAAACCGGCCGAAGTTGATACCGTCGCGGCCCGGGTTTCCGCGAAAATTTTCCAGCGCAAGTGAGTGCGTTGCACCGCCAATATAGAGTAGTTCCAACCCGAGATAGGGTAGCGGGCGCCACACACCAGACACATTCCAGGTGGTGTCTTCTTCAATGTCCCATCCGGTCCGGTACAACTCCCAATCCTGCAGCACGTAGTACTTGAGCGAAGTGTTGTGGTCATCGGGGTAAACAAAGCTGGCTCCCAGTCGCACATAGAAACGGGTCAGGTCCAGATCCGAAACAGGAATCTGCGCATGCGCCAGAAACGGGAATAAAAGTACAAAAGTAGCGGCCAGCCTGAGCTTTTTCATTGTTGACTCCGTTGAACACCGGTTGACCTCCGCGACCCTTGTTATGCCTGGGTGGTCATCGGTCTGGTCAAAAGCTTTGTCTTGGCGCGGCAATTATTGAATTGGCACTGCCGGGGAAACGCTGAAAACACCAATAAAAGTAGCATGAGGTGGAAAAATTGCCGGGCGATTCCCGAATGGGCGATACGGGGAAGTCACACCAAAAAATGGCGACTTCAATATTGCAGGCGTGTAAAATGCCGCATCCTTACCCGGCTCGTTGTTCGTCCAATACAAGCCAATTTCGCGCCCTTTTTTACCTGGCCATGCAGCATCGCACGCGTTTTTTAACCCTCACTGACCAGCTACAGTGCCTGAGTGCCTTCTGGCGGCAGTCCGCCTTTTGCGACACGGACCTGGCGTGGCGCCATCAGTTTCCAATGCTCGGTGACGCCTGCCTGCAGCTGGAGGACGCAGCGGTAGACGCGCTGGAACGACAGCCCGAAGCGCTGCACCATTTCCTCGCAGAATTCATACCGGGCTACCGGGATTTATTGGCACTGCTGCCGCTGCGAGAGCGAATGCAGCCGGCAACACTTTGCGGGCGACTGGCCACCGGCGTTCCCGGACGCAAGTGGACTCAGATGGCGGCCTTTATCGGGGCGTTACCAAAAGCCATTCCCGGCCAGGACCGCACCGTAGTGGATTGGTGCTCCGGCAAGGCGCACCTGGGACGAGCCCTGGCTCACCATTGGCAGTGTTCTTTGCACGCGGTTGAGCGCCAGTCGGCACTGTGTGATGAAGGCGCCACCCTGGCTGCGCCCTGGGTGAAAGAGGTGAAGTTCTCCTGCAAGGATGTGCTTGAGCAACCCCACGAATTTGCGGCGAAGGACTTCGTGATTGCCTTGCATGCTTGTGGTGATTTACACCGCGCGCTGTTACGGCAGTGGCGCGACAGCGAATCGCCACACTTGTGTCTGGTACCCTGCTGTTATCAGCTGTGGCTGGATGACGTCTATATTCCACTTTCGCATGCAGCAACAATCAATAACCTGGCCCTGAACAAAAATCAGGTGCGCCTTGCGGTACAGGAGATGGTCACTTCCGCCGAGCGCGAGCGCAGGCAATCGCAGACCATGGCGCAGTGGCGCATGGCCTTTGACCTGATCCAGCGGGAATTGCGCGGCGTGGATGAGTATCTGCCGACGCCGTCGCTCGGTTATCACCTGCTGGCGCAGGGACCGGAGCGGGTGATCCGCACTCTGGCCGATAGAAAATCGCTTTCTATTCCGGATGGGTTCGACATTCAGCCCTATGTTGCGCGCGCCGAGGAGCGCCACGCGGCGTTTCGTCGGTTGCAGCTGGTCTCCCACGGTTTCCGGCGTGCCTTGGAGCTGTGGCTGGTGCTGGATCTCGCCCTGTATCTGGAAGAGGGCGATTGCGAGGTCGAACTGACAATTTTTTGCCCGCGCGACATCACCCCGCGCAATATCCGGATTCTAGCCACGCGCAATTCAGTCAGCGTTTAACCCCGCCACAGGTCGTACATGCACTCCACCAATTTCACCCGCCTGCGGGACCAGGAACTCGCCAAGTCCACCAAACCGTTTCAGGCCAAGGGCAAAAGTGTTATCCGCTGTGCCGATTGCCAGATGGCCGAGTACGCCTGCATCTGCCCGTGGCGGCCGACGGTACAGAGTCAGGTCGACTTCGCTCTGCTGGTGCACCGCAAGGAGCTGTTCAAGCCCACCAATACCGGCCGATTGATTGCGGACGTTTTCCCGCGCACACCGGTATTTCTGTGGAACCGGTTGGAGGCACCGGCGGGGCTGGAGGACCTGCTGAAAGACCCGGCGCGCGATTGCTATATCGTTTTTCCGGCCAGCGAAACCGACGCAACCGACAGAAAGATTGTGCAGTCACTGCCCGCCAGCGCACCCGGCGCGAAAAAAATTACGCTGATTCTGCTCGACGGTTCGTGGAAACAGTGCAGTCGCATGATTGCCCTGAGCCGCTGGCTGGATGGCGTGCCCTGTCTGAAACTGCCGGATGCCTTCGTGAAATCCTATCTGGTGCGGGATTCGGGAAGAGACGATCGTTTTTCTACCGCCGAGGCGGCCATCAGTTGCCTGTTGCTGGCGGGGGAGAATCACCCGGCACAGATTCTTCAACATTATTTCTCGCTATTTAACCAGCACTACGTCGCGACCCGCGGCTGCTATCTGCCGGAGCGGGGGGAGAGCCATGAAATTCTGGAATCGGTCACGGGCAAATAATCGACGGCAAAAAAGCGGGGCGGGCCGAAGCCCTCCCCGATTTAACGATACTGACTAACCATTGTTTCCGATTGCCGAAAACGTCAGATCAGAAGTTGTAGGTCACCTTGCCATAGACAAAGCGGCCGCGGGGATCATGCTGGCTCGACACATAGCCATACAGATCCGAGTCGCCATCGCCGATGGCAAACGGCGGCTCTTCATCCAGCGCATTGTCGGCACCAAGGCTCAGCACCAGATTGTCGAAGCCTGTATAACGGGCCTGCAGGTTTACGGTCATGAACGAATCCACCATGCGGGATTTATTGGTGTCGTAATCGAGAGTACCGTCAAAGTCGATATCCGGGGTATCTTCAAACTCGCCGATATAGTTCAGTCCCACGGTGAAGGCAACGGTATCCCGGGCCCAGTCGGCGGAGGCCGCCCAGCGGTGCTGCGGATATTCATACTCACCCGCCAGGTCGCGATTTAAGAAAGCATCGCCCGCGGAGTTCAGTTCCACCCGCTCAAACTCCGACAGATAGGAATAATCCAGACGCAGGCCGAGATCGCCACCGGCGACGGTCAGCGCGGAGTACACGACACTCAGGTCAATCCCGGAAACCGTCTGCTCGCCGATATTGATAAAGCCGCTGTTGATCGACTGTAGCGAACCGAGGGACTCGCCAGGCAAGGGAGTGGAGCGCACGCAAACGTTGCTGTTCTGATCACTACAGAACTGAGTGTATAGATAGCCGAAAGGCACCTCATCTATCTTGCCTTCCTGGGTGATACGCCAGAAATCCAAGGACAGTTGCAGACCGTCCATCGGCTTGACCACCGCACCCAGGTTGTAGGACTCCGACTCTTCCGCATCGAGGTCCGGGTTGCCGGAAAACACGATGTTGTAGTCGGTGCTGACACAGTAATCATCGTTGATCGCGCAGCCATACGTATCGATAAAAAACAGGGATCCCTGCGACGGTCCCAGGCCAATCTGCGCGAGCGACGGCGCGCGGAAACCGGTGCCCCAGGATGCGCGCAGTGAAAGCTGCTCACTGGCGGTCCACAACAGGTTGACCATCGGGTTGGTGGTGCTGCCGAAATCGCTGTAGTCGTCGTAACGGCCCGCCAGAGTCAGGTCCAGGTTAGCGGGCAGTGGGACCGCAAACTCGACGAATGCGGAATTAATATCGCGACTGGCTGCGGCGTAAACGGACTCGGTACCGAAAATCAGACCGCGCTGAAACTGGTCATCGGGAATGTCGGACGCGCGTTCTTCGCGCCGCTCCAGGCCCGCAGCCATGGCAATGGCACCATTGGAGGTGTCAAACAGATCCCCGCTGATGGTGAAGTCCATGCCGCGCAGTTCGGACTTGCCCTGGCGTACCAGACTGGTGGTGATGGCGTCGATCACCGACTGCGGGTTTTGCACGCCGCCGAACGGGTTGTAGCGGCCCGCGTCGATTTCCTGCTGCAGCAGGTCGGTGCGCACCCAGCCCTGGGAGCGGTTGCCAGTCTGCGTGGATTCGCTGCGCGAGCGCTGTACCGAGGCCTCCCAGTCCCACTCGGCGATACTGCCGCGCAGGCCGAATACCGCGCGCAGATTGTCGGTTTCGATATCCCACTGACGCGCGCCGGCATCCACGGTGCGGTAGCGGCCGATATCGATACTGCTGGCACCGGCAAAGGGATTGTTCGGGTGGTCGATGGGCACGGTGAGCCCGGCGTCTTCATCGAGCGGAGTCGGTGCACCCTGGGCAATGGAGGTGTTGTGCTGCACCGCGAGCTCGCTGAAAAACTCTACGTTATCGGTCAGCTGCGCGTGACCCAGCATCAGCACACCGGTGCGTTCCGCTTCGGGTGTTAGCAGAGTCCAGGGACCGTAATCGTACACGCAGGTCTGGCCGAAGGCGCTGCCTGCTGGGCAATTAGGGTCAATGGTGGTTTCGCCGTCGACAATAAAACGACCTGGATAACCGCGCGAAGAGCGGAAGTCCATACCGCCGCGGGAAGACTGGTCGGCGGTATCGAGCCCCCTGCGCTCAACGCTGGCGAGGGTGGAATTGCTGCGGTGGTCAAAAATGAGGGTCAGGTTTGAGTCTTCGCCGTTCACACCCCACACCGCAGAGACGGATTGCTCGTCGTAGCCGTCCGCACCGCCGAAATCTGCAGTTACTTCCGCGCCTTCAAAATCTTTGCGCAGGACCAGGTTGACCACACCGGCGACGGCGTCTGAGCCGTAAATCGCGGATGCACCGTCTTTCAAAATTTCCACGCGTTCAACGGCGGCAATCGGGATGCTGTTGATGTCCACAAAATTGGTGGTGATGCTCTCGGCAAACGCGCTGATGGCGACGCGCTTGCCGTTCACGAGTACCAGGGTTGCATCGGCCCCCATGCCCCGCAGGCTGACGGCCGCCGCGCCGTTGGCGGTGGAATCCTGGTTGTTGCCGCGGGTGGAAAAGGTGCCATTGCCCGCTGCCGGGTTCTTTTCGAACATCTGCTGGAGGTTGGTATAACCGGACTTTTCAATGGCTTCGCGATCCATCACCTGGATTGGCGTGGCCGTCTCAAATTCCGCGTTGCGTTGAATGCGGGAGCCGACTACGGCAATTTCCTCCATCGCATTTTCGTCGGCGGCAAAAAGCACCTGCGGTGCTGTTGCTGTTACTGAAATTGCCGAGAAAATGGCACTGGATAAAACATTTCGGCGTGAAAAAAGTTGTTTCATGATTTGCTCGTCCATTTGTTGTCATTATTTTTGAATGACCGAAACAGCATGGCCGTTCAGTTTGCTTGGAAACATTATCAACGGCGTAATGGCGAAGCAATGAATATGAAACGTTTACGAGGGTGCAGATATTTTATGTGAATAGATTTGTCGTTTTCGTCGTGCGTTTATTCACACAGCACAAATTTTTTGCGCGTCAATACGGGTACGGCAGTGCCAAATAAGTTCGCCAGGATTATTAATTTTTATCAGTTTCTAGGGGTTAAATAGCGCTGGGGAAAAGAGCCGGTGTTGTCGGCAGCTAATCCCCTCCGACGATAGGGCCGGCGTCGAGTTTTCTGCCAGGTTCAGTGCATCCATCGTCTTTTTCCGTAAGAAAGCTGTACCGGATGTGGTTGCGAGTTAGAGCTGGCCGGAGGGATTTCCCTCTTTCGGTTTTCCTCTGTCTATCCTCTGTGAATGTATTTCATCCCATCGTTAATAATCCGTTCTCTTGCGGAGAAAACCACATGCGCAAGGTGAAACGACCAAATCGGGGAATAAAATCGCGCCGACACCGCGGCTGGGTATCCACTGCAGCTCGGTTTCTTCTGTGCACGGCGACATTGGGCTGGGCGCAGGAATATCGCGTCACATCGCCGCTGACGTTTGAGCAGGCCGTGCTGAAAAGCCTGCACAGCCATCCTGAGCTGGCCGGGTACCAGCATCAACTGGATGCGGCCAATGCGCGTGCCGCTCAAGCGGGAATCGGGCCGCGTCCACAGCTTGGGCTGGAGGTTGAAGATGTTGCCGGCACCGGGGATTTCAGCGGTGTCGAAAGCGCGCAGACGACACTGGGTATCAGCTGGCTGTTGCAGGGCGAGCTTCTCAATCAGCGGGTCACGACGGCGCGCAGCAAAACGGCGGTGATTGAGCGCCAGCGACAAATCCTGGAGCTTGACGTCGCCGCGGATACCGCGCGCTATTTTCTGCAGGCGATGGCACAACAGGAGCGCCTGGTGCTGGCGCTCAGCGCCGCGGAACAGGCGCGCAACGCGCTGGTGGATATCCGCCGGCAGGTAAACGCGGGTAAGGTGCCGCAGGCCGATGCCTCTCGCGCCGAGGCGGAGCTGGAGCGATATGCGCTGGCGGCGGAAGATATTGAACACGAACTGGAAATATCCCGGCATCGCCTCGCTGCTCAGTGGGGTGAACGCAGTCCCGGATTTGGTGAGATCGCTGGCTCGCTCTCATCTCCCATCCCATTTATTGATGTTGCGCAGCTGCGCGCACAGGTTGCAGACAATCCCAACGTCGCGATTTTTCTCAGCCGTGAGCGGGTGGTAGACGCGGAGATTGCCCTCGCGCGTGCAGAGGCCGGTGTGCAGTGGCGCATTGATGTTGGAATCCGGCGCCTTGAGGCGACCGACGACTACGGACTGGTGGCCGGCGTAGGTATCCCCATCGGCCGTCGCGGTCGCAATCGCAGCGAGCTGGCGGCGCTCGCCGCCGAGCAGAGCCGCTACCGGGCGGAGATGAACGCCAAGGCACTTGAACTCGAAACCCGCGTGTACACCATGGCGCAGCAGCTTTTGCACAGCCGTCATGTGGCGGAGGCACTGTCCGCGCGAATCATTCCCAGCCTTGAGCGCGCCGAGGCCGATACGCGCGCGGCCTATCGCCTCGGTAAATACAGCTACTACGAACTGGTCGCGGCACAGCAGCAACTGATCGACGCGCGGTTGTCTTTTCTGGAGACGCAATACCGTGCGCATTTGTATCTGATTGAACTCGAAAAACTCACCGGCCTGTCGCTGACGCAGATAAGTGAGCGCGGAAAATGAAATCCGTTGTGATGGCCATTGTGACGCTCATTATTGCCGTTCTCGGTGGTTTGGGGTTTTCCACCGGTATCGATGCATCTGTGGAGCAAACCGAGCAGCGCGAACCCGAACCGGAATTGGGGCCGCATCGCGGTCGCGTATTGCGAGAGGGTGACGTTGCCATAGAACTCGCTATCTTCGAAACCGGAGTCGAGCCGGAGTTCCGGGTGTGGGTCACCGATGGCGGCAAGCCTGTGGCTCCGGAAAAAGTCTATGTCGGCGTGGTGCTGACCCGGCTCGGCGGTGAGGCGGAGCGGGTTGGCTTTGCGCCAAAGGATGATTTTCTCCGCGGTGATAAAGCGGTTCGCGAGCCGCACTCTTTTGTGGTGTCTGTGAACGCCCGATACAACGGCAAACAATTCCAGTGGCAATACGACAGCTTCGAGGGGCGCACCCATATCGAACCGGATATTGCCAGGGCGTTGAACATCGCTACCGGCGTTGCCGGGCCCGCCGTGTTGCGGGAAACCGGCGAGGCTTATGGCCGCCTGGTAATGGACCCCGAGCGCGTGCGGGTGGTCAGTGCCCGCTTCGATGGCACGGTCGAGTCGGTCAGCGTCGGCCTGGGCGAACGGGTGGACAAGGGGCAGACGCTGGCGGCAATCAACAGCAATGAAAATCTCAAAACCTACACCATTAATTCCCCCATTGCGGGCGTGGTGGTGCAGCGGCTGGCGAATCCGGGAGAGCAGACCGCAGGCCGCGCGCTGCTGACGATCGCCGACAGCAGTGCACTCTTCGCGGAGCTGGATGTGTTCCCGTCACTGCGGGCGCGGGTCCAGCCGGGGGCGCCGGTTGCGCTGAGTGTTCGCGGGCTGGACATATCTTTGCGGGGAACCGTGCGGCAGGTGGATACAGTGATCCGCCCGAACCAGTCCAGTGTGGTGCGGGTCACTCTGAAAAATCCCCCGGCGCACCTCGCCCCGGGCGGATTCATTTCCGGAGACATCGAAGTTGCGAGGTATGAAGTGCCGCTGGCCGTAAAGCGTTCCGCGCTGCAGACGTTTCGCGAGTTCAATGTGGTCTACGCCAAAGTGGGCGACGAGTACGAGGTGCGAGTACTGGAATTGGGGCGGGAGGCAGGTGAGTGGGTTGAGGTGCTCGGCGGGTTGAAGCCGGGCACCGAGTACGTGACCGAGAACAGCTATATCATCAAGGCCGACATCGAAAAATCAGGGGCCGCCCATGATCACTAAGAGCGCGGCATGCTTGAGTATCTGATCCGGGCGTCGATCCACAACAGGGCGTTGGTGCTGGCTGTGGTGGCATTGCTGTGCGGTATCGGCATCTGGAATTTTAACCGCCTGCCGATCGATGCGGTGCCGGACATCACCAATGTCCAGGTGATGATCAACACCGAGGCGCCGGGCTACACGCCGCTGGAAGTGGAACAACGGGTGAGTTACCCGGTGGAAAATGCCATGGCCGGGTTGCCCAACCTGGCGTACACGCGCTCTCTTTCCCGCTACGGCCTGTCCCAGGTCACCGTGATTTTTGAAGACGGCACGGATGTGTACTTCGCGCGCCAGCTGGTCAGCGAGCGGCTCGCGGGTGCGCGCAGCGCACTGCCCGCCGGTGCGGAGCCAGAGCTGGGGCCAATCTCCACCGGCCTCGGCGAGATCTTCATGTTCACGGTGGATGCAGAGCCGGGCGCCACCCACATGGATGGCTCGCCGGTAACCCCCACCGACCTGCGCACGGTGCACGACTGGATTATCCGCCCGCAACTGCTGCGGGTGCCGGGGGTTGTCGAGGTCAATCCCATCGGCGGATTCAAACGGGAAATCCTCGTCGCCATCCAGCCGGAAAATCTGTTGGCATTCGGCCTGACCCAACAGGATCTGATCCGGGCGGTGGAGAACAACAACCAGAATCGCGGCATCGGTTTTATTGAGCATCGCGGCGCGCAGTGGATGTTGCGGGTGCCCGCGCAGGCGGCAAGCGTGGATACGCTGAATGACTTCCTGGTGGCGGAAGTGGACGGTGTACCGGTGCGCCTGGGCGATGTGGCTCACATTGGCGAGGGGCGGGAAATGCGCACCGGGGCGGCCACCCAGAACGGCCGTGAAGTGGTGATGAGCACCGTATTTATGCTGGTGGGTGAAAACAGCCGCACCGTAGCCCGTGCCGTGGGCCGGAAACTTGAAGACATCAAGGCGAGCCTGCCGCCGGGCATTACCGTCACCGCGGTGTACGACCGCACCTCACTGGTGGACAAAACGCTGCACACCGTGCGTACCAATCTGCTGGAAGGCGCGCTGCTGGTCATCGTCATCCTGTTCCTGCTGCTGGGCAATGTGCGCGCGGCCTTGCTGACGGCCATGGTGATTCCCATCGCCATGTTGATGACGGTCACCGGCATGGTACAGACGCGGGTCAGCGCTAACCTGATGAGCCTCGGCGCCCTCGACTTCGGTCTGCTGGTGGACGGCGCCATCATCATCGTGGAGAACTGCCTGCGCCGCCTGAGCCAGGCGACTCCCGCGCGCGGTGAACTCGATGTCGACGAGCGCCTGGAAGTGGTGTTCCAGGCAACCCGCGAGGTGATCCGCCCGGCCATGTTCGGGGTGTTCATTATCACCGCGGTGTATCTGCCGATCTTTGCGCTCTCGGGCGTGGAGGGAAAAATGTTTCACCCCATGGCGACCACCGTGGTCATTGCGCTGCTTTCGGCGATGCTGTTGTCGGTAACGTTTGTGCCCGCGTGTATTGCGCTGTTTTTCCGCAAGCCAGTCGTGGAGAGAGAAAACCCGGTACTCAGGCAATTGAGCCGCGGCTATCGCCCGCTGTTGCACACCGTGATCCGCTTGCGCTATCTCGTGGTGGTTGTCGCCGCAGCCCTTGTGCTGGTGTCCGGCTTCATGGCGACGCGTCTCGGCAGCGAGTTTGTGCCGAACCTGAACGAGGGGGATATCGCGATGCACGCGCTGCGCATCCCGGGGACTTCTCTTGAACAGGCGATTGCCCTGCAGGAATCCCTTGAGGCCCGCATCAAGGAATTGCCCGAAGTGGAGCGGGTGTTTGCCAAGATCGGTACCGCCGAGGTAGCCACCGATGCCGTGCCGCCAAGCGTTGCAGACAACTTTATTATCATGAAGCCGCGCGCGCAGTGGCCGGACCCGGACAAATCCAGCGAGGATCTGGTCGATGAACTGGCGGCGTTGGTGGCGCCGATTCCCGGCAACCGCTATGAATTCCTGCAGCCGATCCAGATGCGCTTTAACGAGTTACTGGCCGGCGTGCGCGCGGAGTTAGCGATCAAGGTCTTCGGTGACGATTTCGCGCAGCTCGAGCAACTGGGCAATGCGATCGTGGCGGCGATAGGCGATGTTGAGGGCGTTGCCGATATCCAGCTGGAGCAGACCACAGGCCTGCCGATGCTGACGATTCTGCCGGACCGCGCGGCGCTGGCGCAGTATGGTCTGGATGTTGATGCCGTGCAGGGGCAGCTGGCTACCGCCATGGGCGGCGCAGTGGCGGGGCGTTTTTACGAAGGTGATCGCAGGGTCGATATTGTGGTGCGCCTGCCGGAGGAGCTGCGCCAGGATCCGGAAACCCTGGCCAATCTGCCGGTGCACCGCGCCAACGGCGACTATGTGCCGCTGCAGGAGCTTGCCAGCCTGGAACTGGTCACCGGCATCAATCAGGTGTTCCGCGAAAACGGCAAGCGCCGCGTGGTGGTGACGGCCAACGTCCGTGGCCGAGACCTCGGCAGTTTTGTGGCCGACGTGCAGCGGGCAATTTCCGAGCGTGTACAGATGCCCGCGGGTTATTGGCTGGAGTACGGCGGCACTTACCAGACACTGCAGTCGGCGACAAAGAGGCTGGCGGTGGTAGTACCCGTGACCTTGATCCTGATCATGGGGCTATTGTTATTCGCTCTTGGCTCAGTGCGCGATGCACTGGCCATTTTTACCGGTGTGCCACTGGCCCTCACCGGCGGTGTCCTGTCGCTGATGTTGAGGGATATACCGTTTTCGATATCCGCTGCGGTGGGCTTTATCGCGCTGTCGGGCATTGCCATCCTCAACGGACTGGTGATGGTTTCCTTTTTTCGCGATCTGCGCCACCAGGGCTACGGAATAGACGCGGCGATCATTGAAGGGGCGCTTATCCGTTTGCGCCCGGTTATTACCACCGCGCTGGTCGCGTCGCTGGGATTTGTGCCCATGGCGTTCAACACCGGCATTGGCGCGGAAGTACAGCGGCCGCTCGCCACGGTAGTGATCGGCGGCATTATTTCTTCGACCTTACTGACGCTTCTGGTGTTGCCGGCACTTTACCGGATACTGCACGGGTCAAGTGCGCGGGACAGCTAGTGCTGCCGGGGCGCGCCACGCTCATTGCCACTCGGGGCTTAGCCGGCCAGCGCCAACTCAATTTTGCGTCGTTCCATGTCGACGCGCACAACGCGTACCCGAATCGCATCGCCAATGGCAAAGCTGCCGTTGCCGCGCTCGCCCACCAGGCGTTGCCTGGCGGCATCAAACTGGTAATAGTCCTTCGTTAGTGCCGAGATATGTATCAGGCCTTCCACCTGAACGGTATCGAGTTCGATAAACAGACCGAAGTTGGTGACACTGCTGACGTGTCCGTCGAAGGTATCGCCGACAAAACCCTGCATGTACTCGCACTTCAGCCAGGCCTCCACATCCCAGCTCGCCTTGTCAGCGCGGCGCGACGCATTGGAGCAATGCTCCGCGAGCGTCTGCATGGCGGACTTGTCATAGGGGTAACTTTTTTCCGGCGCGATGGGCGCGGCATTCCCGAAACGTTGCACCGATGCACCGCCCGTACCGAAGACGCGTTGCAGTGCACGGCGCACAGGATTGTGCGGTATCTTCTGACGGATCACGGAGCGAATGGCCCTGTGCACCAGCAGATCCGGGTAGCGGCGAATGGGCGAGGTAAAGTGCGCATAGGCGGGATACGCCAGACCAAAGTGGCCCCGGTTCTCCGGGCTGTACTCCGCCTGGCTGAGGGATCGCAGCATCATGGTGCGGATGGTTTGCGCATCGGCGCGCTGGCCAATGCTGCCCAGCAGCTGGTCGTAGTGCGCCGGCGAGGGTTTGTTGCCGCCGGCCAGTTTGAGTCCTTTCTCGCCGAGGAATGCGCGCAGCGCGGTGAGTTTTTTATCCCTGGGGCCGTCGTGCACCCGGTAGAGTGCGGGCATTTTCTGTTGCTTGAGGAAGTCCGCCGTGGCCACATTGGCACTCAGCATAAACTCCTCGATCATCTTGTGCGCGTCGTTGCGGATGACCGGGAGTATCTTTTCTATCTTGCGATCTTCGTTGAATTTGAACTGCACTTCCGGCTTTTCAAAATCCATCGCGCCGCGTTTTGCGCGGGACATTTTCAATGCCGAATACAGCTGGTGCAGCGCGTGAATATGCGGCGCCAGGTCTTTCAGCTGGCGCGCAGTCTGCCGGCCTAAATTGGACTCCGGCGAATTCAGGAACGCGTTTACCTGGTTGTAGGTAAGGCGCGCATGGGAGTGGATTACACCTTCCGAGAAGGTATAACCGGTCATTTTTCCCGCTCTGGTGATCGTCATCTCGCACACCATCACCAGGCGATCCACCCGCGGGTTGAGCGAGCACAGGCCATTGGACAGGGATTCCGGCAACATCGGCACAACACGGCCGGGAAAATACACGGAGGTCGCGCGCGTTTGCGCTTCCTGGTCAAGCGCACTGTCCGGCGCAACATAGTGGGAAACATCCGCAATCGCCACCAGCAGGCGCCAGTTTCCGGACGCCGTTTGTTCACAGAAAACGGCATCGTCGAAATCCTTGGCATCCTCGCCGTCGATGGTCACAAACGGCAGCGTGCGCAAGTCGGCGCGATGCCGCTTGTCGGCCTCCGGGACCTCACTGCCCAGCTGGCGCGCCGCGCGCAGGGCATCCTGTGGCCAGCGATGGGGAATTTCGTGGCTGCGGATCGCCACATCGATCTCCATGCCAGCGCCCATGGCATCCCCCAGCAGCTCGGTCACGCGGCCGAAGGCATTGTAGCGGTGGCTGGGGTAGTCGATGATTTCCACGTAAACATATTGGCCGGGTTTGGCACCCAGTAAGTGCTCGCGATCGACATCGATCTCATGGGCGATGCGGGCATTTTCCGGCTGCAGAAAATAATCGCCATCCTCGCACTGCAGGCGTCCCACCAGATGAGTGGTCTTGCGTTCCAGTACTCGAACGATCACGCCGGTCTTGCGGCCGCGGCGGTCCTCGCCGCTGATGCGCGCCTGAACCACGTCACCGTCGAAAACGGTCAGCATTTCGTTGTCGGAAAGAAAGAGATCTTCCGCTGCGTCGTCACTGCTCAGGAAACCGAAACCATCCGGGTGGCCGATAACACGACCACTGACCAGATCTTCCGGCTTGATCAGGCTGTATCCGCGGCGGCGATCAAACTGGATCTGTCCATCGCGCTCCATGGCGCGCAGGCGGCGACGCAACGCTTCTTTTTGTTCATCACCGGAGAGATGCAGGACTTTCGCCAGTTGCTCGCGATCGAGCATTTTCCGGTTTTTTTCAAGCAAGCTCATAATGAACTCGCGCGCGGGAATAGGGTTGCTGTACTTTTCGGAATCCAGCGGATTAAAGGTAGCGATTGGGGATTTACTCATGATTTTCTCGTGGAGAAACCGCCAATAAAATTGCGCTGGGTAAGAACTGGAGTGATGTGACAGGGCAGATCAGGTGTTACTCGGCAAGGTATGCAGGCGGATAACGCATAACGGCGTTGGGGGTAAAACTAGAAAATATTCAATGGGCGTTCAATAAGAAGCCGATCCTGTAAACAAACAAAGACACACCTCAGTGAGGCATGAACGGCAAAGAAGACTGGAATTTAGATGCTACAGGACGAAGAAAAACAGATGCGACGAAACTGAGGATTTAAACAAGAGACTTACTTTTGACTAAATGCACTGTAGGCCCCCCCGTGAGCTAAGTCAAAGACTATTTTCCAGGCTCAGCGACTCGGGATGTATTCTGGTACCTCGACCACCCGGTACCCCGGGGTACCGGGTGGTCTGGGCTGCAGACTCAGGAGTCAGTCAACCGGCACCCACACAATGTCGCCGCCCTTGCGCTGGAAGCGCCCGAGGCCGGGGAAGGGAAAGTGTGGCGAGTAGATCTGCAGCGCAGCATCGTCCGCCGCGCGCGCCAGTAACGCTTCGCGGCTGGCTTCCGCCACCGGTGCGTCGCCGTCGAAGGCAATCGTCCAGCGCGGGCGCTGTACCGAGACCACAAAGTGGTGCGCACTGTCACCGATGTACAGCAGTCGCGACTTGCCATCGGCAATCTCGTATGCGCTGTGCCCGGGCGTATGCCCGTCCACCTTTACTGCGGTAACCCCCGGTACCAGTGCGCTGCCCGGCGCAAACGGCTTTACCGCGGGCTTGATGGCTGCCGCCAGCGCGGCGTTACTGTCATTGCCCTGCAGCGCCTGCCACTCGGGTGCGGCCATATGCACCGCGGCATTGGTAAAACGCAGCGATCCATTTTCATCCAGCAGCCCACCAACGTGGTCCGGGTGTGCGTGGCTGATGAAAATATCGGTGACTTGCGCCGGTGTTACATCGGCCTCGGCCAGCGCCGTCGGCAGTCGCCCCGCATCGGCGAAATCCACATCCCCCGCACCGGTATCAAACAGATACACGCGGTCTCCGGCGCGCACCAGCAGTGCCTGAATACTGAGCTGCAGTTTATCGGTCGGAAGATCATTGCGTTTCAGCAGCGCTGCGATTTTGCCCGGAGGCTGGTTGATGCCAATTACGGTGGCGTCATTCGGCAGCTGGATGTCACCGTCGTGCAGTGCGGTGGCCTTGAAATTTCCGATGGAAAAATTGTGGATGTTTGATGAGGAATCCGCGGCCGGTCGCTTGTCTTCGGCGAACACCGGCAGGGACAGCGCCACCAGTAAAACACACCGGGCGAAATTCCAGCCCTGCTGTTTTACGTGGTTGAAAAAACTTCCGGAAAGCGGGAATGAGTGAGACATGGGAGACTCCTTCTGGGTGGGGCGCCATTATTGCCGGCGAATGTATCGTGGCACCAGTGGCGCGCGCCAATGAGTCGTCTTTTTCATTGTCTTGTGCAAGGGCTTTAAGACCAGTGACAGGGCCCCGCGGGGAGGCCCTGATCTTGTGCACGATGAATCATTTTCCAGTGGTATTCCTGCGCGACCTGATGCGTATCACCATCAGGATCATCAACAGAAGAATTACAACCAGCCCGGTAGATCCACCGCTGCTTCTGGGGTAGGCGCGGTTGCCGGTAAAGGCGGGTTGCGCGCTGTCCTGACGGTTGTCCTGAACCGGAGCGACGGCACGGTTTTCGCGGGCGGCTCTCTCCCGTTCGACACGGGCCTTGTTGTTGCGCGCAATACCCTGCTGTTCGAACACCTGTTCCTCTACCACCACCATGGAGGTGTAAGGGGTTACCAGTCCATGCTCCACCGCGAGATCGACGATTGCATCTTCACTGTCGCTGTCGTGGCCCAGGTAGTCCATACGATTCTGCAGATCCTCGATGGTCGCATAGGCCCACAGCCGCTCCAGCTCCGGGTTGCGGGTATCGGTGGACGGGAACTTGAGATCCGAGCGGTAGTGCACGTCGCGGCCGGAAACCTTGCCCTTGATGTCGAGTTTCGCGGAGCCATCGCCCCAGTAGTGACCGAACACAATCAGCTGTTGGCCGCTGTACAGGGAACCGATCTGTGCGGGGCTCATGTCGCGCACCTTGATGCTGGACTTGTTGCCGGAAATGCTCAGGGAGATATCCCGGTAGGCTTCGTGGCGCAACTGGTCAGCCGCCTGCACCAGGCGCCCGGAAATGTCGTCGCTGTTGGAAATATTCATCGCGAAGCCGTTGGATACCTTGGCCATACCTTCGAGCAGCGGGCGGTTGGCGCTGTTGCCCATCACGAAGGTGAACAGGCGGATATCGTGTTGTTCGAGCAACTCCAGGAAGGCTTTCTTCGCCACCACGCCCACATTGGCCACGCCGTCGGTCACCAGGATCACCGCACTCGGGCGGTCGGCATCGAGCCCTGTGTACGCCGCTTTGAGGCCGGCGAACAGGTTGGTGCCGCCGTTGGGCTGCGCAGCTTCCAGCAACTGCAGATAGTGCGTCACATTGGCGTCGTTGACGACGACATAGCCATTGGTCAGGTCGCGGGCCTGGTCATTGAACAGCACCATGCGGAAGCGGTCCCCCGGCTGCAGCTTGCCCAGTCCCTTGCGCACACCTTCGGCAAGGCTGTGATATTTCCCCGCCATGGAGCCGGAGAGATCCAGCACAAAGGTCCAGTCGCGGCCGTGGGTAATCGCGGCCAGGTCATCCCCCGGTGTCAGCGTCAGCATAAAGGTGCCGCGCTCGCTGCCCTCGGGGCGGTAGGTGACCATATCCACGGCACCCGGCAGACCGGGCTGGTGTCGCCAGTAGGCGACGATGTCCTTGTCCAGGGTAAAGGCGCTGGCGGTTGCCGTCGCCGTTGTGAGCGACGCTAGTGTCTGCTCCGGTGTCTGGCCCAACTCATCGGCAAGCGCAGCGGCGCCGGCGGAGTTCGCAAAGGAGACCTGCCATTCCTGGTCGGACGAGCGCTGTACCTGCGCCTGCGGGTGCGCCGGCATCAGGAACTGATCGATGGGGTAGGAGGAGCGCATGGTCAGCTTGAAACTGAAGGCCTCCTGCACGTGCTGTTGATAAGTGAAAAACGCCATACGCTCTTCATCCACACCGCCTTCCTCCAGCGGGTACACATAGCGGCCGATGCCCAGCTCCGCGTGTACCGGCTGGATGTATACCAGGCGGATACGCACCGTGTCGTTTGGCAGTACCGGGTACACGCGGCTATCGAAACTGCGGTACTCATCCTGTTCGGTAAGCGCGGTTCGCCGGCCCTGGGATTTTTCCTGTTCATACAGCTCGCGCGCCTGCTGCTTGCGCATCACTTCGCCAGTCACCGGCTTGCCGTCGATCCAGTAGGTAAATTCACCCACCGAGGCCTTTTCAGGAACCGGGAAGGAATAAATGGCTTCCAGTTCCCGGTCGTGGGGGTTGGCGAATGTCTGGTCCACTTCGGTAATGGCGTAGCCATCCTCGATCACCACATTCACGTGGTGCTCCTTGATCTCCAACTGGGGCAGGTTGCTGTTGGCCGGGGTCAGCAGGCCGGCGGCCATCGCCAATCCGGGCACCAGTGCCCCCAGTAACAAACACACACACCAGCCGATGGGGTTGCTCCGCAAACGTTGCATAGTCGGTTCCTCTGTAAGCCGCCTGGGGCTGAATCGAACTGCGTGCCACGGGAGGCACGCGCCGTTGCGGAATCTATCGGCAAAGGCTCGCAGGGATCACCTGGATCCGATAAAGTCGCGTGAACCGAACTGAAAAGTATCAAATGGCGATACCTTGGTGGTTCTGCAGGACAGGAATTTGAGGAGGCGAGGAATGAGCCAGGTACAGGCGCTGATGAAGACGCTTAAGCGTGAACTGAAGGCGCGGGGAGTGACTTACGCGGAAATCGCCCGGCAGCTGGACCTGTCGGAGAGCAGCATCAAGCGGATGTTCACCGGCGGCCCCCTGTCTGTCGACCGCCTCGAATCGCTGTGCGGCATCGCCGGGCTGGATTTCTCCGAGCTGGTGCGCAAGGCCGCCGAGGCGCGGCGGGGTATTGCGACGCTGAGCGAGGAGCAGGAGCGGGAAATTGCCGCCGATCCGCATCTGTTGCTGATGGCGGTGTGTGTGCTCAATCGCTGGACCATCGAGCAGATTCTCGAGACCTACGAATTGAGTGAGACCGAGAGCATCCAGCTACTGGCGCGTCTCGATCGACTGAAGCTGATCGAACTTTTACCGCTCAACCGCTACCGGGTGATCGTGGCAAAGGAATTCCACTGGCTCCCCAACGGACCCATCCAGCAGCTGTTCCAGAAAGAAGTGCAGCCGGAGTTTCTCGCCTCCAGTTTCTCCGGCCCCGGGGAAAAACTCGTGTTCCGCACCGGCATGCTGTCGCGCACCGCGAATGCAGAGCTGATGAAGAAAATGGATCGACTGCTACAGCAATTCGATGAACTGCACGATGCTGACAGCGAACTGGCGCTGGACGAACGCTACGGCTCCAGCCTGCTGGTGGCATTGCGCCCCTGGGAACTGCAGTATTTCAGTCGCCTGCGGCGCGGCAACCGGGAAAAGGTATTTCCTGAGTGAGTGCGTCGAACCCGCTTGCTGAATACATTCAGCGTTTGATCTCTCACGCCCCGCGCCTCTGATCTGCCGGCAGCGAGAAATTTACAAGTTTCGGCATGTGCCTGTCGGGACTCTTGAGTCACGCGAAACCCAGCTACACGGCCCGGCGGATACTTGCTCAAGCTTTTCCCATGGGGTACTGTTCGAGCCGTTGAAGGAGGACGACCTCCCCCAATATGGGTAGAAATTCCCAGGACGACCTGGCCCTGTTTGAAAACGGAGCAGTCTATGTCTTGGTTTTACCTTCTCCTCGCCGGCGCCCTGGAAGTCGTCTGGGCGTTCTCCATGAAGCAGTCCCACGGCTTCACCCGGCTTGCTCCCTCTATTATCACCGTCGTCACAATGATCGGCAGTTTCTGGCTGTTGGCTGTGGCGATGCGCACTATTCCACTCGGTACTGCATACACCATCTGGACGGGTATTGGCGCTATTGGTGCGTTCCTTGTCGGGATTATGGTTTTTGCGGAACCGGTCAATGCGATGAGGATTGGTGCGGCGATTCTGATTGTTTCGGGGCTGGTGTTGATGAAGTTTTCCAGTGCCTGAGTCCAGTTGCTTTCTCATCTGCCTGGTTCTCTATCAATTATAGGTATCAGTTGTAAAATTCTGATAGTTTCAGGCTATTTTTGGCTTTGTCTCAGTTTCTTTAAAAATGAGACAGGTCTGCGTTGGTTGTGTATATTTATCTCAAATATTGGAAATTTGAGATATGAAGATAGTTGTCCCTCCACCTTTGGAGCCTAATCCTTTCCAAAAGGTCGCATCAGATAGCCCAGACCAACTACTGGGCTATTTAGACTTCCATACCCCGCTAGACAAAAAGGGAAGGTACCAGCCATTTGATGAACTACGGCATAGAGTCCCGCAAGGATTAGATGCAGCTGTGGCATGGTCTTTCGTTAGAAACGCACGTAATCAACAGCAGTCTTATCTAATTTCTCTAGGTGAGCCCGAGAATCATTGTAGTTTCATGCTGACACCGTCGATTCAGAAGGCTATTTCGGAAACAGACAGAAATACTACGAGCGCTTACTTGGAGTGGATAGGTAGCAAAATAGATGAGAAAACTCAGCTCAAGTATCTATTAAGTGATCTTATCGAAGATGAATCAATTAGTAGTAGTCAGCTAGAAGGTGCTGCAACCACGACTCGGGTTGCAAAGGAGATGCTGAAGAGAAACAGAAAACCGAGGGACGCCAGTGAAAAAATGATCTTAGGCAACTATAGAATGATGCAGTTTGCCTGGGAAAAAAGGCATGAGCCTTTATCTATTGATCTCATTCTCGACTTGCACAAGATTGGTGTGGAAGGGATAGATGATGATGAATATAAGCCTGGCGTATTTAGGCGGGCCGCTGACAATGTTCACGTAGTGGACCCGGAGGGTGAGATTGTCCATACGCCCCCTCCTGCTAATAATTTAAAAAATAGAATGAGGGATATTGTTAGCTGGGTCAACTATGATCACGAAAATGCAGATGAAAAATCATATTTGCATCCGCTTATCAAGGCAATAGTCTTGCATTTTTGTATTGGATATGAGCACCCATTCAGAGATGGAAATGGTCGGGTGGCTAGAGCTTTATTTTATTGGTATTTGTTTAAAAGTGACTTTTCAGCATTTAGATTTATCGCGATAAGTGTTCTTCTGAAGAAGGCGCCGATTCAGTATGGGAAAAGCTATCTGTATTCAGAAACAGATCAAATGGATTTGACATATTTTATTGAATATCAGAGCAAGATAGTCGTTAGAGCAATTGAAAAGTTTAAGAAGGCATATAAAGATGCGGCTCTAGAAATTGAGCGGTTCAATAGATGGCTTTGGGATTCTGGTTTATATAAGAAGTTGAATGACAAGCAGAGAACTGTCTTCCAGGTCGCAAAAAGTGGCGACGTTCAAGAATTTACGATCCGGAATGTGGAGCATAATTTGGGCTGTTCATACAATACGGCTGCGGCTGTTCTAAATGGATTGGTTAAGCAGAAGCTTTTTTATAGAGAGAAAAACGGACGCGAGTGGGTTTATTTTATGAAGGGTAAAGACAAGATTATTGAATCTTGGCGGAAGTAGGGTTGCTTTTATAAGCCGCTAACCTTCTAAGTCTGCAAAATCTTGAAAATTTAAATGGAGAGCATGAATGCCTAACACCAAACCGTGGAGGCTTGGCATCGCCCTCGTCAATATGAAGAACCGCAGGAATATCTGTTTAGCGCCATTCTGAAGGATGGCAGGTTATCTCAGTACCCGACTACGCCAAGCAGGTACGTTTCGTATTTCTGGCCGATGCGGGATGTCATTCGGCGAAACCAGAGTGTATTTCACGCGTTTTGAGAGGATACCTGGGAATACTGCCGGCCGCCTCGAGTTGACGCACTGCCTCCAAGAGTAGATCAAAATACATACTACTTTCCGATATTTTCTTTTCTACGGGTAAATATTTCACCCTGTCTTTAATTTTTTCAGTTCATAAGTTAATGTCGGGCCTAACACTGTAAACAATAGGGCCCGGTCATGATACGTTGCCATCTCGCTCGCCTAATGGGGGAGCGAAAAATGAAGATCTCCGACGTTTTACGCGAAACCGGGCTCAGCCGGAATACAGTGACCCTGATGTACAAGGAAACAGCGCAAAAGATCGACATCGATGCTTTAGACAAGCTCTGCTGCCTGTTTGAATGTGAGGTGGCTGATATGTTGGAGTTCACGGATGAGCAGGCCTGAATCAAAAAACAAGCGTGGGCCTCAAACACTGGTGAGCTGGGTTGGGGGTAACGACCTGAAGGCCACGGGCAGCACCGATGCAGAGGGCCAAACCCTTGGCCCAATTGCAGCAACTCTCAAAGCGCAGGTGTTCGACAGCGTAGAGCTGCTCTACAACTATCCGGAAGATCAGGTAAAGCCCTATCTGGCATGGCTGCAGAAGCAGGTCGCCGCACCAATCCAGGCTCAAGCCATTTCCCTGTCCTCGCCGGTCAATTTTGGTGAAATCTATGTCCAGGCCAATCAGCAACTCGCCAGGTTGAGAGGGTTGGGTTGTGAGTTGTCCATTCTGTTAAGTCCGGGAACCCCGGCCATGCAGGCGGTTTGGATTCTTTTGGGCAAAACCCGCTATGCCTGTCAGTTTTATCAATCGTCACTGGAACAGGGCGTTCAGCAGGTAGAAATCCCATTTGAGCTTTCCGCAGAGTACCTGCCTGCCGCTCAAAACATAGGCAGTGCCAAGATCAGTCAGTTGGCAGAAGCCAATGCTCCCATCAATGCGGCATTCGACAATATCGTTACCCGCAACCCTCGGATGCAGGCTCTGAAGGCACAGGCCCAGATACTGGCGGAACGTGAAGTGTCGGTATTGATTTATGGCGAGACCGGCACCGGTAAAGAACTCTTTGCTCGCGCCATCCACAATGCCAGCCAACGGGCCAATAACGCATTTGTGCCGGTGAACTGTGGAGCCATTCCCGGTGAACTGGTCGACTCAGTCCTCTTTGGCCACAAGAAAGGGGCATTTACCGGTGCTACGTCTGACAAGCCTGGAGTATTCGAGCAAGCTGATGGCGGGACCTTGTTCCTGGATGAATTTGGCGAGCTGGAGCCCAGTGTGCAAGTGCGCCTCTTGCGGGTATTGCAAGAAGGGGCATTCGTTCCGGTAGGGGGCACCAAAGAACAAAAGGCCGATGTTCGCCTGATCACAGCTACACATCGCAACTTGATGGAGGCGGTTGCCAACGGCCGTTTCAGGGAGGATCTGTTTTACCGTGTGGCTGTTGGTGTTTTGCATCTGCCACCGCTGAGGGAGCGAGAGGGCGATCTGTCGCTTCTGACGGATACCTTAATCAAAGCGATGAGTGATCATGACTCAATGCTTGAGGGTAAAAAAATTTCTCCTGACGCAAAAAATATTATCCTTCAGCATCCTTGGCGAGGAAATGTGCGTGAATTGCAATCCACCTTATTGCGCTCAGCCTTGTGGTGCCAAGGTGATGTGATCAATGCTGGCGATATCCGTCAGGCTCTGTTCCATATGCCGGAGCAGGATTCGGGGTTGCTGAACAAGGATGTTTCTCAAGGTGTTGATATACAAGAGATAATTGGTTGTGTTACTGCGGACTATATCCGTAAGGCATTGGCCCACAGTGGCCAGAATAAGACCCGCGCAGCACAGCTTTTGGGCTTGAAAAACTACCAGACACTGAACAACTGGATGGAAAAATACGGCATTTCCTAGCGATGAAGTAAACTTGGCACGGCCTTCGCAATAAGGCTGTCATGGACAGAATAATTTTTATGAAATCAGTGAACTTCGAATTCTTGAGACCCGAGAATGACCTGCTTGCTAACCTCGGTGGTTTGGCCGAGGCGGTCTTGCATATTGATCCGGGTAGTGCTTTGACCCGTTTGCGCAGTTTTGCTGAAGAGCTGACCAAGGCCATCTACAAGGAAGAGTTGCTGCCGCGTATGCCGCAGTCCAGCTTCTATGAGCTGATCAAAAGTCCGGTTTTTGAGGATTGCGTTAGCAAATCACTGATTCATCAGATCAACTTTTTGCGTATTCAAGGCAATGACACCGCCCACGGCGCAGAGGGTGAGTTACGTAATGCACAAATGGCACTGGGCACGGCGCACCGGTTGGCTATGTATATGGGCATTAAGTATTACGGCAAGAAGAAGGAAAAAATCGCCGCATTCTCTGATGTAAAAGATCCAACAGCAACCTTAAATCAGCTACAGAAATCCGTTTCGAGCTACGAGAAAGAACTGCAAAAGCAGCAAGAAGAGCTCGAAAGAGTCATGGATCAACTGGAGCGTGAGCGCACCAGAAACATCGAAAAGCTGGAGCCGCCTGCCAGGGCCGATCAGCAAAAACGCCAGCAGCAGAGTCAGCAGGTGGCCGACAGCCTGCAATGGAACGAAGCCAAAACACGCGCCCTGTTGATCGATACCATGTTGTTGCAAGCTGGCTGGGATATTCAGAACCCCGATCAGGTCGGCCAGGAAGTTGAAGTACAGTTTCCCAACAACCCAAGCGGTAAGGGATATGTGGATTACGTGCTCTGGGGCGATAACGGTCATCCACTTGCTGTGATCGAGGCTAAGAAGTCCGGTAATACCAACCTACAGGCCGGACGAGAACAGGCCCGGCTATATGCCGATGCCTTTGAGCACATGGGCTACCAACGTCCGGTCATTTTCTATTCCAACGGCTACGAAACCTTCATCTGGGACGATCACCAGTACAACACCTACCGGCCAGTTTATGGCTTTTACAGTAAAGACAGCCTGGATTACCTGATTTATCAGCGCCACTATCGTGCGGCAGAGCTCGAAAAGTTCAATCCAGAACTCAGCATTGCTGATCGTCCTTACCAGATTGAAGCCATCAAAACGGTCGCAGCGCATTTTCAAAGCCAGCGTCGTAAAGCGCTCATCATTCAGGCCACCGGCACCGGTAAAACTCGCGTAGCTATCGCGTTGGCTGAGCTGCTGTTGCGTAACGGCTGGGGCAAGCGGGCATTATTCCTGTGCGACCGAAAAGAGCTGCGCGTACAGGCAGATGATGCCTTTAAGCAAAACCTGCCATCCGAGCCGCGTTGTGTGATTGGTGAAACCAACAAGATTGATCAAAGTGCGCGGATCTACATTGCCACCTACCCCGGCATGATGAATCGCTTTGCACAGTTAGATGTCGGCTTTTTCGATCTGATTATTGCCGATGAATCCCACCGCAGCATCTACAACAAGTATCGTGACCTGTTCGATTACTTTGATGCTTTGCAGGTGGGCTTAACCGCAACCCCGGTGAAATTCATCAGTCGAAATACCTTTGATATGTTCGATTGCGAAACCACCGATCCGACATTCGAGTTTGGGTTGGACGCGGCCATTAATAACGAACCGCCTTACCTGGTACCCTTCCGGGTGAAAGACCTGACCACCGACTTTCTTCGTGATGGTATTCATTACAACGACCTGACAGAAGAACAAAAGCGTCAGTTGGAAGAAGACCTGGGTGAGGAAGAAGCCCGCAATACCACCATTGCAGGCAAAGATATTGGCCGTAAGATCTTCAGCGAAGATACCGATCGCATCATCCTTGAAAATCTGATCAACAATGGCATCAAGGATGAGACAGGTTCCGTAGTCGGCAAAACCATTATCTTCGCTCAGCGCCAGGATCATGCTGAGCACCTGGAAAAACTGTTCTGCAAGCTCTACCCGCAATATGGCACCAAGGTGTGCAAGGTCATCCACAATGCGATTCCCCATGTGGAAAGCCTGATCAAAGAATTCAAAAAATCCGATAACGATTTTCGCATCGCTATTTCAGTGGATATGCTGGACACCGGCATCGACGTGCCTGAAGTCGTCAACCTGGTGTTTGCCAAGCCGGTAAAGAGCTGGGTGAAATTCTGGCAGATGATTGGTCGTGGCACGCGCTTGCGCCCGAATCTCTTTGGTCCAGGTAAGCATAAAACCGAGTTCCTGATTTTCGACCATTATGGCAACTTCGACTTTTTCGAAGAAGAGTATCAGGAGCCTGATGACACCGGCAGTAAATCCTTGCTGCAAACCACCTTTGAAGCCCGTCTTGAGCTGGCGCAGGCGGCATTACAGCAAAACCATGCGGCCGCTTTTGATACGGCCATTGAGCTACTGCGGGCCGACATTAATGACTTGCCCGACACCAGCATCGCGGTAAAGCGGGAATTACGTACCGTACATCAGCTGCAGCAAACCGATCTGCTCAAGGGGTTCGATGCGAAAACCCAGCATCTGCTGGCCAATACCATGGCACCCTTAATGTCTGCACGTGTGCTTCGCGACAAACATGCAACCCAGCTGGACAAGCTGATGGCTACCATTGAACGCTGCCTGGTAGAACAAGCGAGCTGCTTTGATGATGGCAGAGATCTGCTGCTCGCCGAGATAGACAAACTGGCCGTGAACATTCAGGCGGTACGCCAGAAAGACGCCATCATTGCAGAAGTACGCAGTGCCGACTTTTGGCAAGCGCCCAATATTGAAAGGTTAGAAAAGGCCCGTAAAGAGTTGCGCGGCATTATGAAATATCGCCAGCAGCGAACTGGCCCCGGTTATGAGACCGGCACCACGCGTGCAGGGGATTCCGGGGTGCGTGAAGCTGAGCGTGAGGTAAAGATCGCCGGTGCCAATGAGGCCATGATCTACCGCCGCAGGCTCAAGGATATTTTGGATCAAATGGTGGCTGCCAACCCCACGTTGCAGAAAATCCGCAAAGGGGAACCAATTGCAGAGCCTGAACTAAAAACACTGACGTCTACCATACTCACCAGCCACCCAGGTGTGAGTCTGGAGGTGCTGAATGAATTCTATGGTCGTACGGCGGATCAATTGCACCTGACAGTACGTGAAATTATCGGCCTGGACGCACAAGCCATTGAAGACCACTTCAAGAGCTTTTTACACGCTCATCCAGCGCTAACCGCTCAGCAGGTGCGGTTTATGAATCTGCTCAAAAATTACATCGCCCAGCACGGTTCCATTGTGATTGAAAAGCTCTACGACGCGCCATTTACCTCCGTCTCACACGAAGGAATTGACGGCGTATTTACCCCAGACGACGTGGGTGAGCTGATTGCCGTGTTGAAACCCTTTATCAAGGCTGAACCCAAATCATCGGGTTCACAGCCAGAAAGCACACAGGAGTGAACATGCAATCACTGGAATGGACGACTGAACTTATTATTACCGCCACGGTAGCAGGCTTGGTGCTTGCTGTACTGGGATATTTACTGGCGATGGTATTGCTGGGCCGCAAGAACACTGAGCTAAGCGGGCAGCTGAAGCAGACCGAGCAAGCCCTGGAATTGGCCAATACGCAGAGCCAGAAGCAGCAAGAAGACATCAAGCAGCTCAGTACAGCCCTGCACGAGAAGGATCTGTCTGAAAGCAAGTTGCAGACAAGGCTGGATAGTGTTCAGTCTACAGCCCAAACCACCGAGCAACGCCTGAATGACACAGTAACAGAACTGAAGGGTCAGCTGGCATCTCAGCAAAGCGCGTTGGATGAGGTTAAAGGGCTGCATCACAGCACCGAAAAGCAATTGGAAACTGCCCAGGCTGATAACCGAGCGCTGAAAGAACAAACGCTGGATTTGCGAAGCCGTCTGGAAAAGGCAGAACAGAGCATTCAGCAAGAGCGCTCTCTGGTAAGCCAACTTAAAGAAGAATTGGCTCAGGAAGGCAAAAAGGCCAAAGAGCTTGAAGCGTCCAACTTCGAAGCGCGTGAGCAACTAAAAGAAGCCAAGCAGAACCTCATGGAGGTTCAGCAGCGCCATACCCAGGTTCAGGAGCGCTATCAGTCGCTCAGTAATGAGCAAACAGAACTGAAAACCACGCTGGAACGCAAAGAAGAGCACTTCAAAGAGCAGATGCAACAGCTCAGTGAGACCAAGCAATCGCTCACCAAAGAATTCGAGAATCTGGCGAACAAAATCTTCGAGGAAAAAGGCAAAACCTTTACCCATACCAGCCAGGCAAGCATCGACACCATGCTCAAGCCCTTCCGCGAGCAGATCGAAGGCTTCCAGAAGCGTATCAATGAAGTACACGATGCGTCGCTTCAGGGAAATACCAGCCTCAATGCCGAGATAAAAAAGGTGCTGGAAATTGGCCTTCAAATGAGCAAAGAGGCCAATAATTTGACCTCAGCCCTCAAGGGTGATTCCCAGCAGCGTGGTGCCTGGGGTGAAGCGCAACTGCGCCGCACCCTAGAGATGAGCGGCTTGATCGAAGAAGCGCACTACGAAGTGCAAAGCTCATTCAAAGATGCCGAAGGCAAGCAAAAGCAAACCGATTATCTGATCAAGCTGCCTGATGGTAAGCACATCATCATCGACAGCAAGGTAGCCCTGAATGCCTATGACCGGGCTGTAGGCGCGGAATCGCCAGAAGAATACCAGCTTGCCATGAGCGAGCACGTAAAAGCCGTGCGCAAGCACATTGATGATCTGGCATCAAAGGACTACACCAACCTGGTGGGTATGCGCAGCCCCAGCTTTGTGCTCATGTTTATGCCGATAGAGCCCGCCTATATCGAGGCGCTCAAGAACAACAAAGATCTGTTCGAATACGGCTACAAAAAAGGCATCGTGCTGGTCTCCCATACCACCCTGATACCTATTCTGCGCACCGTTTCCAACCTGTGGATGATTGAACGCAGTAACGCAGAAGCCCGCGAAATCAGCGAGAAAGCAGGCGATATTTACAACTCTGTGTGTACGGTTGCTGAGCGATTGAGCAAGTTAGGTGGCACCCTGAGCACTGTCAGCAATCACTACAACAACACAGTCAAAGCGTTGGCTGGCCAGCAAGGTTTGTACGGCAAGGTGGATCGATTCAGTCAGCTCTCCGCCAAAGTCAGCAAAAGCCTTCCCCATCTGGAGGCAACACATGTGGATTTCGAGACTGAGCGTTTGGCCTTAATTGTTGAGCCCATAGAAGAGCCATTAATAGAAGAGCCATTAATAGAAGAGCCATTAATAGAAGAGCCATTATCAGAGCCGGAACAAGAACATCTAAACCGTGATGCACAATCGGCACCCACAATCGAATCAGAAACAGCAGAAAACCATTAAGCGAGTAACTCAATGCTAACAGGCAAAATACGTAACGATATCGACAAGCTCTGGGAGAAGTTCTGGACCGGCGGTATCACCAACCCATTAACGGTGATCGAGCAGATCAGCTACTTGATGTTTGCCCGCATGCTCGACATGCAGGAAGATATGGCAGAGCGCAAAGCGAACGCTCTTCATAAGCAAGGAAAAGGGGGCAAAGACTTTGACCGCCTGTTTCCCAATAGCCCAGAAGGCCAATTGCTGCGCTGGAAGAATTTCAAAAACCTCAGCGGCAAAGAGCTGCATAAACACCTTAAGCAAAACGTCTTCCCTTACTTTGCCAAACTGGGTAAAAAGTCGGATGAGCAAGATGGGCTAGGCAGTGATGGCAGCGCCATCGAGGCGTTAGGCCATATCGGCGAATACATGCAAGATGCCGACCTCGAAATCAAAAACGAATCGGTACTGGTCAGCGCTGTAGAAATGGTGGACGAGCTGCCGCTCACCCAAAGCGACGTAAAGGGCGATATTTACGAATACCTGCTCAGCAAGCTCACCACCGCTGGCATTAACGGTCAGTTCCGTACCCCGCGCCATATCATTGATGCCATGATCGAACTGGTCGATCCTCAGCCTTCCGAGACCATCTGCGACCCAGCCTGTGGCACGGCCGGCTTTCTCGCCCGCACCATGGAGTACCTTAACCGTGTACATTCCAGCGAGGCGGGAATCTTTAAAGATGAAGACGGCAACAAACACTACACCGGTGACCTGTTAGAGCCTTACCGCGACCACATCAATAAAAACATGTTCTGGGGCTTTGACTTCGATACCACCATGCTCCGCGTCAGCAGCATGAACATGGCCCTGCACGGGGTGAATGGCGCCAACATTCTGTACCAGGACTCTCTGAGCAAATCCATTAAAGAGAACTTCCTCGAGCAGGAAGAAAACTTCTTTGATGTGATTCTGGCCAACCCGCCATTCAAAGGCAGCCTGGATGAAACCAATACCAACCCGGATGTCCTCGGTCTGGTCAAAACCAAAAAAACCGAACTGCTGTTTGTGGCGCATATTCTGCGCGCACTCAAGCTCGGTGGCCGTGCCGCTGTGATCGTGCCAGATGGCGTACTGTTTGGTTCCTCCAAGGCGCACCAACAACTGCGTGCAGAACTGATTGAGAACAATCAGTTGGAAGGTATCGTCAGTTTGCCCAGCGGGGTATTTAAACCTTATGCCGGTGTCAGTACCGCCATACTGCTGTTTACCAAGGGCGGCACTACCGAGCGCGTCTGGTTTTACGACCTGCAGGCAGATGGCTACTCACTGGATGACAAGCGTAATGAATTGAAGGGTGAAGGCAGTAACGACCTGCCTGATGCCATTGCTAAGTGGAAGCAATACCGCGCCCTAGTTGAAAGTAATGCTTCGATCAAAGAAATTGTTGAAGCCTTTGGTGATAAAACACAGAAAGCGTTTGTGGTCGACGCCAAGGACATCGCCGACAACAAGTTTGACCTTTCCATCAACCGCTATAAAGAAGTGGTGTATGAGGAAGAGCAGTACGATGACCCAAAGAAAATTCTGAAGAATCTGAAAACATTAGAAAAAGAGATCATGGCTGACTTAGATGAGTTGGAGGGGATGCTGTGAGAAAGGTTCCCCTGGCAGCTGTTGCAGACGTTATTCGCGGTGTTAGCTTTTCCAAAGAGGAGGGAGATACGATTCAGTCTGATGGAAAATTACCTGTTATCCGAGCTGGTAGTATCCAGGATTCATTGCTGCTGAATGAGGGCCAGATTTGGGTGCCAAGGGAGAAAATTAAGGCACACCAAAAGATTCGTCGTGATGATATTGTGATGTGTACATCATCCGGCAGTTCAGATTTGGTTGGGAAATGCGCAAAATCCGAAGTTGATTTCGAGGGTTCTTTTGGTGCGTTCTGTGCCGGAATAAGACCCATTGAAAGTAAAGTATCTGCATCTTACTTATATCATTTTCTCTCTTCACCCGGCTTTCGGAATTGGACCAGATCATCATCTGGTGCAAACATAAAAAATATTCGTATATCAGAGTTGGCTGAGTTTGAAATCCCTCTCCCACCCCTAACCGAACAAAAACGCATCGCCGCCATTCTCGACAAAGCCGACGCCATCCGCCG
The DNA here is from genome assembly GCF_011326135.1 of Microbulbifer sp. SH-1. Taxonomy (NCBI): domain Bacteria; kingdom Pseudomonadati; phylum Pseudomonadota; class Gammaproteobacteria; order Cellvibrionales; family Microbulbiferaceae; genus Microbulbifer; species Microbulbifer sp. SH-1. The sequence continues at coordinate 2,366,135 of NZ_CP046948.1, read as the reverse complement.
CAAACGCCAGCAAGCCATCCAGCTGGCCGACGAGTTTTTGCGTTCTGTGTTTTTGGATATGTTTGGTGATCCGGTGACTAATCCGAAGGGGTTCCCAATAGGGACCATTCGAGATCTCGTGGAATCAGCGAATTATGGCTCATCCGCAAAGGCATCCGAAGCGGGTGGTGATTATCCCATTTTACGTATGGGAAATATTACCTACGAGGGTGCCATAGATATGACGGACTTAAAGTACATCGATCTAACTGACAAGGAAAAGCCAAAGTATTTGGCTGTGAAGGGCGACTTACTTTTCAACAGAACTAACAGCAAAGAGCTGGTTGGGAAAACGGCTGTATACGATAGAGATGATCCGGTTGCGATTGCGGGCTACTTGATTCGAGTAAGAACCAATGAGAAGGCGAATAGCCATTATATTTCTGGTTATCTGAACTCTGCACATGGGAAAGCGACTTTGCAGAATATGTGCAAGAGTATTGTTGGTATGGCAAATATCAATGCTCAGGAAATGCAAGATATACCGATTATTATCCCTCCGGTGAGTCTGCAGAATCGTTACAGAGACATTGTCGTTTCTACCAAAGAAAAATTGGCAGCACATCAGGCGGCTTTAAACGCTAATAATGAGTTGTTTAATGCTTTGAGTCAGAAATCGTTTTCAGGAAAACTGAGTTAATTTGCAAGGAAGAATGATGAAGATTAAAAGCGCCCGAATAAAAAACTACCGATTGCTAAAGAACGTCAACCTGACATTGGATGATAGAACAACATTGATTGTCGGGCGCAACAACACGGGAAAGACCTCATTCGCGGAGGTTTTCCGAAGCTTCTTAAATTCAGGCGGGCCAAAAATTCGGTATGAAGACTTTAATCAGTTGTGCCTTAAAGGCTTTGAAGAAGCTCTGAAGTCTTTCAAAAATTCTGAGGAAGATAAAGAGGTTCGCTCTTTAATGCCAACGATAGAGTTAGAGCTTCGCCTTGACTACAAGGACAATGAAAACGACTTCGGTGTTTTGGGCGACTTTATTGTTGATTTAGACGATACCCTCTTTGAGACCTGTGTATTGGTTTCCTATCAGTTGAAGGATGGCAAGGTTAAAGATTTTTTTAATTCGCTGGATCTTTCCAATCGAAAGAAATATTACTCAGGCCTTAAAGAGTCGATAAGTCAGCATTATGAACCTGTCATATATGCGATCGATCCGACCAACCCTGACAACAAGGCTAGACTTGAATTCGCATCCTTTAAACGGCTAATCCTTTCAGGGCTGATCAATGCCCAGCGAGGCCTGGATGATGAAACGCACAGTGAGCGAGACGTACTCGGGAAATCTTTAGGGAATTTATTTAACAGCGCGAAAAGAGATGGGGCGCCAGAGGCCTTTAAATCCAAATCTGAAGAAGTCAACAAAGTGATTGAAGAGCTTCAGGAGAAAGTTGATACCGACTTTCAGGAAAAGGTGAAAGAACTTCTGCCAAAGCTGGAGATATTTGGATACCCAGGGCTACAAGATCCCAATTTAAGTGCTGCGACTGAGCTAAATGTAAAGTCATTGTTGGAGAGCAATACCAGAGTTTTTTACGAGGGAGATGACCATTTTACGCTGCCCGAAACCTATAATGGTCTAGGAGTTCGAAACCTCATATTCATCCTCTTCAGGATTTACGAGTACTTTAGAGAGTACCAGTCGCAAACAACACCCCCTAAAGGTCACTTGATTTTTATTGAAGAGCCTGAAGCGCATCTTCATCCTCAAATGCAAGAGGTATTTATTCGACAGCTGGAGGAGATAGTTAACGAGTTCCAAAAGCAGTTGAATGATGGAAAAGTATGGCCAGTACAGTTTGTTGTTAGTACCCACTCGTCACATATCGCTAATGAGGCTGACTTTAGCAAGGTACGTTATTTCCTGTCTAAAAACGGTAAGGAAACCAAGATTAAAGACTTAGCAGAAGCCTTTTGCAGTGAAGAGTCAAAGACGGATAAAGAGTTTTTACACAAGTATTTAACGCTCACAAAGTGCGACCTCTATTTTGCGGATAGAGCTATTTTAATCGAAGGCGCAACAGAGCGGATACTCTTACCAGAGATGATCAAGAAGGTTGATGCCGCAGAGCAGTGCAATTTACGCCGAAGATATTTATCTGTAGTTGAAGTGGGTGGAGCCTATGCTCACCATTTCTATAAGTTCCTTGATTTTCTCGAGCTCAAAACTCTTGTCATTACTGATATTGACGGAACCAGACCGGTAAAGAGTGGAAAGCGGACGTCTTATGTGGCATGCCCTTCATCGCAAGCAGTTAGATCTTCTAATGCCGGAATTAATAGATGGTTTGATCAAAGCAGAGATATTCTGTTCAAGAAGTTAAAGGATAAGACAGACGCTGAAAAATTGTCCGGAAGCCGTCGAATTGCGTATCAAGTTCCTGAGGACGGGCATACTTGTTGTGGTAGAAGCTTTGAAGACGCTTTTGTATTTGCTAATCAAGCCAAATTTAATCTGTCTGGGGGTTCAGCTATAGAGCTGGAAGAAAATGCCATCGATTTAGCAGAAAAGGAAGCTAAAGATGGGAAGGCTAACTTCGCAATCAAATATTCAATTGACCAGACACAATGGGTGGTTCCTAAGTATATCCGTGATGGGTTGATGTGGCTCGATAGCGACTTTGTCGTTAAGAGGAATGAGGCTAAGTCATGATGCTGCTTAATCCTGCAGAGCAGGCTTCAATCGAAGCCCTTGAAAAAATCAGAAATTGTATCAATAACAATTTCTGCTTTCGCCTAGAAGCCGGAGCGGGTGCTGGAAAGACCTATTCATTAATTGAATCTATTAAGTATCTCATATCACGCCAAGCCAACGAATTGTTAAGTAAGCAGCAGCAAATTGCTTGTATTACATACACGAACGTAGCAAAGGATGAAATCAAGGATAGAACGGACCATCACCCAGTTATATTTTCAGATACCATTCACGCGTTCTGTTGGAGTATTTTGCAACACTATCAAGTTAAATTGCGGGAGCATATCCCTGGGTTGGGTGAAAAATGGGTGCAGAGAATAGCTGATTCTTCTGGTATTAGTAATCAACTCGTTAAATACGAGCTGGGTTTTCCTTCGATTAACGAAAGAGAAATCACCTTACATCATGATGATGTGGTTTCATTGATGGCCCGCATGCTGTGTTATCCGAAATTTCAAAAGCTGCTAAGAAGTAAATTTCCGATAGTGTTTATCGACGAATATCAAGACACCGATCGTAAGTTGGCGGAAAGCATCGTTGAAAATCTTATAGATAATGACTCTGGTGTTATGGTTGGGCTTTTTGGAGACCATTGGCAAAAGATATACGGCACCTCTGCTTGCGGCTTGATTTCCAGCGCCAAAGGAAAAATTGTAGAAATAGGTAAAAAGGCGAATTTTCGATCGGATAAGAATATAGTGCAATGTTTGAACAGAATGCGCCCCGATCTCCCGCAGGCTGAATCGAATCCAAACTCTGAAGGTGTCATAAAGGTTTTTCATTCCAATGATTGGAATGGTGTTAGAAGAGATGGCAAAGGAGGTGGGCATTGGAAGGATGACCTTCCGGAATCTGATGCAAAGGATTATATCTTAAAGACGAAGTCACAGATGATTGCCGATGGTTGGGATATGTCTACCGATAAGACAAAAATCCTATTTTTAACCAATAATCTTATCGCTAGCGAGCAGAATTTTAAAAATCTAGCTGACTGCTTTTCCCACACAGACGATTATTTAAAAAAGAATGACAAGTATATAAAGTTCTTTCTTGAAGTTGTTGAGCCAACCTTATCTGCATATGAGCATAAGCAGTACGGCGATTTGCTGCAGATTAAGACGCAGAATCATCCTCAATTAAAGCGCCAATCAGATAAAACTAATTGGCTGAAAAATCTTCAGAAGGCTTTCGAAATAAAGGCTACTGGAACAATCGGCGATATGCTGGATCTCCTTATGGAGACCAATACACCTCGAATCCCATTTAAAATTGAAGACTCAGAAACAAGATTCAAAAATCTTGTATTAACGGAGTCCGGGGAGTTGAATGATGATGAATCGACTTTTTTTCGCAAGCTTAGCAAGTTTCGTTCTATAGCCTACCAGGAGCTTTCAAGTTTGGGCGCTTATATTGACGACAAGACCCCATTTTCAACAAAGCACGGTGTAAAAGGCGCACAGTTTGACAATGTGCTTGTTATTTGTGGTCGGGGCTGGAATCAGTATAACTGGAATCAAATGCTGGAGTGGATGGATGGACCATGCCCTGTAGACAAGCAAGATACCTTTGAGCGAAACCGAAACCTATTTTACGTAAGCTGTTCGCGCGCAAAACACAACCTTACCTTGTTGTTTACGCAGGAACTCTCCCAAAAGTCAATATCGGTACTTGAGAGGATTTTTGGTAAGGAGAATATATTAGGAAGTCCGTTATAAGGTTTGACTAAATGGGTCACCGCTGACCACAGATACGAGTAAACGATGAAAATTAAGAGAATATCACTAACGAACTTTCGGTCCTTTAAGGACACGCAGTCAATCGAGATCGCGCCGGTAACCCTTTTGTTTGGCCCTAACAGTGTAGGCAAGAGTTCTGTCCTGATGGCACTGGCTTATGTACAACAGATTTTGAAGAAAGGGCATTGCAATCCTCAAAAGTTAGATGCCTTGGGTGATAAGACCATAGGTGGATTCCGCGCACTGGTTCACGGGCAGGATCTCAAGAAAACCATTCGAGTTCGTCTGGATTATGAAGCGGGCAAAACGCCCTTTGTTTACTATGGCGCGAATGTCGATGAAATGGCAAACCATATTCAAAACGTTTCCTACGTTTTGATGAATGACTTTGGCGGTAGTATAGAGTCTGGAGCGATAGAGTTTGAGATAGCCTGGTCAGAACGTTTCAAACAGGCTTATGTAAAGAATTACCGCGTTTGGGCAAACGATGTGTATGTGGGATGTTTAAACTCATCGGAGGATCAGAAAAATACGCTGATTCGGGAACTCAATACGCAACATCCATTGCTTGTTCCTCACAACAACGACGATTGGCTGGAGAGTCAGTATGGCGAAGCTGATGAAAGGGAGCCTTTAGAAGCTGATGAGTACCATACAGAGTTTGAGCAAGTACTGAATCAATTGAACCCTAATCCTGCTTCTACAGCTGCGGTATCCGATAGAGGGTTATCGGGAGCAAACTTCGTCAATCGTATTGCACCTATTGCTTTAGCCTGTCGGAGTGGTGCTGTACCTTTGCTGGGCGTTCCTGTTGTTACCAACCTGGTGGGTCAGGACTTTGATGAGCTGGATGAGCACTTTAATTTTCTGGTAGTACGGGAAGTTCTAAGCCAGGCTTTCGTATTGCCCCTCGATAAGCTTCTGGAATATCTGGATAAAAGTGTTCAGATCGGCCCGCTTCGCGTGGTACCTGATAATGATTACGTTCCAAATCCTCATCCTGAGCAAAAGGAATGGGTAGACGGTTCCGCTGCCTGGGATCTACTGCATAAAGACCCGAATAGTGACGAATCCATTAGAAAGTTGATCAGAAACACAAGCGAGTGGTTTGCGTCAAGCGATAAGCTTGATGCAGGCTATGAGATCATCAATAAATCAATGGCGGAGAGTTTGCACGCAGGCAGTGACCAGGGGGATCTTGGCCTGTTCAGCAAGCGACATGTTTTCTTTAAAGAATTGCGTAGCAATATCCTGCTGTCAGCAAACCAGTTGGGAACGGGGATATCGCAGGTATTGCCCATAGTGGTCGCTGCAAATCATGACGATATTGCACTTATAAGTGTTGAGCAACCAGAGTTGCACATTCATCCGCGTTTTCAAGTGGAGCTAGCTGATGTCTTTCTTAGGGCTAAGCAAAAGCATTCCTTCCTGATTGAAACGCACAGTGAACACATCATTCTTCGCCTTTTGAAGCGTATACGGCAGACTACAGATAAGGAGCTGCTAGAGAATTATCAGCCAATCGAGGAAGACGACGTCTCCATCGTTTATCTGGAGCCTACCGAAAATGGTGTTGTGACCAAACGCATCCGCGTGGATGAGGATGGTGAATTTGTTGATCGCTGGCCTCAGGGATTCTTTGTGGAGCGTCGTGAGGAGCTGATTTAATGATTCATGAGTACGCCATAGAGCCAAATGTGCTCTGTGCTTGGTCTGAAAGCAAAAGAGATTATGCTGAGTTTTTAAGGGAATACGGCTTAGGTACGCCAAGGATTTTTTCTAGTTTTCCAAAGTTGAAACCTCACAAGCTTCGTAGTTACTTTCTCCAAAGCGCTCCAGCAGATGAGAGCTCTCAAAAAGGGCGGCGATATATTGAGATGGTAAACAAGCTTGTAGAGACCATTGTTCTTAGAGAGGTAGAGCCTGTTGTTAGTGGCGATTGGGGAAGCCATGTAAGATCAGAGAATCAACGGGCTCCATTCAATGTGATTATTTCCTCAGAATTTTTGGAAATGGATGAATGCATCACTTCTGAAACAATGTACGATCTCGAAAGTAGATGGCTCCATTCTGACCAGATAAATATTCAGCGTACTGATGAGGGGATATCGAGAGCGGTCTCGAGCTTTTTAAGACTTTCAACAAAGCAAGTTGTGATCATTGATACTTTTGGATGGACGCCTGAGGCTATCGTACAGATGCAAAGCCTTATTAGTCGACTTATACAGAATCGCGTTCATTCTCAGTTGCCTGAGGTCAAATTGTTTTATAAGCAACACCAGAAAAGCCCGAATGCACATCATGTAAAGGGAAAAATAACTGATGGGGTCAACCTTGGTGCTGCAGCGTTGAAGCTGGATGTGTTCGAGTTAGAAGAAATCCCCGGTAATGATGTTTTTCACAATCGCTGTGTCTTGACTGAGCATGGCGGGGTAATTACCGGCCATGGTATAGGTGTGTCGGGAGAAGAAGAGCATACCGACGAAGCGACTCTTATGAGGCCTGATATTTACCAGAAAAAATGGCGGCAGTTTATTGATGAAAATTGCTTTCAGATAGTTTCAGAGGCCGGGGGATAGTTGGAGTTATTTTATGGCAGTTCAGCATCGTATCTGGAAGATTGGCGAGAAACCTCAGCTCTTGATACTAAGTTGGATAGTGAGGCGCTGCTGGAAGAGCAAATTACCGGCAACATGTCTATTGCTTGCTGCATTTGGATGTTGATTGGCCGCCAAGTCTATATTTATTTTGGCAAGTGCATTGATTTGCTAGCGACAGATGACGTCAGTATTATTCTCATTTTTGAGTTGAAGTGTATTGGCACAAATGTTTGGGCGGGAGTGATTCGTCGCTTGCGCTCCTCACCCCTGCGGGGCAGCCGTGCGGCTGTCTTAACGCGCTGCGCGCGTTGATCGAACCCTCGCTTTGCGTTCCACTCACGACAGCTTCGCCAAATTAAAAAGGCCCGTTACCTTGCGGTAACGGGCCTTTTTAATTTGGTGGAGATGGCGGGAGTCGAACCCGCGTCCGTCAGCACTCTGCCAGAGGCTCTACATGCTTAGTTCCGCCTATTGATTTAGCTCTCTACAGCCCAGCGGGCAGGACGTGGAGAGCGAGCCTGAAAAAGTTTTAGGCCATCCGCGTCAGGCACGCTTCAGGACGATCCAGTTCTGTATGACAGCCTGCAGCGCGGTACTGGAACCTTACTGAAGGCCGCTAAGGGGCGAACCCTTAGTAGTGCGTCACGGGCCGCTTACGCAGCCAGTTGGGCACCGTAGTTGTCGTCGTTGGCAACTAATAAAATGCAGCTTTGGATTTACGTGATTCGCTACCATCACGGCATGCACCCATGGTTTCGTTACCGGCGTCGAATCCAAGTCATCCCCGGAAACTGTGTCAGTGCGGCTGTATTGAAACAGCCCCGTACGAAACGCATTTGCGTGGCGGCGAGTATACCTGAAGGTCACGGTCCACCATAGGGTGGGGATGAAATTTAGTGACCGTTCGGTTACTGCCGTTCAAACAGGGCGATGGATTCCACATGGGTGGTGTGGGGGAACATGTCCATTGCGCCTGCCTTACTAAGATGATAGCCGCGCTGGATTAGTTCCGCAGCGTCCCGCGCCAGGGTGGCGGGGTTGCAGGAGACGTAGACGATGCGGCTGGCGTTGAAGTGGCCGATATTGCGCGCCACTTCCAGCGCGCCGGTGCGCGGCGGGTCCAGCAGGATTTTGTCGAATCCGCCGCGCGCCCAGGGGCTGCGGGTGAAGTCGGCGGTGAGGTCGGCGGCCTGGAACTGGATGTTGGCGAGACCGTTGGCGGTGGCATTTTCCTGCCCGCGGCGGGTCAGCTCTAGGATGCCCTCTACACCCACCACTTCGCGCGCGCGGGTGGCGATGGGCAGGGTGAAGTTGCCGAGGCCGCAGAAGAGGTCCAGCACGCGGTCTTCCGGCTGGATGTCCAGCAGGTCGATGGCGGCGTGCACCATTTTGCGGTTGATGCCGAAATTCACCTGGATGAAGTCCTGGGGGTGGAACTGCAGGGTCAGGCCGAATTCTGGCAGCGCGTAGGCGAGACGCTCGGGGCCCGCTTCGGGCCATGCCTTGTGGGCCTCTTCGCCGGGCTGGAAGTACAGGTGCAGATTGTGCGCTTGCGCAAAGGTGAGCCACTGGCTGCGGTCTTCATTGGTCAATGGCTGCAGGTGGCGCACTACCAGCGCGGTGGCGTCCTCGCCGATGGCGACTTCGATGTGGGAGATGTGGCGGCGGGTGTTGCAGCGCTCCACCAGCTGTTTCAGTTCGGGGATCAGCGCGGAAAATGCCTCCGGCAATACCAGGCACTGGCTGATATCGGTCAGGTTGTTGGAGCCTTTCTCGCGGAATCCGAAGACCAGCTCGGGCTTGCCGCCGGATTTGGGTTTTACGTAGCGCACGCCGAGGCGGGCCTTGCTGCGGTAGCCGAGGTCGGGTCCGGTGAGCGGTGGCAGGACTTCCTCTGGCGCGGCCTTGCCGAAGCGCTGCAGCTGGTCGAGCAGGATCTGCTGTTTGGCCTCGATCTGCGCTTGCGGTGCCATGTGTTGCAGGGAGCAGCCGCCGCATTCTGCCGCGTGCGGGCAGGGCGGGGTTTGCCGGATCGCTGCTGGTTCCAGAATTTCAATGGCCACCGCTTCGTCGAATTTGGCGCGGCTCGCGGTTATGCGGGCTTTGACCTTTTCCCCGGGCAGTGCGTTGTCCACAAACAGGGTTTTGCCGCGGTAGCGGGCGATGCCGCGCACCTCGTGGCTCAGCTGTTCGATGTCGATTTCCAGTGTTTCCCGGGGATTGGGGCGCGGGTGATCGGTGTTGCGACTACTGCCGGGACGACTTTTTTTCGGTGGCGGTGATGATTTCTTGAAACGCATGGGGGAGCACAAAAGCGCGGGGCCGCGGTCTGCGGCCCCGATCGGTGATTACAGTATGGACTGGACAAACGCTGCCAGAATCAGCACCGGGCAGGCGATGCGCACGTACCAGGGCCAGAGTTTCCAGAACAGGGTTTGCTCGATGTCCTCGTGACCTTTTTTCAGTTCTTCCAGCAGCTGGTCTTTGCGCCAGATCCAGCCGGCAAACACACACAGGACGACGCCCAGCAGCGGCTGTCCGTACTCGGTGCTGACGGACACGACCAGGCCGAACAGTGTCTCGAAATTGAAGATAATCAGGCTGCTGATGCCAAAAATGATGGCGCCCATCAGCAAGGTGGCCGGCTTGCGCTTGAGCCCCAGGCTTTCAATGCAGAAGGCCACCGGCACTTCCAGCATGGAAATGGATGAGGTGAGGGAGGCAATCACCATCAGCGCGAAGAAGGCGATGGCCACGAACAGGCCGCTGGTGCCCATGGTGTCGAACAGCGCGGGCAGAACCTGCAGGATCAGTCCCGGGCCTGCAATCAGCTCGCCGGTCTCGGCGAAGATCTGGGTGCCGGCTTCCTGCGCCACGTACATGGCGGGCAGGATCAACAGGCCGGCGGTAAATGCGATGCCCACGTCGATCAGGGTCACTAGCGCTCCCAGGCGCGGCAGACTCTCTTGCCGGCTGAGGTAGGAGCCATAGATCAACATGGTGCCCACACCCAATGACAGGGAGAAGAACGCCTGGCCCATGGCGGACAGCAGCAGCTGTGGGGAAAGCTTGCCGAAATCGGGGATGAGGTAGGCTTCAAGTCCCATCAGCGCGCCGGGCTGGGCAAGGACGTAGGCGATCAGAATCAGCAGCAGAATGATGAGTGCCGGCATCAGCAGTGTGGACCAGCGCTCGATACCTTTTTCCACACCACTGGCAATGATCAGCATGGTGAGGCCGCTGAAGATGGCGGTGAAGGTGAAGTTGCGCGCGGCGCTGTCGCCGGTGAGCCACTGCGCGGTCTCGCTGGCGCCAGCCAATTGCGCGAACGGATCAGCGAGATGCGCCACCATCCATCCGGCCACAATGGCGTAAAAGCTGAGGATCAGTGAGGCGACAACAATACCCCCGAGACCAGCGGCGGTGCCCACGGCGCGGGTCGCGGGGCCGGTGGCGATGCCGCGCAGGGCCTGCACCATGTTGCGTCGCGCATGCCGGCCGATGGTGAGTTCCGCCATCAGTACCGGGTAGGCGAGCATGAAGGCCATTAACAGGTATACCACCACGAACGCGGCGCCGCCGTTGGAGGCGACGTTGGTGGGGAAACCCCAGATGTTGCCGAGGCCGACGGCGGAGCCGGCGGCGGCCATCAGGAAGCCGAAGTTGGAGCTGAACTGTCCTCGTGGTGCACTCATGGTGAATCTCGTTGTTATTTTTCTAAGCCGGTGGTGAGGGTTTGCCTGTAGGAGCCTGCTTGCAGGCGAACCTGGTGTTGTTCGCCTGCAAGCAGGCTCCTACAACGAGGTAATCAAAACATTGCGCGGGATCAGCGATGATCGTGGCGCATCAGGCGCTGCTTCTCGCGGTTCCAGTCGCGCTCTTTCTCGGTATCGCGCTTGTCGTGCAGGGCCTTGCCCTTGGCCAGCGCGATCTCGCATTTGATCAGATGCTTTTTCCAGTAGAGTGCCGTGCACACGCAGGTGTAACCCTTCTGCTCCACGGACGCCATCAGCTTGGCGATTTCCTTGCGGTTCAACAGTAGCCGGCGGGTGCGGTCCGGCTCGGTCACATAGTGGGTGGAGGCGCTGATCAGCGGCTGGATGCGGGCGCCCAGGAGCCACGCCTGGCCATCTTTGAACAGGACGTAACTGTCGGTGAGCTGGGCCTTGCCTTCGCGGCAGGCTTTGACTTCCCAACCCTGCAACTCCAGGCCCGCCTCAAACTTTTCCTCGATGAAATAGTCGTGCTTGGCCTTCTTGTTCAGTGCGATGGAGTTGGAAGTCGGGGCTTTCTTCTTTTTTGCCATGGATACAACTTGCGCCTTGTCGGGCTTTGTCTTTAAACAACCGGCTTTAAATAAAGCTGGTGCCGAAGAACTTCAGGGCAACGGTGTTGATGAAGATCAGCAGCAGAATTACAGGAATGAAGGTACCGAGCGCAAAGTTCACGTACTTCTGCGATAGGGTGCCGGCAAAGCCGCTGTCACCCACGGTCAGTTCCTGGTCGAAATTGGCCCGCTTCCACTTGTAGATTACGAAGATACATACCAGCAGGCCGTTGAGGGGCAGAATGGTATCGTAAAACAGGATTTCTACCAGATCGAAGAAGGATTTATCGCTCCCGGCGATCTGCACGAAGTGGGTCAACCAGTCCGCCATACCGAACGACATGGCGCAAAGTACGGCAAGGATGAACTGCACAACCGCCAGAGTGGTAATGGCCTTTTTGCGGCTCATGCCGCGCTCATCGCGCAAGGTGGCAATGGGGACCTCGATGATGGAAACCAGAGAGGTCAGGGCGGCGACGAACACCAGGAAGAAAAACGCCGCAGCGACGGCGCTGGCGCCAAAGTAACCGATGGTGCTCTGCAACGACAGGAAAATCTTCGGCAGGAACAGGAAAATCATGCCGGCGGAGGAGTCGCTCAGGGTCGCCGGGTCGATCTGCGGGTTGAAGTGGAAAATGCTCGGCAGAATCAGCAGGCCGGCGGTAAAGGCCACCAGTGTATCGGTGAGGGCGACGGCCTTGGCGGAGCCGGGAATGGAGTCCCGCTTCTTCATATAGGAACCGTAGGTGATCATGATGCCCATCCCCAGCGACAGGGAGAAAAACGCCTGGGCCATGGCTTTGCTGACCACTTCCGCATTGATCTTGGCGAAGTCGGGAATCAGATAGTACTTCACGCCCACAAAGGCATTTTCCTGGGTGAGCACGAACAGCACGAGCGCTACCAGCATGACGAACAAAATTGGCATCAGGGTCTTGGCGGCGCGCTCGATACCATCCTTTACGCCCAGGGACAGCACCCCATTGATAATCGCCATCAATACGATCAGGTAGATGAACACCGCTTTGGAGTTGATGAACTCACCGAAATAGGCCTCGGTGGCAAGCCTGGTAAGGTTGCCCTTGAAAATCTCCACCATATAGCCGAGCACCCATACGGTGACCACCATATAGAAAACCGCAATCATGAACGGGGTAATCAGGGCCAGCCATCCCGGGATGCGCCACAGTCTTGCGCTGCCCGAAAGCTGCCGATAGGCGCCCACCGGGTCTTTTTCTGTTTTGCGACCCAGCGCCAGTTCCGCCATCATCACCGGCAGACAGATCAGAAATACAAACAGCGCGTACACCAGCAGGAAGGCGCCACCGCCGCTTTTAGTTGCCGCTACCGGGAACGCCACCAGATTACCGATCCCGACCGCGGAGCCTGCGGCGGCCAGGATGAAACCAATACGGGATCCAAAATGCTCTCGTGCTGCGGACATAGATTTCTCGCTTGCCTGTTATTCTTGTCGTCTGTTTGATTGCCGCCGGTTACCGGTCTTATGGCGCGCACTCTTCCGCAGCGAAAGCCCAAGCACGCATTTGCTTCGAGATTTCAGCTGCGCGGATGGGAGCCGATTGTTGCAGGATTTATCCGCCTTGAGTAGCGTCGCGAGCGAAAAACGCCCTACTCAGCAGAGAATAGGCAAAGAAACGCCTCTAGGGACAATATTTGAGCAATGAGTAAGTATTGATCAATGACGAAAATAGAACGCAGTGCACTGGTCATGTTCAGTGCCGGGCAGATGTTTGATCTGGTAAATGATGTGGCCAGTTATCCACAGTTCTTACCCGGCTGCCGGGGCGCGGAAGTGCTCCACCAGGACGAACATACCCTGGAGGCGCGGCTGGACCTCGCCCGCGCAGGGATCACTCAGAGCTTTGTGACCCGCAATGAGCTGCACCGCCCGGAGCGCATGACGTTGACGCTGGTAGATGGCCCGTTCAGCAGCTTCAATGGCTGCTGGACTTTCACGCCGCTGGCGGAAAATGCCTGCAAAGTGGCCTTCACACTGGAATTTGAGGTCAGCAATCGGTTGTTGGGCGCTGCCGTGGGAAAACTGTTTGGGGGAATCGCCAACCAGATGGTGGATGCCATGTGCGAACGCGCCGGCAAGATTTATAGCGAGAACGCTTTTGGAGAGAAGCCATGAGCCAGAAAACCATCGCGGTTGAAGTGGTGTATGCGCTCCCGCACGAACAGCGATTGATCAGTCTGCTGGTGGAGCCGGGAACCACGGCATTGAAAGCGCTGGAGCTTTCGGGAATCCCGCGGGAGTATCCTGAGGTGGACCCGGCAACTGCCAAGCTCGGGATCTTTGGCCAGGCGCTCGGTACCAAGGGGCTGGCGGTGGCTTCCGAGTACGTGCTGCAGCCGGGAGACCGGGTGGAGGTGTATCGCCCGCTGATTGCGGACCCCAAAGAGGCGCGCAAGCAGCGGGCGGAGAAGGCCAAGCGTCAGGCCGCGGGCGATTGAGCTCCGCTTGCCTGGCGGTGGGGGTTCTGATCAGGGCCAGCCGGCGGGCTGCCAGTCGCCGCTGGTCTCAATCAACTGGTCGCCATTGAAATAGACCGTAAAGCGCTTCTGGGACTCGTCGCCATCGGGGTCGCGGACGCGATTGATGTAATCCCAGCGATTGGGATTGAAGGTGTCTTCCACCAGAGGGGTTCCCAGCACGAAGCGCACCTGGCGGCGGGTCATGCCTGGTTTGAGTTGATCCACCATTTCCTGGGTGACGATATTGCCCTGCTGGACCTGAATACGGTGCACACCGGGAAACTTGAACAGGCTGCAGGCGGTAGCGAGGCTACAGACGCCAGCGATCAGCAGGATTCGTACAACGGATGGCATTGATTGCTCCATCTGGATTTTTATTGGGTTCCGAATTGTCACTGGCGCGAACGGTTGCCGGTCCGGCCACGGGACATGAGAATAGTCGCCAGCGTGCCGGCAAAGTTCCCCCGGGGCGATCAGAAAGCTGGCAATAGCACCACTTTCCCGCAATCTGCGCGCGCATCGCTGGCCGTAAGTGGGTATTTACTTATTCCGGAGCGCGCAGGATTCAGTCATTTTGGGCAACGCCGGACCGAAACCCGGTTTGGGGTTCCGCTGGGCGCACTGGGTGTGGATAATACCCGAACTGCGCGCCTGCTGACAGGCGTGCGCATGATTACGACATAGCGATTACGAGCACACATCCGGAAAGTATTACTCATGTTGAACGAAAATCAGGAACTGCGTAAGGCTGGCCTCAAGGTCACACTGCCGCGCGTCAAAATTCTGCAGCTGCTGGAGGGTGCCAGTGACCAGCATCTGAGTGCTGAGGATGTGTACAAAATGTTGCTGGATGCCGGCGAAGACGTCGGCCTGGCCACGGTTTACCGGGTGCTGACGCAATTCGAGAGCGCGGGCCTGGTCATGCGCCACAATTTCGACGGCGGCCACTCGGTATTTGAGCTGGACCGCGGCGACCACCACGACCACATGGTGTGCACCGATACCGGCGAGGTGATCGAGTTCCACAACGAGAAGATTGAAGAGTTGCAGCATCAGATTGCCGAGGAGCACGGTTACGAGCTCACCGGCCACAGCCTGGTGCTGTATGTAAAGAAAAAGGGCAGCTGAGCCCGAGCATGAGAAAGGGAGCCAGTTGGCTCCCTTTTTTTGTTTCGACGCCGGCAGCGTCGGGCTTTCGGATAGAGGCGTCGGTCACACCGGCGCCGTATAGTGTTCCGGATATCTGCCCACCTTGGTGGCGTAGAAGCTGCCAAAGCGCGCCAGCTCTTTTGCCAGGTTCTCGCCCATTTCCATCACCGGCCCAAGACCTGCTTCTTTCTTTGCAAAGTCGATAAACCCGCACACCACGGGTACCGCTGCACCGCGGGCAATGTGGTAGAAGCCGGTCTTCCAGCGCTCGGCCTTGCCGCGGGTGCCTTCCGGCGGTATCGCGATCACCAGTTCCTGCCGCGCTTTGTACTGATTGACGGTGGCCTCCACCAGGTTGTTGGCCTTGCTGCGATCCACGGCAATGCCGCCGAACCAGCGCATGGTCGGGCCGAGGGGGAATTTGAATAACTTGTCCTTACCCATCCACTGCGGATTCACCTTCAGCTTCAGTGCCGCAAGAATAAAAAAGTAGCCATCCCAGTTGGAAGTGTGCGGTGCCGCCAGCAGCACGTACTTCTTCAGCTTGAGTGCGCGCGCGTCGGCCACGACTTTCCAGCCGTGCAGTTTCAAAAGTCCGCGCGCAAGCAGGCGCAGGCAGGGGGTAAGAATGGGGGTGTTGAAAATGGTTGTCTGCATGATGTGACCGAGTTCTTTGCCCGACAGTTTAGTTTGGAACCCTGTGCAAAGGGCGCGGCAGTATAAAGTGAATTAAGCGCCGCTTTCGGTCAATTTCGGCCCGGGCGGGAAATCCGGGCCGACTTTCTGTGACTGATCGGGTCTGCAAATGAAGTGTGGGTGATGATCTTTGCTCAGGCCCGGCTCAGCATTTCTTCCGCGTGGGCCAATGACTGCGGCGTGGCCTCGCCGCCGAGCATGCGCGCGATCTCGGCGCTGCGCTCCCCGTCCTGCAGCTCCCGCAGGGCGACAAATGCAGCGGCGCCATCGCTGTGCTTTTCCACCAGGTACTGGCGGTGGGCGCGGGCGGCCACCTGCGCCAGATGCGTCACGCAGATCACCTGGCCGCGTTCACCCAACTGACGCAGCAGCTTGCCCACCACATCGCCGGTGGCGCCGCCGATACCCACGTCCACTTCGTCGAACACCAGCGTGGGGGTGCGGGAGGTCTGCGCGGTGACCACCTGGATTGCCAGGCTGACCCGCGACAGTTCGCCTCCGGAGGCAATTTTGCCCAGTGCACGCGCCGGTTGGCCGGGGTTGGTGGCGATCAGGATTTCCACTTCCTCGAGACCGGTGGCGGTAGGCTTCTCCAGTTCAACCAGTGCCAGCTCCACGCGCGCGTGAGGCATGGCCAGATCCGCCAGTTGGGTATTGATCGCATCGGCAAGCTTCTTCGCCGCGGCCGCGCGCAGTTTGCTGAGCTTGCCGGCGCTGGTGCGGAAGGCTTTTTCCAGCCGCTCACAGTCTGCGGCCAGCTTGTCCAGCGCATCCGGTGCGCCGATCTCGTCCAGTTCCTGTTGCCACTGTTGCTGCACTTCCGGCAGCTGGTCTGGCTGCACCCGGTGCTTGCGCGCGAGAGAGTAGATGGCGGAGAGGCGCTCTTCCACTTCCGCCAGCCGCTCGGGGTCCATTTCAAAGCGGTCGATATGCCGCGACAGGGTGCTGGCGGCCTCGTCCACTTGGATGCGCGCGCTGTCGAGCATCTGCGCCACGTCCATCAGCGCCTGGGTCTGTTCCGGCATGGCGCTGACCAGATGCAGGGCGCGGTGCAGCTGCTCGGCGATATCGCCCTCGCCGCCGTTCAGCAGCGCGGCCAGCTGATAGCTGCCGTTCAGGATATCGCCCGCATTGGCCAGCTGGCGCTGCTCGCTTTCCAGTTCGTCCAGTTCGTACTGTTTGAGGTCCAGCTGCTCCAGTTCCTGCAACTGGTATTCCAGCAGGTCGCGGCGCGCCTGGGTCTCCTCGGCGCTGTCGGCAAGTTTGCGGTAGCGGCGGTACTGGTCCTGCCAGGTTTTGAAGTGAATGCGCACTTCGGCGCTCTGCGCCTCGGCGTGGGCGTATTCGTCCAGCAGGCGGCGATGGGTTTCCTTCTTCAGCAGCGACTGGTGCTCGTGCTGGCTGTGGATGTCGATCAGCTGCTCGCCGAGGGCGCGCAGCTGCAGCAGGGTTACCGGCTGGCCGTTGATATAGGCGCGGGAGCGGCCGTCGGCACCGATGGTGCGGCGCAGGATCACCTCGCGCCCGGCATCCAGTTCCTGCTCCTCCAGCCAGTCGCGGGCGTCCTGGTGGTTGCTGATATCGAAGGTGGCGTGGATGTCGGCACGGCTGGCGCCGGCGCGCACCAGCTCGGCATTGCCGCGGTCGCCGAGGGCGAGGCCGAGGGCGTCGAGCGTAATGGACTTACCGGCGCCGGTTTCGCCCGTCAGGGTGCTTGTGCCGGGGCCGAACTCCAGCTCCAGCTGGTCGACCAGGGTGAACTGACTGATGGACAGATGCAGCAACATGGGATCGCGCTTGGTGGTTGTTAGTAGTGGTTGTTTATACAGTATTTTTCGACAAACTTTCAATCACCCCGGGCGCGGATTGCGAGGCAATTATTTTTCGTCTTATTTTCGCGGTGAGCGCCGTGCCACCCTAATCTGGCAGCTGCCTTTCCGATGGATGCCAAGGAAAAGGTCATGGGATGTCGGTGAGAAGGTGTGCGGCAGCGCTTGAAGTGCGTGGGAACGTCCCCATATACGCCTGCATTGCCGGCGTTCGCCGGCGTTTTACCGATTTTGACCCAACTGGCAGCAAGCCGACGAGTACAGACGGAGACAGCAGTGGCCAAAGAGCGCAGCGAAGACCAACAGGACGAACAGAATATCGACACCGGCGAGCACGCCGCTGAAGTAGAAACTCCCACCGCGGATCAGCAGCATGCGGCGGAGGAGGTTCTGCAGGAAGAGCTGGCGGTAGAGAGTGCACAGGAGATTGAGATCGCCTCCCTGCACCAGCAACTGGCCGAACACAAGGATATGGTGCTGCGCGCCCAGGCCGAGGTGCAGAATGCCCGCCGCCGCGCCGAGCAGGATGTGGAAAAGGCGCACAAGTTCGGCGTCGAGAGGTTGCTCAAGGAGCTGCTGCCGGTGGTCGACAATCTGGACCGCGCTTTGTCCACCATCGACGGCGAGCAGGAGGCCAATAAGGCGGTGATCGAAGGGATCGAACTGACCCGCAAGTCCTTCCTCGACACCCTCGGCAAGCACGGGGTGGAAGTGGTGGACCCCGCGGGTGAGCCCTTCGACCCGGCACTGCACCAGGCCATGACCCAGGTACCGAATGGGGATGTGGAGCCGAACACCGTGCTCGACGTGTTCCAGAAGGGCTATCGCCTGCACGGCCGCCTGCTGCGCCCGGCCATGGTTGTGGTTTCCAAAGCGCCTTAGTTAAGTTTTCTGCAATTCATCCGTGAATTGCAGAAAAGACGTCCGCGGCGGCACATCCCTGTGCCGCGGAATTGCGGGAACCGCCCTTGAAAACGAAACGGCGGCACCAATATAAGCAGGCAACCGAATACAAAAGCGCGGCGCTGAACAGAAAACGGCGCGCGCAGCAAAGTGAGGATACAGATCAATGGGAAAAATCATCGGCATCGACCTGGGTACCACCAACAGCTGTGTAGCGGTACTGGATGGCGACAAGGCACGTGTTATCGAAAACGCTGAAGGCGATCGCACCACCCCATCCATCGTTGCGTTTACCGACGACAACGAGGTGCTGGTAGGCCAGTCCGCCAAGCGTCAGGCGGTGACCAACCCGACCAACACCCTGTTCGCGGTGAAGCGTCTGATCGGCCGCAAGTTCAAGGACGACGTCGTCCAGAAAGACATCAAGATGGTGCCTTACTCCATCGTTGAAGCCGACAACGGCGACGCCTGGGTGCAAGTGAAGGGCGACAAGAAAGCCCCGCCGCAGATCTCTGCCGAAGTGCTGAAAAAGATGAAGAAAACCGCGGAAGACTTCCTCGGTGAGAAAGTGGACGCTGCGGTAATCACCGTGCCGGCCTACTTCAACGACTCCCAGCGCCAGGCCACCAAAGACGCCGGCCGTATCGCCGGTCTCGACGTCAAGCGCATCATCAACGAGCCCACCGCGGCTGCGCTGGCCTACGGCCTGGATAAGAAGGGCGGCGACCGCACCATCGCGGTATACGACCTGGGTGGCGGTACCTTCGATATCTCCATCATTGAAATTGCCGACGTCGACGGCGAAATGCAGTTTGAAGTGCTGTCCACCAACGGAGACACCTTCCTCGGTGGTGAAGACTTCGATCTGCGCCTGATCGACTACCTGGCAGAGCAGTTCAAGAAAGAGCAGGGCATCGACCTGAAGGGTGATCCCCTGGCCATGCAGCGCCTGAAAGAAGCGGCCGAGAAAGCCAAGATCGAGCTGTCCTCCAGCCAGCAGACCGAAGTGAACCTGCCGTACATCACCGCAGACGCCACCGGTCCGAAGCACCTTGTGGTGAAACTGACCCGCGCCAAGCTCGAGAGCCTGGTGGAAGACCTGGTGGCGCGCTCCCTGGAGCCGGTAAAAATCGCACTGCAGGACGCGGACATGACCACCGGCAAGATCGACGAAGTGATCCTGGTGGGCGGCCAGACCCGTATGCCGCTGGTGCAGCAAAAGGTGACCGAGTTCTTCGGCAAAGAGCCGCGCAAGGACGTGAACCCGGACGAAGCCGTGGCCGTGGGTGCAGCGATCCAGGGCGCGGTTCTGGGCGGAGACGTGAAAGACGTACTGCTGCTGGACGTGACCCCGCTGACCCTGGGTATCGAAACCATGGGCGGTGTGGCTACCCCGCTGATCGAGAAGAACACCACCATCCCGACCAAGAAGTCTCAGGTGTTCTCCACCGCCGATGACAACCAGACTGCCGTGACCATTCACGTG
Source organism: Microbulbifer sp. SH-1 (assembly GCF_011326135.1). Taxonomy (NCBI): domain Bacteria; kingdom Pseudomonadati; phylum Pseudomonadota; class Gammaproteobacteria; order Cellvibrionales; family Microbulbiferaceae; genus Microbulbifer; species Microbulbifer sp. SH-1. The sequence continues at coordinate 2,346,166 of NZ_CP046948.1, read as the reverse complement.
GTGCAGGGTGAGCGCAAGCAGGCGGCACAGAACAAATCCCTGGGCCGTTTCGACCTGGCCGACATCCCGCCGGCGCCGCGCGGCATGCCGCAGATCGAAGTGACCTTCGATATCGATGCCAACGGTATCCTGCACGTGCACGCCAAAGACAAGGCCACCGGCAAGGAGCAGTCCATCGTCATTAAGGCCTCTTCCGGTCTGTCTGACGAGGAAATCGAAAAAATGGTGCGCGACGCCGAGGCCAACGCCGAAGCGGACAAGCAGTTCGAGGAGCTGGTGCAGGCCCGCAACACGCTCGACGGCCTGATCTCCGCCACCCGCAAGACCGTGGACGAAGCCGGTGACAAGGCGACCGGTGAAGAGAGAGCCGCGATCGACGCCGCCCTGGCGGATGCCGAGGAAGCGGTGAAAGGCAACGACAAGGCCGCGATCGAAGCCGCTACCACCAAACTGACCGAAGCCTCCGGCTCCCTGACGCAGAAACTCTACGCCGAACAGGCCCAGGCTCAGGACGCCGCTGCACAGCAGGCGGAGCAAGCGAGCTCCGGTGGTAAGTCCGGTGGCGACGATGCAGTGGACGCTGAGTTCGAAGAAGTCAAAGACGACAAGAAAGACGGCAAGTAATTAACTTACCGCTTTAACCCTAGATGTAGGAGCCTGCTTGCAGGCGAATCTCGCCAAAGGCGAGCTTCCTTCGCCTGCAAGCAGGCTCCTACAGGGGAATATAGAAGGCGCGGGGGTTTACCTGAACTCCCGCGCCTTATGCAGTTTTAAAAAGAACACACAGAGCTATGTCCAAACGCGATTACTACGAAGTCCTCGGCGTCAGCAAAGGGGCGGATGAAAAGGAGCTGAAAAAGGCTTACCGCCGGGTGGCGATGAAATATCACCCGGACCGCAACCCCGACGACAAAGAGGCGGAGAACAAATTCAAAGAGGCCAACGAGGCCTACGAGATTCTGTCTGACCCGCAGAAGAAGGCGGCCTACGACCAGTTTGGTCATGCCGGTGTTGACGGCCAGGCGGGCCACGGTGGCGGTGGTTTCGGTGGATTCTCCGATATTTTCGGTGACGTGTTCGGCGATATCTTTGGCGGCGCCGGTGGCGGCCGTCGCGGACCCCAGCGCGGTTCCGACCTGCGCTATGACCTGGAGCTGGATCTGGAGGACGCGGTGCGCGGCACCACCGTCAAGATCCGTGTGCCGACGCTGGCCAACTGTGGCACCTGCCACGGCTCCGGCGCCAAGGCCGGCTCCAAGCCCCAGACCTGTGGCACCTGTGGCGGCGCCGGCCAGGTGCGCATGCAGCAGGGCTTCTTCTCGGTGCAGCAGACCTGCCCCAACTGTCGCGGTCGCGGCACCGTGATCACCGACCCCTGCACCAGCTGTCACGGTCGCGGTCGCGTTGAGGAAACCAAGACCCTGTCGGTCAAGGTGCCACCGGGTGTGGATACCGGCGACCGTATCCGTCTTGCCGGCGAGGGCGAAGCCGGGCCGGACGGTGGACCCGCGGGCGACCTCTACGTACAGGTGATGGTGAAGGAGCACGAGCTGTTCCAGCGCGACGGCAAGAACCTCTACTGCGAAGTGCCCATCAGCTTCGTGACCGCCGCACTCGGCGGCGAGATGGAAGTGCCGACGCTGGATGGCAAAGTCAAACTGAAAATCCCGGCGGAGAGCCAGACCGGCAAACTGTTCCGCCTGCGCGGCAAGGGTGTGACTCCTGTGCGCGGCGGCGCCCCCGGCGACCTGCTGTGCCGCGTAGTGGTGGAGACCCCGATCAACCTCTCCACCAAACAGAAAGAGCTGCTGGAGGAATTTGCCGGCACTCTGAGCGAAAAGAAAAACTCCCCGCGTCAGACCGGTTGGTTTGAAGGGGTGAAGAACTTCTTTGGTGATATGAAGCTCTGATCTTCATTCATCTGACTCGCACCAGAAAAAGCCCGGGCCGAAATGCCCGGGCTTTTTTGCTTTGCGACAGCCGGCGCCGGGCATCAGTGCTCCGCCAGACGGCGCTGGAACTCTTCATGGAATTCCTGCTGGATTTTTTTCAACTCTTCCAGCTGTTCGGGATTCAGAATGCTGGCCATCCCTGCGCGGGTGGCAGCGCGAGCGGCGAGAATCTTTGCGACCAGCTCCTTCTTTTGATCGGCCGTGAGTTCAGGCATTACGCTTTTGTCGAATCCGTATTCCTTGAGAATGGCGAGTTTCTTCTCGAAACTTTCCTGCAGCAGGGGCAGAGCCTTTTCCTCCTGCTCCGGCGTGAGTTGCAGGCGCAGGGTGGCCCAATCCGTGATGTCGTCGTATTTTTCCCAGAAGTCGGCACCCAGGCCGGAGGTATCCACGGCCTTGCCGGTGGACACCACAGTGAACAACAGCAGGGCGAAGAGGGCGGCGGACAGGGACGACCAGAATGGATCGCGGGATTCGGGGGACATGACTGGCACTCCAATCGACGGACTATTTAAAGCCTAGTAGAGGAATGGCGCGCCGCAAGACGTACTGCCCGGTCAGTACTCTGATATGTTCAATGGTCAGCAGGGGTGTGCGCTGCGGTATTGCCCGCAACAGAAACCGGGGTAGAATCCGCGCCTTTCAAGGCCGGCGGGAAGGAGATTGAACATGGCAGTGAACATAGCGATCACAGGATTTGGTGGCCGCATGGGGCGTGTGCTGGCGGAAGCCGTGGCGCTGGCGGAACTGGCGGGCAAAGCCAGGCTCAGCGGCGCAGTAGTGCGCCCGGGATCGAGCCTGGTGGGTGCGGATGCCGGCGAGGTGGCCGGTCTCGGGCGCAGCGGTCTGGCAATCGTCGACAGTCTGGAGCAGGCGACATTTGATGTGCTGATCGACTTCACGTCGCCTCTCGCCACCCTCGACAACGCGGCTTACTGCGCGCAGCACGGCAAGGCCATCGTCATCGGGACCACCGGCTTCGACCCCGCGCAGAAGGCGCAGATGCTGAGTGCCGGCGACAAAACCCCACTGTGTTTCGCCACCAATTTTTCCACCGGCGTGAATCTGTGCTTTAACTTACTGGAAACTGCGGCCCGGGTGCTGGGCGACGACGTGGATATCGAAATCGTCGAAGCCCATCACCGCCACAAGGTGGACGCGCCGTCCGGTACTGCGCTCAGCATGGGGGAGGTGATTGCGGACACCCTTGGCCGCGATCTTGCCAAGGTGGCGGTGTACGGCCGCGAGGGTCAGACCGGCGCGCGCGACCGGGAAACCATCGGCTTTGCCACCGTGCGCGGCGGCGATGTGGTCGGTGAGCACACCGTGTCCTTCTTTGCCGACGGCGAGCGTATTGAAATTACCCACAAGGCCAGCAGCCGGCTGGCTTTTGCCCGTGGTGCGGTGCGCGCAGCGATCTGGTTGACGGATCGAGATGCCGGTCGCTACGACATGCGCGACGTGCTCGCGCTCAAATAATTTTTTTGGAGTCGTTTGTTTGGAAAAGAAAATCATCGTCGGCAGCGAGGAATGGTGCGCCTTTCCGGGGTTGGGCATTCCCGCGATCAAGGCGCGGGTGGACTCTGGCGCCAAGACCTCGTGCCTGCACGCCTACAATATCCAGCCGTTCAACCGCGGTGGCGAGCCCTGGGTGAGCTTTGAGGCGCACCCGCTGCAGAACCTGCGCCGTCCGCGGGTGCGCTGCGAGGCGCGGGTACTGGACAAGCGCACGGTGCGCAGCTCTTCCGGCGATGCGGAAAAGCGCCTGGTGATCAAGACCGCGATCAGCATTGGCGGCAGCGTGTGGGATATCGAGCTGACGCTGACCAATCGCGACTCCATGGGTTACCGCATGCTGCTCGGCCGCGAGGCGATGATGGGGCGCATGCTGGTGGACCCGTCGGAAAGTTTTTGCCTCGGCGAAATGCCGCCCAGCCAGCTGGAAGAGTACTACCACGACGAGCACCACATGGCGGGCACCGGCCTGCGCATCGGCCTGCTGGCGTCCAATCCGGACCTCTACAGCAACCAGCGGATCATGGAAGCGGGCGCCGAGCGCGGCCACCGCATGACCTTCCTGAATATCCGCCAGTGCTACATGAAGCTCGATTCCACTGAGCCGGAAGTGCACTACCGCGACGGCCGTATCCTCAACAATCTGGATGCGGTGATTCCACGCATCCGCCCGAGCCAGACCTTCTATGGCTGCGCGCTAACACGCCACTTCGAGAGCATCGGGGTGTTCGCTCTGAACGGCTCCGCGGCTATCAGTCAGTCCCGCGACAAGCTGTTTTCCCTGCAGTTGCTGCAGGAGGGTGGATTGAGTATTCCGATTTCCGGTTTCGCCAATTCACCCATGGACACCAACGAATTGATCGAAATGGTCGGTGGCGCGCCGCTGATCGTAAAGCTGCTCGAGGGCACCCAGGGCCGCGGTGTGGTCTTGGCGGAAACCCGCAAGGCGGGGGAGTCGGTGATCAACGCGTTCAAGTCCCTGAAGGTGAACCTGCTGGTGCAGGAGTTTATCCGCGAGGCGCAGGGCAAGGACCTGCGTCTGTTTGTTATCGACGGCAAGGTGGTGGCGGCGATCCAGCGGGAGGCGGCACCGGGGGAGTTCCGCGCCAATATTCATCAGGGCGGCACCGCGTCGGTGGTCAAAATCAGTGCGGAAGAGCGCAAGCTGGCCATCAAGGCCGCCAAAGTGCTGGGATTGAAGGTGGCCGGTGTGGATATCATTCGCTCCAAAAAGGGCCCCCTGTTGCTGGAAGTGAATTCATCGCCGGGTCTCGAAGGGATTGAGAGCGCCACCCGCAAGGATGTGGCCGGCAATATGATCATGGCGATCGAGCGCGCACTCAAATGGCGCCCGACCATCGCTGGCGCCACCACTTTCGAGGACGAATAAGGCGCCTCCAGTCCGCGGGAATTCTGGCGCGCGGCTGCTGCTCTTCATTGGTGGGCAGACGCTGTCGGTACTAATCTTTGGAGTGCCCCCGTGCCATTTGGGGGTGCCCCGCATGTGGACTTTTGTTTCGCCGGGGCGAATCCAGTGCCCCGGTGACCCAGAAGATGTACAAAGCCGCCTCTCCCCGCAAGCCACACGCTGACGCATCGGAAGCCCGGAGGGTGGCATGGCCATTTGCCCGGCTTAGCGCGGGGTTGATGCTGTTTCTTTTCCTGCTGCCACAACTGCCGGCCGGGGCCCACGCCGAGCAGCTCTCCGACACTGATCTCGGGCGCAAGGTGATGGTGGACTACATTGTCCATTTCGCTCACCACCTGCAGTGGCCCATCGATGTATTCAACGGCGCCAGCGCTCCCTTCCGTATCTGCGTGATGGGGGAAAACGAGCTGGTCGCGCCGCTCACTGCCAGGCTTCATCACCACCGCATCCAGGGGCGTATGGCCTCGCTGGAGCGGGTCAACGATGGCGAAATGCTGCGCGCGCGCCGCTGCCAGATCGTTGTGATGGGGGACATGGGCGCCGAGCGTCTGGCCCAGGCAGTGGGCGCGCTGGAGTTTTTCCCGGTGCTGACCGTCAGCGACGTCCGCCGCTTTGCCAACCTCGGGGGCATGGTGGAGTTTGCAGGCAGCGGTGCCAACCTGGCCCTGCAGCTGAATAAGACCCGGCTCGACCGCGCGGAACTGAAAATGGGCAACAGCCTGTTCCGTCTGAGCCGCGAGATAAACTGACCAGGCATTCCCCTAGCCACGCCGGCATCGCCACCTTCGCCCGATATTTTGCTAAGTGAACAGCATTACCCCTCGGGCCCGCCGATTTCCTCCCCGTATTCCGGCTCGAATTAGGCTGCATCGGCGCCCGTGGTTCCGGCGTCTATGGCGTAAATTTGTACTGGCGGTAAAAGGTGTTTTCCCGTAGAATCTGCGCCCGGCTTGGAAAGGCCCCACAGCAGTCGCTCGCGCCAGAAACAGGTTCTGCTTTTAGCGGATAAGGACGCTGAGCCCGTGGCTTTCCTGCCAGATAAAGTGCCGGCTGTGGCGGAATTTCGCCCTCCAGACACGCATTCCCTGGATGCCGGCCACACAGTGAGAGCCCAGGTGAAAGCCACAGCGAGCGCCCGTGAATAACTTTATAAAAAAGCGAGATGAAGCAGCCGTTTCATCTCGCTTTTTTATAAAAGGCTTCCGGTAAAAAGTTGCAGCTGAAACTGCCACTGGCGTCGCCGTCCCGGCTGCGCCCTCTCACCCCGCCCGGAAGCCGTTCTGACGATTGGAGATTGATTTGAACAACGCCGTTCTCACGCCGGAATCCCTGATGCCCAGCACCACCCCGGCCCTGCTGGTGCTTGCCGATGGCAGTGTCTTTCGCGGTCGCGCCATTGGCGCCGAAGGCACAACGGTCGGTGAGGTAGTTTTCAATACCTCCATGACCGGATACCAGGAGATCCTGACGGACCCGTCCTACGCCCGTCAGATCGTTACCCTGACCTACCCCCATATCGGTAACACCGGTACCAACAGTGAAGATGAGGAAGCATCTGAAATCTGGGCCGCCGGCCTGGTGATCCGCGACCTGCCGCTGCTGGCATCCAGCTTCCGCAGTGAGCAGTCGCTGGAGGACTACCTCAAGGCGCGCAATATCGTCGGTATCGCCGATATCGACACCCGCCGCCTGACCCGGATCCTGCGCGACAAAGGCGCCCAGAGCGGTTGCATTGTCACCGGTGACAACATTGACGAAGCCGATGCCCTGAAACAGGCGCAGGCGTTCGCCGGCCTCAAGGGTATGGACCTGGCCAAGGTCGTTTCCACCAAGGAGAAATACGACTTCAACGAAGGTACCTGGGAACTGGGCCAGGGCCACAAGCCGGCGCCGGCCGCGCAGCCCTACAAGGTCGTGGCTTACGATTTCGGCGTGAAGCGCAACATCCTGCGCATGCTGGTGGACCGCGGCTGCAGCATCACCGTGGTGCCCGCCGAGACTCCGGCATCTGAGGTATTGGCGATGAACCCGAACGGCGTGTTCCTCTCCAATGGCCCCGGCGACCCCGAGCCCTGCGACTACGCGATTGCGGCGATCAAGGAATTCATCGACGCCGACCTGCCCACCTACGGCATCTGCCTCGGCCATCAGCTGCTGGGCCTCGCCGTGGGCGCGAAGACCGCGAAGATGAAATTCGGCCACCACGGCGGCAACCACCCGGTGCAGGACCTGAACTCCACCAAGGTGATGATCACCGCGCAGAACCACGGCTTCGAAGTGGATGCGAACACCCTGCCGGAGAATGTGGAAATCACCCACAAGTCCCTGTTCGACGGCACCCTGCAAGGCATCCGCCTGAAGGACAAACCGGCGTTCAGCTTCCAGGGTCACCCGGAAGCGAGCCCCGGCCCGCACGATGTGGCGCCGCTGTTTGACCAGTTTATCGAGATGATGGAAGCGCGCCGTTAAGCGAAGCTCCTCTTTTGTAGGAGCTTGCCCTGCAAGCGAACCGTTCGCCTGCAGGCAGGCTCCTACAAGCAAGACCAGAATTTTATCCGCCGGATAACGGCCGATTAGATACGGAAGAAAGATGCCAAAACGCACAGACATTCAAAGCATTCTGATCATCGGCGCAGGCCCCATCGTCATCGGTCAGGCCTGTGAATTCGATTACTCCGGTGCCCAGGCCTGTAAGGCCCTGCGCGAGGAGGGGTACCGGGTGATCCTGGTGAACTCCAACCCCGCCACCATCATGACCGACCCGGCCATGGCGGACGCCACCTACATCGAGCCGGTGGAGTGGAAGACGGTTGCCAAGATCATCGAAAAAGAGCGCCCGGACGCGATCCTGCCCACCATGGGCGGCCAGACCGCGCTGAACTGTGCGCTGGCGCTGGACAAGCACGGTGTGCTGGAAAAGTTCGGCTGTGAGCTGATCGGTGCGGACAAGAACGCCATTGAAAAAGCGGAAGACCGCGATCTGTTCGACAAGGCGATGAAGGCCATCGGCCTCGAGACCCCGCGCGCCAAGATCGTCCACAGCCTGGAAGAGGCGAAGAAGGTTCCGGAGGAGTTCGGATTCCCGGTGATCATCCGTCCGTCCTTTACCATGGGCGGCTCCGGTGGCGGTGTGGCCTACAACTGGCCGGAATTCGAAGAGATCTGCAAGCGCGGTCTCGACCTGTCCCCCACCAACGAACTGCTGATCGACGAATCCCTGCTCGGCTGGAAAGAGTACGAGATGGAGGTGGTGCGCGACAAAAACGACAACTGCATCATCGTGTGTTCCATCGAGAACTTCGACCCGATGGGCGTACACACCGGTGACTCCATCACCGTAGCTCCGGCGCAGACCCTGACCGACAAGGAATACCAGCTGATGCGCAACGCGTCCATCGCGGTATTGCGCGAGATCGGCGTGGAAACCGGCGGCTCCAACGTGCAGTTCGGCATGGATCCGAAAACCGGCCGCATGGTGGTGATCGAGATGAACCCGCGGGTGTCCCGCTCCTCCGCGCTGGCCTCCAAGGCCACCGGCTTCCCGATCGCCAAGGTCGCGGCCAAGCTGGCGGTGGGTTACACCCTGGACGAACTGCAGAACGACATCACCGGTGGTGCGACCCCGGCGTCTTTCGAGCCGTCTATCGACTACGTTGTGACCAAGATTCCGCGCTTCACCTTCGAGAAATTCGGTGAAGCGGATGCGCGCCTGACTACCCAGATGAAATCCGTGGGTGAGGTCATGGCCATCGGCCGCAACTTCCAAGAGTCCCTGCAGAAAGCCCTGCGCGGTCTGGAAGTGGGCTCCTTCGGTTTCGAGCCGAAGCTCGACCCGGCGGAAGTGGGCTCCATGGAGCACCTGCGCCGCGAGCTGTCTGTGGCCGGCGCCAACCGCATCTGGTACGTGGGCGATGCCTTCCGCATGGGCATGAGCATCGACGAAGTGTACGAGCTGTCCGGTATCGACCCCTGGTTCCTGGTGCAGATCAAGGAGCTGATGGATATCGAGGAGCCGCTGAAGTCTATCCCGACTTCCGCGCTCGACGCCAAGACCATGCGCTTCCTGAAGCGCAAAGGCTTCTCCGACAAGCGCCTCGCCGACCTGCTGGGTGTGAGCCAGAAAACCGTGCGCGAGTTCCGCCAGAAGCTGGGTGTGTTCCCGTCCTACAAGCGCGTGGATACCTGTGCGGCGGAATTCGCCACCGGCACCGCCTACATGTACTCCACCTACGATGAAGAGTGCGAGGCGGAGCCGTCCAACAAGAAGAAAATCATGGTGCTCGGCGGCGGTCCCAACCGCATCGGCCAGGGCATCGAGTTCGATTACTGCTGTGTGCACGCGGCGCTCGCCATGCGCGAAGACGGTTACGAGACCATCATGGTCAACTGTAACCCGGAGACGGTTTCCACCGACTACGACACCTCCGACCGCCTCTACTTCGAGCCGGTAACCCTGGAAGATGTGCTGGAAATCGTGCGTAAGGAAAAGCCGGAAGGTGTGATCGTGCAGTTCGGCGGCCAGACCCCGCTGAACCTGGCGCGCTATCTGGCCAACGAAGGTGTACCGATCATCGGTACCACCCCGGAGCAGATCGACCGCGCGGAAGACCGCGAGCGCTTCCAGCAGATGATCATGCGCCTCGGTCTCAAGCAGCCGCAGAACGCCATCGTGCGCTCCGAGTACGAAGCCATCCAGAAAGCCAAGGAAGTGGGCTACCCGCTGGTGGTGCGCCCATCCTACGTGCTGGGCGGCCGCGCCATGGAGATCGTCTACAAGGAAGACGAACTCAAAACCTACATGAAGGAAGCCGTGCAGGTTTCCGACGATGCGCCGGTGCTGCTGGACCACTTCCTGCACTCCGCCATCGAAGTGGATATCGACGCGGTGTCCGACGGCAAGGACGTGGTGATCGGCGCGATCATGCAGCATATCGAGCAGTGCGGTGTGCACTCCGGTGACTCTGCCTGCTCCCTGCCGCCCTACAGCCTGCCGGCGGACGTGCAGGACCTGATGCGCGAGCAAGTGAAAGCCATGGCCCGCGAACTGGGTGTGGTGGGCCTGATGAACACCCAGCTGGCCTACCAGGACGGCGAGATCTACGTGATCGAGGTAAACCCGCGCGCGTCCCGTACCGTGCCGTTCGTGTCCAAGTGCATCGGCACCTCGCTGGCGAAAATCGCCGCGCGCTGTCAGGCCGGTGTGAGCCTGGCGGAGCAGGGCTTCACCAAGGAAATCGTACCGGACTACTACTCCGTCAAGGAGTCGGTATTCCCGTTCAACAAGTTCCCGAAAGTGGACCCGATCCTCGGCCCGGAAATGAAATCCACCGGTGAGGTGATGGGGGTGGGCGAAACCTTCGCCGAAGCCTTCGACAAGTCCCTGCTGGGTGCGGGCGACAACCTGCCGGAGTCCGGCAAGGTGTTCATCTCCGTGCGGGATGTGGACAAGGCCGGTGTGGTGGAAGTGGCCCGCGAGATGTCCAAGCTCGGCTTCGAGCTGGTGGCTACCCGCGGTACCGCCAAGGTCTTGCAAGAAGCGGACATTGCGGTTACAACGGTGAACAAGATGAACGAGGGCCGGCCGCATATCGTCGACATGATCAAGAACGACGAGATTGCGCTGGTGGTCAACACCACCGAAGGTCGCCTGGCCATTCGCGATTCCGCGGATATCCGCCGCAGCGCCGAGAATCACCAGGTCTGCTACACCACCACCCTCGCGGCGGCAAAAGCCATGGCCATGGCCATGCAGATTGCCGAACCGCACCAGGTGCGCAGCCTGCAGGAACTGCATCAGCGCGTTGTGCGCCTGCAAGACTGATCGGCCTGCTCCACGGCCACTGCGGTGGCCATAAGAGCGAACAAACCGAAAAGCTCTGCCTAATGGCAGAGCTTTTTCGTTAATGAATAACTGAGAGATTGTTTGGAGCTTCCGTTGAACCGAGTACCGATGACCGTAGAAGGCGCAGAAGCCCTGCGCACCGAACTGGATGACCTGAAAAAAGTACAACGCCCGGCGGTTGTGCAGGCGATTGCCGAAGCCCGTGAGCACGGCGATCTGAAAGAAAACGCCGAGTACCACGCCGCCCGAGAAAAGCAGGGCTTTATTGAAGGCCGTATTCAGGAGATCGAAGCGAAGCTGTCAATGGCGCATGTGATCGATGTGAAGGCCATCGAACCGTCCGGCAAAGTCATTTTCGGCACTACGGTTACCATCATTCGCACGGAAGATGACTCTGAAGTGACCTATAAAATTGTGGGTGACGATGAAGCGGACGTGAAGAACAAGAAAATTTCCGTAAATTCCCCGATAGCCCGAGCGCTGATCGGCAAGGAAGAGGGGGATACCGTGGTGGTAAATACACCATCGGGCTCGGTGGAATATGAAATTGATGCGGTGGAGCATCTGTAAAACGCCCAGTGTATTGCCGGGCCTGCCCTGTCTGTAAAAGTGTAGTGATCAAATACCGCTGACCACTACACTCCCTCCTTTTCCTCTGAGAAGCCTTCCCTCGCAGAAGTCCGGATTTCACCGGCGAGCCCCTTGTGGGGATTTGCCGGCTATAAATGCGAGGGCGGCCACAAGGGCCGCCCGTTACCATTCACATGGAATGGATTACTGGATGATCACACCGAAGTTGGCTACACCCACCTGAGTGGCTACACCCAGGTTGTTGTCACCAAACTGAGAGGTGATGTGCAGGTTAAGTGCGCCTACCTGAGTGGTAAACGCCAGGTTGTCATCGCCAAACTGGCTGATATAGGAGGCGTTGAGCACGCCAAGCTGCCAGCTGCTGGCGAAGTTGTCATCTCCGAACTGGTCATGTTCGGCCAGGTTCAGAATGCCAGTCTGGGTGATGTAGGAATCGTTGTCGTCGCCGGACTGATAGGTGTCGGCAATGTTCAGGATTCCGAGCTGGTTGGATACGGAAGTGTTGCCATTTCCGGGCTGATCGTGATCGGCGATGTTGAGAATACCGGTCTGATTGGCAACGGCGGTGTTACCCAGGCCGCCAGACTGATCGATATTCGCGAAGTTCAACCAACCCAGTTGATTGATGTAGGCATCGTTGAACGCGGAGCCGTTCTGAGTGATAACACCCACGTTCAGAACACCTACCTGATCGATGTCGGCATCGTTGAAGAAGGAGTTGCTTTGGAAGGTGTAGGCCTGGTTCAGCACGCCGACCTGAGTGATGCTGGCATTACTATCGATGGTAATAAAACCGTCCTGCAGCGAGAAAGCGTTGTTCAGCGCGCCCACTTGCAGATGGTTGATGTCGTTAAACGCACTGATAACACCGAGTTGCAGTGCGGTTGAAAGGTTCAGCACACCAAATTGGGTCTGATAGACCTCGTTATAACCACCGATCAACTCCAGTTGGGTAGATGTTGCAACGTTCAATACACCAACCTGGGTTTGAACAGCGGTGTTGTTGTCTGCAAAAGCGCTGGCACTGGCGACCAGAGCGATAGCTGCAGCGATGGGGGAAAACGTCTTCATGAGTTGCTCCTTTACTTCGGACGTTGGTAAAACCAGCCTCGGGGGTGCTGATTAAAAATGGCACGGTTGTCGCACCATATTCGGTCGGGTGGCGGTACAAAGGGGGCTTGGTCGTGCCGTCGCCTTAGCCGCCATCGCAAAATCGCTTCTTTCAACCTGACCGCAGCGCCCTGGTTTTAGTGTGGCGCAAACCCTTGTTTGAGGTTGTTTTGCGATCAATTTGATCGAAAAGTGATCTTGTTATTGAGTGTTGCTGGTGAGACAGGGGGTCGCTATAGGAGGGAAGTAATGAAAGCGTAGGAAAAAAGTACAATTTTTAATCAGCGTTTATTCTGGAAAACGTCGTTTGATAACCGAATCTGCGGTTTTTGGCGTATAAAGCCACATTTGGTCGTGTGGACGCGCGTGGGCACAGAACAGGCGCATGCGGTTTGGTGTGAAAGAGGGGGCGCAATAAATGCGAAGGCGGCGCAAACAAATGTTTGGCCGCGCAGAGGGCCTGGATGGACTGTCGGTGGGGTTATTGGGACAACGAAACCGAGTTGCCGCTCCCGAGTTGATTTACGATGGCGGTCGAAGAAACCCCCGCCTGGGAAATTCCGACGCTGTTGAGACCTCCGACCTGACTGACGATGGATTGGTGATTGCCTCCCAATCCGAATGTACCACTCTGGCGGACATTCGCGTGATTGAAAGAGCCACTCTGGGTGATGCTGATGCCGTTGTAGTTGTCACCCTGCGAGAGTTCGGCGTCATTGGAAAACCCACTCTGCAGAAGCTCTATTTCCTGGAAAGCGCCTGACTGGCTGATCTCGGAATCATTGAACATGCCATCCTGAACCGTCGCAGAGAAATGCCCGTACCCTGTCTGCTTCAGATTCGCCTGCTGTTCGGTTCCCCGTTGATCTATAAATCCCCGATTGTGAAAACTGATGACCTGGGTGATGTCACTTTGGTTCGAAGTGCCAATCTGGGTTACCTGGACCTGGTTGAAATTCCCGTTCATCTGATCGATCTCGGCACGGTTGGCAAAACCTCCCTGCCGTGTAGTGAGCGAACTGTTACGGGTTACAGACTGCAGGGAACGGGAGGAATTCAATGCACCCGCCTGTAAAATCGTGACGTCGTTGGACTCACCGTATTGTTGTTGCGAGTGCGCCTGATTGGCGACGCCGTCTTGAATCTGGCGGATACTGCTGCGGGATACTTCCGCCTGCGCGGCCTCGGCACTGTTGTGGATACCGTCCTGTTCCTGATTCACCGTGTTGTCCGAAGTCACGGCGGCTGCCTGGTCTGAAGCGACAATGTTTTCAATACCGATCTGGTGTTGATAAACCGTATTATCCTCGGCTGAGGCGAGGCTGCCGAATAGCAGTAACAGGCTGGCAGATACCGGAGAATACTTGTGTGGCATGTTAATCCCTGACTTCCCTGAAGGCGCTGTGTGAAATCTATCAGTCGCGCTGGTTTACCGTGGTTTTCATGGATACCCCAACCTGGGTAATGCTTGTGCTGAGCCCGTTGCCCCGTTGATTGACCGTGACCTGATGCGCCAGGCCAACCTGTTGAACATTGACAAAATTCTGCACCCCGAATTGGGTGATTCCCGCCTGATGCGCGAATCCTGTCTGCTCGAGCAGTATCAGGTTTTCGTAGCCCGCCTGAATCAGTGCCGCCGCATTGTTCTCACCGGTTTGCGCCGCAATCAAACTGTTTACTTCACCCACCTGAGTCGTCAACAGCACATTCCTGTAACCAGTCTGCTGTACAGACAGAAAATTGATGGTGCCGGACTGTGTTGCGGAGACGTGATTCGAGAGTCCCGACTGATTGATGATCGCCAGATTTGCGGTGGAGCTGCCGCCATCCAGGTCGAGTTCATTGTAGGCTGCGAGATCCTGGATTCCGGCGATCTCCTGCGCGGACACATGAGGCACGGACGCCATGAGTGGAAGCGGGACCAGGCTGAAAATTCGCAGTAGCATCGGAACAGGATTGAGGCGTTTCATAGACTGCTCTGGTTTGGATGGCTTACAGGATGGTTGCACTTTCATTCAGGTAATACTGAAGTACCGGGCTGCTGATATCATCGGGATTCTGCAGTGCCCAGGAGTTGTTGACGATACCCTGACCAATCAAGTGGATGACGGCAGACTCCATCGCAGAAAGTAGAGCCAGCTGTGCAGGTTCATTGGTCGTGGTGCCCGCTTCGATTTCCAGCAGGCGTTTGTATTTCACGTAGCGAAACACGTCCATGCTGATGGCTTTGGAGTAGACGGTTTTTGATGTCAGTACCGAGTGCAGAACCCGGCCGGAGCGTATGTCAACGGCGCGGAGATTCACCGTAATCTGGTCGACCCGATACTGTTCATCGGCGCCGATACCAAAATAGCGTGCGCCGGCGCCACCGGTCATTAGATTGGTGTCGTAGGCGACAATGCCACCTTCGAGAAGAATATTGGCGGCTATCAGTGACGGCAGAATGCTGTTGTTTTCCGGTGCGTCCGGCTTTGCCAGTGCTGCCCGAATAATCTTGCGCTCAGTGAGCAGGTTCTGGAGCCCCTCCCGTTCCAAGGGGATAAACCAGCCGGATTCATTCAGTACATTCATCAGCATCGACGCTGCGCCTTGAGTAACAGCCGTTGAAAAGCTACTGGCTGGAGACGGGCGATACTGACCGGTCTGATCTCTGAAGTTATACACGGCGGCGAGAATTTTTCCCTTTGGCTGGGGCAGATTCAGCAGGTCGCGAAAGGTATTGTTGCGAGGTGTCAATTTCGCATCATCACGACCGGGGCCAAAAAGTGCGTCGCCGGTTCCCTTGATCGCGCCACAGCCGCTGAGTGCCGTGATACAGGCGAGGGCAATAGCGATTTTCGGACATCTTATATACATCACGCTTTCTCCAGAATTTTTCGCGATTATTCAGGATTTCAGGAAATCCAGATGTTATGGCGTATCAGGAAGAGAAATTTTTATGCTTCCTGTGGATGACGTCGTGCGTTAGCTGGCAGAGCTTTCAGTTTGTCGGGTTGAGACCGCTCACCACGATCTCACTTTTGTCTCCGGTGGTACGGTCGGTAATCAGCACCGTGAGCACACCGTCGTTATCGACGATCTGTACGATAAAGTCGTCGGTGACGAGTTCACCACTATTGCCGTCGCCAACATCTGTCAAAAGTTGGTTCAAGAGGCGTGTTTCCAGTGAATCGGTAAAGCGGTCCAGTGCACTCGGCTGCTTGTACAGGTTGTCAATGTCGGTGGGATCCTGATTGTCGTCCTGGGACTGTGCGTTTTGCAGAAGAAACGTGCCGTTGAGAGGGTTCCCGCCAAAATTCGGATTGACCGGTTCATAAATCAACTGAGTCGCGAAAGCGTTTGCACCGAAAAATACCAAGCATGGAATAAATGATACTCCTGCCATCTTTCCTGTTTTCATTAGATTTCATCCCTGCCGATGTCAAAGTGGTCGGTAAGTGCTTCGCGGATTTTCTCCTGTTGCACCATTTCGTGAATCATTTGCGATGCCTCTTCTGCCACCGCCCGTATGTTATTGGTACTGGGGCTGATAAAACGGCGAAAAACCGTTTTGTTGTTATAGGTTATCCAGATCAGATTGCCCCAGCGCGCGGAAGGGCGCTCCAGAATGGTCAGGTTGTACGTACTGTCGGGATAATGAAGGTTGCGGTACTCGCTCATGAAACGCGCGAAATCATGACCGGTGCGGGTGATTGTCTGGTCAACGTTAAAGCCGCTGATTTCATCTTCAATACCGCCGCTGTCGGGGCTGGCGCGCGGGCTTTCCTCCAGAGCGCCGTTGTCCACCTGCGCGAGTGTCGCAAGTGGCAGTGCCAGGAAAATGGAAATGACATACCGCGGAATCACGCTTAAATCCTCTCCGCCTGCAGATGCAGTTTTGCCCAGTTGCTGGCCTGGAGGCGGTTTTTCACACCGATTTTTCGAAAAATGTTGTACATGTGGTTTTTGACGGTGTGTTCACTAAGGTGCAGTTTTGAAGCAATGATGCTATTCGGCTCTCCGGTCGTGAGCTGCGACAGAATTTCCTGTTCCCGCTTTGTCAGCAGTATTCTGGACCGGCAGTCCACTTCGCTGACAGGCCTCGAATTCTGAATCGCGAGAGTCAGCTTGCTGACCAGTTCCCTTTGGCTTGCGCGACAGTCGCACAGGAAATTGAATTTCCGGTCCTGCAACGGGTAGAGAATGGATGCAGGAAGATCTGGCGGGTAGTTGACCAGTAACACACGGGGGTGTTTCACGGTTTTTAGGTAAGTGAACTCCGCACTGGGTCCGGATTTTGATGAGAAGCTGAAGCAATCCACGACGATGGCGTCGTAATTAATGAGACATAATTTCTGTTTCCCGAATTCTGATTTTTCCCAATTTTGCGGGATTGCTTCTGAAACAAGCGAATACAGAAGATCCCCATGGAGGCCGGAATCGCTCAGAAAGAGAATCGGCATAGAAAACCCCAAAATTAGCCCTTATTGCCGCAAGGCAGAGATACGCCACTGCGAAACCTGTATGTCGCGAATCTGTCGCATTCAGGTCGTCGCACGGTAAATTCCTCTTCTAACTTCTTTTAAGGGCGTTAACGGCCGCCCGTGTAGAGGAAGTGACGCCAGTCCGTTTAAGTGGAAAATCTCATGCCTTGAGAAGTTTGTATGGAGTGTAGTCGGCTTTGTCTTAGTTACTGAAAAATGTTGTGACAGTCGTTCCATAATATTTCCAATTAAAAATTACTTTTTTAAGAGTGATTTTTTTTGAGTTCGAGGTTTTTATAGTTTTAAGGAATTAGTTCCTTATTTGAGCCCCTCTGAGGAACATTTTTTATGAATGACGCAATAATCGTTAACCTCTTTGCATGCTGAAGGCGATGGTGATTTTTTGACGAAAGAGCCACCTAAGACTCCTATTCGCCGGCATTTTATCGAAGCGCGAAGAATGGCGTTCGCGCTCTGGCTGGTGCTGTCGTTGAGTTCACTCTCTGGTTGCAGCCAGACAGAGGATGTCGCGTTGGGAACTCTGGAGTGGGATCGGATTGCTCTGCCTGCACCTGTGGCGGAAAAAATTGTGGCGATCCATGTGGTGGAAGGGCAGCGCGTGGTGCAGGGGCAGATATTGCTGCAGCTGGATCCGGCGCAGACGCGCGCGCGGCTGCATGCGGCCGAGGCGGCGGTGGCTCGTCAGGCGGCGGCACTGGCGGAGCTTGAGGTGGGACCGCGCCAGGAAGAGATCGAACGTGCGCGCGCAGCGCTTGCGGCAGCGGAGGCGGACGCCGTAGACAAGGTGGCGGATTACCGTCGCCTGAGTGCGCTTGGAGATAAAAACTATGTATCCAGATCCGAGATAGACGCCGCGCTCGCGGCCGCAGACAGTGCCCGCGCTCAGGTGCGCGCGGCGCGCGAGCAATTGCTTGAACTGGAGCGCGGCAATCGCCCGGAAGATATAGAACAAGGTAAAGCCGCGTTGCTCCAGGCGCAGGGTGAGGCGCAAGCGCTACGCGTTCTGCTGGAAAAGCTGACGTTGCGCGCTCCACGCGGCGGAATTGTCGACAGTATCCCTTTCAAACTCGGCGACGAGTCACCGGTTGGCGCATCGCTCGTGGTGATGTTGACTGGCAACACCCCCTATGCGCGTGTCTATGTTCCGCAGCCTATCCGCCACAAGCTCCATGTGGGCAGTGTCGCCCGCGTTACGCTGACGGGTGTCGGCGGCGATAGCCTGGGTACATTTGTCGGGCGTGTGCGCATGGTGCGCAATGATCCGAGCTTTACGCCCTACTATGCGCTGACCGGGGACGACGTGGCGCGGCTCAGTTATATCGCCGAAATTCAATTGCGCGAGGACGCCGCGCCGTTGCCCGCAGGGTTGCCGTTGCGCGCGGCATTTTTATCGACAGATGTCGATAGTGCGCCGCCCGCGCCCCCGCCATTGGGCGGGCAGATAGAACCCGGCGATGAAGCAGCGGGTGGCGACGGCGCGGAGGACACGGTAGATCCTTCCACGCTGAGTGCGCCGACAGAGCAACGGCGAGCTTCCGACCACGAGGCATCCTTTGACGGTGGCAAATAGAAATGGAAGGTGACATCGCCATTCGCGCGCGCGGACTCAGCAAGCATTTCGGCAGTCTCAAAGCGGTGGATGATGTGGATCTCACGGTTCCGGCGCGGCAGATTTACGGTTTTCTCGGCCCCAATGGGTCTGGTAAATCGACCAGCATTCGCATGCTGTGCGGTCTGCTTACCCCCACATCCGGAGATATTGAGGTCCTCGGCCTGCAAATTCCCGCGCAGGCGGAAGTCCTGCGCCAGCGCATCGGCTATATGACCCAGCAGTTTTCCCTGTTTACGGACCTCTCGGTGCGCGAGAACCTGGAGTTTCTCTCGGCGGTACAGAATATGCCGGTCAGGAACGCGCGGGCGCGTATCGAAGAGTTACTGGCGGAATTTCAGTTTGAGGGCCGGGCGGATCAGTTGGCCGGGACCATGAGTGGCGGACAGAAGCAGCGCCTGGCCCTGGCCGGCGCGGTGATCCACAAACCGGAGCTGTTGTTTCTGGATGAACCTACCAGTGCGGTGGACCCGGAATCCCGCCGGGACTTCTGGGAAAAACTGTTTGAACTGGCCGATGCCGGTACCACGATTTTGGTTTCGACACACTACATGGACGAAGCAGAGCGCTGCCATCGGCTTGCGATTCTGAACCGCGGCCGGCTGGTGGCTGACGGCAGCCCCGCGGAACTGACCGGAAAACTCGACGGGCGCACCCTGCTGGTGGAAACCGGGCGCCAGCGCAGCGCGCGCAATGTACTTCTGAGTCAGCCTGGTGTGATCAGTGCGGCACAAATCGGCAACAGCTTGCGACTGTTGACGACGGAAGATCCAGTGAGCGCCGAAGAGCTACGGGGCGCGCTGCGCGCCGAGGGTATCCAGGCGGAGATTGCACCGGTGGAGCCGAGCCTGGAGGACGTGTTCGTTGCGGTGACGCACCGCGACTCTGATCCGACGCCGGAACAGCGTGCGTCGCCCCGTGAGGAAAACTCGTGAACGGTCGTCGCCTGTTCGCGGTATTGCAAAAGGAGTTCCGGCAGATGCGTCGGGACCGCATGACCCTGGCGATGATCATCGGGATCCCCATGATGCAGCTGGTATTGTTCGGCTACGCCATCAACCTGAACCTGCGTCATTTGCCTGCGGCCATCGCCGATCAGGCGGAAACCAGCGCCTCGCGCCGGCAGGTGATGGACATGCTCGCCACCGAGGTGATCGAGCCGGTGGCGGATGCGCAGACGCCGCAGCAGGTGATGACCATGCTGCGCCGCGGCGAAATCAGTGTGGGCATCGTCATTCCTTACGACTACGAGCGCCGACTGGCGCTCGGGCAGGAGGCGATCCAGATTCTGGTGGATGGTAGCGATACGGTGGTGCAGAGCGCTGCGGCGCAGCTGGCGCAGGTTCCCGTGGGTGAGCCGCCGCCGGAGAACAACATCAGCCTGCCCAATCGCCAATCCTCGGTGCCGCTGCCGCGAGGCCCGGTGAGTATCGTCAGCTTCTACAACCCGCAGCGGGTGTCGGCGATCAATATCGTCCCGGGGCTGATTGGGATCATCCTCACCATGACCATGGTAATGTTCACCGCGGTGGCCATTGTGCGTGAGCGCGAACGGGGCAATATGGAGTTGCTGATTGCCACCCCGGTGAGCAGCATTGAGTTGATGCTCGGTAAGGTACTCCCATATGGCCTGGTCGGACTGATCCAGACCAGCCTGATCCTGCTGCTTGGCACCTGGCTGTTTGGCGTACCCATTCGCGGCAGTTTGCTGGATGTCTATATTGCTTCGCTATTGCTGATTCTGGCGAACTTGACTATGGGGCTGCTGATCTCCACGCGCGCCCAGTCCCAGTTCCAGGCCATGCAGATGACGTTTTTTGTGTTTCTGCCTTCCATACTTCTGTCCGGCTTTATGTTTCCCTTTGACGGCATGCCAAAAGCGGCGCAGTGGCTGGCGGAGATATTGCCGCTCACCCATTTCCTGCGCCTGATCCGCGGTGTGATGCTGCGGGGCGCCGGGGTGTTCGAACTGTGGCCGGATCTGCTGGCACTGGTTGTATTTATCATCCTGATGATGACCCTGGCCGTACGGCGTTTCCGCAAGCGGCTCGATTGACGTCCGCATGGTTTTGGGGAGTTTGGTCCGTGCAAGGCGTTTTGCACCGGGGCTGTGACCCTATAAATGAAACTCCGCCTTAGTGTTTGATACCATGCCTCGACCATTTCATTTCTGCAGGTGGCAATTTCCGCCATCCGCTCTATTTCAAGACTGATGTCTGGTCTGTACACATTAGGACTGTGCTGGGTACCAGCAGGGGAGGGCGCTGTACCATGACCGAGATTTTCCAGAGTTTGCCACCGTGGTTGTGGTTTGTTATCGCGCTGGTAGCGCTGTTTTTGGCGCGTAAACCTATGCATCAGGGGATTTACGCCCTGGCGCGGTTTTTCTACCAGTCTCTTCGCCTTGCTGCCAATGCGGTGGCCGCCGCAGAGGCCCGGTTGCAATTGCGCAACCGGGAAGTGTTGATGGCCGCCGGCCGCGAGGCCGCAGAGCGGCATATCGAACGGGAGTTCGATCGTATCGAGGGCGCAATGAAGAAGGAGTTGGCGCAGTATCCAACCCTGCACCGCAAACTGTGCGAGCAACTGACAGCCGTCGACGAAGACTATGTGCGCAGCGCCGAGGTCCCCCCGGAACCCACCAACTGGGTCAATGCCATCAAGGCAGTGGCAGAAATCCCTACCAAGCAGGATCCGGTTCTGGGAGATGTGCTGGAGACCATTCACGGTTCCATGCGCAAGGCGGAAGCCAAGGCACTGGAAGCGTACCGGGAATCCGCGCGTGAACGACACCAGTTGCTGAAGCGCATGATGCCCGCCTGGCGCGCAATTCTTCAAAGTCTGGGCAAGGTCAACAAAACGGTTACCACGGTGCAGCAGCGGACAACAGTGGTCGACCGTCATATGGATCGCTACGAGGAAATCCTGCAGAGCAGTGACCGCGCCCAGCGCATGTTGTCGTCCTCTTCCCTCAGCCAGTTTTTCATTTCCGCGTTTGTACTTGCCATTGTGCTGGGCGGTGCGCTGATCAACTTTTACCTGATTGCGCGCCCCATGACGGAAATTGTGGGCGGTTCCGCCGAGATCGGCGGCTTCAGAATCGCGGATATTTCCACGCTGGTGATCCTCTTGCTGGAGGTCGCAGTGGGCATGTTTGTGATGGAGTGTCTGCGCATTACCCGTCTGTTCCCGGTGATCGCCGCACTCCATGACAAGGTGCGTTTGCGCATGCTGTGGGGCGCGTGCGCACTGCTGTTTATTCTGGTTGCCGTGGAAGCGGGGCTCGCGTTGATGTCAGAATCCATGTTCACCACTGGCGGGGTTTTCCCCCAGAGTGCCGGTGAGGTCCACTGGGGCACTATCGCCGCGCGGATGGGGCTGGGGGTGGTTCTGCCGTTCGCACTGATTTTTGCCGCCATTCCACTGGAGAGTTTTATCGCTTCCAGCCGCACCATGATCGGTATCCTGAGCGCATTTTCTCTGCGCACCCTCGCCGTCGGTCTGCGCCTTGTTGGCAGTGGCATCTGGCAAAGCGGCGACCTGCTGGTGCGATTGTATGACATCGTGATTTTTCTCCCGCTATGGCTGGAGGCGCGCTTTCTGCGCTGGCGGGAGCAGGTGGCGCGACGCAGCGATGCCGAAGCCGGGAGTCCGTCGTAATCGAATCTGCAATGAGCAATGGTTCCGGAGCGTCTCTGTGGAGAACCGGGCAAAAACGCCCGATGGTAATCGCCCATGGCGACGAATCCGGCTGCGGGCTGTTTCCCGGCAATACCCTGCTGTATTTGCACAGGATGGTCGAGCTGGGTGTGGACGCGCTGGAGATGGATCTCAATCTCACCGCAGACGGCCACTTGATCCTGATGCACGACGCCACACTTGAGCGGACCACGAATGGCTGCGGCGCGGTGATTGAGCATTCTCTGGCGCAGTTGCGCGAACTTAATGCCGCGTACAACTGGAGCCGCGACGGCGAGTACTTCCCCTATCGGGACAAGCCGTTGCGAATTGCCACTATTGACGAGGTATTCGAACAGATCCCCGACACTCCGCTGATCATCGAATTGAAAAACGATTCACCAGCTGCGGCAGAATCGCTACGCCGCGCCATCGAAAAGGCCGACTGTGGCGAGCGGATCATCGTCTCTTCTTACCACCGCGCCGTTATCCGCGAATTCCGCCGCCTGTGCCCACAGATATACACCGGTGTAACCATGCCGGAGGCGCTGCGGTTCTATGTGGCGCAATGGCTGGGTGTATCAGACAGGTTGCGGTGCGGCTACCGGGCCATGCAACTGCCTATGCACTATTTCGGCTTGAATGTGTATTCACGGCGCTTTGTAAGAGCGGCGCGCAAACACGGCCTGCACCTCTCCGTATGGACCGTGGATGAGCGCGAGCAGATGCAACACTATATCGCACTCGGTCTCGATGGCATCGTTACCAACCGGCCGGACAGGCTGCTCGAATTGCTGGAAGAATAACTACTAAAACGAGAGTTCTGTGGCCGTTGAACTGAAAACTCCGACCCGCTAGCGGTACTGCCACAGAACCAGCTAGCGGGGCCGCGATACTTGAACGTGCTTACTGCTCTTTGATCCTGAACCAAGCTGCATACAACGCCGGTAAAAACAGCAGCGTCAGCGCCGTAGCCACAATCAACCCACCCATAATCGCTACCGCCATGGGCCCGAAAAAGTCACTGCGCGAAAGCGGAATCATCGCCAGCACGGCCGTGAGTGCGGTCAGTACAATGGGCCGGAAGCGGCGCACCGTGGATTCCACGATGGCGTCCCAGGGGGAGAGCCCCTGTTGTTTATCCTGCTCGATCTGATCCACCAGGATCACCGAGTTGCGCATGATCATGCCAGCCAGCGCAATGGTGCCGAGCATTGCCACAAACCCGAACGGCTGGTTGAACAGCAACAGGAACAGCGTAACACCAATGATCCCCAGCGGCGCGGTGAGAAACACCATGGTGGACAGGGAAAAACTGCGCAGCTGCAACATCAGCAGTGTGAACACCACCAGCAGAAACAGCGGCATGCCGGCGTTGACGGATTTCTGCCCGCGCGCGGACTCTTCCACGCTGCCGCCGATTTCCAACAGGTAGCCGGGAGGCAGGGCATCGCGCAGGCTCTGCAGCTGCGGCCAGATCTCCGCCACTACCGTTGCCGGCTGTTGCTTGCCGTAAATATCCGCGCGTACGGTTACCGTAGGCAAACGGTCGCGGTGCCAGATAACACCCTCCTCAAAGGCATAGTCGAGCGTTGCCACCTGGTTTAGCGGCAGGGATTCGCCGCCCTCGGTCTGCACGGCGAGATTGCCCAGCTGCGCCAGTGCCTGGCGCTCGCGCTCCTCACCGCGCACCGCCACTGCAATCAGCTCGTTGTCTTCGCGGTACTGACCCACCGCTGCGCCGGAGAGTGATCCCTGCAGTGCCTGCGACAATGCCGCGCTGCTCACGCCCATTTCCCGCGCGCGCGCCTGGTCCACTTCGAGGTTCACCACCTTGCTGGGCTCCTCCCAGTCCAGGTGTACGTTGGCCACGTCGCGGTTGCCTCGCACGATGTCTGCTACTTCGCGGGCGATTCGGCGCACTTCCGGAATATGTTCTCCGGAAACGCGGAACTGCACCGGGTAACCTACGGGCGGGCCATTTTCCAGCCGCGATACCCGCGAGCGCACACTGGGGAATTGCTCGGCCAGCGTGGAGATGAGCCACAGGCGCACCGCTTCCCTATCCTCGATGTTGCGGGTCAGCACCACAAACTGGGCGAAGCTCGCCGCCGGCAGCTGCTGGTCGAGGGGCAGGTAAAAGCGCGGTGAACCGGTGCCTATATAGGCCACATAGTTTTCCACCTGTGGGTGCTCAGCCAGTAGCGTTTCCAGCCGCCCGGCTTCCTCTTCCGTGGCGCGCAGAGAGGCGCCCTCATTTAGCTTGAGATCTACCATCAGCTCCAGGCGCGCGGACGAGGGGAAAAACTGCTGCGGTACAAAGCGGAACAGCATAATCGCACCGACAAACACCAGTGCGGTCAGCAGCAGCACGGTTTTTCGGTAGCGCAGGCACCACTGCAAGACCCGGCGGAAGCGCAGGTAAAATGGTTTCTGGTAGGGGTCTGTATGGTTGGCATGCACACCGCGCTCCGGCAATAGACGATTGCCGAGATAGGGAACAAAAATCACCGCGGCGACCCAGGACGCCAGCAGCGACAGGGTAACCACCTGAAAAATCGAACGGGTATATTCACCGGTGCCAGACTGCGCGGTGGCAATGGGCAGGAACCCCGCCGCCGTAATCAGAGTGCCGGTCAACATGGGGAATGCGGTGCTGGTCCAGGCGAAACCCGCGGCTTTCAGCCGGGAGAATCCCTGCTCCATTTTGATTGCCATCATCTCCACCGCAATGATGGCATCGTCCACCATCAGGCCGAGCGCCAGTACCAGCGCGCCGAGGGAGATCTTGTGCAGGCCGATGTCGTAGTAATTCATCAGCGCAAAGGTCATTGCCAGCACCAGCGGAATCGACAGTGCCACCACTAACCCCGTGCGGAAGCCCAGGGAGAAAAAGCTCACCAGCATCACGATGATCAGCGCTTCCACGAGCACCTTGACGAATTCCCCCACGCCGCTTTTTACCGCCGCCGGCTGGTCGGACACTTTGCGCAACTCGAGACCGAGCGGCAGGTCCTGCTGCAGTTCGCCAACCGCCGCGTCCAGGCGTTCACCCAGCTGCAGAATGTCGCCGCCGGCTTTCATCGACACGGCGATGCCGATGGCATCCTCACCCATAAAGCGCACGCGCGGTTGTGGTGGATCGCTGAAGCCGCGCTCGACGCGGGCAAAGTCACCCAGTGCAATGGTGTGACCGTTGGCATGAATCGGAAACTGGCGGATCTCCTCCACGCTTTGGAACTGTCCGCTGACGCGGATGCGGACGCGATCGGAAACCGCCTCCACAAAACCCGCTTCCGCCATCTGGTTCTGGGCCTGCAGCGCGGACTGCACGGCGGCCAGGGGTATACCGAGGGACGCGAGCTTGGTATTGGAAATTTCCACCCAGATTCTTTCGTCCTGCAGGCCGAGCAGTTCCACCTTGCCCACATCGTCCACCCGCTGCAGCGCCAGTTGCAGGCGGTCGGCATAGTCTTTCAGCAGTGCATAGTCAAACCCCGAACCTGTGAGCGCATAGATGTTGCCGAATGTGGTGCCGAACTCGTCGTTAAAAAACGGTCCCTGGATATCCGGCGGCAGAGTGTGGCGGATGTCGCCGACTTTCTTCCGCACCTGATACCAGAGATCGGGAATTTCCGCGGAGCGCATACTGTCGCGGGCTACAAACATGACCTGTGACTGGCCGGGGCGGGAAAACGAGGTGATACGGTCGTATTCGCCGGTCTCCATCAGTTTCTTTTCGATGCGCTCGGTAATCTGGCGCGAGACTTCTTCGGCGCTGGCGCCGGGCCAGAGGGTGTTCACCACCATCACCTTGAAGGTAAACGGCGGGTCTTCGCTCTGCCCCAATTGCGTGTAAGAGAGGGCGCCCATCAGGCCGAGCATGAGCATGGCGTAGAGCACCAGTGGACGATTATTCAGTGCCCACTCGGAGAGATTGAATCGCATGGTGAAGTGTCCTGACGGTGTGCGGTGGTGCGGAGGAGTTCTTCAGGAATAAATGACTGCGTGCCGGTGCTGCTTAAAAGCCCCGTGCCACGCTGGTGTCTTGTTCAATCGCGCGGTTATGGCGATCCACCGGGCGCACCCGCTGTCCTTCGGTAACGAGCTGGGTTCCGGCGGCAACAATCCAGTCTCGCGGAGTCAGGTCAGAAATGACTTCGGCAGTTTCCTCGCCGAAGCGGATGACTCTGACATTGGTCTTATGCAGGGTGAAATGCTCCGGGTCGAGCTTCCACACGTGAGCGCGGTCGCCGTCGGCCGTAATGGCAGCCATGGGTAACTGCAGGGACTGCGGGCCATCGCTGGCTTTGCTGGGGGCAAACACGCGCGCGCTCTGCCCGGGCTGTGCATTGGCCTCTGTATTGTCGAACGCGACCCGTGCTTCAAAGGTACGCAGGCCCGCTTCCGCTGCCGGAGATATCTCACGCACCTGACCGCTAAATGGCTCGCCAGACTTGGACCAGAGTTCGATGCTCACCGGTTGCCCCACGGCAAAACGACCCACTTCCTGTTCTGGCAGGTCGATGCGTACTTCCCGTTCACCGTCAGCGGCGAGCACAAACGCCGTCTGCCCGGCGCTTACCACCTGGCCGGCGTCGATCATGCGGCGGGCAATCACGCCGTCGCGGGGTGCCTTCAATACCGCGTACTCCGCCTGATTACTCGCCACTTTCCACTGGGCGCGGGCGCGTTCCAGCTGCGCGATACTGCTGTCGTGACGGGTTTTGACCGCATCGAACTGGGACTCGCCAATCAGCTTGCGTGCCAGCAGTTCGCGGTAGCGCGTCAGCTCATTGCCAGCATTGCGGTTTTCTGTTTCCGCCGCCTCCAGTTGCGCGCGCGCCGCATCCCTCTGTAGCAGCAGGTCTTCGGCATCGAGCTCCGCCAGCGGCTGACCCTGTTTTACCCGGTCTCCCGCTTCCACCAGCCGGCGGGTCACTGCGCCGCCTACCCGGAATGCCAGTGTCGGCTCGTGCCGCGCGCGCACTTCGCCCGGGTAGACTGCTAATTGCGCGCCGGTGGCTACCGGGTGCACCACTATGGCGGGGCGCGGCGGCTTGGCCTCATTGGTATCCGGCGGAGAACAGGCGCTCAGCGCCAGCGTCGCAATCAGGCCGGTGGTCAGCTGCAAGGCGCGCTTCGTAGTGGCGAAACGGAGGGGACGGAAACGGTACATGAATGCCTCTATCCTTGTGGTTCACAGTGTGCAGATTGGGTTTGGGGGTGGGGCGCCGGGCGGAAACTGGTACAGTTGTCCACCCGCCGACCCGGCACCCATTGCTATACTGGTGAGTATAGTAAGTATATTAAACTCGTGAGTCCACTAATTAGTTGGCCAGCGAGCGCGTGTTTCAACGCCCAGTTTCAGGACGATGGAAGGGCGCGTTAGAGTGACGATGACGACCCATGAATGAAGACCTATCCCTGATGATGGCCGCCAGCCGCGGCCGCCCTAAAGATCTCGCCAAGCGGCAGGCGATCCTGGATGCGGCGAAGCATCTGTTTCTGACCCACGGGTTTACCGGCACCAGCATGGATGCCGTGGCCAGTGAGGCGGGCGTCTCCAAGCTCACGGTGTACAACCACTTTTCCGATAAGGAAACGCTGTTCACTGCCGCCATTGAGGCCAAGTGCGTCAGCCAGATGCCGGTGATCATGTTCAATTTGGAGCCAGGCATGCCGGTGGCAGATATTCTGCAGAAAATCGGCGAAGCGTTTTTGAACATGATTTACCAGGAGGACTCACTGAATCTGGTCCGCCTTATCAGTGCCGTGGGCGCTCAGGACCGGACCATGGCCAATCTGTTTTACGAGGCGGGCCCCATGCGCACGCGCACCGAAATGGTCCGGCTCCTGAAGCGGGCGTGTGATTTGAATCAGTTGCGGGTCCCGAACCCTGAGCGGGCATCGGAGGTGTTTTTCGGCATGCTGTTGGGCGGCTGCACACATATCCAGATCATACTGGGCTGCAGTACGCCGCCGTCGCCGAAAGAAATTGCTGCGCACGTAGAGGAAGTAGTGCGGGTATTTATGCGCGCCTACGGGGCGTGAATTTGTGATTGAAAGGCTCTGGTGGCGGTGACGCTACCGGTGGCAGCCTTGCGAGATACGAGTTAACCCCAGCTCAGCAACCTATCCATGGGGGCCCTTCCGCGAGGTGGCCCGGCCGCGCCATGTATTCGCGGCGCCTTCGGGCCCTCTCGCGGAAGGTCTGGTGAAATTAACTCAAGTCCGGATCTTGTAACCGGTGCGGAAAATCCACCACACCGCCGTCATACAGGCAAACAGGAACAGTAGCGTCATTGCCAGGCTAACGCCGACATTTACATCGGCGATACCGTAAAACGCCCAGCGGAACCCGCTGATCAGGTACACCACCGGGTTGAACAGCGTCACCTTCTGCCAGAATTCCGGCAGCATATTGATGGAATAGAAGGCGCCGCCGAGAAAGGTGAGTGGCGTGATCACCATCAACGGGATGATCTGCAGTTTTTGGAAGTCGTCCGCCCACACCCCAATGATGAACCCGAACATGCTGAAGGTGACCGCGGTCAGAATCAGAAAGCCAAACATCCAGAATGGATGAGCGATGTCGTAGTCGACGAAAAAGCGCGCGGTAATCAGGATCAGAATACCAATGATGACGGACTTGGTTGCCGCGGCACCCACATAGCCGGCAACGACTTCAAACGCCGACACCGGTGCTGAAAGCACCTCATATATCGTGCCGGAAAATTTCGGGAAGAAAATACCGAACGAGGCATTGGAAATACTTTCCGACAGCAGCGATAGCATGATCAGACCGGGAATGATGAAGGCCCCGTAGCTCACCCCTTCGATCTCGCCGAGGCGACCGCCGATGGCGGTGCCGAATACGATGAAATACAGACAGGTGGAAATTACCGGCCAGGCGATACTCTGCATCAGGGTGCGCCCGGTGCGGGCCATTTCAAACTTGTAGATGGCGCGGATGCCGTAAACGTTCATACTCATAACTTCCTCTCTTTCACCCGACCAGCTGACGTTCATTCTGGTTCTGGTGCACCAGATTCACGAAAATCTCCTCCAGCGAACTCTCGCTGGAGTGCAGGTCCTTGAACTCAATACCCTGTTGGTTCAACGCCCGCAGCAGCTCGGCGATGCCGGTGTGTTCGCGCTGGGTGTCGAAGGTGTATATCAGCTGGTTGCCCTCGTCAGCGACTTCCAGTGTGAACGCGTGCAGGGATTCCGGCAGTGTCGACACCGGGTTTTGCAGCTGAATTGCCAGCTGCTTTTTGCCCAGCTTGCGCATTAGCGTGTGCTTGTCTTCCACCAGGACCAGCTCCCCGTGGTTGATCACACCAATGCGGTCTGCCATTTCCTCGGCTTCCTCAATGTAGTGGGTGGTGAGAATCACGGTTACGCCGCTTTTCCGCAGGCCGCGTACCATTTCCCACATGTCCCGACGCAGCTCCACATCCACGCCCGCGGTGGGCTCATCGAGAAACAGGATGGAGGGCTCGTGGGACAGCGCTTTGGCGATCATCACGCGGCGTTTCATACCGCCTGAGAGCGCCATGATCTTGCTGTCTTTTTTGTCCCAGAGAGAAAGCTGGCGCAGGATCTTTTCGATGTATTCGGGATTCGGTGCCTTGCCGAACAGGCCGCGGCTGAAATTGACTGTGGCCCATACACTCTCGAAGGAGTCGGTGGACAGCTCCTGCGGCACCAGCCCGATTTTGCTGCGTGCGGCGCGGAAGTCGCGCTGAATATCGTGGCCATCGGCGGTGATCCTGCCGATGGATGGATTGACGATACCGCAGATGATACTGATAAGGGTGGTTTTGCCGGCGCCATTGGGCCCGAGCAGGGCAAAAATTTCCCCGCGCTGAATATCGAGATCGACGGACTTGAGCGCGGTAAAACCACCGGCATAGGTTTTACCGACGCCCTTTACTGAAATGATCGCTTGCACGCTTCCCCCCTTGGAATAACTGGCGGCGCTTATTGCGGCCGGTATTGTGCCCCGAACGGTATGGGCGCTGCCACCTTCCGTCGGTAAAAGGAGGGATAGCGAAGATCAGTGCCCGAAAATTTTGTCGTAGAAGGTGACAGCACCTTCGTAGGCGTCATTGGCGGCGGCTTCGTCGTATCTCAGTGGAACACCGAACTTTTCTCCGCGGGCGGTGGCGGCGGGGTTGGTGAAGCCGTGTTTGGCTCCGGGGTAGCTGATGACGTCAAACCGCACGCCGGCGTTCTGCATTTCCACAACGAAATTGGCGACGTCGTCTGCGGGGATCATGTCGTCGTCGCCGCCGGTGTAGACCTGGATTTGAGCTTTGACGTCGCCTTTTTTGATTTTCACGTCGGTCTGCAGGGCGCCGTGGAAGCTGACCACGCCTTTCAGCGGCAGGCCGAGGCGGGCCATGGTGAGGGCGACGGCGCCGCCGAAGCAGTAACCCTGGGCGGCTACCTGGCCAGCTTCAACGGTTTCGTGGGCGTTGATGAGGTCGAGGGCGGCTTGGAAGCGTTTGAGCGGGGCGCCTTCGGTTTCGAGGGTTTTGTTCATTAGGGCGGCGGCGTCGCTGGGGTTGTCGGCGCCGACGTTGGTGCCGTACATGTCGAGGGCGAAGGCGGTGAAGCCTTCGGCGGCGAGGCGTTCGGTTTCTTCGCGGGTGAAATCATTCATGCCCCACCATTCGTGCACGAGGAGAATGGCCGGGCGCTTGCCTTCGATGCTGTCGTCGTAGGCCAGGTAGCCGGTAAAGGATTCGCCGTCTACGGTGTATTCGATTTCTTCGGTGTGCATTTTTATTCCCTGAAATGTCCGTTTGAATAAGTTAGCCGAGAGGTTAGCCCCGTAGGTTGGGCAACGCAACGCATGAAATGGTTGGAAAGTCCGGTGGCGGCAAAGCACTGGGTATAGGTTTTCAGGACCGCGGTGAACCCATCCATGGGCGCTGCGGCGCAAACATCCTGTTTGCGACGCTCCTGAAAACCTATACCCAGCGCTTTGCCTTCGCATCGAAATTCGGAGTTACCTACTGGTTGGGTTGGCGGTACTTTGGATCTGCCGGCGGAATAATATCGCCATCTTCATCCAAGTCCGGAAATGGCAAATCGTACTTCTCGCAATACTTCACCATTTTCGGGTGCATCCAACGGAACAGAATGTCTTTGATCGCGGGGTCTTCTTCGTCGAGGGTTTTGTTGTCGTACATGCCGGCTTTCATGCGCTGATGCATGGCTTCCTGCAGGATGATCGCGGCGGCGACGCTGACGTTGTAGCTTTCGACCATGCCGATAATGGGAATGGTAACGTGATCGTCGGCGTGTTCGGCGGCATAGTCGCTGAGGCCGTCTTTTTCAGCGCCCATGATGAGGGCGAAGGGCTGGGTGTAGTCGGCCTGGCGGAAGTCGATGGCGCGGTCGGACCAGTGGGCGGCATACAGGTGCATGCCGCGACTTTTGAGCTCGGCCATGCCGCTCTGGATATCGGGGTAGACGCTATTGCCGGTAAATTTGCCGCTGCCGCCGGCGGTGTTGCGGTAGATTCGGGTTCCGTAGGAGGGCTGGACCATGTGGATTTCAGGAATGCCGACAGCGTCGGCAGTACGCAGCATGGCGGAGATGTTCTGGCCTTTGTGGACCTGATCG
The DNA here is from genome assembly GCF_011326135.1 of Microbulbifer sp. SH-1. NCBI lineage: Bacteria > Pseudomonadati > Pseudomonadota > Gammaproteobacteria > Cellvibrionales > Microbulbiferaceae > Microbulbifer > Microbulbifer sp. SH-1. Next base: position 2,314,317 of record NZ_CP046948.1, on the reverse strand, counting down.
GTGAGCAGGGTCATGTCGTGCTGGCGCAGGCGGAGCACCTGCTTGAATTTCTCGTAGCGGCTGCGGCTCATGGTACTTCTTTCTTCGGATTCAGAACTGGCCGCGGATTATAGCATTGTGAGTTGGAGCGGGTTTTGTGGTGCCTGCTTGGGTGGTGTGTGGCGGCGGATTGCCGGGTGCGGGGTTTCAGGACCGAGCTAGGCGCCCCCCTTCAACCCATCCCTGGGAGCTTCGGCGCAAACATCCTGTTTGCGACGATCCTGAAACCCCACACCCGGCACTCCGCCTTCGCATCTGGGACTTTACAGTTCGACGAGTGCGTAGTGTTCCACTTCGGGGAACGGGTCGTAGAAGTGATGGAGAAGGGCTTTCCAGTCCTGATATTGGGGTGACTTTCGGAAGCCTTCTGTGTGGTCTGAGAGTTTTTCCCAGTTAACCAAGAGAATGTAGCGATTTTCTTTCTCTAGGGATTTTTGAAATTGATGGTTTATGTAGCCAGGCATAGCCGAAATTATCGACTGGGCTTTTCGAAAGGCAGTTTCAAACTCTTTATTCTGACCGGGCTTGATATCCAGAATCGCTACTTCAAGAATCACGCTGTTCCCCAAAAACTAAAATTCAAATTCGTCAAATAAAAGCTCAAAACGTCATGCGAAGGCAAAGTGCTGGGGATGGGGTTTCAGGAGCGTCGCAAACAGGATGTTTGCGCCGAAGCGCCCAGGGATGGGTTCACAGCGGTCCTGAAACCCCATCCCCAGTGCTTTGCCGCCACCGAGTTCCCTTACCAAGGACCACCAATCTATTTCAGAGGCGCTGTAAACGGTTCAACGGTAACCCAGTCCCCGGTTTCACAGTCCCCCCCCTCCCGAGGTAAAACCACAAAACAATTTGCGGAGGCAAAGCCGGAGAGAATGTGACTCCCCTGAATACCGCGAGTCTCCACCACCTGAATCCCATCGCCATCGCGATAGGTAAACCCGCGTTGGTAATCTGTGCGACCGGGCTTCTTGCGAATGCCATTCAGCAATCGCGCGCGCAATTGCACGGGGGGTTGGCGATATTGTTCTGAGGTGCCGCGGAGCTTTTCCAGTGCTGGTACGACCAGTTGGTACAGGGTGACGATGGCGGATACGGGGTTTCCGGGCAGGCCGAAAAAGAGGGTTTCTCCGTTCGTTTTTGGCAGGCGACCAAAGGCGAAAGGTTTGCCGGGTTTGATGGCGAGTTTCCAGAAATCGATTTCGCCGAGTTCCTGCAACACCGTCTTGGTGTAGTCCGCTTCGCCCACGGAAACACCGCCACTGGTAATTACGAAATCCGCATTGTTACGTGCATGAATGAACGCCTCGCGAATTTCCTCAGGCTGGTCGGGATAGCAGCCGAGATCGAGGATATCCGCATCGAGTTGTTCCAGTGCAGCGTAAAGAGCGATGCGGTTGCTGTCATAGATATCGCCGTCGCCCAATTCTGACGCGGGCGTGCCGATGGGTTTCAGTTCGTCGCCGATGGAAAGCAGGGCGGCTTTGAGTTTGCGCAGGACCGTGACTTCGGCCACGCCGGCGGCGGCGAGCAGGGCGATGTGGGGGACTTTTATTTTGGCGCCGACGGGAATCAGGCTCTGGCCGGTGTGCACGTCCTCGCCGCGGCGGCGGATGTTCTCGCCGGGTTTGGCGGGGCGGCTCATGGTGAGCTGATCGCCCTCTAATGTGCAGTTTTCCTGCATCTGTACACGGTCGGCGCCAGCGGGTACGGCGGCGCCGGTGGTGATGCGGGTGGCCTGACCCGGTTCCAGTGTCCCGGCGAATGGGTGGCCGGCAAGGCTCTTGCCCATGAGGGTGTAGCGCTCAGATTCACCACACAGGGCGTAGCCGTCCATGGCGGAATTGTCGCAGGGGGGCAGGTTGAGGGCGGAGAGTACCGGTGCGGCCAGTACGCGGCCGCAGGCTTGGCTCAACGGAATAATTTCCGTTTCGGTAATTGGATTGATGCTGTCGATCAGCATTTGTTTGGCGGCTTCTACGGAGCGCAGGCCGTTTTCTGCACAGGCGTCTGACATCGCTATGGCCCTGTTTATTGTCTGCTTGGCTGGGAAGATAGCCGGGACGGGTGGGATTTGCCAAGTCTTGAGAGGGGTGGCCCGCACGACCACCGTCATTCCGGGCTTGACCCGGAATCCAGCGCTACGAAGCTGGATGCCGGATCAAGTCCGGCATGACGTTGATTCTGTGAGGTGGGCAGGTGCAGTGCATCTCCCAATCGGTTCAAAAGCATCGCACGTCTACCGTGATTCGTCATTCCGGGCTTGACCCGGAATCCAGTGCCACGAAGCTGGATGCCGGATCAGGTCCGGCATGACGGTGTTTTGTATGGTACTTAACCGACAGCGACGGCCAAGTTGGTGGTCAGCAGTGCGGAGATTTCCGGCTTGCAGGAGCCGCAGTTGGTGCCGCAGCCCAGCAATTCACCGAGTTCCTCCACCGATGCCGCACCTTCGGCGATGGCGATTTCGATTTCCTTGCGGGACACCTGCAGGCAGGTACACACCATCTGCGCGCCGGCAGGCACGTCGTGCAACAGCTTGGCCGGCGCATCCGGCAGGGGTTGTTGCAGGGCGTTTTCCAACGTTTTTCGGTCGGGCAGGGACTGCCATTCAGCACTGGTGAACACCAGCAACTCCATCTGCTCACTGTGTAACAGCCAGCGTTCACCACTCGGCAACTGCAGGCGTTTGCGGTTGAGCTGCTGACCACTGAGGTTGAACAGCTTGTCTGCCATGGCCTGCCAGTCGGGCTGGGTTTTCAGAGCCAGCTCGAAGCGGTAGCCGCCGTCCACCGGCACCCGGTACCAATGCAGTATGGTGTCGAACAACTGTGCATCACCGGCCTGCAAGCGGGTATGCAGTTCCTCCGCAGCTTTGGTGCGCAGCAGCAGGCAGGCATAGCTGTGGGCACTGAGCGGTTCGATCTTGACTGCCACCTGTTTCAGTTCCGGCTGGCCGGAAAAGGGGTCGGTGAAGGGGATGGCCAGCGCACTCACAGTAGCGTTGTGGGCAAGGCTGTCGCTCCAGTGAATGGGTGCAAACAGCTGGCCGGGTTTCTGGCTGGCGGTGACGCGGGCGCGCCCGAAGAACTGGCCTTTTTCGCTTTCCACGCGCACCAGCTGTGCATCTTCGATGCCGTACTTCCGCGCTTCCTGGGGGTGTATATGCAGCTCCGGCGCCTCGCTGTGATCCAGCAGCTTGCGCGCACGGCCGGTGCGGGTCATGGTGTGCCACTGGTCGCGCAGGCGGCCGCTGTTCAGCACCAGTGGATATTCGTCGCGGGTTTCCTGCTTTGGACACTGGGGATCAACGGCAATAAAACGCGCACGTCCATTGGGTGTAAAGAAGTCGCCATCACTGAACAATCGCGCGGTACCTTGCGGATTGGCGGCGTTGACCGGCCACTGCACCGGGGTAAAGTTGTCGTACTCCGCATCGCTGATATTCGCCAGTGCGGAAATATCGAATGCGCGTCGCGCCTGCTCGCGGTTGTTTTCAAATCCGGAAAGCGCCGCGTGTTCGCGGAAAATATCCGCAGCCGATGCGTAGTCGAAGGCCTCTGCAAAGCCGAGGCGGCTCGCCACATCGCAGATTATTTCCCAGTCGTGGCGCGCTTCCCCTGGCTTCGGCAGGAAACCTTTCTGACGGGAAATGCGGCGCTCGGAGTTGGTGACGGTACCGGTCTTTTCCGCCCAAGTGGTTGCAGGCAGCAGCAGATCCGCGCAGCGCGCGGTATCCGTATCCGCCACGCAGTCGGATACGATCACCGTGGGGCAATTTTTCAGCGCCGCAGCCACGCGACGCGCGTCCGGCATGCTTACCGCGGGATTGGTGGCCATGATCCACACCGCTTTTACCTGGCCGCTCTCCACCGCATTGAACAGGTCTACCGCCTTGAGTCCTGGTCCTTTCGCCATATTGGCCGCATTCCAGAATCGGCCCACGCGCTCGACATTGTCTGCAGTGAAATCCATATGCGCGGCGAGCATATTCGCCAGCCCCCCCACCTCGCGCCCGCCCATGGCATTGGGCTGGCCGGTAATGGAGAAGGGGCCGCAACCGGGCTTGCCAATGCGTCCGGTGGCCAGATGGCAGTTGATAATGGAGTTGTTCTTGTCGGTCCCGGTGCTGGACTGGTTGACACCCTGGGAATAGAAACTGATGGCTTTTTCCGTGGTGCGGAACAGCTCGTAGAATTCGAGCAACTGCTCCAGCTCCAGGCTGCAATACTCCGCCACCTTCTCCGGCGTCCACTCGGCCGCCGTATACAGGGCTTCGGTAAAGTTTTCCGTGTGGTTTTCAATAAACCCCTGATCCAGCGCACCGAACTCGGCAAGGTAGTGCAATAGCCCGTTGAACAGAGCCGCATCACTGCCCGGTGTAATCGCCAGATGCAGATCCGCCATCTCACTGGTGGCACTGCCGCGGGGATCGACGACGACGAGTTTCGACTTGGCCGCCTGCATACGCTGAAACAGGATCGGATGGGTCCAGGCGGCGTTGGAGCCGATCAGTACCACCAACTCCGCTTCATCCAGATCCTCGTAATTACACGGCACCGCATCCGCGCCCAGCGCACGCTTGTACGCCGCCACCGCGGACGACATGCACAGGCGCGAATTAGTATCCACATTCGCCGTGCCGATGAATCCCTTCATCAGCTTGTTGGCCACGTAATAATCTTCCGTCAGCAACTGCCCGGAAAGATAAAAGGCCACCGAATCCGGCCCGTGCTCGTCGATGGTCTCACGCAGCTTCGACGCCGCAAAATCCAGCGCCGTATCCCAGTCGCAATCCACACCGTGCAGGCGTGGCTTCAACAGGCGTCCGTGATTGCCCAGGGTATCCGCCAGCGAAGAGCCCTTCACACACAGCTTGCCCTTGTTCGCCGGATGCTGCTCATCGCCCTGGATGCGAATCACCTCCTCACCACCCGCCGACGTCATCTCCCGCGTCGCCGCGACACCGCAGCCCACGCCGCAGTAAGGACAGGTAGTGCAGGATCTGCGAGCGCTGAACAGTTCTGTTAAAGCCATCGTCTACTGCTTATCTTTTTAAAGTTGTTATTGATCAACCTGAATCAGCACATCGTCGCCTTCAAACGCGACCGGAAAAACCTCGAGCTTATACTCGGGCTTTTCCAGGCACTGACCGTCGCTCAGGCGGTAATGCTGCTTGTACAGCGGCGACGCCACCGTCAGCTCACCGTCGATCTCCGCAACAATACCGCGGCCGATCACACCGGCATCGGCGATCGGGTCCCAGTTGTCGATGGCGTACAGCTGGGGTTCCTGATCGGGTAAAAAAAACAGGGCAATCTGACGACCGCCCACAAGAGCGCACACTCCGGAATCGGCTACAAGATCTGATCGCTTGCAGACTTGCAGCCACTCGGCGCGGGTTATGGCAACTTCGCTCATTCTGGTTCTCCACATCTTGATGAAAGAGTAGGGTGGTGAAATTCTAAAAGTCTAAGTTCTGTTCCAGCTTCTGTGGGGCTGGATTCCGGCCTGCGCCGGAATGACGAAAGGAATTAAAAACACTTTCGCACGGCGCGAAGGTGGAGTGCCGGGTGTGGGGTTTCAGGAGCGTCGCAAACAGGAAGTTTGCGCCGCAGCGCCCATGGATGGGTTCACAGCGGTCCTGAAACCCCACACCCGGTGCTCCACCGCCACCAAACCCATTCAGAGCGGGCGGTGGCAGCGGGCTAAATCAAGCCGGCTCACAAATCTTGACGATCTCCTCGCGGGTCGCCGGGCGGCGCTGCTCGCGCTCTTCCACGAATACGATCTTCTCGTCCTTCGCATCGGTGTTCACAAACTGGCGGAAACGCTTCACCATCTCAGGGTCATTGATCGCGGTCTTCCACTCACACTGGTAAGTGCCCACCACATTGCCCATCTGACGTTCCAGCTCCTCACCCAGCCCCAGGCTGTCCTCGATCACCACCTCGCGCAGGTAATCCAGGCCACCCTCCAGGTTCTCCAGCCACACCGAAGTCCGCTGCAACTTGTCCGCCGTGCGCACATAGAACATCAGAATCCGGTCGATATACTTGATCAGGGTTACATCATCCAGATCCGTCGCAAACAGATCCGCATGGCGCGGACGCATACCGCCGTTGCCACACACATACAGGTTCCAACCCTTCTCGGTGGCGATCACCCCGATATCCTTGCTCTGCGCCTCCGCACACTCACGGGTACAACCGGACACCGCCATCTTGATCTTGTGCGGCGAACGCAGGCCCTTGTAGCGGTTCTCCACAGTCAGTGCCATACCCACACTGTCCTGCACGCCATAGCGACACCAGGTACTGCCCACACAGGACTTCACTGTACGCAGGGATTTGCCATACGCGTGGCCAGTCTCAAAGCCCGCATCCGTCAGCTCGCGCCAGATCTCCGGCAGCTCCTCCAGACGCGCACCGAACAGATCGATACGCTGGCCGCCGGTAATCTTGGTGTACAGGTCGTATTTCTTCGCTACCTGGCCCAGCACGATCAGCTTGTCCGGCGTGATCTCGCCGCCGGCAATACGCGGAACAACGGAATAGGTACCGTTCTTCTGCATATTCGCCATAAAGGTATCGTTGGTATCCTGCAGGCCCACATGCGGTTTCTTGTGGATATGTTCATTCCACAGCGACGCGAAAATGGAGCCGGCGGTGGGCTTGCAGATTTCACAACCCTTGCCGCGGCCGTGCTTGTGCAGCAGCTCGTCGAAGGTCTTGATCTCCTCCACCTGCACCATGTGGAAAATCTGCTGGCGGGTATAGGGGAAGTGCGGGCACAGGTCGTTGTTGACCTCCACACCCAGCGCAGCCAGCTCTGCGTCCACCACATTTTTCAGCAGGGCGGAACAGCCGCCACAGCCGGTGCCCGCCTTGGTGCAGTCTTTCACTTCGCCCACGGAGCAGCAGCCGCCCTGCACTGCACCGATGATGTCGCCCTTGCTCACGTTGTGGCAGGAACAGATGGTCGCGGTGTCCGGCAGTGCGCCCGCGCCGAGGGTCGGTTTGGCCCCGTCCAGCGCCGGCAGGATCAGTTGCTCCGGGTGTTCCGGCAGATCCATATCGTTCAGGTGGTATTGCAGCAGAGTGTCGTAATCCCCGGTGTCGCCCACCAGCACTGCGCCGCGCAGTTTCTTGCCCGCGCGGTCGGTGATCATGCGTTTGTACACACCGGTCTGCTCGTCCACAAAGGTGATCGCGGCGGAACCTTCGGTGCGGCCGTGGGCATCGCCGATAGAGCCCACTTCCACACCCAGCAGCTTCAGCTTGGTGCTCATGTCGGCGCCGTTGAACTCGGCTGCCTCGCCGCACAGCAGGGATACCGTGGTGCGCGCCATGGAGTAACCCGGTGCGACCAGGCCGAAGATGCGGTTGTCGAACAGGGCACACTCGCCGATGGCAAAAATATTCTTGTCGGAGGTGCGGCAGTGGTTGTCGATCACGATTCCGCCGCGCTCGCCGAGTGTAATACCGGCGGAGCGTGCCAGGTTGTCTTCCGGGCGGATACCGGCGGAGAACACGATCAGGTCGGTGATGAGTTCTTCATCACCCTTGAACTGCATGCGCAGGCGACCGCCATCCACTTCCTCAATCAGTTCGGTGGCGGTGCTGGTGTGTACGGTAACGCCCAGCTCCTCGATTTTTTCCCGCAGCAGTTTCGAACCGCCTTCATCCAGCTGCACGGACATCAGGCCGGGGGCAAATTCCACCACGTGGGCTTCCAGGCCCAGCTGCTTCAGGGCGTTGGCGGCTTCGAGGCCCAAAAGGCCACCGCCCACCACCACGCCGACCTTGCCGTTTTTGGCGGCGGCCTGGATCTTGTCGAGGTCTTCCAGGGTGCGGTAAACGAAGCATTTTTCGTGCTCGTGACCTGGGATTGGTGGGACAAAGGGATAGGAGCCGGTGGCCAGTATCAGATGATCGTAGGCTTCGGACGCACCGCTGGCGGAGGTGACGATTTTATTTTCGCGATCGATGCTCACCGCGGTGTCGTTCAGACGCAGGTCGTAACCCCATTCGCGGTACTGTTCCACCTTGCCCATGGCCAGGTCATCCGCGGAGCGGCCGCCGAAGTATTCGGACAGGTGTACCCGGTCGTAGGCGGGGCGGGGTTCGGCGCAGAACACCAGCACGTCGAACATTGCACGCTCGGGGCGGTTCGCCAGTTGTTCCAGGAAGTGGTGACCCACCATGCCGTTGCCGATGACGACGATTTTTTGCTTAACCATAATCTCTGCCGTTTTAACCTGAGTGCTTCGGCAGGAGGGAGGGAGCTTGGTGGGATCGGGTCGCACGGCTGCCCCTCTTCTGTCGAAGAGTGTCAGGCGCCGTTGCCTTGCTGAAAAGTTTCGGATTGTGACTAAAGGTATTCAATCTCTGTGCCAACTTGTTGAGATGGCGCAGGTGGTGAGGAAACCACAGGGTTTGTGCGGGTTATTGGCGATTTTGCATGTCGGGGTGGTGCAACTTGGTGCGCGACGGCCGGTTGCGCACCAATGCGGGGCCTTTGGGTTGATTGCCCAACCTACGGGTCGCGATTATTGTAGGAGCCAGCCTTGCTGGCGAAGCGATGATGCTTATTGGCAGCGCGGTTGTTCGCCAGCAGGCTGGCTCTTACAGGGTGCCGCCTCGTCACTCTTTAGTTTCAGAGTGGATTTGCGCGCGCCGAAATTTGGATCACAAGAAATACAGCAGGTGCGAGAGAATCGCCAGCACCGCCACCGTCTGCCAGAACAACAGCGGATTGCGCTCTATCAAGGGCGGTTTCTCCACACTGGCGAAGCGCACATTGGGCGTGCTGAGATCGTGCACAAATTCCGACAGTGCCGGGTAGCGGCTTTTCGGGTCTGGTGAGCAGGCCTTGCGCAGTGCGCCGTCGATCCAGTCGGGAATATCGTCACGGTGCTGGCGCGCACTGATGTAGCGCATGCCCGCGTAATTCTTCAGCTGGTAGTGGTTACTGCCGAAGCGCTCTTTATACGGGTACTCGCCGGTAAGCATTTCGTAGGCGATGACCCCGAGGGAGAAAATATCCGAGCGATGGCTGGCGCCGTCGCCCACAAAATACTCCGGCGCGCAGTAATTCTTGCTGCCGGGCGGTGCGCTGTCCTGATAGCGCAGAAGTTCCTGCAGTCCCTCTGCATTGGCACCACCCAGGTCGATCAGCTTCAGGCGCCCAGAGGAGTCCACCATGATGTTTTCCGGCTTCAGATCACCATGTACGATCTCCAGCCTCTGCAGCCTGCGCAGCGCGCTGACCAGCTGCTCTACCAGATTGCGCACCTGATCCAGTGGCGGCTTCGGGTGCAGCTGCATCCACTGCCGCAAATTCTGTCCATCCACATACTCCATCACGTGATAGAGAAACCGGCGCTCCTTCTTCGGCGGAAACACCTTGACGATGGCCGGGTGATCCAGCCGGCGCCCGGTCCACTCCTCGGCGATAAAGCGCTCGATATAGGCCGGGTCGTCAATGAAATTTTCCGATGGCGCCTTCAGTGCGCACAGGATGCCGCTGTCCAGATCCCGCACCAGATACAGATAACTGCGACTGCTCGCGTGCAGTTCCTGCAGCACCTCATAGCCATCGATCCTGTTGCCCGGCTGCAGTGGAGGTGGGAAGGGCAGCTGGCCGGCAGTCAGCATCAGATCGTCGGATTCCAGTGCTTCCAGCACATTCACCCGGCACAGCGCCAGGCTCAAATTGTCCTTGCTGCCGTTATCCAGCGCCGCCGCAATCAGCGGCTGCGCCGCCTCCAACTGATGTTGCTCCAGCAACGTCGCGAACTGCGGCAGCGGCAAAAAATCGTGGATGCCGTCGGTCGTCACACAGAACAAGTCGCCCGCTTCCAGCGGCTCCTGCCGGTAATCCACCTCGATATGCGCATCCATCCCCAGCGCGCGACTCAGAAACGTCTTGTCCGGCCCCAGCGTGCGACTGTGATCCCGCGTCAAACATTCCAGATTCCCGTTGCGCAGACGGTAAATCCGCGAATCCCCGATATGGATCAGATGCGCCGTCGACCCTTTCAATACCACCGCCGAAAACGTCGTCAGCCACCCGCGTTGAATCTCATCCGCACCACCACTCTGGCGATACAGCCAACCATTCAATGCGTGCAACACCCGCGCCGCCGCCTGCTTCACCGACCAGGAATCCGGCGTACTGTAATAGTCGGAAATAAACCCACTCACCGCCGCCCGCGCCGCCGCCCCCCCGGCCTCCGCACTCCCCACCCCATCCGCAATCGCCGCCAGCGAACCGCGATACCGCAACTCACTCCCGCTCGCCCGATACACCGCTACCGCATCGTCGTTGTACGCGCGCTGGCCGCACTCGGTGGCGGTGGCAAATTCCAGTTTTTCGGAATTGGATGCCGCAATATCGGAATCAGGCACAGTGATGGTTTCGCAGGTGGTGTTCAAAGTGGTTGGCCTTCTTTCGTCATTCCGGGCCTGACCCGGAATCCATAGCTACGAAGCTGGATGCCGGATCAAGTCCGGCATGACGACTTTTGTAGAGCGCGTAGTTGAGCCGGATCACAACAAATCCAGTGGATCAGGCCACGTCGATCAGTGAAACACTGCCGTCAGGCATGACTTCTGCCATCTGGCCTTCCGGTTCCTCCAGGAACAGCAGCGTAACAAATCCCAGTACCGCTGTGCCCGCAATCACCAGGAAAAACGTCTGGTAAGAAACCATACTCAAAACAGTCAGGTAAAACACCGCGCCTACATTCCCGTAAGCCCCTGTCATCCCCGCAATTTGACCCGTCAGGCGACGTTTGATCAGCGGCACCACCGCAAACACCGCACCTTCACCAGACTGCACAAAGAAAGAGCACGCCATCGCCGCTGCCACCGCCAGATACAGCGGCCATTGTGCGTCGATCATGCTCATCGTCAGATAACCCAGCGCCAGCCCCGCCGTCAGAATCAGCAGCGTACTCTTGCGCCCGAAGCGATCACTGATCAGTCCACCCGCCGGGCGCGACATCAGATTCATAAACGCATAAGCCGAAGCCAGCAGACCCGCCTTCACCGGATCCAGCGTAAACGTCTCCGAGAAAAACAGCGGCAACATCGAAACCACCGCCAGCTCCGAGCCGAAAGTGGCAAAGTAAAGAATGTTCAGCACCGCCACCTGTTTGAACTGATAGCGATGGATCGGCTCCGGCAGTTTCACGAAAATTTCGCGGTTGATTTCGTAGCACTTTTTCGCATCAAACACATACAGCGCCGCCAGCGCCACATAGATCGCGATCGCCACCGGCTGCGACAGCATACTCACGCCCTGGGGGGAGAGCTTCCAGGTCAGCAGCGCCAGCGCCGCATACATCGGCACCTTCATGATCAGCAGCAGCACGAAATCGGATGGGCTGGAAACCTCCATGCCGCCGATTTTTTTCGGTTTGAAATAGGTACCACCCTTCGGGGTATCGGTCACCGAGCGGTAGTAGATCACGCTGTATACCAGCGCAATGACGCCAGTGATGCCGATGGCATAGCGCCAACCCTCTTGTCCTGGAGAGTCACCGCCGACCAGCAGTGCAATCGTGGGCAGGGTCATGGCCGCCGCGGCAGAACCAAAGTTGCCCCAGCCGCCATAGATGCCCTCGGCCGTGCCCAGCTGTTTGGCCGGGAACCACTCGGACACCATGCGGATACCCACCACGAATCCGGCGCCGATAAAGCCCAGCAGAAAACGGCCGATGGCCGCCGCAGTAAAGCTGTCGGCCAGCGCAAAAATAAAGCAAGGTACACTGCCGATGGCCAGCAGCAGCGAATAGGTCAGGCGCGGACCGTATTTGTCGGTCAGCATGCCGATGATCACCCGCGCCGGAATCGTCAGCGCTACGTTCAGGATCAGCAGCGTTTTCACCTGCTCGGACGTGAGCGACAGACTGTCGGCAATCGCCATCAGCAGCGGTGCGTGGTTGAACCAGGCGAAGAACGTAATAAAGAACGCAATCCAGGTCAGGTGCAGCACCCGGATTTTTCCCGTGAAGGAAAACAGATTCAAAGAATCGGAAGACATGGTTGTATCCCATTTTTAAATAAAACTTTTATCTGTTCTGTTGCTGCCGTCTTCCAAAACACTACCTCCTCATCCCCGCGCAAGCGGGGATCCAGAAATTGCGGCGCTGGATTCCCGTAGCGGATCAAGTCCGGCATGACGTTTCTGCGCGGGAATGACGGGGGAAAAGTCAGGCCACGTCGATCAGGGAGACGCTGCCGTCGGGCATGACTTCAACCATATGGCCTTCCGGCTCTTCCATGAGCAACAGAATCAGAAAACTGAAAACGGCGGTACCGGCGATCACCAGGAAAAAGGTGTGGTAATCCACCAGCGTCAGCACCGTTAGAAAAAACACCGCGCCCACATTGCCGTAGGCCCCGGTCATGCCGGCAATCTGGCCGGTCAGGCGGCGCTTGATCAGTGGCACCACCGCAAACACGGCACCGGCACCAGCCTGCACAAAAAAGCTGCACAGCATGGCCGCACCCACCGCAAGATACAGTGGCCAGCTCTCGCCAATCTGCGCCATCAGCAGGTAGCCGCCGGCGAGGCCGGCGACAAGAATCATCAGCACCAGCTTGCGCCCGTATTTATCGCTCAGCATGCCGCCCGTGGGACGCGAGACCAGGTTCATAAAGGAGTAGGCGGAGGCCACCAGTCCGGCCTTTACCGGATCGAGGGAGAAGGTTTCGAAGAAGAACAGCGGCAGCATGGAAATGACCGCGAGCTCGGAGCCGAAGGTGGCGAAATACAGCAGGTTCAGGATTGCCACCTGTTTGAATTTGTACCGGTGGATGGGCGCGGGCGGTGCGCTGAATACCTCGCGGTTGATGCTCCAGGTTTTTTTTAGTTCGAGCAGATACAGCGCGGCGAGGAATGTGTAAATCGTCCAGGTCCAGAATTGATTGAGCAGCCCGGCCTCCGCCGGTGACAGCTTCCAGGTCAGCAGCGCCAGGGCGCCGTACATGGGCAACTTCATCAACATCAGCAGCAGAAAATCGCCACTGCTGGTCACTTCCATCGCACCGATTTTTTTCGGCTTGAAATAAGTGGCGCCTTTGGGCGTGTCGGTAACGCTGTTGTAATAGATCGCGCTGTACAGCAGCGCGATGACACCGGTGAGGCCGATGGCGTAGCGCCAACCGTCTTCACCGCCAAACATCAGCGCAATTGTCGGCAGGCAGATGGCGCCGGCGGCGGAGCCGAAGTTGCCCCAGCCGCCGTACACACCTTCGGCCGTGCCGAGGTGACGGGCGGGAAACCACTCGGACACCATACGGATGCCGATCACGAAACCTGCACCGATAAAGCCCATGAAAAAGCGGGCAATCGCCGCTTGGGCGAAGCTGTCGGCTACTGCAAATACAAAACAGGGAATACTGCCGATGGCCAGCAGCGCGGAGAAGGTGAGGCGCGGGCCGTACTTGTCTGTGAGCATGCCGATAATCATGCGCGCGGGAATGGTCAGCGCCACGTTCAGGATCAGCAGGGTTTTTACCTGATCCGGAGTCAGCGCCAGGCTGTCGGCAATGGCCATCAGCAGCGGTGCGTGGCTGAACCAGGCAAAGAAGCACAGGAAAAAGGCCAGCCAGGACAGGTGCAGTACTTTGACGTTGCCACTGAAGGACAACAGATTCAGGCGTTCGGATGGACTGCTATGGGACATTACTTCGCGTGACTCTCTTATCGCACATCACTATTTGTGAACACCGGCCTGCTCTACATAAAAGCGATCAGGCATAAAAAAAGTCCACAGGCACAGACGGGCCGTGCCAGTGGACTTCGATGTCCGTGTATTCAGTTTTTCGCCGGAATTTTTATTTCAGGTGGTCTGCTGCCACTCCCTTTCTGCGCCGGCGGAGAGCGGGTGTCATCACTGTTGCACAGGAATCTGTCACTCTCGCATTAAAAGAATTCAATTTCTGTGCCAGCTCAGGGCAAAGTCAAAATCCGGGGCGGAAAAATGTGATTTTTTGGGGCGAATAGGGGAAATCTGACGCTAGTTCCGGGTGCAAGGGAAGGTGTCTGCGCGCGCGAAGCGCCCTGTTTTGGGCTGTTTTGTGCACCGGGGTGCAAGAATTTGCACCTGAGGCGGGCGCTCCTCGGTTTGCTGGATAGTTTTGTCGGGCAGCCGGCTTCAGGAAGGTGGGGCTTATTTTACCGTTGGCTGTGGCGGACAAAGTCCAGGGTTTGCTGATACAGGTCGGAGCAGAACACTTCCGCGGCACCGCTGTCGACGGGTGCAATGTCGTTGCACAGTGATAGCAGTTCGCGGCCTTTCTTTTCCGTAGGGCGGCCGTGGTCGCTCTGCGGGTGCGCGAACAGGTGCCAGCCCGGGTTTTTACCCGGTGCCCGCCCGCGCTGTGTGAGCAGCTCGTCGTTCAGAGAGGCGGCAATAGCAGACTCCGGCAGGTCGAGATACTCAGGGCGCGCGAGAATGCCCACCGCATCCCGGCGTTGACTGTGCTCGCCGAGCCAGCTGCACGCCTCCAGCAGCGCGGCGCGCAGCGCCAGGTGCGTGGCGGGATGGGCTTCGTGCCAGCTTTGGGTGACGGCCAGCACTTTTTCCGGCATCGCCGGCATCAGACTGTTACCGGGCGTGGCGATTACGCCGATCCCCTCCTGCACCGCCAGCGTGTTCCAGGGTTCACCTACGCAGTAGCCGTCGATATCGCCGCGGCGCAGGTGGTCCACCATCTGCTCCGGCGGCAACACCACAATGCGCACATCCCCGTCGGGGTCGATACCGGCGGCAGACAGCCAGTGACGCAGTTGCAGGGTATGGCTGGCAAATGGATAAACACTGGCAAAAGTGAGTGGCTTCTCACCGCTGGCGCGGTTGGCTATATGCGATTTGAGCGCGGCACCGGCGTCGCCGGAGGTCTGTTCGAGCTGCGCGTAAAGGCTTTGCGAAAGAGTGATGGCATTGCCGTTGCAGCTCAGAATCAGGCCGCTCAACAGTTGTTCATCGCACTGGGGCAGGGTCTGTTTCAGGGTCAGCGGCATGGGCGCGAGGATGGAGGCTGCATCGGCGGCACCGCCAATCAGTTTGTCGCGCAGGGTGGCCCAGGAAGTTTCCCGTTGCAGCTCGACCTTGAGCCCGTAGCGCGCAAAAAATCCCAGCTCACTGGCAATGATCAGCGGGGCACTATCGGTCAGGCGCAGGTAAAGAAGTTTCAGGTTGGGCTTTTCGACTTGCAGACTGCTCACAGTGGTTCTCTCGAATTCTTTATGGGTTGGGCCGGCGGTTCAGCGGCGTATTTACTGTCTATTTCACAGGCCGCTGCAGATGCGTGACGATCTGCTCCGCCACATTGCGCATGGTGGAGTTGCTGTTCATCGCCAGGGTGCGCAGGGTCTGATGGGCGGCTTGTTCGCTGATGTTCTTGCGCGCCATCAGCAAGCCCTTGGCGCGCTCAATGATCTTGCGCTCATCCAACTGTTGCTGGGTACGCGCCAGGGATTGGCGCAGTTGCTGGTAGCTGCGGAATTGTGCCATGGCAATTTCAATCGCCGGTGCCACCCGCTCGGCGGAGAGGCCGTCCACCATATAGGCGCTGACCCCGGCTTCTACCGCGCTGCTGATGAATTCGGCGCCGCCGCGCACGGAGAACATCGCCACCGGGGTCGGGTTGTGCTGATTGATTACCGCGAGACTTTCGAGAATGTCGCGGTCGGGGGATTCGATGTCGATCAGGACAATATCCGGGCGGTGTTTTTCCACCTGGAACAACAGGCCCTCGGCACTGGTGAGTTGTGCCAGCAGATTGTAGCCGGCGGCGGACAGCTGTCCGGCCACCATGGCGGCACGTTCAGGCTGGTCGTCGACCAACAGGATACTGATGGGGGTCGTCGTCATCGCTTGTCAGAACTTCAGTTCGAACTGCAGTCAGAACCTGTCAGTAGCGCAGCTGTACTCGTCAGCATCGCGCCTGGTGTGCCTGGCCCGCAGATCAATGTTTTCAGTTATGTAATAGGTCGCGGCCACGTCCAGCTCCCTGCCGTAGTCCAGGCTGTCGCGATCCCTATAGAGTTTATGCAGGTTCTGCAATCTTGATGCCAGAGACGACTGCGCTGCCAATATTAACGTCATGAACCCCGTCCGGTCGTGCGACCGGAAACCTGCCTGTCACCCGAGTTGCAGGCTTTTCCGCCAACCGGGGTTGCGTTTTTGCTCGCGGAAGGTGCGCGCGCTGTTGGCGTGCTCACTTTTGGTGCTCGCGATGAGTGTTGTGGCTGGAAATGCTGTTTGATTTATTCCGAGGGAAACCTGTGCCGATGGTGTGGCACTTTTCAGTACAAAGGGCTATTAGTTTGTGGGCTCTGGGTAGAAATGCGCAGTCGTGACATGAGCCCGGAACCAGCAGCATGAACTCAACATGTGGCGTTTGCGAGTAAGCGTTTGCATCTGCGCGCCATGGCCGCGCTATAAATCCAGGAGCAGTATGGAAGGATTCAACACCAATCGGCGCAATTTCATTAAGCTGTGCACTGTTGCGGGTATTACGGTATTCGCTGCGCCGGTGCTGTGGCAGAAGGGGAAGGCTCAAAATCCTGAAACAGCGAGAGACGTGTTGAATTGGCGGGGAGCAGGCTCCGATCCCGCATTCCGCACAGACGGCGTAGCCAAAGTGACCGGTCAGAAAATTTTTGGCCGGGACTTCCGCGCCCGGGACATGCCAGGGTGGAAACCGCAGCAACACTACGCTTTGGTGCTGCGTTGCAACCGGGTGGAACGACGCTTCGATGGTGTGGACTGGACCCAGTTGCCCGCGGAGGCTCAACCCTATGCGAAAGTAACCGCGGAGACGCTGGCTGAGAAAAAGTTGAAATTGCCCGCCTTCTACGGCGAGGCAATGCTGCTATCTGAGGGTGCATCGCCGCTCTACTACGGCCATGCGGTGGCCATGCTTTTGTTCGATGACTTTGAGAAATACGCCACTGCCAAACAGGCGCTCCAGTTTAATGAGCAAGTGATTCGCTATGGCGCGCAAACGCCTCCTGTAGAGCGGGACCCTTACGCCAGCTGGCGCATCATTCGTGTTGAGGGGCCGCAAGGACCCGAGGATGAAGACCTGTACTCGCCCATGCAGGATGGTCTCTTCTTTCCCAATTACCGCGATCACAAAGCAGAGTGGCCGAGGGCTGCGAATCTGTCGGGAAGTGTCAGCGAGCGCGGCATGTATTACGCACAGCAGATTCGCGCTACAACCGAGCGTGAAGCGGAATCCGGTAACTGGCACCTTGTGCGGGGAGAGTATCGAACTCAGATCGTTGATCCGATGATGATGGAGCCGGAGGCTGCTAACGTCTGGTTCGACGGTGAACGGCAAACATTACATCTGGTCCTCACCAGTCAGTCGCCACAGGATTTCCAGGAACTGGCGGCGCACATGATTGCCGAAAGTGCGTTCGCCGCAGAGATCAAGAATATTGTGGTGCACTCCGCGGTCGTTGGGGGCGGCTTTGGTGCCAAAGACCACTCTATTTTCCCCTATTACGGTTTGGTAGCCGGACTGTTTGGCACTGCGCCGGTGCGGCTGGCCAACAACCGATTCGAGCAGTTCCAGGCGGGTTTGAAGCGCCACCCTTTCGGCATGCGCAATACCCTGGCGATCGACAAAAAGAATGGGAAATTTCAGGCCCTGATTGCCGAGATGCAGGTGGACGGTGGCGGTCGGCAAAACTTCAGTGCGTCCGTCTCAATGGTGGGCGCCAGTGCGATTCAAAGCATCTATTATCTTCCTCGCAACGATATTTCCTCCGTCGCCAATCAGTCAATGAATGTGGACTCCGGCTCCATGCGCGGCTACGGAACACTGCAGACCATGACAGCCATGGAAATGATGGTAAACCAGGCTGCGGCAGAGCTTGGAATTGATCCCATAGAGCTGCGACTGCGCAACGCCTTTCAGGACGGCTGGCGCAATACTCAGGGCGCCGTTCCGAAGGTAGGTGTGCGCTACCGGGAACTGCTGGAGCGCGCCCGGGAACATCCCATGTGGCGCGATCGGATGGAGCGCAAGCGAGCTTTCGAGCAGGAAAATCCCGGCTACCTGTTCGGCACCGGCTATGCCATTGCTACCAAGGATTACGGTACCGGAGCCGCCGCCCCGAGTGCGGCGGTCCAGTTTGATACGGCGGGCCGGTTGTCGATGGCCGTGGAATTCATGGAAATGGGCACAGGTATCGGCACCTCCCAATCCCTGCTGCTGGAAACTGTTCTCGGGCGGGCGGCGGATCACTGCACGGTGGGGGAGGTGGACGCCTGGCATGCCCTGCAGCAGTTCCAGACCGAAAGCCCTTACACCATGAGTCAGCAACACCAGGACCAGCAGTCCGCTAACCCGCTGTGGACTCCGGTGACGGCCATGGCGAGCGCCGCGTCCATGTCTTCCTATTTTCAGAGCCACGCTACACAGCAGGCAGCGGAAATACTCTTCCAGCAGGGATTGCTTCCCGCCGCCCGCCGTCTGTGGAAAAGAAATGAGCTGGAAAACGGGCAAACGCAGTGGCGGGAGGGCAAGCTTCATTATGGAAATTTGCCGCCCCTGGCGCTGGAACAATTGGCGGCAGACGCCCATCGCAATGGCGATGTCACAGGGGTAATGGTGCACAGTTTCAATCGCTGGGAGTGGGCCGAGGCGGATTTCGAACTGCATGGCCGGCAATGGACCGGGAGCATCGATGGCCTCGCGCTGCGTCGAGGTGGAAGCGCGGAGAAGGTTAGCGCCGATGAATATCAGGTAGAGAAACGCTCGGCGGTACGCTATCCGAGAACCGCGTTGAACAATGCCATGGTCACCTACTATGCGCCGACTGCGGCGCTGGTGGAAGTCGCCGTGAATCCGGGGAATGGCGAAGTCAGCATCCACGGACTGCAGAACTATATGGACTGCGGCCGCACGATTGTGCGCCCGTTAGT
Organism: Microbulbifer sp. SH-1; assembly: GCF_011326135.1. Taxonomy (NCBI): domain Bacteria; kingdom Pseudomonadati; phylum Pseudomonadota; class Gammaproteobacteria; order Cellvibrionales; family Microbulbiferaceae; genus Microbulbifer; species Microbulbifer sp. SH-1. The sequence continues at coordinate 2,295,323 of NZ_CP046948.1, read as the reverse complement.
GGAGGGGCAAATAGAAGGCGGTGTGGCCATGGGGATCGGCCACGCACTTTACGAATATTTGCCACCACTTGCGGAGGGTGCCGGCAATGGCACCTGGAATTTGAACCGCTACCAGGTGCCTCTCGCAAAGCATGTGCCGGTATGGATCCAACAGCACGAAATTCTGCCGCCCGCTACCGAAAAAGACCCTCACAAAGGGATTGCCGAAGTGGTGATGATCCCCATCGTGGCCGCCTTGGCAGAGGCGATTTACCAGGCCACAGGCAAGCGATTTAACGAAGTTCCCATCACGCCGGAAAGACTGCGCCGCGCGCTTAATCCCCAGGTACTGTGAGGAGACGAATCTGATGGCGAAAATTCCGGTGGCTATGGTTGTAAACGGTGAGAAAGTCGGACCGCTTGAGGTGGAGGAATATACCTCGATGCTGGATTTTCTTCAGGAGTACCTGAATCTGACGGGCACCAAGCTTGGGTGTGGAATTGGCGTGTGTCGTTCCTGCACCATCCTGGTCGAGCGAGAAGATGGTTCCCTGGAGCCGGTGCGCAGCTGTATCAACAATGTGGGCCGGTTTAACGGTGGAACCGTCACTACCGTTGAAGGGCAGGCCGAGTACAACAGCGAGGGCGATATCGTGGCGCTGTCGCCGATACAGCAGGCATTTCTGCGCAATTTTTCGTTTCAGTGTGGGTGGTGCACCCCGGGCTTTGTGAATGCCGCCACGGCGCTGATCGACCACCTAAGGCGCGAGCCGGTTCCAGCGGATACCATTGAGGCGGTTATCGATGAAGCGCTGGGAGAACATATCTGTCGCTGCACAGGTTATGTGCGTTACTACCGGGCCGTGCGGGAAGTGATCGAGTCGACGCCCGGGCTACTGAAGGAAGCAGATTAAATGGGCAAGGTTGCTTTCGTTTTTTTCTTCCTGGTGATAGGGGGGAATGTCGCGGCACAGCTGACGCATGCGCAGGCATCAGCAAAGCAGTCACCGGTGGAAAAGGGCCGCTATCTGGCGGCCGCTGGCGACTGTGTCGCGTGCCACACGGCAACCAATGGCCGTCCATTTATTGGTGGCCGGCCCTTCCATACGCCATTCGGTATTCTCTACTCCACCAATATCACACCGGATAAGAAAACCGGCATCGGCAACTACACTCTGGAGGATTTTACGGCGGCCATGCGTCGGGGCAAGGGTGCCCACGGCAATCTTTATCCGGCCATGCCTTATACCTCTTATTACCTGATCCCCGATGAGGATATCGCGTCGCTGTATGCATATTTCATGCAGTTGCCGCCGGTGGAATATGTGGCGCCCGACAACGACCTGCTTTTTCCAGCCAACCTGAGATTTGGGCTGAGTGTCTGGAACCGGATTTTCTTCGACAAGGCGCCACTCTCGCAGCCTGCAGATAAAAGCCCGGATTGGCAACGCGGTAATTATCTGGTCAATGCACTGGGCCATTGCGGTGAGTGCCACACACCGCGCAACTTCGCGTTTGCCATGAAAAACGATGAAAAATTTTCGGGCAACATACTTGAGGGATGGGACGCGGTCGATATCCGACCCGCAGCACTTCGTCGCCAGGGATGGAACAGAGAACGACTGCGGTTGCTGTTTACCACCGGCGCCAGCGAGCATGGGACCGCATTTGGAGAAATGTTCAGCGTGGTGAAGTACAGCCTGCGTCATCTTTCCGATAATGACATCAATGCGATCATTACCTATCTGCTGGATGACAGCGAGAAGATGGCCGGAAACGCCGGTAACCCACAAGCTGCCGAAAAGCGATACACACAGGGGCGTGCGGACTTTGTCGCATACTGCGCTGCCTGTCACGGTCGTGAAGGCCGTGGGGTAACACTTTCATTCGCGCCGCCAATGGATCGCAACGCCGCTGTTCGCGGCGATAACCCCTACAACACAATCGCAGTCATTTTGCGCGGCTTGGCGGCGCAGCGTATGGATCGCACCAATGCCCGGGCCGGCATGCCCGGATTCCATCGCGAACTGGACGATGTCCGAGTGGCCGATCTGGTGAATTACATGCGCACCGCATGGGGAGGGGCTGAGAACCCCGTAACGGTGGAAGATGTGGCAGAAATTCGCCGCCAACTGCGGGAACATGGTTACCTCGGTGCGGTGGAATGAGCATAAGCGGTCGTATGGCGAGGCTCTCTACATTACTCTTGGGGATGTGTTACCTGCTGCCGACTCAGGCTGCGGACTGGTCAGCAACAGAGGCGCAGCTGCAGTACGGCCGGCTGGACAATCCATTTGCGGGAGGGGCCACGGATACCACCATTCTCACCCTTCAGCACGCGAGCGGCTGGAAGTATGGAGATAATTTCTTCTTCGTGGACTTTATCAATGATGGCGTGCGCGATGGCTTCAATGACACCGATGTGTACGCCGAGTGGTATGCAAGCTTCAGCCTGGGGAAGATCACCCGGTGCGATCTGAGTTTCGGGCCGGTGAAAGATTTTGGCCTGGTGGCGGGGTTCAATTACTCCGCGGACGCCAATGTGGAAAAGTTCCTGCCGGGTATCCGTATTGCCTGGGCCATGCCTGGAGAGGCGTTCCTGAATACTGATATTACGGGCTTTCAGGATATCGGCTATGGCGACGGCGCACCAAAAGAAGGCGACAGCTATATGATCGACTTCAATGGTGCCTTTCCGTTCAGTATCGGCAATCAGGATTTCAGTATCGAGGGGCATATTGAATACATCCATAACCGCACCAGTGAATTCGGCGACGTGAAAAGCTGGGTACTTGCGCAACCCCAGTTTCGCTGGGACCTTGGAAAGGCCCTGTTCAGGAGTCCCAAACAACTATTTATTGGTATCGAGTACCAGTACTGGCGCAATAAACTGGGAAACGAAATCGATGAAAGCGCCGTACAGGCGCTGGTTGTATGGCGTTTCTGAGTTGTGGCCCGCAGGGAGCCAGATCGCAGTTGATGGCGACTTCGGGGCCAAGAATCTGATCCCCCTTCCTTCACGCTATTGTGAACAGCTCGCGCCAGCCCCTGATTCGACCTTCGTTATCGACACCATGACGGATATTGAGCAGACTTTGCACTTAGCGGTATTGCTGGCGACAGAGGCTCGGAACAGGGCTTCTTCCCCGTTGCCGTAAAATGCGCAAGGGCTGTCTACCGAGCGATGGCCACCGCGGGGAGATGGCATGAGATCGCTCAAAAGGATGCAACAACCGCAAGATGAACATTTCACCAGCATACATCGGTCAGGGGGGCGTCAATTCCCAGATGGTCACCAGAAATGTCTGCCCAGTGGTTTTGGCAGGTGGACTCTCCAGTCGCATGGGGCGCGATAAGGCGCTGCTAAAATTACCAGATGGCGAGACATTATTGTCACGGTCGCAGACCTTGCTGGAGAGATTGGAGCCGCCAGTTGGCGTTCGTTTCTCCCCAGTTCTGATCAGCGGTAATCGCACGGGTGGTATTCCGGACCGTGTGTCCCGTGCAGGGCCGCTCGGCGGGCTGCAGGCTATCGCCCGGCTTCTCACAGAGGAGGAGCAGGATGGCGGCTCCTCCTGTGATGCCATGCTGGTGATCCCGGTGGACATGCCGCTGCTCAGCCCGGCGCTACTGCGGCAGCTGTGCTTGGCGGGGCGGGAGGTAGAACAGGCGGTGTGCTTTGGCGACTTTTATCTACCCTGCTGGCTGCCGTTGACCCCGCGCTGTCGCCACTATCTCGACGCCGCGGCCATGGGCAACGCGGTTGCCTCTATGCGCGCACTGTTCGGCTATGTCGGCTGCATGCAGTTGGCGGTGCCGGAAGGCGACTGGCATCTCAACGTCAACCGCCCGCAGGATTTCGCGCGCCTGAACCTGTAGCGGTGTATGGGGCCGCGTCTCTCTGTGACCGCTTGGCGGGTGGTGTTGCGGGCAATGAACACGGGAGGTTCAGGCTTATGCTCAAACGGTTTCTGTTGTGCTCACTGCTGCTGTTACTGGCGGGCTGCCATCGCGACCGCCCTGAACTCAGGGTCGCTGTCGATGCAGGATTCCAGCCAGCGATGGAAGCGTTGCGTGGGGATTTCGAGGCACAGTGCAACTGTTTGCTCAGGGTGACTGCCGGCTCCAGCGGCCTGCTATACAGCCAGATCCGCGGCGGAGAGCCATTCGACGTTTTCCTTTCAGGCGACATGGCGCGCCCGGTGCTGCTGGAAAAGGCGGGTTTTATCGTGCCCGCCAGCCGTCAGGAGTATGCCCGCGGGCAACTGGCGCTGTGGGTGAGCCGGCAGCTTCCCGCGAAAAAAACCTCGGGGTTTTCCACATTGAACGCCGAACTCGCCAGCAATCGCACCGAGCTTACGCCGAGGCAGTTGATCCTGTTACTGGGGAAGGGCAAGCACCGCCTGGTGATTGCCGACCCACAATTGGCACCCGATGGAGATGCGGCGGTGAAAATGCTGAAAAAGCTCCGCCTGTGGCCGCGCCTGAAGAACCGCATGGTATACGCGGGCCACGCCGGCCATGCCCAGATCCTGCTACACCAGGGGGAGGGGGAGATGGGGGTGATCCCCTACGGGCAGGCGCTGGCTTCCGGCAGGGGCGGGCAGTACATGCGTATCCCCACACATTTCCACCCACCCATTCACCATCAGCTGGTGATACTCCGCAACACCCGCGAGCGCAGCCGCGCCATACAGTTGTTGCAATATCTGCAGTCCCCACCGGTGCAGGCGCGCCTGGAATCCCTTGGCTACCTCGCGATTGCCGGAACCGGCGATAGCCCGGATAAGGTGATGTCACCTGACGGGGCACGGGTGACGAATTTCGAGTAAAGCGGAATGGTGCGCCGCCGCAAACGGTTACCGTTGAAAAGGTTTCAGATAAATCCGTTTTTATTCGCGCCAACGATTGGTTTTATTTGATACCTATTCCATTACTGACTGATATCTATTTCAAAGGGTTATTATTTTTTTAAACCGTTTGGAATAGTTGATTAAATATTCCTTTATATGAACGGATATTGGCGATTGGCGGAAATTTGATTTAATTCTGCGGCCAAGTACCGTTCGTCGATAGATTGGCCTGATTGGCATTAAAGTCACTATTTTTCAGTTGTTTCCAGTCTGTTTTGCGCTCGGAAAGACTGTTTTTTGTGCGTTTTCAATAGAATTCTATTGCGAGCCTAATAAGAAACCTCTATTTCCGTCGCCGAATTTTATTTTCTTTAATGCACCGGTCTACCGAAAAGGTTTTAATTTCCTGGAAGAATTTATTTCCCCGGGGGCGCCCGTCTTCGCTCTGTCGTCGGGTGCCCTGAGATCGGCGCTATACAGGAAATAAATATCCGGAAATAAATTCAGCGGTACTCAAAATGCCCATTCAGGGCAAGCCCGGATTCACGGGTTATATAACAACGACGATTAATGAACGGGAGCACAAACGGTGATTATTGCCATTCCAAAGGAGACGGCGCCGGGCGAGGCGCGGGTCGCGGCAACGCCAGCCAGCGTACTGCGACTGCAATCGCTGGGCTTTGATGTTGTGATTGAGCAGGGCGCCGGGGAGGCCGCAAACTTCCCCGATGCGGAATATGAAAAAGCGGGTGCCAAAATCTGCGCCAACGCGGCCGACTGCCTGAGCCAGGCCGGTCTGGTTCTGAAAGTACAGGGGCCGACCGACGCGGAGCTGGAGCTGATCCCCAGCGGCGCCACGCTGATTTCCTTCCTGAAGCCCGCGCAGAACGGCGAGCTGCTGCAGAAACTGGCGGACAGAAACATCAACGCGCTGGCGGTGGAATCTATTCCGCGTATTTCCCGCGCGCAGAAGATGGACGCGCTGAGTTCCATGGCGAACATCGCCGGTTACCGCGCGGTGATTGAGGCAGCCCACGAGTTCGGTCGCTTCTTCACCGGCCAGATCACCGCCGCTGGCAAGATCCCGCCGGCCAAGGTGCTGGTGATCGGCGCCGGTGTGGCGGGCCTTTCCGCCATCGGTACCGCCAAGAGCATGGGCGCCATCGTGCGGGCCTTCGACACCCGCCCGGAAGTGCGCGAGCAGGTGGAATCCATGGGAGCGGAATTCCTCACCGTGGAGATTGAGGAAGACGGTTCCGGCACCGGCGGTTACGCCAAGCAGATGTCGAAAGAATTCATCGATGCCGAGATGGCCCTGTTCCGCGAGCAGGCCAAGGAAGTGGACATTGTTATCACTACCGCACTGATTCCTGGTAAGCCGGCGCCGAAGCTGTGGCTGGCGGACATGGTCGATACCATGGCCGATGGCTCTGTGGTGGTGGATCTGGCCGCGGAAATGGGCGGCAACTGCGACTACACCGAAGCGGACAAGAAAGTGGTGAAGAGCGGCGTGACCATTCTCGGTTACACCAACCTGGCGAGCCGTGCGGCCACCCAGTCCTCTACCCTGTACGCCACCAACCTCTGCCACCTGCTGACGGACATGACTCCGGAGAAGAATGGCGAGATCAATATCAACTTCGACGATGAGGCGATCCGCGGTGCCACCGTGGTGAAGGAAGGCTCGATCACCTGGCCGCCGCCCCCGCCGAAACTGTCCGCTGCGCCGCAGAAACCGAAAGAGACCGCGCCGCAAATCAAGGTGGAACCGAAGCCGGAGAAGAAGACTTCTCCGCTGTCACTGGTGGCCTTCTGGGCCGTGGCCGGCGCGCTGTTGCTGGCGCTGGGTAAATCCGCGCCGGCGGACTTCGTCGCCCACTTCACCGTATTCGTGCTGTCGATCTTTATCGGCTGGCAGGTGATCTGGAACGTGTCCCACGCCCTGCACACGCCGCTGATGAGTGTGACCAACGCCATCTCCGGTATCGTCATCATCGGTGCGCTGCTGCAGGTGGGCGCCACCGGTTCCCTGCTGGTGACCGTGCTGGCCTTCGTGGGGGTACTGTTTGCCAGTATCAACATCTTCGGTGGCTTCTTCGTAACCCACCGTATGCTGAAAATGTTCCGTCGATAAGGAGAAACAGACATGAACAGTGTTATATCCATGGCCTATCTGTTCTCCGCGGTGATGTTCATCCTGAGCCTCGGCGGACTGTCCACACACGAGACCGCAAGACGCGGAAACTACTACGGCATGGTGGGGATGGCGGTTGCCATCATCGCCACCGTGGCCGGCATCACCTCCGGCGCCTACCTGCCAGTGGCCATCGCCATGGGCGTGGGCGCGGTGGTGGGTATCCACTTGGCGCGCAAGGTCGAGATGACCGCAATGCCGCAGCTGGTTGCCCTGCTGCACAGCTTTGTCGGCCTGGCGGCGGTGCTGATCGGTTGGGGTGGTTACCTCGACCCGCGTGTGAACCTGGTGGGTGCGGCCCATATCGTGCACAACACCGAGATCTTCATCGGTGTGTTCATCGGTGCCATCACTCTGACCGGTTCCATCGTCGCCTTCGGCAAACTGCAGGGACTGATCTCCGGCAAACCGCTGATGCTGCCGGCGCGCCACTGGCTGAACCTGATCGCGATTCTGGTATGCGTGCTGCTGGGTGCCTGGTTTATTCCGGCGGATGTGGGCCCCACCACCATCGTCTATCTGCTGGTGATGACCTCCATCGCGCTGCTGCTGGGTATCCACCTGATCGCCGCGATTGGCGGTGCGGATATGCCGGTGGTGATCTCCATGTTGAACAGCTACTCCGGTTGGGCCGCCGCTGCCACTGGCTTCATGCTGAGTAACGACCTGCTGATCGTGATCGGCGCGCTGGTGGGCTCCTCTGGTGCCATCCTCAGTTACATCATGTGCCGCGGCATGAACCGCTCCTTTATCAGCGTGATCCTGGGTGGCTTCGGCTCCGACGGTGAAGTCGCCGGCGGTGACGGCGAAGTGGAAGGCGAAGTGGTTGCCACCTCACACGACGAGCTGGCGGAAGACCTGCGCAACGCCGAGAGCATCGTGATCGTACCCGGCTTCGGTATGGCCGTGGCCCACGCCCAGCAGGCGGTGAGCGACCTCACCGACAAACTGCGCAAGGCCGGCAAAACCGTGCGCTTCGGCATCCACCCGGTGGCGGGCCGCCTGCCCGGGCACATGAACGTACTGCTGGCGGAAGCCAACGTGCCCTACGACATCGTGCTGGAAATGGAAGAGATCAACGACGACCTGCCGAAAACCGATCTGGTCCTGGTCATCGGTGCCAACGACACCGTCAACCCGGATGCGGTGGAAAAACCCGGATCTCCCATCGCCGGTATGCCGGTGCTGGAAGTGTGGAAGGCCGGCAAAGTGGTGGTGCTGAAGCGCTCCATGGCTTCCGGCTACGCCGGCGTCGCCAACCCGCTGTTCTACAAAGAAAACTCGCGCATGCTGTTTGGCGATGCGAAAGAGAGCCTGCAGAGCGTACTGGGTAAGCTGAACCCGGCCTGATTACTTAAAGGGTAATTCGGCATCCTTTGTGAAGCGGCCCCGCGAGGTGGCCGCTTTTTCTTTGTGTGTTTCAGCCGGTTTCACTGGTCTCGATCATTGGTCAGGCCGGTGGTAACCTATGGCGCCTGTCTAACAACCACAAAACGACCCGACAATAAAAAGATTTCCCTATGCCGGCTGAAACGCATTTTTTCCCCGATTCTCTGAAACAGACCCTGCGTGGTTCCCTGGTTGCCGCTCTGATGGCGGTGCTTTCCGCCTGTGGCGGTGGGGGATCCGGTGGCGGCTCCGGCAGCAGCGGCGACGACAATCAACCGCCGATCGTCCCGGCGCCCGCGGTACTTGTTCTGAGTGGCGACACCAGCGCCGAAGTGGGCGACTCGGTAGGTGTGGTGGCGAGTGTTTCCGAGCGGGGTTACAACCGTTTTCGATGGGAGCAGCTGTCTGGCCCCGCGCTCGGTAACCTCGCAGGTAACGGCACCGCGGGTATCAGCTTTAACGCTCCCTATAGTGGCACATACAGTTTTCGCCTGACCGCCAGCAGCCCTACTGGCGGGGATCTGGTGGATACGTTTGATATCAATGTGGATGCGGGAAATTCTGGTTCCCGTGTACAACTCAGAGCGGACCGCGCGGTGACAGAAGGAGCGGACATCTCCTTGCGCCTGGGCGCCAAACTGGTCAGCGGCGATATTATTTCCTGGCGTTTCGAACAGATTTCCGGACCTCGGGCCACGCTGAATGAAGACGATTCGGGGCAGCGGGTAATTTTTGTGACCGCGCCCAAAGTCACCGGGGATCAGGTGCTGACATTCCGCGGTACCCTGGAAACCACCGCCGGTTCTTTTTCCGATGTGGCTTATGTGGTTGTGCAGGACCGTCCGGAAGTGACCAGCGAATACTTTTGTGACGGTACTGGCGATTACTGCGCAACGAGTAGTCCCCTAAACCCGGTATACAGTTATCGTGCCGACAGCCCGTATGGCGATCGGTTGGCGGCGTGCGTTTACTCAAATCAATTAGGGGATGACAATTTCTGTACGCTCGGCCAGTTGCCGGTAATAGGCATGGAAAACAGTGCACCGAGTGTGGACTTGATTATGGATCACGTGCTGGTGTCGCACGACTGGATGGGAGCGCGGTTCGAACGTTTCCTGAAGGAATTGGATCCCTATGGGGATTTCGCCAATCTGCTGCGTGCGACCACGGCCATCGTCATTTCCAGCGATATTCGCCCATCGTTTTACTGGTCGCTCACCGGTGCCATCTATCTCGATCCGGAGAGTCTTTGGCTTACGCCGGAGGAGCGGGACGTGATCAACGAGCAGCCGGATTATCGCAGTGGATTCGGATCGGAGCTGCGATTTGTTACACCGTGGCGCTACATAAAAAACAATAACTACGCCTTTACAAGCTATTACCCGGCGGATCGTAACAGTCGCCCCTTCAGCGACCTTGAGGCGGATCTGGGCTCCTTGCTGTACCACGAACTGGCCCATGCCAACGATGCGATGTCGCAGGCGAAAATCAACCGCGGCCTGGACCGCCAGGATATTTTCTTCAATCAGGCTCAGAGCGGATCTGTTGTCAACAAATCCGTCAGCGCGGTGAACGGACTGCAGTCGGAACAGCTCTTTGCGCTGGCGGAGGTACGCTACCGCGGCGAACCGGCCACGCTGGAGCAGAGAACCTACTCTCCCCAGGATGTTGCCGGATTCTTTTTCCCTGATACCGCAACCGACTTCTATGCCTACGTCACACCCTGGGAAGACACCGCGATGCTGTTTGAGGAGACCATGATGAGTCTCCGCTTTGGTATCGAGCGCGATGTAGCCGTCACCAACAGTCCGACGAACCCGACGTCGGCGGATGATTTCGTCGTTTACCAGGGCCAGCGCGGTCGCATCGGTGCCGGGCGTATCCGCGCCCGCGCCAGCACCGCGGTGCAGTGGCTGTTGCCGGAAGCCTGGGCCAGTGCGGATGCGCACCTGCAATCCCTGATTCCGGTGGCGCTTTGCTCTGGCGAAGGCTGGGGGCAAAACCTGAACCCCGCATGCGAAGGCCAGTCCGGCCTGCTGCGTTTCGCTGCGCCGCAACCCAGTGGAGCGATCCCTATGCCCACGGAGTTGCCGCGTAGTTTCCTGCCTCCGACACGTTTCTGAACGGCAATGTTTACTTCGACTGAATAATGAATCACAGAGTAATGATGAGAGGTGTTATGAAAATTTTGAAACAGCTATTCACTGTGAGTGCACTGCTTGCAGCCGGCGCAACGTGCGCGGCGGATTCAGAAACCACCGTCTTCATGGCCGGCGACTCAACCATGGCTATCAAGGAAATCAAGGATTACCCGGAGACCGGCTGGGGTGTACCTTTCGCGGTATTTTTCGAGGATTCCGTCAATGTCGACAACCGCGCAATGAACGGTCGCAGCACCCGGACCTTTATTGAAGAAGGGCGCTGGGCCGGCATCATGGATGAACTCAAGGCGGGCGATTATGTAATCATACAATTCGGTCACAACGACGAGTCGGAAAGCAAGAAAGACCGCTACACCACCCCGGAACAGTACAAAACCAACCTGTCCCGTTTCATCAACGATGTGCGCAAGGCCAAGGCCGAGCCCATCTTGATGTCGCCCATCACCCGCCGTTATTTCGAGGGTGAGCACAAAATCAAGCACACCCACCCCTACGCACCGCTGGTACGGGAAGTGGCTGCTGAGGAAAAAGTAGAGTTCATCGATATGGAAGTGGTCACCCGCGAGTACTTCCAGGCCATGGGCGACCGGGACAGCGCGCTGCGCTTTATGCACATCGCCCCGGACCTTCACCCGAATTACCCGGTGGGGGTGCGCGACGATACTCACCTGAACAACCTCGGTGCGCGTGAAGTGGCGCAACTGGTGCTGGCGGAACTGCGCAAGCGCGAGCACCCTCTGGCCAAGCGTCTGCGCAACGCGGACCCGAAGCATCTGGCGCTGAAATACTGAGAATCAGTCTGGCCGGTCAGGATGTATCCGAGTTGTCGGGAGCGTCTTGAGGCAGGGGAGGGCGACGATAGCGGTTGTGGCAGTGGGCCGGTTCCGGGAACCGGCCCGAGGGCGTCAAGGCAGGCCGATCAGCGCAGCAGGTTGGACAGCTTGGCGTTGGGCTTGTCCGCCTTGCGGAAGATCAGCGCGATCTTGCCGATTTCCTGCACCAGCTCCGCGCCGCTCTGCTGGCACAGCTCCGCGATCAGCTCACGGCGCGCGTCGCGGTCGTTCACGGCCAGTTTTACCTTGATGAGCTCGTGGTCATTGAGGGCGCGATTCAGTTCTTCCGCCACTCCCTCGGTCAGGCCTTTCTCGGCAAGCGTGACCACGGGCTTGAGATTATGACCGATAGTGCGCAAGGCTTTTTTGCGGTCGGCGGTTAAAGGCATACAATACTCCATCCTTAAATGCGGCAGAGGCTGCCGCTGTGGGCAGGCAGTGCAATTCCCTACGCTGTCTATATATGTGAGCGTAGAGGAACAAAGCCTGCTGTCATACGAAAGTGTGGTCAGCAGCAGCGTTGCATGTGCTCGCCTCTATCAACCCCGATCCCGGCCTGCCACGCATTGATTGCGGTAGCGCCCGGATTTCAGCGATGTATTGTAACTGATGGCCCGATCAAAGAGCAGCCACCGCTGGCTGCGCGAACACTTCAACGACCCCTACGTCAAGCAGTCCCAGAAGGACGGCTACCGCTCGCGGGCGTCCTACAAACTGCAGGAACTGCAGGAAAAAGACCGCCTGTTCAAGCCCGGCATGACGGTGGTGGACCTGGGGGCGGCCCCCGGTGGCTGGTCCCAGGTGGCGGCAGAACTTGTTGGTCATAAGGGCCGGGTGCTGGCCTCCGACATTCTGCCGATGGATGCCCTCGCCGGGGTGGACTTCGTACAGGGGGACTTCACCGAGGAAAAGGTGTTCGACGAGCTGCTGGAAAGGCTGGGCGAAGAGCGCGCAGACCTTGTGATTTCCGACATGGCCCCCAATATGAGTGGGATACGCGCCGCAGACCAGCCCGCCGCCATGTATCTGGTGGAACTGGCCGTGGATATGGCGCGCCAGACCCTGAAGCCCGGCGGTGCCTTTGTGGCGAAGGTGTTTCAGGGCGAAGGGTTTGATGAACTGATCCGCGACCTGCGCAGTCAGTACCAGACGGTGGTCACCCGCAAACCCGGTGCATCCCGTCCGCGTTCCCGCGAGGTCTACGTAGTTGCCCGCGGCTTTAAGGGCTGACTCGCGGTTTCAAGCGCGGATGCCGATACGGGCCGGTGTTTTGGCGCGGGCGACCCGGTGTGGTAAAAGGATCAAGCGCCAAATCTCCGCGATTGCCCGCCGCCGGTGGCGGGCGGGTGACCGGAGCGACAGAATTACGATTTTCGCCGCCTATACTGGGTGGAATGGAATTACCGGCTGAGGCAAACGCCGAAGCTAAGGCAAGAGGGCATACCCTTTGAACGATATGGCAAAGAATCTGGTGTTGTGGCTGATCATCGCTGCGGTGCTGCTGATGGTCTTCCAGAACTTCAAGCCGCAGTCCAGGGACGAATCCCTCAGCTATTCCCAGTTTGTGCAGGACGTGCAGTCCGGCCAGGTGAAGAGCGTGATGGTAGATGGCCTGGTGATCACCGGTGAAAAGGCCGACGGCAGCCGCTTCAAGACCATCCAGCCGCAGATCATCGACGACGAGCTCACCAATGAAATGGTGCGCGGCGGCGTGCAGTTTAACGGCCGCGAGCCGGAGTCCCCGAGCATCTGGCAGCAGCTGCTGGTGGCCAGCTTCCCGATCCTGATCATCATCGCCGTGTTTATGTTTTTCATGCGCCAGATGCAGGGCGGCGCCGGTGGCCGCTCCGGCCCCATGGCGTTTGGCAAGAGCAAGGCGCGTCTTTTAGGTGAAGACCAGATCAAAACCACCTTCGCCGATGTGGCGGGTGTGGATGAGGCGAAAGAAGATGTCCAGGAGCTGGTCGAGTTCCTGCGCGACCCGTCCAAATTCCAGCGCCTCGGCGGCGCCATCCCCCGCGGCGTGCTGATGGCGGGCCCTCCCGGTACCGGTAAAACCCTGTTGGCCAAGGCCATCGCCGGCGAGGCCAAGGTGCCATTCTTCTCCATCTCCGGTTCCGACTTCGTGGAAATGTTCGTGGGTGTGGGTGCGTCCCGCGTGCGCGATATGTTCGAGCAGGCCAAGAAACAGGCCCCGTGCATCATCTTCATCGACGAGATCGACGCCGTCGGCCGTCACCGCGGTGCCGGTGTGGGCGGCGGTCACGACGAGCGCGAGCAGACCCTGAACCAGCTCTTGGTTGAGATGGACGGCTTTGAAGGCAACGAGGGCGTGATCGTTATCGCCGCCACCAACCGTCCCGACGTGCTCGACTCCGCGCTGCTGCGCCCGGGCCGTTTCGACCGCCAGGTGTTTGTCGGCCTGCCGGATATCCGCGGCCGCGAACAGATCCTGAAAGTGCATATGCGCAAGGTACCGCTGGATGAGCGTGTCGACCCGCAGACCATTGCCCGCGGCACCCCCGGCTTTTCCGGTGCCGACCTCGCCAACCTGGTGAACGAGGCCGCGCTGTTCGCCGCCCGCGCCAACAAGCGCATGGTGACCATGGACGAGTTTGAGCGCGCCCGCGACAAGATCATGATGGGTGCCGAGCGCAAATCCATGGTGATGAACGAGAAGGAAAAGACCAACACCGCCTACCACGAGGCCGGCCACGCCATCATTGGCCGCCTGGTGCCGGAGCACGACCCGGTGCACAAGGTCACCATCATCCCCCGCGGCCGCGCGCTGGGCGTGACCCAGTTCCTGCCGGAAGAGGACAAGTACAGCCTGTCCAAGCGCGCGCTGGAGTCCCAGCTGTGCTCCCTGTTCGGCGGCCGTATTGCGGAAGAAATGACCTTGGGCATCGACGGTGTCACCACCGGTGCCTCCAACGATATCGAGCGCGCTACCGACATCGCCCGCAACATGGTCACCAAGTGGGGCCTGTCCGAGAAGCTCGGCCCGCTGCACTACGGTGAAGACGACAGTCGCCAGCCCGGCCACGGCAATCCGATTTCCGGCAAGACCTCCAACGAGATCGACGAGGAAGTGCGTCGTATCATCGACACCTGCTACGCCCGCGCGCAGAAGCTGCTGGAGGAGAACCGCGATATTCTCGAGGCGATGAAAGACGCGCTGATGGAGTATGAGACCCTGGATGCCGAACAGGTCAACGACCTGATGGCCCGCCGCAAGGTGCGTCCGCCGCGCGACTGGCACGACAATGACTACACCGGCGGCGGTTCCGCCGACGATGTGCAAAAGCCCGAGACCAAACCCGATGAAGGCGAAAACCCAGTCGGTGGACCGGTCAACGGCCACTGACTGTTTAGCTGGCGCTTTCCGGTGCAATAAACAAACACCGATCAAAAAACGGGCCTCCGGGCCCGTTTTTGTATTTACGACCTGATAACGATTCTATGAAGTTGAACTGCGGCAAGCACACTCTCGACCTCTCCCGTCCCCAGGTGATGGGTATTCTCAATACCACGCCGGACTCCTTCTCCGACGGCGGCAGCTACTACGCCGATGGTGGGCTGGATCTTGATCTGGTGTTGCACCGCGCAGAACAGATCTGCCGTGAGGGCGGCACTATTGTGGATATCGGCGGCGAATCCACCCGCCCGGGCGCCGCGGTGGTGACCGAGCAGCAGGAGCTGGATCGCGTGGTACCAGCCGTAGAAGCGATTCACCAGCGGTTCGATGTTGTGATCTCCGTCGACACCAGCACCCCCTCGGTAATGCGAGAATCCGCCGCCGCGGGCGCCGGCATCATCAACGATGTGCGCGCACTCACGCGCGACGGCGCCCTTGAAGCCGCCGCCGCCACCGGTCTGCCGGTGTGTGTCATGCACATGCAGGGCGAGCCCGGCTCCATGCAGGCGAACCCGGACTACCGCGATGTGGTGAGGGAAGTGCGAGCATATCTCGACGAGCGCCTCGCCGCCTGCGTGGCTGCGGGCATCGCCCGGGAAAAGGTAATCTACGACCCCGGTTTCGGCTTCGGCAAAAACGACCAGCACAACCTGGAACTGCTGCGGCGCCTGCCGGAGCTGGCGCCGCCGGACCAGCCTCTGCTGGTGGGACTGTCGCGCAAATCCATGATCGGCCGCCTGCTGGACCGCGCGGTAGACGAGCGCCTTGCCGGCAGCCTGGCGCTGGCCATGCTGTCCGCCCAGCGCGGCGCCCATATCATCCGCGTCCACGACGTGGCCGCAACCGCAGATGTGCTGAAATTACTGCAGCTTGCAAGCTGAGCCCTGTAGGAGCCTGCCTGCAGGCGAACCACTTGTAGGGTGAGACCTTGTAGGAGCCTGCTTGCAGGCGAACCACCCCCGAGCCCGTTCGCCTGCAGGCAGGCTCCTACAGGGGGAACAAAGAAATTTGACCGTAGGTTGGGCCCAGCACAGTGTGCCCGATACGACACCTAGATGTGAGAGTTACAAGATGACAAGAAAATACTTCGGCACCGACGGCATCCGCGGCCAGGTAGGCGAGGGCGCCATCACCCCGGATTTCATGCTGCGCCTGGGCTACGCCGCCGGCAAGGTGCTCGGCGCCAATCGCCAGGGTAAGGGCCGCAGCCGTATCCTGATCGGCAAGGACACCCGCGTATCCGGCTACATGTTCGAGGCGGCCCTTGAGGCGGGCCTGATCAACGCCGGCGTCGATGTCGGCCTGCTGGGCCCCATGCCCACCCCGGCCATCGCCTATCTCACCCGCACCTTCCACGCCCAGGCCGGGATTGTCATCAGCGCCTCCCACAACCCCTATCACGACAACGGCATCAAGTTCTTCAGCACCGATGGCAGCAAGCTCCCGGACGAGGTGGAGCTGGAGATTGAGGCGGCGCTGGACCTGCCCATGGAAACCGCCAGTGACCTCGGCAAGGCCTGGCGCATCGATGACGCCGTCGGCCGCTATATCGAGTTCTGCAAGGCGAGCACCCCCTGGCGCTACTCCCTGCAGGGGCTCAATATCGTGCTCGACTGCGCCAACGGCGCCACCTACCACATCGCCCCCAAGGTATTCCGCGAGCTGGGTGCCGAGGTGCACGCCATCGGTGTGCAGCCGGACGGCCTCAACATCAACCTGGACTGTGGCTCCACCAAGCCCCAGCAGCTGCAGAAAGCAGTGATGGAGCGCGGGGCTGACCTCGGTATCGCGTTTGACGGCGACGGCGACCGCGTCATGTTTGTGGACCGCCACGGCAATCTGATCGACGGCGACCAGCTGCTGTTCCTCATTGCCATCCATCGCCAGCAGTTCCTCGGCGGCTGCAGTGGCGTGGTCGGTACGCTGATGAGTAACTACGGTTTCGAACTGGCGCTGAAAGAGCGCAAGATCCCCTTCGCCCGCGCCAAGGTGGGGGACCGCTATGTGCTGGAAATGATGTACAAAAACGGCTGGTCCCTGGGTGGTGAATCCTCCGGGCATATCGTGTGCACCGACGTGACTACCACCGGCGACGGCATTATCTCCGCCCTGCAGGTACTGCGTGCGGTGAGCGACTTCGGCGAATCCCTGGATCAGCTCAGCGAGAAGATGCAGATGTTGCCGCAGCACATGATCAATGTGCGCCTGGCGCGTCGCGATGGCGTGCTGGAGCACGGCGATGTGCAGGCCGCTGTATCCCACGCGGAGTCCACCCTCGCCAACGACGGCCGTGTGCTGCTGCGCCCGTCCGGCACCGAGCCCCTGATTCGGGTAATGGTCGAGGGTAAAGACGCCGCGCTGGTGGAACGTCTGGCGGGGGAAATCGCCAAGGTGGTGGAGCAGGTCGGCAATGCCTGAATCGGCCAGCGGACTCCGGAAGCCATTGAAAAATCAATAAATATCCGGAAACCCTGGTTGTATGTTCCCGGCAATACCGCTAAGATTTGCGCCCCTTGGAGGAGCACCGATGCGAAAAACACTGGTAGCTGCCAACTGGAAAATGCACGGTAGCAAAGCGTTTGCCGAACAACTGTTGGCCGAGCTGAACAGCGGACTGGAGTCCGGCGAGTGCTCCGCCGAAGTGGTTATCTGCCCGCCTTTTCCCTACCTCGGGGTAGTGGGTGCGGCGGCAGAGAATGTAGAGCAGCTGGCTCTGGGGGCACAGAACCTCAGCGAGCAGCCCGCCGGTGCTTTCACCGGGGAAGTCTCTGCAGATATGCTGCTGGATTGCGGCGTGCGCTACGTGATCGTCGGTCACTCCGAGCGCCGCAGCCTCTATGGCGAAAGCAGCGAGCTGGTCGCGGCCAAGTTTGCCGCCGCCAAAAGCGCAGGCCTGACGCCGATCCTCTGTGTAGGTGAATCGCTGCAGGAGCGCGAGGCGGGCAAAACGCTGGACGTGATCGCCGGGCAGATTCAGGCCGTTGTCGACCTGGGCCTGGCAGGTACCTGGCACAATGCCGTGGTGGCCTATGAGCCCGTCTGGGCCATCGGCACCGGCAAGACCGCCACCCCGGAACAGGCGCAGAAAGTGCACCAGTTCATTCGCCAGCAACTGGGCGACGCGGGAGCGGACACGCAGATCCTCTACGGGGGTAGCGTCAAGGCGGCAAATGCTGCCGAACTGTTTGCCATGGACGACATCGACGGCGCCCTGGTGGGCGGAGCTTCACTCGAGGCAAACGAATTTATCCAGATCTGTCGCGCTGCTGACTAGCGCAACCGGTCGAAAATTTTTGAGCAAGGGCGCATGCCCATAACAGGTTTTCTGGACAATGGAAAAACTGGTTTTAGTGGTTCACATCCTCACTGCGTTGGGTATTATCGGCCTGATTTTGCTGCAGCAGGGTAAAGGTGCGGAAGCGGGTGCCTCCTTCGGTGCGGGTGCTTCCCAGACCGTTTTTGGCAGCCAGGGCAGCGGAAATTTCTTTTCCCGCTTGACTGCAATTCTGGCCACTGTATTCTTCGCCACCAGCTTCGGCCTGGCAGTGTTGGCCAGCCGCGACGAAGCCCCGGATCTGGACGGTGTTCCGCAAGTTCCGGCGGCGATCGAATCCCGCGAACAGCAGGACGACGTACCGGCAGTAATCGAAAGCGATGTTCCTGAAGTTCAGGATGCAGCCCCGGCGGCAGGTGACCTGCCCGCAGCAGAAGAAGCCCCTCAGGCGGAACTGCCGGAAGCCGGAGCGGAAGAGCAGAAAACTGAGGAACAGCCTCAGTAAGCCGCAAGGCTTAAATCAAAAACTGAAAAGTTTTTGCCCAGGTGGTGGAATTGGTAGACACGCTATCTTGAGGGGGTAGTGGCTTCGGTCGTGCGGGTTCAAGTCCCGCCCTGGGCACCACATCAAAGTCTTCAGGTGTCTGAAGCAACCCGGAAAGCCCCGCATTGCGGGGCTTTTTCGTTTTGGCCTGTGATGACGAAGTCATTCCTTAGCAAACCAGAATCGAGACCGTGTCAGATCAGGTGGAGCTGGAGGAGGTCTACGATACCGAACGACACCTCTTATACGTAGCCTGTACCAGAGCTCGGAATCACTTGTTGGTGAGTGGGGTCGATCCGATGTCTGAATTTCTGGATGATCTTGAGGCATAGCTGCAGCTGCCGGGGATTCACATTGGGTAGGCCGGGTATCGGTAGCAGCCGCAGTGTTGTGACTATAGCCGGATTTTCAGTCATACTTTTGCATTAATCTTCGATAGAGTTGCTTAATTTCATTCAGCGGACAAACCTCGCTATCATTGCGCTCCACGGGAGTGAACATACTATGGCTACCGCAGAACAGATAAAGGCGCTATTGAAGAGCCACGCTGATCATGATGACCAGCGGTTCTATTCTATTGCCCTACAGGTGGCCGCAAAGGAGGCTAGGCTGGGGCATCATAAGCTGGCTAGCGATATAAAAGCTCTGATTGAGAAATCTCAGCGTGAGAAGAAAGAGTCGAGCCTCTCTTCCGTTAAGCCGACCCCATTGGTACAGCAACCCAAAGGTGACCTGAAAGGCCTGCTTGAGCTCACCCATCCTTCAGTGAGAAGTGGTGAGTTGGTCCTTTCACCCGAGGTCAAGGATCGGCTCAACCAAGTCTTGCTAGAACAGCGTCAAAAGGATCGGCTCGCTAAATTTGGTCTCCTGCCCCGGCGTAAACTTCTGTTTACCGGCCCTCCTGGAACGGGAAAGACGATGTCCGCAGCGGTCTTGGCGACTGAACTGCGGCTACCGATGTATACCATTGTATTGGATAACCTGATCACCCGTTTTATGGGCGAGACCGCGGCCAAGCTCAGATTGATCTTTGATCATATCCGGCAAGCTCGCGCGGTTTACTTGTTTGATGAGTTCGACGCGATTGGTACGCAGCGCGGTGCACAGAACGACGTCGGCGAAATCCGTCGAGTATTGAATTCATTTTTGCTATTTGTAGAGCAGGATGCATCTGAAAGCGTCATCGTTGCGGCAACCAACCACCCGGAATTGCTTGATAAGGCTCTCCATCGCCGCTTTGATGACATCATTCCGTTTGAAAAACCGGGCGAAGAGCAAGTCAGGAAAATTATTGAAAATCGGCTAAATTTATTTGATACAGAGTCAATGGATTGGCCGAAGATTTCTTCAGCTGCTGTTGGGCTGAGCTCAGCAGAGGTTGCGAGAGCCTGCGAAGATGCCGCCAAAGACGCGGTGCTTCACCACGATGCCCGAATTACTACGGCATTACTGCTAAAGGCGATAAAACGTCGGCAATCTGGAAATATATAAGTAGAAGAATTAATGGCGGAAAGGAAACCCCATATATTATTGAACGGATTTGTTCAGAACGAAGACTTTCAGTCCCGCCGTACGGGGCGTGGTGCGAAAGTCCCACTCCAAAACCGAGCCTCTCACGGTCAAGCATTGACCCAACAGTATGCCGCGATTCAGAGCGGCTATGACAGCCAGCGAAAGGCTGCGCCTGAGCCAATCACTGAAGATATCGGAATTTATGTCGAGATAATCGGCATGCCTAACTGCCCACTAACGCTGGAGAGCTTAGATAACCGCGACTTTAAGCTCAGATCCTGCCGGAAAGTCGATAATCGAGAAGTGGCCGTCGTATTTATTCCTGAGAATCGCAGAAATGTATTCCAAAAAAAGTTGGAGCTGTATCTGGATCCAGAGGAAGATAACAAGAGCGGTGTGCCCAGTAACCACAAGCTGATAGGCAGCATATCTGAGGTCAAGCTCGCTGATCTCCGTTCGTTCTGGACTGATGATATTCCTCTGTTTCCGGAAAACGAGCAACAAGCTGTCTGGTGGGAGCTTTGGTTAAAAAGGCGGCCGGAAGAGGAGGATCCCCTCGGTATCGCGCACCAACTGGCGCAGCGCATTGAGGGCTGTTTAGGAAATACCTCGCTCAGCTTTTTTGATAGCGTTGTGGTACTCATCCGAGCGTCTGCCACTCAGCTGAAATCTGCCCCGGAATTGATCTCGAACCTGCAAGAATTAAGACGGGCAAAAGAAACTCCGACGGTGTTGGTTGAGTCATCACCAAAAGAGCAGCAGGAATGGGTTGCTAATCTGAGCGAGCGCGTCCAAATCAGCGAAGATGTGTCCACAGCGGTAACTATTCTTGATGCCGGTGTTAACTACAATCACCCGTTAATTCAGTTGGTTTGTTCAAGCGAGCGGGCAGATTGCTGGGATCCTGACTGGCCACATTTCGATACTTATGGCGTTCTCGGTTTCAATGATCATGGAACCAGGCAGGCAGGGCTTGCGGTCTTCGGGGATTTACACTCCGCATTGGTAAGCACGGAGACCATCGAGCTCAATCACTGCATCGAGTCTGCCAGAATTCTGCCTCCAAGCGGTAATAACGAGCCGGAGCTGTACGGGGATATCACGGTAGGGACAGCCTCAAAGCTGGAAATCGACGCCCCAGATATTAACCGGGTCTTTTCTCTGTCGGTAACTGCCGAGCCTGATTCTATAGGTGGTCTACCATCCTCCTGGTCCTCAGAGCTCGACCAGTTTTCTGCAGGGTTTGAGGATGGAAAGCTGAGATTGTTTGTGATTTCGGCCGGTAACAACCGTTCTATAGCCGCAAATCTGGATTATTGGGAACAAGTTCAGCTGGCCGAGATAGAGGATCCCGCACAATCCTGGAACGCATTGACGATTGGCGCTTATACAGAGCGTACCACAAATGATGACCCCGATTTCGATGGCTGGTCGCCGTTGGCGGTTTCCGGTGATATAGCGCCCGCTTCACGCTCCTCGGTAAATTGGGAGTGGAGAAAGTTTGCCCCCTTTAAGCCTGAATTGGTTGCAGAGGGTGGAAATCGACTGCTCTCGCCAGATAAAACTGAAGTTACCGATGCTGACACCGTCTCTCTGCTCACGACATCCGGCCGAAGTAGTGGGCAGTTGTTCGAAGTATCTGCGGATACAAGCGCAGCTTGTGCTCAGGTATCGGGGCATGCTGCTATTTTGATGGCGGAGTATCCGGATTTTTGGCCTGAGTCCATCCGCGCATTACTTGTCCATTCTGCCGAGTGGACCCCCAAGATGCGGGAGCGATTCGGACTGCTTAATAAAAGTCATAGCCCGAAAATCGCGAAAGAGACCATGCTGCGAACGTTTGGATTCGGGGTGCCGAATCTGGAGCGGGCGCGCTATAGCGCGAATCATACTCTTACCTTGCTTGCGCAAGGTGAATTGCAACCGTTTGTTAACGTTAGCAATGCGTCGGCTTCAGCGGATCCGAAGCTGAACGAAATGAGACTGCACGAATTACCGTGGCCAATCCATGCGCTACAACAATTACCTCCTGAGCTCGAAGTGCAGCTTCGTGTGACCCTGTCATATTTTATCGAGCCGAACCCGGGACGCCGCGGCTATAGAAGCCGGTATACCTACCCATCTCATGGGTTGCGGTTCGACGTCATTCGCCCTGGTCAATCGCTTGAGAACTTCCGCGCTTCAATCAACAAAGTGGCAAACGAAGCGATGGAGGATTATACCGGCCCCGAGGGCGACAGCGACGGATGGCGTTTAGGTTCTGCCCTTCGTTCGAGAGGCTCATTGCATTCCGATACTTGGATTGGCCCTGCAGCGGCGCTTGCAGATATGCACACGATTGCTGTTTACCCGGTCGGTGGCTGGTGGAAGTACCGCACAGCGCTGGATCGCTGGAAGAATGAGGTGCGGTATAGCCTCGTTGTGAGTATTGATACCCCTGATGAAAATATTGATATTTACACGTCGGTTGAGAGCCTAATTGAGGCCGTTGTAGAGGTGTCGGTTTAATTATCCGAGGATCGCATCTGTAGTGTTCCTCGATAATTCGAAGGGAAATGGGGAGCCGAGAGTTATTAGGAGTCGGGATTGAATTCTCCGGAATATCTTGTTCTGACTGTCCCGTGTCCTGGGACTCGGGACAAGTGGTGGAGGCCCAGCGTGAATAGTCAAGGGGTAAATTGCGTATTCGCTTTCTGGTAGTGGAGGCGTGGCAATTCTGGCAGATGTTTTCGCAAGGGCTGCGGTGATAGATGTTTAAATAGTCGGCTTCGTCAATATTCAAAGGAACAGAATGTGGCCGGTCAGTTGAAACCATCGTACAAAGAAGTAAAAGAGAAATTCGAAAAGGTCCGCGAGATTTCTCGGGAGGTAACCTACGAGCAGTTGGCGCCGGTTTTGAAGAACAGACTCGGTCAGGCCATCCTCCGAGGAAACATTGGCATCGACGGCTTTACCTTCGAAGCCCAGCGCAAGCTCAAAAGCTGGGAGCGATCCGGCCTGCGGAGAGTGGCCTGGGACTGGGAGGCAGTATCAAAGAGCTACCGCACCCATCCCAAGCGGTTCGAGCTTTCCATCTGGTTCAAGGGGCTGGAGCTGGGCGGAGCGAGCATAGGCCGCCCCACATGGAGCGGCGGAAAGCTGAGGCTTGACTATATCGAGTCTCACCCAATGGGAACTCCGCTTGATGGTCTGGTCACAGACATCAGTGTCGCGGCCGGCATGGTCTACGCCAATGCCATAGGTGCGACTCAGCTCCGAATCATGAATCCGGTCAACACCGCAGTGAAAGATCACTATTTGAGCAAGCCCGGCTTCGCTTTCAATGAGCGCGGCAACTTCTGCTACAGGGACCTGTGAGATGAGCGATCACAAGCGCCCTCCTATTGACTCCCCTGAGTTCAAGGAGTGGCTGAAGAAGAAGTCCAAGGGACACGTGGATGACATCCTCGGGGATGATCACCAGCCTGCCGATTTCGAGACCGGCGGAGCGATCTTCGGTGATGCGGGCAGCCTGGACAAGAGCGATGCGGAGCTCTTTCCCGATGAAATCGAGGAATACACTCCTGAAGAGCGCCGTGAGCACTTTAAAGTTCACAAGGGAGAAGGATCTAAACGCGGCGAAAGTGAGTGATATTTAGCCGAAATCTGTGGATAAATCGGGTGTGTCACTTGAACCCGCGGTACAGCCAACCTGTGGGGGTACCGATTTTCCGGGCGAGTTTTAGGCCTTGTAAATCAATCGCTTAGAGTCTGTTTCATATCCCGCCCTGGACACCACATTGAAAGCCGGATTTTTCATGAGTCCGGTATCCTTACAAAAGCCCCGCAATGCGGGGCTTTTGTATTTCTGGACCTTCCGTATCTTTTCGGTAGCCCGACATCAGCAAAGCGGCGTTCATATCTATCTGATTATTTTTCTCCCTCGATGGCATCAAATCGACTCTCGACGTTGCTCGGGGCTCGCCATTTGGTTTGCTACCCTTGTGCAATCAAGCATTTTGAGAATGGCAGGGATGAGTACCTATTGGAGTGTCGAGTGCAATTCCCGAGGTCGGGATTTTGTTGTTGGGGATGTGCACGGACACAAGGCGCAACTGCAAGCCCAGTTGGACGCCCTCGAGTTTAACCCCGGCGCTGATCGCCTTTTCTTTGTGGGTGATATCGTGGATCGGGGGCCGGATAGCGCTGGTCTTGTGGAGATGATTGATCAGCGCACCTATATCAGCATTCTTGGCAATCACGAGGCGATGCTGATTGCGGGCTTCGAGGACCCCGGCTTAGTAGAATTACATCAAGCCAATGGCGGGGCGTGGTTCTATGCGTTGCCGCGGAGCCGGCAGCGGGCGATCGTCGAGCAGGTGAGGGAGTGGCCCTGGGCTCTGGATATTGGAGTGGGCGAGCAGCGGATTGGGCTGGTGCATGCGGATGTTCCCGGCAGTGACTGGGAACTCGTAAAGAAGCTGCTTGGCGATATCAGCCAGGCCTGGTCAGCGGGCGCACCGCTTTCCGATGAGCGCCTGGCGCTTGTTACGCGGCCGTTGATGTGGCAGAGAACCCTGGTTACCCGCCTGTACCAGAAAGTATTGGGGCTGGGTTCCGGCAATAGAACGGTGTCCGAGGATAAGAGGGCGTTCGAGGATCGCAAGTCCAGGCTGCTGGCTCCGGAGCCGGCGCTGGTTCGTCCATTTCAGGTTCGGGGAATCGATGCCGTGTATATGGGACACACCTTTGTGCCAACGGTCGTCAATCTGGGGAATTGTTATTTCCTGGATTCTTACCGCGGGGGAGCGGACGAGGAATTGAGTATCCAGTGCATCAGCGCGCATTAGCGGCACTTCCGCGGGGTATTTCCCACGAAAGTGCAAATGGTCTGCGGCGCCTTATGAATTTGCATTTTCCACATTGTGATAAACCGCCTGAACATCCTCCAAATCGTTCAGCATATTCATAAACTTCTCAAACAGCGCCACGTCATCACCGCTGATCTCGGTATAGGTTTGCGGCACAAACTGGATTTCATCCACTTCAAAGTCGATATCACCAAAGGCTTCAATCAGCGCCTGCTTGGCTTTGAAGTAATCGGTGTGCGGGGCGAAGACCGAGAGTTTGCCGTCTTCGTTCTCGATGTCGGTCACATCCACATCTGCTTCCATCAGCGCTTCCAGCACGGCTTCTTCGTCGTCGTGTTTGAACACGAGGATCGCCAGGTGATCGAAGCTGTGGCTTACGGAGCCTTCCGTTCCGATCTTGGTTTTGGTCTTGGTGAAGGCCTGGCGCACGTCGCCGTAGGTGCGGTTGGGGTTGTCGGTGAGACATTCGATGATGGCCATGCAGCCGCCGGGGCCGAAGCCTTCGTAGCGGGCGCGGGCGAAATCTTCGCCGGCGCCGCCCTTGGCTTTTTCGATGGCCTTTTCGATCACGTGGGTGGGGACCTGGTCCTTCTTGGCGCGGTCGATCAGGCTGCGCAGGGCCAGGTTGCCGTTGGGGTCGAGGCCTCCAGACTTCGCGGTCATGTAGATCTCGCGGCCGTAACGGCTGTAGACCCTGGCTTTCATGTTCGAGGTCTTGGCCATTGACTCTTTGCGGTTCTGGTAGGCTCTGCCCATGGGGTGCTCCGGTATCGCTGGATATCAGTAAGAATTATTGAAAGCCGGCAATTTTACTGGCGGGCCGGGGGATGAGAAGCCATTACGTGCGCCAGGGCTGGCCGGGCGCGGCGGGGTTTGGGCAGGTTTGTGGATATTGACCACAATATTGGGTAAGTCTTGCCCCCTCCAATCCCGAAATTATTGCCGGAGTCGTCAGTGCAATCGTTGTCGAACACTGTTTTTGAGCGCCTGTTTGCCCTGCGCGCGCATCACACCACGGCGCGCCGCGAGCTGCTGGCGGGGCTGACCACGTTTGTAACCATGGCTTACGTGGTGTTTGTGACCCCGAACATGCTCGCCGGCACGGGGATGGACCACGGTGCGATCTTTGTCGCCACCTGCCTTGGCAGCGCCATCGCCTGTTTCCTGATGGGCTTTTACGCCAATTGGCCGGTGGGGCTGGCACCGGGCATCGGGCTGACGGCCTTTTTCGCCTACACGGTAGTCGGGGAGATGGGCTACAGCTGGCAGGTGGCGCTGGGCGCGGTGTTTATTGCCGGCGTGCTGTTTGTGCTCATGAGCCTGTCGCGGGTGCGGGAGTGGATCATGAACAGCATTCCCATGTGCCTGCGCTATTCCATGGGTGCCGGGGTGGGGCTGTTTCTGGGGCTGATCGGGCTCAAGTCCGCCGGTATCGTTGTACCCAGTGAGGCCACGCTGCTGACGCTGGGCTCCTTCCGCGAGCCGCAGCCGCTACTGGGAGGACTGTGCTTTCTATTGATCGGGGTACTCAGTTTTTGGAGGGTATTTGGCGCCATCCTGATAAGCATTCTTGTGGTCACTGCCATCGGCTTTGGTATAGGTCTTGTGCAATACGAGGGACTGGTGTCGTCGCCGCCGAGCCTGGCGCCGACCTGGATGGCGATGGACATCCGCGGGGCGCTGGATCTCAGCATGATCAGCGTGGTGCTCGCCTTCCTGTTCATTAATATTTTCGATACCGCGGGTACCCTGATGGGCGTTGCCCACCGCGCCGACCTGATCCAGCCGGATGGTCGTATCGAAAAGCTGCCCCGGGCGCTGAAGGCCGACAGTACCTCCAGCGTGCTGGGGGCGTTCCTCGGCTGCCCGCCGGTGACGAGCTTTGTGGAGAGTGCCGCCGGGGTGGCGGCCGGTGGGCGCACCGGGCTGACCGCGGTCACCGTCGGTGTGCTGTTTGTGCTGTGTATATTCTTTGCCCCACTGGCGGCGATGATTCCTACCTACGCCACCGCGGGCGCGCTGATTTATGTGGCGATGCTGATGATGGGGGGGATCGCCAGGGTGGACTGGGAGGAGCTGACCGACGCTATCCCCGCGCTGGTGACGATGATCATGATGCCGCTGACGTTTTCCATCGCCAATGGCATCGCACTGGGCTTCCTGACCTATACCGTACTCAAACTGTTTACCGGCCAGTACCGGCAGATCTCCCCCAGCCTGTATATTCTGAGTGCGATTTTCCTCGCCAGGTTCGCGTTTCTGTAACACCCGTCGTGGAGCCTTGCCGGGGGCGGAACCATTTTTGCAGGGGTGTGGAAATGCAGAACCGCACGACAATCAGGGAGACATAAAAATGAAGCCGCTACCGCCTCTCACTGCCGATATGGACGCCCCCAGCCTGAACCAGTGGCTGTGCAACCTGGCGGAACTCGCCGTCGCTGCGGTGCACCCGGACAACCTGATGCCCGCCCTCGTTCCCGCAGCTCTGCCTGAGCCCGGGCGCAGAACCCTGGTGGTCGGTGCCGGCAAGGCCAGTGCGGCGATGGCGGCGGCGCTGGAGCGCGCGTGGTTGGAGTGCAACCCCGGTGCGGATATCGAAGGGCTGGTGGTGACGCGCTACGGGCACGGCGCACATTGCGCACATATCGAGGTGCTGGAAGCGGCCCACCCGATGCCGGACAAACTGGGTGAACAGGCCGCCGTGCGGATGCTGGATGCGGTGGCAGGGCTCACCGAAGACGATCTGGTGATCGCGCTCATTTCCGGCGGCGGCTCCGCACTGATGAGCCTGCCGGCACCGGGCCTGACACTAGAGCAGAAGCAGTCCATCAACCGCGCGCTGCTGCGCAGCGGCGCGCCTATTCGCGATATCAATACCGTGCGCCGCCATCTGTCCGCCATCAAGGGCGGGCGTCTCGCCGCCGCCGCACATCCCGCGCGGGTTATCACTTACCTGATTTCCGATGTGCCCGGCGACGAACCCACCCTGATCGCCTCCGGCCCAACCCTGCCGGACACCTCAACCCCGGCAGACGCGCTGGCGATACTCGAGCACTACGGCATCGACATTCCCGCGCCAGTGCGCGCACACCTGCAGGCCGCGAACACGGCACCCGATCCGGCGGATGCGGAATTTTCCGGTGACAGGGCGGTAATGCTGGCAAAGGCCGCGGATGCGCTCGAGGCCGCGCGCGATGTGGCAGCGGCAGTGGGCGTTGAGGTGCGCGTGCTGGGCGACAATCTCGAAGGCGAGGCGCGGGAGCTGGGGGCTTCTCACGCGGCATTGGCACTCCTGAGCCAGCAGCAGGCTGCGCAACCGCTGCTGATTCTCTCCGGCGGCGAGACCAGCGTGACGGTGACGGGCAATGGCCGAGGCGGGCGCAATGTGGAATACCTGCTGGGTCTGTTCAACGCGCTCGAAGGCGCTCCGGGCATTTACGGGCTCGCCATCGACACTGACGGTATCGACGGTTCCGAAGACAATGCCGGCGCATGTTTCTCACCGGAAGACTGGCAGAAAGCGCGCGCACAGGGGCTGAGCCCCGAGAACTATCTTTCCAACAACGACGCCTACAGTTTTTTCGCGGAACTCGGCAATCTGATCGTCACCGGCCCCACAAGGACCAACGTCAACGACTTTCGCGCTATTCTGGTGCTGCCTGATAAATAGAATCTAAGAGGTGTTCATGTCTCAACTGCCCGGCGGTCAGCGCACCGCCAGCCCCCTGCGTCGTACCAAGATTGTCGCCACCCTCGGCCCCGCCAGCGACAAGCCCGGCGTATTGGAGCGAATGCTGAAGGCCGGTGTGGATGTGGTGCGGCTGAACTTCTCCCACGGCACGGCGGAAGACCACCGCAGCCGCCTGCAGAAAGTGCGGGAAATTGCCGAGCGCCTGGGTAAGACCGTCGCCGCCCTCGGTGACCTGCAGGGCCCCAAGATCCGCATTGCCCGCTTCAAGGACAACGCCGTGACCCTGCACGAGGGGGACAATTTCGTGCTTGATATGGCGCTGGATACCAACGAGGGCGACGAAAAGCGCGTGGGTTGCGATTACAAGGAGCTGGTGGCAGATGTGGCCGCCGGCGACGTGTTGCTGCTGGACGACGGCCGCGTGGTACTGACGGTAGATGCGGTCAGCGACACCGAGGTGCACACCACCGTAACCGTGGGTGGCCGCCTCTCCAACAACAAGGGCATCAACAAGCAGGGCGGCGGCCTCTCCGCCGCGGCGCTCACCGACAAAGACAGGGCAGACCTGAAAACCGCCGTGGAGATCGGTGTGGACTACCTCGCCGTGTCCTTTCCCCGCCACGCCGCGGACATGCAGGAGGCGCGCACACTGCTGGGTGAGGCGGGCCGGCATATCGGCCTAGTCGCCAAGGTGGAGCGCGCGGAAGCGGTGGCGGACGAACAGACTTTGGACGATATCATCTGCGCGTCAGAAGCGGTGATGGTGGCCCGCGGCGACCTGGGGGTGGAGATCGGCGATGCCGCGTTGATCGGCGTGCAGAAACGCATGATCAAACGCGCCCGCCAGCTCAACCGCGCGGTAATCACCGCCACCCAGATGCTCGAGACCATGATCACCGCACCACTGCCCACCCGCGCCGAAGTGTTCGACGTGGCCAACGCAGTGCTCGATGGCACCGACGCCGTGATGCTGTCCGCCGAAACCGCCGCCGGCAACTTCCCGGTGGAAGCGGTACAGGCCATGCACCGACTCTGCCTCGGTGCCGAGCGTGAGCGCTCCGCGCAGGAATCCGGCCACCGCATGCACCAGGGCTTCACCCGTATCGACGAGACCATTTCGCTCTCCGCCATGTACGCCGCCAATCACCTGGAGGGCGTCACCGCCATCGCCTGCATGACCCAGACCGGCTACACCCCCCTCATCGCCTCGCGCATCCGCTCCGGCCTCCCCATTGTCGGCCTCGCCCACGACCCGCTCGCCCAGCGGCGCATGGCGCTGTACCGCGGAGTGACATCGATACTGTTTGTGCCAGGTGAAGGGGAGGGCGACCGCGAGCTGAACCTGCGCGCGCTGGAAGTGCTGAAAGACCGCGGCATCGTCTCTAGTGGCGACAAGGTCATACTGATCCGGGGCGACCTGATGCAGTCCCATGGTGGCACCAATACCCTGAAGATCCTGGATGTGGAGTAGCCCCTGGTGCGTTATGGCTGAAATTTTGCATAGGGAAAACCTGCACGAGAACATTTGCAGCAAGCGGCCGAAGCCGGTATAGATGACCGTCTACAGCCGATGCCAGTCAAAGGCCAACATTGTTCAAAGGACCACTAGACTGACCGAATAAACCAAACCCGGCCGCTAATGGTCGAATTACACCGAGCCAGCCGCGCTAAGTCCCGGGATCCGATCCCGGATACGCGCGGATGGCCGCGGGCGGCAACGCCAGCCCGCCAGGGTCGCAAGGGAAACCGAACGGCCTCCCGCATTTGGAAAGGTGATGAAACAGAACGACATACTGCAAGACGGCCACGGCCGTCGCTTCTACTATTTGCGCCTGTCCGTGACAGACGTCTGCAACTTCCGTTGCGACTACTGCCTGCCCCACGGCTACCAGGCCCGGCACCAGCAGCCCGACCTCAGCGTCGCCGAAGCCAGCACCGTCATGCGCGCCTTCGCCCAGCTCGGCACCAGAAAAGTGCGCTTAAGCGGCGGTGAACCCTCACTGCGCAAAGACCTGCCGGAACTTATCCACAGCGCCAAAACCACCCCCGGCATAAAGCGCGTCGCCGTCACCAGCAACGGCTACAAACTCCCCGCCGTCATCGACCGCTGGCACCACAACGGCCTCGACCAGCTCAACATCAGCATCGACAGCCTCGACCGGAAAGAATTCGCCCACATCACCGGCCACGACTGCCTGCCCAAAATCCTCACCGGCATCGACCGCGCACTGGAACTGGGCATTGCAACCAAAGTAAACGCCGTACTGCTCAACGATGGTGCGCACACCCGCCTACACCAGTTCCTGGCCTGGCTCAAAACCACCCCGGTCACCCTCCGCTTCATCGAACTCATGCAGACCGGCGACAACCGCGACTACTTCGCCAGCAACCACCTGCGCGGCACCGACATCGAACAACAGCTCATCGAAACCGGCTGGCAACTACTACCACGCCCGCTCGACGCCGGCCCCGCACGGGAATACGTCCACCCGGACTACGCCGGTCGCATCGGCCTCATCACCCCCTACAGCAAAGACTTCTGCAATACCTGCAACCGCCTGCGCGTTTCCGCCCAGGGCAAACTGCATCTCTGCCTGTTTTCCGACACCGGCCTCGACCTGAGAGAAACCATCCGCACCGGCGACGCCGACGCACTGGCAGAAAAGGTGAGAGCACTGATCGGCAACAAAGAAGTCAGCCACTACCTGCAGCAGGGAAATACGGGGGCAACCCAGAATCTCTCGATAATCGGCGGTTGACCACAATATTTTCAAGGCTTACGAAGCACAAAAATTTGAATTGAAGATCGGGTGCCGGGTGTGGGTTTTCAGGATCGTCGCAAACAGGATGTTTGCGCCGAAGCGCCCAGGGATGGGTTCACAGCGGTCCTGAAAACCCACACCCGGTGACCGGTCGCCACGAACCCAGAACAGAGCACCAACAGGCTACGGAGCACAAAACCAAAATGTCTCATGCCCCTATAAATAAAAACCAGAAACTCAATATCGCAATCCTCACAGTGTCCGACACAAGAACCGAAGAAAACGACACCTCAGGAAAATACCTGGTAGAAGCCCTGCAGGAAGACGGCCACACCCTCGCCGACAAAGCCATCGTCATCGACGACAAATATCTCCTGCGCGCCAAAGTCTCCGCCTGGATCGCCGACCCAGAGATTCACGTCATCATCTCCACCGGCGGCACCGGCTTCGCCGGCCGCGACTCCACCCCCGAAGCCATCGCCCCGCTACTCGACAAACACATCGACGGCTTCGGCGAAATGTTCCGCTCCATCAGCTATGAAGAAATCGGCTCCTCCACCATCCAGTCCAGAGCGCTCGCCGGCATCGCCAACCGCACCCTCGTCGCCTGCCTCCCCGGCTCCACCGGCGCCTGCAAAACCGGCTGGACCAAACTGCTAAGAGAACAACTCACCGCCAGCCACACCCCCTGCAACTTCGTAGGCTATCTGACTAAGTAATCAACACCATGACCCTCACACACCTGAACCAGAAAGGCGAAGCCAGCATGGTCGATGTCACCGACAAAGACATCACCGACCGCTCCGCACGCGCCCAATCCGCCGTCGCCATGTCCGCAGACGCCTTTGCGCAGCTCCAAGCCGGCAACAACAAGAAAGGCGATGTGCTCGCCACCGCACGCATCGCCGGCATCCAGGCCGCCAAGAAAACCGCCGATCTCATTCCCCTGTGCCACCCGCTCGCCCTCACCAAAGTACAGGTGGATTTCGAACTGGATGAAGCAAACCGCACCGTGAATATTTCCAGCTTCTGCCGCCTCGCCGGTCGCACCGGCGTGGAAATGGAGGCACTCACCGCCGCCAGCGTGGCCGCGCTCACCATTTACGACATGTGCAAAGCCGTCGACCCGGCCATGGTCATCGGTCCCACCAAACTGCAGGAAAAAACCGGTGGCAAGCGCGGCCACTGGACACCGGAAAATACGGAGACCAACACGTGATCAAGGTACTGTTCTTTGCCGGCCTGCGGGAGCAGCTCGGCTGCGACGCACTGGACGTGGATACGGCGGACATCGCCAGCATCGCCGAACTGCGCAGCCGACTCGCCGGAAAAGACGCTGCATGGCAGTCCGCTCTTGCCAGCGAACAATTGCAGGTGGCCGTGAACCAGCAACTCGCTAACATGCACGCCGACGTCAAGGACGGCGACGAAGTCGCCTTCTTTCCGCCGGTCACGGGAGGCTGAGGTGGCCGCAATAATTTCCGTTTCCGTACAGGTCGAGGGATTCGATCCGGGCGAGGAATACCGGTCTCTGCGCAGCGAAAATTTCGCCGACGGCGCCACTGCCATGTTTGTGGGCAACGTGCGGGACTTTTCGCCAATAGAGCCCGTAGGCTCCCCAGTCGAAAACAGTAAGGGCAATTCGGTTGCAGTACTCGAGCTGGAGCATTACCCCGGCATGGCGGAGTCGGCGCTTACTGACATTGCACGGCAGGCTGCCCAACGCTGGCCGCTCGGGCGCGTGCGGGTGATACATCGCTTCGGGCAGTTGCGGGCTGGAGAGGAGATCGTGTTTGTGGGCACCAGCTCCGCCCATCGCCAGGCCGCACTGGATGCCTGTGCATTTATCATGGACTTTCTGAAAAGTCGTGCACCTTTCTGGAAAAAGGAGATCGGGCAAGGCGCAGAGAGTGGTCACTGGGTGCAGGCACGCCACAGTGACGAGGATGCCCTGAAAAAATGGTAGCGAATTCTCCACAGCCAGAAGTGAGCACTCGCTTTTGCGCTTGACCCTGAAATATTTGAAGTGCTCGCTATTTATCCGCACGAAATTTGATTTGGTTCCGCCGTTGCATCCAAAAACGTGACCGCGCGCACAAGGGTACTTTGCGCAACGCTCGTGAAACCTGTCACATAATCGAGCTTTTTTCTCTTGTGCTTTGAATTTTAAGAAAAAATTCTTATCCAACTCTCTGCGCGAGTTTTGAAGCGCCTCACATATCCCTGCGCCCCCCTTGCCATACAATTCCACCGCAAATCGCTCTTGCCTGACATTTATGGCGAGCGAAATCCAATTCAGGGTTGGGGTTCGAGGTAAAAGGGATATGTACAGAATTCTGATGGCAGCCGCCGTGCTGATACTGGCG
This sequence comes from Microbulbifer sp. SH-1, assembly GCF_011326135.1. Taxonomy (NCBI): domain Bacteria; kingdom Pseudomonadati; phylum Pseudomonadota; class Gammaproteobacteria; order Cellvibrionales; family Microbulbiferaceae; genus Microbulbifer; species Microbulbifer sp. SH-1. The sequence goes on along the minus strand of NZ_CP046948.1, from coordinate 2,261,496 downwards.
GTTGCGACCAATGCGCAAGAAGTCAGCCGGGAAGAAATCCGTGGCCTCGATGAGCAGATCCAGGATGTGAAGAAGGATGTGATCGGTCTCACGTCTGAGCTCAACCGTCTTGAAGAAAAACTGCTCTTCCCCTCCAACACCCAGGTTGCCCTGTTTGTCTCCCTGCCTGATAGTAAGGAGTTCAGTCTGGAATCCGTCGAAGTAAAGCTCGACAACCAGATCGTCGCCCACCACCTCTACACCTACCGCGAAATCGAAGCCCTGCAGCAGGGCGGGGTGCAGCGTATTCACACCGCCAACGTGCAGACCGGTGCGCACCCGCTGGAGGTGACTTATTTCGGCAAGTCCAAGTCCGGCAAGGAGTACCGCGCGACCGCCAGTTACAGCGTGGAGAAGGCGGTAGGTCCAAAATTCGTTGAGATCCAGATCGCCGGTAACCAGTCCGCCATCAACTTCAAGGACTGGTAAGCATGAACTCCCGTCTGGCCAGTGCGATCGCTGGTGCTGCGCTCGCCGCGCTGTGCGCCGTGCCTGCGCAGGCCAAAGCCCCCGTCGATTCCGATCCGAGCGCGTTGCAGACCAAGACGCTGCGCGATCTGTTTTTCGGCGAAGCGCTGTTCGACGCGTATCAGGACAACTATTTCGACGCGATCACGGGCCTGGATACGGAGCTCAAGCAGTTTCGCCTGCTGGACGACCCGGAACTGGACCCATTCAGCCTGCACTTTGGTCAGGCGGAATTTGCGGTGGGTGACCTCGAGCTTTCCTATCGCATGCACCGGGAAGCCGGCCGTGCCATGGAGCAGGTGCTGAACGGCGATGTGCCGCAGCCCATCAAGAACGAAGCCGCCTACCGCTTGGCAAAGATTCACTATCACAAGCAGCAGTTTGCCAACGCCCTGCACGCGCTGGAGCTGATCCAGGGGCGGGTGCCCGAGCGCGTGCGCGCGGAAGAGCAGTTCCTGCGCGCGCGGGTGTACATGCAGCTGGGCCGCTTCGAAGAGGCGGTGGTGCTGCTGAAAGACCTGAAGGGCGAGAAATCCCTGTCCGGGTTTGTGGAGTACAACCTGGGGATCGCTCTGCTGAAAGCGGGCGAAACCGAAAAAGGTGTACTGGAACTCGATGGCCTCGGACGCAACGCCGGCAGCGGCGATGCCAAAAGCGCATTGCAAGACAAAACCAACCTGCTGCTCGGCTACCAGCTGATGGAAGCCAAAGAATATGAGCGCGCGCGCACCTATTTCGATCGCGTGCAGCTTTCCGGCCCCTTTTCCAATCAGGCACTGCTGGGCGCCGGCTGGGTAGAGGCCAACGCGGGCCGCTTCGATCGCGCGCTGGTGCCGTGGCAACTGCTCACCCAGCGCCAGTCCACCAATGCGGCGGTGCAGGAGGCCATGCTCGCGGTGCCCTACGCCTACGGCAAGCTGGATGTACACAGCACCGCGGCGGTGAATTACGGCCAGGCGCTGGACCTGTTCGGCAATCAGGTGGATGTGCTCACCCGCTCCATTCGCAGCATCCGCGAGGGCAAGCTGCTGGAAGCGCTGCGCCGCAAAGAGGCGAGCCAGGTGAAGAACTGGGTGGTGGAGCTGCGCAAACTGCCGGATGCCCCGGAAACCCATTACCTGCTGGACCTGATGGCGTCCAACGACTATCAGGAATTCCTGCGCAACTATCAGGATCTGAACGACCTGCTGGAGCGCAACAAGGACTGGCTGCAGAGCCTGGACGCGTTTGAGGAAATCATTGCGCTGCGCCGTGGCTACTACGAGCCGATCCTGCCGGGGCTGGATGTGCAGTTCCGCCAGGTCGATGCCCGCATCAAGATGCGCCTGGAGCAGCGCCAGCACCTCGCTGCACGTATCGAAAATCTGCTGGTCAATCGCCGCCCCGAGCTGCTGGCGAAAAGTGACGAAACCGAATCCCGCCTGCTTCTGGAGCGCATCCGCGACATCCTCGCCTACAACCCCAGCCTCAACAGCGAGGAAACCGAAGCGCGCATCGCACGTCTCGAAGGTGTACTGAAATTCCGCCTGTCCCGTGAATTCGATGAGCGCCTGACCGAAGCCTACAAACACCTGCAGGAACTTGATGCAGTCATCGCCACCTTGCAGGAAACCTACCAGCGTTACGTGCGCACCCGCCAGGCTGCCACCCACAGTTACGAGGGTTATACCGACCAGATCACCAGCCTGCGCGCCGGGCTCAATCGCGCCCAGGATCGCATCGAGCTGCTGATGGCGCGCCAGGGTCGTATGCTGGAGCAGCTGGCGATCAACGAACTGGACCAGCGTCGCGCGCAGCTGGAGAGCTACCAGATCAAGGCCCGCTTTGCCTTGGCCGACAGCTACGACCGCGCCAACGAGCTGCAGGAACAGCGCGCGGATCAGCGCAAGATCGAGGAGTACGAGCAGCGGATGGAAGAACTCAAACAGTCCGCACCTGCTCAGCCCGACGTTCCGCCATCGGAGCCGGCCGCAAATCCCGATGGCGAACCGCTGCCCACGGACAATCCTCCAGAACTCGAGGCTCCGGAGCGCGAAACGGGAGATGCCGATGAATAAAACTCAGCTCTCCGCGGCGATCAATACCTTCGGCCTCGTCACTGCCGCTTCCGTCGCGCTGTTGCTCAGCGCCTGTGCCAGCAACAGCGGCCAGACCATCGGCAGCCTGCAGAAGGTCGATATCAAGATCCAGGAAACCCATATCGATGGCAGCCTGGAAAAGGCGCTCGCCAGTTACCAGAAATACCTGCAGGAAACTCCGGAAACCGCACTCACGCCGGAGGCCATTCGCCGTATTGCCGACCTGAAGATCAAGCAGGCGCACCGCGCGGAAGAGGGCATTCTGCCGAGCAGTACCGAAACCCGTATCCTGTCGGAAGAAGATGTTGCCGCGGCGAACCAGCTCGCGAGCAAAAAGGCCGTAGCGGCGCGTGCGGAACTGGATGCACCGGAAGTGGCTGGTGTAGCCTCCAGCGCAACCGCATCCGAGGCTGCACTGGATAGCGTTGCCAATATCCAGGACGAGAGTCAGTCCGACTTCGAGTCCCGCGCCAGTGGTGCCGTGGATCTGAGTGGAATGCAGAGCGGTGCGGATGTCACCGTGCCCGGCGACAATGCGGATGCGCTGCTCGCCGCCAACGCCCGCGAGGCGATTGCCCTGTACAAGAAACTGCTGGTGCAGTATCCGCTGTATGAGCGCAACGACCAGGTCATGTACCAGCTCTCCCGGGCCTACGAGGAAACCGGTGAAATCGAAGAGGCCGTCGCTATCCTGCGTCAGCTAGTGGCCAAGTACCCGGCCTCCCGCCATCTGGATGAAGCCTATTTCCGCCTTGGCGAATACTATTTCACCCGCAAAAAATACCTCGACGCAGAAGAGTCCTACGGCCGTGTGATCGACATGGGCGAGGTATCCAGCTTCTACGAACTGGCCATGTACAAGCGCGGCTGGGCCCTGTTCAAACAGGACATGTACGAGATGGCGCTCGACGACTTCGTGCGCATGCTCGACTACAAAGTGGCCCAGGGCTACGACTTCGAACAGCAGACCAACGAGACCGAGCGCAAGCACATCGAGGATACCTTCCGCGTTATCAGCCTGAGCTTCTCCTATCTCGGGGGTGCGGAATCCATCGTGGATTACTTCACCCGCAAAGGCGCGCGGGATTACGAGTCCTACGTCTACAGCCACCTGGGTGAGTACTACCTCGACAAGCGTCGCTATCAGGATGCGGCGGAATCCTATAATGCCTTCGTGGAGCGCAACCCGCTGCACAAGGTGGCCCCCGACTTTTCCATCCGCGTGATCGAGATTTACCAGAAGGGCGGCTTCCCCCGTTTGGTGCTGGATGCGAAAAAAGCCTTCGCCAATACCTACGCGCTGGATGCGCAGTACTGGACCGTATTCGATATTCAGGAATACGCCACCGTGGTGGAATTCCTGCAGACCAACCTGATCGACCTGGCCAGTCACTACCACGCCGCCTACCAGAACGTGAAAACCACGGATCAGGAATTCGCCAAGAAGCGCAGCGAGAACTATCTCGAGGCCATCCACTGGTATCGCCGCTACCTCGGGTCCTTCGCGGATAAACCCAAGGCGCCGGAAATCAACTACCAGCTCGCCGGCCTGATGCTGGAGAACAAGGATTTCCTCAACGCCGCGGTGGAATATGAGCGCACCGCGTATCAGTACAGCGCACACAGTGAAAATAAGAACGCCAGCGAAGCGGGTTATGCCGCCGTGTTCGCTTACCGCGAACACCTGAAAAACGATCTTGCCAACGGCAGCACCGCGCAGAAGACCGGCGTACAGAAAGAAATCATCCGCTCGTCCCTCACCTTTGCGGAAACCTTCCCGCAGCACGACAAGGCGCCCCAGATTCTGCTGGGCGCGGTGGACGATCTGTACAAGCTGAAGAGCTTCCCGGAAACGATCCAGAACGGCCGCCTGTTGCTGGAAAAATTCCCCGCAGCAGACCGCGAGATCCGCCGTTCCGCCTGGCTGTTGGTGGCCCACGCCTCCTTCGATACCGAACTCTACGCCGATGCGGAAGCAGGCTACCGCCAGGCGCTGGGCCTGACCGCCGCCGACGCCAAAGACCGCGGGGATTTGGTGGACAACCTCGCCGGCGCGATATACCAGCAGGGCGATCAGGCGCGCAAAGCCGAAGACCACCTGGCGGCCGCGGAGCATTTCCTGCGTATCCGCAATGCTGCACCGGGCGCCAGCATCCTGGCTACCGCCGAGTACGATGCCGCCGCCTCCCTGATCCAATTGGAAAACTGGACCCGCGCAGCGGATGTACTGAAAGCATTCCGCAACAACCACCCGCAACACGAGCTGCAGAAAGAAGTCACCAAAAAGCTCGCGGTGGTGTATCAGGAAAGCGGGCAGCTGTTGCTCGCTGCCGCGGAGTTCGAGCGCATCGAGCGCGAATCCGAAGACGAAGACGTGCGTCGCGAAGCGCTTACCCAAGCTGCGGACCTGTACAGTGCGGCCAAGAGCTACGACAAGGCGCTGGCGGCTCTCAACCGCTACGTCAAACTCTTCCCGCGCCCCATGGAGCCAGCACTGGAAACCCGCCAGAAAATTGCGGACATCTACCAGAACAGCGGCAATCAGAAAGCGTACTTCAACACCCTCGATGACATGGTGCGCCTTGAAGCGCGCGGTGGTGACGAGCGCAATGACCGCACCCGCTATCTTGCGGGCAACGCCGCGCTAAAACTCGCGGAGCCCAAATTCGAATCCTTTGCGGAAATCGCGCTGGTCGCACCGCTGGAGCAGAATCTCAATACCAAACGCGCGCGCATGAAGGCCGCCACCAGCGCCTTTACCGCTCTGATCGACTACCAGGTAGCCGACGTCACCGCCGCGGCGACCTTCTATCTCGGCGAAATCTATCTGCACTTCAGCCGCGCCCTCAAAGACTCCGAGCGGCCCACCAATCTCGACGCGATGGAGCTGGAGGATTACGAACTGGCGCTGGAAGAACAGATCTACCCGTTCGAAGAACGCGCCATATCTGTACACGAGAAAAACATCGACCTGATGGCTGCGGGCATCTACAACAACTGGGTCGCCAAAAGTATCGACCAGCTCGCCGGCCTCATGCCCGCGCGCTACGAGCGCCCGGAAGACGTCGGCAATATCGTCATGACCATTGTGCCTGTGCCCAAAGTTGCGGAAGAGGCCGCGGCAGGGGAGCCGGTTGTGGAAGAACCCGCTCCAGAGCATGCGGCACCCGAGCAACCGCAAGAAAGCGAAAGCACTACACCGGCCGTCATTGCCGAAAACGCAACCGAGGAGGAGCAGGGCTAATGCCATTCACATACATCCCGCGCCTCGCCCTCTGCGCAATAGTACTGCTGTTAAGCGCCTGCGCCAGCGGCCCGCAAACCTCCAGCCGCCCGGTTGACCCCATGAACGTCAGCGTCTCCGGCAGCGTCAACCGCGACTTCCTGCAGGCCGTGGAATACCTGCAGGGCGAGCGCTACCCCGAAGCCATCGAACTGCTACAGAGCGTCGTCGAGCGCGAACAACGCCTTTCCGCCCCCTACGTCAACCTCGGCATCGCCTACTACAGAACCGGCGACGAAAAGCACGCGGAAGAATCCTTCCTCCAGGCCCTGCGCGCCGCCCCGCTGGACCCGGTAGCCAGTAACGAATTGGCCGTGCTGTACCGCCGCCAGGGGCGCTTCGAAGAAGCCAAAAAAACCTACAGTGATTCGTTGCAGCTGCACCCGGAAAACCTGCCGCTCATCAAAAATCTCGGCATCCTCTGCGACCTGTATCTCCAGGATGTGAATTGTGCACTCGCACAATTCGAGCAGTACCTGAAGTATCAGCCTGAAGATCCCAAAGTCGCCATCTGGGTAACCGACCTCAAGCGGAGAGCCAACTGATGAAAAACGCATTGCAGACGATTGCCACCGTTTTCCTGCTGCTCACCGTGATTTCGGTGAATGCACAGGAAGAGCAGAAAGAAAGCGAAGCGAAAGTCGACAAGGAGGTGAAGGAACTCTCCGGCATCTCCATCATCGGCAACAAAGAAGCTCCGAAGTCTCTTTACATCGTGCCGTGGAAGAGCTCGGAAGTCGGCGTTGAAAGCGGCCTCAACTCCAGTCTGTTAGACCCGAGGCTGCAGCCGTTGGACAAAGAAGTATTTTCAAGAGAGCTCGAGTTCTATCAACTCAGCCTCACGGATGAGTAAGAGCAGCCATTAGTGCTTACGAAGCACAATGATACGAATTGAAGGAGGGACATCGGGGGCGAGTTTTCAAAAGCGTCGGCAACAGGGATGTTGCCGACGCAGCGTACAGGGATGTATTCACAGCGGTTTTGAAAACTCGTCCCCGGTGGCCCGCCGCCACCGAGCCCTAACCAGAGCTCAATGAAAAGCTACGAAGTAATTAACCAAAAATCGACCACAACAGGTCAAACCAAGGCAAAGCGGAACCAAACCGCGGACCCGAGAAAGAAAACCAAGAGGGGCAAATGATGGATTTCTTGAACAGCGTAGTCGCGTTTTTCCAGACCGGTGGTGCATTCATGTACCCCATTCTGGTGGTATTCGCACTCGGCGCCGCAGTAGCGATCGAACGATACGTCCGCCTCGTCTACGAACGCCACACCAACCGCGCCACCTGGGAAAAGCTCCAACCGGTACTCAACACCGGCGACTTTGACCGCGCGCGCAACCTCGTCAAAGACGACAACACCGGCGTAGGCCGACTGCTCGCCATGGGCCTCGAACGTCAAGGCGCCGTACGCCGCCGCGAAGACATCGAAATCGCCATGGAAGAAAGCATCATGGAGACCATCCCACAGCTGGAAAAGCGCACCCCCTACGTCGCGCTCGGCTCCAACATCGCCACTCTCCTCGGCCTGCTCGGCACCATCATGGGCCTCATCGAAGCCTTCACCGCCGTAGCCAATGCCAACCCCGCAGAAAAAGCCGACCTCCTGTCCGCCAGTATCTCCGTGGCCATGAACACCACCGCCTTCGGCCTGATGGTCGGTATCGCGCTGCTCATCGTGCACGCACTACTCAACTCCCTAACCGGCCAGATCGTCGACAGCCTCGAAATGGTCTCCGTCAAAGCACTCAACATCATGTCCTCCGGCACCCGCCGCCGCAGCGAAGCGTCCGCCGAAGAAAAAGCGCCGACGGCAAAACCCGTCAACCGCGACATTGAGCAGACCCAGAAAGCGCAGCAGAACGCCGCCGCGGCTGACGCCGGCGCCGACAAAAATTCCAAACCGGAATCCGCGTAATGAGAAACAGGCGTCACAGCAGATCCAAAGAAGCGCCGGAGCTGGACATCACCGCCTTCCTCAATCTGATGGTGGTGCTGGTGCCCTTCCTGCTGGTATCCGCAGTGTTTTCGAGGGTCACCATTCTCGAGCTCAATATGCCCACCGGCGCCGGTGGCGGAGCCGACGACCCCGGCGTGACCCTGGAAGTGGTGGTGCGCAAAGACGTACTGGAAATCAGCGATGGCTCCAAAGTCATTGCGCGTTTTCCCAACCTGAACCAGGGGCAAACCGCAGCGGGTGAGGGCGAAGATGAAGCGGCACAGGCGGAAACGCCCGTGGACGAACACGGCTTGCCCATTGTTCCACCCACCGAAGAAGTGTACGACCTGGCGAAGCTGCGCGAGCAGCTGATCCGCATCAAGCAGACCTATCCGGACAAAACCGATTCCACACTGCTGATGGAGCCGGAAGTGGCTTATGAGCACCTTGTGGGCGTCATGGATACCGTGCGCAGTGCGCAGGTCATGCCGACACCGGAAGAGGGCGCAGTACCAGATCCGGACGCGAAGGCTGAAACAATGGAACTCTTTCCCGATATATCCCTGGGAGACGCGCCGTGAAACGTGAAAGCAGACGTATGAAGCGCATGGCGCGCAGCCGCAAGCGCAAAACGCCGGGCATGAACCTCACCTCGCTGATGGACGTGTTTACCATTCTGGTGTTCTTCCTGCTCACCAACAGTTCCAGCAACGAGGCCATCGAAGCGCCCAAGGTCATCACCCTGCCGGACTCGGTGGTGGAATCCAAGCCGCGGGAAACCGTCACCCTGATGGTCACCCACGACGAAGTGCTGATCGAAGCTAAGCCGGTGATGACCACCGAGGAACTGTTCCAGAGCGAAGAGCTGGTAATCGAAGCCATTCAGCAGGCGATGATCCAGGAAGTGGGCAAGGCCATGACCATGGCCGGTACTGAATTGGAAGAAGCCAAGGCCAAACTGGCAGAGCGCGCCGCCGCCGGTGAAGACGTCACCGCAGAAGCCGCGGAACTGCTGGAAGAACCACCGGAAGTGAACATTCTGGCGGACCGCGGTGTGCCATTCAGCGTGCTGAAAAAAGTCATGTCCAGCTGCACCAATGCCGGATACACGCGTATTTCCCTGGCGGTCATTCAAAAAGCATCTCAGAGTTAGTGAGCGTTTGTGAATAATTTTCATCAACAAAGACAGGCACTGACAGCGAAGCAGGAAGCGGTTCGCCAGCAGTTGGCCGCGCTCGAAAGCGAGTACGGTCAGGTGGATGGCAAGCTGGATACGCTGCGCCGGGATGAAGCCAAGCATCAGTTGCTGGACGAGATTTCCGATCGCCTTGGCAAGCTTGAAGAGGCTGGTGCCGGTGACCTGTTCTGGGCGGAGCACTATAAGCAGGACGCATCCAAGGCGCTGATTCATCGGCTGCAGAAAACCGTAAGTATCTATCAGGCCAATCTGAATCTGCTGCACGAGCGCAAGCGCAAGCTGCAGGACCAGATAGAAGACTGCCGTGATGACCTGTTCGACCTGGATGCAGAATTCCGAGAGATTCGCCAGGCCGAAGAAGATGTCCATTACGAATATGAAGTCACGCGCGAGTTGGGCGACTCCGCCTTCCGCAACGCCATTATGCCGTGGAATACCAACGGCGAAGACGAGCGCCGCTTCCGTATCAGCTTGCTCGCATGTCTGCTGCTGGCGTTCTTCCTCGGCTTCGGTATCCACGTGTGGCAGTTGCCGGAGCCTGATGAAAACGAAGTGGTAGAAGTGCCCGAGCGTCTGGCCAAGTTGGTTCTGGAAAAGAAAACCAAGCCAAAGCCACCGCCCGAACAGGTAGTGCAGAAACCGGAAGAGAAGAAGCCGGAACCTGAGAAACCGAAACAGGAAGTGGCGAAGGAAGAACCCAAGCCATCCAATGTTGAGAAGAAACAGGTGAGCAAGAAAGTCGAGCGCGCCGGCGTGCTGGCGTTCAAGGACAACTTCCAGGACCTGATCCAGGACGATCTCGACAAGCGCCTCGGCCAACAGACCCAGCTCAGCACCGCCGGCAAGCAGGAGAGCCGCAGCCAGCGCTCCCTGATTACCGCCGCGGCGAAATCCGGTTCCGACGGGATCAATACGGCCGCGCTTAGCCGCAATGCCGGTGGTGTCGGTACGGCACTGGACGGTGTCAGCTTCTCGCGGGTATCCAGCGGTATTGGCACCGAGGGCGACTTTGCCGGCGAAGAGCGACCGCTCAGCGATGGCGTAGGTCCGTCTCGTACCGACGAAGAGATCCAGATCGTCTTCGATCGCTACAAAGCGGCACTCTACCGGATCTACAATCGCGAGCTGCGCAACAACCCGGCGCTGCAGGGCAAGATGGTACTGCGTATTACCATCGAGCCAGACGGTTCGGTATCCGCAGCCAAAGTTGAGAGCAGCGATATGGATTCGCCCGCGCTCAACTCGCAGATCGTAGCGAGGGTGAAGCGGTTCAACTTCGGCGAAAAAGCCGGCGTGCCGACCATTACCATCCTCTACCCGATCGACTTCCTCCCCGCGGCGTAACCGCATTGACGCCGCCTCTTTCCCTCTCGGGGGAAGAGGCGGCGAGCTTCAATAGTGATTCGGCCGGATACCGCGATAGTCATGGCTAATCGCTGCTAATAGGTACGCCTGTTTTATAGGAATGCCAGATTTCACAAAGTAGAATTCCGTAACCACACCAATGATTGGTGTGGAGAATGTGTAACACGGAACTAAAGGGATTCAGTCGAATGTTCAACTACACCCCCGCAAGCACGGACAAGCTCATCGCTGGACGCCATTTCGGCAAACGCATCACCATTACCCCCCAGGCCGAACCCATCTGGAATGAACTGGTAAAGCTCGCTAATCAGGGCAATTACTGGGCCCAGATGAGTGTGAACGGCATCAAACAGCTGGCGGCAGGCCGCCTCAGCCAGAAAAATATCTTTGTCAAACCGGGGCCGGCCCACCGCGCGGGGTACAGAAGAGTTCGTGGTGATATTGCCCGGATGTCGAGTGACGGCGGAAAAACTACCCGATGATAGTTATAAACTGCTGCATTTTCAGGCAGATCTGAATTATGGAGAGTTGATTGAGCAGGGGCAGGCGCCGGGGCTTTATGAGGTGAAGCACCACAAAAAACGCTGGCGCGCCACTCCCAGACGAGATGGAAGGATTGAAAAGAGAACACAGCGCACGGTTGCGATCAGTGATAGCGGATATGTTGATCATCTCGATGCAGCCCGTAGAGTAGGAGAATACATTTCTGGTGGTGGTGCTGTAGCGGGTATGGCGGGCGGACGCATCATCAAATCGCCAGGTGATGGGGGTGGTTTTGATCTGCACTTTACCCCTGGCAAAAAGCGTATAGGAGGATTCGAAAATTACAGGAATGCGGTGAACCCCCTAAATGATGGGCGCTTGCATGAATCGGCCCTTCTGCTGGCGCGCTCCATATATATGGCCCGAGATATTGAGGGTGTGTGTTGGATTGCGGAATTTGGCGGTTCCGGGGTGCTGACCCAGGCGTTGCGGATACTTGCGGATCGAAAGGTCAAGCTGAAAAGCCATACGGCTTTTTTGTACCGCCCAAGCACCTCTCCCCACGAAGCACAGAAGGCGATGCACGCCGTAGAAGGACTTGAGTTGGATCGTAACTTCAAGGAATCCAACGCCCTGGATTATATCGGCAATCGGGATAATCTGCGGATAATCAGTGAGCGCTGTAAACGTGAAGGAGAAAGCTATAGTGCGTTACATCGGGCTACCGACACCGTGCGCGCTGGTGTGACGCTGCACAATGCATTGGGTTTTGTGGTGGGGGCCGCCGGTCTCGCCGGACTTTCAATGGGTGCTCCGGCCGCGGGGGCTTTCTTGACGGCTCTCGGCGGTGCGGTGGCTACCGCGGCGACTGCGGGAAAACTGGGACAACAGGCTATGAAGGCTTGGGCACCGAAAAAATACAGTGAAATCGCGAGCAAATTCTGATGCTGGATATTATCAAATACTCATCTTTGCGATTCAGAGAGAACGAAGGACAGTGTATACCCAGTGGTCCCTCTTTTAGGCGCGCCAAAGTGGAGGTGGTGCGGTTGCCGCAATGCACCGTGGAATTCCGGGCCCCGCGTCATAATCCTCGGCGCCTGTATGGAATAGAGCAACGTAGGGCGCGGACAAGCTATACCCTTGAGCGCACTTCCTCCATTGGGAGTCTTTTTATGCCCAGTGGAAGCTGGGAGGAGGCTGTAATTTGCTCAAGAAATTGGGCATTTTACGGTCCCTGGTTTACTGGTTATATGGGAGATATCAGCTTTTCGATGGATGTCGTGAGCACCGAGAAAGCAAATCCCAAGGTAAATTTTTTGTACCCGGTCGCGCTGGAATCCGCGATCCAGGGTTTTTTGACGGCATATCATGGGCATGAGGTTTATGATGAAGATAAGTTGACTCCTTATCTCAAGGGACCGCTTAATTGGACGCCGCTTAAGCAGCTCCCTGTACCTGCAGTCCAGTTGGACGTAGAGGAGGTGTCAACCTATGGCAGACATCTACGCTATGTATTCATACCTGTATCCAGAGATCGGTTGCTAACTATTCAGTTTGACTATGGGCAGAGCTGCGCGGGCAACTGGAAGGACAAGGACGCAAAAATCAGTCCCAAACCCATGCTGGATCTGATCCAGAACATCATTTCAAGCATCCGCCTGACCCCCTCGCCGGAGCTGCAGACCGAAATCGATCACGCAAAGGAGGCCTGTACCGGTGATTATTCAGTTTCCCCGGAATGCCAACCATTCAAGTGGCCTGCGGATGTAGACAAAGATGGCCTGACGATTCTCGAATACAGGAAAGATCGCTACAAAAATTAAATGGTCTGCTTGTTTGCCGGCATTTCACGTAACGCGGTTGAGTTGGCCGCTTTTTGAACGCTCTTTCTGGTTGCTAACCCGTACAGAGGAGCGGGGCCGGCAAAAATTCGTTTTCCGTCACCCCCGCGAAGGCGGGGGTCCAGTAACCTTGGGGTTCTGGATTCCCGCGTGAGTTTCGCGGCCCTGTCTAGTCGCGGGAATGGCGAATTTCGCAAGTGGACTTAAGAATTCACCTCAACTTTCCCCGAGAACCACTTGGCAAATCGGAAAAAAGTTCCCTCCACGGCGCAACAAGTTTGACTTGCTTCACGGTGCCGACTACCCCCTTCCAATAAAGTTCCGCGACCGGCCCCTTCCCCGGTGCTGTCGCCTGTGCGGCAGTTCTCGAAATTCCAAATTGACTGGCAGCGGAACGCGATGAAGTCTGAAGTAACTGGGCGAAAATCTTTCAGAAATGCACTGGCGACACTGAGACATTCCGTGCGGTGGTTGCTCTCTGCTGCGCTGTTGTTGAGTTCGGGGCAAGCATTGGCTGCGTACACCAATATGTGTGTGGTTGGCCAGGAGAGCGCGCCTAGCAGACTGGTGACGGTCCAGAACAGTTACTGTGAATTCTGTAGTTACGGCTATGTCGAGGTTCGGATCACCAACCCTTATCGAAGGGGCACCAATGCCGCCGATGGCAACCAGCCCTATGAAACGCGCGTCGTTACCATTTTTGGCGATACCAGAACCCAGACCCGTCGCAATAACGACTACGGCTCCTCAAACCCCTCCCTGAACTTCAGTAATTCCGGCGGTTTGACTATTGACCTGAACAACGGTCTGGAACTGTATACGGGGGCTGCAGCATCGCTGCCGTTGGGCGGAACTCTCAGCGGTACCACAACCATTTCCGTTAACAATATGGCGGATCTGCCACCAGGCGAGACCCGGACGTTGCGTATCCCGGTGCACCGCCGGCCCACCAACAGCCCTGAGTCCCTTTACGGCACAAATCCCCAGGCCACCGCCACCATCAACTACACGATGGCGGACAGTTGTAACGATAACCCGGGCCTGCGTGAGAATTTTCGCAATGACAATACCTGGTACGACGGCTGTGGTGGCAACAGCTGTGCGCCATGGGAGGATCCTGATAATTATCCCACCGACTTCTGGCAGAACTACAACCGCCCTGACAGCCAACACACCGGCAATGTCTATATTCAGCAGCCGGGTATTGCACTGAACAAACAGGGCTGGAACTACGACAGCGGCCAGCGTCGGGATACCCGCAGTGACCAGGTGTTTGGTCACAACGACGACGATATCGTCTGGCGAATCAATGTCCGCAATACCGGCGACGCACCGCTGCAGGATCTGCGTATCGACGATTTGCTGAGCCGCGCGGATGTGATGACGGCAAACTACGTCTGTCCTTCCGCGGATGCTGCCGATGCGGTTGCCGCAAATAACGGGGTGTTACCTGGTGGCTCGAACTGCGTGGCTACCGATGCAACCACGGGATTGGTACTTGCCGACTGGGATGTGGATGCCCCCTTTGGCCACAATGACGACATCCCCAATCCCTATGCGAATACCGTGAATGCGGTGACCTCCGGTACTTCCAGCGATGCCATTGATATTCGCGCTGGGCAGTCCATCAACCTGTATGTGGTCGGCAAAATCCGCAATAACGGCTCCTGTGTCGCGGGGCAACTGACCAATACTTTCAACGATGTGGAATTCGGCTGCGCGGTGCAGTCGCCGCCCGGTGGTATCGACTCCAATCAATCAGAGACCGCGCGTCTCGATACCTATTACGGTCTCGGCGGAAACCAGAATGCCCTGCGCGTAGAACGGCAACTGACCGGCATCACCGGCACAGGCCCCGTCGGCATGCGCGGCCTGATGACCATCACCCTGCGCAACGAAGGGCGTGGCACTGTCTGGTTTGATCCTTCCATGGCCTGGCATCTGCGCGACGAGCTGCCGGATGAATACGTGGTAGACCCCAGCTACGCGCCCAGAATCGAAACCCAGAACTCGCTTTACGGCGCCTACCCCGGTCGTGTGGACACGTTGGACTGGGTTAACGCCCAGGGTGCAATCCCCGGCAATACCGGTGATAGCACCAGCTACCTGAACAACTCGGAGCCGCAGTTCAAGCTCACCAGTACCACCACGGATACCGATGCCGACCAGGCCCAGGAAAGCACCGGCCTGATGCGCCACGGCGATGTGGTGGTGATCCGTTTTGCCGTGGTGATGAAAGCGGCGGAGTATTTCGACCGCGCGGCAGATCTGGATGTATTGGAGGAAGACCCGGCAGTTGCCCTGTTCAAGCGCCCCGGAGAGCGTACGGACCCTGACCTGAGTGGCTTCAATGGTTTCGACAATATTGTCGAAATGCAGATCAAAACCCTGTGTAACACCCAGGGCACATTGCAATCCCGCATGACCGGCAATGGACTGAACGATACCTTCGCCGCAAACAGCGCCGGCACCCCGGTGCAGTTCTCGCCGGAGGAGCTGGACGTCAATATCGACCAGCCCACGTTCATCATCACCGACGACCGCAGCCAGACCACGCCGCTGTCCGTCACCGTGACCAATCGCGGTGGCGACGAGGCGCGTGACTTCCGAGTGTTTATCAGCTTCGGTGCCACTATCAACGTGGTCAACGATACACCGCCTATGGGCTTCAGCTGTGCGGCGGTACCGATTGCGCAGACCAGTGTGGATGGCAACGGCCGCCCCATGGGACATCCCGATCCCTATAAGGTTTGGGCGGTAAACCCGGCGCCGGATCAGGTCGACAAAATGCATATGCTGCTGCCGACCAATGGCACCGTGTACCAGTGTCAGCCGGACGGCTCGCCGTTCAATGCTGCACTGGCCGCGGGCGCCAGCGCCACCTTCGAGTTCGAGGTGAACAAAACCACCAGCCCCGCGGGTATTGCCGCCGACGACCTGACCTTCCGCGCAGATGTGGTGGGTGAAATCTTCACTCTCAGCGACTTCGCCATCACGCCGGCGCAGATCAATTACGACACCGTCAATGTAAATCAGGTTACCAATGGCGGTAACCGCAGCATTTCCAATATCACCGTCAATAATCCCACCGGGATTACCAATGGCCATCCGCTGTGGTTCCCGGCTCCGGGCAGTGCCGGCAACAGCCGCACCGATGGCGAAGTGGATCGCGGCAACCTCTACTCCCTGGACGCGCACTGGTCCCGCGGTATCGGCTTCAACCTGAAAAAAGACCAGGTAACTGCCGGTGATACCGCGTCCGGCAATTTCGGTGGCCTGCCGGATCTCGGTGTGTGTAACGAAAACACCGCGGCCGTCACGCGCGCGCCGGCCAACACCTTTCCCGGCCAGACCAAACCCGCTGAGCATGTGCAGATCGGTGAGGAATGTACTGTGCGCATCCAGACCGGCGGCTGGTTCGGTTTCGACTCCCGCGGCTTCAACTTTATCGGTGTGCGCGATATCCAGGTGCTGGACCTGATCCCGAATGGCCAGAGCTATATCTCCAGCACCGCGCCGCTGGTGACGCCGCAGATTGCCGGCGCCACCCAGGCACCGAATGATCCGAGTACAACGGCACTGGGTGAGGCCAGCCCGTTTGGTTGGCGCTTTACCGGTACCGAGCCTTCCGGGTTCACTGGTGCACCGAACGCAGACTACGTGATCGATATCGATCAGTGGTTCACGATCAATAATACGAGCCGGTTGCTGAACAAAACCTTGAACGACCGTGCCGCGCCCAACGCGCACGGCAGCGACAGCGCCAACGTGCTGGACTCTTCTTTTAAGGGAGTTTTCTTTAACAACAACACCGGTATCTGGGAAGAGTACGAGTTCGGCAGCTATGGCGGCGGTGAGACCGTGGGCTACCCCAAGGAACCCATCCGCCGCGTGGACGTTGTGGTTACCGAACCGCTGATCAGTGTGGTGAAGGAAATCTGTGCGGCTTCTGATTTCAACGCGGCAAGCGGGGCCTGTGGCGCCGGCTGGACGGATGATTACCAGGGCGCTGTGACCACCAACGACTACATCTACCGCCTGACCGTCAACAGTGAAGCCACGGCTGACGGCCATCCGCGGCCGCCGGTATACGACCTGACCGTAGAAGACACGCTGCCGGATTTACTGTTCATCGAAGATCTGAATGCCGATGGCATCGACAACGATGGCGATGGCCTGGTGGATGGTGCCGATACCGATGGTGAAGGCAGCATCGTCGGCAACGTCATGAACGACGGCAACGGCACCACCATTACTTTCTCGCACACCCAGGGTGTGGACGGTACCGGTCTGCGCCGCCTGGAGTCGGGCGCCAGCGCATATATGTATTACCGGGTAGACCCGGACGATCGCATTGCACCGTCGGAAGTCCTCACCAACACCGTCGTCGTGACCTATTACGATTCGCTGGAAGGCAGTGGCAATGAGCACGGCAACCAGACCGTCGTTATGTCCGACAGCGGCGAACTGGGTGGCGCACGCACCTATCCCGCGGCGGCCGATGTCAACACCGAAGCGGAAGCATCGCTGACGTTCAGTGAGCCGACCACCGAGCCGAAAACCATTACCGGCCTGTCGGAAACGCCGCTGGCAGGAAGTGGCGTTCAGCCGGTGAAAATCGGCGAGGAAATCGAATACACGCTTACTGCCGAATTGCCGGTGGCGCAGTTGCGCAACCTCACGGTTACCGACCAATTGCCTGCGGGCCTGGTGTGTGCGGATGCACCCACCATCGACCTGAGTACCGATGCGCCGTGGAGCGCGGCCGGATTCAAACGCCCGGATCTCTCGAATGTGGGCGATGTTGCGCCTGTCTGTAGCGACAGTCAGGTGCAGTGGTCCTTCGGCGATGTGGTGCTTACCAATCCCTCGTCGGATCGCGACCCGAACCGCTTCACCTTCGAACTCAAGTTCGTTGCCCGCGTTCAGAACAGTGCGGCAAACAATGACGGCACGGCGCTGATCAACGGCCAGCCAGCCACCATCGCGACTCTGGAGTGGCGCGATGAAAGCGGTAGTGATCACAGCCTGGATTACGGCCAGGTGGAAGTGCAGGTGACCGAGCCGCTCGTTGCGCTGACAAAGAGCTGGAATGCCGTGGCGGATATGGATGCCGGTGATCTCATCACCATCACCCTGACCGCGACCAACAACGGCTCCGCCAACGCCTACAACCTGCGCATCTGGGACGATCTGCTCGACAGCGAAATGACGTTCGTCGACACCAGCGTTACCGGCGCCGCGGTGCCGGACAGTGTGGATATCACCACCTTCGGGGCGAATCGCCCGGTATTTGTGTGGAACCCGGAAAACCCGCTGGCACCCGGTGCCAGCCGCGAGTTCAGCTTCCAGGTCCGCATCGACGACACCGCCCAGCCACTGCAGCAGCTGAGCAATATTGCCCATGCCGCCTGGACCTCTCTGCCGGGACAGAGCACCGCGCTCAACCCCACCGGCGAGATCGGTATCGACGGCGCCCTGGACGGCCAGCGTATCGGCGAGTTGCCCCACGCCAGTGACGGCATCAACGATTACGAGGCGAGCAGCAATTCGGTGGATACCGTGTTGGCCGCGCTCGCATTCACCAAACAGGACATCACCGCAAACGGCGCCGCGGCGGAGAACCGCACCATTGGTGCACACCGCGAGTTCCAGCTGGATGTCGTACTGCCCGATGGTGTCAGCAACAATGTGCGGATCACCGACCGCCTGGCAGCGGGGGGTACCAGTTATGTGTTGGCCCGCGATGCCAATTACGATATCCGCTGTACTTATGTCGGCATCGAGCTGATCAACGGCGCCGCACCGGTCGATGGCGCATGTAATTTCAACGGCGTTCCCGCCGCCGATGCGACCGGCGATGTGGTGTGGGACATCGGCACCGTGGATACCGTGAGTGAGGACGATGCGGGTGTTGCCCCTGTAGTGCCGACCATCACCATCACTTACTTTGCCCGTATCGATAATGAAATTGTCGAGACCCAGAACGGCAATAGCCTGCGCAACGATGCCACGCTGAATTACAGCAATGGCGAAACCAGTGCGGAAGAAGCAATCACCGACACCACCGCTGCAATTACCGCGGTGGAACCGGATCTGGAAATCCTGAAGGCGGTCACCAACACCACCGGATCCGCCGGCCTCGCCCAGGGCGGCGATGTACTTGAATATGTACTGACCATCCGCCACACCGGTGCCTCGACAGTCGATGCCTTCGACCTGAATGTGCTGGATATTCTGCCGCCGGAAGTGCGCTTCGAATCCTCTTTCGCACCGACGGCCACCGTCAATGGTTCGGCCGTAGCCGGTTTTGTTGCGGCACCCGCAACGCCGGCGTCGAACCAGTTGGTATGGGGCCGGGAGAACGGTGACAACGGACTGGATCTGCCGCTGGGGCAGACGCTGGAAATCACCTACCGCGCCAATGTGGTGTCGGTGTTCGGCCAGCCAGTACTGAACGAAGCCTACGTGGACTGGTCCTCGCTCAATGATGACGTCATCGGCCAGGATATTTACCAGCGCCACGGCCTCGGCTGCCCAACCTTTACCGATCCCAACAATTACTGTTCGGGACCGGCGCAGGCGGCGATCAATACCGAAGACAACAGCGGTCTGCAGAAACTGGTGGTGAGCGACAGCTACGCCGACCCGGCCGACAGCGCCGTGCGCGTGGGTGATACCGTCACCTACCGCCTCGAACTCAATGTTCAGCCGGGTACCACGAATAATGTGGTCGTCACCGACACCATGGATACCGGTCTGGTACTGGAATCCTTCAGTATTGACGACGCCGCCGGCGGCTACGTATTCACACCGGTGAGCCAGCCCGCGGCCGGCGATACCTCGCTGAGCTGGAGCCTCGGCGATGTGACCCGTGAGTTGGGTACCGCCGCGCCACTGATCATCGAATATGTGGCGCGGGTGACCGAAGACCGAGGTATTCCCCATGTGGCGAGCACGGCGCTCGATAACACGGCAAATCTCACCTACACCGATGGCAGCGGCAATCCGCCGACCGATCCTGCGGTGCTGGCGCGACTGGAAAGTGCGGCCAGCGTGACGGTCCTGCAGCCGGTGATCGGCAGCCTGACCAAAGCGGATCGCGGTGGCCGCGCCAGCCCGGACCTGATCACGGATCTCGCCAATACCGTCATGCTCTTCAGCTTGCAGGCGTGCAACAGCGGTGCGGCACCGGCATACGGCATGCAGCTCACCGATGATCTCGCCTGGGAGATGGATGAGACTTCGATCCAGAATGTCGAGGTCAGCATCGACGGCGCGGTACTGGCGGACAGCGATTACACCTACACGCCCGCCGCAGCGCGCGACGGCAATATGGTGTTCGCGCTGAACGTGCCGGTGGATCCGGGGCTGTGTGTCACCGTGAATTACGATATCGGCTTCCACGCCGATGTGGGTGGCGACCGGAACTGGCAGAACAGCTTTGTTATCGATGAGTACTGGTCACTGCCGCCGAATGACGCGCAGAAATATGCTCCGGTTACTCTGCCTTCGCCGTACCTCATGTCCACGGCGCCGGTCAGTCTCGACCCGCTGCAGAAACTGTTGCTGGCACCGGCCGATGGCACTGCGGCTGTGGGTGAAGAAGTGGTGTACCAGTTGCTGGTGCCGGCCACCAACACCAGTTCCGCCATTTACGACCTGACCATCAGCGATGTGCTCGACCCGAGCCTGGAAATCATCAGTATCCAGGAACTGGGCGGGCTGCCGGTTACCGACAATTCCAGTGGCAACAATATCGCGCTGGCGCTGGATCTGTTGCCAGCGGGCAGCCGCGCGCAGATCGAAATTCGCGCGCGTGTCGCCAACAACGCAAGCGCGCAGGAAAGCCACAACTTCGACAACGTGGCGAGCTTTACCTACGCGGAAACCGATGGTGGAACCCAGATCGACGGTGGTGCCGGAACGGCAGCCACACTGACGGTGATTGAGCCGCAGTTGAGCGCGGGTAAAACCGTCGTCAACCAGACTGCGCCGGGTACCGAGCCCGCTGCGGGTGACGTGTTGCGCTTTACCCTGGGTCTCACCGAGGCCGGCATCGCCAATAGTAGTGCGGACGCCTTCGACCTGCTGCTGCAAGAGCAGCTGTCCCTCGGCCTCGCGTTCGTGCCGGGAAGCGCGACCTTTGCCGGCGCGACCATTGTCGATCCGGTGATCAGCGGCGACGGGCAGACAGCGGCGCAGGCGCTGCGCTGGGATGTGGCTACTACCAATCTCGACATCGCCTTTGGCAGTAGCGCAGCGCTGGTATTTGATGTTCGCGTGCTGGAAACCGTGCTGGCGGGCGCAGATCTTTCCGCGGTCAGCCGTGTGGAGTGGACGAGTCTCGACGACGACAACAGCAGTGTTTACGAGCGCAACGGCAGCGGTGGCCTCAACGATTACTTTATCGATGGCACCACCGCCGCACTGGTAACCGCAAACACCACCACGCTGGAAAAACGGCATATTGGTGACAGCTACAACGCAGCCGATAAACAGTTGCGCGTGGGCGACCTGGTGGAGTTTGAACTGCGGGTGAACCTGCAGGAAGGTGCCCACCCCAACGCCGTGGTTACCGATACCCTGCCGCAGGGCATGGTGTTCGAGCGCACCGTTTCCATTAACGGCGATACCAGTGCGCCGTTTGCTGCGGTGGCACCGTTCAGCCACAGCGAGGTAATGGAGCCAGTGCAGTCCGGTGATCCCGCCGCCGGTCCCACCACGGTCAGCTGGCCGCTCGATGACCTGATCAACCAGGGTGACAACGACGCGGCGAACGATGTGTTCGTGATTCACTATCTGGCGCGCGTTCTCAACCGGGATGTGCACCCATGGCCGGCCAACAGCATGCCGCTCACCAACAACGCGGAGTATGTATTCGAGACTGCCGCCGGCAGCGCCAGCGTTACCACCGCGGAAACTATCGAGCTGTTGCAGCCGGAGGTGGCGCTGGCCATTGCAGGCACGGCCGCCAATGGCGACGCGGTGCTCGAGCCGAATGAACTTGTCGAGTTCACGGTAACCCTGACCAACAACGGCTCCGCGCCGGCCTACGATCTGGCCCTGCGCGACCTGGTGCCGGTGGGTCTGCGCCAGGCTGGCGTGATGGTGGAAAGCACCACGATCAACGGCAGCGGTGTTGCCAATGTGACCCCGGTATACGATGCGGCGAGCGGTGAAGTGCGCTGGGACTTCGTCGGCAGCGGTTACGCGATTCCCGTCGGCGGCGTACTGGAAATGACTTATCGCCTGCAGGCGGACGCCAATATCGGCGCCGGCCTTGCCATCCAGAACGGCGCCTTCATCGAGGTGTATTACTCCCTTGCCGCGGACGCGCTGCCGGCCCTGGCGGCGGTGAATGTGGCCGAAGACATGCGTGAAGACTACGGTCCCACTGCGCCACAGGGCATTGTGTTCAGCACACCCAGTGCGGTGGATCTGGACATCGCCAACACCCAGGAGACCGCGTCCATTGGCGAGCCGTTCCGCTATCGCGTCACCATTCCGGCCACTGCCCAGGCGGCCGCGCTGAACGATGTGCAGGTGGTGATCGATCTGCCGGATACCGCGGAGCTGGTATTTGTCTCTGCCGAGAAAGTCTCCGGCAGCGCCAACTTTGCCCCGGTCAATTCCGGTACCGGCAATCAGCTGATTATTGAAGACACCGCCAACGGTATCGACGTGCCCGCGAACGAGCAGGCGGTGGTGGATGTGATCGTGCGTCTGCGGGATGTGAATCCGCCGAATGCGGACGGCCAGACCTTCAATAGCAGTGCCACTTACCGCTACAACTTCGTCAACGACGACCCGGCCAGCGGCCAGGGCGCCGGCGGCGGCAACACCACCGCGGACATGACCGTGGTGGAGCCCACCGAACTGGTGATGGCGAAATCCATGGCCAACGGCGCCACCACTATCCAGTCCGGTCTGCCTGGCCGCTTCCTGCTAAATGTGCACAACCGCGGCACCGGTCCCGCCTGGGATCTCACCGTGCGTGACTTTTTACCAGACTCCGATCAGGGAGGCCTGTGCGCAACGCCGCCGGCCAACTTTGCCGCGGCCATTCTGGATGCGGGTGGCAATGTGGTGTCGACCCTCAGCGAGGGCAGCGATTTCAGCGTCGCGTTCGATGCGGATACCTGTACGCTGACGTTTACTACGCAGGGAGCCAATGCGCCTGTGGCCGCGGACCACCACGTGCAGTTCGCCTACGACGCGTGGCTCGATGAAGACACCATCGACGGTGCAGCGCTGGACAATGTGGCGGGCGCGGAGCAGTGGTACAGCTGGGACAGCACTGGCCCGGATGCCCGCATTTACGAGCGTACTTACGCGGCGAATCCACCGGACGGCACACCGTCTGTGGAAGACCACGAGGACGTGTTCACGGTCACCGCCGCGGTGCCGAGTGTGCTGTTCGAGAAGGTGGTGGAGAACATCACCACCGGTGTCAGCCCGGCGACCACCGCCACGCCCGGTGACCTGCTCCAGTACACCGTAACGCTGCGTAACCTCAGTGATCTGGAGGTCGAAAATGTCTCGGTGATCGATGAATTGGACCGACTGAATGCACCGGCATTCTTCGCTCCGGGTACCCTGCAACTGATCGCCGCTCCGACAGGTGCGGATACCGCGGCGACCTCGGCAACCGGCGGTGCCAATGGCAGCGGTCTGGTGGATGTGCGCAACCTGACACTGGGTGGCGCCGGCAGCGGCACGGAAGAAATCCAGCTGGTGTACCAGGTGCAGCTGGTTAGTGCGATCGATAGTGCCACGGCGGTGCTGAACCAGGCACAGGTGCAGCTGCCCGGCCAGCCGCTGGTCAACAGTGACGACCCGAACATCAACGGTGCGGCTGATCCGCTGGTGAGCGGAGATGAAGACCCCACCCGCGTGGTTATCGAGTCCGCACCGGTATTCAAAGTGCAAAAAACCTCCGAGGATCTCACCGGCGAGCCCGACAGCCTGATGCCCGGAGATACCCTGCGCTACACCATCCGGGTGGAAAACATCGGCAACGAAAACATGCTGGAGGCGAGCCTGCGCGACCAGGTGCCGGCCAACACTACCTATGTTGCCGGCTCCACCACCCTGAACGGCGCGGCGCTGGATGACGTGAATGGCAGCACGCCGCTGGCGGCGACGCTGACCGTGCAATCCCCGGGTGCGGAAGCCGGCGAGCTGCTGGCGGACCCGACCGCCAGCGGTGCGCAAGCAGCGGTGATCACCTTCGATGTGACCATCAACAACGTCAACGACGGTACGGTGATTTCCAACCAGGGCTTTGCCAACGGTGTCGGCGCCGGCGGTGAAAATACCCCCTTGGATGAGAAGCCGTCCGACGACCCCGCCACAGAAGTGGCCGACGACCCCACCATCGACATCGTCGGTAATGTGCCGCTGCTGCGTGCGCTGAAAACTGTGGAACTGGCGGTGGACAATATGACCGCGGGTATCGTCGATCCGCAGGATGTGCTGCGCTACACCATCACCGTGCGCAACATGGGCGGAAAGGACGCGACCGAGGCGCGCTTTGTAGACCTGGTGCCGGAGCACACCACCTATGTGGCCGGCAGCACCACGTTGAATGGCATCGCGATCGCTGATAACGGTGTGGATTCACCGCTGGTCACCGGTATCGCCATCAGCAGTGAAGACCTGACCCCGCCGCTGCCCGCGGAAGGTGAGGGTGTACTCACTACCGCGCAGACCGCCACCATCGTGTTCGACGTGATGGTGAACGCGGATACCGAGCGCGGCACCATCATCAGCAACCAGGGCAATGTGTACAGCCTGGAATTGCCGCTGACCCTGACGGATGCGGACGGCAACAGCAGCAATGGCGCCCAGCCTACCGAAGTGGTGGTGGGCGATGCACAGCAGCTGTCCATCACCAAGGAAGTGGCGGTCGTTGGCGGCGGCGCGGCGGATTCCGGCAAGGTGCTGGAATACATCGTGCGCGTGACCAACATCAGCGCGGTACCCGCGAGCCTGGTCACTATATACGACGACCTGTTGGTGGCCGGTGAGGGCGTGCTCACTTACGTGGAAAACTCGGCGCTGCTGAATGGCCAGCCCGACGGTGTGATGATCGATGGCCCGCTGATCACGGTGGACTACAGCACCAACTACGGCGACCTGCAGCCGAGTGAAACCATCACCCTGCGCTTCGAGGCCAAGTTGGGAGAAAACCTGGCCATGGGTTACTCGGTGGTGAATACCGCGCAGGTGAAATGGAACGATCCGCCGGTGTACAACGAAGCCACCGTGGCCATCGACATCGGCGGTACCCCGGGCATTGCCAACCTGTCCGGTTACCTCTGGCACGATGTGAATTTCAGCGAGACCGCCGAAAGCGAAGAGCAACTGCTCACCAACTGGAACGTGTCGCTGTACTTCAACAACGCGCTGCTGGAAACCGTGCAGAGCGATGAGAACGGCTATTTCGTGTTTGATGGTCTGGTGCCGAACATGGACGGTGCGAACGCGGGCGGTGCGACTTACGAGCTGCGCTATCTGGCACCGAATGCGGTGGAATCCACCGCGTCTCTCGGTACTGCCAGTTCCGATTACACCAACGGTCCGCAGCAGATCCGCGATATCTATGTGGGCTCCGGGGCCAACCCGCAGAACCTGAACCTGCCGATTACCCCGAACGGCGTAGTTTACGACTCCGTACTGCGCGCACCGGTCAATGGCGCCCGCGTGCGGATGTTGCAGGCGTCCAGTGGCCAGCCGCTGCCGGACAGCTGTTTCGAGGATCCCAAGCAGCAGAATCAGGTCACCGTTACCGGCGGCTTCTACAAGTTCGATGTGAACTTCAGCAGCGCGGCCTGTGCGGCAAACGCGGATTATCTGATCGAAGTGGATGTGCCGAGTGAGGAGTACGTCTCCGGTCCGTCACAGATCATTCCGCCGCAGACCGGTGTCGACACCGGCAGCTTCGATGTGGCTGCGTGTCTCGGCAGCGCCGCGGACGTGATCCCGGGTACCCCGGATTACTGTGAGGTGCAGCTGACCGCAACACCGCCGTCGATCGATCTGGACGCGCGCAGTGCGGAGACCAACTACTACCTGCGCGTGAACCTGGATGACAGCAACCAGCCCGGCAGCAGCCAGCTGTTCAACAACCACATCGCGCTGGATCCGCAACTGGAAGGCGCACTGGCGCTGACCAAAACCGCGGCCATGCTTAATGTGACCCGCAGCCAGCTGGTGCCCTACACCATCACCTTCAGCAACTCGCTGCCGGTGCCGCTGACGGATCTGCAGCTGGTGGATTACTTCCCCGCGGGCTTCAAGTACGTGGCCGGTTCCGCGAACCTGGATGGCATGCCGGTGGAACCTGTAGTGAACGGCCTGCAGTTGCAGTGGCCGCACTTGCGCGCCGAACCGGAGCAGATCCACAGCATGAAACTGCTGCTGGTGGTGGGCTCCGGTGTGGGCGAGGGCGAGTACATCAACCGCGCGCGCATGTTCAACGAACTCTCCGGCCAGCAGACCTCCGGTGAGGCGATGGCCACCGTGCGCGTGGTGCCGGACCCGACCTTCGACTGTACCGACGTGATCGGCAAGGTGTTCGATGACAAGAACCTGAACGGCTACCAAGACCAGGGCGAGGGCGGTGTGCCCGGCGCGCGCGTGGTGACGGCGAATGGCCTGAAGGCCACTGCCGATGCCCACGGCCGTTTCCACATTACCTGTGCGGCGGTGCCGAACCCCGATCGCGGTTCCAACTTCGTACTGAAGCTGGACGACCGCAGCCTGCCTTCCGGTTATCGCCTGACCACGGAAAACCCGCGGGTACAGCGCGCCACCCGAGGCAAGATGCTGGAGTTCAACTTCGGTACCAGCCTGCACCGCGTGGTGCGCCTGGATCTGGCGGAAGCGGTGTTCGAGCCCGGTACCAGCGAGCTGCGCCCGCAGTGGCAATCGCGCACGGAACTGTTGCTCGAGCGCCTGCAGGAAGCACCGTCCGTGCTGCGTCTGTCCTACCTGGCGGAAAATGAAGATCCGTCGCTGGTAGATGCGCGTCTTGCCACCATCAAGGCCCGTATCGCCGAGGACTGGGCAGCGCTGGATTGCTGCTACCCACTCAATATCGAAACCGAAATTTTCTGGCGCCGTGGTGCGCCGCCCGAGCGCGGCAATGTGCTGGACGGGCTCAAACGCAGTGTTAACCGCATGATCGGAAGTGATGATCAGGGAGGCGCCCGGTGATGTTCCGTCCTTCAAAATTGGTCCGTGCCATCTCTAGAAACTGGATACCGGTATGCGCCGGTATGACGCCAAGTGCCGGTATGACGCAGAAAGAATCATTCAATTCAACGTCATCCCGGCGCATGCCGGGATCCAGCTCCCCAGGACTTACGGGCAACTTCCGCAACTGCCTATTCGCACTTGTATTGCTTCCGGTAATCCCGGCTTTTGCGCAAGACGCGGAACCTGAAGCCGAGGCAGAAACAAGCTGGTGGCAATTGATCCCCGGCCTTTCGCCACAGGTCGAGAGCGCGGGCGAATACACCGAAAAACCGCTCGGCAGTAACACCGAAACCACCCTGATCCCCACCGCGGGCCAGCTGTGGATGCAGGACGCGGAATCCTTTATCGCGCCGGAAGAAGCGGTGCTGGAAAAAGATGTCCTGCCGCCGTTGTTGTACCGCGAGGTGAGCGACGAGATCGATCCGGCACTGCTCGAGCAGCTGCAGGAAAGGCTCGCCGAACTCAGCGACGCGCACGAACTGCAGCTGATCTTTACCGGCCACACCGACAGCGATCCGCTGAGCGACGAGCAGCAATCCGAGTTCGCCGACAAAACCGCGTTTACCCTGGCGCGCGCGCAACAGGTGGCGGAGTATTTCCAGACTGCGCTGGAAGTGCCGGACGACGCCATCGTGGTGGAGGGCCGCGGTGACAGCGAACCGCTGACGGAAAACATCACCGAGAAAGGCCGCGAACTGAACCGCCGGGTGGAAGTGACGCTGCGCTATTTCGAGCTGGACCAGGAAGCCCGCGACGCCCAGCGTCGCGCCGAGGCGCTGCAGCTCAACCGGGTAAAAGTCTGCCGCCAGGAAACCGTGTGTAAGCTGCGCTACACCGCGGGTACCGATCAGCGCGCGCGCCTGAAAAACCTGGTGTCGCCGCTGCGCCTGCAGCCGGGCCAGATCGACCTGCCGCCCGCGTTTGTGCGCCGCATCCAGGAGGTGCGCGCGACGCTGCAGGAGCGGCCCAACCTGACCATTCACTTTGTCGGCCACACCGATGGCGCACCGCTACCGGAGGGCCCGGCAGAGCTGTATGACGACCAGATGGCGCTGTCGCGTGCCGAAGCGCGTCGCGTTGCCCTGGCCGTCGCCGACCAGTTGAATCTGCCGGGTTATATGGTGACCAGTAGCGGCAAAGGCGCTACCCAGCCCATCGCCGCCAACGACACCGCCAAGGGCCGCTCCCTGAACCGCCGCGTGGAAGTGGAATTCTGGTACGACGACTTGCTGGAGACCGCCGCCGACGGCGTGCAGGCGTGTCCGGAATCCGCCACCGCGGAAACCATCACCATCGCCCATGAATCCCCCACCGGCGACGTGCCGCCGATTTTTCTCGACAGCGGCGACCCGCAGATTTCCAGCGCGCAGCTGGCGCAGATGCAGCGCCTGATGGAAGAGGTGGCTGGCAAGCAAAACGTGCGCCTGAGCTTTGTCGGCTACAGCGATAACGAGCGCATGGAGCGTCGCGAGGCCATGGTCTACGGCGATGACGTGGGTCTTTCGTCCGCGCGCGCGAAAAAGACCATGGAGATCGTTCAGGAAAAACTCGGTCTTGACGATAGCCAGGTGGAATTTGAAGGCCGCGGTTATGTGGAATCCAAGGATGTGGTGCAGACCGGATTTATCCACATGGACGGCGCCCGCGTGGAAGTACAGGTGCTCTACGACGAGCTCGCCCTGCTGGCGGAACAGGACCGCCTGGAAATCGAGCGCCTGCAGCAGGAGGCCCTGGCCCACAACCCCTACGCCCTGAACCTGATGCGTATCACCGTGGATGGCGCACCGGAATACGATCCCCACAAGAACTCTGCAGACCTGCAGCGTTGTACCGACGTGGCGCTGGAAAACGCCAACATCCAGTTCCGCTTCGACAACCAGACGATGCAGCCGCGCCTCAACGTCAGCGCCTTCCCCAGCACCATCCGCTACGCGGACGATCCGGAAACGGAGCTGGTGGAGAGCCGCGTGCAGTTCAAGCGCTACACCAACTACCCCTCGTTCATCACCCGCGCGGAAGTGCGTATTTTCGAAGAACAACAGTCCCTGCGCGATGCGCCGCTCGCCGTAGTGACCCTGGACCAGAACGGCGAGGGCAGTTGGGAGGCGGACTTCGACAGCTTCCAGGCGCCGCTGAAAAAACTGCAGTACGTGCTGCGCGTGTACGACTGGAAACAGCGCTTCGACGAAACCCGCCCACAGACATTGTGGCTTGTGGATAACTTCGAACCGCAACTGCAGGAAGCCACCACCGAAAAAGAACTGCTGGTCGGCTACGGCGAAAACCGCCTGGCCGAGCGCAACATTCCGGTAAACGGCAACGCGGTGCTGGTGAACGGTGCGGAGATCCCGGCCAACCACAGTGTGTGGCTGGCGGGCCGCGAAATTCCCGTCAGCAGCAGTGGCGATTTCGTTGCCGAGGAAATTTTTGCCAAGGGCCTGCACACCGTGGAAGTGGCGGTGCTGGACGAGCAGGGTAACGGCGAGTTGTTCCTGCGCGACCTTGAGTTCAATCGCGACGACTGGTTTACAGTTGGCATTGCCGACGTGACCATCGCCCACGACGACACCAATGGCCCGGCGGCACTGGTCACCGGCGACCAGACCCACTACGACAATTCCGCGAGCTACGACGGCCGCCTGGCCTTCTATACCAGTGGCAGTTTCGGCGACGGCTGGCGTCTGTCCGCCAGTGCGGATACGGAAGAGGGGCCTATCGACCAGCTCTTCACCAACTTTATGGAGAAGGACCCCAACGCGCTGTTCCGTCGTCTCGACAGTGATCTGTATTACCCGACCTTCGGCGACGATTCCACCGTGGTGGAAGATGCGCCCACGTCCGGCAAGTTTTTCATCAAACTGGAAAATTACGACGATTACGCCCTGTGGGGTAACTTCAAGGCGTCCTACACCGACAACGAGCTGGCGCATATCGACCGCGCGCTGTACGGGGCCAATTTCCATTACGAGACCGACGACGTTACCGACTTCGGTGACAAGCGTTTTGAAATGGACGCATTCAGCGCGGAGCCCGGCACCATTGCCGGTCGCGACGAGTTCCGCGGTACCGGTGGTTCGCTCTACTACCTGCGTCACCAGGATATTCTCACCGGTTCCGAGCGCCTGCGGGTGGAAGTACGGGACAAGAACTCCGGCCTGGTGCTGGGGGTGAAAAACCTCACTCCGGTGATCGACTACGACGTGGACTACATTCAGGGCCGGGTGCTGTTGAACCGCCCGCTGTCGGCGATCGCCAACGACAACCTGATCGTGCAGGACGGCTCCTATAACGGCAATCCGCAGTACCTGGTGGCCCGCTACGAATACACCCCGGGCTTCGATGACCTCGACACCCTCGCGGTTGGCGGTCGCGCCCAGTACTGGGCCGGCGATCACGTGCGCATCGGCGTGAGTGCGAGCCAGCAGGATGAGGAAGACAACGAGTCGTCACTCAACGGTGTCGACCTGACCCTGCGCAAAACCGCTGGCACCTGGATGAAAGTGGAAGTGGCAGAGAGCCAGGGCAACACCCTGGAAAGCCTTTCCTCTCTCGACGGCGGTTACAGTTTCAACCAGGGTGGTTTCGATCAGGGGCCGCTTGATCAGACGTCATTCGACCCGGATGCCAGAGCCGGAGCCAACAAGGTCGAAGCCGCGATCCAGATGGGAGATTTCTTCGAGGGCGCGCGCGGTTCCATGTCGGTCTACGCCCAGCAGCGGGACGCGGGCTTCTCCGCACCGGGGCAGCTGGCTACCCGGGAAACCGAGCAGTATGGAGCTGTGGTTAACCTGCCCATCGGCGAGCGTTTCGATGTGGGCCTGAAAATGGACAACAAGGAACAGCAACAGGGCCTGCAGACTGCCGCCACCGATGTGGAACTGGGCTATCGCCTCAGCGAGCGCTGGCGCCTCGCAGCCGCCGCCCGTTCCGATTCCCGCGAGGATCTGTCGCCGGTGGTGCCGGTCACCCAGAAACAGGGCGACCGCACCGATGTGGCGATTCAGGCGGGCTACGACTCCGGCGCCAACTGGAATGCGTTTGGTTTCGTGCAGCGCACGGCGGAATTGTCCGGCAACCGGGATGAAAACAACCGTATCGGGTTTGGCGGTGCCTATCGTGTGAGCGATCGCCTGACGGTGGACAGCGAACTCTCCGGCGGCGACACCGGCAATGCGGCGCGTCTCGGTACCGACTTCCTGGTGACCGACCGCACCAACCTCTATCTGAACTACACCCTCGACAACGAGCGCACCGACACCGGCGTGCGCGCGCGCAAGGGCAACCTGAACAGCGGTTTCCGCAGTCGCTTCTCCGACACCACCAGTATTTACGGTGAAGAGCGCTATACCCACGGCGATGTGTCCACCGGCCTTACCCACGCCCTCGGTATCGACCTGGCGCCGAGCGACAAGTGGAACTACGGCACCTCACTCGAGGCCG
Organism: Microbulbifer sp. SH-1; assembly: GCF_011326135.1. Lineage (NCBI taxonomy): Bacteria > Pseudomonadati > Pseudomonadota > Gammaproteobacteria > Cellvibrionales > Microbulbiferaceae > Microbulbifer > Microbulbifer sp. SH-1. The sequence continues at coordinate 2,230,095 of NZ_CP046948.1, read as the reverse complement.
GTACCCTCGAAGACCCGCGCACCGGTGCCGAGACCGAGCGCCGCGCCATGGGCGCCAGCATGGGGTTCAACGACGGCGACCTGCGCCTGTCGAGCGCGGTGGAGTACCGCATCGACAATACCCAGACCCTGTCCGATCCCGAGACGGTTTTGGAAAACGAGCGCAAAACCTGGCTGCTGAAAAATGCCCTGAGCTTCCAGATCAGCCCGGACTGGCGTCTCGTAGGCAAGCTCAACTATTCCGACAGCCAGAGCTCGGCGGGCCAGTTCTACGACGGCAAGTTCACCGAGGGCGTGATGGGTTACGCCTACCGCCCGGTGGAAAACGACCGTTGGAACACGCTGCTGAAGTACACCTACTTCTACAACGTGCCCACCAGCGACCAGGTGTTGGTGACGTCCAGCAGCAACAGCAGTGCCATCGACTTTGTGCAGAAGAGCCACATCTTCTCCGTGGACTCCAACTACGACTTGACCCAGCGCTGGACCCTGGGTGCGAAATACGCCTACCGCCTCGGCCAGTTGAGCATGGACAGGGAAGACCCGGAGTTTTTCGACAGTAACGCGCACCTGTATGTCCTGCGCGCGGACTGGCACTTCGTCAACCAGTGGGACCTGCTGATCGAAGGCCGCCTGCTCGACCTGCCGGAAGCGGGCGACCGCAGAAGCGGCGCACTGCTGGCGCTGTACCGGCAGATGGGACGGCATTTCAAGGCGGGTATCGGTTACAACTTTACCGACTTCTCCGATGACCTGACGGACCTGGATTACGACAGCCAGGGTGTGTTCATCAATATGATCGGAAAATTCTAATAATGGTTCGCCTGCAAGCAGGCTCCTACAGGGCACGTTGTAGGAGCCTGCTTGCAGGCGGACAACCCTCACAACCTGAAGGAAACCCCAGATGCAACGGATTGCACAGGGCCACAAACTCCGCGCGGGCAGAGTCAGCGAATCAAAACGTGTTTACTTGATAACAGCCGTTTGCCACAAACGCCAGAATGTTTTTAGCACTCTGGAAAACGGTAGAGCGTTTGTGCATGCGATCAGGGAGGTGATGCAGGCGGATACACTCTGCTATGTGGTTATGCCGGATCATGTTCATTGGCTTTTGCAGTTGGCTGAAGGTGCTGACCTGTCTAAAGCGGTCCAGAAGGCCAAGTCACTGACGACGAAGCTGTTGAGTAGTAATTGGATAAGTCCAGTCTGGCAACGCGGTTTTCATGACCATGCGTTGCGCAAGGAGGAGGACATTCAGGCGGTTGCCAGATATGTCGTCGCCAATCCCCTTCGGGCAGGTCTCGTCAAATCCCTTCGAAACTACCCGTTGTGGGACGCGATCTGGCTTTGACTTGTAGGAGCCTGCCTTGCAGGCGAACGGCTACGGAGGCCGAGTCTGTTCGCCTGCAAGGCAGGCTCCTACAGGGCTAACTCTTGCTACTCCCACCCCGCCAACACAATCTTGCCGATGGTGCGCCCGGTCTCCAGCTGCCGGTGGGCGAGGCGCAGGTTGGCGGCGTTGATGGGTTCCACGGTGTCGCCAACCGTGGTCACCAGCGTTTCGTTATCCACCAGCTCGGCGATCCGATTCAGAATCCACCCCTGATGATCCATATCTCCGGTTTCGAATTTGCTGCGTGTGAACATGAATTCCCACACGAAGGTGACGCTCTTGGGTTTCAGCAGGTTCATCGGCAGAGGCTCTCGGTTGTCCACCACACAGCAGATTTTTCCCTGGGGTTTGATGGCGTTGGCCATGGCGGGGAAGTGCTGGTCGGTATCGGCGAGGCACAGGATGTAATCCACTTCCGGAATGCCGATATCTTTCAATTCCTCGTCCACCGGGTTGCGGTGATTGACCACATGGCTTGCGCCCATCTGCTTTACCCACACGCTGGATTTGGTGCGCGAAGCGGTGGCGATGACCTTGAGCTTTGCCAGTGAGCGCGCGAGCTGGATGGCGATGGAACCGACACCGCCGGCACCGCCGATGATCAGGATGGATTTGCCGGCATCGGTACCGCTGCTGGAAATCCCCAACCGGTCGAACAGCGCTTCCCACGCGGTGAGGCTGGTGAGCGGCAGTGCCGCGGCGGCGAAATAGTCCTGGGTGCGCGGAATTCTGGCGACGATGCGCTCGTCCACCAACTGGTATTCGCTGTAGCAGCCGGGGCGGCTGATATCACCGGCGTAATATACCTGATCGCCCACCTGGAAATTCTTTACGTCACTGCCGGTGGCGATCACTTCGCCGGCGCCATCCCAGCCGAGGATTTTGGGCGTAGTTTCGGTAACCGGCTTTGCCTTGGGGGCGCGGACCTTAGTGTCGACGGGGTTGACCGCGATGGCCTTGACCGCGATCAGCAGGTCCCTGGGGCCGGGTTCCGGCTGATCGATATGCAGGTCGAGCAGCGACTCTTCGTGGTCAATGGGCAGGTATTGAAAGAGGCCGACAGCTTTCACGCGCTAGCTCCATGTCCATTGGGGCAAAGATGGGAGGATTGTGTATCCCGAATTCAACTAGTGTTCAATTTTCGCGCCAGTAGCGCGCACAAGTTGCAGAAATTTCGTAACCGCGGTCGCAGTTTAGTTGAGCCTCACCGCGCGGACTGTGATTTGGCTCAGACTTCCGCGGGGATGTTGACGGGAGCGCCGGGCTTGGCGGGCTTGTTGGCGGTGCGGGTTTTGGCGCCGCGTCTGAGCCTGCGTTTCTGCCACCACAGGTACGTGCCCGTGCCAAACAGCAGGGCCGGTGTCAGGCCTGTGAGCAGTACCAGCCAGCGCCCGACAATACCCAGTGCATCGCCGTTGTGCAGCGGGAACTGCCAGCGCAGGATTTTGTTGCCGAGCGGGATTCCGGTGACGTCCTGGGACATCAGCACTTCACCGGAGTACTGGTCGATGCGCACGATACTGGCGCCGTAGTTGGACCAGGCTTCGCCGGCCGCGCGGAAGGTAAGGCCGTAGCTGTCTTTGTTGTCCCGCGGCAGATAGATACGTTTGAGCGTTCCGCCCGGGAACACGCGTTCACCGATGGCGACCGCCTGATCGGGGGAAATGGGGGTACCTGTGTCCGTGTTCGATCCGGGCAGGGCGGGGAGTGGGTCCAGTTTGAATACACTGCCGATCACCGCTTCCACCTGGACGGGAAATACCAGTGCCACGCCGGAAAAACTCACAATCAACAACAGCGGCAGAAAATAGATGCCGATTACCTTGTGGATATCGAAATAAAACCGGAAGCGGTTGCCGCTGCGGGAAATGCTAAAGGCGCGTTTCCAGCGGTCCTTGCCAGCCCTGAGTGCCTTCGGCCACCACAACACGGCACCAGTGATGCAGAACAGCATCAATAGCAGGCCCATAAAGCCCACCACGATCTTGCCGTTTTTACCCGCGAGCAGGGTGTAGTGCAGGCGGTAGAGCCAGGTCATGGTGTAGCCGCTGGTACCCCAGGTGCGTATCGCAAGGACTTCCGCATCGGTAGGCGAAACGCTGACCTCCAGCGGGCCCGGTGCGCCCTCCGGGGTGGGGAAACGCACAACGTGGGGGCTGCCGGCCTGGCGTTGGGTCATCAGGCGGGTAGGCGCAGGATTGCCCGGCACTGCCGCCTGTGCCGCGGAGAGAATCTCCGCATAGCTGGCCGGCTGGTTGCTCGGATTGAAACGCACAGTGTGCGGCGCGAGTTGTTCATCCAGCACATGATCGAACACCAGCAGACTGCCGGTGAGTCCGATCAGGGCGAGCAGCAGGCCCAGGGTGAGGCCGGCGTATTTGTGCAGGATGAAAAACGTTTTGCGCATGGGGGATTTAACCGATTCGCCTGCAAGCAGGCTCCTACGCATTGGGAGGAAGCCTGCCCGTAGGAGCCTGCTCGCAGGCGAACAGTCTATCTACTCATCAACAATCAGAACACTTTCGAGTAAGACAGGTTCACGCTGCGTCCCAGGCCCCTGAAGTTGCGGATGTCGTTGCCCGCGGTCTGGGAGTTGTAGGTGAAGTAGTCTTCGTTGGTCAGGTTCTGCAGGCCCAGTGCAAATTCGCCGCCGAGCGCCTTTAGCTGGGCACTGGCGTCGATGATGGTGTAACCATCGAATTCCTTGGTCACCACACCCGCGCTGTTTTTAAAATCCCGGTCCAGCAGCCAGTTGGCCTGCAGGCGGGTGCTGAAATCGTCAGTCCAGTTGCGCGCCCAGCTCAGGTTGAAGCGGTTGGGGGCGATGTTGCGGCCGTCCAGGTCGGTGTCTACCTTGCCGTCGTCATTGGAGTCGTAGCGGCCCTTGGTATAGGCGTAGCGCGCTTCGATGGTGTCGGTATCCGTGGCGAACCACTGGCCGCGCAGCTCCACGCCGTCGATCTCGGTCTGCTCGCGGCTGACGCTGTAGATGCCGTCGCTGCCGAGGTTCAGGCGCTGGCCGAAATCGGAATCGGAGGTGTAGTAGGCGACCTGCGCGGTGAATCTGTCAATGCTGAAATTCAGCCCGATTTCCTGGTTCTCGGTCAGAATCGGCTGCATGTCGAGGAAGCTCTCCACGCTGAGGCCTGGCTCGTCGATACCCCGCAGTACGCGGCCCACATCCGGCATGGAGAAGCCTTCGGAGTAATTGGCATACACCCTCAGCGCGTCATTGAACGTGTAGGTAGCACCGATATTGCCGAGGGTCTCGCTGAACTCCGGATTGCCGCCTTCCACAAACTGGCCACCGTTGTAGGAGTAGAGGGTGGTGAAGTCGTCTACCTGTAGTTCGGAAATTTCACGGCGCACGCCTGCGGTGATGGTCATGCGCTCGATGCCGCTGAACTCCGCCTGCGCATATGGGGCGATGTTTTTGTATTTTGTGGGCGGGACCCAGGCGCGGTTGGTGAGAATCAGCTGTTGCCAGGTTTCGTCACGCAGCAGATCCACACCGTAGGCGAGACTCAGCGCTGCGCCGGCAATATCGTCTTTGATCAGGGTCAGCTTCAGGCCGCGTTTTTCCGAGTTGTTCTGGGACTGGTCGAACACCATCTCGCCGTAGGCTGGATCCTGGAAGGTGCCGCTGGGCGTGCCGCCATAGGTGCCGGCGAAGTCCTGAGAGAACACCTGTGCGCGCAGTTTCTGGCCGAGGAAATTTTCCTTGCTGTACTGCAGGTTGATGGTGGTCACTTCATTGGAGGGGGACTTGCCGGGTACGTCCGCCTCGATGGCGGTGGTGGGGATGCCTTCGGAAATGTCTCCGTCGACACTCAGCCAGTTGTTGTTGCCTTCCACCAGGTAGTGGTTGACGGTCAGCTGCACGCGCTGGTCGTCCCAGCTGTAGCCGGTCTTGATGAAGGCGTTGATGGTTTCACTGTCCATGGTGTCGCCCTGGGTGTTGTCGAAACCGACAATCTCCCCGTTGGCGTCATAGCTGATGCCGGTGTCGCGGTAGGTCAGGCTCGCCAGCACATCGACATCGTTTACCTTGCCCGACAGGCTGTAGCTGCCGTTGTAGCCGAAGGTGTCGCCGACTTCTTCGGTCTGCAGGTTGGACTCCACCCGCAGGCTCTGCTGGAAGTCTTCGCTGGGGGTGCGGGTCACCAGGTTGATGATGCCGCCGGAGGCGCCCATGCCGTGGATGGCATTGGCGCCGTGAATCACTTCCACCCGCTCCAGCATCAGCGGATCGATAGTGTGGCCGTCGCGGCCACCATCGCGCAGCGGGTTGGATTGGGGCACGCCGTCGATCAGGTACAGCGGCTTGCGCCCACGCAGGCTCTCACCGGCATTGGTCATCTTCTGACGGCTGGGAGAGAAGCTTGGGATCAGGTTGCCGAGAATCGTGGACAAGTCGCTGGTGGCGGCCATCTGTCGGGTCAGCTCCTGCTGGTCGATCAGGGTGACGGTATTGGGGATGGCACTGAGGGGTTTCTCGGTGCGGCTGGCGGTCACCACAACTTCTTCGGTAAGGCGCGCATCGCTTTCTGCAGCGCTCGCAATGGATGTGGTGATTGAACTGGCAGCGGCAATCGCCAGGGCAAGAGAAGTGCGTGTCCCGCGCATTCAGGGCTCCTGAGAGTCAGTAGTGTTGAAGGTGGTGTTTGTCTTGTGGATGTCACTTGCAGTTCACCTCACAAGAGCCGGGAAGTGCTGACCCGGCCCGGGTGTCTGCTGCACCCGTTAATTTGGGTGGCGATCATAAGAAAAATGAGAATGTTTATCAATTGCCTTGTGGTGGCAGCTGTAAATTTGCTACTGATTCCAACGTCGGCGGTGGGCGTTCCATTAAATGCCAGAAGTGACTTGACTCCCCCGGAGGGGATCAATAGAATGCGCAGCCTCTGAGCGGTTGGGGTTACCCGCCGCGGGAAATCGAAGTCTTACCAGGTCGGTTTCCAGGGTTGTTGGTGCGGGGTGGAGCAGCCTGGTAGCTCGTCGGGCTCATAACCCGAAGGTCGTAGGTTCAAATCCTGCCCCCGCTACCATTTTGGTATCAGTGGTTTTAGCGAGTTGCCCGACGGGCTCTCTTTTTACCTCTGGCGGCATGGCCGGCGAAGGTCTAGGATTCAAATCCTGCCCCCGCTACCAAATTTCCATTTATACTTCTGAAGTTGTAAGTGGTTGTGATATCCCAGAGTTGTTGTTGCGGGGTGGAGCAGCCTGGTAGCTCGTCGGGCTCATAACCCGAAGGTCGTAGGTTCAAATCCTGCCCCCGCTACCAAATTCGGTGCCAGTGGTACTTGGCGAGATGCCCGACGGGCTCTCTTTTTACCTCTGGCGGCATAGCCGGCGAAGGTCTAGGGTTCAAATCCTGCCCCGCTACCAAATTCTGTAGTCGCTCTCTGGTGTGTTGAGTGTGACTACGCAGTTGAAGCCCCTGTTAGGGGCTTTTTCGTATCTGCGGCAAACGGGATTAGCCTGGTTTGCCATCCGAATGGGCCGGGAGTCGGCGCCGCGGTTTCTCATTCGGACCGTGGGGTCAGCTCCGCTGCCCATTTTTTGTTTTTGCAATCTGCTGCGGCAATTGCACATCCGCCCCGGCGGTCGGCAATACGGCTGACACGATCGCGGGCCAAAGTGGTGATATGGCAAGCAAGCGCGAACTTTTGGAAGAACTTCTGGCTCCGGTGGTGGAATCACTGGGTTGTGAGTTGTGGGGCATCGAATACCAGACCCACGGCCGCAATGCCCTGCTGCGCATTTACATTGATGCGGAGGAGGGGGTCACCGTGGAGGACTGCGAAAAGGTCAGCCGCCAGGCGAGTGCGGTGCTGGATGTGGAAGACCCCATTAGCGGCAATTACACCCTGGAAGTTTCCTCTCCGGGGATGGACCGCCCGCTGTACAAACTCGAACAGTACGAGCGTTTTATGGGCGCCCAGATAGAAGTGCGCCTGCGTATGCCGCTTGAAGGTCAGCGCAAGTGGCGCGGCCTGCTGGCCGGTGTGGAAGGCGATGAAGTGGTCCTGCGCATCGACAGCGAAAATGAATACCTGCTGCCGATCGACAGTATTGAGCGGGCGAATGTGATTCCGCAGTTCGAGAGCGGAAAGAAGAAGTAGCGCGTTCCCCGCACAGCTTGTGGTGCTCTCTACAGGCGCGAGCAAAGTAGTTTTCGTCCCCGGAGTTTCCGGGAATATTTTGAAGGGCAATGCAGAAGTAGCGGGTGGGGATGGCACGCGTGCCCCTCACCATGGCATTGAATTAAAAGCACGTAGCGTTTTTGAAGAGGCAGCTGCATGAACAAAGAAATCTTGCTGGTAGCCGAGGCGGTTTCCAACGAGAAAGGCGTTGACCGGGAGATTATTTTCCAGGCAATCGAGGCGGCCCTGGCAACGGCCACCAAGAAGCGCTACGACGAAGATTCCACCATCCAGGTGATCATCAATCGTCGCACCGGTGACTACGAAACTTTCCGCAGCTGGGAAGTGGTGGACGATGAGACTCTGGCGGAACTGGGTACCCAGTTCACTCTGGAAGAAGCGCACGAGAAAGATCCCGAGTTGAAAGCCGGCGACGTGTATCGGGAGCTGGTGGAAAACGTCGAGTTCGGCCGTATCGCCGCGCAGACCGCCAAGCAAGTGATCGTGCAGAAGGTTCGTGAAGCCGAGCGCGCAAAAATCGTTGACGAATATCGCGATCGCGTCGGCGATCTGATCAGCGGCACTGTAAAAAAGGTGACTCGCGATTTTATCGCTGTGGATCTGGGCAACAACGCCGAAGCGCGCCTGCCCCGCGACCAGCTGGTTGGCCGCGAAATTTTCCGTCTCGGTGACCGTGTGCGCGCCATCCTGAAGGAAATTCTGCCGGAAGCGCGTGGCCCGCAGCTGATACTGAGCCGCTCCTGTCCGGAGATGCTGATCGAACTGTTCCGCATCGAAGTGCCGGAAATCTCCGAGCAGGTTATTGAGATCAAGGGCGCCGCGCGCGACCCGGGCCTGCGCGCCAAGATTGCGGTGAAAACCAACGACGGTCGTATCGACCCGGTGGGGGCCTGTGTGGGCATGCGCGGTGCGCGTGTGCAGGCGGTGTCCAATGAACTGTCCGGCGAGCGCGTGGATATCGTGCTGTGGGACGACAACCCTGCCCAGTTCGTCATCAACGCCATGGCTCCGGCGGAAATCGAATCCATCGTTGTGGATGAAGACGCTGGCTCCATGGACGTGGCGGTTGCCGAAGAAAACCTGGCCATGGCCATCGGCCGCAGCGGCCAGAACGTGCGCCTGGCATCCGAGCTGACCGAGTGGCAGATCAACGTGATGAGCGTTGAAGCCTGGCAGGCCAAGCAGGAGGCCGAGTCCGGCAGCATCATGGAAGTCTTCATGGAGCGCCTGGATATCGACGAAGATGTGGCCGGTGTTCTGGTGGACGAAGGTTTCACCAGCCTCGAGGAAGTGGCCTATGTGCCGCTGGAAGAGATGCTTACCATCGAAGGCTTTGACGCAGAGATTGCCGAAGAGCTGCGCGCCCGCGCCAAGGATGCCCTGCTGACCCAGGCGCTGGCGTCTGAAGAACAGTTGGATGCTGGTGAGCCGCAGGAAGATCTTCTGAACATGGAAGGCATGGATCGCCAGCTGGCATTCCAGCTCGCGAGCCGCGGCGTGGCCTCCATGGAAGACCTGGCGGAGCAGGCGGTAGATGACCTGCTCGACATTGAAGGTATGGATGAAGAGCGCGCTGCCGCGCTGATCATGAAAGCCCGCGAACCCTGGTTCGCCGACGACAGTGATCAATAAGCTGGATACCCCAGTGCCGGGCCTGTGCCCGGCCACGCGCACCGCTGTTGGGTGCGCGCCACGAATTGCCTGCTGTGCAGGTCAAGGGTGGAGCAGCAAAATGCATTGAAGCTGCTCTGCCACCAAGTGACTTTTTAGGAGAGAGAATGGCCGAAGTAACAGTTAGCGAACTCGCCAAATCGGTTGGTGCCACCGAAGAGCGTCTGCTCAAGCAGATGCAGGAAGCGGGTTTGCCCCACACTTCAGCAGATGCGAAGGTATCTGCGGAAGAAAAACAGGTCCTGCTCAACTTCCTGAAAAGCAGTCACGGGGAGCAGAGCGCTTCACCTCGCAAGATCACCCTCAAGCGCAAAACCACCACAACACTGAAAACCGGATCGGGCGCCGGCCGTAAAACAGTGAATGTGGAAGTGCGCAAGAAGCGCACCTACGTCAAGCGCGCAGAGACCGAAGAGGCCGAACAGCCCGAGCTGGATACTTCCGCCCTGAAGAAGGCCGAGGAAGAGCTGGCCGCGGCAGAAAAGGCCGCAGCCGAGCGCGCGCGCGCCGAGCAGGAGGCTGCCGAAGCCGAGGCCAGAGCGCGTGCCGAGGCGGAAGCCAAAGCCCGTCAGGAAGCGGAAGAAGCGGCGAAGGCACAGGCGGAAGCCGAAGCCAAAGTTGCGGAACAAGCCGCCGATGCGAAATCTGCAGAAGCTGAAAAGGCCGCGGCACCCGAGCCGAAACCGGAACCCAAACCGGAAGCACCGCCCGTCCGCTCAAGCTATGTCGATGACATCGAAGTCATGCGTCTTGCCGCCATTGAGCGTCGCAAGAAGGAAGACGAGCGCGAAGCGGCCGAACTGGAAGAGAAGAAAGCGCGCGTAGAAGCAGAGCGCGCACGTCTTGAGCAGGAGCAGAAAGAGCGCGCCGAGCGTGTGGAGCTCACCAAGAAGAAAGATGCCGAGGAAGCCGGAGCCAAGGCGGCCGCTCCCCGCCGTAAGCACGAGACGGTTGACGTTGTTCGCGAAGAAGACGACGACGAGCCGCGCAAGCGTCGCGGTGGCCGTCGCAGCAAGTCCGGCCCGAAAAAGACCAGTAGAACCTCGCTCTTTGATGCGGCACTGGAAGCCTTCGACAGCGACGAAGAGGAAAAGCGCAGTACGCGTTCCCTGTCTCGCCCGACGCTGAAAGTCAAGAATACGCACGGCTTCAAAAGGCCGACAGGAAAACAAGTGTACGAAGTACAACTGGGCGAGACCATCACCGTCGGCGATCTGGCCAAGCAGCTGAATATCAAAGCCGGCGAGCTGATCAAGCGCCTGATGAAAATGGGCGAAATGGTTACCATCAACCAGAGCCTGGATCGCGAAACTGCAACCCTGATCGTGGAAGAACTGGGCCACAAGGTGGTTCTGCGCTCCGAGAACGAATTGGAAGAGCAACTGGTTGCCCAGTCCCAGCAGGTGGAAGGGGAAGAAGTGTCGCGCGCCCCGGTGGTTACCGTTATGGGCCACGTCGACCACGGCAAAACCTCGCTGCTGGATTACATCCGCAACACCAAAGTGGTTTCTGGTGAGGCCGGTGGTATTACCCAGCACATCGGTGCTTACCGGGTGCCGACCAGCCACGGTGAGATCGCCTTCCTGGATACTCCCGGCCACGCCGCGTTTACCGCTATGCGTGCCCGCGGTGCCCAGGCCACCGACGTAGTGATTCTTGTGGTTGCGGCGGACGACGGCGTGATGCCACAGACCGAAGAGGCTATCGCCCACGCCAAGGCGGCGGGCGTACCGCTGGTGGTCGCAATCAACAAGTGCGACAAGGAAGCGGCCGATCCGGACCGCGTGAAGAACGAGCTGGCGGCCAAAGACGTAATCCCGGAAGACTGGGGTGGCGACACTCAGTTTGTGCAGGTGTCCGCGCACACCGGCCAGGGCATCGACGAGCTGCTGGAAGCGGTATCCCTGCAGGCGGAAATGCTGGAACTGAAAGCCAAGGTGGGCGTACCTGCCACCGGTGTGGTGATCGAAGCGCGTCTCGAGAAGGGCCGCGGTGTGGTTGCCACACTGCTGGTACAAAACGGCGAACTGAAGCGCGGCGATATCGTCCTTGCCGGCCAGAGCTTCGGCCGCGTGCGCGCCATGACCAATGAGCTGGGCAAGTCCGTGAAAGATGCTGGCCCGTCCACGCCGGTGGAACTGCTGGGCCTGGATTCCACGCCCAATGCCGGTGACGAGTTCCTTGTGGTCGCGGACGAGCGCAAAGCGCGCGAAGTGGCGGAGCAGCGCGCCGAGAAAGAGCGTTCCGAGCGTATGCAGCGTCAGCAGGCGGCCAAACTCGAGAACATGTTTGCGAACATGGAGGCCGGTGAGAAGAAAGTCCTGCCGGTGGTGCTCAAGACCGATGTGCGCGGCTCCCTGGAAGCCATCCAGTCTGCACTGATGGACATCGGCAACGAGGAAGTGTCTGTGACCGTGGTGTCCAGCGGCGTCGGCGGCATCGCCGAGAACGACGTCAACCTGGCGCTCACCTCCGGTGCCATCGTTCTTGGGTTCAACACCCGTGCCGATGTGGCCGCGCGCAAACTGGCGGAAAACGAGGGCGTGGAAATCCGCTACTACAGCGTGATCTACAACCTGTTGGACGAAGTGAAGCAGGCCCTGTCCGGCATGCTGGATCCGGAAGTGCGCGAAGAAATCGTCGGTATCGCCGAAGTGCGCGACGTATTCCGCTCGCCCAAGTTCGGCGCCATTGCCGGTTGTATGGTTACCGAGGGTACCGTCTACCGCAACAAACCGATCCGTGTACTGCGCGACAACGTGGTGATCTATCAGGGCGAGCTGGAGTCTCTGCGCCGCTTCAAAGACGACGTGGCTGAAGTCCGTCACGGCATGGAGTGTGGTATCGGCGTTAAAGACTACAATGATGTCAAACCCGGCGATCAGATTGAGGTCTACGACATCACCAAGGTAGCTCGCGAGCTGTAATTGTCCGTCGCCCCGGCCAAGGCCGGGGCCCATTTTGGTTCGCCTGCAAGCAGGCTCCTACAGAGTGTTTTGTGGGAGCCTGCTTGCAGGCGAACAGCCATTTTCGATAGGTATTCAATGGCCAAAGAATTCCACCGCGCCGACCGGGTCGCCGATGCCATGCGTCGCGAGCTGGCCCAGCTGATTCAGCACGAAGTGCGCGACCCGCGGGTTGGCATGGTCAATGTCAACGACGTGGAAGTGAGTCGCGATCTCACCGTTGCCAAGGTCTATGTGACCCTGGTGGGTGAAGACGATCCGAGCAAGATTGAAATTTCCATGGCCGCGCTCAACAAGGCGGCGGGCTTTCTGCGCAGTCAGCTGGCCAAAGAGATCCAGATCCGTACCATTCCCCGTCTGCACTTCCGCTACGACGAGACGTCCGTGCGCGGCCAGCACCTCTCTGCACTGATCGACAAGGCCGTGAAGGCGGATCAGAAACATGTCGATATTGACGAAGACCGCGGCGGCGATGAAGGCCGTCAGGAAGGCTCTCAGGAAGAAAGTAACGACTGATGGGCCGCAGACCAAAATGGGGACGCCAGGTCGACGGTGTGCTGTTGCTGAACAAGCCCGCCGGAATCACGGCCAACGACGCCCTGCAAAAAGCCAAACGTCTCTTTTTCGCCAATCGCGCCGGCCACACCGGTGCGTTGGACCCACTGGCGACCGGTGTACTGCCGATCTGCTTCGGTGAGGCCACCAAGTTTTCCCAGTACCTGTTGGATGCTGACAAGCGCTATCGCAGCACCTTCTGCCTCGGGATGACCACCGAGACAGGAGATGCCGACGGCAATGTGGTTTCCACTAGTGATGCGTCCGGGGTCACCGAGGCGCAGGTGCGCAAGGCGATGGAAGCTTTCCGCGGCACTATCCGTCAGGTGCCATCCATGTACTCGGCGCTCAAGTACAACGGCCAGCCGCTGTACAAACTGGCGCGCCAGGGCATCGAGGTGGAGCGGGAAGCGCGGGAAGTGGAAATTTATTCCTACGAATTGCTTAAATTTATTCCCGGGGCTGACTCTCCTGACAAGTTGCCGCGGGCGGAAATTGAGGTGCACTGCTCCAAGGGGACCTATGTGCGCAGTCTCGCCGAGGATCTGGGCAAAGTACTCGGTGTCGGTGCTTTCGTGGAAAAACTGCACCGCAGTGCCGCCGGTCCCTACCGTGAGGAGGATGCGGTCACCCTGGACGAGCTCACTGCCGAGCGCGGTGATGGCCAGGCGGAACTGCTGGATCACCACCTGCTGCCGGCGGATTCTCCCGCCTCCGGACTGCCCAAAATGATCCTTACGGATGACTCGGGTTACTATCTGCGTCAGGGTCAGCCGGTGATGGATCTGCAGGTCTATCGTTTGGGCGATGAAGGTGATATGGTGCGCCTCTTCCTGGAAAGTGGCGAATTTCTGGGCGTTGGAGAGATTACCGATGACGGGCGGGTCGCCCCCCGCCGGTTGGTGAAATAGCACTCCTGACTGTCGTCATACCGGACGCTTTTGTCATGCCGGACTCGATTCGGCACGGTATCCAGTGGATTCCGGAACAAGTCCGGAATGACGGTAAAAAGGTGCTGTGCGCAGGACATCCTGCAAACGTAATTAGCTGATCTGTAAACATGCACGGGTCAGCCGAATTTTCAAAGCATGTTACGAACGAGGTAATTCGTTATGGCACTGTCTGCATCTGAAAAAGCAGCCATCCTGAAAGAGCACGGCCAGGCGGCTGGTGATACCGGTTCTCCGGAAGTCCAGGTTGCCCTGCTGACCGCCAACATCAACAAGCTTCAGGGTCACTTTGCTTCTCACAAGCAAGACCACCACTCCCGTCGTGGTCTGATCCGCATGGTAAACCAGCGTCGTAAGCTGCTGGACTACCTGAAGCGCAAGGATCTGAACCGTTACGCACAGCTGATCGCCAAGCTCGGCCTGCGTCGCTAAGACCCTGAGAATGCCCGCCCCTTGGCGGGCATTCTTCTTTTTAGCGGTAAGAATTGACGAATTTTCAGGGGCAAAGATGTTTCCCTGGGAATGCTGGGCGGCCTTTGGCTTTGGCCCGGCGAAATTCGCCTGCAAGCAGGCTCCTACACAATGATTTGTAAAATGTAGGAGCCTGCTTGCAGGCGAACACACTGTAGGGGCTGTTGGAATGGGCCAGCAGCCGTAAGGAAACAGGAAAGATACTAGTGAATCCAGTAACCAAAACCTTCCAGTACGGGAAAGACCAGGTCACCATCGAAACCGGCCGCATCGCGCGCCAGGCTACCGGTGCGGCGCTTGTCACCATGGGCGAAACCGTTGTTCTTTGTACCGTTGTCGGTGCCAAAGACGCCAAAGCCGGTCAGGACTTTTTCCCGCTGTCTGTACATTACCAAGAGAAGGCCTACGCGGCCGGTAAAATTCCCGGTGGCTTCTTCAAGCGTGAAGGCCGCCCGTCGGAAAAAGAAACACTGACTTCCCGCCTGATCGATCGTCCGATCCGTCCGCTGTTCCCGAAAGGTTTCATGAACGAAGTACAGGTGATGATCACCGTGCTGTCCGCGGAAAAAGACGTGGATCCGGATATTGCCAGCATGATTGGTACCTCAGCGGCTCTGTCGATCTCCGGCATTCCGTTCAATGGCCCGATCGGCGCTGCGCGCGTCGGCTACACCGAAAAAGACGGTTACCTGCTGAACCCGCGTTACAGCCAACTGAAAACGTCCGAGCTGGACATGGTTGTCGCTGGTACCAAAGACGCCGTGCTGATGGTGGAATCCGAAGCGGCTGAGCTGCCGGAAGACATCATGCTGGGCGCAGTGCTGTATGCCCACCAGGAAATGCAGGCGGTAGTTAAAGTCTGTGAAGAGCTGAAAGCCGAAGCGGGCAAACCCACTTGGGACTGGCAACCTGAAGCGGTTAACGAAGAGCTGAAGTCCGCACTGGAAACCCAGTTCGGCGAGCAGGTGAAAGAAGCCTATCGCATCACCAACAAGCAGCAGCGCACCACCCGTCTGGGCGAACTGCGCAATGCCGCCGCGGCTGAACTGGCCACCGAAGAAGTGGATGAGGGCACCGTAAAAACCTACTTCGGCAAGCTGGAGAAGAAAATCGTGCGCGGTGCCGTGGTACGCGGCGAGCCCCGTATCGACGGCCGCGACACCAAGACCGTGCGCCCGATCAGCGTGGAAGTGGGCGTGCTGCCAAAAAGCCACGGCTCCGCGCTGTTCACCCGCGGTGAGACCCAGGCTCTGGTAGTTGCTACCCTCGGCGCCACCCGCGATGCGCAGATCATCGACGCGCTGGAAGGCGAGCGCAAAGACTACTTTATGTTGCACTACAACTTCCCTCCCTATTCTGTGGGTGAGGCGGGTCGTGTAGGTGCTACCGGTCGCCGCGAAATCGGCCACGGCCGTCTGGCCCGCCGCGGCATTGCTGCAGTTCTGCCGAACCCGGAATCGTTCCCCTACACCCTGCGCGTGGTTTCCGAGATCACCGAATCCAACGGTTCCAGCTCAATGGCGTCTGTATGTGGCTCCAGTCTGGCGCTGATGGACGCGGGTGTTCCGCTGAAGGCACCGGTTGCCGGTATTGCCATGGGTCTGGTGAAGGAAGACGACGGCTTTGCCGTTCTGACCGATATCCTGGGTGACGAAGACCACCTGGGCGACATGGACTTCAAAGTGGCCGGTACCGCGAGCGGCGTAACCGCGCTGCAGATGGACATCAAGATCGAAGGCATCACCGAAGAAATCATGGAGACTGCCTTGGAGCAGGCTCTGCAGGCTCGCCTGCACATCCTCGCGGAAATGAACAAGGTGATCGGCGCTTCCCGTGAAGTGGTCAATGAAAATGCCCCGCGCTACGCGACTCTGAAGATCCATCCGGACAAGATCCGCGACGTGATCGGTAAAGGCGGTGCGACCATCCGCTCCATTACCGAAGAGACAGGTGCTTCCATCGATATCGAAGACGATGGCACTGTAAAAGTCTTCGGTGAAGACGGTGTGAGCCTGGAAGCGGCGGTTACCCGTATCGAGGAAATCACCGCGGAAGCCGAGATTGGCGCGATCTACGAAGGTAAGGTTGTGCGCATTGTCGACTTCGGTGCGTTCGTCAACTTCCTGCCGGGTAAAGACGGACTGGTGCACATCTCCCAGATCGCGGAAGAGCGTGTCAACGCAGTGACCGACTACCTGAGCGAAGGCCAGATGGTCAAGGTCAAGGTGCTGGACGTAGACCAGCGTGGCCGCATTAAGCTGTCCATCAAGGAAGCCACTGCCGATCAGGCAGAAGAGGCAACCGGCGAGGAGTAATCCTCCGGGGACACAGACAGCCCGCTTGCGGGCTGACGGAAACGGTGGCTATATGCCACCGTTTTTTCATTCGGGCCACCCATGGCCCTCATCCGTGGGGCAGTCTTCGGCTGTGCAAAACGGCATTCCCGCCGTTTTGTTTGAATGAATTTTGTAAGCAGGAAAACTGGGGGAAGGACGGTGGAAGTCTTATTGCTTTATTTGCTGGTGGGGATGGCGGCGGGCACCATCGCCGGCCTGTTCGGAGTCGGTGGAGGCTTGATCATCGTCCCTGCGCTGGTACTGATGTTCACGGCCCAGGGGATTGCACCGGAAATCCTCACGCACATGGCCGTTGGCACTTCGCTGGCCACCATTATCATCACCTCCATCAGTTCCATCCGCACCCACCATGGCAAGCGCGCGGTGGACTGGAAAATCGTTGCATTGATGGCGCCGGGTATTCTGGTCGGCTCGTGGATTGGCGGTGTTACCGCGGACTGGCTGTCTGGCGCTTGGCTGCAATTCCTGATCGGCCTCTTCGCCGTGGGTATCGCCCTCAAAATGTGGCTGGATGGGCTGCGCAAGGCGGAACTACCCACAGACGGTAGCCGGCTGCCAGGCAAGGCCGGCTTGACGGTAGTGGGAGCGTTTATCGGTTGGGCATCCGCCATTTTTGGTATTGGTGGGGGTTCACTGACCGTCCCCTTCCTGTCCCGCTGCCATATTGTCATGCAGCGTGCCGTCGCCACCTCCGCCGCCTGCGGCCTGCCCATCGCGGTGGCGGGTGCACTGAGTTTTGCGGTACAGGGCTGGAGCAATCCGCAGCTGCCCCAGTGGAGTAGTGGCTATATCTACTGGCCGGCGTTTTTCGGCATTGTGCTTGCCAGCACCTGGTTTGCCCGCCTCGGTGCCAAACTGGCCCACAGGCTCTCGCCGCAGCTGCTGAAAAACTGCTTTGCCGGTTTGCTGTTTGTGATCGGTGTGCGGTTTATCTGGCTGAATTACGCTGTAGTAATCAATTAATGGCACCAACTCCGTAGGAGCCTGCCTGCAGGCGAAGCGGTCAGTGCTCCGTATCATTCGTCTGACAAATTTGTGCTCCTGCATAATTTGCATTTCCGCCATCCATGGCGGTCACCGCAGGCTCCTACAACGTGGTTTTGTCTGTACACTTCCGTCAACAAAAAGGCCGTTGCGGTTTCCCGCAGCGGCCTTTTTAGTGCGTTTGGTTGTCGCCAATCAGCGAATACCGCACATCCCTTTCTTCAACAGCGGAGAAATGACAATCATCAACGCGCCGACGCCGAGACCCCACCACATCAGATATTCGTACAGGCTGGTGTAAGTCGCCAGTGTAGACGCCACATCCGTGCCCCCATCCTGAGGCATAGCTGCCATCTTGCCAATACGGGTCGCGACGGTTTCAGACAGGGCGGTGGCCAGGAACCAGGTTCCCATACTCACGCTCACTACCTTGCCGATGGACAGCTTGGTCACCGCAGACAGACCAACAGGGGACAGGCACAGCTCACCGGTGGTGTGCAGCAGGTAGGCCAGCACCAGCCAGATCATGGCGACTTTGCCGGCTTCGGTGGGGAATGCAGCACCCAGAACCAGCGCACCGAAGCCGAGGCCGGCCTGAATGATCCCCAGGCCGAACTTGACCGGCGTGCTGGGTTCCCAGCCGCGCTTGCCAAGCCACACCCACAGGGCTGCAAAGGGAATCGCCAGCAGCATGATGAAGCCGGCATTCAGGGAGCCGAACATGGAGGCGCGGATTTCTCCATCCCCGACGGTGCGGTCGAGCACGCGGTCCGCATACAGCGTCATGGAGCCAGCAGACTGTTCGAACAGAGCCCAGAACACGATGGTGGAAGTGATCAGCACCATCAGCACCACGGTGCGGGAGAACTCCTCGCTATAGTGGCGGGCAAAGCCGTAGCCGATAAAGGCGACAAGCCCCAGCAGCATACCGCCCAGCCACACGTCTATGTCGGTAAACGCCCAGATCAGGCCCAGAGCCGCGGTTACCGCTGCCATGGCGATGGCGACCATGTCCTTGCCCTTACTGTCTTTGTGCAGCATGGAGAACAGGATGAGGCCCACGATGGCGACAATCAGCAGGCTGTTCTGCGCCAGGTGAACGACCGGCTCACTCTGAACCAGGAACCACACCAGCGCCAGTGACGCGATACCGCCCAGGTAAACGGCCCATTCCTTGTTGATCGGACCGAGTGCCTTTTCTTTCAGCACTTCCGGACGGCTGGGTTCAGCCAAGCCATCCAGGTATTTCTGCCCCCACATGAAGGTGATCAGACCCAGCAGCATGCCGATACCCGCCACACCGAAGCCGTAACCCCAGCCGTAGGTTTCACCCAGCCAGCCGCACAGCAGCGTGGCGATGAAGGACCCCACATTGATACCCATGTAGAAGATGGTGAAGCCCGCATCGCGGCGGGGATCATTCTTCGGGTATAGCTGGCCGACAATGGTGGAAATGTTCGGTTTCAGGAAGCCTACACCCACAGTGATCAGCGCCAGCGCCATAAAGAAGACGTTCAGTGCGACCACATCCTGGATGATCACGTCGCTGGCCAGGGTGGTACCGGCCGCGATAACACTGCCGTCATTCAGGGTAATGGCTTCGCTGAGCACGGTCCCCGCGGCATAAGAAATGGCCTGGTGACCTTCCACCGCCATCAGCAGGTGACCCAGGCAAAGCAGGATGCCGCCGAACAGCACTGCCTTGCGCATACCCAGATAGCGGTCCGCCAGCAAGCCGCCGATCAGCGGGAGTGCGTAAACCAGACCGGCGTAGGCACCGAGTACATCGTAGCCGGCGCTGTCAGTGAACAGGTGGTACTTGGTCAAATACAGCAGAAGCAGATACTTCATGCCGTAGAAAGAGAATCGCTCCCAGAGTTCTGTCGCAAAACAGATGTAAAGTCCTTTCGGATGGCCGAGCAACTCGCCCGAGCCGGTGCGGGGGGCCGTCGTAGTGACGTCTGCGACATTTGATGTCATATCTGCAATCCCGGTTGTTATAGCTTTAATGAAATGTCTCCGGCAGTGTAACAGTCGTCTCAAAAGCTGGCGAATGGTTACACATGAAACAGGAAATGCACCTGTAAAAGGTATTCCTTCACGACAGGAATCGTGGAAAATCAGGAATTCAAAACACGATATGGGGACAATAACGATGAAAACCCCGGAAAATTCTGGGCTGAAAAGATTGCGCTGGTCACAAGTGCTGTTTGTACGCGCCACCAGATTCGGCGCGTGCCTGCTGTCGATGTTGCTCTGGGGCTGCAGTAGCACACTCCCGGCGCCCGAGGCCGCGATCGACCCGAACTGGCTGCTATCCGGCGAGGTACTGTTTGCAGAACCGGTTGCACCGGAAATGCTCCCGGACGACGACATCCTTGGCCTGGAGCCGGAGATACGTCGCTATCTGGCACAGATTGCACCCGATGAAAGCCCACAGCAGCGGCTGGTGGCACTGGTGCACGCCTTTGAAAACCGCGATTTTACTGTTCAGTATCAAGCTGACCGGACCCTCACCGCTTCCGAGACCTACACCCAACAGCAGGGCAACTGCATGGCGTTTACCGTCATGATGGTTGCGATGGCACGGGAACTGGGAGCGGAAGCGCATTTCAATCAGGTGGAGGTGCCACCGGTGTGGGGGCATGAAGAGGCGCAGACCTTTGTAGTGTACCGGCATATCAATATGGTGTCGGAAACCAGTCGCGGGCGCCGTGTCGTGGATTTCAATCTGGCGGCGTACGACCCGGTGTACGACCAGCAAAAAATCTCGGATGCCGAAGCCTTCGGACAGTATTATAGCAACCGCGGTATCGAGTGGATGCAGCGGGGGGACATGCGGCAGGCTTTCCTGTATTTGCGCAAGGCGCTGGCATTGCGCCCTGAAAGCGCCGACCTGTGGGCAAATCTCGGCGCCTTTTACAGCCGCAACCAGCAGCCAGAGGCGGCGGAACAGAGCTATCTGCAGGCGCTGCGATTGCAGGAGGATCACAACATTGCCATCAGCAATCTCGAGCGGCTCTACCGCAAACAGCAGCGGTTTGCCCTTGCGGATCAGTATGCGGAAAAGGCCCGTTTCCACCGGCAGCGAAACCCTTATTACCTCTATTACCAGGCGCGCAACGCCTATGAGCACGGGGATTACAAAAATGCGAAGCGGCAATTGAAGCGTGCTCTCTGGAGGCACGAAAACGACCACCGTTTTCACTTTTTACTGGGACTTACCAACTTCAAGTTGGGTGAGATTGAAGACTCCCTCGAACATTTCAGTGCCGCCTTTTCCCTCGCCAATAACCCGGGCACGCAACAGGCGTACAACCGCAAGCTGGAATATTTGAGGAATCAACAACAATAAAAAAAGGGGATGCCAGTGGCATCCCCTTTTTCGTATCGACTTTAGGTCGGCAACTTAGAACTGGTAAGTGGCACCAGCCCAGAAGTAGCGGCCCTGATAGTCGTAGGTACTGTTCCAGTCACCGCCGCCGGAACCGTCGAACGGCTCGCGGTCGGCGACGTTGTCAATACCGGCGCTCAGGCTCATTGCCTCGGTTACGTCCCAGCCAGCCTTCAGGTTGATGTAGGTAGCTGAAGGTACGTCGAGGTACGGGCTGTGGCCGTTATCGATGTACTGGGCGTCAACACCCAGGTTCCAGGAATTGCCGTACCAGGTAGCGCTGGTCAGCGCACGCCATTTTACGTACATATCGGAAGAGGTGCCGATGTAACCCTTGTAGTCAGTGGTCTGACCAGTCTGGGTGTTGAACTCTTTGTACTCAAGCAGACGGGTAGCCTGGGCACGCAGTGCCAGCTGGCCAGCGTCGAAGTCGAAGTTCTGGGTCATATCGATATCAACACCTTTGGTGTTGATCTGGCCCAGGTTCATCAACGCACCTTCCAGTGCAGTGATATTGCCCGCGTCGTTGCGCTGGATGCGATCACATGCGGAGGCAATACCTCTGCGTTCACAGTCATCCAGAATCAGCTGCAGATCCGGAGAGGTGATTGCGTCTTCGATTTCGATGTCGAAGTAGTCCAGAGTAATGGAGAAGTCATTGAAGAAGCTCGGAGTCCACACAACACCAGCGGTGAAGGTAGTGGCTTCTTCCGGAGTCAGCTCAGAGTTACCACCGATATTGGTCGGAACCTGGCCGTCGAAAGCCGTAATGATCTTATTACAATGGGCTCCAGTACCTTTCTCTGCTTCTGCGTAGCAGGGGTCTTCCAGGTACTCGTAGCTCTGAGCAGAACCGCTGAACAGTTCATAGATACCCGGAGCGCGGAAGGAGGTAGAGTAGCTGGTACGGAAACGCACGTCTTCGGTCGGCGCGTAAACCAGACCCAGCTTTCCGGTGCTTTCGCCACCGAAGGTGTCGAAGTCGGAGTAGCGTACTGCCAGATCTGCTGTCAGCTCTTCGGCATACTTCATACCTGCCAGAATTGGCAGATTGAATTCCGCGAAAACTTCAGTAGCGGAGAATTCACCCGCAGTGGCGTCTTGCTGGTTGCCGAAGGTATCACCGGTCTGAGTTTCTACGGAAGGATTGAACTCACCGGATTCCTCGCGGTATTCAACGCCGGCAGCAAAGCCCAGAGTGCCGCCCTGGAACTGGATGGCTTCGATGTCGCCGGTCAGGCTCGCGCCCGCGTTTACCAGCTCGTACTCGTTGTTTTCGTGGTCGTCGTAGCGGATATAGTCGAGTACGTCAGCGCCGATGCCGCCGAAGAACTGCGGGTTCTGGATAGGGGAAGTGCCATCCAGTACCTGCGACAGCAGGCGCTTGTTGTAGGAGTTGCGGGTAACGTTTTCGCCTTCGTTCTTGCCGTAGCTGTAGAAGGTATCCCAGCTCCAGCTATTAGCGAAGTCGCCGCGCGCGCCGAGAATTACACGGTAGGTGTCGGTGGTTTGCTCGTAGTCACGAGTGCCGCCGCCCACCGGGCGCAGACGTACATCGATCGGGTTGGCATCCCACGCAGTGCCGTGGCTCGCAGCTGGCTCAGTCGGCTTCATACCTTCCGGTGAACCTTGCGCTACCCACTCGGCCAGTGCGGCTTCGTACGCAGCCTTATCGATCTGGTATGCCTGCTCGGCTTTGTCCCACGCTGCCATCAACTGTTGCTGCATAGCAGGCGTCAGGTGGTCGGTGGTCATACTCATGCCGTTGGCGCCGTACATCGGCTGCGCCGCCAGCTGTTGGTTGGTGGTTTTGGTGGTAAAGCTGGCTTCACCGTACAGTTCGGTGGCGTCAGTCAGGGAGAAGGTGCCGTTGGCGGTCGCGGAAGAGCGCTCCATAGCTCCAGACAGCCACATGTACTGGCCAATCTCATGAGACTCTGCTCCTGCCGTCAGACCAGAGCCGTCTTCTTTGACTTTGAAGCTGCCGTAGTCGGTGTAGACGTTACCGTTCGGGGTGATGGAGCTGTTGAGACTCGCCCACTCGCGATCTTTGTAGGTGATTTCATCACGCTGGCTGTGGCTGATGTTGGCAATGAAGCTGCCGCGTTCGCCTTCACCACTGAAGGTGAAAGAGATATCGCCGTTCTCACCGCCGCCGTCTTTGGTGGCACCACCGCGGACACTTATCATCGGGCCGTCAACAGCCTTTTTCAGGACTACGTTGATAACACCTGCAACGGCGTCGGAGCCGTATACCGCGGAAGCACCGTCGGTCAGCACTTCGATACGCTCAATCATGTCGACAGGAATGTTGTTCATGTCGACGGCGGAACCTACGCCGGAAGAGGAAGAAACGAAGCGACGGCCGTTAACCAGTACCAGCGTGCGCTCGGAACCGAGATTGCGCAGGTCTACGAAAGACAGGCCAGCACCGCCGTTGTTGTCATTGGCGTTGATGCCGGTGGTGCCCATGGATGGCAGCTGGTTCAGCAGCTCGTCAACGGTGCCAACACCTGAACGTTTGATGGCAGCGGAATCCAGAATAGTAATAGGGCCGGTGGTGGACAGCGGATCGCGCGCAATACGTGAACCGGTAACAATCACTTCTTCAACAATTGGGCTAGCGGCAGTTTCCTGCGCGGACACGGCAGCGG
Source organism: Microbulbifer sp. SH-1 (assembly GCF_011326135.1). Taxonomy (NCBI): domain Bacteria; kingdom Pseudomonadati; phylum Pseudomonadota; class Gammaproteobacteria; order Cellvibrionales; family Microbulbiferaceae; genus Microbulbifer; species Microbulbifer sp. SH-1. Next base: position 2,206,534 of record NZ_CP046948.1, on the reverse strand, counting down.
TAGCCAGAGTGCTGAACGCAGCAACAGCAATACTCAACTTGGTCTTGATCATAAATGCATCCTTTATGTCGTTAGAGGCACTTTTATTGGTTTGTTGTATTTTTAGTGCGGGCTGACTTTAAAGGATCATTTTTAATAGTGGAACTAACCTGTCATTGGGAGATCTCATGGAAATACAATATATTGTTCTCTTCTTGATCTAACTGGCTGTTTTTTGACCTTTAAGGAGTCTGTCTATCCGAAGGTTTTGCATATTTACATTAAATTAATATGTAAATTCAAAAAAAGTTAGGATGTTCTTAACTAAAATTTCGGACCTTTCTGGTGGGCAATAAATGATCAAAATGCAAAAATGTATGCTTTTTGATCAGTTCTGAGGGCGCTGCTGAAAAGTGGGAGCTTTCTGTTGAAGAGCTTACTAGTGGCGGACAAATATGCTTCCTGCAGGCAGTTTTTCAGGAAAAAGTAAAAAAGGGGCTTGCGCCCCTTTTCCTGTATTCCTTTTCTCGTTGGTCAGATCCCCTAAGCCAGGCTCTGCTTGATTCCATCCAGAAACAGCTGTACTGCGAGCATCACCAGCACCATTCCCATCAGGCGTTCCACCGCGATCAACCCGCGATTGCCTAAAAGACGAGCAAGTGGTGAAGACGCCAACAAAATCACCGCAGATACCGCCCAGGCGCCCAGTAGGGCCAGCGTCCAGTTCCACAGTTGCTCTCCTTCGCTGTTTGTCATTAGCATCAGAATCGCCATGGTCGAAGGGCCGGCCACCAATGGAACCGCCAGCGGCACGAAGAAAGGTTCGCCTTCAAGCCGCTCACCCATGATTCCTCCCTCCACGGGAAACACCATACGGATCGCGATCAGGAACAGGATGATCGCTCCGGCAATCCGGATTGCCTCCTGCGATAGTCCCAGCCAGGCAAGTACAAACCGGCCCCCATAAAGGAATACCAGCAACACGATCAAGGCAAAGATGAGTTCACGCATGATCACGTAGAGCTGGCGCCGTTGAGGCACGTTCTTCAACGCTGCAAGGAACACCGGGATATTACCCAGTGGGTCCATGACGAAGAGGAGGGTGAGGAAGGCGGTTAGGGTGTCCATGGTCTTTCGGTTGTCCGGGATATTGTGTAAGTGGAGTTTTTAATCGTCTTTTTAGAAAAAGGCAGTTTTATTACCTAATTTCTTGAGTGCTAATAGACTGGTGCGTTGAATCACGGCGCAATAAACGTTCACGGTCGAGAAAAATGAGGTTTTGTGGTTGGGTTTGCTGCAGCTTGAGGCGAGCAAGCGAGCTGCTGTGGAGAAGGCTCAGTCTGTGTGAAACTAATCGACTCTCCATAGAGCAATTCTGGCACAATTTTTTCAGAAGTTCCGCTGTTTGTGCAATCCCTGACACAAGAATGTGGTTGGGTAGTTTATGTGGAAAATGTTAGTTATGAACCGGAGAATAAAAGACTCGCATATAGTCACCATGAGATGATTTCTGGATAGCGTTGAGGCAAAATCATCGACTCAAATTATAAACTAGGGTATATCAATGAAACTCAGCAAACTTCTTTTCACCGCTTTTTTATTATCGGCTTTGGCAGGCTGTGCATCTGGTACAAGTGAAAATCAGTCCGCTGGCACGCTGAAAACCGAGCCGGCGGCTTCTTTAGCGAAAGATAACGAAGAAAAAATTTGTAAAGTGCGTGCAATAACTGGTTCCCGATTTAAGCAGAAAACCTGTATGACTGAAAAGGAGTGGGAAAATATGGCCTACGAAACCAAGAAAATGTTAGACGAAGATACTCGTAGTAAGCCCACTAACTATTGATATAGATTGTGTAAGTGTGGCCGTGAGGTTATTCCTTGTTGTCTTGTGATTGCTAGGGATACCTCTGGCTTTTGATTTTTAATGCTACCTCTATATCGGGTTGGCCCATTTTAATTTCTCACTTTTCATAACCCATATTTCATAGAAGGTAATGTAGTAAGTGTTGCCGCATAGGTAATGTCAGCGCGCCGTTTCAAAAGGTGGAATAAGGTTTAATGACATTTTCTGCTAATGTTAATAATGAACTTCGTAAAGCTAGGGGGCTTGCCCTCGGTGGTAGATTCTCCGAGGCGGAAAGTATTTATCAAAAATTGGCATCGGGTAAAGTCGGCCGGGAAAGCGCTCTGCGAGAACTTTGTCAGCTCTACATACAGTGGCAAAAGTTTGGGAGAGCCATTGACTGTGTGGAACAGTTGGCCAAGAGTGTTTCAACTACACCCGAGTATTGGTTGCAGTTGGCACAATTGGCGCAGTCGGTTGGAAATACCAATAAGGCAATAGAAGCTTATCGAAGATACTTTAGCAAGGAACCCGGGCAGCCAAACACCGTGTTTAACTTTGCCTATATGCTTAGGAAAGCTGGATATTTAGAGGAAGCTATTGATTGGTATCAGAAATCTTTGCTTTTGAATATTTCTGACAAAGAAGAAGTGTATACAAATATCGGGGTCATCTATTCCGAGCTACGTCGTGAACACAAGGCCAAGGAATTTTTTGAAAAAGCTCTTGACGTTCGGAGTGACTATATTCCCGCGATGCTAAATCTAGCTGCTTATTTTGAGGAGTTGGGAGAGAAAGACAAGGCTTCACGACTGTACAACAGGGCATTGAAAATAGATGACGGCTGTAGTTTGGCGCTTTGTCGGTTGGCAAATATGGGGTCAGCAAGTGAAAGCGGCGATGTATTGATTCGGCGTGCGTTAGCACTTGTTGAGAGAGCTGGTATTTCAGACTCGGAAGCTGAAGAGTTACATTTTGCGCTAGGTAAACTTTTTGATGACTGCGGCAGTTATGATAATGCATTCAAGCACTATCAATTGGCAAATCAAATAGGCAGAAAACGTTTTTCTCTTTATGATCAATATGGCCATAAATGTAAAGTTGATGCATTGATTCAATGTTTTTCCAGGGAGTGGTTTGAAAACCATTTCTCTAATGTTGAAGATGCTCCAGTTTTTATTTGTGGTATGTTTCGTTCCGGTTCTACGCTCATTGAACAAGTGCTTAGTGGCCATTCTAGGTTGACTGCGGGCGGTGAGAACGATTTTTTTCCTCAGCTTGCATTTCGAATGGGGGAAAGTTATCCGCTTGCAATAAAAAGTATGTCAAATGCCGATCTCACATCAATGGGTTCTTGTTACATGGAAGACCTCCGAAGAAGGTTTCCCGGAGCAGATTTAATTACGGATAAGCGGCCAGACAATTTTTTGCATGTCGGCTTGATTAAAGCTGTTTTGCCAAAATCCAGGTTTTTATTGACTAGACGTGGATTGTTAGACAATTGCCTGTCTGTTTATTTTCAGCAGCTTGGCGGAGGTATGAATTACTCCGTCGATCTTGAGTTCATTGCGCACTATTACGTTGAGCAGGTGCGCTTGATGACACATTGGAAGTGCCTGTTTCCTGATGACATCTTGGAGATCGAGTATGAGGAATTTGTTGAAGATCCCGAAGGAGAGCTTCGACATGTACTTTCTTTTCTCGGGTTGCCCTGGGAGACCTCTTGTCTAGAGTTTACCGAACGTAGTAACTACGTAAAAACTGCGAGTATTTGGCAGGTAAGGGAGGGGATTCACTCTCGCTCAACTAGCCGATATCAAAACTATCGCGGATACTTGAAGAGCCTCGAGAAGTATTTGGCGAAATAATTTCGCTCGCGACAAGTTGATCAGTTAATTCAATAAAAAAGCGCGGAAGAAAATCTTCCGCGCTTTTTTGTAGAGATTTCTGATCCTGAAGGATTAGAAGTCTACAGTAACTCCCAAGAACGCATAACGACCAAGTGCGTCGTAAATGCCTGGGAAGGTATTGCCGTTACCGAAGATACCGGCGCCGGCATCCGCAGTCAAAGGTGGCTCTTCGTCGAGCAGGTTATTGATACCGGACCGAACAATTACATTGTCAGTCGCAGCCCAGGCAGCGGACAGGTCAAAGTAGTCGATTGCGTCGAAGTCGGCACCATTGGCACCGAGGTCGTCAACGGCGCTAATATGACGCCAGCCACCAGTTACGTCCAACCCTTCCACAGGAGTAGCCCAGGTTGCGCGCAGAGTGCTGACGTACTCAGGGGTTGGTTCGCCGCAAGAGCCATTCCAAACACCGTTGCAGTCTTCTACCGCTTCTCCCGCAAACTCCTGTTGATCCCACTTGGTCAGATAGGTGGCAATGAAGTTCATATTCATGGAACCAAACCGACCAATGTCGAAGCCGTAGTTGGCATTTACATCAATGCCTGCGGTTTCGATAAAGCCGAGGTTGGCATCCGGAGAACTGATACTTGCCTCGCCAACCCAGAGGTTGCCATTGGCGCCGCGGTTGATCGAATCACAGAAACGGGCTTCACCGGTTTCAAGACACTTATTCAGCACTGTTTCTGGAGAGACTGCATCAATAGCGTCGGTAACGTCGATATTGAAATAGTCCACGCTTACGGTCAGACCTTCGACCATACTCGGAGAATATACAAATCCAAAGGTCACGGTCTCGGACTCTTCAGGTGTTAGAGTCTCGGTACCACCGCCGATGAAGTTGTACTGACCGGCAGGGGAATCCATGTCTCCACCGTACGTTGCTGCAGTTATGCCGGAGTTCATACATGCTTCCAGAGAGGCAGATGGCCCAACCAGCTCACCCTTGCTGTTCACGCGAGATCCGCAGGGGTCTTCTGTCATGTCGAACAGCTGAATAGATCTCGGGCGATAGAGTTCCCGAATATTGGCGTGGCGCATTGCGGACTGGAAGCTTGCGCGGACTTTCAGGTCGGAAATTGGTGACCAGTCTGCAGCCAGCTTAAAGGTATCGGTACTGATGTCGGTAGAGTAGTCAGAGTACCGGTAGGCCATTTCCAGACCCAAGTACTCGAATCCGGGCTTGCCGGTAACCAGGGGAATGTTCATTTCAGTGAACACTTCTTTTACGCTCAGACTTCCGTCGACACCTAAGGTGGGGCCACCTTGACCGGCACCATCACCAGTGAGGAAGCCGTTATCCGGGCTGTAATTCAGTGTCTCTCTACGGCTTTCCAAGCCCATAACAACTGCTACACCACTATCAGCACTGGGCAGTTGAACGCCATAGTCGCCGAGGTTGCCGGTCACATAGCCTGAATAAATTTCCTGCTCGGTAGTTCCTCGGGCGAACAGAGGCAGAATCAGATAGTTCAGTGCCTCCTGAGTAACGCCACCTTCCTGGAAGATATTGTAGGGAACACATGTAGGATCAGATCCATCGACAACGGACTGACAAACAATATTACCTTTGTCATCTTCTACAACGTTGAGTGCACGAGCAATTCTGGTTGCGGAAAAATCATTCAGGTAGGTCTGTTCCATACTTACTTCTGCATACTGTGCATATACATCGTAAGACCAGCTCTCGTTGATATCGCCGCGAACACCAAAAACACCGCGCAGGCTGGTGTGTCGCAGATCGTCTTGGCGTGGACCACCTTCAACGTTGCGGCGGCCGATATAGATGGCTCCGGGAGCGGTAATGGGGTTGCCGGTTACTTCATTGATAAGTACGTTGCCGTCGGGATCAGTTTTGGTTACAACCAAATCACTGAGATTTTGATCTTTGGTCAGGCCGTAGACGCCACAGATAGCTTCGAATTGCTGCTCAGAAAGCAGCGGGTTGCCACAGTTGAGGTCACTGGTAACAAAGAAGGCACCAGACGGCGCGATTTGCGCAACGGTACGGTCATCCGCGTACATCAGCTGAGTGTAGGCGGTGGCATTATCATTGATGTCGTAGTGCGCAAACGCACCCATGGTCCAACGCTCATCGGGACGTTGGAAATAGTTTAATGGGCCGTAGTTATAAACTTCACCATTGCGTTTAACAAACTCGTTGCCTTCTACGAGGTAGTCAAACCCTTTAATGGCTTCGCCATTCGGACCCAAGCCATTGTTCGATCCAAAATCAGTAAATCTGGCCGGGAACATGGTGGTGGAGCCGCCACAGCCAAATGAATCCGGTGAGCCGGCCAGTGCACAGCCACTATAGTCACGATCTGACTGCAGAACGGAATCAATCTTGCGGTAGTTCGCATAAGCTGTAACGTTGCCACGACCGTTGTCCAGATTGGCACCCATGATGAGGGCAAAATCATTGATTTCACCGTCAGTCACACTGCCATCAGCAACGTCAAAACCTTTGGATTCAACCAGGTTCTGCATGTCGCTGTTGTTATTGTTGTGCTGATACAAACTGGTTTGGGTTTCGAAACGGAGACCTTCGAAGTCATCCTTCATGATGAAGTTGACGACACCAGCAATCGCGTCAGAACCGTAAGTGGCGGAAGAACCGCCGGTCAGCACTTCAACGCGCTCCACCAAGGCACCGGGAATCTGGTTCAAGTCCGCTCCGGAACCACCGGCAACAGGGGAGCCTGCAGGCATACGGCGACCGTCGATTAGCACCAGAGTACGCTGTGACTCCAGTCCGCGCAGAGATACGGTTGCTGTACCAGTGGCACCATTCGCCTGCCCGGCAGTCTGAGTTGCTGCAACTTGTGGAAGGCTGTTAATCAGGTCTTCAACGCGAACGACACCAGTCGCTTTGAAATCATCAGCGTTTACGGTAGTAACCGGGCTTACACTAACTTCGTTTGCGTCACGCTGAATACGAGAACCAGTAACTACTACTTCTTCTACCATTGACGCATCTTGCTGAGCAAATGCGGGCATTGCCGGAACCATGATTGCAGCTGCGGTGAGGCCCAGAGCGCCTTTAACAGCTACAGACAGTAGGTTCTTTTTCATTGGAAATCCTCTCTTGATCGTTGGATTTATATTGTGTTGCCTGAATAGGCGATGCCGGAAATGACTACCCCCAGTGGTCATTCCCTTCCCAACGATCATTTAACGGATGAAGGAGTGGTTCCCTCACTAAAATTCAAAAAAATATTTCAGAGAGCTTTGGTGTAACCTAGGCGTAAGCTTTGTGCCTGTCTTTAGTGACTGTCGGAAAGATTGTGATTGGCAAAAAAAAAGCCCCGACACAGTGGTCGGGGCTTGATACGGTTGTCAGTAAATTACTGCTCTCAATTATCAGAAACGATAATTGGCGCTCAGACGAACGCTGCGAGGTGCTTGATAGCTGGTAGGCTTTTTGTAGTTAGGATCTGCACCGGCAAAGTCCAACTCACCCAGCTCACGAACCTCGATTTCATTGTCGAAGTTGAACAGGTTAAACACGTCAGCACGCAGTACAAGCTCTGAACCATTGCTCATGTTGATCGGATACTGGAGGCTAGCGTCGATATTGAAAATATCACTGGTGCGACCGGCAGTACCACGCACAACCATTTCACCACCACAGAACATCGATTCAGAACCGTATTCGGCGGCAAAGGCGTCGGTTGGGTGGTTCCCAATACAGCTGATAGGGCGGCCATCCTTAGCAGTTAAGTTAGCACCCATCAGCAGTCCATTGTCGAACTGGTAAGAACCCCAGGTTTTGATTGTCCAGCGGCGATCATTCGGCAGATAGCCGAAAGAGCCTTGAGTCAGACCAGGCTGGTCAAATGAAGTAGTAATGCCTGCGTCATCTTGTCCATTGTCACTCTTCACATAGCCTTCATGGTTACCTTTCAGGCTGGCGATAACAAGTGAGCCGCCCAGCATCCATTTGCCATCCCAAGCGCGATCGAAGGTCAACTCAAGAGCCTTGTACGTACGTTCGGCAGCAGGGTACCCCAGCTGGCCGGCGGTCAGCTCAATCGTTTCATCTTGCTCAGGGATGTAAACACGCATATCTGCACCAGGGTTGGTGAGAACGTACTGGTGGAAGCCACCAAATACATCTTCAACAGTATCCCCGTCAACTTTAGAGGCATCCCATGTGCCAGTAGAGTTGTAGTGGTCAATCACTGCGGCGTCGATAGCGATATCTTCGATGGTGCTCTTCAGGTCACGGTAAACACCGCGGACACCAAGAGTCCAGTCATCGTTAAGAGCCAGCTCGTAACCGAGGATGAATTCGTCTTGGTACATGGGCTCAATGTTTTCATCGAGGATGGAGCGTGTATCTGCAACTTCTCCGTTGGCAAAGACGCTGCGTGCCAAGTGATCGCCATAGACTGGGGAGTCGTCACCGTTAAGTTCCAGCAAAGGATAGTAATCTGCTGTATACCATTCTGCGCCGGCCATACGCATATTGGTGTTGGCGGCGATCGGTAAGAAGTAACGACCAAAGTTACCGTAAATCTTGGAGGTGGCGTCGCCGGTAGGATCGAAAGTTATACCCAAGCGCGGTGCCCACTGGTCGTCAATCTTGATGAAGGAATTTCCCTCGGCATTCTTGTTGTCGAAACTTTCGTTGCGGACACCAATATAGGCTGTCAGTTGAGAATTAATTTCCCATTCATCTTGAATGTAGAAAGCGTTTGTAACGGTTTCGAAGCTACCAAAGTTTTCGTAAATTCGGTCTTCGACAAATTCATCGCCTTCATTCAGTAGTCCAGCGGTAACCAGTGAGCTGCTTGCGGAAGCTACCCGGTACATATAGGTGTGACCACCAGTATATTCTGTCGCTTCGTTGGCAGTATTAACTTCGCTATCAAAACCTGCACGAAGGCTATGATTTCCGACGTAATAATCAAGGTCAATACGCCAGGCTTTACGCTCGTCGTTTGCTCCCAGGATTTGTTGGCTTACCCAGTTGCCAATGTCAACACGAGAGCCGGAGCGATAGTCAATGACTGCAGGGTTGGCACTCGCGCTGTTATCATCCATACGGTCATATTTGTTGATACCGTATTGGGCATTCAACGTAAGATCGTCAGTGAGGGCTCCGGTATACTTAATAGTGTGGTTCACACCGCCACGAGTGTAGAAAGAATCGGCAATCTTGTCACCCTTCCCATCCTCTGAGCTGTACTTATATCCACCCTCGGTTTCTTCGCGGGTATCGTCAAAACCAGTGTATTCCAGTGTGTGGCCTTCAGCGATAACGTAATCTATTTTGAGCGCCCAGAAGTCATCCTCCCAGGTGCTTTCAAAGTAACGACCGGAGCCCGCGTCAACATTGGTTTGGTTGTGACGGCTATACAAACCATAGTAAAACAGTTTGTCTTGGATGATTGCACCACTAGCCCAAACATCAAAATTCAATTGCTCGCGTTCGTCCTGATCGTTATCTGCAGCATAGGTGTTTGGAGAGTCTGAACGCAAAGCGTCCGGCTCCCAAAACATATTTACGCCACTTTCAAACTCGTTACCACCACGTTTGGAGGTTGCGTTCATTACACCGCCAATGGCACGCCCGAATTCCGCGTTATAGCCGCCATTCTTAACCTGTACAGTGTCAAGGAACTGAAACGGAACCTGACTACAACTTAGGCCTTTACGGAAATCAGTTGTGTTGAGACCGTTGATGAAACAGGCATTCTCAGCAACAGATGCACCACCCAATGAAAGGCCTGGAGCATCGTGGTTGTTTGTAGCAAATGACACGTCGCCGGCAGTTGCTGATGGGGCCAGCAGAGCGATAGAGGTGAGGTTGCGTGCAACAGGGATTTTAGAGGTCAATTCATCGGTATTAATTACGAAATCTTGTACTGCAGAACTGGTGTCAACACTTACTTGCTTGCCGACAACCTCGAGCTCTTCAATAGTGCCGGAGCCAGATGCCACTAAGTTGAAGGTGGTTTTTCCTCCCAAACCAACGACCACGCCTTTTGCTTCAGCAATTACTTCGCCGTTTTTGCTGGCAGAGATGTCATAGACACCGGTGGCCAATGCTGGGAAGCGAAACTCGCCATCTGTACCAGTGACAAAAGTACGGGAGGCGCCTTGTTTTTGATCCGTAACGGTAATAGTTACATCGGAGGTGCTAACCTCACTGGCGATTAACGCACCACGAAGATAGCCTTTGGTGTCATCTGCGGCAAATACAGGTGCGCACAAAGTCGCACTTACTGCTGCTGCCAGCATGCTTCTCTTAAAGCTAGTTCTCATTCTAAATCCTCTCTTGATCGTTGGATCTTTTTGAATTGTTTCACGAAGCTGGAATGACTACCCCCAAGTGGTCATTCCCTTCCCAACGATCATTTAACGGATGGCGAAATAGTTCCCTCAAGGAAATTGAAAAACATTTTGAGATATATAGTCAGGATATGATGTTTGGGATATATATGTCCGATAATCGTGTGTTGATAGCTATGGGCGGGAACTAGGGGCCCCGCCATGGAGGCGGGGCTGGAGAGGTGAACTTCTGAGGCGGAGGGTTAGAACTGAAAGGTCACGCTACCGTAGAAGAAGCGACCGACAGTGTCGTAGCTTCTCATTAGCGTATTCATGTCATCGTAGTTAGTGACATATGGTGGCTGCTGGTTCCAGACGTTGCGGATACCACCGGTAATCTTGATGTTCTCCCAGCGGAAGTAGTTGAAGTTCACATCTTGATACCAAGTAGTGTCAATATGAGTTGCAAGGTCTCCGGCTTGCGGATCAAAGTCATCAACTTCACCCAGCATCCGGACGGTGGTAAACGCGCTCCAGCAGTCGTACTCGTAGCCGAAGGTGGTGTATAGCTTCCACTCAGGGAAAGCCACGATAGCTGTGGTTACCGGGTCTGCACCATAATAGCCGGCCAAATCGATGGTGGGGTCGTCGGCGCTGGCGCGATACTTCCATTCATGCAGATAGGTCGCGGTAGCGTTAACCGTGAAAATACCAGGACCCATCTCCATGCTGTAGTCGAATCCGAGATCGACACCGGAGGTTTCAAAGGTTGAGACGTTCTGGCTATTCAATAGCTGACCGGCAACAGTCAGGTCCGATGCTCGGCGCTGGGGCGCGTCTGCCGAGGGACTGGTGCCTACTGCGGGTGCGCCGGTAATCAGGTCACACAGTGGTGAGCTAAAGTTCGCACTCTCATAACAACCGTTGACAATGGTGTTAGTGGTCAGAGTGCCAATGGCGTCGTCAATACTGATATTGAAGTAATCCAGAGTGAATCCCATGTCATCAGTGAAGGTTGGAGTCCACACGATGCCCAGGGTATAGCTCTCGGATGTTTCAGCATTCAGGTCCGGGTTGCCGCCGAACAGACCGGTTGCCTGTGTGCCGATAGTGGTCCCGGGGGCGATACCGTCAGCCATGCAGTTGGCAACAACGTTGACAGGGTCTTCATCGGCATCGTAGTCGTTACATGGATCGGTATAGGTTTCTGCGGATACGGTTGGGGTCAGGAACAAATCGTCCAGGCCTGGGGCACGGAATCCTTCGGAGTAGGTGCCACGGAAGCGGAGTTGCTCCAGTGGCGCATATTCGATGACTGCGCCAAAGGTGGTGTCACTACCTATGGTGTTGTAGTCGGAATACCGGAATGAAGCTTCGAAAGCGAGAATATCTGCCCACGGGCGTCCTTCCAGCACCGGGACCCTTACTTCTCCATAAAACTCATCGACACTGTAACTGCCGCCCCATGCGTCGCCATTTACAAAGTAGATCTGGCCGATTTCCGCAGCGCCATCAGGAATAATTTCTGTCGTCTCTGAACGGTTTTCATAACCGATGGCCCAAGCGGGCGCCTCACCGGTAAGGGCCCATTCTCCGAAATCACCTACTAGGTTGGCTTGGAAGCTACGTAATCTGGCGCGCTCTATAGGTGAGTTGGTTACTAGGGCATACTGCTGCATGGCAGGGGAGAGACTGTTTTCCGCGAAGGGATTCCAGGCTGTTTCGCCGGTCTCGGCAACGGCAGCCGCACAATCTGGATCGGCGGCGCAAGCGGCTGGGTCAAGGAGGTTTTCGAACCGAATGGTATTGGCCCTGCCGCGGTCTATCTGCGAGTCGATCCAGCGGGAATAGTTGTAAGAAAGGTCCCAGGTCCACTCATTGCAGAACTCACCTTCCAGGCCGACGACGCCGCGCCAGGTATTTAGGTCTTGGGTAAACGAACGGCCACCGGTTTCAGCCAGACGGCGGCCGATGGTGACTGGTTCATTGAATCCCGCGGGGAAGCCTGGATTTGTCAATGGAACTTCTGGAGCCCAAAAAGTACCCTCCGCTGCCATCAATTGGTCTGAGCGACGGTTAACAAATGAGAGCTCAGAGAATCCCCGTATCGTAGTAACGTCTTCCCAGTCCCATAATTCGTAGGTGCCATATCCATAAATGGAAGCAACTTCTTGGGGAGTTACCAGATAGCTGGCTGCCGCGAAATTGTAGCCGTACCGAGCCAGGTCAAAATCTTCGACTTCTCCGGTAACCGGGTCGACAATGAATTGGTCGTTATTCGATAGAGGAGAGAAGCGCGCCGGGATAGTTGTCGGGCTACCGATACAAAGCACGTTGCCACCAGATTCGCCAAGAGGGCACTCGGAGAAGCGGCGGTCTCCCTGCCAGATATCATCGCGCTTGGTGTACTGCGCATTTAGCATCACATGACCTTTGTCGTTCCCTGTACCAAAGGTCGCTGCGGCGAGATATTCATCGCCGTCACCGTGCGTGGAGGAACCGTAATCCGCGGTGAGCTCCGCCCCCTCAAACCCTTTCTTGGTGATAATGTTGATGACACCGGCGATGGCGTCAGAACCGTAAATGGTGGATGCTCCGTCGCGAAGTATTTCGACGCGTTCAATGATGGAGGTAGGGATGGTGTTGAGGTCGACCACACCGGTGGCGCCGCCGGATGAGCTGAGGCGGCGACCGTTCATCAGGATCAGTGTGCGGGAAGATCCGAGGCCGCGAAGCGATACTGTCGCCAGGCCGGCACTGCCATTGTTTACCGATGAGCCCAGTTGGCCACCGGTCATTGATGGAATATCTTGCAGGAAATCTTCCAGAGTGGTTTGCCCTGACTGTTCGAGTTGTGCCGCGTCAAACACACTGATAGGGGTGGCGCTGTTGGCGTCTGTCGCACGCTGAATTCGAGAACCGGTTACAACAATTTCCTCAACCTCTGCCTGAGTATCTTGGGCAAAAGAAACGGAGGAAAAGCTGGTTGAAACCGCGGCAGCCGCGATCGCGCCCTTGATTGCCCGAGAAAGACGGGTTCTGTCCATGGTATACCTCTCCTGATACCGGTAATGTTCGCCGAATTTGGCTTTGCTCTCCCTGACAACTGCTTACTTCTATCAATAGAGGCTTGCTAACAACCCTAGAACAATTTTTCTTTCATCAAGAGATTTTGTGAATGAAATTGCGCCTTTGGTTCGTTTGTGCCAATTGCGACGTCATCCGTGGGGAAATGAGCGAACGGAATGTGCGTCAGTTTTTGCCGGGAGCGGGGAGGGGGCGACATTGATGCGGACAGGAAAGGGAAATTCGCGAATCGCAAATAGCTTGGACAACGACCGGATTTTATTCGTCGCGTGTCCATTCATCGCAGTAATCGCGCTACTGCCAACAGCGTAGTGCGGATTCTAAAAAGGAGAAACCGGTTGTCGCCGGTTGCATCACATGCTGAAGCTGAAAGTGGTGTAGCAGTAGCGCCCGGTCAGGTCGTAGGTGCGAGCGTCGAAATTGTCGTTGAATGCCGAGGCGGCGAAAGGCGGTGCCTGGTCCAGCAAGTTGTCGATGCCAATGGCGAAGCGGAAACCACTGGGTACGCCGTATGCCAGTTGCAGATCGTGGGTGGACCAGCTGTCGATGGTGCGAGTGACGGCCTGATCGTTGAGCGTAAAGCTCTCTTCAAGGTCACTCACATAGTGAATGGTGTAGCCGCCTTCCCAGCGACCGCGCTGCCAGTAAATACCGGTGTTGGCCTTCCACTCGGGCAGTGAGCCAGCGCCGCCGCTGGCGGCATCGGCAAATGTGCCGGAGAGATCTTCGACCGGGCTGCCTGGCGCGAGCTGGTTCAGGTAGCGCGACATATGGCTGCTGTTCATGGACCAGCGGATCAGTCCGAGTGTTTTGGACTGATACTGGTAGCGCATGGAGGCATCGACGCCGCGCACTTCACGGGCGCCGATATTCAGGCGGGTGGCGACGATGCGAGTGATATCGCCTTCGCCGTCCCGCTGCACGCGATCGCGGAACAGTCCGTGATAGGCATTTTTCGTGATCAGGTACTGGGGGCTGGTATCAATCACATCGTTCTGACGGATCTCAAACAGGTCGAGGCTGGCATGAAATCCGGTGAAGTCGCCGGGGGTCCACACGACGCCGAGGGACCGGTTGTCTGAAGTTTCCGGTTGAAGGTCCGGATTGCCACCATATTCCGTCAGATACTGGATGCGGTCCTGATCCGCGCGACCGTTGCAGCCGGGCAGTTGGTCGGCATTGCTATTGGTGCAGGGGTCGAACAGGAATTCCTGGCTCTGGTGGCCGGTCTGGTTCATGTCGATGAGCGTAGGTGCCTTGAATCCGGTGGCATAGCTCGCGCGCACCAGTAGCGCCGGCCACGGTCGCCAGCGCAGTGCAATTTTTGGATTGGCGGTGTTGCCGAAGTCGCTGTACTCGGAATAGCGCAGCGCGCCGTCGAGCCACAGGCGGTCCGCTTTCAGTGGCAGGGAAATTTCGGCAAATGCCTCGCCGATCAGGCGTTGACCCTCCGCCGCACCTGAGGCTACGCCACCAATCAGCGAGAGACCGGCAGAATCGGTAGAGGTGAAATCTATGGCCTCGCGGCGGATTTCGATACCGGCGGCGGCGAGTATTTCTCCGGCGGCGTTCCCGCCCAATGGGCCATCGGCGACATAGGTAACCGAGTGCATGCGGGTGGTGCCGTCTACGCGGTTCTCTGCGCGGATATAGTCCAGCTGTACGCCGTCGATACTACCGGGGGCGCCGAGCAGGTTGACCGCTACGCAGTCGTTTTCTTCGGCACAGACATCCGGCCCTTTGAGGGCGAGGGAAAGGCGGTTCGGGTCAATCAGGTTGCTGAGGGTTTCGTTGGCTCGGGTGTAATGGGTCGCAGCGGTAAGCTCCCAGCGCCATTCGTCGGCTTGTCCTTTTATGCCGGTGTTCAGGCGCCAGGTATCGGTGTCGTTGTTCTGGATTCGCGGGCCCAGCTCTTGTACACGCTTCCGTACGTCAGTGATTTCTTCGCCAAACGGGTTGTAGATCTGATCGCGCGCGATGCTGAGATCGCCATTGTCGAAGCGGGTAAAGACGGGCGTGGGCGCCATTGTCAATTCAGAGCGGGTGCGAATAACCATGGACTCTGCGTAGGCGTCCACGGTGTCAGACAGGCTGTGACTGGCGGCAACATAAAGGGACTGACGCTCGGAGGGAACCAGAGCGGAGGTGTGCTCACGGAAGTTATACAGGAAGTCCTCGTTCCAGTGAGTAAATCCATCTCCGTCATTGGTGACTACGCCGCTGGTGAGCGAAATATATCCCGACGGGGACGCGGAAGAGCGCACATCCGTACCGCCGAGGGCGCGGTTGTCGGCAGAGTCGGATAGATCCCGATCGCGACTCCGAATTTCGCCCTGGCGGTAGTGGGCGAGGCTGAACATCAAGTGGCTGGTCTCGCTGCCGCCACCCCAGGTAATGCTGTATGAATTGGTCCGCTGGTCGCCGCGTACCGCCTGGCCGTAATAACTGCTGATATCCAGCCCGTCAAAATCCCGCCGCAGGATGATGTTCACCACCCCGGCAATAGCGTCGGAGCCGTATACGGCCGAGGCGCCGTCTTTCAGTACTTCGATGCGGTCTACCGCGGAGAGCGGAATGGTGTTCAGGTCCGCCGCTTCACCACCGAATCCGTTGTTGACGATGCGCCGGCCGTTGATCAGTACCAGGGTATTGCTGGCGGGAAGGCCGCGCAGGGTGACGGTGGCCGTGCCGTTGCCGCCGTTGGTGACAGACGTACTGGTGGAATTACCTGAAACCGCGGGCAGGAACTTAAGCAGCTCGGCGACGGTTTGTGCGCCGGTGATTTCCAGTTCCGGTTGTGCAAGCACATCGATCGGCGCGTAGCTGTCGAGCTTCAGGTGGCGCAGGTGGCTGCCGGTGAGACTCTGCCCGGTAACCGTGACTTCTTCGGCAGGCAGGGTTGGTGCCGCTGCCGCATGATCGCCCTCTGATTCTGTGGGGCGGGCAATGATCGCCACCGCATTGGTGCCGGTGTGCATGAAGGTCAGTGGCGTCTTGTCTAGCAGCTGATGAAGCGCCGGGGCGATACTGCCATTGGAGGTTTCCAGGTGCTGCTCTCTAACCTGGATGCTGGACACACTGTTGGGTTGCATCACCAGCGACACCCGGCATTGCTTGCCAAGGGCAATCAGTGCGCGGGAAAGAGGGCCGGAAGGAAGCTGGACGCCGGATTTCGGGCAGGCGGAGAGAGCACTCCCGGAGAATGCCAGCAGGCCTGTCAGAGACAGTGTTACCCAGTGCCGGAAGTCCAATGCTCTCGTCTCACCCGCGCAGTCGGCGCGATCAGCGGCCGCGACTGCATGCATTCTGATGGATTATCTGGTGAAGGTGAGCGCAAGCTTTTGGCTAAAAAAAGTACGATCACCCGAAGCGAGGTTTATATCTCAGTTAGGCTTGGGGGACAAGAGAGTCAGGTTGGGATTGCTGTGATCCTGGCTCAATCCCAGTGCGGCGGCGATGGCGGAAAGCGTGTTTTCCGGGTCGGTCAGCTCGAAGGTGCCGGACAGAGTCCTGTCACCCACTGCAGGTGCTGCAGCGGCAGGTACCTTGAGATAGCGGTTCAGTTCTTCCAATGCCTCGTTGAGCGGGGTTTCGTCAAAGACCAGTTGACCCTGAGTCCAGTCAAGTGCCTCCTGCTCGGAGGTGCGGCCGACTTCGGACAGGCCGCTGCCAGACACGCTGACCTTCTGATTGCGGGTCAGCTTGACGGTTTCCGGCCGCAGGCCACTGGCGGCGCTGGCCTCGCTCACGGCCACGGTGCCGCCGGTGACGGATACACGGGTGTTCTCGGGGTTGCGCTCCACATTGAACTGGGTGCCCAGCACGCGGATATTGGCGCTACCGGCGCTTACCGTGAAGGGGCGTGCGGTCTGGCGGGCCACATCGAAGTAAGCCTCGCCGCGCAGCAGTTGTGTGCGGCGCTCTTCGCGGCTGAAGTTGACGATTAGCTCCGAGTTGGTGTTCAGCTGTACGCGTGAACCATCGGGGAGATCAACAGTGCGCATTTCGCCGACAGCCGTGGTGTACATCTGCTGTTGCGTTGGTGTCTGTTGCAACCACTGGTTGCCAATCCAAAGGGCAATGCCAAGGCAGGCTGCAACGGCACTGCCGCCCATCAGCCATTGAGGCAGGTTCCATCCGCGGCTGGAGGGCTCGTCGCCGGCCGGCGTTGGGCGCCCGCGGCTTGCTTGATTAGCGGTGTCGCGGTGGTGAGACGCGGGAACGCTTTCGGGGTAGATTTCGTCGAGCGGCAGGCGGGAGAGTACACCCAGGTCGCCCCAGAGTTCACACATTTCCTCAAAGGCTTTGTGGTTCGCCGGAGACTCCGCCATCCATTGGGCAAAAGCGCGGCGGTCGGTATCGCTGAGCGCGTCGGAACGCAGGCGCGCGATCCAGGCACACGCCTGGTCCAGCCTGTCTTCCGTTGGTACGTCTTGTACTTCCTGAGGGTTCACCGCACTAATACCTTGTTTTCCGATAACCTGTTGGACTGCCTGTCAGAGTTGTCATTTGGGTGGTAAGTGCCTTTCCTCAGGCCTTAACTGCCTG
The DNA here is from genome assembly GCF_011326135.1 of Microbulbifer sp. SH-1. Classification (NCBI taxonomy): domain Bacteria; kingdom Pseudomonadati; phylum Pseudomonadota; class Gammaproteobacteria; order Cellvibrionales; family Microbulbiferaceae; genus Microbulbifer; species Microbulbifer sp. SH-1. The sequence goes on along the minus strand of NZ_CP046948.1, from coordinate 2,188,891 downwards.
GATGCACCAATATGGTGCTATGGGAAGGCGCTCAAATCAACTGCTACAAACTTTCTGTGCAATTTTTGCGAAAAAACGCCGAAAAATTTAGCACAAATTTCTCACGGAATCCGTTTTTTCTTGTTCAGATGCCGCTGCTCATAGGTAAGACGAGCAGCGGGGGGATTACCTCAAACAAATTCGAATTAATTTGCTGCACCGCGGTGCACTGGTCAGCCGGTGTGCGCCAGACTGGTTCGAATCCTGTTGGGCACGGCAGTGCGGTGTCGGTAAAGCGCCACAGCAAGCCTGTACGCCACGGAGGGGCGGATTGAGATTGGTTGCGGGATTAGAGGTTTCCGGTTTTCTGCCGGCAGACCTTCAGCGCCTGCAGAATGTACTTCTCCACACTGCTGACGGATATGTTCATATCTTCAGCGATTTCGCTATAGGAGAGGCCTCGGTTGCGGTGCAACAGGAAAGCCTGGCGGCACTTAAGAGGCAGGCTGTCCATGGCTTCGTGAATGGCCTGTAGTTGTTGCCTGGCAGCGAGAACCCGTTCCGGAGAGTGGTGGTCGGCGTGGTCATCCTCGCCGGTGCTGTCGACGGGCAGGTGCTGGTTGACGTAATCAATATGCAGCTTCCCCCGGCGCAGCTGATCCAGCGCCAGATTGTTGGCAATCTGGAAGAGGTAGGCGCGGGGGTTCTCCAGATCCTTTTCATCGGTAAGGTTCTGCAGGCGCAGATAGGCGTACTGGGCAATGTCTTCGGCGTCTTCAGGGCTGCGCACAATGCGAGTGACGAAGCGCACCAGTGCCTGGCCGTGTTCGGCAAACAGCTTCTCCAGAAGTGTCTTCCGGGCTTTATTCATTGGTTGGTGAAATCCCCGTACAGCGCTCGTTGTGATTGTTGTGGTTGCTTTGTCTCGAGCCGGGCAAGTTATAACACAGGCGTATAGCAATCGACGAGTGGTCGTTTTGACACGATAAGTTGACCGAATTGTCCTCAAGTTCGTCCTTTCGGGAGGCGGAGCCGAGAAAACGTCGTTTGCGGTGCTCCCCGCCGACGCCGGCTGGCGGGTGTCTACTCCTGAGCGGTGATGTCGCTATAATGGCCGACTTCTCAAGTGCCGCTGCCGGCATATTCCGTCCAAATCAGGGCACCCCAAGGTGCGGAGAGCGAATGAGTTATCAAGTACTGGCGCGCAAGTGGCGGCCGCGGTTGTTTCGGGAGATGGTGGGCCAGGAGCATGTGCTCCAGGCGCTGATCAATGCCCTGGACAACAACCGCCTGCACCACGCCTATCTGTTTGCCGGTACCCGCGGAGTGGGCAAGACCACCATTGCGCGGATTCTCGCCAAGTGCCTCAACTGCGAAACCGGTGTCAGTTCCGAACCCTGCGGCCAGTGCTCGGTGTGTAACGAGATTGCCGAAGGGCGCTTTGTGGACCTGATTGAGGTGGACGCGGCTTCCCGCACCAAGGTGGAGGACACCCGCGAGCTGCTGGAAAATGTGCAGTATGCGCCCACAAGGGGTCGCTACAAGGTGTACCTGATCGACGAGGTGCACATGCTGTCCAACAGCTCTTTCAACGCCCTGTTGAAAACGCTGGAAGAGCCGCCGCCCCATGTCAAATTCCTGCTGGCCACCACCGATCCGCAGAAGCTGCCGGTCACGGTGCTATCCCGCTGTTTGCAGTTCAATCTGAAGAACATGAGCCCGGAGCGGGTGGTTGAGCACCTGCGTTTCGTACTGGAAAAAGAGCTAGTGCCGTTTGAGGAGGCCGCCCTGTGGTTGCTCGGGCGCGCTGCCGACGGCAGCATGCGCGATGCCATGAGTCTTACCGACCAGGCCATTGCGTTTGGCGGTGGCAAGATCAGCGAGGCGGAAGTGCGGGCCATGCTCGGCACACTCGACAGCAATCTGGTGTGGAAGTTGGTACAGGCACTGGCGGATGAGAACCCGGCGGCGCTGTTCGCCGCGGTCAACGATCTCTCGCAGCACGCACCGGATTACAGCGCTGCACTGGCGGAACTCGCGTCCATTCTCCATCGTATCGCCATTGCCCAGGTGCTACCGGAGGCGATCGACAACGCCCTCGGCGATGCGGAACAGCTGCAACAACACGCGGCCACCATCGCCAGTGAAAACGTGCAACTTTTCTACCAGATGGCCCTGCTTGCACGCCGAGACCTGCCGCTGGCGCCGGACCCTCGCGGCGGTTTTGAGATGGCGCTTTTGCGGATGCTGGCATTCAAGCCACAGGGCGTTGCCAACATTCCAACGGCCCGCCTCGCCGGTGCCGGCCAGGCCGTTGAACACAAACCGGCGCCACAGCCGGTATCGGCACCGGTTGCAGCAGAGCCGCAGCCTGCGCCAACAGTGAATGAGACTGTCGCTCAGGCGCCTGCAGGGGCGTCTGTGTCCTCCAGCCCGCCCCCGGCTGAGCCAACCCGTCCAGAGCCGCAGTCTGCGCCGCCACAGGACGACACACCGCCGTGGGACGACGAGCCGGTGAGCGAAAGTCCGGACCGCGGGCTGGAGTCGCGCCCACTCGAGCCGAACTACACGGCAAGCCGGAGTGACAGCGAAAAAAAGCCCGCAGCTGAAGAGAAGCCGCTATCTCCAGCGGCGGAGCCCGCCGCGTCCACATTTGCCGCAGTAGCGGAAGAAGAATCTGTTGTGCCTGCGATACCTGAAAACACGGTCGCACCGGTAAACGAGGGCGCACCGGCAGCGGATGATGACCGCGCCGCCATGCGCGAGCGCTTGCGGCAACAGGTAGCCGAAGCGCAGACTGCGCCGGCAGCGCGGGCGCCGATTCCTCCCAGTGTGCCAGCGCAGCCAGCGCCAGTTGTGCCGCCGGCGCGTCTGGAAGCGTTGTCGCCCGGCAGCTGGCCGGCTATGTATCCGCAGATCGGCGTGACCGGTATTCTCCACTCCATTGCCTCGCATCTGGAGTTGCAGGGGCGGCAGGACCATATACTGTCTTTTATCCTGGACCAGTCTTTCAGCAGCCTCTACGACGACGGCCATCAGCGCCGCCTCGCCGATGTGTTGGGAGACTTTTTCGGCCAGCCGGTAAGTGTTCATATCCAGGTGGGCGAAGTCCACGGTGGAACGCCGGCGCGACTGGTGGCGGCTACCCGCGAGGCGCAGTTACTCTCCGCCCGCGACGCCCTCAACCGGGACCCGCTGGTGCAGGATCTGCAGGCGGAGCTGGGCGCGCAGCTGGTTCCGGAAACCGTGGAATACCTGGGCTGACCAGAGCAAAAATCTACTGCGCGCGCCCTGGTGGCGTCCGGCGGTCATTACCAGCCACGTGCTTGCGACGATTTTTAGCGTTCTCCGCATGTGTTGAATGAATTAATGGAAGGGTGACTCCCATGATGAAAGGTTTGGGCGATTTGATGCAGCAGGCCCAGAAGATGCAGGCCGATATGCAGGAGCGCATGGAAAAAATCCAGCAAGAGCTGGCTGACCTGCGCGTTACCGGTGAATCCGGCGCGGGCATGGTGAAGGTCACCATGAACGGTCGTCACGACGTAGTAGACGTCAACATCGACCAGAGCCTACTCGGCGAAGACAAGGAAATGCTCGAAGACCTTCTGGCCGCAGCGGTGAACGATACCGTGCGCCGGGTGGAAGAAGCCGCGCAAAAGGTGCAGAAGGAGCAAATGGGTGGGCTCGCCGCCGGCATGAACCTGCCGGAAGGGTTCAAGTTCCCGTTCGGCTGACGGGCCTACCGTCGAGAGCCCATCGAGCATACCGGGCCCAATCGGGCCCTTTTTGTTAGTGACCCCTTTTTGTTATTGAACCGGCGTACCCGATAAATGTTCAGCCCCTTGATTGAAGACCTGATTCGCGCACTGCGCTGCCTGCCCGGTGTCGGTCCCAAATCCGCGCAGCGCATGGCGATGTATCTGCTGGAAAAAGACCGCGATGCGGCTGGCCTGCTCGCCCACTCGCTGCAACAGGCGGTGGAAAGAGTCGGACGCTGCAGCCGCTGTCGCACGCTTACCGAGCAAGCAGTGTGCGCCTTGTGCAACAACACCCGGCGCGATCATTCTCTGCTGTGTGTGGTGGAAACCCCGGCGGATGTGCTCGCCATTGAACAGGCGGGCAACTACCACGGTCTCTACTTCGTATTGCACGGCCACCTGTCCCCCATTGACGGCGTTGGGCCAGCAGACCTCGGGCTCGACCTGCTGGGCGAGCGCCTGGGCGAGCAGGAAGAGGAGCGTATTGCCGAGCTGATCATTGCCACCAACCCCACTGTGGAAGGCGAGGCCACCGCCCAGTTCATCGCCGAGCGTGCCCGCGCCAAAGGTGTCAAAGTGAGCCGTATTGCCCACGGCGTCCCTATTGGTGGCGAGCTGGAATATATCGACGGCGGTACCCTGGCGCACGCATTCAATAGCCGCACCGCCCTTTAAGCTGGTTTTCTGATGCCCGAACAAATCAACAAACAACTGGTCGACACCACACCCATCTGGATCGACAGCAGCACCCAGCTGGCGGAACTCTGTGCCCGCTGGCGCACCCAGAGCGCGGTGGCGCTGGATACCGAATTCATGCGCAGCCGCACCTTCTACCCGTTGCCTGCACTGGTGCAGATCGGGGACGGTAAACACTGCTATCTGATCGACAATCTCGCCATCGACGATTTGGGACCGCTCAGGGAGCTGCTGCTGGACACGCGTGTGGTCAAAGTCATGCATTCCTGCAGTGAGGATCTGGAAACCCTCGATCGCCTGCTCGGCGCCATCCCCGAGCCAATCTTCGATACCCAGGTGGCAGCGGCCATTTCCGGTATGGGCGCGGGCCTCGGATACGCTGCCACCGTGCAGCAGCTGCTGCAGATTGAACTGCCGAAAAGCGAGACCCGCTCCGACTGGCTGCAGCGGCCACTCAGCGAGTCTCAGAAAAATTATGCGGCCCTCGATGTGGCCTGGTTGCCGCTGATTTACGGCATGCTGCTGAAAAAACTGCGCGAGCTGGGGCGCCTCGACTGGTTGCGGGAAGACTGCGACGCGATTATCCAGGCCGCGCGCCAGACGGAAGTGCCGGAGCTCTACTACCTCAAAGTGAAGGGGGCGTGGCGCCTGCGACAGAAACAGCTTGCGGTGCTGCAGGACCTGTGCGCGTGGCGCGAGCGTGAAGCGCGCGAGCGGGATATACCGCGCAATCACCTGTTAAAAGAAAATGTCTGTCTCGGCCTCGCCCAGTCGATGCCGAAGCATCTCGCTACCCTGGGCCAGCCCGGACTTGAGGGCAAGACGATGCGCAAATACGGTGAGACCCTGCTGCAGATCATCGCTGCCGCCAGCGAGCGCACTGACCTGCCTCCGCGTATGCCTATGCCGCTGAATCGCGAGCAGGGTGAGGATCTGAAACTGCTGCGACAGAAAGTCACCGAACTCGCCGAGGCGGCGGGCCTGCCGCCGGAAATCCTGGTGCGCAAAAAAGAACTGGAAAACCTGGTGCAGGCGGAAAAGCCCGAGCTGGAAGGCCGCCTGCTGGGATGGCGCAGAACTGTTGTCGGTGAGCCATTGCTGGGTGAACTGAACCGATTGAGAAACGCATAATGAAACTTCTTTGCGATATTTACCGCAGCCCGCGCAAGGACGAAATGTATCTGTATGTGCAGAAGCAGGATGGCGTGTCCAAAGTGCCGGAAAGCCTGCAGCAACTGTTTGGTGCACCGGTGCATGTGACCACCATGCTGATCACCCCCGAGCGCAAACTGGCGCGTGCGGATGCGCAGAAGGTCATACACGCGCTGCAGGAACAGGGCTACTATCTGCAAATGCCGCCGGCGCAGGATGACGAAATGCGGGCAATTGCCGCGCAGAACAGCAAACTGCCCCGCGGCTGAATTCGGAGTAGCGGACGTGGTAAGCCAAAGGCCATTCTGGCAGCGCAAAACCCTCGCGGAAATGACGGTTTCCGAGTGGGAATCCCTCTGCGACGGTTGTGGTCGCTGCTGCCTGCACCGGTTGGAAGACGAGGACACCGGAGAGGTCTACACCACCCGTGTGGCCTGCAAGTTGTTGGACAGCCACAGCTGCCGCTGCAGTGATTACCCAAACCGCAAACAGAAGGTGCCAGACTGTATCCAGTTGACCCCGGACGATGCTGCCAGCTTTGCCTGGTTGCCCGCTACCTGCGCCTACCGCTTGCTGGCCCAGGGGGGGCAGTTGCCCGAGTGGCACCCGCTGGTTTCCGGCGATCCGGAATCCGTGCATAAAGCCGGTATTTCTGTGAGGGATCAGGTGATCAGTGAGGAGCAAGTGCAGGTGGAAGATTATGAAGATCACATCGTCGTCTGGATCGGTGACGATTGAAAAATTTATTCGCGAAAGGATACCGTTAAACATCGTTCTTCCCGCAAAGGCGGGAACCCGGAAACCCCCGGGGTGGCGAGAATTAAATTGTTAACGGTGCCCGATAGCCAAACGAAAAATGAACCATTAATAAAGACAAGCGGAAAGATAATGGCAGAAGAATTCAAGGTGGCCTGGGCAATATATGCCGGCGGTGTGGTGGTATTGCTCGCGGCGGGTTGGTGGTTTATGCGCAACTGGCACTGGTCCTGGCTGCGCAATCTGTTTTTGCTGGTGTCCGCTACCGTACTACTGGTACCCGCGCGTGGCACTATGGACGACGCACCGCTGACGCCGGTTCTGCCGCTTTTCGCATATCAGATGGTGTTCGAGGAAAATGGTGCAACCCCGGAGGTGACCGCCAGCTTGGTGTTTGCCGCAGGTGGAGCCTTTGCGGTCATGCTGATTATTGGCATCGTCGGACTGATACTCCGCCGCCGTAAAGACCGTCCAATGACAGAAAGTGACCAGTACTGATTATTTGGATCTTTCCCGTCGCGCCGGCGGCCAGTTCTTGCGGTATCCGGCGCCATTCCCTTCTCGCTGACCTTTCCCCCGGCTTCTGAGTTCCCCGGTTGCTGCTATATCTAATAGAGCCCGCAACAACCCCTCCCATTGAAGGGAGCGCTGACGGTGCGGCGCCGAATGGCACAATGACGCGCCAGCAGGCACGAATCAAAAGCCGGACTTAATCGCCCGCAAGAACAATGGACAAACACAAAGTGCCTTCACTGGCGTTTTCTGTGCATGGAATGAAGGGACAGGGATGCTCGACCACCTGCTAATTCTGACTGCGGTCATGCTGGTCTCCGGTATTCTCGGTGGCCTGGTTAACTACTATCAGATGCTGTTCACTGAAGAAGACCCAGCCGGCCTTGCCCGATGCCTGATCATGGGGCTGTGCGGCGCATTGATGGTGCCGATTTTTCTCAAGTTCACCCAGAGCGACTTGCTGATCGAAATTCAGGGTGACCCTTCGCGCCTGCTGATTTTCACAGGGTATTGTCTGCTTGCCGCCATTGCCTCGCGCATGTTCGTGTTCAACGCTGCGCGCCGTCAGCTGCGAGATGCCAGCATCGCACGCGCACGGGTGGAAAATCTGGAGCAGGAAATCCGTGCCATGCAGCTGGAGATGATGCCGCTATTGGAGCACGAGATAGAGGGCGATCCGGATCAGGGGCCGACGCTCGATTTCAACCAGATCCGCAAGCTCGACGACAATGCCCTGCAAGTACTCGGCCTGCTGAACAACGGCGACTGCGTGTTTCGCTCGCTGGCGGGGATGGTGCAGGAGGGCAATATGGAAACGAACTCTGTGGCCCGTGCCCTGAACAGTCTGCTGGTGCTGGAAATGGTGGGCAAAATCCACAGTCATCTCGGTATCCGCTGGTACATCACCGACAAGGGCCGCCAAGTGGTCCGCCGCCGTCGCGCGCAGGTTGCATAAACAAGATCACCGGAAACACAGAGTCCAGGCTCCGCATTGCGGCGGTGAACATTCAAAATCTGACTCGCTATCCCTATCTGGTCGGATTCTTCCCGGCTGCGGCCGCTGTCGTCATCCAATCTGACCGATTCCGCCTTTGGCCCCTTTCCGCGCTTCCTTTACCATGAGTGTTTTTCGATCCACGGGAATTCGGAGCAGCCATGAAATTCACCGGAACCGACAGTTATGTCGCCACCGACGATCTGCAAATGGCGGTGGACGCCGCGGTGACCCTGCAGCGCCCGCTGCTGATCAAGGGCGAGCCGGGCACAGGCAAAACCCTGCTGGCAGAGGAGGTGGCGCGCAGCCTTGGACTGAAGCTGATCCAGTGGCATATCAAATCCACCACCAAGGCCCAGCAGGGGCTCTACGAGTACGACGCCGTTTCGCGTCTGCGGGATTCCCAGCTGGGGGTGGACCGTGTGCACGACATCGGCAATTACATCAAGAAGGGCAAACTGTGGGAGGCCTTTGCGGCCGACGAGCGGGTGGTGCTGCTGATTGATGAGATCGACAAGGCGGATATCGAATTCCCCAACGACCTGTTGGTGGAAATCGATCGAATGCAGTTCTTTGTGTACGAAACCGGAGAGACCATCACCGCAAAACACCGCCCGGTTGTGATTATTACCTCCAACAATGAAAAAGAGTTGCCGGATGCCTTCCTGCGCCGCTGCTTTTTCCATTACATCAGTTTCCCCGACCGCGCGACCATGCAGAAGATCGTGGATGTGCACTACCCGGGTATCAAACAGCAGCTGGTTTCCGAGGCGATGGATATTTTCTTCCAGATCCGCGAGGTCCCGGGGCTGAAGAAAAAACCTTCTACGTCGGAATTGATCGACTGGCTCAAACTGTTGCTGGCGGATGATATTCCCGAGGAAGTACTCAAAAACCGCGATGCCAAATCGGCGATTCCTCCACTTTACGGGGCGTTGCTCAAGAACGAACAGGACGTACACATGCTGGAGCGTCTGGCGTTTATGGCGCGTAGAGACGGCCGCTAATTCTTCCTTGTAGGAGCCTGCTTGCAGGCGAACCCGCCGCGGATGTTCGCCTGCAGGCAGGCTCCTACATGTACTATTAACACCTTCGGGGAAACCCAATGCTCATCGGATTTTTCCTGAACCTCCGCCGCTACCAACTCCCGGTATCCATCACCGAGCTGCTTTCGCTGCTGGAAGCCCTGCAGCAGCGTCTGGTCTACGCGAACCTGGACGAGTTTTACTTCCTTGCCCGTACCTGCCTGATCAAAGACGAAAAGCACTTCGACAAGTTCGACCGCGCGTTTACCGCGTACTTCAAAGACCTGGAAACCCTCGACGACATTCTCAAGCAGATGATTCCGGAGGACTGGCTGCGGGCGGAGTTCCTGAAGCAACTATCCGACGAGGAGAAGGCAAAGATCGAGTCCATGGGCGGACTGGAAAAGATGCTGGAGGAATTCAGGAAGCGTCTTGAGGAGCAGAAGAAACGACACAGCGGTGGCAACAAGTGGATTGGTACCGGTGGTACCAGCCCGTTTGGCAACAGCGGCTATCACCCTGATGGTATCCGCGTTGGCGGCGAGAGCCGCAACAAGTCTGCGTCCAAGGTGTGGGAGAAGCGTCAGTTCCGCAATCTGGATGACAGCATCAGTCTTGGCACCCGCAATATCCAGGTGGCACTGCGCAAGCTGCGCAAGTTCGCCCGCACTGGCGCGGCGGAAGAACTGGATCTCAATGACACTATCCGCTCCACCGCGCGCAATGCGGGCCTGCTGGATATAAAAATGGTGCCCGAGCGGCACAACGCGGTAAAGGTGCTGATCTTTTTTGACGTGGGCGGTTCTATGGACCCCTATGTAAAGCAGTGCGAAGAACTGTTCTCCGCCTGCCGCAGCGAGTTCAAGCATCTGGAATATTTCTACTTCCACAATTTTATTTACGAACATGTGTGGAAAGACAATGCGCGCCGCTACAGTGAATCCACGCCGCTGGTGGATGTGCTGCGTACTTACGGCAAGGATTACAAGGTAATCTTCGTCGGCGACGCCTCCATGGCGCCGTACGAAATTACCAGCCGCTTTGGCAGTGTCGAGCACATGAACGAGGAGCCTGGCGCGGCCTGGATGCAGCGGGTGACCAATACCTACGAAAAACTCGTGTGGCTGAATCCCACTGCGGAGGAGTACTGGCAGTACACCGGAAGTATCGGTCTGACCCAGCGATTGGTTAATGGGCAGATGTATCCGATGACGATTGAGGGACTGGATCGAGCGATTGCCTATCTGGTGAAGGGGCGCTGAGTGCTTCGACAGGTTCTGGGTCCTTTGAATTACTATTGTGGCGGCCAAGCACCGGATGGAAGTTTTCAGGACCGCTGTGAATACATCCCTGTACGCTGCGTCGGCGACGTCCCTGTCGCCGACGCTCCTGAAAACTTCCATCCGGCACTCGGCCTTCGCGCGTAACAGAAGTGCTTCGAGACAAGTGTGTGGTCCACTCTTGATGAATCTTCGAGAGAATTCTATGTTGGAAATTGTGTTGAATCGAAGTCCCGAACTTAGACGCTAAGGCAAGGTGCCGGGGGCGGGTTTTCAGGAGCGTCGCAAACAGGATGTTTGCGCCGCAGCGCCCAGGGATGGGTTCACAGCGGTCCTGAAAACCCGCCCCCGGTGCCTTGCCGCCACCTTAGGTTCGAGCAAGACCTCACTCCCCAAACTTCCTTTGCGGCGCCACATCGTGATCCGCGGTGATGCCGATTTCTTCCTTGGTGGTGTCCTTGATCACGGTATGTTCTTCCTCGGCACCGTGCATCCAGTCCACCAGTTTCTCGCGCAGGAAGAAAAGGATAATCCCCGCAAGAATTGCCGCAAGGGCCACGCCACCAAAGGTCGCCAACGGGCCGGATTCGCCTACGAGCTTGCCGATCTCCGCTGCACCCTTGTTGGCAATGCCGATAAACGCAAACCACAAACCCATCATCAGACTCAGAAAACGCAGCGGAGCGAGTTTCGTCACCATCGACAAACCGATGGGCGACAAACACAACTCGCCAATGGTGTGGAAAATGTACGCAACCACCAGCCACCAGGGGCTCGCCTTTACCGTCTCCGAATCACCGATCTGCAGCGCCGCACCCACCATGGACACGAACCCCAGGCCCAGAAAAATCAGGCCCATGGAAAATTTTGCCGGCGATGTCGGCTCGCGCGCGCCAAGGCCCACCCAGATACTCGCCATCACCGGCGCCAGGATAATAATGAACAGCGGGTTCACCATCTGCAGCCAGCTCGCAGGAATTTCAAAGCCGAAAATATGCAAGTCCGTATTGTGCTTGGCAAACAGGTTCATCGAACCGGCGGCTTGTTCAAATCCGGCCCAGAAAATCACCGTAAATACACCGAGTATCAGGATGACCTTGATGCGGTCGCGCTCTTCCGGCGTGAGCGGTCGTTTCTTGTCGGCGGCGAGGTTTGCTTTCAGGCCCACTTTAGCCGACGGTTGTTTGCCGATTTCTCCCAACAGCTTTTCCGACTTGGACATCTGCAGCAGTAAACCCAGCAACATGCCGAGCCCCGCCACAAAGAACGCCAGCTGGTAATTGACCTTCTCGCCAATCCAGCCAATCACCAGGTAGCCGAGGATCGAACCGATATTTATCCCCATATAGAAAATCGTGAAGGCTGTATCCCGTCGCCGGTCGCCCTCGTCGTAGAGGTCGCCCACCATCGTCGAAATATTTGGCTTGAAGAAGCCGTTGCCGATAATCATCAGCGCCAGCCCTAGCCACAGCATGTAAATTTCGGAGCCATCCGGCAGCCAATTGTGTGGAAAGCCGAGGGCAAACTGTCCCAGCATCATCAGCACACCGCCGAACATAATGCAGCGCCGCTGCCCCCACATGTTGTCTGCCATCCAGCCGCCGATGATCGGTGTCAGGTACACCAGCATGGCGTAGGTGCCGAGATAACTGAGGGCCTTGGATTGCAACTCGGTGTCCGACAGCGCCTCCCAGCCGAACACCGCCGCGGTGGTCGCGGAGGTGAGATAGAACACGAAGATGCCACGCATACCGTAGAAGCTGAGGCGCTCCCACATTTCGGTTCCGAACAGCAGGAACAACCCCTTCGGGTGGCCCATCATATCGCCGGCGGACGCTGGGGGTCTTGGCTTAAGGTCGTGCATGGACGCTCCTTTGAGATGGCTCGCGCTGGTGAAATCGGGCCGAGAGCCAGCCTGCGTTTCAGGCGGTGGAAATTTGTCGCGCATCGTTGGCAAATCGAGGGTTGTAATGCGCGCCATTGATCTGAGTATAGGCCAGGCGTGGCGCCCGCAAGTGTAAGGACAGACCCCGGTGGTCCCCAGGGGGTATAATCGCCGGTTTGCAGTATTTTCCGGATTGCCAGTCACACATGAGCCAAGATTCCACCAGCCCGCACGCGCCATCGGCCCTGGAGCCCATTGAACAGTTGTTGCCCCGGTGCATGGGGCGCGATCGCGTTCGCTTGCAGCGCACCCTGAGCAATGCACGCCGCCGACTGAAAGAGGGCAAGCCCGCGGACCGGATGCTGACGCAGTTGGCGGCAGAAGCGGCCAGGTCGGTCGCTCTGGCGGAGGCGCGCCGGCAAAAGCTGCCGAAGGTGGAGTGGCCGGAAGGTCTGCCGGTGGTGGCGCGGCGGGAGGAAATCGCCGAGCTGATCGCGGCCAACCAGGTGGTGGTGGTGGCGGGGGAGACCGGCTCCGGCAAGACCACCCAGCTGCCGAAAATCTGTCTGCAACTGGGGCGCGGTATCTTTGGCCAGATCGGCCACACCCAGCCGCGGCGTATCGCCGCGCGCACCGTGGCCAACCGCATTGCCGAGGAACTCGGTCAGCCGCTCGGCGACTCGGTGGGCTACCAGGTGCGCTTTACCGACCAGAGCACCGAGCACACCCATATCAAACTGATGACCGACGGTATTCTGCTGGCGGAAATCCAGCGCGATCCGCTGCTCACCAATTACGACACCCTGGTCATCGATGAGGCCCACGAACGCAGCCTGAATATCGACTTTCTGCTGGGTTACCTAAAAACCCTGCTGCCGAAGCGCCCGGACCTGAAAGTCATCATCACGTCGGCCACCATCGACCTGGAAAAATTCTCCCGGCACTTCGACGATGCACCGATCATCGAGGTTTCCGGACGCACCTATCCGGTGGATATCCACTACCGCCCGTCGGCAGACAGCGACGCCGACCTGAACGAGCAGGTAATCGCCGCGGTGGAGGAGCTGCTGCAGGAAGAAAAATCCTCACCGCGCCGCGGCGGCGACATTCTGGTGTTCATGAGTGGCGAGCGCGAAATCCGCGAATGTGCCAAGGCGCTGCGGGACGCACCGCTGCAACACATCGATGTGTTGCCACTGTATGCGCGCCTGAGTCTCGCCGAGCAGAGCCGTGTATTCGCCCCGCACAAGGGGCGCCGCATCGTGCTTGCCACCAACGTGGCGGAAACCTCCATCACCGTGCCCGGTATCCGCTATGTGATCGACCCGGGCACTGCGCGTATCAGCCGTTACAGCTACCGCAGCAAGATCCAGCGTCTGCCGGTGGAACCCATCTCCCAGGCAAGCGCTAACCAGCGCGCCGGCCGCTGCGGCCGTGTCAGTGCCGGTGTGTGTATCCGCCTGTACGAGGAAAGCGATTACCTGCAACGCCCGGAATTTACCGACGCGGAAATCCTGCGCACCAATCTCGCCGCGGTCATTCTGCAGATGCTGCAGCTGCGCATCGGCGATATTCGCGATTTCCCGTTTGTGGATCCGCCAGACCAGCGCCTGATCAACGATGGTTACAGTCTGTTGCAGGAGCTGCAGGCGGTGGATGGAAAGGGCCATGTGACTCCGCTCGGGCGCGCGCTGTCGCGGCTGCCGCTGGATCCGCGCCTGGCGCGTATGCTGGTGGAGTCGGGTAAGACCGGTAGCCTGCGTGAACTGCTGATCATCGTAGCCGCGCTGGCCGTCCAGGATCCGCGCGAGCGCCCGACGGAAAAGCGCCAGGCGGCAGACGAAAAACACAAACAGTGGGAGCATGAGCACTCGGACTTTCTGACGCTGGTGAACCTGTGGGATGGCTACGAGGCCCAGCGCCAGGACCTGAGTGCGAGTCAGCTGCGCAAGTGGTGCCAGAAAAATTACCTGAGCTGGCTGCGCCTGCGCGAGTGGCGGGACATCCACCACCAGTTGCGTCTGGCCATTCGCGATCTCGACCTGGAGATGAACCGCGAGCCCGCGGATTACGCCAGTGTGCACAAGGCGATTCTGCCCGGGCTGCTCGGCAATATCGGTGTGAAGGACGAAAATAAGGAGTTTCTTGGCTGTCGCAACCGCCGCTTCCATATCTTCCCCGGTTCCGGCCAGTTCAAGAAACCTCCGCACTGGGTGGTGGCCGCGCAGCTGCTGGAAACCAGCCGTCTGTTCGCGCACACCGTGGCAAAAATTGAACCGGAATGGGTACTTGGCTGTTCCGAGCACCTGGTTAAGCGCAATTATTTCGAGCCGCACTACAACCCGCGCTCGGGCGCGGTGATGGCGTTCGAAAAAGTTACGCTCTACGGCCTGGTGCTGGTGGACAAGCAGCGCATCCACTACGGCAAACTCGACCCCGCCACCGCGCGCGAAGTGTTTATCCGCGAGGCGTTGGTGGAGCAGCGCTATCGCGGCAAGGGCAAGTTCTTCCAGCATTACAAGGACCTGCTGGCGGAGCTTGAGGATCTCGAAGCCAAATCCCGCCGTCGCGACATCGTGGTGGACGATGAAGTGGTGTTCCGCTTTTTCGACGAGCGCCTGCCGGCGGATATCGTTAACCTCGCCGGGTTCGACAAATGGCGCAAGCAGGCGGAGCAGAAGGAACCGCAGCTGCTGTTTATTCCCCGTGAGTTGATGATGCAGCAGGATGCCGGCCACGTGGGCGAGGCGCAGTTCCCGGACTCCATCACCAGTGGCGGGATCGAATATCCGGTCAGTTACCACTTCGAGCCGGGCAGCGTGGACGACGGTGTGAGTATTCGGGTGCCGGTCGGTGCCTTGCACCAGGTACCCGCGGCGCGCCTGCAATGGGTGGTGCCGGGCATTTTGAGAGACAAGTGCATCGCGCTGGTGAAAAATCTGCCCAAACAATACCGCAAACATTTTGTACCGGTACCGGCTGCGGTGGACAAGGCGCTGCCGCGCATGCAGACGGGCAATACGCCACTGTGGCAGGCGCTCGCCCATGAGTTGAAGCGCCAGACCGCACTGGAACTGCCGGAAGATGCGTGGAAAACCGCCGAGCAGGGGCTCGAGGATTTTTACCGCTTCAACATCCAGGTGTTGGATGAAAAGGGCAAGCTGCTGGACCAGGCGCGGGATCTGGAAATCCTGCAGCTGCGATACCGCGACCGGGTGCAGCGGGAAATCGCCAGTGCCGGCGATGACTTTGAGCGCAGCGGTATCACCCGCTGGGATTTTGGCGACCTGCCGGAAACCCACCAGCTGGATCAGGGCGGGCTCAAGGTGCGCGCCTACCCGGCGCTGGTCGCGGGCAGGGAAAGCGTGGACCTGAAACTGCTGGACAACCCCGAAGAGGCCCGGCGGTTGACCCGTGCCGGTATCTGCCGCCTCGCGATTCTGCAGCTGCCGGAACCGGTGAAGTACCTGCGCAAGGAACTGCTCAAGGGCAAGGAGCTGGGGCTCGGCGCCGCCGACCTCGGGCGCCGCGAAGAAGTAGCGGACGACATTCTAATGGCGGCGGTACGCGAGTGTTTCTGGGCCGATGAACAGTGGCCGCGCAGCGAGGAGGAGTTTCTCGCCGCCCTGGAAAATCGCGAACAGCTGGTGGCGACCGCGCAGGAAATCGGTGATCTGCTGGTAAAAGCA
The DNA here is from genome assembly GCF_011326135.1 of Microbulbifer sp. SH-1. Classification (NCBI taxonomy): domain Bacteria; kingdom Pseudomonadati; phylum Pseudomonadota; class Gammaproteobacteria; order Cellvibrionales; family Microbulbiferaceae; genus Microbulbifer; species Microbulbifer sp. SH-1. The sequence continues at coordinate 2,173,161 of NZ_CP046948.1, read as the reverse complement.
CTGGCGCAACTGGTGCCGCTGCGCAAACTGATCAAACAACAGAAAAACCTGGCGGTGGCCTTGGCAGTGGCGGATATCAATCGCCAGCTGAACGGGCTCTTCTATCGCGGTTTTCTGTTCCACACGCCATTGGAGTGGCTGCGCCAATACAGCCGCTATCTGAAGGGTATCGAGTTGCGGCTGGAAAAGGCGGCGCTCGATCCCAACCGCGACCGCCGGCTTACCGCGGAATACCAGGAAGCGGAAGAGCCTTACCAGGTGGAGGTCAGCAAGAGCGAGCCCCTGCTACTGGCCGGCGACCCGGCGCTGGTGCAATACCGTTGGATGCTGGAGGAATTCCGCGTCTCGCTGTTTGCGCAGACCCTGAAAACCCTGATGCCGGTATCCATCAAGCGCCTGCGCAAGCTGTGGTCCGAGCGGCAGGTGATGTGATTCAGGGGCCATGCTCGAACGGGTTCGCAATTTTTTCCACCGTTTCCCGTTCGGTTGAACCCGGTTTGTGAACCGTTGGTCTAACTGAACTCCCAATTCGTTTTCGGGAAACTATAATCCGGGGGCGGCGGTTTACGCGCCGCTTCGGATGTTCACTTCACTTATCCATGCAACCCACCGAGACCAACACATCAGGTCTACAGGAGATCGCCATGAACAAGAAGAGTCTGCCCCTGGCTGCGGCCGTAGGTGCGGCATTCGTTGCCTCTGCCACCCTGAGTGTTTCCACCTCAGCCAACCCGTTCACTGCCACAGAACTGTCTGCCGGCTACAACTTGAAAGTCGCGCAAACGGAAACACCGGAGGAGGGCAAGAAGAAAGAAGGTAAGTGCGGGGAAGGTAAAAAGAAAGAAGGTAAATGTGGCGAAGGAAAAAAAGACGAAGATAAGAAAAAAGAAGGCAAATGCGGCGAGGGTAAATGCGGTGGCTGATGCCGCCTGACATTTTGCCGCTCCCGGCAATCCCCGTAGCGGTAGGATTGCCGGGAATGTTTTCAGGTTTTCAGAGCTGCGATCAGAGACATGTCGAACAATCTGCGCAAGTATCCGGTGAAGGGTGCGGGTCTTGGCCTGCGACGCTCGATGATGGACGAAGAACTGGTACCGGAGCAGGTGGATTTTCTCGAAGTCGCACCGGAAAACTGGATCGGTGTTGGCGGCCGTTACGGGCGCTGGCTGCGTCAGTACACTGAGCGTTTTCCTTTCGTGATTCACGGCCTGTCGCTCTCCATCGGTTCGCCGGCACCGCTCGATGAAGCACTGGTGCTCTCCATCAAGGCATTTATGCGCGAACACGATATCCGCTGCTACAGCGAGCACCTGAGCTACTGCTCCGATCACGGCCATCTTTACGATTTGCTGCCTATCCCGTTTACCGGTGAGGCGGTGCACTATGTGGCCGGCCGCATCCGTCGGGTGCAGGATCTCCTTGAGCAGCGCATCGCCATGGAGAATGTGTCCTACTATGCCGCGCCCGGGCAGGAAATGAGTGAGCTGGAATTTCTTAATGCGGTGCTCGAGGAAGCGGATTGCGATTTGTTGCTCGACGTTAACAATATCTACGTCAACTCGGTCAATCACCGTTACGATCCCGTGGAATTTCTATGCGGTCTGCCCGCCGATCGCATCCGCTATGCCCATGTGGCCGGTCATTTTGACGAGGCGGATGACCTCAAGGTGGATACCCACGCTGCGCCGGTAATAGATCCTGTATGGCAGCTGTTGCGGCGTGCTTACCGGCAGTTCGGTCCCATACCCACACTGTTGGAGCGGGATTTCAATATTCCGCCGCTGGCGGAACTGTACAGCGAGGTGGCGCGCATTCGCGATATTCAAGCTATGGCGTCAAATCCTTCGCCAATGGGTTCACTGAGGGAGATGCACATTGGCCGATAACGCAGCGCCTGGCATGGATCCTCGCTTTGTCCAAGTGCAGCGGGCATTCGCCGCCCATCTGCGCAAGCCAGAGGAGTACGCGGCGCCGTCATCTATCGAAGACCGTCGCATGGGTATTTACCGCGATCTCGTTTACAACAATATCGAATCCTTTATCGCCAGCGGTTTCCCGGTACTGCGCAGCATCCTGGCGGACGATCAGTGGCATGAGCTGGTGCGCGATTTTGTGCATCGGCATACAGCGGAAAGCCCGTATTTTTTGCAGATCAGCGAGGAATTCCTGCGCTACCTGCAGGACGAGCGCGGGGAGAGCCCCGCGAGTGCCGATGATCCGCCTTTCCTGCTTGAGCTCGCGCACTACGAATGGGTGGAGCTTGCGCTGGATGTGAGCGAGGAGGTGTTTCCCGAGGGGCTAGTGCGCCATCCGGAGCCAACACTGCTACTCGATGGGGAACCGGTGGTGTCGCCGCTCGCATGGAGTCTCAGTTATCGCTTTCCGGTGCACCGTCTGGGGCCGGATTACCAGCCGCGGGAGGCGCCGTCGTCGCCGACCTTCCTGTTGGTGTATCGCAATCGCGCGGATCGGGTGGGATTTCTCGAGGTCAATGCCAATACTGCGCACTTGCTACAGCTGGCGCAGACAGACGTGGACGCGTCGAAAACCGGCCGTCAATTGCTGCTGCAACTGGCGCAGGATATGCAACACCCTGAGCCGCAGCAGTTGCTGGAGTTCGGCACCGAACTTCTGCGAAAACTGCTCAGCCTGGATATTATTGCCGGGTACCGCCCCGTCGGAACCCGGGTCAACCGTTAAATTCACATTGCGACGCGGAGGTCGAAAGCTCAATAGCATTGACCAAAAGTGTCAGCTGCTATGCTGCCATAGCGGCCAGTGCTAAAATCGCGCGCAAATTGACACAAAGAACCTGGTTTGAACAATCGAAATTATTTTGCGAGGAGCAGGGATTTGCTTAAACGCACACACCATACCCCCCAGCCCGCCTGGGCCGCCTGGATTCTGACCACTCTGCTGTCGGCTCCTCTCGCCGTGGCGCAGGACGCGTCGGATCCCTTTGCGGAATCGTCGGACAGTGCACCGGCAGCCACTACTCCGGTAAACGGCACACCCGACAAGACCGATCCCGGTGCGGGCAGCGCCGCCGCAGGGGCCGAAGGTGGTCCCTTCGCCGAGGGCGGTGCATCCGACGAGTTTGCCTCGGAGCTCGAAGACGAATACGGCTTTGACCCGGCGGATGAATTTGCCAGCGCCGAAGAACCGGAAGATCGCGACCCCTGGGAGGGGTTCAACCGCGCCATGTTCCGCTTCAACGACACCGCAGACCGCTGGGTCCTGAAGCCCGCGGCTACGAGCTATCGCCAGATAACCCCGATCTTTGTGCAGACCGGGGTGTCCAACTTTTTCTCCAACCTGCGCGAGATCAACAACGTTCTGAATGACGTGTTGCAGTGGAAGTGGGGCCAGGCGGGCAACGATACCGGCCGCTTTCTGGTGAACAGCACCGTGGGTATTGCCGGTCTGTTCGATGTGGCCCAGCACATGGGGATGGAACCCAGCGACGGCGAGGACTTCGGCCAGACGCTGGCGGCGTGGGGTGTATCTTCCGGGCCTTATATGGTGCTGCCGGTTCTGGGGCCGTCCACCGTTCGGGATTTCCCCGGGGAGGTGGTGGAGTGGTACACCAACCCACTCAGCTATGTTGACGAGAACTCCGTTGAATACACCCTGAAAGCCGTCGATGCGATCCAAACGCGAGCGAGTCTGCTACAGGCCGAGTCGCTGCTGCAGGGCGACCGCTATGTGCTTCTGCGCGACGCCTACCTGCAGCGCCGGGAATTCCTGATCAAAGACGGTGAACAGGAAGATGATTTCGGCGGCGATCTGGATGAATACGATTTCTGACCCCCGCTCCGCACCGCTGGCCGCTACGGCGGCCGGTGGTCACACTCTGTTGCTGAGCGACCCCGACCAGCCGTCCTACGAGCTCATGTGCGCCACGCTCAAACGGCTCGGCTACACCGTGACCCGGGAGGAGAGTGGTGTGGATGCCATCGGCCACTTCTCTCCCGACAAATACGATCTGGTCATCACCGACCTGCACCTGCCGGATATGGGCGGGCTGGAAGTCCTGCGTAAGATCAAACGCCTTTCCGCGGACACGCCGGTGGTGGTGCTGGCGTGCGACAGCGAGGTGAACGATGTTGTCCAGGCCCTGCGCCTGGGGGCCAGCGACTATTTGCTGAAACCCCTCACCGACGAGGGGGTGATCGAGCACGCGGTGACGCGAATCGCCGAGGCGCGGGAGCTCGCCGCACAGAACCGCGACTACCGCCATCAGCTCGAGGAGCGCAATCGCGAACTGCACGAACACATCGAGCTGCTGCAGCGGGATCACGAGGCCGGCCGGCAATTGCAGCAGCATCTGCTGCCGCGCACCCCCTATCACTACCCCGCCGGCATTGAGGCGGCATTTCGCCTGTTGCCATCGCTCTACCTGAGCGGCGACTTCGTTGATTACGGTCTGTTTGGCGAGCGTTTCATCGCCTTCTATCTGGTGGATGTTTCCGGCCACGGCGTATCGTCCGCGCTGGTCACCGCACTGATCAAGCACAGCATCATGCACCTGTTGCGGGAGCGCTCGCTGTTCAGCCAGCTCGACACCATCGACCAGGACATCACCAGTGTGCTGGAGATGATCAACCGCGAACTGATCGCCGCCGGTCTCGACAAGCACGCCAGCATGTTCGTCGGTGTGGTGGACAGCCGCGCGCGCCAGTTGCACTACGCGGTGGCGGGGCAGGTACCCATGCCCGCGCTGGTCACCAGTGATGGAGCCCGGTGGCTTTCCGGCAAGGGCCGGCCGCTGGGGCTGTTCCAGCGCGGTGAATGGGAAGTGCGCCACTGCTGCCTTCCCGCGAGCTGGCGCCTGGTGGCCTGTTCCGATGGGGTGCTTGAATTGCTTGCGGGTGACCTGTTGCAGAAGGAAGAGAGCCTGCTGCAGATGATCGACCGCACTCGCGGCGACCTCGACAGTTTGTGCGCGGCGCTCAAGGTGGACACCGCTGACTCCTTCCCCGATGACATCACCATTCTCACACTGCGCCAGGACAGTCCCTGAGCCTCTCCGGGAAAACCCCGCGCCGGTCCGATTCTTGCCTTGATTTCCTTTGTTACCGCCATGTTACCGTCATCGGTTGTTCACGGTGGGTTCATCGCGGTTGCCTGAAACTTGAGAGGTAAACGGGATTTTCTGGGGTGGCGGAAGGAATCGGAGCTACAAAGTACGGACTTTCTGGTCATACCTGTTAACCCGTTCACACTGGTCTTGTCAGCGCTGGTGGGCAGGAGTAAGCTCCGCCCACTTCATGGTCAATCGGCGTACGGTTTTTTATCAGTGTCGCCGGACCTGAGCCGCACAAGGAACTGTGCTGCGGTGCAAACCGCAAATTCTCCATCTCGCACCCCGGCTCGGGAACAGGGCAGGGCGCGTTTGAGGTTACTATGCAGTCCGGGCAGATAATGGTTGGTGACCACCAGGGCATTTATGTCGTGAAACTGGTGGGCGATGTGCGCCTCAATCTATGTACATCGTTCGATAACTATATCGGCAAGATGTTTTCCCACGACGACTTCCGTGGCGTGGTGTTCGATATGCACGACACCCAGGGGGTCGACAGCACTACGCTCGGCCTGATGGCCAAGATTGCCATTCGCAGTGCCGAGCACAAGGGTGGTAAGCCCCTGGTGCTGTGCGAGGACCGGGGCCTGCTGCATCTGCTGGATTCGATGGGATTTGACGCGTTGATGGATTTTTCCAGCGATGCGGACAACGACGCCTACCGGGCCGAGCCCGCCCCGCTCAAATGCAACGCGCCCGACGAGCAGAGTGCTCGCGATATGGTGCTGGAAGCGCACCGTGTGCTGATGAGCCTGAACGAAAAAAATGAAGATACTTTTCGCGATCTGGTGAATGTGCTGGAGAGCGAACAGGGCGCCAATAAGCACAAATCCGCCGTCAGCCACTGAGCTGGTAACGCTTCCCACTGGTGTGTGAGCTTGAGGGTGCGAGGAATTGAGCGCCAGTAATGGCTAAAGTGGAAATCGCGGAGTCAGCCGGCGCAGTTACCGTCTCTCGCCTCTGCGCGCGCGCGGGTGAACAACCCGTGGGGCAGATAGATCAGTTCCGCCACCCGCCGTATCAGGTGTTCCTCAAAAGCATCGATCTCACCATCTGCAAACGCCACCTGCCACATCTGTTTCACCAGCAGGTACTTATCCCGCTCGCTGAAGTTATCGTTCACCGTCTGCGTGAATTCATACAGCGAGGTGGCCTCGTGGCGCTCCATCAGTGCGCGCTCCACCAATTCTTCCGCGGTCTCGCGGTCCAGCTGGTAATGCTGCATAAGCAGGCACAGCAGTGTTTGCTTCTCGCGTTCATCCACTTTGTGGTCTGCCGTGGCAATTTCTGCCATCAATGCCGCGCTGATCATGCGCACATCTTTTTCCGGGTGCACTTCCACACTGTCCCCACGGCCGATCTGCTCGAACAGCTTGCGTATCTGTTGCAGCATGGTTGTGCCCCTTGTGATCTTCTAAATGGCTTGGGTGATAGCGCTTAACGCGCTTTTTGAAGCAGCTCTTCCAGCTTGAGCTGATCGGCCACAAAGTTGCGGATACCCTCCGCCAGTTTTTCCGTTGCCATGGCGTCGGCGTTCAGCTGATAGCGGAACTCGGCTTCACTGAGTGGCACTGCTGGCCGAGGTTGGCTTTCAACATCGCTGCTGAGACCACTCGCGAGTTCACCGTCGTCGTCCTGCAGCTCCTGCAGCAGCTGTGGACTGATAGTGAGCTTGTCACAACCTGCCAGCGCTTCGATCTCGCCGGTATTGCGGAAACTGGCACCCATAACGATGGTGGGATAGCCGCGGGATTTGTAGTACTCGAAGATGCTGGTGACTGAAAGTACGCCGGGATCGCTCTGTGCCGTGTAGTCATCGCGTCCGGTACTGGCCTTGTACCAGTCTAGGATACGGCCCACAAACGGCGAGATCAGGGTGACACCGGCTTCCGCGCAGGCCACCGCCTGGCACTGGCTGAACAGCAGGGTCAGGTTGCAGTGGATACCCTCGCGCTCCAGCACCGAGGCGGCGGTGATACCCTCCCAGGTAGAGGCCAGCTTGATCAGCACGCGCTCGCGCCCGATACCGGCTTCCTCGTACATGGTGATCAGTTTGCGCGCATATTCGATGCTGGCGCGGGTGTCGAAAGACAGGCGCGCGTCCACTTCAGTGGAGACCAGGCCTGGCACGATTTGCAGGATTTCCCGGCCGATGGCCACCGCAAGCTTCATGGAGGCATCGGCGATCACATCGCCGCCGCGCTTTTCCGCCCAGTTCAGTGAGTCCTTCAGGTACTGCTGGTACTGCGGCAGTTGCGCTGCCTTGTAGAGTAGGGAGGGATTGGTGGTAGCGTCTTGCGGATGATAGCGGCGAATGGCTTCGATATCGCCAGTATCTGCAACCACCAGGCTGCGTTGTTTGAGTTGTTCCAGTTTGTTCATCTTCCCCACGTCCTTATTTGCACGATCAGTTTCAGTTCTGTCAGGTTCGAGTTTTTACCGCTCAGGCGGCGTCGGTCACCAGGGACAGCGCCCGCTCCAGTACTTCCGGCCCCGCCCCCGCGGTATGCGCGTACTCACTCAGATGCCGGCGGAACCGGCGCGCCCCGGGTACGCCCTGGAACAGCCCCATCATGTGCCGGGTAATATGATTGAGGCGCTGACCCTTGCCGAGCTCGCATTCGATATACGGCAGCATAGCGCGGATCACTTCCGCGGGGCTCGGCCCCGGCGCCCCGCCAAAGAGTTCCGCGTCCACGTCTGCGAGGATGCCTGGAGTCTGGTAGGCCGCGCGGCCGAGCATAACACCGTCGAGCTGCTGCAGATGTTGGCGACACTCCTCGATGGAATTGATGCCCCCGTTCAGCACGATTTCAAGGTCCGGGTAATCCTGTTTCAGCTGGTACACCATCTCATACTTGAGCGGCGGTACCTCGCGGTTTTCCTTCGGACTAAGACCGTTCAGCCACGCCTTGCGCGCATGCACGATAAAGGTGGAAATACCGGCGCGGGCCTGGGCCTCGACAAAGCGCACCAGCCCCGGGTAATCCTCCATGTCGTCGATACCGATGCGGTGCTTTACCGTCACCGGAATGGAAACCGCACTTTGCATCGCGCCCAGGCACTCTGCGACAAGTTCCGGCTCCGCCATCAGGCAGGCGCCAAAGCGCCCCTTCTGCACCCGGTCGCTGGGGCAGCCGCAATTGAGGTTCACCTCGCTGTAGCCCCACTGCTCGGCAATTTCTGCACAGCGCGCCAGATCGTCCGGGTCGCTACCGCCCAGCTGTAGTGCCACCGGCTGCTCCGCCGCGTCAAAATCCAGATGGCGCTCGCGATCGCCAAACAGAATGGCACCGGTGGTGACCATCTCGGTGTAGAGCAGAGCATTCTTGCTTAACAGGCGCCAGAAATAGCGGCAGTGGCGGTCGCTCCAATCCATCAGCGGTGCGGTACAGAAGCGGTGGGAAAGGGTTGTTGGCATAACTACTTGATTTTACAGCGGTTTATCTGAAGTCGGCGAATTGGTATTTTTCCAAGTTTGTACCAGCTTTCCCCTGCGTTACCCCGTTATTACCACCTCAGTGGTACATTTCTGGTACAAGAATTGGCTTGTACCAGCGGGGGATCATCGCAATCATCAGGGCGCGCAAGAGCGCGAAGGAAGGAGTGCGCTAACGGCGCAGTCCCGCCTGCTTCAGAATGGAAGGGTAGTTTATACGGAGAGCGAGACGTTCGGCAAAAAGCCTAGGGAAAGGCATGGGCAAACTGGCGGGACATGCAGCTGCAGGGCCTCACCGAGCGGCACGGCAGAAAGATCGAAGATGCGGTGAAACGGCGCGAGAGTGGAGGCAAGCATGACTCCGGCGCATTTCGACCGGGAAGCGCTGCCCCTGCGTGGTGCTGACCGACCGCATGTACAACCAGTCCGGGCGCGCGATGGTCATGATGTTTTCCACCTCCATCCGCGGCACACTGACCGAGGTTGACCACCCGGACATCAATGAACAAAGCCCGCAGTTGCGGGTTTTTCATTTAGTGTTTGGCTTCCGGTTTGGGAACAAGTTTTTGGTGATAATAAGTACGATGCCAAATACTTCCGCCAAAGTCCCTGCTAAGTAAAGCTCCAATTCATAGCGCTCAAATTCCATCCATTTGAAACCAACAAGAATGAAGGCGAGATTCATGGCAAACAATTGTCCAACCAAAATCCAGATGAAATAGTTGGCATATCTCTTTTTTAGCTCGCGATCATTTTGGGAGTCGTCCAGCTGAGACTGCACGAGAGGGTCCACCTTGGTGACAGTGCCGCTCGCTAGTTTTCCCTTGAGTTGAGTGAGAGCTTCTGCCCTTTTTTTGTCTGGCTTTGATACTGCCGACTTTATTTTGGAAAGCGCGTCTTCCGCTTTTTGTTTTTCTTCTATATCTACAGTCACGTGAAAACCTTGTACTACAGCAGTCTCAAGGTTCTAAGCCTGATTTTCATGGCCTCATTAGAGACACCAAAAAATACCGCCAGCTCTGCATGCGTAGTGTTTTTGGCGCGTGAACGCACCTCCGCTTCTGGCATTAGCAGGCAAGCGGCAAAGTTGTTGGCAAAGACTTCTTCCGGGTCTTGTCCGGTAGTAGAGTTGCCATCGCGAAAATCAACGTATTCATACTGGCGGTCGTCGTCGTCAGACTCAACGCGGGATGCATAGTGGCCCAGCTCATGAGCGCAGCTAAAGCGCTTGCGATTGGAGTGGTCCGTGGCTTCCAGAATGATTATCGGATCTTTCCCGGCTTCTTTGATCAGTGCACCGGAGACGTCTGGAAGTAGCTCTGTTTCAAGCACCTCAACACCCACGTTCCGTGCGATGGTCACGGGATCTACCGGGAAAATATCCTCACCCCAGAAAACAACGCGGTATTTGTCTGCCAGTCGGGCAGCCTCTTGGGTATTCGTTGTCATAGTTATCTATAGGTTGCTAACAGAATGCTAACAGTTCGTCAATGCATTCTACCGGCTTTGTCGTTTACTTGAAAGGAGGATATCGAGCAACAGTTTAGTCGGTGCTCTTGGTCACCAGTTCCAGGCTGTTTTTCAGTACTGTCATATGTTCTTTGGCCAGTGAGCCGTCGCGTATGCCATTCAGAATGGCGTCTACCAGGTCGCGGACGTGCAGGGGGGGATGCTCTGCTCTTCACGTTCAGCATCCAGCCTTCCAGGGCCTTGCCGAGTCCGCAATTCCAACAACCGCTTTGCTGCCCAGCTGACATCCGGAGCTATAACCGAATCTGGCACTGGGGATGGGGGCAGAAAAATCGGATCGGGTACATGGGTATCCATGCAGGAGTTGGGCATGGGTGACGGAATCTAGGTCAACTCGCCCCTTTTACACGACGTGGAAATAATCGCGGCAAGGAGCGATGGCTTTTCTGCCCGGGATCAGAGATTGCGCTCCCGGGCGTCCACAGGTGTGCTTGCGGTGGGGGTGTTGGTGCCAGGTGACCAGTGACCGCCGGTGGTGAGGTGCGGGCGGAGCTTTTTCAGCACGCTGCGCGCGGTGGCGCGGTAACTGGTAAGTTTGCCGCCGGCTACCGCGACGATGTGCGGTTGCTTGTCGTCGTCGCAGCAGATCATGGTTTCGCGGCTGCGGGAGAAGGGGTTGCTGCTGGCGTGGGGCAGCACCCGCAGTCCGGCGAAGCTGTCAGACAGCTCGTTCAGCTGTAGCGGGCGGGTTTCGGGGAAGTACTGCTTCAGGGTGCGCAGCAGGTAGGCCTTTTCTTCCAGGGTCGGTGCGACGTCGGAGGGGTTGCCGTGGTAGGGGCGCTCGGTGGTGCCGACCAGGGTTTCACCCTGCCAGGGCATTACGAAGACCGCGCGGCCATCCTCCGCTTCCACGTAGAAAATCTTGTTGGCGAGTTTCAGAGGTACCTGGATATGGGTGCCAGCCACCAGTTCCAGTGGGGGCAGTTTGGCCCTGGGGCTGCATTTGTCGTTAGTCTCTTCGATCCACGGGCCGGTGCAGTTCACCAGTGCGCGGCAGTGCAGGGTGTTCAGTTTGCCGTCGTGGAAATAATCCACACGCACACATTTGTCCGTTACCTCCGCGCCCACCAGGCTGGCGGGACAGATCAGCTCGGCGCCGCCGCGCAAGGCGGTGCGAATCACCTCCCGGGTAAGCGCGGCGTCGTCTGTCTGCGCATCGTAGTAGCGGTACACCGCCAGCAGATCATCGCCATTGAGACCACCAAGTGCGTCGTAGTCCCGCAAACTGACGGAGCGGAAGCGCGAATGGGGGGAGAAGAGGCCAGCCAGTAGTGCATAAACACTGAGACCCAGGCGGATTTTCCAGGGCGCGCGACGGCTGTGGCGGTAGACCGGAATCAAAAACGGCACCAAATGCACCAAGTCCGGCTTGTTCGCCAGCAGCCACTTGCGCTCTTTCAGGCACTCGTACACCAGGGAAATCTGCCCGCTCTCGAGATAGCGCAGACCGCCGTGAATCAGCTTGGATGAACGCGAGGATGTGCCGTAAGCGACCGACTCCTGTTCGAGAATCGCCACCCGGTAGCCGGCCGCAGTGAGTGCCTCGGCGACGCCGGCACCCTGGATACCGGCACCCACAATGAGAACGTCATATTCCATAGACATTGCTGGCCTCCCGGGATCGCATCAGCAGCGGCAGATTCCCAGTAAGGATATGGTGTGCGCCGCGGTGATGCCAGTGCACCGCGCCCTGCGCCGTATTGATTTCATGTACGACCCACTGCCAGGGGCCGGGGGGCAGTTCCTGGCAGTCCACGGACGCGTGATGGATAAACAGGTAATCCGGCGCCAGCGTCACTACGTCGGCGGACAGACAGCGGGCAACACTCGGTACCTGCAAGGCCACCAGATCAAACCCCAGGCTGCGCGCGAGGCGCAGACTGCGCAGGTCGGCGGTCAGCAGTACAAAATTATCCGCCGCACCGGGAATTTCATCGCGCAGCCGGCGGATTGCCACCTCCACACCCACCGTCTGCAGTGTGTGCAGACTCAGGTGGATAAACCATTCCAAATGGCGGTGGCGCTGGGCCCACTCCACCAACTGCGGAAAAGTATTGAGGGGCAGGGTTCTGAGGTCCCGATCTTTCAACATATGCAGCGGCGCCGATATACCCGCTGGCGAAAATTCCAGCGCGTTGCCGCCGCAGCACCAGGGCGTGCGTTCCTGGCTGAACTGCACCTCGGTGGCAATCGCGCAGGCGCCGAGACCGTGGGCTGCCTCAAAGGCCGCCAGGGTATTCTCCGGGTGGTGGATTTTGTCGCCTGAATGCGCAATTAGCATGGAGGGTAGGTCCGCGTGGGGTGGTTTATTGTCTGAAGGGGTATTGACCGTACAAGCTGCGCGTACGCGCCTCGCACTCTTTTCTCTCTTAAAAAATAGCCGTTGCCGAATGCCTTGCAACCTGAAGTGATTACTCTTGTGTGGCGAAACCTGCCAGCGAATTTAACCCGGCGCCCACTCTCAAGATCTCCTTATTCCTGCCGATAGCCTATGCGAATGGATTGGCTGGGTAGACGTCGTGTTGATAGTTATCGGGTTTGTGATTGTTGCGGTTTCAGTGTTTGGAGGCTTTGCCATGTCAGGGGGGCACCTTGGCCCTCTGTATCAGCCCATGGAGTTTCTGATCATCATTGGCGCAGCGCTGGGATCATTTATTGCCGGCAACAATGGCAAGGCCATCCGCGCGACCCTGCGCACCCTGTCCCGCCTGAAACGCTCCACCCGATACGACAAAGAGATCTACATGGATCTCATGGGGCTCTATTACAAATTGCTGTGGAAAATGCGCCGCGATGGCGCCATCGGCATTGAAAAAGACATTGAGTCCCCGGCAGACAGTGAAATCTTCCAAGAGTACCCGCGCATCACCCGGGATCCGATGATCATGGGGTTCACCACGGATTACCTGCGGTTGATGGTGAGTGGCAGCATGGACCCGCTGGAGCTCGACGAGCTCATGACCCACGAGATCGAGGCCTTTGAGCACGAGGCCCGAGTGCCGGCGGACGCGCTGCTGAAAGTCGGAGACGGTCTGCCCGCTTTCGGCATCGTCGCCGCGGTGCTCGGCGTGGTGAAGGCGCTGGCCTCCGCGGACGCCGGCGCCGGTGAGATCGGGCTGATGGTGGCGCACGCGCTGGTGGGCACCTTTGTCGGCATTCTTCTCGCCTACGGATTTGTGAACCCGCTGGCTAGTCGTATTGAACGCCAAGTGCAGGAAGCGGTGAAGGTTCTGCAGTGTGTGCGGGTAACCCTGCTCGCCAGCCTGAATGGCTACGCACCGCAACTCGCGGTGGAGTTCGGGCGCAAGACGCTGGATACCTCGGATCGCCCGACGTTTGGCGAGCTGGAGGAACATGTGCGTCCGACGCTGTCTGCCGCATGAGTACGGCGCGAGATGCCGGGCGCCGAATCGTCATTCGCCGCCCGCGAAAGACCCAGGAAAAACACCACGGCGGTGCCTGGAAAATCGCGCTGGCGGATCTGATGACCGCACTAATGGCGCTGTTTTTAGTGATGTGGATTATTTCCAACGCGTCGCCGCAGGAGCTGCAGGGGCTGGCGGAGTATTTCCGCACGCCGCTCGCTGTTGCGCTTAGCAATGGCGACCGCGACAGCGCCAGCACCAGTGTGATTCCCGGCGGCGGCACCGACCCCGCGCATGTCAGCGGCGAGCGCGCGCGCGTGGACCTGCGCAGTGAAAAGCTCCCCGACGACGTGCGCCGTACCTTGATGGAGCTGCGCTTTCGCATTGAGAGTGCGATCCAGGGCGACCCTCAGCTATGGGAACTCCGCGACCAGGTGCGCTTTGAGTTCATCCCGGACGGTCTGCGCATACAGCTGCTGGATACGGAGAAGCGCTCCATGTTCGAGCTCGGCAGTGACCGCCTGGCGGAGGACCTGCGCCATTTGATCCGCGCCATGGCGCCGCTGCTGAACGAATTGCCAAACGCCATCAGTATCACCGGCCACACCGACAGCCTGATCTACGCCGCCGGAGACCAGGGGTACAGCAACTGGGAACTCTCTGCCGGGCGTGCCAATGCGTGCCGCAGGGAGCTGGTGGCCGGAGGTCTCGATAGTGAAAAGATGCTGAGGGTGATTGGCATGGGGGACCGGCTTCCCATTCCCGGAAGCCGCCCCGGCGATGCCGTCAACCGGCGTATCAGCCTGGAAATATTGAGCGATGCCGCAGCCGCGCGTATCCGCTCGGGTGGACGCACCGAACCGCTGCAGGCACTGCAGGAGCGATGATGGATATAACCGACTTTTACGACACATTTTTTGAAGAGGCCGAAGAGCTGCTCGCAGATATGGAGCGGCTCCTGCTGGACCTGGACGTAGATGATCCCGATCCGGAACAGCTCAATGCCATTTTCCGTGCGGCGCATTCGATAAAAGGCGGCGCGGGGACCTTTGGCTTCGAGGCATTGCAACGCACCACGCACCTGCTGGAAAACCTGCTGGACTATGCGCGCTGTGGCGAACTGAAGCTGAGGCGGGATCTCGTCGATGTATTCCTGGAAACCAAAGACATGCTGAATGAGCAATTGGCGGCTTATCGCCAGAGTCAGGAGCCCGACCCGGAGGCGCTGGAGCGCATCTGCCGGGTGCTGCAGCAACTGGCGCTTGAAGAAATTGGCAAAGGGTCGGTCGACATCGCCGATGCCGCGCCTGCGCCAGCCGAATCGACAACCGCGGTGGACACGGCTGCGCCGGCGGAAGCCAGCGGTCGCTACTGCGTGGCGCTGTTGAATGTCGAGGCGAAAGATCGCGGTCTGCTCATCGAAGAGTTGGCACATCTCGGCACGGTAGAGCGTCAAAGTGGCGATGAGACCCGTTACGAAGTTGTTCTGGCGTCGTCACTGGGAAGTGACGATATCGAGGCGGTGATGTGTTTTATCGCGGAGCCAGATCAGCTGCAGATTACCCCGATGGCAGCCAGCGAGCCTGTCGCCGCGCGAGCAGCGCAGCACGCGGCGCCTGAGCCGGCGCCGGCTTCCAGCGATACCGCGCGCACCGCACCGGAGAAGGCTGCCAGGCCCGCCACCGGCGCGGGAGAGAGCGCGTCCATCCGCGTCCCCGTGGCCAAAGTTGATCAGATCATCAACCTGGTGGGAGAGCTGGTCATTACCCAGTCCATGCTGGATCAGGTGGCCGAGGATACCCAGGGTGCCCAGGCTGGAAAGCTGAGCAGTGGACTCAGCCTGCTGGCGCGTACCGCGCGCGATCTGCAGGAGGCGGTCATGTCGGTGCGTATGGTGCCGATGGACTATGTATTCAGCCGTTTTCCGCGTCTGGTGCGGGATCTCGCCAGCAAGCTGGGCAAGGATGTTGAACTGATTACCGAAGGCAAATCCACCGAGCTGGACAAGGGGCTGACCGAACGCATTATCGATCCGTTGACACATCTGGTGCGCAACAGTCTGGACCACGGTATCGAAACGCCCGCACAGCGAGAGGCCGCCGGCAAATCCCGCACCGGCAACCTGTTGCTGTCCGCGCAACATCAAGGCGGCAGTATTCTGATTGAAGTCGGCGACGATGGCGGTGGACTCAATCGCGAAAAAATTCTCGCCAAAGCGGCGGCCAACGGTCTCAATGTCTCGGAAAACATGAGCGATGAAGATGTCTGGCAATTGATTTTTGCCCCGGGCTTTTCCACGGCGGCGGAGGTCAGCGATGTCTCAGGGCGCGGCGTCGGCATGGACGTGGTCAAGCGCAACATCGAAGCCATGGGCGGACACGTGGAAATTGACTCCAGCCCGGGGCAGGGCACCACCACACGCATTGTGCTGCCGCTCACGCTCGCCATTCTCGACGGCATGTCGGTGCGCGTCGGCGATGAAACCTTCGTCCTCCCGGTAAGCGGCGTGATCGAATCTCTGCAGCCGAAACCGGAAGACCTCTACCCCATGGTCGGGGAAGACCTGCTGCTCAAGGTGAGGGAAGACTATCTGCCCATGATCGCCGTGCACACAGCGATGGATATCTCCGGTGCGGAACAGGACCCGACCCGCGCTATCGCGGTCATCGTGCAGGGGCAGGGGCGGCGTTACGCGCTGCAGGTAGACGAGCTGGTCGGGCAGCAACAGGTGGTGGTTAAAAACCTGGAAACCAATTACCGCAAGGTACCTGGGGTATCCGCGGCCACGATACTGGGGGATGGCAGCGTCGCGCTGATTGTGGACATCGCCGATATGTACCGGCTGCACCAAAGCAAAAAATCCCGGGCAGCGCACGGCGCCGCACCATCGTATTCCTCCACCAATTCCATATCCGATTTTGGAGCGCCGGCACAGCCGCGCCGCGTTCATTGAGAGGCAGCACATTCATGAACCAAGTCAATGCATCAGCAAAGAAAACCAGGATTGAGGTCCGGGACCGGGAATTCCTGGTGTTTTCGCTCGGTGAAGAAGAATACGCGATCGACATCCTCAAAGTGCAGGAGATCCGCGGCTACGACAATGTGACGCGAATAGCCAACGCGCCGGAATTTATCAAAGGCGTAACCAATCTCCGCGGCGTGATCGTGCCGATCGTGGATTTGCGGATCAAGTTCCGTCTGTCCAAGGCGATCTACGATGGGCAGACGGTGGTGATCGTGGTGAACATCGCCGGCCGGGTGGTGGGCATTGTGGTGGACCGTGTGTCCGATGTAATGACCCTGAATGACGAACAGATAAAGCCCGCGCCGGAATTCGGCGTGAACCTGCCGCTGGATTACATCAGCGGGCTCGGCAGCCTGGACAAGCGCATGCTGGTACTGGTCGATATTGAAAAACTACTGACCAGCCAGGAAATGGCACTGGTCGCAGAAGCCGGAGAGTAAACCGCCATGCGAGATCATAAACCGGTAACCGGCCGGGAATACCGCCTGCGCGGAAATCACTTCCTTATTTCCAGAACCGACCTCAAGGGCAATATTGTCTATGCGAACCCGGCCTTTGTCGAAGTCAGCGGGTACAGCGCGGAAGAATTGATAGGCGCACCGCACAATATTGTTCGCCACCCGGATATGCCGCCGCAGGCGTTCGCCAATTTATGGCAAACCATCAAAAACGGCGACGTGTGGATCGGGTTGGTAAAAAACCGCCGCAAAGACGGCGGTTTCTATTGGGTGCGCGCGCACGTTATTCCGGTGATGGAAGACGGTGCGGTCAGCGGCTATGTCTCGGTGCGCCTCAAGGCCGAGCGCGCTGCCATTGAAAATGCCGAATCCCAGTACCGCGCAATGCGGGAGGGGCGCGGGGCACATCTCACTCTGCTGCGCGGACAGGTTCTGCCGCGCGGAGTGCGCGGCTGGTGGCAGCGGCTCAGCCATGTTTCGCTCACGGCAAGGCTGGCGGCTCTCGTTGGTCTGGCAAGTGCTGCACTCATCGGCGGCGCCGTATGGTGCTGGCAACTCGCGGCTTCAAACCAGCAGGCTATGTCGCCGCTGCTACTGGTCGGCACCGCTCTGCAGGTAGTGATACTGGCGTGGCTGGGGCTTTCGTGCGCGCGCGCGGTGCGCCGCCCGCTGTCCGCCATGCAGAGCTTCGCGCTGCAGATTGCCGCGGGCAATCTCGAAGCACCGACACTGAAAAACGAAGTTGGAGAAATGCACCATCTCGCGCGGGCGCTGAATGTCATGCACCGCAGCCTCTACCACACGGTGGAAGAAGTTAACGCCGGTGTATCCGAGGTGGTGCCGACGGTGCGGCGTATCGCCGCGGGAAATGACGACCTCGCCACTCGCTCGGACCAGCAGGCCGCCTCTCTGCAACAGACCGCGTCGAGCATGGAGGAAATCACCATTACTGTGGGGCAGAACGCCGACAATGCACGTCAGGCCAGCAGTCTCGCGGAAGGGGCGTCCGAGGAAGTAAAAACCAGCGGCGAAACCATGTCGCACATCGTCGATACCATGGAGCGTATGACGGCCAGCTCAAAGCAGATGGCGGCGATTATCGAAACCATCGACGGTATCGCATTCCAGACCAACATCCTCGCGCTGAACGCCTCCGTGGAGGCTGCGCGCGCCGGTGAGCACGGCAGGGGTTTCGCGGTGGTGGCACAGGAAGTGCGCAACCTTGCCGGACGCTCCGCGGATGCGGCCCGGGAAATTCGCCAGTTGATTGCCAGCTCTACCCGTGACGTGAACGACGGCGCCGGCCTGGTGCGCGACGCGGGCGCGTCCATTGCGCAGGTAGTGGACTCCGTCACCCGCGTCAGCAATATCATGCGCGAAATTTCCACGGCCTCCGCGGAACAGAGCACCGGTATCGGCCATATCAATCTGGCCGTGTCGCAAATGGACGAAGTTACCAAGCGCAATGTGGATCTGGTGCGCGCCACTGCGGATTCATCCGGGGCGTTGCAGTCGCGCATGGCGCAACTCTCCCAGGCAATGGGGGTATTCCTGATCGGTTCGCAGCGGGACAAAGTGCCATCCGCGCAGAAAGCGGACGTCGAGCGCGCAGGTTGACGACGGTGATCCAGACGCCGGCACCCGCCGCTGCACGGGAGATCGAATTGACCGACCGGGACTTCAAGCGGGTGCGGGAGTTGATCGCCGCACGCGCCGGTATTGTCCTCGCCGAGCACAAGCGCGATATGGTCTACAGCCGCCTTGGCCGTTGTATCCGCAAGCATGGGCTGCTCCGCTTCAGCGACTATCTGAATCTGCTGGACAGGGTGAGCGATACGAGCGTGTGGAACGAGTTCGTCAATGCGCTCACCACGAACCTGACGGCTTTTTTTCGCGAATCCCATCACTTCGAACTGCTCGCCGATCACTTCCGCGGCCGGCGCGATACGGTGCGGATCTGGAGTGCGGGTTCTTCCACTGGAGAGGAGCCCTACTCCATCGCCATGACACTCTGCGAGGTGCTGGGAAGTGGTGGCGAAGTGGAGGTGTGGGCGACGGACATCGACAGCGAAGCGCTGGCCCGCGCGCGCGCCGGCGTCTACCCGCTCGATCAGGTTCGCCGCCAGGTCAGCGAGGAACGCATGCAGCGTTTTTTCCAGAAGGGCAGCGGGGCGCGCGCCGGGTTTGCACGGGTGCGACCGACACTGGCACAGAAGGTGTGCTTTGAACAGTTCAATCTGGTCGGCTCGCCATGGGCGATCAAGCAGCGTTTCGATGCCATCTTCTGCCGCAATGTGATGATCTATTTTGACCGCGCCACCCAGGCGCGTCTGTTGGAGAACTTCGCGCCGCTGCTCAAACCCGACGGGCTCCTGTTTGTCGGCCACTCGGAAAATTTTACCCACATCAGTCAGCAATTCCGTCTGCGTGGGCAGACGGTATACGTGCTCTCCTGAGTCCGCCCGCCGCTTCGCTCCGCAAACATAATAACCGCTGATTATCGCGGCTGGCCCCTAAAGCCCGGGACCTCGCTGCCGATGTATATCAGTAACGGAAAATCGACCACGGTCAGTAGCGTGCGCAGGAGAGCAGGCGTTACCCATGAATAAAATCAGAGTCCTGTGTGTCGACGATTCGGCACTTATTCGCGGTTTGATGCGTGAAATCATCGACACGCAGCCGGATATGGAAGTCGTGGCGGTGGCCCCGGACCCTCTGGTAGCGCGCGATTTGATCAAACAGCTAAACCCGGATGTGCTCACCCTGGACGTCGAAATGCCCCGTATGGATGGCCTCGATTTTCTCGAACGGCTGATGCGCTTGCGCCCCATGCCGGTGCTGATGGTGTCCTCGCTGACGCGCTCGGGGTCCGAGATTACCCTGCGGGCGCTGGAGTTGGGTGCGGTGGATTTTGTACCCAAACCTCAACTGGGGATCCGCTCCGGGCTGCTGGAATACGGCGAGCAGATTGCGGAAAAAATCCGCGCGGCGGCGCGCACCAGTCCCGCCCGCAGAGAAACGCAGACCACAGGTGCGAAGCGCGCGCTCGAATCGGTCATGGTGTCGAGTGAGAAGCTGTTGATTATCGGCGCTTCCACCGGCGGGCCGGAAGCGATCCGCCAGGTACTAGAACCGCTGCCGGCAAACAGCCCGGCGATCCTGATCGCCCAGCACATGCCGGCGGGGTTTACCCGCTCGTTTGCAGAGCGGCTCGACAGATTGTGCCGCATCCGGGTGAAGGAAGCCGAGCAGGGCGAGCGGGTGCTGCCGGGGCATGCGTACATCGCCCCCGGCGACCAGCACCTGCGCCTGACGCGCAGCGGCGCCAACTATCAGGTACTGCTGGACGCCGGGCCCGCCGTCAATCGCCATCGGCCCTCGGTCGATGTGCTGTTCCACTCCGCCGCTGAGCTCGCCGGGCGCAACGCCATTGGCGCGTTGCTGACCGGGATGGGGCGTGATGGTGCCGCGGGTCTGCTGGCCATGCGTCACGCGGGCGCGGTGACTCTGGCGCAGGACGAGGCCACATCCCTGGTCTTTGGCATGCCGCGCGAGGCCATTGCACTGGGCGCGGCGGTGGAAACGGTCGCGCTGGACCATGTCGCGGAGCGACTTTTAACCCTGGCGGCGGCCTCCGGCCGCGCGCAACGGGTTTGATGAATACACCAATATTCCTGGCTCACTGACGAGGAGTTATGCCGGCCATGATGAAACTGATAAAAAACCTGAATATCAATACGGTGGTGGCCGGCGTGCTGCTGTGCTGTGCCCTGCTGATGGCTACGCTGGTGGCCGTGCGCATGGCCACCAATCAGGTGGGTGAAGAATCCATTCACGCCCTGCACCGGGTAAATGTGAAGGTGATGCACGACGTATTCCGGGCCTACTCGGTGATGAATCAGGGAATGATCGGCCTCAATCTGGCCGCGGGCGAACTGGACGATGGTCGCAGCCTGAGCGCCAAGACGTATCTGAAAGACGTGGGTGAATCGCTACAGCGCGCGCGCGCGGACTTCGACAAGGTGAAAGCCGTCGACCTATCCGATGACGAGGTGGAACAGTTCGCCGAGTTGTCGGAAATCTTTTCTGAAATGCTGGTGGAAGTCGACGCGCAGTATCAGCTGCTGCTGCCGGAAAAACCGGACATGGACAGCTACTACGAGCGCCGGGAAGATCTCGCGGTATTCAGTGACGACCTGAACGCGGCCCTGCTCACCATGCTCGACGGCGCAGACGTGGACAGCGCCGAGATCATGCAGAACTACCGCGATACCACCGGCTTCTATGCAAACATCGGAATTTTCGTGCTGGTGGTGATTGCACTGATTCTCTCGCTGATCTACTGGCTGCTGCGCAGCACCGTGGTGCGCCCGCTGGATGAAGCGGTGGAAAATTTGCAGAGCATCGCCAAGGCCGACCTCTCGCGCCCCATTAGCGACCACGGCCGCAATGAAATCGGAAAATTGTTCAACGCCATGCGCCAGGTGCAGAGCAGCCTCAGCGGCATCGTCACTCAGGTGCGTGCCGGCAGCAGTTCAATTTATATCGGGTCATCGGAAATCGCGCGCGGCAACGTGGATCTCTCGGCGCGCACCGAGCAGCAGGCAGCCGCGCTGGAGGAGACCGCTACCAGCATGGAAGAGCTGACCGCGACGGTCAAACAGAATGCCGACAACGCCCGCCAGGCCAGCAGCCTCGCCAATGATGCCTCCGGCACCGCCACTCGCGGCGGCGAGGTGATGCAACAGGTATCGCAGAAAATGCAGGGCATCACTGAGAGTTCGCGCAAGGTTGCGGATATCACCGGCATGATCGATTCCATCGCCTTCCAGACCAATATTCTCGCGCTCAACGCCTCTGTAGAAGCGGCGCGTGCCGGCGAACAGGGCCGCGGCTTCGCGGTGGTGGCGGGCGAGGTGCGCAATCTTGCGGGAAACAGCGCGGATGCCGCGCGCCAGATCAAGGCACTCATTGAAACTTCCGTGGCGGAAGTCGAACAGGGCGCGTCCCTGGTAACCCAGGCCGGCAATACCATGAAAGAGGTGGTGGATGCGGTGAAGCGGGTAACCGACATCATGGATGAAATTTCAGCGGCTTCCCAGGAACAGAGCAGTGGCATCGAACAGGTCAGCCGCGCGGTTAGCCAGATGGACGAATCCACGCAGCAGAACGCCGCTCTGGTGGAGCAGGCATCGGCCGCCGCGGCCTCACTGGAAGCCCAGGCGCATCGCCTTGAAGAGGCGGTGGCGATTTTCCGTCTCGCTATCGAAGGGGAAACCGATGAGGAAGAAGACGAGCGCGTGGAGCCCGCCAAAGCGGCAGTAAAACCGCAACTGGACGAGCCCAGACGCAAACCCGCCGCGCACGCTGGCGAAGCCGGTGAAACAAAACCTGTGGCCACCAGGGAAAAGGCCGAGCGCGAGCCAGTCGCCGCCGGTGACGACGAGTGGGAAGAGTTCTGACCCTGAATCGAAAGAGAAGAAATCATGGATAAAACGATGAAAATTCTGGTAGTGGATGATTTCCCTACCATGCGGCGCATCATCCGCAGCCTGCTCAAGGAGCTCGGGTTCAACAATGTCGATGAGGCCGAGGATGGCCAGGAGGGGCTGGCCAAGGTGAATAGCGGCGGCTTTGAGTTTGTAGTGTCCGACTGGAATATGCCGAACCTGAACGGCCTGGATATGCTCAAGCAGATCCGCGCGAACGCGGCGACCAGCGCATTGCCGGTTCTCATGGTGACTGCCGAAGCCAAGAAGGAAAACATCGTCGCCGCGGCACAGGCGGGCGCCAACGGCTACATCGTCAAGCCGTTTACCGCCGCAACGCTGGAAGAAAAACTGAACAAAATATTCGAGAAGTTGGGGAAATGAGGTTTTTCGCTCCCGCCTTCACCCGTGAGGGAAAGTGATGATTGACAAAGAAATGCCGCCCGCGGTTTTCGATAATTTCCAGAGTGATGAGCTGGTCATGCGCATTGGGCATTTGACCAGAATGCTGCGCGACAGTATGCGCGAGTTGGGGCTCGACAAGGAAGTGGAGAAGGCGGCAAAGGCCATTCCCGACGCGCGCGCACGCCTGAACTATGTCGCCTCCATGACCGAGCAGGCGGCGGAGCGCGCGCTCAATTCCGTGGACCGAGCGCAGCCGATCCAGAATGAAATCGAGACCCGCGCCGAAGCGCTCGATCAGCAGTGGCAGGACTGGTTTGAAAAGCCCGTGGAACTGGCCGATGCCCGCGAGCTGGTGCGGGAAACCCGCGAATATCTGGCCGCGGTACCGAAAATGGCCCGTGAGACCAGCAAGGAATTACTCGAAATCCTGATGGCCCAGGATTTTCAGGATCTGACCGGCCAGGTCATCAAAAAAATGATGGAAGTGATCCAGGAGGTGGAGCGGCAACTGCTGCAGGTCCTGCTGGAAAGTGTGCCGGAAGGCGAAGATCGCGAGGCGTTCAAGCGCCGCCTGGAGGATGGTGCGGGCAGCGATGGCCGCCGCCGCGAGGACTCGCTCATCAACGGTCCACAGATCGACACGTCGCGCAACGATGTGGTCAGCAGCCAGGATCAGGTGGACGACCTGTTGGCAGAACTCGGCTTCTGATTTCCGTGCAGGCTTGCCCCCGCCCGCTGCGGGGGTAGGCTGATTAGCGCCCGCAAACCCCGCTTATTCCCCGCTTAGGCGCCCCCTGCTGTGGCCGACAATGGCCGGCACCCCAGCAGCAGCGGACGCCCACATGGCCGACGACAGCCAGGATCAGGACAAGACAGAAGCGGCCACCCCCCGGCGCCTGGAAAAGGCGCGCGAAGAGGGGCAGGTGGTGCGCTCGCGCGAACTCGCCACCGTCATGCTGCTCGGCGCCGGGCTCGCTGGGCTGTGGGCGCTGGGTCCGGCGCTGTTTACCCGTCTGGGGCTGGTCATGGAACAGTCCCTGATGTTCGACCGCCAGCGCGTGTTCGACCCCTCGGTAATGCTGAGCAGTGCGGCCGGGATCGGCGCGCATAGCCTGTTTTCGCTGTTGCCGTTGTTCGCTCTGCTGGCGGCCGTTGCGCTGATTGCGCCCAATGTCCTCGGCGGTCTGCTGATTTCCGCCAAATCCCTCAAGCCGCAGTTTTCCAGGCTCAATCCCGCCAAAGGTCTCAAACGACAATTTTCCGTACAGGCGCTGGCGGAGCTCGCCAAGGCCATCGCCAAATCCCTGCTGGTGGGAACGGTGCTGGCCGTATTTCTGCACAGCAAACGCGGAGAATTTCTTGCGCTGATGGATCTCGGCAGCGAGCGCGCGATGGCCTCCGCACTGCGGCTCGCAGCCCAGGCCTGTGGCCTGATGGCGTTTTCCCTCATTGTGGTGGTCGCAATCGACGCGCCCTATCAGCTGTGGAGCCACGCAAAAAAGCTGCGTATGAGCAAAGACGAGGTACGTCGCGAGTTCAAGGAGAGCGAGGGTGATCCGCAGCTCAAGGCCCGCATTCGTCAACAGCAACAGGCGATGGCGCGCAACCGTATGATGAGCCGCGTTCCCGATGCCGACGTGATTATTACCAACCCCACCCACTACGCGGTGGCGCTGCGCTATGACGAAAGCCAAATGGGTGCGCCGCGGGTGGTCGCCAAGGGGGTTGAGGCGGTGGCCGCGCGCATTCGCGCCGTTGGCGAGGAGCATCGTATCCCGCGTCTTGAAGCGCCGCCGCTGGCGCGCGCGTTGTATCGCCATGTGGATCTGGAGCGCGAAATCCCCGCCGGGTTGTACAGCGCGGTGGCGGAGGTTCTGGCGTGGGCCATGCAGTTGCGACGCGCGAATGAAGCCGGCGGTATACCGCCGGTCACACCACAGCAAATAGCCATCCCTGCAGAACTGGAGGTCAATCCGTGAAGTTCGTTAACCAGTATTTTGGCGGCGGACTGAGTCTGCCCGCCGGACGGGTCCTCGCAGGTCCGGTGCTGATCATGTTGATCATGTCGATGTTGATCCTGCCACTGCCGCCGTTTGCGCTGGATCTGTTTTTTACCTTCAACATCGCGCTTTCTCTGATGGTGCTGCTGGTCAGCATGTTTACCCTGCGGGCACTGGACTTCGCCGCGTTCCCGGCGGTGCTGCTGTTTACCACACTGCTGCGACTGGCGTTGAACGTCGCCTCCACGCGCGTGGTGCTGATGGAGGGACACAACGGCGGCGCCGCGGCGGGCAAAGTGATCGAGGCCTTTGGGCAGTTCCTGGTGGGGGGCAACTTTGCCGTGGGGCTGGTGGTATTCCTGATTCTGGTGGTGATCAACTTTATGGTGATTACCAAAGGGGCCGGGCGCATCGCTGAAGTGGGTGCCCGCTTTATGCTGGACGCCATGCCCGGCAAGCAGATGGCCATCGACGCGGACCTGAATGCGGGCCTGATCGGCGAAGAAGAGGCGCGCAAACGACGCAGTGAGGTGGCGCAGGAGGCGGACTTTTACGGCTCCATGGACGGCGCAAGCAAATTCGTGCGCGGCGACGCGGTGGCCGGCCTGGTCATCATGGCGGTGAACGTGATCGGCGGGCTGCTGATCGGCACCATGCAACACGGGCTTTCTTTTGGGGAGGCGGCGCACACCTATACCCTGCTCACCATTGGCGATGGCCTGGTCGCGCAGATTCCCGCACTGGTTATTTCCACCGCTGCCGGTGTCACCGTCTCGCGGGTCAATACCGACCAGGACGTGGGCCAGCAGATGATCGAGCAGCTGCTCACCAATCCGCGGGTGTTGTATCTGGCGGCCGGTGTCATGGGGTTACTTGGACTGGTGCCGGGTATGCCGAACCTGGTGTTCCTGCTGTTCACCGCCATTTTGGCGGGTGCCGCCTGGTGGATGGGGCGGCGCCGCGACGATCAGATCGTGCGCGAGCAACTCGAGACCGATACACCCGCCTACCGCGAAGTGCCCGAAGCCAGCTGGGACGATGTGGAACTCATTGACACGCTTGGATTGGAAGTGGGGCACCGGTTGATTCCACTGGTGGATCAGCGCCAGCAGGGCGAGTTGCTGGCGCGGATCAAGAGTGTGCGCAAAAAATTTGCCAAGGACATCGGTTTCCTGCCGCCGGTGGTGCATATCCGCGATGACCTGGAGCTTGCACCCAATACCTACGTGATCAGCCTCAAGGGTGCGGAAGTGGGCCGCGGCGAAGCCTTCCCCGGAAAATGGCTCGCAATCAATCCGGGGCAGGTGAGTGGAGAGCTGAAAGGGGTGGTCACCGAAGAGCCCGCATTCGGGTTGCCTGCAGTGTGGATTGAAAAAGAACAGCGCGAGCAGGCGCAAGTGTACGGTTTCACCGTTGTCGATGCGGGCACGGTGGTGGCGACACATTTCAACCACCTGCTGCACCGGCACTGCGCCGAAATGCTCGGCCGCCAGGAGGTGCAGCAACTGCTGGACAAGCTTTCCGGAGACAACAAAAGCCTGGTGGAAGAGGTAGTGCCGAAAACGGTATCGCTCACAACCTTCCAGCGCATTCTGCAGAATCTGCTCGATGAAGAAGTTCCCATCCGGGATTTGCGTACCATCCTTGACACGCTGGCAGATCAGAGCGACCAGGGAGAGCGCATGGGCGATGTGCACGAGCTGACCGCGCGGGTGCGGCTCGCACTGGGGCGTGTACTTGTGCACCAGTGGTTCCCCGGCAACAGCGAGCTGCGGGTGATCGGGCTGAACAGTCAGCTGGAGCAGGTGCTGACACAGGCGCTCG
The DNA here is from genome assembly GCF_011326135.1 of Microbulbifer sp. SH-1. NCBI lineage: Bacteria > Pseudomonadati > Pseudomonadota > Gammaproteobacteria > Cellvibrionales > Microbulbiferaceae > Microbulbifer > Microbulbifer sp. SH-1. The sequence continues at coordinate 2,146,543 of NZ_CP046948.1, read as the reverse complement.
AAAGTGGCGGTGCTTTGGAGCCGGGACTGGCAGATACCCTGATGGCGCAGGCGGCGGCGGCACTGGAGCGCCATGAAACCGCTGGCGATCCACCCGTACTGGTGGTGCGCCACAACCTGCGTCCGCTGTTGGCGCATTTTCTGCGCCGCCGTCTGCGCCAGCTGACGGTGCTGTCGCAGGCGGAAATTCCCGATGATCGCACGATGAAAATGACCAACCTCATTGGCGATCGCCTGGGGACAGCGGGTTGAGACCCGCAGGATTCTTCTGCGTTTTTTAGCGGTCGCACAACAGCTAACGGCGGAAATGACGCACAGAAGTTTGTCTATTTCCCGCATACAAAATATTTGCTCGGCAAATAATAGCTCTGGTAATGGCAGAACCATGTCATCGCCCGATGACAACGGACTTCTTCCGTGGCTCCCACAAGAAAAATGGTTTCACAGGGACGAAACGGGGTAATCAATGTATACAGCTCAGGGCACCATCAATCGCGATGTTCTTCTGGAGGAACATCTTCCGGCGGTGCGACGCCAGGCGTTGTCACTGCAGGTCCGGCTGCCTTCCGGTGTCGATCTCGATGATCTCATCCAGGCTGGCACCCTCGGATTGCTGGACGCGCTGCGGAGATTCGACCCCAACGCCGGCGCGACCTTTTCAACCTTCGCCAATCAGCGCATTCGCGGAGCGATGATCGACGAGTTGCGAACCCGCGACTGGGTGCCGCGCAGCGTGCGCCGCAGTGCCCGCTTGCTGGAAGAAACTTTGCGGCGGCTCGAGCAGCAGCTGGGGCGCCCGGCGGAGGAGCGGGAAATTGCTGCGAAGATGGGAATCTCACTTGGTGAGTATCACCAGCTCCTGCACGATACCAATAACGGCAATTTACTGCCGTTTGAGGAAATCGTCGCCGAAACCGGTGAGCCAGAGGCTGGCGCAAATGCACCGCCTTCTCCGTTTGCCGCCCTGCTCGACCAGGAACAGCGGGCACATTTGGTAGAGGCTATTGAAATGCTGCCAGAGCGGGAAAAACTGGTGATGGCACTCTACTATCAGGAAGAATTGAATCTGAAGGAGATTGGGGCGGTATTGGGTGTTACCGAATCCCGCGTAAGCCAGCTGCACAGCCAGGCGGTCAAGCGACTGCGCGCCCGGCTGCTCGACAGGTAAACGCACGCGCAGCTTTCCGTAAAAGCGGCGGTACCGAGTTACCGCCGCTTTTTGTCAGCCGGACATTTTGAAATTGATGGGGACAGTGAAAAAGTAAGTGTCCGTTCCGAGTTCGTCGGGGATGGCCGGGTAAGGGTTGGCCCGCTCCACACTGCGCAGGGCTTCGCGGTTAAGGCTGGAGTAGTTGGATTCTTTGACCACCTGGATCTCCTGAACCTCCCCTTTTTTGTTGATGCTGATTTTCAGCAACACTTCGCCTTCCCAGCCCTTTTCCTGGGCCCGTCTCGGGTAGCTGATATTTTTCAGGGTGTGGCGAGTGAGGTCTGTTTCATACTTCTGCGATACATTCTGCTGTTTCACGCCGTTCAGGCGCGGCATCGCGTCCACGGAAATGGCGGCCGCCAATAGCGGCAGCGCCAGCGCGAAGTGTTTGATTTTCATGGTCGATTCCCGGTTAGTTGAATTCCAGTTCTGCCTTTGGGGTTGGCCAGCGGGGATTGTTCACCCGCTACAGGAATTATCGGCAGCACACCGGGGGGCTTTAACAGGCTGTTGAAAAACAGCCTGTTAAAGCGGCGCCAAAGATGGCGCGGTCGTTATTCTTCGCCGGAAATAACCTGCATAGCCTGGCGCGCCCAGGCCACACTGTGGCGGTACGCGGTTTCGTAGACCGGCTGGCTGCCGATCAGCTTCAGTTCGGAGAAGCGGCCCGACTCATACAGTTCCACTTCCGCCAGTATTGCGCCGAGATTGCCATCGCGGTGCAGCAGGGCATTTTTGACCTGCTGGTTGAGCGGTACCTGCTGCATCAGCTCGGGCATGGAAATATCCATCATGGCGTCCAGCAGCGAGAGCAGGCCAACAATAAAGTTGTCGCTGGCGCTGCCATTGCCGCTGACCTCTGCCAGAACTTCGCACATGCGCCCGCGCACCAGCATCTTCCGTGTCAGCTCCTGCGGCTTTCCGCGCTCGCCCTCAATAAGAAACAGGCTGGCCCAGCGCTGGATTTCCTTCATGCCCAACAGGCCGATGGCGTGGGAGATGGAATTTACTTCACGGTGCAGGCTTACCGCGGCGGAGTTCACCAGTTTGAGAATGCGGTAAGTGAGGCGCGCGTCGCGCAAGGCAATTTCTTCCAGCCTCAGCGGGGACGCGGCGGGGTTTTGCAGTTCGCTCAGAAGCTCCAGCAACAGTACCTTATTGCCGCTGATTTTCTTACCCTTGATGGGTTCGGGCGTGCTGAGAAAATCACCCTGGTAATAGGTGAACCCCATATCCATGCAGGCGGCAAAGCGCTCTTTGTTTTCGAGGTTGTCGGCCAGTGTTTCCACTCCGTGCGCGCGCAACCTGGCTACGGCTTTCTGCAGCTGCTCCTGGCTCATGGTGCTGGTATCGAGCTTGACGATATGCACCACATCCAGCATGGCATCGAGTTCGCTGTCATCGGGATCATAGCTGGAAAGCGCAATCCGGTAGCCGCGCTTCGCCATGTCGCGCAGCCGTTCCACCCGCTCGGACGTCAGCAGCACATCCTCGCCGACTTCCAGAATATAGTGTTGCTGCGGCAGGTCTGGCAGCACCGGGGCGAAAATGACATCGTCGGTAATTTTCAGAAAACCAGGCACGCTTCTGGTTTGGCCGCGCTGGTACACCTGGTTGTAATTGCCGAGGATGATCGGGCTGCTGGCCTCAATCTGCTTCAGGGTTGCGCCCTTGTTGGCGCTTTCACCCTGTAGCAGGAGCTCAAAGGCTGCCACGTCCTGGCTGCGGGTGTAGACCGGCCGGCAGGCCAGCAATACGTCCAGGGGGTCGTCGTTGAGGAATTGGGCAAGTGGTGTCACGGGGACTCCTTGATGACATGGGAAACGGCGGCGGGCCATGCACACGCTGCCAGAATTCAGGCGCGGGAGCTGACCTTGCCTGTGCGATTGCGGGCGCGGCCGTCGGGGCCGTAGAGCGCTTTGCCGGCGGCCTCCTGCAGCGTGTTCAGCAGCCGCTGGTTGCTCTCACTGCGGATGCCGATCATGACGCCATTGGTGCGATTCAGCTCCGCGGCCTCGCGAGCGAGCGCGGTCAGCTGCTGCCATTGGTCGAGACAGGCTGCATCCCGCGCGGCCTGCTCGTCGCCATCGCGGTCATCGCGGTAGCCGAGACGCTGCAGGGTTTGTCGCCGCTGCTGTTCAAAGAAATTGATTTCTTCCAGGCTGCGCTGCTTGGTGTGTGCGATGTCGGTGAGGCGGGCACCGTTAATCTCGCCCTCGCCGAGCAGCTGCCGCTCCTGCCGGAGAAGCTCCGTCAGGCTCGCGATCCGGCGCTGGTGATGCTGGAGAAATTGCGCGAGGCTCATGGCGTATCCGCAGGTATCTGCTCCTGCAGGCTGGCGATCAGGGCGTCGGCAATACGCTCGGCGCGAATTTCAAACTTGCCGGAAGAAATGGCCTGGCGCAGTTCTTCCACCCGCACCATGTCGATGTCCTGATGGTTGTCCTGGCCCTGCTGAGGCAGCGCACTGACATTCGCTGTGGCGTCTGCGGTACCTGTAGGCTTTGCGGATTCCGCCTGTCCACTGGGCTGCTTCTCGCGCAGTGTGCCCGCCGGCGTAAACTGGGTGATGTTGTGGATTTTCAAGCAGCGGTCTCCGTTGTTCTTCCTTCGGGATATCGGCGGTTTATCGTGGTGCTTGAGGTTTTTTTGTGTGCGCTGGTTCTCATTTTTGGCTGATGGCGCCGTCAGCGCCCGTTGCCGCGGACGCTCACTTCACCGGGGCCGGTCACCTCCCCGGAAATAATCTGCCTGTCCTCGAGTTTTACCCGCACCATATCACCCTTGGCGCCTTCATCCATGGCCTGCCCCTCGCGCGCAATGCGGAATCCCTCCCCTGATACCACCAGGGTAACGCTCTGCCGGCGCGCCACCAGCGGCGGTTTGCTCAGCTGATGTTGCAGCAGTGGGCTGCCTTCGCGCAGTGGGCGGCTCGCTACCAGGCCGACAATATCTTGTAGCTGCCGCAGCACGCCTCTCGGCAGTGCGCTGATGTCACCCTGCCGCTTTTGTAGCAACGGTGGGGTGATTTCCGTTCCCGCCGGAACATTCTCCCGCACAACCCAGTAGTGATCGAACACTCGCACTAGTGCCTGCAGGTAGCGCGCGCGGCGGTCGGCATCGCAGCGCACACCGACGGTCACCCGCCCCCAGCCGGATTGACCGTTGGCGGGCAGGAACGGCGCGGGGTTGTGGCAGTCCGGCCAGTGGGTGCCGCTGCGGATAACCTCGACTTCCACACGTTGGCCCAGGTGGCGGTTGTGCTGTTCGAGAAAGTGCCGTGCGGCATCCGCGGCACTGGCAGCCGCACGGGCGTTTTGGCCGCCAATGGCGAGTGCGAGCAGCAGGGCGATTTTCAAAGAGGGGCGGCGCATATTCATGGCGAGACGACAGAAGGCTGCAAGGTTGCGGAAGCATTCTAGGTGGGTGCACCGGCGGTGAAGGCAGGAATTGGCACTAAAACAGGTCCCTTTTTTTTCCTTTGTGATCTGGTCGGTATCGGTAGTCTGCAAGCTGCAAAAATAACGTGGGAAGAATCGCCATGATTGATCGACTCTCCGCCGCCCTGAATTTTGATCGGGAAGCGCTCGGCCTGCGCAATCAGCGACAACAGGTGTTGGCCAACAATATCGCCAACGCGGACACACCCAACTACAAGGCGCGGGATTTCGATTTTTCCCGGGCCCTGGCGCAAGCGACGGCGCGCACCGCGGCGCAAAGTTCCATTGCCCTTGCGACCACCTCATCCCGGCATCTCAGTGCGAAAAGCGGTATTACGTCCGGGGCGGATCTGCTGTACCGGGTGCCGGATCAGCCAAGTCTCGATGGCAACACCGTCAGCATGGACCAGGAGCGCACACGCTTTACCGATAACGCCGTGCGTTACCAGGCGGCGCTAACGCTGCTGAACAGTCGCATTCGCGGCCTCAAGTCCGCCATGCAGCCGGAATAAACCTGATAGCCCACAACGCAGAAGAGCAGCAGATCCATGTTTTCCATTTTTGATATTTCCGGTTCGGCGATGGCGGCACAGGGCCAGCGCATGAACGTAACCGCGAGCAACCTCGCCAATGCCGACAGTGTGGCGGGGCCTGATGGCGAAGCCTACCGGGCCAAGCATCTGATCTTTGAAGCGCGCCAGCAGTCCGGCCGTGAAATTGGCGGTGTGCGCGTGCGCGGCCTGGTGGAAGACAGCGGGCCGCTGCGCCAGGAGTACCGGCCCGAACATCCGCTGGCGGATGAGGCGGGTTACGTGAGCCTGCCGAATGTGGAACCGGTGAATGAAATGGTGGACATGATCGCGGCCTCGCGCTCTTACCAGGCGAATGTGGAAGTGCTCAATACCAGCAAGCAGCTGATGCTGAAAACCCTCACCCTGGGAGAAAACTGATGGCGGTATCCGGTGTTATCGACAACAGCGTGCGCTCCGCGCTGAACGCCACGGCAACCACATCGGGCAATGCCGCCAGCATGCAGGACAGTTTTATGACCCTGCTTGTGGCGCAGCTGCAGAACCAGGATCCGATGAATCCGATGGAAAACGCGGAGATGACTTCGCAACTGGCGCAGATCAATACCGTAAGCGGTATTGAGTCCCTCAACGCGACCCTCGCCGGCATCAACGGCCAGCTGGACACCAGCCAGGTATTGCAGGCCGCCGACATGATCGGCAAGGGCGTGCTGGTGGAGGGCGACCGTGTGCTGGTGGGCGAAGAGGGGGCGACGACGCCATTCGGTATTGAACTGCCGCAGGCAGCGGACGAAGTGCGGATCACCATCCGCAACGCCAGCGGCGAAGTGGTGCGCAGTTTCGAGCCATTTTCCATGGATGCCGGTGTCGAGTCCTTCACCTGGGACGGCACCATGAATGACGGCACCCAGGTGCCAGAAGGCTCGTACTCCGTATCGGTAACGGCGAGCGCGGATGGCGAGAGTATTGTAGCGAACGCGCTCAACTATGCGCTGGTCAGCGGCGTGAGCCTCAATGCACAGGGCGCGCCCATGCTGGATCTCGGTGGTATTGCAGAATCAGTGGGACTCAGCGATATCCGACAAATTCTTTAATTGAACCCGCAGGAAAAACAGTATGGGCTTTTCACAGGCACTCAGTGGACTCAACGCCGCCGCAATCAATCTCGATGTGGTGGGCAACAACATCGCCAACTCGCAGACGGTGGGTTACAAAGGTTCCAGCGTCCAGTTCGCCGACGTCTACACTGGCGCGCTCGCGGGGCAGGGCACCCGCGTGGCCGCGGTGTTGCAGGATTTTTCTAACGGCACTCTGGAAGCCACCGGGCGCAGCCTCGATCTCGGGATCAATGGCAATGGATTTTTCCGCTTCACCCAGGCCGGCGAAGTGGTGTACTCGCGCAACGGCCAGCTGACGCTGACGGCGGATGGCTATTTACAGAATTCCCAGGGCGCGCGCCTGACCGGCTTCCCCGCCGGTGTCGGTACCGGCGGCCAGCCGGTGGAGTTACGGGTGCCGGCCGGTGCCATGAACGCGGTGGCCACCAGCGGTGTGGAAATGTCCCTGAACCTGGATGCCACGGTGGATAGCGTCGATCGCGCTGTGATTCCGTTCGACGCGACCGACAGCGACAGCTACTCCTATGCCAACACCGGCACCGTGTACGATTCCCTCGGCGTTCAGCACACCATGACCACCTACTTCACCAAGACCGCGGACAACGTGTGGGAAGTGCGCGTTGCAGTAGATGGCAATGCGGATGCGGCGAATGTCGGAGAACTGGTATTCAACAATAACGGCAGCCTGAACGAGCCTGCGAGTACATTTCCGGTCTACGGTTTTACTCCCGGTGGCGGTGCGGATGCACTGAGTTTCGATTTCAGTTTTGACGGCTCCACCCAGTTCGGCAACGACTTCAGCCTTGATTCGCTCACGCAGAATGGCTACGCCGCCGGTGCGCTGGTGGGCATCACCTTTGACGAAGACGGCACCCTGATCGGCAATTACGCCAACGAAAAAAGTCAGGTGCTGGGCGTTATCTCACTGGCGAATTTCCGCAACCCGGAGGGGCTGACGGCCGCCGGTGACAATGTGTGGACCGAGACCGGCGCCTCCGGCCAGCCGCTGCTGGGGCTCGCCGGCATCGGCCAGTTCGGGACACTGGAATCCGGCACGGTGGAAACCTCCAACGTCGATCTCACCCGCGAGCTGGTGGATCTGATCGTGGCGCAGCGCAACTATCAGGCCAACGCGCAGACCATCAAGGTGCAGGACGAAGTACTGCAGAGCGCGGTGAATCTGCGCTGATCACTGATAACGATCCGGAAAAAACGCTATGGACCGCATTCTCTACACCGCCATGAGTGGCGCGCGCCAGAGTATGGAGCAGCAGTCGGTGGTGAGCCACAACCTCGCCAACGCCACCACGTCGGGATTCCGCGCGCAGCTGTATGCGCTGCGCGCGGTGCCGGTACAGGGCGATGGCGCGCTCGCCACCCGCACCTCGGTGGTGGCGTCTACGCCCGGTGCGGACTTCAGTGCAGGCCCGGTCAATGCGACCGGACGCGAGCTGGATATTGCCTTGCAGGACGACGCCTGGCTTGCGGTGCAGGCCGGCGATGGCAGTGAGGCCTACACCCGCCGCGGTGATCTGCAACTGGATGCCACCGGCATGCTCACCAGCGGTGGCCATCCGGTGCTGGGGGAAAATGGTCCGGTCGTGGTACCGCTGGGTTCCGCGCTGTCTATGGGCGCCGATGGCACCGTCAGCGCTATTGGCGCGGGTGAAGACCCCGAGTCACTGGTGCAGGTCGCGCGCCTGAAACTGGTGACGCCGGGCGAGGCCGGATTGCAGCGCGGTACCGACGGGCTGTTTCGCAATAGCGACGCCGCCGGCAATACCAGCCCCCTGCCGCAGGACGAGCAGGCGCGATTGATCTCCGGCTCGCTTGAGGGCAGTAACGTCAACCCGGTGGAATCCATGGTGGCGATGATCGACAACGCCCGTCGCTATGACATGCAGCTCAAAATGATCGAAAGCATCGATGAAAACGGCCGCCAGGCAGACAGCCTGCTGTCGCTGGATTAAGGCTGGAACAAAAACAAGGTAACGCAATGATCAAATCCCTCTGGACCGCAAAAACCGGCCTCGAATCCCAGCAGGTGAAAATGGACGTGATCGCCAACAATCTGGCGAACGTCAGCACCAATGGCTTCAAAAAATCCCGTGCGGTGTTTGAAGACCTGCTGTACCAGAACCTGCGCCAGCCCGGCGCCAGCAACGATATCCAGAACACGCTGCCGTCCGGCATGCAGGTGGGCAGCGGCGTGCGCCCGGTGGCCACCGAGCGTCTGCACACTCAGGGCGGCCTGGAAAATACCGGCAATTCCCGCGATCTCGCGATCAATGGCAGCGGCTTTTTTCAGGTGCGTATGCCCGACGGCAGCACCGCCTTCACCCGCGACGGCAGCTTCCAGCTGGACCAGAACGGGCAGATGGTGACGGCCAGCGGTTATCCGCTGGAACCCGCGGTGCTGATCCCGGACAACGCGCTCTCGGTCACTGTTGGCCGCGATGGGCTGGTGTCCATCACCGAGCCGGGATCGTCGCAGAGTGTGGAGGTGGGGCAGCTCACCCTGTCCACGTTCGTCAATCCCGCCGGTTTGCAGAGTGTGGGTGAAAACCTGTATCTGGAAACCACCGCGTCTGGCATGCGCAGTGAGAGCATTCCCGGCATGAACGGCGCCGGTACCCTGTATCAGTCCTATGTGGAAACCTCCAACGTCAATGTGGTGGAGGAAATGGTGAGCATGATTCAGACCCAGCGCGCGTACGAAATCAACAGCAAGGCGGTGCAGACATCCGACGAAATGCTGTCGCGCCTTGCGCAGTTGTGACGCCCCTGATGCGCGCGCCCATTGTCGCCATCCTCGCGGTTGTTCTGTCCGCCGGCGGCTGCGCGCAGCTGCCGCAGCCATCGCTCGCAGGCGAGCCCGAGTGGGTGGAAATTCCGCAGCCGCCGGCGCCCCGTGCCAACGGTGCCATCTTCCAGCCGGACGTGGGTTACCGGCCATTGTTTGAGGACTATCGCCCGCGCATGAGCGGTGATTTGCTGACGGTGGTGTTCAATGAACAGGTCAGTGCGTCCAAGAGTTCGCAGGCAAATGCCGACCGCGAGGGCAGCACCGCATTCGTGGCGGACACGGTGCCGATTGGCCTGGAAAAACTGGCGGATTACGGTATCGAGGTTTCCGGCAGCAACAGTTTTGAAGGCAGTGGCGGCGCCCAGGCGCGCAATACCTTCACCGGCACTCTGACGGTGACCGTGCTTGAAGTACTGCCGAACCGCAATCTGCGGGTGCGCGGCGAAAAACAGATCCGCATTAACCAGGGTACGGAGTTCATCCGCTTTTCCGGCATTGTCGATCCGCGGGAAATCGCCGGCGACAACTCGGTGCTGTCCACCCAGGTGGCGGACGCGCGCATCGAATACGTCGGCGATGGCTATATCAATGAAGCCCAGACCATGGGCTGGCTGCAGCGCCTGCTGCTGAACCTGTCACCGTACTGATGTTCTCCTCAACCACTTCGGACGGCGAAACACCCATGGGCAAGTTATATCCGGTTCTGATTTCACTGCTGTTGTTGTTGCTGTGCGCCGCGGCCAACGCCGCGCCGATTCGGGAGCTGGCGGACTTCGCCGGTGTGCGCGACAACCAGCTGGTGGGTTATGGCCTTGTGGTCGGGTTGGATGGCAGCGGTGATCAGACCATGCAGACCCCCTTTACCACCCAGAGCCTGACCAACATGTTTTCCCAGCTCGGCATCACGATTCCCGCCGGTACCAACATGCAACTGCGCAATGTGGCGGGCGTGATGGTGACGGCGCAAATGCCGGCGTTCGCGCGTCCCGGTCAGCAGCTCGACGTGGTGGTGTCTTCCATCGGCAACGCCCGCAGCCTGCGCGGTGGCACGCTGTTGATGACGCCGTTGAAAGGCCTGGATGGCTTCACCTACGCGGTGGCCCAGGGCAATCTGCTGGTAGGGGGTGCCGGCGGCGAAGCCGGTGGCTCCAGCGTGCAGATCAATCAGCAGGCGGGCGGGCGTATCGCCGGCGGTGCACTGGTCGAGCGCGCAGTGCCGGTGGCCCTGGGGGCGGGCGGATATCTGGACCTGCAATTGCGGGAAGCGGACTTCGGCACCGCCGAACGCGTGGTGCGGGCGATTAACCAGACGTTCGGCCGCGCCGTGGCCGGTGCGGTGGACGCCGGCATGATCCGCCTGCAGAGTCCCGCGGACGACAACGCGCGGGTCGGCTTTATCGCCCGGGTGCAGAACATTGAGGTCACTCCGCAGGCACCGCCGGCGCGGGTGATACTCAACGCCCGCAGTGGCGCTGTGGTGTTGAACGGCCGCGTTACCCTTGGCGCCGCCGCGGTCGCGCACGGCAGCCTGTCGGTGGTGATCGGCACCAGCTTTGGCGTCAGTCAGCCGAACGCCTTCGGCGAAGGCGACACCGTGGTGGTGCCACACAGCGAAATCAGCGTGCGCCAGCCGGTGGGGACGCTGCGCTATGTGGAAGGCGCCAACCTGATGGAGGTGGTCGATGCACTCAACGCACTCGGTGCCACACCGCAGGATCTGATGACGATTCTCGAAGCCTTGAAGGCGTCCGGTGCACTACATGCGGAACTGGAGATCATTTGATGCGCCCTATCGACACTTCTGCCACCTTCGCCCTTGATCTGCAGGGTATGAACCGCTTGCACAAAAGTGGCGACAGCAAACAGCAGCTGCAAAGTGCCGCGGAACAGTTTGAAGCGCTGCTGCTGCACCAGCTGGTAAAAAGCATGCGCGATGCGGTGCCGCAGTCCGATCTGATGAACAGCAGCGCCACACGTTTTTACGAATCGCTGTTTGATCAGCAGCTCTCGACCCACCTCGCGGGCCGCGGACTGGGGCTGGCGGAACAACTGGTGGATCAGTTGTCTGCGGAGCTGCCGCGCGCCCACACCGAAAACCGATCTGAATAAAATTTTGTACCGCTATCAAGATTCGGTGGAATACCGCCGATAACCGGAATAACGGTGACACGGAATCACGACGATGAGCATTTTCTCCATAGGCCTCAGCGGCCTGAGCGCCGCCCAGAACGCCCTCAATACCACCAGCAACAACATCAGCAATGTGTACACACCCGGTTACAACCGGGAGCTGACTCTGTTGAGCGAACGCAATGGCCTGGGCGGCGTTACGGTTGATGACATCCAGCGCCAGTTCGACAGCTTTGTCGCAGGCCAGCTCAACCGCGCCAACAGCCAGACCAGTGCGCTGGGCAGCTACGTCACACAAATTTCCCAGATCGACAATCTGCTGGCAGATCAGGACGCAGGCCTGGCGCCGCTGATGCAGAATTTTTTCAGCGCGTTTGAGGATCTGGTGAGTGCGCCGTCCGATCCCGCTGCGCGCCAGGGCGTGATCGGCGCTGCGGATACCCTGAGTGCGCAGTTCCGCTCCTTCGACGAATTCCTCAACGACATGCAGGATGGCATCAATAGCCAGATCCGCGATGAGATCACCCAGGTCAATAACACTGCGGCGCAGATCGCCAATCTCAACCGGGAAATTGCCCTCGCCAAGGCCAAACACGGCGAGGCACCCAACAGCCTGCTTAACCAGCGCGACCAGCTGGTGGCGGACCTGAGTACCCGCATCGACGTAGAGCTGTCGGTGCAGGAGAGCGGTACCTACAATCTTTCCATCGGCAATGGCCAGCCCATCGTTGCCGGCAGCCGCAGCTTTGAACTCGAAGCCGTGGCCAGTGCCAGCGATCCGGCGCGCTCGGTGGTGGGGTATCACGATGCCGCCGGCAATCTTGTTGAACTGAAGCAGGACAGCATCAGCGGCGGCAGCCTGGGCGGTCTGCTCAGCTTCCGCACCGAAGCACTGGATAAAACCCAGAATCAGCTTGGGCAGTTGGCGGTGACACTGGCAAGCGCCATCAACGAGCAGCACCGCGCCGGTTTTGACCTGAATGGCGATGCCGGCGGCGATATGTTCAGTGTGGGCGAGCCTAGGGCCCTGCGCAATGCCAACAACACTGGCAGCGCGGAATTCAGTGCTGCCTTTAGCGACCTAGGCCAGCTGGCGGCAACGGACTACGAATTGAAAGTCACCGATGCCGCCAGTGGCGAATTTCAGGTGACCCGTGTCGACAATGGCGAGCGCGTTACCGCCACGCTGGATGCGAATGGTCAGCTGAATTTTGGCGGCGTGGTACTCACCATTGACGACGCCGCCGCGCTGGCCGACGGCGACCGCTTCTCCCTGCAACCGGTGCGCGGTACCGCGAGCGCGATGGAAAATCTGATTGCGGATACCAGTGCTATTGCCGCCGGTGCGGGCGGTGGCAGCGGCGACAATGAAAATGCGCTGGCTCTGCAGGCATTGCAGCAGAAATCCCTGGTCGGCGGCAGCGCCACCTTCAACGGCGCTTACGCCATTATGGTCAGCGATGCGGGCAACCTCACGAATATCGCTCAGGTTAACCTCGACGCGCGCGAGGGCCTGAGCGAACAGCTGGCGGCGCTGCAGCAGTCCGAGTCCGGCGTGAATCTGGATGAGGAGGCCGCGAATCTTATTCGCTATCAGCAGTTTTACCAGGCCAACGCCAGAGTGATCCAGACCGCATCCACGGTGCTGGATGAAATTCTCGGACTGCGCTGATCCGGGTATCCGAATTCACTATTGACCTTTTGACAGAGGGACCGCGATGCGTATCAGCACGCTCACTATTTTCGAACAGAGCATGAGTTCGTTGAACCGCCAGCAGGGCAGCCTCATGCAGGTGAGTCAGCAGATTGCCTCCGGGCGCCGGGTGGTCAATCCGTCTGACGATCCGCAGGCGGCGTCGCAGGCGGTGCAGGTTTCCCAGTCTCTTGCCATCAACAGTCAGTATGCGGAGGCGCGGGTCAGCGCACGCAATGCGCTGGCGCAGGAAGAGAGCATTCTCAACAGCGTGAGTAGTGCGATCAGCAGCGCGCGCACCCTGATCATTCAGGCCAGCAATGATCCCCTGAGCGACGCCGATCGCGCTTCGGTAGCCAGTGAATTGCGCGGTATCTACGAAACCGTCATCGGCCAGGCCAACGCCACCGACGGCAATGGCCGCTATCTGTTTGGCGGCTACAAGGACGGCAGCGAACCGTTCGTGCGCGACGCCAGTGGAAATGTCAGCTATGTCGGTGATACCAACAGCCGCGAGGTGCGCGTAGACGCCTCGCGCCTGATGCCGGTGGCGGACAACGGCGATGCCATTTTCCGCAGTGTGCACACCGGTGCGGGTTATTTGGCAGAGGCCGACAGCGGCAATCAGGGCAGCGTGGTGTTCAAAGGCCCGCAGGTGGTGGATGAAAGCGACCCAGGTTACGGCGATGCCTACAACATTAGCTTTTCCGTGGATGCACAGGGTGTTGCCACCTATTCGGTCAACGGCGGTACGGCGCAGGCTTATGAAGCCGGCCAGTCGATCCGCTTTGGCGGCTTGTCGATCACCCTCGATGGCACCCCCGCCGATGGCGATAACATCCAGCTGGATCGGGCGCAGAACATGAATACGGATCTGTTCCGAACCTTTGAGAAAGCACTTGCGGTGTTGGAACAGCCGGCCAGCGGCGATACCGCCCGCGCCGCGCGCGCCAATACCCTGAGCAATGTGCTGCGCGAATTCGACAACAGTCTCGACAATGTACTCACCACCCGCGCGTCTGTCGGTGCGCGTATGAACGAACTGGATGTGGTGGACTCGGTCTCCGACAACCGCAGTCTGAATTACCAGGAAAAGCTGTCGGGACTGGTGGACCTGGATTACGTTTCCGCGATCGCCGAATACAGCTTGCGCCAGATCGGATTACAGGCCGCGCAGCAGGCGTTTATCGACATCAAGGGTATGACCCTGTTCGATCGTATGTAAGTCGCGCATAACTTGTAGGAGCCTGCTTGCAGGCGAATTGACCAGTGTTCGCCTGCAAGCAGGCTCCTACAGGTACCACTAGGCGGGCGCAAGTGCCGCGAGCAATTGCTGGATGGTACCGAGCCCCTGCTCAAACAGCAGCTGCAGAAAACGACCGAGATCGGTCATCAACATCAGTAACAGCAGCAACCCGAGAGTGAGTGAAACCGGAAAGCCGATGGAGAATACTGTTAGCTGCGGCGCCGAGCGGTTGAGTATGCCGAGCGAAAGATTAACCACGAGCAGCGCCGCCACCATTGGCAGCGCCAGCATCAGGCCCGCGGAAAAAATCGTACCGCCAAAGCGCGCCAGCATTTCAAACCCCGCCGGGTTCAGCCCGCTATAGCCGATGGGCAGTGTGTGAAAGCTCGCGGCCAGCGTGTCGATCACAATAAGATGCCCGTCCACCGCCAGAAACACCATCATCGCAATCAGGTGCAGAAAGCGCGATAGCACCATGGTGTTGACCCCATCGGGGGTGACAAAGGTGGCAAACGCCAGCCCCATCTGCAGGCCAATAAAATCTCCCGCTGCCTGTACCACCGCAAACATGACCCGCAGTACGAGCCCGATGGCCGCGCCGATCAACGTCTGCTCGACCATGATCCCGAGCCCCGCCCAGGACCAGATGGGCACCGCAGGCAGGGCCGGCAGATTGGGTGCAATCACAAACGCGAGCAGCGCGGCGAGACCGATTTTTACCCGCACCGGCGCCGCCTGGTGGCCAAGCAGCGGCGCCGCCATCAGAAAGCCGCCGATACGCACAAACGGCCACAGGAAAACCACCAGCCATGCGTGTAATTGTGCGTAGGAAATGTCGATCACGGCTTTTGCGACCCGGATCAGGATATCAACAGGGGAATATTCATAAACAGGGTGCGGGTGTAATCGACAATCAACGCCAGCAGCCAGGGCCCGGCGATGACCAGCACCGCAAATACCGCGAGAATTTTCGGAATAAACGACAGTGTCATTTCGTTGATCTGGGTGGCGGCCTGGAACAGGCTCACCAGCAGACCCACGACCAGTGCGGTGAGCAGCATTGGCGCACCGAGGGAGAGTGCGACCAGCATGGCCTGGTAGGCGAGGTTCATTACAGTTTCAGCGGTCACGGTATTTCGTCGTCCGTTTAATTGCTATTCGGTTTTTTTCAGTGTGCTGAACGATTGGCGAAGGTGCTGATACCGGGGGCAGCGCCGCCACCGGAATTATTCGAAGCAACGGCCTATGTATAAAAACTTTGTGCCAGTGAACCGATCAGCAATTGCCAGCCATCCACCAACACAAACAGCATCAACTTGAACGGCAGCGAGATAGTCGCCGGCGGTACCATCATCATGCCCAGCGCCATCAATACACTGGCCACCACCAGATCGATGATCAGGAACGGAATAAAAATCGTAAATCCGATCTGGAACGCCGTTTTCAATTCACTGGTGACAAACGCCGGCACCAGTACCCGCAGCGGTACATCCTGTGGCCCCTGGATATTTTCCACCTTGGCGAGCTTGGCAAACAGCGCGATATCCGGCTCGCGGGTCTGCGCCAGCATGAAGGCTTTCAACGGCTCGCTGCCGCGTTCGAGAAATTCTTCAAACTGAATTTCCTCCCGCGCCAACGGCTGCCAGGCATCGTCGTAGATTTTCTGAAACACCGGCGCCATCACGAAAAACGTCAGAAACAAGGTAAGCCCCAGCAACACCTGGTTGGGGGGCGCTGCCTGAGTGCCGATGGCGGTGCGCAGCAGGCCGAGCACGATGATGATGCGGGTGAAGCAGGTCATCATCAGCAGCACCGCCGGCAGGAACGCCAGGCTGGTGAGCAGCAGCAGCGTCTGCAGTTTGATCGACCACTGCTGGCCGCCGTCTGCGGTGGGCTGGCTCACCAGCCCGGTAATGGTGTCCTGCGCCCAGCCCAGGGAAGGTAAAGTGAATAACAGCAGTGCGGGAACCAGTGCGCGCGCGGTGCGCAGTGTCGGAATATTTGCGGTCACGGCTTGTCGCTCCCGCCGCGCAGATTCTGCCGCATAGCCTGTGCCAGGCGCTGGGCAAAGGTGTCGGGCAGCGGTGCTGAGGTGGATTGCTCACTCGGCGGGATTTCCGCCGGCAGCGTGTGCAGGTGACTGATCTGGCCGCCACCCACGCCGAGCAGCAGCCACTGATCCTGTACCTGCAACACCACCACCTTTTCGCGCGTACCCAGCGCCTTGCTGGCGACAATCTTCAACTGTGGGCCGTGGCTGTTGTGTCCCATCCCCGGCGCGAGCCGGCGCAGCAGCCACGCGCATAAAAGAATCAGGGCAATCAGCGCAATCAGCACGCCGGCCACTTTGCCCAGCATCGCCAGGCCGATGACGGATTCGCCGGCTGCGGCGCTGGCGGTGTTCATCGGTTGAGTTTGTGGATGCGTTCCTGGGGGGTGACGATCTCGGTAATCCGAATGCCGTATTTGTCTTCGATCACCACCACTTCACCCTGCGCCACCAGATAGCCGTTGATCAGGATATCCATCGGCTCGCCGGCGAGCCCGTCCAGTTCAATAACGGAGCCCTGGGCGAGCTCCAGCAACTGTTTGATGGTGATGCGGGTGCGGCCCAGTTCGACACTCAGGCGCACCGGGATATCCATCACCATTTCCAGATCGCGGGACATGGCGCTGGTGTTGCCTGCATCCAGCGGTTTGAACACCTGGTCCGCGGCGCTGCGCGGACCGTTGCCGGCATTTTCCTGTTCCGCCAGCGCTTCCGACCAGGGATCGGCGGCGGATTCGGTCAACTGTTCGGCCATGGCCGCGGCCCAGCTGTCGGCGCTGTCCTGCGGGGTTTGGTTCTCGACCTTGTCGCTGTCGCTCATGCTTCAGATTCCTCGACTTGCGGGGTGAGTCCCGCGTTGAAACTACTGGCCATGGTGGATGGCGTGTGCGCGCGGCGCTCAATAACCTGGGTAACCCGCAGTGCGCTCTGGCCATTGCGGCTGCCGTAGTCGCATTCCAGTACCGGCACACCGTCCACCCGTGCGGTGACACTGGTGGGGAGTTCGATGGGCAGAACGTCACCGGGTTTGAGCGCCAGTACCTGGCCGATACGGCTTGGGATAGCGGCGAACTCCGCTACCAGCTCGATTTCAGACTGGCGGATTTCGCCCGCCATGCGCCGGTTCCAGGTCTGGTCGCCGGCATCGCGGCCATCCACCACCGGGTTGGCGAGGCGGTCGCGCAGGGGTTCGATCATCGAATAAGGCATGCAGATCTGAAAATGTTCAGACAGATTGCCGACTTCAAGATGAAAACTGGTATTGACGATAATTTCGTTGGGCGAGTTGGTGATGTTGGCGAACCGAGCCTGTAGCTCCGAGCGCAGGTAGCTGATTTCCAGCGGGTACACCGAGCGCCAGGAATCCTGATAGGCATTGATGGCGAGATCCAGAATACGCTGGATCACGCGCTGTTCGGTATTGGTGAATTCTCGCCCTTCGGAGCGGGTGACAAAGCGACCGTCGCCGCCGAACAGGCTGTCCACCACCATAAACACCATCGCCGGCGGGAACACCATCAGTCCGGTACCGCGCAGCGGTTTCATGGCAATCAGGTTGAGATTGGTGGGCACCGGCAGATTGCGCGCGAAGTCCTTGAAGCTCTGGTAGCGCACCGATTCCACGGTGATATCTGCGGAGCGGCGGATCAGGTTGAACAGGCTCACGCGGAAGTGCCGCGCAAAACGCTCGTTGATGATGTCGATGCTGTGCAGACGTTCGCGGATTACCCGCTGCTGGGTGGCCGGATTGTACAGGCGCAGTTGCGGGGTTTCGGCGGCACTCTGGTTATCGCCGCTGTCGCCGTCGCCGTGCAGCAACGCATCGATTTCTTCCTGGGAGAGCAGATCGTCCTGGGACATGAACGGTTTCCCTATTGCACGATGAACTCGGTGAACAGCACGTCGTCAATCAGCAGCTCCGGCTGATTGTTGCCCATGGGCTCGGCGAGAGTGGCGAGAATACCTTTGACCAGCGCCTGCTTGCCTTCCAGCGTCGCCAGCGCCTCGGGCGACTGGGACGAATGCAGTATCAGCAGGCGGCTGCGCACCTGGGGCATGTGTTCGAGGAGAAAATCCCGGGTTTCGTTGTTGCCCACCTGCAGCGAAAACCCCACATACAGTAGGCGGTTGGCGAACTGATCACCCTGCAGATTGACGGTGAAGGGATCGATCTTGACGAAAATCGGATTGTCGGCGCGAACCGGTCCCGTGCTCTGCGCGTCGGCTTCCACGGTAGCCCGCGGATTTTCTCTGAGCAGCAGGTACATATTCATTGCCACCAGCGCGGCGATCAGCAGCACCGCGATGATTGCGAGCCACAGCAGGCCGCGGGATTTTCCAGAAGTCTCTTCAGCCATTGGGTTGTGCCTTGGTCCCCGAAATAGATGCAGGTTTGATACGCGGAGATAAACAAAAAAATTTTATCTCCGGCTGCGGGGAGTATGCCGGTGCGGCGTCAAGGTGAAGGCGAGAATAGACCCGCGAATTGGGTCTATCTCGGCGTTTCGTCATCGCGGGAAGGTGTGGTTTGTGCGCATTCAGGCGTAGAAATCGATCGCGCGCAGCGAAACAGGAACGGCTCCGGGCGCGTCGTCCGTGCCGGTGAAGCCGCTGCTGCCGAATTGGTCCGCGCCACTGTTGCCGCGGGCATTGCCTCCATTGTGTTGCGCGGATGCAGACTGCTGCTGGTGCGCCGGCTGCCGCTGGTCGCCCACGGAAGTTTCACCGAGGCTGATACCCTGCTGCGCGAGTGCCTCGCGCAAGTGCGGCAGTGCCTGTTCCACCGCACTGCGCACCGCGCCGTGCGCCGAGAAAAACTGCGCGCGCGCACCCTGGTCATCGAGGCTGAGACTCACCGACAGCGCGCCCAGCTCGCGGGGATGCAGGTAAAGGTCCACCTGTTGTTCGCCGCGGTGGACCATGTTCAGCAGATGCTGGCCAAACTCATCGCCCCAGGCGGCGCTGCCCAGCGCGGACTGCATCGCCAGCGCAGGCGCGGCCGGCAGGGCCTGGCCGGCGGTCGGCGATGCCGCAGAGGGGGTTGTGGGCAGCAGGGGCAGGGACTCCGCGCCGGCAGCCTGTGCGGCCTCGACCGCCAGCGGGCTGACGATCACGCCACTGGCAGTGGCGCCGTCGCTGGTCATGGGCGATGCGGATGGCGCGGGCGGTGCCAGGCTGGCAGCGGCCAGCGGAGCTTCGCTACTGGCAATGCGGCTGCCAACAACCTCGCCAACACCCCCGCCGACGCGGTTGTTCACCACTCCGCCAATCGCTTGTGAGAGCGGCGATCCAGAACCGGCGATTTCAGCGGAAGGCATTGCCGCAGGGCTCGCGGAGAGCAGTGCCATTGCCGGTATTCCGGCGGCTTCACCGCTTTCCCCGAGCATGGCTTCCGCCAGTTCTGTGTCGCTCCACTCGGCTTCCACCGGTTCCGCGTCCGCGATGGCGGCGGCGCTCAACGGTGCGGCGAGGGTTGCAGTGATCGGCCCCGGTGCCAGTTGTTGCAGCAGGCTGCCGGTGGCGAGCGGCGAGGTCTGCACCGCAATCCCGGCGGTTGCACTGCCGGCGGCCAGTGCTTCGCTGGAGCGGGCGGTGGCGGCCTGCAGCGTTTCTGCAAAGCGCGCGGCGGTTTCACCGGTCGCCCTTCTGCCGGTGCTATTTCCGGTTCCGGTGCCAGTGCCGGCGGGGGTCAGATTGAGCAGTGAGGTAATGTCCATTCAGCCGATTCCTGGATCGCTTATTGCGGGTTGTTGTCGTCCTGCCGGGGGCGGCGGGCGAGCAGATTCTGGGTCATTTCATCGGCCATACGCCGCTCGCGGCGCTGCTCGAGTTGTTGTTCCTGATGTGCGCGGCGGGATTCCAGCGCGCTGTAGGAGGTGAGCTGGCGCTGGCGTTGGCGCCAGTGCTCACTGCTGCTATCCATCCGCTCCTGTTGCTGTGCCAGCAGGCCGCGCGCGCGGTCGATGGCCTTGTCCAGCGAGCCGATAAACAGGTTGTAATCGTTCAGTGTGGCGCCGGCAATTCCCTGGGCCATGGCCTGCTGCAGACGATCGCAATACTCGTTGCGATAGCGCTGCAGGGTGGCGAGCTGACCGGCGGCCTGCTCGTGGGACTGGCGCTCTTCCGCCAGTGCGCGCCCGGCGCTGTCGCGGGCCTTGCGACTCTGATCGATCAGCAGATCGAGCGGGCCGGTGCGGCTCATGGTGTTGCTCCGGTGGTCGATGGGATGTTCGGTGCGGTGTTTGTCGCCGCTGCGGCAATCTCCGGCAGCAGCGCCGCCAGCGCGCTGGCGGTGGACGGCAGATCGGCGCACTCGTGCATGCCCTGCTGCAAAAAGCGTTCAATCATCGGGTGGCGCTGCACCGCCTGATCCAGTTGCGGATCGTGGCCGGGGCTGTAGGCGCCGACACTGATCAGGTCGCGGTTGCGCTGATAGCGGGAAAACAGCTGCTTGAGGCGCTGCGCCCGGCGCAGCTGTGTATCGTCGACGATCGCACTCATGGCGCGGCTGATCGACGCTTCGATGTCTATCGCCGGATAGTGGCCGGATTCCGCCAGCGGCCGCGACAGCACGATGTGGCCATCGAGAATCGCGCGCGCGGAATCGGCAATGGGATCCTGCTGATCATCGCCTTCGGTGAGCACGGTATAAAAGGCGGTGATGGAACCGCCGTTTTCGCCGTTGCCGGCGCGCTCCACCAACACCGGCAGGCGCGCAAACACCGACGGTGGATAACCCTTGGTGGCGGGTGGCTCGCCGATGGCGAGCGCAATTTCCCGTTGCGCCATGGCATAGCGGGTGAGGGAATCCATGATCAGCAACACGTTTTTGCCCGCATCGCGAAAGTACTCCGCAATGCGCGTGGCATAAGCGGCGCCCTGCAGGCGCTGCAACGCGGAGGTATCTGCGGGTGCCGCTACCACCGCGGCGCGACGGCGCCCCTCGTCGCCGAGAATATTGTCGATAAAGTCTTTTACTTCGCGCCCGCGCTCGCCGATCAGGCCCACCACGATCACATCTGCCGCGGTGTAGCGCGCCATCATTCCGAGCAGTACGGATTTGCCCACACCGGAGCCCGCAAACAGGCCTAGCCGCTGACCGCGCCCGACACTCAGCAGGCTGTTGATCGCGCGGATGCCGACATCAATCTGCTGTTTGATCGGCGTGCGGTTTAACGGGTTGAACGGGGCGGCGGCCAGACATCCACCAACCGACAGGTCCAGTGCCGGGCCGCCGTCGAGCGGGCGCCCGCTGCCGTCCACCACGCGCCCGAGCAGCTGTTCACCCAGAGGAAAACGGCGCGCGCCGTTGCCGCCCAGGGGGAATACCCGCGCGCCCGGGATGAGCCCGCTGACCGGCTCCAGCGGCATCAGGTACAAACGCTCGCCGGTGAAACCGACCACTTCCGCTTCCGCGTAGGAGGGGGGCTCGCCGGGGGCGCTGAGCTCAATGCGACAGCCACTGCCCAGGGGAATCTTCAGGCCCACCGCCTCCAGCACCAACCCGGTGGCGCGGACAATCTTGCCGCTGGTGCGATAAGGCGGTACTTCGGCGGCGCGGTTCCCGGCGCGGCCGAGCGCGGCGCGCCAGCGTTGTGGGTGCGGGTTGTGCGGCTCGGCCGCTGCGGTGGTGCCTGTCATGGGGCGTGTTCCCCGCTGCCACCCTCGGCCTGTGGCAGGAGCCGTGCCAGCAGGGCGTGCCAGTGGCTTTCGCGGCTTGCGTCGATTTCTCCGGTGCCGGTGGTCACGCGGCAGCCGCCGCGGGCGAGGCGTGGGTCCTGCTCCAGTTGCCAGCCGGCGCGTTCGAGTTCCGCGCCCAGTTCCTGCTGCACCAGTGGCAGATCGTCGGGGTGGAGCCACAGGCGCGTGTGTCCGTTGGTGGTGGGTTCCGCGCGCAGCAGCTTCTGTACCAGCCGCGTTACCTGCTGCGGCTCTGCGCGCAGGGCTTCACCGGCCAGATGTTTTCCTACCACCAGTGCCAGCGCGGTGATATCGGCGGCAATATCGCTATCCAGTTGCGCCAGCGCCTCACTGAAGTTCTGCGCCAGTGCGGTCAGTGGTGTCAGCAGCTCGCGGCGCTGCTGGCCGGTCTCGGCGAGACCGGCGCTGTGCCCTTCGGTATATCCCTCGGCGCGGCCGCGCTCGAAGCCTTCGGCATAGCCCGCGTCGTACCCCTGCTGGCGCGCCTCGGCGCGGGCCTGTTCGCGCAGCGCATTCAGTTCGTCGCTCAGGGAGCGCTGCAGCGCCGCGCGCCGTTCGTGCTGTCCGCTCAGGTCGTCCGGTTGCCAGCGGGTCCAGGCGCGTGCCTCAGACATAGATTTCCTCCCCGCCGCTCAGAACGATTTCGCCACTGTCGGCGAGGCGGCGCACGATCTGCAGAATGGCTTTGCGCTCGCGCTCCACCTGCGACATGCGCAGCGGCGCGCTGGCTTCGAACTCTTCGCGCAGCAGGGTGCCGGCGCGGCTCGACATATTGTTGAGGAATTTCTCCAGCAGTGCCGGGGCGCAACCCTTGAGGGCGGTAACCAGTTGTTTGTTCTCCACCTCTTTCAGCACCAGCTGAATCGCGCGGTTGTCGAGGTCCAGCAGGTTTTCGAACAGGAACATCTCGTCGATAATCTTTTGTGCCAGATCTTCGCTGTGTTCGCGCACCCGCTCGATTACGCTTTCCTCGGAATTGGAATTCATCAGGTTGAGAATTTCCGCCGCAGTGCGGGCGCCGCCCATTTTCGCGCGCTTCAGGTTCTGGCCATCCAGCATGCTTGTGAGTACTTCCGTGAGTTCCTGCAGCGCCGCCGGTTGTACACCGCTGAAGGTGGCAATGCGCAGCACCACGTCTTCGCGCAGCTTGTCTTCGAAGTACTCCAGTACCGAGGCCGCCTGACGGCGCTCCAGATGCACAAGGATGGTGGCGATAATTTGCGGGTGCTCGTCGCGGATCATCTCCGCCACGGTATTTGCGTCCATGATGTTGAGTGCATCGATGCCGGAGTCGGCATTGGTCACATCGAAAATATCTTCCAGCAGGCTGCTTGCGCGCTCGCTGCCCAGCGCTTTGGTCAGTACCGCGCGGATACGATCGCTGGAATACAGATTGAGCGCACCGAATTCCTCCGATTCCTCGTGGAAATCGTGCAGCACCTGACGCATTTCCTCATGGGACACGCTGCGCAGTGATGCCATCTCCTGGCTGATTTCCTGAACCTCGCGCGCGGTGAGATGTTTGAATACCTCGGCGGCGGCGTCTTCGTCCAGTGCCAACAGCAGGATCGCGCAGCGGCGCTTGCTGCTCATGGCTTTCTGTTTGCGCACGGCATTTTGAAAGTGCTGATTGGTATTAGTCATCCTGGTTCATCCAGCTGCGAACAATCATGGCCACCATGGCGGGGTCATCCTTCGCCATGCCCTGCAAATCCATCAGGTTCTGTTCGTACACCGAGGAGCGGCGCCGTTTGCGCGGCCGCGGTTGCTCCTGTGGCGGTTCGTCCATGTCGGCGGAATATTCGCCCGTATCGTAGAGGTAGCCTTCGGCATCGGCGGTGGCGGGCACAGCATTGGGGGCTGTGCCCGGCGCGTGCGGCAAGTTCGGCGTTGCGGTTGTGGTGGCTGGCGTCTGTGTGCGCAGCTGGTTGTGGCGCTCTACCATCGGGCGTACCAGCCATCGGAATGCGAGCAGCAGCGCAAGTCCCACCAGCAGATAGCGGCCGAGTGACAGCATCAACTGGCGCCAGAATGGATCTTCATGCCAGGCGATTGCCGGCGGTGCAGATTGCTCCTGTGAGGAAAACCGGCTGTTGACCACTTCCAGGCCGTCGCCGCGCTCTTCGGAATAGCCCATCGCCTGGCGCACCAGCTGCTCGATATGTTGCAACTCTTCCTCACCCAGAGGCTGCAGCGACACTGCGCCCTGTTCGTCGGTGACTTCCCGGTAATTCACTACCACCGCCGCGCTCAGCCGCTGCACGCGCCCGCGCTGGCGCTGGATATGGGTGATATCGCGATCGATTTCGTAGTTGACCAGTTGCTCCTGGCGCAGATGGCTGCGCTGGCGGCTCGCTTCTTCCTCGTTGTTTTGTGCGGTGGCCTCAATGGGGGAGGGCGCGCTGCCCGGCGGGGTGTTGGTGAGTGCGCCGGGAATACCGCCGGGGTTGGCGGCGTCGCCGTTGTAATCGGAATTGAACTGCCGGCTGCGCACGGTCGCGGGCGCACCGTCCTGATTCGGGGCAAAGCGCTCGCTGGTTTCCTCGCGCTGGTCGAAGTCCACCTGAGCCGTGACCTGGGCGCGTACATTGTGGCGGCCGAGCATTGGTTCGAGGATGCGTTCGATCCGCTGCTGGTAGCTGCTTTCAATACTGTGCACATAGTCGAGCTGGGTGCCGTCGAGACTATTTTCATCCGTACCCGGGCGGGAGAGCAGCCGTCCGGTCTGGTCTACCAGTGTCACATTCTCAGCGCTCAGATCCGGCACACTGCTCGATACCAGATGCACAATGGCCGCCGCCTGGCCCTCGCCGAGTACGCGTCCGGGCGCCAGGGTGAGTACCACGGAGGCTTTCGCCGGTTCGCGCTCGCGGATAAACACCGAGGGTTTGGCCATGGACAGGTGCACCCGTGCGCGCGTCACCGGCCCCAGGGATTCGATGGAACTGGCCAGCTCGCCCTGCAGGCTGCGCTGGAAATTCACACGCTCGGCAAACTGGCTGATGCCGAAGGCCTGGCGGTCCATGATTTCAAACCCGGCGTTGCCGCCGCTCGGCAGGCCCTGCTCTGCCAGTTGCAGGCGCAGGCGGTATACCTGGTCTTCCGGTACCAGCAGGGTGCGGCCACCCTGGCTGAATTCGTAGGGAATGGCGCGGCTCTCCAGCTCGCTGATGATACGGCCACCGTCCTGTTCGCTGAGATTGCTGAACAGTACCCGGTATTGCGGTGCCTGCGACCACAGCAGTACCGCCGCGACGATGGCAATAGCGGCGGCACCGGCGACCAGCAGTGGAATCAGCGGATTGGCCAGCAGGCGCGAAGACAGCTGGCCCAGAGACTGCACCGGCGATGCGGCGCTCTGCGCGGCGCTGCTCATCGCGGGTTCCTCTTATTTGCCGCGCCGGTTCTGGCGCGGTCGGGGTTGGTTCGCTCTCTGAAAGGCATTGCTGCTGGTTCACCCTGATTAGTAGACCGTTAGAAACGGTTGAATAAGCAGCGCTGATTATCAGCAGCGGGGAAAATGCTAAAGGAAGGAAAAGCCGGATTTTTTTGCCGCTAATTGACCGCTTGGGTGGTAGGGCTGCGCTGTTACCTTTGCACTGCGAAACTGCATTTACTGTAAAAAAGACGAGACGAAACCATGACCACACCAGTCACCTCCCTGCCGATGCAGAAGCTCCTCGGCCAGATGCAGGAGATGTCCGATGCGGCCGCCGGCAAAAAAACGCCTGTGGATCTTCAGGTCAGTGGCAGCTTTGGCGCTGCGCTGCGGGAGAGCCTGCAGCGGATTAACAGCCTGCAGAATGCGAGTACCGCTACCGCTCAGGCGTTCCAGTCTGGCGATCCGGGTGTGGAGTTGCACGAGGTGATGATTGCCGGGCAGAAGGCGAGTATTGCTTTTGAAATGGGGGTGCAGGTGCGCAACCGCCTGCTGAATGCCTACAAAGACATCATGAATATGCAGGTTTAACCGGCTGTTGAAGATCAACTTGTTCAACCGGGGCAAGGATGATCTTTTTCAATAAGCGGTTCAGTCCGCCGCAATACGGGCTAAAAAAATGGGCCCCATAAGGGGCCCGAAACAGAGTTGATTACTCTGGGAGGATGGATTTAGCCGAGCAGGGACAGCACGTTCTGCGGCAGCTGATTGGCCTGTGCCAGAACGGAAGTGCCGGCCTGTTGCAGAATCTGCGCACGGGTCATGTTGGACACTTCGGTCGCGTAGTCGGCATCTTCGATACGTGAACGCGCCGCGGACAGGTTGGTCTCGGTGGTGCTCAGGTTGCTGATTGCGGACTCGAAGCGGTTCTGGATCGCACCCAGGTCGGAGCGCAGGGAGTCGACGCTGCTCAGTGCGCTGTCCAGGGTCGCCAGCGGATTGGCGGTGGCGGTGAGGCCGGCTTCCGCGTCGGCATCGTAGGCATCTTTTGCTGCCTGCAGACCGGCGGCGTCGGTGAAGTCGTGGGTGACAGCACCGTTCGCAGCGACGTCACCGGCGGCAATCTTGTACATGTTGCCGTCTTCGTCCTTGATCGCGTACTCGGCGTATTTGCCGGTAGCGGAATCGTAGGCGCCATAGCCGTGCAGGGTTACGTTTCCAGCCGGGCCGTTGGCGATGCCGCTCAGGTCGATCTGGTTGGTGGTGGTATTGCCAGCACCGTCATCGGTGGTGATTTCGGTCAGGGAGCTGGACAGGGAACCGACGTTGAAACCGCTCAGGCCCAGGGTCTGGGAATTGATTTCTTTCAGATCGATGGTGATCTGCTCGCCGTCGTTGGCGCCAACCTGAATGGTGAAACCGCGGTCTTCAGACAGCACTTTCACGCCGTTGAAGTTGGTTTCGGAGGAGATGCGGTCGATCTCGGACAGGCGCTGGTTGATTTCCGCCTGGATGGAGTCGCGGTCGCTCTGGGAGTTGGTGTCGTTCTGCGCCTGCAC
Source organism: Microbulbifer sp. SH-1 (assembly GCF_011326135.1). Classification (NCBI taxonomy): domain Bacteria; kingdom Pseudomonadati; phylum Pseudomonadota; class Gammaproteobacteria; order Cellvibrionales; family Microbulbiferaceae; genus Microbulbifer; species Microbulbifer sp. SH-1. The sequence goes on along the minus strand of NZ_CP046948.1, from coordinate 2,119,683 downwards.
GGTCAGTTCGCGGATGCGCTGCAGGTTGTCGTTTACCTGGTTCAGAGCGCCCTCGGCGGTTTGTGCCACGGAGATACCGTCGTTGGCATTGCGCTGAGCCTGAGACAGACCGGTGATCTGGGAGCTCATACGGTTGGCGATGGCCTGACCGGCGGCGTCGTCGGCGGCGCTGTTGATGCGCAGACCGGAAGACAGGCGCTCCATGGAGGTCTGCAGGGCGCTCTGGGATTTGCTCAGGTTCTGCTGGCCGATCATGGCCGTGATATTGGTGTTGATCACTGACATTGTTGTGTCCCTCTGTGTGTCACCGTTTGATTGTCAAAACAACGGCGCAGGCCGTTACTCCGTTTTTCGGCAGCAGCGAAATGAGCTTTAGCACTTTTACCGGTAATTTTTGAATTTCCGCCTTGAGAAGAAAGCGCTGGAAAAAAACCTAAAGTTGCGCCTGCCGCAGCCGATGTGGAAAGTGACCGTTAGTGCCTGACGGGTTTCAGGTGGAATCCGGTGATGCAATCCGGGTTGGAAATTTCTAAATGAGGGGAACTCGATGGCCAGTATTTCATCCCTGGGAATAGGGTCGGGACTGGACCTGAGCGGGCTGCTGGACCAATTGGAATCCGCGGAGCGTCAGAAGTTGACGCCGATTGCGCGGCAGCAGCAAAGCTATCAAACCAAAATCTCCGCCTTTGGCCTGCTGGAGAGTGCACTGGATAAAGTGAAAGACGCCGCGGCCGCACTCAGCGACGCGGAAGACTTTGCCGATGTGGAAACCAGTCTCAGTGGCGAGGCGCTGACCATCAGTGCTGGCGAAGGCGCCATTGTCGGCAACTATGAGATCGACGTTACCCAGCGCGCGCGCAGCTACAGCATCGCCACTATGGGAGTGGCCGACAAAGAGGCACAGCTCGGCGGCGGCAGCATTGAATTCACCCTCGGCAACGGTGAGACTTTGAGCGTCGCCATCGACGAGGCCGACAGTTCTCTCGAAGATGTACGCAATGCCATCAACAGTGCCGACGCAGGTGTCGTGGCATCTATCGTGAATGACGGCAGTGGCACACCTTACCGGCTGGTACTTTCCTCTGCGGATTCCGGCACCGAGGCGGCGATTGCGAATATCGACTTCACCGGTGATCTCGGTGCTTCGCTGGCGCTGGATGCGGCCACGGAAGTTGAGGCGAAGAACGCGCAACTGACCGTAAACGGTATTGCGATTCAGTCTCAGAATAACCGCGTCGAGGGTGCCATAGAGGGTATTACCCTGGATCTTGAAAAGACAGGGACCGCCACACTCGAAGTAACCCGTGATACCGATGGTATTGAAAAGAAACTGACAAGTTTTGTGGATGCCTACAACGACCTGCAGGAGCGCCTCTCCGACCTGACCAAGTTTAATACCGAGTCCGGCGTCGGTGGTGTGCTGCAGGGCAATGCCACGGTGCGGAGCATCGAGTCACAGATGCGCAATTTGCTCGGCGGTTCGCTGGAGAGCGATACCTTCTCATCCCTGGCGGACCTCGGTATCACCCTGGAGATCGACGGCACACTGACGCTGGATGAAGAAAAAGTCGACGACCTGGTGAGCAATCGCCTCGGCGAACTCTCGCGTTTTTTTGCCGGTACCAGTGACGACTCCGATGGCTTTGCTGATCGCATCGAAAGTGTGCTGGGTGCGATGACCGAAGAAGATGGACTGCTGGAAACCGCGACCAGCGGACTGGAAGCCAGCATTGCATCCACCGAAGATCGCTATGCACGGGTCGAGGCCCAAATTGCCAGCACCATAGAGCGCTACCGCACCCAGTTCAGCCAGCTTGATAGCCTGATTGCGCAGATGAATTCCACCAGTACTTATCTGACCCAGCAATTTGAAGCATTGGCCGCGCAAACCCAAAAATAACAACGGATGAAAGAGGTCAGAGGTGTACTCGAAACGATCCCCAGGTCGTGCACAAGGTGCTGCCAGTTACGCCAAGGTCGGGCTGGAAAGTGACGTGCTGTCGGCCAGTCCGCATCGTCTTATCTTGCTGTTGTTCCAAGGTGCGGACACGGCGATCGGTGCCGCCCTGGTCTATATGCAGGACGGCAATGCCGCAGAAAAAGGTCGCGCTATTTCCAGGGCACTGGACATTGTAAACAACGGTCTGGCCGCAGCACTTGACCTGGAACAGGGCGGCCAACTGGCCGTGCAGATGGCCAGCCTGTACGACTATATTGCCCGCCAGTTACTCAACGCCAATCTGAAAAACGACAGCACGCCATTGCTGGAAGCGCGGAAACTGCTGGAAGATCTGGCATCCGCCTGGCGAGAAGTTGATCCGGGACGGCAACATTCATGAAGAACCATCACATTGTCGACGACAGCCCGCTGACCACGCCATCGCGTCTGTTGGCCGCCTACGCCAACCTGCTGGCCCGCTCCACCCGTATGTTGACCTGGGTGAAAGAGCACGACTGGTTCAATCTGGTGGAAGAGCAAACCTGCTATGCCATCGAAGTTGAATCCATTGCCGCAGCCGAAGTGAACATAACACTGAGTGATGACGAGCGCCGCCGTAAATTGTTGCTGCTGGAGCAGATCGTCGAGCAGGATCTGGAAATACGGCGGCGATTGCGCGAACGCCAGGGAGAACTGCGGCAGTTGATTGGCACTCACCAGAGTAAACGCAACCTGTCCCGATCCTACGGTGCCGTGATACCGCTGGAGACGGATTTCCGTTGAGCGGTATTACCTTCCTGCTGGACACGCTTTTGCACCAGGTATTGGGCAAGCGGGTGGACACCGCGACGCCGGAGCGGCAGCCCGCACCGGTAAAACCGCTGACACCGGCGGATGCCGTACAGCAACTGCGCAGCGACTCGCGCCTCGACCCGCGTCGCGACGCCACCTTGTTCGGTGGGAATGAGAATATTTCCGGAAAAAATGCTTCCGAGACGATCAGCAACTCCGGTCTGCAGGATATCTCCAGGCCCAAAATACAGCACGCTGGTGTGCAGCTGAGCACCGTTGCGCGCACCCTGTCGGAACTATTACGTGATACGCAGGAGACCGCGCCGGTTATCCGCCCTGTGCGGCCACTGGCCGATAGCGACCAGCCGCGAGCGATGGAACTGGCAGCCACATTGAAATCCAGTGTGGAGAACAGCGGTCTGTTTTACGAGTCGCATCTGCTGCGGTGGTATCGCGGTGAACGGGAGCGTTTGCTGCTGGAGAGCGAACCGCAAATGCAAACCGGCGCAGGGGGCGCGCCTGGTTCCGGTATGCCGGCGAAAGAAGAATCGTTGCAGGTTTTATTGCGGCAGCAGCTGGAGTTACTGGCGACACCACAGTTACGTTGGGAAGGAGAGGTCTGGCCCGGACATTACCTTGAGCTGTGCATTCGTATGCGAGAAGACGACGGACAGAATGCCGGTCTTGCGCACTACAGTTCCGGAAGCGAGACGGGCGACGCGTCGGAAACATTCTGGGAGGTGGACCTGAAGCTTGTTCTGCCTGTCGTTGGTGAAATATCCCTGCATCTAACGATGTCGGACGATAGTCTCAAGATTGTTGCGCAACCGGAAACGCCTGTGGTGGAAAATCTTGTGGCAAATAAAATGCCCGATCTGCATCGTCAGTTGGATGCACTCGGTTTTGTCCGGTTGCAGTTGGACATTGGCTCGGTGCAATGACAAAGCGCAGCGGAAACCAGGGTCCCAATCAACCGCGCCGCCGCGCAGTGGCGATCGGGCAGAACGGCCATGATGATGTTGCAAAGATTCTGGCTGCAGGTTACGGAGAAGTGGCAGAACGCATCATTGAATCTGCGCGGGAACACGAAATTTTTGTGCACGATGCGCCGGCGCTGGTCTCTCTGTTAATGCAACTGAATCTCGATCAAAAAATACCGCCGAAACTCTACGCAGTTATTGCAGAAATTTTGATCTGGTCGCGGAATTTCGAGACAGAAAAGTTAAAAAAAGAACCAATTGAATAACAAAAACTGTCTCATTTATGGACAAGAGTCATGCAATGAACAATCTGATTAAATTGGACAAAAAAATAGATTTATCTGCGGGTAATTGTGTTACCTTTGCCTTGAAGGTGAACGGGTTCTCCGGGGTTTTGTGACCAAGTTCACAGTTTGCGGTTATCTTGTTTGATGCTGAATGCGGTACTGCAAACTGGTGTTGTTTTAAGCAGAGTCGTGAATTTCAGGGGTTTTGAAGCGCGGCCTGTAGACACCCTTCTTATTAAAAGTGTCTTGTGCGAAGTGGGGTCCTTCTGAAGGGAGCTGTTTAGAATTCTCGCTTGAGTTCTGCAGGTTCCATTCAAAAGTACTTCCAGGGACGGAGTGATTGGGGGCGGTTTTAACACCAGTTCTGTTGGTGCGAAGATCGGATTTTCCTGCATTAAAGAAAGGACTCGGCTTGAAGGGGTCCCTTTGCTTCCGGGCATTCGCTGAACGCAACCAACCTATTGAAGGTGCGATCAGCAGATAAAAAGAAGTAAAGGAGGATGGCGGTTCAATGTTCGATAATGCAATCAACGAAATCCAGGATATCAATCTCAGTTATCTTTTGTTGGCGCAGCGGCTTTTGAAAGAAGACTACGCGACGGCATTGTTCAGGTTCAAGCTGGATGAGTCCGTAGCCTCTGTGCTCGCATCCCTCACCGCGCGGCAACTGACCAGGTTGGCCCGCTCCAACCAGCTGGTGTTCAAGATGAACTTTGAGGACGCCGCGCAGTTGGAGCAACTCACCAGTACCAAGCGGGCCGAAGGGCTGGAACACATTCACGCTGCTCTTCTCATGTCATCCAGCGTCAACTGAGTGAGCTGGAAATGTCCGAGAAAAGTTTGCTTGATGAGATGCAGCAGGTTCAGCTGGCGATCGAGCTGATTGAATTAAATGCCCGGCTGCAGGTGCTGGAATCTGAAACCGACCTCAGCCGTGGACGCCTGATTCGCCTGTACAAAGAGGTACGGGGTATTTCTCCACCTAAGGGGATGCTGCCATTCTCTACGGATTGGTTCATCACCTGGATGCCCAACATCCACGCGTCGCTGTTTTACGGTATTTACCTGCACTTGACGCGGAATCAGGGCTGCGAGCGTATGGCAGGTTTCATCAAGGCCTACCGCCTCTACCTTGAACTGGCGGCGAGCGAGGATGAAGCTGAGCCAGTGCTCGGCCTGACCCGGGCCTGGACCCTTGTGCGCTTTTTTGAAAGCGGGCTGTTTGATCTCTCCACCTGTACCAGCTGCAAGGGGCGGTTTGTGAATCACGCCCATACTCCCAGCCACGACTATGTCTGTGGTATTTGCCAGCCGCCGTCGCGGGCGGGGAAAACCCGTAAACGCGCCAATGGCCCCGCTGCTATTCCCGATGAAAAAACAGAAGTTGCGTGAGCGATTTCTGAGTTAAGCCGGGATTTCCTCCGCCGCATCGAACTCTCGGTGCGGCATTCCTGTTCTCGCCCGTTTTTTTCTTTACCGCTTTCATCTCTTCTCTTCTTTTCATCTTCGTTATCGCACTCTTTCTAGGGTACCTCTAAAAATCGTCATTCCCACGTAGGTGGGAATCCACAAGTCCTGTGGTTACTGGACCCCCGCCTGCGCGGGGGTGACGTACAACGACGCGACGCCGACCGAGGTGCAGGCATCGGACCCCCCGCCTGCGCGGGGGTGACGAATAATGAATTTTGGAGGTGCCCTCTATTCTCTTGCGCGATTTTTTACCTGTTTTACGTTTTGATTTTCAAGTCAGGTAAATTCGTGCCGATATAGAAAGAGAGGCGCAATAAATAATTTCCTGATAAGCGCTATTTGCGACGCAGGAGATGCGACTTGCGCCATCTCGCTTGGCCACACGAGTGTTTTTCGCGCTGGCGGATACACTGAAGGTGTTGGCTCTGATAGCAGGCCGGGAGATGCTAGCCATGCGGAATGAAAGATGGGCGCTTGGGGCAATATTGTTTATAGCGGGAAGCGGAATGTCGCCCTATAACTGGAGCGAGTCCAGTCTGTCTGCATCGGCGTCCATGAGGATCTCTCTTCAGGTGCCAACACAGGTCAGTCTGCGCCAGACGGAAGACCCCGCATTCGATGTGCTGTGCATGAAGCGGATGCCGGCGGCCTACTATCATATCTACGTCAGGGATATGGAGGCGCCAGTCAGCGCAGACTCAATCTTCATCAGCAAGCACCAGAGTGCCTGCTTTCCCGTATCGGCATCCAAGGCCGGGAAACTGGTATTCATTGTAGCGGAGTAGCCGGTTTCCCAAAGGGAAAGCAACCGCTAGAATGTAGCGCTATTTCCCCATTTGCCACGATATTCATGAAGAAGCTGTTGATCGTTCTGCTGTTGCTTGTGCAGCCCGCCGAGGCGGCAATGACGCTGGACAAGATAATCGTCTATCTCACAGATGCGCCGAATTCCCGTGACGATATCCTGATCAGCAATCCGGATGAAGCCCCGCTGTACCTGGCGACCGAGATTTACCGCGTAGACAACCCGGGGTTGGAAAATGAAGCGCGGGTGCGTGTTACCGATCCCAAAGAGTTTCGCATCCTGGTCAACCCCGCCAAGGCAGTACTGGCACCGGGAACCCGCAAGCGATTCCGGATCATGTCTCTCGATACCGAGCTTGATCGGGAACGGGTATACCGCGTTACGTTCAAACCGGTAGTAGGGGAAATCAAGAGCGATAAACCGGCGGTAAAAATTCTGGTCGCCTACCAGGCACTGGTCTTTGTTCAACCTGAGAATGGAAACTACGCCTTCCGCCTTGAGCGGAGAGACAACGCCCTGCAACTGACCAATACCGGAAACGTCAATGCGCAGGCCAGTAACATGGAGGTCTGTGCCTCAGAGATGTCGTGTACCCCGCTGGAATTCAGTGAGCGGGTATATCCCGGCGAGACCGTGAGTATATCCCTGCCGGAAAATGCCGCCGGGATCCGGGACGGTTTCCTCCGCTTCACCGCCGTCAACAACAAGCAGTCCTCAACGGTCAACCTCCCGCTGGCTCCGTGAGCCCATTCACTCGGCCTCAACGGTCAGTGTCAATGTGTCCTGATAGCTGTGCGCCTGCAGGTTTTGCAGGCGGCTGGCGGGTATTGTCAGCTCCAGCAGCATATTTTCTTCGCTGCCTGAATTGCACTCCTGTTGCGCGTGCCCGCGCCAAGTGGTGGTGGTGTAGCTGCCTTCGTGGAGATTCGTCCTTCTGCGCGGGCCGATCAGTGCCCACGCCCGCAGATCATATTCAACCGTCTGGTCGCCGCTGATTCCCTTCAACTGAAACGAAGCGTTTCCGTGGAGGCTGTCTGCTTTCAGGCGGAAATCGGCGGCGTCTGTGGTAAATACGCAGAACGTCTGGCTCGCCTGAATATCCTCGCCCACCGAAAGCAGGTGCATGTCCTCAAGGCCGCTGATACGAATTTGTGTCGGCTGGGAAACAATCACGCCGAACGGCAGCGCCGGTTCCAGATTGGCTTTGCCGCCCGAGTCGGCACTTTGGCAGTCCGGCTCCTGCCAGCTCCCTTCGCACTGGTACAGAGAAAAATAGAAGTTTCCGCTGTACTCGCCGGCGGCAAACTGGCCGCTCTGCGGTGTGATGCGTATTTCTACGGGAATCTGCTGACCGTTGGCCGCACCGGGAAATGCCTGGCTCTGGGCATTGGGTAAAAACTGGAATTCCGCCCCACTGGGCTTGTAGCGGAACCAGATATCCACGGGAACGGGACCGGAGGGGCCGTTAATGACAAAATTTTTGCCGGAGGGGTCGGTATCGCCGGCAAGCGCTACGGTGAAATTGCGTGGTTCTTCACACGGTTCTACCTCCCACTGGTTGCCGCCCCACCAGGCCCAGCAGCTGCGGATGGAGAAATCTTCAACAATCTCGCTGGCCCCATCAGCGGGCTCGATAAACTGGTTCAGTCCGCACACGCCGATGGCTTTGTCACCATTGGGAGAGTTTTCCGGTTCGGTCACTTCGGCGCCGTTGGTGCAGGGAAAACGGTTCGACGAGGAATAGGATTGCTGCGCGTAGGTCTGGTCGGTACAGCGTGACAGTAGCAACAGCAATGCGATCAAAACCAGCGAATGGTTTTTTCCGCCGGCATAGTGGCGGTCAGTGCGAAGCATGGGCCACCTCGGAGAGACAATAACCCCGGTTCAGCTCTATATCACCGAGATTGATCCAGTGCTCGCTGTGTACCTGTTGGCCGATAGCAATCTGGCAGTCGCCCCATTGCAGCGGCGGCGATGTGCGCGCGTTCGGGGGCAGGCGCAACTGCATCTGGAAAATTCCGAATTCATCGGTCACCGCGCGGCGGTCGCCGATTGAGATGCTCACGCCCGCAGCGGGATGGCCCTGCTTGAGTATTCTGCCCAGAACGAGCACCACGCTTTCAACTTCGTAGTCAGACCTGGTCACATTACCCGGATAGAGGGTAATTTCTTCGGAGTGCTCCTCAAAATCGTAAAACCCGTCGCCCAGCGGGCGCAGGGTGACATCGTAGGTGTTGAATGCCGGCAGGTTGATCGCCGATATCTCGTCGCCGCGCGCGTAGCCGCGGCGAATGCCGTCTACCAGTACTTCAAAGTCCTGGTCTTCGCTGCCTTTGATATCCACGAGAATGGCGCTGTCCAGGGCCGACTCGCCGCCCCAGGCAAACGCGTCGCCGTCGCTCATCAGGTTGGTGCTGAAGGTGCCGAGATAATTGAGCGAGCGGAGGTCATTGCGGGCGTCATTGTTCCAGTCGAAGGTTGCGCTGGCCTGGCCGCGCAGCCCGGCAGCGCGGCTGACGCTGCGGAGATACTGCTGGTCTTCCGACAGTTCGGCGGAAAACTGCTGATCCACCACCATTGACCAGCGGTCGCGATCATTCCACGTACTACTCAGCCCCAGAAACGGGGTGGTGCCGGAATGACTTTTTTCCACCCGTGAACGGGCACTGTGGTACCAGTTCTCGCCGCGGCGCCGGAACTCGACCGTGGCGCGGGTGAAGGCGATGCCATCGGCGTCGCTGTGGGAAAGAAAAATATTTCCCTGCCAGAACCGATTGCTGAAAATGCCGCGGCGGAATTCGAGCGTCTGCAGTCGATTGGCGCCGGCCAATTCCGAGTCCAATACAAAATCGCTGTCATTTACCGACAGGGCACGGCTTCTTTCCGTATAGCGCAAGCTTAACTGGCCACCGAGCAGCGGTGTGCTGATATTGGCGGAGCGGTTGCTGTAACCGTTATTGAGCAGCGAAAAATCCCGACGGGCCGGGTTTGGGCTATCGCCGAGACGTGTCTCGCTGACCCCGAGCGTGAAATACGGTGTCTTCAGGCTGCCATAGAGGCGATGGCCGTTGCGCCCCTCTGCATGCAGCAGACTCGGGGAAACTTCCAGCCAGGGCAGTATCCAGCGCCCCCCCAGTTCCACGGCGGATTCCTCGCCGGTGGCGGCCAGGTTAGTGAACATACCGAAATTGTTGCTGAGTCGGCGGGCCGTACCGGCCTGTACAAAATATTCGTCGTGCCGGTCCGGCAGTGTACTGCTTGGATTTATCTCCGCCGGGGTACCGGCCTGCAGGCTCCACTGCCATTCACCCAGCGCAGGCAGCTGGGTGTCTTTGGTAAAAAATTCCCGGTACTCATTGATTACGCGCCCGCCTTCATCGTAAGTGCGGACTTCGATTTCATAGGCCCCGTCGGGAAACGTTGTGGTGTCTATCAGTTGGTTGCCGGCTTCGAGCAGGGCGCTGTAGATCAGGCTTCCATCCCGCAATATTTCCAATCTCCCGCGGATCGGCATGTTCACCTCCACCGGTGAACCCAGGCGGTACTCGCGGTCGACCCGGCTGTTGTCGCTGCTGCGATATTCAACGCCGTACAGATAGGGAGCGCTTACAAACGCGCCAAAGCCGGAATAGGGCTGCAGCAGGCCGATGGAGTAGGCGCGGCCCCGGTAGTCCCGCGTCCAATGCAGGCGATAGAGTTGCGTGCTACCGGCATTGTTCAGGGTCCAGTGGCCGTGCAGTCCGCTCTCCCCGAAACTGACAATGGTCTGCCCGTAGAGCGCGGCGGTGTGTGCGCTGTTGTTGCCTTCCACACCCGACCAGGCGCCACTCAGATTCTGCAGCAGGGAGAACCCGGCGCGGGCGTCAGGCAGGTAGGGATCCTTTATCGCCGCCTGTTGCGGCAACAGTGCCGGTGAGAAAAATACATCGACCCGAAAGCGGGATTCGTCGTAGATAATCCCCAGCTCTGCGGGCTGCAGAACCCCACAATCCTGTTGTTGCCGGGTGTAACAGACTTTGGAGGAGTGGCGCGCGAGGGGGTGCGAAAGGAGTGTGAGCACGCGCTCCGGCTGTAGCGTCTCTGGCAACAGGTTCGCCGTGGCGTGCGGGTCGCGGAAGGTCACGTCCTCAAGGGTAACCGTCACAGGAACGCTGCCCACAAAGCGTCCTCCGAAATAGAGATCGGCAACCAGCTCCTGTGCATCGGTAAACTCAGAGAAACCCGCGGGTGTACCGGTTTCCAGTACAAACGCGGTCGCGGCCGCGGCGAACGAGTCGGCGGCAGCCAGTATGCCCATACACAGTGAACACGCGGCGACTGCCCAGCGAAGCATAGAAAGAATCAGATGGCTCCCGGCAGCGGATGCCGCCGGGAATCAGTCGATGCGATCAGTTGTCAACGGTAACGGTGACAGTCAGGGTGTCGCTGTAATCGGCCGCCTGGGTGGCCGCTTCCCACTCGGAGGAGGGGATGGTCACGAAGAGCTTGGCGTTGTCAGTGCCACAGCCGAGGTCGCCATTTTTCGCGTACTGGCTACTCACATCGCCGTTGCTGTCGGCACTGGCCGCCGGGGTTGTGGCGCCAACGCTGTCAGCAAACCCAACCTGGTAGGCGATCTGATCGGCGCCACTTTCCAGCTCAAAAGGTGCATCGGTGGCCGTACCGCTACCAGTGCTGCCGTTCAGGCTGCTGAAGGCAATGGTGTACTCGTTGAAGCCGAGGCCGCCCACGCAGAAGGATTCGGAGCCCACAATGTCGCTGCCCGGAGCGGTGTTCTCCAGGGAGAGGCTCATGTCGTTGAAGTTCTTGGCAACAATGCTGGTGTTCACATCAAGGGTGATGCCAACAGTGCCAGTTGAGGTGCTGTCACCGACGTTGCCCTGAGTCGCGGCCAGAGCACCGGTGCTCGCGAGCAGGGCTATGAGTGCGGAAATGCCTTTTTTCATTTTGGGTGTCCCCTACGAAATCTTGTAGTGTTGTTGTCGGGCTCGAGCCCAGGCGCCGACTACCGCAGGTTGGCGTTAGTTCCTCCAACTATGCCGGCATCGGCGCGATCATACGGTTTTTGTGATAGCAGTCACGCAAATTTTGAGAAATATTGCTTGTTTTTTGTGGTTAGTTCATTGGGGCGGGTTATACAGGTTTGAGTGGCGTTTGATTCAACTTTTCGAGCCCACTGGGCGCTCTGGGGCGGTGGCGATATAATGCCGCTCCTTTTTTTCTCATCCCTTTGTCCACCCAGAATCCAGGTTTCCAATGACCGTAAGAACCCGTATTGCTCCTTCCCCCACCGGTGATCCCCACGTAGGTACCGCCTATATCGCCCTGTTCAACCAGTGCTTTGCCCAGGCCCAGGGTGGCCAGTTCATCCTGCGTATCGAAGACACCGACCAGGTGCGCAGCACCCCCGAGTCCGAACAGGCAATCCTCGACAGCCTGCGCTGGCTGGGGCTCGACTGGGCCGAAGGTCCGGACGTGGGTGGTCCGCACGGTCCGTACCGCCAGAGTGAACGCGGCGACATATATAAGAAGCACTGCAACGATCTGGTGGCCAAAGGCCATGCCTTCCACTGCTACCGCACCGCGGACGAACTGGAGCAGCTGCGCGCGCAGTTGCAGGAAGCCGGTCGGGTAACCTTGAAGCCGAGCGACCTCGCGCTGCCCGCGGAAGAGGTGGAGAGGCGCAAGGCCGCAGGAGAGCCCTATGTGGTGCGCATGAATGTGCCGGAATCCGGCACCTGCGTGATCGAAGACCTGCTGCGCGGCACCATCGAGATCGACTGGGCCCAGGTGGACGCCCAGGTGCTGCTCAAGTCCGATGGTATGCCCACTTACCACCTGGCCAACGTGGTGGATGACCACCTGATGGAAATCACCCACGTGCTGCGCGGTGAGGAGTGGATCAACTCTGCGCCCAAGCACAAGCTGCTGTACGAGTACTTTGGTTGGGATATGCCGGTACTGTGCCACCTGCCGCTGCTGCGCAACCCGGATAAGACCAAGCTGTCCAAGCGCAAGAACCCGACCTCCATCCTTTATTACCAGCGTGCCGGCTACATGCCTGAGGCTCTGCTGAACTACCTCGGCCGCATGGGTTGGTCCATGCCGGACGAGCGCGAAAAGTTCACCCTTGACGAGATGCGAGCGCACTTCGATATCAAGCGCGTGTCACTGGGCGGCCCGGTATTCGACGTGGAAAAACTGAGCTGGCTGAACGGCCTGTGGATTCGCGAGCTGGAAGACACACAGCTGGCCGACCGCCTGCAGAACTGGCTTCTCAACCGTGACAACCTGATGAAGGTCCTGCCCCACGCCAAGGGGCGTATGGAGACCTTCGGTGATTTCGCGCCGCTGGTCAGCTTCCTTGCAGCCGGCAAGCTGGACCTGAGTGAAACGAGCTTCGCCAACGGCAGCAAGCTGGAGCTGGAAGAGCAGAAGCGCCTGTTGCAATTCGCCCTGTGGCGTCTGGAGGCCCTGCGCAGCTGGAGCAAAGACAACATTTTTGCCGCGATGAAAGAACTGTCCGCGCAGATGGAGATCAAACTCAAGGACTTTAACGCGCCGTTGTTTGTCGCCATCAGCGGTACCACCGCGTCCTTCTCCGTAATGGACGCCATGGACCTGCTGGGCCCCGACCTCAGCCGCGCGCGCCTGCGCCAGGCCATCGAGGTACTGGGCGGTGCCGGTAAAAAGGTATTGAAGCGCTGGGAAAAAGAGTACGCCTCCCTGTAGGAGCCTGCCTGCAGGCGAACCTCGGCCGATGCTGATTGCACCCCACGTAGGAGCCTGCCTGCAGGCGAACACTGATCGCACCCTGTGTAGGAGCCTGCTTGCAGGCGAACACCGAACTCCGGAAAGTTCGCTTGCAAGCAAGCTCCTACAGACCGATGCCGTCCCACATCACTCTCGGCTGGCACTTATTTTGCTGTAGAAATCTTGAACAATTGTCTGTACAAAAAACAAAGCCGCCAGCCGAATCAGGCAGTCACCTGCTCCTGTGTGACATTTGTCACAATTCGCATGTAGAATTCGGCGCAGTTTGGATTAACGGATTAACCCGGAAGTAACGAAAAAGGAAATAAGGAAAAAATATGACGACCGTAAAGAAAGCAGTCATCCCCGTGGCGGGGCTGGGTACACGCATGCTGCCGGCCACCAAGGCCATCCCCAAGGAGATGCTGCCGATTGTCGACAAGCCGCTGATCCAGTACGTGGTCAACGAAGCAGTCAAGGCCGGCATTAAGGAAATCGTGCTGGTTACCCACGCCAGTAAAAACGCCATCACCAACCATTTCGACACCTCCTTCGAGCTGGAAGCCCAGCTGGAAAACCGCCTCAAGCGCCAGCTGCTGGACGAAGTGCGGGCCATCATCCCCAAGGATGTAACGATTATTTCCGTGCGCCAAGCGGAGGCCAAGGGCCTCGGCCACGCCATTGCCTGCGCGCGCCCGGTAGTGGGCGACAACCCCTTCGCGGTATTGCTGCCCGATGTCTTGGTGGATGAATACGCAGCGGACCTGACCAGCACCAACCTCGCGGCCATGGTGCGCAACTTCGAGGCCACCAGAGCCGGTCAGATCATGGTGGAGCCGGTGGAGTGGGCGGAAGTCAGCAAGTACGGCGTGGTGGATTGCCTGGGCGCGGAGCTGTCGGTTGGCGGTGTGGCCAAGATTGACGGCATGGTGGAAAAGCCCGCAGTGGATGTGGCTCCCTCAAACATGGCCGTGGTCGGCCGCTATGTGTTGCCGGCAGAAATCTGGGGCCTGCTGGAAAAAACCGCTCCCGGTGCCGGTGGTGAAATCCAGCTGACCGACGCCATCGACGAGCTGCTCAAGCAGCAAGCGGTGGAGGCCTACCGCATTGTCGGCCGCAGTCACGATTGCGGCAACAAGGTGGGCTACATGATGGCCCAGCTCGAATACGGCCTGCAGCATGCAGAAATCGGCAGGGAGCTGAAAAAGTTCCTGTCTACGCGCGCAAGTAAGGAAACTGTTTCCGCCTGAAGCGGCGGGGTTGGTTCAGCCGGGAGGCGGCTTTCCCGGTGGTGACCAGAACTCCAGGTTAGGCTCCAGAGTTTGAGTGCTAACTATTTGATTAAAAAGTTGTTTTTTCTTGTTGACACCCGGAGGTTCGCTGTTAAAATGCGCCTCGCTTTCGGGGGAAACGCAACACGAAAGCGCAGCAAAATTTGGGGCTATAGCTCAGCTGGGAGAGCGCAACACTGGCAGTGTTGAGGTCAGCGGTTCGATCCCGCTTAGCTCCACCAAATACGAAAAGCCGCATCCGAGAGGATGCGGCTTTTTTGTTTCTGGTTTGCTGCCAAAAAAATTGTCGTGAATTACAGCGCGTGTAATCACATGTAATGGCATTGCCGGTGATTCTCGATGCTCATTCAAGTAGAATTGCCCGCTCGCATTTGCGGATGCATGTCGCGCTTTTTGCGTTTGTTGACGGCATTTTTGGGATAGATCTCCCAGGTTTGGAATATTTTTTTTCTCAGGGCCCGGTTTCAGAAATAACTACCCGGCATAGCCATAAAAGCAAGACAAATTCCCATGTATCCAGGTATCCAGCGCAGCCCCTGGCAGATCCAGCGCGACGTAATTCGCGCGCTGCTGATCCGCGAGATGAAGACCCGCTTCGGCAAGTGGCGTCTCGGGTATGCGTGGGTATTGCTGGAACCCGCCATGCATATCATGGTGCTGGCGGCCATCTTCAGTTTTATGGGACGGGAATTTTACCCTGGCATCCCCACCATGCTGTTTATGTTGGGCGGCATCGCGCCGTTTATCTTTTTCAGTAACTGCTTCAATAAAGGTGTGGCCGCGGTTGAGTCCAATCGCGGTCTGTTCAACTACCGCCAGTTGCGTCCCTTCGACGCTGTGCTTTCCCGTGTACTGCTGGAATTCGCCATCTACCTGTTTAGCTTGGTTGTGCTGTTGGGCATTCTGGCCTGGTTTGGTATCACTGCTCGCTTCAATGACTTTCTGCTGCTGGTGGTAATCAACCTCCTGTTTTTCGGATTTTGCCTCGGCATCAGTCTCACCATGTGCGTGGTGGGCACCAAGTATCCGGAAGTTTCCAGGTTTGCGCCGATGATTGTGCGCCCGCTGTATTTTATTTCTGGCGTGTTCTTCTCACTGGAGCAGGTGCCGCAGGAGTATCACGGTTACCTGTCCTGGAATCCGCTGCTGCATATGATCGAACTCACCCGCGAGGGGCTGTTTGCCAGTTACCACGGTATGTTTGCGAACTTACCCTATCTGGCGACGAGCTCGCTGGTCATGCTGGCATTCGGGCTGCTGGTGTACCGCAGTCAATGGCGAGACCTGGTGCGCAGCCAATGATCGAGTTGCGTAATCTCACCAAGTCGTTTCGCACTCCGGCGGGTCGCAAGGTGCTGTTTCGGGATGTGAACGCCTTTTTCCCCGAGGGAAAAAACATCGGCATTCTCGGCCGCAATGGCGCGGGCAAGACCACCTTGCTGCGGATCATGGGCGGCATTGACTACCCGGACTCCGGGCGTGTGATTACCGACCAGCGCATATCCTGGCCCATGGGGCTGTCCGGCGGTTTTCAGGGCAGCATGACCGGGCGCGAGAATGCCGCTTTTGTTTGCGGTCTTCACGGTATCTGGGGCAGTGCGAAACGCAAGGTACTGGACCGAGTGCAGGATTTCGCCGAGATCGGTGACTATTTTGACGCGCCGGTAAAAAGCTATTCCTCGGGCATGCGCTCAAGGCTCGCCTTTGGCTTGAGTATTGCTGTGGATTTTGATTACTACCTGGTAGACGAAGTCATGTCCGTGGGGGATGCGCACTTCAAGCACAAGTGTGAACAGGTGATCGAAGAAAAGCGCAAGTCCGCTAATTTCATCATCGTCGCCCACAGTATGCCGCTCCTGAAAAAAAATTGTGATGTGGGGCTTTTTCTGGGGCCTTCAGGTCTGCAGATCTTCGACACTGTGGATGAAGCGATCCGGCTCTATCAACAGGGTTTACCCAAACCGGCACAAAACAGCCCCGCGCAACCGCTGGCGGGCGCATAGGGTGCATAGTAAAGAAGCATTATGGAAGCTGTAGAGAAAACAACAACTGAAGTGGAGCAGGCTGGCCAGAAGAAAGCCGCCAGAACAGCGCGCGCAATTTTGCGCAAACTGACGGCTGCTGGTGACGGTCGTAAACCGGCGTGGATAAAACGCCTGAGTGGCGCTACCGTTTTTGTGCTGCTGCCACTGCTCGCGGTGAGCGCCTATTACCTGTTCTGGGTGTCAGACCGCTACGTGAGCACTACCCAGCTGATTGTGAAAGACAACAGCAGCAATCAGGGTATGTCGTCCTCTCTCGGTTTTCTGGTGCCGGGTATGGGTTCAGACAATCAGGACGCTTTTCTCGTGGTGAACTATATCCAGTCGCTGGATATGGCGCTGTACCTAGATGAGACATTGAAGCTAGCGGAGTATTACAAAAGCGATCAATACGATGTGTTTTCTCGCCTGGCGGCCGATGCGTCGCAAGAAGACTATCTGGAGTACTACCGCAGTCACATCGCTATTGGTCACGACGAAACCAAGGGCATCATCACCATTGAGATGCAGGCGTTCGAGCCGGAATTCGCGCGGCAATTGGTGGATACCGTGGTGCGCAAATCAGAAGATTTTGTTAACGCCATCAGTAACCAACTCGCGGACAAGCAGGTCTCGTTTGTGCGCAGTGAAATGGAGCTGGCACAGGCAAAACTGCGCACCAGCAAGCAAAACATTCTCGATTTCCAAAACCGCAATAACGTGGTCAGCCCCGAAGAGCTGACCAAGGGCATCAGCGCCATCATCCAGGGGCTGGAAGCAACGCTCGCGGAGCAGCGGGCTAAGCTCACCGCGGCAAAAACCTACCTGCACTCCGATTCCTCTCAGGTTGTCTCGCTGCAGGCGGAAATCAATTCCATCGAACAACAGATCGAGGCGGAGAAAGTGCGCCTTGTTGGTGTCTCCAAAGAAGGGGGGGAGGAGCGCCTCAATAGCCTCAATGCACACTTCCAGAACCTACAGCTGGATCTCCAGTTTGCCATGGATGCGTACCAGGCGTCCCTGACGGCGCTCGAAACCGCGCGTATGGAGGCCTCGGGCCGGCTCAAGCACCTGATGGTCATCAGTCAGCCCTCCGTGGCGGAGGAGGCGGAATACCCGCACAAGCTGTATAACCTGGCGAGCCTGGCTGTGATCCTGCTACTGCTCTATGGCATTGGCAGAATGCTGGTAGCCAGCATCCGCGATCATCGCGTGTGAGCACAGTAAACATGAAAAAAATGAAACTCCTGAAATCGACATCCGCTATGGCAAAACAATCATTCCGCAAGGGCAGGATTTTCAGTCTGCTTGTTCTTTTGGGCCTGGCGTCTGGGGCCTGGGCGCTGGACACCCAGCAGCTGGATAAAGAACGTCAACAGGTGAAGGCTGGCGATCATCTGCCGGCGTTTGGTGAGTCTCTGTTCAAGGGTGCTTTCAAGGATCAACCGTTCCGCGGATTTAACGGCGGCTACCGCGTAACCGTTGGCGACCAGATTGCGCTGCAACTGTGGGGGGCCTACAGCTTTAACGCCGTGCTTACAGTAGACGCGCAGGGCAATATTTTTATCCCGGAGGTAGGGCCGGTCCACGTGGCGGGCGTCGATAACGGCGAGCTGAATAACTTTGTACTGCGCCATGTAAAGCGTGTGTTCAAGAATAATGTACAGGCCTACGCCAATCTCGAAGCCAGCCAGCCGGTAAAAGTGTTCGTTACCGGTTACGTGAAAAGTCCCGGGCTGTACCCCGGATTTTCATCCGACTCCGTTCTGTACTACCTGGACAGTGCCGGCGGCATCAGTCGTGAGAGCGGCAGTTTTATCGACATCAAGGTCTTGCGGCAGGGCGAAGAACTCCAGCGTATAAACCTGTACAACTTTTTGGTTGACGGGCGGATGCCGGCACTGCAACTGCGCAATGGCGACTCCATTGTGGTGGGGCCGCGGCAGGGCTTTATCAGTATTGAAGGGGCAGTGCAGGAGTCCGGGCAGATTGAATTTATAGGCCCTACCACGCAATTGGGTGAAATGCTGATGGTGGCAAAGCCTGATCCTCAGGCCAACTATGCGCGCATTACCCAGGTCATCGACGATGAACAGCAGGCGAGCTATATGCCGTTGCAGGAGGCCCTGCTCACACCGTTGCACCCAGGTGCGCACGTTGAGCTGGTCAGCGACAGCGACATCAGCAGTATCTCGGTCCGGGTGAACGGTGAGGTCGATGGGCCGGCGGCTTATGTACTGCCATACGGCGCTACCCTGCAGGACCTGCTGGACAAGCTGCGCTACCGGGATAACGCCGATCCTTTCGCGATTCAGCTTTACCGCAAAAGTGTGGCAAAAAAACAGAAGGTCGCGCTGGAGCGCTCACTGGATGCGCTGGAAATGGAGGCGCTTACCCGGCAGCCGACCACCACCTCCGATAAGGCCTCGATCAAAGATTCCGCGGCCATGATCCAGAACTTCATCGCCAAGGCGCGCAATGCCAAGCCTCGTGGGCAGGTTGTGCTGGCGAACAATATTAACGCCGGCGCCATGCTATTGGAGGATGGCGACGAGCTGGTAGTGCCGCTGCGCGCCTCTACCGTCTCTGTGGTGGGTGAGGTGATATTCCCCACGTCGCTGGTCTTTAACGAGCGCAATACCTTGGAAGATTACATCGAGCTGGCGGGTGGTTTTTCCAACAATGCCGATACCGATGAGCTGGTGGTATTGCACCTGGACGGCACCATCAGCCGTATCAAGGAAAGCAAATTTGATAACCGCCTGAAAGGCATCCTTCGCCCGGGCGATGAGATCATGGTGATGCCAAAAATTCAGGCAAGTGAGTTACAGGTCACTAAAGACGTAACGGAAATTCTCTACCGTATTGCGGTGGGAACGGCGGCAGTGCTCTCGTTCTGAAAATGAAAATTCGCGCGGCCAGGTAAATTCTGGCCGCTCATAAGCGCAGTAAAAATTGATGTGGCAAAGTGCGCACGAAAGGTGAACTTGGCCTCAAACTTGCTGAGCAGTGTTAGGCCAAATTTAAGCAAAGTGTAATTGGGGGAGTGAATGAAAACAGGGAATGCGTCACGAAAGGGAATAATTCTTGCCGGTGGCTCCGGCACCCGCCTGTACCCGCTCACAAAAGGGGTGAGCAAGCAGCTGATGGCGGTGTACGACAAGCCGATGGTCTATTACCCACTCACTACACTGATGATGGCGGGCATCCGCGATATCCTCATTATCACCACGCCGGAAGAGCAACCGCTATTCCGGAAGTTGCTGGAAGATGGCAGCCAGTGGGGTATCAATCTTTCCTATGCCGTGCAGCCCTCGCCGGATGGCCTGGCGCAGGCATTCCTGATCGGCCGCGAACATGTGGGCAACAACCCCAGCGCGCTGGTGTTGGGCGATAACATTTACTACGCCGAGCACTTTACCGAAACACTGAAGCGCGCAGATCAGCGCGCCGAGGGCGCAACGGTTTTCGGTTACCACGTGGCAGACCCACGTGCATACGGCGTGGCGGAATTCGACAGCACCGGCAAGGTCATCAGCATCGAAGAAAAGCCGGCGCAACCAAAATCCAACTACGCCGTTACCGGTTTGTACTTTTACGACAACCAGGTATGCGACCTGGCGCGGGAGATCAAACCGAGCCCCCGCGGCGAGCTGGAAATTACCGATCTCAATCGCATGTACCTGGAGCGGGAACTGCTCAACGTGGAACTGATGGGCCGCGGCTCCGCCTGGCTCGACACCGGTACCCACGACAACCTGCTGGAAGCAGCACAATTTGTACAGACCATCGAGCGCCGCCAGGGCCTGAAGATCGCCTGCCCGGAAGAAGTCGCCTTCCGCAAAGGCTTTATCGACGCAGAAGCACTGGAAAAACAGGCGCAACCGCTAATGAAAAGCGGCTACGGCGAATACCTGATGCAGATACTCGCCGAGTCCAAAACCGACCACCGCTTCACCCGCTAAGCCCGGACGCCACCACCGCCTGTAGGAGCCTGCCTGCAGGCGAACTAACCGTAGGTTGCGCAAAAAAGCAAAGCGACGTGCCCAACAAACAAACCCCGGGCACCAGAAACACCAAGTTGAAATGCCAATGAACGTAATAGAAACAAACATCCCCGACGTAAAAATTCTAGAACCCAAAGTCTTCGGCGACGAACGCGGCTTCTTCCTGGAAACCTACCGTCAGGACTTCTTCAACCGCGAGTGCGCCGAGCGCACCTTCGTGCAAGACAACCACAGCAAGTCCAGCCAGGGAATCCTGCGCGGCCTCCACTACCAGACCCAGAACACCCAGGGCAAACTCGTGCGCGTTACCGCCGGCGAAGTGTTCGATGTAGCCGTAGACCTACGCAAAAGCTCCCCCACCTTTGGCCAGTGGGTGGGCGTACTGCTGAACGAAGACAATAAACGTCAACTGTGGGTGCCGGAAGGCTTCGCCCACGGCTTCTACGTCACCAGCGAATACGCCGAGTTCGTATACAAGTGCACCGACTACTACGCCCCAGAACACGAGCACTCCCTGCGCTGGGACGACCCGGCAATCGGTATTGAATGGCCCCTGGTCAACGGCGAGCAACCAAAACTCTCCGCCAAAGACGCCGAAGGCAAATTACTAAAAGACGCCACCGTCTTCGCCTAACCCTCGTCGTCATCCCGGACCCGGTCCGGGATCCAGAAAACAACCGTACCGTCATCCCGGACTCGATCCGGGATCCAGAAAACAACTGTAGGAGCCTGCTTGCAGGCGAACCCACAAGCGCAGAAAAAATGAAAATCCTGATCACCGGCAAAAACGGCCAACTGGGCCAGCAACTACAAAAGCAAGCTCCGTCCGATATTATTGTTATCGCCCACGGCCGCGAAACCTTGAATATCGCAGACAAAGAGCAAGTGTTTGCAGTACTGAAAGAGGAAAAGCCTGATACCGTAATCAACGCCGCCGCCTACACCGCCGTAGATAAAGCGGAAAGTGACGCGGATCAGGCCAACGCCATCAACGCCCAAGGCCCGGAAAACCTCGCGCTGGCCTGCCGAGAACTGGGCATCCGTTTGATCCACGTCTCCACCGACTTCGTGTTCAACGGCAAACAATCCCATCCTTACCAACCGCAAGACCAACGCCAACCACTGGGCGTGTATGGCGAGAGCAAAGCCCGCGGCGAAGAAGCGGTAGAAGCCATCCTCCCGCAAGCCATCATCGTACGCACCGCCTGGGTCTACGACCGCGAAGGCGGCAACTTCGTAAACACCATGCTGCGCCTGATGAACGAGCGCGAGCAACTCGGCGTAGTGGCAGACCAGATCGGCACACCCACCTGGGCCGGCACACTGGCGCAGGCCCTGTTTGCCCTGGCAAAAAATCCCGAAGCCAAAGGCATCTACCACTGCACCGATGCCGGCGCCGCCAGCTGGTACGACTTCGCCGTCGCCATATTCGAAGAAGGCAAAGCCGCAGGATTGCTGCCACAGGAAAAGCAGGTACAGATCAAGCCCATCGCCACCAGCGACTACCCAACTCCCGCCACCCGCCCGCACTACAGCGTGCTGGACAAAACCCGGTTGGTAACGGAAACAGGGCTCGAACAAACCCACTGGCGCCAAGTCCTAAGAAAAGTCCTGACACAGTAGCCAGACAAAATACGCCCCGGCACCCCATGTAGGAGCCTGCCTGCAGGCGAACCCAGGCTCCACAACCCAACCGCCGGCAACACCAAGCCCCCGCTTGGCACATAAGACGCGTCATTCCGGCGAATACCGGAATCCAGGCAAAAATTTACCAAACACCGTCACTCCGGCGCAGGCCGGAGTCCAGAGAAAAAATTACTAAGCCCCGTCATTCCGGCACAGGCCGGAATCCAGGCAAAAAATTACTAAGCATCGTCATTCCGGCGCAGGCCGGAATCCAGACCAACGGAACGAAAACAATGAACAACCTACTGGTAACCGGCGGCGCCGGCTTTATCGGCGCCAACTTCGTCCACTATTGGATGAAAACCTACCCCCAAGACAAGGTCGTCGTGCTGGATGCACTTACCTACGCCGGCAACAAAGCCAATCTCGACCCGGTCGCAGAAAACCCAAACTTCGTGTTCTGCCACGGCAATATCTGTGATACCGCCCTGGTAGAAACCCTGCTGAAAGAACACCGCATCGACACCCTGGTGCACTTTGCCGCAGAGAGCCACGTAGACCGCTCCATCACCGGTCCGGATGCCTTTATTGAAACCAACATCATCGGCACCCACAACCTGCTCAAAGCCGCCAAAAAAATCTGGCTGGATGAAGGTCTCAATAAAGAAAACCATCGCTTCCACCACGTCTCCACAGACGAGGTATACGGCACCCTCGGGCCCAACGATCCCGCGTTCAGCGAGACCACTCCCTACGCACCAAACAGCCCATACTCAGCCAGCAAGGCCGCATCCGACCACTTGGTGCGCGCCTACCACCACACCTATGGCCTGAATGTCACCACCAGCAACTGTTCCAACAACTACGGTCCTTACCACTTCCCGGAAAAACTGATCCCCCTGGTGATCACGAATATCCTGCATGACAAGCCACTGCCAATTTATGGCGATGGCCAGCAGATCCGTGACTGGTTGTATGTGGAAGATCACGCGCGTGGAATTGATTTGGTAATCAAAAAAGGCCGCTTGGGTGAGTGCTACAACATTGGCGGCATCAACGAGTGGGCCAATATAGATATCGTCCAGTTGATTTGTGAGCTGATGAACAACGAATTTGCGGAAGATCCTGCACTGAAAGAAAAGTTCCCCAATGCTCAAAAAACCCAGCAGGGAGCGGCTCAGGACCTCATCACATACGTCACTGATCGCGCGGGGCACGATCGGCGCTACGCTATTGATCCGGCCAAGTCCAACAATGAACTTGGGTATCAGCCTGTGGAAAGTTTCGAAACAGGTATTCGCAAAACACTGCGCTGGTACTTGAGCAATAACAGCTGGTGGCAATCTGTCATCAGTGGTGAGTACCAGAAGTAGTTTTTCGAATCGAACCCAATCCAAACTGTTATTGATTTTAAATGTAAGGAAATATGAAAGATTTATTCAAACTGGGACGTAAAGGGAAGGCATCATCTGACTCCGAAAACATACTGTTAATTCACGAGTCTGGCCTGTTTAATGAGGACTGGTACAAGGAAAGTAACCCAGATGTGGCTGAGAGTGGCGAGAGCCCGTTGGTCCACTTCTACTATCATGGGTTCAGGGAAGGGCGGAACCCTTCGTACTTGTTTGATATAAATTGGTACCTCGAAACCCACTCCGATGTGAAGCAGGCGGGGCTCAATCCGCTGATTCACTATATTCTGCATGGTGAAATGGAGGGCCGTAACCCATCTCCCTGTGTTGATATCGCGTATGTCCGCCGCCAAGTTGCCGAGCCTATGGAAGGTTTGGCCCTCAGCTATTTTTACAGGCACATAGCGGCCGAAAAGTTGAGTCCCCTTCCGGAGTTCAACACACAGTATTACCTGAGTGCGAACCCGGATGTTGAAGAGTCTGGCATGGACCCGTACTTCCACTTCCTTTTTCAGGGGATCAATGAAGGACGGAATCCATCGCAACTCTTCGATATCTCGAAATATAAAGCGGAAAATAGTCTGTCGGAAAATCCTTTCTGGCATTACCTGACCGTTGGTAAGGCAAAGGGATTACCCATAAGGCCTTTGCACAGCGCAGCACCGGCCCAGGATGGAAGTCTGGATCTTTTGACTGAAATCGTTCGCTACCGGGGCCCCGGCGAGGGCTATGAGGATTTCCAATATAAAAGCAGGTCCCGAAAGGCCGCCAAAGTAAAGGCGCTTGCCTATTACCTGCCCCAATTCCACCCCTTCAAAGAGAACAGCGAGTGGTGGGGGGAAGGTTTTACGGAGTGGACCAACGTAACCCGGGGCCTGCCAAGATTTAAAGGGCACTACCAGCCGCACCTGCCCCGCGACCTTGGCTACTACGATCTTCGTTTGAAAGACACGCTCCAAGCTCAGGCTGAGATGGCACTGGCGGCCGGTTTACACGGGTTTTGCTTCTATCACTACTGGTTCAATGGCAAGCGCCTGATGGACAGTCCCGTTAACATGCTGATGGAAAACCCGGATATCGAACTGCCATTCTGTATCCTCTGGGCCAATGAAAACTGGACCAGAACCTGGGATGGTCTCGAGAACAATATTCTTATTGCACAGGATTACCGCGACGAGGACGACGAGGCATTTATCCGGGATCTCGGAAGGCATTTTGCCGATCCCCGCTATATCCGGGTTGATGGCCGCCCGTTGTTCTTTATCTACCGTCCAGGAATCATCCCGGATGCGGTAAACAGAATCGAGAAATGGCGTAAGCTGTCTGTTGAGCTGCTTGGTGAAACGCCGTTGTTTTTCATGGCGCAGGCCTTCGGCGATAACGACCCCAGTGTATTCGGCATGGACGGCGCCGTTGAATTCCCGCCGCACAAACTGGCTCAGGGGCTTGACTCCAAGGCACAAGAACTCGGCCTGGTGGACCCTGGATTTACCGGCCACTACCCGCTGTATGATGAACTGGTTGAGCGCAGCTTGGAGGTGGAGAAGCCGAATTTTGACTTGATCCGCGCGGTTACACCCAGTTGGGATAATGAGGCTAGAAAGCCAGGCCGTGGTATGGGTTTTATTGATTCCACGCCAGAGAAATATGAGCGCTGGCTGGCGAGTATGGTGAAATATGCCGAGGCGAACCCGATTACCGGTGATGAGTCCTTTGTTGTAATCAATGCCTGGAACGAGTGGGCGGAAGGCGCACACCTGGAACCTGATGTCTACTGGGGTAGCGCCTATCTTAATGCTACCTACCGAGCCGTTCACGGACTGACCCGCCAGGAGGGCAAAACCAAACTCGTACTGGTGGGCCATGATGCCTACAAACACGGTGCGCAGCTGCTGACACTCAACATTTTCAAAACCCTGGTTCAGGATTTTGGCATTGATGTTGAGCTGGTACTGCTTGATGGCGGCCCGTTGGTCGAGGATTACCAGAAGATCGGTAAAACCCATGTAGCTCACGGTGACATCGCCATATTCCGGGATATTGTCAAAGAAATCACCGGACGCAGTAGTGTCGCCCACGCGATCTGCAACACAACCGTTACTGGCCACTGTACCGAAGTGTTGGCAGAAAGCGGCTTGAAAGTAATTTCCTTGGTTCACGAACTGGAAACTCTGATCAAAGAGTACGCGCTCGAAGACCGGGCTAAGGCGATTGCAGATAACGCAACTTCAGTCGTTTTTGCGTCGTCCTTCGTCAGGGATTCTTTCGAGCGTGTGGTAGGTTCAATTGGCGACAAAGCGGTGGTTAAGCCCCAGGGCATCTATCAGAAGCTTCAACCCGACAGCAACAGCCGCAAATCTCTGCGCAAAAAGCTGAATCTGCCGGCCAGCGCTAAAATTGTGGTCAATGCCGGTTTTGCCGACTTGCGCAAAGGGTTTGATCTTTTTGTCAATGCCGCGCGGGCTGCACTGGCAAAAAGCACCGATTATCACTTTGTCTGGTTGGGTAACGTTGAACCCGGACTCAAGAATTGGATACTCCGGGATATTGCGGGCAGTGATCTGGAAGCGCACCTTCACATTGTCCCCTTCACCAACGAGATCTCCCTCTACCTGCAGGGTGCGGATGTCTTTGCCATGACATCCCGGGAGGACCCTTTCCCGTCCGTAGTACTGGAGTCCCTGGCTCTTGGCACTCCGGTGGTGGGGTTCCAAAACGGCGGTGGCTTTGTGGAACTACTAAGCGATGAAACCAATGGTGCAGTGGTGCCAATGGGGGACGTTGATGCGTTGGTCAGTGCCATAGAACAACAAATCGCCAATGACAGTGAAGCGCGTCGCACCACGCGTCGTGCGTGGGCAATGGGTACATTCGACTGGAAAGACTACGTCTTTGGTCTCGTCGAAATGCTGATGCCGGAACTGCGCAGGGTTTCGGTGGTGGTTCCCAACTATAACTATGAGAACCATATAGGTCCCCGCCTTGAGACTATCTTCGCCCAGAACTATCCCGTCTATGAGGTGATCGTCCTGGACGACAAGTCCAGCGATGACAGTGTGTCAGTGATCGAAGCCACCGCAGACGTCCACCAGAGAAAAATTGAGCTGATCGTTAATGATAAAAACTCAGGCTCTGTGTTTCGGCAGTGGGACAAGGGTGCGAGGTTGGCCAAAGGCGAGCTTCTGTGGATCGCCGAAGCGGATGATCTGGCATCGCCAGATTTTATTAGCGAATTAGTCAGTGGGGATGATTTCGATCTGGCGTACTCTGACTCCAGACAAGTCGACCAGAATGGAGCACTACTGGCGGAAAGTTACAATTACTATTTCAAAGAGTTCGGTGAATCGGCATTCACCCACAGCTTCAGTATGCCTGGCAGAAACTTCTTGGCGGAGTTCCTGGCGGTCAAGAATGTCATCATGAACGTTAGTGGCGTGATCTTCAAAACTGATAGTTTGTGTGACGCCCTAGATGGAATAGGTGACGATCTTTATGAATACTCGGTGGCGGGAGATTGGTTCTTGTATTCTGAGCTGCTGGCAAAAGAGAATGCGCAGATCAAATTCTGTTCAAAAAGTTTGAATACTCACCGCCGGCATCAAGGTAGTGTTACCCATTCTCTGAAAGCTGAGAAACATTTCGCTGAAATTTTTTCAGTTCAACAAGATGTAGCGTCTAGGGTGGAAGTAAATAGCAGCATTAAAAAAAGAGCCAAGTTGCATTTGAAAGATGTAAAAATTCACTTGAATTTAGCTTAAATAGTTAGTGGTTTATTATTACAAGGCTTAATTTTGATAGGGGGGCGGATGTACAAGCGAGTAGGTGTAGTTGGTATTAATTTAGAGGGTCTTGCAAGAAGTCACGGCACTGATGCTTTAAAGGCAAGTGGAAACAATTTTGGGAATATGTTGTTTACAAATGCGGTATACAAACAGATTAGAGGGTGTAAATATTTAGGTTTTTCCTTTGATCCTGTTGTGGCTAGGGAAAGCTTTGATTCAATAATAATTCCAGCAGCAAATTGGATTAACTTGTCACAAGATTGGCAAAAATTGGCTGATGTTTTAGATGCTACACAGCTTCCTTGCTCTGCTATTGGGCTTGGCGCTCAGTTGTCTTCAATCAAAGAGGTTAAATCTATCCCCAAAGGAACTAAGAAGCTCCTTAAAGTGGTAAGTGAGCGATGCCATAGTTTTGGGGTTCGTGGAGAGTTTACGGCTGAAGTTGTTCGAAAACTTGGAGTAAATAATGTTGAGGTCTTAGGTTGCCCTTCTGCTTTTTATTATGGAGCGGTAGCGAATATTAGAGAAGTCGATTATTCCGAAGGCATCTCAAATGTAGGTATTGGACCGACTAGATATGTGCTTCCTGGAGTGAGTAGTGGGCGATCAATAGACAAACAACGACAGCTTTATCAGTTCGCTATCCGTGAAGCTTCATCGATTTATTACCAGTCTGAAGCTTTTGAAATATCAATTCTTGCACGAGAGGAGCCTGAGCAGGGGCGAGATCTTGCATGCGCATATTATGGTGTGAATAATTTTTCTAATCTTAGGAAAGAAATACTTTTAAAAGGAAAGTACCATAAAGATTTGGAGCATTGGATTTCTGATTCAAAGAAGGATGATGTTTATATTGGTACAAGAATTCATGGGGCTATAGCGGCAACTTTGGGGGGGACGCCAGCTATGCTAATTGCTCATGATAAGAGGACGGCTGAGCTAGCGGAGCAAATGTGTATGCCGTCTATTTCAATTGAAGATTTTGAAATATCTATGCTTTACGATATTGATGGATTCGTTAAGACTTTTGATTTTGTAAAATTCCAGAGAAGAAGTGCTCTTAATTTAAAGAGAATTTTGAAATTTTATACGTCTAATGGTTTTGAGTCTACGATATCTTTATGATGCGTATGGTTTTCGGCGGTATAGTAGGCTGCCATTTTTTGTTTCAGATTGATTTTATTTGTTAAGTTTACTTTTTAGATTTCTGGGTTCGTATGATATACAGTGATAAATTTGTTTGGCTGCATTTTCCGAAAAATGCAGGTACAAAAGTTGAAAAAATTTTCAGTGAGTACTTTTCAGATAGAAAAGATATTTTCCAGGACTCTATTGATGGAGATGACTCTAACTCATTTTGGCATGATGCAATATTTGATAGAGAAAGGAGAGATTCAAGTTTCTCTGTAGGTGATAGAGAAGTGGTTATCTGTGTTCGCAGGTTAAGAACATGGCTGGTTAGTAGATATAATTATGAGAAGAAACGCTCTCCGAGCATTCCGCATGATTATAGTAACCTCCTTACTGGGCGCTTTTTTGAATCAAATGGTTATTTGAATCATGCAGACTATTATGTGGAAAAATATTTTTCAGGCGTAAAGGATAGAGCGGAAAAAATAAGCTTTATACGGATTGAGAATTTTGCTGAAGATTTCAGAAGAGTATTTGGGAGCTATATGGATGTTGATGTAATCCCTGATGATGTTTTGTGTTCTAGGGATAATAAATCATACAATTCAATTCCAGACGATTTTTTGACTGAGATGAAGCTTGGTATGCCTAAATTGTACGAGCATTGTCCAAAATGGAAAGAGTTGGAAATGTTGGCTTATGGGGGGGTAGAAAAAAATTAATATTCGCTAAAATTTTTTCTGTGTATTAATGCAATTTTAACACTAAAAATTATTTGATAAGGTTGTTGAAGTTTTGAAGCCTTATATTTTTGTCCATATTCCAAAAACCGCCGGTACCAGTTTCCGGCTTGCGGCGGATTCTTTCTTTGGTCGGACGAATGTGTGTCGTGATTATGGCCCGAAATCCCCGGAAACCAGTCACATCGTAAAGCAGTGGGTAATTGAAGCTCAGGATAAATGGCTCTTTAAAAAAGCATTTGAGCGGAGTGGTTACCGGTTGCTCACGGGCCACTTTCACGCATCCGCTTATTCGCCATTGTTTGGTACCTGCCGGATGATCACGTTTGTGCGCGAGCCGCTGCAACGTCTCGTTTCTGAATACAAGCATATGGTGAGAAACTACGGGTACGAAAAATCGTTCGAAGATTTTTACCGAGCTCCGCACAACATCAATCGTCAACAACGTATACTGGGTCAGCAGCAATGGGCCAGCCTCGGCTTTATCGGTCTTACCGAGAGGTACGATGAGTCCCTGCAACTTCTGCGTCGAAAGTACAAGCTGGATATCCCGAATCTCAGGGAAAACCTGGGACGTGCCGGTTTGGCAGAGCGCTATGAAATCCCCGCGGCTCAGGAACAGGAGTTGCGTCATCTGAATGCTGAAGATATTGCATTGTATGATGCTATTTCATCCCAGTTTGATTGGAGGCAGCGCTTAGCGGAAAGGCAGCAAGGGTATGTTTCCGGCACGCTTATGCACTCGGATAAGGGGCGTCTTTTCGGTTGGGCGTTGTCTGAATCGAGCGATGAGCCTGTATGTATAATAGCCCGAGTCAATGGAATGGTAATCGCTGAGGCTATGGCTAATCAGGAGCGTCCGGGACTGCGAACGATTGGTATCGGACGTGGCGGCTACGTGGGCTTCTCTGTTGATATTTCCAGTCTGAAGGCCGGTGATGAGGTAGAGTGTGTGGTCGCAGCCACCGGGCAACCGTTGGTGCAATCGCCCTGGATTGTTCAGGCGGCGGCGTAATCCCTCAAAATATAACGATCATAAATGAAGGGTGTTGTGGTTAACCTTTTAAAATCCCTGTTCCGGTTGGAGCTTATTTCGTGCCTCAAGCCTGTGGCCGACGTCGAACTGGAGAATCACGCCGCTGGAGAGCAGTGCTGGCGCTCGCTCAGTGAATACCCTTTGTTTTCAGTGCGCAACGATGGCTTCCGTTCCGGTTGGTACATGTTGGAGCTTCAACTTACCACTGATAAGAGTGGCGTGGATGCGGCGTTACTGCTTGATACAAGTGCTGATCTTGCTGGGGCGGGGAGAATTTCTCTTCCGCTCCGCAATGGGCGGATCGCCAAACGCATTCTGTATTTTCCTGGCCGTGTAAGTGCTCTTGGACTTTGCCCGATGGAGTCACCCGGCAGGTTTTCTGTAGATCACTTTCGCTTGGTGCGTCTTGTTCCCTGGTTTGCTCGCGATCGGTTGGCCCGGCGGCTTTCCAGTATGCATCCAATGTTTCGTGGCCTGAGCAAAGCGGAAGTACTCAACCGTATTAAGACCGCAGCTGAAGACTATAGCCAGAGTTGGCACCAGTTTGCGTTAGATCGTTACGGTGAGACGTTCATTCGCAGGAAGCATGATCGCGACTATCAGCGCTGGATCGAAAAAAATGAGAGTGATCTTCTCGCGTCTGCGCCTTGCGTCACAGCGGTGTCTGAAGAAGATGGACCGCTGATCTCCATTTTATTACCTACTTACAATGCGGACATTTCGCTACTTCGCGCCTGTATTGAATCCGTTCTGGTGCAGCACTACCCATACTGGCAGCTCTGCATTGCCGACGATGCGTCAACGGATCCTGCGGTGCACGAGTGCCTGTTGGAATATCAGGCCAGGGATTCTCGTATACAGGTGACGTTCCGTGAAACAAATGGGCATATTGCACTGGCGAGCAACAGTGCCATGGAATTTGCACAGGGGGAGTTTGTTACTTGTCTTGATCAAGACGATACTTTGGCCCCACATGCCCTTGAACGTGTCCGCCGCGCGATCATTGAGAATCCGCAAGCTCTTTTGATTTACGGCGATGAAGACAAGATGGACGCGTGCGGACAACGCTTTGAACCCCATTTCAAACCGGCATGGAATCCTGATCTGCTGTTGTCGCAGAACTATGTCTGTCATCTCGCTGTGCTTCGCACAGATTTGTTTAAACAGGTCGGTACCTTTAGGCCCGGTACAGAGGGCAGCCAGGATCACGACTTGCTACTGCGCTGTTTACCGCATTTGAATGAACGTAATGTTGTCCATATTCCGGAAATTTTGTATCACTGGCGTGCGGTAGAGGGATCTACAGCACTTGCCGGTTCGAATAAGACCTATGCTGCACAGTCCGGATTGCGGGCCGTTGCTGATTACCTTGAGCGTGAGGCTCTGCCCGCACAAGCAGCACCGGGTGTCGCGCCAAACACGTACAAAGTACGCTGGTCGATTCCCGAACCGATACCGCTAGTTAGTCTGCTGGTTCCTACCAGAGATGGCTATGAAATTTTGAAGCCGTGTATTGATGCCATACTGACACGTACAGAGTATCCGAATTTCGAGCTGCTCATTCTGGATAATCAGAGCAAATGTCCCGCGACATTGGCGTATTTAGCGGAGGTGAGCGCTGATCCTCGTGTGACAGTTCACCGTTGGGAGCATCCATTCAATTACTCCGCCATCAATAATTTCGGCGCCGGTATAGCCAAGGGTGAGATCCTTGGGCTGATTAATAACGATATCGAACCGATTAATAGTGACTGGCTTTGCGAAATGGTCGGCCAGGTCTGCCGTCCGGTAATTGGTTGCGTAGGAGCAAAGCTCTACTACCCCAATGACACGATCCAGCACGGCGGGGTAATTCTGGGTATAGGTGGTGTCGCCGGGCATGCGCATAAGTATTTCCTGCGGCATGAGTATGGGTATTTTTCTCGGCTGCATTTAACGCAGAATTTATCGGCGGTCACCGGTGCCTGCCTTTTATTGCGCAAGTCGGTGTTTGAGCAGGTCGGTGGCTTGAATGAAGAACATCTCGCTGTAGCTTACAACGACGTCGATCTCTGCCTGAAAGTACGCGAGGCGGGTTACCGTAATCTATGGACGCCCTACGCAGAGTTGTATCACCACGAATCGGTATCCCGGGGCGCTGATGACACGGCGGCCAAACGCCGCCGCGCGCAGCGCGAGACGGATTACATGCGTAAACGTTGGGGCACACAATTGGATTCAGACCCTGCGTATAACCCGAATCTTACGTTGATTTACGAAGATTTTTCCCTGGCGTAAGCCGCTCTGCCCGGCATTGAATCTTCTTGGCTAATGTTGGGCTAGTTTTCTGGTTGCTGAACGGTGTGAAGAACATGGAGTGTTCGAGTGATACTTAACGAACAACAGATTGCCGAGTTCCATCGAGAGGGGTATCTTATCCTGAACTTTAAGTTCAAGGATGATCTCCTGGACCGTGTGATCTCTGGTGTTGAACGGCTCTACGATCATTCCTGCGCCGCGGGTCAGTATCCGCATGGCACTCGAGTTCAGGATGCTTGGCGCTTTGATGCCGGAGTGCGTGCAATCGCATTGGACAAGCGGGTTCTGACATCTTTGCGGCAATTGTTTGGGCGCAAGCCGCGTCCATTTCAAACCTTGAACTTTCCGGTCGGAACCGAGCAGAAAACCCATTCGGATACCATTCATTTCAACAGTAAACCCTCAGGTTTTATGGCCGGAGCCTGGGTAGCGTTGGAGGACGTGGATGAGAGTAATGGCGCTCTTACCTATTATCCCGGTAGCCATAAATTGCCTGAAATTACGATGCAGGACGTCGGAGTGCCGCCATCCTATGCTCACTATCCGGAGTATGAGCGTTATATACAATCGCTGGTGGAACAGAAGGGGCTCCTGACGCAGCGTGGAATACTGAAGAAGGGGCAGGTTCTGATCTGGCATGCAAATCTGCTGCACGGAGGCGGTAGCCATCCAGATAAAGCGCGCACAAGGCACAGTCAGGTTACCCACTATTACTTTGACGGTTGTCGTTATTTCACTCCCATGCAAAGTACAGACGTGGAAATTCGCTGGCGTAAACCCAGGTGGATTCGGCGGTATTCGTTCTTCCGTAATCCTGCTAAAAAGTAGCTACAAATTTTACGGATTATTACCCTAGCCACAGATACCTGATCGTGGTGGGCTGTGGGTAAATCCAGGGCGTTAGGGGGTAAGCCCATCCCCGTCAATTCCTCTGGGATCCCCTGTATAAGGAAGATTTTTTCCCCGCATAAACCAAAGAGTATTGTTTGAGACCAGGAGGGTCGAATGAGCCGGTTTTTAAAATACAGCAGTAAAAACTATATCCCACTTAACCAAAACCCCCAGCATAAGTTTGCGCAAAGCCACGCGTTATGTGTCTATAACAGCGATGCGGTTTACAGTTTTATCCCGAAAAATGCCTGTTCCACTCTCAGGACCACGGTGGCCTATGCCAATGGCTGCATCAAGGACAAGTCGGAGTTCAACTGGATACACAGTAATAATCACACATTTGTTGCCACTTTACCCGAATTGGTAAAGGCCAAGTACACCTTTACTGTTTTGCGCTGCCCCTTCTCCAGATTGGCAAGCGTGTACCTGGATAAAATCGTGGGCAGGGATCTGGACGCCTGGCGTTACGTGGATGTTCACAATCGCACTATCGGCGTGGAAGACATCACGTTCGATTTTTTTGTCAGAAGCATGGAGAAACCCGGCATCCGCAACTCCAACATTCACTGGAGGCCACAGGTGGATTTTCTGGTCTATGAGGAGTATGACGATTACTTTTCGCTGGAGAATTTTTCCGGGGCGGTGAAAACCCTGAAAGAGCGCATCGGCCTCGACGTTATCGATGCTCGGCCACTGACCAATCATGGCATGGATGGTTTCGACATCGTCAGCGGGGAAGATTTCAGCCAGGTGAAACCTTTTGATCTTCTGAAAAATAAGATGAACGGCGCTTTGCCTGATCCGAAGTCACTGTATAACGAGGAGTTGGTGGAGATAGTATCAAGGGTATACAAGAGCGATATTGATTTGTATCGGAGTAAATTCGGGGCTGATGGTTTGATGTACGTTTAGTAGCTCGAAATTAGTCAATGCCCCCGGTACTAGGAGATTCTGGACCGTTCCCAATCCACTCGGATGTAAAGAGACCATCCTTCAGAAGGTGGCGCTGCTACGGCACTAGCTGCCGAACTGGTCAGTGAGAACGGTAGCAGTGTTGCCATTCTATGCAGTTGACATAAGGATGTAAGAGGAAGATACCTGGAATGTTAGTCAGTTTATTTTTAGTTTTTCTATTTTTGTGGGTACGCAGTTCGATAGCGGTTGACGATCTAATCAAGTATCAATTTGATCATTTTCATGATGTTTGGATTTCAGATGGAAAACCAAGAGGGATGTTTTTTAATCCTAAGAATTCTTCCTATGCGAGCTTTTGTACTGTTTCATTTAGGCTGTCTTGGGTAGGTAAGCCCTCTTGGGTTGGTAAGGATAGTAACGCAGAAAATCTATATAGAAAACTGGAGTTTTGGGACAAAACGTCCAAGTACTTCATTGTTGTCTTTGTCGTTTGGGTGTTTGTTTTCAGTCACTAGTGTCGGGGTAGTTTTCTGTATTTGGATTCAGTATATGATCTGAACCTGATTTTTGCCCACAGAGATTTTCCCTGGAGGACTTTTCAAAGCTGTGATGAATTTCAGGGTATGCATTAACGTCGATGTCATCAGTGGGTGCTCGCTGACCAATTATGGTAATGATGGTTTGATGTCGTTAGCGGTGAAGATTTCAGACAGATGAAACCCATTGAGCTGCTGAAAAACAAGATGAACGGTGCTTTACCTAATCCGAAG
Organism: Microbulbifer sp. SH-1; assembly: GCF_011326135.1. Taxonomy (NCBI): domain Bacteria; kingdom Pseudomonadati; phylum Pseudomonadota; class Gammaproteobacteria; order Cellvibrionales; family Microbulbiferaceae; genus Microbulbifer; species Microbulbifer sp. SH-1. The sequence continues at coordinate 2,084,736 of NZ_CP046948.1, read as the reverse complement.
TTACTGCCTAGCAGAGGCGTCTCTGCTCGAGAGTTTGTGTGGTAGCCGGCAAGCCCCTGCGAGTGTGGGTGTTGGGCTTGAGGGGGGGGGAACACTAACAGAATTTACCTGTAGTAGTGACAAGTGATCACATCACCCTAGAATAGTTGTCTACCGACCGCTACCGATTGTTAGAGAAATAGCCGGAGGACTTATGCAGAGCCCCAGAATACTTGCCGCTGCATTGACTTTCCTACTCGTCAGCCCAGTCGTTGCTGACACACTGGTCACCGATAACTACACCATCAAGATCCAGGTGAACTGCCCCGAGGGCAATGTAACCTGTGACGATGTCAGCTATCACGGTACCTCGCACAAATCTGGCGAGCAGCTGAGCCTGAAAGGCAAAACTATCTCCAAAACATGTGCCGATGGCGTCACGCCCTGCCAGTTTCTCGGTTACCAGTTCAAAAATGGCAACACTACCTACAAGGTGCTTGAGTCGGGTCAACTGCTTGTGGAGCAGAACGGCAAGACACTGGTGGACGAGAGTGGGGCCTGGAGCTACCAATAAGTAAGCGATCAGTCTTTCCTGCCCTCCACTCTTTCTCCGTATAACGAGATCGGAGAAGAACTGCTTTGGAGGTTCAGATCCTCCAGTCATATTTTTATTGATCGTTGCAACCAGTGCCGGGGAGTCAACCCACCCAACGCTGGTTTCCATCTCCGAAGGTGCTGCTGATAAATCCGGGCAGATTGCGGGCGTAGCCGCTGTTGGTTTTGATTTTGTCGCGCACGACGAAGTAGCCTGCAACCAGTGCCGCAGCGCTCCAGCCCAGGGTTTCGGCATTCACCGCCTGTGTGAAACTCTTGAGGATGTCGTCGGCACCCAGGGTGCCGGCAGCACCGCTCAGGGTAATAGCGCCAATGACCGCGCCGCCTTTGCCGAACGCCGCGCTGCGGGCATCGGGATTGTGGAATACATCGCCGGGATTGATGTTGGTGCCAAGGTAGTCGAAGCCCACTTTTTTGCTCAAGGCTTCCAGCGTGTTTTTGCCGGTTTCTTTGCCGCGAGGATTGGAGAAGTAGACGGTTTGCAGTTTCAGGTTTTCACGTAATTCCTTTTCCCGCGCGGGTGCGACGGGTGCGGGAGAAAGACGGTTTTCTAGCGCTTGCATGGCGCGCACAAAGGTGGTTGCTCCTTCACCGTGCACTAGCCAGTTTACTCGGGCGCCGCTGGCGACGGCTTGCTGTATCAGGGAAACCAGGTGGTCCCGCTGTTTATCGCTTTTGTGGTTGCCGTTTTGCCAGTAGAGGGAGTAGTGATTGCCCTGTCGGTTAATGTCATGTTCTTTTACTCCGGCTCGGTAGGCTTTGCTGATGTGATTTATCAGCATACTGCCGGCATCTTCCTTGCTCTCAAACTTGCCGCTTACGGCGGCATAGTGGGAATTGTTCCAGCGGTGGGACAGGGGCATTCTCGATTCATAATCTTGGGCCGTGGTCCATTTGTGAGGACGACCTTGGACTTCTTCGCACTGAACCTGATAGAGCCCGGTGGCTTGTCGGCCGCCTTTCGGTTTGTAGTCACTGTTGACTTCGAGTCCCATGATCAGCACATCGCCATCGCCGTCCAGCTGGTAGTGAATAGCGGCGCCATCGAAGATAATTTTTTCACTCTGGAACATGCGGCCAACGGCGGAACTTCTGAGAGCGTGTATAGCTCTGACAACGCTGGTTAAGTAGTAGTTGTCCTGATGACCGCGTACGATCTGTTGCCAGGCACTTTGCTGGGTATGCAGGATGTATATGTTGCGACCTATGCGGTCGCTGCTACCGCTTATCAGTTTCCAGGTATTGCTTTCACCTTGCATGACAGCTCCTTGTCTTGAAAGTAGGGGAAAAATAAATGCTCAGGGAGTCAAAACCGGCGGGGGGCTGCCGGGCTTGAGGATTACAACGTTGTCTTCGCCTTTACGATCATCTCCACGACGCCATTCCGGATAGATCCAGGGCTCCGGCTCGCGGTGCTTGGTGGCGCGGGCGTCTGGCCATTTGCGCTTTGCTTCCGCCAGTCGTTGTTTTGCCGTAGATCCCAGTTCCAGGCGTACCGAACGGAGCACTTTACTGGTCAGTGCATTCATGTGCTTCAGGCAGGTTTCGACGGGTGCGTAGCCGAGGTAGCTGTACCCCATATTCAGGTAATAGCGATCATCCAGCGGGGTGCGTAGGCAGCCGCCCCTATAGGTATGCATAAATTCCGGTGGCGGTTCCGGATCGTTAGAATAGTCGGGCTGATATTCATAATAGAGCCAGGGTGAGCCGGATTCTCTATTTCGCAAATCCCAGTTGATCGGGGAGCAGAATCTGCCTAAGTCGGGATGTGCCGGCCCGGTGAACCAGAGGGTTCGAATGGCCATCTGCTCAAAGTGATTAGGATTGAAACTGCTCATCCCTTCCGGCAAGGCGTCGTAGCGCGAGATGCTGGCGCCAAACTGGATGTTGCCATACGGGCGAGTGCGCCAGGGGGGGCCGTAAAGTTCCCACCTGCGACTGAACAGGTTGAGATGTGATTTTCCCTCGCGCTGCCAATCTGGAAGGAGACTGTCATCGCTATATTGCTTGTCATCGTAAATATTCACCCGCTCCGGTGGCTCCTTACCGGCAAATCCCTGGTAATTGGAATGTGGCGGCATCAGCATGGTCAACGTGCTGCCAGATAAATCTATCTCCACCTTTTCTGGGCGGTTAATGCCGGGAATATAGGGGTACTTGTGGGAGGCGAATAGTCGTTTCAGCATGGGTTTCCGGGGCCGTCCATGGGCCCTGTTCATTCCTGTAGGTGTGTTCTGAATGCTACCGGGGAGGCTACATGGATTCAACGGAACACGGCACGATATTGCGCATTTTCTGCAAGAAATGCAGGCACTTTCGTACAAGTTAAATGGTAGGAGGCTGGCCCTGTGTGTCACTCTGCGGCGGCTTTCTGGATATCGCGGTACCAGATTTTCCTCTGGGCCACATTAGCCACCATGGTGTCGCCATTGGGCTGAAAGAATCATTCTGACTGCATGGAAAACGGGTTTAGAAATTGACGCCCTGAATACAGAAGGAAAAGTTCACCAGCAACCCGCTGCAATCAGATATCCATGGCTGGGGCAATGCCTCTGTAGAATGAACGATTACGATTTAACGGCGCTTACATTTGGTTTAACGCTGCTCCCAAGGTGGCCCGCAGCCGATCCACGACAGTGGGTAAGGGTTCAAGAGTTAGTTCATTTTTCTTTATGAAGGCGTGCCACAGGGCCTGCCGCGAGGGATCGTGTGCAAACTCATTCTTCAGGCCAATCGGTAACTCCTCGGGCAGCGCCATGCCGCGCCGTTCGAAGGTGGCTTTGAGCGCTTGGGCCAATAGGGGGGTGTTCAGAGTTTCGCGTTCCAGCAACACCGACAGATCGAAGTAATCTTTCATCCGACTGTTTGTCATACCCAATACCGCAATGGCGTGGAGCTTTTCCGCGATTACGGTGTAAACGGGATAGGCGCGCAAGCGAGGCGCAGGCTGGTCGGCCAGCAGCACCGGGTAGGTCGCATCAATGGGACCGGGTGTCACGGCATCACCGAAACCGATGTCGATCTGTGTCTTGCAACGTGCGTTGGCAAGCTCGCTACTGATGAGGACGCGCGCCCCGGTGTATCCGGCGTCCTTGCGGATTTCCTCGGCGGCGACCGAGGTCGGGTCGAACATGATGCCGTCGGCCACGGAGACGCTGGCGATGTCGCGGAAGGTTTGGGCTACGGATTCCAAATCGCTTGCGCCGAAGCCGAGTAGGTCGGCGTCACGCGTGGCCCGGTGTGGCATGTCGTACCAGAGCGTGAACAGCAGCGCGCCCTTGAGCAGAAAGTGATCCGCGTGCTTGGATTGGCTCAGGCGGTAGAGAATGCGTTCCAGTGCGTAGCGTACCAGTATCTGGTTGAAGTCCACACCCTGCGCCTTGGCTGCGTTGAGCAGACGGGCTCGCACGGAGGCGGCAACGTTACTGTTTGGTGCATCCTTGCGTCTCGCCCCTTTGGGTTTGGCGCGAAAGTTTTCTCCCGAAAAATTTTTCACTCAATGGCCTCCAGATAGGGGCGCATCACGTTGGTTACGCGGCAGATCTTCGCGTAGCGCCACAGGTCGTCTGCCGTTGCCTTGCGTTGGGCGCGTGCGTCCTTCAATGCCTCCAGCGCGACGTCCAGACCGATTTTGTTGCGGTGCTTGAAGCAGTCCACGACTGTCTTTGCTACACCATAGACTCGCAGCTTCACGCCATCACGTAGGTGCTCCTCAATGCCTGCGTTGTAAACCTCACCGCTCATCTGAACCATCTTGATTGGTGGGTAGTCGATGCGCGGCACGTGGCTGCCGCGGGGCATGGCGATCCAGATCTGGCGTGGCAGCTGGGTAGTCAGTTCGTGGAATTGCAGTGAGCTCAGCAGGCAAAATACGGCTTGCGGTACCTTCGTGGCGATGGTCACAAGCCCTTCGTGTTCTGACCCCGGATAGTTGGGGAGGCGGTAGAGGCCGCGCCCGACCTTGTTCAACAGACCAGCCGCGGTCAGGCGCGTCAGAACGACCCGAGGCGCATCAATGGCGTCCAGGTCGCTGGTGCGGAGTAGCCCTTTCTGGCGAGCCAGATCAAGGACGCGTTGATTATGGGTGTCGGAGGGCATGCAGGAAGTATGTTCCTTTTTTTCGCTTATTGAAACAATTTGACGAAATAACGGAACCCTCCCCTGTCATCTGCATGTGCGCTGATTCCGCCGGCTTCAGGTTGTAGCCATATGTAATCACTATGTGGCAATGCAGCCGCATTACATCCGGTAGCACTAAAGGGGCAGATAACCTGGGTATCACCCTACCCAGCGCTGGTTTCCATCCCCGAAGGTGCTGCTGATGAATCCCGGCAGGTTGCGCGCATAGCCGCTGTTGGTTTTGATTTTGTCGCGCACGACGAAGTAGCCGGCAACCAGTGTCGCAGCACTCCAGCCCAGGGTTTCGGCATTCACCGCCTGAGTGAAACTCTTAAGGATATCGTCGGCACCGAGGGTGCCGGCAGCACCGCTCAGGGTGATAGCGCCGATGACCGCGCCGCCTTTGCCGAACGCCGCACTGCGGGCATCGGGATTGTGGAATACATCGCCGGGATTGATGTTGGTGCCAAGGTAGTCGAAGCCCACTTTTTTGCTCAGTGCTTCCAGCGTGTTTTTGCCTGTTTCTTTGCCGCGGGGGTTGGAGAAGTAGACGGTTTGCAGTTTCAGGTTTTCACGCAGTTCCTTTTCCCGCGCGGGTGCGACGGGTGCGGGAGAAAGACGCTTTTCCAGCGTTTGCATGGCCCGTACAAAGGTGATTGCGCCTTCACCGTGCACCAGCCAGTTTACCCGGGCGCCGCTGGCGACGGCTTGCTGTATCAGGGAAACCAGGTGATCCCGCTGTTTGTCGCTTTTGTGGTTGCCGTTTTGCCAGTAGAGAGAGTAGTGATTGCCCTGTCGGTTGATGTCGTGTTCTTTTATTCCGGCTTTGTAGGCATTGCTGATGTGATTGATCAGCATACTGCCGGCAACTTCCTTACTTTCAAACTTGCCACTGACTGCGGCATAGTGGGATTTGTTCCAGCGGTGGGATAGGGTCATCTTGGTTTTTGCTTTGTCTCGTGTGGACCACTCGAAATCGCGATCCCGAGCTGCTGAACAATCTACCTGATAGAGTCCGGTGGTTTGTTGGCCGCGTTTGGGGTTGTAGCTGCTGTTGACTTCAAGGCCCATGATCAGCACGTCGCCGTCAGTGTCCAACTCGTAGTGGATGGCGGCACCATCAAAGATCAGCTTTTCCCGCCGGAGCTTGCGCCCTACAGCAATGCCACCGAGAGCGTAAACGGCTCTGGCAATACTAGCCAAATAGTAATTGTTGTGTTGATTGCGCAAAATCTGTTGCCAGTTTTGTTCTTGGGTATGCAGGATATATACGCTGCGACTGACGTTATGCTTGCCGCGACCGATAATCAGCTTCCATGTTTTTGTTTCGCCTTGCATGACAGTTCCTTGTCTTGGAAATGGGGAAAAAAGAATAAATGATCAGGGGATCAAAGCCGGTGGGGGGCTGCCGGGCTTGAGGATCACGACATGATCCTCGCCCTTATCTTCGTCACCGTCACGCCATTCAGGGTAAACCCAGGGTTCCGGTTCGCGGTGCCGGGTGGCCCGGGCGTCAGGCCATTTGCGCTTTGCTTCCGCCAATCGTTCTTTGGCCGTGGATCCCAGCTCCAGGTGTACGGAGTCGAGCACCTTTCGGGTCAACGCATTCATATGTTCCAGGCAGATATCCACCGGCGCGTAGCCGAGATAGCCGTATCCCATATTCAGGTAATAGTGATCGTCCAAGGGGGTACGGAGGCAGCCCCCCCGGTAGGTGTGCATAAATTCCGGCGGCGGCTCGGGATCGTGGGAATAGTCGCGCTGATATTCATAGTAAAGCCACGGTGCGCCGGGCTCTCTGGTGTCCATATCCCAGTTGATCGGCGCGCGGGATCTTCCCGTGTAGGGTTGTGCCGGCCCGGTAAACCAGAGGCTGCGCATGGCCATCTGCTCAAAGTGCCGAGGATTGAACGCGCTCATGCCCTCCGGCAGGGTATCGTAACGCAGGATGTTGATGCCAAACCGGATATTGCCGAGCGGCCGTTCGCGCCAGAGCGGGCCGTATAGCTCCCACCGGCGTTTGAGCAGGGTGAGATGGGATACCCCTTCGCGCTGCCATTCGGGTAGCGAACTGTCATCGACATACTGCCCGGCATCGTAAATATTCACCCGCTCCGGTGGCTCCTTGCCGGCAAACCCCTCGTAGTTGGAATGCGGCGGCATCAGCATGGTGAGCTTGCTACCGGATAGATCGATCTCAATCTTTTCGGGACGGTTAATACCGGGAATATAGGGGTGCTTGCGGGAGGCGAAGAGTCGTTTCAGCATGGGCTTCCGGGGCCGTCCATGGGCCCAGTTCATTCCGATGAGTGTGTCTGGAATGCTACCGGGGCGGTTGTCATGTTTCAATGAAATCCGGCACGATGTTGCACGTTTCTTGCAGGATCATCAGGCACTTGCGTACAAATTACGTGGCCTGAGATCGCTAGGAAGGCTGCGGGTGAGTCTGGTACGCTGCTGTGCCTAATTGCGCTCTTAATGGATCAAAAGGAATTGATCATGATTGAAACGGGAACTCCTCCTCTTATCCCGGCTGCCGACTATGTCCAGCCAGCTGGGGCTATGGAAATTTCACCGGGCCATGTCGCCCATCACGGTGCGGTCTCAGGCGTCACCGGCTCCTGCCATGAACTGTTTGCGGACCAACACAACTCCATCCTGATCGACTGCGGCCTGTTTCAGGGCGCGGAGACGTCCCCCGGTGGGCGCGGTGGCAGCAGTCTGGAAATTGAATTCGATATCCGCTCGGTGCGCGCGCTGGTGGTGACCCATGTGCACATCGATCATGTGGGGCGAATTCCCTATCTGATTGCCGCTGGTTTCCGCGGCCCCATTTACTGTTCCGAGCCCTCTGCCGAGCTGTTGCCGCTGGTGCTGGAAGATGCGGTGAAAATTGGTATCAGCCGGGATGCGGCGCTGATTGAAAAGTTCATCGGTTATATCAAAAAGCAGTTGCGGCCGCTGCCCTATAACGGCTGGCAGCCGGTGATCGCGGAGGAGGGCTGCAGGCTCGATATCCGCCTGCAGCGCGCGGGCCATATTCTCGGGTCTGCTTATGTTGAGTGTGAGGTGCGATGTCCACAGGTTTCCGGGGAAGTCGGCAAGCGCCGCATTATTTTCTCTGGCGATCTGGGCGCGTCGAATACACCACTGCTGTATGCACCCAAAGCACCTTGGGGTTGTGACGAGCTGATAATCGAGAGCACCTACGGTGACCGCCTGCATCAGAACCGCGAGCAGCGAGTGCGCATTCTGCAGGGGGCGATTGAGCGCGCGCTGGCGGATGGTGGCAGTGTGCTGATCCCGGCGTTCAGTATCGGCCGCACCCAGGAACTCCTGTACGAGCTGGAAGGCATAATCCACAGCCAGGCCAGCCGCAAACATGTGCCCAATCCATGGCGGGACCTGCCGGTGATTGTGGACTCGCCGCTGGCGAGCCGCTTTACAGACGTCTACCGCCGCCTGCGGACCTATTGGGACGCGGAAGCCAGGCGTCTGCTAAGCCGCGGTCGCCACCCGCTGAGTTTTGAGCAGCTGATTACGGTGGACGATCACGGAGCGCATGACAAGTTGGTGGCGGAACTCGCCAACAGCCGGCGCCCGGCCATTGTGATTGCCGCCAGCGGCATGTGCAGTGGTGGCCGGATCGTGAATTATCTGAAGGCGATGCTCGAAGACAAGCGCCACAATATTCTGTTTGTGGGCTATCAGGCACAGGGCACACCGGGGCGGGATATTCAGACCTATGGGCCGGACAATGGCTATGTGGATCTCGACGGCCAGCGCTACCACATCGCCGCGGGAGTGGAGACCATCAGCGGCTACTCCGCTCACGGAGATCAGGATGATCTACTGGGCTTTATCCGCAAGATGAAGAAGCGCCCGCAGCTTGTGCGGGTGGTGCATGGAGATGACCGGGCCAAGGCCGCACTGAAGGCAAAGATCGAGCGGGAGGGGCTGGCGGGGAGCGTGGTGATCCCGGATTTGGCATAATGGCGCCCGCCAATCCCCGACCAGAAGATATTCCTAATTGATTGCCACTGAAAACGCATTGACCGCTTCGGCCATGTCCTCATCAGGAGGAGACTGGATTGTGGTGGAGGAAAACGCGAACCCGTCCTCTGACTACTTTGTGCTGCCTTTTCTGCGCGCGCAGGGGCTGGAGGTTGAGCGGTTTGGCTTCTCAAACCCACCACCGCGGGAGCGCTTGCGCGGTGCTCACGTGCTGTTCGTGCGCTATATCCCGACCGCCTGGCGGCGTTTGATCAGCGCTTGCCGCGATGAGCTGGCCGGGGTGTATTTCTTTATGGACGACGATCTGCTGCACTGGTCGTCTTTTGCGCGTATGCCCCTGCGCTATCAGTGGAAGTTGCTGCGCCTGAGCCGGCGGCACCGGCACTGGCTGCGCGCGGTGAATGCGCAGCTGCTGGTGTCCACTCCGTATCTTCAGCAGCGCTATAACGATTGGCAGCCGCAACTATTGGCGCCGCAGGTACCGGTGGCACTGCTGCCTCTGCTGAAGCGAGAGGATGCCGGGCGATCGACGGAGGAGGTGATCACGCTGTTCTATCACGGCTCGGCTTCACACGGTGCGGATCTTAAATGGCTGCGGCCGGTGGTCGAGCGGGTGCTCGCGGGGGATGCGCGCCTGGTGTTTGAGGTGATCGGCAATGCTTCCGTCAATCGCTTGTTCCGGGGATTGCAGCGGGTGCATGTGTTGCACCCGATGAAGTGGGGCGCCTATCAGGCACTGTTGCGCCGGCCCGGGCGTTGTATCGGATTGGCGCCGCTGCTGGATTCGCCGTTCAACCGAGCCCGCGCTCACACCAAATTTCTGGATATCACTCTCGCCGGCGCGGTGGGGGTTTATGCGGCGGGGCCGGTGTACGGAAATGTGGTTCGCCATGAACAAAATGGTTTGTTGCTGCCGATGGCGGAAGATGCCTGGGTCGAGGGAATCCTGCGGCTCGCGGCCGATACACAATGGCGTCAGGCATTGTTGAGCGAGGCGCGGTTGTGTCTGTAATTGGATTTTGTTCCCGCGGCTTGCGCCGCATTGCCTTTCTCGATGCGCTCACCGAGGCGCGCTGCGAGTTTTTTGCGCTGCGCCCGCGCAAGGGCACCACGCATATCGCCGGTTGGGGACACAAGCCCACCGCGGCGCGGGCGCGCAGGCTGGCGGCGCAAACCGGGCTGCCCTATGTGAGCCTGGAGGATGGATTCCTGCGCTCGTTTGGTCTCGGCGTGAACGGCGCACCGCTGCACAGCCTGGTGGTGGACCACGCCGGAGTCTACTACGACGCCAGCGCGCCGAGCGATCTCGAAACGCTGATCGCGCAGGCGGACTTTGATGATGCAACGCTCAATCGCGCGCGCCGCTGTATGGATCTGTTGCGCCAGCACCGCCTGTCGAAATACAACGCTGCTCCGGACAGAAGCATAACCTGGGAGGATGCGCGCCCGCGGGTGCTGGTGGTGGATCAGACCTTTGGTGATGCATCGGTCTCCCTTGGCGGTGCCGATGCCACGGATTTTACGCGCATGCTGGACGCGGCGATTGCGGAGAACCCGGACGCGGAGGTGGTCGTCAAGGTGCATCCGGATGTGATCGCCGGAAAAAAGCGCGGCTACCTGCTGGCTGCCGCAAAAAACAGGCGCTGCCGCTTGTGGTCCGAGGATATCAATCCCTGGGCGCTGCTGGATGCCGTAGAGAAGGTCTACGTGGTGACCAGCCAGATGGGGTTCGACGCGCTGCTGGCAGGCAAGACCGTGCACTGTTTTGGCATGCCGTTTTATGCGGGATGGGGGCTGACGCAAGATGCTCAGACTTGTGCGCGCCGCGGACAACCCCGTTCGCTTGCGCAGCTGTTTGCGGCGGCTTATCTGCGCTATTGCCGCTATATCAATCCCTATACCGGTGAGCGCTGCTCGCTGGAAGACACCGTTGACCTGATTGCGGAGCAGAAGCGCCAGGCGCAGCGCCTGCGCGGCCCCTGGCTTGCGCTGGGTTTTTCTCCCTGGAAGCGCGGATTCGTGCCGGATTTTCTCGCGCGACCGGCGCGGTTGCGGTTCGCCGACAAAACACCGGCGGGCGTTTCCCGCGCGCAGCCGGGTGCGCGGGTGGCGGTGTGGGCCAGCAGCTTGCCGGCAAGTGTGGCATCAGCCTGTGACAGGCGCGATCTGGAGCTTTGGCGGATTGAGGACGGTTTTTTGCGCTCGGTAGGGCTGGGTTCGGACTTGGTACGCCCGCTGTCTCTGGTGCTGGATCGGCAGGGAATTTACTACGATGCATCGCGGCCCTCGGACCTTGAAACGATTTTGCGCAATACCGAGTTCAGCCCGGCGCTGCGCGCGCGCGCCGGACGCCTGCGGGAGCGGCTGGTGGCGGGGCAACTGAGCAAGTACAACGTAGGGACGGCGAACTCCGGTGCGCCGCCGGTACTATCTGCCGCGCACCTGAATATCCTGGTGCCTGGGCAAGTGGAGAGCGATGCGTCCATCGCCTTCGGATCGCCGTGGCTCAAGACCAATCGCCAGTTGCTGGCGGAGGTGCGCCGCGCCAACCCCGATGCCCACATCATCTACAAGCCGCATCCGGATGTGCTCGCCGGTGGGCGCGTGGGGGCGCTGGCTGAGGACGCCGGGGATTTGTTTGATCAGCTGGTCACCGATGTGCCGATGCCGGAATTGTTGGCGCAGGTGGATGAAGTGCACACTCTCAGCTCACTGAGCGGGTTTGAAGCGCTGCTGCGCGGTGTGCGGGTGGTGACCTACGGCCTGCCGTTTTACGCTGGCTGGGGGCTGACCGAAGACCGTTTGCTTGACCGCGGTGAGCCAGGGGAAAAAGGCGCGCCGGATGCGCTGCACGAACTGGCTGCCGTGCGCCGCTGTCTCAAGACCCGCGGCCGGTCGCTGGCGGTGGATGAGCTGGTGGCGGCAACACTGATCCTTTATCCCACCTATGTGGATCCACAAAGTGGCGATATCGTCGATGTTGAGACGGCGGTACAAATACTGCAGTTGCAGCGCGACAAACCCGCGGGTGGCGGGCTGCGTCGGCGCTTCTATCGCGCGGTGCGCAATCAATTTTTTCGGAAATAATGGTCCCTCTCCCGGATTCTCGTCATCCCGGACTCGATCCAGCTACGGCCCCCTTCATCCCGGGCTCGACCCAGGATCCAGCTGCGGACCCCGTCATCCCGGACTCGACCCGGGATCCGGCTACGGACCCCGTCATCCCGGACTCGATCCGGGATCCAGCTGCGGACCTCGTCATCCCGGACTCGATCCGGGATCCAGAGAACAGAGCTCCGCAGCAACGAATACCAAACCAAGTCCCGTCTAACGGAGCTTTAAAAAAACACAAATCACAGCCGACAAATACGTGAACACCCGATTTTTCAAGAAAATCTATCTGTTGCCCAAGTGGCTGCTGGAACTCTTCTCCTGGGGCAAGAGCTTCAGGAACAACCCCATCATCGGCAGCTACTGGCTGAACCGTTGCGGGCTTCATGTGGCGCGGGTGGTGATCGCCCACGGGCTGTTCCGCTTTCGATTGCTGCTGCTGTCGCCGCTGGTGCCGGTGGAAGACCGCCGGCAGTTCCGCGAGCAGGGTTTCGTGCTCAAGCACAATTTCCTTCCTCGGGCCGACTTTGAAAAACTGGCTCAGGAATTGCAGTCCTATCAGGGGGATGTGCGGGAATTCGTGGAGGGCACCACCCTGACCCAGCGCGTGTTCATTACTGCGGATGAGCGTGCCCGTATGCCGGCCATGAAAGCGCTGATCGAGAATCCGCACCTGGACAGGTTGACGCGTTACTGCTCGTCAAAAAACCGCCGACCTCTGTATTACGTGGAAAACCTGTGCAACCATGCCAACGTTGCACCGCGCCCCGATCCCCAGCGGGATATGCATGCGGATACTTTCCACCCCTGTGTTAAGGGATGGCTGTACCTCGACGATGTGGACGATGGCAACGGCCCATTCATTTATGTGCCCAAGTCTCACCGGTTGAGCTGGCGTCGCCTGAAGTGGGAGTACCGCCAGAGTCTGGAAGCGTGCAAACACGGCGATAAGCGTCAGCCGGGACGCTACTGGGACGGCTCCTTCCGGGTGAGCGACTGCGAGCTCGCAGCCATGGGATTTGTGCCGAAGATCTTCCGTGTGCCGGCAAACACCCTGGTGGTGGCCAATGTGCACGGCTTCCACTGCCGCGGCGAGGCGAAACAACAATCCCATCGCATGACGGTGTGGATGCAGGCGAGAGACAACCCATTCAATCCGCTGTTCACACTTTGGCCGGAATCCACGGCACGGTTATTTGAATGGGGTTGGGGAAAAGTGTTGCGCAGGTTGGACGGCGCGAGACTGGCGAGCGGAGAACAGCGAAATTTCGGTGGAAAATTTTCCCGATAGCGGGAAATGGCGAACTGTGTACAAGACATTTCCGCGCCATATAAGTATAGTTTTGCGTCAAATTTGTGTTGTCATCCGCTTTTCGGAGTTTTGACTGTTTTTTATCCGGCTTCTTGTTCGGTAAGTTAGTTAGTGGTCGCTTGCGGCTGTTGAAATTTCCTTGGTTGTGCGGCTTTTCCGCACAGTGGTTATGTCCCGTGGTCGGCAATAAAAATAATGCCGTGGGGCGTGTGGGGGTTCATGTCAGGGGTCTTGTTTTTACAGGGGCCGCTCGGGCCTTTTTTTGCCCGCTGCGCGCGCCATTTCTCTGCCCAGGGGGTGGAGACTCACAAAATCAACTTCAATGGTGGCGACCGCTACTACGGTTGGGCGGACCACTGTGTGGATTATACCGGTGGCCCCGCGGGCTGGCCGGAGTACCTCTATGGCTATCTGCGTCGGAACGATATCCGCGCGGTCGTGGTGTATGGGGATTGCCGCTATTACCACCGCGAGGCTCGCGCGGTGTGCAAGCAGCTGGGCATTCTGTTCTGGGTGTTTGAAGAGGGTTACCTGCGGCCGGATTTCGTCACTCTGGAGCAGGGTGGCGTCAACGCGTTTTCCGGCGTGGACTGGACGCGCAATGCGATCGAACAATACCGGCCTCACGGGCGCAAATCGCCGCTTAAAGTAGGCATGACCTTCTGGCAGCGGGCCTGGTTTGCTATCTGTTATTACGTGGCCGCGCGAATCCTCAGTTATCGCTTTCCCAATTACCGTCACCACCGTCCCAGAACCTGGTGGCAGGAAGCGGGGTGCTGGCTGCGGAGTTTTTATCGCAAAGGTTTGTATCGCATCAGCGAGTGCCGGTTTACCGAGGCGCTGGTGCGCAATCACGGTGGCGAGTACTTTCTTTATCCTCTGCAGACCGCGGACGATTTCCAGATTCGCGAGCACTCTGATGTGGATTCTCTGCAGGCATCGATTGGTGAAGTGATTGCCTCTTTTGCCGGCCACGCCGCGGAAACAGACGTCCTGGTGATCAAACACCACCCCATGGACCGGGGTTTCTGCCACTACGGCAAGCTGATCCGGCGCAAGGCCAGCGAACACGGTGTGGGGGAGCGGGTGGTGTACTGTCACGATCTGCATCTGCCGACGTTGCTGGATCACGCCAAGGGACTGGTGACCGTGAACAGCACCGTGGGCATTTCTGCGCTGTTGCACGGCGTTCCCACTATTACTCTGGGGCGGGCGCTTTACGACATCGCCGGCCTGACCCATCAGGGTGAGCTGGCGGATTTCTGGCAGCATCCACAGCCGGTGGATATCGAGCTGTTCCGCGCTTTCCGCACCTATCTGTACGAGCTCACCCAGCTGGATGGCAGTTTCTTCAGGCGCATGGATTTCACCGTGGAGCAGGTTTTTGCGCGCATGATGCCGGTGCTCGAGTCTCAGGCAGCGCCCGGGGAAGATACAGCGGCCGGCGAGAGCGAACCGCTGGCAGCCTGACCCCGCACTCACCGATCAGCGCACTCCCATGTAGGAGCCTGCCTGCAGGCGAACGGCCCGCACTCCACAACCATTCGCCTGCAAGGCAGGCTCCTACATAGAGCACCCCCGCTCCCTGTAGGAGCCTGCCTGCAGGCGAACGGCCCGCACTCCACAACCATTCGCCTGCAAGGCAGGCTCCTACACAGAATACCACCGCTCCCTGTAGGAGCCTGCCTGCAGGCGAACGGCCCCCACTCCACAACCAATTCGCCTGCAAGGCAGGCTCCTACATGGACCCACCGCCCTCTGTAGGAGCCTGCTTGCAGGCGAAACGATAACACTCCACACCCATTCGTCCGCAGGCAGGCTTCCGCAGCTCAAAAATTAAGCTGGCACTCTCGCGCCAAACTGGTAGACTGCGCAGCCTCTTGCCCCGGCCCATACAGCGGCGCTATCGGGAGCACGAGCCATCTTGGGTAACAGACCTCCTTGCCACAGGCTCCTGTCTCAGAGTTGAAAAAGCTTGAAATAGCCGGTGCTATTAATGGGCTTCTTCGCCTTGCCCAGCAATTCTCCGCTGTGAGCTATGGTTATCCCAGTGGGGCCTATCCGGTCCCTGTTGGAACTATCGCTCCGGCCCGGCCTTATTTATTCAAGTGAACTCAAAATGACCGATTACTCCGAAGCCACTGGTTTTGACCAGTTGGGCCTGCCGACCGAAATTCTCCAAGCTGTAACCAAACTCGGCTACGAAACCCCGAGCCCGATCCAGGCACAGACTATCCCGTCGCTGCTGCAAGGCCGCGATGTACTGGGCCAGGCCCAGACTGGTACCGGCAAGACCGCCGCGTTCGCGCTGCCGCTGCTGGCAGGGCTCGATCTCCGCGACAAGCGCCCACAAGCGCTGGTGCTGGCGCCAACCCGCGAACTGGCCATCCAGGTGGCCGAGGCCTGCCAGTCTTACGCGGCCAACCTCAAGGGTTTCCACGTTGCGCCTATTTATGGCGGCGCGGACTACCGCGGCCAGATCCAGCAACTGAAGCGTGGCGTGCAGCTGATTGTGGGTACCCCGGGCCGGGTAATGGACCACATGCGCAAGGGCACCCTGGACCTGTCCTCCCTGAAAATGCTGGTACTGGATGAAGCCGACGAAATGCTGCGCATGGGCTTTATCGACGATGTGAAGTGGGTACTGGAGCAGATTCCGGAAGAGCGCCAGATTGCGCTGTTCTCCGCCACTATGCCGCGAGAGGTCGCGTCGATTGCCCGTGAGCACCTGCGCAATCCGGTGGAAGTGAAGATCAAGGTCAAGACCGAAACCGCCGAGACTATCCGCCAGCGTTACTGGCCGGTAGGCGGCCTGCACAAGATGGACGCGCTGACCCGTATTCTCGAAGCCGAGCCGGTGGATGCCACCATCATCTTCGTGCGCACCAAAAACGCTACCGTGGAAGTGGCCGACAAGCTCGCCGCGCGCGGCTTTGCCAGCGCCGCCCTGAACGGGGACATGGCCCAGGGCATGCGCGAACAGGTAATTGAAAAACTGAAGGCGGGCAAGCTCGACATCGTGGTGGCCACCGATGTGGCTGCGCGTGGTCTGGATGTGAAGCGCATCAGCCACGTAATCAACTACGACATTCCCTACGATACGGAAGCTTATATCCACCGTATCGGCCGTACCGGCCGCGCCGGGCGCGAAGGCGATGCGATCCTGTTTGTGGCACCGCGCGAGCAGCGCATGCTGCGCACCATCGAGCGCGCCACCAAGAAGCCGATCGAGCGCCTGGACCTGCCCACCGCGGCCGCGGTAAATGCTTCGCGCATGGAAAAATTCCGCCAGAAGATCACCTACACCATGGCTGGCCGCCGCGACCTGGCGCCGTTCCGCGACCTGGTGGAAAAGTATCTGGAAGAAAACGATATCGATCCGTTGGATGTCGCCGCGGCACTGGCGGCCATGGCACAGGGCGACCAGCCGCTGCTGCTGGACGAGCGCGAGCCGAAGCGTCAGGAATTCAATGACCGACGGGATCGCGATGGCGATTTCGAAGACCGCAAACGCAACAAGTTTGATAAGCGGGGCGGGTTCGACAAAGACAGTAAGCGGATTCCTGCGCCCGACGAGGGTAAAGAGCGCTACCGCATTGAAGTGGGGCGCGAACACGGCGTGCGCCCGGGTAGTATTGTCGGCGCTATTGCCAACGAAGTGGATCTCGACAGTTCCTATATCGGGCGCATTGAGATTTATCCCGATTACACCACCGTCGACCTGCCGGAAGGCATGCCACAGGAAATTTTCCAGCACCTGAAAAAAGTGCGGGTAAATGGCCGGCCAATGAACATCGCCCGCTTTGATGAAGCGCGGGTGAAATCCGGTGGCAAGACCGCGCCTGCGTTCAAGAAGCGCAAGCCGAAACCCGCGCGGGATTGATGCCCCTGTAGGAGCCTGCCTTACAGGCGAACAATTCCGCGCTTTGGACTGTTCGCCTGCAAGCAGGCTCCTACAGCGTATCCCACCGTAGGAGCCTGCTTGCAGGCGAACAAATTTTCAAACGCTTATTTCACTTTCCCAAACGGCAACATCTGCCGCAGCGTATTGTCTTTGATGATCAGGTGGTGCCACAGCGCGCCCCCGATATGCAGCACCAGCAATACCAGCAGCGCATTCCACAAAAGCTCTTTGTGCATAAAACCCAGCTGTTTCGCCAGATCGATATTCTTGGTCACGAAGGGTGGCAGGTCGAACAGCCAGAACAGGGTGATTTCGCGCCCCGCGAATTGCCGCATCAGCAGCCCGGTTAAGGGCATTCCCAGCATGATCACATACATCAGACTCTGCACCAGCAGGGACAGCGGCCTCTGCAGTTTGCTGCCATACAGTGTCGGGCGACCATGGGTGGCGCGCCAGTAAAAGCGCAGCATCACCAGCAACAGTACCGAAAACCCGAGTGAAAAGTGCAACACCATCCACCAGTGGCGCATGGGGTCGTCTTTTGCGTAGAACTCATGCAGCTCCACCGAGCCCCAGGCAAACAGGATAAACAGTGCGATCAGCCAGTGCAGGCCCTTTTGAACCGGGTTCCAGCCATTGGTGTTTTTGCTCATGGAAAATTCCCTTCCGTTTTTTTGGTCCAAGCTTAACGACTTTTCACTTCTCCCGCTGCCGTTGCAGTGCAGAATTTCACGCCGATGTCACAACTGACAAGTTGCTTAAAAGAAGGATCTAAATGATAATGCTTCGCATTGTCCCGCAGGCCGGGCGATTACATAACTTCTATTAAGAGCTGACATTTTGGGGTGACTGCATGACCAAGCTGACGAGTACAACGGATAAACTCGCCACTCTCACGACGATGGACCCATTCCGGAAAAAACCACTCGCGGGCCATTTCCGTTTCTCGGGGCTTTCACTGGCGGCCGCCGTGGCCGGCGGCCTGATGAGCGCCGCTCACGCCGAGGAGCCCGTTAGCGCGGATACGCGCGCACCGGAAATCGTGGAGGTCACCGATCGCCTCGAGGAGCGCCAGCCCAGCTCCGTCAAGTTCGCCCGTCCGTTGCTGGACACGGCGCAGACCATCAATGTGATTTCCGAAGAGGTGATACAGCAGCGCGCTGCCACCACTCTGCGCGATGTGCTGCGCAACGTTTCTGGTATCAGCATGCAGGCCGGTGAAGGCGGTGCACCTCCCGGAGACCAGTTCTCCATCCGCGGCTACAGCGCGCGTACCGATATCTTTGTGGATAATGTGCGCGATTTTGGCGGCTACACCCGCGATCCTTTCAACCTGGAACAGGTGGAAGTGGTGAAAGGACCGTCTTCCGATTACTCCGGGCGCGGCTCCACCGGCGGCTCCGTGAATCTGGTAAGCAAGACGGCGAACCTGACCGACAGCAGCAACGGCAGCCTGTTTGCCGGTACCGACAGTTATGGCCGCGCGACGCTGGATGTGAATCGCACACTGGACGGGGTCGACAACGCCGCCGCGCGTATCAATATCATGACCCACGAGCAGGATGTTGCCGGCCGCGACGGCGTAAGCAATTCCCGCTGGGGTGTGGCGCCGTCTCTGGCGTTCGGCATAGATACCGATACCGAGGTCAACCTGAGCCTGTTCCACCTGTCTCAAGACAATACGCCGGATTACGGTATTCCCTGGGTGCCGGCCAGCAACGTGCCGCTGGCGGACTACGCGGATGAGGCACCGCCGGTGGATTTTGACAACTGGTACGGTCTCAAATCCCGCGACTACGAAAAAGTAGACACTACCATCGGTACCGCGCAGGTGACCCAGCGCCTGGGCGACAACGCGAGCCTGAATAACACGACTCGCTGGGGGGTAACTGGCCGCGACAATATGGTGACCGCGCCGCGTTTTGTCAGTAACGACAGCACCGATATTCGCCGCAGCGACGAAAAATACCGGGATCAGGAAAACACCATTTTCAGCAACATGACGGACTACTCGCTCACGATTAACCCGGGCAGTAGCTGGGAGCACCGTATTATTGCCGGTGCGGAAGTGAGCCTGGAGAGTGAAAAGCGTTACACGCGGGAACTGACCGGAGAGGACTCACCGGCGACGGATCTGTTCAACCCGAATCCCAATGATCCGTACCTGGAAAATTACGTGAGCACCGGCACCTATAGTCTTGGTGAGTCCACCACGCTGGCGGCCTATCTGTCGGACTCCATACAGATCAACGAGTACTGGCAGATCAATGGCGGCCTGCGGTATGACCATTTTGAACTGGAGTACACCCCGGACGGCGATCCGCTGGTGGAGCGCACCGATACCATGTTGAGCTATCGCGCCGGTGTGGTCTTCAAACCTGTGTCTGAAGGCAGTATCTACTTCGGTTACGGTACTTCCTTCAACCCTTCGGCTGAGGGCTTGAGCCTGACCGAAAGCAGCCGCAACCCGGGGTTGACGAAGCTGGAGCCGGAGGAAAACCGCAGCCTGGAGCTTGGTACCAAATGGGAGTTGGCGGATGGCCGGGTGCTTGCAAGTGCAGCTCTGTTCCGCACCGACAAGACCAATGCCCGCACCCAGGATCCGGATGATCCCAACGATGTGCTGGTACTGGATGGCGAGCAGAGGGTGCAGGGACTCGAGCTGGGTATTTCTGGAGCAATCACGGACAGCCTGAGTGTCAACACCGGGTACGTGTATCTGGATTCCGAAGTGCTTGAAAGTAAGAACGCAGACGAACTGGGTAACGAGCTGTCCAACTCTCCGCAGCATACCTTCAATCTCTGGGCCAACTATCAGGCCTCTGAGCGCTTGCAACTGGGGCTCGGTACGCAATTTGTCGATGATCGCTACAACAGCACAACCAATACTCGCGTGGCTCCCGATTACTGGATTTTTGAGGCCTCCGGCGTTTACGCTTTCAGCAACAACATCAGCGCGCAGTTGAACCTGCAGAACCTGACCAACGAAGAGTACATCGACTTTGTGGGCGGTGGTCACTTCATCCCGGGGCTCGGCCGCACCGCGCTGCTGTCGCTGAACTTCAATTACTGATCTGATTTACAGGTAAATAAACGTGCTGTTGGAAATCCCCGAAATCCTCAGCCCGCAGCAGGCCGCCGAGATCAAGGCGGCACTGTTGCAGGCTGAGTGGGTGGATGGCCGGGTAACCGCCGGGCACCAATCCGCGCAGGCGAAGAAAAACCGGCAATTGCCTGAAAATTCTCCGCTGGCGCGGGAGCTGGGTGACGTGATTCTGCGGGCGCTGCCCGCGAGTGCGCTGTTCATGTCGGCGGCTCTGCCGCAGCGGGTATTCCCGCCGCTGTTCAACCGCTATGAGGGCGGGGAGCATTTCCACAACCATGTGGACAACGCTATCCGGCGCTTGCCTACGGGAGGGCAGATCCGCACGGATCTGTCCTGCACGCTGTTTCTTTCAGAACCGGATGAATACGATGGCGGCGAACTGCTAATCGACGATACCTACGGTGCCCACTCGGTGAAACTGCCGGCGGGATCCATGGTGTTGTATCCGTCCACCAGCCTGCATCGGGTGACACCGGTTACCCGTGGCAGCCGTATTTGTTCATTTTTCTGGATACAGAGCCTGGTACGCGATGACGGCCAGCGTACCCTGTTGTTTGATCTGGACATGTCTATCAACCGTCTGCGGCAGGAGCTGGGTGATCACGAAGCCATCGTGGCGCAGACCGGGGTCTATCACAATCTGCTGCGGCGCTGGGCCGAACCTTAGAATTTTTCTCGTCATACCGGGGCAGCTCCCGCCCCGGCACTCCGGCGGATCCGGGAATCCAGCCCCCGCCCCGTCATTCCGGCAGATGCCGGAATCCTGATCCCCACTCCGTCATTCCGGCGAATGCCGGAATCCAGCCCTCAGCCTCGTCATTCCGGCGAATGCCGGAATCCAGATCCCCGCAACCAGCAATCACGCCGAACGAATTCCATTCAAATTCGCGAAACAGGTGTCTTTTGCGGTGACAAAAAAGTCCCGCAAAAATGCCTGTTCCAACATTTCCTCCCGCACAGCGGCATACAGCGTGCTCCAAAGGCCGCTTTTACCCAACCGCAACTGACTGACAAAACCTTTCTGCAAATACTCGTGCAGCGCCCAGTTCGGCAGTGCGCATACGCCGCGGCCGCTGACCACCAATTGCACCATCATCACGGTGAGCTCTGCGGTACGCACTGCGGCGGGCTCTATGCCGGCGGGGTCGAGAAAGTGCTGGAAGATATCCAGCCGCTCTCGCTCCACCGGATAAGTGATTTGCACTTCGCCTGCCAGATCCTGCGGCTCCACCCATTTCCTGTCTGCCAGCGGATGCTTGCGGTTGACCGCGAGGCACATTTCAAAACTGAACAGCGGTTCATAGTGAATGCCTTTCAGAGACTGGTCCGGGTTGCTGGTGACCACGAGATCGAGGTCGCCGCGTACCAGCGCCGGCAGCGGCGCGAAATGGAAGCCGCTCGAGAGATCCAGCTCCACTTCGGGCCAGTCGTCGCGATAGGCGTCGAGGGTGGGCATCAGCCACTGGTAGCAGCTGTGGCATTCGATGGCGATGTTCAGCCGTCCCGCCTGTCCGGAAGCGAGCCGCGCCAGGTCCCGCTGTGCCACTGCCACCCGGGGAAGTACATCGTCCGCCAGTTGCAATAGACGCAACCCCGCGCTGGTAAAACGCAGAGGGCGGGATTTGCGCACGAACAGCGGCTGCTCGTGGCGGTCTTCCATTTCCCGGAACAGGTGGGATAGGGCGGATTGCGTCAGGCACAGGCGCTCCGCGGCACGCACCATACTGCCGGTTTCCCGCAATGTGGTGAGGGCCTTCAGGTGTCGCAGCTCAATCATGTTTAAAAATATTCATGTTTAAGTAAAAAATATGAAATTGATTGAACATCAGGCTGCCCGCAGAATCAACCCCGAACTTAAGCAACCCTGTGTCATACCGGCCCCATCGTCATACCGGCGAATGCCGGTATCCAGAGATTCGGAGCTCTGAACTCCGTTACCTCTGGATCCCGGATCACACGTCACCCCGGACTTGATCCGGGGCCGGGATGACGTTATCGCGGCAATCACCAAGTCACTGGAAGGACTGAACATGGCTCAAACACACATCCTCGGCTATCCGCGCATCGGTGCCCGACGCGAACTAAAGCGCGCTCAGGAAGCCTATTGGAAAGGTGAAATCGACCAGCGGGCATTGCTGGCGGTGGGCGCTCAGGTGCGCGCGCAAAACTGGCAGGCGCAGCAGGCCGCCGGGCTGGCTTTCACTACCGTCGGCGATTTTGCCTGGTACGACCAGGTGCTCAATCACTCGCTGATGTTTGGCGTGGTTCCTGAGCGTTTCACGGCCGGCGCCGCGGACAACCAATTGGACCAGTATTTCCGTCTCGCCCGCGGCCGCGCGCCCTCCGGTGAGCCGGTAGCCGCCAGTGCGATGACCAAATGGTTCGATACCAATTACCACTATCTGGTGCCGGAGTTCACCGCCGACCAGCAATTCGAGCTCGATGCGGAATGGCTGCTGGCGGAAGTGAAGGAAGCCCAGAGCCTGGGCCACAGCGTAAAGCCGGTCATTATTGGTCCTTTGACCTACCTGTGGCTCGGCCGCGGTGTGGAGAATGCGCTGGACCTGCTGCCGCGCCTACTGCCGTGCTACGTGGAATTGCTGAAGCAATTGGCCAACGCCGCGGCGCAGTGGGTGCAGATCGACGAGCCGATCCTCGGGCTGGATTTACAAGAAAACTGGCGCGAAGCGTTCGCGCCGACCTATGAAATCCTCGCCGAAGCCAGCGGCAGCAAACTGCTGCTCACCACCTATTTCTCACCGCTGCGGGAAAATCTAGAGACCGCGTTCGCATTGCCGGTAGACGGGGTTCATATCGACGCGGTGCGCGCCCCGGAAGAAATTATGCCGGCGGCAGCCGTGCTCAGAAAGGACCAGGTGCTGTCGGTGGGGGTGATCAACGGTCGCAACGTGTGGCGAACAGATCTTGCGCACTGGCAGGCGGAACTGCTGCCGGTGGCGAAGCATCTCGGTGAGCGCCTTTGGCTTTCCGCCAGCTGTTCACTGCTGCATACGCCGGTTGACCTGGAAACGGAAGCCGCGCTTGCGAACGCAGACAAGCAGAAGCTTGCCTACAGCCGTCAGAAACTCGACGAGCTGCAATTACTTCAGCGGGCACTGAAACCCGGCGCACCGGCACTAGCGGCAATCGCCAAAACGGAGAGCCGCAGCGAAGCCGACGTGCGCGAGGAGCTGGCCAGTACCTGGCGCGCGCAGACTTACCCCGAGCGCGCCGCGGTGCAGAGCGCCCGCTGGCAACTGCCGCTGCTGCCGACGACGACCATTGGTTCCTTTCCGCAGACCGACGCATTGCGTGAGGTGCGCCGGCAGTTTCGTAATCAGGAGATCAGCCAAAGCGATTACGACGCACATTTACGCGCGGAAATTGCCGAAGTTATCCGCCGTCAGGAAATTCTCGGGCTCGATGTTCTGGTGCACGGGGAGGCCGAGCGCAACGACATGGTGGAGTATTTCGGCGAACAACTGGATGGCTTTATCCACACCGGCAACGGGTGGGTACAGAGTTACGGTTCCCGCTGCGTAAAGCCGCCGATTATTGCCGGCGATATTTCACGGCCGAGCGCAATGACCGTGCGCTGGAGCGAGTACGCGCAGAGTCTCAGCAAAAAACCGGTAAAAGGCATGCTGACCGGTCCTGTGACCATTCTCAACTGGTCCTTCCCGCGCGAGGATGTCCCCCGTGCAGTGAGTTGCCTGCAGATCGCCAAGGCGCTGCGTCAGGAAGTGCAGGATCTGGAGGCGGCGGGGATCGGCATTATCCAGATCGACGAACCCGCACTGCGCGAAGGTGTGCCACTGCGCGAGTCGGGGCACAAGGACTATTTCGACTGGGCCGTGGGGTGTTTCCGCTACACCTGCAGCAGGGTTCAACCGGAAACGCAGATTCACACCCACATGTGCTATTCCAATTTCAACGCAATTATGGATGCGATTGTGGCGCTGGACGCGGATGTTATCACCATCGAATCGGCCCGTTCCGACCTTCGCCTACTGCAGGCATTTGCCGGTGAAGGCGGCGGCTACCCGAATGAAATCGGCCCGGGTATTTACGACATCCACTCGCCCAATGTGCCGGAGCGTGCGGAATTGGTGAACCGTTTATACCAGTTGCTGGAAGTGATTCCGGTGGAGAAGCTCTGGGTGAACCCGGACTGCGGACTCAAAACCCGCAATTGGGCGGAGGTGGGTTCGGCACTGCTGAATATGGTGGAGGCTACCCGCACCGTGCGCGCGGAGATCGCCTGATCTTGTAGGAGCCTGCTTGCAGGCGAACGATTCAGCGCCCCGGCCAATTCGCCTGCAGGCAGGCTCCTACAAATGGGAGAAGTATTTATCGTGCGGTACCCGCACGACCTGTAGGAGCCTGCCTTGCAGGCGAACGACTCAGCGCTCCGGCCAATTCGCCTGCAGGCAGGCTCCTACAAAAGGGAGAAGTATTTACTGTGCGGTACCCGCACGACCCTGTAGGAGCCTGCCTTGCAGGCGAACGATTCACCGCTCCGGCCAATTCGCCTGCAGGCAGGCTCCTACAAATGGGAGAAGTATTTACCGTGCGGTACCCGCACGACCCTGTAGGAGCCTGCCTTGCAGGCGAACGACTCAGCGCTCCGGACCGTTCGCCTGCAAGCAGGCTCCTACAAGTGTGGATCTCCAACGAACCGCTCCGCGGTATTGGTTCAATAACAATCCCGCGTCATATTCTCCACGCGGTCCGCGTGCACAATCACGTTATCCTCGATCCGCACGCCGCCGAACGGACGCAGTTTTTCCACCTTGTCCCAGTTCACCTCATCCGCGAGCCGGGACTCTTTCAGATCCGCCAGCAGGCTGTCGATAAAGTAGAGACCAGGCTCAATGGTGAAGACCTGATTCTCCTCAATGGTGCGCGTGGTGCGCAGGAAGGGGTATTCGCTGGGGGGCGGTGTTTTGCCGCCTTCCGGCGCGGTCTGGTGGCCACCCACGTCATGCACCTGCAGGCCGAGAAAGTGGCCGAGGCCGTGGGGCATGAAAGTGCCGGTGAGGCCGGATTCCACGGCGCTTTCCGGGGAGGTTTTGATCACACCGAACTGCTGCAGCAGTTGGCCGACCTTGTGGTGGCAGGCCCGGTGCAGGTCCACGTAAGACGCACCCGGGTTCAGGCCCGCGACCAGCTCCTGTTCCTTTTCGTGCATTGCGCTTACCAGGTCTGCGAATTCTCCATCGCGGTAAGCGTAACTGCGGGTGATGTCGGCGGCGTAGCCATTGCAGTCGGCACCGGCGTCGATGAGGAAACTGCGGCGCTCACTTTCGGGGAGCGGCTGGGTGCCGAGATGGGTGTAGTGTAGGATTGCACCGTGTTCGTTCAGCGCGACGATATTGCCGTAGGGCATACGCCCCTCGCCCTGGCCGGCGGCCTTCATATACGCGAGGTTGATCTCGAACTCACTGGCACCCGCGCGGAAGGCGTCTTCCGCGGCTTTGTGCGCGCGCACCGCGATGCGGTTGGCTTCCCGCAGGCATTCCATTTCGTAGGGGGTCTTGTAGGCGCGCGCCCAGTGCAGGCGGTCGATCAGGTGCTGGGGATTGCGTTCGCCGATCTCCCAGCCTTCGAGCTTGGTGGTCTCGCCGATGAACGCGGCGTTTGCACCGGTAAGGAACACCTTAGCTTCATCCGGCTTTGCCAATAGCTCGATGTCATATTCGTCACTCCAGAACGTCTGGGGCGCAGGCGGCACATAGTGCCAGAAATCCACCGGACGGTAGAACAGCAGCTTGGGCTTCTGCCCGCGGCGATAGATCACCCAACAATTGGGGTTGTCGGTCACCGGAACCAGGGCCTTGAACTGGGGATTTACCCGGAAAGGGTAGTAGTTGTCGTCCAGAAACTGTACCGAGGGTGCACCGCTGAAGACGTTGAGGGTCTCGAAGCCGCACTGGTCGAGGATCTCATCGTAGCGCTTGCGCAGGGTGGCCATGTGTTCACTGAAGAGTTGCTTGTCCATAAAGCCCCTGAATTGGTCAATTATCGGTCTGCGTGACGGGTAGAATCACGCACATAGTGTATAGTCAGCCCTCTGAACATTAAGTCTGATTTTTACCCATGGAAAAGAAGATACTGCTAACAGATTGCCCGGATGCCAAAGGGCTGATCGCCCGGATCACCAACATCTGTTACAAACACCAGCTCAACATTATCAAGAACGACGAGTTCGTAGATCGGGAGCAGGGGCGCTTCTTCATGCGCACCGCGCTGGAAGGCATCTTCAACGATGCCACCCTGCTGGAAGACCTGGATATGACGCTGCCGGAGGGCGCCGAGCGCAGGCTGGTGGCGAGCGGCCGCAAGCGGCTCGTGTTGATGGTGACCAAAGAAGCTCACTGTCTCGGCGACATCCTGATGAAGTGCTACTCCGGTGCGCTGGATGTGGAGATTGCCGCGGTTATCGGCAACCACCGAAACCTGCAATCCCTGGTGGAAAAGTTCGATATTCCCTTCCACTGGTTACCGGCGGAAGGACTTACCCGCGCGCAGCACGAAGAGCAGGTGATGCAGCAGGTAGACGCCTACCAGCCGGATTATCTGGTCCTCGCCAAATACATGCGCGTGCTGACCCCGGAATTCGTGGCCCGCTACAGCAGGCGCATCATCAATATCCATCACTCTTTCCTGCCGGCGTTTATCGGGGCCAAGCCCTATCAGCAGGCGTTTGAGCGCGGGGTAAAAATCATCGGTGCCACTGCGCATTTTGTTACCGATGATCTCGACGAAGGTCCAATCATTGAGCAGGATGTGATCCACGTCGATCACGGCTATTCCGCGGAAAGCATGGCTGCGGCCGGGCGCGATGTGGAAAAGCAGGTGCTGAGCCGGGCGCTGCAGCTGGTGCTGGAAGAGCGCGTGTTCATTCACGGCAACCGCACTGTGGTATTCAAATAACTTCACCGTCATTCCCGCGCAGGAACGTCATGCCGGGCTTGATCCGGTACGGGAATCCAGAACACGGCAGCTGGATCCCGGCTCACACGTCACTCCGGATTTGATCCGGGGCGGGATGGCGACAATGGAATCAATTTGCTGGTTGGGGAAATTATGTTCGGTAGAAATTTTATCCTGTTTTCAGTCGCCTGTGTTTTA
This sequence comes from Microbulbifer sp. SH-1, assembly GCF_011326135.1. NCBI lineage: Bacteria > Pseudomonadati > Pseudomonadota > Gammaproteobacteria > Cellvibrionales > Microbulbiferaceae > Microbulbifer > Microbulbifer sp. SH-1. The sequence continues at coordinate 2,057,442 of NZ_CP046948.1, read as the reverse complement.
ACGGCTTGCGCCAGTGAACCCACCGCGCCTAACCCAGGTCTGAAGGAATCCTTCCATACTGAAATTTCCGCCAATGGTTCCAAGCGCTTTACGTATGCGCTGGAAATGGCGGTGCCGGAACTCCGCGGCCCCTATACCGAAAATCCGAACATGCGTGGCGGCATGACGCGCACCGATGGTATGCGCAGAGCGTCGCGGGGGCAGCGTATGGATATCAATTACGCGCTGGATTTGAAACTGAAGGAGACCCGTTTTTGCCGAGACGGGTATTTTGTAATTGATCGCGTGGTTTCCCAGCACGGTGGGGAAATCCGCGGGGAGTGCAGAGATGGCGCGGAACAAAGGGTGAACTGATCCTGGTTTCTGATCTGCAAGCGATTCAGATGTAGTCGTTCAAACGGTCGGTTTTCTCCCACTGCTCCGACCTTCATTCCCCTCCCCAAAAAAAGCCGGTGTTGTACTGCGATTATTTATTCACACGCTTGTGTAATTCTTCGCTGTTGCCACCGGCTTCTTTTTAGTCATTTTCTGGCATCTCAATGCTGATCTTTTCGTGACGCCCTTTTGGATTGTCGCTTCTTTACTTTTCCCCACCATAGGTTTTGCCTATCAAGGCCATTGGCGTATTTTTTCATTTCACTCTGCTTGAGTTTTTAGTAACGAAATTTAAGAGATTTTGCGGATGATTCAATCTTTAAAAGTGAAAGTTCAAAATAAATTTTGCTAATGACGTGTTTTTCTCTGATCGTCAAAGTTGCTTGTTTTGCGAACTATATGGTTGTTATTTGCACAAAAATGACGTTTTTTTTGATGCTTGAAAGTCATGTGAGGTTATTTGTTCATATCTACGCTATGGCGCTTTGGGTCTAACGACCGGCGTGAAAATCGACTAATTTGACGAATGACCAGTTCAGAGCTAAAAACTGAGGGGAGCGGAAATAACGCCAAAAAGGATTCCGAGAGCGGTTCCGCAATATTCCCAAATAATTTGCCCAACTAGTTTACTCAAACCAAAGGGGCTGGATTCAAACTAGCTTGCAGGTGCCGATTTTTCCGTTTTCAAACGGTGGACATCGGCATCGGATCAATTGCTTTGTCTGGCGAAAAAGAATTAAGAATAGGGAACCAGTATGGAAGTGGAAGTTACGGTTTACTCAGACCGGAAGGATGGACTGCTGAGGGCAATGGGTACCGTCGTGATCGGCTGTGGATTTACCCTGCTGCGTCAGCGCATGGTTCCCACTCCCAACGGCATTGAGCTGTGGCTGAATTTGAAAGGCGAGCAGGGTCGCTGTTGGAACTGGAAGATCAGCTCAGCTCCCACCCCCTGGTGACCGGATTCGAGGCCAATCATTTACCAACCACTTCTGCACATACCCCGGCTGCGCGACCGACAGGCGCACTATCACATACCACACCCGGAAACACGCAGGCTTATCGCAAGGCGGGTTCCACGCCGCCATCTCCGAAAATCACTTCCACTGGAAATGGTAAGAGAAATACCGTCGCTGTTCCCGCGATCGACATCATAGAAGCGGCTCTTCCCTCGCTGGCGAGAAGCTATCCCAGGATTTTTCCTCAGTTGCTGGATCTGCGGGATCAGATTGCCGAGGATCAGTGGGGTGTGAGTCTCAAGTTTATAGGAATTCGCGTCGGCGCTTGGGTGTACAAGCGAGATTACGCTTTGGGCGGACAGTTGGATCTCAAAAGCGCAATGCGCCATATCGCGCTGCCGGCGATGAAAACCCTGTTGCCGACAGAGGCCCATGACTACGCCATTCATGTAAAAAACAATCCGTTTTGCATGCCGGGTAGCCGGTGTCGGAATGGTGAGTTTTTTTGCGGCTTTCTGCAGGGGCTGTTGCAGGACTCTGGCGGCAGCGGCCGCGTGGTTGTGCGGGAAATTGAATGCCGCAGTGAAGGGCAAAAGGAGTGTGTGTTCGAGGTAGTGGATTAGGTTCCTGACGCGGGTCGTCTTGAGTCCGCACAGAAAACCAAAGGATAAATATAAATAACGAGGAACGTTTATGATTGCTGAATACAATCCTGTGCTGGTGGTTCTGTCTTTTGTGGTATCGGTTCTGGGGTCATTTACCGCCTTACAGATGGCGGTGGCCATTCCTCTCGCCCGCGACGGAGACGAAAAAAGAAATGCCATTCTCAAGGCCGGAATCGCGATGGGCGGTGGCGCCATCTGGTCCATGCATTTTATTGCCATGCTCGCCTTCGACATGGGGATGCCGGTGGCTTACGACACCTTCCTTACGATTCTGTCGGCGATGATCGCCATGGCGGCGTGTTCGTTTGGCCTGGCAATTGCCGGCATTGGTATGTTCACTTTTGAAAAATTGTTGCCCGCCGGAGTATTTATGGGGTGCGGCGTGGCCGGTATGCATTATATGGGCATGGCGGCAATGATCATGCCGATGGAAGTCAGCTACAACCTCAACATCCTGATTATTTCCGTGGTGATAGGTGTAGTCGCCTCTTGCGCGGCGCTGTGGATGGCTTTCCATATGCGAGGCAAGTGGCAGATGTTCGGCAGTTCTCTACTTATGGGCGTGGCGGTTTGCGGCATGCACTACACCGGTATGGCCGCGGCAAAATATCAGCACACGGATGCGGTGCGGAATGTTGGGTTCATGGGCGTGATGCAGGGCGAATACCTGGGGCTCAGTATCTTCATGGTAATGTCCAGCCTGCTGTTGCTGACACTGGCGATCAGTAGCCATCGCCGTAAGCAGCGCGAACAGCTCGCGATCTGAGCGCTACAAATAGGCTCTGGAATTTCCTTAATGCCAGTCGGTTAAGACAACTGACTGGCGTTTTCTTTTGCGGCGACGCATTTCTGCGGCTGCTTGTAGACAACGAACATGGAGTCACTCTGTCTACTGCTATGGTTTATAGAACCGGCAGACTGGGAGAGCAGATTAATGTTCGTCGAGCGCATCAAGACAGAGGGGCTGGCCCAGCTCTCCTACCTGATTGGTGATGGCAGTGAAGCGGCGGTGATTGATCCACGTCGCGACTGTGAGGTCTATGCACAGATGGCGCGAGAGCGCGGCTGCCGTATCACGCACATCTTTGAAACCCACCGCAACGAAGATCTGGTCTCCGGCGCGCCGATCCTGGCGATCATGACCGGTGCATCGGTCCACCATGGCCCCAATGCCGCAGGGACTGTGGTGTATGCGGATACTGTTTGCGAAGGCGACCAGTTCGCCATTGGAAATCTGTGCCTGAAGGTACTGGAAACCCCGGGGCACACCGACGACAGCCTGTCGTTTGCGATCTACGACGGCAGTTACGGCGAAGGGGCGGTGGGGGTGTTCACCGGCGATGCGCTGTTTGTGGGCGACGTGGGGCGCACGGATTTCTATCCGGAGCGCGCCAGGGAGGTTGCCGGCAAGCTGTACGACAGCCTGCAAAAGATCGTCGCGCTCGGTGATCAGACCAACCTCTACCCGGCGCACGGTGCGGGGTCCGTGTGTGGCAACAAGATGGCCGACCGGGATTTTTCCACCATCGGTTACGAGCGCCACAATAATCCCATGCTGCAGTTCGACCGGCGCGAAGCCTTCGTACAGGCGAAGCTGGAGGAGCACCACAACCAACCCCCATATTTCCGCGTTATGGAGCGCATCAATCTGGTGGGGGCGGCACCGGCTTCGCCGCTGCTGACGCCGCGGGTGCTGGACATGCCGTCGTTCGATGGCGTGGCGGGCCGCGCGGTGCTGCTGGACGTACGCGGGATTTCTGCATTTCTCGGCGCCCATGTCCCGGGTAGCCTGGCGCTGCCGGTGGGCATGATTGCGGCGTTTGCGGGCTGGTATCTGGATGAGCACGAGGAGCTAATACTGATTGCCGACAGCGCCACCCAGGCCGAGGCGGCGGCGCGCAATCTCACGCGCATTGGTTATGACCACCTGTTGGGCTACCTGAACACGGCGATGCCCGGCTGGGCCGCGGCGGGCAGGCCCTTCCGTTCTGTACCGGTGATCGATGCGCAGGAGGTGAAAACACGGATCGGCAATAAGAGAGAAAACTGGGTTCTGCTGGACGTGCGCGATCGGGGGGAAATAAGCGAGGGCATTATCAAAGGGGCGGAAACCATCTATGTCGGCAAGCTGCCGGAGCAGCTCGACAGACTGGCGAAAGACCGCAACTACACGGTGATGTGTGCCAGCGGTGCCCGTGCGACCATCGCCGCGTCGGTGCTGCTGCGCGCGGGATTCCACAATGTCGACGTGTTCCTGGGGTCCATGGGTGCCTGGCGTGCTGCCGGTGGCGAGGTGGTCGAGCCTTCCTGAGGGGCTGGACCGGATGCGCACCAACAAAAAAGCCGGAGGGGTACTCCGGCTTTTTTGTTTCTAGCGACGAAACGTCAGTCCATGTAGCTATCCACCGGCGGGCAGGAGCAGATCAGGTTGCGGTCACCGTACACGTTGTCGATACGGTTGGATGCCGGCCACACCTTGTGGTGCTTCAGCCAGGCGGCCGGGCGGGCGGCCACTTCGCGGCTGTAGGCGTGATTCCACTCGTCCGCCATGATGTCGTCCTGGGTGTGCGGGGCATTGTGCAGCGGGTTGTCTTCCGCGGTGTACTTGCCGCTCGCCACGTCGTCGGCTTCCTGGCGGATGATGGCCATGGCCTGTACAAAGCGGTCCAGCTCTTCCTGGGCCTCGGACTCGGTGGGCTCGATCATCAGGGTGCCGGCCACCGGGAAGGACATGGTGGGCGCGTGGAAACCGAAGTCCATCAGGCGCTTGGCAATATCTTCCTCGGTGATGCCGCTTACTTCCTTCAGCGGGCGCAGGTCGATCAGACACTCGTGGGCGACGAAACCGTTGCTGCCCTTGTACAGCAGCGGGTAGTGCTCGCTCAGTTTCTTCGCCACATAGTTGGCGTTCAGGATCGCGGTCTGGGTCGCCAGCTTCATGCCGGTCTTGCCCATCATGCGCACGTACATCCAGCTGATCGGGAGGATGCTCGCGGAGCCCCAGGGCGCGGCGGAGATGGTGCCGTTCTTCGGATCGTTGCCCGGAACTTCGGTCACCGGGTGGCCGGCCAGGAAGGGCTTCAGGTGTTCGCCCACCGCGATCGGGCCCATGCCGGGGCCGCCGCCACCGTGGGGGATACAGAAGGTTTTGTGCAGGTTCAGGTGGGATACATCGCCGCCGAACTTGCCCGGCGCCGCAACGCCGATCAGTGCGTTCATGTTGGCGCCATCAATGTAGACCTGGCCGCCGGCGGCATGGATCAGATCGCAGATCTCGCGAATGCCTTCCTCGAACACGCCGTGGGTAGACGGGTAGGTGACCATCAGGGCGGCGATGCGGTCGCCGTGCTCTTCGATCTTCGCCTTCAGGTCGGCGATGTCGACGTTGCCTTTGTTGTCGCAGGCAACCACCACCACCTTGAAGTTGACCATCATCGCGGAGGCCGGGTTGGTGCCGTGGGCAGAGGCCGGGATCAGGCAGATGTCGCGCTGGCCTTCACCCTTGGACTCCAGGTATTTCTTGATCGCCACGAGACCGGCGTACTCGCCCTGGGAGCCGGCGTTCGGTTGCAGGCTCACGGCGTCGTAACCGGTACATTCCGCCAGCATGGCTTCCAGCTGGGTGAACATCTCGCGGTAGCCCTCGGCCTGGTTGGCGGGGACGAACGGGTGCAGCTTGCCGAATTCCGGCCAAGTCACCGGGATCATTTCCGCGGTGGCGTTCAGCTTCATGGTGCAGGAGCCGAGCGGGATCATGCTGTGGTTCAGCGCGATGTCCTTGGATTCCAGGGTTTTCAGGTAGCGCAGCATCTCGGTTTCGGAGTGATGCGTGTTGAACACCGGGTGGGTCAGGAAGTCGCTGCTGCGCTGCAGGGCAGACGGCACACCGGCGACGCCCTTGGCGGCCAGTTCGCTGTCGAGTTTGCCCAGGTCCAGGTTGTGGTCGCCGCCAATGAACACGGCGAGCAACTCGGAGACATCCTTGAGCTTGGTGGTTTCGTTCAGGCTCACACCCAGGACATCGCTGCCCACTTTGCGCAGGTTGATCTCTGCGGCGATGGCGCGGTCATAAATGGCGGACTGCTTGTCGCCCACGTTCACAGTCAGGGTATCGAACCAGCTGTCGTGGGTGAGTTCGAAGCCGGACTGCTGCAGGCCGGCAGCGAGAATGTCGGTCAGGCGCTGGATGCGCGCGGCGATGGTCTTCAGACCCTGCGGGCCGTGGTAAATCGCGTAGAACGCGCTCATTACCGCCAGCAGCACCTGGGAGGTACAGATATTGGAGTTGGCCTTTTCGCGGCGGATGTGCTGCTCGCGGGTCTGCATGGCCATACGCAGGGCGCGCTTGCCTTTGCTGTCCACGGACACGCCGATGATGCGGCCGGGGGCGGAGCGCTTGTAGGCTTCGCGGAAGGCGAAGAAACCGGCGTGCGGGCCGCCGTAGCCCATGGGAATACCGAAGCGCTGGTTGCAGCCGACCACCACGTCTGCGCCCATCTCGCCCGGGGCTTTCAGGGCCACCAGGCTCATCAGGTCCGCGGCCACGGTCACCAGTGCGTCGGCGGCGTGAACCTTGGCGATCAGGTCGGTGAGGTCGCGCACCTTGCCGGTGGAGCCCGGGTACTGGAACAGGGCGCCGAAGATGTCGTCTGTCAGGTCGGTGTCGGGGTTGCCCACAACCACGTCAAAGCCGAAATGGCCGGCGCGGGTCTTCACCACCGCAATGGTCTGCGGGTGACAGTCTTCATCGACGAAGAAGGTATTGGATTTGTTGCGTTTGACCTGGCGCTTGCACATGGCCATCGCTTCCGCCGCGGCGGTGCCTTCGTCCAGCATGGAGGCGTTGGCCAGTTCCATGCCGGTGAGGTCCATGATCATCTGTTGGAAGTTCAACAGACCCTCAAGGCGGCCCTGGGCGATTTCCGGCTGGTAGGGGGTGTAGGCGGTGTACCAACCCGGATTTTCCAGCACGTTGCGCAGGATCACGTTGGGGGTGATGGTGTCGTGGTAACCCATACCGATAAAGGTGCGGAAGATCTTGTTGCGGCGCGCCAGGTCTTTCAGCTCCGCCAGCGCTTCCTGCTCGTCCACGGCGTCCGCCAGGTCCAGGTCGTCGGACTTGCGGATAGAGGCGGGAACGGTCTTTTCAATCAGTTCTTCCAGGCTGGCGACACCCAGGGTGTCGAGCATGGCCTGGGTCTGCGCGGCATCCGGGCCGATGTGGCGGCGGATAAAGGCATCGTGCTGTTCCAACTGCTTGAGGGAAGGCTGGGTCATGGTGGGTGGATTCCTGTAAACACTATGTGCTGCCGGCGCGCGGGTGCCGGAGTTCCGGCGATTCCTGACGTGGAAGGTACCGGTAAAAATAGCAAAGTGAGCCGAAAGCAACGGCCCGTTTCAATAAAGGACGGACAGAACCGTGTCCCCGATTATCCGGGGGCCGGACGGCGCGCATCTTAGCAATCGCGGTGATTCCGGGCAATTCGTGCTCAATCGGGTTAAATATGTGCTGGATCCGGGGCACTTTTGTGACATATATCCTGTCTTTGAGTATGTGGCGTTATTTTGTTCTGCCAGTTGTGGCGTCTGCCGGCAAAGTGGGAGGAACTGAACCATACTGACTGGATAAAAAAAGTGGCGGACGTGTGCCGTCTTGCTCGCACTCGGTGGCCAATAGTCGCCGGGCTTGCAGCATCAATCCCAAGGATTCGGGGGTTCCACCGTGGTGCGATTGACCAGCCTCAACACTTTGCGATTTAAGGCGAGCGTGTTTTCGCTTCTGCTGGTGGTGGCCATGTGCCTGTTCTTTATTCTGCTCGGCAATGGCAACCTTCAGTCCCTGCTGGCGAAAAGCCGCGAGCATCGCTATCTCAATTTCCAGTTCCAGATATCCGGACTCTTGCAGGAATCCCGCCAGGAGCTTGCGCGCCTGGCGGAGCTGATTGCGCTCAGCGAGCGCGGACGGATTTCCTCGCGCGAGGAGCTGCGCCAAAGCCTTGAGCGCCAGTGGCCGATCCTGCAGCAGAGCTGGGATCTCCACGCCGTGACCATTTACGACGCCGGCGACAGGCCGCCGTTGGGTTGGGGGGCATCCCACTACCGCCTGAACGCGGAGCAGGTGCAGCGGGTACTGCGGGGGGCGCAACCCCTGGAGCAGGTGCGGTGTGCGCCGACCTGTGTGCAGGCACTGGTGGTGCCCATGCGTGCCCGCGATGGTGACTACCTGCTACAGCTGGAACGGCCGCTGACGGAGCAATTGCGGCGTTTCCGGGAAATGACCGGTACCGACATCGGCATATTGTCGGCGGTGCACCAGCCGCCGTCACCGCACGCGGGTGGCCGGTACCTGGCCGGCTTGCAACGCGAGGTGCTCTCGCTCACGTCGCGCGAGCGGATACTGCCAGTGCTGAACCGGGCGGCAGCCGAAGTGAGTAGCCTGAACGGTTTGCAACGGGTGTATGCGCTGGAGCAGCGTCAGTTTGATATCCGCACCATGAGTGTGGATGTGGACCCCAATGGTGCGCAGTTTGTGTTTATCGAGGACGTCTCCTCGCAGATGGTGCACATCGACGAATCGCTTAAGTTACTGCTGCTGTTTTCCGTGCTCGGCGTGTTGATTTTCTGCGCCGCGGTAGCGGGTACTTTGTGGCGCCCGATCGAGCGCTTGCGACGGTTGGCTGAGGCGCTGCCACTGCTTACAAATGGCCGCTTCAACGACGCGCGCCAGCTGATCCGGCCGGTGCGCAAATCACCGGGCAGGTACGATGAGCTGGATGTGTTGGACGATACCGGGCTCACGGTGTGCGACCAGTTGGAAGACATGAACGAGATGGTCACCCGCAAGACGGCGCAGCTGGAGCAGATCGCCATGCACGACAGTCTCACCGGGCTCAATAACCGTTTCAGTCTGATGGAGCAGCTGGAGTTTCATCTGGAGCTGGCGCGCCATCAACCGGACTTTCTGAATGAACGCGGCTATCTGTTTTTTATCGACCTGGACGATTTCAAACAGGTGAATGATACCCTGGGTCATCAGGGCGGTGATGAGCTGCTGAGCGTGATTGCGCGACGTCTACTCAGCGTGATGCGCTGCCGCGACATCGTCGCGCGCTTGGGCGGCGATGAATTCTGTGTGTTCGTGCGTGCGATTCGCGAGCCTGACGCCCACCGGGTTCTGGCGGAGAAACTGCTCAATACGGTGGCGCAGCCGGTAAAAATCAACGACAACCTGGTTGCCGTCACCATGAGCGTGGGTGTGGTGGCGGTGGAAAACAGAGACGACACGCTGGAGTCCATTCTGCAGAAGGCAGACATGGCGATGTACCACGCCAAACGTCACGGAAAAAACAAGTACCAGTTGTACTCCCCCAGCCTGCCGGGGCTGTCGGTGCCTGATTCCAGTGGTGTCATTCCGCCGCTGGAACTGGTGGCATCAAAACCGCGCGGGTAAGTTGGCCGCCCGGCAACCCTGCACCCTTTTCCACCCTTATTTCCGGCGCCTTTTCCTGCACTGGTCTATGTTTAATTTAGCGGGCTGTTAAAAGCAGCATATTAAGCCGGGCCAAAAGCCCGGCGCTAAGAGACTTGAAGGGCCAACCAGTCGCACTGTCATGGCGAGCAAGATTTTCACCACCAACGACCAGCTGCTCGGCAGCTACCTGCGCAATCTGATGGAGTCTGCCGGTTACTCGGTGCTCACCCAGAAAACCCGCATAGAGACGTCACAGGAGCAACAACAGAGCTTTGGCGATATCGACTGGCACTCCGAGCTGTGGCTGATCCACGACGCGGATCTCGCCAAGGCCCAACAGTTCCTACAGCAGGCGCTTTCCCGGGAAAGCGCCTGAGCCGATAAACCCCCTCTGTCACTCCGGCTCATTCGAGTCGCCGGAAGGACGTTACCCGGAAATTCCTTACATCTGCTCCAATACTTCGATCCCCAGCAGGTCCAGACCGGTCGCCAGCGTGCGCGCCACCAGGTCGCACAGCTGCAGGCGGCTCTGCTTATCTTCCTCGCTCACGCCTTCTTTCAATACCGGGCAGGCCTCATAGAAGCCCATGTAGGCACTGGCCAATTCGTACAGGTAGGTGCACAGCACATGCGGGAAGGTGTCTTTGGCGACCTGATCCAGTACTTCGCCAAACTGGTTCAGTTTGATCGCGAGCGCGCGCTCGGCATCGGTGCCGAGTTTGATCTCGCCGGTCAGCGCAGACGGCTCCACGCCGGCGCGGCGGAAGATGCTGCGCACGCGGGTATAGGCGTACTGCAGGTAGGGGGCGGTATTACCCTCGAACGCCAGCATGGAATCCCAATTGAACACGTAATCATTGGTGCGGGTTTTGCTGAGATCCGCGTACTTCACGGCGCCAATGCCCACCACGCGACCGATCTCCGCCTGCTGCTCTGCACTTAGGTCCGGGTTCTTTGCCGCTACCAGTGCGGTGGCGCGCTCTACCGCTTCGTCCAGTAGCGCCGCCAGTTTCACGGTGCCGCCGGTGCGGGTTTTGAAGGGTTTGCCGTCGTCGCCCATCATGGTGCCGAAGGCGCAGTGCTCCAGGGTCTGCTCGTCGGCGATGTAACCGGCCTTGCGTGCCACAGTAAACGCCTGCTGCAAGTGCAGGGATTGTCGCGCGTCCACCACGTACAGGATGCGGTCGGCTTTCAGCACATTGGCGCGATAGCGAATCGCGGCCAGGTCGGTGGTGGCATAAAGATAGCCGCCGCCTTTCTTCTGGATGATCACCACGCTGGGGTTGCCTTCCTTGTCCGCCATTTCCGGCAGGAAGGCGACGATGGCGCCCTGGTCTTCCACGGCGATACCGCGGTCGATGAGATCTTTCACCAGTACCGGCAGGTCGTCGTTGTACTGGCTTTCGGCGTACACGTCCGAGCGCTTCAGGGTGACCTTCAGCTTGTCGTAGATCTCTTCGGCGTGGCTGATGGAAATGTCGATAAAGCGCTGCCACAACTTCAGGCAGTCAACGTCGCCTCCCTGTAGTTTCACCACGTACTCGCGGGCGCGGTCGGCAAAGCCTTCCTCTTCGTCGAAGCGGACCTTGGCTTCGCGGTAGAAAACTTCCAGATCGGCGAGTGCCACTTCCGCGTCCTGGTTTTCCATCTGGTCGGCGAGGTGCGCGAGCAGCATACCGAACTGAGTGCCCCAATCGCCCATGTGGTTCTGGCGGATCACCGTGTGACCCTGGAATTCCAGCAGGCGGGCGAGCGCGTCACCGATGATGGTGGTGCGCAGGTGGCCCACATGCATTTCTTTGGCGAGGTTGGGGTGGGAGTAGTCCAGCACCGCGGTCAGGGGCTCTGCAGCGGAGGCGATGTTCAGACGTTCGTCGGCGCGGGCGGCGGCGAGCGTTTCTGCCAGCCAGGTGTCGCTCAGGTGGATGTTGATAAAGCCGGGGCCGGCGATTTCAACCTTCTCGATCATGGGCTGCTCGCCCAGGTTGTCGATGATTTTCGCCGCCAGCTCGCGGGGATTGCTGCCCACTTTCTTGGCCGCCGCCATGGCGCCATTGGCCTGGTAGTCGCCGAAGCCCGCTTTCTTGGCCGGTGCCACCGCCGGGTTGCAGTCGGCGGGAATACCCGCGGCGGTCATGGCGGTCTGGAAAATGTCGTTGAGCTGCTGGCGAATATTCATAGAAAACGGTGGGTCCAGATGGAAAGTCAGAGGCAATAAATAAAGAGAAGGCGGGATTTTAATGCGCGGGGGCGGCTTTGCAACCGGCGGTGTGCGGATGGTGATTCGCGCGCAAGTGTGGGGATGGGGAGGCGTCGGCAAAAATGGGATGAGAAGAATGCCACCGTCATGCGGAGGTCAGATTTACCTTGATAATAGAGTCTCGTAGTGTACAATCATTGCTAATGATAATTGTTATCATTAAGGCTAAGGATCAATAAAATGGATTTGTCAGGTCTCGAGCCCGCTAACTGCAGACCGTTCAGTGTTGCAGATCACTATCTGATGGAAAGGGGGAGTGAACAGGGAAAGTGGCACCGGGTGTCGCTGCCGCCGGAAAAGGGGGCGACGGAATTTATCACCTGCCGTATCTGTGAGGATATCTCGCTTACGCGCAGTCTCTGCACCTTTGTCAGTCCCTTCCTTTCGCGCGTGTGTTACCCGATGGACACGACTCTGCTGGTTTTTGGCTTCCGGGGGCGCAGCGCCATTGGCTTTTCCGAGGACGATCTCTCCCACGTGGTCAGGCCCGGTGACGTCTGGATGGTCAACACTGGAGGCGAGGCTTTGTACCGTTACACGCCGGCGCACGATCTGAATGAAATGGTGGTGATCAAGTATGCCACCCGCCGGATCGGCTTCGTGTTCCCGCAACAGACGCGAGCCGTGCTTCGCGGCGACCGCCCGTGGATTGTGCGGCTGGGCTATCAGGAGTCCAACGACTCCTGGATATCCGATCTGCTGAACAATGGCTTTACCTCCTCGCTGGACTGCCTGCGGGCGGAAGCCCGCGCCCTGGATGTGCTGGCGCGCTGGCTGCGACCGCTGACAGATACGGTGGACGAAGCCCGTGTGGCTCCGGGCATCGATGGCGATCCGCATCTGGAGCAGGCCATCCGCCTGCTCACCAGGGACCTCGCGGCCACTCCATCGCTGGAGGAGCTGTCCCGGGTTTTGGGGATGAGTCACACCCGCCTGAATCGCGCCTTCAAGCGCGCGTTTGGCAAAACCGTGTTCAGCTGGCTACGGGATTATCGCCTCGCACGCGCGCGCGCAGCGTTGAAAGACGGTCATCGCAGCATCACGGATATCGCCTTTCAGTGCGGTTTCAGCAGTGCCAGCCATTTTTCCCAGTCGTTCAAACAGTGTTATGGCTGCACACCGGTGGAATTCCGCAGCAGCCACAAATTGCAGGAAGTCTATTGTGAATACGGAACCCGTTGAGCGCCCGGCGCGCAATGTCGGTCTGGGCCTGTTGCTCGCCATCCTGGTGGCCAATGGTGTCGCCCACAGTGTATTTGTCATTGCGATGCCGATTATCGGCCGCCAACTGGGCCTGGCCGACGTGCAGACCGGGGTGATCCTCACCGTTTCCGCCGTTGTCATGATGCTCGCCGCACCCTCCTGGGGGCGCTACAGCGAACGGGCAGGGCGGCGCGCGGTGGTGGCGGCCGGCATTCTCGCGAGCGGGATTTTCCTGTTGGCGGTTGCCGGTGTGGTATTTCTGCGCCAGAGCCTGCTGCTCACGCTGCCGCTCACCTTTTGTCTGCTGTTCGGTTTGCGCCTTCTGCAAGCGGTTGGTGTTGGCGGTGTGATGCCGGCTTCCCAGGCCTACGTGGCGGATGCCACCGGGCGCGCAGCGCGGACACGTGGAATGGGCCTGATGGGGGCGGCGTTCGGGGCCGGAACCATTCTCGGAGGGGCTGCGGCAGCGATACTCGGTCAGTGGGTGGCCGTACAGGGGCTGCTGGGGCTGGGAGCACTGTTGCTGCTGGTATGGTGGGGGCTGTGTCGCCGTCTGCCGGAAATCCGACAACCCGTGCCGGGCCGCATAGCGGAGCGGGGCGCGCTGCCCTACGCAACACTGTGGCCCATGCTGTTGCTGACATTTTGCGCGCTGCTGATATACGGCATGTTGCAACAGGTGATCGGGTTGCGCCTGCAGGATCAGTTCGGCTATAGCAGCGCCGAAGCGCTGCGCGCAACCGGAATCGCGATGATGTTGACCATGGCGGTGATGGTGATTGTGCAACTTGGGTTCCTGCGCTTCGTCGACTGGCCAGCGGCGCGCGTGCTGCGGTGGGGTTGCGGCCTGTTGGTACTGGCACTGACGTTAGCCACACTCAGCACCGGTTACGGTCAGTTGCTGATGAGTATGGTATTGGTGGGGGGCGCGATGGGATTGGTGTTCCCGGGTAATCTCGCCCTCCTGAGCCTGGCGGTGGGCGCGAACGCCCAGGGGCGCATTGCCGGTGTCAACGGCGTGAGCAAGGGGTTGGGCCTGGCGCTGGGACCGGTGAGCGGCGCAGCGCTGCACCAGTTTTCTGTGCCGGCGCCGTTCGTGTTGGGAATAGCGCTGGCACTGGTCATGGTGCTGCTGGCCTTCTGGGGCTCCCAGCCCGAGAAGGCGGATACACTACTGGAATGCGACGGGGCAGGGCAGATCTGACTTGTAAACGCTCTGCGCCACAATATCGCGGTGGATTTCGGAGGTGCCGTCAATGATGCGATACAGACGCGCATCCCGGTAGAAACTCTCCACCAGGCTGTCCTCATGGCAGCCGCTGCCGCCGAATATCTGCAGTGCGCGATCGGCGACCCGTCCCAGGGTTTCCGTAGTAAACACCTTCACCGCGGAGATATCCGCGCGGATTGCCCGGTCTGTTGCACCCGCAGCGGCATCTATGTTTGCGGCTGTCTGCATCAACAACGCGCGCGCCGCGGCGATTTCGATGGCGCTGTCGGCGATCATCTGTCGCACCGGGCCAAACTCGCCGATGGTTTTGCCGAACTGCCGGCGGTTTGTCGCATGTTGTTTCATCAGGTGCAACAGCCGCTGGCACTTGCCCACCGCGCGCGCGCCGACCTTGGCCAGACGCGCTTTTCCCAGTGTATCGCCGAGCATCCTGAAACCGTTGTTCAGTTCTCCGAGCAGGGCTCCATGGGGTAGTTTGATATCGTGAAACAGTAACTCCCGGTGGCTGGTCCCGCGGAATCCCATCATTTGAAACGTTTTTCCCAGCTCGAACCCGGGTAGATCCCTGTCGACGAGAAACAGGGAAATACCGCGGGCCCCCAGGCCGGGCTCTGTGACCGCCGCAACGATAAAGAAATCGCAGAATTCCGCATCACTGGTGAAATGTTTGATACCGGAGAGGCGCCAACCATTCGTGGTTTTCTCGGCGCGGGTGCGGATGGCAGCGGCATCAGAGCCCGCTTCCGGTTCCGATACCGCGAGGCCGCAGAAACGCTCACCGCGTGCGCTGGGAAGCAGGTAGCGTTCAATTTGTTCCCCGCTCCCCGACGCCAGGCACTCGTAAACATTTCCTCCCGCGCGGCGGGCGAGAATTTCCTTGGTGGCTCCCAGTTGCTCCTGCAGCAATATATTTTCCACCGTGGAAAACCCCTGGCCGCCAAACTGTTTGCTGATATTGCCGGCAAACAAGCCTGCGGCACGGGCTTTTTCCACAATGGTGTTTGAGACACCAAGCGATAACCCGCGCGCCGTTTCAAGGTCTGCTTCCAGTGGCAGGAGTTCTGTATCGACAAACAGACGTGCCCGCTCGACCAGTTCCCGCTGCGATTGGCTGATTGGATTCATTGAGATTTGCTCCGTTCAATTAATCCAGAAACGTCGACATGTCCCTACAGACACTGTCGAAAGCGAGAATGAACTGGGAGGCCTCCGCTTCGGTCAGCACCAACGGCGGCTGGATACGCATGATGCGGTTACTGTTTGCGGTCAGGAAGGTGAGGATGCCATGCTCTTGGGACAGCTTGCTGACGAAGCGCAGTACAAACATGTCCTGCATACTGGATTCCAGTTCCGCAATGGCCTTGTCCAGATGACGCTTGGCACTGTCCGGTAGCATGCGATAACTGCTGTGGGGATTCCACGGGAGGCGGTGGGCGAGTTCCTGTACCGTGGATTCGATACTGCCCTCGAAAGACTGGCAGAATTCGATGGCCAGCATCAGCCCGCGCCCGCGCACCGCGCGTATGAAGGGGTACTGGGCGGCGATTTCACGCAGCGCGTCGAGCAGTCGGGCTCCGACAAGCCGCGCGTTTTCCGCCAGGTTTTCCTCCTCGATAACATCCAGTGTTGCCAGTGCCGTTGCCGCTGCCAGGTTGCCGCCACCAAATGTGGAGGTGTGCAGAATACAGCGGTCGATGCTTCCGTAGGCCGTGTCCCAGAGTGTTGGCGAACACAGCGTTGCGCCGATGGGTATCGCGCCGCCGGACAGGGATTTCGACAGCACCAGAATATCCGGTACAACGTTTTCCCATTCGCAGCAGAACAGTTTGCCGGTGCGTCCCAGGCCCGTTTGCACTTCGTCGAGAATCAGCAGGGCGCCGTAGTGTGTGCACAGCCTGCGCACCTCACCCAGATAACCGTCTGCCGGGACGATAGCGCCGCCTTCCCCCTGAATGGGTTCGATCACCAGTGCCCGCACATCGCCCTTGCGCAGTTCGGCCTCCAGAGACTCGAGACAACCAAACGGAATTTCGCTGCACTGGGGCAGCAGTGGCTCGAAAGCGTTGCGGTGCCGCTGGCGTCCGGTTACCGAGAGCGCGCCGAGCGTCTTGCCGTGGTAGCCGTTCTCGCAGTAAAGCAGGCGTCCGCTGTCGGTAGCCGCCAATGCGAGTTTGATGGCGGCCTCCACGGCCTCGGTGCCCGAGTTGCTGAAAAACACCCGCGACAGGTCGCCGGGAGCCAGTTGGCTCAAGCGCTCGGCCAGCAGAGCGGTGTGGTAGGGAACGGAAACATACTGCACAAACGTCGGGTGTTCCGCCGCCAGGTATTCCCGGATTGCCGCGGTGATTTTTGGGTGATTGTGGCCGGTGTTCAGGCAGCCGTAGCCGGCGACAAAATCCAGGTAGCGGGTACCGTCCAGATCTGTCAGTGTGCAGCCACTGCCTGATTGAAAGACGCGCTCGCAGTGGTTGAACTGATAGAAGTCAGCAAGTAGTGGATTGATGTGGCGGCGGAAGCGCGCCAGACTTGCCTCGCGCTGCTCCCCATGGCTCGACGCCGTGGCACCTTGGCTACTGCTGCGGTGGTGTGGCTGCAGGTCGCGGTAGTGTTCGTCGCCGATACGCTCGCCAGCGCTGGCCATGGGATGGGTGGTAAATCCGTGCCTCTGTGCCAGCTCTCCGATTTCCAGAACTTTTTCCAGAGGCAAAACCCGGCCCAGGGAATAACTGTCGCGGCGGCCCTCCAGCGACAGAATCAGGGTTTCCGCCAGGCAGCCGTTCATGAACATTTTCGGGGCGAAGTTGCCGGCCGCGTCACCAAAACTGACTTCCGGCCCCGCCGATATCAGGCCACCGTCGATCAGCAGAATGTCGCTGCGGACAGTGTGTGCCGGCATCACATCCCGCGGCAGGGCAGCATCCACCACCACACTCCCGGGGCGCAGCCTGGCCGGGTCGATTACACCGCCGGTGGAAGTGGCGGCGACGTAGAAGCGGAGGTTTTCGTAGCAGTCTTCCATGCGATTGCTCAGCCGGATGGCGGAGTGAAACGCCTGCGGGATATAGCCGAGAAGTTGCTCGCGTTTTTCATCTCCTCCCCGGTGTACCAGCGTCAGGCGGCAACCCTGTTCGAGAAGGAGCAGGGCAATTGCCAGAGCGATGGAACCCGGATAACCAACCACCGCAACTTCCGTATCCACCGGGGAAACGTCGAGTTTTTCCATGGCCTGCAACAGGTTTTGGTAAGCGGCATAGGCGGTTAGTGAATTGCCGGTGGTCACAGGAATCTTGACCTTTTCCGCAGTATGTATGCCGCGGTTGCCGACAATGCCGGTAAAACCGCCGAGACCGACAATCTCTGCCCCGCGCGCTTTCAGGTCTTCAATTCCAGCCTCCACGCGCCGCGCCACGGTGCGGGGGTCGGCCAGCATTTCCTCGGCGGTCAGTGGCATGTAGTCAACGATGCCGCTGCAGCGGGCGCCGGTGCTGCTCACCACTTCATCCAGTGCGAAAAAGGGCACAAGGTTGCGCCACTGCCACAGCTCCGGAGAAAAACCCCGGTCCTGTTCGCGAAAGCTGCGCTCGGTCAGGTCGATCAATTTGGCGTGGCGTTTGAGGCCCACCGAAGTGGGGTGTGCGATAAATCCGAATTTCATGATGCTTCCCGGTTGTGTATCTGTTGTGGGCCGTTTTATCCGCACTCGGCTCGGTGCCAGGCGGATTCCGACAGCAGGCTGAGGCCGTCTCCATCTGAATCGTGTGCGATCAGCACTTCGGCGATGTTCACCGCGCCGCGCTGTGTGAGCATGGTGTGCAACCGACGTCCGTCATAGATATTGAGGCGATGGCAGTAAACCGGCACATTGCCGGCGTGATGTGCCACATCAACGGTGTTCAGTCGCGTTGGTACCACTACCTGGCTGCCGTCTTTGCTCGAACTGCGCGCGTCCAGATAGGTTCGAATCATCGACAGAACACCATTGCACAGATAAAAGAGGTTCACGCTGATGTGGTCGCGTTGCGGATTGTTAGCCAGCGCCTCCGCCAGCCGGTGGTGCATGTCAGGGACCAGGGCGCGGGCACCGTCGCCGATAAACGCAAGTACATGGTGCCGGCTGGTGCGGGCGATGTAGGGCAGCGCTGACAGTGCATCGCCCATTAGCGCGCGCCCGTACCAGCCGGAAAACCCGGGATCCGTGCGCGGAATATTGCGCAGTGCGGAAAGGCCGCCGCGCCCCACGTCATATACCCCGGTGTAGCGATAGTTTTCCTCTTGTATCAGGCGGTGAACCAGTTTTCCCATGTGCATGGTGAAATAGCTGGCAGACATTGGCAGGGTGTCGAGGTAGTCCACGGGCACCCCTTCTTCCATTTGCTGTACCTCGCGTAGCGCCGCTCGACGGAGTGTCAGCACCTGTGGGTCCACGTCCAACCGCTCCAGCACCGCATCGAGAAATTCGTTGAGGGGAAGCGGTAACGCGATATCCGTGAACGGCGAAAGATGCGCAGTGTTTTTATTGACCTGCACAATCCGCAGGTTGCGCGCCAGTTTGCTGTCGGAAAATGGCGTGGCTGCCTGATCAATTTTGCTTTTCAGGAAAAAGAGACACTGGGATTCGACGTCGTGCAGCTTTCCGTTCTGATGCAGAAAGTGATAGAGCCTGCGACTGAAGGCGTAGACGCCGCAGGCACCCAGATAGTTCGGATTGGGGGTGCCGTCTTCGTAGGCAGAGACTGATCCCGGGTGAGTTAGCGCATCTGCCAGGCCGATCCCCGCGCGCTCGGCGATCTGGTAAACGCGCGTTCGCTGTGCGGCGGAGAGTGGGCCGCAGTACCACAGCAGGCGGGCGCGCGAGCGGTTGATGATTTCCATCGCCGCATCGATCAGTGCGTTCCGTCGCGAATCGCTGTTCGCATCCGCTATAGCGGCGATACGCGGAGCGGGTATTTCCAGAGCCACCTGTTCCCTGCTCTCGAGTACACCGGGCGTAGCGAAAATGAATACCGGCCCCGGTTCGTCCCGCAGCCGGGCCAGGGCGCGTCCCAGTTGCGTGGCGATGTCTTGGCGTTCGTGGATATAGAAATGGGGAATACCGCGCGCCGCGATCACCTGGCGTCCATCGGTCTCGGGATCAAGCGTGCTTTGAAAAGCGTACCAGGAGTGTTCGGGGCTGTCGGCGCAGATGATCAATCCCGGTGCACGGGCTCGCTGGAGATTGGAAAGGGTGCCGCGAAACTCATCGATCATGCCCGAAGTCACGGTGATGACGTAGGCCCGTTGATATAGTTGCCACCCCGCCAATGCGCCTGCCGCGAGGCTGTGTTCATTGTTGCCCGTCAGGCAGCGGGGTGCCTGCGCAACGGCGTCGTCTTCGCTGAGGCGGTGCATGGAGCGGATGAAGTTGGCCACCATGGAGCCGGTGTAATAGTGAAAATCCCAGTGCGCCGGCCAGTTATTCTGCATAAAACCGTAGATGCCGGCGGCGAGTGCCACGGGATCGTCAGCGGCTTTCAGAGCGCGCGCCAGTATCTTGTTCAGATAGCAGAAATCCAGATGGTCCAACAGCAGTTTGAGCAGGCCGGCGCGGTCCGTTTCCGGCATATTCCGGTGAACCCGCAGCTTGATGCTGCCGTCCACATAGCCCAGAGCATCATCCAGTTCGCGCATGGGAATCAGCAGGTTTTTCGAGTGGGGTGACAGGCGGCTGATGCGGCAGTGACGACTGAGGACGGTGAAGGGATCCGGCGCGTCGTCGCGATTGGTATGGGGGAAGGGTACGCATTCGGTATCCACAAAGAAAATATCGAATGTCGCCGGGTTGGCGGCAAGCGCGCCCACGGCATCGTCCAGGCTGGTGTATTGCCGCAGGGAAAACGTGAAGCGGGTTTTTCTGCCGGTGTGCGAGAAAAACTGTCGGGCCTGGCGGCTGGTCGCGGAGAATAATTCCTCCTGACTGCAGTTGCTGTAACCGGTATTCGCGTTCACGGCGTACCGTGCGTGCACTTCCGCGACTTCGCCTGCCGATGAGACGCCAGCGGTTTCACCTGGATCTTGGATGGCGTGCAGAAACGTCATCACCTGGTCCAGATCTTCGCGCAATAGCAATTTGTCCGAGACTACACAAATTCCGATTTCGTGGTTTTCGGTCCTGTTCATGATTTCCCTTGTGACCGTTCGTTAGATAGTGTCTGGATCGATGGCGCCACCGGCAATTAATAGCGCCTGCAATAGGAAAAAATATCCCCACACTGTTTCACCCAGCGTTTCCCCGCCGGTGGTTCCGCGAAAGCTGCAACCGAGAAAGCGGGCTTCGTCGCTGGACGTATTCCGGGTGAAGAAAGGGGAATCGAGTAACTGTTGCAAAAGTCGGTTTGCGCGCTTGCGCCAATGGCTGTCCCCCGCATCGAGTTTGTACATTGCGATGGCGGCAATCAGCGTGGCGGATGGGTCCGGTAGCGCCGGATCGGCGTCTTGCTGGCTGGGAGGAAAATCCTGCCCGTGGCACTGCCACCAAAGGTCGCAGTGGCGCTCGGCCAGGTCGCGGTACTGCGAATCCCACAGCCGCGCCGCGGAGGCCAGGCCCAGCAGTCCCCAGCTGTTCCCCCGCGCCCACTGACCGGCGCGCCCCAGAGGGCGTGCGCCGGACGAGTCGATACTGGCATTGGCGTAGAAGTTGCCGTCATCCGCCAGCAGGTGTTGGGTGACACTGCGGGCATGGTGGCGCGCACTGTCGCGCGCGTTCTCGTCGCCGTACTGGAGCAGGCGCAGAAGTGCGGCAAAGGCGTCGACGTTGAGTGTTCGGGGGCCGTTTGGCCCGCCGCCGAGCGCGCTTCCCAGGGGGTAGAAGGACTGCTGCTCATTGAAGCTCTGGGCCAGGGCGCGGGCTGCGGCGGCGGCCAGTTCCCTGCACGATGGATGGTTGAACAGGGCGATACCCGGCGCCGTCGCATACCAGAAGATCATGCTGCGAAACTGGGTGTCCTGGTGCAGTTTGGCGGCTAGTTGTCTGCAGATGGACAGCGCCCGCGCGCGGTCAGCGGCGCGCCCGCTCAGGTGTGCCTGTAGCCACCAGCATCCGCTCCAGAAACCTCCCATCCAGGAGCCGCCGGCAGACAGTTGCCACTGCGGATTTTGCTGTTCGCGGAAAAGTGGCACCGCGTCGCCGCAGTCCCCGGCCAGGCGCGACAGGTAGCGCCCGATGGCGCGGGCGCAAGAGAGGGGCGCGGTTGCGGGTTTGGTGACGGTGGCTTGTTCGGAAGTCGTCATTGCTGCGGCGCCTCCTCGGACAAGTTTCGGCGCAGGTAATCAGCCAGCAGGCCGCAAAGCATGCCGCTGAGCATGAGGACGGCCAGCAGCCCGATCCAGCCGCTGCGATAGCCGCCGGTGCTGGCCGCCAGTTGTCCAAACAGCAGCGAACCGCACGCGAGGCCGGAGAAAAAGGCCGCGGATACCATCCCGGAGGCCTGGGTGACAGGACCGAATTCCGGGCCTTTCACCAGCATGCCCATGGCGATGGCGTTGCTGGCGACGATGCTGAGGCCGATACCCGCGACGCCGGTGTAGAGAAACCAGAGATGGTCCGCTGTGGCGGAGGCGGTGACGCACACCGCTGCGATTGCGATGGCGACCAGAACGAGCAGGCACAGCGCCTGGTTATCGAAACGGGCGGCGATGGGAGTGAGGGCAATGCGGGACAACATGCCTGTTACCCCGAACAGAGTAACGAGCTGCGCCGCTTCCCGTGGGCCCAGCCCCAGACTGATGCCGAACGCCGGCACGGCGGTGACATAGGCTGACAGCACCGCACCGATACAACCCTGGGCGAGCATCAGCAGCACCAGCGGCCGATTGGGCGGCGCCAGGCTCAGCCGTGCGCGGCGCGCGACGCGCGGCGGGGCGAGTGCGGCCGCCGCCAGTGCCCCCAGCAGTGCTGCGGGCACCAGGGACAGAAAGGCCGTCCGCCAACCCCAGCCAGCGGCAATTACCGGCAGCACCAGCCCTGCGAACAGGGCTGCCAGTTGCACGCCGGATTGCTTCAGCCCCACCATGCCCGCCCGTTTTGCCGGGGGGATCCGCAGGGCGATCAACTGGTTGGTGACTGGATTGGCGGTGGCCTGGGAGAGACCGCAGATCGCTACGCTGGCGGCGAGCAGTGGCAGCGAGTCGGCCCTGCTTATCAACAGAAAAGACAGTGCCACGGCACAGAAATGCAATGCGAAGCTGATCCTGAGGCCGAGCCGGTCGACAATGCTTCCCGCAAACAGCGATAGCAGTGCCGCGAGCCCGAACGAGGCCAGCACCAGATAACCGAGGGATTCGGCCGCAACGCCGAGATCCGCGGACACGTAGGCGCCGAGGCTGCCGGTAGCGTAGAGAATCAGCATCGGCAGGGCCATGGCCAGCAGCAATACCGCACCAGTGGCGGACTTCGCAAGCCCCTCTGCGGGCCTTATTGCCGGTGACTCCGCCCGGGCCGACGGCGATGGCGATGGGGGCATGGTGGATTCCTCACTTCTCCGCGCTGTGTCAGATCGCCAGCTTTAGGGGTTCGTCGGCGGTGTCGCCGAGGGAGGCGGCGCCCGCCGCCAGCGCGCGTTTGTCCACTTTGCCTGCCGGCGTCATCGGTAACTGGCGGTGGAACTGCAGATACTCAGGAAGCTTGTTAACTTCCAGCCCGCGGGATTTGAGGAACTCGCCCAGCTCGCGCAGTGACATGCGCTCCGCCCCCTCGCGCAGGGTCAGGCAAATGCACACGCGCTGCCCCATTTCCGCATCCGGCACCGGTACGCAGGCGGCGCTGACGACGTCGGGATGCGCGGTGGCAGTCTGCTCAATCTGCAGCGGGCTGATATTGGAGCCACCGCGGATGATGACGTCCTTTTTGCGCCCCAACAGGACCAGATTGCCCGCATCGTCGATGCGACCGAGATCGCCGGTATAGACCCAGCCCTGTTCGTCGCGGTGACTGCGGTCCAGCTCTGGTGCATTCACGTATTGCATGGGTGAGAGTGGGCCGCGGCCGGCTATCTCGCCGATCTCGCCTCGGGGCAGGGGCTGGCGCTCGTCATCAACGATGCGGATGTCACAGACACTGGGGTTGGGCCTGCCGATAGACGCGCTCAGCGTTTCCGGCGGGTCGTCCAGGGTGTGATGACAGTTGATACCGTCGGCGGAGCCATACAGGCCGATCAGCGGACAGCCGAAAGCCCGCACACAGCGGTTGCGGGTGGCGGTGTCCATGGCTGCACCGCCGCTTACCAGCGCGGTGAGGCACGACAGGTCCAGCTGCTGAAGTTCCGGCGCGACGGCCATGCGCTGAAACATGGTGGGTACGCCGAGAATATGGGTGGGTTTGTGCTGTGCAATGGCGTCGATGGCCGCTTCCGCGTTGAATTCCGGCAACACCACAATGGAGCCGCCCAGCCATGCGAGCACACCGCAGGTGGCGCTGGAGCCGAACGCGGTGCCCAGGGGCATCAGGTAGAGGGCGCGAAATTCCTGTTCCGGCAGTTTCATCCGCTCCAGGAAGCGGCCGCGTCCTCCGAGCAGGGCGTTGTGGGAATACGCCACCAATTTGGGTTCGGATTCGGTGCCGGATGAAATGAGGAAGCGCGCCGGAGCGTCTGCGTTTACCGCTTCGGGTTCGGTGAGGGGGGCAGCCTGCAGTAGATCGTCGAAGCTGCGCCAGGGGCCTGAATCCGGCTTTTCGCCGTGTACCACCAGCACTCGCAGGGAGAGCGCCACGCGGCGCACTTCGTCGACAATCTCACAGTAGTCGATGTCCCGGTGACGCCGGTCTACGATTACCGCACGGGCGTCGGTGCGTTTCAGCACCGCTTCCATATCCAGCCGACCGCGACCCGCAGGCATGGGGCAGGCTATGGCGCCGAGGGCCGCGCACGCCAGGTCGATCGCGCACGACCGCCAGCTGTTGGCCATCTGATAGACCACGACATCGCCGTTAACGATGCCAAGCGCCTTAAAACTGCTGGCGATCCTTTCCGCGGCATCCCGCAACTGCGCGTAGCTGGTGACGCCGTCGGGCTCCAGCACCGCCGGGGTATCCGGTAGGTCTCCCGCTTTGCTGCAGAACATTTGATACACGCTGCGGTTGGGGTAGTAGCCCGCTTTTTTCCATTCTTCCCGAAGGGTAGCGGGAACGAGATCCAAAAGGCCGGTATGGTTCATGAGAATCTCCAGGGTGGGGTGACACGAGTGTAGGAATCCGTATGCAGGTCGCCGTTAAAGTGCGATTGCTGCGGCAGATCGCGCAGATTTTCGATGACAAGGTTTTTGCATGCGTCTGCCAGCGCCGGTTCCAGCAGCGCTGTACCCATGCGGCAGGCGTGCAAGTGGGACTGGCTAAGAAGTGTGGCTGCGCCCAATAGCGAGGTGTTTGCCTGACCGCCGCGGTGGCAGAAACTCCTGCTCAACAAGCCCAGCAGAACGCCCTGGGCCGCGAGGATGCCGCCGAGCAGATCCAACGCGGTGAACAGGGTGCCGCCGCCGTGGCCTCCGGCGCGACCGATCAGATCGGCCAGGCCAGAGTAGGCCTGCACAGTGAAATCTGTGCCGGGGATATCCAGTGCGCCGTCCAGCTGTCCCCAGGCTCCGGCGTGGGTGTACACAAGGCCGGGACTGGCCGCGGCCAGCTGCCGGTAATCCAGCCCCAATTCTTCTGCTTTGCCCGGGGCCCAGTTGTGCAGGAACACCTGCGCATCAGAAACCAGCTCCACCAGTTGCGCGCGCCCGGCTGCGCTCTTGATGTCGATCTCGATCACTTCTTTGTGGTGATTGAGGGCGTCGAAGCGCGCCGAGCAATCAGCCACCAGCGGCGGCATGCCCCGCAGAGGATCCCCACCCGGGGGTTCTATGCGGACGACCCGCGCGCCGAGCAGGGACAACAGGTGTCCAGCCATCGGGCCCTGAATACGGCGGCAGGATTCCACCACCGTCAGTCCGCTCAGGGGCTGATCCTGTTCGCGGGGCGGCGGCAGTGGTGTGTCGGTCGGTATTGCCGGATGCAGCTGCCAGGGGCCCGCTCGCAGCAGTTCCTCAACATCACTGTCGCGCGCGCGCTCTTCAATGGTGCGCTGTCGGCACAGGGCGACACCGGCCTCGCCGCAGATGCGTGTGACTTGAGCGAAGCTCAACTTGGCCAAGCGCTTGTGCAGGCGTTCGGGCAGCGGACAGATGCCTTTGGCATAGCGCTGCAGGAAGGACTGCCAGCCCCTGCCTGCTTCCACGGGTTCCAGCCCCAGCGCGTCGCACAGCCGGCGCCAGGGATCGGGGGAAAGCGTTTCCAGTTCGAAGCGCACGCCGTCCGCGGATCGGAACGGCGGCCGCAGCCCCGCGTCGTGGTGCCCGGGCAGGATTTCCTCCGCGTCTTCCCGGGTAGTCGCACCGGCGAGGTACTGACCGGCGCAGAGCAGCCCGGCGGACGCCATGGATACCCGGCTGCGGGAAATGCCCAGTCCGCGGCGGCGTGCCAGGGCCGTTGCCAGGCAGGCCTGGAGCGCCAGCGTCGCGGAGACGGTAGACAGGTAGGGCAGTGGAATCGGCTGCGCCCTACCTGTTGCCCGGCCGTGCACCGACATCAGTCCGGTGGCCGCCTGCAGGGTAGTTTCACAACCGGCGCGCTGTTCCGAATCGGACCAGAAGCTAAAACGGCATTCGACCGATTCAAAATCCGGTGTGATAAAGGTAAGTGGCAGGTTGGTGCCGGCATCCATCAGGGAGTGGTTTTCCACCTGGATACCCAGTGCCCGACATTGGAAGAGCAGCGCCTTGACCACCGGCTGCAATGCGGGTGAGGCGTGCTGGAAATTGCCGACGATTGCGCAGTTGGAGAAAAAATTATTGATATCCACGATGGCTGAGACCGGTTGAATCTGTGCCAGTGAAAATACGCTGGGAAGACGCTCCCCTGCTGTCATTTCCCCAACGAATAAATGTCATTTGATGAGCTTTCCCCTGTGGCCGATAGAGAAGGAAAATGCGGGCGCTTGGCTGGGTGCCCGTGGTATAGCGATATCGGCGTATTGGGAAGCGGGAAAACGGGGCGTGGGAGGTGACGGAGAGGAGAAGTGGCGGGGCATCTCAGCCCCGCGCAGCGCTCAACCGCCGGCAACGGCCGGCAGAATAGTGATGGTGTCACTGGGGGAGACAGCGGTGGCAAGCCTCTCCCGAAAACGGATGTCATCCTCATTGACGTAAATGTTCATGAATTTGTGAACCTCATCGCCACTCATCAGACGCTCCCTGATCCCGGGGTATTGTTGCTCCAGGCTTTCAATAATCTCCCCGATGGTTCCCCCGGTTGTTTCCACTTCTTTCTGATCTCCGGTAAGCGCGCGCAGAAGTGTCGGGATTTTGACTTTAATGGTCATGCTTATTTCCTTTTTTCAGTGTGCGTTGCAATAAGGGCTGGGATAAACACGTGTTCGCGACGGCTGCATTGTTCAGGTTCCGCGAAGGACGTGAGTGGCTTCCTCACTGACGCGCCCGTCGATGATGCGGTAACTGCGGAGTTCACCGCGGCTCTGGCTGTCTGTGGATACCAGCAGGTAGTGGACCTGGGGGTCCCACGCATGCTGGATATCTTCGCGGCTGGGGAATGCCCTGCTGTGTGTGTGGGAGTGGTAAAACACCAGCGGCGTTTCCTCGCGGTCTTCCATTTCCTGCCAGACGCGGAGCTGCTGCCGGGGATCGAACTGGAAGAAGGTTTCCGAGCGCGCGGCGTTGTCCATATGAATCAGGCGGTGTTGGCTGCCGTCGCGACCGGCGGCGATGATGCCGCAGGCTTCCAGCGGGTGCTCGCGGTATGCGTGTTCAAGGATGGCCTGAACATGGGATTCCTGAATCTTCAACATAACGGTGTCCTACCTAAACGGTGTCCTAAATGTAAGCAAGATCAGTAAGCGGCTAGCTCGGAATCGACTTCCCGTATCCAGGACAGGATGCCACCCTCCAGGTTGTGCAGTTTGGTAAACCCCTTTTCCTGCAGTGCGAGCAGAGCCTGGCGTGAACGCCCTCCCGCCTTGCAGTGCAGTATTAGCGGAATTTCCTTGTCGAGCCGTTCGAGACCGCGTCCGGCGAGCAGCTCCGCCAGAGGAATCGATATTGAACCGTCGATTTGGCAGATTTCCCGTTCGCGCTGTTCGCGCACGTCCACCAGAAGGTGCGGATGTCCTTCGTGGCGCAGTTGCTTAAACGCTTGCACGCTGATGCCGGGCACCTCCGGCGCAGCTTCCGGCTCGCGACGGAGTCCACAGAAGAATTCATAATCTTCCAGTTGGGTAATGGTTTGGCGTTCCGGATTGCGGCGGATAGGGAGTGTGCGGTAGCTCATATCCAGCGCGTCATACACCATCAGCCGACCCAGCAGCGGCGTGCCGATACCGGTGAGAAGTTTGATGGCTTCGGTCGCCATAATGGAACCGATTGAGGCGCACAGGATGCCCAACACACCGCCTTCGGAGCAGGATGGCGCGTGTTCGGGCGGCGGCGGTTCCGGGTACAGGTCGCGATAGTTGAGGCCGAGGCCCCCCGGGGCTTTTTCCCAGAACACGGATGCCTGGCCCTCAAAGCGAAATATGGAGCCCCATACGTAGGGCTTTTCCGCCAGGACACACGCGTCGTTGACCAGATAGCGCGTGGCGAAATTATCAGTGCCGTCAACCACCAGGTCATAGCGGGAAATAATGCTTTCAGCATTGTCCGCTTCGAGACGCTGATTGTGGATCTCGACGTTAACAAACGGATTGATCTCGCTAATCTTATCCCGCGCACTTTCCGATTTTTTGCGGCCGACGTCGGACTCGCCGTGAATCACCTGGCGCTGCAAATTGGAAACATCCACCCGGTCAAATTCCACAATGCCGAGTGTGCCGACACCGGCGGCAGCCAGATAGAGCAGTGTCGGGGAACCTAGCCCACCGGCGCCGATCACCAGCACGCGACTGTTCTTGAGGCGTTTCTGCCCCTGTAAACCGATATCGGGGAGTAGCAGATGTCGGCTGTAGCGTTCGAGTTCCCGCTTGCTCAACTCTGCATTGGCCTCAACGAGGGGGGGTATTTTCATGGTGTCGCCTTCCTTCGCCAGAATTTTCGCCATCAAACCGGCTTTATTTCTTTGGCGCTATCAAGCGTTGCGCGCTCAATTGTCATTTTGCGAACGCCCATCAAAAAAGCTGTACATAGCGCTCTTGAGGTGAAAGTGCAGCGTTCTTCAGCTTGTAGGTTCCAGGGTGCCGACTTCCTATCATCGTCCACCGTGTGAAATTTCAGGAAGACACTATGAAAGTACGGCGACTCTGCGCGTGGCTTGTGGTCATCATTCAGTTTCCAGGCGCTGGTGTGGCGCTCGCGCAGGAAGATGATCGCGGCGCTCTGGAACAGGTGGAAGTTTCGGCCCGTGCAGAGACGGAGGCGGTACAGGCGCAACGGACACGCGGCGTTGTCGCGCTGCATCCGGCACAGCTTGCCGGGGGCAGTCTCGGCGCGCTGGAAGCGCGCGCAGCCAATGTGGCGGTCGAAGAGTCCTCGGTGAAAACCCGGTTGGTGATACGCGGTATGTCGTCGATCGATACGGGACTGCGGGACCCGGTGGGCTATGTACTCGATGGGGTTTCCCTGCCTCTCGGCGTCACTCAGGCGCCCTACCGCTTGAATGTGGAAACGATACAAGTGGAAAAAGGCGCTGCACAAAACCAGCGCAGTGGCAATGCGCCGGCGGGAAGTATCCGGATCGAATCGCGTCTCCCCAGCGACGCTCTTGCCGCCGGCACAGGGTATTCTCACCTGTGGCGCGAGGGGGCGGCAGGCCGGGAACCGTCGCGGGCACTGCAGGTCTCCGCCGGTGGCCCTGTGTCGGAACCCATGGCGCTGGCCGTCGCACTCCGGCACGAAGACGGCAATCCACCGTTCGACAATCTAATGGCCGCGCGCAAACCCCAGTGGCGCGCGGAACGGGACACAGCCCATGTGGCCTGGTCCTACCGCACCGACAGTCAGACCGATATCCGTGTGGACAGCCACTGGGAACAATGGGAGCGCGGTCGCGCCACTATGCGCTATCTGGAAGGCCCTTTGGCGACGGAGCGCTTTTCGGTTAACTACAACACCAAAACCCGCGATGAACAGAAAAAAACCGTTCACTCCCTGCGGCTGGAGCGCGACATGGGCGGGTTGCAACTGGCATCGACCACTGGTGTCACTGGTTATCGGCAGGATTTTGTCATGGACCTGGATGCCGGGCCGATGAACACACCCCCGACGCTGTCTTCTCTTGAGGACCGCATGGTGTCGCAGGAATTCCAGCTGATGTCCGACAGGGAGGACTCCACATGGGCGTGGTCGCTGGGCGCCTATCTATCCCGGGAGGATACCGACGTGGATATGACGATAGGTCTCCAGCGGTTGCGGCGACAAACTTCGCTGGAAAACGAAAACGCAGCGGCGTTGGCGCGCGTGGATTTTTTCCCGCTCGACTCGCTGGAGCTGGGTGTAGGAGTGCGCATCGAGCGCAACCGCCAGTCGGGTAGGCAGCTGCTCACAGGCCCTGTCGACAGCGGCTACAGCATGAACGAGATGCACACCGCGACTTTGCCCGGCCTCTCTGCGGCGTATAGCTGGGGAGAGAATGAATCCGTCTATGCGAGTTATTACCGTGGCTATTTACCCGGTGGCTTCAATTATGCCGCCGCCAGCAGTCCGGAAACGTTTTCCTACGGCCCGGAAAAAAACCGCAGCGCTGAGGCGGGGTACCGCGGCACTCTCTTGGGCGGGCGAATGGATCACGCCATCACGTTGTTTTACACCCGCTTCCAGAACAAACAACTGGTGGATTTTCTGCCCGGAGCTTTGCAGACAATCTCCAATACCGGTGTGGCGGATATACGCGGCCTTGAGTATCGCCTGAACGCGCCGCTGAACGATCGCCTGACACTGCAGGCAAACCTCGGTTACCAGCACTCGGAACTCGACGGTGGTCGTATGACCTATACACCGGAACACACTTCGTCTCTGCTGCTGGATTACCGCTATTCCGCCGCGTGGGCGGCGGAAATATCTGCGCATCATTCCAGTGGTTTTTATTTTGATCGACAGAACACCCTGGAACAGCCGGAATACACCGCGGTAAATCTCCGGCTGCGCTATACCCTCGGGGATATCCACGGTGCGGTCTCTATTGGCAATCTTTTCGATGAGGTTATTTACAGCCGCGCGTTACGGACGGCGGCCGGTGTGCTGGTGGAAGACAGCAGACCGCGCACGCTCGCTTTTACCATCGGATACAGGATATAGCCCGCCATGCCTACCGCTATTTCCCCGGCTGCCCGTTATGGCAGCGACGCCCAGTATCGCCTGTTCGATTTATTGACCGCTCCGCTGCGCTGGGAAGTGCTGGCTGTTGCACTGGAACTGGGTATTTTTGATGACCTTACGCTGCCACGTGCCGCTGGCGAGCTTGCGCAGCAATATGGGCTCGACGGCGAGGGAACCGAACTGCTGCTCAATGCGCTGGTGTCGCTCGGCGTAGTCGGTAAACACGAAGACAGCTATTGTGTCGACGGCGGTTTTGCGCCGCTGCTCACATCCACTTCCGACATTTCCATGTCCAACTTGCTGAGTTATCTGGGCGAGGTCCGGCACGTGAGTGCCGACAAGATCATCGCGCTCCTTCGCGATAAACAGCAGGTACAGACAGGGCCGGAAATGGTCCGGCCGGAATATTGGTCCCGGGCAGTGGGCGGTCTGCGTTCCTTTCACCGCTCGGTGAGGAACCCGATTGTGATGGATATCTTAAGCGGGTTGCCCTGCTGGCCGGGTGTCAAAAAGATGCTTGATCTGGGGGCCGGGTCGGAGAGCCTGGCGCTGGATATCTGTGCCGCCCGGCCGGATATCGACACCGTGATATTCGACCTGCCCGGGGTAGTGGCCAGTCTCGGGTCGCGGGTTACCGACAAGACTCGGATACAGCTGCGTGGGGGAGACATGAACTGTGATGACCTGGGGACAGGTTATGACCTGATCTGGGCTTCCATGGTTTTTTACTACGCCCGCGATTTGACGTCGGTCATGGGGCGGATACGGCGGGCGCTGCGACCGGGGGGGATGTTGATCAGTTTTCACGAAGAACTCAACGACGACCGCACCGAACCCGAGTTTCACATATTGGGACGGTTGCATGCGGAGTTGAAATCCGGCCCCCTGTCTGTTGCCCGGGGCCGTGTTCGCGCCGCGGCGGCAGAGGCCGGCTTTCACAATGTGCAGTCGTTTAGTCTGCAAACGCCGTTCGGGCAGATGGAGCTGGTAACCGGCACCGCCTGATGGGCGTCCACAAGCGGGGAATTGGGACGCGGCTTGGTTAATCCGGGATCGCCCCGCTATGGCTTCTCGCAGGGGGCGTGTCAGGACAATAAAAGTCGATGGCGGCGGCAGCACCTTTCACGCACAGGTAGGGGGTGACGGTGTTCATGCCTTCGGGGATGGGTTTTACGGCCATGGGGTCTCCTTTTTGAAGTTCTCACTTTCCAGCGATCGAAGCTTGCTGCCGCTGCGAGGGACTGTCCAGACAGCAATTGCGCCATTTGCGTTAATATGACGGTTTTCTCGAATTGGACAGACGGGCGTTGATCTATGGCTACCACACTTTACTGGCACGACTACGAAACCTGGGGCACCAACCCCGGTGCAGACAAGCCCTCCCAGTTTGCTGGTATCCGCACTGACGAAGATCTCAATATCGTCGGCGAGCCCCTGATGATCTACGCGAAGCCGGCGAGCGACTGCCTGCCGCAGCCGATGGCGGCGCTGGTGACCGGGCTTGCGCCACAGAAGGCGCTGGCTGAGGGATTGCCGGAGATCGACTTTATCCAGCGCATCCTCGATGAACTCGGTGCACCCGGAACCTGTGGTGTGGGCTACAACAGCCTGCGCTTTGACGATGAGGTCACCCGCCACACCCTCTACCGTAATCTGCTGGACCCCTACGAGCGCGAATGGCGCTCCGGCAACAGCCGCTGGGACATTATCGATATGGTCCGCCTTACCTACGCGCTGCGTCCAGAGGGCATCGTGTGGCCGGAAAAGGCGCCGGTGGACGGAAAAAGGGTACCGTCGTTCCGCCTGGAAGAGCTCACCGCCGCCAACGGCATCAGCCACGAAGGCGCCCACGATGCGCTGTCTGATGTGCGCGCCACCATCGATATGGCGCGCCTGATCCGGGAGAAGCAGCCGAAGCTCTATGACTACGTCTACAAGCTGCGCCGCAAGCAGGAAGTGGCGAAACTGCTGGACCCGCGTGCGCGCAAGCCGCTGCTGCACGTGTCCGGCAAGGTGCCGGCGAGTCAGGGGCATCTCACTTACGTGTTGCCGCTCGCCATGCACCCGGTCAACCGCAACGCGGTGATCTGTGTAAACCTCGCCATGGACCCCGAGCCGATTCTGCAACTCGATGCCGACGCCCTGCGCGAGCGCCTCTACACTGCCCGCGACAAGCTCAACGAGGGCGAACAGCCGGTGGGGCTGAAACTGATCCACATGAACCGCTGCCCGGTATTGGCGCCGGCGAATATGCTGTCGGACCAGCGCGCGGCGGAACTCGGCATCGACAAGTCCGCCTGTGAGGCCAACTGGCAGACGCTGCAGGCCCTCGACTTGACGGAGAAACTGCACAAGGTGTTTCTCGACGGCGAGTTTCCAGCAAAGGACGTGGAGGCCCGGCTGTACGACGGTTTTATGAACGACGCCGACCGCGACCTCTGCCGCCAGGTGCACGCCGCACTAGCCACCCGCGGTCCGGAAGCGCTGGCGGAGTCGTTTCCGTTTTCCGATCCGCGTCTGCCGGAACTACTCTTTCGCCTGCGCGCGCGCAACTTCCCCGAGACCCTGAGTGAGGACGAGCAGGAGCGCTGGGAGGAGTGGCGCTACCAGCGCCTGACGGATCCGGCGTTCGGGGCGAGTATTACCATGGAGGCGTATTTCGAGGAAATTGCGGAACTGCGCGAGTCCTTCCCTGAGCGCAGCGATCTGCTGGACCAGCTGGAAGCGTGGGGCGACGCATTGCTCGGCTGAGCCCGTGGACTGGATTCCCGTCTGCGCGGGAATGACAGAGCTAGAAATTTTTCCCTATCACTCGTCATCCCGGCGCAGGCCGGGATCCAGTTTCGAGCAGAACTCCACCGCGGAATTGAAAGGGAGTCTCTGTTCGGTCACCCACCACACGCGTAGAATACGCGCCCGATAAAGCCGCCGGCGATCCCGGCGCAGCCTCTTGGCACACACACAGTGGAGAAACAATGGACTTTATCGGCGCCAACATCCTTTCGGTAAGCCAGTTTGAACGCGGTGACATCGACCGCGTCTTTGCCGTGGCAGACACCATGGTCCCCTATGCCCGTCGGGAGAAAGTCACCCGGGTTCTCGAGGGCGCGATCCTCGGCAACATGTTTTTCGAGCCCAGCACCCGCACCCGGGTAAGCTTTGGCTGTGCCTTCAACCTGCTCGGCGGCACTGTGCGCGAGACGGTGGGCGTTTCCGCGAGTTCCCTGGCCAAGGGTGAATCCCTGTATGACACCGCACGGGTGCTTTCCGGCTACTCCGATGTGATCTGCATGCGCCACCCGCAGTCCGGTTCCGTGGCCGAATTCGCCGCAGCGAGCCGGGTACCGGTGGTGAACGGCGGCGACGGTGCCAACGAGCATCCGACCCAGGCGTTGCTTGACCTGTACACTATCCGCAAGGAGCTGGAAGGCAAGGGCCGCTCGCTGGATAACTTCCGCATCGCCATGATCGGCGACCTGAAACACGGCCGCACGGTGCACTCCCTGTGCAAACTGCTGTGCCTGTTTGAAAAAGTGCAGCTGGTACTGGTGTCGCCGGGGGAACTGGCGATGCCGCAGGCGGTGGTGGAGAAGCTGCGCGAGTGGGGTCACCAGGTGACGATTACCGATCAGCTGGAACCGTCGATAAAAAATGTGGATATCGTCTACTCCACCCGCATTCAGGAAGAGCGCTTCGCATCCCAGGCCGAGGCCGACCGCTATCGCGGTCGTTTCCGCCTGAATCGGGATATTTTCACCCGCCACGCGGAGCCCAACACGGTCATCATGCACCCGCTGCCGCGGGATTCCCGCGCTGAGGCCAATGAGCTGGATTCGGACCTGAACGAGCACCCGAGCCTCGCGATTTTCCGCCAGACCGACAACGGCCTGCTGGTGCGGATGGCGCTGTTTGCGATGCTGCTGGGGGTGGAAGACAAGGTGGCGCAGTACGCGCGACCGATCACCTGGCAGACGCGGCGCAACGAGGTCTGAGAATTTCCTGGCTGACGCTTTCCCTGTAGGAGCCTGCTTGCAGGCGAACAGTACGAAGCTCTGAACGGTTCGTCTGCAAGCAGGCTCCTACAAAGCGCGCTGATCGAGCGCAAAAAAACCGGCAGTTAGCCGGTTTTTTTGTTTCTGGCGCGGCGAATAAATCAGGCCGCTTCCAGCGCCTTGCGCACAGTGGCGAGTTTCACGCACAGCACGAACACAGACATGGCGGTGTCCAGCTCTTCCAGTGGCGGGAAGCTGGGGGCGATGCGGATGTTACTGTTTTCCGGGTCCTTGCCGTAGGGGAAGGTGGCACCGGCGGGGGTGAGTTTCACCCCGGCCTCCGCGGACAGACGGATCACTTCCTGGGCGCAACCGGGGCGGGTGTTGAAGGAAACGAAATAGCCACCCTGCGGTTTTTCCCACTCGCCCATGTCGGTATCGGCGAAATTCTTTTCGAGGTGCTCAAGCACGCAGGCAAATTTCGGGCGCAGGATTTCTGCGTGCTTCTGCATGTGTTCCTTCAACTGGGTCAGCTCCGGGAACAGGCGCGCGTGGCGCAACTGGTTCACCTTGTCCGGACCAATGGTCATCGCAGACATCTGCTTTTTCAGTGACGCCAGGTTGGCGGGGCTCGCACTCACGAAGGCGACACCGGAACCGGCGTGGGTCACTTTGGAAGTGGAGGCGAACTGCAGCACGGAGTCGGCGGTGTCGTTACCCAGCGCGGCTTCGCGGATATTCGGCAGTTTCACCTGGTGGTCCAGGTCGTGAATCGCGTAGGCGTTGTCCCAGAAAATGCGGAAGCCGGGATTGGCAATCTTGGCCAGCTGCGCCAGTCGGTCCACGGTGTCGGCATCGTAGGTGACACCGGTGGGGTTGGAAAACTTCGGCACGCACCACATGCCGATGATGTCCTGGTCTTCGCGGATTTTTTGCTCCACGGCATCCATGTCCGGGCCAGTGGCGGTCATGGGTACGGTTTCCAGGGCGATGCCGAGCTGCTCGCAGATGGCGAAGTGGCGGTCGTAGCCCGGCACCGGGCACAGGAATTTCGGCGCCTTCAGGTCTTTCCATGGCTGGTTGCCAGCAAAGCCGAACAGGTAGCCGGTGAGTACCGCGTGGTACATCAGGGTCAGCGAGCTGCTGCCGCCAGCGAGCACTTCTTCAAAAGGTACCTGCAGGATATCCGCGCCCAGTTCGCGCGCCGCGGCGATACCTTCGAGGCCGCCGTAGTTGCGGGTGTCGGTGCCGTCAGGCGCGCGGTAATCGCCATTCAGGATGCCATCCAGGCTGTCGGACAGTGCCAGTTGATCCGCCGCCGGTTTACCGCGGGTCAGGTCCAGGCTCAGGTTGTGCTGGCAAATACGCTGGTACTGCTGCTCCAGCTCTTTTTCCCACTGTTGCAGCTGCTCGCGTTGGGCGGTCTCGATACGCACGGAAATTCCTCTCCTCAATGACAGGTAGTTGGCGGTTGAAATTGCGGAGGGGAGCTTATCAGCAGCGGGCGGAGTGCGTCATGTTTTCTGGCAATTTTTTGCGGGAAAACCCGATAAATACAGGTGTTTTCGGCGGAAAATTTGTTGCAACTGAAACCGACTGTGATCGGCCGGAGAGTCTGTGTGTCTGCCCGTCACCTAGGGCTTCTGCGCCGCCAGGAGTCGGAAGTCGGTGGCGTACTCCTCCAGGGTGGATTTCAGGTGCTGACGTTGCTCCGCTGTGGAACTTTGCAGAATTTCGCTGCCGAGGTTCCGCGCCTGGACGCGCAGTTGCTCCTGCATCTGGCGATACTCCTCCGACCACAGTGACTGCGGGTTGGTCAGAAGATCCCGCAGGGTCTTTTCGTAGCCCGTCGGCTTGTCTTTCAGGGTGCGGATAAAGGCATTGGTCCAGCGTTCGCGCTGGGCATCGCGAAGCTTGGGGTCGAAGGTGGTGCTGGCCAGCTCGCGCTCAACCATGGCGTCCTGCTGCGGTGTCAGGTCGCCGAGCCAGCGCTCCGCTTGTTTGCGGAATTCCTTTTCCCGCTTGTTGCGCTCCTTTTGCCATTTTTTCAGCGACTTTTCCCGCTCTTCACGGGCGTTTTCCGCGAGGGTATTGATTTGTGTAGCGTCCAGCTGGAGCAGCACCGGCAACAGCAGGTCGCTTAGCATACTAATGGAGCTGTTCCAGAACGCCTCCGCCTGGTTTTCGATTTCGATCAGTCGCGCGGGACTGACGTCCGGGGAGTACACTTCCGCGCTGAGCTGCTCCAGGTAGTCGGCGTAGCGGGGCAATTGGGTCTGGCGATGCCAGCGGTGGAATTCGTCCACCCGCTGGGAGAGCAGATTTTTCTGGGGGCCCTTGAGGTCCAGATATTTATTGAGTGTGCGGTCCATCCACCAGTCGAGGTGCCCGTAGACGAGACGGACACTGGAGCAACCGCCCGCCAATAACAGGGTGAGCACCAGCAGCAGCGCGGTTGCACGGGTAACCCAGGGATGGAATTTCGCGGTGGTCATGGCGGTAAATATAGTTGCTTACCGCAGAGGCATCAGTTAATCCAGACTTCCACCCGGCTGTTTTTTACCGGTCCCTGCTCGCTGTTGGCGGTTAGTGGCGCGAAGGCGCCTACCGACATGATCTGACTGTCGCCCATCTGGTGATCCCGCAGTAGAGCTCCCTGCACCTTGAGGGCACGGAAGCGGGATATCAGGTCGGAGATATTGGCGTTGGTCATGCGATCTGAAAAGCCCACCAGTGTCAGATTTAGGTGGCGGTTTTCTTCGCGGGCCATGAAATCCTGCAGCCGGTGCAGATCCCGCAGGGCCCGATTGTCGAGCTCGGCGCTACCGTCGGCAAAGCGGAAAGAGATACTGAGGCGCGAACCGCTAGTCATTAGGTTGCGGTAATTTTCCGGGGCATTGGCATAGGGCGACAGTTTGATGGCCACCGGTGTGAGATTGATGAACCCGGTGTCGGCGACGATCTGTTGGCCGCGGTGGGATTCAACAAAACGCAGAAAAGCGTTTACGTGTGGATGGAGACTACCGGGACTGCGATAGAGATACAGGCGACGAGTGAGGGGAAAATCCTCGGTGGCGATGATGCCGCGATCCGACACCACAGCGGCGAGTTCGCCGGACTTGATCGCAACTTTATGTAGACCGTCGGCATCGGCGAAGGGCAGGTAGCCGATGGCGGCGCGGTCGCGCTCGATCAGCGCGCGGGTTTCGTGGTTGCCGGATACCTCGTGGGCGAACGGCGCCGCGGTGCGGCTGCCGCCGAATACCTCTTCATCGAACGTAGCGCGGGTGCCGGATTGTATGTCCCGGTGGAGCGGGCGGATGGGCAGGTTCGGGCCACCGAGTTGGGCCCAGTTGCGGATCTTGCCGTTATATATGTCGGCCAGCTGCGTCACGTCGAGCTGGGTTACGGGGTTGTCCTTGTGCACGGTGACCACCAGCGCGTCGAGACCGATGACGTGCTCCTCCTGGGGACTGGTCATGTCACCGACGCGGGCGAGGGCGTTGACTTCGGCCGCTTTGATTCTGCGGGACGCCATCGCGATGTCCGCGCTACCGGAGTCGAGGGCCTTGAAGCCAGTGCTGGAGCCCAGGGCGATGATCGGGATGACAACCTCTTCGTTTTTAAGGCGGGCACTGATCCAGTGCTTCTCTCCTTCACTGCGCTGGTGTATGCCGCTCGCACCCACGTGCTCAAGGTAGTCTTTCACCAGTGCCGGCGCCAGATCCGCACCGATGGTATTCGAGCCCGTGAGCCGGAACAGGGTATTTGCAGTGCCATTATCGGCGTGGGCCGGATTGCCCAGCAGCAGCAATGCGGAAAAAAGACCAAGT
Source organism: Microbulbifer sp. SH-1 (assembly GCF_011326135.1). Classification (NCBI taxonomy): domain Bacteria; kingdom Pseudomonadati; phylum Pseudomonadota; class Gammaproteobacteria; order Cellvibrionales; family Microbulbiferaceae; genus Microbulbifer; species Microbulbifer sp. SH-1. Next base: position 2,019,124 of record NZ_CP046948.1, on the reverse strand, counting down.
ATCGAGTTACTGCGGATACTCATTGTTCCCCCTGTATTTATCATCGTTTTCCCGCCGGCCAGGGCGGGCCGGCTGTCCGTCGCTACCGCGGCGCGCGCTTTATCGCAGAAAACTGTGACGAAGTTATTGCAATAAGTTTGAACCGGATACGCTGACGACACTCAAAAGCTTCTGTAGGCGGTGTAGATGCCGCAACGGGGTATGGTGTCTGTTAACCGTTGGGACCTTGTATTACTTACAGTTGTCGGTTTTTTCGCCACCTGGAGCAAAGAATCGACCTATTCTTGGAGAAGTCTTGCGGTTTTTTTTGAAAAACAGCATGACAACGCTGTCATTTGTCTTGTAGTATTTCTTCCATATTGGCACAGGCGCCGTATGTGCGCCGCGCCGGGTCTTCTGGGGCGCAGGAATTGCGATGGGGAAATCCGGTGGGACAAATAACAATAGAAATCTTAGGGGCCGGATTCGATGGTTGCTTTAAGAGATAGCAGGGAAATTCTCTACGTTGGCGTGGATGGCGGCGGCAGTAAATGCCGCGCATCCGTATTTGATGCCGACAATCGCCTGTTGGGTACCGGAGTCTCCGGGCCCGCCAACCCCCTTCATGGTTATGCACAGACCATTGATTCCATTGTGCGCTCTGCCGCACTGGCCGTGGCGGATGCCGGCCTGCCGCCGGAAACGCTGGGGGAGTTGGTGGCCGGTGTCGGCCTGGCCGGCGTCAACATGCCCCGTCTCTACAATGAGATGAGCGCTTGGGCACATCCCTTCAAACAAATGTTCCTGACCACCGATCAGCACTCCGCGTGTCTCGGCGCCCATCGCGGCGGCGACGGCGCAGTCATTATCGCTGGCACTGGCTCCGTAGGTTATTCCTGGGTTAACGGTCGCAGCGAGATTGTCGGTGGCCACGGCTTTCCCCACGGCGATAAGGGCAGCGGTGCCTGGCTGGGGATGGAAGCGGTCAAATATCTGCTGATGGCGATGGAGGGCCTGGCACAGGACTCGATGCTGAAGCAGGAGCTGCAGCGGGTACTCGGGACCAGCGATCCCTACGACGTGATTGAAATGATGGCGGGAAAACCGTCCAGTCAGTATGCCAAGCTGGCGGTTCCGGTGGTGGTGTGTGCGGAAGCGAACTGCCCGATTGCCGCATCCATCATGCGCGATGGCGCCGCCTACATCAGCGATCTTGCTGACAAGTTGATGGAGAGCAAACCGCCGCGACTCGCCATGATTGGTGGTCTCGCGCCGCGCCTCAAGCCCTGGCTCAAACCCCATGTGGCGGAGCGGGTGTCCGATCCCCTGGATCCGCCTGAGCTGGGCTGCGTTTACTTCGCCCAGCATTCTCTCGCGGCGCTGGGTGACGGCAAGTCGAAAGCGGAAGAGGGAGATGCCAAAGCGCTTTTTGGATGAAATCGCTGCGGTGAAAAGGCGCCGCTCTTTGGATAAGCGGGTGCTTTAACTAGAACTCACAAGTTGTCACACGACAAATAACGACACGGAATTACGGACAGGATTTATGAGCGCAGTGAACTCCACTGAAGCCAACAAGGCAGGTGCATCTATGGCGATGACAGTAATGGAAACCGAGGCCCGCGAGGCCCCGGACCGGATTGCCGAGCAATTGCAGAACAATGCGCCGATCATGGCGGAACTGGGTGAGCGTCTGCGCAACAAGCCGCCGCGCTTTGTGATGATTGTGGGCCGCGGCTCCTCCGATCACGCCGGTGTATTCGCGAAATACCTGATTGAAATTGAGACCGGCACGCCGACCTTCGCCGCCGCGCCCTCCGTTTCCAGTGTGTACGGCAAAAAACTGAAACTCGAAGACGCGCTGGTCATCGTGATTTCCCAGTCTGGCCGCAGTCCCGACATTCTCGCTCAGGCGCAGATGGCGAAAGACGCCGGCGCCTACACCATTGCTCTGGTGAATGATGAAACCGCGCCGATCAAAGACATCGTCGATCAGGTTGTGCCGCTGAAAGCGGGTCCGGAATTGGCGGTTGCCGCCACCAAAAGCTACTTGTGCACACTCTCTGCTGTGCTGCAGCTGGTGGCCAACTGGACCCAGGATGCGGAACTGAAAGCCGGTGTCGAAATGCTGCCGAAGGCGCTCACGGAAGCCATCGAATCCGATATACAACTGCGCCCGGAAGACCTGGCGGCGGTGAAAAACCTGGTGGTGTTGGGGCGCGGCCCCGGTTACGGCATCACCCGCGAGCTGGCGCTGAAGCTGAAAGAAGTGTGCAACATCCACGCGGAGTCCTTCTCCAGCGCGGAATTCCTGCACGGTCCGGTCACCCTCGTCGAGCAGAAACTCACCGTGGTGAATGTGCCCATCGAAGATGAGTCCTTTAAGGCACACAGCGAGCAGATCGCCGATATCATCCGTCGCGGAGGCACCCTGATCAACCTGCACGTGCCGAGCAAGGGCGTGCACCCGCGCGTAGCGCCGTTGGCACTGCTGCAGCGTTTCTACCTTGACGTCGCCCATGTGGCTGTCAGCCGCGGCATCAATCCCGATGAGCCCGCAGGTCTGAAAAAAGTCACCCAGACCATCTGATTTGTCGTTGACGGAATCCGGGAGCGGGCAAGTGGCACAGGCATTTATTGCACAACAGTTATTCGACGGCGAGCAGCTGCACCGCGAGGTCGCGCTAACGGTCGACGATGGCAAGGTGGTCTCTGTCGGCGGCGCGCCGGCGGCGGGCGCTGTACGTCTTGAGGGGCTGCTTGCTCCGGGCCTGATCGACATTCAGGTGAACGGCGGCGGTGGGGCGTTGTTCAACAACGACACCAGTGTGAATGCGCTGTGCAAGATGTCGGCGGCTCACGCTCGCTTTGGCACGACCGGTTTTATGCCCACCCTGATCACCGATCAGGTGGATGTCATGCAGAAAGCCGCGGATGCGGTTAGTGCCGCTCTGACGGAAGGGGTACCCGGTGTGTTGGGTGTGCATTTCGAGGGGCCGCATCTGAGCGCCCCGAAGAAAGGCACTCACGAGGAAAAGTTTATCCGCCCGCTCAGCGAAGAAGAGTTGGCGATTTATGCGCGGGATGATCTCGGCCTGAAAATGGTCACCCTGGCGCCAGAAAATGTGTCCCCCGAGGATATCGCCAAGCTGGTATCGCTCGGCGTGAAGGTCTGCCTCGGGCATTCCAATGCCGATGGCAAAACTGCGGCCGCTGCGGTCGCCGCGGGTGCGACCGGATTCACACATCTTTACAACGCCATGTCGCCGCTGCACTCGCGCGATCCCGGCATGGTGGGTACCGCGCTGATCAGCGACGGTTGCTGGTGCGGATTGATCGCTGACGGCCACCATGTGAGCCCGGAAACCATGATCCTGGCAATGAAGGCCAAACCCCGCGGCAAGGTTGTGCTGGTGACAGATGCCATGTCCCTGGTGGGCAGTGATGAAATGAGCTTCCCGCTGTTCGAGCGCATCGTCACTCGCGATGGCGATAAACTGACGTCGACCACCGGTGAGCTGGCCGGATCGCATCTGGACATGATCGGCGCAGTGCGCAATATCCGCGACTGGTGTGGAGTGGAACTGACCGAGGCGCTGCGTATGGCGGGCCTGTATCCGGCCGAGTTTCTCGGTACCGATGCCGGGCGCATTGTTGCCGGTGCGCCGGCCGACATGATTCTTGTCGATGACAAGCTCCAGGTGCAGAAAACCTGGATCGGTGGAAAAGAAGTTTTTTCAGTAAGTGAATAGAGCTTTGTGTAGGAGCCTGCCTGCAGGGCCCGGGAGGGCGTAGAGCGAGCACTGCTCGCTGCTCTCACGGGCGCCCGGCCATGGATGGTCGGGCCGGACACTGCTCCAAGGATGGCTGCTTGCGATAAAACCTCCGTTCGCCTGCAAGCAGGCTCCTACAAAGTAATAAAAACCCGATGACGAACTTGATCAACGCTCAATAACGATAATTAAAGGTGAAACCATGAATACCGCAGTTATAGCACAGCGTGAAACGCGCAGCAGCATTCTGCCGATGGCCATCATCGGTCTGCTGTTTTTTATTTTCGGCTTTGTCACCTGGCTGAACGGCGCACTGATCCCGTTTCTGCAGACTATCTGTGAGCTCAGCGCCTTCCAGGCCATGCTGGTAACGTCCGCGTTTTATATTGCCTACACGGTGATGGCGATGCCGATGGCGGCCATCATTGAGCGCACTGGCTACAAGGTCGGCATGGCGCTCGGTCTGGCGCTGGTCGCTGTCGGCGCGCTGATTTTTATTCCCGCCGCTTACAGTCGTATGTTCGGCATATTCCTGCTGGCCCAGTTTGTGGTCGGTTCCGGTCTTACCGTTCTGCAGACTGCGTCCAATCCCTATGTGGTCAGGCTTGGCTCTGCGGAAACCGCAGCCGTGCGAATCTGCATCATGGGTTTGCTGAACAAGGGGGCGGGTATTGTTGCGCCGCTGGTATTCGCCGCATTGGTGATGTCTGGCATCAGCGGCGTATCTGATGCGGAACTCGCCGTGCTTGATCCCGCCGCCAAGGATGTCAAGCTGGGCGAGCTCGCCGGGCAACTGGTAACCCCATATATCGGCATGGCGATTCTCGGCTTCGTACTCGCCGTAGCGATGATGTTTGCGCCGCTGCCCGATATTGAAGATGAAGAGGTGGAAGGGCAGGAAGACGCCGCTGTAACCATGTTGGGCCTGAAAAAATTCCCGCAGCTGGTGCTCGGTTCCATCGCCCTGTTTTTCTATGTGGGTGTGGAAGTCATCGCCGGTGATGCCATCGGCCTGTTGGGTAAGCAGGCGGGCCTGGATACCTCGGTGGCTTCAGTTCTGACTTCATACACCATGGTGTTCATGGTGTTGGGTTACATCTACGGCACTATTGCCATTCCGCGTTTCATCAGCCAACAGACCGCGCTATTGATCTCCGCAGTGCTGGGCATTGTGTTTACCTTCGCCGTCATGAGCGGTTCCCTCCAAAGCACGGCCATGTCGGCCGCGACCCTGGCGCACTTCGGTCTGCCCGAAATTCCGAACGCGGTTTACTTTGTGGCACTGCTGGGCTTTGCCAACGCCATGTGCTGGCCGGCGATCTGGCCGCTGGCGTTGGAGGGGCTGGGTAAGTTCACTTCCAAGGGCGCAGCGCTGCTGATCATGGGGATTTCCGGCGGCGCCGTCCTGCCGCCCTTGTACGGGCATTTCGCCGATACCGGCGACGGTCAGGCGGCCTACATCATTGCGATTCCCGCTTACCTGTTCATCCTGTTTTACGCCCTTAAAGGCCACAAGATGCGCAGTTGGAAATAGGCCAACCGTATTGAGTCTGTCGGTTAGATTGTTTTCAGGGAGTTGTGCTTAAAAGGATTTTGTTGATTGAGCTTCTTTAAGAAGTTTCTCTCTTTGGTTCTCGTCATCTTTGCCCTCCACGTGAGGGCATTTTTTTGTCTGCAGTTTCAGGGCGGCCCAATATCAAATGGGCGCGTTACCGGTTGAATCGCGCACCAGCAGTTCCGGCACGAATTTCTTGGTAATACCCGCATCCCGGTTGGCAGATGCCGATTCCGAGGCGCCTTTGCTGCGCGCCTTGTTGAGCACCAAAGCCGCCGCGCAACGGGCAATTTCGTTGTTCGGCTGGTGGGCGGTGGTAAGTTTCGGCCAGGTCTGACGGGAGAAGGGGCTGTCTTCAAAACCGACAATAGAGAGCTGTTCCGGAATCGCGATATGCATCAGGCGCGCGGCAAATAGCGCGCCCGCGGCCATTTCATCGTTACTGGCGAAGATGGCGGTGGGCGGGTTATCAATGCTCAGCAGCGCCTTGGCGCCCTCGACGCCGGAGTCAAAGGAGTATTCCCCGGGGATGATAAGTTGCGGGTCGATGGATATGCCCGCCTGCTGCAGTGCGCTCTTATAACCGTCGAGGCGGCCGTGGGTGGAAACGTGTTCTTCGCCACCGCACAGAAAGCCGATGCGCCGGTGGCCGTGTTCGATCAGGTGCCTGGTGATGTCGTAGGACGCCGCAGCGTCATCCACCTGGATGCAATTCTCCTCGTCACCTGCGGCGGCGCCACTGGAGACAATACGCACATAATCGAGCCCGAGTTTTTTCACTTCGTCGATCACTGACTGGGTTTCAGAAAAGGGCGGGGTCAGCACCACGCCGGCTACTTTCGAGTGCTCCACCAGCGCGCGCAGCTCGTCGTTGACCTTGTCCGAACGGGAATCGCTAGGGTGAATCAGCAGTTCGTAGCCCCGCGCCTTGCAGGTCTCGAGAATGCCGTTTTGCATGTCGATCACGTAATAGGCGTTGGGGTTGTCGTAGATCAGTGCAATGGTGTAACTGCGGGTGCCCGCCAGATTGCGCGCCGCCAGGTTGGGCTGATAGTGGAGCTCCTCCACGGCGTCCATCACCTTCTTGCGCGTTGCCGGCCGTACGGAGGGTTCGTTGTTGATGACCCGGGAAACGGTCTTGATCGACACCCCGGCCCTCGCGGCCACGTCGTTGATGGTGCTCTTCATGATCGGCTGTGTTCCTTTATCGGAGTTCCTAACACCGGAAATGCCGGATTTGATCCGCGTTTTATTCAGCCCGGCAGTTTACCCGGTTAGCGGCAGTGGGACGATGGCTTTGTGGTCACTGGCCTTTCGGGCGTACATATTGGCAACTTCTCGGTGTTTGACCGGAAGTTTTCGGGAGTTGGTCTTGTTTCGCCGCTATTGAGCCTTCCCTCGCGGCTTCCGCTCAGGTTTTGGAGGAAAACTACAAGCCGGATTGGCCGTGCTCGTCGTTCATGCGTCGTTGAGATGGGTTTGATAGCGCTGTCATCATGTTCATGACTAGTTGGCCGCAGATGCGGCGGCCGCGAGTGCGCGCGCTGAAAAGCACCGGGCACGAATAATCGGTGCCAGTCAGGCTGTGACTGGCAGCGGGTGGATAGACGCCGAGTTGGAGCGCTTGAAAGAGCTTGTAGTTTTACTACATAATGGCGACCTGAGTGGCTACAGTGGCAAATGGATCACCGATGTAGCCAATCTTGGCGCCAGTGGCTCCCATCTCGGGCCACTGACTGCCATTGAAGCGCTGCGTGCCCAGCGGATGGGTGATGTCACAGTGCATTTTGTATCCACGTGGATGGAGCCCAGCTCACGGATGCGCTGGCCGGCCTGGATGCCGGATCCACAGTTTTTATCGTCTCACCCAAGACATTCATCACTGGTGAGACGATGACCAGCGAGCCAAGAGGCTGACGCAAGAAGAAATAAAAAGGCTTACCCCATTCAACGTACACAGGGGTGGAAAGCCAGGTAACACCATACTCTTGAAGGAGTTGAGCCCCGGTCACTGGGAGCGCTAATCACACTCTACGAGCACAAAATTTTCGCCCAGGGTGTGATTCTGCAAATTTATTCCTTTGATCAGTGGGGAGTGGAACTGGGTAAAGGTCTGGGCAACAAATTCGGAGCCAAAACTGGCTTGCGGGGCGTTGGCCGGAGACGACGGCTCCACTGTCCAACTGATCGAATACTACCGCCGGACAAACGGCGCGGTTACGTCCGCGGAGCTGCCTGAAGTAAGGGCGGCTGAGCCTGCTGGAGAACAGGCTTCTCTGCTGTCTTAGCAGGGGCGTATGGCGAGCTGATAAAAAACGAAGAGTTAGACAAATGGCAAACAAATCAGTGGTAAACAGTCAGTTACAGGCGGTTACCGACAGGATCATCCGCCGCAGCGAAGAGACAAGGGCGAGGTACCTGGCTCAGGTTGAGCACGCCCAGGGCAAGGGCCGCGCGCGGCACAAGCTGTCTTGTGGCAACCTCGCGCACGCCATGGCGGCGTCCAGCGATCACGACAAGAACCTCATCGCTTCCGGCCAGGGACCAAACCTGGCCATCATCAATTCCTACAACGACATGCTGTCGGCGCACCAGCCGTACGGTGTCTATCCGGAAATGCTCAAGGCGGAAGCCCTGCGCAATGGCGCAACCGCCCAGGTCGCCGGCGGTGTGCCCGCTATGTGCGACGGCGTCACCCAGGGCCAGCCGGGTATGGAGTTGTCCCTGTTTTCCCGCGATGTGATCGCCATGGCCACGGCCATTTCCCTGTCCCACGATATGTTCGACGGCAGCATGTACCTGGGCATTTGCGACAAGATCGTGCCCGGACTGGTTATCGGAGCGCTGTCGTTCGGCCACTTGCCCGCCATGTTTGTTCCTGCAGGTCCCATGCCAACCGGTCTCGCCAACGCGGAAAAAGTCCGTGTTCGCCAGCTGTATGCGGAAGGTAAAGTCGGACGCAAGGAACTGCTGGAAGCCGAAAGCGCCTCCTATCACAGCGCTGGTACCTGCACTTTCTACGGCACGGCCAACAGCAACCAGATGCTGGTGGAAATCATGGGCCTGCAGCTGCCGGGCAGCTCCTTTGTCAACCCGGGTACCGAACTGCGCGACGCCCTGAACAAGGCGGCGGTAAAACAGCTGGTGCAGATTACAGAGCCCAGCAGCTACACCCCGATTGCGAAAATTCTTACCGAAAAAGCCTTCGTCAACGGCATTGTCGGTCTGCACGCGACCGGTGGCTCTACCAACCACACCATGCACCTGATTGCGATGGCGCGCGCCGCGGGTATTCAGATTACCTGGCAGGACATGGCGGAGCTTTCCGAGATCGTGCCGCTGCTGTGCCACGTGTATCCGAACGGCACAGCCGACATCAACCATTTCGCCGCTGCCGGCGGAATGCAGTTCCTGATCCGCGAACTGTTGGGTGCCGGTCTGTTGCACGGTGATGTGAGCACGGTGCTCGGCGATTCCGGTCTTGAACCCTACACCTACGATCCCTTCCTCAATGAAGACAAGGACGGCGTGGTGTGGCGCCCGACGGCGGAGGAATCCGGCAATCCGGACGTTATCCGCCCAGCCAGCGATCCATTCTCCAGCCACGGTGGCCTGCAATTGCTGCAGGGCAACGTCGGCAACAGCGTGATCAAGGTATCCGCGCTGAAAACCCCGCAGCTGAAAGTTACTGCGCCGGCAGTGGTGTTCAACAGCCAGGACGACATGCTCGCTGCGTTCAAGGCGGGTGAACTGGAAAAAGATTTTGTTGCAGTCGTGCGCTTCCAGGGGCCCCAGGCCAACGGTATGCCGGAGCTGCACAAGCTGACACCGTCGCTCGGCGTGTTGCAGGACCGCGGCTTCAAGGTGGCACTGGTCACTGATGGCCGCATGTCCGGAGCCTCAGGCAAGGTGCCGGCCGCGATCCACCTGTCTCCGGAAGCATTGGAGGGCGGTGTGATTGCGAAAATTCAGGATGGCGACCTCATCGAACTGGATGCGGATGCCGGTGTTCTCAAAGTCCACGTAAGTGATGAAGAGCTGGCGGCGCGACCGTTGGCGGAGTGCGATTTGTCCGGCAATGCCATCGGTATGGGCCGCGACCTGTTCACCAATATGCGCAAGCTCGCGAGCGGCGCGGAAACCGGTGCAAGCATTCTTTTTTAACCGAATTCGGCGGGCAGGGATCAAAGCCTGGGCCCGCGTTACCGTTTGAGAGCAATTGCAATGGCTAATTCATTTGACATGGTACTGTTTGGTGGCGGCGGAGATTTGTCGCTGCGTAAACTGATTCCGGCTCTTTACCGCGCTTTCATCGAAGGTGGCCTGAACAAAGATACGCGTATTCTGCCGGTGGTGCGCCGCCAGGAAGATGCTGATTCCTACATCAAAACCGCCCAGCAGGCGTTGAAAACCCATCTGCGCGATGGCGAGTACAACGAGAAAAGCTGGAAAGAATTCAGCCCTATGCTGCGCGCGGTGTCTCTGGATATTTCCAAGCCGGACGAGCAGTGGGATCTGCTGATTGATCTGCTCGGCAACGATACCTCACGCACGCGCCTGTTTTATCTGGCGATTCCTCCGGCGGTGTTCGGTCCGTGTTGCGAAAATCTCTCCATCAAGGGATTGATCCACGAAAACTCCCGTGTAGTGGTGGAAAAGCCCCTGGGCTACAACGCCAAGACCTCCGACGAAATCAACAGCAAGATTGCCGAGTATTTTCCGGAAGAAAGTATTTTCCGTATCGACCACTATCTGGGTAAAGAAACCGTTCAGAACCTGCTGGCGCTGCGCTTCAGTAACGTGCTGTTTGAACGTCTGTGGGACGCGAAAACCATCGACCACATCCAGATCAGCATTGCGGAAACCGTGGGCCTGGAAGGTCGCGCGGGTTTTTACGACGACACCGGTGCGCTGCGCGACATGGTACAGAACCACTTGTTGCAGCTGTTGTGTTTGATCGCGATGGAATCCCCCAACAGCATGTCCGCGCGCAATATCCGCTCGGAAAAAATCAAAGTGCTGGAAGCGCTGCGTCCGCTGGTGGGTAAGGACGTCGACAAAAATATCGTGCGCGGCCAGTACGTGGCCGGTGGCCTCGGCAAGGAGCTGGTCCCGGGCTATCTGGAAGAGTTGAAGGCGCCAAACAGTACCACCGAAACGTTTGTCGCTATCCGTGCGCATATCGACAACTGGCGCTGGACCGGCGTGCCGTTTTATCTGCGCACCGGCAAACGCATGGAAAAACGCTGTGCGGAAATCGTGATCCAGTACAAAAAGGTTTCTCACAGTGTTTACCAGCCAGAAGCGGGCGAAGTACTTCCGAACCGCTTGGTGATTCGTCTGCAGCCGGAAGAGAGCATCAAGCTGGTGTTGATGGCGAAGAAAATGGACAGCCTCACCATGGAGCTGCAACCGGTGGAGCTGAACCTGTCGCTGTCCGACACCTACGACAGCTTCAAGAGTGACGCCTACAAACGCCTGATGCTGGATGCCGCAGCCAATAATTCCGCGCTGTTTATTCACCGCGAAGAAGTGGCGGCTGCCTGGGCCTGGGTCGACCCGATCATCGATCACTGGCGCGATACCAGCAACCAGCCGCAACTCTACCGCGCAGGTACCTGGGGGCCGCAGGCTTCCAACCACCTGCTGGCGGAAAACGGGCACCACTGGTTCAACCCCTGAACGGGCGTCGGTGGATAACGGTTACGAGTAACAAACGGTCTCAAAGACATGGTCGAAGAAAAATTTTTTGCAGACAGGGAGCGACTCACACTGGCGCTTGCCAATGAATGTGCCGCGGCGCTGCACTCCGGTATCAAGGCCAACGGCCAGGCGACGTTTCTGGTGAGCGGTGGCAGTTCGCCAGAGCCGGTTTACCGGGAGCTGTCACGCCGCCCGCTGCCCTGGCAGCAGGTCAATGTGGCACTGGTGGACGAGCGCTGGGTGGAAAAGGATGAAGCGGGCAGTAATTTCGCGTTTATCACCAACAGCCTTTTGCAGAACGAAGCTGCCAAGGCACCGTGCCTGGGAATGAAAAACGGAGCGGCCACACCGGCGGAGGGTGAGGCGGAGTGCGAGCGTGCATTTCAGGAGTTACCGCGCCCCTTCGATGTGTGTGTACTGGGCATGGGCAACGATGGCCATACCGCATCGTTCTTTCCTTACGCAGAGGGACTCCAGGAAGCTCTGGATCCAAAGTCTGAAAAATTGTGCAAGGCCATCACCGCCAAACAGAGTGCTGTCACCGGCCCGCACACCGAGCGTATGACGCTCACGCTTGCCGCGATTTTGCAGGCGAAAGAAATCAAGTTGCTGATCACCGGAGAAGAAAAGCTCAAGGTCTATCGCCAGGCACTGCTGGGGGATGATGAGAGTGAAATGCCGGTGCGCAGTATTCTCAAGCAGAGACTGAAGCCGGTCACTGTGTATTGGGCTCCCTGATGTTCCGGCCGCCGGCGGCCCCAAAGGGAACTGGCTGAAGAGCCTGTGAATAGTTAGGAAATACAGAGTTTTAGGAATTCGCAATGCAAGAGTCTCTCGTACCCGTATTGGAACAGGCTGGCGTAGTCCCGGTACTGGTTATCGACAACGTCAGCGACGCACTGCCGCTGGCACAGGCGCTGGTTGAAGGTGGCCTTAACGTGCTGGAAGTTACCTTGCGCACCGAAGCCGCACTGGCCGCGGTAGAGGAAATTGCCAAGCACCTGCCGGATGCCCATGTGGGCACCGGTACTGTGCTGAATGCCGCCGATATCCGCCGCTCTGTGGATGCGGGTGCGACTTTCATGGTGAGCCCGGGCGCTACGGAAGCGCTGCTGGATGCCGCCGATGGCGTTGCGGTACCGCTTCTGCCGGGGGCAGCCAACCCGTCGGAAGTCATGCGCTTGCTGGAGCGCGGCTACCGCTACCAGAAGTTCTTCCCGGCAGAGGCCGCCGGTGGTGTGCCGATGCTGAAGTCCATCGGCGGCCCGCTCGCACAGGTGAAGTTCTGCCCCACCGGCGGTGTCAGCCCGGGCAATGCCAAGGATTACCTGTCGCTTTCCAATGTGGTTTGTGTGGGTGGCTCCTGGATGGCTTCATCGAAGCTGGTCGCGGAAAAGAATTGGGCGGAAATTACCCGTCTGGCCAGAGAGGCCGCGCTGCTGAAGGGCTGAATCAAAAACAGGTTTCGGCAAAAAGCGATTTTATTGCGTAGTGAGTACTGCAGCGTGCGGGGGGGAGTACACCCGTCGCTGGAAGACAAAAATTCATAAACTTAAAGACACAGAGGGTGTAGCGATATGAAACTCAGAATTGCTATCAACGGATATGGACGCATCGGCCGCAACGTAACCCGCGCGATCTATGAGTCCGGCTACAACGACCGCATCCAGCTGGTTGCCATCAATGATCTGGCGCCGGTGGAAGCCAATGCGCACCTGACCCGCTTCGACACCGTGCACGGTCGCTTCAATACCGAAGTTTCCGTCGACGGCGAAAACCTGGTTATCGGCGGTGACACCATCAAGGTCTGCCAGGAGCGCAATCCGGCCAACCTGCCGTGGGCGGAGCTGAAGGTAGATCTGGTACTGGAGTGCACCGGTCTGTTCACCGACAAGGCGGCGGCCGCTCAGCACATGCAGGCTGGCGCCAAGGCGGTGCTGATTTCCGCTCCATCCAAAGACGCGGACCTGACCGTGGTTTACGGTGTGAACGACGACAAGCTCACCGCCGAACACAAAGTGGTTTCCAACGCATCCTGCACCACCAACTGCCTGGCACCGGTTGCCAAGGTGTTGAACGATGCGATCGGTATTGAGCGCGGCTTCATGACCACCGTGCACGCCTACACTAACGACCAGAACACCCAGGACGCCGTGCACAAGGATATCTACCGTGCGCGCGCTGCCGCCGACAACATGATCCCCACCAAGACCGGCGCCGCCGCAGCGGTAGGCCTGGTCCTTCCGGAGCTGCAAGGCAAGCTGGACGGCATGGCGGTACGTGTACCGGTGAATAATGTTTCTTTGGTGGACTGCCAGTTCATTGCCAGCCGCGATACCACTGCAGAAGAAATCAACGCGATCATGAACGACGCTGCCGGCACCATCAAAGGTGGCGTACTGTCATTCTGCAACCAGCCGCTGGTATCTGTGGATTTCAACCACACCACCGCGTCCAGCCACTTCGATGCCAACCACACCCGCGTGAACGGCAACCTGGTGAAAGTGATGGCCTGGTACGACAACGAGTGGGGTTTCTCTCACCGTATGCTCGACACCAGCCTGGCGATGGCAAAGGCGCAGGGCCTGTAATTTGAACTGATGGCGAAAATGCTATCTCACCGGATCGGGCGCAATGCCCGCTCCGGTTTTCCTGCTTCGACAGGCAGCCTGCGATAAGAAACGTCTCACATCCCACTCAAAAACAAATACTGCAAATATGATTCGCCATACAAAAATTGTTGCCACACTCGGCCCGGGCACCGACAAGCCGCGTGTAATTGACGAGATTATCCGCGCCGGCGTTAACGTCGTGCGTCTGAACTTTTCCCACGGTAGTGCCGACGATCACCGCAAGCGCGTGTCGGAAGTGCGCCGCGCTGCCGCCGAACAAAACAAGCTGGTAGCTATTCTCGGCGACCTGCAGGGCCCGAAAATCCGTATCGCCCGTTTTGCCGAAGGCAGTATTTTTCTTGAGAACAATGCCGAGTTCACCCTCGACGCCGACTGTCCCAAAGAGGGCGGTAACCAGCAGCGGGTTGGGGTGGACTACCCATCTCTGATCGCCGATTGCAAGCCCGGTAATATCCTGCTGCTGGATGATGGCAAAATCCGCCTGGAAGTGACCGGTGGCACCAACAGTAAATTGTTCTGCCGTGTGCTGCAGGGCGGCAAGCTGTCCAACAACAAAGGTATTAACCTTTTGGGGGGCGGTCTTTCTGCACCGGCGCTGACGGAAAAAGACTACGAAGACATCAAGCTCGCTGCTGAGCTGGAAGTGGATTTCCTTGCAGTGAGCTTCCCGCGCAGTGGCGAAGACCTGGAAATCGCGCGCAGGGCAATGCGTGAAGCCGGCAGCAACGCCGCCATCGTCGCCAAGGTCGAGCGCGCCGAGGCCGTTGAGAACGATGAGCAGATGGACGACATCGTACTCGCGTCAGATGTCATCATGGTGGCTCGCGGCGACCTGGGTGTGGAGATTGGTGATGCGGCACTGGTTGGTGTACAGAAAAAGCTGATCAACCGCGCCAATGCCCTGAACCGCGGCGTGATCACCGCCACCCAGATGATGGAATCCATGATCACCAACCCGACGCCGACCCGCGCGGAAGTGATGGACGTGGCCAATGCGGTGCTGGATGGCACAGACGCGGTCATGCTGTCAGCCGAAACCGCCGCCGGCGATTTCCCGGTAGCCGCGGTGGAGTCTATGGCGCAGATCGTGGTGGGTGCGGAGCAATATCTGGGTACCACCAACCGCCCGGCGCCCGCGCGTTCCGGTTCGGAAAGCATCGACACCGTAATCGCCCAGGCCGCCATCGAATCCGCTGCGCGCGTGGAGAACCTGTGTGCGGTTGCGGCGCTGACCGAGTCCGGTCGCACCCCGCGGATTATGTCCCGCGCCACTACCCAGCTGCCGATCTATGCCCTGACTCGCCATCCACAAGTAGCGCGCCAGCTGGTGCTGTTGCGCGGCGTCGAGCCCATCGAGTTCGACCCGGCATCCGTACCCCTCGGCCACCTGACCGATGCCATTACCGAGGTTCTCGGTTCCCGTATTGAGCTCAAGAAAGGCCAGCGCATCCTGATCACCCAGGGCGAGCGCCTGAATATGGGGGGCGGCACCAGCTCCATGCGGATCAAGGAAATTGAGTAATCCTCGACGCATGTGAATGGAATCCGGTACTCCTGGCCTGCGCTGGGAGTGCCGCATGTGCTGGCCAGGACTCCGTTTTCGACGAGACCAGTCGCTGATCATTTTTTGTTCTTTAAGGCGCTGAATGCCAGCGTGCATCCTCTTTGATCTGTCAGTTAAGACAGGTTTCTTGCGTGATTACCGGTAAACTCGCCGGATATTTCCACATTTCCGCTGTAGCTTTTTCCCGACATTGTGTGTATTGTCGGTCGTGAGAATGACAGCGCTATCATAGGTTTGAATGACAGCGCTATCATTTGGCGGTACAAGGTGAATAAAAAGTTTCTAACCAAACCTTTATATCTATAAAAAAGGAAGGGGAAATCGATGCTTAAGCGCAACAAACTCGCTCTCTCGATCACTGCGGCTGTACTCGGCGGCAGCCTTGCGGCTCCGCTGGCAATTGCCCAGGAGCAGGCTCTCGAAGAAATTTCCGTTACTGGTATTCGCGGAGCTCTGCAAGACGCTGTAAATATCAAACGCGATGCGACCGACCTGGTCGATGCGGTATCCGCAGAAGATGTTGGTAAGTTTCCGGACTCCGATGTTGGTGAAGCTCTGGGTCGCATCCCGGGTGTGACCGTTGGTCGCGCATTCGGCCAGGGTGCTTCTGTTTCCATCCGCGGTGCTGCACCTACCATGACCCTGACTCAGCTGAATGGGCAGAATGTTGCTTCTACCGGCTGGTTCGACAATATTCCTGTTGACCGCAGCTTCAACTATTCTCTGCTGCCTGCTGAACTCATCGGCGGCATTGAGGTGTATAAGTCCTCTCGTGCCGATCTGAATGAGGGTGGCATCGGCGGTACCGTTATCGTCAAAACCCGCAAGCCTCTGGATATGGATGCCAATACGGCTTGGATTGGCACTACAGCCCGTGTAGGTACCATCAGTGACGACGTAGCTCCAGAAGTTTCCGGTTTGTACAGCTGGAAAAACGACGAAGAAACCTTCGGCGTGTTGGTTGCTGCAGCGAAAGAAGACCGTGAATACGTGCGCCGCGGTACCGAGTCTGACTACCGCTGGTCTGGCGACGTTGCGCCTACCACCTTCCTGCAGGACCAGGAGCGCACCGCACTGGATCTGACCCTGCAATATGCTCCAACCGAGCAATTGTCTTTCACCCTGCACGCCATGTCTCTGGAAATGCAGGCGGACAACACCAACACTAGCCTGTATCTGTTCTCCCTGGCTGGTGACAACGTAACGTGTCATTCTGAAAATGCTGCAGGTCTGTGCACCTCCAGCACTACTGAAAACTCTACCGTCGCCAACAAAACCTTTAATCAGACGTGGGGCCGCAAGTCCTCCATGAGCTCTGATACCTTCGATTTCAACACGGAGTACGAAGGCGAAGGTTTCCGCTTGAGCGCGAATGTTGGTTCCACCAAAGCTGACGGTGGTACCGATCTGACCACTAACTTCTCCCATTTCACCGATGACATGTCCTTGTGGCAGGGTTCTATCGATGCGACAGGTAAAGAGATCGTAATTAATCCGACTCTGGATCCGAGTCTTACTCTCGACAACTACGCCGAAATGGTCAACCCGGAAGGTTGGGCCGTTGCCAGCGGCCCGGTTGAAGATGAAGAAACCTACGCGCAGCTGGACCTCGAATTCGATCTGAGTGTCGGTATGCTGACGGCGTTCAAAACTGGCGTGCGCTGGACCGACCACGACGTCAACCGCAGCAAGCTCCGTGGTGTCGTTACCCCGGAAATGATCGCGGCCTCTAAGGTCTACAGCGGTCTGTTCGAAGTCGGTCAGCATGGCTTTACCGCACCCAAGCCCAACCTGGATGCCATGGTGGCGGTGACCCGTGACAGCATCGACCGCTGGGTTGAGGAACGTGCAGGCTACTCCGCTCTGAACGAGGAAAATACTGCGCTCTACGGTATGTTTGAGTTCGAATCCGGCGCCCTGAGCGGTAACTTCGGCCTGCGTTACATCTCTACCGATGCCTCCCGTACCCAGTACGACCTGGATGGCACCGAAGCGAAAGACGGTGAGATTGCTGCGAACATCGGTTACGCATACTCCACGTCGACTTACAGTGCGGACTACAGCGATGTATTGCCGAGCGCGTCCGTCAAGTACGAACTGTCTGAAGACTGGGTTCTGCGCGCGTCTGCGTCTCAAACCATCAGCCGTCCTAATTACGACGATATGCTGGTGACCTACAGCGGCTTCGCCGATGATCGCACTGACAACCAGACGCAGCGTTTCGGTAGCGAAGGTCTGCAGCCGATGAAATCCACCAACGCCGATATCGCGCTGGAGTACTACTACGGCGACGGCAACCTGGTGTCCGCAACTTACTTCGTTAAGTCCATTGACGATTTCGTGACTTCCGAAATCCTGATCAATCAGCAGATAGGCCTTGCGGATCCGAAGGGTGGTGACAACTGGGCCGTGGAAACCCTTAAGAATGCCGGTGGTGCCGACATCCAGGGTATCGAGCTGCAGATCCAGCACGCATTCGACAATGGCTTCGGTGTGGCTGCCAACTACACCTACACCGATGCGGACGCGCCGAGCGAAGCCTTTATGGACCAGTTGCCGCTGTTCACCGAGTCTTCCGAACACGCATACAACCTGGTGGGTTACTGGGAGAACGATACCTTCTCCGCGCGCGCGGCGTACAACTTCCGTTCCGAGTATCTGATTCGTGACGGTGGTTACTGGTACGGTAACCGTATGCACGATGACTACGGCTCCCTGGACCTGAGCTTCTACTGGTATGCTACCGACAATCTGGACGTTACTTTCGAGGCGATCAACGTGCTCGAAGAAGACGACATTCAGTACGGCGCTGCAAGTGCAGATAGCTCTGCGACCGGGATGAAGGCTCCTCTGCAGGAAGGTTTCCCTGCCTGGTCTTTCGCTGGCGAAGCAGTGTACCAGTTGGGTGCAAGCTACAAGTTCTAAGAGCCTGAACTAAGAAAAGCCCAGCTTCGTGCTGGGCTTTTTTTTGGCTGGAGATAAGCCCTATGAAAATAAGAAAAATAGCAATAGTTGGCGGCGGTACCGCGGGTTGGATGGCGGCGAATCATTTGGGCGTTGAGTTGGCCAGTGATCCGGACATTGAGATCACGGTCATCGAATCCCAAGACGTTCCGGCGATAGGCGTGGGGGAGGGGACAGTCCCGAGAATCAAGGAGACTCTCGATCGGTTTGGCATCTCGGAAGTTGCCATGCTGGCCAATTGCGATACCACTTTCAAAACCGGAATCAAGTTCTCAAATTGGATGTCTGCAGAATCCGGGCATGACTTTTACTACCACCCTTTCAGCGCGCCCTTCCCGCAAGGATTCGATGTTACGGACCACTGGCTATCGCAAAACTCAGGCCTCTGTTTTTCCACCCTGTCTGAATCCTATCCGTTATCCGAGCAGGATCGCTGCCCCAAACGGAAATCCTCTCCGCCCTACACCGGCGCCGTGGATTATGCCTATCACTTCAACGCCGGGAAGTTCTCGGAACTGATCGCAGAGAATGCAAGACGGCGGTTTGGTGTTATCCATAAATTTGCAACAGTGAAAGATGTTGTACTCCGTGAAGATGGCGAAATCGGCTCGCTGGTCTTTAGCGATGGAAACTCAGAGGAGTTTGATTTTTACCTGGACTGTAGCGGATTCAGCGCTGTGTTATTGGGGGCGGCACTAAAGACGCCATTTGAGGACAAATCGGACCGAATTCTCACGGATTCTGCGCTTGTGCTTCAGGAGCCGACTGCGGAAGATGCGGCTATTCACCCGTACACCACCGCGCATGCACACAAGGCCGGGTGGATCTGGGATATCCCGCTGACAAACCGGCGAGGCCTCGGATGCGTGTATGCCAGTAAATATATGTCTGATGTGGAGGCACTTGGTGAACTTTCTGAGTATGTCGGGCGATCATTGAATTCTGGCGATGTTCGAAAAATACCTATGAAAATAGGGTTTAGGGAAAATTTCTGGCGGAAAAACTGCGTGGCTTTCGGTTTGGCTCAAGGATTTGTAGAGCCGCTTGAGGCCACCTCCATTCTGGTTACGGATTTTTCCGCCAACCTGCTGGCCAAACGATTCCCCCGTACCAGGGGGGATATTCCGCGGTTGTCCGAGTATTGCAACAAGATCGTGCGCTATACCTGGGAGCGGGTAATTGATTTCGTTCAGTTGCACTACTGTATTTCTGACCGCCGAGACTCTCAGTTTTGGGTAGACTGTACCGAGGGGGCAAAGTTGTCTGAAGAACTTGCTGACCGCCTGGGTCGTTGGTCAATAGCCACACCAAAAAGTCTTGATTTTTTCAGTGCGTTTGACATTTTTGGGGTGGAAAACTATTTGTACGTTCTTTATGGAATGAAATATTCGACCAGGGCGATTTCACTCAGTGAAACGGAGCATCGGAGAGCTGCTGAAATTGTCGAAACGGCCAACCGGCATGCCGAAAAGCTGGCGGCGGAGCTTATGCCTCAGCGAGTTTGGTTGACAGAGTTGCAGAAGCAGCTGACGCGTGTAGGCATGTAAAAGATACCGCACTGTGAGGGGCGAGGTAGCCGAAAGTGATTTGGATTGAGTATGGAGTTCGGTTAAATTGAACACTCAAGTACTGAGCGTTGGTGAAGAAAAAAATACGGTTGTCGTCATTGATGACTTTCTTGACGCTCCCGAAAACCTGGTGGTGTTTGCGAGCCAGGCGAGTTTTGCGCCCTGGCCGATGGCTGCTGAGCGAAAGGGATATCCGGGTGTGCGGGCGGCCGCGCCTGAGCATCATGGGGCGAGGATGATGGAGCGCCTGGATAGTGTGATTCGCCGGCACTTTTCGGTGCCCGCTAGCCACGAATTGAAGATTCATCAGGAAACGTTAAATTTGATTACTGTTCCTGAAGCGGAGCTTGGGCCGCTGCAGAGGGCTCCTCATTTTGATACCAGCGCTCCGGGACTTTATGCAGTGCTGCTGTATCTGTGTGACGAAAGTCACGGCGGCACCGGTTTTTACCGCCATAAAAGCACAGGTTACGAGACTATCTCACCCCAGCGGGTAGAGCATTACCTCGATTGTTGCTACATCGAGTTCAACAAGTATCGTCGTCCCCAAAAGTATTGCCTGGACTCCGATGACCTTTTTACCAGGGTGGGTTTTGTTCCGGCCAGGTTTAACCGGCTTGTCATATACCGGGGCAACACGTTACATAGTGCCAATATTCTCAACGAAAAAAGTATCAGCTTTGACCCGGTAGAAGGGCGCCTGACGGCAAACCTGTTTGTCAGCTATGAGGACACAACGGCTACCCCTTAGTCTTGGCGCCGTCTAATATATGCCGCTCTGCGGTTTTGAGAGCCGGCGGCTGCATGAGTTGCTGGCAAACTGGGCCGGTCTGGTGTAACTTTCTGCTTCCCTTTCTAAGTATAAAAAATATACTAAGCCGGGTTTTTAGAATAACTTCCAATTTAGATAAGGTGTTGTATGGCCACTGTAGAAGCCCCGAAAATCGTCCCTCTGCGCAGTGACGTTCACGGTAAGTTGAAAGTTCGTGAATTGGGGACCTTTGAGCACGTCAAGAATGCACACATGCTGCCGGTTACTGCTCATGAATTCTCCCGCCTGGGTGCAGAATACCCGATTGTTTTTGTCAAGAATTCCGAAACCGACCAGTTCCAGTCCGTTGCTCTCCTCGGCCTGAAAGTGGGCGAAAACCTGTTTGTTGACGGCGAAAAATGGAAAGGTGTCTTTGTTCCGGGTGCTGTGCGCAATCATCCTTTCGTGCTGGCACCGGCGGGTGAGAACAAAGAGCGCCTGATGGTTGGTCTGATCGAGAACAGCCCGGTTGTCGGCGAGGAAGAGGGCAATGCCCTGTTCACCGAATCCGGAGAGGAGTCTGAGTACCTGAAGGCCAAGAAAGAGTCCCTGGTCGGGTATCTGGAAAGCGACCAGATGACCAGGGCGTTCATCACCATCCTGGCCGAGAAAGATCTGCTGACCACCCAGAATGTTGCGATCAATGCGGGCAGCGAAAAAATCAATCTGACCGGCATTTACATGGTGGACGAGAAGAAACTGGCTGAAATGAGCGAAGAGGACTTCGCGGATTTCCGCAAGCGTGGCTTCCTGGCACCGCTGTATGCGCAGCTGGGCTCCATGCACCAGTTCTCCCGTCTGGCCAAAATGCAGGCGGACGCCTGATACCCCTGTTTCTCTCTGATACCTCAGGGCTCCGTGTCTGGAGCCCTGATTTCCTTTCGAGTTCTGTCCAATGTCTCTGCTCAAGCGATTAGCAGCCTGGCTTGTTTTCCTCGGTTTGTTCTATACAGCCTGGCTGCTTTTGGTATTTGGTGGGGGTATGTGGTCTGTGGTGGTCGACCACTGGCCTATGGCGCTGTCCATGGCGATCGGCAGCTACGCCGCCGGCTCTACCCCCATGGGTGGGGGAACCGTCGGTTTCCCGGTTCTGGTTTTGCTGTTCGACATGCCAGCCAGTCTGGGCAGGGATTTCAGCTTTGCTGTTCAGTCGATCGGCATGGTCAGTGCCAGTATCTTTATCCTCTGCCGTCGTCAGCCTCTCGCCTGGAGCAT
Organism: Microbulbifer sp. SH-1; assembly: GCF_011326135.1. NCBI lineage: Bacteria > Pseudomonadati > Pseudomonadota > Gammaproteobacteria > Cellvibrionales > Microbulbiferaceae > Microbulbifer > Microbulbifer sp. SH-1. The sequence continues at coordinate 1,997,362 of NZ_CP046948.1, read as the reverse complement.
GTTGCGTGGGGCTATGCTCGGTGCGGTACTGGGCACCCCTCTTGGCATTCTGTTCCTCTCGCCGTTGATACCGGAACTCTGGATAAAGTTGGCGTTTGCGGTCATCTGGGGCAGCTTCGGGGTATTGCACTTGTATCGGCTGCAGGAGATTACCTCTCATTCCGAACTTGGCGCGGGAGCGTCTGCCAGGGAGTTTCGTCTTGGCCTGTTGGCGGGTTTCTGTGCGGGAGGGATGGCGGCGGCCATTACCGGTGTTGGCATCGACATGGTTGTCTATGCGTTGCTGGTGCTGCTATTCCGGGTGGACCTCAAGGTGGCAATTCCCACTTCCGTGATCATCATGGCGTTTACTTCCCTGGTAGGTGTAGCGGTTAAAAGTCTGACGGGGACCTGGCAGCCGGGCGTGCTCGGAAACTGGCTCGCGGCTGCGCCGGTAGTTGCCCTTGGTGCGCCGCTTGGCGTTTTTGTGGTGGGACTGATCGGCCGCAAACCCACGCTGCTGGTGGTGGCGATCCTATGCATCGGCCAGTATCTGTGGACGGGTTACACCGAGCGCGACACGCTGGGCTTCACCGGGATGATGGTATTCATTGGAGCAGTGCTGGTTTGTCTGTTGGGATTTGAGTGGTTGCGAAGCAGGGGGAATGTCGGTTCTACCGCGACTGACGATGTTTCCAGATCTCCCGTTGTGCCGCTGGGGCGGTCTGCGGTCTGAATCCGGTCTACTCAGGAATCAATAAAAAAGGCGATCCCGCAAAGGATCGCCTTTTTATATGGTTGGGGCGGAGGGATTAGCTTCGCCTATGGCTCGCTAGTCTCCGCTGGCTTTGCCAGCTCCGGCTCGAACCTGTCAGGGTGCTCTGCTTTCGCCAAGCTCATTGCCACACTGAAAATATGGCTGGGGCGGAAGGATTCGAACCTTCGCATGACGGGATCAAAACCCGCTGCCTTACCGCTTGGCTACGCCCCAGTAAAGATACTGCGAGAGCTTTCTCGCAGGAAGAAAGTGGTAGCAAGGGCGAGACTTGAACTCGCGACCTCAGCATTATGAGTGCTGCGCTCTAACCAGCTGAGCTACCTTGCCACAAACAAACTCGGCTAACCGAGGGCGCGAATAATAGGGGGCTCGCGCGGGCCTGTCAACACTATTTTTGCTAAATTAATCAGTAGCTTAGCTCGCCCTCGTTTTCCGGCGGCGCAGTTAGCGGCCGCGTCCGATGGCGGCCAGCAGAGAGCCGATGACCACGGTAAATGCGCCAATCCAGCTGATCCAGTTCATGGGTTCCACTTCGATGTATCCCGGCCACAGGGCGCCGATAAGGCTGCTGAGGGCCAGGGTCATCAGCGGTACCAGCGCCAGAGTGGCGCTGACCCGAGAAGCCTCCCAAGAGGCCATGGCCTTGGCGAAGGCGCCGTAGGCAATCAGGGTGTTGGCTGTGAGGAACAGCAGCAATGCCCAGCCCAGCGGGGGTAATGACAGCGCCAGCGCCGGCTTGGCCACAGGCAGGAAACACAGGGTGCCCGCGAGATAGATCAGTATCAGCAGGTTGTGGGGCCGGGATTCAGCCACGATCTTTTTCTGGAACAGACCGTACACCGCCCAGGTTACCGCCGCGATCACCACCAGCCCCACTCCAAACAGGTATTCCCTGTTCTCACCCTGCACCAGCTCCGTCAGGCGCAGGTTAAAGAACAGTGCCAGCCCGATACACACCATGCTCACGCCTACCCACTGGCGTGGGGAAAAGCGCTCGCCGAGCCATATCACACTGAATGTCAGCAACAGCAAGGGCGCCAGCTGGATCAGTACCTGCAGTGCGCCGGGGGTAATGTAGTTGAGGCCGGTGGCGTAGGCGATGTAATTTCCCAGCAGGCCGCCTACCGCCAGCAGCGTATACGGCAGCAGTTTTCCGCGAAAGAGGTTGCCCAACTCCAGCTCCCGTCTCCACCCGTACCAGAGGCCGGCGAATATGGCGGCACCGAAGAAGCGGTACCAGGTGATGGTGGTGGAATCCATGTCGGCGATCAGGCCTTTCATGGCGATGGGCAGCAGAGCCCACAGGAAGGCGGTGGTCAGTGCCAGCGGCAGGCCGACTTTCCAGTTGGATTGGTACATGGCAACCTGTGGTGTTGTTGCGAAAGGTACTGCGGGTGGCAGTGTGGTATTTGCGGGGTTCTTGTGGAACCCCGCAAATATGGTCCGGATTCTGGCTGGAGGTGTAGGGGTGGGATTGCGGGATCAGACGTTGAAGCGGAAGTGCACCACGTCGCCGTCAACCACCACATACTCCTTGCCTTCAAGGCGCCATTTGCCGGCCTCTTTGGCTCCGGCTTCGCCCTTGTGGGCGACGAAATCGTTGTAGCTGATCACCTCTGCGCGGATGAACCCCTTTTCGAAATCCGTGTGAATCTTGCCTGCCGCCTGAGGTGCGGTGGCACCCTGGGGAATGGTCCATGCGCGCACTTCTTTTACGCCGGCGGTGAAGTAGGTGTGCAGGCCGAGCAACTGGTAACCGGCGCGGATCACCCGGTTCAGGCCCGGCTCTTCCATGCCGAGCCCTTCCAGGAATTCCAGTTTTTCATCGTCGTCAAGCTCGGCGATTTCGGATTCCAGTTTGTTGCAGATGGGTACCAGTACGGCGTTTTCTTCCGCGGCGATGGCGGCTACGGCATCCAGGTGCGGGTTGTTCTCGAAGCCGTCTTCGTCCACGTTGGCGATATACATGGTGGGTTTGATGGTAAGCAGGCTCAGCTCGCGCAGGTCCGTCAGTTCGTCGGTGTCCAGGCCGAATGAGCGCAGGGGCTTGGCTTCGTTCAGGTGTGGCTGGATCTTCTCCAGTAGCACCTTCATGCGGATGGCGTGTTTATCCTGGCCCTTGGCCGCGCGGCTGTAGCGCTGTAGAGCCTTCTCTACGGTGTCGAGGTCCGCCAGGGCCAGCTCGGTATTGATCACCTCGATATCCGCTACCGGATGCACGCGGTTGGCCACGTGGATCACGTTGTCGTTTTCGAAGCAGCGCACTACGTGGGCAATAGCGTCGGTCTCGCGGATGTTGGCGAGAAATTTGTTGCCGAGGCCTTCACCCTTGGAAGCGCCGGCCACCAGGCCGGCGATATCTGTGAACTCCATGGTGGTGGGGATCACTTTCTGTGGCTTCACGATCTCCGCCAGCTTGTCGAGGCGCGGGTCCGGTACCGGCACGATGCCTGCGTTGGGCTCTATGGTGCAGAAAGGGAAGTTTTCCGCGTCAATACCCGCTTTGGTCAGGGCATTGAACAGGGTAGATTTGCCCACATTGGGCAGGCCGACGATACCGCAAGTGAAACCCATGGTCGTAATCCTGTTGGTGTGGCGGAAGCGCTGGTGACGCAACGCCGTCTAATTTGGAAAGCCGTTATTTGGCGCTGGTGTGCAGTGTTTTCATCGCGCCGTTCCAGTCGCCCTGGACGGCGGCGGGCATGACATCCACCGCGCGGTCGATGGCTTCGGCCAGTTGGTCCTGCTCGGTGCGAGGGGCGCGCTGCAGCACATAATTAGCAACATCGCGGGCGTTGCCGGGGTGGTCTATGCCGAGGCGCAGGCGCATGAACTCCCGGTTGTTGCCGAGGGCGGCGATAATATCGCGCAGGCCGTTGTGCCCCCCGTGGCCACCGCCGTGCTTCAATCGTGCGACGCCGCAGGGCAGGTCCAGCTCATCGTGAGCAACCAGGATAGCCGCGGCGGGGATCTTGAAGAAATTCGCCAGTGGGCCCACTGCCTGGCCACTGCGATTCATGTAGGTGGTGGGAATCAACAGGCGGATTTCCTGCCCGCCGATCCGCACGCGGCCAGAGAGGCCGTGATATTTGCTGTCTGGCGCGAGCTGGGCACCGTGAATACGGGCCAGCTCGGCGACAAAGTCGGCCCCGGCGTTGTGTCGTGTCCGGTCGTACTCGGGGCCTGGGTTGCCCAGGCCCACAATCAACTGGATGGGCGTGTCCGGAGCCTTGCTCAAGGTACTGTTACCTTAAATTGCCGACGGATTACTCGCCGGACTCTTCGCCTTCGGCAGCCTCGGCTTCGATAGCGCCGCGCGGCTTGTGCACGGAGGCAACAACCAGGTCGTGGTCAGCACCGTGGGACAGGTCCACAGACTCAACGCCAGCCGGCAGCTTGATGTCGGAAATGTGGATGTTGCCGTCCAGCTCCAGGTTGGCCAGGTCTACTTCAATGAACTCGGGCAGCTTGGAGGCCGGTGCACTGATTTCCAGCTCGGTCAGGGTGTGGGAGACGATACCGCCGGCTTTAACGCCTTTGCACTTGTCTTCGTTCAGGAAGTGAACAGGCACTTTCACGTGAACTTTGGTGTCGGCGGAAACGCGCTGGAAGTCGGCGTGCAGCAGGATGGCTTTGGCCGGGTGACGCTGCAGATCGCGCAGGATCACAGTTTCGTCCTTGCCATCAATGTTCAGGGTCAGAACGGAGGAGTAAACCGCTTCGTTTTCCAGGGCCTTGAACATATCTTTCTGCAGCAGGGCAATGTTTTGCGGCTCGGCTTTGCCACCGTAAACGATGGCCGGAACTTTCGCTTCCTCGCGACGCAGGCGGCGGCTCGCACCTTTCCCTTCGTCGCTGCGGACGCTGGCATTCAGTTTGAAATCAGACATGGGATAAACCTCGGGTTGTCTGTCCAGAAGGCCCTGCGACCGGAACCCTCTGGGATTGCTATAAAATGGGCAAAAGCTATTGAATCGCCCAATAGTAAACGCCCGGCGGTGCCGGGCGGGCGCGTATTCTAAGGGGAAGTCCCGGGGAATGCCAGAGGTAATGGGGTGAGGCAAATATCGCGTAGGAGCCTGCTTGCAGGCGAATAGGAATTTTTTCGCAAGCAGCCATCCATGGGGCCAGGTCCGGCCCGGCCGTCCGTGGCCGGGCGCCCATGAGAGCAGCGAGCAGTGCTCGCTATACGCTCTCCAGGGCCCTGCAAGCAGGCTCCTACAGAGGGTTGGCTTATGAGCGGAACATGGCCGACAGGGACTCTTCGTTGCTGATGCGGCGCATGGTTTCAGCCAGCATGGCCGACAGGGTCAGCTGGCGGATCTTCGGAGCCTTTTCCATCTTGTCGCCCAGCGGGATGGAGTCGGTGACCACCAGCTCATCCAGTACGGAATTGTTCAGGTTGTCGATGGCTTTGCCGGAAAGTACCGGGTGCGTACAGTAAGCCACTACCTTCATGGCGCCGTGATCTTTCAGGGCGTTGGCCGCATTGCACAGGGTGCCTGCGGTATCCACCATGTCGTCCACCAGCAGGCAGGTGCGGCCGCTGACTTCGCCAATGATGTTCATCACCTCGGCCACGTTTGCCGCCGGCCGGCGCTTGTCGATGATCGCCAGGTCGCAGCCCAGGCTCTTCGCTACCGCGCGCGCGCGCACAACACCGCCAATGTCCGGCGAAACCACCACCAGGTTTTCGTACTTCTGACGCTCGATATCGTCCAGCAGCACGGAAGAGCCGTAGACATTGTCTACGGGGACGTCAAAGAAGCCCTGAATTTGTTCCGCGTGCAGGTCGACGGTCAGAACGCGATCGATGCCCACGCTCACCATCATATCGGCGACCACTTTGGCGGAGATGGGTACTCGCTGGGAGCGAACGCGGCGGTCCTGGCGGGCGTAGCCGAAGTAGGGTACCACCGCGGTAATGCGGCCTGCTGACGCGCGGCGCAGCGCGTCAACCAGCAGGATCAGCTCCATCAGGTTGCGGTTCGTGGGCTGGCAGGTGGACTGCACCACGAACACATCGCGGCCGCGCACATTGTCGGTGATCTCTACCGCGATCTCGCCGTCGGAGAAGCGCTTGACCACCGCCTCCCCCAGCGGAATCGCCATATGGTCAACAATCTTTTGTGCCAGTTCCGGGTTTGCGTTGCCGGTGAAGACCATCAAGTCAGCCACTGCGAGTACCTTTTTCGTTGGTAAGTAGAAGATAGTAGTGAAATTCAGGTGAGTTGCGGAGCGAGAATTGCTTGCAGAATAGTGTGATGCCGGTTCATTGGGCGACCATGGGTGCAAGGGTGTAGGTGTGGGCTTTCGCCTAAAGTTAACTCGGGAGGTGCCGAGCGCTCCGCTAGCGGGCCAAGGAGGGCCCGCCCGCAAACCAGTGCAGCTGGTTTGTCGGGAGCTTATCGCGGACATGTGCCGCGGTAAGCGTCTTTTCAGCAATTCAGGGATGAATTGATGAAAACTTAAAAAGTGGCTGGGGCGGAAGGATTCGAACCTTCGCATGACGGGATCAAAACCCGCTGCCTTACCGCTTGGCTACGCCCCAGCAATGTTGCACTCAGTCAGCCTGGACTGCTGCTGCAAACTTCGCGAGTTGCCTGTGTGTGGGTGATTCATTTACACCCCTGGCAACAAAACCTCTGAGCCCTGCAGGTCGTTTGGCAAACGCGTGTTGTGCGCTCGCTTCCGAATCAAAGCCGGCAAACACACAGGCGCCGGTTCCTGTCAGAAATGCCTGCCCGAACTGCGCAAGCCATTCTCTGGCCAGTCGAACTTTCGGGTAGAGGCTCTCGACCAGTGGCTGAAAATCATTGCCCGCATATTCATCGAGCCAGTGTGTGTTCAGCCGCCTGTCGCGAAGGGCCGCTAATGTAATTGCGGCGGAATCTCTTGTCAAACGTGGATCGGAAAATAACGCACCAGTGCTCACGTGACAGTCAGGCGTCAGCACCAGATACCAGCGGGGAGTGATGGACACCGGGGTAAGTTGCTCGCCAACACCCTCGGCGAAGGCGGAATACCCGCGCACGAACACTGGCACATCGGCACCCAGATGTCGGCCAAGTTCCGCGAGTGTGTCGATATCGAGGCCGCAGCGCCAGACTGCATTCAGCCCGAGCAGGGTTGTCGCTGCATCGCTGCTGCCGCCACCCACGCCGCCCCCCGCCGGCAGGATTTTTTTTACCGAAATGCGCACCCCCGGCGCGCCGTTGCCGTGAGCCTGCTTGATCAGCAGCGCTGCACGGTAAATCAGGTTGTGTTCCGGGGCGACATCTACGCCAGGGCAGTCCAGAACGATGGTGTCGGAATCGGTGGAGGAAAAGGTCAGCGTGTCGCCGTAGTCCAGCAGTTGAAATACCGTTTGCAGCTCGTGATAACCATCGGTCCGACGGCCGAGAATTCGCAGCATCAGATTAAGTTTGGCGGGTGCGGTCAGTGTCAGGGCTGGCGATGCGGTGCGGGCGTTCATATTGTCGGTAGCGGGCGCCTGGGCTGCGAAAACGGGCCGCTATGGTAGCAGCCCGCCGGGACAGCGAATACCGACAAGGCGGCACCGGGGATGACGTAACGGGCTAAGATGGGGCTACAAGCGTCGCGGGAGCCTCACTTTGGCTCCCACTCCTTGATCACCACGGTCACACTGACCGGTCCTGCGGCCTGGTTGGTGGCGGCCTTAATGCGGGTGGGAAGCTGGTAGGGGCCCACGGACTGGTAACCGCCAAAATCCAGTTGCCATCCAGCCTGCTGTAGTCTCAACAGCTGGCCCTGGGCGTTTCTCTGCTCACCGCTGACCGCGCCAGGTGCGACAAGGCCGCGCACCCAGTAAAACATTTCCGACACCGGCAGCGGCCAGCCCATGATTTCTTCCGTCAGTTGTGCCGGATTAGAGGCAAACACTGCCGGATCGTTACCGCGCTGCAGACTGACGCCAGTGGGAGATCCACTGATCATTGTGGCGCCGGCACCCAGTGGGCCGCTGAGATGAATGCGGTAGTTGCCGCTGGCCTGTTGCCAGGTGAGGTTGGCGCTGCCATTTTCCTTCGGCGAGCGCACACCGAGTTTGCCTTTGGCTTCCCAGCGTTGCAGTGCCGCAGCGGATTGCGTCTGCGCGGTTTGGGCGGGCGGCTGTTGTGGCTGCGGTTTTTGCGCGCTGCATGCCGCCAGCAACAGCAATAGCAGCGCGGCCATCAGCCTTTGTGCGCATTGCGTCGGTGTAAAAAATTGGGGCAGAGAGAGAACTTCAGCTTTCCGTAACATGCTGTTCCAGTCTTTGTTGATCCTGCAGCCGTTGCATGGCCTCTGGAATAAGTTTGCTTTCCGGGTTCAGTTGCAATCCCTGCTCCCATACCTGCATCGCCTGCTGGCGTTCGCCCAGCGCCCACAGGGCTTCCCCCAGGTGGGCGGCGATTTCGTGATCCTGGAGCATTGCCAGGGCCTTTTGCAGGTATTTCACTGCCTCGCGGTGGTTGCCGAGGCGGTGATGAGCCCAGCCCATACTGTCGATTATGGCCGGGTCGTCCGGGCTCAGGTCCAGCGCTTTGGTAATCAATACCAGCGCTTCGTCGAGACGGTCGTCGTAGGAAAGCAGTTTGTAACCCAACGTGTTCAGGAGGTTCGCATTATCCGGGTCGCGGGACAACAATTTGCGCAGACCCAGTTCAAAGTTTTCAAGATCGCCGAGCTGTTCGCTGGTCATGGCGTGGGCGTAGATCAGGCGGTTGCTGTCTTCGTTGGCTTTGATGGCTTCCGCAAGCAGTGATTGCGCTTCCTTAAGGTAGCCGTGCTTGGTAAAGAGTTCTGTCTGCAGCAGGTAAAACTGTTCCTGCTGTCCCGTGTGGCGTTGGCGCAGTTCCTCGAACCACTCGTGGGCTTCGGTGAGGTTGCCATTGCCGGTCAGCAGCTCGGTACCCTGCGTGATGGCCTGTACATAGTCACCGCCGGGGCGGACCATGCGGTAATGGGTGACCGCCTGTTTGGTGTCGCCACTGTGTTTGGCGATTCCCGCGAGATAGAAATGCGCTGCGGATTCGTGCTCTTGAAGCGTCAGCAGTTTCTCAAGCAGGGGTTTGGCCTGGTCGTACTGTTTGGTTTCATACTGGATCAGCGCCAGAGACAGCATCAGGTTGCCGTCGTTGGGGCGTTGCTTTACCAGTTCGATGAACTGTTGCTGGGCGAGCTCCAGGTCGTCGCGTATCAGAAGGCGCGCATATTGCAGACGCAGGCGGCTCTCTTTGGGATAGAGAGCGACGAGGTTTTCCAGTAGTTTGCGCGCCTCTTTTTCGCGCCCCATATCTATAAGGATGTGTGACTCCAGTAGCGGGGCATCCAGCAGCGACGGGTCCCGTTCCTGTACCTGGCGAGTGACACGCAGGGCTTCTTCGTGTTTTTTGTTGGCTCGTAACAGCATCGCGAGTGCGAGAGATGCTTCTGTGTTTTCCGGATATTTTTGTGAGAGACGCAGGAACTCCGGCAGCACTTTCGCCGCCAGCTCCTCGTTGTCGACAGCGGTGGCGGCGACAGACTGCAGTGGTGCATCGCCGCCCAGTTCCAATGCGCGCTCCGCGTGGTGCAGGGCGTTGTCCAGTTCACCGGCCAGGGTCAATTCGGCAGTGGCCACGAGCTGGGCTTCCGGGTTGTCCGGTTCCAGCTCTACCCACAGCTGTGCCGAGCGCAGCGCGGCGCGGCGGGCGTTCAGAAAGCGTGCGATGCGGGTGGCGCGTGCGGCGACACCCGCATCCTTGGTGTGTTCAGCCTGGAAGTAGTAATTGGCGAGCGCCAGATCATACTGCTCGCGGTTACCCGCCACTTCCGCCACCAACAGGGTGTAAAAGGTTTCGATGGGGAAAGGCTTGACGTTATCTTCCGGTGTTTCGTCGCCCGCCTGCGCTGTCGCCGCAGCGGTATCGCCACTCCGCGTTTCTCGCCTTTCGCGGTCGTGACTGGTGTCGCGGTTGTCGGCGCCCTGCTCGAAGGCAATGGGTGCGTCCACGGCGCCCGGCTGCGGCGGCTGTTGGGCGCAGGCGCACAGCACCGCAACAGAGATCGCCGCCGCCAGCTGCTGGCTGTGCCGTTGCATCCGGTGTGGATATACAGACCGGAGAGGCTGTCCGCTTCCCGCATTCGTACCTGGGGTGCGGGTGGGGCACAACACGTGCGCAGGCCTGCTGGAGAAAAGAGCTGCAAAGAAAAGCTGCATAGAAACGTGTCCGTACGTTCGCGCCGTCCATCTGCCAACCTTGGGCGTAGTTACCAGCGGTGGATCCGGGCCGCTGGGCGAAGGTGTGGCGGCGTTGCTGGCGCCAGGCCTGTCCGGGTGATGGGGCGTCTGTTGGCGTATTTTTCCGGGTTATCGCCGTATAATTCTAGTTCCCAATTCAGCCCCTGTTGGCCGCCGCCTGGCCCCACCGGCAAAGTCAGCACCTATTTAAACCCCAGTGCGTCGAATCGCGGTGCGGAGCGGTGTGCCGAAGCACAAAAAGGAATGGGCGACAGCCAACGCGGCCTTCTGCGCCTCGACGCAACCCGTTTTGCCCGCGGCACTGGCGGAAACTGGCTATCGGGGGAATAGGTTGATACCGCTTGCACCCCGCCCTGCAGGCCCGGACAATGTGCGGCCAATTCAGCCAGCTGTGGGTCTGCTGCCCGCCGCAAAGGGCGCACTGGGCGCCCCAAGAGATGACGAGAACCGATGTCAATCATTGCCCTGGGAATCAATCACGACAGCGCGCCGGTGGCCGTGCGCGAGCGGGTGGCCTTCGCCCCTGAAGTGATGCCCAGCGCTCTGGCCGAAGCCCGCACGGCCCTGGAATGCCGCGAGCTGGCGATCCTGTCTACCTGCAACCGCACCGAGATCTACGGTGATGTTGCTCCGGAGCTGCTGTTGGCGTGGATCTCCCAGTATCACAGTGTGCCACTGGAGCAGTTATCCGGTTGCCACTATCAGTTCACCGACGAGCTGGCAGTGCGCCACATGATGCGGGTGGCTTGCGGGCTCGACTCACTGGTTCTCGGCGAACCGCAGATTCTCGGGCAGATGAAGTCCGCCTACGCCGTGGCGCGGGAGTCTGGCAGCGTTGGCTCGACTCTGCACAACGTATTTCAGCAGGTGTTTTCGGTGGCGAAAAAAGTGCGTACCGAAACCGCAATTGGCGAGAACCCGGTATCCGTTGCCTACGCCGCGGTATCGCTGGCATCGCGCATCTTCACCGATCTCGGTCAGCAGACGGCACTGCTGATCGGCGCCGGCGACACCATCGAACTGGTGGCCCGGCATTTGCTGGACAAGGGTGTCAAGAAACTGATCGTCGCCAACCGAACCCTGAGCCGGGCCCAGTCGCTGGCGGAGAATTTCGGTGCCGAAGCGATTTTGCTGGCGGACATACCCGAGTACCTGCCGCGCGCCGACATCCTTATCAGCTCCACCGCCAGCCAACTGCCGATTCTCGGCAAGGGCGCGGTGGAAACAGCGCTCAAGCAGCGTCGCCACCGCCCCATGTTCATGGTGGATATTGCCGTGCCGCGGGATATTGAGCCGCAGGTGGCGAAACTGGACGACGTTTACCTGTATACCGTCGACGACCTGCGCGGTGTGATTGATGAAGGCAAGCGCCTGCGCGAGCAGGCGGCGGAGGCGGCGCACCATATTGTCGATGCCGCGGCGCAGGCCTTCATGCGCGAACAGCGCAGTCTGCAGGCGGTGGACTCCATTCGCAGCTACCGTCAGCAGGCCCAGGCCGTGAGTAAGGACGAGCTGCAAAAAGCGCTGATCCAACTGCGCGCTGGCGGTGACCCGGAGCAACTGCTGGAGCAGATGGCGCGCACCCTCACCAACAAACTGATCCACGCACCCACCGTGGCCCTGCGTCAGGCCACCGCCGACGGTGACCTGGAACGGCTGCGCATCGCGCGGGAAATCATAGGCCTGCAGCCGGACGCATCCGGGCAGGACATGCACCATTCGGCCGCCGCGCCGGAGAAGAAGAACCTCAAGTAATGAAAGCTTCGGTACAACAGAAACTCGACCACCTAGTAGAGCGCCACGAGGAGGTTTCCGCCCTGTTGGGGGATGCGGAAACCATCAGCGATCAGGACCGGTTCCGCGACCTGTCACGGGAATACGCGGAACTCGAAGAGGTGGTGAAGTGCTACCAGCGCTTCAAAACCCTGCAGGACGACATGGCCACCGCGCGGGATATGCTCAACGACAGCGACGCGGACCTGCGCCAGATGGCTCAGGAGGAACTGCGCGCGGCGGAGGCCCAGCTTGAGCCGCTGGAAAAAGAGCTTCAGACCCTGCTGCTGCCACGGGACCCGAATGACCGCAAGAACGTCTACCTGGAAATCCGCGCCGGCACCGGCGGCGACGAGGCCGCGATCTTCTCCGGCGACCTGTTCCGCATGTACTCCCGCTATGGTGAGAAGCAGGGCTGGCGCATCGAGGTGATCAGCGAGAACCTCGGTGAACACGGCGGTTACAAGGAAATCATCACCCGTGTGGTGGGTGAAGATGTGTACGCGCGGCTCAAGTTCGAGTCCGGCGCGCACCGCGTGCAGCGGGTGCCGGAAACCGAATCCCAGGGGCGCATCCATACCTCCGCCTGTACCGTGGCGGTGATGCCGGAGCCGGACGAACGCGACGCCATCGAGATCAACAAGGCGGACCTGCGCGTGGATACCTACCGGGCCTCCGGCGCCGGCGGGCAGCACGTGAACAAGACAGACTCCGCGGTGCGCCTCACCCATATTCCCACCGGCATCGTGGTGGAGTGCCAGGATGAGCGCTCCCAGCACAAGAACCGCGCCAAGGCGATGGCCCTGTTGCAGGCCAAACTGAACAGCGCCCAGGAATCCGCCGCCGCCCAGGAAATCTCCGATGCGCGCCGCAACCTGGTGGGCAGCGGCGACCGCTCCGAGCGCATCCGCACCTACAACTTCCCGCAGGGGCGCCTCACCGATCACCGCATCGGTCTTACCCTGTACAAGCTGGACGAAGTGATGCAAGGCTCGCTGGATGAGGTTATCGGCGCGCTGCGCAATGAGTACCAGGCCGACCAGCTGGCGGCATTGGGGCAACACTGACTTCATGGCCACAGTGAAGGACAATCTGCTGCGGGCGTCGGAACTGACGGAAAGCGACAGCCCCAGGCTGGATCTGGAGGTGTTGCTCTGCCATCTGCTGGGCAAGTCCCGAGCCTGGCTCTACACCTGGCCGGAGCACCCGCTCGACGAGGTCCAGCAGGCGCAGTTCGAGCACCTGCTGAAGCGCCGTGTAGCCGGCGAACCGGTGGCTCACCTCACCGGTACACGGGAGTTCTGGTCGCTGCCGCTGAAGGTCAATCGCGCCACCCTGATCCCGCGCCCGGATACCGAAGTGCTGGTGGAAGCGGTACTGGCGCTGTGCCCGCCGGAACCATTGCGATTGCTGGATCTCGGCACCGGCACCGGCGCCATTGCGCTTGCGCTTGCCAGCGAAAAGCCGCACTGGCAAATCACGGCTGTCGACCGTATGCCGGCGGCGGTTGCTCTGGCGGAAGAGAACCGCCAGCAGCTCGGATTCTCCAATGTGGAAATTCTGCAAAGCGACTGGTTTGCGGCGCTGGCCGAACGCACCTTTGATGTGATCGTCAGCAACCCGCCCTATATTGATCCAAAGGATCCGCATCTGCGTGAAGGCGACGTGCGTTTCGAACCGCTGTCGGCACTGGTGGCGGAAGAGGCGGGGCTCGCGGATATCCGTGAGATTGCGTCGGTGGCGCGCGCGCATCTCACCGCCGGCGGTCTGCTGGCCGTCGAGCACGGTTGGGATCAGGGCAAAGCGGTGCGAAACATTTTCAGTGAACGTGGATATTCTGAAGTGGAAACCCGTCTTGACTATGCCGGGCGGGAACGTATCACTCTGGGACGATTTTCCGGCGCCCACCTGTAGGAGCTTACCTGCAAGCGAACTGTCCGGAGCCCGATCCATTCGCCTGCAGGCAGGCTCCTACAGGCGTGCGATTTTTTGTGGGAGGGAATCCATGCACGACCACGCTCATCACCATCACGGTAGCGACCACCTGAAACCCCTTGTCTGGGGCCTCGTTATCACACTCGTATTCGCCATGGTGGAAGCCATCGGCGGCTGGATTTCCGGTTCCCTCGCACTGCTAGGCGACGCCGGGCACATGGTTACGGATTCCTTCTCCCTCGCCCTCGGTGCCGTTGCCGCGCTGCTCGCGCGCAAGCCCGCCAGCCGCGAAATGTCCTTCGGCTGGGGGCGCGCGGAAGTGCTGGCGGCGCTGGTCAATGCGGTACTCATGCTGGTGATCGTGATCGGTATTAGCATTGCGGCCTTCGACCGTCTGCGCGCACCGCAACCGGTACAGGGCGGTATGGTGATGCTGATCGCCGCCATCGGCCTGCTGGTCAATATTGCGGTGGCCTGGGTGCTGCACCGCGGTGAGCAGACTCTGAATATCCGCGGCGCGTTGCTGCATGTGATGGGCGATCTTTTGGGGTCGGTAGCGGCGCTGGTGGCGGGTGCAGTGATCTATTTCACCGGCTGGACGCCCATCGATCCGCTGCTGTCGGTACTGATCTGCGTGCTGATTCTGTTTTCCAGCCTGAAACTGCTGCGGGATGCGGTGGATGTGCTGATGCAGCGGGTGCCGCGGGAACTCAGCCTGCCGATAGTGGGGGAGACCATGGCGGCGGTGGAGGGCGTGAAGTCGGTGCACGACCTGCATATCTGGCGGCTCGACAGCAGGTCTGTTTCCCTATCCGCGCATATCGTGGTGGAAGACCTCATCGCCTGGCCCAGAGTACTGGAGCGCTTGCGCAAAACCCTGCACCAGCGTTTCGATATCGATCACATCACCCTGCAGCCGGAGCCGCTGCATTTTGATCCCACGCCGATTATTGATCGGGTGTCGCCTCCGAAACTCTGAGACTTCGGTCCTCCTCCTGCCCCACAGCGATAACCTGTTGCGGTTGTGATACCTGTGGCCCGCGTTGCTATTGGCCTCAGATCCGGCGCACCGGGCGATAAAGTTGATGCACTTGGCAATTACAACTTCCGCTTGGGCATTCTGGCGCAACAATGAACGTCTGCCTTTGTAAGCGTAATAAAATGCGCGCCGCTACCGCACGGGATGTGTGCGTAAAGTGATTACAAGGATTCAATGATGATTTTAGTTCACCAATGGACAAAAGATTTATGGCGTCATACTGCGGGTAAACTGGCGATTGTACTGCTGAGTGCAACGCTGGCGGCTTGCGGTGGGGGCGGAAGTGGCGGCAACTCCGGGGATGGTGGCGGCTCCGGCAGCGGCGGCGGTTCCAGTAGCGGCTCCTCCAGTTCCAGCAGCAGCTCTTCCAGCTCCAGTAGCAGTTCTTCCAGTTCCAGCAGCAGTTCTTCCAGCTCCAGCAGTAGTTCCTCAAGCTCCAGCAGCTCGTCCGGCTCCGGCAGCAGTTCTTCCAGCTCCGGTGGCGAGCTACCCGCTCCGGCTGTCGCCGCTGTGCTCAGGGCCGAGCCGGATTCTCAGGCGGTCACCCTGGCCTGGGACGACACGGGGGCGCAGAGTTACAACCTGTATTACGCCACAGCCCCGGGCTGTGATCCCGAAAACTATGCAAGCTGTCCGGGCGGAACCATGGTCGTGGGTGCTGAGTCGCCGTACCGGCTAACTGGTCTGGAGAACGGGCAGAATTATTGGTTCCGCCTGGAATCCGTGGCTGAGGGAGACAATGCGTTCTCCAAAGAAGCCGGTGTGCGGCCGGATCGGCTGGTGCCGAATACCGACGTTCTCGCCGTCACTCACGACAGTGCCGGCGTCGCTTATATGGGCGGGTATTTTAACCGCTTCGGTGTGCGCAGTGGCCACGGGGTGCCGATCGACAAAGAGAGCGGCCATGCCAAAGCCTTTTCCACCGTGAATCTTGCCGTCAACGCCGCGGTCCCCGACGGTGCCGGGGGATTTTATATCGGCGGTATTTTTACCACGGTGGGTGACGAACCACGTAACAATCTGGCCCATATCCGTGCCGACGGTACTCTTGGGGATTGGAACCCGAATGCCAGCGGTGGGGTCGACGCTCTTCTGTTGGTGGGGAACACCTTGTACGTAGGAGGGCCGTTTACCTCGGTCGGGGGGCAGCCGCGCGAGAAGCTGGCGGCCATCGATATCCGCGACGGCAGCGTGCGGGACTGGAACCCGGGTGTCGGAGGCACCGTCAAAACCCTGGCTGCGGCGGGGGACGTTCTTTACGTGGGAGGAAATTTCAGCAGCGTCGCTGGGCAAGCGCGGGGTAATCTGGCGGCCATCAATATTAGCGATGGCAGCCTGCGGGACTGGAATCCTGGGGCTGATGCCTCTGTCAGTAGCCTTGCGCTGGGGGGCGATACTCTGTACGTAGCGGGCAACTTCACCAACATGGGCGGGCAGCCTCGCAGTCGCTTGGCGGCCGTCGATACCGCGGATGGCAGTCTGCGGGACTGGAATCCGGCAGCCAGTAGTAGCGTCAGTGCCATTGTACTGGTGGGCGACACCCTGTATGCAGGTGGGCTGTTCACCAGTATCGACGACACATTTCGCTTTCGTCTGGCGGCTATAGATGCCAATGACGGCAGTCTGCGCAATTGGATGCCGTTCGTTGGTGGCTTCGTCTATTCCCTCGCAGTGGCGGGCGACACCGTGTACGCGGGAGGGTCTTTCGATGAGGTTGACGAGGAATCGCGCCACAATTTGCTCGCTGTCGATATCGGTGATGGCAGTCTGCGCGACTGGAATCCGGGTGCGGGTGGTCCTGTCAACACGCTTGCGGTGTCTGGAGATACCATCTACGCGGGAGGGAGCTTCAGCAGTTTTGGGGGGGTTCCCCGTAGTCATCTGGCAGCCGTCAATGCTGACGGTAGTCTGCGGGACTGGAATCCGGGAGCGGATCGCTTTGTCACAGCTCTCGCAGTGACAGACGATACCCTGTATGTGGCGGGTGGCTTTCACGAGATTGGCGGGCAGCTCCGCGAGACACTGGCGGCTGTCGATACCCGTGACGGCAGTGTGCGGGACTGGAATCCGGGGGAGATTGACAGTGCGATCGAAGTCCTCGCACTGGCGGGCGACACCCTGTATTTGGGCGGGTGGTTTACCGAGGTCGGAGGGCAGTCGCGCCGTCGCCTGGCGGCGATTGACACGCGCGATGGCCGCCTGATTGACTGGAACCCGGGCGCTGACGATATTGTTTATACACTCCTTCCGGTTGCGGACACCCTGTACGTGGGGGGCGTTTTCAATGAGGCCGGTGGCCTGCCGCGCGAGGGGCTGGCGGCAATCGATACCGTCGACGGCAGCGTGCGGGACTGGAATCCGGGGGCCAATGGAACAGTCTCTTCTCTTGCGCAGCGGAATGACACCTTGTATGTGGCAGGGCGGATTAAGGAGGAGGGCAAACCGTGGGCCCCTTACCTGGCGGCGATCGATATCAACGATGACAGTCTGCAGGATTGGAGGGTGTCAATGAGCGGTAAGGTCAAAGCCCTGGCGCTTGCCGGAGACACCCTGTACGTGGGGGGGCAGGTCCTCGGTATGGAAGGGAAGCTACGCGGTGGTATGGTAGCAATTGATATTGCTGATGGCAGTGTGCGGGACTGGGACGTGATGGTGAATCATTACGTCAACGCCCTGTCGGCTAGCGAGAGCAGTATTTATGCCGGGGGGGACTTTTTGAGTATTTCCACGGCCATTGACGACGTTCTGTTGCCATATTTCGCGATCTTCCCACCGGCAGCGGACAGCGAATAATCCGCAAGCCCCTGCATCAGGCCCCGGCGTTCAGCCGGGGCGCTGTTCCGGGCGTTCAATCTTCCTCCCGTCCCTCATCGTCCTCCGAATTCTGCAGCGGTTCCTCTGCGGACTGCACTGGGACGTCCGTCGCCGGCTCATCCACCGAATCATCCCTGTCCGCTGCTGGCCCTGATAGTGCTCCCTCAGCCGTTGCCGGTGTCTCAGGTGCCGGTTCCGCAGTCACTTCCGCCGGCGGGCTGATCTGCTCCTGCGGTGCCTGAATGCCGATGTGGTAGGCGGCAAATCCCGGCTGTACCACCTGGTCCATCGCCATCCCCAGAATGCGCCCGTTGTACTGGGAGCGGATTTCTTTGCGGACATTGGTGATCGGGTTGGTGACGGTGCCCAGCAGGTCGCCCTTGCTCACCGTCTGCCCCAGCTTCACCTTACTAAAAATGATGCCGCCGGTGGTGGCGCGCTGCCAGGTGGAGTTGTAGTACACCGGTTCCGGTTCGCCCCACAGGCGGAACTTGCTCACCATGCCCAGTTGATTGAGCAGGGTGCGGATGCCTTTCACGCTGTGACTCACCGAGGGTTCATCCAGCACCATCGGTGCGCCGGCTTCCAGAGTGACGGTAGGGATGCCCGCCTCTACCGCTTCGCGCCGCAAGGTGCCCTTGGCGCCCTTACTGTGTAACACCACGGTGGAACCGAACCCTTTGGTCAGCTTCACCACCTTGGGGTCGGTGAGGTCGCCGCGCAGCTGCGGCAAGTTGGTGCGGTAGAAGGAGCCGGTGTGCAGATCGACGATGGCATTACAGTGCACGACCACCTCGTTGAAAAACGAGCGCGCGATGCGCGAGGCGGACGAGCCGAGCTTGTCGCCGGGGAAGTGGCGGTTCAGATCGCGGCGGTCGGTGAGATAGCGGGAGCCGCGATGGAAGCCCTGGAGGTTCACGATGGGCACGCCGATCACCGCGCCTTTCAAGGTTTTTGGATCGAGGTTGTACATCACCCGGCGCACGGTCTCGATGCCGTTCAGCTCATCGCCGTGCAGTGCCGCGGTGAGACACAGCGTTGGGCCGGGTTCCGCGCCGTTGACCACGAGTACCGGTGTCGCGCTGTAGACGCCTTCAAAATGCTGGCTGGGGGACCAGGCCAGGCGGGTGGATGTGGCCGGTGGCACCTCGGCCCCGAGCAGCTGCAGCGGGCGGCCAATCGGGGCGGCCGGCTCCTGCTGAGTCTCTTCCGGTGCCGGGCTGCTGGCGGTTTCCGGGGCGGGTTTTGGGGCTGTTTCTGCCGCGGGTTCCGCTGCCGGTGCGGGCTGCTCGATGGGCGGAGCCACCAGCTCCTGTTCACTGACGGGCTTGTCCAGCTCGATACTCTTGGCCTGGGGCATGGCCGGTTTTTTAGGCTCTTCGCTCTTGTCCTCATCGGTTTTCGCGTAAGTGCTGATCTGCGCGGCGGACACCGGTTCCTCGACGGAGGACGTTTCCGGGGGTGGCGCCGCGACATCCTCTGGTGCAACGGCGTCCTCCGCGTGCATCGGGGAGGTGTACACCGTGCAAAAACTGGCGAGGGAAACAATCAGGGTTAGGCTCAGAGAGCGGCGGCGCATGAAACACTCCAGTGGGGAAAAACGGTAGATTCTGATGTCCGGGGCTGAGAGCGCGAGTATAGCCAAAGGGTTCCCGCGGCATTGCGCGTTACTTGGCGAATTTGCGACGGTATCCGGGGCCGGCGGCGGGATCAGTTCAGACGGGGCTCATCCTTACCGGTTGCCGGGCGCTTGTCCAGCTGGCGCCCGCAGGTACGCCACAGGCGTAGCAACAGTAGTACAGCGGCGGTGCCGAGCCCGATGCAGATCCCGACCCAGTAGCCGTAAACCCCCCATAAATGCTCTCCAATCCACCAGGCACTGGCGAGCCCAACTACCCAGTAGGAGAACAACTGCAGATACATCGGCACCCGTGTATCGCGATAGCCGCGCAGCGCACCCGCCGCCATGGCCTGGGTCACGTCCACCAGTTGGAATGCCGCGGCGAGCAGTAACAGGTTTATCGCCACGGCGATGATGTCCGGATTGCTGGTGTACGCGAGCACCAGCAGGTCGCGAAAGCCGATCAGGATGGCACCGGTGAGCAGGGCGTAGGCGAAGCCACTGCCGACACCCACCGCGCTGACAAAGCGTGCGCGTTTCGGGCGGTTCTGCCCGAGCACCTGCGCGGTGCGGATACTGACCGCCTGCGCCAGGGCCAGGGCGACGAGATAGAAAACGGAGCCGATGCTGAGGCCGATCTGATGCGCAGCGACGATCGTGGCGCCATAGGATGCGAGCAACAGGGTGAGACTGGCGAAGAAGGTCACTTCGCTGGCGGCGCCGATGCAGATGGGCATGCCTACCGCCAGCAGGTGTTTGAGGGTGGGCCAGTGTGGGCGCGGTGGCCGCAGCTTCAGGTCGAGAGCGCGGTACGCCGGGTCGCGGCCCGCGTGCCAGTAGAGCGCAATGGCGATACACCAGCACACGATGCTGGTGGCAAAGCCACAGCCGGCGCCGCCCATCGCTGGAATTGGCCCCCAGCCAAATACGAACAGCACATCCAGAGGAACGTTCAGTACCGCGGCGGCGAGGTAGATCCGCATCACCGGGCGCACCTGTGCCATGCCCTCGCAATAGCCGCGCAATGCACTGCCGATGGCAAAGGGCAGGGTACCGATGGCCAGCGCCTGCAGGTACTGCACCATTATCCGACGCACCGGCTCCTCGGTCTGGATCCACTGACTCCACAGTGGGGCCGCTAACAGAGCCGCCGCCACCAGCAGTCCGCCAGTCAGTGCAATCCACACCGACTGGCGCATCTGCCGCGCGCAGCCGGCCTCATCCCGCGCTCCGCGCAAATTGGCGACCACTGGGGAAACCGCCGCCAGCATGCCAATCAGGGTGACGGCACACACCGCCCAGATACTGGAGCCGAGCGCGAGCCCCGCAAGATTCAACTCGCCGGACTGGCCGGCAACGATGGTGTCGGTAACCCCCATGCTCACCACCGCCAGATTGCTGACCACCAGCGGCCCGCCGAGTTTGGTCAGGTGGCGCAGCTCGGTGGCTGTAGCGCGTTTGTAGAGCTTTGGCATCGGAGAATCTGTACAGCTGGCTAAACTGGTCGGAAGTGGCTCAGGCTGGAGTGTAGGTGCCTGTTCCGGATCAGTCGGAAAGTGGGGCAACGGGTGCGTGAATTGTCGGGAGCGGATTATGGCGGGCGCAGGCAGCGGGTTCAATCAGATTTACCGGCGTTTTCTGCGGGTCTTACGTCCCTTCGACGGGCTCGGGATGTTGGCTCTGCGGTTGTTTCTGGGGCCCATTTTTGTGCTTGCGGGGCTGAACAAGCTCGGCGGCATCGGTGACGTGGCAGCCTGGTTCGGCAATCCCGACTGGGGGCTCGGGCTACCTGCGCCGATGCTGTTGGCGTGGCTGGCGGCGTTGACGGAGTTCCTCGGAGGTATAGCGCTGATTCTTGGGCTGGGGGTGCGGCTCGCGGCGATACCGCTGCTCGTCACCATGGCGGTGGCGGCGGTAAGTGCCCACTGGCAGTACGGCTGGCACGCGCTGCCGGAACAGACATTGACCATGCCCTGGGAGTGGCGCCGGGATCTGATCGGCGAGGGGCTTGAGCGCCGCGACAAGGCGGTGGAAATCCTCAAGGCCCACGGCGATTACCGCTGGCTCACCGAGGCTGGCAGCTTTACCGTGCTCAAGAATGGGATCGAGTTTGCGGCCACTTACTTCGCCATGCTGTTGGCGCTGCTGTTTAGCGGCGGCGGGCGCTACGTGAGCCTGGATTACTGGATTGCCCGCCGGCGCGGGTTCGTGCCGGAGTGAGCGCTGAAGTCGCTGCTACCTCTCTTTCGGCATATAGATGATATACTCGCCGATTATTTAACCCATGCCGCCCGGGTCGCACTCCTGACTCTCGCGGCACTCAGGCCCACACTTGCTGGACCTTTGCACACTTGAGCGAGCAATCCGTTGATAGGTAAGTTTTTCCGTCGTTCCACAGACAAGTCTCAGCCCACAACCGAGGGCAAGAAGACGGCCGAAACCGGGGTAGACAAACCCCGCCACGAGCGTGAGGAGCAGTCTGGTGGCGGTCGCCAGCGCAACCGTCGCCGCGGTGGCAGGAACGAGAAGGGCGGTCAAAAACCCGGCACGAATGACGAGTCCCAGTCTGCGGGGAGTGAATCGCCCGCAAACGAATCGCCGAAGAAGGCGCGCGCTCGCAAGGACTCCCCGCGCAAACAGGCAGCGCAGAAACCGTGGAGCCTGGACGAATTCCAGGTGCCGGAGCAGGAGGGCAAGGTCCGCTTTCACGACCTGGACCTGCCGCTGCCGCTGATGCACGCCATTGCCGACCTGGGCTATCAGTACTGTTCGCCGATCCAGGGCCGGTCGCTCCCGCACACCCTGAACGGTCACGATCTGGTGGGCAAGGCGCAGACCGGCACCGGCAAGACCGCAGCCTTCCTGATCACCGTCATCGACGACCTGCTCAAGCACCCCTTCGACGGCGAGCGCTACGCCGGTGAGGCCCGCGCGCTGATCATCGCGCCGACCCGCGAGCTGGTGATGCAGATCGCCGACGACGCCAAGAACCTGTGTAAATACACCGACCTGGAAGTCCACACCCTGGTGGGTGGCATGGATTACCAGAAACAGCAGAAAGCCCTGAACGAGCGGTTGGTGGATATCCTCGTAGCTACGCCCGGGCGCCTGCTGGACTTTGTCAGCAACCGCGACTGTTTCCTCGACCAGACGGAAATCCTGGTGATCGACGAGGCGGATCGCATGCTCGACATGGGCTTTATCCCCCAGGTGCGCCGTATTGTGCGTCAGACCCCACGCAAGACCCATCGCCAGACCATGTTCTTTTCCGCCACCTTCACACCGGAAGTGGACGATCTGGTGGAACAGTGGACTTCGGAGCCGGTGATCGTTGAAATCCAGCCGGAGCGTGTGGCCACGGATACCGTTACCCAGCACGTGTATCTGGTGTCTGGCGATGAAAAATACCCGCTGCTGTACAACATCGTGCAGCAGGAAGAGGTGGAGAGTCTGATCGTGTTTGCCAACCGCCGCGACCAGTGTCGCCGGCTGCACGAGCACCTGCTGGCCCACGGTATCAACGCCGGCCTGCTGTCCGGTGAAGTGGCGCAGAACAAACGCGTGCGCACCCTGGAAGATTTCAAATCCGGAAAATCCAGGGTACTGGTCGCCACCGACGTGGCTGGTCGCGGTATCCACATCGACGGCATCAGCCATGTAGTGAACTACACCCTGCCGGAAGAGCCGGAAGATTACGTACACCGCATCGGCCGTACCGGCCGCGCGGGTAAGAGCGGTACGTCCATCAGCTTTGCCTGTGAAGACGACGCCATGCGCCTCGAACCCATCGAGTCGCTGCTCGGCAACAAGCTGAAATGCGAAGTGCCACCAGAGGAGCTGCTGGTGGAGCCGCCGAAGGTGCATGTGAAGTACAGCAGTGGAGATCGCGGTGAGCGCGGAGATCGCAATCGCGGTGGCAGCCGCGGTGGGCATCGCAGTGGCGGCGGCCGCCCGCGTCGCTGACGCACCACTGCCCCTGACCGTTCATTGATGAAAAAGCGCTCCCTGACTGAGCGCTTTTTTATGGCTGCCGGCACAATGGCCCGCATTTACTTTCCTTGTTTTCAGTGCTGATCCGTCCACAACGCCTTTTCTGTCTGTCATAGCGAGAGCCCATGTTCCTGATCGATCAACTGATCCTCCTGTTTTCCGTGCTCATCCTGTTGGGGGTGATTTCGAGCAAGCTTTCTGCGCGGCTCGGGTTGCCCTTGCTGGTGCTGTTTCTCGTGGTGGGTATGCTCGCCGGCGAGGACGGTGTCGGTGGAATCGCCTTTGACAATGCTGAGGCAGCACACGCGCTGGGCACCCTCGCGCTTGCACTGATCCTGTTCGACGGCGGTCTGCAGACGCCAATCAGCTCCATCCGTCAGGTGTGGAAACCGGCATCATTGCTCGCCACCATCGGGGTATTGGTTACCGCGGCGATCACCGGGTTGGCCGCGGCCTATATGTTGGATCTGCCGCTGTTGGAGGGGATGCTGATCGGGGCTATCGTGGGCTCGACCGATGCGGCGGCGGTATTTTCACTGCTGCGCAACGCCGGTGTGCACGTAAATCAGCGCCTGAAGTCGACGCTGGAAATCGAAAGTGCGTCGAACGACCCGATGGCGATCTTCCTTACCGTCGGCCTGCTGGAAATCCTGGTCAACGACATGAAACCCGGTAGCGGCCTGCTGACCATGCTCATCGTGCAGATGGGGGTCGGTGGTCTGGTCGGTCTGGGTGTCGGCTGGATGTCGGTGCGCATCATCAACAAGATCCGCCTGCAGGCCTCGGGCCTGTATCCGGTCATGGTCACCGCGTGCGGCCTGCTCGCGTTCGGTATCGCCGCGAACCTGGGCGGCAGCGGTTTCCTGGCAATATTTATCGCCGGTGTGGTGATCGGCAACAGCCGTTTTGTTTTTCAAGGCGGCACGCTGCTGTTCAACGACGGGCTCGCATGGCTCGGGCAGATCACCATGTTCGTCATTCTGGGCCTGTTGGTGAACCCGAGCTCACTGCTGGACGTGTGGTGGGAAGGGTTCGCGATTGCCGCGGTATTGATCCTGATCGCGCGGCCGTTGGCGGTAATCCCGGTACTCGCGCCCTTCGGCTTCAACCTGCGTGAGATGACACTGGTGTCCTGGGTGGGGTTGCGCGGTTCCGTGCCGATCATCCTCGCCATTTTCCCGCTGATGTTCGGATTGCCGGACGCCGGATTGATTTTCAATGTGGTGTTCTTCGTGGTACTGATCTCCGCCACGATCCAGGGGTCGACGCTGCCATTGGTCGCGCGCAGTCTCGGCCTGACCGAACCGTCGCCACCCATGCCGGCGGCGACCTTGAATATCACCACCCTGGAAGATGTGGATGCGGACATTGTCGAGTACACCCTGGGGAGCGATGCGCGGGCAGTGGGGCGGCGGCTGTCACAAATGGCACTGCCGGAAGACACCGTGGTCGCAATGATCACCCGTGCCAAGAACGTAATTCCGCCGCGGGGATCGACGCTGCTGCACGGTGGGGATCACCTGTTTGTGGTGCTGAAGCCACACAGTCGAGCCTTTGTGGACCGGGTGTTTTCCAGCAGTTCCACGCCCGATGAGCCGTCGCTTGGCGACGCGGAGCTTCGCTTGAAGGGCGGCACCCGGCTCGAGGACATTCAGAACTCTTTTGGTATCACCCTGCACGGGCCGGCGACACAAACTCTGGATGAGTTCCTGCGCGAACACCTGCACACGGCGCCGGAAGTGGACGCCACCGTGACTCACAGTGGCTTGCTATTGCACGTCCATCAGATGGTCGGTTCGCGCATTGCCACGGTCGGCTTGCGCCAGCTCGCCCTGCCGGGCGAAATGGTCGGTTGAGCCGGCCGCCGCGACGGGCTGCCGTTGAATTTATTTTTCCGGACCACTGATGCCTTTTGGCCATTTTTTCCCTGCGGCGGGCGGCGCTGGCGTTGCCGGTGCACCGGTGCCATTGGGGCCTTTGCCGGGATCACCTTCGGTCCAGATTCTCTCCACCCACAAGGCGGTGCCGCCGGCGACTGCGGCCGGCATTACGAAAATATTCAATATGGGAACCATCTTCGCGAGCATAACACTGCCGCCGAAACCGAGCGTGGTGAGCTTCTTGCGCATCAGTACGCGCTTCAGTTCGCTGAACGAGCGCTGATGGTTGTCGAGCGGATAGTCCACATATTGGATCGCCATGCACCAGGCGCCCCACAGCGCGGTGACGATGGCGGGGATGAAGACGGTCCAGCTGGTGAGTAGGGCGACGATAAAGATGACGATACCCCAGCCGAGAAAGTACATGAGCTTGCGCATTTCGCGCCCGAGCGTGCGGAGCACCATGCTGTGCAGGGCTTCTGCGGGTGGGGGGTGGCCGGTGAGGAGTTCCTCGACTTTTTCCGCGAGGTAGCCATTGAATGGTGCGGCGATGATGTTGGTGATGATGGCGAACAGGTAGCCGTAGACGAGGAAAAACAGCAACACTACGGCGATGGCGATGAGCCATGCCAACCACTGGAACACGCCCGCGGCCCAGTCGGCGCCTTTGGCGAGTATGGCGCGCCACCAGGACATGTTGGATGTGTCGACGGGGGTGTCGGATAACAGGCTGCCGATGTAGCGGCCGAGGTCGTCGAACTGGCTGATCATCAATATGCCCAGTGCGATGAACAGCACGAGGTTGATGAGCAGGGGGATGATGATGAATGGGCGCAGCTCTTTGCGGGTGAGCAGCTGCGCCCCCCGGATCAGTGCGTGTGCGCCGTGGGCCGGGTTGGAGGTCATGGTGTTACTGTGCTCCAGCGTTTTTCAGGATTTCGGCGTAGTCACTGCTCTGCTGGTGTTCGCTGATACGCGCGAGCAGTGTCTGGCCTTCGGGGCTCTGGCTGTTCAGGTCCAGCCCCTGTTGCTTGAACAGGCGGACGAAGGTTTCAAAGTTCTCTGCTTTCATGCCGCGGTAGGCCCGCTCCAGCAGAAAGAATTCCCGGTTGAATCCCTCGGGTGCATCGCCTTCCAGAAAACCGGCGATACGCTCGTCGTCGAAGATTTCACCGAGGACTTTTTGTTTGTCTTTTTTCAGGCTCACTTTTTTGTTCCTTTCGTGGTCTGTTCTTGCTTGGTTGCTAGTGCCACTTCCGGCCGTATTCGGCGTGATTGGTGGCGGCGCTGCCGCCGGTATTTGTTTGCGAAACACGCCGTGAACCCATCCCTGGGGGCTCTTCTAAAACATCCCTGTTTTAGAAGGTTTCGCAAACAAATCCCGGCAACATCGCCTTCCCATCGGAGTTCAGTTTGTTCTAAGGACTTGTGCGGAGTGCATTTGTTCAAATTGAAGGGTGGGTGCCGGGGAGAGCTTTTCGAAAGCGTCGCAAACAGGGATGTTTGCGACGCAGCGTACAGGGACGTATTCACAGCGGTTTCGAAAAGCTCTCCCCGGTGCCCACCCGCCACCGGGCCAGCTTAAAAATGGGCCCGGCAACTAACAGCACTTACAGCAGTGCATTCAATTTCTGCTGCAGAATCTCATTAATCATCTGCGGATTCGCCTGCCCTTTGGAGGCTTTCATGATCTGCCCCACAAAGAAGCCCATCATTTTCGGGCGCTTGTCCGGGTCGGCGCTGCGGTAGTTTTCCACCTGGGCACCATTCGCAGCGAGCACGTCGTCCACCAGCTTTTCAATGGCACCGGTGTCAGTAACCTGCTTCAGACCCTTGGCTTCAATTACCGTATCCGCATCTCCCTCACCATTCGCCATCGCCTCGAACACCTGCTTGGCGATCTTGGAAGAAATGGTGTTGTCCTTGATACGTGCAATCAGGCTCGCAAGGTGCTCGGCAGGCACCGGAGAATCCGCGATGGATTTATCCTCGCGGTTCAGCAGGGCCGCCAGCTCGCCCATGACCCAGTTCGCCGCCAGCTTGGGCTCACCGGATTTTGTCGCCACCTGCTCGAAATAATCCGCAGTGGCACGCTCCTGTGTCAGCTGGTCCGCGTCGTAGGCGGAGAGGCCGTACTCGCTTTCAAAACGCGCGCACTTTGCGTCCGGCAATTCCGGCAGCTCTGCGCGAATCTGCTCGATATATTCATCGGACAATACTACCGGCAACAGGTCCGGGCAGGGGAAGTAGCGGTAATCGTTGGCTACTTCCTTGCTGCGCATGGAGCGGGTTTCGTTTTTGTCGGCGTCGTACAGGCGAGTTTCCTGCACGACCTTGCCGCCGTCTTCGATCAGGTCGATCTGGCGCTGGGCTTCCACTTTGATCGCTTTTTCGATGAAGCGGAAGGAGTTCAGGTTCTTGATCTCGGCGCGGGTGCCAAGCTCCTCTTCGCCTTTCAGGCGCACCGAAACGTTGGCGTCGCAGCGCAGTGAACCCTGGGACATGTCGCCGTCGGAAATGCCCAGGTAAGTGACGATGCTATGGATCTTTTTCAGATAGGCGACGGCCTCGGCGGCGCTGCGCATATCCGGTTCAGATACGATTTCGATCAGCGGTGTGCCGGCGCGGTTCAGGTCGATGCCGGACATGCCATGACCAGAATCAAAAACAGCTTCATGTAAAGATTTACCAGCGTCCTCTTCCAGATGCGCGTGGTGCAGGCGCACGGTCTTGCTGCTGCCGTCTTCCAGATGAATCTCGATCTGGCCCGCGCCGACGATCGGTTGCTCCAGCTGGGTGGTCTGGTACCCCTTGGGTAAGTCCGGATAGAAATAGTTTTTGCGCTCGAACACGGAGCGCTTGCCGATCTCCGCGTTCATCGCCAGGCCGAACATCACCGCATAGCGGAAGGCCTCTTCATTTGGCACCGGCAAGGTGCCGGGCATGGCGAGGTCGATGGCACAGGCCTGGGTGTTGGGCTCGGCACCAAACGCGGTGCTGGCGCCGGAGAAAATTTTAGATTGGGTGGCCAGTTGTACGTGAACTTCCAACCCGATGACGACTTCCCATTCCACGTCATGTCTCCTTATTGTGCTGCCGGGGCGATTTTCTGGTGCCAGTCACTGGCCTGTTGGAACTGGTGCGCGACATTGAGCATGCGCGCCTCATCCAGGTAATTGCCAATGAGCTGCAGGCCGACGGGCAGGCCGTGGGCGAAACCGCAGGGGATGGACATGCCGGGCAGGCCGGCGAGGTTGGTGGCGATGGTGTAGATGTCTTCCAGGTACATGGCCACGGGGTCGGCATTTTTTTCCCCCAGCTTGAACGCGGGGTTCGGTGCCGTGGGGCCCATGATGACGTCCACTTTCTGAAAGGCGTCGACAAAATCCTGTTTGATCAGGCGGCGCACCTGTTGGGCCTTGTTGTAATAGGCATCGTAATAACCGGCGGACAGCGCATAACTGCCAACGAGAATGCGGCGCTTCACTTCCTCGCCGAAGCCTTCACCGCGGGAGCGCATGTACAGGTCGCGCAGGTCCGCGGGGTTTTCGCAGCGGTAGCCGTAGCGCACGCCGTCAAAGCGCGACAGATTGGCGGAAGCCTCCGCCGGCGCAATGACGTAGTAGGCGGGCACCGCGAGTTTGCTGTGCGGAAGGCTGATTTCCACCAGCTCGGCGCCGAGTTTTTCATATTCCTTCAGCGCTTCCTGCACCCGCGCGCCCACTTCACTGTCGAGGCCTTCGCCGAAGTACTCGCTGGGCACGCCGATTTTCAGGCCGGAAATGGATTCGTTGAGGTTGGCGGTGTAGTCCTGCGTCGGGCGGTCCAGGCAGGTGGAGTCTTTTGCATCCGGGCCGGCCATCACCGACAGCATCAGCGCAGCGTCTTCCGCGGTGCGTGCGATAGGCCCGCCCTGGTCGAGGCTGGACGCGAACGCGATCATGCCCCAGCGGGATACACGACCATAGGTGGGTTTCAGACCGGTGGTGCCGGTCATGGCCGCGGGCTGGCGGATGGAGCCACCGGTGTCGGAGGCGGTGGTGGCGGGTACCAGCTGTGCGGCCACCGCGGCCGCTGAACCGCCGGAGGAGCCGCCGGGAATGCGTTCCACATCCCATGGGTTTTTCACCGCACCGTAGTAGCTGGATTCGTTGGATGAGCCCATGGCGAACTCGTCCATGTTGGTTTTACCCAGGCTCACTGCGCCCGCCTGCAGGAAGTTGTCCACCACGGTGGCATCGTAGGGTGGCACGAAGTTGTCGAGCATTTTCGAGGCGCAGCTGGTGCGGACGCCGCTGGTGCAGAAAATATCCTTGTGGGCGATGGGTACGCCGCACAGGGCGGGGGCATCGCCCTGTGCGAGGCGCGCGTCGGCGGCGGCGGCCTGTTGGATGGCCTGTTCGCCAGTGACGGTGATAAAGCTGTTGAACTGGCTGTCCAGCTGCTGGATGCGCTCCAGCAGGTGGCTGGTGATCTCGACACTGGAGAACTGCCTGTCGCGCAGGCCGCGGATAATCTCGGCGATGGTCAACTGATGCATGGGAAATCCGGTTTCTTGTCTATTCTGTATTCGCTTGCGGCCGCTGGGTCAGTCGATGACTTTGGGCACCAGGTAGAGGCCGGCTTCGGTCTGGGGCGCTAGGGCGAGGAATTCTTCGCGGCGGTTGGGTTCTGTGACCTGATCGCGGCGCAGCACCTGCACTTCGTCCAGCGGGTGAGCCATGGGCTCTACGCCGTCGGTGTTGACGGCTTGCAGCTGGTCAACCAGTTGCAGCACGTCGCCAAGGCGGCTGCTGACGTCGTCGATGGTTTCTTTGGATATGGCGATGCGGGCCAGTTCGGCCAGCTTTTCAACGGTTTGCGCGTCCACGGCCATGGGGATAGAGACTCCAGCTTCTCAAAGGCTTACATACGGCCGCGCCCGGGGGCGGGTGGCCGGTGGAAAAGAAGGGCGCAAATTTAACATATCTGCGGGGGAATCTCCCGAGATGGTTTGTGTGGGCAGCCGAAAGCTCTGGTTAGTGAACTATGTAGAACGTCTGTGGCGGTGCCGCTGCCGGGTACGGCCTGGTGAGACACGAGCTAGGCGCCCCCCCTAAACCCAGCCCGGCCGCTCCGTGCACTCGCGGCGCCTTCGGCCCATGGGGGCTCTGCGAAAACATCCATGTTTTCGAAGGTCTCACCAGACCGCACCCGGCATCGTCACCTTCGCATCCAGTTAAACGCCTTCATACAGAGCTGTGGAAATACAGGGGTGGTGATTATTCATCCTTGCTCTGAACCGGCGCCGTTGTTAGAGTTTGCCGATTCTGGCCAGGGGCCTCTCGCCGCAGGTCTATTTGACGAAGATCGGGCGAAAACGCTGCCCGGAACACAGATTTATTTGCGCTGACTAACTACCCTGTAACGCTTTCCCCGCCGGGAGCGCTATTGGGCCGTATGTCCGCGCTCTACGGCACCTGAATCCGATTGTGCTTCAGGTGTTGTACATCAGAATTAAGGTAATCGAACTCCATGTTTAAACGTTTGCGGGGCATGTTCTCCAGTGATCTTTCCATCGACCTGGGCACTGCCAACACGCTGATCTACGTGCGCGATCGCGGCGTAGTCCTCGACGAACCCTCTGTTGTTGCCATTCGCCACTACAACGGCACCAAAATAGTGGAAGCCGTGGGTGTGGAGGCCAAGCGTATGCTCGGCCGCACACCGGGCAACATTACCGCCATCCGGCCGATGAAAGACGGCGTGATCGCCGATTTCCAGGTCACCGAAAAAATGCTGCAGCATTTCATCAAGAAAGTGCATGAGAACAGCTGGATGCGCCCGAGCCCCCGGGTTCTTGTGTGTGTACCCTGCCAGTCCACCGAGGTTGAGCGCCGCGCGATTCGTGAATCCGCCCTCGGTGCCGGTGCCCGTGAGGTGTGGCTGATCGAAGAGCCGATGGCTGCGGCCATCGGCGCCGGTATCAAGGTGGAAGAAGCCAGTGGTTCCATGGTGGTGGATATCGGTGGCGGTACCACGGAAATCGCCATCATCTCCCTGAACGGGGTGGTCTATTCCGACTCCGTGCGCATCGGCGGCGACCGTTTTGATGAGGCCATCGTCAACTATGTGCGCCGCAACTACGGCAGTGTGATTGGCGATGCCACCGCGGAACGCATCAAGGAAGAAATTGGCTGCGCCTACGCGGGCAGCGAGGTGCGCGAGATCGACGTGCGCGGACGCAATCTGGCAGAAGGGGTGCCGCGCAGCTTTACCCTGAACAGCGATGAAATCCTGGAGGCATTGCAGGAGCCTCTCACCGGTATCGTGCAGGCGGTGAAGAGCGCGCTGGAGCAATCTCCCCCCGAACTGGCGTCCGATATCGCCGAGCGCGGTATGGTGTTGACTGGTGGCGGCGCGCTGCTGCGCGACCTGGACCGTCTGCTGATGGAAGAATCCGGTTTGCCGGTGATCGTCGCCGACGACCCGCTGACTTGTGTCGCCCGTGGCGGCGGCAAGGCCCTGGATATGATGGACAAGAGCCGCCTGTACCTGGTCACCAACTGAACGGGGGAGGCTTGATCGGGTCACCTGGCCGGATTTTTGTCTGCTCTGGCGGCGCTCAGGGAGAAGCGAGTGCCGCCGCATCACCGCGCATGGATCTGGCGCCTCAGCTTATAACAACATCTTTTACGACATCGCTGCTGAACAGGTCGATGGGAGCTGCCCATTAAACCGCTATTTACCCGAGGTCCTTCGCCGGAATCCCGCATCGTGGTGTTGGGGTTGGCCGCGACTGCGTTGATTCTCGTCAATCTCTACACCGATTGGCTGGACCCCGTGCGCGAGCGCCTTTCCAGCCTCGCGGCGCCTTTCTACTGGATTACCGGAACGCCGTCCCGTGTGGGCGACTGGGCGGAAGACCAGCTGCGCACCCGCGAAGAGCTGTTGGAGGAAAACAGCCGTCTCAAGCACCAGGTCATGCTGCTGGAGCAGCAGACCCAACTGCTCGCCGCCGTGCGCGCGGAGAACACCCAGTTAAAAGAGCTGATGAACTCCGCCGAGAGCGTGGACCAGCGAGTGCTGGTGGCTCAGGTGATTGGCGTTTCCCCGGACCCGCTCGAACATGTCCTGATCATCGACAAGGGCCGCAGTGACGGCATTCGCGATGGCACTGCGATCATGGATGCCAGCGGTCTGCTCGGACAGGTGATTGAGGCGGGGCTTTTCTCCAGCCGGGTACTGCTGATCACCGACGCCAACCACGCGCTGCCGGTACAGGTACTGCGCAACAGCCTGCGCGCAGTGGCCGAGGGTACCGGCGATCTGTACCGTCTCAAACTGCGCCACCTTGCCAACACCAGCGACATTCGCGAGGGGGACCTGCTGTTGAGTTCTGGCCTTGGCGGCCGCTTCCCGGCGGGTTATCCGGTGGGAGAGGTGATTGCGGTCAAACGAGATCCGGGCAAGGCCTTTGCCGACGTGGAGGTGCAACCGCGCGGACTGATGAACCGCAGCCGTTTTGTGCTTGCGGTCATCGGCAGCGAAGCGCCCGACCCGGCGCAAAGTGTCAACGCCGAAGCGCGGGATTGACACCATGGAAGCCCACAACCGCTGGTTCATCCTGCTGACGTTTATTGTCGCCCTGTTGCTGGCGGTGATGCCGCTGCCGACCAACTGGCTGTGGTTCCGCCCCTCCTTTTGTGCCCTGCTGGTCATTTTCTGGATCACGCGCATGCCGGAAAATCTGGGGGTGGGGTTTGCCTGGCTGATGGGGCTGCTGGAGGATTTGGTGACCGGTTCGGTTCTGGGCGCCCATGCCCTGTCCCTCGGAGTGATCGCCTACTTCAGTCTGCTGACTTACCGCCGCACCCGCGCATTCAACCCCGGCCAGCAATTGATGTGGGTGTTTGTTCTTGTTGGTATCAACCAGCTGCTGGGCAACTGGGTGCATGGTCTCGCCGGAAAGACGGTGCCCGGGCTTACGTTCCTGTGGCCGGCACTCACCACCGCACTGTTGTGGCCGCTGGTGACACCTTGGCTGGCAGGTATGGCCTCGCGCCTTAGGGTTCGCTGAACACCTGGCTGCAAATAAGTGTTAAGTCGCACCAACGGGGCGGTTATTTTTCGAGCGGGGCCGCTATAATCAGGCCTTCAGCCGAACACCTAGTCCGAATTGATAACGATAAGTCGAACCCGTGCCAACTCCACAGTCTACTCAACGCCTGATTCTCGCCTCCGCGTCGCCGCGGCGGGCGGAGCTGTTGCGGCAGATCGGTGTGCCGTTTGCGGTCGCGGCCACCTCGGTGGAAGAGCGCCGCGATGCCGATGAGTCCCCGCGCGATTACGTGCTGCGCCTGGCGCAGGAGAAGTCGCGCGCCGGCCTGGCACAGGCACATTCGCAGCGCGATGTGTGGTCTCTGGGCGCGGACACCCTTGGTGTCGTTGACGACCAAATTCTTGAGAAACCCCACGATTTCGCCGATTTTAGCCGCATGATGCGTCTCATGTCCGGTCGCGAGCACTCGGTGCTCACGGCGCTGTGCCTGAGTGGCGCTGGCGGTGAATTCAGTGAGGTGGTGGAGACCCGGGTGCACTTTCGCGCGCTGGACCGCGCATTGATTGAGGGCTACTGGCATACCGGTGAGCCCCAGGACAAGGCGGGCGGTTACGGTATTCAGGGCATGGGCGCATTGCTGGTGGCGTCCATTCGCGGCAGTTACAGCAACGTGGTGGGGCTGCCGCTGGAGACTCTGGCGGGGTTTCTGGAGCGGGCAGGTATCGCCTATTGGCAAACAGGGATGAAGTTGGGAGTATCCAGCCCGTGAGCGAAGAATTACTGATCAACGTAGCGCCGATGGAGACCCGTGTGGCGCTGGTGGAAAATGGTGTGCTGCAAGAGGTCTATCTCGAGCGCAGCGCGCGCCGCGGTATTGTCGGCAATATCTACAAAGGCAAGGTGGTACGGGTGCTGCCGGGCATGCAGGCGGCATTTGTGGATATCGGCCTGGAGCGCGCGGGATTCATCCACGCGTCGGATATTGCGCCGCTGGACGAACACGGTATGGAGTCCCGCGAAGGCGAGGTGGCGGACATCCGCGCACTGGTGCGCGAGGGGCAGTCGCTGGTGGTGCAGGTGGTGAAAGACCCCATCTCCAGCAAGGGGGCGCGTCTCACCACCCACCTGTCGGTTTCCGCGCGCTATCTGGTGTACATGCCCCAAACCCGGCATATCGGTATTTCCAACCGTATTGAAGACGAGGCCGAGCGCGAGCGCCTGCGCGCACTGGTTGATCTGGCGGCATCGAAACTGGCGGAAGAGGGCCACAGCGGCGACGGCGGCTTTATCCTGCGCACCGTGGCCGAGGGGGTGAGCGAAGAGGAACTGCTGCGGGATATTCCTTTCCTGTACAAGCTGTGGAAGGAACTGGAGCAGCGTATAAAGGTCGAGAAGGAACCGGCGATCATTTACGAGGACCTGCCGCTGTTCATGCGCGCGCTGCGCGACCTGGCGCGACCGCACACGGAAAAAATCCGCATTGATTCCCGCGAGGCGCACGCGCGTGCCGCCAAGTTCACCAGTAAGTACGCGCCGGAAATCGCCCCGCGCATCGAACACTATCCCGGCGAGCGGCCGCTGTTCGATCTCTACGGGGTGGAAGAGGAAATCCGCAAGGCGCTGCAGAACAAGGTCACGCTCAAATCCGGCGGTTACCTGATCGTCGAGCAGACCGAGGCCATGAGCACCATCGACGTCAACACTGGTGCGTTTGTGGGCCACCGCACCTTGGAAGAGACTATCTTCAAGACCAACCTGGAGGCGGCCACCGCCATCGCCCGCCAGCTGCGCCTGCGCAATCTCGGCGGCATCATCATCATCGACTTTATCGATATGCAGGACCCGGAACACCAGCGCCAGGTGCTGCGCACTCTGGAAAAAGCCCTGGAGCGGGATCACGCCAAGAGCAGTATCACCGGAGTGTCCGAGCTGGGTCTGGTGGAAATGACGCGCAAGCGCACCCGCGAGTCCCTCGGCCAGATGCTCTGTGAGCCATGCAGCGTCTGTTCCGGGCGCGGTACCCTGAAAACCGCCGAAACCGTGTGCTATGAAATCTTTCGGGAGATCATCCGCGAGGCGCGCGCCTACGACAGTGACAAGATCATGGTACTGGCGAGCCAGGTGGTGATCGATCTGCTGTTGGACGAAGAGTCCGCCAATGTGGCGGATCTCGAAGAATTTATCGGCCGCCCCATCCAGTTCCAGGTGGAGCCCATCTACAACCAGGAGCAGTACGACATTGTACTGGTGTGAGTCAGCTACCGGCACCCTGCGCGCGCGCCGCCGACACGACGCCGCGATAGGGACCCTCCGTGGAACCATCATCGGGAGCCGTACCTGATGCTGTGGCTGCGCTGGTTTGCCCGCAAGTTCTGGCTGCTGGTGGTCACCCTGGTGATCTCGCTGGCCATTCTGGTGCAGACCGGGCGCATCCTCTCGCCGCAGGTCGGCAAGTACAGTCCCCAGATCGGCCACTGGTTGTCGGAGCGCCTCGGTGCGCCGGTGTCGCTGGATCACATCTCCCTGCGCTGGCAGGCGCTGGAAGTGGCGCTGCAAATCGACGGCCTCAATATCGGCGCCGACAGGCAGGTGAAACTGCGCCGCGGTCTGTTCCACCTGGATCTGTTGTCGAGCCTGTGGAATCGCGAGCTCATCTGGAAAAACCTGGAAGTGGACGGCTTTTCCGCGCAGCTGCAGCAGCGCGCGGAAGGGGGCTGGCAGGTGCAAGGGTTCCCACTGGCGAGTGCCGCGGCACCCACACAGGATGCGGATAAAACCGCGGGCGTCCGCCTCGGCGATCCGGCGCGTATTTTCCAGTTGGGGCCCAAGGTGCAGGTGCGGGATGCCAGTATCGGCCTGACCCTCAGCGGCGGCCAGTCGGCCAATCTCGATCTGCGGGAAATCCAGCTGGAGAATATTGGCAATTTCCACCGCTTGGTGGCCAGGGCCTATGTCACCGGGGCCATGGAGAGCCTTCACCGCGGTGAGGAAAGTTTTCATCTGGTGCTGGAAGGCCGCGGCAACCCGCGCCGCAGCGACGAGTTCTCCCTGCGCGGTTATGCGCAGCTGAACGATCTGCTGGTGGACGCGGATCTGGTGGGGCTGCTCTACCAGCTGTCGCCGCTGCCGGAAAAACTGTATTGGCCCGGGCGCAAGCTTGCGGGCGGTCGCCTGTGGCTCAGTTCCGATGCGAAGGACGGCTACCGTCTGCGCGGTGACCTGAGCCTTGCGCAGTCGGCTGAGGGCCTCGCGGAAGAAACGCAACCGACGGCCCCCCAGGCCGGCGACCGGTCCCGCGGCGCGCTGGAAACCCTGAATGCGCTGTCCAGCAATATTTCCGGGCGCTGGCGTCCCGGTGAATCCTGGGAGCTGGTGCTGCAGCAACTGGGACTCAACTGGCAACAATTGGAAGTGCCCGACGTCAACTTGCAGGCGAGTGGCGACCAGCAGGGCAATCTGCAGCTGGCGGTGGACCAGATCGAGTTACAGGCGTGGCATCGGGTCCTGCGGGTACTGGAGCTGATTCCGGAGAAGGCCGACGAGTGGCTGCAGGCGTTGGAGCCCACCGGTGAACTCATGAATGTGCGCCTGTCGCGCCGCGATGGCGATGTCAGTGTGTCGGCCAATTTGCAGAACGTGGCGGCTGGTGCTCATCTGGGGGCGCCAGCAGTGACGGGGGTCAATGGGTACGTCTCTCTCAATGGCCAGGGCGGCCGTGTGGAGCTCGACAGCGGTCCGGGTTTCAGCGCGCATTTTCCGCAGCTCTACGCGCGACCGTTTTCTTTCGGCGCCGCCCGCGGCACCGTGGCCTGGGATATTGACCGCGAGCACAACACGGTGTCGGTGTACTCCGGCCCGCTGATGCTGGACGCCGCGAATGAACTTCCCGGTGGCGATGCTTCTCTCCCGTCTGGCGGCGCCTTTCGCGGTCAGTTCCTATTGCAGATTCCACTGATTCCCCACAGCCGCGCCGCTGATTTCACACTGGCCCTGGGTTTGCGCGATGTTGCGGTGGCGGAGCAGCACAACCTGGTGCCCACGGTGGTGAGCGATGACCTGCGCCAGTGGTTGAATCAGAGCATCGGCAAGAACAACAAGGGCCGTATTCCCAGCGCCGGATTTGTGTACCGCGGCTACAGCTATCGCGAAGGGGAAGATCGGGACCTGTTGGCGCTCGGTCAACACGAATTCCGCCATACGGTGCAGTTGCAGGCGGATATTGCGGACAGCAGCCTGGAGTACGCCCCCGGTTGGCCGGTGGCGAAGAATGTGGACGGACATCTCGGTATCAACGACCGCGACGTGCTGGTCGTGGCGCCGCGGGCGCGACTCTGGCATGTGGATGGCGCCAATATCGCGGTGCGTGTATCGCCGGAGGAAACCGGCTCGCGCCTCGATGTGCGCGCGGAACTGGCGGGCCCGGCGGCGGACGGCCTCAAGCTGTTGCGGGAGTCGCCGCTGCGGGACAAACTCGGCAAGGCGTTCGATCACTGGACGCTGGATGGTGCTATGCAGGGCACCCTGCACATTGCCCAGCCTCTCGGCGGTGCGGATGTCGCGTCCAGTCAGCAGATCGACCTGCAACTGAGCGATGCGCACCTGAAGTTGCAGAACCTGAAACTCGATGTCGAACAGCTGAACGGCAATCTGCGCTATCACAGCGTTGAAGGACTCAAAGGATCTACCTTCCAGGGGCAGCTGTGGGGACAGCCGCTGAAGGCGTCCATTCAGCACCTGGGTGAAGGTGAGGAGCGCGATACCCAGGTGGTGGTGCGCGGCCAGGCGCACACCGAAAGCGTCGCGCAGTGGAGTGGCCGCCCTGAGCTGCAGTGGCTCGACGGCGCCCTTGATTACACCGCGCGTATCACCATTCCCGCCAGCGCCAGGCACAAACCCTACGGTGCAGTGCTGGAACTGCAATCGGATCTCGAACAGGTGTCGGTGAACTTGCCTGCGCCCCTGACCAAACCCTCGGGGCAGAAATCCCGCTTTGTGCTGCGGGTGCCCATCGGCGACCAGGGCAACCTGTATCACCTCAGTTACGGCGAGCACCTGCAGGGGCAGATCTGGCAGGTGGACGGCCAGCTGGAGCGCGCCGCCATTGCTCTGAATGCAGAGGCAAAACTGCCGCCGTCGCCAGGTATCGCGATTGTCGGCGACCTGCCGCTGATTGACCTGCCGCTGTGGAAAGATGCACTCGCGATCTACACGGATGAAAAGACCGAGGTGGCGACGGCGAGCACCACAGAGCATGTCGCCGCCACTGAGACAGATGGGCATTCTGCGGAGCCGGACGCTACCCGGGAGGAAATGGTGGATGCCCGCCGCCTGCCCATTACCCTGGATCTCAGTACGGATCTGCTGCGTATTTCCGAGTCCGCTCAGATCGACAATATCCAGGTGAGCGGTCGCGGACTCGGCGAGGACTGGCAGCTCCAGTTTGAGAGCGAAACCGCCAGTGGTGAACTCTCCGGCATGCTGCACGCCAGTACGCCACTGCAGCTCAGGCTCAAGCATCTGCGCCTGCCGGCGATGAGCGGAAACAAATCGGATGAGGAGGGCGCCGCGGAGCACGCTGCCCCTCCAGCGGATCGCTGGCAGGGATTCGATTTCGCCAGCCTTCCAAATGTGGACTTCAGTGCCGAGCAATTGTGGTTGGGCGAGGAGTCCATGGGCCCCTGGTCCTTCCGCGTGCGGCCGTCGGCGGAGCGCCTGGTGGTGAGTGAAATTCGCGGCGCCATGCGCGGTATCCAGATCGAGGGGCGCGGCGAAGGGGATAACCGTCTCGGTGCGCAGTTGATGTGGATGCGCGATGACGCCGGTCGCGAGTCGTCGCAGTTTATTGGCCGTCTGAACGGCGGCAACCTCGGAGACGTACTGCAGGCTTGGGGGCAGGAGGCGGCGATTGAGAGCCGCAGCGCGGTGTTTGATACCGCGCTGCGCTGGAGTGGTTCCCCCGCCATGGTGAACCCCGGCAGCCTCAATGGCGAGATCCGTATCGATATCCGCGACGGCCGTTTCCTGCGCGCCAGCGATAGCGCCGGTACTTCGCTGCTGCGGTTGCTGTCTCTGTTCAACTTTGATACCTGGGCGCGGCGCCTGCGTCTGGACTTTTCCGATCTGGTACAGAGCGGCCTGACGTTTGACCAGGTACACGGTGAGGTATTTTTCGAGGGCGATGGCGAACTGCTGATCGCGGTGCCGATCCAGGTGGTGGGCCCCACCAGTGAATTGCAGATGGCGGGCCGCGTAAACCTGCAGCGGGAAGATCTGAACTTGACCCTGGTGGCGACGCTGCCGGTGGGCAACAATCTGGCCTTCGTGGCTGCGCTCGCCGGTGGCCTGCCGGCGGCAGCGGGGGTTTACCTGATCAGCAAGGTGTTCAAGAAACAGGTAGATCGCGTGGCCAGCGTAAGCTATCGCATCAACGGCGAGTGGTCCGACCCGGAAGTGCGCTTCGACCGTCTGTTTGACGATGGTGCTGCGGACCGGGAGGGCGAGAGCGCCATCGCCGAGCGCCAGCAGGAAATAGATGAGCGCCAGCGGCAAATGGCCGAGGCTGCGGCACGTGAACAGGCCGCAGAAACCCCGGATTCTGCCAGTCCCGGGCCCGCGGCCCGCGGAGAGCCCCCGGTGTCGGCTGCACCCGGCGGAGGCCCGCAGCAGTGGGCACCGGAAGGGCGCGCGCTACCGCTGGGTGCGGGTTAATGGTTGCAATAACCGAATAATTATTCGATATTGGCGTTTCTCAGTAAAAATAATGACAGAAGAATAAAAAACACTATCAGAGGTTCGTTGCCAATGACTGAGGTGGTCTCTTTGGTCGGTATTTCCGTTAACCGCTATACGCTGTTCAAACTGTTCAAATACACCGTCTATTGTCTGCTGGCTTACAATGTTTACGCCTTCTTCGTAGAAAACCACGTCGCTGCGGGTACGATCTTCGCGGACGGGGTCAGCCTCGGCAAGATCATCGAAGCCTACAACGACTCCATCGACACACTGGCCTGGGTTCTGCTTCTCATGGTGTTCGAGCTGGAAACCTGGGTGCTGTCGGACGCAAGACTGAAAGGCGGCACCAAGTGGCTATTGAACGCCGTGTCTGCCTTCTGTTACGTCTTTATCGTTTATTCCTTTTACGGCTATGTCTCGGAGATGGTGTCGCTGACACATCTGCTGCCGATGGCGGGCAGTGCTTGTGATGTGGCGGCGGGCGGCGGCTGGTCGGTGGTGCTGGAGCAGGACGATTACACGCCGCTGACGGTGGCGAACTGCGGCTCACTGGCGGATGTGCATTTGCTGCGTCTCGCGGACGCGCAGATTGTGGGAGACGCGTCTGTGTGGCGGGAGATTCAGTGGCTGGCGTGGGTGGATGTGATCAATGCCGGTGCCTGGCTACTAGTGGTGGCGATCCTGGCCTTTGATGTTTGGCTGCAACTGCGCCACGAACTGTCCGATGCCATTATGCGCTACTCGCAGATTGTAAAAGGGCTGCTGTATTTCACCCTGCTGATCTGTGCCATCTACTGGGGCTACAGCGGCAGCTTGCTGGAGTTCTGGGATGCCTTCCTGTGGCTGGTGGCGTTCTTCTTTATCGAGATGAATCTGTTTGAGTGGCAGGCGGAAACCAGCGCGGAGTGAGCCTGGCTAGTCGAGTGAGTTCTTCGTAAGACAGACCTGTGGCGCCAAGGTGCTGGTGCGAGTATTTCGAATCGCTGTGAATACCCGCAAGCGGGCCCGGCCGCCAATCAAAGATTGGCGTCGTTAGGCTGCTCGCGAAGCAGTGCTTCGCATACGATTGCCTAACCCAAATACGCTCCGGCGCCGCCATCCATGGCGACGACGGTTCGAAATACTCGCACCAGCACCTTGTCTTAACTTCGACCCATTGCGCTCTTATCACTGAGCCGTTGCGGAAAATCGTTACTAGTCTTTACGGCTGGTCACTTCCAGCAGGTGATACCCGAACTGGGTTTTCACCGGGCCGTGCACCTTGTTCAGCTCCTCATTGAACACCACCTTGTCGAATTCCGGCACCATCTGACCCTGGCTGAATTCACCCAGATCACCGCCGCTGCGGCCTGAAGGGCACTTGGAATATTGCTGGGCGATCTTTCCGAAATCCGCACCGTCTTCAATCTGCTTTTTCAGATCCTGACACTGGGCTTCGCTTTCTACGAGAATGTGGCGGGCTGTTGCTTTTGGCACTGGGATCTCCTTTTCTTGGAGTGAATAAAATTTTGAGGGCAGGAGCTTAGTAGGTGAAAAGCCCTACGGCTAGTCGATTTTGATTTTGTACTGTGAACTTGCCGCGAAGGTGCCGATGCCGGGTGTCGCCACGGATTCTGTTCTGTGCTTTCTCAGCACACTACGAAGAACTTAAATAATTACTGCCCGGATAACGCCGCAAATGTATTGCACTTGTTCACGTCGCCGGTGGTGAACCCCTGCTTGAACCAGTAGGCCCGCTGCTCAGCGCTGCCGTGGGTAAAGGCGTCGGGGGAAACGGCGCGGCCGGCGCGGCGCTGCAGGTGGTCGTCGCCCACCGCGGCGGCGGCGCGCAGGCCTTCTTCGATGTCACCGGGCTCCAACATGTCGCGGTCGCGGTGCGCGTAGAAGGCCCAGACACCGGCAAAGCAGTCTGCCTGCAACTCCAGCATCACCGACAGCCGGTTGGCCGTCACCTTGTCCGATTGCATCCGCGCCTGTTGCACCTTCTCCGAAGTGCCCAGAAGGTTCTGCACATGGTGGCCCACTTCGTGGGCGATCACATAGGCGAAGGCAAAATCGCCCGGTGCGCCCAACTGCTTCAGCTCGTTCAGGAAACTGAGGTCCAGGTACACCTTGCCATCACCGGGGCAGTAAAACGGCCCCACCGCGGCGGAACTGAGGCCGCAGGCAGAGCGCACCGCATCGGTATAGAGCACCAGCTTCGGTGCGGTGTACTCGGAGCCGGCCTGTTCGAAAAGCTCCCCCCAGGTATCCTCGGTATCCGCGAGCACCACCGAGACGAACTGCGCCACTTCATCATCCGCACCCGCAGCACCTGGCGCCGTCTGCGAGTCCGGGCCAAGGCCCGGTGGCTCCGTGCCTGGCGTGCCGGTGAACAGGTTGCCGCCGAAGTAATAAAGCGCCGCCAGCGCCAGCAGAATCAGCCAACCCTTTTTGCTCCGCAGCAGAAATGGTGCCAGTGCCAGCAGATTGCCAGGGCCGCCACCCAAGCCGCCGCCACCGGGCGCGGGTTCTCCGCGGCGATCCTCCACATTCGAACTTCTGCGACCCTGACGCCAGCGCATGGTGCACCTCTATGATTCACATCCGCGTATTGACTTCAGCATAGAACAGCTGGCGCGGATTTCCGTTTTATCTTCGCGACCATATCCTTACCCAGTAGCTGGCAGTGGTATCTTTGTCGCCTTATACGGCCCATTCTGGGCCGAATGGGCTGTTGATGAATTGATCGCGGGGCGGATATTTTGTCGCTGATTCCACTTTTCCCTCTCCACATGGCGTTGTTTCCAGGCGTGACCCTGCCGTTGCGGATTTTTGAACAGCGCTACCTGCGTCTTGTGAGTGAGTCCCTAAAGACGGACACCGGCTTCGGCGTCGCGCTGATCCGCAGTGGTCGCGAGGTTGGGCCGGCGGAAGTCTGGCCCATCGGACTCTATGTGCGCATTGTCGACTGGAGTCAGGGCGAGGAGGGGTTGTTGCATATCGAGGTGACAGGACAGTCGCGTTTCCGCGTGCTGGAAACCTACAGCGAGGACGACGGCCTGCTGATGGCGGATGTGGAGTGGTTGCCGGATGAGGAGTCCCACCCGGTGCCCGACAGCTGTGACGGTCTGCTCGCGGTGCTGA
The DNA here is from genome assembly GCF_011326135.1 of Microbulbifer sp. SH-1. Classification (NCBI taxonomy): domain Bacteria; kingdom Pseudomonadati; phylum Pseudomonadota; class Gammaproteobacteria; order Cellvibrionales; family Microbulbiferaceae; genus Microbulbifer; species Microbulbifer sp. SH-1. The sequence continues at coordinate 1,954,410 of NZ_CP046948.1, read as the reverse complement.
ACGAACTGAAGCAGCATGCGGCGATACTTGCGCTGAAGTTTGCGCCGGTGGAGAGCGCCGAGGCGCTGTCGTGGCAGCTGGCGCAGCTATTGCCACTGGACGACGCGGTGCGGCTGGAACTGTTGGCCAGCCACGACCCTCTGGAGCGGCTCGCGCACATTGCCGCCAACCTGGATCGGTGGGCCAGGCAGTAAACCGACACCGGGCGCCGGCCGGTGGCGAGCCCTTGAAATGTCAGCGAGTCCGCGTGTGCACGCTGCTATTTCTGGGGGGACGAGCGGAACTATCAAGGCGATATCGCTGATCGCCGGGTCAATAAGCGGACAGCGAATAACGATAAACGGCTGTTTTGGGGGCGTATGGACAATCTGGTGTTACTCGGCGTGCTGCTGATTCTGACGGTGGTCGTCGGTTCTTTCCTGGGGATTTTTGCCTTTGCCGAAGTGAAAAGCCTGCGCGGTGAAGTGCGCCGGTTGCGGCAGGCGGTTGAGTTGGCATCCGGCAATGCGCCTGCTGCCGGCCGCACTGCTGCGACTTCTCCGGCACAAGTTTCACCGGGCGGTGCGGCTGCCCCTGAACCCCGTGTTGCCGGAGGGTTACCGCCGCGCGCCAATGTGCCTGAGCAGGCGCCGCCCGACGAGCCGGCCCCGCCAGAGCCGGTTGCGGCCGCCGGATCTGCTGCGCGCACAGAACCATCCCGGGCGGCGGTTGCAGTGCCCGCTGGCGATACTTTCTGGGAGCGCATGCAGCAGAACTGGATGGTGTGGCTCGGTGGTGCCTGTGTGGCGCTGTCGGGAGTTTTTCTTGCGCGCTATGGCATCGAGCAGGGGCTGCTGGGCCCGCGGGTGCGGGTAGCGCTGGGGCTCATAACTGCGCTGGCCTTGTATGTCGCTTCCGAAGTGTTGCGGCGTCGAACCGGCGGCAGCCATCCCACCTTTGCCGCGCTGGCGGGTGGCGGCGCCATTACGGCCTTCGCTGCCATCCTCTCAGCGGTCCATTTGTACCAGCTGTTTGAGCCAGGCCCCGCCTTCGCCATGTTGGCTCTGGTGGCGCTCGTCACCATGTGGCTGGCGCGGCTGCACGGCCCTGTGCTGGCGGGCATCGGCATGCTCGGTGCTTACTCGGTGCCGATACTGGTGTCCACCGGCGGCGGCAATGTGCTCGGCGCCATGGTGTACGCGCTGATCATCACCACCTCGGTGCTGTTGCTGCTGCGCCATGTGTATCGCAACTGGCTGTGGTTTGGGCTGCTTGCGGGCGCGCTGGCCTGGTGGCTGATCTCGATGTTCGGGCACCAGGCCGACAGCTGGCGGGGGCCCTATCTGGCAGCGTTGGCGTACCTGTTGCTCGCCGTCGTATCCGGAGACTGGCTGCTGCAGCGGCGCGCTGGTGACGCTCGGGACGAGGCGGTTGCGGGCGCGAGTGGCGTTGATCCACTGCTGTTGCCCAGCCTGACGTTGCCGGTCGCGGCGCAGTGCCTGTCGATTTTCCGCGAAGGCTTTGTGTCCTCGTCCCTCACCTCCGCGCTCTGGGCCTGGAGCCCGCTGCCGCTGGTGCTGTTTGTTGCCTCCCGCCGCCGGGCCGCACTGGCGCCGCTTCCCTGGGTGCTGCTGCTGGGGCAGCTGGCGGCGTGGCTTGCGGGGAGACTGGATCAGTGGGGAGAGGCATCGGTGCGGTTGCTGCCACTGCCCGCGGAACAGCAAGGGGGGTTCCTGGCGTTTCTCGCACTGACCGCGGTGCTGTTTTCCGCCTGTGCGCTGATCAATTTCCGCATGGGCATCGCCCGTTTCTGGTGGGCATCGCTGGCGGTGATGGCACCGCTGCTGTCGCTGCCGGTGGGGTATATGCTGGCGGGGGACGCTCTGTCGCGCTATTGGTGGTGCCTGTACGCGGCGGTGTTCGGTGCGGTATTCCTGTATCTCGGCAGTCGCGGCGCCGGGCGCGGCTGGCACAAATCCATGGTGGTTTGGCTGTTTATTGCCGGGCATTTCGCATACAGCCTGGCGGCCTGTCTGTGGCTGGAGCAGGCGAGCCTGACGCTCGCCATGGCGCTGCAACTGGTGCCGCTGGCGTGGATTATCCGTCGCTTTGACATGCCCGCACTGGGCTGGCTGTTGAAGGGCGTCCTGCTGCTGGTGGTGGTGCGTCTCACCTTGAATCCATGGCTGTTGAGCTACGGCGATAACAGCCACTGGTCCCTGTGGACTTATGGTGGCGCCGCGCTGTGCGCCTGGCTTGCCACCCGCATCCTGCGGCATCCGCAGCCGGCTCTCGCGCGCTGGGCCGAAGCGGCGGCGCTGCACCTGCTGGTACTGACGCTCTGGGCTGAGAGTCGCTACTGGCTGTACGACGGCCACGCTTTTGCCGCGGACTTCCGCTTTGCCGAAGCGGTAATCAATATGTGGCTGTTTGCCGGCCTGGGGCTGGTGTATTACCGCAAGAGTCTGCTTGCCGGCAGCTTCTCCCGCTGGTACGACGGCTACGGGCGTCTGCTGATGCTGGCGGCGGCGGTGAACTACCTGGGAATTCTGCTGGCCACCGCCGCCAGCGAGCCCTGGGTATGGCGCTCGGTGGGAGCGCGGCCACTGATAAATATGCTGTTGCCGGCATTTGCCGGCCCCGCACTGCTGGCGTGGCTGGTGCACCGCTGGTACCTGCCGGGGGTGCGCCGGTTGGCAGGATTGGTGTCGGCGCTGGCCGCGTTTATCTGGATTTCGCTGGAAGTGCGCCACCTGTGGCAGGGCAACATTCGCCTCGACAGCGCCACCGCAACCGGAGAGCTGTACACCTATTCAGCGGTGTGGCTGGCGCTCGCGGTAGCGGCGATCCTGATTGGCAGCTGGCGCGGCTGGCGCAGCTGTTACCGGGGTGGAATGGCGGTGCTTGCACTGGTGATCGTCAAGCTTTTCCTGGTGGATATGGCCGGACTGGAAGGGCTGTTGCGGGTGGCCTCATTTATGGGCATGGGACTGGCGCTGCTTGGCATCGCCTATCTCCACCAGAGGTTAGGGCACAGGCACCCCAGTCCCGGTCAATAACACGAACACGCCCGCTCCATATCAAACGGGAGTGGGGGCGGTATTCCCGCGAGGTTACGGTATACTGCGCGGCCATTTTCCGCACGCGCCGTCGCGCGCGCAGCGAGAACTGCGTGGAAAATAGGATGGGATCGAGGCAAATCCCCGCGTTTTTGCATGAAATGAATGGAGATCAGTAGTGAACAGTGTCAGTGACAGCGCCGCCGCTAATGCCGCTATTAGTGCTACAGCGCATGAGCAGGACTCCACCGAAGCCAGGTTGCAGGCCATGGGCCGCGCCGCGCGCGCTGCCGCCCGTCTGATGGCCCGCGCTGATACCGGAAGCAAAAACGCCGCGCTCAAAGCCATCGCCGCGGAGCTGGACGCCCAGCGACCGCAGCTGGCGGCGGCCAACGCCAAAGACATGCGCAAAGGCCGCGACAACGGCCTTGACGCCGCGCTGCTGGACCGGCTGGAACTGACCGATGCGCGCATCGACGGGATGATCGAGGGACTGCTGCAGATCGCAGAACTGCCGGACCCGGTGGGCGAAGTCAGCGACCTTAAATACCGCCCCACTGGCATCCAGGTGGGCAAAATGCGCGTACCGCTCGGCGTGGTCGGGATCATTTACGAATCGCGACCCAATGTGACCATCGACGCCGCCAGCCTGTGCCTGAAGTCCGGCAACGCGACCATTCTGCGCGGCGGCAGCGAGGCACTGCACTCCAACGGCGCCATCGCCGCATGTATTGCCGCCGGCCTGCGACAGGCTGGCCTGCCGGAGACGGCGGTACAGGTGGTGGATACCACCGACCGCGCCGCGGTGGGAGCACTGATTTCCATGCCGGAATACGTGGACGTGATTGTTCCCCGCGGTGGCAAGGGCCTTATTGAACGCATCAGCCGCGAGGCGCGGGTGCCGGTGATCAAACATCTGGACGGCATCTGCCACGTCTACCTGGACGACCGCGCCGACCCGGAGAAGGCATTCAACATCGCGCTGAACGCCAAGACCCACCGCTACGGTGTGTGCAACGCGATGGAAACCCTGCTGGTGGCCGAGGCGGTAGCGGCGGAATTCCTGCCCCGCCTGGCGGCGGCTTACCTTGAAAAAGGCGTGGAACTGCGCGGTTGCGAAAAAACCCGCGCCATCGTGCCCCAGGCACTGCCGGCGACGGAGGAAGACTGGGCCACAGAATACCTGGCACCGGTGCTGTCGATCCGCGTGGTGGCGGATATGGATACGGCGATGGACCACATCGCCCGCTACAGCTCCGGCCACACCGAGTCCATCGTCACCGAGGATTACAGCCGCGCGCGTCGCTTTCTAGCAGAGGTGGACTCCAGTTCGGTGATGGTCAATGCCTCCACCCGCTTCGCGGATGGTTTTGAATACGGACTGGGCGCGGAAATCGGTATCAGCACCGACAAGATCCACGCCCGCGGCCCGGTGGGGCTCGAGGGGCTCACCTCGCAGAAGTGGATCGTGTTTGGGGATGGGCATATCCGCCAGTAACAAAGTGATTCGGGAACTCTGAACGAAGTTGTTCATTGTATTGATGGCCGAAATGAAGGCGACGATACCGGGGGCCATTCGCGAGACCTTCCGCGAGAGGGACCTCGCGGAAGAGCCCCCATGGATGGGTTCACGGCGTGTCTCGCGAATGGTCCCCGGTAGCGTCGCCGCCACCAAACTCAGTTGTGGTACCAGTCAGCGGGTGACGACGTGGCAGAAAAGCTGAAAACCATCGCCCTGTTCGGCGGCACCTTTAACCCGGTGCACTTCGGCCACCTGCGCATGGCGCTGGAGCTGAAGGAAGCGCTGGGGTTTGACGAAATGCGCCTGCTGCCCTCCCACCAGCCGGCGCACCGCGCCGAACCGGGGGTGAGCGCCGAGGCCCGGCGCGACATGCTGGCGCTGGCGCTGGAAGGGTGTCCCGACCTGACGCTGGACGAGCGCGAACTGGCGCGGGAGGGGCCCACCTACACCGTGGATACCCTCGAAGAACTGCGGCAGGAATTGGGGAATAACGTCTCCATCAGCTTCTGTATGGGGCTCGACTCCCTGCTCGGCCTGCCCGGCTGGCACCGCTGGGAGCGGCTGCCGGAACTGGCCCACCTGGTGGTGGTGACCCGTCCCGGTTGGCAGATGCCGCGGGATGGTGAGGTGGCGGAACTGTTGGCCCGCTGCCGTGGAAGCATGGACGATATTCGCGGGGAGCCTGCCGGGCGCATCCTGATGCGGGAGCAGACCCTGCTGCCGATCTCTGCGACCGCAATTCGCAGCCTGATCGGCCGCGGCCGCTCGGCGCAGTTTCTACTGCCGGAGCGGGTACTCAACTACATTCAGATTCATCAGCTCTACAAGAGCTAAAAGCAGGGGCCCGGGCCCCAGATACAGGTGTTATGACTGATCTCAAGACAATTGCCGTAAATGCACTGGAAGACCTCAAGGGCCAAGACATCACCGCCCTCGACGTATCCGAACTCAGCGATGTGATGGAAACCCTCATCATCTGCACCGGTACCTCCAACCGCCAGGTGAAATCTCTCGCCAACAACGTGGTGGAGGACGGCAAAGAAGCCGGCTACCGCCCAATTGGCGTCGAGGGCATGGAAACCGGCGAGTGGGTGCTGGTGGACTACGGCGATGTGGTCGTGCACGTGATGCAGGCGGAAACCCGCCGCTTCTACGACCTGGAAAAACTCTGGTCCATGACCCCCAACACCCGCGCCAATGCGGACGGCAGCGATCCGCACACGGACTGACATCCGGTCATGAAGATCCGAATTCTGGCCGCCGGCGGCAAGATGCCGGCCTGGGTGCAGGAGGGCTACGGCGAATACGCCAAGCGCCTGCCCCGGGAGCTCACTCTGGAAATGGTGGAAATTCCTCTCGGCAACCGCGGTCAGAAAAACGCCGCCGCGCTGGTGGAAAAGGCCCGCCAGAAAGAGGGGGAGGCCATGCTCGCCGCCATCAGCCCGCGGGACCATGTGGTGGCGCTGGAGGTGACCGGCAAGGCCTGGAGCACGGAACAGTTGTCGCGGGAACTGGCGGGCTGGCAGCTGGGGGGCAGCAATGTGTGCCTGCTGATCGGCGGGCCGGACGGACTGTCGAAAGAGTGCCTGGCGCGGGCCAACCAGAAATGGTCACTGTCGGCGCTGACCATGCCGCACCCGCTGGTGCGGGTATTGCTGGCGGAACAGCTGTACCGCGCCTGGACCCTGCTGGCGGGGCATCCCTATCACAAATAGCTGAACCACCTCTCCGTGAACACGGGCCGCTGTGCTTCTTCCCGTGAACTTGCGCGCGGCGCAGCAGTCAGAAGAACCCTGGAGACTCTTCCAGATACTCTGCAGGGACGGCAAAACTGTGTACACTTCGTGGTCATTTTCGCGCCACCGATAATCCCACTGCACCCAAATGTCTGAAAATCTGCGCTTCAAAGACCATCACACCGAACAGCGGTTGTTTCGCAACCGTATGCTGGTGGCCATTATTGGCGTGGCGGCCCTGCTCGGTGTACTGGTGGCACGGCTCTACAACCTGCAGATCGTCAATTACGAAAGCTACCGCACCCAGTCGGATGAAAACCGTATCCAGGTGCGCCCGGTACCCCCTACCCGCGGGTTGATCTACGACCGCAATGGCGTACTGCTGGCAGATAACCGCGCCAGCTATACCCTCGCCATCGTGCGCGAGCGGGTGAAGGATATGGATGCGACCATCCAGTCGCTCGGCAAGCTGGTGCAGCTGGACGAAGCCGATGTGGAAAAGTTCAAGCGCCGCCTGCAGCGCCGCCGCCCATTCGAGCCGGTGCCCTTGCGCTACCTGCTGACGGAAGAGGAAATCGCCCGTATCAGTGTCAATGAATTTGATCTCCCCGGCGTGTCGGTGGAGGCCGAACTGGTGCGCTATTACCCCGAAGACAAATTGTTCGCCCACAGCGTTGGCTATGTGGGGCGCATTGCCGAGCGGGATCTCGCGGCGTTTTCCGAAGAAGACGTGAGTCGCTACCGTGGCACCCAGAGCATCGGCAAGGTGGGGCTGGAACGCTCCTACGAGGATCTGTTGCTCGGCGAAGTGGGTTTTGAAAATGTGGAAACCAATGCCCGCGGCCGTGTGCTGCGGGTACTGGAACGCCACGATCCCAAGCCCGGCGCCGAGCTGACCCTGCATCTGGATACCCGCCTGCAGGAAGTGGCTTCCAATGCCCTCGGTGATCGTCGCGGCGCCGTAGTGGCTATCGATGTCAAGACCGGTGGAGTGCTGGCATTTGTCAGCAGACCGTCTTTTGACCCGAATCTTTTCGTCACCGGTATCAGCTTCAAGGATTACAGTGAACTTCGGGACTCCCTCGATGTTCCCTTGTTCAACCGCGCGGTGCAGGGCCAGTATCCACCCGGTTCCACTCTCAAGCCCATGATGGGCCTGGGTGCGCTGGAAGCAGGGGTGATCACCGCGGATACCACAATCAACGATCCCGGCTTCTACAAATTGCCGAACGATTCGCGTATCTACCGCGACCATATTCGCTGGGGCCACGGCAAGAAGGTCGATCTGATCCAGGCGCTGGAACAGAGTTGCGACACCTTTTTCTGGGATCTGGCGGCGCGCTGGAACATCGACGGTATGCACGATTTCGCTGTTCGCTTTGGCCTCGGCTCCAAAACCGGCATCGATGTGCCAGTGGAGCGCCCCGGGATCTTTCCCTCGCGGGACTGGAAGCGCGGTGCCCGCGGCATGTCGTGGTTCCCCGGCGACAGCCTGAATGCGGTGCTGGGGCAGGGATTCGTGCTGGCCACGCCGCTGCAATTGGCGGTAATGACCGCAACCATCGCCAACCGCGGCACCCATTACCGCCCGCAGATGGTCATGGCGGTCGACGGGGTGGAGCAACCACCGGAAGTGCTACACCACGTGGATGCGCGTCCGGAGAACTGGGATCTGGTGTTCAAGGGGATGGAAGCCGTGGTGTACAACGCCCGCGGAACCGGCAAGCGCGCCGGTGCGGGGCTGGACTTCCGCGTCGCCGGTAAATCCGGCACCGCCCAGATCGTGGGTATTGCCCAGGGCGCCAAATACGATTCCGAAGCGCTTCAGGAGCGCCTGCGCGACAATGCGCTGTTTGTCGCCTTCGCACCGGTGGATGATCCGCAGATCGCGGTATCGGTACTGGTGGAAAACGGTGAGAGCGGCGGCCGGGAGGCGGCGCCGGTGGCGCGGGAGGTTCTCGCCGAGTGGATGTCGCGCGATTTCGAAGACACCGCGGGCCTGTCATCCTGGCGGCCGCCGATGGCGCCGTTGTTGTCGTTACAGTCTGAGGAGATGCGCGCCCGTGGCTAGTCGCGATTATATGCACCGGCTTCCGGATGCTGGCAGTAGCCTGCGCCGTCCGGAGAGCCTTTCCCGCCGCTGGCATATCGACTTGCCACTGCTGTTGTTGCTGCTGGTGCTGGCCTGTGTGGGGCTGGTGGTGCTCTACAGTGCTTCGGGTGAGGAAATACACTACGTGAAGCGCCAGGCGGTGTTTATGGGGCTGGCCTTTACCGGCATGCTGATTGCGGCGCAGATTCCGCTGGAATTTTATCGGCGCTGGTCGCCCTGGTTTTATCTGGGCGGCTGCTGTCTGCTGGTGGCGGTGCTGTTTATCGGCGTGGGTGCGAAGGGCGCGCAGCGCTGGCTGGAGATTGGCGGTTTCCGCTTTCAGCCCTCGGAGGTGCTCAAGCTGGCGGTGCCCATTGCCGTGGCGGCCTTCCTGCACTCACGCACGCTGCCGCCGTCGTTTCTCACCGTGGTGGGGGCGCTCGCGATCATCGGCGTGCCGGCTATGCTCATCGTGCGCCAGCCGGATCTGGGAACCTCGATTCTGATCGCGGCATCCGGACTGTTCGCACTGTATCTGTCCGGCCTCAGCTGGAAGATGATCGGCAGCGCTGGTCTGCTGGGCGCCCTGGCTGCCTGGCCCATGTGGATGTGGGGCATGCGGGACTACCAGCGGCAGAGGGTACTCACCCTGTTCAACCCGGATGCGGACCGTCTCGGTGCGGGCTGGAATATTTTCCAGTCCAAAGCCGCGATCGGTTCCGGTGGCTGGGCTGGTAAAGGCTATATGGAGGGAACGCAGTCACAGCTGGATTTTCTGCCAGAAAGCCATACTGACTTCATTATCGCGGTACTCGCGGAAGAGTGGGGTATGCGCGGCGCGCTGATTCTGCTGACCCTGTACCTGCTGATCATTGCGCGGGGCATCTATATTAGTTTTACGGCCCAACATGTGTTTGGGCGCTTGCTGGCGGGCAGTATCACGCTCACATTCTTCGTGTATGTGTTTGTGAATATCGGTATGGTCAGCGGCCTGTTGCCGGTGGTGGGCGTCCCCTTGCCTTTGGTAAGCCACGGCGGCACTTCGGTGATTACGCTGATGGCGGGATTCGGGATCCTGATGGCCATCAGCACGGAAAGACGCAGAGTACTCTTTTGAACCGGACCCTGAACTGTTTCAGGTGCGGTTCAGGCTGGCTTCATTTTTTGTTGTGTATCGTGCCACTTTTTGGCGCGTTTGCAGTCACAACAACGCACCGATTTTAATAAGCGACGAACTAGCCGGAAGTACTTTATGAGAACAGGAGCGGTTGTTTTGAAATGGACCACCGGATTGTTGGCGGGCCTCGGGCTCGTACTCAGCGCCTGTGCCCAGGAGCAGGGGCACGGTGAGAACGCGCAGGCCCGGGCCTTCGTGGATTACATGGTGGCCGAACACAATTTCAACCGCGACGAACTCGTGGCGCTGATGCAGGAAGCCAAACGCAAGGATTCGATCCTCAAGGCGATCAAGCGACCGGCGGAAAAAGCCAAGCCCTGGAAAGAGTATCGCGAGATCTTTATCACCAATGCCCGCATTAGCGGCGGCGTGGATTTCTGGGACAAGAATGCCGATGCACTCAAGGCGGCGGAAGAAAAATACGGCGTACCACCAGAGCTGATCGTAGCCATCATCGGCGTGGAAACCCGCTACGGCGGCAATATGGGCAGCTACCGGGTACTGGATGCGCTGACCACGCTGGCCTTCGATTACCCCCGGCGCTCCAAGTTTTTCACCAAGGAGCTGGAAAACTACCTGCTGATGACGCGGGATCAGAATATCGACCCCACTTCCCTCAAGGGCTCCTATGCAGGCGCCATGGGCTTTGGCCAGTTCATGCCCTCCAGCTACCGCCACTACGCAGTGGACTTCAACGGTGACGGCCGCGTGGATATCTGGACAGACACCGAAGATGCCATCGGCAGTGTGGCCAACTACTTCGTGGAACATGGCTGGAAAGCCGGTGAACCGGTTACCGTGATCACCCAGCCACTGCCGAATGCCGACATGACCATCGTCAATGACGACCTCCAGCCGAAGTGGACCATTGGCGAGCTGGCAGCCAAGGGCTTCCCCACCACCGCGAAAGTGACCAAGGATATGCCCGCCAATGTGTTCTCCCTGGATACCCGGGATGGGGAACAGTTCTGGATCGGATTGAATAATTTCTACACCATTACTCGCTACAACCACAGCCGTCTTTACGCCATGGCGGTGTACGAACTGGGCCAGGAAATCATCAAAGCGCGCGGTGGCCGCTCCTGATCCGGGAGCAGCTTTCACTCAGCAACGCATTAGAATGCGCCGGGGGCAATGCAGTGCCCGGCACCGGTTGAAAAACAGACTCGAATAACGAGTACGATAGAACGCGGTTGCGGGCGCTGTTTGTCCTGCACCGGGGGGAAGCCATGAAAAAAACGATTGTCCTGGGCGCGGCCCGGGTCGGCACTGCTTTTTTGCTGACCATACTCACCGCCTGCAGCACCGTTCCAATGAAAACCGCCGACAAGCCCGCGGAAAAAGGTGACGTGCCCTTTGATCAGCAGCGCGACAGCGGTCCCGCGGTGCCGGTGGATATGCTGGCCACCCCGGAGGTGACCCCCGTGCGCGAACCTATCGGCGTCGCCGGAAACAGATCTCCCTATGTGGTGGATGGCGTGCGCTACAAGGTTCTGAATAAAGTGAAAGGCTACCGCGAGCGCGGGCACGCTTCCTGGTACGGCACCAAATTCCACGGGCGTAAAACCGCCAACGGCGAGGTCTACAACATGTACGCCCTGTCGGCGGCGCACAAAACACTGCCACTGCCCAGCTACGCGAAGGTCACCAACCTGGACAACGGCCGCAGTATTATTGTGCGGATTAACGATCGCGGCCCCTTCGTACCGGGGCGGATCATTGATCTCAGCTACACCGCGGCACAGAAACTCGGCTACATCAATAAGGGCGTGGCGCGGGTGGAAGTTGAAGCACTGGACCCTGAGAGTCTGCCCAGCGCGAATGAGACGCTGGCAATGGAAAAAGATCCGGCCGCGCGCAAGGGACTGCCCGAAGATGCCAGCTTCAAACTTCCGGAAAACACCTTCCTGCAGGTCGGTGCCTACAGTTCCGCCGGCCAGGCTGAAGAGATTCGCGGACAACTGGCTGCAGCATTCGGCTATCCTGTATCCGTCAGCCCGGTGAAGAGCGGCGGAAAAATGCTCTATCGGGTGCGTATCGGGCCCATTGCCCAACAGAGGGCACTGGTTGCATTGCGGGAATCCGTAGAGCAGCAGAAATTTGGCCAACCCCAGGTCGTGGTGGACTGACCACCTCGCCTGCAACGCCCCATTCTCGGCTAGCAACCTTAGGGCGGCTGGAGCCGGGTTTTGACACACATCGAATGTAAGGAATGAAGAGAGACTCATGTTCAAACGCTTATTCGCCTGTCTGCTCCTGATCGTCAGCGCCAATGGTGTGGCCCAGGCCGATAAACCGCTGATTCCCGCACCGCCGCAACTGGCGGCCACCGCCTACCTGTTGATCGATGCCCACACCGGCCAGGTACTGGTGGAGCATGATGCCGACAAGCAGATTCCGCCGGCCAGCTTGACCAAAATGATGACCAGTTACATCGTGTCGGAAGAGCTGGAGAAAGGTGCGATCAAAGAGCAGGACCCAGTGAATATTTCGGAGAAAGCCTGGCGCATGGGCGGCTCCAAGATGTTTGTGAAGGTCAATGACAAGGTCCCCGTCATCGACCTGCTGCGCGGCGTGATCGTCCAGTCCGGCAACGATGCCAGTATTGCGCTGGCGGAACATGTTTCCGGCAGCGAAGAGGTTTTTGCCGAAGTCATGAACCAGCAGGCCGAACGCCTGGGCATGACCGACACCCATTTCGTCAACGCCACCGGATGGCCGGCGGAGGGCCATTTGACCACGGCCCGCGACCTTGGAACGCTGGCGCGCGCACTCATCAACGATCACCCGGACCACTACGCGCTTTACTCTGAAAAGTACTTCCGCTTCAACGGCATCAACCAGCCCAACCGCAACCGCCTGTTGTGGCGCGATCCCGCGGTCGACGGCATCAAGACAGGCCACACTGAAGAAGCGGGTTACTGCCTGGTAGCCTCCGCAGTGAAGCGCGGCATGCGCCTGATCTCCGTAGTGGTTGGCACCGACAGCGACGAAAAACGCGCGGCCGAGACCCAGAAACTGCTGGCCTACGGCTTCCGCTACTATCAGACCCACAAGGTGTATGGCGCCAATGACGTACTGCAGACCGAGCGTGTCTGGGGCGGCAAGGCCGATTCCGTGGGCATTGTGGTGCAGAATGACGTTTTCGTGACCATTCCCCGCGGTGGCGAAGAGAGCATCAAGGCTGACCTGATCGTCGACGGCGAACTGAAAGCCCCACTGGCCAAAGGCCAGCAGGTGGGCAAAGTGATCGTGACCCTGGACGGCCAGACCGTTGCCGACATCCCGGCCGTGGTGGCGGAAGATGTGGAAGAGGGCGGTTTCTTCAAGCGCCTGTGGGATTCCATCAAGCGCTTTGTGATGGGCTTTTTCCAGTAAAAGTTACTGAAATTCTCCGTTGCATCCCGGCGGTGTATGCCGCCGGGGTCGCTTCAAAGCCGTTTCTCCTGCAATCTTTCTTCCCTGTCCAGTGCATGGTCGGCACTGTATAATCGCTGCCCGGCCGCAATCCCCGCTGGGTTTCCCCCGCGTCTCCATTCCTGACCTGCGGCCCTGTGAGTATGGTATGACCCAGGATTCAGAGCAGCAGCCCCCGAAAATCGAGTTTCCCTGTGAAGACTATATGGTCAAAGTGGTGCGCGACAGCGACGGCCAGGTGCACGAATTTGTGCTCGAAGTCATGCGCCGCCATGTGCCGGATCTGGATGAGAGCAGGCTGAAGCACACGCCCAGCCGCAACGGCCGCTTTACTTCCATGACCTTCTTCATCGTCGCCACCGGCGAACCCCAGCTGAAGGCACTGTTCGAAGAGCTGAAGGCCCACCCGGGCGTGCACATGGTACTGTGATGTCGGCGCCGAGTTCTTCCATTAATAACCTGGCCATCTGCAACCTGGGCCGGCGCGACTACGAAACCGTATGGCGCGCCATGGCCCGCTACACCGATACCCGCGGCAACGACGCCGCAGACCAGATGTGGTGTGTCGAGCACCCCCCCGTATTCACCCAGGGCCAGGCCGGCAAAGCTGAACACCTGCTCGATACCGGCGATATCCCGGTGGTGCAGGTGGACCGCGGTGGCCAGGTGACCTACCACGGCCCCGGCCAGCTGGTGGTCTATCCGCTGCTGGATCTCAGGCGCGGCAAGATTGGCGTGCGCGACCTGGTGAGTGCGCTGGAAAATGCGACCGTGGACATGCTCGCGGCATACGGCATCGCCGCCGCGCCCCGCGCCGACGCCCCCGGGGTATATCTCACCGAGGGGCTGCGCGCGGGCAACAAGATCGCCTCCATTGGCCTCAGAGTGCGCCGCGGCTGCTCCTTCCACGGTATCGCAATCAATATCAACATGGATCTGGCGCCCTTCCTGCGCATCAACCCCTGCGGCTACGCCGGCATGCAGATGGTGCAGATGGCGGAGCTGATCCAGCCCACCCCGGAATGGCTGGGTGTGGCGGAAACATTTGTCGCTGCGCTGGCGCGCCGGCTGCAACTGCCGGAGGCCCAGTGGCAGCCGGTCGACGAAACTATGTTTTTGGTGCCTGCCACCGAATCAGGAACAAGCAATGTCTGAACGAATCGATGCCGACAAGCCGGAAATCATCGCCACCTCCGCCGTGAGTGAGGGCGCTGCGGTGGATATGGCGGTACCGGAAATCACCCCGGTAAAACGCACCCGCCGCCTGCAGCAGGGGGAGAAGCTGCGCGATGGCGACAAGGTCGAGCGCATCCCGGTGAAAGTGATCGCCAGCGACCAGACCCTGCGCAAGCCGGACTGGATTCGCGTCAAGGTGCCCTCGGTCAAGGCGTCCCAGGAAGTGGACCGCATCAAGAGTATCCTGCGCTCGCAGAAACTCGCTACCGTGTGTGAAGAGGCCAGCTGCCCGAACCTCGGCGAATGTTTCAGTGGCGGCACCGCCACCTTCATGATCATGGGCGAGATCTGCACCCGCCGCTGCCCCTTCTGCGACGTGGGCCACGGCAAGCCGAACCCGCTGGATCCGAACGAACCGCAACACCTGGCGGAAGCCATTGCCGCCATGAGCCTGCGCTATGTGGTCATCACCTCGGTGGACCGCGACGATCTGCGCGACGGCGGCGCCCAGCACTTCGCCGACTGCATCAAGCGCTCCCGCGAGCTCTCTCCCAATCTGCAGGTGGAAATTCTCACCCCCGATTTCCGTGGCCGCATGGAAGTTGCCCTGGACATCCTTGAGGCCGAAGCCCCGGATGTGTTCAACCACAACCTGGAAACCGTGCCGCGCCTGTACCGCGAATCGCGCCCGGGCGCCAACTACAAGTGGTCGTTGAAACTGCTGCAGGAATACAAGAAGCGCCGCCCGGACGTACTCACCAAGTCCGGCCTGATGGTCGGCCTCGGCGAGACCCGTGAGGAAATCTTCGAAGTGATGGACGACATGCGCGCCCACGATATCGATATGCTCACCATCGGCCAGTACCTGCAGCCGAGCAAGGAACACCTGCCGGTGCAACGCTACGTGCACCCGGATGAGTTTGAAGAGTACCGCCGCTACGCCGAGCAGATCGGCTTCAAGCACGCCGCCTGTGGCCCGATGGTGCGCTCTTCCTACCACGCCGACAAACAGGCGCACGGCGAAAAAGTCAGTTGACCAGCTGCCGTCCTAGCCCGCTCATGATCCCGGCTCCGCGCCGGGATTTTTGTTTCTGCTGACTTCCCCCCCCCTCTGCTTTCACAAATTTTCCCGGCGCCGCCCCGTGACGTCGTCATCTTGTTTTTTGCGTCCTATTTCACATCCCGGCCACTCTGTTGCGTTTTTGGTGTCGCAAATCCAAAAATTTGGCTCGAAAGTCATCTTTTTGCGGGGCTGTTTTACTTTTCAGGCACGTTGCAGAAGAGAACGTGTCGCTGCGCACTGATGGTGCATCGAGACCGATGAACATTTTCCGTGTGAGATTTCCATCGCTGTGGGTAGATCGTTGTTTCAGAAAAGAACAGATACATCGCAGGCGGCAAGCCGCTATCTCGGTGTTGCTTCCACGTTCGGCGCAGGCATTTTTACTGTGCTACTAGCTTTTTCCTCCACGGTGCTGGGGGATGAGTTGATTTTTAGCGCGCGGGTAATGGGGCCCGTGTCGAATATTTATGGCGTATCCGCAGATAAGGCGTTGAGAAAAATTACCGAAAACATTCGCTGGCGAGACATCGACGCGGATGTCTCCGTGCAGGGAACTGTGGTGTTTTCCTCTAACCGCGAGGCAGACCAGAGCATTGATATTCATCGCCGCAGCGAAAGCTTCGACCTGTATGTCACCGACGGCCGTGGCGTGATAACCGCGCTGACTGATACCCCTCAGAACGAAATGTTGCCTCGATTCAGCCCGGATGGAACGCGGGTGGCTTTTGTGCGTGCGCGCCGGCAGCTGGTACTGCTGGAGTTGGCATCGCGGCGCGAGCGGTTGTTGTATGAGGCGGGAGAAATACTGGATTTCGATTGGGCGCCAGACGGCTCGGCAGTGGCGATGGCCGCGCGCGACCGACAGCGGGGAGTAATCCTGCAACTGCACTGCGACGCGGATTGCCTGGCTGGGCCACTGAATCCACAGGTGCTGAAGCAGTATCCGCGTCTGCACCACAGCGATGCGATACAAGCGGTTGATGATGAAGTGTCGGACTTCGGCAGTGTGGATCACCTGCGCTGGTCACCGGGAGGGAAAACCCTTGCGTTTATTTTTCATCCCGATGGACAGGCGGCGCGCAGCCTGCATCTGCTGTCATTGGAAAGCGGAGAAAGCACGCGAATTTCGGACGAATCACAGCAGGTGCAGAGCCCGCTCAGCTGGTCGCCAGACGGACACTCATTATTGTATGCGGCACTGGTGAATTACCGTTTTTATTTCGATGAAACCGCGCAGAAAAAAGTCTACCAGGGCGCGATGCAGATATTTCGCAGTGAACTCAATGGCAAAGTCCAGCGCCTGACGGACAACACCGTGGCGGCGCGCGCCCCGGTTTTTGTGGGCGAGAACCGGATTGCCTATCTGCAGGCAGACCAACTGGCCGCGCGTCAGTACGCCTTGGTGGTACGGGATCTCGATGTCGGTAGTGAGCGGACGGTGTTCGACGCAGTAACACCGGATTCCCGGTTGGTGGTGCGCCGATGAAAGCCCTGCAGAGTTTCAGGTCTGGCGGCGTGGACTGGGTGAGTATTTTTTCCCTGCTGATCATCGCGCTGGCACTCCTGGGCGTACTGAAAATCTTTTCCGGTAGTGACACCGCCGGCAGTGATTTTGCGGTTGTCGCACCTCGAGACCGCGGTGTTCCCGATTCGGCCGGTGGGGCGGCACACCCGGATCAATCGCGTGGGGCCGGACCCGCACAACATCCGCGCGACGCACACAAAGAAAACAGTGGTGAGCCGGGTGCGCTGGAAATGAAGAGCGTGGATCTTCTCGGTGTCTCTGTGCAGCTGCGCGAAATGCGCACTGAAACGGAAGATGGCGGCGCAGGTGAAATTCGCAATATCGAATTCTTTATCCGCGAGGGGATCCGGCCGCGCCGGTTGTTTGATGATGCCTCGCAACTGGTCACTGGGCACTGGCCGCTGTTTCACAACAACGTCGGCTACGGCGCGACCACGGTGCGCATTCTGTATCAACTGGTGGATACCGACACCGATGGCGATGGGGTATTGACGAAAGCTGACAGGAAAAGTCTCGCTTTCAGCCTGCCGGATGGCAGCCGGTATCGGGTGCTTGATCGCGATGTCGGCGAAATTAGCAACATGAACTACTTGTCGGATTCCAATGAATTGCACTTGGACATTTCCGTGGGTGGAGAAATACAGCGGCGGGTGTACTCACTCGCTACCGGATCTCGATGATTTATCGCGAACTCAGTCACAGGATGGATTTTTTCGCAGCAGTGCGGGCAGACGGTGCCCGCTGCATAGGAATGGGGTAAGGCAGGAAGCCGGGTATGGAACTGGCCGGAAGTAGCCGTCGCTGTCGTTAGGCAGGAGCGGTGCGGTTCTTTACCACAAAAAAGCATGTTTGAAACTCTGCGGTGCGTGCGCCTGACGGCATCCACACATCGTGATTTTCAACAATGCAAATACTGAAACGATTCCCAGCGAGTGGAGAGAAGTGATGGAAAAAATAACAACGGCGCAGATTCAGCGTCGACCGATGTATCGGGCCTTTGCCAAAGCCGGACTGGCGTTTTGGCTGGGCACAGCTTCCACAGCCCTGATGGCCGCGGAAGCGGAAATGCTCATTTCAAATGACTGGGGCAGCGGCTTCCAGGGTGAAATTGTGGTCACCAATGACGGCGACACACCGCTCACCAACTGGTCTGTTTCCTTCAATATGGATGTGGAAATCAACAATCTCTGGAACGGTGTGATCCAGTCCCAGAGTGCCAGCCAGTATGTGGTGGGTGCGGCGGCTTACAACAACACCATCGCACCAGGTGGTCAGGTAAGCGTGGGCTTTGTCGCTTTCCCGGGCGGGCAGTCTCCGGTCGTGGTGGCCGTCGAGGGTGAAGGTGGCGGTTCATCTTCTGGTGGCAGTTCCTCGAGTTCATCCAGCAGCTCTTCGAGCAGTTCATCGAGCTCCTCCTCAAGTTCTTCCGGCGGCTCCAGTTCTTCCTCCAGTTCCTCGTCCGGCGGCAGCTCCAGCGGCAGCAGCTCTGGCAGTAGTTCTGGTGGCAGTTCATCCGGCGCCGGTCGTTTCCGCGTAGATGAATCCGGCAACATCACCAAGAACGGAGAAATCATTCCAATGAATTGCGGTTCCTGGTTCGGCCTCGAGGGCCGCCACGAACCCTCTGACGACCAGAGCAACCCGAGCGGCGCGCCGATGGAGCTGTACATCGGCAACACTTTCTGGGCCAACGGCAACTCCGGCACCGGCCGCACCATCCAGCAGACCATGAGCGAGATAACCGCCATGGGCGTAAATGTGGTGCGTTTCCCGGTGGCTCCGCAGACCCTGGACCCGAACGATCCGCAGGGCACCGGCAGTGTGCTGAAAAACCACGAATCCGTACTGGTGCCGAATGCGCGCCAGGCGATGGAGGAATTCATCATCGCTGCGGATGCGAACAATATCGAAGTGATGCTCGACATCCACTCCTGTTCCAACTATGTGGGTTGGCGTGCGGGCCGCCTCGATGCGCGTCCGCCTTATGTTGATCGCGACCGCGATATGTACGACTTCCCCCGTGAAGACAGCTCCTGCGCCGCCACCGGCAACCCGAGCTCGGTTACCCGCGTGCAGGAATACAACCGGGACATCTGGCTCGACAACCTGCGCGAGCTGGCCAGCCTGGAAGAGGAATTGGGCGTAGACAACATTATCGGTATCGACATTTTCAATGAACCCTGGGATTACACCTGGGAAGACTGGAAAAGTCTGGTGGAGGACGCCTACGTTGCGATCAACGAAGTGAACCCCAACACGCTGCTGTTCGTGCAGGGCATTTCCGGTACCGCCAACAACCAGGATGGCACCCCGGAGACCATCACCCAGGTACCACATGGCGATCCGTCCACCAACCCCAACTGGGGTGAAAACCTGTTCGAGGCCGGCGCCAATCCGCCCAACGTACCGAAAAACCGTCTGGTCTGGTCTCCGCACACGTACGGACCGTCAGTATTCGTGCAGGCGAGTTATATGGACGTAGCATCGCAGCCCGAGTGTGAAGGGCTTGAAGGCGATGCCGCCGGCGATGCCGATTGCAACATCGTGCTCGACCCGGAACACCTGCGCCTGGGCTGGGAAGAGCACTTCGGCTACCTGCGCGACATGGGATACGCCGTGGTCGTGGGTGAGTTTGGCGGCAATATGGATTGGCCGGCCAAGGCTACCCTGCGCGATCAGGCGCGCTGGTCTCACATCACCCCCGGTGTGGTCGACATCCAGTGGCAGGATATCTTCGTCGACTACATGGTTGAGGAGAATATCCAGGGCTGTTACTGGTCCATCAACCCTGAGTCTGGCGATACCGGTGGCTGGTACGGTCATGCTTATGACCCGCAGAGCAATACCGCGGGCTGGGGCGAGTGGCTCGAGTTCGATCAGCGCAAAACCAACCTGCTGAATCGCCTGTGGAGCAACACGTCCGAGTAATTCCGGCGGCTTGAACAAGCCGGTGTCCGCAACGGCACCGGCTTTTTACTGCCCATTTACCTGATAAGAAAAATCAATGGATAGCGATCATGAATCTGTCTTTAAAACAACGTACAACTGAAAAGTTGCTACTTGCGTGCGCCTGTGCGCTGGGTTCCCTGTTTTACGGGATCCAGGCACTCGCCGCGGAAGCGAGCATGAAAGTGGTGAACGACTGGGGTGGCGGTTTCCAGGGTGAAATTACGGTCCTGAACGACGGCACCGCACCGCTGACGAACTGGACGCTTGAGTTCGAAATGCCGGTGGACATCAACAACATGTGGAACGGCGTTATCGAGTCCCACAGTGGCAACACCTATGTCGTTGCCTCCGCCGGATACAACGATGAAATTCCCGCGGGTGGCGAGGTTAGCATCGGCTTTATCGCCTTTCCCGGTGGGCAAGCCCCGGTGGCGGTGACGGTTGAAGGCGATGGCGGTGGCAGTGGCTCGTCCGGGGGCTCTTCGTCCAGCAGTTCATCCTCATCGAGTTCGTCCTCCTCCAGCTCATCTTCATCGAGCTCTTCCTCATCGAGCTCTTCCAGTTCGTCATCCAGTTCCTCGGGCTCGAGTTCGTCTTCCAGTGGAAGTTCCAGCTCAAGCTCTAGCTCTGGCAGCTCCTCCGGCAGTTCCAGCGGCAGTGGTGGTCGTCACGATAACCCCTTCGCCGCCTCCAGTAAGTGGTATGTCAACCCGGATTGGGCAGAAAATGCCATGAACGAGCCGGGCGGCGCCGCCATTGCCAATGTCAGCTCCGCGGTGTGGATGGACCGCATCGGTGCGCTTACCGATGGCCGCGGCCTGAAGGGCCACCTGGATGAAGCGCTGAACCAGGGGGCCGACCTGTTCATGGTGGTGGTGTACAACCTGCCGAACCGCGACTGCGCGGCGCTCGCCTCCAATGGTGAACTGCGGATTGCGGAGAACGGATTCGAGCGCTACCAGACC
Source organism: Microbulbifer sp. SH-1 (assembly GCF_011326135.1). Lineage (NCBI taxonomy): Bacteria > Pseudomonadati > Pseudomonadota > Gammaproteobacteria > Cellvibrionales > Microbulbiferaceae > Microbulbifer > Microbulbifer sp. SH-1. Next base: position 1,933,750 of record NZ_CP046948.1, on the reverse strand, counting down.
GAGTACATCGACCCGCTGGTGGCCATTCTCGCAGACCCCGCCTACGCGGATCTGAACATCGTCACCATTATCGAAGTCGATTCGCTGCCGAACCTGATCACCAACATCAGCCTGCCCGAGTGCCAGGAAGCCAACGGCCCCGGCGGTTATCGCGATGGCATCCGCTACGCGCTGAATCAACTGTCGCAGCTGGACAATGTCTATTCTTATCTGGACATCGCCCACTCCGGCTGGCTCGGCTGGAGCAGCAATTTCGGCCCAGCGGTGAACCTGATAGGTGATGTGGTGGAATCCACGGATGCGGGCTGGGGCAGCGTGGCCGGCTTTGTCACCAACTCCGCAAACTACACTCCGGTGGAGGAGCCCTATCTGCCCGACCCGACGCTCAATGTGGGTGGCCAGCCGGTGCGTTCCGCGGACTTCTACGAATGGAATGATTACCTGGAAGAGCTGACCTTCGCCCAGGACTGGCGCGAAGCCATGGTCGCCCGCGGCGCACCGCAGACCCTGGGTATGCTGATTGACACCGGACGCAACGGCTGGGGCGGTCCTGAGCGTCCCACTGGCCCGTCTACCAGCACCGACCTCAACACGTACGTGAACGAGTCGCGCATCGACCGCCGGGTTCACCGTGGCAACTGGTGCAACCAGGCCGGTGGCGTGGGCTTCCGTCCGCAGGCGGCACCGGCTCCGGGGATCGACGCCTATGTGTGGGTCAAGCCGCAAGGGGAATCTGATGGGGTCAGCGACCCGAACTTCACCCCGGACCCCAACGACCCGGCGAAGCAGCATGACCCCATGTGCGATCCGTATGCCCAGAACCGCTATGACAGTTCCGTCGGCACCGGTGCCCTGGACAATGCGCCGCACGCGGGCCGCTGGTTCCCGGAAGCCTTCCAGGTTCTGGTGGAGAACGCCTACCCACCGCTGGAAGAGTAACTGCCAGCTGCTGCCGCCATTTCGCGGCAGCAAATGAAAAAAGGCCAGCAGGGAAATCTCTGCTGGCCTTTCTATTTCGGTGTCCTATTGCGGGAATACCCGATCAGTGCGTGTAGGTCAGGCAATTCACCGAGTCACCGCTATAGCCCAGTTCTATGTGATCCGCACTGCACTCAAAATCCACATTGTGATCGCAGTTGGTCACCTTGCAGGCGCCGACGCCGGCGATGCGGTCGCGACTGGTGTGGCGGTTGTTGCTGAAAAAGGTGTCACAGTCCGGATCTTCGCCTTCGCCAATGGTGATGGCGCGGGCATGGCAGGCAGAGTCGGTATTGTATGCGCACTCAATAGCGGCGCAGCGGCTGACTTCGGGCATATCAGTGGCGATGATCATGGCGCGTTTCCCGTTGGGTGGTGGTCGAAGGATTTACTTCCCGTTATGAGCCTAGTTCACGGCCGGTGAGTGTCAAACGGCTGGCGCAAAATGCGGTATTGGCCTTCCGGAACCTTCAACGATTCGCTAATTGCGCAATGTCCCTGCCATCGGGTATACACGGATACAGAACCCGGTGCGCGAGGAATTCATGATTGGAAAATCCCTGTTGCTGCTTTTTGCCCTGCTGTATGTACTACTGCTGTTTGTGGTGGCGTGGCGCGCCGGCAGGCACAAGCAGTGGATGGCGCATTTTCGCCCGGTCATTTACGGCCTGACACTGGCGGTGTATTGCAGCTCTTGGACGTTTTTCGGTGCCGTCGGGCAGTCGGTCAGCGATACCTGGAGTTACCTGCCGATCTATCTTGGGCCAATCCTGCTGTTTCTGTTTGCCGGCGGTTTCCTGCGCAAGCTGGTGCAGGTGGGCGAGCGGCAGAAGGTCACCTCCATTGCCGATTTCATCGGCTCGCGCTATGGCAAAAGCCGCGGCCTGTCCGCGCTGGTAACTCTGCTCGCCATCGTTGGCAGCCTGCCGTATATCGCACTGCAATTGCGCGCAGTAACCATGGGCTGGGAGGTGGTTGGCGGCGCGAATGAGACCGACCGTTTCGTCAATCTCGATACCGCGCTCGCGACCGCGCTGCTCATGGGCCTGTTTGCCATTCTGTTCGGTACCCGCCACCTGGAGGGGCGCGAGCGCAATGTGGGGGTGGTGGCAGCCATCGCGCTGGAGTCCCTGGTGAAGCTGTTTGCGTTCGCCGCGGTGGCGATGCTCGCACTGTGGCTGCTGGTAACCGGTGGCAGTGGGTTGGCGGTGGACAGTCTGCAATGGCAGCCGCGGTTGCAATGGCGGGCACCGGACATCAATTTTGTCACTCAGACGCTGCTGGCCATGGCAGCGATCATCTGTCTGCCGCGCCAGTTCCATATGGCGGTGGTGGAATACCGCAACCCGCAAGATCTGGCTACCGCGCGCTGGTTGCTGCCGGCTTACCTGGTACTGTTCTCGGTACTGATTCTGCCCATCTCGCTCGCCGGCCAACCTCTGGTGGCGGCGGGTCTGAGCGAGCCGGATAGCCTGGTGCTTACCCTGCCATTGCAGGGCGGGCACGACACACTCGCCGTACTTGCCTATATCGGCGGATTCTCCGCCGCCACCGGGATGGTGATCGTCGCGGTGTTGACCCTTGCGGTGATGGTGTCGAATGAGCTGGTCGCTCCGGTGTGGCTGTTCCTGAGCCGTTACAGCCGTCTCACCGCGGTGTCCCTTGGCAATCACCTGCGGCTGATCCGACGGCTCAGCATCCTGCTGCTGATGCTGATGAGCTGGGGTATGCACCGGGCGATTTCCGGCACCGAGGCGCTCGCGTCCATCGGTCTGCTGTCGTTTGCCGCCGCCGCGCAACTGGCGCCGGCCCTGATCGCCGCACTCTACTGGCGCGGCGCGCACCGGCGCGGTGTGTGGGCGGGTCTGATCGCCGGTTATGGCCTGTGGCTTTTCTGCCTGGTACTGCCCGCCGTATACCCGGAGGCGGAGCTGCTGCAGCGCGGGTTGTTTGGGCTGGACTTCCTGCGCCCACAACAATTGTTTGGTCTCGCCGCATTGGACCCGCTGAGCCACGGCGTTTTCTGGAGTCTGCTCGGCAATCTGGCACTGTTGGTGGGGGTATCCCGCATCAGCCGCCAGGCGTCGCAGGACCGGCGCCAGGCTTTGGCTTTCGTAACGCCGGAACAGGGCGCTGCGCCGGCACCGGATCTGGTGCCCACCGGCATCCGCATGGGGCAGGTGCGCAGTTTGCTGCAGCCGTTTGTGGGCGCTGCGCGGCTGGAGGAAATCTGGAGTGACTTCGAACGCCGCAGCCAGCAGCGCCTGTTGCCGGACGACGCTGCCTCGCGCTTCGTGATTGCCGACGCCGAGCACATACTCGCCGGCATCGTCGGCTCCGCCGCCGCGCATCAGGTGATGGGCCTGCTGCACAGCAACCGTCCGCTGAAGCTTGAGGACATCGCGCGGCTGGTGGACAGCACCTCCCAACGTCTGCGTTTCAGCCAGGAGCTGCTGCAGACGACGGTGGAAACCATCAGCCAGGGGATCAGCGTGGTGGATGCGGAACTCAGGCTGGTGGCCTGGAACCGCCAGTATCTGGAGCTGTTCAACTATCCCGAACGGTTGCTCTACATAGGTTGCCCGGTGGCATCACTCTACCGGCACAATGCGGAGCGCGGCCTCTATGGCGACACCGACGACGCCGAGGCGCTGGAGGCGCATGTGCAGCGGCGCCTGGATCTGCTGCGCCACGGTAGCGCCCACCGCTTTGAACGCCGCCTGCCCAGCGGCGCCATCGTCGAAGTGCGTGGAACCCCCATGCCCGGTGGCGGTTTTGTCACTACGTTTACCGACATCAGCGAGTACCGCGCGGCGGTGGATGCCCTGGAGGAAACCCGCCGCAGCCTGGAAGACCGGGTACAGCAGCGCACCGCGGAACTTTCAGACAGTAACCGCGCGCTGCAGGAGGAGAACCGCCGCCGCAGCGAAGCGGAAATGAAAATCCGCGAGTTGCACGCCGCCAAGACCCGCTTTCTTGCCCACACGAGCCACGATCTGCTGCAACCGATCAATGCCGCGCGCCTGTTCATCGCCTCGCTGCAGAACAAGGCCGCTGCCGGCAGCTGGCGGGAAATGGGGGACGATATCCACTATATCGACAGCGCGCTTACCTCCGCCGAACAGCTGATCGGCGCGCTGCGGGAAATCAGCCGTCTGGATGCGGGCAACCTGAAGCCGAAGCGGGAGCACTTCCCGCTGCGCCAGCTGCTCGATGGGCTCAATGCGGAATTTTCCGCGCTCGCCAGTGAGCGCGGCCTGGCCCTGCACTACGTACCCAGCAACGCCTGGGTGGTGAGCGACCGCCACCTGTTGCGGCGGATACTGCAGAATTTTCTCAGCAATGCGTTGCACTATACCGCTCGCGGTCGCGTGTTGTTGGGGATGCGCCGGCGCATTGACAGCGACGGCAACCCCGAGCTGGAAATTCAGGTGTGGGATACCGGCCCGGGTATCGACCGCAGTGCGCGCGAGCGGGTTTTTGACGAGTTTGTGCGCCTTGGCAGCAGCGAGCGCAACGCCGACAAGGGGCTCGGTCTCGGTCTCGCCATTGCGCGGCGCAGTGCGGATTTGCTGGGGCATCCGCTGGGACTCGAATCCGTCCCCGGACGCGGTTCCATGTTCAGCATTCGCGTACCGGTTGGGGAGGCCCGCGCCGCACCGGTGGAGGCGCCCGCGGTCAGCGAAGCGGGGAATGTGTCGGCGGTGCCGGTACTGTGCATCGACAACGAGCGGCAGATTCTGCGGGGTATGCAGAGCCTGCTCTCCGGTTGGGGATGCCGGGTGGTGACCGCGATTTCACTGCAGGAGGCCCTGGCGCGCTGGGATTTGCGCGATCCACCGGCGCTGGTGATCGTGGACTATCACCTCGACCGCGACGCCACCGGCATCGACGCACTGGAAGCTCTGTGTGAGCACTGGCGCACCGAGCTGCCGGGTATTGTCGTCAGCGCAGATACGTCCGAAGAAATCCGCAGTGCCGCCACCGAGCGCGGCTGGTTCTACCTGCCGAAACCGGTGAAGCCGGCGGTATTGCGCAACCTGGTGCGGCGGCTGGCGCGCACCGCCGGGAACAATGTCAGCTAATTTACTTGGAGTTGGCGTCCGGTTGCTGCGGCGGCGCAAATTGCCCTGGCGCTTCTACGTCCAGGCTGCTGAGTGCCAGTACGGCCTGGGTGCGGGAGTTGACGCCCAACTTGCGAAACAGCGCGGTGAGGTGCGCTTTTACGGTGGCCTCGGTGACCTGCATTTCGTAGGCAATCTGCTTGTTCAGCAACCCCTCCGCCAGCATGGTGGCGACGCGAAACTGCTGTGGGGTGAGGGTTGCGATGACATCCGCTACGCCGACATCCCGCGCGGAGCCCGCCTGGTAGCGCTCGGCGACCGTCGGCGGCAGCCAGATTTCGCCGGCGAGGCTCTGCTGCAATGCCTCCGCAATCTGTTCCACTGGCGCGGACTTGGGGAGAAAACCACAGGCGCCGTAGTCGATGGCGCGGCACATGATTTCCGGTTTTTCATTGGCGGATACCACCATTACCGGCAACTGCGGATACTGGCCACTCAGAAAAATAAGCCCGCTGAATCCGTGGGCACCCGGCATATGCAGGTCCAGCAACAGCAGATCGCAATCGGGGTGTTCCGCCACGCACTGCTGCAGGCTTTGTAAATCGCAGGCTTCAACAATGGTGGCGCCGGGAAAGGTCTGCTGGATGGACAGGCGCAGGGCGTTGCGGAACAGCGGGTGGTCGTCCGCAATAATGAATTGGCGGGCGGGGTGTCCGCCCTCGGTGTAATCGTTCATCGCTATGCATCCCTAACCGATGGGATTTTCCCGGTACCTTGCACGCGTATTCGCGTGGTCCAGAATGTCGGACGAAAAGTGTACCGGGAAAACCCCGCCGCTTCCTGTTGTTATTTTTTATCGGGGTCTGCTGCTGAGCGTTGTGGGGCCGTGTCTGATTAAGCGGTGGCCGCCGCGCGGTTGGCCACCAGGTGTTCCACCACTCCCGGGTCGGCGAGCGTGGAAGTATCACCCAGCTGATCACATTCATCCGCCGCCACCTTGCGCAGGATGCGCCGCATGATCTTGCCGGAGCGGGTTTTCGGCAGGCCCGGTGCCCACTGGATCACGTCCGGGGTGGCGATGGGACCGATCTCTGAACGCAGCCAGTCGCGCAGGGTTTTGCGCATTTCTTCGCTGGGCTCGATTCCGCTGTTGAGCGTGACGTAGATGTAAATGCCCTGGCCCTTGATGTCGTGCGGGTAACCCACCACCGCGGCCTCGGCCACCGCCTCGTGGGCCACCAGCGCGCTTTCCAGCTCCGCGGTACCCATGCGGTGACCGGAGACGTTGAGCACATCGTCCACGCGACCGGTGATCCAGTAGTAGCCGTCTTCGTCGCGCCTGGCGCCGTCGCCGGTGAAATACATGTTTTCAAAGGTACTGAAATAGGTATCGGCAAAGCGCTGGTGATCGCCGAATACGGTGCGCATTTGCCCCGGCCAGCTGCCCAGCAGTACCAGATTGCCCTCAGTGGTGCCGTCGAGAATATGGCCCTCGTTATCCACCAACGCCGGTTGCACGCCGAAGAACGGGCGAGTGGCGGAGCCGGGCTTGAGCGGGGTGGCACCGGGCAGTGGCGTGAGCATGGCGCCGCCGGTTTCGGTCTGCCACCAGGTGTCCACGATGGGGCAGCGGTTGCGACCGAAGGTGCGGTGATACCACTTCCACGCCTCCGGGTTGATCGGCTCACCCACGGTGCCCAACAGGCGCAGGCTGTCCAGACTGGCGCCGGCCACGGGCTTGTTGCCCTCCGCCATCAAGGCGCGGATGGCGGTGGGGGCGATATACAGAATATTGATCTGATGATCGTCGATGATCTGCGCCACCCGGGTAACGTCCGGATAGTGGGGCACGCCCTCGTACATGACCGTGGTGGCGCCGTTGGCCAGCGGTCCGTAGAGAATGTAGCTGTGGCCGGTGATCCAGCCGATATCCGCGGCGCACCAGTAGCGTTCGCCGCGTCGGTAGTCGAACACATATTCGTGAGTGAGCGAGGCGTAGGTAAGGTAACCGCCGCTGGTGTGCAGCACGCCCTTGGGTTTGCCCGTAGAGCCCGAGGTGTAGAGGATAAACAGCGGGTCTTCCGCGCCCATTACTTCCGCCGGGCAGTCGTCACTCTGCGCCGCAATCAACGTCGCGTAGTCGCGGTCGACGGCCGGGTTCCAGTCGCTGGCGTCATCCGTGTAGTTGAATACCACCACGTGTTCGACGCTGGTTTCGCGGCACAGCGCAACAGTCCTGTCGACATTCTGCTTCAGTGGCACCGAGCGGCCGCCGCGGCGGCCGGCATTGGCGGTGATCAGAATACGGGACTGGCCGTCGTCCATGCGCCCGGCGAGCGCCTCCGGTGAGAAGCCGGCAAATACCACCGAGTGCACGGCACCGATGCGGGCACAGGCGAGCATCGCCACTGCGGCTTCCGGAACCATTGGCATGTAGATGGTCACCACATCGCCTTTATTAACCCCGAGGCTTTTCAGGCCGTTGGCCAGGCGGCACACATCCCGGTGCAGTTCGCGGTAGCTGATCTCGCGATGCGTGCCGGGTTCGTCGCCCACCCACAGTATCGCGGTGTCATCACCGTGCTTTTCCAGATGTCGGTCGAGACAGTTCGCCGCCACATTCAGTTTGCCGTCGGCAAACCAGCGGATGTGCAGGTCATCCCTGGCGAAGGAGACATCCTGGACCTGGGTAAAAGGCTCGATCCAGTCGATGCGCCGGGCCTGTTCTCGCCAGAAGCCTTCCGGATCCTGAATTGAGCGGTTGTACTGTGTGAAATAGCCGTCTTCATCCAGCAGCGAGTTAGCCGCATAGGTTGCGGGTACCAAATAGGTTTCTGATTGACTGCTCACGGGAATGCCTCTCATCAGTGCAGATTCTTATGCTGTGCATTCTGTCACCGGGACTTGGACAGGTCGTATTAGACAAAAGTCGAAAGGCAGGGGAATAAGAGGAGCGGTACTATCTCGATATACCCAATGGGCATTTAGACATTGGTCGAATTCGATAGCCGATTTAGACCAATGGTGAATACCAGAGTGCTCCCTGAAGTTGTCTGCTTGGAATTGCTCACGCTAAACCAAACAAACAACGGCGAGGACAACGGCTATGTCAGTAACAATAATAAAAAGCACACTGGCCGGCGCAGTGGCGCTGGCGTCGATGGTGAATGGTCTGCCGGCGATGGCTGCGGCAGAGACCGAATTGTTGTCAGCGGAACAGCTGCAAAAACGGATTGCGGAATTGCAGGCGCAAGTGGACCAGTTGGCGGCCGGTCAGGGAGTGCAGACGATGGAGAATCCGGAGCCGTCAACGGGGAACGGCTTCGGCAACACCAACATCCAGATCGGCGGGTACGTCAAACTCGATAGCATTGTTACTGATTACTCCGATGGCAGTGCCGCCACCGCGAGCCTGGGGGAAGACTTCCTGGTGCCGTCCACCATTCCCATCGGCGGTGACCGCGGTGATGTGCACTACAACGCGCACGCGAAATCCACCCGCCTGTATTTCAAGTCCTCCACCGAAGCGGGTGCCGGCAGTGTGGATACCCACATCGAGATTGACGCGATGGCGGGCAACCAGGGCGACGAGCGCATCAGCAATTCCTATGCCCAGCGACTGCGCCACGCCTATGTAAACTGGAATATCGACGGCGACCGCTCACTGCTGGCGGGCCAGGCGTGGTCCACGTTTTTTAACGTTGGCACACTGCCGGAAGGGCTGGATTTTGTCGGCCCTGTAGGTACCGTGTTTGAGCGCCAGCCCCAGATTCGCTATACCCAGGGGTTCGCGGGCGGCAAGGTGCAGTTTGCGGCGGAAAACCCGGCGACGACACTCTACAACGGGAGCGAGAATCCCTACGACGACAACAGTCGTCCGGATCTGATCCTGCGCTACGACAACAGTATTGGCGATCTCAGCTATTCCATCGCCTCCATGAGCCGTGAACTGGCCTACGACCGCGCCGATGGTGGCAATGAGTCCGAACAGGGCTACGCCATCAGTCTCGCCGGTAAATGGCAGCTGGGGCGCGACGATCTGCGTTTCATGTACAGCCATGGCAATGCGCTGGGGCGCTATCTGGGACTGAACAGTTACCGCGGCGGTATTATCGATCCCGCCAGTGGCGATATTGAATTGATCGACCAGCGCGGTGGCTTTGTGGCGCTGCGGCATTTCTGGAGCGAGCAGTGGCGAAGCAATCTGGTGCTTTCCGCCACTGCGGCGGACAACCCGGAGACGGTTTCCGACATGACGCCGTCCGCTTACCGGAGCCTGCACTTGAATCTGATGTATTCGCCGGTGCCGAAAATGACTTTGGGTGGCGAATATATTCTCGCGAGCAAGGAGGTGGAGAATGTGAGCGGACTGCTGAATGACGACGAAGGAAAACTTCAGCGCATGCAGTTTTCCGTGCAGTATGTATTTTGATGTGCCTATAAAAAATCCGAAAATCTAACAATAAGTATGGAGTGAAGACGATGAGTTTCGAGAGTAAACAGAAGGCCAGTGATTACTGGCGGGAAAACCTCAAGCTGATGTTCAGCTTGCTGGTCGTGTGGTTTGTGGTGTCCTTCGGCTGTGGCATTTTATTGGTGGATGAACTGAACCAGATCCGTATGGGAGGCTTCAAACTCGGCTTCTGGTTCGCACAGCAAGGCGCCATTTACGTATTCCTCGCGCTGATTTTTGTCTACGTGTACAAAATGAATCAGCTGGATCGCAAGTATGGCGTGTACGAGGACGACGAGACCGCAGCGCAGGCGGAGACCGTTCAACCAGCCGCGCAACAACTGCAAGGGGAGCACTGAACCATGGATGTACAGAGCCTTACTTTCCTGATCGTCGGTGCCACCTTTGTACTCTACATTGGTATTGCCCTGTGGGCCCGCGCCGGTTCCACCAATGACTTCTATGTAGCCGGTGGCGGCGTACACCCGGTGGCGAACGGCATGGCCACAGCGGCGGACTGGATGTCGGCGGCCTCGTTTATTTCCATGGCCGGCCTGATTTCCTTTATGGGTTACGACGGCGCGGTGTATCTGCTGGGCTGGACCGGCGGCTACGTGCTGCTGGCGCTGTGCCTCGCGCCCTATCTGCGCAAGTTCGGAAAATTCACCGTGCCGGATTTTATCGGTGACCGCTACTACTCCCAGGCGGCGCGTACCGTGGCGGTGATCTGTGCCATCTTCGTGTGTTTCACCTATGTGGCCGGACAGATGCGCGGCGTGGGCGTGGTGTTCTCCCGCTTCCTGGAGGTGGATATCACCACCGGCGTTATCATCGGCATGGGGGTCGTGTTCTTCTATGCGGTACTCGGCGGCATGAAGGGTATTACCTACACCCAGGTGGCGCAGTACTGTGTGCTGATTTTTGCCTACATGGTGCCGGCGATTTTCATTTCCATCATGATGACCGGCAACGCGCTGCCGCAGCTGGGCTTCGGTTCCACCCTGTCTGATGGCACCTATCTGCTGGATAAGCTCGACGGTCTCTCCACTGAGCTTGGGTTTGCGGAATACACCTCGGGAACAAAAAGCACCATTGATGTGTTCTTTATCACCGCCGCGCTGATGGTGGGCACCGCCGGTCTGCCGCACGTGATCGTGCGTTTCTTCACCGTGCCGAAAGTGCGCGACGCTCGTAAATCTGCCGGCTGGGCGCTGCTGTTTATCGCGCTGCTGTATACCACAGCACCGGCCATTGCCACCTTTGCGCGTGTGAACATGATCGATACCATCAACGGCCCCGACGGGCAGGGTACCCCTCACGCAGAGGCACCGAGCTGGGTGTCCAACTGGGAAGAAACCGGCCTGATTCAGTGGAACGACAAGAATGCCGACGGCAACATGTTCTACTCCGGTGACGAGCGCAACGAGATGACCGTCGACCGCGACATCATGGTGCTGGCGAATCCTGAAATCGCCAATCTGCCGGCCTGGGTGATTGCACTGGTGGCCGCCGGCGGTGTGGCTGCGGCACTGTCTACCTCTGCGGGGCTGCTGCTGGTGATCTCGACGTCGATTTCCCACGATCTGCTGAAGCGGAACCTGATGCCGAATATCAGTGAGAAAAAGGAATTGCTCTATGCCCGTTCCGCGGCGGCGGTGGCTATCTGTATCGCCGGTTACCTCGGTATTAACCCACCGGGCTTTGTGGCGCAGGTGGTGGCGTTTGCCTTCGGGCTCGCGGCCTCGTCCTTCTTCCCGGCGATCATCATGGGGATCTTCTCCAAGCGCATGAACAAGGAAGGGGCAATTGCCGGTATGCTTTCGGGTATCCTGTTTACGGCGGCCTATATCTGCTACTTCAAGTTCATCAATCCGACGGCGAATACGCCGGATAGCTGGTGGTTCGGGATTTCCCCGGAAGGCATCGGCACTTTGGGGATGATCATCAACTTCGCTGTTGCCATTGGTGTGGCCAAGGTGACCCGCGAAGCGCCGGAAGAGGTTCAGGAGATGGTGGAAAGTATCCGCTTCCCACAGGGCGCCGGCCAGGCCAGCGCGCACTGATAATTGCAGTGGAATGAAAAAGCGAGCGCAAGCTCGCTTTTTCTTTTTTAACTCGCGAGAAAAAATCGGGTTTTTAATCCTGCCGTGCCGGTGCCAGCGGATCGGGTGGTCAGCGACAGCACGGCGGGGGCTTGGTCCGCCCGGCCTGCCAGCTCAATAAAACCAGGTTTTCACTGCTGCCGGGTAACCTGATCATTCTCTCCCTGTGCAGGCCGAGCCGCTCCAGTAGCCCGATGGACGCGCGGTTGTCGGGAGTGGCGATGGCAACAATACGGGCGAGACCAAGCCCGGTTTCCCCCCACTGCATGACGGCCTGCGCCGCTTCCAGCGCATAACCCTGGCCGCGGTACTCCGGCAGGAACGCGAAGCCGATGTCCACATCGTCGAGCCCATCCCGTTTCAACAGTCCGCACTGGCCGATGGCGGTGCCGTCTTTTAATTCCACCCGCAACATACCAAAGCCGTGGTCGCGGTACATGGCGATGGGCCCTCGCAGGTTATAGTTGCGCGCATCTTCCACAGTGCGTACACCGCGGTCACCGATGTAGCGATGGAAGTCCGGGTCGCTCATCAATGCCAGGGTGAAACGTGCATCTTCGTCACTTTCCGTGAGTTCGCGCAGTTGCAGGCGTTCGGTGCTCAACAGGTACATGGGGATATCCAGAAAATCAGTCGGCGTGAGAATGACAGAATTTTGCCAGCTACAAAAGAAAACGCCCTCGGAAGAGGGCGTTCTCACCGGGCGCGACGGAAAAAATCAGAAGCGGTAACGCACACTGATCGAGCCGTGCTCCGAGGTCGGGCGGGCGGTGAGGTTGGCGCTGACGGCAATGGCTTCCGCCGCCTGCCAGCGCAGGCCGAGGAGGGCACCGGCACCGCTTTCGAACAGACCGGTATCCGCACTGGCATAGCTGGGCATCGCATTCATATTGCCCCCCATGGATTTGATACCCACTTCCAACGCGTCGTTTTCCGTACCTGTCGTGTCCTCGTACCACAGTTGGCCATAGGCGCTGATGTTGTCCCAGGTTTTGTCCACAAATGCGCCCACCCGCAGGGTGGTATAGCGCCGCTGTTGCTCGCCAAACTGCATGCCCAGCGGGTCCTGTTCGGCTCCGTTGGCGTCGGTGTAGGTAAAACCCGCGAGGGCATTTTCGGTGTAGCCATCTACGTCTGCGGTGACCTTGGTGACACCGGCAAACGGGCCGTAATGGGCAACGCCGCCGGACATGTTGATACCGCCCATCAGGTCGAGTGTCAGGTTTTCGCCGCTGGTGCTCGCTTCCAGGGTGCCGTCAAACTGGCTGCCGAGGGCAATATGACGGCCGACGCGATCATAATCCACGTCGGTTGTGGTCGCGCTCGCGTCCACGAAAAACTCGTTGTAGTGGAAGCGGGCGAACAGACTGTAATTGGTGGAAGTGGAATCCACGGTAGACAGCGCACTGTCCAGCTCCGCCTCGGAGCGGCTGACGGCGAAACCGAGTTCGGTGTTGTCGCGCAGCGCATAGCTGGCGCCGATCACGCTGGCATTGCGGTCGCCACTGGCGGAGGGTGCGCCGCTTACCGAAGATGCGAAGTTACTGTCGTAGTCACTGCTGCCAAATACGCCGCTGACAAACACACCGGTTTGCGCGGGGCGGTAGCGGGCGCTAACCAGATTTTCCTCCAGGGCGTAGACGTGGCTGCGCGTCGCCTGCACACCGATGTCTGGCAGTTGCCCGGCAATCTGCGCGGCATTGACCACGCCGGTGTAGTAGTCGGCCAGCACCTGTTGTGCGGCCTGGGTGGGGTGTACCGCATCATTGAAAATCAGCCGGTCCGCATCCGGGGCCGTGCCATTTTTGCCATACACCGGGTGCTCGATGCAGCTGCCGCTGCCGTCGTAGCAGAACCGGGTGTGATCCGTCTCGGCATCAAAGCCCAATGCCGCGGCGTTGGCGATCGACACCTGCAGCACGCCGTTCTGATCCACCAGCAGCACGCCATCAATATTTCCGGCGTCGGCAATCAGTGTGCTGTTGAAGATATTCACTCCTGCGCTCGCCTGTGCCAGGGTAGCGTCGATGGCGGCATTCAGCTGGGCATCGGCCTCTTCCTGGGTTATCAGGCCGGCGTTCACTGCGTCCGCCAGTTGTGCCGCTTGCGAACTCCCGGCAACGGCTTGGCTGACGGCGGCATACATGCCCGGGGTCTTGCCGATGTCCGGCGCATTGGATAGCAGGATGTAATTGGCTCCGGCATCGGCCAGCGCCTGGGCGCCGTCGGCCAGCATCGTCGCGGCGACGCCGACACGGTCGCCGAACTGCTCAGCGCTCATGACGCCAGTGAGCGAAGCGCTGAAACCGCTCAACAGATCGTTGCCGCCGCCGTTGATCCAGTACAGTGCCTTGCCGTCGGCGCGGCCATTGCTGGCTTCCAGGTAGCCGAGGCCGAGCGGGTGCGGATTACCGGTAATACCGGAATTGGCAACGGTGGCTGCGGGCGCGGCGTCGATTTGCGCCTGTAACGCATCCGCCTGGGCGGTGAGTGCGGCAGCGGTATCGCTGTCTCCGGCCGCTTCCGCCTGCGCGGCACCGGCGCGCAGCTGGGCGACGGCATCGGGGCCCTGCAACAACAGGCCGAGCAGATTCAGGTCTGCGTAGAGACCGGTGCTGGTGTCGCGGGTGGGGTCGGGAAGCAGTGCGCTGGCAAAATTGTGGGCGACCCCATTCAGAGTGAGGCCCTGCGCGCTCAGGTACTCCATATAACCTTCGGTGCCAAGGATATTCAGCAGCACGTCGGCGGCGCGGTGACCGCCCACGGCCCAGCCTCCGCCGACACTCGACAGAGAGCCGCGCACCTGGGCCTGGGCCGCAGCCAGCATTTCATCCTCAGGCAGGCTTGTGTCCACATCCGGCAGGCACAGGTACATGCCGGCGCAGGATGGCGTCACCGGCCCGAGACCCAGTTGTTGCGACAGCAGGCTGATCGCCGCCTGTTTGTTATCGCCGCTGGTGAAGACACCGGCGTTGCCCACATCGCTGAGACTGTCGCCGAAGGCGATGACCTGTGAAAAGGGCGACTCGTCGGCGGAAGCGCTGGTGGCAAAGGCGGGTGCAAGGGTGAGACAGGCGATGGCCGCCGCAAGGCGGTGTTGCGCAATAGGCATGACGTATTCCTCTCAACAGCACACGGATCGGACGTTCCGGCAGACGGAATGCGGCGATCAGGCGCTCATCGTTATTGTTTTTTGAGATTTTTTTGTTGAATGTTTCCGGCGGCCGGAAACGCTTTGATAGTAACCAAGCCGAATAGGTATGACCAGTGGTTCACCTGCGGTCACCGGAAGTTTATGTGACTGGACAGTTTTTGGTTTCTGGAAAGCACCCGGCGCAGCCAGTGCCGGCGTTGCTTGCGCATCAGCGCAACGAGTGTAGAAACTGCAGGTGTCGCTCGTACTGGGACAGAATGTCGGTAAGCAACTGGTCGCTGGTCCAACCCATAACATCGTAGTCCTGCCCGCCCTCTGAGAGATGGACCTCCGCGCGGAAATATTTGTCGGGGGAGCCGTCGTCGAAGGTGTCGTCGAGCACCGTGTCGGCGTTGCTGGCATTGGGTTTCAAGTGTGCCCTGGGGTGGATGCTGTAGACGAAGTCCACTTCCTCTCCCTGATACACCGTCAGGTAGATCCGGGCATTCTGTTCCCGCCGGACTTCAGCCACAAAACCATTTTTTTGCATTTGCGCGGCGAAATTCGTCATCGCCGGCTCCGCAATCTCGTCGATGTATTCGTGTACTTCCGTGAGCGACGGCAGTTGCACCAGATTGCGCAGACGGCGCTCCCAGGAAACGGGGTTGCGGGCGCTGATCGGCGCAACTGGCGCGGACTGTGCGTCCCGTTTGGCCGAGTCCATACGCAGTGCTTTTACCAGGCCGTAGATCGCCACCAACAGAATGACAGAAAACGGCAGCGCGCTGGCAATGGCGGCGGTCTGCAGCGAGGCTAGACCGCCTGCGAGCAGCAGCGCTATGGCAACCACGCCGATAATGGCCGACCAGAATATCCGTTGCCACACCGGTGTGTCGTCGCGGCCGTGGGACGACAGCATGTTCATGACCATGGCTCCGGAATCCGCCGAAGTAATGAAAAATATCACCACCAGGACGATGGCAAGCCCGGATAAAACCTGTGAAAACGGAAACTGTTCAAGAAACTGGAACAGGGCGAGGGACTGATCCTTTTCGATGATGTCCGCGAGCGATTGCAGACCCTCCTCGCGAATCATGCGGATGGCGGAATTGCCGAATACCGTCAGCCAGAGAATGGTGATGAGCGTCGGCATCAACAGTGTGCCCACGGCAAACTCGCGAATGGTGCGCCCGCGCGAGATGCGCGCAATAAACAGGCCCACAAACGGCGACCAGCTGAGGCACCAACCCCAGTAAAAAATCGTCCAGCCGCCGATCCAGTCGGTGGGCGCATAGGCGTAAAGGTTGAAGGTGCGGTTGACCAGCACGGAAAGATAACTCCCCAGATTCTGGACAAACGCCTGAAACAGAAACACGGTGCTGCCGAGAATCAACACGGTGAAGCAAAGCAGCGCCGCGAGCCCCATATTCAATTGCGACAGGCGTTTGATGCCCGCATCCAGCCCGGCCACCACCGAGACGGTAGCGAGTGCGGTGGTGACGACAATGAGAACGACCTGGGTGGCCTCACCCACCGGAATGCCGAACAGGTGATTCAACCCGGAATTCATCTGCAACACACCGAAGCCGAGCGTAGTGGCGACACCGCACACGGTACTGACGATGGCGAATACATCGATAGCGTGGCCGATAGGCCCGTGAATACGCTCGCCGATCAGCGGGTAGAGGGCGGAGCGCAGGGTCAGCGGCAGATTGTGGCGATAACTGAAATAACCGAGGATCAGCGCCACCCCGGCGAATATTGCCCAGACGTGAAACCCCCAGTGGAAAATACTCAGAACCATCGCATCCCGTGCCGCCTGCACGCTGCCCGCGCTGGCGTCCGGAGGGTTCAGGTAGTGCATCACCGGCTCCGCCACCCCGAAAAACAGCAGGCCAATGCCAATGCCCGCGGAAAACAGCATGGCGAGCCAGGACCAGAATCCGTATTCGGGCTTTTCATGCTCCGGGCCCAGTTTTATGTCGCCGAGCCTCGACATACTGATGATAACGACGGTAACCAGCAGGATGGCCACAATCAGAACGTAGTACCAGCCCATGTAGGTGACGATGGTTTCCTGCATGCTCTGGAAACGCGCGGTGGCATCTTTCGGGAACAGCACCGCGTAGACAACCAGTATCAATAGAATACCGGTGGCGGTATAAAACACCGGTGGATCGAATCGGGCTTTACCTTCTTTCGTCATGCGCAGTTGCATTGGTTCATTCATCTTCTCTGCCGGTGGAGGGCTAGCGCACCGTGTGTAAAAACTGCAGGTGGCGCTCGTATTGGGCCAGGATGTCTGTGAGCAGTTGGTCTCTGGTCCAGCCCATCACGTCGTAATCCTGGCCGCCCTCCATCAGATAGACTTCCGCACGGAAATATTTTTCCGGGTCGCCGTCGTCGACGGTATCGTCCAGCTCTTCGTCACGCGGTGCGGCATCTGGTTTCAGGTGGGCCTTGGGGTGCAGACCGTAGAGAAAATCCACTTCTTCCCCGTGAAATACCTCCAGGTAAACATAATGGTTGCTTCCGCGGGAGACCCGCGCGGAGGAGCCGTTCTTTTCCAGCTCGCTGGCGAATTCCCGCAACGCCGGTTCGCCGGTGTCGCGGATATAGTCGTGAACTTCCACCAGCGAGGGCAATCGCAACAGATTTTTCAAGCGCCGCTGCCAGGACACGGGGTTGCGCGCGCTGATCGGCGCAATGACGGCACTTTGCGCGTCGCGTTTGGCGGTTTCCGTGCGCAGCGCGCTGAGCAGACCGTAGATAGACGCAAGCAGGATGAGCGAAAAGGGGAGGGCGCTGGCAATGGTGGCGGTCTGAAGGGAACTGAGGCCTCCCGCCAGCAGCAGGGCAATTGCCACTGCGCCAATGATGCCCGCCCAGAAAATCCTTTGCCACAGCGGAGTATCGTCGCGGCCATGGGAAGACAGCATATTGACCACCATGGCACCGGAGTCGGCGGAGGTCACAAAAAACACCACCACCATGACGACCGCCACCAGCGAGAAGACACCGGAAAAAGGAAACTGCTCAAGGAACTGGAACAGCGCCAGTGACTGGTCTCTGCTCACCACTTCCCCCAGTGACGTGAGGCCTTCGTCGAGAATCATGTGGATCGCGGAGTTGCCGAAAATGGTCATCCACAACAGGGTGACCATGGCCGGTACCAGCATGGCGCCGATGACGAATTCGCGAATGGTGCGACCGCGCGAAATCCGCGCGATAAACAATCCCACAAACGGCGACCAGGACATCCACCAGCCCCAGTACAGAATCGTCCAGCCGCCAAGCCAGTCGGTGGGCGCGTACGCGTAGAGATTGAACGTGCGGCTGACGAGCACCGAAACGTAGCTGCCAAAGTTCTGCACAAATGTCTGCAACAAATACACCGTGCTGCCGAGGAACAGCACCATCAGCAGCAACAGTGCGGCGAGCGCCATGTTGAGCTGCGACAATCGCTTGATGCCGGCGTCGAGCCCGGCAACCACGGAGACGGTGGCGAGCAGCGTAGTGACAACGATGAGTATCACTTGTGCTGTTTCGTTCACGGGCACGCCGAACAGGTGATTGAGCCCCGAGTTGATCTGCAGCACGCCGTAACCCAGAGTGGTGGCAACGCCGCACACGGTGCCGAGGATGGCAAACACATCCACGGCGTGGCCAATGGGGCCGTAAATGCGATCGCCAATCACCGGGTAGAGTGCGGAGCGCAGGGTGAGCGGCAGTTTGTGGCGATAACTGAAATAAGCGAGGATGAGCGCCACAATGGCGTAGATAGCCCAGGCGTGGAATCCCCAGTGAAAAAACGTCAGCACCATGGCGTGGCGCGCCGCCTCCACGGTGCCGGTTTCACCTTCTGGAGGGTTCAGGTAGTGCATGACCGGCTCGGCAACGCCGAAAAACAGCAGCCCGATGCCCATGCCGGCGGAAAACAGCATGGCGAACCAACTGGTGAAATCGTAATCCGGTCTGGAGTGTTCCGGCCCGAGCTTGATATCGCCAAACCGGGATATGGCAATGCCGATCACACTGATGAGAATCAGCGCGACCACCAGCACGTAGTACCAGCTCAGGTTGAGCACGATAAAATTCTGCACGCCCTTGAAGCGCGCGGTCGCGTCATTGGCAAACAGGACCGCGTAGGCGACTACCAGAATGAGTACCGCGGTAGCACTGTAGAATACCGGCGGATTGAAATGGGCTTTGTGGGTGGTTAACGGTTTATCCATCTAGGGATATCCCCTGGTCTGATCGCGCGTGTGGCTCGACATCGTCACTGGCATCGTCTGCCACCGGACCCTTTGAGCATAGTTGATTGCGCAGGTTAGTCTGTGGGTGAATATGCAGAGTATTTTACATGTTGATTATTTCTAACCATATCCGCCTGCCAGACGCGGAAATCGAGTTCCACGCGGTGCGTGCCCAGGGGGCTGGCGGGCAGAATGTCAATAAGGTGTCGAGCGCGATTCACCTGCGCTTTGACGTAATGGCATCGAGCCTGCCGGAAGAGGTCAAGCAGCGTGTGCTAGCTTTGCGGGACCAGCGGATTTCCTCCGATGGTGTTGTGGTCATCAAGGCGCAGCGCTTTCGCACCCAGGAAAAAAATCGCGAGGATGCGCTCGCGCGCCTGCAGGCGCTGATTGCGGGTGTTTTGAAAACGCCGAAAAAACGTGTCGCCACCAAGCCGACCAAAGGCTCGCGCGAGCGCCGCCTGCAGCACAAGTCACAGCGCGGTAAGGTGAAGTCCTTGCGCGGAAAAGTAACCGATCATTGATTGATACATTGAAAAGAAAAGGGGAGACAACATGTCCCAGCGTTACCGAGCGGAAGATCTCAGACGGTTTGCCAGCGCCCTGTTTACTTCCGCAGGGTTGGACGCGTCGCGCGCGGAAGTCGTGGCCGACACGTTTCTGCAGGCGGATCTGCTGGGGTTCACCACCCACGGTCTGCACCGGGTAACCACCAATCTGCAGTGGTTGCAGTCCGGTGCTTCTCGCTTGCAGGGGGAGCCCCATGTGCTGGCGGACCGCGGCAATGTGTTTAACTGGGATGCAGAATTTCTGCCGGGCCCCTGGGTGGTGCACCGGGCCATTGATCAGGCCCTGGCGCGGGTGCGCGAACACGGCGTGGTGACTGCCACTGTGCGTCGCAGTCAGCATATTGCCTGCCTTGCGGCCTATCTGCCGAAAATTGTCGAACAAAATTGTGTGGGTATCCTCACCTGCTCCACGCCGGCCGAACACACGGTATCCCCACAGGGCAGTAAGACCCCGCTGTTTTCCGCCAACCCCATCGCCTTCTGCGCGCCGGCCGGAGATTACCCCCTGTTGTTCGACATCAGCATGTCTGTCACCGCCGGCGGTTATGTGTCGCGCGCCGCGCGCGAGGGCAAAAAACTGCCCGGGAAGTATCTCAAGGACTGCGACGGGCAACTTTCCGATGATCCGCGCGCGTTCGCTGATGGCGGCAGCATTCTGCCGGTGGGCGGCGCGGATCACGGCTATAAGGGCGCGGCGCTTTCCGCCATGCTCGAGGTGTTGTCGATGGCGTTAGCCGGCTATGGTCGCGCGGACGATGTGAGCGAGGATGACGAAGCGAACTCGGTGTTCCTGCAGATCATCGACCCCGGCGCATTTGGCAGTGAACAGAGTTTTTTACGGCAGACCGCGGCGCTGCTGGAAATGTGGGAACAGTGCGAGCGCGAGGGTCATATCAACACTCCGCTGCGCATCCCAGGAAAACGCGCCTGGCACCTGCGAAACAGGCAGTTGGAAAAGGGGGTAGAGCTTTATCCCAGTATCGTTGACGACCTGAAAAAGCTTGCGGAGAAGTCGGGAATTGCCATGCCCGAAGCTATTTCCTGAGAGATAACACGCATCGGGGCGGGTTGTTCCACCCGCATTTGACGAATTCGGCGCGAAATGGGTCTAGGCTGGGAGAGAGCGAAAACCGAATACCCATATAACAAAGGAGTGCAGCGCGCGTGAATGATCTGGCTCGGAAAACGGCACTGGAACTGCTGCAGGGCTACCGGGAAAAATCCTTTTCTCCGGTTGAGGTGGTAAAGGCGATGCTGGCGCAGATCAGACGTTGCAATCCGGTCGTGAATGCATTCAACCTGATCGACGAAGAAACAACGCTGCGATTCGCGCGCGAATCTGAACAGCGTTATCAGTCTGCGAATCCGCGGGGACGACTGGACGGAGTACCCATTGCCATCAAGGATGTTTTTCTCACACCCCAGTGGCCCACCATCAAGGGGTCCAGAACCATCGACCCGAAATCTACTGTGGGCAAGGAGGCCCCCTGCGCGGCCGCATTGCGCCGCAACGGTGCGGTCCCGCTGGGTAAAACCACCACGCCGGAATTTGGCTGGAAGGGTGTTACCGACAACCCGGTAGACGGCATCACCCGCAACCCCTGGAATCCGGAGAAAACCGCCGGTGGTTCCAGTGGCGGCAGCGCCGCGGCGGTACCGCTCGGTATGGGGCCACTGGCGCTCGGCACCGATGCGGGCGGTTCCATCCGTATTCCCGCGGGTTTCTGTGGTTTGGTGGGTTTGAAGCCGAGTTTCGGCGAGGTGCCGCACTGGCCCGCGAGCCCCTTTGGTACCCTCGCGCACGCCGGCCCCATGACCTGGACGGTGGCAGACTGTGCGTTAATGATGAATGTCCTCACGGAAGCAGACAGCCGCGATACCCATGCCATTCCCCGCCGCAATATCAATTATCTCGCGGCGATCGATGGCGAGCCGACAGACCTGCTGCGCGGAGTGCGCATTGCCTACAGTGGCACACTCGGGTATGTGGATGTGGCTAGCGAGGTCGCGGATGCGGTGCGTGCGGCCGCGGAGTTGCTGGCGTCTCTGGGGGCGGAAATTACCGAGGTGGCGCCGGGCTTCGACGATCCCATCGCCGCGTTCGGCCACCTGTTTTACGGTGGTGCCGCCAATGCGCTGCGGAATCTCGGCAAAAAACAGCGCGCACTGATGGACCCGCAACTGGTGGCGGTCTCGGAAAAGGCCGCACAGCTGTCCATGCTGGATTACCTGGAAGCGGTGAACGAGCGCATGGCGCTGTGCGAGCGCATGGCCGCATTCCACACCAAATACGACTTGCTGCTCACACCCACGCTGCCGATTACCGCATTTAAGGCGGGGCGCGAGGTGCCGGAGGACTGGCCCAGTACCCGCTGGCCGTCGTGGACGCCATTTACCTATCCCTTCAACATGACCGGGCAACCGGCCATCTCCGTACCCTGTGGCTTTGACCGCGCGGGCCTGCCCATCGGCCTGCAGTTTGTGGCGGCGCGCTTCAACGACAGCGCCGTGCTGCGCGCGGCACAGGCCTACCAGCTGGCGGCACCACTCACGGATAAACGCCCGGATTTGTTCTTTGAACACTCGACACAGAGTGCGGCTGAGAGGATGAGCCCGTGAGTCGGCTGGATTTCGATTTTTACGAGTCGGAAGATCCGATCTGGAATCCGGCGCTGCTCACAATCCCGGTGCCCGGTATTCGCAAAATGGTCAATCTGGCGGCCACCATGGAGGATGTAATCCACCTGTCCATTGGCCAGCCGGATGCGCCCACACCAGCCCACGTGGTGCAGGCGGCAGTGGATGCACTGAACGCGGGGCAGACCGGTTATACCATGGATGCCGGGTTACCGGAGCTGCTGGATGCATTGGCGGATTATTACAGCGAGCGCTCCGGCCGTGCGATTACGCCGGAAAATATTTTGGTGACCACTGGCGCCACCGAGGCGATCTACCTGGCGTTGACCGCGGTCTCCGCGCCGGGGCGGGAATTTATCGTGCCCGATCCCTCCTTCATGCTCTACGCGCCGCTGATCCGCATGAATGGCGGTACCGTGAAATACATCCCGACCCGTGCGGAAAACCACCATCAGCTCGACCCGCAGGAAGTGATCGATGCAATCGACAGCAACACCCACGCGATTGTCCTGAATTCACCCAGCAATCCCACCGGCACGGTATATCCGCGGGAGACGGTTGAAACCATCGTGCAGGAGGCGGCGTACCGCGGTATCTATGTGATCAGCGATGAGGTGTACGACCACCTGATTTACGACGAACGCGGCTATCACAATTATGCGAGCGTGTTGTCCTGCTGCTCTGACTTGGATCATGTGATGGTGATGAGCAGTTTTTCCAAAACGTTCAGCATGGCGGGCATGCGCATTGGCTGGCTGATCGCGAGCCAGGGCGCTATTCGCAAACTGCGTCGCTACCATATGTTTACCACCACCGTGGCAAACACACCCTGCCAGTGGGCCGGGGTGGCCGCGCTCAAAGGTGACCGCAGTTTTATTGCCGATGTGGTGGACACCTACCGCAAGCGCCGCAACCGTCTGGTGGAACTGGTGGATCAGACCCCGTTTCTGGAAGGGTATGTGCCGGATGGTGCGTTCTATATGTTTCCCGCACTGCCGGAGGGGGTGAACGGCAATAATGTTGCGCTGCGATTGTTGCGGGAAACCGGCGTGTGCACCATCGCCGGCGATACTTTCGGTGAGAGCAGCCGCAATGCGTTGCGTTTCAGCTACGCGACATCCATCGAGAATATCGAGCGCGCCTTCGAACGCATTATTCCGTGGATGGAAAAGCAGGATTTCGGCTGAGTAATTCTGCGGTTGTAGGAGCCTGCTTGCAGGCGAACGGTTCGGAGCACTGCCGTGTTCGCCTGCAGGCAGGCTCCTACAGCAAGTCGGTGGTCATCTGCGGATGTTTTTTTGCGTTTGTCTGTAGGAGCCTGCCTGCAGGCGATTGGTTCGGAGCTCTGCCCGTTTCGCCTGCAGGCAGGCTCCTACAAAAGCGTACGTCGTATCTGTGTGTAGGTTGGGCAAAGCGCGGCTTGCCCAGCAGCGGAATCAGATACTGCGCTTGCCGGAGAGATTCAGGGTGAGTTCCAGCAGCCCCGCCCAGGGGTCCATGTCCCTGCCGCCCTTGATGGCGTTATCGACCGCGCGTGCGCGCAGCAGGAAGTTTTCCAGCTGGCGCGGGCGCAGGCGCTGGCAGGCGGCCTGGATCAATGGCTGGCGCTTTTGGATGCGGACCAGGCGGTTGATCGGCTGGCCCTGATCCAGCTTTTGTTGCGTCTCCAGCAGCGTGCGGATTTCCCGGGCGATGGCCCACAACACTACCGCGGCCTCGACGCCTTCGGCGCGCAGGCCCTGGAGTGTACGCACGGCGCCGGCCGCGTCGGCGGCGAGCGCCTTGTCGATGAGGCCGAACACATCGTAGCGCGCGGAGCTGGCCACGGCGTTGCTCATGGTGTCGGCGGTAATGACGCTGTCCCGGGCCAGCAGTTTCAGTTTTTCAATTTCCTGACTGGCGGCGAGCAGGTTGCCCTCAGCGCGTTCGGCGAGAATCTGGATGGCTTCCGGTTCGGCGTCGAGGCCGGCGCTGCGCAGGCGTTCGTGTATCCAGCGCGGCATTTCGCTGGCGTCCACCGGCCAGATCTGGATGAGCACGCCCCGTTCTTCCAGTGCCTTGACCCATTTGCTGTTGAGCTGGGCGCGGTCGAGCCGCGGCAGCACCAGCAGCAATAGGGTTTCGTCGTTCGCCATGCTGGCGAATTCCTGCAGGGCTTTGCTGCCCTTGTCGCCGGGTTTGCCGCCGGGCAGGCGCAGTTCGATGATTTTTTTGTCGGCGAACAGGGAGAGGCTGCCGGCGGCGGAGAGGAGTTGCCCCCAGTCGAAATTGTTTTCGCCGTGCAGCAGGTCGCGCTCGTTGAAGCCGTGTTTACGGGCGGCGTCGCGGATGCTGTCGCAGCATTCTTGCACCAGCAGGGGTTCGTCGCCGGTGACGACGTAGATGGGGGCGATGCTCTGGCGCAGGTTTTGGCCGAGTTGCCTGGGGGTGATGCGAGCCATGCTGTTCTGTTGCCCTTGTGTCTTTTTGGTCCCGCCGTTAGGGGGTGGCGGGGTTGTCGGTGACGGGGGCGCTGATGTCGAGGCGGCGCAGGCGGTCGATGATGCGGCCGATGAGTTCGCGGCGCATTTCTTCCCGTTGCAGGCGTTCTTCTTCGCCTTTGCTGACGACTTCGTCGTCGTCCCATTCGAGGGTGCGGTAGATGTCGGCTTTGGCGTTGGTGAGTAGGTCGCGTCCGGTGTTGTCGCGTACGCTGTATTCGGCGCTGGTGATGAGTTCGTATTCGGAGGCGCGGCCTTGGGCATCCACGGAGACGGTGCGTTTCCGTTCGGTTTCTTTGTGGATGGTGAGGGTGAAGTCGGCTTCGACCGGAGTTTCTGCCAGGGGCAGGCCGCTGGTCTGCAGCAGGCGGGTGATGCTTTCGGCCAGTTCGCTTCTGGGGTCTTCGGTGGCGATGTAAAGCTTGCTGCCGGGAGGGAAGTTTTTCGGTGCGCCGCGGAGGTGCCAGCCGCAGGCTGCCGTGGTAATTGAGATCAAGAGTACTAGGGTGCGGAGCATCGTGGTTTTCATTGGGGTCCGTTGCGTTCTTTTTGGGCCTTGTGGCGGCCAGGCACCGGGCACGGGTTTTCAGGACCGCTGTAGACCCATCCCTGGGCGCTGCGGCGCAAACATCCTGTTTGCGACGCTCCTGAAAACCCGTACCCGGTGCCCGTCCTTCGCGTCACGTTTTGCGCTTCGTTGCCGGGCGCACTTACGGATTAGTTGGCGACGACGTTGACCAGTTTGCCGGGCACCACAATCACTTTGCGCACGGTGAGGCCGTCGGTGAACTTCACCACGTTTTCGTCTTCCAGCGCCATTTTTTCCAGGGTGGCCTTGTCGGTATCCGCCGGTACTTCCAGCTTCGCACGCAGCTTGCCGTTGACCTGTACCACGAGGGTGATGGTGGAGCGCACCAGGGCGTTTTCATCCACTTGCGGCCACTGGGCGTCGACCAGTTCGCTGTCGTTGCCGATCAGTTTCCACAGCGCATGGCAGATGTGCGGAGTGATCGGGGCGAGCAGCATGATGGCGGCTTGCAGGGCTTCGCGTTCTACCGCGAGGCCGTTGGCGGAGTCGCGTTCTGCAATCCTGGTGACTTCGTTCAGCAGTTCCATTACCGCGGCGACGGCGGTGTTGAAGGTCTGGCGGCGGCCGTAGTCGTCGCTGACTTTCTGGATGGTTTCGTGGGTTTTGCGGCGCAGTTGCTGTTGTTTGTCGGACAGCGCACTGGTGTCGATGGCGCTGCTGCTGTTGCCGGCTTCGATGTGGCCGTGCACGGTTTTCCACAGTTTGCGCAGGAAGCGGCTGGCGCCTTCCACGCCGGAGTCGTGCCACTCGAGGGTCTGCTCGGGCGGTGCGGCGAACATGGTGAACAGGCGCACGGTGTCGGCACCGTATTCCTGCACGGCGGCGTGGGGGTCGATGCCGTTGTTCTTGGACTTGGACATCTTGACCACGCCTCCGGCGATGACTTCTTCACCGGTGGCGCGCTCGATGGCTTTGATCGGCTTGCCTTTGTCGTCGCGCTCTACGTCGACGGCGGTGGGGGCGATCCAGGTTTTGTGGCCGTCGACTTCTTTGTAGAAGGACTCCGCCAATACCATGCCCTGGCACAGCAGGCGTTTGAAGGGTTCGTCGCTGCTGACGAGGCCTTCGTCGCGCATCAGTTTGTGGAAGAAGCGCGCGTACAACAGGTGCAGGATGGCGTGTTCGATGCCTCCCACATACTGGTCCACGGGCAGCCAGTAGTTGGCGCGCTCGGGATCGAGCATGCCTTGTTCAAAGTCGGGGCAGGTGTAGCGGGCGTAGTACCAGCTGGACTCCATAAAGGTGTCGAAGGTGTCGGTTTCGCGCTCGACCGCTTCGCCGTTGTATTCGTCCTTGCGCCATTCCGGGTCGGCCTTGATCGGCGAGGTGATGCCGTCGAGTTCCACGTTTTCCGGCAACAGGATCGGCAGTTTTTCCGCGGGTACCGGTATTTCGGTGCCGTCGGCCAGGTTGAACATGGGGATGGGAGCTCCCCAGTAGCGCTGGCGGGAGACACCCCAGTCGCGCAGGCGGTAGTTGGTGGTGACGCGGCCTTTGCCGGCCGCCTTGAGGCCGTCGGCGATGGCGTTGAAGGCGGCGTCGAAGTCGAGGCCGTCGAAGCCGCCGGAATTGGTCAGTACACCTTTTTCGGTGAAGGCCTCTTTGTCCAGGTCGATGGCTTCGCCACTGGCGGGGGCGATGACCTGTTTGATCGGCAGGTTGTATTTTTTGGCAAACTCCCAGTCGCGCTGGTCGTGGGCGGGCACGGCCATGACGGCGCCGGAGCCGTAGTCCATCAGTACATAGTTGGCGACCCACACGGGCACTTCTTCGCCGGTGAGCGGGTGGATGGCCACAAGGCCAGTATCCATGCCTTTCTTTTCCATGGTGGCCATGTCGGCTTCGGCCATGGACTGCTTCTTGCACTCGGCGATGAAGGTTTTGAGCTCGGGACTGGATTCCGCCAAGGCAAGGGCGATGGGGTGCTCGGCGGCGAGTGACACGTAGGTCACGCCCATCAGGGTGTCCGGGCGGGTGGTGTAGACATCAAAGTGGTCGACGCCGGCAATGGTCTTGGGCAGCGCGAACGCGAGCTCGACGCCTTTGGATTTGCCGATCCAGTTGCGCTGCATGGTGCGCACCTGCTCCGGCCAGTCGGGCAGCTGGTCCAGGTCTTTCAGCAGTTCTTCGGCGTAGTCGGTGATCTTGATGAACCACTGCGCCAGCTCGCGGCGCTCGACGGTGGTGCCGCAGCGCCAGCAGGCGCCGTCTTCCACCTGCTCGTTGGCGAGCACGGTGGCGTCGTGGGGGCACCAGTTCACCGCGGAGTTTTTCTTGTACACCAGGCCTTTCTTGTACAGGCGGGTGAAGAACCACTGCTCCCAGCGGTAGTAGGAGGGCTTGCAGGTGGCCAGTTCGCGGGACCAGTCAAAACCGAAGCCCAGCGCTTTCAACTGGCCCTTCATGTAGTCGATATTGGAGTAGGTCCATTTGGCCGGCGCGGTTTTGTTCTGGATTGCGGCATTCTCCGCCGGCAGACCGAAGGCGTCCCAGCCCATGGGGTGCAGCACGTTCCTGCCCTGCATGCGCTGGTAGCGTGAGATCACGTCGGTGATGGTGTAGTTGCGCACGTGCCCCATGTGCAGCTTGCCGCTGGGGTAGGGGAACATCGACAGGCAGTAGAACTTTTCCTTGCTGTGGTCTTCCTTCACCTCGAAGCTTTTGTTGCTCTCCCAGTGGGCCTGGGCGGCGGCTTCGACTGCGGAGGGGTTGTACTGCTCTTCCATCTGTGGGGAACCTATACTCTGTGACTCAATCTATTGGGATATTCCGGCCGTGAACGGCGCTGGCCTTTCGGCCAGAAAACGGCGAATTATAGGAGGGATGGGGTGAGTAAGAAACCAGTAGCGGGAAAACCCGACCTGCCATCGGACGAAGAGGACCTGACAGCGGAGTTGCGGCGGGATCTGGAAAAACTGGTGGAGGGCGAGCTGGCGGTGGAAAAACTCACGGCCAGCAAGGCGGCCTTCCTGCGCGCCTGGCTGAAAGACGACGCGCATCGAGCAGAGGATTACCTGAAGGATCTCGGCGGCGAACTGAAAACTCTTGAGGAGCGCACCGGCGATTGGCTGTTGGAGGCAGCCGACCCCACCAAGTCCGCCTGGCCAGCGCTGATGTACTGTATCCGTCGCGGCGAACCCTGGGCGCTGGCGGGAGAAACTGCCGGCGAGGGCGAGGAGCTGCAGTGCATCGGCTGCGGCTACCGCGCGCTGCCGGACGCTGGTAGTCAGATTACGCCCTGCCATCGCTGCGGCTACGGCTGCTTCCGCCAGATCAGTGGTGGACTCACATCGGACTGAAGAACACCCGCACCACGATGGCGCGGAGACCACTCGCGCATACACCGAAAATGGAGCCACCCTGGCCAAGATGGAACTGCAGACTGCCCTTACTACCCTGATCATGCCGCCTTTCGCCCCGCTGGTGGGGTTGCTGTTGGCGTTTGTGTTCTGGTTTTTCCCCTCGTCCACCCCTGTCGCCAAACTGTCACTGCCGCTGGCTATTCTCTGCTTCCTCACTTTGTGGATTTGTGCGACACCCGCGTTCTCCGGCTGGCTGGGCCAGCGCCTGGTAAGCCAGCAGCCGGAGGCTCCCAAAGTGGAGCCGGGCGCAGTAGTGATTCTTGGCGGTGGCCGCTACCGCAACGAGGACACTGGCAGCGAGCGGCTTTCGGCAGAAACGCTTGAGCGAGTGGCCTGGGCTGTCGCGCGGGCGCCGGCGGACTTGCCGTTACTGGTCTCCGGTGGGCGGGTCTACGCGGAAGAAAAGGCGCCGGAATCAGATCTGATGGCCGACGCGCTGGAGAAGCTGTTTCAGCGTTCGGTGACATGGCGCGAGAATTGCAGTCGCAATACGGCGGAGAATGCCGTGAATTCGGCGGCACTTCTGCACGATTCCGGAGTCGAAAGCGTACTGTTGGTAACGCATTGGTGGCACATGCCGCGCGCGGCGGAAAGCTTTGCCCGCGCCGGCCTGCAGGTCCGGCCACTGCCGGTGGGCAGCCCGGGGGAACTGGTGCCGAGAGCGGAGAACCACCTGTTGCGCTGGCTCCCTAGTGCGGCGGCACTGCTGCGCAGCCAGGTTTACTGGCGCGAGCTTTTGGGAAATCAGTGGTACCGCTGGCGTGCGCTGCCAGGCCGGCGCAATTGCTGACCGGCTCGCTCCGGAGGTTCCGGATCAACGCTTGATGCGATAGCGCTGAGTAACTAGTATGGGCGCCCTGACCGAAGGTTTCTTGTGAAACCATCCGGGTGCCGGACGGACCCGGCCAGGTACCGGAGCGATCAGGAGTGAACCTCAGATGGCCGAATTACGCGCAATAACAAGATAAAAAACGAGGTAATGTTCACATGATGGGTATCCCACCTTCCCTTTCCCCTATTCAATTGCACAACCGCCTGAACCGTCCGGTGTGGATTGGTTTCAAGTTGACCCGGCGCGGCAAGCGCCAGCTGGTTCTGTTGGCTGCTGGCAGTGAAAGTGGCGCTCAGTTGAGCAAGAACTTCGAAACCTTCGTAGGCCAGATAGTGCGGGAATTCAAACTGGATCCGCAGCAGACGGATTTTGTGGAGCTGCGGCAGGAGCAGCGCGAAGAGGGGATATCCAACAACTGGCTCCGCTGGCACGCCCACTGGGTCGGCTCAGCGCCCATGGAATGCAGGGCTGATCCCGTAACCTCGGAATCGGCGCGTACCTATCTCGACGAGGTATTGATCCGCAGCAGTGCGGCAGCCTAGGAAATTTTCCTGAGTAACAAATCCGTTAACCGAGCCCGCCCTGTGCGGGCTCGGTCCGTTTTGGACGGGGACATTCGACCAATCAGCGGGGACGCGACGAGGCGTGCGCCCTGCCTTTTGCCCTCTCCGGGCCAAACAAGTCGGCCAGGGCTTTCTCCAGAGTGGGAAACTGGAAACTGTAGCCGCTGTCGAGCACTACGCGGGGCTCCATTCGCTGGCTCGCCAACAGCAGTTCTGTGGCCATCTCCCCAAATATCAGCTTGAGCATCCACGCGGGTGTGCGCAGCAGACAGGGCCGGTGCAGCTGTTTTGCCAGCAGGCGGGAAAAGCTGTTGTTGGTGACTGGCTCAGGTGCGCAGGCGTTAAAGGGGGTGCAGAGATGCCGGTCGATGGCGTGCAGCATCAGGCCGACAATATCTTCCTCGTGAATCCAGCTCATCCAGTGCTCGCCGCTGCCCATCGGACCGCCAACACCAAGGCGGAACGCGGGCAGCATTTCCGGCAGGGCGCCGCCGCGGGTGGAAAGTACGACGGCGGTGCGCATGATGCCGACGCAGATACCCGCCTGTTGCAGCGGAAGGGTCGCCGCTTCCCAATCGCGGCAGAGTTCCGCGGCAAAGCCGCCACCGGGGCCGCTGGTTTCTTTCAACAGATCTCCGCCACGATCGCCGTAATAACCCACGGCGGAACCTGAGAGGACGTATTTGGGGCGTTGTGGGAGGCTGAGAATCCACTGCGCCAAGCGCGCGGTTATTTCCAGGCGCGAGCGGCGGATTTCCTGCTTGCGGGCGTCGGTCCAGCGCTGGGCGATGGTTTCGCCCGCCAGATTGACGACAATATCGACAGGCCCTTCCACCTGTTGCAGGTCGCGCACGCCCACGGCGGTTTCTCCGCAGCGCTCGCGCACCTTGTCCGGATCGCGGCTGAGCACCGTGAGGCGGTATCCTCGCGCCAGCCATTTCGCGCAAAAAAGACGGCCTATCAATCCAGTGCCGCCGGTGATTAAACAATGCATAAATCTGGCATCCGTGCCGCACATTGTCGGGCGTGTGCAGAAAAAAGGGTTCCGATTGCGGGGTGGCAGTGTTTTCCGGCTCATCCCTGCAAAGAGCGCAGCCCGCTGCTGTCAGGGGCTGCAAATATCACAGCATAATAGCAGCCGTATTTTACCGGCGCGGCAGAATGCGGCGATATTCCGGGGGGGCAGGGCATTGGAGGTGAAAGTGGGCGGCAAACCGAGGCAAGGGGCGCCCCGTTTTGGGGCGAGCCAGGAAGGACACTGATCTCGCCCGCGCGCGCGTTGCGCAACTCAGTCCGCAATTTCACGGGCGAAGACGGTTTCGGTTCCTCTGGCCGGGCGGCGCTGCAGCAGAGCGGCCGCTGCCAGCATCAGGGCAGCCAGTGCCACCAGAGCCCACACGCCGATCACCATGAAGGGGGTAAAGCCGCTGCGCGACTCTACCTTGCCAATCAGGGTCGCCTGCTCGAACTGCGGCAGCTGCTCGATAATGTGACCGTTCGGCGCGACGATAGCGGTTACACCGGTATTGGTACTCCGTACCAGATAGCGCCCGGTTTCCAGTGCGCGCATCTGTGCCATTTGCATGTGCTGCAGTGGGCCGATGGAGCGGCCAAACCAGGCATCATTGCTCAGGGTCAATAGAACCTGGGCTTCGCCGCTGCTCTTTGCCACCAGTTGCGGGTAGACGATCTCGTAGCAGATCAAAGGCGCCCAGCTCAGGCTGCCGGCCTCCAGTGGGGGCTGGCCTTCAGGTCCGGGGCGGATAAACGAGGTGGGCAGGTTGAAGAATTCGATGGTGCCGCGAATCCAGTCTTCCAGCGGCACATACTCGCCGAACGGCACCAGGTGGCGCTTGTGGTAGAGCTGCTGCTCGCGGCCAAAGACCGCCGCCGAGTTGTGCACCACGCGACGGTAATCCTGCTCCGTGTCGTAGAGGATACCGGTGATGAGATCTATACCGATTGACTGTGCATTGTCCTGCAGCGCCTGCATCAGGTTCGGCGAATGATGGTACAGCAGTGGCAGCGCTGCTTCCGGCCAGATCACCAGATCGACCCCCTGGCGGTGCAGTTCTTCTGTGGCGCTCTGGTAGCGCTTGATGGTCTCGCCGCGAAATTCCGGCAGCCACTTTTTTTCCTGGGGAATATTCGCCTGCACCAGCCCCACGCGCACGCTGCGCGCATCGGCCTGGGTCCATTCGATGTTGCCGAGCAGTAGGCCGGCGGGCCAAAGCAACACCGCGGCGAGCACCAGGGACAGGGCGCTGCTCGATTTCCATGAGTCGAAGGCGCGGCGCGCGCACAGCGCGCACACCGCGGTGGAAAATGCCAGCAGCAGGCCAATGCCGTACACGCTCAGTATCGGCGCCCAGCCCGCCAGCCAGGTGTGGATATGCCCATAGCCGGCAAAGAGCCACGGAAAACCGGTAAATATCCAGGTGCGAAACCACTCGCTCACAAACCACAGTGCGGCAAACGCGAGTGCGAAGGAGGCAGGGTGTGCGCGGAAGCGCGCGAGGACCGCGAACGGCAGCGCAAACAGTACCGCCATGATGCCGACAAAACCGCCAGTGAGAATCACCCCGAGCAGCGGTGAGGAATTGCCGAAGTCGGTAATGGAGACGTACACCCAGGAGCCGCCGCTGCCGAACAGACCGAGGCCGTAACACAGTGCCAGCCCGAAGCAGCGCCTGCCGCTCAACACCGCAGCGTTGCGACCGGGCGCCAGCAGCCAGGCGAACAGCCCGAGGGAGAGCGGGCTGCACCACCAGTAATCGAACGGGGCAAAGGAGAGGGTCAGCAGGCCGCCTGCGATCAGTGCGGCCAGCGGATACAGGAACATGGCCAGTGAAGAAAAGGGATTGCGCATCAGCCGTCTTCTTCAGTGGGCTTGTCGGTGCGACTGACCCGCAGCAGGTGAATCTGCCGATTATCGGCGTAGAGCACGCGGAATTGGAAATTCCCGAGTCTGGTGGTCTCATCCCGTCCCGGCAGATGGCCGAAGGACTGCATCACCAGGCCGCCAATGGTGTCGAACTCCTCATCGCTGAATCCGCAATCGAAGTACTCGTTGAAGTCTTCAATGGGGGTGAGCGCCTTGACCACGTAATCATTGTCGCTCACCTTGCGGATATAGCTGTCTTCCTCGTCCTCATCGGTTTCGTCTTCAATATCGCCGACGATTTCTTCGAGAATATCTTCAATGGTGACCACGCCGGAAACGCCACCATACTCATCGATGACGACAGCCATGTGATAGCGGTTTTCGCGGAACTCCCGCAGCAGAATATTCAGGCGCTTGCTTTCCGGGATGATATTCGCCGGGCGGATGATGTCTTCCAGGCGGAATTCGTCCACGCCTTTCAACACCAGCGGCAGCAGGTCTTTGGCCAGCAGGATGCCGCGGATGTCGTCGATGCTTTCGCCCACCACCGGGAAGCGGGAGTGACCAGATTCAATGATCTTGGGCAGAAAATCCTTGGGGCAGTCCTCAATGCTGACCACCACCATCTGCGAGCGCGGAATCATGATCTCCCGCACCTGCTGGCTGGACACATCCAGCGCGCCCTGAATGATGGACAGGGCTTCGGCGTCCACTACCTTGTTTTCGGCAGCGTCCTTGATGATATCCAGCAGTTCATCGCGGGATCTGGGTTCTTGGGAAAAGGCGCCCAGTAATTTCTCCAACCAGTTTTTCTCTCCCGATCGGGGGCGGTTGGAGGAGGAGCTACTTGGGGGTTCGTCGGTGGTCATGGATGTGGCCATACTCCGCGTTACTCGTCGGTTCCGTCTGAAAGTTCATCCGCCGGCACACCTTGCGCCGGCTCATCAATAGGGGCGTAGGGATCACTGAATCCCAACTGCGCCAGAATGCGGGTTTCGAGATTTTCCATGATCTCGGCTTCATCGTCCTCGATATGGTCATAACCCAGCAGGTGTAGTGTGCCATGGACAACCATATGCGCCCAGTGTGCGGTCGGAGCTTTGCGCTGCTGTTCCGCCTCCACGGCTACCACCGGGGCGCAGATCACCAGGTCACCGAGCAGTGGCAGGCCCAGTTCCTCGGGGATGTCCGCGGGGAAAGAGAGTACATTGGTGGGCTTGTCCTTGCCGCGGTACTGGCTGTTTAGCGCCTGGCTCTCGTCTTCGTCGACGATGCGCAGTGCGATTTCGGCCTCAGGGCGACAATTGCCCACCGCGGCGGCGGCCCAGCGTGTGAGGTCGTCGTCGCTGGGCAGATCGGTCTGGCTCGTGGCCCGCTGGACATCAATAAATACGTCCGCGGGCACAAGCTGCGAGGGTTCGGGTTGACTTTTGTTCATGGGCGCGGCGTCAGGCCGCATCTTCTCCGGCTGCGCGCAGGGCCCGGCGGGCTTCGCGCTCCGCCTGCTGCTTTGCCTCCACTTCCGCCTCGTGCACATCGTAGGCTTCGACGATGCGCTGGACCAGCGGGTGGCGCACCACGTCTTTGGCGCCGAAGTGGGTAAAGCTGATGCCGTTGACGCTATCCAGCACCTCGATGGCGTGTCGCAGACCGGAGGCGGCACCGCGAGGCAGGTCGATCTGGCTGGGGTCGCCGGTGATGACCGCAGTGGAGCCGAAGCCGATGCGGGTCAGGAACATCTTCATCTGTTCGCGGGTGGTGTTCTGGCTCTCGTCGAGGATCACGAAGGCGTTGTTCAAAGTGCGCCCGCGCATGTAGGCGAGCGGCGCCACCTCGATCACATTGCGCTCGATGAGTTTGCCCACGGTCTCAAAACCGAGCATTTCATAGAGGGCGTCGTAGAGGGGGCGCAGGTAGGGGTCGACCTTCTGGCTCAGGTCACCGGGCAGGAAGCCCAGTTTCTCACCGGCTTCCACCGCCGGGCGCACCAACAGGATGCGCTCGACCTCGTCTTTCAGCAGCGCCTCTACCGCGCAGGCTACCGCCAGGTAGGTTTTGCCGGTGCCGGCCGGGCCGATGCCGAAGTTGATATCGTGGGTCTGAACGGCGCGCACGTATTTGCGCTGGTTGACACCGCGCGGTCGCACACTGCACTTCTTGGTGCGGATCAGGACAACCTGATCCCCTTCGCCTTCCGCGGCAGTCTGACGCGCATCCACCAGTTCTTCGACCCCCGACTGTTGCAGGGCGAGGTGAATCTCGTCCGGAGTGAGGCTGTCTTTCGCTCCGGTTTCCTTGTACAGGTTGCTCAGGATCTCGCCGGCGGCGCGGGCGGAGCTGGCATTGCCGTAAATGGCAAACTCATTGCCGCGATTGCGGATTTCAATATTCAATCGCTGTTCAATCTGGCGCAGGTGTTGATCGAATTGGCCACAGAGATTGGCCAGGCGGCGGGCGTCGTTGGGCTCAAGAGTGATGCTGTGAGCGAGAGCTTGTGTTTCCAAATTGGTTTCCGTTCACCTTTCGTCTATGGGTTCTGTCTGTAGGTTATACCCATTTCGCCGATATGGGAAAGGTTGGATTGTGACGATTGGGTTCTAACCGGTCTCGCGGCTTATAACAGGTGAGTATGACGAATCAATGTGTTTAGGATCTGCGGACGTCGGAATTGAAGGTTCTGATACTGATTGCCCTTCGCGAGACCTTCCGCGAGAGGGACCTCGCGGAAGAGCCCCCATGGATGGGTTCACGGCGTGTCTCGCGAAGGGCAATCGGTAGCAGGACCGCCACGGGACCTTCCGAATAGGGACCCCGAAATCAGTTCAGTGGACCATCAAGTTCGGATGACAGAAGAGTTCCACGCAACGAATTCGGCAGCGCCTCCTCAATCAACACATCCGCGAATTTTCCAATCAGATCCAGCTGGTCACAGCGGAAATTGACCACACGGTTGTTCTCGGTCCGACCCTGCAGTTGCCCCGGGTCTTTCTTGGACACACCGCTCACCAGAACCCGCTCCACATTGCCCACCATGCGGCGCGCGATCTCCGCGGCCTGCTGGTTGATGCGGTGCTGCAGCAGTTGCAGGCGCTGTTTCTTGACCTCTTCCGGGGTGTCATCCGGCAGGTCCGCCGCCGGGGTGCCCGGGCGCGGAGAATAGATGAAGCTGAAAGACAGATCGAAACCCACGTCCTGGATCAGCTTCATGGTGGCTTCGAAGTCTTTTTCGGTCTCGCCCGGGAAGCCGACAATAAAATCGGAAGACAGGCAGATATCCGGGCGGATGGCCTTGAGGCGGCGGATCTTCGACTTGTATTCCAGCGCGGTGTGGCCGCGCTTCATGGCCATCAGGATACGATCGGAACCGCTCTGGACCGGCAGGTGCAGGTGGCTGACCAGTTCCGGTACCTCTGCGTACACGTCGATCAACGCATCGGAAAATTCCACCGGGTGTGAGGTGGTGTAGCGGATACGGTCGATGCCGTCGATAGCGGCCACGTAGGTGATCAGCTCGGCGAAATCGACGATCTGGCCATCTTCACCTGCTGCGCGGTAGGCGTTTACGTTCTGGCCCAGCAGGTTCACTTCACGCACACCCTGAGCGGCCAGGTGGGCCACTTCTTCCAGCACATCCGCCACCGGGCGGCTAACTTCCTCACCGCGGGTGTAGGGCACTACGCAAAAAGTGCAGTATTTGGAACAGCCTTCCATGATGGAGACGAATGCGCTCACACCGTCCGCTTCCGGCTGGGGCAGGCGGTCGAATTTTTCGATTTCCGGGAAGGACACGTCCACCACGATGGCGCCGGTGTTCTGTTTACGGGTTTCCATCATCTCCGGCAGGCGGTGCAGGGTCTGGGGGCCGAATACCAGGTCCACATAGGGCGCGCGCTTGGCGATTGCCTCGCCTTCCTGGCTCGCCACACAGCCGCCGACACCGATGACCAGGTCGGGATTCTTTTCTTTCAGGTGCCGCCAGCGGCCCAGCTGGTGGAACAATTTTTCCTGTGCCTTCTCGCGGATAGAACAGGTATTCACCAGCAGTACGTCTGCCTCCTCCGGATCGTCCGTGGGCACCATCTGGTGGGATTCGCCCAGCAGGTCCCGCATGCGCGCAGAGTCGTACTCATTCATCTGGCAGCCGTGGGTCTTGATGAAGAGCTTTTTCACCGGTTTTTCGGACGCTGGAGAAGACATAGTGAGCCTGGTTAAAAACTGGTCAGTTTAGAAGGTGGGGCATTATACCGGCCGCCCCGGGGGCTGCATAGACGGGGGCTGGTTACAGTGATAACCTTCCGCGCTTTTTCGGGGGCCGGGCCCGCCCAGCGGCTGGTTCCGAATCTATCCCGACCTTAGAATTCAGCGGCGCTTTCCGACTCCTGCGCACTCTTTCAGAGATATTCATGGCCAACCCAATCTACAAAGTTATTTTTCTCAATCAGAACCAGGTATTCGAGCTCTACGCCCGCGCCATCTACCAGAGCGAGATGTATGGCTTTATCGAGGTGGAAGAGTTTGTATTCGGGGAGAAGTCGCAGCTGGTGGTGGACCCCAGCGAGGAAAAGCTGAAAAGCGAATTCGCGTCGGTGAAGCGTTCCTACATTCCTCTGCACAGCATCGTGCGGATCGATGAGGTGGAGAAAGAGGGCGTCGGCAAGGTGCATGAAGTGAAGGGCGACAAGATTGCCCATTTCCCATTTCCCGCCCCTTTGCGCCCCCCCGTCGATTCCGAGTGACGGTCCGACGAGCCGGACGTCACAAGCCACCCTCAGAAAACGGGCCTCAACAGCCCGTTTTTTTTGTTTTCCAATCCATACTGATCTCCGGCCGCTGCGTCTGATTCCACACTATTCATGGGGAGCCGTGGCGTAGAGTGGAATTTCTGGCACGGCGTTTTGCATTTTGGTAACGGTTTGTCGCAATGGCGCTGACGACGACCGGCGGCGAACTAATCTGATTAGAGGAATGTGTCGATCGCCCATTCGCGATCCGGGCTGTGGGAGGAATCGCGCGGCGGGCGTGGAAATTTCCGAAACCTAAAATGTAGTGGAAGTTTTTAGGTGATTGCATGAATTCAATACCGGCCATCAGAACCGCTATCTCCGATCTCAAGATCGAACAACGTGTTGAGCGCGACGTCAAAGCGGGTATCCCGGAGGTGGACCGCCGCAACCACACAGAGAGCGAAGAGAGCCTGCGCGCTTATGTGGTGCGCGAGGTCATTGGCAGAGTGCATGAAAACCGACAGTCGGAACTGGACCGGGAACTGGCGGACCGAAGCGGGGTAGAAATTCGCCAGCTCTATCAGGAGCTGAAAAATGCAGAATCCCTGGTGGAGAAGAAAATCGGCGGCCGCCTGGCAAGTCTGATCAGTGGGCTCAAGTGCGGCGCGCAGGATTACTCCGCGTTGCGTATGGACCTGGAGATCTTTCGCCATCGCAACGGGCTCACCCGCGAAGCGGAGTATCGTGAGTCGAAGCTGATGCACTACTCCGTCATCTTTTTTATCGTCATTCTCGAAACAATGCTGAATGCCTTTTTTCTCTCCCGGGGAAGTGAGCTTGGGTTGGTGGGAGGATTCTTTCAGGCATTCATCATTTCCCTGATTAACCTCGGATTTGCCGCGATTCTGGCGGTTTCACTCAGGAACTGCTTCCATGTAAACCTGGCGAGAAAAACGATTGCCGCGATGATGCTTGCGGCCGTGGTCACACTTGCGGTCGTTTTCGTGCTGGGGGTCGGGCACTACCGCGAGGCGCTGGAGCAGGACCCCTTTACCGCCTCGCAGCTCGCCATCCAACATCTGCGTGCGCAGCCACTTGCGATCGATGATTTCAATTCCTGGATCATGGTGGTAGTCAGCGGTATTGCGCTGATGCTGCTGTGCGCCAAGTTATTTGTTGTAGATGACCGCTACCCCGGATACACCGCGATCACGCGAAGGGTGCGCCGCCTGCAGCAGGCCTGGGCCGAGGCCCACGAGGACGCGATCGAAAGCGTCAATGAGATGGCCGACGAACTGCATGAAATGCTGGCGGAGAAAGAGAAGGCCCTGCGCGCGCAGTTTATCCAGTTCAAAGCCAGTATTGAGCGCAGTGAGGAAATTCATCGCCACTATCAGGAAGACATTGTCAAAGCGCAGGGATTGCTGGATGAATTGGTGCGCTACTACCAGTCTTACTCCACACGCATGCTGAACCGTCGCGCCGCCTATTTCGGTGAATTGTTGCGCTTTGAGCTGGACAAGCTGCCGCGCCTGAATACCACGGGCCTGGAACAGCACCAACGGGATCTCGCGACCTTTGAAGAATTGATGGCGGAACTGGATCAGGTATACGACCGAGGTATCGCGACCGTCAATCAGCGCTGTGAAGCAATCCAGCACACCCTTTCTGTACTGGTGGACAAGCTCGAGCTGGATCACGGCCTGCGGAGAGCGTGACACCATGGCAGCAGCAAGAAGCCGCGCGCGGCACAGAAGCCGTTTTTCAGCGGAGGATCGCAAAGGTCTCGCTGTGATAGCCGTAAGCCTTACCATTCTCGCGCTGCTGGCGGTGTTTGCGCTGACGGTATTGCGCGCCCCGGAGCGAAATTACGACCCGGTATCCCTGTGCAATTCCAGCCTGCCGCGATTTGCACAGTACATCGTCGTGATCGACGCGTCGGATACCCTCTCTGCCTATCAGGCACACTTCCTGAAAACCCATCTGGCGGGGCTACTGGACAAGGCTGCGGTCAATGATCGCTTTTCGGTCTTTGTACTGGACGATCACTACAACGGTCTTTCGGAACCGGTGGTCGATTTGTGCAAACCCAACACGGGCCGGGATGTGAGCGCACTGACCGCGAACCGGCAATTTGTACAGGCACTGTACCGCGAGCGTTTCGAATTGCCACTGGACCGGGCAATTGCCAGTGCGGTTGCCCGCGGGGACCAGCCAGTATCTCCCATATTCGAAGCGTTGTCGGATGTGGCGGCGCTGAACCACTTCGATCCCGCGGCGGAGAATGTGCATCTCACCATCGTCAGCGACATGATCCAGAACTCGCGTGCGGGCTCCGTGTTCAAACTGGGCCCGGCGGCCGTTGACGGGCTGCCATTGATCGACCTGCGCCGGGCGCGCACCCGGGTATTGTGGCTGGACCGCGAGAAGTATCAGCAATACCAGACCGCCGAGCTGCAGGCCAGCTGGAAAGATTATCTCGACAGTGTTTCCCGCCTGGAGGCCATTCAGCGGGTGCGAAATTAGACTTGTATTCCCCGACCTGAGCATTTTTGTCACCGGTTTTCTCCAATCTGCCCGGTTGACATAGAAGCTTCAAGAAACAGCCGCCGATTTGTAAGAAAACTCAAGCAAAGTTTCCGTCATCAGGATTTCCCAAAACGATCTCCTTAACTGACGACGGGACATGCCAATGAGTAATCGATATCGCGCCCTGTGGATCTCCGATGTTCACCTGGGCAGCCGGGACAGCGAGCCGCAGCGACTGGCGGATTTTCTCGCGCAGAACTCCGCGGACACGGTGTACCTGGTGGGCGATATTTTCGATATGAAGGCGGTGTCACAGGGCAGGGGGAGCTGGTGCCATGCCTCCAGCCTGCTGCTGGAAATGCTGTCTGACCTGAGCACCCGCGTTCCTGAAATCATCTACGTCCCCGGCAACCACGACGCCCCCATGCGCAGCTGGGCGGGCAAGCGCCTGGGCAACATCCGCATAGAGCGCGAGTGGACCCATACCGCCGCTGACGGCAAACGCTATTGGGTGACTCACGGCGACCAGTTTGAACACCACATCGAAATCCATCCGGTCAGCTACCACATTGGTGACCATAGCTATTACCTGATGCTGCGAATCAACCGCTGGATCAACTACTGGCGCGGCCGCTTCGACAAGCCGTGGTGGTCGCTCGCCAACCATGTGAAAAACCGCGTGAACGCGGCGCGTCGCATGATGAACAAGTTCGAGGAAGTGGCGATCCGCGAGACTGGCCGCCGCGGATTCGACGGCGTTATTTGCGGGCACATTCACCGCGCAGGTATCCGCCACAGCGCCGCCCGCGACCAGGCCATTACCTATGCCAACTGCGGCGACTGGGTCGACTCCATGACTGCGGTAGTGGAGGAAAAGGATGGTGCCCTGAACATTCTGCACTGGCACCGCGCGCCCAAGATTGCCCGCATCATGACCGAGGCTGTCGCCGCATGATTCATCTTGAAAATCTGTTACAGCAAAACCCCTGGTACAGCGCCGCGCCGAAAAGTCCCACGCGGCGTCTGGTTTCCGCCACGGTTAAAAAAATCTGCTGCGAACAGCAGATTCAGCAGTTCGGCAAACACTTTCCGCACCTGGGGGGGCTCGATTTTATCCGCCAGGTATTTCGCTCCTTCGATTTCCGTTACGACGTCAATCTGGCGGAACTGGAGCGAATTCCCGCCAGCGGACCGCTGGTGATTGTATCCAACCATCCGCTGGGCAGTCTCGATGGGCTCGCGCTGATCGACCTGGTGGCCAGGGTGCGAAAAGATGTAAAAGCAGTTGCCAGCCAGCTGCTGTGGAATATCGAACCCCTGCGCAGCTACTTGTTGCCGGTGGACAACTTCAATGGCCGCACCCGCCGCGAAGACGTGGAAGGCATTTACAGCCACCTGCGCGCCGGCGGTGCCATCATCGTCTTCCCCGCCGGAGAGGTATCGCGCCTGACCCCGCAGGGAGTGCGCGATGGCCACTGGAACCCGGGCTTTATCCGCTTTGCGGACAAAACCGGTGCACCGATATTGCCGGTGCAGGTGCGCGGCAGGAACTCGTTGTGGTGGTACGGCCTATCTATGGTCAACAAGCCGCTGTCGACGCTGTGGCTGGTGCGGGAGATGTTCAAGCAGGTGCGCCGCGGAATCGACATTCGCATCGGCACTCCGGTGTCGCCTGAGCACTACCGCAACTGGCCCATGGCGCCGCGGGCACAGGCCAAGCTTTGGAAAAAACAGGTCTATCGTCTGCACAGAAATCCCCAGGGGTTGGCACCGGAGCCGATTGCCGCGGCGGAAGCGGTTGCGGACGTAGCGGCAGTACTGGCGCGCTGCGAAACTCTGGTGGCGCAGGGAGAGTTCGAGGTGAAACTCTACCGGCAGCAACCGGACTGTGTGGTAATGCGCGAGCTGTCGCGGCTGCGGGAAATTGCCTTCCGCGCCGTGGGCGAGGGCACCGGCAACAGCCGCGACTGGGATGCGTTTGACGCCTGGTACGATCACTTGCTGCTGTGGGACAAAGACAACCAGCGTCTCGCCGGCGCCTACCGCCTGGTGAGCACCGATGGTCTTGATGCCGACAGGATCTACAGTACCACCCTGTTCAGTTACGCGCGCTCACCAGACGAATGCCTGCCGGCTTCTGCCGAGTTGGGCCGCAGCTTTCTGCTGCCGGACTATTGGCGCGGCCGTGGGCTCGATTTATTGTGGTGTGGTATCGGGCAGTGGATTCAACGCAACAACCGCCGCTATCTGTTCGGCCCTGTGTCCATGCCCGGTAATTTCTCGCGCCGCGCCAAATCCGCCATCGTGCGCTACTTTCTGCATCACTTTGCGACCGAAGCGCCAATGGGCAATGCGCGCCTGCCATTTGTGGAAGCGCGCGCGGATCTGCCGGCACTGACCGGTGATGCCGACGACGACATGCGGCAGTTGAAGCAGATCCTGAAAGATGAAGGTGTGGTACTGCCCCCGCTTTTCAAAAAATACACCGCCGTGACCGTTCCCGGTGGCACCAGCTTTCACGCGTTCAATATCGATCCGGACTTTTGCGATTCGGTGGATGGGCTGGTGGTGGTGGATCTGGAAAAAGTGGATCCCAAGTTTGCCCGACGCTATCTGACCGCAGATTGATCTGCGGCAACGCCGTTCCCGGATACGGGCAATCTTCGTCTGTATCCGGCGCCTTTTCCCCTTTGCCTTTCTGCGATTCTGTTACGCTTGTGATTCTTCGGCCTTTTCGCATCCCGGATCACGGACATGAACAAGCGGTTGTCGAAAGGAGTGCTCGCCTGTTTGCTGCTGCTGGCGCAGCTTTGCTTTACCTATTGCGTAGCGCAGGAGGCGCAGCCGCAAGGGCAGAACAATGAGCCGGCCGCCGCGCAGCGGGGCCCACATATTGCGCAGCTCTCGATCAGCGGCCCCATTGGTCCCGCGACCACGGATTATTTGATTCGCACCAGCGACAAGGCACGCAAGGGCGGTGCGCGACTTTTTATCGTGAATATGGATACCCCTGGAGGGCTGGATGCGGCCACCCGGGACATCATCCAGCATATCCTCGCCTCAGACATTCCCTACGTTACCTACGTCACCCCCGCCGGAGCCCGCGCTGCCAGCGCCGGAACCTATATTCTCTACGCCAGCCATGTGGCGGCGATGACGCCTTCAACCACTCTTGGTGCCGCCACTCCGGTACAGATCGGCGGTATGCCAGGCCAACAGGAGCCGCCGGCAAAAGCGCCGGAGGTGTCCGAGGACAAGGCGGGCGAAGAAGGCGAGCAGAACGGCGAACCGAAAAAACGCGAACGCGATCCGGGGAGTGCGATGGAGCGCAAGGTCGTCAATGATTCCGTCGCCTATATCCGCGGGCTCGCCCACCGCAACGGGCGCAACGCCGACTGGGCTGAAAAAGC
Source organism: Microbulbifer sp. SH-1 (assembly GCF_011326135.1). Lineage (NCBI taxonomy): Bacteria > Pseudomonadati > Pseudomonadota > Gammaproteobacteria > Cellvibrionales > Microbulbiferaceae > Microbulbifer > Microbulbifer sp. SH-1. The sequence continues at coordinate 1,890,185 of NZ_CP046948.1, read as the reverse complement.
TGTGCGAGATGCCGCGACCCTGACCGCGAGAGAAGCGCGTGCCGAAAACGTGGTGGATATTGTGGCGGACAATCAGCAGCAGCTGCTGCAGCAGCTAGCCGATCGGGATGTGATATTGCCTTCCGGGAAACAGAAAATTTCTGGAACCATCGCCGAGCTTCCTGTGGTGTCCTACGAGCCGGACTGGCGCAACGAACTGCTGTCCCTCATCACTAACCCACAGGTGGCCTACATTCTGTTGCTGATCGGCATTTACGGGCTGATTTTCGAAGGCTACAGCCCTGGCGCGATTGTACCTGGCGTGGTGGGTATTATCTGTCTGTTACTGGCGTTTTATGCGCTGCAGGTTCTGCCGATCAATTACGCCGGTCTGGCACTGATTATCGTGGGGGCCCTGTTGATCGCGGCGGAACTGTTTGTGCCGAGTTTCGGTGCGCTGGGTATTGGCGGGGTTGTTGCGCTGGTGATCGGTTCGGTCATGTTGATCGACAGTGATGTGCCGGGGATGCGGATTTCCAAGACGATGATCGGCTCCATTGCTGCAATTAGTGGGCTGGCGCTGCTGGGATTTCTGTACGCGGTCGGCCGCAGCCTGCGCAAGCCCATTGTCGCCGCCAATCAGGCGATGGTTGGACGCACAGCGGTGGTGTCGGTGGTGGAACCGGAATTGTTGGTGAAAATCGACGGTGAGATCTGGCGTGCACGCTGTGACAACCTGCTGACAGAAGGTCAGCTGGTGAAGGTGACGGCGGAGCAGGGATTGCTGTTGCAGGTAGTGCCGGAATAATCAAACAAGGAGACGTTTATGCTCAGTTACTTTGCCGGTCTGGCGATTCTCGCGGTTGTTCTGGTGGTGATGTACGCGATCCGCATCCTGCGCGAGTACGAGCGCGCGGTGGTATTTTTTCTCGGCCGCTTCCAGGCGGTGAAGGGACCGGGGCTGATTATCATCATTCCCGTCATCCAGACCATGGAACGGGTGGACCTGCGTGTAGTGGTAATGGATGTTCCCACCCAGGACGTGATCAGCCGGGACAATGTGTCGGTAAAGGTCAACGCGGTAGTGTATTACCGGGTTGTCGACCCGCAGTCGGCGATCATCAATGTGGAAAACTATCACGAAGCGGTGAGCCAGCTATCGCAGACCACGTTGCGCTCTGTGCTGGGCAAACACGAGCTCGACGAGATGCTTTCGGAGCGCGACAAGCTCAACATTGATATCCAGAAAATTCTCGACGAGCAGACGGACGCCTGGGGAGTAAAGGTGACCAATGTGGAAATCAAACACATCGATCTCGACGAGAGTATGATCCGCGCCATTGCACAGCAGGCAGAGGCAGAACGCGCACGGCGGGCGAAAGTGATCCATGCGGAGGGGGAGGCTCAGGCCGCGGCGAAGCTTACTGAAGCGGCGGACCAGCTCTCCAAAAATTCGAATGCGATTACGTTGCGGTATATGCAGACGCTGATCGATATCGCGGGGGATCAGAACTCAACGATTGTGTTTCCCCTGCCGCTGGATCTGGTCAAGCCATTGTTAAAAGCGGATAAAGGGTGAAGGGAAGAATAAAAAGGGCTCCCGGCATGCCGGGAGCCAATCTCCTGCGAGATGATTGCGGTAGGAGAAAAGGGAAAAAAATTGGGAAATCCGTGGGCCTGTTACCACCAGGCCCAGTAAAGCGCGACCAGAATCAGGCTGATACACACCGCGGAGATATTGAATCCACTGCTAGTGGAATAATCCACCTGTTCTGCGTGAATGGCCTTCTCGCAGTGCTCTTTGCCGGCAAACAGCATGCCGAGAACCAGGCAGGCCACAAACACCAGCCCCACCCGATCCATAAATGGCAGCTCGGGCCAATAGATGCGCGCCAGTGCGGACAGCACCACCGAGCTGATGCCGGCTACCAGTGCCGAGGTGGCGTTGGCTTTTTTATAGAAGAAACCCAGCAGGAAAATGGCCACGACCCCGGGGGTGAAGAAGCCGGTGAATTCCTGGATATACTGGAATGCCTGCTCCATCTGGCCGAGCAGCGGCTGGGCGATAATCATCGCAATCACCATTGCGACCAGGGCAGCAATGCGGCCAATGGTAACCAGGTGTTTTTCACTGGGCGGTTGGCGTACCAGCTGGCGGTAGATGTCCATGGTGAAAATGGTCGATATGCTGTTGGCCATGGAACCGAGGGATGAGGCAATGGCGGCGACCAGCGCGGCGAAGGTCAGGCCCAGCAGGCCGGCGGGAACGAGTTTCATCATTTCCGGGTAGGCCTGGTCCGGGCGCTCCAGGTTTGGCGCCAGTACCAGGGCGGCAATGCCAGGCAGCACCACGAGCACCGGCATCAGCAGTTTCAGAAAGGCCGCCAGCGTAATCCCCTTTTGTGCTTCGCGCAGGCTTTTAGCCGCGAGGGTGCGCTGGGTTATGTACTGGTTGAAGCCCCAGTAAGAGAGATTCATTACCCACAGGCCGCCAACCAGAACAGAAATACCCGGCAGGCTCACGTAGTCTTCATGCTCCGGCGACAGAATCATGTCGAAGCTCTGCGGAACCCGATCCAACAGCATGCCGAACCCGGTGATCACGCCATTGCCCTCGGCAATGGTGTCGAGGGCCAGGTAAGTCACCAGCAGACCGCCAAACACCAACAGTGCCACCTGCAGGATATCGGTGAATGCCACTGCCTTAAGGCCGCCATACAGAGAGTAGGCTACGGAGAACAATGCCAGGAACAGCATACCGTACAGCATATCGATACCGGCGATGGTTTTGATCGCCAGCGCCCCCAGGTACAGCACCGCAGTGAGATTCACAAAGGTGTACACCGCCAGCCAGAAAAACGCCATCACCAGCTGTACCCGCTGGTCGAAGCGCTGCGCCAGAAACTGGGGCATGGTGTAGATTTTTTTGTCGAGAAACGTAGGCAGGAAATATTTGCCGATAATGATCAGCGTGATCGCACCCATCCATTCATAGGAGGCGATGGCGAGACCGATGGCGTAGCCGGAGCCCGACATGCCGATGATCTGCTCGGCGGAAATATTCGAGGCGATCAGCGAAGTACCGATGGCCCACCACGGCAGGGTATTGCCCGCGAGAAAATAGTCGGAGCTGTCGCGCTGGTGGCCGGCTTTTTCCCGCGAGACCCACCAGGCTATGCCCATTAATAAAATGCAGTATGCCGCGAATACGGTTATATCCAGACTCGTCAACGCCATGTGTTACCTCACCGGAATCGGTTCGTTATTGTTGTGAAATGGAGTGATATTTTTCGATATATTGCTGTGCCACCTGCGCGGCCTCTTCCGGTGTTCTCCCCGGCTTGTACAGATCGCTGCCGATACCAAAGCCGCGGGTACCCGCGAGGAAGAATTCGCGCATGCTGTCCAGATTGACACCGCCTACCGCGAGCAGATCTATGTCACCCGGCAGTACCGCTTTCAGGTTTTTTACATAGCCAGGGCCGAGGTTGACCGCGGGAAACAGTTTCAGGTATCGGGCACCGGCGGCAATCGCCGAGAAGGCTTCGGTGGGGGTCTGGATACCGGGCATACTCACCATTTTGAGTGCGATGGTGCGGCGGATCACGTCCTGATCGCAGTTGGGGGAGACAATCAACCTGGCCCCGGTCTCGGCCACGGCTTCGACCTGCGCCGTCGCGGTTACCGTGCCGGCGCCACAGCAGGCCCGGTCTCCGAAATGTTCAACCAGCCTGGCGATACTCTCAAGCGGGCGCGGGGAGTTGAGCGGCACTTCGATATAGTGGAAGCCGGCTTGATAAATGGCGTCCGCTACAGGAATCACTTCTTCCGGTGTAATGCCTCTCAGAATGGCCACCAGCGGCAGTATTTTTTTCTCGCTCATCGGTTGTTGTCCTTATGGTTTTCTTTTCCCGTCTATGCGGGAGCGGTTTGTCGGGGGGCGAGCTGGCGTGCAAAAAAAGCGAGACCCGCGAGCGCCAGGGACTCCCCGTCGTGGCAGTGGCACTCTATTTCCATACTTTGCAGCGCTTGGCGGTACAGCCGGGTAATCCGCTCCGAACCGATCAGCTGCACTGCAGGGGGATGATTTTCTCCGGCGACGGCGTGGCGGATCTCGCTGCCGATCAACAACCCGGATAGATAGGCTGCGCTGTGTTGCGGATGCAGTTTGCTGTCCAGTACGCGGGTGCGCGCGCTGAACAACTGCTGCAGCAGGGCGCCACTGCTTGTTGAGTCACTGCGGCTGGCTTCTACACCGGCAAGGAATGCGGTGTCGTCGAATTGCTGTTCGCCCTGCACCAGCACACTGTGTTCACTCAGCAGTGCATAGAGCTCGCCGGTCATGGCGGTGGTAAATGCGTGTATCTGGCCATCGCGGATTTGTACCCACTTTGCGTGGGTGCCCGGCAGGCACAACAGGCTTCGCTGTTTCTGCGCTGCATCTGCTTGCTGCAACCAGCCGATGATCTGGGTTTCCTCACCGCGCATGACTTCCAGCTCGCCGGTTGCGCCGCGCGCGCAGACGCCGGGCACGATGTGCATCCGGGGGGACTCGTCCTGAGTTGCGGAAATTGACGCCATCTGGTCTGCCAGCGTGGCCGGGTCCAGCGGGCACTGCGCATAGGGCACAGCCCGCAGGCCGATATTGGAGCCGATCATGCCGCACAGAATGACGGGATAGGCACGCGCCGCATCGGGCAGCCCGGCGATTTCTGCCTGTAAAAAGGGCAGCAGGCCGTCGCGGTCGAGGCGGGAGACGCCGTTGGCGGAATCCGACTGCGCCACCAGCGTACCCCGTTCGTTAAGCGCCCGCAGGCGGAAGCTGCTGGTGCCCCAGTCAATGGCGATAAACCCCTGTCTGCCGTCCGCGGTGATGTCGGTATTGATCGCAGACATCAGTGGGATTCCCGCGAGACTTCGTCACCGGAGCCGCCCACCAGGAAGTCCAGATCTGCGCCCTGGTCCGCCTGCAGCACCGTGTCGACATACAGTTTGGCGTAGCCGCGGTGATAGGTGGGAGCCGGTTTGTTGGCGTGCCACACTTCGAGGCGCGCCTGCAGTTCATCGTCGGAAATTTTCAGGTTGAGGCTGCGGGCTTCGCCATTGAACTCAATCAGATCACCGTCGCGCACCACCGCCAGCGGGCCACCGGCGCTGGCTTCCGGGGCCACGTGCAGGATGACCGAGCCGAAGGCGGTACCGCTCATGCGCGCGTCGGAAATACGCAGCATGTCCTTGATGCCTTTTTCCAGCAGTTTTTTCGGCAGCGCCATGTTGCCCACTTCCGGCATGCCCGGATAGCCCTTGGGGCCGCACCCCTTCAACACCATGATGCAATACTCGTCGATATCCAGCTCCGGCAGGTCCTTGCGCGCGTGGTAATCCTCAATGGACTCAAACACCACGGCGCGGCCCGTGTGGTTCAACAATTCGGGGGAGGCCGCGTTTGGTTTGATGATGGCACCCTGGGGGCAAAGGTTGCCGCGCAGTACCCAGATGCCGGAGTTTTCCTTCACCGGGTTGTCGATATCGCGGATCACGTCGTCGTTGTAGCACTCGGCGTGTTCGATCTGTTCGCCGAGGGAGACACCGCTGACGGTCGCTGCGCTCAGCTCCAGAAAGCCGGCGATTTTTTTCATCACCGCAGGCAGGCCGCCCGCGTAGTGGTAGTCCTCCATCAGGAAGCGCCCCGACGGCATCAGGTCTACCAGCAGCGGCAGGTCGCGGCTGTAGCGGTCGAAGTCTTCCAGTTGCAGGTCGATTTCCAGGCGTCCGGCCAGCGCCAGCAGGTGCATCACGGTGTTGGTGGAACCACCCACGGCGGCGTTCACCTTGATCGCGTTGATCAGAGAGTCCTTGGTAACGATGTCTTTCATACGCACATCGTCGCGCACCAGTCGCACAATCTCGCGGCCGCTCATATGCGCCATAGCCTGGCGGCGGGCATCCACCGCGGGGATGGAGCCGTTGTAGGGCAGGCACAGGCCCATGGCCTCCACCAGGTTGGAGACGGTAGAGGCGGTGCCCATGGTCATGCACACGCCGCGGGAGCGGGACATGCCGCTTTCAGCGGCGATGAAGTCTTCCTGGCTCATTTCGCCGGCACGCACTGCTTCGGAGAATTTCCACACGTCGGTGCCGGAGCCGATATCGCGACCGCGGAACTTGCCGTTCAGCATGGGGCCGGAGGAGACCACGATGGTGGGCAGGTTGACGCTGGCAGCACCCATCAGCTGGCCCGGGGTGGTCTTGTCGCAGCCGCCTAGAAGCACCACCCCATCGATGGGGTTGCCGCGAATGGATTCTTCCACGTCCATAGCCAGCAGGTTGCGGAACAGCATTGCGGTGGGGCGCATCTGGGTTTCGCCGAGGCTGGTGACCGGGAATTCCAGCGGTACGCCACCGGCTTCCCAGATACCGCGCTTCACGTATTCGGCGATTTCCCGAAGGCCAGAGTTGCAGGGAGTGATTTCAGACCAGGTGTTGCAGATGCCGATAATCGGGCGGCCGTCGAAGACGTGGTCGGGGTAGCCCTGGGCTTTCATCCAGGAGCGGTGGATAAATCCGTCTTTATCCAGCTTGCCGTAGCTCAGCTGGCTGCGGCGTGGCTTTTCTGCCTTGTTATTGGGCTTGTCGCTATCGTTGCTCATTCAATTGCCATTCCTGATCGCAGGGTGAGTGTCACCCTATCACTCAAAGTTGTTTTATATGATAAATATGTCTTATTTGTGAGGCAAGCCGTTTTGTGGGATTCCCTCCTGGCATTGGCAACAGCAACGCGCCCGTTCGTGGCCATGGATGGATTACTGTATGATTTGTCATATTAAATCAAGTGGTGGGAGTATGTAATGGCAATGGATTCCGGTCGCAACCTGACCCAGCAGGTGGTGCACAGTCTGGGGATGGATATTCTGAACGGTCGCTATCCCCCGAATGCCGCCCTGCCCTCGGAGGCGGAACTGTCGGAGATGTTCGGGGTTTCCCGCAGTGCCACCCGCGAGGCGGTAAAAATGCTCGCGGCCAAGGGCCTGCTCTCCTCCCGTCCCCGCCAGGGCATTCGCATTCTGCCGGAGAGTGAGTGGAACCTGTTTGATACCGATGTGCTGCACTGGCTGTTGGCGAGCCGCCCGAACCTGTTGTTGTTGCGGGATTTCATTCAGATGCGTATTTCCATTGAACCGGAAGCGGCGGCGTTGGCGGCGCAGCTGGGGGATGAGGAGCGGATCGCGGGGATCGGTGCGGCACTGGAGCGGATGAGGCTGGCGGAGCAGGGAATGGAAGACCCGCTGGAGGCGGATATCGCGTTTCACACGGCAATTCTGTCGGCCAGCGGAAATCGCTTCCTGACCCAGTTGCGCGCCTTCTGTGCCACCGCGCTGCGGTTCAGCATTCGCCATACCAACCAGATCAAGGGCGTAACGGCGGCGGATGTGAGCGATCACCAGGCCATCTATGTTGCCATCCGCGAAGGGCAGAGCGAAAAGGCGCGAGTGATGATGCGCGATATGCTGGAAGAGGCGCTGTCGCTGCTGGAAGCGAAGATTACGAAAGTTGCAGCGTGATCGTTTGACGCATACAAGAGCGCCGGGTTACCCCGGCGCTATTCAGCATCACTTCAGTGGCAGTTTTACCGTCGCCGCTTCCAGCTGCGGAGCGTTGGCGGTAATGGCGATACCGTCCAGCTTCTCACCCACCCGGATCAGCGCGCTGGCTACACCGTCTTCACTGTTCAGTGCGGCCGGCGATACCAGTTCCGCATCGCCGCTAACGGAGAAGGTTACCGGGATACCGTTGGTGTGGGTGCGGTTGCCGTTTTTGTCCAGCAGGGCGGCGTGCACGAACAAAAGGTCTTTGCCGCCGGCCACCGGAGCGATGCCGGCGGTGTCGACGTTCAGCGCCAGCTGCCGAGCTTCGCCGGCGGTGGCCAGGCGATGCCTGGCAACTTCCCTGCCGCCTGCATAGGCCACGGCTTCCAGAGTGCCCGGTACAAATTCCGGCAGTTCAAAGTGAAATGGCGGGTGCCTGAGGTTGCTGAAGCGGCTGTCCGGTGTGGTGCGCGCAATGGCGTTGCCGTTCAACAGAATTTCCACTTCGTCCGCGTTGCTGAAGACATAGAAGCTGCTGCTGGCATCCGTCTGCCAGTGACTGGCAATATGCACCATGTAACCACCTGCCAGCGGGCCGGCAAAGTCGTCGGCGTCGCGCTGGCTCTGGTAGAAGTAGTAGCTGAACTTGGGTCTGCGTTCGATGCTCATGATGCCGGAGGCTTCCAGGTCATCGGCGTAGCCGCGGTTGTAGTCGAACATCACCCAGTAGCCGTCGGCGAAGGCGGGCGTGTTGAAGTTGTCGTTGTGCGCTTCCATGATGTTGAGCGCCTGCTGTTGCAAACGTTTTTCGCCGTCGCCCAGCAGCTGGCGGCTGGAGCGGTCGGCCTGCATCAGGTCGCCCCAGCTGTCCTGATTGAGGCCTGCGTTCATGGCGTAGTATTCCCAGTCCCCATACTCGGACACGATGTAGGGTTTGGTGGGCTCTTCATAGTGATCCAGGCGATGCTGGCGGGCCTGCAGGTAGATGTCGTAGCCGTAGCTCTGCCAGCCGCCGGAGTAGACATTCTCGCCGGGGAATTCCTCGTGTACCGCGGCGTGCAGACGGTCGATAAACGGCTCGGGCATCCAGGATTCATTCAGCGAGCACTCCCAGGCCAATACCGAGGGGTGGTTGCGGTCGCGGCGGATAAGATCGCGGCAGGTCTGTACCACGTGGTCCTGAAAGGCGGGATTGTCGCTGTAATACTGCCAGCCGAGCACCGCGTCCAGCAGTACCAGACCCAGCTCGTCAGCGGCACGCATAAATGCCTTGGCGTGGGGGTAGTGGGACAGGCGCACATAGTCGAAACCCGCGGCCTTGATCAGCGCCGCATCGCGGTACTGCGCCGCATCGGACAGGGCATAACCCACATAGGGGTATTCCTGATGGCGATTGACGCCGCGCAGGAACGTTTTTTCCCCGTTGATAAACAGCTCGCCATTTTCCAGACGGAACTCGCGAATACCGATGCGGGTGTGCTCTTCGTCCACCAGTGCGTCGCCCGCGTAGACACGGGTGTGCAGGTCATAGAGGTTTGGGGAAGACGGCGACCACAGCTTGGGGGCATCGACGGACAGCGTCTGTCTGTCGGTGACCGCAGCTTCTGCGCTGCTCGGGATCTGCTGCTGCGCGCTGGCGACTACTTTGTCTCCGTCCAGCAGGCGGTGCTCTATGCGCAGTGCGCCGGTGTGCTCACCGTTGCGCAGGTGGGTCTGTACCTGCACCTGCGCGGATTGTTCGGAGACCAGGGAATAGCGCACGAACAGGCCGCCGGAGGCCACTTCACCGGCGTGTACCGGGTCGCTGATATGCACTGGATTCTCTACCCGCAGCCAGGCGTTGCGGTAGAGGCCGCCGTACATATTGAAATCGAGTTTTTCCAGTGGCTTGGGACCGGTGGTTTCGTTATCGCGATTGTCCAGACGCACCAGCAGCTGATTTTTTCCGGGCTTCAGGTGATCGCTGAGATCGACAGTAAACGGCAGGTAGCCCCCCAGATGGGACGCGATTTTTTCGCCGTTCAGCCATACTTCCGCGGCGTTCATTGCCCCTTCAAAATCGATGTACACCCGTTTGCCGGCCCAGCCGCCACTGCTGTCTATGGCATCAGTGTCGATGGTGCGCCGATACCAGGCATCGCCCTGCCACTGGTCGTTGACAATACGCGGTTCGATACGCGGGGTGTGGGGCAGGGCGACCTTCTGCCAGTCTGCGGATTGCCGCACCTGTTCCTTGGTGAGTACCTCGTCGGCACGGGTGAACTCCCAGCCCATGTTCAGACTGGTCGGCTGTCCTATCCCGTGTTGCGCGGCGCTGATGGTAAGGGCAGTACGATTTTGCTCCGGTTTCTGCTCCGGGCCGGACTGGCCGCAGGCGGCGAGAGCGAGCGCGCTGGCGAGCAGGCCACTTTTTATGGCAAGGGATTTCATTGTTTGTCCTCGGTGTTCTTCATCGCGGATTTTTTATCGGTACCCATTTCCGCGGCAGGGGTTGTGGCGTGACGCTTGAAAAATGCCAGGGACGGCAGCGGTGCATTGTGCCTTGCCGGGTCGAACATCCCGGCATTTTCCCAGTGGGAGCCCTGGCCCCACAGGGTTTTGCACTGCGTGCTGACCCAGGCGGGCTCCCAGTAGACCACGCCGATGCCCCCGGCATTTTTTACCGTGTTGGCGAGGTCGTCCAGGTAGCGCAGTTGGCCCTCCGCCGTGGCGGGATACCCGGGCACCAGGCTGTCACTGCCGAGCACGTTTTCCGCCTGGTCGTAATTCTTCAGTGTCCAGGGATAGGAGGTTTCGACGATGATCACGTCTTTGCCGAATTTCTCCCGCAGTTCGACGATGGCCTCACCCACGGAAGACACACTGTACTCGGACCATTTGCCGTAATAGCTGAGACCGATCAGCTCGTAATCCTGTTGCAGGTATTTTTCCGCATCCGCAAACCAGCTGAGGGCATTCTCCGGCTGCGCGATGTGCAGCATGCGCTGGATGTCGGTGTTGTGTTGTCGGTTGAAATCCGCCACCGCCTGCAAGCCGCGGTCCAGCAGGGCGGCGTTTCTGTGCCAGTCAATGGTTTCGTGCTGCATGGACTCCGCGGTTTGCAGAATCTCGTTATTGGTTTCGTTGCCAACCTGCACCATGTCTGGCACCAGGCCGCGGCGCTCAAGCTCGGCGAGGGAATCAAAGGTGTAGCGGTAGAGGGCGTCGCCCAGTGCCGCGGTATCGCCCACGATGTGTTCCCAGGCGGCGGGCACAATCTGCTTTTCGGGATCGGCCCAGGTGTCGGAGTAGTGGAAGTCCAGCAGTACCGGCAGGCCGGCCTGTTTGGCGCGGGCCAGCATTTTGGCGGCGTCTTCAAAGTTGGAATAGTTGGTCCATCGCGGGTTGTGCCACAGGCGTACTCTCACCAGATTGGTGCCGGCATCCGCAAAGATGTGTACCGGGTCGCGGGCTTCGCCGTTGACCAGAAAGCGGGCGCCGCAATCTTCCATTTCATTGACGTAGGAGAGGTCCGCGCCGGCGTAAAACAGAGGGGCTTCCGCTGCAACGGTGGAACTGGTGGGGGTGGAGTTAATCGTGGGGGTGGATTGGCATCCGGCCAGCGCTGCGGCGAGGCCGAGCAAAAAAATCTGATTTCGCATGGGATTCCAGTCAGAAACTCAGTAGGCATCGGCGAGATGGAAAGGACCGGGCGGCGGGGCGCCCGGTCCAGTGACGAAGAGTCCAGCAACCGGAAACTTACAGTTTCCAGTTGAAGCCGACGCTGAAGCGGCGGCCAAATTCTTCGTACTTGTTGATGTGATACGGGTTGTTGGATTCCAGTCCGTACACCTCGTAGGGCTCGTCCGTGAGGTTCTGTACCTGGAACAGCAGTTTCAGGTTCTCCGTCGCCTCGTACGACATGCTGAGATCCACATATCCCTCGTCGGCGTTGACCCCTTCCTCGCCGGAGACGCGGTTGATGTCTCGCTGGAATTCGCTGCGGTAGTTGTAGGAAACGCGGGTTTCAAAGCCGTTCATGTAGTACCACAGGGTGGCGGTGCCCACATGTTCAGACAGTCCGGTGAGGCCGAACGGTGCGGCATTCAGCGGGGTGCCCTGCTTGATGTTGGATTCGGTAAAGGCGTAGTTCGCGTAAATACCGAGGCCACTGAGGTAACCGGGCAGGAAGGTGAGGGGCTGCTGGTACATCAGCTCGTAACCACGGATATAGCCGCCACTGCCGTTGACCGGCAGCGACACGCTGTATTCGGTGCCTTCGTATTCCACGGTTTCGGCGCCGGCTTCGCGAGAAATGAACGATTCCATGTCCTTGTAGAACAGGGTGGCGGCGACGCTGCTGTTCTCCGCGAAGTACCACTCATAGCTGAGGTCCGTCTGATTGGCGCGGAAGGGCTCAAGGTAGGGGTTGCCGGAGCCGGACTCTCCGGGGTTGGCGCCCCACTGGTCCTGTCCCAGATCCAGCGCCGGGCTCAGCCAGTCCAGCGGTGCGCGGGCGATGGTCTTGGCCACCGCGAGGCGTACCTGGCTGTCTTCGGTTACGCCAAAATTGAGGTTCAGGCTGGGCAGTACATCGGTGTAGCGGTTGTCGGTGCTGACCGCGATGGCTTCGGCGGGAATCTCAGCCCAGCTACCGTCGGCGTTTTCAACCCATACGGCCGGGGTGATCTGGTGGCTGCTGGTGGCGGTGTCGGTGCGCGCCCAGCGGACACCCACGTTACCGGTGACCGGGATGCCGGCGATGGCAGTGTCGAGATTCAGTTGTACAAATGCCGCGGTGATGTCTTCGTTCACCTCCCAGCTGCCCATCAGATCGTTGTGATCGCCCGGTGTGGGGTTTGTGAGGCCGTTGAAGTAATCGGCAATCACCGTTTCGCGGTCGAGCGCCAGGTATTCCGGCAGATCGCTCCAGTAGTCCTCGCCGGCGGCATCAATCACCAGGTCGGAGGTAATCGTGTTGCCGTCCACGGCGAATTGCTCCCAGCGCTGGGCGTCGACGCTCTTTTCCCGCTGCGATACGCGGGTGCCGAAAGACACCGAGGAGAAAATACCGTCGCTGAACAGGTAATCCGCGTTCAGGGCAATCGCGCTGATGGTGTCTGAACCGGATGCCAGCGGGCGCACTTCGATATTATCGATGACGTTCTGGCTGAGATCGGTGAGGCTGACACCCGGGTCGAGCACAAAGGTCATGCGGTTGTCGCCGGTCGCACCGAAGGTGGCGTACATGTCTTCGCTGGTATTGGCGGTGCGCAGAGAGGCCCAGCGGCGGTCGCGATCGGCGGAAGAGTAGGAGAGGTCGGCACCGAATACCCAGGACTCGGTATTCCACTCCAGCGCCAAGCCGTGGCTCTGGAGGGAATCTTTCTGGGTAAACTCTTCGTTCAGGTTGCGCAGGGAACTCAGGCCCACGCGACCGCTGAGCAGGTCGACAGTGCCGGCGTCCGAGTTGGCGTACTGGCTGTCGATACTGTTGATGATATCCCACTGGCGTGCGTACGCCGGGTCTATCTCGAAGTCGAAGCCGCGCTGGGTCTCGTCGATCTCCAGACGGGAATAGAAAAAGTCGTAGCTCAGGCTGAAGGCGTCGCTCGGCTCCCAGGCGACCACCGCCATGGTGCCGAGGCGCTTGTCGCTGCCGCCGCGCACCAGTGCAGAACCACCCCACGGGGCGTTGACGTTCTTGCCCTCTTCGTCATTCCACTGCGTGTTGTGCCAGGTGTCGCCGTAGTTCCAGAGTTCCGCGCGCTGGGTGCCGATCGGCTGCTCCTGGCCGGAGATACCGATGGCTACACCCAGAGTGTCGTCGGCGAACTTGTCGATAAAGGCGACACTGTAGCGGGTGCCAATACCACTGTTGATGGCGTCGTCAATGCCGCTCGCCAGTTCTTGTTGCGAGCCGCGAAAATTGATCGAAACCACGCGCTCATCGTAATCCAGCGGAGCCACCGTTTTCAGGTTGACGGTGCCGGATACGCCGCCTTCGGTGAGGCTGGCGGTGGGGGATTTGTATACCTGTGCGGCATTGATCAGCTCTGAAGGAAACTGGTCGTAGCGGATATTGCGGTCTTCTTCGACGGTGGCAACTTCACGGCCGTTCAGGGTGGTGAGTCCGAGTTGGCCACCCATGCCGCGGATGGAAATCTGGCTGCCGTTGCCGCGATCGCGGTCCTGTGCCAGGCCCGGCAGGCGCGCCAGTGTCTCGGTAATGGAGACATCCGGCAGTTGGCCGATGTCTTCGGCGGAGATCGCTTCAACAATACTGTTGGCGTCGCGCTTCTGGTTCAGTGCTGACTGCAGGCTCTTCTGGTAGGTGCCGGTAACAACGATCTCTTCCAGTGCTGCATCATTCAGTGCTGCATCATTGCCCTCCTGCGCCACGGTGATGGAGGTGGTGAGTCCCAGTGCCAGCATCAAGGCGGCCTGGCTGACGGCGGACTGAGGGTGGTGGATCTTTATCATTGTCGCTCTCATCCTTATGGTGTGCTGTCGGTCTATTTTTGTGACTTCGCTTCGTACAAAACGTCAATTCTCGTGTACTGCTGGTCAAATATATATGATAAATACTATCAAAAGCAACGAGGTTGCCCCGTTCTATTTGTCTTAATAATAATATAAATCGACTTGCAGGCGGGGATTCAGTATCTTTGGCCCTGGCAACCAGAGCCCGAATGTTTAAACCCGACCGAAAATAAGAGAGGTGATGAGTTATGTCCCATGACGATCTGCAAATGGATGATTTCGACCAGGTGTTTGCCAGTGGTGAGCTGGAGAAAATTACCCCTTACTGGGACCTTGAAGGCAAGCGGGTGTTTATTACCGGCGGCGGCTCGGGTATTGGCGCCTATCTCACCGCGGCGTTTGCTCTGCAGGGCGCGCGGGTGAGCTTTGTTTCCCTGCGCGATGCGCCAGCGGCGCAGTTATGCGATCAGATTGAGGCCAAGACCGGCCAGCGCCCTCATTACAGCCTCTGTGATATTCGCGACCTCGCTGCGCTTGAACAGGCGATGGCGGATGCGGTGGCGGCAATGGGCGGGCTCGACGTATTGGTGAACAACGCCGCCCGCGACACGCGCCACTCAATCGACAGCCTGACACCGGAACAGTGGGACGACTCCCTCAATACCAACCTGCGCCCGCAGTTTTTCGCCATGCAGTGGGCGGCGCGGGAAATGGAGAAATCCGGCGCTGGCAGTATCGTCAACCTGGGATCCAACTCGGCCAATCTGGCGCTGGCCGGCTACCCCGCCTATGTCACCGCGAAAACCGCCATTGTCGGCCTGACCCGCGCGGCGGCGCGGGAACTGGGTGTGAAGGGTATTCGCGTCAATGCATTGATCCCCGGCTGGATCATGACCGAGCGTCAGAAACGTCTGTGGGTTACTGAAGAGGCGTTGCAGGAGTGCCTGGCGGAGCAGAGCCTGAAGTTCCCGATCCAGGGCGAAGATCTGGTGGAGTCGGCATTGTTTCTCGCCTCCCGCGCTTCACGGGCAATCACTGGCCAGCAATTGATTGTGGATGGCGGTCGTGTCTGAAATTGTGTCTGAAACTGCAACCGGCATGCAGGGAAAGGTAGAGCTGGAGCTGGTCAACATTCTGCCAGTGGCGAACCAGTTGGGTGAATGCCCGCTGTGGCACCCCGAGCGCCAGCAGCTGTACTGGACGGATATTCTTGGCTGCAGGCTTTACCGCTATACCCCGACCACGGATGCGCTCGAGGTATTCGATACCGAAGAGCGGCTGGCATCTTTCGGATTTATCCGGGACAGCGACTGGCTCATCTGCGGCTTCGCCAGCGGCATCGCGCGCTACCAGCCGCAAAGCGGCGAAGTGGAATGGCTGTACCGCCTGCCGGACCAGCGCGAGCTGCGTCTCAATGATGGTCGGGTAGATCCGCAGGGTCGGTTCTGGGTGGGGGCGATGATTGAAAACGGCGACCATGTTGCGCGGTCCGGTTTTCCCGAGGCACACCTGTACTGCTGTGACCCTGATGGCCGGGTCACCGAGCACTTGGGGGATATCCGCATCAGCAACAGCCTGAGTTGGTCGTCCGCAGGGGATAGGCTGTACTTCGCAGACTCACCCCGCCATGAAATCTATTCATATGAATTTGACGCCGTGAGCGGGCAATTGGGGGAGAAAATCCTATTTGCGCGGACACCGGCCGGGGTTCACCCGGATGGCTCTACGGTAGATGCCGAAGGTCACCTGTGGAATGCGCATTGGGGGGCTTCGCAGCTGGTGCGTTATGGCGCCGACGGAGCGATATCCGAGACCTTCCCGTTACCGGCGAGCCAGCCTACCTGCTGCGCGTTCGGCGGAGCCGACTTCGATACGCTGTTTGTGACCAGCGCCTGCTGTGGGCTCGACGATACGCAACTGGTGCGAGAGCCGGAAGCGGGAAATCTGCTGATCTACCGTGTGCATAACGCGCGCGGTAGAGCCGAAGCCCTGTTTGCCTCATAGCGCGATTCGGCTGCCCACAGGGCGGTGCCGGCCTCCTCGGGAGGAGGCACGGCGTCTTTCCGGCGTTGGCTTCCGTGCCTGGCACCGTCCGATTTATTTGAGCAGGCGCTGCAACAGTAAGGCGGTAGAGCCGTCCCAGTCGTCTGGAATCTCTCCGGCAATGGCGGAGTGCACCGCAGTACCCAGCACCTTGCCCAGCTCCACACCCCACTGATCAAACGGATTGATGTCCAGCAGCATGCCGAAGGTAAACACCTTGTGCTCATACAGGGCCAGCAGACTGCCCAAGTGGTAGGGATCGAGTTTTTCCACAACCAGCGTATTGCTCGGGCGATTGCCAGGAATCACCTTGTGTGGCGCCAGCTGATGCACTTCTTTGTGCGTGTGGCCGGAGTCCTCCAGCTCCTTGCGTGCCTCCGCCAGCGACTTGCCGCGCAGCAGCGCCTGGCTCTGGCTCAGGCAGCAGGCCAGCAGCCACTGATGCTGTTCCTTCAATTCGGAAGTGGGCTGTTTGATCGCTACAAAATCCGCGGGAATCATGTCGGTGCCCTGATGCAGCAGCTGGTGGAAGGAGTGTTGGCCATTGCTGCCTTCCGCCCCCCAAATCACTGCGCCGGCGGCGTAGGGCAGGGGCTGGCCTTCGCGCGTTACGCTCTTACCCAGGCTCTCCATATCCAGTTGCTGCAGCCATGCGGGGAACTTGGCCAGACGCTGCGCGTAAGGCAGGACGGCAAGGCTGCCGGCGCCCCAGCACTGCCGGTACCAGAAGTGGATCAGCGCCATCAGCACCGGAAGATTCTGCGCGAACGCCGCTTCCGCAAAGTGGCGGTCCATGGCGTTGGCGCCTTTCAGTAGATCGCTGTATACCTCGAAACTGCAGGCCAGAGCGATAGGCAGTCCAATGGCTGACCACAGCGAGTAGCGGCCACCAACCCAGTCCCACATGGGGAAAATATTCTGCGCGGCGATACCGAAGTCCTGCGCCGCCACGATATTGCTGCTCACGGCAACGAAATGCTTCTCCAGATCGGATTCCGCACAGCCTGCATCGAGCACCCACTGGCGTGCGGAAAGCGCATTTTGGCGGGTTTCGAGCGTGGAGAAGGACTTGGAGGCGACGATGAACAGCGTTTCATCCGCCGGCAGGGCCGCGATGGTATCGCTGAGGTCGGCTCCATCGACATTCGCGACAAAATGCACGGTGAGATCTTGGTTGTGCCAGGGGCGCAGGGCTTCGCACACCATGCGCGGGCCGAGGTCGGAGCCGCCGATACCGATGTTCACCACATGGCGGATGCGCTTGCCGGTGAATCCGGTCCAGGCGCCGCTGTGCACCTGTTCAACGAAGCTGGCCATCTGCGCGCGGCAATCCGCCACGGCCTGCTCGTGCTCGGTTTTGGGTTCACCCTGAAAGCGCAGCGCGGTGTGCAGGGCGGGGCGGTGTTCGGTGTTGTTGATGTTGGTACCGGAGAGCAGGGCACCAATACGCTCTTTCAATCCGGCGGTGTCAGCGTAGGCCAGCAGCTGCTGCAGGGTCTCCGCATTCAACAGATTCTTGCTGTAATCCAGATAGAGTCCGGCCGCCTCGGCGCTGAAGGCCTGCGCGCGATCCGGGTCGGACGCGAACAGGTCTCGCAGAGACCAGCGCTGCTGGTCCTTGTGCTGTTGCAATTGGGCGATGGCGGCGGACAGGGGGAGAGCATCCATGGTCAATAATTCTTCGTTAAAGGGAATAATTGTGAGAAAGGTGCAAATATTAGCGACAAATGTGCAGTGCGGCCAGTTTGCCGTAAAGACGCATGGATGGGGAGAAGGCGTATGGATGGGGTGCGCTCAATCGCGCGGTCGCGGAATACCGTGGTGCAGGCTGGTGGCGCGGATACCAGAGATGATTTAAAGCGCAGGGCTTCGGTGGCTCAGTTTGAGCGGTGAAGTGGATGGAGATGGGCGGTGCCCGTCGGATCGTCTGCCTGACGCATTTGACCGGTCCACAACTGGGCGGAGGTGGAAATGCAAAATGCCGCTCCGAGAAGCGGCATTTGCATGTTCCTGTATGTTGGTGGTTACTTGACCACCTTCATGCAACGAACGTTGTCGGATGCCATCCAGCAATCCGCGTCCGCAGGACAGGCCATTGAAGTCGGAATCTGTTCAGAGCCCGGAGGGCAGGCGGCCGGCATCGGAGCCGGTGCACAGCAACCTGCGAGAACCAGTGCACAAATAATTCCGGTTAAGTACTTGGCTGGAGTGAAATTCATCCCCTAACTCCTTTCCGTTGATGTTAGTCAATAGCATAGACAATAAAACGTCACCTGTTTGGTGTGCTTTGTAAAAATCTTTTCTACAAACATACCGCCCAATGGAGTGTAATAGGCGCGCGGTAAAAATAGCCGCCACCGTTGAATTCAGGATAAAACAGCTGCCAGTTTGTCGTATCAGTAGGCGATAAACAGCGGGTTATTCCGCCAAATCGCACTGTCAACCATTGCAGGGCGCGGAAGGTTTTTTTTGAGTAAAGCGAAATTTTTTTTATTTTTTTGCTTTGCGCTAAATTCTCGCGGGAATTCGCGTCAGATATTCGGCATCGCTCGTTCCGAGTGGCGACCATTTCGGCAGATGATTTGCGCGTATATTTTTTCTGCGCACGCCAGATAAGGATGGTAGACAGTCAGGCCGGGAGGTTGCCAGTGCTCGGACCTCCCGGGAAGTATTAACCCGGCAATATTTTATTCTCGGGTTAATGCTGTCCGGAGGGGTGTAAAAACGCACCGAAAGCGCGGGCGACGGATTCCGGACGCTCCGGGTTGCGCAGAATACCCAACAACACGTTGCGCACTGGCGGCAGAAACAGCAGATCTGTCAGCAACAGATTGAAGGTTTGCTGCGGCTGGCTGCTGCTCAGCCTTTCAAGCCAGGCGCTGGCGAGTTCCGGCTGTTGCAGATCATCTATGCAGCGGCTGCCGACCGCTGCCAGCACGTCGCCGTGCGCGCCCGCATCGCCCAATAGCAGCCGCAACAGGAACTGTTGGCGCATACCCGAAGCGACGCTGTGAGACAGTCCCCGCACTACCGCGGTAACCAGGGTGAAATCCGGGGTGTCGCTCGCCAGCGATTGCTCTGCGCGTTGGATCAGCGGCTCGGCGATCTGGTGGTCGATGGCTTCACTTTCCAGACATTGGCAAAGGGAGGTCAATGCCGGGGTGGCGAAGCGCGGGAGCGTTTTCACCAGTTGTACTTTTTCCTCTTCCCAGCGCACGGCGAGGTCGGCAAGCCCCTGAAGGGCCAGTTGTTCCCAGGGAAAAGAAGCTGGCTCTTTGGCGTAGGCTCGCGCGGCCGGGAAGTGGTCGCTGGCTTCCCGGCCGAGCAGACGAGCGGATTTTGCGTGGAACACCGCGCGCTTTTCCGCCGGGGGAGCAAACATCAGACCGCTGTCGTCCAATGAGCGCTGGAGATTTTTGTGCAGATCGCCCGCTTGATTGCTGTAGAGCGCCTGCTGCAACTGCTTGAGGAAGCGATCGCGAACCGGCAGCAGGAGTTTTCCCTGTTCGTCCAGTGGCAGGCGAAGAAACCATACTACTGGTGCGCCGGCATCTTCCTGCCCGCTCTCGGCGTTATTCCCTTTCGGCCACAGCAGTAATCCACACCAGGCCTGCCGCAGGTAGGGGTATGGCCAGGGCGCGATGCCCGCCTCAAAGTCTTCCACGGTTTTTTTGCCGATGAGTCGCACTCTGCGACCCATATCGAACCAGCGCAGGTTGAAATCCGCGGCGGCGATCAGCTCGCTCAACGAGGTGGGCAGTGGATTTGAAGACGAATTCGGCATCAGCTGTGGACTTCTTCGGCGAGCGGTAGCGTATTCTCTTTGCCAAGCGGCATCTGCTTGAAGTGTAACCAACCATAGGCAATGGCCAGCAGCGGACAAAGAATATTGAACAGTGCGAAGGGCGCGTAGGTGAAGGTGGCGACACCCAGAGTGGCACTCATATACGCGCCGCAGGTATTCCACGGTATCAGCACCGAGGTGATGGTGCCGGAGTCCTCAAGCGTGCGGGACAGGTTCAAGCGGTGCAGTCCTTTGTCGGTGAAGGCATCGCGAAACATGCGTCCGGGAATGATGATGGCCATGTACTGGTCGCCTGCGGCGGCGTTCATGCCAAAGCAGGTAAGCACCGTGGAGGTGATGAGCCCGCCTACGGTTTTTACACCGGACAGCGCCCAGTTGACGATGCATTCGAGGAAGCCGGCGCGCTCCATCACGCCGCCAAAGGCCATGGCGGAAATAATCAGCCAGATGGTATTGAGCATGCTGCTCATGCCACCCTTTGACAACAGCGAGGCAACGGCCTCATTGCTGGACGTGGATTTGTAGCCATCGAACAGACTGTGCCATGCGCCTTTCAGCAGGCTCAGGGCGCCTTCGCCACCTGCCAGCTGGCGGGTGGCGTTGGGCTCGAAAACTATTGCAATCATGCAGCCCACCAAGGCGCCAATGATCAGCGTGGGGTACGCCGGAATTTTGCGCCACGCCATAAACAGCAGCAGCGCCAGTGGCAGCAGGCTGACGATGGAAATGCTGAATTCCTCCCGCAGCGCATTCAGCAGCAACTGGATATCTTGGGCGGAAGCGCTACCGGTATCGGCGCTGAGGCCGATAACCGCAAAGATAGTGATGGCCATGACAAATGCGGGGATGGTGGTCCACAGCATATGGCGGATATGCAGAAACAGGTCGTTGGAGGTCACCGCCGCGGCCACGTTGGTGGTGTCGGACAGGGGGACATCTTGTCCCCGAAATAGGCGCCGGAAATGACCGCACCGGCGGTGATGGCCGGGTTCAGCCCCAGGGCTGCGGCAATGCCCATCAGCGCAACACCCAGCGTACCTGCGGTGGTCCAGCTGGAACCGATGCTGAGGCCGACCACGGCGCAGATGAGGCAGCTGGCGGCGTAGAACCACTGGGGTGACAACATCTGTACGCCGTAATAGATCATCGACGGTACAGTGCCAGCCAGAATCCAGCTGCCGATCAATGCGCCGACTGCCAGCAGAATCAGGATCGCACCAAACACCAGGCTCATGCCATGCAGCATGCCGCCTTCCATTTCCTTCCAGGTAAACCCATTTTTCATACCCACCAGCGCCGCGACGCCGGCGCACAGCAGCAGGGCAATCTGGTTGGGTCCGTAGGAGGAATCGGCACCGTAGAAAAATACCGACAGGGAAAGCAAGGCGATAAGGATCAGTAGGGGGGTCAATGCATCCAGCAGGCTGGGTTTGCGGTGAGACTCACTGGTTTTGCTGGAGCTGCTCGGATTCAAGGGGTTCTCCTTATCACAGACAAACAGCATCAGCTACCCGCTGCGAAACCCCGCTTGTGGCCGGGTCGCCGGGAAGTTTTCTGTTGTCTGTATCTTGTTATAGGCGCAAAACGCCCTATTCTCGGGGCGGGACCAGCATATGTCCATAGGGCCCAACCGGCGTCCGGTGTTGCCCGGTGGCTCAGTGCGCACCGATTCCGGTGTAGCGCTGTTGTACTGCCGGGTCCGCCGCGGCACTGGCAGTTCTCTTCGGCATCCGGTATGTTCTGCGCCGGTTTTGGCCGGCCCGCCTTGTGTTACCGGGGTTGGGCCACAATAAGAACGAGCCAGAGCGCAGAATCCCGGGGGGACGCGCTGCAGTTGGCAGGTAGAAAATTTTCATGAATGCGAGAAATCTGGATCTGAGTCAATTCGATGATATCCGCCCGTACCGGGACGATGAGGTGCGGCCGGTGCTGCGGCGATTGGTCGAAGACCCCGAAATGTCCCGGGTGGTGGCGCATTTCCTATTGCCCGGCGCCGCCAGTAAATTAGAGCGGCCGTTGGCATGGCTGGTGCGCCAGTTTGTGCGCTTTGAGTTCCGCAAGGCGAACAACCTGCGGGGGGTGCAAGAGGTGATCGCCCGCTATCTGGAAAAAGCGGTCAACCGCACCAGTTGCGGACTCACCATCTCCGGGCTGGACACACTGCCCAGGAACCGCGCCTGCCTGTTCGTCAGCAACCATCGCGATATCGCCATGGACCCGGCACTGGCCATTCTCGCCATGTTCAAGGAGGGCCACGAGACCTCGCGCATCGCCATCGGCGACAACCTGCTGTCCAAGCAGTTTGCGACGGACATGATGAAACTCAACAAGTGCTTTGTGGTGAAGCGCAGCTCCGGCAGCCGCCGCGAGAAGCTGAACGCGGCCACCACCCTTTCCCGCTACATCCATCACTCTATCGTGAATGACAACGAGCATGTGTGGATTGCCCAGCGCGCGGGCCGCGCCAAAGACGGGCTCGACCGCACTAACCCGGCGCTGGCGGCGATGTTTGCGATGGCTAAGCCGAAAGAGCAGTCGTTTGCGGATTTCTGGCGCGAGCTGCACATTGTGCCGCTGTCGATTTCCTACGAGTGGGACCCCTGCGACCGCTACAAGGCGCGCGAGCTCTATATCAAGGAGCACCAGGACGAGTATCAGAAAGAGGCCCACGAGGATCTGGGCAGCATTGGCAAAGGTGTGGTGGGCAAAAAAGGCCACATTCACGCGGCGTTCGGTACCCCGATCGAGGGCGATTTTAACGATGTCGCTGCGCTGGCGGACGAGATCGACCGCCAGATCATCGGCAACTATGTACTGCACCCGACCAATCTGATCGCCTACCAGATGATCTACGGCGTAGCGCCGGATCTGCCGGTTGGTTACCCCGCCAAACCCTGGCATCCGGACGAGCACCAGGCCATCCGCGAGCAGTTCGAGCAGCGCATGGCGGCGATTGACGAGCGCTGGCGGGACAAGGCCATTCAGGCCTATGCCAATCCGGTGGTCTCCCGATTGGCGTTTGAGCAGTAATTATTCGGAGCCTCGTTCCTTTTTCGGCTTCTGAAGCTGGTCTTATGGCGGCGAAGTGCTGGGCAGGGGGGCAGGACCGGGCTAGGCGCCCCCCTCAATACATCCCTGTACGCTTCGTCGCAAACGTCCCTGTTTGCGACGATCCTGAAAACCCCTGCCCAGTGCTTTGCCGCCACCGGACTTTCCGGGGCCAAAAGAATCCAGGTTGGCTAAACCCTGAACAACCGTGGATAATGCGCGGCTGATTTAACCTCTACTGCAGATTATTCCGTCGGTCCCCAGTGCTCAGCGAAAAAGACAAAGAATCCATCCAGAATGCCTACCGTCAGTTCCTGAACGGGCGCGAGCTCAAGGCTCGCTATGGTCAGAAGCTGATGATCGCAGCCATCGCCCGTACCCTCGGTGGCATCCAGCGCAACGGCGCCGGCGAGCGGGATCACGGCAAGACCGACGGCGAGCATATCTGCGTGGTGGAAGCGGGCACCGGCACCGGCAAGACCGTCTCTTACCTGCTCGCCGCCATCCCCATGGCCATCGCCCACGACAAAACCCTCGTGGTTTCCACCGCCACGGTGGCCCTGCAGGAACAGATCATCAACAAGGATCTGCCCGAACTTATCCGCCACTCCGGCCTCAAGTTTGAAGTGTCCCTGGCCAAGGGCCGCGGTCGCTATCTGTGCCTGTCCAAACTCGATCAGCTGCTCACCGAACTCACCTCCAGCGGCGTCGGCGCCTCTCTCGCCTTATACGAAGATGAAAAACCCCAAGTGGACGAAGTGGGGATCAAGCTTTACCGCGATATGGCCGACGAACTGGCCAGCGGCCGCTGGGATGGCGACCGCGATAACTGGAAAGACACCATCGAAGGCGATGACTGGAGCCGGGTCACCACCGACCACCGCCAGTGCAGCGGCCGTCGCTGCCCGCATGTGAGCAGCTGCAGCTTCTTCCGCGCCCGCGAGAGCCTGGGCAAGAGCCGGGTCATCGTCGCCAACCACGACCTGCTACTGGCGGACCTGGCCCTCGGTGGCGGCGCGATCCTGCCTCCACCGGAAGACACCATCTACGTGCTGGACGAAGCGCACCATCTGCCGGACAAGGCATTGAACCATTTCGCCCACCACAGCCGCGTGGGCGCCACCACCGGCTGGCTGGACCAGGCGAACAAAAACCTCGGTCAACTGCTTGGTGATATCGGTGATGGCGGGGAGCTGGAGCGCGCCGGGGAAGAGCTGCCGGCGTTGTTCACCGCCGCCAAACAGAAAATGGAGATGGCCTGGCCGCTGTTGGAAGATCTGTGCGAGTTCGAGGAAGAGCGCGGTAAGAACAGTGGTGCTTTTGCCGGCCGCAGCGCCCGCCACCGCTTTGAGGGCGGCGTGGTTCCGGAATCCCTGATGCACCTGGCGGAGCAGCTGCGGGAGGATTTCGACGAGATCGAGGGCCTGCTCAGCAAAATGGTGCAGTCCGCCCAGCGCATGATGGAAGACGCCCACAGCCCGGTGCCGATTGTCGATCTGGAGCGCTGGTATCCGGTGCTCGGCAGCTGGCACGGCCGCGCCGAGGCCAACCTGGAATTGTGGGCAAACTATTCCCGTATTGATGAGGGCGCCGTGCCCCAGGCGCGCTGGGTAACCCTGGTAGAGTGGGGCGGTTCGTTTGATTTTGAGGTGTGCAGCTCGCCAATTCTCGCCGGCAAGACCCTGGAATTCAGTCTGTGGCGCCGCTGTTACGGCGCGGTGCTGACCTCCGCGACCCTCACCGCGCTCGGGCGCTTCGACCGCCTGAAGATGCGCGCCGGTACCCCGGACAACGCCAGTTACGAAATCGTCCCCAGCCCGTTTGATTTCTCCCGCGCCGAGCTGCGGGTGCCGAAAGACGCGGTGGAGGCGAACAACGCAGACCTGCACACCGACGCGGTGATCGAGGCTCTGCCGGACCTGCTTGAGGGGCCAGGTGGCTCACTGGTGCTGTTCGCCTCCCGCCGGCAGATGGAAACCGTGTACGAATCGCTGCCCGGTACCTGGCGCAACCGCATCCTGATGCAGGGCCAGCAGTCGCGACAGCAACTGCTCGACAGTCACAAGAAGAGCGTCGACAGCGGTGGTCACAGCGTGCTGTTCGGACTCGCCAGTTTCGCCGAGGGCCTGGACCTGCCGGGGGATTATTGTCGCCATGTGGTCATCGCGAAATTACCCTTTGCGGTACCGGATGACCCTATTGAGGCAGCGTTGGCGGAGTGGATAGAGGCCAAGGGCGGTAATGCATTTATGCAGATCACGGTGCCCGACGCAGCCCTGAAACTGGTACAGGCCTGCGGCCGGCTGCTGCGCACGGAGCGGGACAGCGGCACCATTACCCTGTTGGACCGGCGCATCGTTACCAAACGCTATGGGCGCGCCATGCTGGATTCCCTGCCGCCGTTCAGGCGCGCGATAAACTGAACCAACGTAGTTTTATAACGTAGTTTTATGAAGTCGATCTACTCCGATATTGCGACGCTGATGCTGGAACTCGAAGCTGAGCTTCGCCGACTGGATCTGTGGGAACCCGAGCCGCCCTCGGCGTCGGCGCTGGCGAGTACCGAACCCTTCTGTGTGGATACGCTGACGCTGCCGCAGTGGTTGCAGTTCGTTTTTCTACCGCGTATGAGCCAGATGGTGGAAGTGGAAACGCCACTGCCGCAGGCGTGCGGTATTGCCCCCATGGCGGAGGAATTTTTTCGTGGCAGCGATCTCAAAGTGGCGGGGCTTACCCGCAAGCTGGAAGAGATAGATGCCCGCTTGGCAAAGGGGTGATCGCTGCGACCCGGTCCCGGTTGTTTGTTGCCAACCGTCTTTGGATGCCGGGAATTGGCGCTTGAATGATTGTGACCAGTTGGTACCATCTCGTCTCGCACATTGCCGGAGACTATCCTTCACCGATTCCGGTCGGTTAGCGGCAGTTGTCCGCCAGAAATGTGCTCTGCGTCGCAGTCGCGATGCAGAGACAAAGTGGATACGGTAGTATGCGCAGTTTGCAAAAAACGGGTTCCACGGACGGCCCGGATTTTATGCCGCCAGGATAAATGCCCGATAACAAGCTCAGGGCCGGTCGCCCCGCCCCTAAGGTAGTAATAAACAGATGCGGTTTTTACCCATATTTTCCTATTTATTGGTCGCGCAACTGCTGACTGGTTGTGAGGTCTTGGCTCCTAATGCCACTCCCGAGCCCGCGGCGGAGGAAGTGCCGCCGTCGCCGACGCCCGCTTCCTTTGATCCCAGCCTCTGCCCCTCCGTCGAGGCCGTCGTGTGTGCCGAGCCCGAGGTGCAGGTGGTCGAGCGGGTTGTCGAGCGCAAGCTGGAGCGCGTGATCGAAGTGCCGGTCGCTAAGGGCAAACTGGTACTGGGCTCAGAAGAGGTCTTTACTGTTGAACCGGGTGGTGTTCGCCTGAAGGCGCTGGTGGATACCGGTGCTGCCACCTGCGCCCTCAATGTACAGGAGCTGACCCGGTTTGAGCGTGATGGCAGCGAGTGGGTGCGCTTCAGCCTGGCGGATGGCACCGAAGGTGAGCCACAGCAGATCGAACTCCCTATCAAGCGCCACGTGCGCGTTGCGCGCCCTGGCTTTGACCGGCAGCGCCGCCCCATCGTCGATATGAGTCTGACGGTGGGCGAGGTCACGCATATGGTGGAAGTGAATCTGGTTGAGGGTGGCGAGTTTGAATTCCCATTGCTGGTGGGACGCAACTTTCTCAAAGATGCTGCGGTTGTGGATGTGAGCCGCAAGCAGGTGCAAGGGCAGCCGACAGCTCCATCAGTGAGTAAGTAAATCTTTTTTTATTGCCCGAAAATGTGGGCGGAGTACTGGCGCAAGTACTGGTACTCGGCAAGAATACGCGGCCATTAGTGTACTGCTGCGCGTTTAACGGCACAGTACACTTGCTGCATCCAACAACAATCGGGGAATGGCGAATGTCGCCACGGGCTCAGGTCTATATTCTCGCCGCGCTGCTCACCGTGCTGGGCGCCGGTCTCACCATCTACAAACACTTCGCACTGGGTTTTCCTCTGTTGCCCGGTGAATACCGCACCGTGTGGACCATCGAGGCCAAAGTCGGATTTGATGCCGACGGCGGGCCGGTCAAGGCCGCACTCACGCTGCCGCGCTCACAGCGCAATATGGCCGTGCTGGGAGAAACGTTCAGCTCTTCCGGTTACGGCTTCAACATCATTCACGAAGACGATGAGCACCGTGCGGTTTGGTCCAAGCGGCAGGCATCCGGCCCGCAGTCGCTGTTCTATCAGCTGGATGTCCACCAGACACCGGGTGCTGCGCTGGAGCAGTCCCTGGATCTCAGTACCGAAGTAGAGAAGCCGCTGCTGGGCGCGCGCGAGCAGGAAGCCGTGCGCCAGGCGATTTACTCTCTGGTGGAGGCCGGCCGCGCGCGCTCATCCGATGTTTCCACCTTTACCTCCGAGCTGCTGCTGGCGCTGGCGGACACCCGCAACCAGGACCGCAACCTGATTTTTGGCTACTACAAAGACAGCAACTTTGTGGATGTCGCGTTGTTGGTGCTGGCGGCGGCGGATATCCCGGCGCACCGGATTCGCGGGCTGTATCTCGAAGATGACCGCCGCCGTCTCGACCCGGAAGAACTGTTGGAAATCTACGACGGCGAGCGCTGGGTGGTGTTCGAACCTACCAGTGGCGCCCCCGGGGTTCCGAAGAACTTTTTCATCTGGCAGCGCGGCGGCAAGAGCCTGCTGGACGTGGAAGGTGGGCGCAACTCCGGCGTGACCTTCTCAGTGATTTCCAATGACGTGCCCGCGCGGGATGTCGCCATGCTCAGCACCAGCCAGGAAAAAGAAGCGCTGGTGGATTTCTCCATCTACAGTCTGCCCATTGAGCAGCAGAGTATCTTCAAACTGATCCTGCTGGTGCCGGTGGGCGCTCTGGTGGTGGTGTTGCTGCGGGTTTTCGTCGGCCTGCGCACATCCGGTACCTTCATGCCGGTGCTGCTCGCCATCGCCTTTATCGAAACCCAGCTGATCACCGGTTTGTCCATCTTCGTGCTGATTCTGATTCTCGGCCTGTGGGTGCGCTTCTATCTCAGCCGGCTCAATCTGCTGCTTGTGGCGAGGATCGCCGCGGTGGTGATCACGGTGGTGATATTGATGGGCGCCATCAGTGTGGTCAGTTTCAAACTCGGCATTGAGCAGGCACTGACGGTGACCTTCTTCCCGATGATCATTCTCGCCTGGACGATCGAACGCATGTCCATCCTGTGGGAAGAGGACGGCCCCTACGAAGTGGTGATACAGGCCGGTGGCAGCCTCCTGGTGGCGGTGCTCGCGTGGTGGGTGATGACCAACCGCTACGTCGAGCACTGGACCTTCAATTTCCCGGAGCTGCTGCTGGTACTGCTCGCCTTGGTGATGATCATCGGTAACTACACCGGTTACCGCCTGGGTGAACTGGCGCGCTTCCGCCAGCTGGTGCGCTGATGCAATTCCGATTGCCCGCTTTGCGGATACCGCCATTTTTTCGCGGCGGCCTGGTGTCGCCGTTCAGATTGCGCAAGCTCGGGGTGCTGGGCATGAACGCGCGCAATGTGCGTTATATCGCCCGCTATAACGACCGCGATAAATACCCGATTGTCGACGACAAACTCAACACCAAGCGCGCTGCGCGCCGCTATCGCATTCCGGTGCCGGACCTGATCGCCGCGTTTGAAACCCAACCTACCCGCAAACGTATTATGCAGGTGATCGAGCCGCTGCAGCAGTTCGTGATCAAGCCGGCGCGCGGCTCCGGTGGCAAGGGTATTCTGGTGATTGTCGGGCGCGACGGTGAAGACTATGTCAAACCCTCCGGCAGCAAAGTGACTGCCCTGGATATCCAGCGCCATATCAGCAACATCCACAGCGGCCTGTATAGTCTCGGCGGTAAACCGGACCGGGTCATGATCGAGGCGTTGGTGGACTTCGATCCGGTATTCGACAAATACTCCTTCGAGGGTGTGCCGGATATTCGCGTTATCGTGTTTCGCGGCTTTCCGGTGATGGCCATGCTGCGCTGTTCCACCCACGACTCCGATGGCAAAGCCAATCTGCACCAGGGCGCTGTGGGGGTGGGTATTGATCTCGCCACCGGCAAGGCCTCCCATGCGGTGCAGCGCGGTTTGCGGGTGGATATTCACCCTGATACCCAAATGCCGTTTTCAGATCTTGAAGTGCCGGGCTGGAAGGATCTCGTCAGCCTGGCCGCGAGCTGTTATGAAATGACGGGGCTCGGTTATTTGGGCTGCGATATTGTGCTCGACCGCAAGCGCGGTCCGCTGTTGCTGGAAGCCAATGCGCGCCCCGGCCTCGCTATCCAGATTGCCAACGGCATCGGCCTGCGCACCCGCCTGGAACATATCGAATCGATGACCCTGGAGCAGCTGGAAAAGAACGTGGAGGAGCGCGTCAACTATTCCATGGACTACTTCGCCGCGCCCACCACACTGTGAAGATTTATCGGATGCGGCGGCGGAGCATCGCCAAGCAGTCGGCAACCCTGTGCTGGTTTGGCGCGATTTCGGGTTTATTTTCCGGTGTGTTATCACTCCCTGCCTTTTCAAGCACCTCGCAGGAAACCCGCCGGCAAGTTCCGGCAATTGCGGTGGAGTCGGTGGAGGTAACCGGCACGCCGACACACAAAGCCGCAACTGCGGATGAAACAGCACTGTCCGCGCTTACTGCGAGCGTCATCGTACAGCGAGCGCCCACTCACCCGTCCGAATTGCTCAACAGTCTCCCCGGTATCTGGATCAGCCGCGGTAACGGTCAGGAACACCTCACCGCGATCCGTTCACCGGTACTGAGCGGCGCCGGCAGTTGCGGTGCCTTCGCGGTACTGGAAGGGGACATTCCGGTGCGCGGCACCGGATTCTGCAACGTCAATCAGCTGTCTGATCTGCCACTTTCCCAGGCGGGCAGCGTACAGGTACTGCGTGGGCCCGCCAGCGTGCTGTACGGCTCCGATGCCCAGCACGGTGTCATCCGTCTGCTGAGCGCCGCCCCCGCAGACAGTGGTGAGCGAACACTCAGTATTGAACACGGTGCCAATGACTACCGCCGTATCTTCACAGGCTTCAGCGACACGGTTGGGCGCAGCGGCATCCGAGTCGGATTCACTGGCAGCCGCGACGGTGGTTATAAAAACGATTCCGGTTACGACCAGCAGCAGTTCAGCGCCCGCCACGATTACCGCGGGCAACAATGGAATGCGCGTACGCTGTTAAACCTCAGCAATCTCAATCAGGAAACCGCCGGCTACGTCAGCGGACTGGATGCCTACAAAGACGCCGGTCGCAAACGCGAAAACCCGAACCCGGAAGCCTTCCGCGATAGCCGGTCCGCACGCATTCAGTCGCGCCTTGAGTACACCACCTCCGGTGGCGATCACTGGCAGATCGCCCCTTATGCCCGCTACACCGACATGACGTTTCTGATGCACTTCCTGCCGGGCACGCCGCTTGAGGAAAACGGCCAACGGGGCGTGGGTGTCCAGACCTCCTATGATCGCGCGCTGAGTGAGCGTGTGAGTCTGCTGAGCGGTATTGACCTGGAGCGGACCAATGGCTGGCTGCGGCAGACCCAGGCCGGCGGTTTTTCCTCCTTTCCCGCTGGGCGTCATTACGATTACGACGTGATCGCCCAGGTCTTTGCGGCATTCTCCAGCCTGGAATGGCAGCTTGCGGAGCGCAGTCGGTTCATGTTCGGCAGCCGCTGGGAATCCCTGCGCTACGATTACGACAATCACATGCGGGCCGGCGATACCGCGGAGGATGGCAGCCTGTGCATCAATGGATATACCGGTGCACTGGGTTGCCGCTACAGCCGCCCGGAAGACCGCAGGGACCGGTTTTCCAATTTCTCCTTCAATGCAGGCCTGATTCACGAAGTGGACAAAACCCTGTCCACCAGCCTGCGCCTCGCGCACGGTTTCCGCGCCCCGCAGGCGGCGGAATTGTACCGATTGCAGAGCGGGCAGACTGTCGCGGATCTGGATGCTGAATCCATCGACAGTGTTGAGCTGGGCCTTGTGAAGCAAAGTGAATACTCACGTTTCAGCCTGACCGGCTTTTTCATGGAAAAGTCCGATGTGATTTTCCAGTCGTCCGAGCGCCTGAACCTGAGTGACGGAAACACCCGGCATTACGGCGTGGAATACGAGTTGCAGTGGACGCTCGCCCCGCAGTGGGCACTAACTCTGTCTGGAACCTATGCCCGCCACCTGTACACCAACAACGTCAGCGAACCCGGTAGTGACGCGCTGATTGAAACCCGCGGCAACGACATCGACACTGCACCGCGCAATATGCACGGCCTGACGCTGGAGTGGCATCCGCAGGAACAAACCCGGATTGAACTGCAGTTCCAGTCCATGGGCCGCTACTACACCGATATCGAAAATGCCCACAGTTACCGCGGCCACGACCTGCTGCATCTGCGGTTGCGGCATCGGGCTACACCGCGAATCCATCTGGGATTGCGGGTGAATAACCTGGCGAATGTGGACTACGCGGAGCGCGCGGATTATTCGAGTCTGGCGGGGGCGACCGGTATTTTATCGGCGATCCGAGAAGCGTGTTTGGGGACGTTCACTTCAGGTTTTGAGGCTCGCCCGGCGGTAAGGAATTTTGCCGCAGCGAAGCCCCACGCGAGATCGTCTGGCTGCCACTGTGAATTTACCTAGTCCACAGGCCAGTATTTACATATCCCACAGGGAGTTCGTTGCTTTGGAGAGCGCAATTCTCTCCTTGTCCTGGATCTGCTTCAGATTCTTGAATACCTCTTTTACCTCTTCTGATTCGATACTTTCATAGACCGAGTCATAGAGCTTGGAAAAGTATTGGTCCACTTCCTGCCCGAGGCCGTTGATTTCCTCAATGCTGGGTTTTTCACTCAAGTGGAGACTGTCCACCAGGTGAGTTGCGGACTCTTCCAGGGTGTACTGCAGCCAGGTCTGCATGACCTTATGTTGGGCGACCGCACCGTAATCTTTCAGATTGTTGGCCATACGCAGCTCGTGCTCGTGCAGGTGCTTGAGGAGCAACTGGGTGCGCTTGTCGTCGGTTTTGCTTAGAAGATTCCGATATATCCCTGCCATATCCAGATGAAATTTCTGGGCATCCCTGAGCACTTCGTGCGCCTGTTTGAATGTTTTCATCGCTACGCCTGTCTGGTTAACAATAGGATTATAGTTTTCTGAAAACCCCGGGGCGGAGATTCCGGGTTTGCCGGGGGTGACTGCGTGCTCACAGTGCGTTAATACCGTTGATCAAGAGCTGCGGATAAATGCCAAAAATCAACAACAGTGCGGTCAGTAGCAACAGTAGACCAAGGCCGGAGCGCGAGATAAGCAGTGGATTGTTCCGCGCGGCGGGTTCAGCAGAGGTATGTGGTTGATCGACAACCACCCTCATTGCTGCGGTCTGGCCTGACGCGATTGACGGGGCATCCACCAGTGTCAGCAACAGGCGCAAGTAGTAAAAAAGTCCCAGTGCACTGCCAACAATCAAAGCACCAAGCAGCCCCCATAATTGCCCATCCAGGGCCGCAGTAATCAGATAGAACTTGCCGATAAAGCCTACGGTGAACGGGATTCCTGCCAGAGAGAGCAGGGCGGCCGCAAGGCACAGCGACAGGGTGGGCGAGCGCCAGAACAGGCCCCGATAGAAGGACTGTTGAAAAGGATTGCCGTCGTCGCCCGTTGTGACCTGTGGGTTCGACACATCGCTAAGTGCCGCGTCGTCGATGAGGCTCACCGCGGAAAACGCGCACAGCGTCGTTACCGTGTAGGCAACCAGATAGTAGATCGTCGCCTCCCGGGCAATGCCCCGATCAATCACCAGGTAGACCACCAGGAAATACCCCATATGGGCAATGGCACTGTAGGCCAGCAGTCTCTTTACATTCCGCTGACGCAGGGCCAGCAGATTGCCGCCGAGCATGCTGGCAACCGCCAGCAGGGAAATCATCGCCACCGATGTTTCCAGAATATGCACGGAAAATTCGCTGAACAGGCGCAACAGGATGGCCAGTAACGCCGTTTTCCCGAGGGTTGCAATAAATGCCGTTACTGGTGTCGGCGCGCCCTCGTAAACATCCGCGGTCCAGGCGTGAAACGGAACCAGCGAGAGTTTGAACGCGACCCCGGCCAACAGCAGCGCAAAACCGCCGATAAGAAGCGCAGATTCGCCGCGGGAAAAATCCATGGAGGAGAACTGCAGATTGCCCGTTGCTGCATACATCAATGCGATACCAAACAGCGCGAGCGCCGTCGCCAGGGCAGAAGTGATCAGGTATTTGATGCCGGATTCCAGCGACAGCGCCGCTTCGCGATGGGAAACATCGCGCCCCGCCCCCCACTTTGCCAATGGCACCGGAAAGGCGAGTAGCGGGTAGAGTGCCAGGCTGATGAGTTCCAGTGCCAGAAAAAAGCTGGCGAAGTGCTGGCTGGAGACCAGCGTGCAGGCCCCCAGTGTTGCCAGCAGCACAAAAAAATAGAATTCACCGCAAGACGAGCTAGACGGGCAAGAAGAGAGCGTTGTGGAAGTCCGGCGATTGCCGGTCAGTCGGGCGCGCAAATACCGGTACCCCAGCCCCCCGCAGACCGCAGAGGTGAAGAAAAACAGCAGGCAGAAAAACAGGCTGAAGCGGTCCACGCGCAGCAGCGTGGTAACCGCCGTCGCCTGCTCCACGGCGGGCAATCGGATCCAGCCGTCGACACTGGCGGCCGCAAGCGTCAGCAGGAATGTGGCGAACGCCGCCCTGTGGCTGCGTACAAATGCCAGTTGCAACAGCAGGACCAGGGCGCCGGTGGCAACGATCAGCAGTGGTGACAGGGCGATGAAGTCGCGCAGGCTCACGGCGCGGCTCCTTGTAAGGATGCGGCCTTGTCGCCATCCGCAGCAGGTGCTGTGAAGTAGGTGGCCAGCAGGTTGCTCCAGCCCGCGGACTGGCGCAGCAGCGGCTGTGGATACAGGCCAATCCATACCAGCAATAGCAACGGCAGCAGCAGGGCAAACAGCTCGCGACGCCTGAGATCCATTAACCCTGAAGACCCCATTGTCGCGTCGCTGGCTTCCCGGACCGCCGGTGGCGGACCGAACAGCACACGCACCACCAGTTTCAGACCATAGATTGCAGCGCCGATCAGGCCTACAGCTGCCAGCGCGCTGAACCACGGAAACCGCGCATAGGTGCCGATCAATACCAGTGATTCGCCAACGAAATTCGCCAGTCCCGGCAATCCCATCGCGGCCACAATAAAAAACAGGAACACGGCGGCGAGCGCGGGCATCGTTTGCCAGATGCCGCGCACGTCATTGATGTCGCGGCTGTGCAGGCGATGCTGCAGGCTGCCGGCAATACCGAACAGCGCCGCCGTGCTGAGCCCGTGGGCAACCATCTGCGCCACCGCGCCCTGCAGCGCGATGCTGTTGAGTGCGTAAATGCCGAGTAACACAAAGCCCATGTGGCTGACGCTGGAATAGGCAATCAGGCGTTTGATGTCGGTTTGCGAGAATGCCATCAGCGCGCCATAGAGAATGCCCGCCACACCCAGCGCCATGGCTACGGGCGAGAACGCGGTGCTGGCCGCGGGAAACAATGGCAGGGTAAAGCGAATGAGCCCGTAGGCGCCGGTTTTCAGCAGAATAGCGGCGAGCAGCACACTGCCTGCCGTCGGCGCCTGGGTATGCGCGTCCGGCAGCCAGGTATGAACGAGGATCGCCGGCAGCTTTACCGCAAATGCAATAAAAAAGCCCAGCATCAGCCAATAGGCGTAGGGGGTTTCCGCAAATTGCGTGTGGAGTGTTGCCGTGAGTTGCTGCGGCGAAAAACTGACGCTTCCCGACATCTGGTAATGCACGAGGGTGCTGCCAACGATGGCGGCCAGCAGCAGCAGGCTGCTGGCCTGGGTGAAGATGAAAAACTGGATGGCCGCACGGGTACGCTGCTCGTGCCCCCAGATGGCGATCAGTAACAACATGGGAACCAGCATGGTTTCCCAGAAGCAGAAGAACAGGAACAGGTCCTGGGCACAGAAAACACCGACCACGCCGGCAAGTGTCCACAGATAATTGGCGAGATAGCAGCCGGTCCGTCGGCGAATCTCTCGCCAGGTCATCACCAGCCCGAAAAGTCCACACAGTAACGTGAGTGCCAGCATCAGGAATCCGAGGCCGTCGATGGCGAGGGTAAACGAAATACCGAATCGCGGTATCCAGGGCACACGGATGTGATCCCACCACAGTGTCTGTGGCTTAGGTTCCGCGGCCAGAACATCCAGTGCCTGCGGCAGGTAGCGGCCCAGCAGGAGGATTGCGATCGCGAGTACAGCGAGCGCGATCCAATGGCCGCAGCCGCGCCGCAGATTCTCACCCGCCCAGGAAAGTCCGCCCCCCAGAATCAACAGAGCCAAAAGCCACAGCAGCGTCACGGGCCCGACACCCTGGCAAGTGCGTGGACCACAAGCAGTAACAGCAAGGTGGCGGCGAGCAGTGTCGCCATATACCAGCGCAAGGTCCCATTCTGCGCGCGTGACAGGAACTGGTTGGCACCGAGGCTGAGTGCGCTGATACCGCGATAGATCTGGGTGACGATGTCGCCGCGATTGACGCGACTGATCCACAAAACCGGACGCACAAAAAGCCGTTGATACAACGCATCGAATCCCCAGCCTTGCCGTAAGAATTCCCGACACAGTCCAAGTGCTTGCGACCCGGGACGCCGCGCCAGAAACCACCAGCAGAGGGCGATACCCAACAGGGTCGCAAGCGTGCCGGCAATGCCAACCACAAGTGATGCTGGCTCGGCATGCGCATCAACGAAAATGCTCTCCAGCGGCGGTGCGATCCAGCCACCAGCCAGTGCCAGCAGGCCCAGTGCAACAAGCGGCACGCCCATCTGCCAGCGCGTCGCCGCTGGCGGCAATCGCGAAATATCGTTGGCTTTTACGGGCCCGAAAAAAATCCGATAGAAAATACGGAAGCTGTACATGCCCGTTATTGCCGCGCCAATGAGTGCGCACCACCACAGCCACGGCGGCTGGTTGTGCCAGATGGCCAGCAGCAGGTGTTCCTTGCTGAAATATCCCGCGGTCAGTGGCAGTGCCGCCAGATTGGCGCAGCCGACACCGAAACAGGCACACAGGAACGGCAGTCTGCGCGCCAGACCGCCCATGGCATTGAGGGACTGCTTGTGGCGTACGCGCAGGATAATCGCACCCGCCGCCAGAAACAGCAGTGCCTTGAAGAATGCATGGGTGACCAGGTGAAAGATGGCGGCGGAAAAAGCGCCGGCACCGAGCGCCGCGAACATGTATCCCAGTTGGCTGATGGTCGAATAGGCGAGCACACGCTTGATGTCGGTCTGCACCAGTGCGCTGCTTCCGGCCACCAGTAACGTGGCGGTGCCAATAATCGCCACGGTCTGCATGGCCATCGCCGAGCTTTGAAACAGCGCGTGGCAGCGCGCGATCAAATACACTCCGGCGGTAACCATGGTGGCAGCGTGGATCAGCGCGCTTACCGGTGTGGGGCCGGCCATGGCATCCGGCAACCAGGTCTGCAACGGAATCTGCGCGGATTTCCCCACCGCACCGGCAAGCAGCAACAGTGCACAGATTGCCAGCACCCGGTCATTGTGGCTGGGGTCCTGCAGTGCGGCCATCGCGGCCTGGATGCCCAGCGTATTGGTTTGCCAGAAGAGGGCGATGATGCCGATCAACAGCGCGGTATCGCCAATACGGGTCATCAGAAACGCTTTGCCGGCGGCGCGGGCATTTTCCGGATTCCGGTACCAGAATCCGATCAACAGGAAGCTGCACAGTCCCACCAGTTCCCAGCCCAGATAGAGCAGCACCAGATTGTCGGCCATGACCAACAGCGCCATGGCGCCGACAAACAGGTTCAGGTAGGCGAAGAAACGCCGATAGCCGTCATCGCCGCGCATGTAACCCGCGGCGAACAGGTGGATCAAAAAGCCCACGCCGGTGATCACGCCGAGCATAGTGATGGTCAGCGCATCCACATACAGCGCAAAGTCGACGCGCAGTGGCGGCAGCGCGACCCATTGCCACAAATGGACATAAGTCGGGGAAGCATGGTGTGTTGCGAGTATCGTCCACGCCACCGCGGACAAGGCCACAGAACCCACCCCGATGATGGCGCTCGCGGTCTCTGACAGCGGCCGGCGAATCAGCAGTGGCGCGCATGCCAGGCACATGAAGCCGAGCAGCGGAAACCCTGCAATGAGTACGGTCAGTGCGGACATGAAGGTTCCTGCATATCAGTCTCTCATGGCGGCCAGCTGATCGATGTCCAGGGTGTGGTGGCGGCGGTAGAACAGCAGCACCAGCGCGAGAGCAATTGCCACCTCCGCGGCAGCGAGGGTAACCACAAAGACATACATCACCTGGCCGTCCGGATTGCCCCAGTGGGCGCCGGCGGCGACGAATGCCAGTGCCATGGCGTTGGTGCAGATTTCCAGGCTCATCAGCGTGAACAGGATATTGCGCCGGATCAGCATGCCCACCGCGCCGACACAGAACAGCGCCGCGGCGAGTGCCAAGCCATGGCTCAGGGGAATCTGCTGCAGGGACTCTGCAGACTGTATCGCGATTGCCTGTGCACTCACTCGCGACCTCCCGCGCCATCCACGGAATGCCGCCGGGCCAGATGAAATGCGCCGACCAGGCCCGCCAGCAATACGAAGGAGGCAAGCTCCACGACCAGCAGATATTTACTGTACATGGCGAGTCCCACCTCGGCGGCGGATACCGACCGGGCAGCAGCCCCGCCGCTAGCAGAATCCCAGAGCAGATACAGCATCATCACCAGCAGCGCACCGGCCAGTGACGCCGGGGCCAACCAGTTTTCCCTGGCCAGCCACTGGGTTTCCTGATCGACGGCGGCCTTGCCCTGGTTCAGCATCATGATCACGAAGACCATCAGCACCAGAATGGCGCCGGCATAGACGATGACCTGTAGCGCCGCCGCCAGGGGCGCGCCGATTTGGTAAAAAATACACGCGACGGCCAGCAGTGACACAATCAGCATCAGCAATGCGTGCACCGCGTTGCGGCTGATGACCGCGAGCAGGCTGGCCATCAGCGCAATCAACGCGGAAATATAAAAAGACACAAGTTCCATCTGGCCGCACCTTTGAGCTGTGTTTAAAGGTTGAGGCTTTTGACATTCACCGGCTTTGCTTCGCCTGCCGCCTCGCCCTTTGCTTTCCCCGATACTGTTTTGCCGGCATGCCGGTAAAAACTGTATTCGTGGTATTTTCCGGGGCCATTGATCAGCAGGTCTTCTTTTTCGTACACCATGTTCTGGCGATCGTATTCGCACATTTCAAAATCCGGTGTCAGCTGTATGGCGTAGGTGGGGCAGGCGTCCTCGCACAGGCCGCACATGATGCAGCGGGAGAAATTGATGCGAAAAAATTCCGGTCGCCAGCGGCCATCGGCGTCCTCCATTTTTTGCAGGGAAATGCAGTCCGGTGGGCAGGCAACCGCACAGAGATTGCAGGCGACGCAGCGCTCGTCACCGTCCGGATCGCGGGTCAGCACAATACGCCCGCGGTAGCGCGGCGCCAGATACGGCATTTCCTCCGGATACTCCACCGTGACCCGACGCGTAAACAAATGACGGAAGACCAGCCACAGGCTGCGAAGAATACTGATCATTCCCATTTCATCCCCGCCATATCAGCACACCACCGGTGACAACCAGATTGAGCAGCGCCAGTGGCAGCATCACCTTCCAGCCGAATGCCATCAGTTGATCGTAACGGGGCCGCGGCAACGCCGCGCGCAGCAAAATAAACAGGCACACCAGTGCAAATGTCTTCAGTGCAAACCAGACCAAGGGTGGCAGCCACGGACCCAGCCATCCGCCCAGGAACAGGGTGGTGACCAGTGCGGAGATCAGAAGGATGGAAAGGTATTCGCCGACGAAGAACAGGCCGAATTTCATTCCCGAATACTCGGTATGAAATCCCGCGGTCAACTCGTGCTCGGCCTCGGGCAGATCCAGCGGCAGCCGGTGACTTTCCGCGATGCCCGCCACCAGAAATATCGCGCAGCCGAGCATTTGCGGCAGCAGGAACCAGCCATTTTCCTGGGCCATCACGATGCTGCGCAGATCGAAACTGCCGGCGAGCATCACCACGCCCATCAATGACAGCCCCATAAACACTTCGTAGCTCACGGTCTGCGCCGCCGCACGCAGACCGCCGAGCAGGGCATATTTGTTACCGGATGCATAGGCGCCGAGTACAACGCTGTACACCGCCAGCGCACTCATGGCCAAAAAGAACAGCAATCCGATATGCATGTCGATGACGCCAACGGCGGGGCTGAAGGGCACCACCACAAACGCCAGTAGCGTGGTTGCCATAACAATGGTGGGCGCCAGCAGGAACACCGGTGCATCGGCGAAGCGCGGAATGAAATCCTCCTTGAAGAACAGCTTGATCATGTCCGCCACCACCTGCATCAGGCCAAACGGACCCACCCGATTGGGGCCCGGCCTGTCCTGCCATAAGCCGAGCAGCCGGCGCTCTCCCCAGGTGAGCAGCGCCGCCAGCAGCACCGCAGTGGTGAGCACGCCAAAAATGTTCAGCAGTGTCATGGCGATATCTGCATGGCCGGTATTCACGCTCAGGCGTCTCCCGGCGCGATCTGTTCGCGCTCTATATACGCACCGGGAATTGAGGCCATTTGCGTAAAGCCTGTACTGATGCCGATGCAGTGCCGCGGAATGGTATCGGATACCTTGGCGCGCAGTTGCCAGCGGTCACCGCTTTCGGTAATCGCAATCTGTTGTCCCGCAGTCAGCGACAGCAACGCCAGGTCTTGCGGGTGGAAGACCGCGAACGGCTCCTCGGTGACGGAGGCAATGGCGCCGGCGTAGTTACTTAGTTCGCCGGAGCCGAACATGCGATAGAGCAGCAAAATCCGGAAGCCGTTGCTTGGATCGGCAGCTGGCTGCGCCGCATCGCCCGCGGCAGTATCGGGATGAAAGCTCCCGGCTTTGCGGGCGAGCGGTTGCCCGCTGCTCTGCCCCAGGCGCGCGGCCCCCGGTTTGGGCTGGTAGCAGTGGATCGCCTGGTTGGAGTTCCACCCGGGCGCCCAGTTGTTGGCCTGTAGTGGCGACTGGCTGGCGAACTGGATGCCCTCCATGGAAAACGCCATGGGCGCATCGTCGTCCGGCAATGGTTTGTACTCGGCGACCTGGCGCTCCGCCTGGATGGCGGTACGGCCGCTGTAGCGGTGAGGCTGGCGCGCGGTCTTTTGGCCCTCAATGGTCTGGTCCCAGTCCGGCCCCAGCTCGGCCAGCGGTGCCAGTTCCGGGTACGATTCCGCCAGCGCCACACTCAGTTGGGTTACATGCCGCCACCGGGCCAGAGACTGCAATCGCGCGTGTGTCTCCTCGTCTCCGGAAAGCTCCGCGCCAGCAAGTTCCCCGCTGGCTGCGGCGGCATCGGCGAGCCAACGCCAGCTGGCCTGAATCCAGCCGGAACCCTCGTATACCGCATAGTGGCGCTGGGCGAGGCCACTGCTGTTCACGAGCGTGCCCTCATACTCCGGTGTAGCAGCGGCGGGCAGGATCAGGTCGGCGCGCGCACTGGTGCGGTTGTGCACGACTTCCAGCTGGATGATTTCATCGACACCGGCGCACAGCTGATCGGCGACCGACGCGGGCAGCTGCCGGTAGAGATCGGCTTCCATCACCAGCAGGGTCGTCGGCTGCGGTGTATGCTCCGATTGCCGTTCGCGGTGCAGCTGATTCAGGTTTTGCCGGGCATCGCAGAGTTGCGCCAGACCCAGGCTGTTGGCGTCGGGGCAGGCGAGATAGAGGGCGGCGCGGGCTTCGCGACTGCCTGTCTGGTGCTGTTGATTTTCGCGGTGCTGTACTTCTCTGCGGCGGGTGATGGCAAAGGCGAGTCGGGCCGCAGCCTTCAGCAGTTCCTGCGACTGCAGTCCGCAGCCGGATACGATCACCGGGTGTCGGGCCTGTTTCAGCTGTTCGACCAGCGCAGTGAATTCGCCCGTGTCCAGCCCGGCGATATCCGGTGCGCGGATTTCTCTGGATTCCGCGGTGAGCGCCTGTGCCAGCACATCGGCCAGCGCCACCATCTGTTCGGGCGTCACCCGTACACGGCAGCTGGCAATGTCGTCGAGATCGGTGCGCTCTGCGCTTGCGACTAGCAGCGGCGTGCGAATACCGGTGAGCTGGCGCACGGAATCGTCCTGCCATGCGGGGATTTTCAGTTCCTCTGCGCGCGCTATCTGAGCGCTGCGCGCGGCCTGTCGTACGGCGAGTGCAATGCGCGGCGCGGTGTTGGCAATGTCTTCACCCAGCACGATCACCATGTCGGCCCGTTCAATCTCCGGGGTGCCCGGTGAGTGGATACGCGGATCGCGCTGGATACGGTCGACAAGCTTGAACAGCGCGAGACTGCGCTCATCCAGTCCCGCATAAAAATGTTCGCGACCCACCAGGGTCTGCAATGCAAAGTTGTTTTCCAGTGAGCTGCGGCTGGAACCTATGCCGATGATGCGCCGGTTGCCGCTGCGCATCTGCGCCATGGCCGCCGCCAGTCGTGCCACCGCATCCGCGGGGGATAGAGACTGATGAACCTTTCCCGAGCCGGCGGTAGTCTGAATCAACGGTTGTGTCAGCACCGCCTGCGGCGTGTAGATGCGCGCGGCACTGTTGGCGTATTCATAGCCGAAGCGTCCGCGGTCACACAGGAAATAGCCGTTGATCTGGCGGTGGAAAAGATTGGTCACCCTGCGCAGCTGGCGCGGATCCCCTTTGCCATCGCGGCGCGCTCCCGGCGCGGTGTTGCAGCCGACGGCGCAGTGTTCGCACACCGAGGGCGCGGTCTGCAGATCCCATTTGCGGACGTAGTGACGACTGTAGGTTTTATCGGTAAATACACCGGTGGGGCAGACCTCCACCAGGTTGCCGCTGAATCCGTTGTCCAAAAGGCCGTCCTCCTGACGTCCAAAATACACCTGATGATTGCGCCCCAGCGCTTGCAGGTCCGTGCCGCCGGCGTGATCGCGATAGAAGCGCACGCAGCGATAACAGGCGATGCAGCGGTTCATTTCATGGTTGATGAACGGGCCGAGATACTGATTGTTGTGCGTGCGTTTGCGACCTTTAAAGCGGCGTTGGGTATGTCCGCTCATCAGTGTCATGTCCTGCAGGTGGCACTCGCCGCCTTCCTCGCACACCGGGCAGTCATGGGGGTGGTTGGTCATCAGGTTTTCGATGATGCCTGCGCGGAAATCCTGCGCGGCGGGCGCGTCGATGGAATAGATAGCGCCATCCTTGACCGGCGTCATGCAGCTCATCACCAGCTTGCCGCGCTGGTCGTCGGCATCTTTGAAGAGCACCACCGCGCACTGACGGCAGGCACCGACGGAACCCAGCGCCGGATGCCAGCAGAAATAGAGCAGATTTTTCTTCAGGCTCAGGCAGGCACTGAGCAGGTTCTGCCCGTCGTCTACCTCATACTGTCGATCATCTATTGTTATCGTTGCCATGGCTTGGGCATTCCCTGCCTTGTGCATTGCACCGGTATGTCAGGTCCGTTCGAAGCTTGTTTACGATTCGCTTTGACGACTTCCTGTAACGACTTGCGCTTATTGTAAAAATGCCTGCCGCAGTGTCAGCGGCATTTCAGTGTTCGCACAGTGGCTCGGCAGCGGGCTTTGCGCTGTGTCGATAGGGACAGCCGCGCTGTACGATATGCGCGACATAATCCCGCAAAAATAATTTCAGGCTGCTCTGCAGCGGCTCGGCCGCACCGGGTGCCAGCGCGCAGAATGTGGTGCCCGGCCCCATACGTCGCGCCAGTTCCCGCAGCAGGACCAGGTCGCGTTTTTCGCCGAGTCCACTTTCGATACGCTGCAGAATTTCCACTACCCATGGCAGCCCGTCGCGACAGGGCGTGCACCAGCCACAGGACTCCCGCGCAAAAAAACGCTGCAGGTTCAACACCATGGCGACCGGACAGGTGTGGTCATCGAGCACGATCAGCGTGCCGGTGCCGAGGCGGCTGCCGGCCTCGCCTATCACATCGTAGTCCATCGCCAGATCCAGGTGGCGTGGAGACAGAAAATCCGTCGAGCCGCCCCCCGGTAAAAATCCGCGCAGTTGGTAGCCGGGCGCCATGCCACCCGCATGCTGCTCAATGATTTTGCGAATGGGTGTACCCATCGGCAATTCCCATAGGCCCGGATGTTTTACCCGTCCGCTCACACCGAACAGTTTGCTGCCTGTGTCTTTTTCTCGGCCGAGCCCGCGGTACCAGTCCTCCCCCAGCGCCAGCAGGCAGGGCAGGTTGCACAGGGTTTCCACGTTGTTCACCACGGTGGGCATTCCCCACAGACCACTCACCTGCGGAAACGGCGGCTTGGCTCTGGGAATGGCGCGACGGCCCTCGAGGGCATTGAGCAGCGCGGTTTCCTCGCCGCAGATGTAATTGCCGGCACTGCGGTGCAGGTGAATCCGCAGGGAGAATTCCCGCTGCATGATGCGCTCGCCGAGCAGGCCGGCGTTGACCGCTTCCTGAAGGGCATGGGCCAGGCGCTCGGCCGCCAGATGGTATTCGCCGCGGATAAAGATATAGGCGGTCTCGGCACCGATGGCGCGGGCGGCGATCAACATCCCCTCGATAAGCAGATGCGGGTCCCGCTCCATCAGATAGCGATCCTTGAACGCTCCGGGTTCCATTTCATCCGCATTGCAGATCAGGTAGCGCGGCCCCGGGTGCTGGTCTGCGTCGGGGACAAAACTCCACTTGAGTCCGGTATTGAAGCCGGCGCCGCCGCGCCCCCGCAGTCCCGCGCTCTTGACTAGTTCGACGATATTTTTCGGCGCCATTTCCAGCGCTGCCTGCAGTCCGCTGTAGCCACCGCCTTTGCGGTACGCATCAAGAGACACCGCGTCGCCGCCGCGGATATTCCGGGTAAGTGGGGTGCGCAGGCCGGGGTCCAGTCCGGGCATCTTACTGTTCCCGGTGGTCGGACATGGGTTGTTGTCCATCGCGCGCGCGCAATT
Source organism: Microbulbifer sp. SH-1 (assembly GCF_011326135.1). NCBI lineage: Bacteria > Pseudomonadati > Pseudomonadota > Gammaproteobacteria > Cellvibrionales > Microbulbiferaceae > Microbulbifer > Microbulbifer sp. SH-1. Next base: position 1,846,165 of record NZ_CP046948.1, on the reverse strand, counting down.
CACTGAGCATTGCGTCCAGGGTTTCCCGGGACAGTTGCCGATACATCTCCCTGCCCACCATCATCACCGGCGCCCTGTCGCAGTCGCCCAGGCACGGGGTTTCCAGCAGGGTAAACAATCCGTCGCGGCTGGTTTCGCCGGGGGAAATCTGCAGCCGGTTCTGCAAATGTGCTTGCAGTCTGTCGCCGCCTAGCATCCAGCAGCTGACGCTGTTGCAGCAGTAGATCACGTGCTTTCCCACCGGCTCGCGGAATATCAACTGGTAGTAGGTGGCCAGCGCTTCCAGCTCCGCGATGGGGCATTTGAGGTAGCTTGCCAGTGCCTGCAGGCTGCCGTCGGAAACCCAGCCCCGGTGTTGCTGGACGATGCGCAACGCTTCCAGTAGCACCGCACTTTTGTGCGGGTAGTGCCCGGCCTCGGCGTCGATATCGCGGATTTCTTCGGTACTGAGTTCGGGGGTAATCCGTTCCAAGGTCATCTCCTCAGCGGTCCACGTCGGCCATGACGAAGTCGATACTGGCAATGATGGCAATCAGGTCCGACACGCTGAGATCGCGGCACATTTGTGGAATCATCTGCAGGTGCGGGAACGAGGGCGTGCGAATGCGGTTGCGGTAGGCAGTGGTGTTGCCATCACTGATGATCTGATAGCTGTTCAGGCCCTTGGTCGCTTCGACGGGTACGCAGCACTCACCGGCGGGCATCACCGGGCCCCAGCTGTTGTTGAGAAAATGCTGGATCAACGTCTCGATATCCTCCATGGTGCGCGCCTTGCGCGGCGGTGTGGTGAGCGGGTGATCCGATTTGTAATCGCCGGCGGGCATGTGCTGCAGGCACTGGCGGATAATGCGCAGGCTCTGGTGCATTTCCTCCACGCGCACGCGGCAACGGTCGTAGCTGTCGCCGCCGTCGAAGGCGGGAATGTCGAACTCGAAATTTTCATAGCCGCTGTAGGGCCGGCGCTTGCGCAGATCCCACGCCAGTCCGGTGGCGCGAAGCCCCGGGCCTGTTACGCCCCATTCCAGCGCCGCCGCCGTATCGTAAACACCGATGCCGCGGCAGCGCTTCCTGACAATGGCGTTGCGCAGCACCATGCCCTCGTATTCCTGCAGGCGGGCGGGCAGGTAGTCGATAAAGGCGCGCACCCGCTGCTCCCAGCCGTTGGGCAGGTCCTGCGCCAGGCCGCCAATGCGGAACCAGGACGGATGCATGCGCCCGCCGGTGATGGCCTCAATTACACCGAACAGTTTTTCCCGGTCTTCGAACATGTAAAACACCGGTGACATCTGCCCTAGGTCCTGGGCGAAGGTGCCGTAGAACACCAGATGGCTGGCAATGCGGAAAAATTCGCACAGCATGATGCGCACAGTCTGCGCGCGCTCGGGCACGTCAATGCCCGCCAGCTGTTCCAGCGCGAGCACATACGGCAGATTGTTCATCACCCCGCCGAGGTAGTCGATGCGATCGGTGTAGGGCAGATAGCTATGCCACGCCTGACGCTCCGCCATTTTTTCCGCGCCGCGGTGGTGGTAGCCGATATCCGGCACCGCATCCACAATGCGCTCCCCATCTAACTGCAGTGCCACACGGAACACACCGTGCACACTGGGGTGGTTGGGGCCGAGATTGAGAAACAGGAATTCACTTTCCTCGCTGGCGCGGGCCATGCCCCAGTCTTCGGGCCTGAAGCGCAGCGCTTCCTGCTCGACCTGTTGCTTGTGCGGAGACAGGCTGAACGGGTCCACTTCGGTGGCGCGGGCGTGATGATCCTTGCGCAGCGGATGCCCTTGCCAGGTCTGCGGCATCATGATGCGCGTAAGGTGGGGGTGGCCGGCGAAGTCGATGCCGAACAGGTCCCACACCTCGCGCTCATACCAGTTGGCGGCGGGCCACAGTGGCGTGATGGACGGCAACCGCAGGTCGGATTCTGACAGCGGGACTTTGACGCGAATGAACAGGTCGCGCTCAAACGAGAGCAGGTGATAGACGACGGTAAAATCACTCGCCGGCTGCGCCGCTTCGCGCTCGCCGCGCACAAGGCGCATGCGCTCATCGATGGCGCTGAGATCGTAGAGCATGGCGAAAGGCCGGTTGATTCCGTGTTTCAGCCATCGCAGAAATTCCAGCAGCTGTGCTTCGCCAATCCACAGCGTGGGCATATCCGGCGTATCCGGCTGCAGCCAATAGGCGAGCTCGGGCCGGGTGTCGCTTTCCCTGGCCAGGTCTTGCATAAATGCTACGGCCGCGTCGCGATAGGCGCTCGCTGGAAACCGGCTTTTTGCCCGCACCCCGATCATGGGCAACTCACACGTCGTCCGGCGCGCGAAGCTTGTCCGCTGCCATGCGCGTTTCGCGGTGCAGATCCCGCTGGCTGGGTTTGCCCAGGGTATTGAGCGGTTTTCGGGGTACTTCCTGCGCGCCGTGTTCGTCCACCAGCCAGCTCAGCGCCCGGCGCTCGCTGGCAATGGATTTTTGCAGCAGCATCAGGCCCTGCATCAGCGCTTCCGGGCGCGGCGGGCAACCCGGCACATACACGTCCACCGGCAGAAACCGGTCCACGCCCTGCACCACGCTGTAGATATCATACATGCCACCGGAGTTGGCGCAGGAGCCCATGGAAATAACCCAGCGCGGTTCCACCATCTGCTCATATAAACGCTGGATCACCGGCGCCATTTTGATGAACACAGTGCCGGAAATAACAATCAGGTCGGCCTGTCGCGGGGTTGCGCGAATGACTTCGGAGCCGAAGCGCGCGAGGTCGTGGCGACTGGTAAACGCGGTGGCCATTTCCACATAGCAGCAGGACAGCCCGAAATTGAATGGCCACAGCGAGTTTGCGCGCCCCCACGCGACCATGTCTTGCAGCCTGGTGAGCAGTACATTTTTGCGAATGTCTTCGTCGAAGGCGTCGCTTTTACTGTGGCTGTCTGTTGCTATGAGATTGTCACGGTCCGCTGGGTAACCGGCGCGGGTGAGCTGCCATCGCATGATTGCTGTTCGCGCCGTTGCGCGCTCCGCGTTGTGGTGTAAACCTGGAGAGGTCGATTATTTCTTTTGTCTGTCAGGCGGATTCTGGCGATGTGGGCCCCAGTCGAGAGCACCGAGGCGCCAGATATAGATCAATCCGACAAGAAGTACTCCAATGAAAATAGACGCCTCGACGAGTCCCGGCAAACCGGCTTGGCGCACACAGATGGCCCAGGCAAATAAATACACTGCTTCGAGGTCGAATATGACGAACATGATGGCGACGAGGTAGTAGCCGACGGAGATACGAATATGCGCGTCGCCAGTGGGTACGATGCCGGATTCATAGGGTTCGTGGGTGGCGGGATCGCGGCGCTTTTGGCCGAGGGTGTGGGACAGGCCGAGCATCAGGGCGATCAGTCCCAATACGGCCAGGGCATAAACAAGTTGTGGCCAGTAATTTGACACGCTTTGAAGTGGCATGGAGATGGTGAGGAGGTTGATTGAGTCTCCGTAGTGTAGTTCGCTGGCTGTGGGGCGTATTTTGGGTTGAGGTCTTTAAGCGGGTCCGGTGGCGGTCCGGCACTGGGTGGGGCATTTCGGAACCGCTATGAATACATCCCTGTAAGCTGCGTCGCAAACGTCCCTGTTTGCGACGCTTCCGAAATGCCCCACCCAGCGCCGGCCCTTCGCGTTGGAACTTTGCACTTCGAAATTAAACAAAAAAGGCGCCCATTTCTGGGCGCCATTTCGGCTTACGAAGCTATGAACGTGATGCGAAGGTAAAGTGCCGGGGATCGGTTTTCAGAAGCGTCGGCGCCATGGACGGCGCCGACGCAGCCTACAGGGAAGTATTCATGGCGGTTCTGAAAACCGATCCCCGGTGCTTTGCCGCCACAGGTCCACCTTAAAAAGAATAAGCTCCGGAGGCGGCTAGCCCATCAGAGGTTTTTGAGAGACTCCAGTTGCTCAGCAAATCGAGCCCGGGCACTTTCCATTTCCGCCTGTCTGGCTTTTTCCTTGGCCACGACGTCTTCCGGCGCCTTGTCGACGAAGTTCGGGTTCTGCAGTTTGCCGGCAATGCGGGCGAGTTCCTTGTCGAGCTTGTCCAGCTCTTTCAGGACACGCGCGGATTCCGCTTCCACGTCGATCAACCCGGCCATCGGCACCAGCAGCTCCAGCTCGCCCACCAGCGCGGTAGAGGAAGCGGGCGCTTCGGCACCGGCTGGCAGAGAATCGATCGACTCGAGCTTTGCCAGCTTGATCAGCAGTGTGCGGGTCTGTTCCAGCAATTGTTGGTCGGCCGCAGAAACGTTGCGCAGAATCAGCGGAATGTTGATCGCCGGGGAAATGTTCATTTCACCGCGGATATTGCGCACACCCTCGATCACGCCCTTCAACCAGGCGATTGCCGCTTCCGCGTTCTCGTCGATGCGGTGTTCGTTCGCAACGGGGTAAGGCTGCAGCATGATGGTGTCGCCGGCCTGGCCCGCGAGATCTTTCACACGCTGCCAGATTTCCTCGGTGATAAACGGCATCAGTGGGTGCGCCAGGCGCAGGGTGGTTTCCAGCACGCGGATCAGGGTGCGGCGGGTGCCTTTCTTCACCGCGTCGGAGGCGTTGTCGTCCCACAGTACCGGCTTGGACAGTTCCAGGTACCAGCTGCAGTATTCGCCCCACACAAAGTCATACAGCGCCTGGGATGCCAGGTCGAAACGGTAACTGTCGATGGCTTCCTTCACCGCGATTTCGGTGCGCTGCAGCAGGGAGATGATCCAGCGGTCGGCGATGGAGAGTTCGAAGTCTTCACTGCCGTCCTGACCGCAGTCGTAGCCGTCGCAGTTCTGCAGTACATAGCGGGATGCGTTCCAGATCTTGTTGCAGAAATTGCGGAAACCCTCGATGCGGCCCACGTCGAACTTGATGTCGCGGCCGGTGGAAGCCAGCGAGTAGTAGGTGTAGCGCAGGGCGTCGGTGCCGTAGGCGGCGAGGCCTTCGGGGAATTCCTTGCGGGTCTGCTTCTCGATCTTCTCGCGCAGGTGCGGCTGCATCATGCCGGATGTGCGTTTCTGCACTAGGCTCTCGAGATCGATACCATCGATCAGGTCGATGGGGTCGAGCACGTTGCCCTTGGACTTGGACATCTTCTGGCCGTGGCTGTCGCGCACCAGGCCGTGCACATACACAGTGTGGAACGGCACTTCCTTCTTGAAGTACAGGGTCAGCATCATCATGCGCGCGACCCAGAAGAAAATGATGTCGAAGCCGGTGACCAGCACGGACGTCGGGTGGAATGCCGCCAGCTCCGGGGTTTCTTCCGGCCAGCCGAGGGTGCCGAAGGTCCACAGGCCGGAGGAGAACCAGGTGTCGAGCACGTCGTCGTCCTGGCGCAGTTCGATGTCGCCCAGGTTGTGCTTCGCGCGCACCTCTTCTTCAGAGCGGCCGACGTAGACCTTGCCGTCGTTGTCGTACCAGGCCGGGATGCGGTGGCCCCACCACAGCTGGCGGGAGATACACCAGTCCTGGATGTCGCGCATCCAGGAGAAGTACATGTTCTCGTAGTTCTTCGGTACGAAATTGACGCGGCCGTCTTCCACCACCTTGATGGCTTCTTCCGCCAGCGGCTGGGTGCGGACATACCACTGGTCGGTGAGCCACGGCTCGATGACGACACCGGAGCGGTCGCCGCGCGGTACCTTCAAGGTATGCGGGTCGACTTTTTCCAGCAGGCCGAGTGCGTCGAGGTCGTCGACCACCTGTTTGCGCGCGGCAAAGCGCTCCATGCCGCGGTATTTCTCCGGCACGTTGTCATTCAGGTTGGCGTCGGCGTCGAGGATGTTGATCATCTCGAGGTTGTGGCGCTGGCCCATTTCGTAGTCGTTGAAGTCGTGCGCCGGGGTGATCTTCACACAGCCGGTGCCGAATTCGCGGTCGACGTAGTCGTCGCCGATGATCGGGATTTCGCGCTCGGCCAGCGGCAGCTTGATGGTTTTGCCGATCAGGTGCTTGTAGCGCTCGTCTTCCGGGTGCACCGCCACCGCGGTATCGCCGAGCATGGTTTCCGGGCGTGTAGTGGCGACCACGAGGTGGCCGCTGCCATCGGCGAGCGGGTAGCGGAAGTGCCACAGGTGGCCCTGTTCTTCCTCGTTCAGCACTTCCAGGTCGGAAATTGCGGTGTGCAGTTTCGGGTCCCAGTTCACCAGGCGCTTGCCGCGGTAGATCAGGTCGTCTTCGTACAGGCGGATGAAGACTTCCTGCACCGCCTTGTAGAAGCCGTCGTCCATGGTGAAGCGCTCGCGGGACCAGTCCGGACTGGCGCCGAGGCGACGCAGCTGGCGGGTGATGTTGCCGCCGGACTCTTCCTTCCACTCCCACACCTTTTCGATGAACTTGTCGCGGCCCAGCTCGTGGCGATTCTTGCCTTCCGCGGCGAGCAAGCGCTCCACCACCATCTGGGTGGCGATACCGGCGTGATCGGTGCCCACCTGCCACAGGGTGTTGTCGCCCTTCATGCGGTGGTAGCGGATCAGGGCGTCCATGATGGATTCCTGGAAGCCGTGGCCCATATGCAGGCTGCCGGTGACGTTCGGCGGCGGGATCATGATGCAGTAGGGATCGGCGGCGGTGTCGCCGGAGGGCTTGAAGTAGCCGTTCTCTTCCCAGGTTTTGTACCACTGTTGTTCGATGGCGTTGGGCTGGTATGTCTTGTCCATGCGCGGGGGAGTGCCTTGCGTTGTATGGGCTGGCCGCCCGGCCGTTGGAACGCCGGCGGCAGTGAATAAATAAAAAGGGGCGGAATTATACCGCTGGGGCCACCGGGGGCAAAAGGCCGGCCGACCGGCCGGACACTGTCAGGATTTTTTCGGGTAGAGCTCGTCGAGCATCATGCCGATGCCGAGGCGCAGATGCCGCTCCAGCTCCGGCAGTTGCTCCGCTACCAGCTGTTCCAGCAAGCGCGCGCGCTCGTCGTCAGACAATGTGCGGTGACTGGTCTGCGCTACCTCTGTTTTAGTCGGCGCAGCCGGCTGCACCACCGGCATTGGCTCCGGGCGCGGAATCCTGCCGCCGGTTAACCGCGCGCGAATGTGAGGTGGCAGAAAAGGGTTTTCTGTCATGGTGGCTGTGCTGACCTTGGAGCTCAATGGTGTCTGTGTGGCTGTCGGGACTGTCGTTTGCGCGGTTGTCGCCATCGGTTTTACTGCCGGTACCGCGGGGGCAGATTCGGCGAGCCCGGCACCCGCCGGCGCTTCCTCCTGTTCCGTCTCGAACAGCCCGGGCTGGTGTTCACCCTGAGGTGTCTCCGCTGGCTGCGCTTGGTCCTTCACTGACTCTTTCGGGTTGTCCGTGGGCGTTCGCCGCTCGGCGCCTTGGCTGTTGCTTTTCGCCTCTTGTGGGGCGGCAGCATACTGGTGGGGCTCCCGCCGGCCGGATTCGCTGCGCTCAGGCGCCCGGGGCGGCAGATCCCGCAGCGGGCGGAGCAGTTCGAGGTCCGCCTCGCTCAGCGCCGATGTGTAATCGTCGAACTCGTCCAGTGGCTCTTCGTCGACCGGGGAGAACAGGATTGGCAAATCCTGTTCGGTCAGCGGGCGCTGGGGTGGCAGTGGCGTTTGGCCGGGGACCTTGATTGGTGCGCGCGAAGAGGTGTTGTGGTGTTGGACGGTGCTGGCTTTTTGAGTGGCGGACGCGTCGGCCACCTGGTCCAGCAGCGGGATGTCGGCTTCCATGTCACTGCCCAGCAGCTCCCGCAGGGAGTTGAGTTCCCGGAGGAGTTCATGGGGCGGCTGGCCGTGTTGGGGTCTTCTGTTCTTTTTGCGACCGGACATGGATTCAGGTTCGGGTTTTATCAGTTGGTGATGTTGTGGGATTGTAACGGATATCCCCTGTCGCGAAAGTGACTGTATCGCGTTCTGGAGCGGGTGAGGGATTCCGGGTGCTGGCAGACGATTTCGGCGAGGCGCTCGAAGCGGCTGAACCAGGCGGGGATGTCGCTGCTGAGGTTGATGAGCAGGCCGTGGTGTTGGCCGGGGTCTTCGCCACTGTTGATTTCGATGGCGGTCTGCTGGTCTTTGTTCTGCTGGGCGTGGGGCAGGAAGCTGTCTTCCCGGTAGGTCCACAGCAGGTCGTCCAGCTCTTGTGCCTGCTCAGCGTTGTCCACGGCGATTAGCACATGCAGTCCACTGCGGAAGGCTTTTTCCGCAAGACGGCAGGCGAAGGTCTGGATTTCACCAGGATTCTCAGAGGCCAGGACGTAGAAATCTATTCGAGTCATGTATTTATTCGAAGTGGCGGACTAATCGAGAAGGCGGCGATAGCGGGAACAGTCTTGCGAGACCTTCCGCGAGAGGGACCTCGCGGAAGAGCCCCCATGGATGGGTTCACGGCGTGTCTCGCAAGACTGTTCCCGGTAGCGGCGCCGCCACCGGAATTGTTTCGTGCTTCGTAGCTGAGGCTGTGGCGGCGGAGGTGACGGTGACGATTTGCGAGACACGCCGTGAACCCATCCATGGGGGCTCGGACGCGGCCATCCAGGCCGCGTACGGTCTCGCAAATCGTCCCCGCCACCTCCACCTTCGCATCGAGTTAATGACTACGTAGCAATCAGTACTTATCGGATTACTTATTGTTCAGGATGTACTGCAGCAACAGCGGCACCGGGCGGCCGGTCGCGCCTTTGGCGGCACCGGATGTCCAGGCGCTGCCGGCGATGTCCAGGTGCGCCCAATTGTATTCCTCGGCGAAACGCGCCAGGAAGCAGGCGGCGGTTACGGAGCCGGCTTCGCGGCCGCCAATGTTCTGCATATCGGCAAAGTTGGAGCTGAGAGCAGACTGGTATTCCTCCCACAGCGGCATGCGCCAGGCGCGGTCGCCGGTAGTTTCGCCGGCGGCGATCAGGTCATGCGCCAGCTGGTCCTGATTGGCGTAGAGGCCGGTGGCGTGGTTGCCCAGGGCAATGACGCAGGCGCCGGTGAGGGTGGCGATGTCGATCACCACGCTCGGCTTGAACTTGCCCACCCAGGTCAGGGCGTCGCATAGCACCAGGCGGCCCTCGGCATCGGTGTTGAGGATCTCGATGGTCTTGCCGCTCATGGAGGTGACGATGTCACCGGGCTTGCTGGCGCGGCCACTGGGCATGTTTTCGGCGGCGGCAACCACGCCCACAACATTCACCGGGGCGTTCATTTCCACCAGGGCGTTCATCACCCCAAACACGCTCGCCGCGCCGCACATGTCGAACTTCATCTCATCCATCTGCAGGCCCGGCTTGATGCTGATGCCGCCGGTGTCGAAGGTGATGCCCTTGCCCACGAGCACGATGGGCTTGTCACCGGTTTTTCCGCCCTTGTATTGCATCGCAATCATCGCCGCCGGCTCGTCGCTGCCCTTGGCAACGCTCATGAAGGCGCCCATGCCCAGGGATTCCATCTTTTTGTTATCGAGCACCGTAGTGGTGAGCTTCGGGTGTTTTTTCGCCAGCGCCTTCGCTTCACTGGCAAGGTAGGTAGGGGTGCACAGGTTGCCGGGCAGGTTGCCGAGTTCGCGGGCGATGTTGCTGCCGAGGGCCTGGGCGCTGCCGAGATCGGTGCCTTTCTGCACGGCGCTCAGCTGTTTTTTATCGGCCGCGTGCAGGGTGAATTTGGCAAGTGGATGGGGTTTTGCCTCGCTGTGGAAGCGGGTGAATTTGTAACCGGCGAGGCCTGCGGCCAGTGCCAGTTGCTGCGCCTGCCATTCGATATCCGCATCGCGCACCGAAACTTCAATGAGGTAGCTGGTGGCGTCTTTGAGCCCGGTGACGGCCTTGGCACTGGCGTTGGCAAGCTTGCGGAACTCCGTTTGGGATACCGGGGCCTTGCCGGTGCGCACCAGCAGTACTCGCTCGGCAGCGCCTTCCAGCAGGGACACCAGTTGGGTACTGCCGGCGGCTTTGCCCAGGTCGCCGCGTTTCAGCAGGGTGCCGAGGCTGCCGTGACTCGCTTTGTCGAGGTCGCTGCCGCTCTGTGTGAGCTGGTCTTTATCGTCGACGGCGAGAATGACGCAGGCGCTGCGCTGTTTGCTGATGTCGGTGACCTTGGCGATAAACTGCATGAAATGGTTCCTTGATGTTCTATGTGCTTTGAGCCGGGTACTTGTCGTCTCGGTGCATCGGGGTGCGGCCACACGGGAGCGCCGGTGATCCCCATGCCGCGCTGGCGGATTCCGGCGATGGGAGCCAGACTCCTGATGGCGTTCGCTCGGGCGGGATACGTTGGCACCGGGCCGTACCAGGTCGAGACATGACCGGGCTTTTTGGTGATAATGCGCACCGCAAGTTTAACCCGGGACGGATCGGATTGCTTGATCGGGTGTCCTATCCGTCACCTGAGTGTCCAGTCTTAGGATTCTCGAATCCATTTCGCCATTTCTTTCAATAAGTGCAATCAGGGAAGCTGTTCGTTCAGTGATAATTTTCCGCTACCTCTGCCGCGAGCTGCTCGGTGCAACCCTGGCTGTCAGCGCGGTCCTGCTGCTGATGGTGATGAGCGGCCGTTTTGTCAAATATCTGGCCGAGGCGGCTGCCGGCGATCTTTCCGCGAGCATCCTGTTTGCCCTGATGGGCTTTCGTTTGCCTGGCTTTCTCGAGCTGGTGATTCCGCTCGGGTTTTTCGTCGGTATCCTGCTGGCCTACGGGCGCCTCTATATTGAAAGCGAAATGACGGTACTGCACGCCTGCGGTTTCAGCGAGCGGCAACTGTTGCGCTACACCATGGTGCCGGCGCTGATGGTGGCGGCTTTTGTCGCGACCATGAGCCTGTACCTGACGCCTACGGGTATCGAGCGCACCTCTCACCTGCTGACTGCCGACAAGACGCGCAATGAATTCGACCATCTGGTGCCGAAGAAATTTGTCGGCACCGAGGGCGACCGCGCGGTGTACTACGCGGATTCCCTGAGCGACGACAAATCCACCATGCACGATGTGTTTCTCGCCGAGCTGGGTAACTCCCGCGGTGAAACCGAGACGGATCACCAGATCGTCACTGTCGCGCGAGAGGGTGTGCAGCGGATAGACCCGGAGACTGGGCTGCGCTATCTGGTATTGCGCGACGGTTACCGCTACGAGGGCATTCCCGGCCAGAGCGATTACCGACAGATGGCGTTTTCCAGTTATGAGGTACTGTTGGAGGTGCCGCGTCTGCGCACCAAGGCCAGCGAGCAGCTGCAGTCCATGTCCACCGCGGCATTGTGGAAGAGTCAAGACGCTCGCGAGCGCGTGAACCTCCACTGGCGCTTCAGTTTGCCAGTGCTGGTGCTGGTGGTGGCGGTTCTCGCTGTGCCGCTCAGCCGCACCAATCCGCGTCAGGGGCGCTATGCCAAGATGATCCCGGCGGTGCTGCTGTATATCGTTTATCTGGTCGCGCTGCAGGGGGTACGCGGCGCTATCGAAGACGGCAAGATCGAGCACGCGTGGGCCATTTGGCTGGTGCACCCGCCGTTCCTGATTCTTGGTCTGCTGCTATTGGGCGGGCGCAACCGCAAGCCCCGTCGGCGCAGGAATATAGCGAGTGGTGGTGGTGCGAAGGGTGGAAATGGAGGTGCCAATGTCCCTGCTTGATCGCTATATCGCCCGCACCGTCACCCTGGCGATTCTCGCGGTGTTGATGGTCATCCTTGGCCTGGACGTTATTTCCGCCATTGTGGATGAACTGGGTGAATTGGGAGGGGACTATCAGTTCGCCAACCTGCTGGAATACGTGTTGTGGACGCTGCCAGAGCGCGTATACAGCCAGCTGGGTTTTTCCGCGCTGGTGGGTTGTATGGTTGGGCTCGGCACACTCGCTGGAACCAGCGAGCTCACCGTAATGCGGGCCTCCGGGGTATCCATCGCGCGCATTGCGTGGGCGGTGATGAAGCCGGTCATGGTATTGATCATACTCGGCCTGGTGTTGGCGGAGCTGGTGGTACCGGTCACCAACCAGACCGCGGAGAGCCGCCGCGCCATTGCCCAGGGGGAACTGGAGAGTGCGGGCTTGGGGCAGGGTTTGTGGTTTAACGAGAACGGAGAGTTCGTACACTTCAATGCGGCGCTGCCCGGCGGCACCCTGTTTGGCATCACCCGCTACCGGTTTGATGAAGACCGCCAATTGCAGCAGGTGGTGTTCTCCGAGCGCGGGTATTACGAGGGCGGCCGCTGGGAGCTGCAGAACAGTCGCCAGACCAGCCTGACGCCGGAGCGTGCCAGTAGCAGCCGGGAGGCGAGGTCGGTATGGGAATCGGATTTGTCGCCGGATCTGTTTTCGCTGGTAGTACCAATGCCGTCGGATCTGTCACCGCGCAATCTGTGGTCCTATGGCAAGTTCCTCGACCGCAAGGGTGAGGATTCCGCGCGCTACTGGCTGGCGTTCTGGAAAAAGGTGCTGCAGCCGCTGACCATTGCGGGGCTGGTGATGATGGCGATCTCGTTTATTTTTGGCCCGCTGCGGGAAGTAACCACTGGCCTGCGGGTGTTCACCGGGGTGATTGTAGGGATTGTGTTCCAGACCCTGCAGGACATGCTCGGGCCGTCGTCAGTGGTGTTCGGATTCCCGCCGTTTATTGCGGTGCTGGTACCGATTCTCGCCAGTTTTATGATTGGCTGGCTGCTGCTGAAGCGGGCGCGTTGAACGCCCGCTTCAAGATTAGCGTTTTTTCTCTTTCTTCTTCTTCGGCAATTGCCGCACTTCCGAGTCCGACGCCAGGTCGTGCCAGCTGGCGCGATCCTCCCTAAAGTAACCCCAGAAATATCCCAGCCCCAGGCAGGCCAGTGAGAGTGGGCCCACCAGCCCGCGGATTACGCACTGGTACCAGCTGAGCTGCATGCCGTTGTTATTCGCCACCATCAAGCGCCAGGCGCGCATGCCAATGGTCTGTCCGGCGGCGCGCCAGGACCAGAAAAAATATCCCGCTGTTACCAACAGCAGGCCGAGCTGATACAGCAGGCCGCCGACGCAGGGGGTGTAGTCCTGAAGTTCCGGTTGGCAGTGCAGCCCGCCAAAGGCGGAAACCACCAGCATGGCGAAGAAGCCGTACACCATCCACAGGCCCGCGACGATCAACAGGTCGTAAAGCAGTGCCACGAGGCGCGGCATTACGCCGGCGCGGGGAAGATGATTGAACTGAGAGGGGGAATTGACTGTTTCTGGCACGGGAATCTCCGCCGGTAGGTATAGGCGGAGATTCTAGCAAATTCGCGCAGGCGCGCGCGGCAGAGAGCGGATTTGTCCGGGCTGTTGGCGGTTAAAACTCGTACTCGAAGGAGATCGAGAACTTGTCATCCGACAGGCGGAAGTCGTAATCCAGCGCGTTGTTGAGACTGCCGTGGCTATTGGTGTAGCGCAGCAGAGGATGTTGCTTGGCGCGCTTATGTTGTTCCATGTAGGTTTTGAAACCCATCTTCAGAATTTCATTGATCGCACGGCCGCCGGTGACATTCTCTGATTGATCGGGATAGGTATGTACCTCCAGCCACTGGTGATTCAGGCGGCGATGCACCATGCCCATGGAGTTGTTGCGCAGGTTTTCCGCGGATTCAAACAGCGCGTTGTTGTCCATGCCAAATGCACTGTCGATGAAGAAGGCGTTGTCCGCCTGGAGATTGAGCGCTTTGGTAGAGTCGGGTATGAAAATCGTGTCTTCGGCAAACAGGGCCGTGGATACGGGAAGCAACAGAATGCCAAGCACAACCGGCAGGCTGCTGATCAGGCGCTTGTTGGAACGAAACCGAGAACTGCAAGTTTCCATCTTTCCACCCCGGGGCGTTTTGTCTACATCAGTTGGTTACTGAACAACCACTGAATTTATTATGGCTCACCCTTACTGAACCCGTTTGTCTCACAAATTCCGCCATTTTGCCAACCCTGGACGTGAATTTTTGCGGGGTGACGGTCATTTCTTCGTAAGCCCCGCCATTACTGGATATTCAGAGTTTTGCCGAGTTTCCGGGGGCTGCGGGGAGGTTTCCGCCAATGTTTTTTACTACTAAAACGCCGGATGTAATCCGCGCCTTATAAAAACATCGTCTAGTGAACGAACGGTTGGATCACTAAATGCCGCCGTGGTTCAGCAGTCATATGACTGTTGGCGCGAGCCCGGTCCTTTCCTGCTTATGTCCGGGGGCCATCAGATCCTGTTGACAGCGTTGTCTTTTTCGCTATGGTGGACGGCTGGCCGGTGTCGGTTCACCGTGTCCGCGCACAAAAAATCCAATAGAGCACCACCAATAAAAGAGAAGACCCATGAATCGGCTTCCCCTCTTTGCCAGCCTGGCCCTGTCCGCATTGATCGCTTCCTGTTCCGATCCCGAATCCGCTGCGGCGCCCGAGACCGCCGTCGCCCTCTCTGCGCCCGAGCGCATCGCCGCCAACTTCGCGGTGACCCAGGAGGTACTGACCAATTTTCAGGGGATGGACGATGAGATGCGCGCGCTGTGCAAACGGGCCGGGGGGAGCAGCGCCGCCTGTTCCACCTACCGTGTGAGCCTGATCAACCACGGCCCGGCGATTGCTGCCGATGAGCGGGACTGGGTGCTCTATTTCCACAGCGTGCGCCGCTCTCTGGCGCTGCTGAACAGCGACGCCTTTACCCTGGAGCGGGTCAACGGCGACCTGCACCGTCTGATCCCCACCGAGAAGTTCGCCGGGATCGCCAGAGGTGAGTCCCTGCCGCTGGATATCCTGGCGGAAAGCTGGATGCAGTTCGCCTCCGACTTCCAGCCGCGCCTGTTTGTGGTAGGGGCCGACGGCGAAGCGCGGGTGATCGAATCCACAGATACCGATGACCTGAGCGACATAGTCCTGCCCATCAACAAGAACGACCCGAACAACTGGAAGCGCGCGCCGGACGACGCCAATATGCTGGCCACGGCCTCCACCCGCTTCGAGCGCTTCACCGCGGACGATGACATCGCCAGTGTCGGGGAGCCGGACTGGCGTGGCCGTATCATTCCGCAACCGCTTTCCACCGAGGTTCTCGCCGGTGCGCCGGTGGTGCTGGGTGCCGGTATCGCGATTGATGCCACCGGCCTCGCCGATGGCAGTGTGCGCGCGCTGGAGCAGCGCCTGACGCAACTGGGTCTTTCCGCAAAAAGTGACGACGCCTACCCAGTGCAGGTGACGGTGGACAGCTCCGCGCTCGCTGGCAAGCCCGCCGGCGCCTATCGCCTCGTGGTGGAGGCTGACGGCGCCCGTGTTACCGGTGCCGATACCGACGGCGCCTTCTACGGGGTGCAGTCCCTGTTGGCACTGGTGGACCTCAACAGCAACAGCCTGCCCCAGGCGGTAGTGACGGACGCGCCGCGCTTCCCCCACCGCGGCATGTTCCTGGACGTCGGCCGCAACTTCCACAGCAAGCAGGTGGTGCTGAAGCTGCTGGACCAGATGGCGGCCTACAAGCTCAACCGCTTCCATTTCCATCTGTCCGATGACGAGGGCTGGCGCCTGGAGATCCCTGGACTGCCGGAACTCGCCGAGGTCGGCAGCCAGCGCTGCTTCGATCTGCAAGAAAACACCTGCCTGCTGCCGCAGCTGGGCTCCGGGCCCAGGGCGGACAACTTCGGCTCCGGTTTCTACAGCGTGGACGACTATGTGGAGATCCTGCGCTACGCCGCCGACCGCCACATCGAAGTGGTGCCGGAGTTCGATATGCCCGCCCACGCCCGCTCTGCCGTGGTGGCGATGGAGGCGCGCTACCGCAAGCTGAAAGACTCTGACCCGGCGGCTGCGGAGGCCTACCGCCTGATCGACCCCGAGGACGACACCAGGTACCTCTCGGTACAGTTCTACAACGACAGCTACATCAACCCCTGCGTCGACTCCACCTACCACTTCGTCGGCAAAGTGATCCGCGAAGTGAAGGCCATGCACGACACCGCCGGTATGCCGTTGCAGACCTGGCACTTTGGTGGCGACGAGGCCGTCAACATCCTCGCCTCCGACAGCTTTGAAGTGGGTCCGGGCAAAGACCCCCAGAAGGGCGACACCAGTGCCGACATGCGCAACAAGCCCTGGAGCAATTCACCCCAGTGCCAGAAACTGATCGCCAGCGGCGAAGTGAAAGCCCTTGACGAGCTGGGTGAACTCTACGCCAAGCGCGTGAGCCAGCTGGTGGCGGATGCGGGTATTCCCACCATGGCCGCCTGGAACGATGGCGTGAAGAAAATCGGCAACGCCAGCGAAGAGCTCGCCACCCGGCACAACTACGTGAACTCCTGGGCGCCGCTGTTCTGGGGCGGCGGTGACGAGAGTGCGCATTTTGCCCAGACCGGTTTCGACTTGGTGCAGTCCCACTCCGACTACCTCTACTTCGACATGCCCCAGGAAGTGGACCCGGCGGAGCGCGGTTACTACTGGGCGTCCCGCTATACCGATACCCGCAAGACCTTCAGCTACGCGCCGCTGAATACCGCGCAGCAGGCGGAGGTGTATCCCGATCGCGACGGCCACGGCTGGGAGGCGACCTCGCCCGCGCCGGAATTTGCCGACAGTGTGCGCGGTATCCAGGGCCAGTTGTGGAGCGAAGTGGTGCGCACCGATGAGGCGGTGGAGTACCAGGTATTCCCGCGTCTGTTGGCGCTCGCCGAGCGCGCCTGGCACCAGGCGAGCTGGGAACTGCCATTGAAAGCGGGCCAGACATTCTCCGCGGAAACCACCTTTGTAGACAAACAGGCACTCGCGCGCGACTGGGCGAGCTTCTCCGCGGCGCTTGGCAACAAGGAGCTGCTGAAGCTGGATCGCGCCGGCATTGGCTATCGCATCCCCGTGCCTGGCGCGGTGGTGGAAGGTGACCGCGTGAAAACTGCGCTGCCGTATCCCGGGCTGGCGCTGGAATACTTCGACGGCGACCAGTGGCTGCCGCTTACCGAGGGTACTGACCCGCAGACGGTGCAGTCACTGCGCACGAAAAGCGCCGACGGCAACCGCAGTGGTCGCCCGGTGGCGCTGGATGTCTCCGCGGACCTGAGCGCCAAATAAGTCCCGTCGCCTTGTCTAGACTGTTCTGATCATTGACCGGCTGCACCAGCCGGGTTGGAATCCAGTACCAGCATAATGATCAGAACAAGGGACGGGAGGCGGGTATGGGCAAAAGCCGGGTCTACGACTATGTGATTGTGGGAGCGGGCTCCGCCGGCTGTGTGCTGGCCAACCGCCTCAGTGAAGACGAGCAGAACCGCGTCTGCCTGCTGGAAGCGGGACCCTCCGACCACAACCTGCTGATCCAGATGCCCGCGGGCATCGCCTACCTGCTGCCGGGCAAACGCTTCAACCGGCATTTCTACACCGAACCCCAGAGCAATCTCGACAACCGCCGCCTGTTCTGGCCGCGGGGCCGGGTGCTGGGTGGCAGCAGTGCCATCAATGCGATGATCTACACCCGCGGCAACCCGGGCGATTACGACGCCTGGGAGAGGGCGGGCAATCCCGGTTGGGGCTGGTCGGGTATGTTGCCGTACTTTTTACTGGCAGAGGGCAACCAGCGCGGCAGCGATGCCTACCACAGTGGCTATGGCCCGCTCGCAGTCTCCGACCTCAAATGGAAGTCGCCCGCGGGGTACGCGTTTGTGCAGGCGGCGCAGGAAGCCGGTCACCGGCCCAATCACGATTTCAACGGCCACCAGCAGAACGGCGTGGGCTTCTATCAGGTCACGCAGAAGTTCGGTCGCCGCTGCTCTGCGGCCACCGCCTATCTCTATCCGGTAAAGAACCGCCCGAATCTCAGTATCTGCACCAGTTCGCCGGTGGCGGCGCTCGAGTTTAAGGGCAGCCGCGTGAGTGCGGTGACCCTGGTGAACGGTCGCCGCATCGTCGCCAACAAGGAGATCATCCTGTGTGCCGGCGCGATCCAGTCGCCGCAGTTGCTGATGCTCTCGGGCATAGGCCCGGAGGCGGAGCTGAAAAAGCTTGGCATCGTGCCCCAGTGCCACCTGCCGGGGGTAGGGCAGAACCTGCAGGACCACCTGGATATTTCCCTGGTGGTGGAGACGGATCGCAAGGTTGGATTCAACAACGGCTTTTTTTCCAAGCTCGCCACCGCCATGCATTTCCCGGAATACCTGCTGCTGAATCGCGGTATGCTCACCAACAATGTCGCGGATGCCGGCGGCTTCGTCAGTTCCAGCCTCGCCGGTGAGTACCCGGACATCCAGTTTCACCTGACCGCGGCACCGCTGTTCAAGCACGGCCTGGATAAAAAATCCGGCAATGGTTACACCCTGCACGCCTGTGCACTGCGGCCGAAAAGCCGCGGGCATATTGCGCTCGCCTCCCGCGATCCCAAGGCGCCGCCGCTGATTCAGCCCAACTACCTGTCCGAGCCCGAAGATCTGCAGGTCATGATCGAGGGATTTGAAATGGCGCGCGACATCATCGGCCAGTCTGCGCTCAAGACGTTGCAGAAGCGCTGGTGGTCTCCCAGGGAACTACTGAGCGAGCGCGATGCGATCGCGAATTTTATTCGCCAGAATGCCGAAACCATTTACCACCCCGTCGGTACGTGCAAAATGGGCGACGATGATTTTTCGGTCGTGGATGCTGAACTGCGGGTGCGCGGCGTGGATGGACTGCGGGTAGTGGATGCCTCCATAATGCCCGCCCTCATCAGCGGCAACACCAACGCACCGGTGATTGCCATCGCGGAAAAAGCGGCGGAACTGATCTTGCACAAAACTGACGTGCCGAAACCACAGGAAATCATCGAAAACGCATGATCTGGCAGTGCCCTCATTGCAATCACCTATTGAGTCTGGAAAAGCAAAGCTGGCGCTGTAGCAACGGCCACAGTTTTGACCGCGCAAAAGAGGGCTATGTAAATCTGCTGCCAGTGCAGCAGAAGCGCAGCCGTGAGCCGGGGGATTCCGCGGACATGCTGGCCGCGCGGCGACGTTTTCTGGATGCCGGCTACTACCGTCCGCTGGCAGAGTCCATCTGTGCCCAGCTTGCTACCGCAGGAAATGGTGACAGGCCATTGCTGTTGGACATCGGTTGTGGAGAGGGGTACTACGTGCGCACCCTGGCCGAGAGCGGTTGGCCGTCTGCCAATATTTTCGGGGTGGATATCGCCAAGGCCGGCATAAGGCTTGCCGCAAAACGGCAGCCGCAGGCGAACTTCGCGGTGGGCAGCAGTTTTCACCTGCCGGTGGCAGACAACAGCGTCGATGCACTGCTGAGAGTATTTGCGCCGGGCCCGGCGGAAGAGCTGGTGCGGGTGCTCAAGCCCGGTGGCATTTTGCTGGATGTATCGCCGGGCCCGGATCATCTTTGGAGCCTGAAGTCCCGCCTCTATGAGACGCCGCAACGGCATACGGCGCCGGCGGCCATTTCCGGGTTTGAGTCGATCGGTGAGAGCCGCTGTCAATTCGACCTCAACATTCACGGCAACGAGGCAGTGCGGGATTTTCTCGCGATGACGCCATTTGCCTGGAAAGGGCGAACAGAAGCGCGGCAATCCCTTGAGCAGCAGGACGGCCTGCAACTGGAAGCCGATTTCCTGTTGCGGCAGTTCATCAAGCCAGCCGCCGATGGAATTTTAGAGTAACGTTAACGAAGGAAGTTCTTAAATTGGCGACGCCGCGGGATTACATGTTCATGCAGCAGGCCCTGGGGCTTGCCGCCAAAGCCGCCGAACTGGGGGAGGTACCGGTAGGGGCGCTGGTGGTACTGGATGGGGAAGTCATCGGCGAAGGCTTCAACCAGCCGATCACCGCTTCCGACCCCAGCGCCCACGCCGAAGTGGTGGCACTGCGCGCGGCCGCCCGCCACATGAACAATTATCGCCTGCCGGGTGCGACCCTGTATGTCACCATCGAGCCATGCACCATGTGTTTCGGCACCCTGGTGCACGCCCGCATCGCGCGCCTGGTCTATGGCGCAAGCGAACCCCGCGCCGGTGTGGTGGTGAGTCAGCTGCAGCTGGCGGAACAGACGTTTTTCAATCACCGGATACAGGTCGAGGGTGGGGTCATGCAGGATGAAGCCGGTGCACTGGTGAAGGATTTTTTCCAGAAACGACGCTAAAGCGATTTCGCCCATAAGTTGCTTACGCTATTTCTCAACAGCCTGCTGGTTGCCATTGCCATCGTGATACACCACGAGGTGCTGAACGGGCTTTTCAAACTTGGCCACAAGCTGAAGTTGCGGCGCAACCTCGGGGTTCTGATGGGGGTGTTCGGCGCGCTGATCGGCCACATTGCGGAAATCTGGATGTTCGCGTTTGGTTACTACTACATGTACCACTCGCCGCATTTCGGTACCCTGACGGGCAATTTCAATGGTTCCTTGATTGATTGTGCCTATTTCTCCTTTACCACCTACACCTCACTCGGCTTTGGCGACGTCGAGCCTCACGGCGAACTGCGCTTTACCGCCGGTCTTGAAGCGCTGACCGGACTGGTGCTGATCACCTGGACCGCGTCCTTCCTGTTCCTGAAGATGCAGCGATATTGGCACCGCTACGAAGAGGAAAACTGAGGCGCAGAATATTCCCCACCTCAGTTCCTGTATCTGAGCTCCCGTGGATCAGATCACCATCGCCGCCAGGGTCTGTTCCACCAGTGTGCGCAGCTGAGTCTTTGCGCTCTCGTCCACCAGGTTCCCCTCTGCATCAAATGCGTTCATGGAAGCCGGCACCGCCAGCATGGTGGGGGCGATCCAGGTGCCGAGCGGTTGCAGAATATCCCGCAGGTGGTTCAGCCCGCGCATACCACCAAGGCCGCCCGGGGAGGTGGCAAACAGTGCAGCGCGGCGCCCCTGAAACACTTCTGCGCGACCGTACTGACCATCGGGACGG
Source organism: Microbulbifer sp. SH-1 (assembly GCF_011326135.1). NCBI lineage: Bacteria > Pseudomonadati > Pseudomonadota > Gammaproteobacteria > Cellvibrionales > Microbulbiferaceae > Microbulbifer > Microbulbifer sp. SH-1. Next base: position 1,825,402 of record NZ_CP046948.1, on the reverse strand, counting down.
GACACCCAGTCAATCAGATTTTTCAGTGCGGCAGTGACCGAACCGTTGTACTCGGGGCTCGCAATCAGCAGGCCGTCGGCACTGGCAAACAGGTCCTTCAGGCGGCTCACGGGCTCCGGTACACCGACGGCCTCAATATCTTCGTCGAACAGGGGCAGGGGATAATCGCGCAGGTTCACTTCCACCACCTCGGCACCGGCGTCCCGCGCCATCTGCGCGGCGGCGGTTGCCAGCTGACGGTTCCAGGAGTCCTGACGCAGGCTGCCGGCAAGGGCCAGCAGGCGAGGTTTGCGATTGTTGCTCATGATGGATTTTCCTTTGATGCGTGTTTGCGGAGATTCCGCCGAATGCGAAACGCCGGTAACGTTCCAAACCAATCTCAATGGCGGCCATTCTGTCCTAACTTAGGAAAGACAGAAATAGAATATTCGCAACGCTTCTGTGCGTAGTTGCACAGAAGTCTGAGGCGCAGTAGATTGCATACCAAGCAACTGGCACAAGGAGACCCGGATGTCTGGCACCGCGGTCAAGGACTGGAACAACCTGCACTACGCCCTGGCGGTGGCCCGCGCGGGCACACTGTCGGGCGCGGCGCTGGAGCTGGAGGTGTCGCATTCCACCGTGTTGCGGCGGATAGACGCACTGGAGAAGGCGCTGAAGACCAGGCTGTTTATCCGCCACCCCCGCGGCTACGTGCCCACTGAAGCGGGGCAGATACTGATGAGTGCGGCGGAAAATATGCAGGATCAGCTGGACCTGCTGGTGGGGAAGATGCAGGGCGTGGACGAGGCGCTGCATGGCACGCTGATCATCACTACCGTAAACACGCTGATCCCGCAGCTGATGCCCATGGTGCGCGGTTTTCAGGCCGAGAATCCCCAGGTGCGCCTGCATTTGGTGGCAGACCAACGCCATCTGCGCCTGGAGCACGGAGAAGCGCACATCGGCATCCGTCCGGGGGCAAAACCCACGGAACCGGACTATGTGGTGCAGCCGGCTATCTCCCTGCAGAACACCCTCTATGCATCCGAGGAGTACGTTCGCGAGTGCGGACCGCTGAACAGCCGCGACGACCTGTCTGGCCACCGCTTTATTGCGCCCATCAAGGCTTACGATTTCATTCCCAGTCTGGATTGGATCGCCAGGCAGGTGCCAGAGGAACAGATTGTGTTTCGCTGCAATGAGTTCTCCGGATTCGAGGACGCTGCCCGCAATGGCGTCGGCATTGCCGCGCTGCACAGCTGGTGCGCGGAAACGCGCCCCGGTCTGCGTCGAATGCTGGAGCCGCCGCGGGAGTGGCGCACAAACCTGTGGCTCGTCACTCACCGCGACATGCACCGCACACGCAAGGTGCAGTTGTTCCTGGAGTGGATCAAACGGGAGCTTGCGCTCCTGCCACCGGAGATCGGCGTGCAACCCTGAATCGGCTATGATCGTCGGCAGTCGATTTGAACTTGTGAACTCTGCAACGGGAAGCAACGACGTGAAAAAAATAACGATCTCCGCGGCAATGGGCCTGTTACTCGCGATAGGGGCAGGCTGCGACAGCCGCACTAAGAACGGGGCGCGGGAATCCGACGCAACCGAAACCACGGCATCCGCGCAGCAGGGTGAAACCGCAACCGCGCCCGAGAATACGCAAAATGACGCCGCGCTGGACCAGCTGGCGGAAGACTATGTGCGGCTGGTGCTCACTCTCGGTAATCACGATAAAAGCTATGTAGATGCCTATTACGGGCCCGCCGCCTGGAAAGCCGAGGCGGAAGCGGATCAAGCCTCGCCGGCGGAACTGGCGAGTCGCGCGGAAGCACTGCTGGCGAAATTGCCGCAGACTACCGAGCCTGCGGGCAATCTGCAGGCCCTGCGTCAGCATTACCTAAAAACCCAACTGTCCGCCGTTACCTATCACGCCCATCACATTGCCGATGCGAGCTACCGCAATTTCCAGCGCGAGGCCAAAGCGCTGTATGACACCGAGCCACCGGTGCAACAGTACGCCGAATTCGAGCCGGTGCTCGCGGCACTCGAACAGGAACTGCCGGGCGGCGAGCCGCTGCATCTGCGCATACAGCAATTCCAGCAGCAGTACCGCATTCCCGAAGACAAGCTGGAGGCGGTGTTCAATGCGGCAATCGACGAATGCAAGAAACGCACAAAGGCGCATATCCAGCTGCCTGAAAATGAGAGCTTCCGCCTGGAGTACGTGCAGGACAAACCCTGGAGTGGCTACAACTGGTACCAGGGCAATGCCCACAGCCTGATCCAGATCAACAGCGAACTGCCCATCTATATCGACCGCGCCGTGGATCTCGGCTGCCACGAGGGCTACCCCGGCCACCATACCTACAACACATTATTGGAACAGAAACTGGTGAAGGACCGGGGCTGGGTGGAGTACAGCGTGTATCCGCTGTTCAGCCCGCAATCCCTGATTGCCGAGGGCAGCGCCAATTACGGTATTGATCTCGCCTTCCCGGGCGAGGACAAAACGCGCTTTGAACGGGAAACCCTCTACCCGCTAGCCGGCCTCGACCCCGCTGGTGCGGAAAAATACCAGCGGGTACTCGACCTGCTGGCGAAACTGAAGTTTGCAGAGAACATCGTCGCGCGCGAATACATCGACCGCGAGATAGACCGCGACGAGGCCATCGCCCGCTTCCAGAAGTACACCGGAATGAGCCCGGAAAAGGCTGCGCAGCGGGTAAGGTTCGTGGATACTTACGGCGCCTACGTGATCAACTACAACTGGGGCAAGCAGCTGGTACAGGAATATGTCGAGCAAGGCGCGGACTCGCAGGACGAGCGCTGGCGTAAATTCGCCAAATTGCTGTCATCGCCGCGGTTGCCGTCGTCATTGCACTGGTGAGAAAGTTCAGCTTTGATGGGGAACCCAGAGCGTGATTTTTTATTGGAAAGAAGGCAACAATGAATAATTTGCGATCATTATTTTTGTTATTTTTGGTATTTCTGGTTTCGTGTTCGAGCAGGGATTCTGACGATTCCGCCATGATGGCAGAAATCGTCGGATCTGCGGCGATGAAAGCCGCAGAAATAAACCAGCGGCAGCGCGACCGCTATCTTGCGTATAAGCATCATTTATCCGTAGCTCTCCCCCCCGCCCAATTGGAGAAAAAGTACAACCAGATTCTGGCATGGTGCAGCGCCGACGAACGTTACCGCTGCACCATGCTGCAGAGCGAGTTACAGACCGATAACTACGTCAATGCACGAGTGGAATTACGGATCGTACCGGAAGGGGTTCCCCAACTTTTGGAGTTGGCATCGGGAGCCGGAGAAGTTACCAGTAAAGCTACCTCTGCCGAGGATTTGGGCGATGCCATCGTCGATAATCAGAAACGTCTCGAGATGTTGAATAACTACAGAGATCGACTCGAAACGCTGAGTGGAAAGCCCAGCAATGACGTGGATGCGCTGATCAAGCTCGCAGGAGAGATGGCCAAAGTTCAATCAGATCTGGAATTGGCCAGCGGTGAGCGCCAGAGACTGCTGCAGCGCGTTGAGATGGATCTGGTTACCATTAATTTCATCGTCTACACCCAGCGCTCTTTCCTGTACCCAATCAAAGTTGCATTCAAGGAATTTGGAGGCAGACTGTCCAATGGAGTTGCTGATGCGGTCAGTGCAGTCGCTTATTTATTACCCTGGTCACTCCTGCTGTTAATGATCGTATTCATTGTTCGCGCAATATGGCGGCGAGCCCGGCGCGCAGGCAAATAGTTGTTTTGTCGAGGCAAAGGATGTGGAAGGTGAGATCCAATACCTGAAACTCAACAAATCAGCGCGGCAGCGTGTACCATTCAGCAAATACAGACGTGCTCAATGAGGATTGATTTTGAACGAACAGATTATCCATGTCACAGCCCAGAATGCCCAGCAGGTGTTGATCGAAGAATCCATGAAACGCCCGGTGGTGGTGGATGTGTGGGCCGACTGGTGTGAGCCCTGCAAACAGCTGATGCCGGTATTGGAGAAGCTGGCGAGGGAATACGCGGGCCAGTTCCTGCTGGCGAAGCTGAATGCCGATACCGAGCAGGTGCTGGCCGGCCAGCTGGGGGTGCGCAGCCTGCCTACGGTGATGGTGCTGAAAGATGGCCAGCCGGTTGACGGCTTTGCTGGCGCCCAGCCGGAAAAACAGATCCGCGAGATGCTGGATAAATACCTGCCCAAGCCCTGGGACCTGGCATTGGCGCGCGCGCAGAAGCTGGTGGGCGAGGGTGACCTGGACGAGGCACTGCCAATCCTGCGGCAGGCCTACACGGACTCCGGTGAGCGCGCGGATATCGCCAAACAATACGCGGCGGTACTGCTGGAAAAAAACCGCACCAAAGACGCAGAAGCGGTGCTCGGCAAGATTCTGCTGGCGGATCAGGACGGCGATTACCAGCAGCTGATGGCGCAGCTGGAGCTGAAACTGCAGGCGGCGGAATCCCCCGAGATCAAGGCGCTGCAGGAAGTTCTGACGGCCAACCCCGACGACTTCGATGCAGCCCACAAACTGGCGGTGCAGTACAGCCAGAACGAGCGCCACGAGGAGGCGCTGGAGCTGCTGCTGAACATTCTGCGCCGGGATATGGGCTATGCCGATGGCGCGGTGAAGCAGGCGTACCTGGATATCGTCAAGGCGCTGGGCAAGGGCGATCCGGTGGCGACGGCCTATCAGCGCAAGCTGATGACTCTGCTGTTCTGATTATTTTCTGAGAGGGCGGTGCGGTGTTCAAACTCTGCGTGTATATCCCCGAACCGCATCTGGAGACGGTGAAGCAGGCACTGTTTGCCGCCGGTGCCGGGCGCATCGGCGATTACGACAGCTGCAGCTGGCAGGTGCTCGGCACCGGCCAATTCCGCCCGCTGGACGGCAGCCAGCCGTTTATTGGCCAGCAGGGGAGGGTGGAACAGGTGCCGGAGTACCGGGTGGAAACCGTGTGCGCGGATGAGGTGGTGGACGACGTGCTCGCCGCCATGCGCCGCGCCCATCCTTACGAGGAGCCGGCGTTTGATCTGTGGCGACTAGACCCCCGGTGTGGCTGACGAAGTGTTGCGGTCAAAACTGAAGGTGAAGCGCTGGGTAGCCCTTTTCGAAAGCGTCGGCGACAGGGATGTATTCACAGCGGTTTCGAAAAGGGCTACCCAGTGATTCGCCGCCACCGAAACTCGACAGAACGAGGCGGGCTTTAAAGCGAGGAGGTTGTTTTGATTCAGAGCTTCCGTTCGATCACTTCGCGATGCAATTGAAACTCGCCATTGTCCCGGTCGCGGAAGTAGTGCTTCAGCGTTTGCGTCATCACCGGAAAGGCCATCTCGTCCCAGGGAATGTCTTTCTCCTCAAACAGTTCCACTTCCAGTGACTCCGGCCCAGGGCCGAAATCCATATCGGTGAGTTCCCCGCGGTACATCAGGTACACCTGATTGATGTGGGGGATGTCGTAAACCGCGAACAGTTCGTCGATACGGAGCTTGGCGCGCGCCTCTTCCCAAGATTCCCGCAGTGCACCCTGTTCGCTACTTTCGCCGTTTTCCATGAATCCGGCGGGCAGAGTCCAGAGCCCGTGGCGGGGTTCGATGGCGCGCTTGCACAGCAGCACTTGTTCGCCGATATAGGGCAGGGTGCCGACAATCACCCGGGGGTTTACATAATGAATGGCACCGCAAGCCCGGCACAGGTGGCGGGGGCGGTCGTCGCCGGCGGGGATCTCGAATACAACGGTATGGGCACAGTGGCTGCAAAATTTCATCGCGCAAGTATACGCGCAGTGCAGAATGGCGTCAGCCGTCTCGAGTGTCGCCACCCGCTTCCCGAGTGACCGGCCTGTCGAGCTTCACCAGTTTGAAGCCGGTATAGCCGTACAGCACGCTGAGCGCCGGGCTCGCCACGTTGAACAGGCAGAACGGCAGATACAGCAGCGTGGGTACGCCGAGAACTGCCGCCATAAACGCGCCGCAGGAATTCCATGGCACCAGCGGTGAAGTGACGGTGCCGCAATCGGCAGCCAGCCGCGACAGGTTCTGCGGGGCCAGGCCGCGCTTCTCAAACTCTGCGCGAAAGATACGCGTAGGCAACACCAGGGCGATGTACTGATCTCCGGCCACCACATTGAGGCCGAAAGCGCTGGCGAATACTGTGAGGAAGAGACCACCAATAGTTTTCGCGCGGTAGATCAGCGGGTTGATCAGTTGCTTGATCAGACCGAACTCATCCAGCAGCGCACCAAAGGTCACCGCACCCATAATCAGCCACAAGGTGTGCAGCATACTCGACATACCGCCGCGGGACAGCAGCTGGTCCACATCCGCGACACCCGACGCCATATGAAACCCGTTTGCCATCGCCTGCCAGATCGCCTTCACTGCGCCACCGATACCGAGAACATCCTCACCGGCAAATCCGGCATACACCGTCGGTTGCAGGAAGGCGCCGAGAATACTGGCAAATATCGCCGACAACAGCAGCGAAAGGGACGCGGGAAATTTGCGGACCGACATGATGACCAGCAACAACAGCGGCAACAGATTCAGAGCGGTGATGTGGTAGATACCGTTTAGGGATTTCAGCTCCACCGCCTGCTGTAATTCGCTCTGCCCCTCAATGTCGACGCGGCCGAGGCCGAGCAGCGCAAATATCACCGCGGCAAACAGAAATGCGGGCACCGAGGTCCAGGCCTGATTGCGGATGTGGGTGTAGACGTCCACCTTGACCATTTGCGAAGAAAGAATCGTGGTCTCCGACAGCGGCGACAGTTTGTCGCCGAGGTAAGCGCCCGAGATAACCGCACCGGCGGTAATCGCGGTGGAGACTTCCAGCATGGTGGCGATGCCCACCAGCCCCACACCGATGGTGCCGGCGGTAGTCCAGGAACTGCCGATGGACATGGCGATAACACCGCAGATCACCGCGCTCGCCACGTAATACCAAGTAGGGGACAGCGCCTGGATGCCATAGTAGACCAGCGTGGGGATGGTGCCGGAAAGATTCCATGTGCCGATCAGTGCGCCCACGGCGAGCAGAATGAAGATGGCACTGGTAATCGACGCCAGCGCGCCCTGGCCGGCTTTCTGCACCGAGCCCCACGAGTGACCATTCTTCAGGGCAATGAGGGCGGCGACCATGCAGCAGACAATTAGCGCGGTCTGGATTGGGCCGTCCAGTGCCTGCATACCGAACAGAGCCAGCGAGCTGCCAATCAGCAGCGCCAGCGTTACCAGCGGAATCAGTGCATCGAGGAGGGACGGTGTGCGGATGTGTTTGTGTTCACCTGGCATGGCCATAGTGAGAAATTCTCTCGCGCGCGGGGCAGCTCGGCGGCCGCCCCGCGCAGTTTCATCGCAATGGGAGTATCAGAAATCAACGGGATCGCGCGCAATCGGGCAGGTCATACAATGGCCTCCGCCACGGCCGCGTCCAAGTTCAGCGCCGACGATGGTAATCACCTCGACACCCTCTTTGCGCAGCTGTGTATTGGTGTAGGTGTTGCGGTCGTAGGCAAACACCACCCCGGGTTTCGCCGCGACAAGATTGTTGCCGCTGTCCCACTGCTGCCGTTCGGCGGCATAGTGGTCGCCACCGGTTTCCACCACGCGAATTTTCTTCAGGTGCAATGCCTTCGCCACCACCTCCACAAACGGCTTGTTTTCCAGAGTGATATGCAGGTCTTGAGCCTTGTCCTTCGGCCGCAGTACCAGGGTGTGTACCTGATTCATGATCTCCGGGTAAAGCGTGACCAGGTCGCGGTCGGCGAAGGTAAACACCGTGTCCAGATGCATCGCCGAGCGCAGCTTCGGCATCGCCGCCACGATTACCTGTTCCGCCGCGCCCTTTTCAAACAGCGCCGCAGCCAGCTGCGAGATGCCCTGGCGCGAGGTGCGTTCGCTCATACCGATCAGCACAATGCCGTTGCCCACCGGCATCACATCGCCGCCTTCCACGGTGGCGAGCCCGAAGTTTGTGTCCGGGTCGCCCCACCAGACTTCAAATTTCTCTTTGGTAAACATCGGGTGAAACTTGTAGATCGCGGTGGTGAGAAAAGTCTCTTCCTTGCGCGCCGGCCAGTACAGCGGGTTCAGGGTAACACCGCCGTATAGCCAGCAGGTGGTGTCGCGGGTGTAGAGTGTGTTTGGCAGCGGCGGCAGTAGGTACTCGGTCGCGCCGTGGGCTTCACGGGCGAGTTCCATGAAATCGGATTTGGAGAACGCATCCGGCAGGTCGATCACCGACAGGCCGCCGATGAGGAATTCCGCCAGCTCGCGCGGCTCAAGGCTTTCAAGGTAGGCACGGGTGTCTTCCATCATGCCGATACCGACGTTATTCACGGTGATCTTGCGGTCCAGCAACCACTTGCGCGCTTCCGGAATGGCGACGGTCTCGGCGAGCAGGTTGTGCATTTCCACTACGTCAATGCCAACGTCACGCATTTTGGTCATGAAGTCGAAGTGATCGCGTTTGGCATTTTGCACCCACAGGACATCGTCAAATAAAAGATCGTCGCAATTGGTCGGAGTAAGACGGGTGTGCGCCAGGCTCGGAGCGCAGACCAAAACTTTACGCAGTTGGCCGACTTCGGAATAAACGCCGAGAGTGGCGGCAGACTTGGATTTGGACTTGGGTTCGGACTTGGAACTGGCCATGAAAAAACTCTCTCTAGAGGACGATGGCACCGGTAATGAGCGAGTAAATACCGATGACGGCGCCGACAATGATGGCGGCGAACAGAATGAGTTCCTTACCGTTAAAAGTGCGCAGGTTCAGCTCCCGGCGCGCGAGAATGAACAGTAGTGTGCCTGGTGCAAACAGGATGCAGGCGAGCAGCACATGTTCCAACCCACCGGCGAGAATCATGAAAAACGTATACAGAGCGGCGATGATGCCGACGGTCAACTCGCGGTTGCGCAGACGCGCCGGATCAGATTCGTATGTCTCGCGGGTGAATGCGAGCTTGAGCCCGTAACCGGCCACCAGCAAGTACGGGATCAGTGTCATCGAACTGGTCAGTTCCAGCGTCAGATCAAACGCATACTGCGCAAAGATGGTCAGGATCAGAAAAATCTGCACCAGAATGTTGGTCAACCACAGTGCGGTAGATGGCACGCCGTTGCTGTTCTCACGCCCGAAGATCTTCGGTACCAGATCGTACTTGGATGCGGTGAACAGCGCTTCCGCACACAGCAGCGTCCAAGCCAGGTAGGCGCCCAGCACCGATATGATCAAACCCGCGCTTACGAATACAGCACCCCAGGTACCGACCACCGCCTGCAGCACACCAGCCATGGACGGCTGACGGATGTCGGCGATCTCCGGTCGCAACAGCACACCATAGGGCAGTAAGGTAACCAGAATCATCAAACACAGCACACCGAGAAAACCCATTACCGTGGCCCAACCCACATCTGCGCGATTCTTGGCGTAGCGAGAGAACACACTGGCGCCTTCCACACCGATAAATACGAACACCGTAACCAGCATGGTGCGGCGCACCTGACTCATCACGTCGGAGAGGTTGTAGTCGCCACCGCCCCAGAAATTTTCCACGAACAGATCTTTCTTGAACGCCATCGCCACAATGATGATGAACAGAATGATGGGAATGATCTTGGCAACGGTGACAATCTTGTTGATGGCCGCAGCCTGTTTGACACCGCGCAGGATCATGAAGTGGATGGACCACAGAATGACGGAGGATATAGCCACCGCTGGCACGGTGTTGCCCTCGCCGAACATCGGAATAGCGGCACCGAGAGTGGATTTGATGAGTACGAAATAGGTTGTGTTGCCGAGGCAACTGCCCGCCCAGAAGCCAAACGCGGCCATAAAGCCGATGTAGTTGCCGAAGCCGTCTTTGGCGTAGGTAAAGATACCGGCATCGAGATCCGGTTTGCGCACCGCCAGGGTCTGGAATACGAACGCCAGCATCAGCATGCCAGTACCTGCAATACACCAGGCGATCAGTGCGCCGAACGGACCCGTGGCATTGGCAAAGGTGGCGGGCAGCGAGAAAATACCGGCTCCAATCATGGAACCGACCACCATGCCCATCATGGTCGTGCGTGTCAGATTCTGCTGGGATTCTGTACTCATTGAACTTGCGGCCATTAGATAGCTTTGTTCAGTGTAGCTACTGGCATAAAACTCGACTCCGGCTTCATCCAATGCAATTTGCTATCAAACGGACCTTTAATATAGCGGCTTAGTTACCTCTGGATTCAGCTGCGCGCACTTGGCGATGGCCTACCAGGGAAAAAAAGCTGTAGAGCCCCACCATAGAGATCGCGTAGGCAATCGCCGCACCGGTTGCTTCAAATCTCGGTACCAACATAATCAACAGGGCTATTTGCGCGAGTGCGGCGAGTGCGAGCGCGGGAAAAATGACACGACTCTGCTTCCGGTGCTTCAGGTAGATCGGGGCGACCCCCATAAGCACCGTGGCCGACGTAGTGACCGCGAGAATACGGAAGGCGGTAGTGCCCTCAGTAACGAAATCCGGCTGAAACAGTCCGAGAATTTCCCGGGTGAATGTGAGTGCGATTAGCAGGAATAGTCCCAGCACCGGTAGCATCCACTGCAGCCGTTGCACCCGCAGGCGCCTGAGTGCAGTGTGGTCTCCCGTATCCAGAATAATCGAGAGCTCCCGCGCATAGACCCGGTTGGTGGTCGCTGCTAGCACCGCGGCGAGCCCGGCGGTAGACATGGCTGCAGCATAGGCGCCTGTTGCTGCGGCCGAAGGTTGCAGCCAGTCGAGCAGAATAATGGCGATCTGTGCAATGACGACCATGGACAAGCGGTATAACCAGAAAGGCATCGCTTCGCGCTGCCAGGATAAGTTGGCCCTCTCCGGCTTGAGCGCGCCGCCCTCTGCCGGCCATGCTTTTTTAACCCAGTAGGTGGCGAGGGCGAGTCCAAAGCACCAGGAAATCAACCAGCAGAGGATACCCATGGCACCTGTTGCCTGCGGGGAGGCAACCAGTGCAATACAGACAAATGCCAAGGTGAGCACAGGCACAAATAGATAGGTGACTGTCGTTGCGCGCACGCAGTCGCCGGTGGCGCTGATCACTGCGCACAGGTAGTAAGTCAGTGCGCCGAGAGGCAAGGCGAGCAGACTGTAATAGATGGCATTCAAGACGTCGTCAGAGAATTCGCGTAATTCCCGAGCCCACAACAGCGTCAACGCGGCCACCACTATGGCGCCAATCATCAGGCGAGATAATGAAAAAAGAAAGTAGTGCGCCGCGTGTCCGTGATGCTGGCGAGAAAATTTGGCCGGCATTATGCGCAGGGCATACTTGTCCAACCCTTGGGAAGTTATCGCCAGGATCAGATGAAAGACCGCTACCGCGACAACATAGTTTTCGAATTCGGCTACGGCCAAGTGGCGTGCCAGTATCAAATTGATCAGAAAGACAATGCCGTGGCCGGTGAACGCGATGACCGCCAGCTTACCGACTTCCGTGAAATGTTCGCGTCTGGAGACGATCAACATCGTGGCTGCGAAATGTCTGCTGTTTTAGGTGTGCGCGTGAATGGGGGATTGCGTGTATCCCGTGCAAAGTTTAGTTCGGCGCATCGAGAACGCGTCGGACATTGTCGATCACGCTGGAGCGGCATCTCCAAATCACAGATTCGCTTAACAGCGGCTTTTGGCACTTGATTAGTCTCATTCGGCGGTTTGGTGAAGGGCGCCATCTATAGTTTGAATATGTGTCGTAGTCCAATTGGCTGTGTGTTTTAGCTGATGTTGAAAGCCCTGTTCCCCACGCCGGTCATTGCGGCGCTCATTTTGCTGTGTGTGAGTGCCTGCGGAGACAAAGGTGAAGACACGCCGGCTCCCAAGCCGCCGCCGGTGGAGGTACTCGCAGTGCGTGCGCATCAGGTGGTTCCCCGCTATGAGTATGTGGGGCGCGTTGAAGCCACCGATGAGTTCAAGGTGCGTCCTCGGGTTGAGGGGTATATCGAGAGCCGCAATTTTATTGAGGGGCAGATGGTTCAGCAGGGGGAGTTGCTGTATGTCATCGACCCCAGGCCGTTTGTGGTTGCGCTGGAAAACCAGCGGGCCAACCTTACCCAGGCCCAGTCCGCGTTGGTCATCGCCGAACGCAATTTCCGCCGCGGCAGAGAACTGGTGCGCACCGGCGCCATCAGCAAGGTTCAGATGGATGAACTCACCGGCAACTATGAAGCGGCGCAGTCCCAGGTAGAGGCCATGCAGGCCAATGTGGACGCAGCGGAGCTTAATCTCAGCTTCACCCAGATCCGCGCGCCGCTTACCGGTATCATCGGCCGCAGCCAGTTTACCGACGGTTCACTGGTGGGCCCGAACTCCGATCCATTGACATCGATCGTGCGTATGGACCCGATCTTCGTGAATTTCGAAGTGCCGGAACACCGCCTGTTTGTGGTCCAGGAAGAGGCGGAGCGGCGTCGCCAGCAGGGACTGGCGCCGGAGCGGCGGGAAGTACGCATAAAACAGCCCAATGGGGTGCTCTATCCACATCCTGGCGTGATTGTATTTGTCGACAACCAGATCGACCCGACGACTGGCTCGGCGCTCGTGCGTGCGCGCTTCCCGAATCCTGAGCAGTTATTGGTACAGGGGCAGTTTGTGCGGGTGGAGATCAGCGTGTTTTCCGGCAAGGAATCCATCAAACCCCTGATCCCCCAGGCCGCCGTGCAGGAAGACATGCAGGGGCGGTTCGTCTATGTGGTGGATGACAATAACATCGCGCACAAACGCTACCTGGAACTGGGGCAGCGGGAGGGGGAACTGTGGGCGGTGGATAAGGGGATGAAGCCCGGTGAGCGGCTGATCGTGAATGGCCTGCAACGGGTGAATGCCGGCGAGGCCGTGACGCCGCAGAATACTGCACTGAACCCCTACAAGGGGCTGAAGACGATAACACCTCCGCAGACCACCAGCCCGGTAATGCAGCTGCGTGAAGGGGACGTGCCTGAAAAGGAACGCGCCAGATCCGGCGCCGCCGACACCGATCCGACACGGGACAGGGAGCCGGATGCGTATCTCGATGGCAAATAATCCACAGCAGTGTTCGCCATTGCGCAAGGCCGGTAGACGATGATCAGCGCCACGTTCATCCGCCGGCCGCGCTTTGCGCTGGTGATCTCCATTCTCATCTCACTGGCAGGCATACTGACACTGCCACAGCTGCCCATTGCGCAGTTTCCCGATATCAGCCCGCCAACGGTGAGGGTGAGCGCTTCTTTTCCCGGCGCCAGTGCTGAGGTGATGCGCGACAGTGTGGCGATTCCCATCGAGTCACAGGTCAACGGCGTGGAGGGTATGCAGTACATGTCGTCCACCAGCAGCAATGATGGCACCTACAGCCTCACCGTCACCTTTGACAGCGGCTACGACGGCGATATCGCCCAGGTCAATGTGCAGAACCGGGTGCAGCAGGCAACCCCGAGCCTGCCGGAGGAAGTGACGCGCAGCGGTGTAACTGTAGAGAAACGCTCCAATACCATTCTGCTGGTGGTGAACCTGCTCTCCCCGGAAAATGAATTCGATACCCTGTTTCTCGCCAACTATGGCGAGATCTTCATCCGCGATGAGCTGGCGCGTCTCGATGGGGTCAGCGACGTGCAGATTCTCGGCGCGCAGGATTATTCCATGCGTCTTTGGCTCAACCCCGACCAGATGGCCGCGCTGGACGTGACCGCCAACGATGTGATTGCGGCGGTGCGGGCGCAGAACCTGCAAGTGGCCGCGGGCAGTATCGGCGCGCCGCCAATTCAGAAGGATCAGCAGTTTCAGTACAGCATCATCGCGCGCGGGCGCCTTGAGAGCGCGGAAGAATTCTCCAACATCAGCATCCGCTCCAAGCCTGACGGCGCCATTGTGCGCCTGAGGGATATCGCGCGCGTTGAACTCGGCAGCCTGAGTTACAGTGCGTTTGGGGAACTGGATAACAAGCCTTCGGCCGTGATTGCGGTATATCAGCTGCCGGATGCCAATGCATTGAACGTCGCCGACGCGGTGCGCGAAAAAATGGCGGAGCTTTCCAAGCGCTTCCCCGACGGCCTGAAATCTGAAATTCTCTACGACACCACCGATTTTGTGCGTGCCTCCATCGCGGAAGTGGTGGAAACACTGGTGATTGCTCTTTTGCTGGTTATCGTCGTGGTATTCGTATTCCTGCAGGATTGGCGCGCGACGCTGATTCCCGCAATTGCGATTCCGGTTTCTCTGGTCGGCACCTTTGCGGTGATGTATGCACTGGGTATGACGATCAACACGGTGACGCTGTTCGCGCTGATTCTCGCCATCGGTATCGTAGTGGACGACGCCATCATCGTGGTGGAAAACACCCAGCGTTTGCTGGGCGAAGGCATGCCGCCCAAAGAGGCGGCGATGGAATCCATGCGCGAGGTGACCGGGCCGGTGATCGCCACCACCGCAGTGCTGTTTGCGGTTTTTGTTCCCGTCATGCTGATGCCGGGACTGACTGGAAAAATGTATCAGCAGTTTGCGTTGACCATTTCGATTTCGGTATTGATTTCCAGTATCAATGCACTAACTCTGAGTCCGGCACTCAGTGCGATTCTACTGCGGCCGACGCAGGGGGAAGGTGAGCATGGCGAAAAACTGACGGGCGTGTTCGGATTCTTCAACCGCTTTCTGCGCCGCGCTACCAATGGTTATGTTCGCATCGTGCGTTTTTGTGTGCGGCGCCCGCTGATTGGGCTGGCGACGATTGCCGGTATCGGCGCACTCTGTGTGTGGCTGTTTACGGTAGTGCCGACGGGATTTATTCCCGATGAGGACCAAGGCTTCTTTATGATGAATGTGCAACTGCCCGACGGCGCATCCTTGCGCCGCACGGCGACAGTGGTGCAGGGGTTGAGTGACAATATCCGCGAACTCGATGGCGTGGCACATGTAATGGCGGTACCTGGCTTTAGCCTGTTGTCCGGCAGCGCCACATCCAATACCGCATTCATGATCGTCATATTGCACCCTTGGGAAGAGCGACCAACGCCGGCACTAAACCAGTTTGCCATCCTCGCCAAGGTACAGCGGCTGGGGGCCGCGGTGCCAGAGGCAGAAGTACAGGCCTTTCCGGTGCCGGCGCTGCCCGGCCTCGGCACCATCGGCGGTTTTGAATTTGTGCTGCAGGACCTGCAGGGGCGCGAGATTCAGGAACTCGCTGCGGTACTGTATGCACTTCTCGGGGAGGCCAACCAGCGCCGGGAAATTGCCCGGGCTTTCACCACCTACCAGGCCGCGACACCGCAGTTGCAACTGGAGGTGGATAAAGACAAGGCGCATATTCTGGGGTTGCAGCTGTCCGACGTGTATCTCACGTTGCAGACTTACCTCGGTGGTTTCTATATCAATGACTTTAACCGATTCGGCAAGATGTTCCGGGTCATGGCGCAGGCCGAAGCACAGTTTCGTGATGACGAGCAGGACCTCAACGGCTTTTTCGTGCGCGCCAATAGTGGCAGTCTGGTGCCGGTCAGTTCTGTGGCGGAAGTGGTACCGAGCATAGGTCCGCAAACGGTGAATCGCTACAATCTTTACAACAGTATCAGCGTCAATGGGGTACCCGCTCCCGGTTTTTCCAGCGGCGAAGCGATGCGTGCAATGGAAGAGTTGGGCGCACAATTGCCACAGGGCTACAGTTATGAATGGACCGGGTCCAGCCTGGAGGAAATCAGCGCGGGTAATCTGGCGCCCATCCTGTTTTCGCTTGCGGTACTGTTTGCTTATCTGTTTCTGGTGGCACAGTACGAGAGCTGGTCAATTCCGATTGCGGTACTGTTGGCGATTCCCGTCGCCATCGCCGGTGGTCTGCTGGCCTGCTGGTTGGTGGGGCATGACAGCAATCTCTACACCCAGATTGGCCTGGTACTGCTGATTGCGATGGCCGCCAAAACCGCAATCCTAATGGTGGAATTCGCCATGCTGCAGCGGGATCAAGGCAAGTCGGTGGAAGAATCTGCGCTCCAGGCCACCCGCCTGCGCTTTCGCGCAGTACTGATGACCGCTCTGGCCTTCGTGCTGGGCATATTTCCGCTGGTGATCGCCACCGGCGCCGGCGCAGCCAGCCGTGTGTCTCTTGGACTCGCGGTATTTGGCGGTATGCTTGCGGCGAGTATTTTTTCCACCTTTTTGGTGCCGATTTACTACGGACTCATGCAGGGTCTACGGGAAAAAGTGAAAGGTGGCCACACGCCGAAGGACATTGGCGGCGCGTCGCCACCGGAGGCCGGTACAAATCCGCGCTGAGGTTGTGATCGCTGCAGTGAACAATGCGGTCGGCCGGGGTATAGTGTTTCAGAACGCAGTGGCAGTAAACGATAGAGACAATGCTGGATATCATTGAGCGCAAATTTTCGGCGGTAAAAGATGAACTGGCGGCGCGAGTGCCGAAAGGCCCGAATCTGCACGGCCACGCCGCGGTGCTGCTGGCACTGACCGACGAACCGGACCCGCAGGTCATTCTCACTTTGCGCTCGCAGCAGCTGTCGAGCCACTCCGGTGAAGTCTCCCTGCCCGGGGGGCGTTGGGACGAGACCGACCCCTCCCTCGAGTACACCGCGTTGCGCGAAACCCACGAGGAAATCGGTCTGTCCGCCGACCAGGTGCGCGTGCTGGGGCCGCTGTGGACGCGCAATACACGCTGGCAGGTGGCGGTGACACCCTGGCTAGGTATCGTCGCCGCGGACGCCGTGCTCACGCCAAACCCCGGCGAACTGGATGCAATCTTCCACGTACCCCTGTCATTCTTCATGGAGGACCCACGTATCCGCACCGACCGCATCACCATCGACCAGACCCGCATTTATCTGCCAGCCTACGAGTACGAGGGTTACGAAATCTGGGGATTTACCGCCGGCGTGCTCACGGAATTCCTGGTGCGAGTGCTGGATGTGCCCATCGGGCGCCGCGATGACGTACCAGTCAGGGCTTTGAGTTAATTTTCCGCCCATTCGTCTGATCGCCCTCTCGCTTGTAGGAGCCTGCTTGCAGGCGAATTCGCAAACAGCCGTCCCTGCAAGGCAGGCTCCTACAGGCAGTGAACTCCAGCTCCGGTATACTGCCCCCCAGTTTTACCGAGATAGCCCATGCCCAGACCTAAATCTGCCGTCGCCCTGGAAGAAGTCCACTGGAGCGCGCTCAAAACCCTGTTTCCCTACCTGCTCGAATTCAGGCGCCCGGTGCTGCTGGCGCTACTTTGTCTGGTAGGCGCCAAGGCCGCCAGTGTCGGCCTGCCGTTTCTGCTCAAGTACATTGTCGATGATCTGGACCAGGCCGGTGGCGCCGCCGCGGCCATTGCATTGCCCTTGGGCCTGCTGCTCGCCTACGGCTTCGTGAGACTCTCTTCGGTACTGTTTGGCGAATTACGGGATACCATTTTCGGCCGCGTGACGGAGCGCGCGCAGCGCCGCGTCGGTCTCGAAGTCTTCCGGCACCTGCACCGGCTGGATCTGGATTATCACCTCAACCGACGCACCGGCGGCCTGTCGCGGGATATTGAGCGCGGCAATTCTGGCATCGGCTTCCTGATGCGCTTCATGGTGTTCAACATCGTGCCCACCCTGGTGGAAATCCTGATGGTGGTGGGGCTGTTGTGGTGGAATTACAGCGCCGCGTTCGCGCTGCTGGTGCTGGGGGCAGTGACTGCCTATATCGGGTTTTCCGTGGTGGCGACCGAATGGCGCACGCGCTATGTGCGGGCACTCAATCAGGCGGAATCCCAGAGTAGCAGCCGCGCGGTGGACAGCCTGCTTAATTACGAAACCGTGAAGTATTTCGGCAATGAATCACACGAGGCGGAACACTATGATCGTGAGCTGGCGGAGTGGGAAAAAGCGCGGCGCAATAGCCGGCTTTCCCTGTTCGGCCTGAACGCTGGGCAGGCGGTGATCATCGCCGCTGCCATGTGCGGTGCCATGGTCATGGCCGCGGTAAACGTAACCAGAGGCACCATGACCATCGGTGACTTTGTGCTGATCAACGCGGTGATGATGCAGATATTCATCCCGCTCAATTTCCTCGGATTCGTGTACCGGGAAATGAAAGGCGCCCTCGCCAATATCGAAAAAATGTTTTCCATCCTCGACGTGAAGCCGGCAATCGAAGATACCAGCGAGGCGGCCAGTCTCGCGGTGGCGCAGGGGGCCATCGAATTTCGCGATGTGCACTTCGGCTACAACGCCAACCGGGAAATCCTGCGCGGTGTGCGCTTTACCGTGGCGCCGAAACAGAAAGTTGCGATCGTCGGCGCCAGCGGTGCCGGCAAATCGACTCTGTTCAAACTGCTGTTTCGCTTTTACGACGTTAACCAGGGCAGCATTCTGGTGGATGGCCAGGACATCCGCAATGTCAGCCAGGATTCCCTGCGCCGCGCCATCGGTGTGGTGCCTCAGGACACGGTGCTGTTCAACCAATCCATTCTGGAAAATGTGCGCTACGGCCGTGTGAATGCCAGTGATGAGGATGTCATGGAAGCCATCCGCCATGCGCAGCTGGATACCTTCATCCAGCAACTCCCCGATGGTGTGAACACCATGGTGGGCGAGCGCGGTCTCAAGCTGTCCGGTGGCGAAAAGCAGCGCGTGGCCATCGCCCGCGCACTGCTCAAGCACCCACCGATCATGGTCTTCGACGAGGCCACCTCCAGCCTGGACAGCCACTCCGAGCAGGGGATCCTGCGCGCACTGCAGGAGATCTCGCGGGAGCAGACCACCCTGGTCATCGCCCACCGTCTATCCACGGTGGTGGATGCGGATCAGATTCTGGTCATGGATCAGGGGCGAGTGGTGGAGCAGGGTAGTCACACCGAGCTGATTGCCGCCGGGGGGCACTACGCGTCTCTGTGGCGGATGCAGCAGCGCGAGCGTGCAATGGATGTGGAACCTCTGGCGCAGTGATCATCACCGGTCCGGCTGGTAACGTGAATTGTTGTTCTATGGTGGATTCACGCCGCGCATTTTTCTTTCATCGCCCATAATTGCAGTCAAATATCCGGGCCGGACCGGGGTTGCTCGGTGATTACTGGACATCACTCAGGGGCACATTTAATGTGGCGCGCAAGGTACCGGGCATTGCTCGTGGATTCCCGGGCGACCACCAAATAAAACAACAGGCAGGAATCGGAATGAAAACTGCAAACTTAATTGCTTCTTTTGCCGCCTCCGCACTGGCACTCGCCATCGTTGCCGGCTGCTCTTCTGACGAAAAAACCACCGGCAAAGCGGACGTCGGCGCGCCTGCGGAAAGCGCTGCAGCACAGTCAGCAACCAACACCGCGCCACCGGCCACCGGCCCCCAGGCGGGCGGTATCGCCAAGGGGGTGGACCCGTCGCGTTTCAATATCTACGCACCGGTGGAACTGAATGCGGATCTCTCTTCCCTGTCTGACAACCAGCGCCAGCTGATTGGTAAACTGATTGACGCCAGCAAAATTATGGACCAACTGTTCTGGCTGCAGTCGTACGGTCCGGCGCAGGAATTACTGAGTGGCATCGACGACAGCGCAGCGCGCAAGTTCGCCGACATCAACTATGGCCCCTGGGATCGTCTGAACGACAACAAGCCGTTTATTGAAGGTTACAGCGACAAGCCACTGGGCGCCGAGTTCTACCCGGAAGACATGACCAAGCAGGAGTTTGAGGCGTGGAACCAGCCGGAAAAAAATGGTCAATACACCCTGGTACGCCGCGATGAAAACGGCAATCTGAAGCTGGTACCCTACCACGAGGCATACAAAGCCGAACTGGAAAAGGCCGCCACCCTGTTGCGCGAAGCATCGGACCTGGCCGAAGACGCCGAGTTCGCCAGCTACCTGAAACTCCGTGCCGATGCCCTGACCAGCGACCGGTTCCGCGACAGCGACATGGCGTGGATGGACATGAAGAACAATCGCATCGACGTGGTGATCGGCCCCATCGAAAACTACGAAGACCAGCTGTTCGCCTACCGCACCGCCTATGAATCCTACGTACTGCTGAAAGACATGGCGTGGAGTGAGAAACTCGCCAAGTTCGCTGCGTTCCTGCCGGAACTGCAGCGCGGCCTGCCGGTAGAGGACAAATACAAGGCTGAAACACCCGGAACCGATTCCGACCTCAACGCCTACGATGTGCTGTACTACGCGGGCCACAGTAACGCGGGTTCCAAAACCATCGCCATCAACCTGCCGAACGATGAAGAAGTGCAGCTGAAGAAGGGCACCCGCCGCCTGCAGCTGAAAAATGCCATGCGTGCCAAGTTCGACCAGATTCTTGTGCCCATCAGCGGCGTGTTGATTGCCGAAGACCAGCGCAAGCACATCACCTTCGATGCGTTCTTCGCCAATACCATGTTCCATGAAGTGGCCCACGGTCTCGGTATCAAGAAAACGGTCACCGACGGTGCCAATGTCCGTCAGGCGCTGAAAGAGACCTCGTCCGCGCTGGAAGAGGGCAAGGCGGATATTCTCGGCCTGTATATGATCACCAAACTGCATGAAAAAGGTGAGCTGGAGGACGGCGAGTTGATGGACAACTACGTAACCTTCCTCGCCGGTATTTTCCGCAGCGTCCGCTTCGGCGCCGCTAGCGCACACGGCAAGGCGAATATGATGCGGTTCAACTTCTTCAAGAATGAAGGCGCTTTTACCCGCGATGAAGCCACAGGCCAGTACAGTGTCGACTTCGAAAAAATGCAGGCAGCCATGACCAAGCTTTCGAACCTGATTCTGACGGTGCAGGGCGACGGTAATTATGCCAAAGCCAAGGAGCTACTGGACGGCATGGGCGTTATCAGCGCTGAACTGCAGGTCGATCTGGATCGCCTGGCGGAGGCCGATATCCCCGTGGACGTTACCTTTATTCAGGGTAAAGAAGTGCTCGGGATCAAATAACCCGCGCCGAGCTGTAGTTTCCAAGCAGTAAATAAGGCAGCTCTGAGACTAGGACCAGCGTTAAATCTGGTTTAAGTCCCAGGGCTGCTTTGTTATTTTCGGCAGCCGGTACATCCAATCGGCCGATGCCGGTCACCGCTGATCAAGTGGGCTGGTGGCGCCTTCTTTGTGTTTTCCCACTACGTGGGTATAGATCATGGTAGTGTTCACGTCGCTATGGCCTAGCAACTCCTGAATATCCCGAATACTGGTGCCGGTTGCGAGAAGATTTGTCGCAAATGAATGGCGGAACGTGTGACAACTGGCCGATTTCATGATTCCAGCCTTCTGGATCGCTTCGCGTACCGCACGACGTATCTGCTGCTCGCGCATGTGATGTCTGCGCACCACCTGGGTTACAGGACAGAAGGCACGACCCGCCGCGGGAAAAACATAGAGCCATTCGATACCGGGTTCTGGCATACGGGATGACCGGGCGCCCGGTACGTAAATAGTGCCAAATCCCTCCTCCCTATCGCGGTGATATAGCGCCGTAGCCAGATCTACCTGCACACTTAGCGAAGAAAACAATGACTTGGGCAGCAGTGTAATACGTGATTTGTCACCCTTGGATTCACGCACAATCAGCGACTGGTTGCCAAAGTCCAGGTCGCGCACCCGTAGCCGTGCCGCTTCCATAACTCGTAAACCGGACCCGTACATCAAAGACGCAGCAAGTCGCACAGGGCCTGACATTAATGACAGGACACGGACTGCCTCCTCATGACTGAATACTTCAGGCAGTTGCCTACCCTTCTTCGCACGACTGAATTGCAGCGGTTCCAAGTCCTGTTGCAAAAACTGACGGTATAGAAATACGAGCGCATTCAGCGCGGTTTTCTGTGTATTGGCTGACACGGCTCGATCACACACGAGATGTGAAAGCCACTGGTCGACATGCTTTGCCGCCAGGTTCTCAGGCCTCTGCATACCATGATATCGAATGAAATCATGAATCCATCGGCAATAGCTATCTTCGGTCCGGTAGGCCAACCGGCGCGCCCGCATAAACGCGCGCAGTCGATCCATAAAGCGCTCAGGTGATGCAGGAATAGGGCGAGGCAAGTATTCCATAAATGCTCTTATTGCTGGTTGTATATACAGTATTGTATATGTTTTGCAGATTTTGCCAATTACAAGTGATTACAGTGAACGATATCCAGAGAAGTAGGAGAAATGACCATATTCTCTTTATTAATCAGTGAGTTACTGGTTTTGACGCAGTGGGGATAGTGGGCGGAATGACTGATTTTTCGAAAACGATGTGCCTGATGGATCGACCGAACTCTTGACGTACTGTGGGCTGAGGAGCATTCTCAACGCTTATTGTCAGAGAGATAGTGGGCAGGGCATTTGGATCACTTTGCCTACTAATTAACTGTTAGCGTTTTGGGAGTGTCGCCGCCTATTTCAAATAGTGTAGTGGTCAAAATTCATAAAAAAGGCTGCTGTGGTTAAAATGGTTTCAGCTGAGGCATTCAGGCTCAAAGTGGTTTATTTTTGTCTCTGTGGTATCCATTCTTTGGACTTCTGCTGTAGGCGGCTCTGAGAGTTTGTGCCAGTTTCAAAGTTGGTTTCGGTGGGCCGGCAAGCTCGCAGCCTTAGCGAGTTTTGCACAAGATTGTATATTTTGAATGTAAGTTTAGTGGCTGCGAAAAAATTTATCTTCGTTGCTGGCTATGTAAAACTTCGTAGAATTTCTGCGGTGAATTTAGGCATGGCAGCTTTGTTTCGCGCTAACAATGCCAGGCAGTACGCTCCGGGCCTTCGGCCCTCCGCGGGACGTCCTACTTTGTGCACTTTGTTGCGCGGGTCGCTTCGCTCCCATTATCGCGCAAAAAAGCGCACAAAGTAGGCCGCCCCTGCTGGCGGCGTTAGTTGCGAAGGAAGTAGATAGCTAATATGGCAATTCCGCAAAGAGTGATTGGTGATATAGGGGAGTTTCTAGCTGCCAAGTATCTGGAAGAACAGGGCTATTTCCTTGTCCGTTACGGAAAGGAAATGCTCAAATCCGATCCTCTAGCTCACCTCAAGCTAAATTATGAAGTCTGTCCTGATAATGGATGTGGGATTGACTGGGAACACGATTTTAAAAAATGGAGTGAGGATGATCTTCGCTGCCTTACTAGAGAAGGCGCGCCATATGGTAAAGACTTTCTATTTATAAACTTTGCCGTAAACGAATATATACAGAGGTGTTGGTGGTATTACAATGAGAATAATTCTCTGCCTCATGACGGAATAAAGATACGTGATTTGCAGAAGTTGGGAAAAATTGATGAGGCTGAAAGGCTAAAGGATGAAAATAGGGCGGCATTGAATAAATTTCCAGGCCAGGGAAGTCACCCTGGTCGATATGACTTTATATGTTTTAAAGCCGGACAGTATTTGGCTGTTGAAGTCAAAGTAAATAATTCCCGCCTTTCATATTGGCAATCTATTCGGCTCGGCCTTATTAAAAAATTTGGTGGCAATGCCTATATAATCAAAATAAAATTGAGTAAGGAAGATTTATCTTTGTGCTCTAAAAACAAAATTTGTAATTGTAGTTCTCTTGAAATGTTGCCTGTAGATCTAGATAAGATTGACTCCCTTCCATCTGATGAAGAATTCTTAAAGATTGTACGATTTAGTGCGAGGCACGAAGCATTTCAACAGCAACTAACAAGGCCATGAACTTCGCGCCTGTCGGCGCCGGACAGCCTACGCTGCGCTCCGGCTGCCGGTTATGGCGGCGTTAGCATTTGAGATAGCATGAAGCATAAATGTCCACATTGCGGGAAAAATACAATTTCCACCTGGAATAGGTTCCTGGCATCGGATCTAAATCCCGCTATCTGCCCAGGATGCAAGAAGCCTTGTGCACAACCGAAAGGGTTTAGAACTGCGGAAGCAATTTACGGTACATTTGGCCTGCCAATTACTCTCCTTACGGCGCTTTTTCATAAAGTATGGTGGCCAATAGTCGTATTCTTCGGAATTTGGGTCGTATATGGAATTGCAACATTTCTATACTTACCCATGGTTTCGGTAAATGAATCAGCTGTTCAAAGAAAATACTATTTTATTTTAGGGGCAATGGTTGTTTTCTTGGTTTGGGCTATCGTAGATGCCTTGTAGCTGCCCATGCTAACAAGGCGCTGCAGGCCGACGGCCAACTTTGTGCACTTTATGCGCAGTCGCTTCGCTCCTATTATCGCGCATAAAGCGCACAAATTTGTCCGCGGCTGAGCGCGGCGTTAACACAACAAGGAGTTCCACAATGAAGTGGGCATTTATCGACTATGAAAATGTCGGTGGTATGGAAAAAATTGATCTTTCGCAGTATGAGAAAGTCATCGTATTTCTTGGGGCAAATCAGCCAAAGTTGGACTTTGGCGCTGCTAAATATGACACCCCAATTAATTTAATCGTTGTACAAATTAAAGCCACTCAAGCAAATAACCTTGATTTCCACCTTGCCTACTATTTAGGCAAGTATGATCGTGAGGCCGAGAAAAATGTCTCGTTTGAGGTCATTACAAACGATAATGGCTTTGCGCCACTTATAGGCCACTTGAAAGTAAACGGCAGGTCGTGCAAGCAAATCAAGCATGTTACTGTTGCGGCGACTACACAAAAATTACTGAGTTCATTAACCAAGTCACCGAAAGAAAAACGTCCCAAAACGGTGTCTTCGTTAAAAAACCATATTGCTGCGCATCTCAAACTTCAAGGTAATGAAATAGCCATTCAAGGCCAACTTAATAAGCTGGTAAGTGAGAAAAAGGTGGCCCTCAACGGAGAGTCCGTAGAGTACCAGTGTTAACAAACGCAGGCAGTTTACTCCGGCCCTTCGGGCCTCCGTGGGACGCCCAACGCTATGCACATTTTGTGCGGGTCGCTGCGCTCCCAGTTTCGCACAAAACGTGCATAGCATTGGTCGCCCCTGCTGCGGGCGTTATGTTTTCGGAGCAGCATGAGCTTCAAAAATAAGAACTATGGAGTAGGTAGCAAGACGGATATCATCAATAGCATGATATTTTTGCCGTTTCTAATTTATTGGCTACTGAAGTACCAAAATCTTCTATTGCTTATCTCTTTGCTTGCTTACCTTTCTTCGATGTATTTCTCATGGAAATGCAAAAAAATAGAAACTGCTGAATGGGAGAGTCAAAGGCAGCTAAATAAGGCGCGCACTTTCAGAACAGTCTCAATGGTTATACTTGCCTTCTCTTTCTTCGGGTTTTGGGTGAAACTTGCAGTACAAACATAACAATGCCAGGCAGCAAGGCTCCGGGCCTTCGGCCCTCCGCGGGACAGCTTACCTTGTGCACGTTTTGCGCGGGTCGCTGCGCTCCCATTTTTGCGCAAAACGCGCACAAGGTAAGCTGCCCCTGCTGGCGGCGTTATGGTGCCGGTCGGTAAAAATTAGTTTTTGTGGCGCTGCAATTTTTGCGCACAGTTTTGGCATCCAGTGTTTGGCCTTTTGCCAGGGCACATGCAAGCAGTTTTGTTCCTAGAGCGTTCGCTTGGGTTTGGCAGAAAAGGGTATTCCGCTGCAGTATTGCAGAGTGCCAGTAAGATATGAATTGGTTCGGGAAAGTGCGGTATTCTTTCCTCGTTCTAAATGGGCCGTGGCCAGCCAAGTCGTGGCTGGCAAAGTGCCGGAAAGCGGGCGCGGAGTGCGGCATACCATAACAAGCGCAAGCAGTTTGCTACGGCCCTTCGGGCCTCCGCGGGACGCCCAACGCTATGCACTTTTTGTGCGGGTCGCTGCGCTCCCAGTTTCGCACAAAAAGTGCATAGCATTGGTCGCCCCTGTTGCGGGCGTTATGGTGCCGGTCTTTAAAAATAGTTTTTATGTGACTGCAAGTTTTACGCATAGTTTTGGCCTCCAGCATTTGGCTTTTTGCCGTGGCACATTCAAGCAGTTTCGTTCCTAGAGTGTTCGCTTGAGGTCATTGGTACGGCAATTCCGCTGCAGTATTTTGGAGTGCCAAAAATGTAAAAATTGGGTTGGGAAAGTGCGGTATTCTTTCCTCGTTTTAAATGGGCAGTGGCCAGCCAAGTCGTGGCTGGCAAAGTGCCGGAAAGCGGGTGCGGAGTGCGGCATACCATAACAAGCGCAAGCAGTTTGCTACGGCCCTTCGGGCCTCCGCGGGACGCCCAACGCTATGCACATTTTGTGCGGGTCGCTGCGCTCCCAGTTTCGCACAAAACGTGCATAGCATTGGTCGCCCCTGTTGCGGGCGTTATGCGAAAGGGAGATCATGAGTACACCTCCACACAGCAAAATCATCAACAGAGTAGCAAGGCAGGTATTGAAGCCGATTGGCGTGAAACGAAAAGGCCAGTCGAGAATTTGGTTAGATGATAATGGTTGGTGGATTACAGTAATTGAATTTCAACCTTCTGCATGGTCAAAAGGCAGCTATCTAAATGTGGGTGTTAATTTTCAATGGTACCCACAAGAACATCTCTCTTTCGATATTGGCTATAGAGAGGCTGGTTTTGTTGAGTATGAGTCAAATGAGCAGTTTGAGCCACAAGCTCAAGAATTTGCAAATCTAGCAAAAGCTAAAATACTGGAAATACGAGAAAAGCTATCTAGTCCAAAAGCAGTTAAAGAGTACGTAGTTTCTTCGTTGCAAGATTATCGACCAACTTTATGGGGTGAATTTCATCAGGGTATGTCATGTGTCATAGCCAAGGAAAAAAGCGAGGCCATTGCCTATTTCAATCAGGTGCTAAGCAATCCTCACGATACCGGATGGGCAATAGATCTTAAGGAGTTCGTTTCCAAATTGATCTCGCTACTTGAGTCAGGCGAAGATGCAACCCATGTCCTAAATGAAATAGTAAATAAATCTCGTGAGCTAAAGAAATTGGAGCCGACAGATGTGCAGATCTCAGAAATCGCATAACAATGCGCTGCAGGCCGACGGCCAACTTTGTGGTGCGCCGAGCAAAGCTCAGGCGCAGGGGATGTTGATCGACAAGGAGGATGATTAACGGAAACTGTGCGTTGGTTTCCCGTGGGTGGAAGTCCCACCCGGGCAAGGCTGGTCCCCACCCGGAAGCGAGTCTTGGACTGCGCACGGCGACGTTCGCGGTTAAGCGTAGACAGCGAGTCAGTAGGCCACGGTGATTGAGCACCGAAATAGGCAAATCGTGGGAGCCGACGTTTTCACAAAAACGGAAGGCTACAACCATACTCTCTACCGACCTGGAGTATTGGCCCACCGGTGTCGAAGAGCCTGGCATGCTGGCAAGGAAACCCTGGGAACTCGGGAGGTCTGTTTTGTTCCTTGGTGACAACCACCTATGGCCGGTGGTTAATAAATTGGCCCATCGCAGTCAGGTGCCGGATTGTGATAACGGAATTTCAGGCACCAAACCAAGGTACCGCGGCCGAACGATAAAAAGGACGTCCGCGAGAAGATAAAGCAGAAATCGGAGCTTTCCATAGTACCGTTGAAGCGGGCGAACCGACATCCGCCGGGAGCCAGTGGAGGGAAGGGAAAGCCAACCCATCATGTCCTCAGGAGGGAAACATGTCGCAGACGCAGAGCGCGAACAGCATGTCCACTGCACTCCTGAGGTTAGCGACGCTGGGTCAGGAACATCCACAGCGGTGCTTTACCAACCTGAACCAGTACCTGACCCAAGACCTGTTGCGAGCAGCCTTCCACCAGACTCGCAAGGATGGTGCGGCAGGGGTGGACGGGCAGACGGCAGCCGACTATGGGCAACGGCTAGAGGAGCATCTCGAGAGTCTTTTAGCCCGAGTCAAAGACGGCAGCTATAAAGCCCCACCGGTCAGGCGCAGCTACGTGCCGAAAGGCAATGGCAAGCGTCCGATCGGCATCCCCACCTTTGAAGACAAAGTATTGCAGCGGGCCGTGGTCAGAATCCTGGAAAAGCTCTATGAGCCGATCTTCCACCCATACTCCTTTGGCTACCGACCGGGCAAAAGTCCGCATAAGGCACTGGAGCAGTTGCGACAGCAACTGTCTGAGTCGGGTGGAGGCTACGTCATCGAGATGGACATCCAGAGTTTCTTCGACACTCTGGACAAACACCAGCTGAGGGTATTCCTCCAGCAGCGGGTAGGAGACGGCGTAATACTGCGCCTGATCAACAAATGGTTAAAAGCCGGAGTTATGGAAGCGGGAAGCATCCACTACCCGGAACAGGGCACGCCGCAAGGCGGAGTTATCTCCCCAATGCTAGCCAATGTGTACCTGCACCATGTGCTGGACCAGTGGTTTGAGCAAGAGGTGAAGCCCCGTCTCATCAGCAGCGCAAGTCTGATACGATTTGCGGATGACGCGGTTCTGTTGATGAAGAATGCCGAGGACGCTGATCGGGTCATGGCCGTATTGCCAAAGCGGTTCCACCGCCATGGCTTGGCCCTGCACCCGGAAAAGACCCGTGTTACCAGATTCAAGCCACAAGAGAATGTCAGTATCGACTTTCTAGGCTTTACGCATTACTGGAAGCGGAGTCAGCGCGGAGGCTGGAGTATCTGCCGTAAAACCATGAAATCCCGGTTTGCGCGCAGTATCCGGGCCATCGGCAACTGGTGCAGCGAGAACCGTCACCTGGCCCTGCCGGAATACCATGCAGCCCTTTGTCGAAAGATCAGAGGGCATTATGCGTATTTTGGTATACGAGGTAACAGCAACGCACTCAAGCGTTTCCTGTATGTTGTTAGGAACACTTGGGTAAAATGGCTAAGGAAGCGTTCACAGCGCCATCGGCTGAACTGGAAAGCGGTAGAGCGTCTGTTGCTGCGATACCGTCTTCCTGCGGCGCGTTTAATAACCATTAACCTGCGAATGTGATGGGTTGAGGAGCCGGATGCGTTAATCGCGCACGTCCGGATCTGTGGGGGGCGGTGATGGTGACATTGCCGTCTACCTGACCACTTTATGCGCGGTCGCTGCGCTCTCATTATCGCGCATAAAGCGCCCAAAATTGTCCGCGGCTGAGCGCGGCGTTCCGGCTGTAGAAAAACTCGAGCACTTCTTCCATAGATTAGTTTTTCGCGCGGAGAGTGCCCTGAAATGTTTTTCGCCATGTTAAACAGGTCCGTAATTCGCATAGAAGTGTGATATTCCTGCACAAAATATAAACTGAAAAGAGAGGTCGGAGCTCTTCTACAGCCTCGTTAGGCAAGTGGCCAAAGTTATGGAGAGATATAAATACGATATTTTTGGTAGAGAAGTTCTGATTGAAAGAAGCCAAAATCGGTGGGCAACTTTCTACCACGGTTCAGAAGGTAAGCGACGAAATGCCGGAATATTTGTTCCACCAGAAATTACAGAAGCTGAGTTAACTCAGTTTCTGTCAGATCTCTGTCATGAGTGGGCAACTGAGAGGCATCCATCTGTGGTACGTCTGAGTGAAAATAAGTAAATTGGCATCCGCAGGGCACCCTGCCTAACAATCACGGGTAGTGAAGCTCCGGCCTTTCGGGCCTCCGCGGGACGGCTTACCCTATGCACGTTTTGCGCCATGTTAAGCAGGTCCGTAATTCGCATAGAAGCGCGATTTTCTGCGCAAAACATAAACAGAAAAGGGAGGTCGAAGTTTTTCTACAGCCTCGTTATGCGCCGACCATTCTAGTTGAGTATTGAGGATTAATTATGAAGATTAAAACCACGGTGCTATGCCTTCCCGTTACCGATGTACAAAAGGCACTCATTTTTTACCGGGAAGTCTTTGGATTTTCTGACGCAAAAATAGAAGAGGGTATTCTTACTCTTGAATTCCCGAACCTGTCTCTTTTCATAATGGAAAAGAATGCTTACGAAGCGTATGCCCATAAAGCAAAACGCGAAGCATTTTTTCCCGGGCATTCTGCCCCTGCCATCATTAGTTGTGCAGTTGAATCAAAACAAGACGTGGATCGGGCGCTTGAATGCGCTAAAGAGAACGGCGGAACGGCACCGGCGAAACCCGAAGTCGACCCATCGTTCGGAGGATACATCGGCTATATCAGCGATCCTGAAGGGCATCTCTGGGAACTTGTATGCCCGAACCCATAAGCTTCACTTAACCAAAAAACACTTGAAATTCGCTCCCTTCGGTCGCCGGACGCTCGCAAGCTCGTGCCGTTTGTGTGAGCGTTCAGGCTGTTGAAAAACTCGGGCACCTCTTCCATAGATTATTTTTTCGTGCGGGGAGTGTCCTGAAATGTTTTTCGCCATGTAAATCAGGTACAGAATTCGCATAGAAGCGCGATTTCCTGTTCATAATATGAACAGCAAAGAGGCCGGAGTTTTTCTACAGCCTCGTTATAGCGTAATTGAAGTACAGCAAGATTCGGGTCGGCAGTAGTCGTTCGTCCTTCTAATATGGCCTCTGTTCGGGCATGTGCCCTTTTATAATGATTAGAGCCAGAAGGAATGACTGATGACTATACTTGCTAACAAAGTTGCTATCGTTACTGGTGCCAGCACCGGTATTGGCTACGCGACCGCGAAGCTTTTTGCGAAAGAAGGTGCTGCCGTCGTGGTGGCTGCAAGGCGACAAAAGGAGCTTGATGACCTTGCGAACTCAATCAACGCGGAAGGCGGGCAGGCACTGGCACTAGCGGGTGATGTTGGTGATGAGGTTTTTGCCAAAACTTTGGTAGATAAGGCGGTAAGTTACTTCGGCGGATTGGATATCGCTTTCAACAATGCGGCTATCCTGGGTGCTATGAGCCCTGTCCCGGAAATGTCGAAAACGGAATGGGATCAGGTTATTGCGACGAACTTAACCAGCGCATTTTTGGGTGCAAAGTATCAACTGCCCGCCATGGCTACCCGAAAAGGAGGTTCGTTAATTTTCACCTCTACCTTCGTTGGCTACACCGCAGGTATGCCAGGTATGGCTGCCTACGCAGCCAGTAAGGCTGGCCTTATTGGGTTGACTCAAGTGCTGGCGTCAGAACATGGGCCTAAGAATATCCGGGTCAATGCCCTTCTGCCCGGTGGTACTGATACACCAGCGGGACGTGAATTTGCCAATACGCCAGAAGCATTGGCGTTTGTGCATAACCTGCATGCTCTCAAGCGTATGGCGACACCAGATGAAATTGCTCAATCCGCATTGTACTTAGCATCCGATGCCTCCAGTTTCACAACTGGTTCTGCGATGTTGGTAGATGGCGGTGTATCCATAAATCGCGTCTGAGAGGTCGCGCCATGTCAGACTATGACCGAATCGCAAGCGCTATGGCCTATTTGGTTGATCGGGCAATGGATCAGCCCAGCCTTGAAGAGATAGCGGCCCATGTGCATCTGAGTCCGTATCACTTTCAAAGGCTGTTTTGTAGGTGGGCGGGTACTACCCCGAAGCGCTTTTTACAGGTCCTGACATTGGAGCGGGGCAAAGTGTTGCTGGAGAATTCTCATTCCTTGCTCGAAGTCTCTCATGAACTTGGGTTAAGCGGCAGCTCAAGGTTGCATGATCATTTTGTGCAGCTGGAAGCTGTCACCCCCGGAGAGTATAAAAGTCGAGGTAAGCAAGTTCACATTGAGTATGGTGTACACGCCACCCCGCTGGGCCCAATGTTTGTTGCTGTAACCCAGCGTGGTGTTTGCCGGGCAGAGTTCATGGATTTCAACAGCATGGACGAGTTACTAGATAACTTGCATAACGCTTGGCCGCTTAGTTCGATCAGGGAGAGCCTCCCATCTACGCGCCATGTTATTGACGCATTTTTTAATAGTGATACTGTTTCCAAGGATGGCCCGCTATCGCTGCATGTGGCAGGAACCAATTTTCAAATTGCCGTGTGGCGAGCTCTGCTGAAAATCCCACCGGGAGCGGTGGCGAGCTATGCCCAAGTAGCCAAGGCACTAGGTGCCCCCAAGGCTGCAAGGGCAGTTGGTAACGCCATCGGCGCAAATCCGGTCGCTTTACTGATTCCCTGTCATCGGGTTATACAGCAGAGTGGCGCCCTGGGGGGTTACCGTTGGGGACCAACGAAGAAGCTTATGGTGCAAACCTGGGAAAAAATGCGTGATGAGCCGGTTGCGCTATAACAACGCTGTACTGCCGACGCTCGCACCTCGCGCAACTGATGCTGGGCGTTAAGCATTTAGACCGAAAACCATCTATAGGGGAGAGTTTAAAATGAATCATAAAGGCAGCTGCCACTGCGGGAAAATTAGATTCGAAGTCAATGGCGATTTCGATTCTGTCATGGAATGTAATTGCTCCCATTGCAGCCGAAAAGGCTATTTATTATGGTTTTTGCCAAAAACTGAATTTTCTTTACAAGTCGAGGAGGATTCCCTCGCTACATATACTTTCAACACACATAATATAAAGCATCAGTTTTGTGCCAATTGTGGCTGTGCACCATTTGGTTTTGGTGAGCATGGGGGGATGGAAGTGGCAGCGATTAATGTTCGCTGTTTAGAAGATATCGACTTGGGTTCGATTAAAAAAGAATCTATAGATGGTCGCTCCCTATAGATAGAAACGCTTAACAAGGTCGGACAATTTGCTCGGAACCTAGCTCTTCTCGGGACAGCTTACCTTTTGCCCGGGTCGCTACGCTCCCGGTTTTGCGCAAAAACGCATAAAGTAAGCCGCCCCAGTTGGTGGTGTTATGCATGAAAAGGAAGTTCAGTGCTGTTAAAATTATTAAATTGGGTTGCCGTTAAAATTCATCGAAAAAGGCAACAAAGTATAAATTGGAAAAGCTTATTGGATTTACTGACAAGTGAGCTTGACGGGTTCAAATATTACTTAGATACCAGGGAAAATGGCCTGGTAGAATTGGAGTCTGGTACCGACCAACATGCCACTAAAGATGTCCTTGGTATTGTGGCGACTGTCAGTAAAAAATACCAAAAGCCATTTGAGACTAGGGAACCAGTAGAGCGGGCGTTAAAGCAACTTTGTTCAAGAAGTGAACTAAGTGTTCATATGATGGTAAGTAGGAATCCCGGAAAATTTCTGGGTTACTATTTGTATATCAGGAACAATGCATAACCGGGCCATGCTGGCGAATGGCTTACGCAATGCGCTTTGCGCTAAATGCGCTCCAGCCGCCGAAGATGGCGACGTTATGATTAACATATAGTAAGGGACTATGTTTTCATCTATTGCCAATGTCTTTCGCTCCAAGAATAGATCAATATTTTTGGGTGAAGTTTTTGTGAGCGAGCGAAATAAGCTTGTAAGGTTATTAGAATTTGACCTTAATGATGAAAACAAGCCAGAACAGCTAGAGGAATGGGTTAAAAACCTCCTGGAGATACCCATGCTGAGTCAATCCGAGCATGTAGAAAGTGGGGCGTTAATACTAGACGTAGCTGTTCGAAAGTATCGGTTAGGTACAGATTTCGCGCTTTACTGCGATCCAGTTATCCCAATATTATGGCGCCCAAGTATTAGTATTGACATGCGTATAAGAGAGTACGATTCAAATAATACGCTGGGCGAATACTCTATCAGTCGAGTTCTCGGGTGGAGGGAGTATTTCCGAAGAGCCTTTTCATTCTCGTCGATGTTCAGGTTTGGATCTCTGTTCAATTCAAATGATTTGAAACACCTGTTGGCAATGTCTTTGTTGGATGGTTTGGTTTTGGCCAAGAGGCAAGAAAAATCATAGCAAGGCAGGGTGATTTACTCTGGGCCTTCGTCTCTCTACGGGATGTCTTACCTTGCGCACCTTTTGCGTGATTCGCTACGCTTGCAGTTTCGCGCAAAACGCGCACAAGGTAAGCTGTCTCTGCCAGCGGGATATCAACCTGTCCGATTTTTTACGACAATTACGAGAATGGTGCGGACGGTTGTTTGGCGTATGATCCAGCGATTCTTTTGGAACAATACTTTTCGCCTATTCCAAGCCCTATGTGTCAGGGTGTGCTGACGATAAACAGTTGAAAGAGCCAAAAGAAGGCAGCGGAGAAAGTCGTTTTTCTACAGGCTCGTTATGCGTAAAAATGGAGGAATTCATGTCGGAAGAGTTGTTTTTCCCAGTTCTTGAAACCGTGCGATTAACTCTTAAACCTTTAGTAATGGATGACGCGGGTAGCTTACTGGAAATTTTCTCTGACTCTGAGGTCATGCGGTATTGGCATACTGCTCCTTGGGAAACAATTCAGGACTCTCTTGACTTCATTAATGAGAGCAACGGTTCGATGCAGGATCAAGAGTCTCTTGTGCTCGGCGTGTATTTGAAGTCTACAGGTGAGCTCGCTGGGAAATGTATGTTGTTCAGTTATGACAAGGAATCCAAACGTGCCGAGATCGGTTTTGGTTTGGGGCGTTCTTTTTGGGGAAGGGGTTACATCCACGAAGCGGGAGAGGCATTAATTCAGTACGGATTCAATTCATTGGGACTTCGGCGAATTGAAGCAGAGATCGACCCAGACAACCAGTCTTCCGCGAAAGCATTAGGGAAACTAGGGTTTTCCCGCGAGGGGCTACTAAGGCAGCGTTGGGAAGTCAATGGCATCGTCTCTGACTCGGCATTGTATGGGCGATTGGTAAGTGACCGTCCAGAACCGCACAACCAGGCAATACACGAGGCAAGCGCGTGATTGCGTCGGTTAGGCGCAAATTAAATTACCTGAGGTTTTTGGAAATATGGAAGTTGAAAAAAGTGACGCTCGGGAGCGCGGACGAAATTAAGTCTTATCGCTGCAAGCCAACCAGATGCTTAATGGTCAACTATTAATGGGAAATTATGAATAAGGGAAAAGTTATGAAGAATAATTATGCTTCAATTTCTCTATTATTTACTGTTCTACTTATGGTCAATAAAAGTTATGGTCAAGATGATTTTCCAGTTCTTGAGGGTCCGTATCTCGGACAGAAGCCTCCGGGTTTGACTCCTGAGCTTTTTGCGCCGGGTATTATTGCAACAAGGGATTGGGAGGGTGGTGCTGCTTTCTCGAACGATATGAAAGAGTTTTATTTTACCAGGCAGCATCCGGAAACTAAAAGCGTAGAAACTGTCGTTTTAAAGAGTAACGATGATCGGTGGTACATGTTTGATGTGTTTCCTGGGTATGGACCATCTTTCGCGCCGGATGGCAAGGTCATGCATTTTGGCAAGCGGTATAAAGAGCGTACGGATTCTGGTTGGTCGGAGATGAAAAACCTTGGCTCCCCTTTTGAAGAGATACGCATCATGAGCCTTAAGGTTTCCAATAAAGGAACCTATGTGTTTGACGAGGTGGGCACAAACGGAGACGGCATTATTCGATATTCACGGCTAGTGGATGGCATTCGCGAAGAACCGCAACCATTCGGTAAAGAGATCAATACGGGATTGTGGAATGCCCATCCCTACATTGCTCCGGACGAGTCTTACATTATGTGGGATGGTGAAAGAGAGGGTGGGTATGGTGGATCTGATCTTTATGTTAGCTTCAAGGAGGCGGATGGGTCGTGGGGTGAAGCAATTAACCTGGGCGGTGAGATCAACACAGAAGTCGACGACGGGGGCCCGCGGATCACACCTGACGGAAAGTATCTTTTCTTTAGTAGAGTTGTTGCGCCGGCAGATGGCGACAGGTGGCCCGATGTGGATACCTACTGGGTTGATGCGCAGGTTGTCGAGAGCCTGAGGCCCCAAAATTGAACCAGATAGCAAAGCGCTATGGTCGAATAATGCTTCTTTGGTGATATAGAACGCGGCGCCAAGGCGTCAATTTTCTCCGCTTCACTTATCCTCTCGTGAATGTCTTGATTTGTTAGGACGGTTGCCCTAGAGTTCGAGATTAGGTCGGTTGTCCTAGGTGTCTGACGGGGCGTTGGGGGGTGTTTCTGTGGGTGGTAGTTTGACGAGAGATCGCATTGTCGTTGAGGCGGATCAGCTGTTTTATGAGCAGGGGTTCGAGCACGCTTCTTTTGCGCAAATTGCGAAAGCTCTGGGTATTTCTCGGGGAAATTTCTATTACCACTTCAAGACCAAGGACGAGATCCTGGATGCTGTAATCAGCCATCGTCTTGTTCGCACTCGCTCAATGCTCGACGGCTGGGAGCTAGAAGGTGAGACACCAATTGATCGAGTTCGGAGCTTCATCAACATTCTGATAGTGAATGGCGCAAAAATCAGGCGCTATGGCTGTCCGGTAGGGACACTCTGTGCGGAGCTCACGAAGCTAAACCACCCTGCTAGAGATCACGCAAAGGAACTTTTTACTCTTTTTAGAGTGTGGTTGCGTCGACAGTTTGAACAGCTTGGCCTTGGTGACGAAGCGGATGAGTTGGCAATGCATCTGCTGGGGTTCAGCCAGGGTGTAGCAACGCTTTCCAGCACATTCAACGATGATAAATTTGTTCAGAACGAGGTAAACCGCATTAATGAATGGTTAACCTCCGTCACAACCAGAGCTGAAGTTCAACCGGAGATACTTTAATGTTTTTCGTGCTTTTGCGGTTTTCACAGAATAAGGAGCAGGCCAGCCATTATATGGACGCCCATAATCAATGGATAAGGCGTGGATTTGACGATGGCGTTTTTTTGATGGTAGGTAGTCTGCAGTCCGGCCTTGGTGGCAGTATTATCGCTTATGGGGTTTCACGTGAAGATCTTGAGAATAGGGTTAATGAAGATCCGTTTGTGGTTGAGCGTATCGTCGCTGCAGAAATACTTGAAATTGCGCTCAAGAAGGCAGATGCACGCCTGAGCTTTCTTCTGGGTTAATGACTGGGGAACTTAAAATGAACTCTACTGTTGCTGGTCCTGATGGTAAGTTACGTTGCAGTTGGTGCTCGGCATCTCCTGATTTCTTTGATTACCACGATAAGGAGTGGGGGTTTCCTGTCGACGATGATATTCGGCTGTTTGAAAAGATATGTTTGGAAGGATTTCAGTCTGGGCTCAGTTGGCGGACTATTCTTGCAAAACGTAATAACTTTCGTGCTGCCTTTGCAGGTTTCGACTTCAATAAAGTGGCTCAATTTAACGAGGTTGATATTGAGCGTCTGTTGCGGGATAAGGGTATTGTGCGCCATCGCGGGAAAATTGAAGCTGTTATTAACAATGCAAAAATGGCACAAGATCTTGTGAGTCGGGAAGGTTCACTTGCGGCCTATTTTTGGAGTTTTGAGCCAGACGAGAATAGTCTTCCAGAGCCGCAGACTGTTTCGACCTCGGAAGCCTCGGTTGCGCTTTCGAAGGCTTTGAAAAAGCAGGGCTGGAAGTTTGTAGGCCCTACCACAGTGTATGCGTTTATGCAGGCAATGGGTCTGGTGAATGATCACTCCAGTGGGTGTGCGCTAAGAGAGAAGGTGGAAAAAGCCCGCAAGCGATTTAAGCGTCCGCGGTAGGTATGGTGCCCGGCCTGTCGGCTGCAGCGCAAACGATTTAAAATGTACTATTAACTCGAACTCACTGTTGTGATAATTTTCACTGGCTTGACGTGCACATTGTTATTGTGGCAGTGCTGCGGCTGTCATGGGTTCTTCTTGAGCTTGAACGGGTTTGAGTAGTAGGAAGTAACTCAATAGGAAAACGAATGCGCACGCGTAGAGCATTACGGAATAATTGCCATTGGCAAGAAGTAGTGATGCGAATAACGGCCCTTTTGCCAGGCCGACAGAAGAGGCGACTGCCGCGATAGTTGATAGCCGCCCACTGCCGTCTAACTCAGCCGTTACCGCTAACAGATATGACTGCACTGCAGGCCAGGAAAGAAATAATAGTGCCATGGCGATAACATAGAGTTGTGTATTCTGTGAAAAATTGAGCAATATCGCCGCGGTAATTGACAGGATAGTACCAGCCACTATCCAGATCATTCGGCCATAACGATTACCTACCACGACAGGCCATGCTGCGCCAAGTAGCCCTAACATCCCGGCAATCGCGATATAGTTGCTGACATTTTCATGGGTAATGCCCGCGTTGGTGCCGATCAGTCCTACATATGCCCATAGGGCGCTGGCCGCCATTTGGTAGGTAATAATAGCGGACAGTAGTAAAGCGGCGTTTTGCCAGCCGCTGAGTTGGAAGGATAGGGAGAAACCTACTGAAAGGCTGCACATATCTCTGTCGAAATGGCGCGAGGGCAGAATTAGCATGAAAAGCAGGCTGATCAGCGAAAAGCTGGCCATAACGTAAAATACCGCATAGGCACTGACCATTTCCTCGACTCCTGGTAAAAGATAGATGACCAGTGAGCCAACGCTGAATTGCACAAATAATAGTGTTCCAAAGGCTCGGTCTGGATTGTCTAGCCGAGCAAGCAATGCGATAGCCATGCCTAGACATAGGCCGCCCAATACTCCGGCTAGAAAACGCCAGATGAGCATCAAACCGAGGTCATCAAACAAGACGGTGGCGCTGTCTATCAAGGCCAGTAGAGAGAAACATACAAAAAGAGCGGGTTGACAGTTTATTCGGCGCACCAGAAGAATGGCGATAGTGCTTCCCAGTAATCCGCCATAGCCATTGAGTGCGACTATCTGCCCCGCCTCAGCATCACTGAAGCCGATGTCTCCTGCCAGGGCGTTTACCACGCCCGGAAGAAAATTAATATAAGACAGCCCGGCCATGGTGACGAACGCAAAAAGTGCGTAGGTTAGATAGTAGCTGGGAGATACTTTTTTTGTTGGATTCCGGTTCAATGTTAATCCTATGAGTGGTTTAAGCCTGCTGTTGGGTTGAATTCTATGGATCTCAGCTCTTTAATGAATCGACCGCGCACCCTAAGAGTCGTGAATACAATTCACGAAATCCATGTTATGTTTGTAACAGACGTCAACAGCATGAGTCAGGCAGACAGTGGATAAGCTGCGCTTGTTGGAAATTTTTTTGGCTACGTGTGATGGCGGGAGTTTCGCTGCGGCCGCCAGAAGTTGTGGTACCGACCCTTCGACCGTCAGCAAGGCGATCAGTCGCCTTGAGACTCAGCTGAAGTTGACGCTCTTTCAGCGCTCGACCCGACATTTGCGCGTAACAGAGGCTGGTCAGCGATATGCCGTTACTGTTCGCAAGATGATGCGGGACCTCGCTTCCTGTGAACATGAACTGATGCACTTGAATGATTTACCTGGCGGTACGCTTCGCATCAGTGCGGCCGTGTGCTACGGGCACCTTTACCTGCGCCCTTTGCTGCACGCATTTTGCCAGCGGTATCCAGCGATCAAGCTCGAGCTTGAGGTCAATGACTTGCATGTAGATATCATTGAAAGTGAAATTGATATTGCTCTGCGTACTGGCTACGTAAAAGACAGCCGTCTTGTAGCCCGACGGCTGAGTCCTATGGATTTTTTGACCTGTGTATCCCCGAACTACTTAGCGGCATACGGTACTCCCACTTGTGCCGATGATTTTAAACGGCATAGTTGGATTGGCTTTCGGATCAAGCAGACGCAGCAGCTACAGCCGATTTTTTTACCCGATGAGAAGGGTGAGTACCGGCTTTTTGAATTGGTGCCGCGTCATATTACAGACGATGGCGAAGCGATGGCGTATATGTGTGCCGATGGATTGGGTTTTGCGCAGTTGCCTCATTTTCTGGCGAAATCCGGTTTGCGAAGTGGAGCCTTGGTCTCACTTTACCCTTATTACCGACCCCCAGAGCCGGAAAACGGTGTCTTTGCTATTTACCCCAAACGCGATTACTTGCCGGCTAAGGTCAAGGTCTTTATTGAATTCTTGATTTCCTCCTTGGCGTCTCTGGGAGAGAATGCAAATCACACCTGGGCCGAGAATTTGACACCGGCCGTCAATTTTCCTGCGAAATTGCCGCCTGAATTGACATTGTGCCTGGATGCAAGCGTCTAGTTCCGGTTTTGCGAAAACCCCCTATGTGTCAGGGTGGTTGTCTCCCACTTCTTTTGACCAGCGAGTTCTGAGCTCTCCCGGTATTCTTCCGTATGCACCATACGGGACGACAGACCGCGCGCTTGAAGCGTGCATTGTCACTCCTGATTGTCAGTTCCGAATCTGACTAGCCCGGCTGCCGCCATGGCCATACACTGGTACTTGTAGACCAACCAGTGAACATGAGATGCAACCTGATCCAGAGATTTGCCACAGCGCCCGGATGGCACGCGATAAGCGGTTCGATGGGCGTTTCTACACCGCGGTAAAGACCACGGGTATTTTCTGCCGCCCTGTCTGCCCTGCGCGCCCGCCGTTGGAGCGCAATGTAGAGTATTTTGCTACGGCCGCGGAGGCCGCTGCCGCCGGCTATCGCCCTTGTCTGCGCTGTCGCCCCGATGCCGCGCCCGGAAGTCCCGCGTGGGGTCTGGTATCCACGACCGTTCAGCGCGCTCTGGGTTTGATGCGTCGCGAGCGCGAGGCCCAGTCCATAGAGGAGCTGGCGGAGCGGCTCGGTATTACCAGCCGTTATTTGCGCAAGCTTTTTGCGGATCATATCGGCCTCAGTCCGTTGCAGGTCTGGCAGACTGAGCGCGCGCTGTTTGCATTCAGTCTGTTGCGAGATACCAGTCTGTCCGTTGGCGATATCGCCTTTGCTGCCGGGTTCAACAGCCTGCGCCGGTTCAATGGGGTGTTTAAAGCAATATACCAGCGTACGCCGAGCGAAGTGCGCCGGGAGCGGTCGGGTATGGCCTCTGGTTCGGTGCACCCGGAGGCGGAGCCTGTGCGGATCTATCTGAGTTATCGCCCACCGTTTGACTGGCCGGAGCTGCTGGGCTTCTTTGCGGCAAGGGCTTTGCCGGGGGTGGAGCGAGTGGTCGTCGGGAATACGCCTGAGGAGGCGGTGTACCAGCGTAGCTTTCGGCTGAATGGACGGCGCGGCGTATTGCGGGTTGCCCATGAGCCGGAGAAGGACAGGCTTCGGGTTACGGTTTACGGGGAGGGGGCCGCGGCGGTTCTGTACCCTTTGCGGGAGAAGCTGCGGCGGTTGTTCGATCTGGATGCGGACAGCGAGCAAATTTGTGTGCATTTGCAGGGGGACCCCTTGCTCGGGAAAGTATTGCTGCAAAGCCCGGGGGTGCGCTTGCCAGGTGCCTGGGATCCTTTTGAGTACACTCTGAGGGCCATCCTCGGTCAACAGATCTCCGTTGCCGCAGCAACGACGATTGCAGGGCGGATCGCAAACCGCTACGGAGAAACATTCACTGGGCCGGAAGGGGAGCCGGTGCTGCTATTTCCCTCGGCGGAACAGTTGAGTGGTGCCGATTTCTCCGATATTGGCGTTACCCGTACCCGCGCGAAGACGTTGCAGCATTTTGTCGCCGCGACCCTGGATGGCGAAATCGACTTCGACGAACCGGATCTCGAGCGCTTTTGTGCGCAGATGACGGCTTTGCCCGGCATCGGAGACTGGACCGCCCATTACACCGCTATGCGCGGCCTTTCCATGCCGGATGCTTTCCCGGCCTCGGATCTGGGAATCCTGATTGCATTCGGCAAGGAGAATGACGGGGACCGGAAGGCGACGCCCAAGCAGGCGTTGGCGCGCGCCGAATCCTGGCGCCCTTGGCGGGCATACGCTGCACTGCTGCTCTGGCAGTCCCTGAAACTGAGTTCGTCCTCGGGAGACGAAAAATGATCTGTTATGAAATTTACCACAGTACCTTCGGCGAGCTCGGTATTGCCGCCAGCGATACCGGGCTTGTGGGGATCGACCTGCAGGCGGGCAAGCGCCCTCTGCCGGTGCGGGAAGGGTGGCGGCGGGACGCGACGCCGCTGACGGATTTGGCGGCGGCACAGCTGCAGGCGTATTTCCGCGGTGAACGGCAGGGATTCGATCTGCCGCTGTCGGCTGCCGGCACGCCATTCCAGCAGTCCGTGTGGCGGGCGCTCTGCGCCATTCCTTATGGGGAAACCCGCAATTATCGCGAGCTGGCGGAGGCGATTGGCAACCCGAAAGCGGTGCGCGCGGTTGCGCGGGCCAATGGTGCCAACCCGCTATCTATTGTGGTTCCCTGTCACCGTGTGATCGGTTCCGACGGCACCCTGACGGGCTATGCGGGTGGGCTGGAGATGAAGGCGCGGTTGCTGGTTTTGGAAGGGGCGTTGATCGGTTGATGTGTCCACTCGGTCAGCCCTCGCAAGGGTGGCAATCGGGGGCCTTGGGCGGGATAATGCCGGGCTGATTTTTACTGCCGCCACACGATGACCGGAGGCCAAATGCTGTACCGATTGGGTGATAAACAGCCACAGCTTGAAGGCGAGGGCCATTTCATTGCCCCTGGTGCCCGGGTAATCGGCCATGTACTGCTGAAGTCCCACAGTTCGGTGTGGTTTAACGCGGTGATCCGCGGCGATAACGACCTGATCACCATCGGTGAGCGGGCCAATATCCAGGATGGCTCGGTGCTGCATACGGACCCGGGGATGCCTCTGGTAGTTGGCACCGGGGTGACTGTGGGGCATAAGGTGACGCTGCACGGTTGCCAGATTGGCGAGTACTCCCTGGTTGGGATGAACTCCGTGGTGTTGAATGGGGCCAGAATTGGCCGCTGCTGCATCATTGGTGCCAACGCGCTGGTGAAGGAGAATGCGGAGATTCCGGATTTTTCGCTGGTGCTGGGTAGCCCGGGCAAGGTGGTGAAGACGTTGGATGAGTCGACGTTTGAGTTGCTGAAGGCGAGCAGTGAGATTTATGTGTCTAACGGCAAGCGGTTTTCGGAAGAGCTGGTGCCGGTGGATGCTGTGAACGGTAATGTGAGCGATGGCTGAGAGCGATTGGAGTCGTCTGAAAGACAAGGACCCTGAGCCGGAATTCGAGTTTCCGGTGAAGTCGCCCTGTGTGTCGGTGTGCGCACTGAATCGCGAGGATATCTGTGAGGGGTGCTTTCGCTCCGGGACTGAGATCAGTCAGTGGGGGCGGATGTCTAACGCTGAGAAAAAGCAGGTATTGGGTAGGTGCCATGAGCGGGCGGTGCAGATGCGCCGGGTCTGGTGGTCCGATTAGGTCCAGTTCGCAGTGATCCTGAGCCCGGGATCTGGTTTGGTTTTTTTGGCGGCGGATCACCGGGTGGGAGTTTTCAGGACCGCTGTGAACCCATCCCTGGGCGCTGCGGCGCAAACTTCCTGTTTGCGACGCTCCTGAAAACTCCCACCCGGTGCTCCGCCTTCGCGTCACGCCGTTGTCTCCGTCAGGAATTTTGAGTGCCGCGCCCTTTTAGGTTTGGGTGAGCGCTTACGAAGTAATTAATTTTCAGAATTGCACTAAGCACCGAGGGGCGGTAAGCCCTTCCGGGACCTTCGCCGACAGGGATGTCGGCGCAGAGCTACATGGAAGTATTCACCGCGTGTCCCGGAAGGGCTTACCGCCCATCGGTGCGTACCCGGATCAGAGCTCGATACACAACCTCCGGGCCAGAAAAGAACGATAGAGAATGACCCAACCTTTCGTACATTTAAGAATCCACTCCGAGTTTTCCCTTATCGACGGTTTGGTGCGCATCAAGCCGCTGGTCGGCCGTCTGGCGGAGCTGGAAATGCCCGCGGCGGCGATCACGGATCAGACCAACTTCTATGCGCAGGTAAAATTTTACAAAGCCTGTCTCGGTGCCGGCATTAAGCCAATCACTGGTGCAGATTTCTGGTTGAAAGAAGGTGGGGAAGAGCAGCCGACGCT
The DNA here is from genome assembly GCF_011326135.1 of Microbulbifer sp. SH-1. Taxonomy (NCBI): domain Bacteria; kingdom Pseudomonadati; phylum Pseudomonadota; class Gammaproteobacteria; order Cellvibrionales; family Microbulbiferaceae; genus Microbulbifer; species Microbulbifer sp. SH-1. The sequence continues at coordinate 1,781,975 of NZ_CP046948.1, read as the reverse complement.
GCTGACGCTGTACGCGCTGAATACCACCGGTTACCGCAACATCACCGAGCTGATCTCCCGCGCCTGGATGGAGGGGCAGTACCACGGGCATGCGTACATCCAGCGCGAGTGGGTGAAGGAGTACGCGGAAGGGGTGTTGATGCTTTCCGGTGCCAAGTACGGCGATGTGGGCCGGGCGCTGATTGCCGGGCGCAATGCGCAGGCGGAGGCGCTGGCGAGTGAGTGGGCGAATATTTTTCCGGGGCGTTATTACCTGGAGCTGCAGCGCACCGGGCGTCCGGGCGATGAAGAATACTTGCACGCAGCGGTGAGGCTCGCGGGGCAGCTCAATCTGCCGGTGGTGGCGACCAATGATGTGCGCTTCCTGGAAGACAGCGAATTCGAGGCCCACGAGGTGCGGGTGTGTATCCGCGAGGGGCGTACGCTGGATGATCCCCGCCGCGAGCGGCGCTATTCCTCCGAGCAGTATCTGCGTTCGCCGGAAGAAATGTGCGAACTGTTCAAGGATCTGCCGGAAGCGCTGGAAAATACCGTGGAAATTGCGCGCCGCTGTTCTGCGCCGATCCAGCTGGGCAAATACTTCCTGCCGCAGTTCCCGATTCCCGAGGGCATGACCGAAAACGAATTCTTCGAGAAGGTCTCCTTCGACGGTCTCTACGAGCGGCTTGAAACCATTCTCGACAAGTCCGCGCCGGATTACGAAGCGCGCAAGAAGGTCTACGAAGACCGTCTGCGCTTTGAGCTGGATATCGTGATTCAGATGGGGTTCCCGGGCTACTTCCTGATCGTGATGGACTTTATCCAGTGGGCCAAGGATCACAATATTCCCGTCGGCCCCGGGCGGGGTTCCGGTGCGGGCTCTCTGATTGCGTATTCGCAGAAAATTACCGACCTGGACCCGCTGCAGTACGACCTGCTGTTCGAACGTTTCCTGAACCCGGAGCGGGTTTCCATGCCCGACTTCGATGTCGACTTCTGCATGGAGAAGCGCGACCGGGTGATCAACTATGTGGCGGAAAACTACGGCCGCAACGCGGTAAGCCAGATCATCACTTTCGGTACCATGGCCGCGAAGGCGGTGGTGCGGGACGTGGCGCGGGTGCAGGGAAAGTCTTACGGCCTCGCCGACAAGCTCTCGAAAATGATTCCCGCCGACGTGGGTATGACCCTGCAGAAGGCGTTTGAGCAGGAAGAAGTGCTGCGCGAATTCCTGGAGAACGACGAAGAGGGTCAGGAAATCTGGGAGATGGCGCTGCAGCTCGAGGGCGTGGCGCGTAACGTCGGCAAGCACGCTGGTGGTGTGGTGATCGCCCCCACCAAACTCACAGATTTTGCACCGCTCTACTGTGACGAGACCGGTGCCGGCCTGGTAACCCAGTTCGACAAGAACGACGTGGAAGACGCGGGCCTGGTGAAGTTCGACTTCCTCGGTCTGCGCACACTGACCATCATCGACTGGGCCAAGGTGATGGTGGACGAGCAGCGCGCGAGCGAAGGCAAGGAGCCGCTGGTCATCGAAGCGCTGCCGCTGGATGACGAAGAAACGTTCAAACTGATCAAACGCGCCGAGACTACCGCGGTATTCCAGTTGGAATCCCGCGGTATGAAGGACCTGATCAAGCGCCTGCAGCCGGACAACCTCGAGGATATGATCGCGCTGGTGGCGCTGTTCCGCCCGGGCCCGCTGCAGTCGGGCATGGTGGACGACTTCATCAACCGCAAGCACGGCCGCGCGCAGGTGGCCTACCCGGATGCCAAATACCAGCACGAGAAACTGAAACCGATTCTCGAGCCCACCTACGGCGTGATCGTTTACCAGGAACAGGTAATGCAGATCGCGCAGGAGCTCGCGGGCTATACCCTTGGCGGCGCGGACATGCTGCGCCGGGCCATGGGTAAGAAAAAACCCGAGGAGATGGCGAAACAGCGCAGCACGTTCGCGGATGGTGCCAAGTCCCAGGGCGTAGACCCTGATCTGGCGATGAAGATCTTCGACCTGGTGGAGAAGTTCGCCGGTTACGGCTTCAACAAATCCCACTCCGCGGCCTACGCGCTGGTGTCTTACCAGACCGCCTGGTTGAAGGCGCACTATCCGGCTCAGTTCATGGCCGCCACTATGTCGTCGGATATGGACAAGACCGACAAGGTGGTGACGTTCATCGAAGAATGCCGGGCGATGAAGCTCGATCTGGTACCGCCGGATGTGAACCTGGGCAATTACCAGTTCTCCGTGCCCGTCTCCGAGAATGGCAAAAACCGGATCATCTACGGTCTCGGTGCCATCAAGGGGCTGGGGGAAGGCCCGATCGACAATATCATCAGCGAGCGGCAGAAAAACGGCCCGTTCAAGGACCTGTTCGACTTCTGCTCGCGCATCGATCCTCGCAAGGTCAACAAGCGCGCGTTGGAAGCGCTGGTGCGCTCCGGAGCGCTGGACAGCATAGGGCCGGATACCGGCGGTGCCGATGGCCTGGATTACTCCCGCGCGGTATTGTTCGCCGCGCTGGACGAAGCGGTGAAATCCGCGGAGCAGCAGAGCAAGAACGACAGCGCGGGCATGATGGACCTGTTCGGTGAGGTAGTGCGCACCGCATCGGAAGGCGATGTGTACCAGGACTTCCGCAATGCGCGGCCGTGGAGTATCCGCGAGCGTCTTGAGGGCGAGAAGAATACTCTTGGTCTGTACCTCACCGGCCACCCCATCGACGAATATGAGGAAGAGCTCAAGCATCTGGTGCAGGCGCGTATTGCCGACCTCAAACCTGGCCGCGAGAATCAGAAGGTGGCCGGCCTGGTGGTGGGTATGCGGGTGATGAAAACCAAGCGCGGCGATTCCATGGCGATTGTTACCCTGGACGACCGCAGCGCGCGCATCGAGGCGGCGGTGTTCAGTGAGGCGTTCGGCCAGCACCGGGAAAAGCTGGTGAAGGATTCGCTGCTGGTACTGGAAGGCTCGATATCCCACGACGATTACAGCGGCGGTCTCAAGATGAGCGTTAACAGTGTGTCTACGCTGGACGATCTGCGCAGTGGCAGTGTGATCGGCGTGACCCTGAAGCTCGATAGTGCCCAGGCGCTGCCGAAAATGGGGCAACGCCTGGGTGCCTGCCTGCGGCCCTATGTGGGCGGCAGCTGCCCGATTCTGGTGGAGGTGGAGCGCAGCGACGCGCGCGGTACCTTCCGCCTTGCAGACGAGTGGAAGGTGGAGCCGAACGACCAGCTGATCCAGTCCCTGCGGGAGGTGATCGGCCGCGAGCGGGTCAAGCTCAACTACACTCAGCGGCAATAGGTCTGTGCCTCTCAGAAGGCACTGGTGCGGTGTGGTGCCGGTGATACTTGGATAGTGGTAAGTGACCCGTGCACTCGACTGAGTGGTTCTATCCCGGTAAGCTAGCCGCCATTTTCAGTAGACGAGGTCTGTTTGCGACTGATCGGGGTGATTTAGTCGCATTTTCCAACATTTGGCAGGCCCACAGAATTATCAAGGCGCGAAATAAATGAAGTTCAGTTTTCTCGAGTTTGAACAGCCGATTGCGGAACTGGAAAGCAAGATCAAGGAACTTCAGCATGTGGGCGACGACAACGAGCTCAATATTGCTGAGGAGATCACCCGCCTGCGGGAGAAGAGCGAGAAGCTCACTGAATCCATCTACTCCGACCTGTCTCCCTGGCAGGTTGTGCAGGTGGCGCGGCACCCGCAGCGGCCCTATGCCAAGGACTATATCGAGCGCATTTTCACCGATTGGGACGAGCTGCATGGCGATCGTCACTTCGGCGACGACAAGGCCATCATCGCCGGTATCGGCCGTCTCGAAGGCCGCCCGGTGGCGGTGATCGGCGAGGAGAAGGGCCGCACCGTCAACGAAAAGGTAAAGCGCAATTTCGGCATGCCGAAGCCGGAGGGCTACCGCAAGGCCCAGCGCATCATGGAGATGGCCGAGCGCTTCAAATTGCCGGTGCTGACCCTGATCGACACCCCCGGGGCCTATCCTGGCATCGACAGCGAAGAGCGCGGCATTTCCGAGGCGATTGCCAAAAACCTGGCGGTGATGTCGCGCCTGCGCACGCCGATCATCTGTACCGTGATTGGTGAAGGTTCTTCCGGTGGCGCGCTGGCGATTGGTGTGGGCGACCAGCTGAACATGCTGCAGTACTCCACCTATTTTGTGATTTCCCCGGAAGGTTGCGCCAATATCATCTGGAAAACTGTGGAGAAGGCGCCGCTGGCGGCCGAGGCCATGGGGGTGACTTCCGGTGTGCTGGAAGAGCTGGGTATCGTCGACGAGACGATTACAGAACCCCTCGGCGGCGCGCACCGCGATCCGGACCTGATGGCGGCACGCCTGCGGGATCGCCTGTCTGAGCAGTTGGACAAACTGACGGCGGTGCCGATCGACGAACTGCTGGAAAAGCGCTATCAGCGCCTGATGAGCTACGGAAACGTCACTGGCTGAGTGTAAAAGTCAGAGAGTCTCGGCGGCGTCCACCGCCTGCAAACGACAACGGCAACTTCGGTTGCCGTTGTCGTTTATAGTGCCATCGCTCCGTTACAGTCGATAGATACCGTGGTATTGCGCCACCTCTACCCCGAATGGTGTGTGGTCCTGCAGGTAAAGCCGCAGGCAGTCGGCTGCGTCTGGTTCGCCGTGCACCAGCATGATCGGGGTGCCGGCTTTCAGCTTGGAGCTGCGCAGCCAATCACCGAGCTCCACATAATCAGCGTGGGCCGAAAGCCCCTCGAGCACTTCTATCTGCGCCTTGCAGGGCACATATTCCCCGTGGATTTTTACGCTACTTGAGCCCGCCAGCATGCGCGCGCCGCGGGTGCCGCCCGCCTGATAGCCGGTGAACAAAACTGTGGCGCGGTGATCCGGCAACAGGCGTTTCATGTGATGCAAAACACGACCGCCGGTTGCCATGCCGCTGCCAGCGATGATGATGTGCGGGAAGTGGATATTCTCCAGCGCTTTCGATTGATCGACACTGCGAGTGTACTGGATACCCCGACACATGAAGGTGCAGTTCTCGGCGCTGAGACGGTGTTGTTCAGGGTAACGGGAGTAGATTTCGGACGCGTCGATCGCCATTGGGCTGTCGAGGATGACGGGCAGCTTGGGAATCCTGTTCTCGCGCATTAAGGAGAGCAGCAGAAACTGCAATGTTTGCGCGCGGCCGACCGCAAAGCTCGGAATCAGTAGAACGCCGCCGCGCGCTACCACCCGATTCACGATCTCCGCCAGCTGTGCCTTGTGATCGATCTGTGGATGGCGACGGTCTCCATAAGTGGATTCCATCAGCAGTAGGTCGAGCTCCGGCAGTGGTCTCGGTGGGTGCATGATGAGGTCGTCTGCGCGGCCCACATCACCGGAAAACCCTACGCGCTTGCCTTCCGCGTGCAGTATGGCGCTGCCGGCGCCGAGAATATGTCCCACGGGCTGGAAGTACAGTTTCGCACTGCCTATAGGAAAGGTTTGGTCAAAGCCCACCGGCTGAAACAGCTCCAGGCAGCGTTCGGCGGTGTCGCCATTGTAGAGCGGTTCCGGGTGGCTGTGTTTTCCGAGCCGGTGACGTCGGTAGTACTGCGCATCTTCTTCCTGGATGCGCCCGGCATCCGGCAGCAGGATTGAGCACAGATCCATGGTGGCGTGATGACAGTATACGGGCCCTCGGTAGCCCAACTCGTACAGGCGGGGAATATATCCCGAGTGATCCAGGTGGGCGTGGGTGAGCACAATGCCGGCGAGGCGGTGATAGTCGAACATCGGGGCTTCCCAGTTGCGCTCGCGCAACCACTTGTACCCCTGGAACAGACCGCAATCCACGAGAAACTCTGTTTTTCCCTGGTCCACGCTGACAAGAAACTTTGAACCGGTGACGGTTCCGGTGACGCCGAGAAACGTGATATTCACTGCTGTTGCTCTGCTTGTGGAAGAGGGGTATTCACCGGGGAAAACTCAAACAAGTCCCGGTTCTGGTGGAAATATTCCCGCGCGTAGGCCAGTTCGCCTGGCGTGGCGGCATACAGGGTGGCGAGTGGTTGCCGGGCCTCGACGCTATCGCCTACCTTGACCCTCAAGCGCAATCCGGCTTCCGGTGACGCGGGCGCTCCGGCGACCTTCGCCAGACGCGCGAGGCGCCGGTTGTCCATACCGAGCAGCTTGCCGGCATACTCACTGCGCAGTTCGATGTGATGACTGGCCACAGGCACATCGCGAAGTCCGCCCTGGGCCTCGCAGATCGCACGAAACTGTATCCACGCCTGCCCGGAGTGCAGAATTTCTCGCGCCTGCTGCAAGGCCTGTACATCATCCACGCCGGTTGCCATCGACAGTAGCTGTCCGGATAGATACAGGGCGCGGGCCACCAGGTCTGTTGGTGCGGCGCTTTCGTTGCGCAGCACGCTCAGCACGTCCCTTGCTTCCTCCGCCGGCCCAATACCGTTGCCGACGGCTTCGGTGCCATCGGTCATCACACATCTCATCGTCAGTCCGAGCGCACTGGCGACATCATGGAACAGCTTTGATAGCACCTTGGCCTGTTTTTGGTTGCGGAGCTTCGCCGTCGGGCCCACAGGCATGTCGATCAGGACATGGGTGGAGCCGGCGGCCATTTTTTTGGATAGAACGGAGGCGACAAGCTGGCCTTCGCTGTCGAGATCCAGAGCGCGTTCAATACGGATCAACAGGTCGTCGGTCGGGCTGAGCCCAACTTTACCGCCGGCGGCCAGGCAGGCGCCGGTGCGGTCAATGACCTTGCGCAATCGCTCGAGTGTCAGATCAACGCTGGTGAGTACCGCCATGGTATCGGCGGTGCCCGCGGGCGAGGTGATCGCGTGGGAGGATGTCTTGGGGATGATCAGCCCTGCGGCACTGACAATGGACACCACAATGGGCGTCGTGCGGTTACCGGGCAGGCCACCGATACTGTGCTTGTCGAATACCCGTTCATACTGCGGCCAGTGTAGCTGGTTGCCGATCTGCGCCATTGCCCGCGTCAGAGCGGTAGTCTCCGACGATGTCAGGCGACCGCCGGCACAGGCGGTAATAAACCCTGCAATTTCAATATCGGAATACAGGTGCCGACCGATATCCTGAATGACACCACTGATCTCGTCGGCGTTCAGCGGATGGCCGTAAATCTTTTTGCGCAGTGCGCTGAGCGACCGGATCTCAGGAACATGGTGCACCGTCACCGCTTGCCCCTGTACCAGGGCGAGGAATTCCCAGGCGCTGTCGGAGAATCCGATGCTGCCGTGGGGGAGGATGTGATCAGCCACGGTATTCAGGGTGGCAATCAGGGAGCGGGATTCGGTCTTGATCTGCAGACGAGTACTGGCGGTATAGCCTTCTGCGCGACAGATGGCGCAATCGGCGCGCATATAAACCCGCGGTTCCTGGTGGGTATCGATACCCATTCTATACGCGTAAAGCGGTAGTGCCCGTGACATGCAGTCTTCCTGGCAATTCATGTCGGGAGCTGTCTGCTGCGGAAGTTGAGTGGGTACTGTCACCCCTCGCTTCCATCGTGTCGGTAAAATCAGCTCTCTGTTTAATTCAAGTCCGAATATGTGACAGCGGCAAGTGGCGCGGTAAGCGAGGATGCGCTCCGCGGCCTGCTCCGGGAGATTCACCTTTGGTGTCGATACTGGCCGGGTACCAGCGGTGACCATCGCTAAAACCTCAGGTGTGTCCCAAAATAACCAGCAACAGGTCCGTGACTACTGGGTTTGTCCCTGTCTTATGGGTACACTGCCCATCGTTCAAAAACCGTCCGCATAGCGATAGTAAACAGGGGAAGGCCTTGGCCGAGTTGGGTGCGCTTTTCAGTCTGATGCCAGATCAGAACCCCAGCCTTGCCCTCGGGTTGCTGTTGCTTGTCTGTGTGGTCAGCGCCTTCATTTCCGCGGTTACCGGCGGCGCGGGCGGCATCCTGATGTTTGCCGCGCTCAATGTGGTGATCCCCCTGCGCGCGCTGGTGCCGATTCACGGCGCGGTGCAGTTGATGAATAACCTCGCCCGTGTGGTCTACGTGCGCGAGCACATCCGCTGGGACCAGTGCATCCCGTTCTTTATCGGCTGCACCTTAGGCTCCGCGGCAATGACCCTGGGGCTCGCGAAACTGGATTGGCAACAACTGCCTCTGGTGCTGCTGGCCGGGCTGATTTTTTACACCGTCTTCAAACCGAAAAAACTCCCGGAAATCCGCCTCAAGCCGCGCAATTTTTTCTGGGTGGGCATCGCCACCGGCACCCTCGGTATTGTTGCCGGTGCGGTGGACCCGCTACTGGCCGCATTCTTCGTGCGCAAGGACATGACGCCGAAAGAGATCGTCGCCAACAAATCCGTCATGCAGGCCTGGTGTCACGCACTCAAAGTACCTGCATTCATTTATCTCGGCTTTGCCTTCTCCGATCATCTGGGGCTGATCCTGCTGCTCACCGTAGCCGCCATTATCGGCACCCGCATTGGCATTGCACTGCTGAACCGGATCAACAGCGAACTGTTCTTCCATCTGATGCGCGCCGCGCTGCTTATTGCCGGTGGCCGCATTGTTTACCAATTATTTGCCGTATAAAAACGTACAGGTGTTTCCATGGCCGACTACCAGATCATCAATCCATACAACGGTGAATTGATTGAAGTCTACGACTTCTACACCAGAGAACAGGTTGCCCAAGCCATCGATACCCTGGTGGCCGGCCGCAAGATCCAGCAGGCTACACCGGCGTTCGAGCGCTCCAATATCCTGCTGAAGCTCGCGCATTTGCTCCTCGAACGAAAAGAAGACCTGGCCCGCGCGATCACTGAGGAGACCGGAAAAACCATCAGCGACAGCCGCGTGGAAATCGACCGCGCCTACAACACCGCACTGGCAAGCGCCATGGAAGCCCGCAATATCAACGGCGAAGCCCTCGACTCCGATGCATTCCCGCCCATGCGCGAAAAAATCGGCGTGGTGCTGTGGAAGCCGCTTGGCACCGTTCTGTGCATCACCCCGTTCAACTTCCCCATCAATATCGCCGTACACAAAATCGGCCCGGCCTTCGCCGCCGGCAATACCATCCTGTTCAAACCCGGCCCGCAGAACAAACGCTCCGCGGAATTGTTGGTAGAGCTCTGCTACGCCGCCGGCATGCACAGATCCGTACTGCAACTGCTGATCCCCGACATCGAGGCCACCAGCTACGCCGTCAAACACCCGCAGATCCAGGCTATCAACTTCACCGGTGGCACCGCCGCCGCCAACGCCATTGCCGCCAACGCCGGCTACAAGAAAATGCTGTTCGAACTCGGCGGCAACGACCCGCTCATCGTCATGCCCGACGCCGACTTGGACGCCGCCGTAAATGCCACCGTCAACCAGCGCTTCGCCACCGCCGGCCAGCGCTGCACCGCCGCCAAACGCCTGTTCGTGCACAGCGAAGTGTTCGATACCTTCGCCGAAAAACTGGTTGCGGCCACCGCAAAACTGAAGGTCGGCAACCCTGCCGAAGACGACACTTTCATTGGCCCACTGATCCACACCGCTGCCGCCGACGAAGTCGAGGCGAGAATCCATGCTGCAGTACATGCCGGCGCCAGCGTGCTGTTCGGGCACAAGCGCGAAGGCAACATCCTCTGGCCAACCATTCTCAGCAATGTCCCCGACGACGCCGAACTGGTCGCCGAAGAAACCTTCGGCCCGGTCGTCCCGCTGCGCAAATTCTACGATGAATCCGAACTGATCTCCCTCATCAACAGCTCACCGTTCGGCCTCCAGGCCGGCGTATTCACCCAGAACCTCGCACTGGCCAAACGCCTGTACAACCAACTGGACGTAGGCCTGCTCGCCGTCAACGACGGCCCCGGATTCCGCGCAGAACATTTCCCATTCGGTGGCGTAAAGGAAAGCGGGGTAGGGCGAGAGGGCGTGCGCTACGCGATCCGCGAAATGAGCTACCAGAAAACACTGGTGATCTGATCCAACTGACTTGATAAGAAGAACAATACTTCGAAGCGAAGGGCGAGTGCTGGGTGGAAGGTTTCAGGAGCGTCGGCGACATGGACGTCGCCGACGCAGCGTACAAGGACGTATTGAAGGGGGGGCGCCTAGCTCGGTCCTGAAAACCTTTACCCAGTGCTCGGCCGCCACCTAACGATCTACGAAGCGCCAGTTGACCAAATTTCAGGTCACGTTCGCGTTGTATTCAGAGATCAGTTGTCCATCACATTAAAATTCCCCTATACTCCGACCCAACTTGTCGGAGTGCCTTCGGGCTGAGATCGCAGTAGCGAGATCCGTTGAACCTGATCGGGGTAACCCCCGCGTAGGGAACAAGATCTGAATTCGCTTATTTTTCGGGCATAAATAGCGTTCCTTCGCCCCCGAAAACCGCTCACTCACTGCATCCCCGGCAATCCACACACGGATAATTTACGCAAGGGGTCAGCATGTCTCAGGTCACGGAACCAAAAGCCGCCAACACAAAATCCAGTCGCGCCGCCCAACAGGAGCGCGCCAAAGAATTCCTGGACAACCTCACCGCCCAGCAATTCCCCAACTCCCGCAAAGTGTACCTGCAGGGCGAAACCGAAAGCATCAATGTCGGCGTGCGCGAAATCTGCCTCGGCCAAAGCCTTGTTGGCGGTGACGAAAGCAATCCTGTGTTCGAGCCCAACGAACCCCTGCAGGTCTACGACACCGCCGGCCCATACTCCGACCCCGCCTACAACCCCAACGTCCGCGAAGGCCTGCCCAAACTCCGCCAACAGTGGATCGAAACCCGCGACGACAGCGAAATTCTCGACTCCCGCCAGGCCGCCTACAGCCAGAAACGCATGGCGGACCAGGGCCTCGACCATATCCGCTTTGACAATTTACCGGCCCCACGCAAAGCCAAAGCCGGAAAAAACGTCACCCAGATGCACTACGCCCGCCAAGGCATCATCACCCCGGAAATGGAATTTATCGCCGTCCGCGAAAACATGGGGCGCGCAAAGTTGGCCGAACAATTGACGGATGCGGACTATAAAAAAGCCCGCGAAGGCATCTACATTCCGCCGCAGATCACCCCGGAATTCGTCCGCCGCGAAGTCGCCGAAGGCCGTGCAATCATCCCCGCGAACATCAACCACACCGAGTTGGAACCGATGATCATCGGCCGCAACTTCCTGTGCAAAGTAAACGCCAACATCGGCAACTCTGCGATCACCTCGTCCATTGAAGAAGAAGTGGAAAAACTCGTGTGGTCCATCAAGTGGGGCGCCGACACCGTCATGGACCTGTCCACCGGCCAGAATATCCACGAAACCCGCGAATGGATCCTGCGCAACAGCCCCGTACCCATTGGCACAGTGCCGATTTACCAGGCGCTGGAGAAAGTCGAGGGCATCGCCGAAGACCTCAATTGGGAAGTGTTCCGCGATACCCTGATCGAACAGGCCGAGCAGGGCGTCGACTACTTTACCATCCACGCCGGTGTACTGCTGCGCTACGTACCGCTCACCGCCAAACGCGTCACCGGCATCGTTTCCCGTGGCGGTTCCATCATGGCCAAGTGGTGTCTCGCCCATCACAAGGAAAACTTCCTCTACACCCACTTCGAAGACATCTGTGAAATACTAAAAGCGTACGACGTCAGCTTCTCCCTCGGCGACGGCCTGCGCCCCGGCTGCATCGCCGACGCCAACGACGAAGCCCAGTTCGGCGAACTGCGCACCCTCGGCGAACTCACCGAAATCGCCTGGAAACACGACGTCCAAACCATGATCGAAGGCCCCGGCCACGTCGCCATCCACAAAATCCGGGAAAACATGGACGAGCAGCTAAAACACTGCCACGGCGCCCCGTTCTATACCCTCGGCCCACTTACCACCGACATCGCCCCCGGCTACGACCACATCACCTCCGGCATCGGCGCCGCCATGATTGGCAGCATGGGCTGCGCCATGCTGTGCTACGTAACCCCCAAAGAGCACCTCGGCCTTCCCAACAAAGAAGACGTAAAAGAAGGCCTCATGGCCTACAAAATCGCCGCCCACGCCGCCGACCTCGCCAAAGGGCATCCGCGCGCCCAGATGCGCGACAACGCGCTGTCCAAAGCGCGCTTCGAATTCCGCTGGGAAGACCAATTCAACCTCGGCCTCGACCCCGAGCGCGCCCGCGCCTACCACGACGAAACCCTGCCCAAGGAATCCGGAAAAGTCGCCCACTTCTGCTCCATGTGCGGCCCGAAATTCTGTTCGATGAAAATCACTCAGGATGTTCGGGAATACGCTGCGAAACAGGAAGCCGAAAAGGGCATGGAAGAAATGTCGATCAAGTTCAAAGATATGGGTGCCGAAATTTATCACAAGGCTTAATCTCCCGGACTCAATAGAAACTTTTGAGCTCGAAGCGAAGGCAGTGATGCGGGTAAGCCTTTGCCAGACCTTCCGCGAGAGGGACCTCGCGGAAGAGCCCCCATGGATGGGTTGAGGGGGGGCGCCTAGCCCGTGTCTGGCAAAGGCTTACCCGTAGCACTGCCGCCCGACACTTGCCGACAACAACCCTCGGAAAAACGTAGTGGCAGAAGCTAAATTAAATATTGCGATAGCAGGAGCCGGCCTGATGGGCCGCCTCCTGGCGTGGCGCCTGTCAGTAATGGGCCATCAGGTAACGCTTTTCGAATCCGGCAGTCTGGAAAATCCGGCAGGCGCTTGCCACGCTGCCGCGGGCATGATCGCCCCCCTGTCCGAGCTATACCACTGCCCACTCCCCATCTACCACCTCGGCCTGCAAAGCCTGCAACACTGGCCCCAGTGGGTCAAACAACTCGAACAACAAACCGGAACCAACGTCGACTACCGCCAGACCGGCAGCATCCTCATCGCCCACCCGCAGGACCGCAGCGAACTTCTGCAATTCCAGCAGGAACTCACTGCAAAACTCGGCAACGAAAATGCCGGGCAACTGCAATGGCTCGACAAAGACACCCTCACAGACCTCGAACCGGAACTCGACCGCTTCGACCAGGGGCTGTGGCTCGCCACCGAAGCAGACATCGACAATCGAAAATTACTCCCCGCGTTGTACCAGCTACTGAAAATCAGCGACGTGATGCTTCGGGAAAACACCCGCGTGGACTGCACCCCAGGAAAAATCCACAGCAGTTCCGGCAGCGAACCATTCGACCTCACCATCGACACCCGCGGCCTCGGTGCCAAACAGCAAATCAAAGGTCTGCGCGGCGTACGCGGCGAAGTCTTGGTGGTGGAAACCCAGGAAGTACAATTGAACCGCCCCATGCGTCTGCTGCACCCCAGATACCAGCTCTACGCCGTACCCCGGGCGGATCACCGGATTGTCATCGGCGCCACCGAAATCGAAAGCGAAGACATGAACCCGATCTCCCTGCGCTCCAGCATGGAACTCTCCAGCGCGCTTTACTCCATACACCCCGCTTTTGCCGAAGCGCGGATACTGGAGACCCGCGTCAACTGCCGCCCCGCCACCATGGACAACATGCCCCTGCTGGAAACCGAACCCGGCCTGATCCGCGTCAATGGGCTCTACCGCCACGGTTACCTGCTGGCGCCGGCGCTGGTTGTACAGGTGGAGATGCAGATTCAACAAACAACTTCAGACACAGCACAGGTGACCCGATGCAACTAATGGTCAATGGCGAAGCGATAACGATTCAACCCGGTGGGAAAACAGTTGAGTGCCTACTGCAGCAACTCGGCTATCAGGGCGAAACCTTCGCCGTCGCGCTGAATGGCGACTTCGTCGCTCGCGACACCTATGGTGAAGTCGTACTCAACGACGGCGACAGTGTGGATATCGTTGCGCCTGTAGTAGGCGGATAACGGAGAAGTAGAACATGGCCGACAAACTGAACCTCTACGACAAAGCGTTTGACAGCCGCTTGCTGGTGGGCACTGCGCTATACCCCTCTCCCGCCATCATGCGCGAATCCGTGGCTGCCTCCGGGGCGGAGATCATCACCCTGTCCCTGCGCCGCCAGAGCCCGGCACAGCAGCAGGGAAAAATGCTTTGGGACTATATTCAGGAGTCAGGCTGCCAGCTGCTGCCCAATACGGCCGGCTGCAAAACGCCGAAGGAAGTCGTCGCCCTGGCGGAAATGAGCCGGGAAATATTCGGCACTGACTGGCTCAAGCTGGAGGTGATCGGCGATGACTACAACCTGCAGCCGGACCCGTTCGGACTGATTGAGGCCGCGCGGGAGCTGGTGCAGCGCGGCTTCAAGGTTTTACCTTACTGTACCGACGACCTTGTTGTGTGCCGAAGACTACTGGACGTGGGTTGCGAAGTGCTGATGCCGTGGGGATCCCCCATCGGCACCGGACGCGGATTGATGAACAAATACAACCTGCAGACCCTGCGCGAACGCCTGCCGGATGTGCCATTGATTATCGACGCCGGTATCGGCGCACCGTCGCAGGCCTGTGAAGCGATGGAGTTGGGATTCGACGCCGTGCTGCTGAATACCGCCATCGCCAGGGCGCAGAACCCGGTTCTGATGGCAGGTGCGTTCCGCTTGGCCGTGGAGTCTGGCCGCGCCGCGCGCAACGCTGGCCTGATGCTGAAGCGCCAGACCGCCAGCCCCAGTACACCGACGCTGGATATGCCATTTTGGCAGCAGGCCGTCAGCGAGGGTGAAAAGGCATGAGTTCCTCTCAGCAGTTTCGTCCAATCGTATGGACGATTGCCGGCAGCGATTCCGGTGGCGGCGCCGGCATCCAGGCTGATCTGCTCACTATGCACGACCTCGGCGTGCACGGCTGCAGCGCGATCACCGCGAATACTGCGCAGAATACGCTCGGCGTACCCGCCATCAACCCGGTGGCAGACGCGGCGCTGCAATCCCAGCTGGAAGCATTGTTTGCCGACCTGAAACCGGCGGCGATCAAGATCGGCCTGCTGGTGAATGCGGCACAGGTGCGACTGGTGGCGGATTTCCTGCGGGCGATGAAGGCGCGTGGCGAAGCTATACCCGTGGTCTACGACCCGGTGGCGGTCGCTTCTATCGGCACGCCGCTGACCGAAGACAGTACCGGCGAGGCCGTATTAAACGATTTATTGCCCCTGTGCGACCTGCTCACACCCAATAGCGTTGAGCTGGAGTGGCTGGCGGGAATGCCGGTCGATAGTGCCGAGAAAATGTTAACCGCCACGCGCCGTGTGCGCGGCGAGCATGCCTGCGCGCTATTGGTTACCGGCGGTCATCTGGAAATCGAACCCGGTGTCACTGCAGACCTTTTAAGTCGCGGTGCTGGTGAGAGCCTTTGTGAAGACTGGTTGATCGGTAAGAAAATCGAAACCCGCAATACCCACGGCACCGGTTGTACTTTTTCTTCCGCAATTGCCGCGCTGCTGGCGCAGGGCTATCCATTGACGGACGCCTGTGTAGTGGCCAACGCCTACGTGCGGCGCGGCCTGCGCCTCGGCGGCAGCGGCGCTATCGGGGCGGGTGCCGGTCCCGTGGGGCACTGCGGCTGGCCGACAGAGTTGAGAGATTATCCCGAAGTGCTGGTGGCCGGCAGCGAGCGCGCGCAGCGGTTCGCGAAATACAGTGAACCGGCCGCGTTGAAATGGGCCGCGGAGTTTGCGCAGCCGGACTCCAACCGACTGGGGCTGTACCCGGTGGTGGATTCGGTGGATTGGATCGAAAAGTTGGCGAAAGAGGGGGTGCGCACGCTGCAGCTGCGGATCAAACAGCCGGGCAGTGACTTGCGCGCTCAGATCGCGCAGGCAGTATCCATCGGCCGTCACTACAATTTGCGTCTTTTTATCAATGACTATTGGGACATCGCCATCGAGTGCGGCGCCTACGGCGTGCACCTGGGGCAGGAGGATCTGCAGACGGCGGACCTGAACGCCATCCAGCGTGCGGGGCTGAAGCTCGGCATCAGCACCCACGGCTTTTTTGAGTTGCTCTATGCGTATCAGTACCGCCCGAGCTATCTCGCCATCGGCGCCATCTACGCAACGAACACCAAAGACATGAGCAGCCAGCTGCAGGGACCAAACAAGCTCGCGCGCATGGCGGCGTTATTACCGGATTACCCGCTCGTAGCTATCGGCGGTATCACGCTTGATCGGGCGCAGGAGGTGGCCGCGAGTGGGGTGGGCAGTATTGCGGTAGTCAGCGCAATTACCGGTGCCCCCAATTACCGCGAGGCTGTGGCACAATTGCGTGCAGTATTGGAACAGTAAGCCGCGGAGTCGCATGGTGTTGAGTCGCAAACAGTTGCAGCGTTACAGCCGCCAGATCATGTTGCCGCAGATTGGTGAGTCAGGGCAGGAAAAACTGAATGCCGCGCGAATACTAATCGTCGGACTCGGAGGGCTTGGTAGTCCAGCCGCCCTGTATCTGGCGGCAGCGGGGGTTGCTGAAATGCATCTGGTGGATGGCGACAGAGTCGAGATTTCCAATCTGCAGCGTCAGATCCTGTACAAGACCAACCACCGAGACAAGGAAAAGGCCCAGGTGGCCGCGCAACAGCTGACAGCGGCCAATCCGGAAATCCGCATACATGCGCACCCGCGCATGGCCGACGAAGCCTGGCTTTCTGCGCAGCTCTCTCAGCTGAAGTTCGATCTGGTGTTGGACTGCACTGACAATCTCAATATCCGCCACACCATCAACCGCGTGTGTCGCGCGCAGCGGGTGCCGGTTGTGATGGCATCGGTACGGGGTTTTTCCGGGCAGCTCGTGAGCTTTGATTTCCACGCTGCAAGCAGTCCCTGCTACGCGTGTCTGTTCCCCCCTGCGAAGGTGCAGAGTGAGCTGCCGGAAGCGGAAAACTGCGCTACCGTCGGCGTCATTGGCCCCGCTCTCGGAATAGTGGGCAGCGCTCAGGCGCTGGAGGCGATCAAGTTTATCGCTGGCCTGCAGGTGCCCAGTTTGAACCGATTGCAGTTGTTCGAGACCGCTAGCCTTGAATGGCGTGCGCTAGCGGTACCCTCCCACAGCAGTTGCCCGGTGTGCGGCGTGTGAAGCGGAATTTCCCGTCCCGCGATCAGGTATCATCGCGCAGCCAGTGATATTTCATTCAGCAATTGCGCATACTGCCCGGTAACCACGTTCATATTGCGCAGCATGATGTCGGTTGTTCCGGTTACCACGTGGATCTGCCGTGCCTCCGACATCTGCATGTCGCCATCGAATCCGCGGCTTGCGTAGCTCAGGTGCCCGCGTGTTTTCAGTAGATTACGGGTGATCTCCGGCGTGTTGAGCGGGCTTTCCAACAGGAACGCTAGCATCTGTTCAAATTCCGCCAGATCCTCATACAGCATCTGGCTGGCGTCGTCGCCTGCAATGCCCCAGTGGTGCGCCACATAATTTTTGGCGATACGTTGTGAGAGCATCCTCTGGCGACCGGAAATATTCACCAGTTCCGCGCTGCTGTGTTTGGCCAGCGCCTGCAGCCGCATCACATAAGTATGCGCTGCGGGCAGTAGGGTATTACTGCGTCTGAACAGCTCTGCAGCGGTGACTTTATTGGCGGGTTCACGGGCAATCTCCGCAAAGCCGCGCCACTCTTCCTGCACCTTTTGCAATACGTCGCGAACCGGAGCCGCCGGCTCGAAGCTGGCCA
Source organism: Microbulbifer sp. SH-1 (assembly GCF_011326135.1). Taxonomy (NCBI): domain Bacteria; kingdom Pseudomonadati; phylum Pseudomonadota; class Gammaproteobacteria; order Cellvibrionales; family Microbulbiferaceae; genus Microbulbifer; species Microbulbifer sp. SH-1. The sequence continues at coordinate 1,764,393 of NZ_CP046948.1, read as the reverse complement.
GTTGATGCAGATTGCGCTCGAATTCCCGCATCGAGCGCTCAAAGACCAGCCGGTGCTTTTCAACATCAGGCTGTACACCTTGAAGGATGGAGGCCTGAGTGATGCGCTGCGACAACATGCGCTGACGACCGGCAATGTTGATAGCGTCACCCATATTGAAAGCGGGGATATCCGAAGCGCTATTCGCGGCGCTGAGCTCACCGCACAGGAGTAGCAGGATCAGGACAAACACACATTTCATATTCGATTTCCTGGATCTTGGTTGGACATTCGGGGAGGAAAAGGCCCGGCCTTGCGGCCGGGAAAGGCTCAACGAGTGAGTTGGGAAGAGGTTGATCGTTGTGTGCGAGGCATCAGAACTGGGCTTCGGCGGTTAACCACAGCCTGTCGGTATCTACACCGAATTCGTCCGCGTTGTACGCGCTGTACTTCATACTGAGGTTGACACCTGCCACCTTCCCTCCCACAAGAAATCCGGCTTCGCTGCCGAGCTTGTCTACACCCGATACGTTGGTGTCGTCGGAATTGAGCTGGTGGTAGTTCAATGCGAATTTGACTCCGCCCAGACTCGTGCCGACAGAGAGGTAGATGTCTTCAATACCACCGGCGATGTTGCCGGAGCCGCCCCCGAGGAACATGTCGGTCCACCCCTGGAATTTATGCAGCGTGGCAAGAGGAGTGATGAACTGACCATTGGCGCCATCGGCACCCAGCAATTCATAACCGCCCGCCAGGGTAACCGCCCCGAATTTGTAGCTCGCTTCTGCCAGCAGGTAGTTGGCATCGTAATCCGCCGGGTTGTTGGCAGCAGAAGACTGCACGGCATATTCAAGTGTGTAGCCGAGATCCGCTTGGCTGCCGGCGAAGCGCAGACCGTAGGTATCGGTCGAGAAGGCCGCGGCATCCTCGTTGTCCAGCAGGTACGCGTAGCCGGTCAGTGCGCCGGCCGAAAATCCGGAGTACTTGGCGTTCAGCAGGTAGGTATCACTGCGGTGATCACCCGCTGGGCTGTCTTCACCAAAAATTCGGTTGACGTTGTGGATGTGTGCCAGGAAAAGACTGGTATCGGCGAGGCTTGTGTTGCTCACGCTGACGCCGTCGTAGGTCTGCTCGTTCTGACGGAAGCCCACGCCGCCGATAAAGCGCTGGTTATCCAGCAGGATGCGCTGGCGACCGTACTTCAACGTGGTGGCGCCCGCCGTGTAGGCCAGGTAGGCCTGGTTGACCTCGGTGCCCTCTGCATCGGCTACGCCGCCTTCGAAATCGGTTATGTGGGTGACGTCATCCATCTCAATCAGGGTGCTGAATCCCTGATAGCTGGCAGAGGAGAACGTCAGACGGGTGAGCAGGCTGGTGAGGTCCAGCCTATCACTGCCGGCGGCGTCGACCATTTCGGTGCGCGCACGGAAGCCCAGGGTAGCGTCCCCCTGGCTCAGAGCATCGCCAAAGCTGGTTACCACCGGAGCTTCCTGCTCAATCGATTCCTGCGCCAACGCGGGAACACTGGCGACAGCGATGGTTGCGGCACCGATGGTGCTGGCCAATGTCCGGCGAGACAACAGGGTGGTGGTCTGAAAGGTGGAGGTTTTGGTTTTCATTATTTGGGTTCCTGTTCCTGGGTATTCAAATACGGTCTGTTGTTTGATGATTCACTGGTGTTGCCCGCGGCAGTGATCCCTGGAGATTACACCGATTTTGCGGCGACCCGAGTGGGAATTTCACGTTGCCGATCAGGCGGCGTCCCCGACAGCTTTCGCAGAGTGCCCGGATGTCCAGGCGGGGGTAGCGTGAGCCGAAGCTGGAGCGGTTTTCTTTTTAACCGGTACATCTGGTTTGCTGTGGCGCTCGTGCAGGAATTTGAGAACTTGCGCACGGTACTGGTTGTATTGCGGATTGTCGGCGAGTGCGAGGCGGTCGCGGGGGCGCTCGAGTTCCACACTGAGAATTTCTCCGATTGTTGCAGCGGGCCCATTGGTCATCATCACAATGCGATCAGAGAGAAGTACCGCTTCATCCACATCGTGGGTAATCATGATGATGGTGTTACGCAGCTCTGCCTGGATTTCCATCAGTGAGTCCTGCATATGTGCGCGGGTCAACGCATCCAGTGCACCGAAAGGCTCATCCATCAGGAGAACTTGTGGCTGCATGGCCAGGGCGCGGGCGATACCAACGCGCTGCTTCATACCGCCGGAGATTTCACCCGGGCGTTTGTGCATGGCGTGGTTCATGTGTACGAGCGCCAGGTTGTGTTCGATCCACGCGCGCATTTCCGCTTTGGATTTGCTCTTGCCGAACACCTGCCTCACAGCCAGTTCCACATTTTCATACGCGGTGAGCCAGGGCAGCAGCGAGTGGTTTTGGAATACGACGGCGCGTTCTGGGCCCGGTTCGGTGACCTCCCGACCATTGAGAATGACGCCGCCGCGGGTTGCCTGATAAAGACCGGCGACCACATTCAGCACGGTGGATTTTCCGCAACCGGAGTGTCCGATCAAGGAGACGAACTCCCCCTGTTGGATTTTCAGGTCCACATCGCGCAGGGCTGTAAAGTTGCCCCGAGGTGTGGGAAATTCCATGTCGATATGGCTGATGTCCAGTAGTACGCTCATGGGGTTGATCTCCGTGTAAAATTGTTTCTGCAGTATTGGGTGCGCGATTAACTGACGGCTTTGTCCCAGGACACCAGCCTCTGCAACATCAGCATGCCGCGGTCCAACAGAAAGCCGATAAAGCCGATCACCAGTACCGCCGCCATGATGCGCGCGAGTGAGTCTGAGCTGCCATTTTGAAATTCATCCCATACGAATTTTCCGAGCCCCGGATTTTGCGCCAGCATCTCCGCCGCGATCAGCACCATCCAGGCCACACCGAGAGACAGGCGCATACCGGTAAAAATCATCGGTATCGAAGCGGGCAACACGATTCTCCGCACATGGCGCAGAGCGGACAGGCGCAGCACCTTGCTTACGTTCACGAGGTCCTGGTCGATCCCCGCCACACCCACTGCGGTGTTGATCACCATAGGCCACAGGCAGCACAGGGTTACGGTGATCAAGGAGTTCAGAAAGGACTTTGCAATCAACGGTTCGGGACTCGTATAAAGTGCGGACACCACCATGGTCACCAGCGGCAGCCAGGCAAGGGGAGAAACCGGCTTGAATATCTGCACGATCGGATTGATGGCACTGTTCAGGGATTTGCTAAGGCCGATGGCGATTCCCAGTGGCACAGCGATGACCACCGCCAACAGGAAACCGCACATCACTGTGACCAGGCTGGTGCTGATTTGGTCGATGAACGTTTCCTTGCCAGTGTATGCGCGAATTTTTGGCTGGTAGGCTGGATCGGCAGCGACACGCTCCGCGTTGCGTTCTTGCTGACGCTGGTAAAACGCGCGCTCTTTTTCCCGCGAACGCTGGTGCTCGCTATAGAGCGCGTCGAACTGTTCGATTACTGCGCTGGGCCCTGGGAATTTTCCGAGCGAAGTATCTATGTTTTGCGCGGTGGCCGACCAAAGGAACAGAAACGCCAGCATACCCAACAGAGGCAGAGCCAGTTGCCGGAGAAGGGTAACGACAACACGGCTGTCGAGTTGCGGGATCCGCACCTTAAAGAAATTTGAGAGCTGCGCGGCAGTGGTATTCATAATTTGTTACCTCGGTTCTCGGTAAACACTTCGGTCTATGACGTTTGGGGCGTATCGGGCGCTGAGGATGGCGGCGGATACGCCCGCCGGCGTTTAGAGTTTCTGGCCGGACTTCAAGCCGATGGTGAACTTGTCGATATATTCGTTGGGCTTGTGGCCGTCGTAGACGATACCGTCGATAAAGTGTGTCTGCGGATCGCGGAATCCGTCTTCACTGGCGAAGTCCGGGAACTGATCGGCACTGGCCAGTTTGTCGGCAACCAATGATCTGGCCGCAGCCTGGTAGATGTCCGGGCGGTAGACCTTTGCGGCCAGCTCTTTGTACCAGTCATCGGATTTGTCATCGGAGATCTGCCCCCAGCGTCGCATCTGGGTCAGATACCAGATAGCGTCTGAGTAGTAGGGGTAGGTGGCGTTGTAGCGAAAGAACACATTGAAATCCGGGACTTCGCGTTTGTCGCCTTTCTCGTATTCAAAGGTGCCTGTCATGCTGTTGGCGATCACCTCATAGTCCGCACCCACATAGTTTGATTGAGACAGGATCTTTACCGCTTCCGGGCGATTGGCGTTGTTGTTTGCATCCAGCCACATGGCTGCGCGAATCAGGGCACGGGTGATGCGCACGGTGGTGTTGGGATACTTCTCAGCGAATTCTTTTGTGATCCCGAACACTTTTTCCGGATTGTCCTTCCATATCTCGTAGTCGGTCACCACAGGTACACCAATATCTTTGAATACCGCTTGCTGATTCCATGGCTCGCCCACGCAGTAGCCATAGATAGTCCCGGCTTCCAGAGTGGCGGGCATCTGTGGTGGCGGGGTAACGGAGAGCAGGGCGTCGGCGTCAATCTGTCCGGAAATATCGCCCTTGTGCGGTGCGTAAAAACCGGGATGAATACCGCCGGCAGCGAGCCAGTAGCGCAGTTCGTAGTTGTGTGTGGATACCGGGGAAACCATGCCCATATTGAAAGGCTTGCCATCCGCCTTGTATTTTTCTACCACGGGTTTCAGCGCATCCGCCTTGATCGGGTGTACGGGCTTGCCATCTGGCTGTTTCGGGATGTTTGGTTTCATCTGCTCCCAGATGGCGTTGGAGACAGTAATACCATTGCCGTTAAGGTCCATGGAAAAGGGCGTGATGATCTCGGCTTTGGTGCCGAATCCCATGGTGGCGGCAATGGGCTGGCCGGCCAGCATGTGTGCGCCGTCGAGGCGACCGTCGATCACGCCATCCAGCAAGACTTTCCAGTTGGCTTGGGCTTCGATGGTGACGTAGAGACCCTCGTCCTCGAAATAGCCCTTCTCATAGGCGATTGCGATAGGCGCCATATCCGTGAGTTTGATAAAACCAAAGGTGAGCTCCTCTTTTTCCGGATAGCCGAGTGCGACGACCTGCGCGCTGGCGCAGCTTATTCCAGCCGCCGCTACCAGCGGGGCAAATATTTTCTTGAAGGGCATTTTCCAGTTCATGGGTGTTGTGCTCCTGCGATACAAAGGGTTATCTGAGTTCGGTAAAAAAATCAGCGCAAAAAAAAGCGCTCACCGATGTCCTGCAAACGGGGCAGGATCGGTGAGCGCCTCTGCTCAAGGGCAAACGCCAATGCGTTGCCAATCTAGTTATTTCCGGGTTTCAGGGAGTACCCGGCAAGTCAACGGAAACGGTCGTCGGAAATGAGGGGCGTCAGTTGCCGGTTCATTTCGGTGCGGAGGATGTATTCCGCCTTTACCGGTAGCATTGCAGTCTCTGTGCCAACTTTTTTGTCGGGCGTGTTGTGAAGCGGTCTATGGACCTGGCAAGTCGAGGTTCTGGCAGAGAGGGCAGTGCGATGAGATTGTGTTGCAAGTAATTGAATTTTCTACGGCTTTTCACGCGGGGTTGGATTTGGGAGTGTTTAGTGGATTCAGGTTGAAAAAATACTGGCAGCAGATTTACTTGAGGGGATTTGGCGGCTGGGGGTAGGGGATTCAAAGAAATTTCTGCAACGCAGCTGTGTCATTTTCGGTGCGCGGCGCAAGCCGATGTGGTGCGTACGCGTGAAAATGGAGCAGAGAGCGGGATAAAAAAAGGCCGGATGCTTGGCATCCGGCCCCGTTGACAAGGTGTTGTCAGAATGTATATCAGAAGCTGTAGTTCAGGGATGCGCCCACCAGCCAGGCTTCCAGATTAGTGGTGCCCCCATCGAAGTAGGTGCCAAGACCCTGGACTCCGGGAACTGGCAGTGTACCGGCGATGTTCGCGGGAATGGGCAGTGCAGAGAACTCTTCAATTGGCTCGTCGTCGCCCCACAGGTAGGCCAGACCGGCGTCGATGCTCAGCTGGTTATTCCACTTGTAGGTGCCCCCGATGGTCACCCATTGACGATCTGCGTCGGGGATGGACAGGGTGCGCCAGGTAACCGGCAGTCCGGCGCTGCCGCCCAGGCCGTAAGACGCTGTTTCTGCAACCGCGTCCTGGTTGATGCCATCGCGGGCTGCGCCCTCGTCGTACGCGTAGCCGACGCGCCAGGTAACCTCTTCACAGGGGTAGTACTCCAGGCCCAGGCTGTAGCGCCAGCCGCTCTTGAAGTTTTCTTCCTTGATATGCAACGGGTTGTAGTCGATCGGACCGACACCATTGGCTGGTTGATCGGGGAAGAATGCCTCGAGGCGCTGGAAGTCATCCCAGTCGGTCCAGGAAGCGCCAAAAGCGATGCCCCACTGCTCATGGAAACGGTGATAGATACCCAGCTCGGCGATATCCGGCAGATCCAGAGTCAGGTTAGCCGGCTCATTGTTCAGCAGAGCACCAGTGGTAAGAGAGCGCAAGAGATCTGAGTTTACGTCCGCCTCGATCTCCGGGTCCAGCTCCGACTGGTAGGAGAGGCCGATGCGGGTACGGCCGTCCACACTGCGCCACAGCGCGCCGATGCTCCAGCCGTAATCCCAGTCATCACCGTCTGCATCCAGAATACGCGCACCGGCCAGACTTGGGGCCAGACTGAAATTGGATGGAACTGTGGACTTCAATGTGGCATCCGCATACAGAAAATTCGCGGATACGCCAATGCTGAACTGGTTGTTGTAATCAAAGGCGACAGACGGCGCAATATTCACGCTCAGCAGCTCTGTCTTGTCGGCAATGTGGGTGACCGGCCAGTTGGAGGCGAAATCAGTCTCGAGACCATAGTCGGTATTGACGGCGAGGCCGAAAGACCAGCAATCGTCAAAGGGAACTGCCAGATATGCATTGGGTACCCAGGCGCTGCTGGCATAGTCGTTGGCTTCCGCATAAACAGAAGCTGCGGGAAACGGGCCGGTTTGTGTGAGCAGGTAGTAGTCAGTGGTGCCGGCGGCGTCGATTTCCGGATTCACATAGGTCACGCCGACAGAAAAGGCTATTTCATTGAACAGCGCAGAACCGGCCGGGTTGCGGGCGAGAATGGCTGCGTTGTCGCCGATGGCGTTTTCTGCAGCGAAGGCGCGGCCGAGACCGGAGCTGCTGGATTCCTGAAGTAAAAAGCCGGCGGCCATGGCACCGCTGGAATAAATGCCGCTGGACACGGAGCAGATGGCCGCGGCCAGTGCGGCCTTACGCAGTGTTTTGATAGTCATGAGGTCCCACTCTATTGCTGAATTTTATGCCGACGGGAGAAGGATGCCCGAGTCTGGCTGAGAAGCATTTCCAGAAATGGTTTTTCAAAAGCAAACAAATTCCCAGTAGCTTGATTCTAGCAGTGAGAATTTTACGTTCGTGGAGAATGCGACGACTTTATAGTAGCCCTAAGCGGAAAAATCTACGTTTTGGCGTAGATTTTCATGAAGATGTGAGAAAATTTTCCGGCTCAGTTTTCTGTGCGGACTTCTTTGCCGTCGATGGATAATTTTGTCAGGGTGATTTGGTAGCTTTTGCCATTATCTTCCTGCTGCATAAGCTTTACCAGTGCGTAATTCCACTCCGGTGCAAACCAGATGTTCGTGACGCGTTCGGCATCTTCTGCGCGCACACGCTGTACCTTGATCGTTTCGATCACACCCATTGATGTATTGAGTTTCTCCTTACCGGAGATTTCAAATTCGTATTCGCGAATTTTTTTTCCGTCCGCCACTAGGTATTTCAATGGCGACTTGCCGTTGGCGATGTCGACAGCCAGTTGCAGCTGGTAACTGATCTTGTCCTGAACGTTTTCCGGCGCATTGTTGATGCTGCGGGATTTGTCGTAGACATTGATGACACGACTGGCGTTGTCTTCGAAGTTGAGCGCGGTGTGGCGGTCTTTGCCGAGGCCGGATTTCTGATAATCGTAGTGTTGGGGAATCAGGCGCAAACCCTGTTGGGTAAAGCGGGAGTATTCTTCGATTTTCGCGAACATGGAATGAGCGGAAAAATCCAGGCGCCAGCTGTTCTGGTTGCCGCTGAGTCTGCGCTCGGCGGTGACGCCAAAACCGCTGAATTCTGCCTGGTACGTGGCGGAGAAGGGAACAAGTACTTGGGAGGGCGGCGCCGAAGGCGCGCTTTCCTCGGCAAATGAGGCCGCGCTGACAGCAAGCGCGAAGAAAAAAGTGAGAATAGCTTTGAATGCTGCGTAGTGGGACAAGATTCCACCTCCGGCCTGTAATTCTGATTCCATGACTCAGGCCGGAAGTGTAGCCGGCCTGTCAGTCGAGACGTTTGCCCGAGCGGGGCAGCAGTTCACCATCCAGCTCGACGCGGTCATCGACCATTCTCAGCCGCCCCTGGGCAAACCAGCTGGCGGCCAGCGGATAGATCCGATGTTCCTGCACCAGCACCCGTTGTGCAAGGGTCTCGGCGGTGTCGCCGGACTCGATGGGGACTGCCGCCTGCAGGATAGGCGGGCCGCCATCCAGCTCTTCGGTGACGAAGTGCACAGTGGCACCGTGCTCACGGTCACCGGCCTCCAGCGCGCGCTGGTGGGTGTGCAAACCCTGGTACTTGGGCAACAGGGACGGGTGAATGTTCAACAGGCGACCGCTGTAGTGGCGCACGAAACCCGGTGTGAGGATGCGCATAAAGCCGGCGAGGATTACCAGATCCGGGCTGTAGGCGTCGATGACCTCGACCATGGCTTCATCGAAGCTTTCGCGGTCGGTGAAGTCCCGATGGCTCAGGACTTCGGTATCGATGCCAGCATTTTTTGCCCGGGTCAGGCCGTAGGCGTCCGCTTTGTTGCTGATTACGGCTTCCACGGTGTAGCCGCAAGCGTCATCGGCGGCCGCGTCGAGAAACGCCTGCAGGTTGCTGCCGCTGCCGGAAATCAGAATGACAGCGCGGCATTTGCCAGTACTTTTGGAGGCGAGGTCAGGGGTTGTCGGCATGGAGGGTCAGAGTCCCGCCAGCTCAACGGCTTCGCCGCCGTTACCGGCTTCGATGCTGCCCACCACAAAGGCTTCTTCACCCAGTTCCTGCAGTCTTGCCAGCGCCTTGTCCGCGTCCGCGGCCGGTACACAGATCACCATGCCCACGCCGCAGTTGAAGGTGCGGTACATTTCGCGGCCTTCGATATTGCCGGCCTCCTGCAGCCAGCGGAATACCGGCGGCAGCTCCCAGCTTTTGGTGTCGATCACGGCGCGGGTATTCTCCGGCAGCACGCGCGGCAGGTTTTCCAGCAGGCCGCCACCGGTGATGTGGCAAAGGGAATTGACCTGCACTTCTTTGATCAAGGTCAGCAGGTTCTTCACATAGATGCGGGTGGGGGCCATCAGCGATTCGGCCAGGGTTTTGCCTTCCAGGTCTTTCTGCAGATCGGCACCGCTGATTTCCAGCACCTTGCGGATCAGCGAATAGCCGTTGGAGTGGGGGCCGGAGGAGCGCAGGGCAATGAGCTTGTCGCCCACGGCTACCTTGCTGCCGTCGATGATTTCGGATTTCTCTACCACACCAACACAGAAGCCGGCGAGGTCGTAGTCATCGCCTTCATACATACCGGGCATTTCCGCGGTCTCACCACCCACCAGAGCGCAGCCGGACAACTCACAACCCTTGCCGATACCACCCACCACGTCTGCAGCGATGTCGACGTTCAGCTTGCCGGTGGCATAGTAGTCGAGGAAAAACAGCGGTTCGGCACCGGCTACCACCAGATCGTTGACGCACATGGCCACCAGGTCGATACCGATGGTGTCGTGGATGCCGAGGTCCATAGCCAGGCGCAGTTTGGTGCCAACGCCATCGGTGCCGCTGACCAGAACCGGCTCTTTATAGCCGCTTGGCAGCTGGCACAGGGCGCCAAAGCCGCCCAGTCCGCCCATCACCTCCGGGCGCGCGGTACGCTTGGCAACGTGCTTGATGCGCTCAACCAGCGCGTTACCCGCGTCGATGTCAACGCCGGCATCTTTATAGCTGAGAGAGGGAGTGGTGGGCTTGGAATCGCTCATGGTTCAACCTGTAAGGGCCAGTTTCGGAGGGCGCGTATTCTAGTGGAAAAAGTACACAATGTGCGAACTGAAGGCTGGGAGAAATAGCCGACACTGATACAATAGCCGCTAATTGACTGCCGGGAGGCGACTCCCAGCGCGCAGGTGCACCGCAAGCCGCTGCCTGTAGCCAGTGTGGTCGCACGCAAAATCATAAGAGGTAAGGGGGCTGAGAGCCGATGCCATTAACGACGAATTTCCGTGTGGTGCTCTGTTTCTCGCTGTTATTGGCGGCAATCATGCTGGCAATGCCGTCTTCGGCCAGAGTTTTGCCCGATCTGTACGAAGTAAGCGAAGCGGTACCCAGCCGCGGTGCCACCGACCGTGCCGATGCCGCGGTGCGTGGCCTGGGGCGGGTTTTCATACGTGTGACCGGTGACCAGAAGATCACCAGCGACGTCAAACTGGCGCCGGTGTTGGCGCAGGCACAGAAGTATGTGCAGAGCTATCGCTATGACAGCGACAACAACCAGTTGTATCTGAACCTGACCTTCGATCCCAAGGCGGTGAACGAGCTGGTGCACCAGTTGCAGTTGCCGTTGTGGCCCAACAACCGCCCCGGCACTCTGGTGTGGATGGCGGTGGATACGCTGGAGCACGGTCGCGACACCCTGGGCCAGGACGATTATCCCGAGCTGTTTGGCCTGTTGGACGGCCTCGCCATGGAGCGCGGTCTGCCGCTTGATTTTCCGGTGATGGACCTCAACGACCAGCGCAATATGCCACTCGGCAGCCTCTGGGCCCAGGACGAGAGCGCCGCCCAGCAGGCGGGCGTCCGCTACCGCCCCGACGCCACTCTGATGGGGCGTTTGCTGCAGACGTCGGCCCAGCGCTGGCAAGCCAACTGGCTGTTGATACACGGAGGCCGCAGCTATGCATTTGATGCCGAGGGCAGTTCTCTGGAGGAAGTGGCCCTGCGCGGAGTGAATGAGGCTGCCAACCGGTTGGCTGAACGCTATGCCGTGCGCGCCGGTGACTCTGGCGTCGCCAGTGCGGTGCTGGTGGAAATTGCCGGTATCCGCAGCTTTGCGGATTACTCTGCGGCCACCCGTTACCTGCAGGGTTTGGCTCAGGTCAGTAGTGCCGATGTGCTGGCGGTCAACGGCGACCGGCTGACCCTGTCTCTCACCACCAGTATCCAGCTGGAAACGTTGCGTGACGTACTGTCGCTCAACCGCAACCTGCAACTGGCGGCGGAAGATGGGCTGGTGGATCTCACCGGTTACCGCGCACCCTTAGGCAGTGCGCAGAATCCGCTTCGCTACAGCTGGCACTGATCGTGGCGCAGAACAAACAATCTGGTGGCGTGCCACAGCAGCTCTCGCTGGGTGTTTCCCTGCGGGACGACGCCACTTTTGCGAATTTTTTCCAGCCCTGCAGTGAGGGTGAGGGGCTGGAAAGTGGCAATCGACAGATCGTCGGTCTTCTGCGGGCGTTTGCCAGTGGCGACAACGCCGAGCCCTGCATTTATCTGTGGGGAGAGTCTGGTAGTGGTGTCACTCACCTGCTGCAGGCGGTGTGCCAGGGGGCGGAGATCGCTCATCGCGGGTTCCAGTACCTGCCACTGGCGGACCTGATCGACGGTGACCCGGAGGTAATGGTAGAGGGGCTCGAATATCTCGATCTGGTGTGTATTGACGATCTCCATCTGATCGAAGGCCGTCGCAACTGGCAGACGGCGCTGTTCCACCTCTACAATCGTCTCCGCGACAGCGGCCGCCAGCTGTTACTCGGTGCGCGCAAGTCGCCCCGCGGTTTGGCGCTGGAACTTGCGGATCTGCAGTCGCGCCTGCAGTGGGGGCTCACTTTCCAGCTGCATCCTCTGAGCGACGACGACAAGCTGGCGGCCCTGCGGCAGCGCAGCAGGCTGCGCGGTTTCGATCTCTCGGAGGACGTGGCGCACTACATCCTCCACCGGGCACCCCGGGACACCCGTGCGCTCTTCGCCTGCCTGGAACAGCTGGACCGCGCATCGCTGCAGGCCCAGCGCAAAATCACGATCCCCTTCGTCAAACAGGTTTTAAATATCTGAACCTGCACCAGCCCCGCGGCCGGCGCATTTGCCCGGCCTTTCTGGCATTTGCTTCTACACTGTATTCGTTAGCGTGAATTTATCCGCCGGCACCGTTTGCAGCGACCGGCACACAGTGGAGGACGCGCATGTTCCAGTTTCCCCGAAATTTCCTGATCCGCACCGGTGCTGCCGCAATACTGATGAGCGTGGCGGCTTTTGCGAGTGCGCAGACCGTGGTCAGTGTATTGAAGCTCGACAGCAAGGGCGTCGGCACCCTGCTGGGTACGGTCACGGTTTCAGAGACGCCGTATGGCCTGGTGTTTACACCGAATCTGAAGGGACTGCCTGAGGGGCAGCACGGCTTTCACCTGCACGAAAACGGCAGCTGCGAGCCGGCGGAAAAGGACGGGAAAATGGTGCCGGGGCTGGCGGCCGGCGGACACTACGACCCGCACAAGACCGGCAAACACGGGGCGCCCTGGGGCGACGGCCACCTGGGTGACCTGCCGGCGCTGTATGTAGACGGCGACGGCAAAGCGACGACCCCGGTGCTGGCGCCGCGGGTGAAGACATCCGACCTGAAAGGGCGGGCGTTGATGATCCACGCCGGTGGCGACAACTATTCCGACCACCCGAGCCCGCTGGGTGGCGGTGGCGCGCGTATGGCCTGCGGTGTTATTCAGTAGTGGCTTTGAATTGATTTGGTGGCGGCGCTGCTGCCAGGTGCAGCCCCCGCCTCCACCTTCTGCGCACTGAAGTCGATTGCATAAGAATCATCCGCACACTGGCTGTCTAAAACCTGTCCATCCACAGAGCGCGCCAGCGCGTCAAAACACCGTGGCAGGGGCCAGGTCGGTTTGACGATGTTCAACCCCTGTTGCGGTGTGCACACCTCTCCCGGCAGGCACCAGCCCTCTGGTTCCTGTAGCGGAGCATTGTTGCTGGTGTGGCGAAACTCCGACACGGCATGGTACACGAGCCGCCGCGCGCGGTTGAGGCTCCCCAGCGGTTCCCATTCGCCCACCCCGCGCCAGGGGTTCATGGAGAGGTTTTCGCAGAACTCCCACTGCGCCTCGCTGGTGAAGGTTTGTGGCGGGATGTGAATGCGCGCGATGGGAATAAATGGCGAGTCCTTTTCTTCCCAGATCACGGTGGCGTCATCCAGTGGTGTGTTGGCATCGGTGTTGCGCGGCTGCACCACAAAGTCAAAGCAGGCGCTGGCTGACTGCAGGTTGTAGGCGAGCTGTGTGGTGAGAAAGTTCTCATCGGATTGGTCGACGGTGATCGGATAGTCGGCGCCGGCGCAGGGACGGCTGGCGAATTTAATTTCCGTTTCCCCCAACCGGTAGGGGAGGATGGAGAAGTAGCGCTCTTGCAGCGGTGTGTCGATGGTAGACGACACGGTCTGCGCGGCTCGAATCAGCTGTTTCAGATGCAGGCGCGGCGGCCACAGGCTGAAAAACCATCCGCTTCGGTCGAGCCTGGCCAGGTGTTGCATGTTCTCCGCATAGTCGTGGATGTTGCGATTGAAAAACGCCTGGTTGTTGGCCATCAGGAAATCCTGGGTGCCGCCGGCACCCAGCTCTGGCGCGAGAGGCGTACCGCTAACTCCCATCAGCTTGATCGCCATTCCGCGCGCGTCTTTCTCGCCGTCGGCCTGCACCAGCATGTCGCCATTGGAAAAGCGAATCCAGGCCTGGTACCGGCGCCCGGGGTTGGCGAACACGCTGTGGCGGAACTGATTGGGAATATCGCCGTTTACTTCAAACTCCGCGCGCAGGCAGCCGGTGGCCTTGGCGTGGGCATCGCGGCGAAACCGGTCGCCGTAACGGGGGCTGTTCTGCTGCTGTGCGGCGCGGGAAACGTCGAGCCCCGCCAGCATGGCGGAAGCGATGGCGTCGCGCTCCGCACTGGATACATCCATACCCAGTTGCTGGATACTGGCATCCAGCGCGCGCAGGGATTCTCGCCTGTGTTCATGGTCCTGGTCGGCGAAGCTTGCTGCGCAAAAAAGGGTCAATGTCAGTGCCGATATCTTGGCCGTGAGAAGGGTGTAGCTCATGGTTGCACCTGCCTCTGCACCAATGTATTTCCCGGGTTGCGGCGGTACTTGTCGCAGGCCATCTCGCCGATGGCGCTGGCGGGTGGGGCCGGGTACTGATCCCAGTTTTGCGGGTCGCCGCCGAGAGCAGTACTGAATTCGGGGTTACCCATTACCTTGAGGTACTCGATCAATGCCATGCGCTCGCGTTCACTCAGGCGGCTGCCGATACGGCCGGTGACGTCGGCATCGGTAAACAGGTGCCCGCTGTTGCTGTTACCGTCGAGGGTAGTATCGAACTCGAAACTTCCCGGGCGCATATCGGTGACGTAGCCGAGCTTTTGCGGATTGTATTCGCGGTGGCCGAGGCCAAATTTTATCGGGCGCACGGCCAGAGGTGAAAGCAGGTCGTAAATGGTGGGTACCGAGCCGTTGTGCAGGAATGGCGGTGTCGCCCACACACCGTGGAGCGGACGCGCCTTGTAGGCCGGCTTACTGGCGATGCGGAAAGGAACATTGAGACCGTCGTAGTCGGCGATGCCATTGTGGTCACTGGAAATACCGCGGTTTTTGTACAGCACGGGGACCAGCTCATTCAGTAGCAACTGCAGTCCATCGCCGGCGTTGACTCGCCGGCTGTCGGAGTCATCGGGGTTTGGTGGTACCAGCGGGCCGGGGTCGTAGGTGTGATTCAAATAGTTGCGCGCAGCGGTCGGGTCGGTGCCGATAACGGCGATATCAATCCAGGGAAGCGCCCACAGGGACTCGCGCCAGTCCTCCCGCACCGGGTGATTCTCCTCGTCATAAGAAATCTGCCCCGCCATATCCCACTGCCAGTTGACACTGCCCTGCTGCGCCGGATTTTGTTCTGGTCCGCCGGCGACCGGCCAGGCGTAAGGGGCTGACTCATGTGGACCGTGGCAGTGGGCGCACTGGTCCGCGAACAGTGCTTTTCCCTGGCGGGCGCGCGCGATGTCGATTTCCCCCAGCACATCTTGCGGCCACTTCGGAGGTTTGAGCTTGCGCAGGGTGGTCTCGATACACTGCATACCCTCCACGTCGATAGTGGACTGGCCAAACTCTCCCTCCGGCAGCAGTGCGCCACGTTCATCCACCAATTTCACCGGCGCCATCACCCCGAGGCTCTCGCCTACATTGCGCGCCATGGCCTGGTTGGTAAAACCGGTGTACTGCACCCAATCGAAACGCCAGATATCCCAGAGGAAGGGGTAGCTGACCGGCGCATTGGCGATCTTGTAGTTCTCCTCGATGCCGAGATTGTAGCCAAAGACCACGTTACCGATGCGCCCGACCGCATCGGTGCGGCCGCGGCCCTCGGGGGTGGGGAAGAGCGTTGACTGACCGGGGCCCCGGGAGAATTTCCACACTTCACCCAGGTAGCGTTTAAGATCCTGTTTGAGCTGTTTGCGCGCGACGGGGTCATCCCCGGCAACCCGGTCGGCGAAGCGCGCCCATTTTCTCGGGTTGATGAATGTTTCTATCGCGGCGGCGTTCAGCGCAACGATGAACTCCCCCGGCGCGCTGGTGGATATACCGTGAATGGCCTGACCGCCGTCCACCCGCAGGGCGGTGCCCCGATAGTGCAGTTCGCCGGTGTGGCAGAGGGCGCAGCCGAGATCGAGGCGCTCGGTGTTGTCCTCGTTGTTCAGGTGTCTGCCCATGCCGACAGGGTGCAGTCCCGCCTCGCTTTCGGTGCTACTGCCGCCGCTATCGACAATAAATCCCCAGCCGCGCAGATTATCAGCGCTGGCAAGTGGGTCCCGGGAAAACGGCAATTCCAGTGCGGTCAACCAGCGATAGTGCAGCCCCTGCAGCTCGGTGCCCTGAGGGGTGGTGTAGAAAAGCTCGCGGTCTTGCGCGGTCCACCCCTGGTCGAGATAACGCACCTCGGTAATGTGTTCGCGGGTGATTTTGGGGGCGAAATACTCGCGGGCGATGGTACAACCGGCAAGCACGGTGGCGATGGCAATGGCCAGAAAGGTGAATGTGCGGCCGGCGCGGCGAACAGCAGGCATTTGCCGTAAAGACATTTGAAAATCCATTTTGATTTTTTATAGAAATGCTGGTTTTGCGCTGTGACGCCGGATTGTAAATGGCGTGGGCGGAAAAACAAAAGCCGGGCATGGATGGCAGTAATCGCCTTCCATGCCCGGCCTGTAATCGTAATCAGAGAATGTCTGGAAAATCAGTTACTGTTTCTGGTCTCTTCGATCCAGTCATCCACCAGCTCTTCCAGCACATCCAGCGGCACCGCACCGTTCGCCAGCACGACGTCGTGAAATTCGCGAATATCGAACTTATCGCCCAGCGCCTGTTTCGCGCGCTCGCGCAACTCGACGATTTTCATCATGCCGATTTTATAGGCGGTTGCCTGGCCGGGCATAACGATGTAACGCTCAATGGCCTTCTGCACATCCGCAGGCGGGTTGGGGGTGTTTTCCGTCAGCCAGTCGATGGCCTGCTCGCGGGTCCACTTCTTGCTGTGGATACCCGTATCCACTACCAATCGTCCCGCGCGCCAGAGTTCCATCGCCAGGCGGCCGAAGTCGGAATACGGGTTCTGGTAGAAGCCGATCTCCTTGGGTACCAGCTCGGAATAGAGCCCCCAACCCTCGGTATAGGCGGTATAACCGCCGTATTTGCGGAATGAGGGAACGCTCTCCAGTTCCTGCATAATGGACAGCTGCATATGGTGGCCGGGGATGCCTTCGTGGTATGCGAGCGCTTCCATCTGGTAGGTGGGCATACTGCTCATTTTGTACAGGTTGGCGTAGTAGATGCCAGGGCGCGAGCCATCTGGCGCGGGACGCTGGTAAAACGCTTTGCCCGCCGATTTTTCACGGAAGGGTTCTACCGCCTTCACGATCAGATCTGCTTTCGGCTTGGTGATGAACAGTTCGTCCAGGCGGCCTTTCATGGTGTCGATGATGGCGGTGGCTTCTTTCAGGTAGCGCTGTTTGCCATCTTCGGTTTCCGGGTAATAGAACTGCGGATCGGTGCGCATGAATTCGAAGAATTCCTGCAGGCTGCCGTCAAACTTGACCTGCTTCATGATCGCGCGCATTTCGTCGTGGATGCGCGCCACTTCCTCAAGACCTTTTTGGTGGATTTCGGCGGCGGTCATGTCGGTGGTGGTATAGACGTTCAGGCGGTGCTGGTAAAACTTGTCGCCGTCGGGAAGCTTCCACGCGCCGTCATCGGTGGTGGCTTTTTTCTCCAGCTCGGCGAGATAGCTGTTCAGGTTTTCATAGGCGGGCTTCACCCGTTCAAGCATGGCCGTTCTGGCTTTTTCAACCAGCGCGGATTTCTCCTCGTCACTGATGCTGAGCTTGTCTACCTTGCCTTTGAAATCCGCATACAGGGTGCTGTCTTTGCCATCGTCATAGGGCGCACCGGTGATCAGGTTTTTGCCGTCGCTGATCACATAGGGGAATACAAACTTGGGCACGATGACGCCCGCATTGGCGCGTTCCTTGAGGTTGGCGATCAGCTGCTGGAAGTGTTCAGGTAGTGCATTCAGGCGTGCGATGTAGGCTTCCGCATCGGAGATATCATCGATACGGTGCTGGTTAATCAACAGTGAGGCAACGCCGGTGTGGGTCGCGTACATCTGATTGACTGGGTAGGTGTGCAGCCGCCACTGATAACCCTCGATATCCTGCTCCAGATTGCGGATGGCGAGTTCCAGCGACAGGCGGGTGGCATCGTCCAGCTGGGTTGGATCAATTTTTTTCAGCGCTTCCAACTGCCGCTTGTTGATCTCGTGAGTTTCCTCTTCAAACGCCGGTGAAATGTTATCCCACTTGTCGTAGCCGTCTTTCATGCCGAGGAAGGTCTTGAACTCCGGGCTGCGGTCAAGGTGTGTCTGGAATTGTTCTTCAAACAGCTGGTTGGTACTGGCGATGACGTCCGGGTTGCCACTGCCTTGTCCGTCGCCCGCAGCTTCCGGTTGGGTGGCGGCCGACTGGGTTTCGGCACTGTTCGTGACGGAGGGTTGTTGGTCGGTGTTCGCGGATTCCCGCTCACAACCCGCCATGGCCAGGGTGCTTATGGCAGCGGCCAGCAAAGTCATCTTCAGCTTCATGTTGTGCTCTCAGCTTCTGTTTTAGAGGTGTGTCTGCTTGGTTGCAGCGCCTGTGTTGTACCCATAACTGCATAGCGATGCAAATTCCGTGTGCGGGTGCTGGAGGCGGGTGTAAAACGGCGGACATAAAAAAAGCGGGCCGCAGCCCGCTTCTCGTTTGCGCCTCGCGGCGCGGATCTGCAAGCAGATCAGGCGAAGTTCTGGTTCGCGAAGTCCCAGTTCACCAGTGCCCAGAACGCTTCCAGGTACTTCGGACGCAAATTGCGGTAGTCGATGTAGTAGGCGTGTTCCCATACATCGCAGGTCAGCAGCGGGGTAACACTGCTGTCGGTCAGCGGGGTTTCGGCATTGGAGGTGTTGACGATAGCTACGGAGCCGTCGGCCTTTTTCACCAGCCAGGTCCAGCCGGAACCGAAGTTGTTCACTGCGCTGTTGGTGAATTCTTCCTTGAACTTGTCGAAGGAACCGAAGGCCGCATTGATGGCATCCGCTACCGCACCGGTGGCTGCGCCGCCGCCGTTCGGGCTCAGGCAGTTCCAGTAAAAGGTGTGGTTCCAGATCTGGGCCGCGTTGTTAAAAACACCGCCGGAAGAGGACTTGATGACGTCTTCCAGGGATTTTTCCGCGTCCGGAGTGCCTTCCAGCAGGCCGTTCAGTTTGTCGACGTAGGTCTTGTGGTGCTTGCCGTAGTGGTACTCCAGGGTTTCCTGGGAGATGTGCGGCTGCAGCGCGTCCATAGCATAGGGGAGTTCGGGGAGAACATGTGCCATGTAGTAATCCTTCCTTTGTCTTGGGACCCCCGCCGACCGCATGTCCGGCGATGGGTCAGTTATTGGTGGCATGCATTCTACACGCGCTTGATGTCATTATTAAGCCATCGGACAGGCCAAAGGGTGACACAAGTGAAGTTGCCGACAAGATATGCGCAAGTTGTGAACAATTGCGCCCCAACGGGGTTTTGACGGAGCAGTCCCGAAGGTGCCAGCGAAGTGGGAATGACCTATTCTGATAACTGCGCCCGGTTACTTTTTCGTCAATTTTTTGGTATAACTGCCGCAGTTTTCTACCTACATCCGGCCCGATGGGCCGCGAGCCAACGCAGGACAACAGCATGCAACGCAGAGAGCCCACATTCGATGGCAGCAGCTCATCTTCTATGGACCCTCAGATCCCTACCGCCAATGGTCCCATTGGCGGTAGGCGCTACGCAGCACCCGAGCCGCCGGCTGCGGCGCCGGTGCGCGAACCCTCTTCCGGTGGCGGCTCCTCATTCATCGCGATACTGGCTTTACTGCTGGCGCTGGCAGGGCTTGGGGCCGCGGGCTTCCTCTACAACCAATGGCAGGTGACCCGCGCACAGCTGGTGGATGCGGACGCGCGCATTGTGCAGCTGGAGAAGCGCTTCGAGATGTCCGGTGAAGAGTCGGCGGCCTCCGTGGAGGTGCTGAATGCCAAGGTGAAGGAGAACGCCTCCGAAATCCGCAAACTGTGGGGTGTATCCTACGACACCAACCGCAAGGACATCGCTGCCAACAAGGAAGCGAACGCTGCCCAGCAGAAGTCCATCGCCGCGCTGACCAGTAAGATCGGCAGCGTCGAGTCCGGGCTGAAGAAGGTGACCGCACTGGAAAGCGAAATGGCGAAGCTGAAAGAGTCTACCGTCGACGCCTCCCGCGAGACCAAAGACAAGGTGGCGAGCCTGGAGCGTCAACTGGCCTCCGTGCGCGCGGATCTGACGGCGCGCGTCGGTGCCAACGAGGAGGCGGTGGAATCTATCGACAGCTACCGCCGCAGTGTCAACAAGGATCTGGTGCAGCTGCGCGATGCCATTCGCAGCCTGCAGTCCAGCTCAAGTACGGCGTCTGCTCCCTGATCCGGCGGGAACCTCTGAAAACTACTGTGCGGACGCCTGACGGCGTCCGGTGCTGGAGCGCCAGTCCGGTCGCTACGTTTTCAGGGGTTCGCTAGCGCTGATTTCGATTTGCGGCGATTTTGCCGCCGTTAATTATTCTCATTTTCATTTCCCGCCCTAAACGCTCTTTTCCCTCATTTACTTCCTATTTCTTGTTGCGCCGAATCCAACACCCGCATGCAATTCGTGTAAAATCGCCGCCTTCGAGACGAGACCACACACGGAGCCGGCAATGACCATAATCCGCCAGGACGACCTGATCGACAGCGTGGCCGATGCGCTGCAGTTTATCTCCTACTACCATCCGCAGGATTTCATCCAGGCCCTCAACAAGGCCTATGAAAAGGAGGCCAACCCGGCGGCGAAAGACGCCATGGCCCAGATCCTGATCAACTCCCGCATGTGCGCCCAGGGCCACCGCCCTATCTGCCAGGACACCGGCATCGTGACCGTGAAACTGAAAGTGGGCATGAACGTGCAGTGGGATGCCGAGATGACCGTGACCGACATGGTCAACGAAGGTGTGCGCCGCGCCTACAACAACCCGGACAATGTGCTGCGCGCCTCCATTCTCGCGGACCCGGATGGCGCTCGTAAGAACACCGGCGATAACACCCCGGCGGTCATTCACTACGAGATCGTGGCCGGCGATAAGGTAGACGTCTATGTGGCGGCCAAAGGGGGCGGCAGCGAGGCCAAGAGCAAGTTCGCGATGCTGAACCCGTCTGACTCCGTAGTGGACTGGGTGCTGGAAATGGTGCCGAAAATGGGCGCCGGCTGGTGTCCGCCCGGCATGCTGGGCATTGGTGTGGGTGGCACCGCCGAGAAGGCGATGCTGCTGGCGAAGGAGTCCCTGCTGGACCCCATCGATATCCAGGAGCTGCAGGAGCGCGGTGCCTCCAACCGCGCCGAAGAACTGCGTCTGGAACTGTTCGACAAGGTCAACAAGCTGGGTATCGGCGCCCAGGGCCTGGGCGGCCTCACCACCGTGCTGGATGTGAAGGTCAAGGATTTCCCGACCCACGCCGCCAACAAGGCGGTGGCGATCATCCCCAACTGCGCCGCCACCCGCCATACCCATTTCACCCTCGACGGTTCCGGCGCAGCGCGCCAGACCCCGCCGAAGCTGGAAGACTGGCCGGAAATCACCCGCGAGGCCGGCGGCAACACCCGCCGTGTGAACCTGGACGAAGTGACCCGCGAAGACGTACTGAGCTGGCAACCCGGCGACACCCTGCTGCTGAACGGAAAAATGCTCACCGGCCGCGATGCCGCGCACAAGAAAATGGTCGACATCCTGGCTACCGGCGAGAAGCTGCCGGTGGACCTCACCGGTCGCTTTATCTACTACGTGGGCCCGGTCGATCCGGTGCGCAACGAAGTAGTCGGCCCGGCCGGTCCCACCACGGCCACCCGCATGGACAAGTTCACCCGCACCATGCTGGAAGAAACCGGCCTGCTGGGCATGATCGGCAAGGCCGAACGCGGCCCCACTGCGATTGACGCCATCCGCGACAACAAAGCGGTTTACCTGATGGCCGTGGGCGGCGCCGCCTACCTGGTGGCTCAGGCCATCAAGGACGCCAAGGTCATTGCCTTCCCGGAACTGGGGATGGAAGCCATCTACGAATTTGAGGTGGAAGATATGCCGGTCACCGTTGCGGTGGACAGCAACGGGGAGTCGGTGCACAACACCGGCCCGGTGATCTGGAAACACAAGATCGAAGAGGGAGTGGTGTAACTCCCGTTCGCTCGATGTTCCGATGAAAACGGCTGCCTCAGGCAGCCGTTTTTTTATCTGTGGGTTGTCAGTTCTGCCTGTCGATTTCCGCCAGCATCAGTTCGCGGATGACCGGCACTGGTGCGTTGCCGTAGCTCAGAAACTGCTCGTGAAACTGCTTGAGGTTGAACCTGTCACCCAGCAACTGCTGGATCTCTTCCCGCAGCGCCATGATATCCATGTACCCTGCAAAATAGCTGGTGAGCTGGACCTGGCTCAGAGTGGCGCGGCGCCACTTGCCCACAGCCTCTGTGTGCTGTTGAAACCCCTGATTCATCAACAGGTCGAGAGCCGCATTCTCCTCCATGCCTTTGACCTGTACCGAGTAATCCAGAATGGTGTTGACCACGGTGCGCAGGTGCCATTTGTAGTACATCATCCACAGCTCCGGAGAAAAATCCCCGTAGCCGGCCTCCAGCATCATTCGTTCCGCGTACACCGCCCAACCTTCGATCATCGCGCCGTTGCCGAGAATGTTTTTGATCAGGCTCGGTGAGCGGTTTGCGTATACCAGCTGTGTGTAATGTCCGGGAATCGCCTCGTGAATGTTCAGAATCTGCATGAGGTAGGTGTTGTATTCGCGCAGAAAGCTCTCCGCGCGGTCATCCGGCAGTTCGGCGACCGGCATCACGTTGTAGTAGGTGTTGGCATTCTTGTCGTAGGGGCCGGGGGCATTGATGGAGGCCACTGCGAAGCCCTGCATATACGGCGGAGTGGTGCGCACCACCAGTGGCTTTTCCTCATCCAGTGACAGCAAGTTTTTTTCCTTTACAAACGCCACCAGTTGCGGAATCTGCTTTTCCACTTCCGTCTTGAAGTTTTCCTTGGTGGCGTGATGCTCAGACAGCTTTTCCAGTACCTTGGTGATTTTCACCAGGATGTCTTTGGGGCGGGACTGGTCCGGGAAATATTTTGGCCACAGCTTGTCGGCGAGATCGTCCATTTTCAGGTGCAGGCGATCCTTTTCGCGCAGTGCCTGTTGGTATAGTTCCCTGCCGCTCATGCCGATCTGAATGTCGTAGTGGAATTTTTCCTCGTATAGCGTTTCACCGATACGGAAATCGCTGAAGCTGTCGGCATTGGCCATCTGGGCCTGAAGGGTCTGTAGTAAAACGATATATTCCTCTATGGCCTTGCGGGTGGCGGCAAGTCGGGATTCAAATAAATCCTTTTCACTGCGGGACAGCCCGCTGTCAGCGAGTGTTTTCTCCAGTTCCTCACCGAACACCGACATGGCACCTTCATTTTGCTGGATGGCCAATACCAGTTGGGGCGCGGCCGGGTTGCGCAAGGATTTTTCCGCGGCTGCGTAATAGGCTGGCACCATTTGCATCCGCGCGCTGAAGGCGCGCAGGCGGTCATCCAGTGGCGCGTAATCGGTATTGAGAATCAGGGCAAAACCATGGGAGACGTTGTAGTTGCTCGGGTCCCACTCAAATGTCTTGAATTCCGTGAGATTCCAGATAGTTTCATTCAGGAAGTTGTTGATCAGTGCCAGGTCCGTGCGCGCATTGACGTCCAGCTCGTCGCGTTTGTAGCGCGCAAAACGGTTGCGATAATCGCGCGCGAATGCCAGCACCTGCTGTCGATAATGCTTGTCGGGCACCTCCAGCTGTTCCGCAACCTGGTAATAGCCGTTGCTGATGGCCCAGGATGGGAACAGCTGCCACATCCGTTTGATCATCTGTGCGCTGAGGTCGTGAAAGGATTGCTCGACGTCTGCGCCAGTGGCGGTTTTACCATCGGCGCCAGTTTTGGCCGCTTCAGAAACCGGGATGTCGGTGTCGACACTGGTGTTTTCGCCAAGTCCATCACCCGATCGGGGGCTTTTTCCGTCACAGGCGCACATTAATGTGGCCAGAGTAATCGCGATGATGGTCTGTTTCATGGAGCGCTCGAATTAATGCCGGATTCTGCTCAAAAACTAGCACACTCGACTTATAGTTATCCCTTGCTCCGGCGATTATTTTGTGTGACCCAGGTCGCCTTGTTTCACTTTGGGGCGACGGCTAAAGTGGCAAAACGTGAATTTGTGGCCGAGTGCCACGAATTGCTCCATTCAATTTTGTATTTTCCACAGAGGAGTCAGGTATGACAGATCTCGCAGCGCAGGCGTGTGAAGCCTGTAGGGCGGATGCGCCGTTGGTTTCCGATGAAGAACTGGCGCAGTTGATCCGGGAAATTCCGGACTGGACACCGGTTGTGCGGGACGGCGTGATGCAGCTTGAAAGAGCGTTCAAGTTCCGCAACTTCAAACAGGCGTTGGCATTTACTAACCGGGTAGGCGCCATCGCCGAAGAAGTCGGGCACCACCCCGCACTGTTGACAGAGTGGGGCAAGGTAACGGTCACCTGGTGGAGTCATGAGGCCGGTGGCCTGCACAAGAATGATTTCATCATGGCGGCGCGTACCGACAAGCAGCTTGAGGTGGAGTGAATCCAGCGCCTGCGCCGTATTCGTGAAGTTTGCGAATACGGTGCACACTTCCAGCTGTGAGTTGCGGCGTTCGAGCTATGCGAGATTCCTATGCAAAGTGGCAAGCAGAAATACAGCGGGTAAGTGAGTAAGACAACATGCTGAAGATGAAAGCCAGCTGCGAGCGTTGCAGCGTAAAACTGGGCCTTTCCGATCAAGCCTTTATCTGTTCTTACGAATGTACTTTCTGCACGGACTGCAGCGAATCACTGCAACACGTCTGTCCCAATTGCCAAGGTAATCTGGTGGTCCGCCCGCGGCGACGTACGTCGCCCACAGAGGTACCAAAGTCCGGGTTTAAGGCAAAGCTCGAAACAATCCTTCCCTGAGCGCAACGCTATTTTTGTCAGAGCAGCGCGTTATGAACTTTTTTGTGCCCAGAGTAAAAACTCCTGATTGCCGTCGCCGCCGGTGATCGGGCTGTCAATATAGGTTTTCACCTCCAGCCCCAGCGTTGCACACAGTGCGCTGATTTTTTCCTGTACCCCTTGATACAGTACGGGGTCGCGCACCAGCCCACCTTTACCGATACCGTCGGGGCCGACTTCAAACTGGGGTTTGACCAGGCTCAGCAGATGACCGCCGGGTTTCATCAGTGGCGGCAGCCGCGGCAGGATCAGGGTTTGGGAGATAAATGAAACATCCATCACCACCGCGTCAAACCCCTTGTCGGCCAGAGGAGCCAGCTGTTCGACAGTTAGGTATCTGGCGTTGATGCCCTCGAACAGATGCATGCGCGGATCGTTGCGCAAAGATTCGGCCAATTGGTCGTGCCCTACATCCACACCGACCACCAGCTCGGCACCGCGCTGCAGCAGGCAGTCGCTGAAGCCGCCGGTGGAGCAGCCCACATCCAGTGCCCGCCAGCCATTGGGATCGAGATGCGTGTGATCGAGGACCCCCGCCAGTTTTAGCCCGGCGCGGGATACATAGCGGTCTTCCGGTAGTGGCTCCACGGTGATGCGAGTGTCTTCGCTC
The DNA here is from genome assembly GCF_011326135.1 of Microbulbifer sp. SH-1. Taxonomy (NCBI): domain Bacteria; kingdom Pseudomonadati; phylum Pseudomonadota; class Gammaproteobacteria; order Cellvibrionales; family Microbulbiferaceae; genus Microbulbifer; species Microbulbifer sp. SH-1. Next base: position 1,739,028 of record NZ_CP046948.1, on the reverse strand, counting down.
ACGCTCTGGCTCGCCTTGGTGGCAGGGCGGGGGCTGTGGCCTTCATACAACTGGACGCGCCCCGCGTCGATCAGCTTGCGGGCATGGGTGCGGGAGCTGGCCAGGTTGCGCTTCACCAATAACAAGTCGAGACGGATCATGGACGGCACTATAGTTCTGGCAATCAGCTTTTGAAATGGACGTCGCAAAAACTGACCGATTGTGGAATTGGGGTTGGAAAGGGCGGCCATGCTACCCTCTGTCCCGGATTCTGAGAAGCAGCGGAAACATGCTCCGGCGATGTCATTGCCAATCGGAATAACCATCGCGCCGCAAGATGCAACGGCAGGCGGCGAAAATGGCGTGTAGGAATTATTAGGGAGTTCGGGACAGATGGCAAAAACGGTGTTGAGTAAGTTCAGGGTGCGCAAAGGCCGGGTATTCGAGGCCCCGCTGGAGAATGCGTTCGGCCGGCTCGTCACACCATTCGAAGAGTTCATTCATCGCCAGAGCACCAGCGGTCTGCTATTGATGGCGTGCGCGGTGATTGCACTGATCATTGCCAATTCCGGTTGGCAGGAGGGGTACAAACACCTGCTGCATTTACCGGTGAGCTACAACTTCGGCGACTGGTCGCTGTCCATGAGTTTCCACCATTGGATCAACGACGGGCTGATGGCCATCTTTTTCCTGTTGGTGGGGCTCGAACTCAAGCGGGAGTTCCTCGTTGGTGAATTGTCCGAGCTGAGACACGCAGTGTTGCCGGTGATGGCCGCGGCGGGCGGCATGGTGGTGCCGGCACTGATTTTTTTCGCATTGAACGGCGGGACGCCCGCGGAGCGTGGCTGGGGGATTCCCATGGCCACAGATATCGCATTTGCCGTAGGCTGTATCGCGATTCTGGGTAACCGGGTACCGCGGGCGGTAGTGACGTTTCTGGTGGCGCTGGCCATCGTGGACGACCTGGGAGCCATTCTCGTGATCGCCGTCTGGTATACCGAGAGCGTGAATACCCACGCCCTGATTGCCGCCTGTGTTCTGGTGGGCCTACTTTGGCTGCTGCAATTCGTGGGGGTGCGCCGGTCAGCGGGATATATGTTTGTGGGCATTCTGCTGTGGTATGCGCTGTATCTCACTGGTGTGCACGCCACCCTGGCGGGCGTAATTACCGCGATGGCGATCCCCGCGAGGCCCAAGTACGACCCGGTGGCGTTCAGCACCTTCGTTAAGGACATCATCCGCAGTTTTGACCGTTGCTTTCGTCCAGGCGACAAGATCATTGCCAACGATGCGTTGCGTGCGCGGGTGACCGCTCTGGACAGTGGAATTCATATGGTGCAATCGCCGCTACAGCGGATGGAAACCCGCCTTCACACACCGGTGGCTTTCGTGGTGGTGCCGATATTTGCGCTGGCGAATGCGGGTATTCCCATTGACAGCTTCACCAGCTACACCGCGGTGTTCAACCCGCTTACGCTCGGAGTGATCTGCGGTCTGGTGTTTGGCAAGTTGATCGGCATCGTAGGGGCTACCTGGATTGGCTGGAAGCTGGGTCTGGGTGAATTGCCGAGATCCGCCACCTTCCATCACATTGTCGGTGTGGCACTGCTGGGCGGGATTGGTTTTACCATGTCGATATTTATCTCTGAACTCGCGTTCGAAGGCGCACCCAAAATGTTGATCCAGGCCAAGGCGGGGGTGTTGCTGGCTTCCGTCATCGCCGGCGTATTGGGATTCCTGGTACTGCGGCGGGCCCCGATGGAGGCGTCCACACAGAAAAGCGGCGCGGATCACGGGGACAATACCCAGGTTGGCGAGGAGCGGAAGCTGCCGTAACCGGCCGCGCCTGAGTAAGCGTCATCGGAAGTACCATCACGTCCGGTGACCAGCAGCGAGATCCAAGGTAGCAGCGTCGCGCTTATCCTGTGTTAGTATCGGAAATCTTCAGTTTTGGTCAGTCCAAATTCGGTGATTTCCGATAATTGGCTTGTCACTCAATAAGCATAATCAGGAGTGCGAGGGATGGAGAAGCTTACCCTGCGTAAACAGGAACAGGGCACGCTGGACTTCCGGCAGCCCAGCGATTGGCGCAGTGTGCTGTGCTGGAGCCTGCTGCCAGTGCTGGCACTTGTGGCGGGATTGGGACTGGTGGCCGGCAAGGGCATTGCCGCGGCCGCCTATCCGACGGACAACTCCTTCACCGCGGAAGCCGCGTTCGCGAAAGAGCGCGCGCATTACCCCGACATCAGCATTGCCCGGGTAGCACCTGGACCTGGGATTGTTGTTGAGCGGGGGCGGGTATACCGGCAAATTGGCGCGCGCTCACTGCACCTGGACCTGTTCCGGCCGGATGTTACCGGCGAGGCCTCGTTCAACGTTGGCCAGCACCCCGGGCGGCCGGCGGTGCTGCTGGTGCACGGCGGCGGTTGGCGCTCCGGCAATCGTACCCTGCAGGAGCCCATGGCCATCTATCTCGCCAACCGGGGTTTTGTTGCCGCTACGGTGGAATACCGCCTTTCCCTGGAGGCGCAGTACCCGGCTGCGGTCCAGGACATCAAGGCTGCGCTCTGCTGGCTGCACCGGAATGCGGGGCAGCTCGGGGTTGATCGACATCGCATCGCCATTCTCGGTGCCTCCGCGGGCGCGCAACTGGCTACGCTTGTGGGGGTGACTCCGGGGATACCGGCCTATCGTGAAGAGGGCGAGGGGCGCGATACCGCGTGCGAAGCCGTGGCTGCGATTGTCAATCTCGATGGGGTGGTCAGCTTCATCACACCCATGGCGCTCGCGCACGAGAACGACCCGCGCAAGAATCCATCGGCCGCGGGCGCCTGGTTTGGTGGTCGTTACGAGGAGGTACCGGAGCGCTGGCGCGAGGCGTCGCCACTGGAATACGCCGGCGCCGGCTCTCCCCCCACGTTGTTCATCAACAGCAGCCGACCGCGCTTTCACGCCGGTAGGGACGAGTATATTGCCCGTCTGACGGCGGCGGATGTGGCGACCGAGGTGATGACTCACGGGGACTCGCCGCACCCTTTCTGGTTGTTCCAGCCATGGTTTGATCCCACTGCGGAACGGGTGGCGGATTTTCTGCAGCGCGTGGTGAAATAACGGTCGCAATCGGCAGTTTCCGCTCGCTATACTCGCGCCGAATCGTAAGCCGAAGGGGCTCAGAGGTCCGCGGAAATGCAACAGTCAGAACAGTTTATCGACCTGCTCAAATTGCTGGTGCGCAGCCCCAGTGTCGTGGGCGCGGAACACTCATTTTTTCGGGTGTTGCAGCGCGAGTTGGAGGAGCGCGGTGCCCACGTGACCTGGTACGAGGGGCTTCTGGTGGCCCAGGGCCAGCGCCCGCACAGTGCTAAATTCTCTGCCCACATTGACCGCCACGGCCTGATTTGCACCGGACCCAACGAATTCCAGTACGCCGCCTTTGTTTCCGGGCACCGCTCCGACCTGCTCGGTAACTCGGTGTCCGAAAAACTGATGACGAAAATCGTTGACCGCTTTCAGGGTGTTTCCGTGACCGCTTACGAACCCTGGTCGGGTTCCTACTTCGGCTCCGGAGTCATCCGCCGCGCCTACGTCTGCGGTTATCGCAACAACCTCATTTTCGAAGTGGCGGGGCTTGAGCATGTGGTGGCGGGCACGCCAGTGGCCTTTACCGACCGCCTGAAAGTCAGCGACGGTATTCTCAGTGCGCAGCTCGACAACGTGCTCACCGCGGCGCACTTAGTGCATCTGTATGGGCTCGGTTTCCAGGGTACGGCATTTTTTACCGCGCAGGAGGAATCCGGCAGTAGCTGGCGCTACCTGTTGGAGTGGTTCCGCCGTTTCAATGGCGGTACGGAAAAGCTGATTGTGGTGGATACCAGCCCCTACCCGGACCGGACCAGTGCCGATGCCCAGCAGGTGGTGTTGCGGCGCCGGGATGCCAACGCCGATTTTCACCCCGGCACCACTGCGCGCCTTGCGGCTCTGTGCGAAGCGCAGGGCATTACCTATAGCTATAAAGATACCTACATCGAGGCGCAGAACCATAAAGCTATAGCCGAGGGACAGGAACCCCAGTCTCTGGGAAGTACCGAGCTCGGGCGGATTGTGTCCGCGTCTTCCGGTTTTGTGCAGGGCACCACCCTGCAGATTCCCACCACCGGCTATCACACCATGCAGGAGTCTGCGTCTGTCCGCGCCAACAGCGCGTTCAGCGATCTGCTGTTTGCCATCGCCGCGGACGGTTGATGGCAAGGTGATCAGAATTCTTCGCTGAGTGGATAGCGGTTGCAGCGGTTGTTGCAGTAAGGGCGGTCCGAGCGTATGGCCCCGCTTTCCGGGTGCACGGTCAATTGCCGTTTTTTCTTGCCGTTGTACGCCACCACATTCCAGTAGCCGCCGCGAAACCGGATACTGGAAATTGAGTGGAAGCCGAGGCGCTGCAGACGCTGCTTCACCGCGCCGGGACTTAAGGCAATTTCAGATGGTGTGGAGCCATCGAGATCCGGTCCGTAGAGGTGGGAGGGCATTTGCAGCTCGGGTGAACCGGAAAACCGGAAGTCCTGTGCCGTGAAGGGCCCCGGTTGCTGGGCCATGGCCGCTGCCGAGAATGCCAGTGCCAGGGCGGCCGCACTCGATCGAAAGAAAAAACAGCGAAAGACTGAAACCTTGCGGATGGCAAACAACATGGCGCTCCCCAAATTGCCGTTATCCCATCATTGGTAGGGTGGCAATACGCAAACGCCAAATGTTTTATCCGGTTTTTGTTCCAGGGTCTCCTCAACCGCAGCTGCAATTGCGCCGGGTCTTGCCGGTCAGACCGATCCCCGGGTTGAAGGTGTTGGTGGGGTCCAGCTGTTCGAAGAACTTCCGCTGTGCCTCGGGCGCCTGATACAGGTGCCCCACATTGTGTTCCGCGGGGTAGCGGGCACCGCGCCGGTCGAGCAGTTCCAGCATAGCGGCCTTTACCGCGTCCGCATCGGCGTTCTTTTTCAGGATGTAGTCCTGGTGGAACACATTGCACAGGAAATGCCCGTAGTAGAGCCGGCATTGCAACTGCCCGGCAATTTCTGCCGGCAGCTGCTCCTCCCAGTCCATATCGTTACGGCGCAGGGCAATATCCAGCGGCAGCAACTCTCCCACTTCCCCACTGTGCACCGCGCAATAGCGCATGGCCGCGCCGGCAGAGACAAAGCGGTGCAGCATCGCCTTTGTGGCCTCCTCATCCGTGCAGGCAAAATAATCTCCGGTATTTTCCGCGCGACTGAAAAATTCCCTGAACCACGATTCCGCCGGCGCGATGTTTTCGTCGGCCACCTTGACGATCAGGTGGTGCACGAATTTCTCGCGGTACGCCAACATGCGCGGTGGCAGATGCGCTGGTAGCAACAAGCTGATTTTCTGCAGCAGCCGGTCACTTAGGAAACGCGGCAGGAAGCGGCGCTTGGCGAGCCACGCATCCACCCGGCCCTTGAGTGCAAAGAAGCGCGGCATGTTTCGCGTGCCGAGTTTTTCGATGGTGTAAAAACTGTCTTTGCCGTAGACGGCAGCCAGATCGAACATGTCCCGGTGCAGGTATTCGCCGAGTAGTGGAATCTGTGGCAAGTCGCGTAAAAGGCCGCGGCGCAGTCGCGCAAACACCTGTGCGTTGTTGCTGCCGATGTAAAAGGTCCGGGTAGATTGCGCAATAGGAAATGTGTCCAGTCGCACGGCGAAAACGGCAACCTTGCCGGCACAGCCACTGGCTTCAAACAGTCTTCTGGGGTCGGCGTTGAAGCGCGCCGGAGTGTCCGCATCCACGTCGCGAATGCGCGTTGCGTATTCCCGGTCCGAGGCCATGCGCGGGCGATCATCGTGCTCGGAATAGCGAATTGGCCGTATCTGGCCGAAGGTGCCGCGCTCAAGGTTGCTCAAGATCTCCTCGGGACTGGCACCAAGATCGATACCTGAGTGGTTAATCAGTTGCAGGTCACCGCGTTCATTCACGCGCGCAAACACGGCGAGCTCGGTGTAGGCGGGGCCGCGCTGGCACAGGGCACCGCCGGAACTGTTGGCAATACCGCCCACAATGGATGCGCCAAGGCAGGAAGAGCCAATCTCCGAATGCGGTGCGCGTTGAATTGGCGCGAGCAGTTTTTCCAGTGCATGTAATGTGGCGCCGGGTAGTGCCACCACCTGTCTGCCACCATCCAGCAAGTGGATGGTGTTCATGTGCAGGGTGTTGATGACCACTACCGGGCGGTCGTAGTCTGAACCGCTGGGAGTGGAGCCCTCGGTAAGGCCGGTATTTGCCGCCTGCAGGATGATGATCGCCCCAGCGTCGACACAGGCCTGGAGCACCCGCCACAGCTGCAGCAGTTTTTCCGGAAAAACGACCGCAAGGGCGTCGCCCTCACCGGAGCGAAACCCTTTGCGGAAATGTTCGTTGCGCCGCGGGTCGGCAATGACCCTGTCGGCACCGAGCAGCTGTTCCAGTGTCTGAAGCAGCTGCTGGTTGCTGTCGCTGTTTACGGTATTCAGTCGCGGTCTTCCGTCATCTGAAGGATTTCCCCGCTGTTCGGGTCCAGTTTCAAATCGAATTTCTTACCTTCCTTATAAGCTTCCACTTCCCAGCGGCCGCGCTCCAGCGAAACGTCCACCACCGGTGTGTACCCCTGTTGCTCCAGTTTGGTAATGAGCATCGAAAGAGCCATGGCGCCTGGGGGTGGCATTTCATCTTTGGCATTGGCCTGGGTCGCGGTCATTGCCGCAATGCCGCTGAGCGTCACGGCGAGCAGGGAATTTTTAAAGATCTTCATCGTTTCTCCTTTGCCGGCCATGCCGATCAGTCGGTTGTGCTGAGGCGTTGCTGGATCATGAAGCACCACTCGTCGCTGCCGCCGTCGGGGCCGTGGGCGCCGTCGCCGCCGGTGAGCTTATCAATGGCGGTGAACCACTCGTCGCTCCCTACATCGGGAAGTCCACTGGGAAATTGCTCGGCGATGGCCTCGCTCTGTTGGCTCATCACCTGTTCATTGACCCACTTGAACCACTCCGGGGTGCAGATCAATTGACCCTCGCTGTTCGGGCTTTCCGCCGTGTCACCGGTTGCTGGTGGCGCGGTGGTGGTGTCTGGCGTCGCAGTGTCGGCGTCGGTACCTTGCTCGGGTTCGGTGACGGTCATTTCCTCCACCACTTCCGTCTCTGTCCCTGGCGCCGCGTCCGGATCATGGGTTTCAGATTTGCGACTGCAACCGGACATCGCAATGGCGGTGGCCAGAGTTGTAGCGAGGGTAACGTACAGTAACTTGTGGATCATGGTTCCTCCTCAACAATTCAAACCTCGGCGCGCATGTGAGCGGCCATGTGAAGTAAGCATAGGTGGGATTTGGCGCCTTGCGCGGAAGAATATCCGCTGTGGTTCACATTTCTCTGCATTCACTGTGTCGCGAGGTACTGGCGTTAAGAATTGCGGGTTAAGTCTTATCGTATTATAAATATTAGGCCTTCGTTTCGGCCTTCAGCCGGGGTGTGGCAATAACGATAAATAAACCGGGGTGATTCCATAGCCGTCCCCGGTCCGACTCTCCCGCGGCTGAACACCTCAGCTGAGGTGTTGCAGTACAGCCCTCAACATAAAAGTAAATGTTGAAGGCCCCTATGCCAACCAGGGGGTTTTCCTCAAGTCCGGGATGTGGGGGCAGGCCAGTGAAGATGGCAGCGTGTACGACGCCACCGTGCACCCCAATGTCGTGGACCCGGTGGTATTCCGGGACGTGAGCAATCGCCTGTGGATGACCTACGGTTCTTATTCCGGAGGTATTTTCATCCTTGAGTTGAATTCGAGCACCGGTTTCCCGCTGGCGGGGCAGGGCTATGGCAAACACCTGCTGGGCGGCAATCACGCGCGGATTGAGGCGGCGTATACCATTTATGCGCCGGAAACCGGTTACTACTACATGTTCGTCAGCTACGGCGGTCTAGCCGCCGATGGCGGATACAATATTCGCGTGTCCCGCGCCACCAGTCCGGACGGTCCCTATTACGATGCTAACGGCACCAATATGTCGTCAGTGAAGGGCGCCGCGGGGACTATTTTCGATGACGCCAGTATCGCCCCCCACGGCGTCAAGCTGATGGGCAACCATCTGTTTGCCAACAGCAATAATCAGCTCGGCTATGTTTCACCGGGGCACAATTCCGCCTACCGCAAGGCAGACACCGGGCAGTACTTCATGTTTTTCCACACCCGTTTCCCCGGCCGCGGAGAGGAGCACGAAGTACGCGTGCATGAGTTTTTCCTGAATGACGCCGGCTGGCCGGTGGTGGCGCCACTGCGCTATGCGCAGAAGGTGGACAGCAACAACGCCAGCCGAAGCCGCGAGGAGTTGGAGGCTGTTTTTGCCAGTGAAATCCCTGGGACTTTTCAGCTCATCAACCACGGCAAGGACATTTCCGCGGCGATCAAGGGCTCGAGCGACATCCAGTTGAATACAGGTGGCTCGGTTACCGGTAATCCGTCCGGCAGCTGGGTATACAACGAGGTGACCCGGGATATCACCCTGACCCTGGGGGGCATCAGTTACCAGGGAGTGGTGTCCCGTCAGTGGAATCAGGTGCGCCACCGCTATGAAGTGACCTTCTCGGCCCTGTCGGGCAACGGCACAGCGGTCTGGGGAATCCGGGCTGATTGAGGCTCAATCGAGCCAGAGGTAAAAAAACAGGCGGCCGGTGGCCGCCTGTTTATTCGCTAACCACGCGTAAATATCACAAGGCTGACTGAGAGGCCGCGGCTTCCGCGACGGGAATGTCCGCGAGAGATTCGCCGGCATCGTTGGCCGCGGCAGCGGCCAGACGCTGCTCTTCGATACGACTGGTCCAGGTCAGGAGCGCCTGGTAGTGGCGGATATTCTTCACGTAGGTGACTGGTTCCCAGCCACGCGCGTAACCGTGCTTCAGGGTTGTGTAGTACTGGCGCTTGGCGAGCAGCGGCAGGTGTTCGCGTACGTCTGCCCAGCGGTCCGGGCTGCCGCCCATGCGCTCGGTCAGCACCCGGGCGTCTTCGAGGTGGCCGTAGCCGACGTTATACGCAGCGAGCGCCATCCAGGTGCGGTCCGGTTCGCGGATGCGCTCGGGGATTTTGTCCCGTACCTGCATAAAATAGCGCGCTCCACCCTCGATGCTCTCGATGGGGTCAAGCCGATTCACTCCCATTTCCCGGGCTGTGGCCAGGGTCAGCATCATCAAGCCGCGCACTCCGGTGGGGGACTTGGCGTGCGGGTTCCAGTGGGACTCCTGGTAACTGAGTGCGGCCAACAGTTCCCAGTCCAGATCGTATTGCTTCGCCACCCGCTCCATTTCCGCGCGCCACTGGGGCAGGCGCTCGCGGCTCAGCTGTGCGAAGGTTTGCGCGCCGCCCGCGTTCATTTTGCTCACATGACCGAAATACAGCTCGCGCAGCTCCGCAACCAGCCCGCTAGTATTGGCCCGCAGCATGAAATTGCGCGCCGCATGGTAGAGGGTGTCGTCATCACCCCTGGGGAAAGCCCAGGAGACAGGCTGAAACTGGGTCAGATTGAAGGCGATATGGGTGTTGGGGTAGAGGCCTCGGTGCACGGCGTAGGCATTGGAATCCACCACGGCGTATGTGTATTTGCCCTCATTCACCATGTCCACCAGCTCCATCGCATCCACATCGGAAATTTCTTCCCACGTCAGTGCGGGATAGCGTTCGGAGAGTTTGCGCAACTGCTCGGCGTGGGCGCTGCCGGCGATCACAGCGATATTCTTACCTTCAAGGTCAGCCACGCTGCGCGGGCGGGATTCCCCCAGGCGGTAGATAATCTGCTGGCGAATCTCGAAATAAGAGGGGGCAAAGCGCACTTGCTCGCGGCGTTCGGGGGTTACCGTGAGGCCGGCGGCGGCGAGATGGGCGCCTGAATTCGGGTTTTCCAGCTCGCGGAACAGGTGGCCGAGATCGTGTACGTCGCGAATTTCCAGGGTTACGCCCAGTTCGCGGGCAAACGCGCGCAGCATACCGTATTCAAAACCGGTGTAATTGCCGTTGGCGTCTTCATAGTAGGTGGTGGGGCCGTTCTGGGAAAGGACCACCAGCTTGCCGGATGCCTTGACCTGCTCCAGCAGGCTGGGGGCCTTGCTGGCCACCAACAGGGACGCGCAACAGGTCAGCACTGCACACTTCAAGAGGCGGCAGCTATATCGCAGCAGTCGGCTTTTCATAATCATAGGTTGGTCCCTCGAATCCATTCACTGCTTTATTTTCGGCGCGTCCGACTCGAGGAAAGTTGGGTCGGTTGCGTCATTTCCTGCAGGCGGCGGCTCCTTTGCTACCCGCGCGCAAAGCCTAGTGTCTAATATTTGCCCAGGCCTGGGTCAAAAGCGCGGCAATTCTACCCAAACATCTGCACACTGACCAATCCGTTGACCGTGTCGTCTATATCTTTGTGACCTGCTGGCTTGTTTTGGCAGGATAAGTGTAGTATCCAGCGCCGGCGCCAATAGCGTCACCGCGCGGTTTTAAGAGGTAAATGGCGCCAGAGATCGCTTGTGAGCGGTCTCTTGAGTGGTGTTGTACCGGCGCTTCATCTTTACTGCTCTTGCACCCGGCTGGTTATGTGCCCGAGAGTTGTTTGCAGCAGTGTTGGAGCGCTGTCGCTTCGGGTACAATGCGCGCGCTCACGATACCCCTCGTTCCTGTGCGGCACGCGCCAACGCCAATCCCGTAGCCGATTGCCTATGCCCACAGGTGCTCAATACCAGACAAGAGGCTAACTCCCGCGATGCTAGTTCTGCGTGGTGCTCCCGCACTGTCGAAATTTCGCCATTTAAAACTTCTGACTCAACTCCGCGCCCTGCAGCCCGCCATTGCGGATGTCTACGCCGAGTACGTGCACTTTGCCGACAGCAAAGCGCTCGGTGAGAAAGAACAAGCGCTGCTGGAGCGTCTGCTGCAGTACGGTCCCACCGAAGAGAAGCATCAGCCAGAGGGCGAACTGCTGCTGGTAGTACCGCGTCCGGGCACTATTTCGCCCTGGTCATCCAAGGCCACCGATATTGCCCACAACGCGGGCCTCGGCCAGATACACCGCCTCGAGCGGGGGGTTGCCTACTACATTAGCGGGGTCAAATTAACCGGGGCTGAACGCGACCGGCTGGCGGCAGAGTTGCATGACCGGATGGTGGAGTGCGTTTTCACTGAAATGGCACAGGCGGAGCAACTGTTCCAGGTTGAAGACCCGCGCTCCATGGACCGCGTGGATGTGCTGAATGGCGGCCGCGATGCGCTGGCAGAGGCCAATGTCAATCTGGGGCTGGCGCTGGCGGACGACGAGATCGACTATTTGCTGACCAGCTTCGAAGAACTGGAGCGCAACCCCACTGATGTGGAACTGATGATGTTCGCGCAGGCGAACTCTGAACACTGCCGCCACAAGATCTTCAATGCCAGCTGGACCATCGACGGCGAAGACATGCCGAACTCCCTGTTCGGCATGATCAAAAACACCTATCGCCTGGGGGGCGAGAACGTACTCTCCGCCTACGCGGACAACGCCGCCGTGGTGGTGGGCCACCACGCCGGCCGCTTCTACCCGGACCCCGAGACCAAAGTCTACGGTTTCAGTCAGGAAGCCATCCATCTATTAATGAAGGTGGAAACCCACAACCACCCGACTGCGATCGCGCCGTTCTCCGGTGCCGGTACCGGCGCCGGTGGCGAGATCCGCGACGAGGGCGCGGTGGGCCGCGGCTCCAAGCCCAAGGTAGGCCTGACCGGCTTCACCGTGTCCAACCTGCTGATCCCGGGGTACCTGCAGCCGTGGGAAGTGAACTACGGCAAACCCGAGCGCATCGTCACCGCGCTCGACATCATGATCGAGGGCCCCATTGGCGGTGCCGCATTCAACAACGAGTTCGGCCGCCCGAATATCTGCGGCTATTTCAGAACCTTTGAAGAAGACTTCGACGGCGAGCGCCGCGGTTACCATAAGCCCATCATGCTGGCAGGTGGCTACGGCAATATCCGTGAAGAGCATATCGAAAAGCCCGCATTCCAGCCCGGCGCCAAGCTGATCGTGCTCGGCGGCCCGGCCATGTTGATCGGTCTCGGCGGCGGCGCGGCCTCCAGTATGGCAAGCGGCTCCAGCTCAGCGGACCTGGACTTCGCGTCCGTACAGCGCCAGAACCCGGAAATCGAGCGCCGTTGTCAGGAAGTCATCGACCAGTGCTGGCAGCTGGGGGACAAGAATCCCATCGCCTTCATCCACGATGTGGGTGCCGGTGGCCTGTCCAACGCCTTCCCGGAACTGGTGAAAGACGGCGGCACCGGCGGCAAATTCGAACTGCGCAATGTGCCGTCCGATGAGCCGGGCATGAGCCCGCTGGAAATCTGGTGCAATGAATCCCAGGAACGCTACGTGATGGCGGTGATGCCGCAGGATCTGGAGCGTTTCCAGAAAATCTGCGAGCGCGAGCGCGCGCCCTTCGCGGTCGTTGGTGAGGCCACCAGCGAGAAGCACCTGACACTTAATGACAAGCAGTTCGATGCCAAACCGGTAGACCTGCCCATGTCCGTGCTGTTCGGCAAGCCGCCGAAGATGCACCGTGTGGCGGAGAAGCGCGAAGCCAGCACCACCGCGTTCGACACCAGCAACATCGACCTGAACGAAGCTGCCGAGCGCGTACTGCGTCTGCCGACTGTCGCCAGCAAGAACTTCCTGATCACCATCGGCGACCGCACCGTAACCGGCCAGGTCTCCCGCGATCAGATGGTCGGCCCTTGGCAAGTGCCGGTGGCGGACTGCGGTGTGACCACTGTGGCCTACGACAGCTACGCCGGTGAAGCCATGTCCATGGGCGAGCGCACGCCGGTAGCATTGCTGGACGCGCCGGCTTCTGGCCGTCTCGCGGTCGGTGAGGCCATCACCAACATCGCCTGCGCACCGATCAAGCAACTGTCCGATATCAAGCTCTCCGCCAACTGGATGTGCGCCGCCGGCCACCCGGGCGAAGAGGAAAAGCTGTACCGCACCGTAGAAGCCATCGGCATGGAACTGTGCCCGGCACTTGGCATCACCATACCGGTAGGCAAGGACTCCATGTCCATGCGCACTGCGTGGAACGACGACGGGGTGGACAAGGCCGTTACCGCACCTTTGTCGCTGGTGATCTCTGCGTTCAGCCCAGTCACCGATGTGCGCAAGGTGGCCACCCCGCAACTGCGGCGCACCGCAAAGGGCGAAACCGAGTTGCTGCTGGTGGATCTGGGTGCCGGCAAAAACCGCCTCGGTGGCTCCTGCCTGGCGCAGGTGTACAACCAGCTGGGTGATAAGCCAGCGGATCTGGACGATGCCAAGCGTCTCAAAGGCTTCTTTGAGGTGATGCAGGAACTGCTTGAGGAAGACAAAGTTATCGCCTACCACGATCGCGCCGATGGCGGCCTGTTCGCCACACTGGCGGAAATGAGCTTCGCCGGTCGCGTAGGTGTGGATGTGGAGATTTACGATCTCGGCGAGGACCCGATTGCCGCACTGTTCAGTGAAGAACTTGGTGCAGTGCTGCAGGTACCCGCCGCGGACGCGGACATGTTGGCCATGCGCTTCGCCTCCGTTGGTGTTCCCGCCCACCAAATCGGTGGTCTTAACGACAAAGAGCAGCTGCGCATCACCCGCAACGGCAAGGAAATCTTCAACCGGGGACGCGCTGAACTGCAGCAGATCTGGAGCGAAACCAGCTACCGCATTCAGTCCCTTCGCGATAACGCCGACTGCGCCAAGCAGGAATTCGACGCCCTGGCCAAATCTGCCCAGCAGGACCCGGGTCTGTCGGTGAATCTGAGCTACGACGTCAACGAAGACATCGCCGCACCCTACATCAAGAAGGGCGTGCGTCCGAAAGTGGCAATCCTGCGGGAGCAGGGCGTCAACAGCCAGGTGGAAATGGCGCACTCCTTCCACCGAGCCGGCTTCGATGCCATCGACGTGCACATGAGCGACATTCTCGCCGGCCGTGTAGAACTGGATCAGTTCAAAGGTCTGGTGGGCTGTGGTGGCTTCTCCTACGGTGACGTACTCGGCGCCGGTGAAGGCTGGGCCAAGACCATCCTTTTCAACGACCGTGCCCGCGATCAGTTCGAGGCCTTCTTCAATCGCAAGGACACCTTTGGCCTCGGCGTGTGCAATGGTTGCCAGATGTTCTCCGTGATCAAGGAGCTGATCCCCGGTGCCAGTCACTGGCCGCGCTTCGTGCGCAACTTATCTGAGCAGTACGAAGCGCGCTTCGCGCTGGTGGGCGTGGAAGATTCGCCATCCGTACTGTTCAGGGGCATGGCCGGTTCCTATATGCCGGTGGCGGTTGCCCACGGTGAAGGCCGTGTGGAATTCGCGAGCCAGAAGGCGCTGGAAGCTTGCGAGCAATCGGGCACCATCGCCATGCGTTTCCTCAACAACAACCAGCAGATTACCGAAACCTATCCGGCCAACCCCAACGGCTCTGTCAATGGGATCACCTCCCTGTGTTCCGAAGACGGTCGCGTCACCATCATGATGCCGCACCCGGAGCGCGTCGCCCGCGCGGTCAGCAACAGCTGGCACCCTGACGACTGGGAAGAGGATTCCGGCTGGATGCGCCTGTTCCGCAATGCGCGAGTGTTTGTGGACTAACCCAGGTCAGCTGAAGACCTGGCACCGAGAAAACCCGCTCAATTGAGCGGGTTTTTTTTAGCGCTTAAATCAACCTCCTGCGAGAGTCTATGGTGTTGCTGTAAGGGCAGTTCGGATACAGCAGGGATAATCTAGGTACGCTTGGAGCTGAAGATATGAGACAAAATTGGTCCCGCTGCCCGATATTTCTATAGACGCTCAACGAGAGAGTAAATTTTTAAATAAATCAGATAGTTACTGGAGCCGTTCCCAGATGGGGATAGTGGGCATCATGATGATTTTTGTTGGGGTTACCGAAAGGTGGTTCTGGCTATGGGCTTGACGATATCGGCCTTTGGAGACATTCTGGCGCACAAAGTTTCAAGTGATAGAGGGCGCGAGGATATTGGCCTGCCTGCCCACTAATAAACTGTTAGGCGCCTTACTGAAGTAGGAGAAAATATGTCAGATTGTGGTTGTGGGGCAGAACAAGCGGAGAGTCTGGAAAAGAAAACTCTCATCATTCTGTTATCTATCAATGCATTTATGTTTGTTACTGAATTAACGCTGGGCTGGTTGGCGCAATCTACCGGGCTTATCGCTGACTCGCTAGATATGCTAGCTGATGCTACTGTCTATGGTCTGTCACTATATGCAGTTGGGAAAGGAGTCGTGAAGCAAGCAAAGGCGGCTAGAGTGAGCGGTTACCTACAAATAATTTTGGGGCTTGGCGTTTTATTCGAAGTGATCAGGCGTATGGTTTTTGGCAGTGAACCTCAAAGCACTCTTATCATTGTTGTCGGTGCGGTTGCCCTCCTGGCAAACATCATTTGTTTAATTCTCATTTCCAAGCACAAAGATAGCGGCGTACACATGCGCGCTTCGTGGATATTTTCAACAAATGATGTCATTGCCAACTTGGGGGTAATTATATCTGGTGTTCTTGTTGCCATCGTTGGCAGTCGCTATCCCGACCTAATTGTGGGAACAATAATATCAATCGTGGTGATTCGTGGCGGTATAAAAATACTACAAGATGCGGACCAAACTCAGAAATCAGGAAATCGCGCCTAACAAAGCGCTGCAGAGGGACGGCCAACGCTATGCACCTTTGTGCTGGTCGCTGCGCTCCCATTTTCGCACAAAGGTGCATAGCATTGGCCGCCCCTGAGCGCGGCGTTAATTGCGACGTGAAGTCGTATAAATTTCTGTTACACACTCTGATAAATCACAGGAGGTTATTTCTCAGAACGATGTAACCCGATGTTCTGCCATCGGTTTCCTACCGGCACATGCGTGGAGAGTAATTTCGGGGTGTGAAGCTGCCGGGACAATGTAACCTGCGGGCACAGCCCGGGAGAGAATAACCGCGAGGCATTCTCAACTCTGCCAGCACCAAGGCGGTAAGGGGCTAGGAATGGATAGTATGGTCAACTCAGGTGAACTGCTGCACTCCCGTTATGCGCAAGAAGCCAAAGGTGCTGGCAGGCTTTAACCAAAAGGTGCGTGGACAAGTTGGTGGGCTTTTAACGTCTCACCACGCAGATGTTGCTCCGCCGGGGGACAGGCAGGACCTAACCTATCCCGAGATTTATACGGAACACGATAACCCCGTATCGTACCGGGCAACCGGAAAGCGAGCCGTGAGGCAAGCTGATTATGATGCGGGTGTAGGAGGCTGGAAGAAGCGAATGCCGCGCTGTAATGACGCGGATACGGGTTCCAACTTTGCCCGGCGCGAAAGCGAGCAGACGTCCAGCTGGTGCCTCATCGCGAGAGAGGTTGGAGAACCGGTTTTGTGGGGGAAAGCAAATGACGGCGATCGTGGAGCACCCGGAGACGGACAGGCCGCGTTCCAGTGCCGGTGCGCCCCCAGCGGGAACGGCGAGCCAGACCGACAGGCCGGCAATGGCCATCGAGACAGCCCGTTACCACGTCCACCGGCTGCAGCGGCGTATCGCGAAGGCGGTTGAAGACAAACGTTACAACAAAGCCCGCGCACTGCAACGGCTTCTCACCAGCTCCCATGCTGGCAAACTGCTGGCCGCGCACCGTGTCATGCACAACCGCGGCCGCAAGACTCCCGGTATCGACGGTATCACCTGGCAGTGGCCGCAAGATCGCGCTGAAGCGATACAGTCCCTGCAGCGGCGAGGCTATCGCGCTCAGCCGCTGCGCCGCATCTCCATCCCCAAGGCCAATGGCAAGGAGCGCCCCCTGGGCATTCCCACCATGGTCGACCGCGCGGCCCAGGCCCTGCAGCACCTCGCGCTGGAACCCTGGGCAGAAGCGAAAGCCGATCGCCATTCCTACGGCTTCCGCCCCAAACGCTCGACCGCAGATGCCCTGCAACAGTGCTATATCGCCCTGTCCCGCAGAACCTGCGCTGAATGGGTATTGGATGCGGATATCAAGGGCTGCTTCGATCACCTCAGCCACGAATGGCTGCTAGCGCATATCCCCATGGATAAACACCTGCTACAGCAGTGGCTGAAGTGCGGCTACATCGATCGACAGGTCTACTACCAGACTGACGAAGGTACGCCGCAAGGTGGCATCATCAGCCCACTCCTCGCCAACATGGCTCTGGACGGACTGGAAGCTGCCATCGAGGCTGCCGTGCCCAAGAGTGGCAGCCGCGTCAATATCGTTCGCTACGCGGACGACATCGTCATCACCGGCGCCAGCCGGGAACTACTGGAGCAACAGGTAAAACCCGCTCTCGAAGCCTTCCTGGCCGAACGCGGACTCATTCTGTCTCCCGAGAAGACCCGCATTGCACATATCAACGAAGGGTTCGACTTCCTCGGCTGCAACCTGCGCAAGTACAGTGGCAAGCTGCTGACCCGGCCCGCCACGGACAAGGTCCGGGCCTTCGCAGGAAAGATCCGCACCCTCATCAAGCGCGGCGTCGCGCTACCCACCTTCCAGCTGCTCACACGCCTCAATCGCGTGTTGCGAGGCTGGTTCAACTACTACCGCCCCTGGGTATCCAAGGCGACCTTCGCCTTGATCGATACCCTGGTTTACCGGGCGCTGTGGTGGTGGATGCGACGGCGACACAAAAACCGTCAGAAACACTGGCTTTACGGTCACTACACCCGTCCACAACGCACGCCCAACGGCAGCTATCGGCGGGTGTTCACCGGCCAGACCCGCACCGCTCTGGGGATTATCCGCAGGATAACCCTCTTCAAACTGAGCGACCTGCCAATCCGGCGCCACACCAAGATAGTGGCAAAGGCTACCCCACATACGCCGGGCTGTGGAAGCTACTTCCGCAAGCGCTGGCAACAGGGGCAGAGCAACCGCAGGGCAGACCGGGCCTACCTTGCCAGATACCAGCTGGCGGCGTAATGTGGAAAGCAAAATTGTTTATAACGAGTCAAACTGCCGGGTTCCTTGAGCCTTTGAGGGGCTTGAGCCGTATGCGAGGAAACCCGCACGTACGGTTCTTAGAGGGCTGGGAGTCGGTAACGGCTCCTGGCTACTCGGCGTTTGCATTCGAGTGATTGCGGGAAATCAAAAAAGGAGAGCGTTTTGAAATTGATACAAAGATGGGTGCTGACGCTGCTGTGTTTCTTTGCCGCAATCGCATGCTATGTATTTGGGATTCCGGTAGGCGGCGCCATTTTCTTGGTTCTAGGTATAATTTTTGAAGGTATCTTTTGGGCGCGGCTTTTCAAGCGAAAATCTCACAAAGTATAGAGCTGCTTAATTGGGCGCAGTGCCAATCAAACTTAACAAGCGCAAGCAGTTTGCTACGGCCCTTTGGGCCTCCGCGGGACGCCCAACGCTATGCACATTTTGTGCGGGTCGCTGCGCTCCCAGTTTCGCACAAAACGTGCATAGCATTGGTCGCCCCTGTTGCGGGCGTTAGTGTTCAGGTTCGAAGTGTCGCCGCCTGGAAAGTTAGAAGTATTCGGAAGGCATTCGGCGGCTCCGTGCTCCGTAAAGCGGAGTTCGCAAGCAGGGATTTTACGAGACGTTATTAATCACCTTCAGTGGCTTCCATTCTAAAAATTCGTGGAAGGCGGCGAGGATAGTAAAGTGGAGCGTTCCCTTTTGGCTATTTTGCCACTCAGGGGAAAGCGTGGTTCGGCAAAGGCATGAGTGTCACTCAAGGTCAGTTGGGCGTATAGCCAGTGCGTTTCAAATTGCCGGTGGGCATGTTTGTTGGTGTCAAAGTTCATCAACACTAACAATGCCGGGCAGCCAGGCTCCGGGCCTTCGGCCCTCCGCGGGACAGCTTACCTTGTGCACGTTTTGCGCGGGTCGCTGCGCTCCCATTTTCGCGCAAAACGCGCACAAGGTAAGCTGCCCCTGCCGGCGGCGTTAGTGTTTTTAAGAGTGTTTGAGAAAAATCGGCTTCGTCGAAAGTAATGTAAAAATGCCGGTGGTGGCTTCGAAGTGTGGATTTCTCAAAGTCATTGCTGAAAACGCGGTCCCACCATTTGGCTTTAGTTGTCAGGTGGAAACTTTCAGAAGTATTGTGTGTGCGAAAAAGTACTGTGGAAGGTATAAAGTTTTGTAAAAGGAGTTTCCCGTTCGTTCTCTTGGGTGGTGGCATCAAATAATTTTCCAAGAAAACGCTCGGTAGAAACCAAAAACACTAACAAGGCGCTGCAGGCCGACGGCTAACTTTGGGCGCTTTATGCGCGGTCGCTTCGCTCCCATTATCGCGCATAAAGCGCCCAAAGTTAGCCGCGGCTGAGCGCGGCGTTATGTTTCGGGAGAAGCTGAGTGCTAGGAAAGCTATTCGGAAAGAAGAAAGATGAGCTCAAAGAAAATGAAGTTCGAATAGTGCTCCCGGAAGAGCGTTATACACTCATGAAATACAAGCAAGAAAATCTTCCTTGTATAGCTGCGGTAAATACTGGTCTACTCGGCTTTGAGCATAAAGATATTTTTCGATGGCATCTGTCCGTTATTATCGATTTAGAGGAATTAATCGATAATGGAATGCCATCCGAAGAGGAACGCGCGATAGTCGATCCCTTCTGTGATCAACTAGATGAGGAGATCAAGGCCGGAGGGAATGCGCTGTTTCTGGTAAGGGAAACCTGGAATAAGACTCGTAGGCTCGTATGGATGGTATACGATCCTGAAATTGCAAATCAGCACCTGCAATACATTATTGAGCATCATCGTCATCCTAGGCGATTTGACTATCGCATGGAGCAGGATGCGAGCTGGGAACAGCCAGAGTGGTATTTCAGAGCCACAAAAACATAACAATGCGCTGCAGGCCGACGTCTAACTTTGTGCACTTTATGCGCGGTCGCTTCGCTCCCATTATCGCGCATAAAGCGCCCAAAGTTAGCCGCGGCTGAGCGCGGCGTTAGCCATCAGATTCGGGTACAGAGTGATGTTTAGAAGTTTAAGAAAAGGGCGCACCAGCGTATATTTTCAGCACGAGCACACAGGTCATAGCATTGGCGCGGAAAAGTATGAGTCCAAAGTTTCAGAATCTGTCGCAGTTTTGAGGTTTTCGCTGAAGCCAGTTGATAGCAATCAACGATATGACGAAGAGTACCTCCATTCTGAGCCACTTATTTCTTTATCCGTAGATGATGGCACTGTTGTTGATGGATTTATTAAGCATGTTGATTCAAGTGATGAAGATATTTCAATTTGGAAAATCCAAATTTTTTCAAAAAACAGAGAATTTGAATTTACTGTTGAACCTAAGTTAAGTGAAATTCATAAATATCGAAATCTCACGTTTAAAGTCCTTCAGGGCAATGGCTAACAAGGCGAGGCAGTTCGTTCCGGCCCTGCGGGCCTCCACCGGACAGCTTACTTTGTGCACTTTATGCGCAGGTCGCTTCGCTCCCATTTTTGCGCATATAGCGCCCAAAGTAAGCTGCCGCTGCTCGCGGCGTTATATGCCAAGGAGAGTTTATGAACAAAGTTGATGCGCAAGCCATTGTTGAATCTCTAATCGATTCTATATGTGATAGCCCAGACCAATTCCATATTCATGTAAAAGTGGTGGGGCAATCTATAACTTCAAATGGAGGCATAGGACAAGTTGTGACTGCTACTGGCGGTGGTCCAGGGTCAACAACCATAGGGCAGCAAGTATCAGTTTCTTCAGGTGATGTAACACTTGCGAATCAAAAGGCTAACCGTGCGCTAGATGAACAATTCGGTGCGTTAGTACAATCTCTCAACACAATCAAAGAACAGCTAGCTTCCAGTAGTACAGATGTTGGTTTAGTCGAGCAAGTTTACACTTCACTCAAAAATACATGGGTGCCAGGGCTTATTATTTCAGTATTGGGCACGGCGCTATCCGCATCCTTGGGTATAGGCATATAACAAATAAGGATATGTTGCGCTTGCCGCAACATATCTGGTTGTTGAACGAGCCCGGCCAGCTCTATTCATGTAAATAAGTCGAAGGAGGATGGGCGGGGAAGGCCAACGTTAACCGCTAGCCTTTTCTACGGGCGAGCAAGACCCTCGCCCGGAAGGCGATAAAAAATTCGTTGTTACATCGTGTATTCGCTCCTTTAAGTTAGGCCCGTTAATCCTCGTGTTGGTAGCATCCGTGCTCTATCCGTTTTTATCCGGGCTGGGCTTTGCGAGGATAGATACCGGTCACCCGCATAGGGCTTCGGCAGTGAGGGCAAGGCAAACTCGCGGTTTTCTTCGTCGGTGGTGCAGGCCTCTGCACCTTCAGTACCCACTGTAGAATGTGCATAACCGCCTTCGCGTTGCCGTGTAAGTACCCATAATCTCGGGCACGGCGAAAGCCCTTTGGCAGGCAGTGTTGCAGGATTAGTACGATGAACTGCTCACCGGTAACGGTACGGGTTTTCCATTGGTGGGTATTGGCGTCACGGTAGCGAAAGGTCACGTTGCAACCGTCATCGGACAAGATGTTGGTATTGCTAATGACACCGCGATACAGATAGCGCGCAAGATAGCGCAGCGCTTCCGTGCCTTTGCCGACACGTTTACATTGCGCCACCCATTTCTTTGGCGTTCTGCCGGGGGTTATCCCGGCCTGAAAGAGCGCCTTAAGAAACGCACCTCGAAAGGCTTTTGCCAAGGCGCGTCCATTAAACAGGTATTGGCCACGGACTTTGCACCACTGTCGGCGCGCTTTATTAACCGCTCCACCGGGTACCACAATATGAACGTGCGGATGGTAGTCCAGACGGCGAGTGTGGGTATGTAGGACAGCGCAGAAGCCCAGCTCTCCGCCCAAGGTACTATCGTTTTTGGCAAAGGTTTTGAGTGTCTGCGCGGCACAGCGCATCAGCAAGTCATAGCAAGTGCTGCGGTACTGTCGAACGACACCCCGCAGCTCCTTGGGAAGCGTAAAGGTGACCATGTAATAGTTCACCGGCAAGCGTTTTTGCTCCTGGCGTTGCAGCCAGGCTTGCGTACTCTGGTCCTGGCAGAGGTTACAGGCGCGATGTCCGCAGGAGCGTGGCGTGTGGGTGTTATGAGAGCAACGTTGGCAGGTCCATGCCATCTCACCGTAGGGACCTTGGCGGCAGCCCTCGATAGCGTTGAGGGCGGACCACTGGTCGCGACTGAGCGCGTGACCGAACTGCTCGATAAAACGGTGGCGGTAGCGTTGAACAATCGTTTGCAATGTCATGCTACGCCCCCCATACCACGCGCAGCTTGGCCAGCAGGCCGTTGATGCGCCGATCGGTATCGTTTTGCGTATAAGTGGATAGCTGGGTGTACAGTGCGGTGGTCTTGGGGCACTCGTGCCCCATCTGCTCTTGGATCGCCCGCAAACCCACGCCCGCGTCGGTCAGGAGCGTGCCATAGCAATGGCGCAAGGTGTGGATGGTAATCTCTTTGCGAATACCGACGTCGCTGACGATGGCTTTGAAGGACTTCTGTGTGCCGCCACGGTCCATAGGCTCACGAGCCTGGTGCTGCTCCTCGGGTGTGCGTCCGCGAGGAAAGAGCAGCGTGGGATTGCGATGTGTGACCCAGTACGCGCGCAGTGCTTCCAGCGTCATCTTGGGCAAGAAGACGAAGCGGTCCTTCTTCCCCTTTGCTTGACGTACGTGCAGAAGGCCGCGCTCGCTGTCGATGTCGGCCACGCGAATGCCAAGAGCTTCGCCCAAGCGCAGGCCCATGCTAAAGCAGGTGAGAATGAAGGTCTGGTATCGCCGCTCGCGGGTACCATTGATCAATCGCTCCAGCTCTTTGAGTGTAAGCACGTCGGGGAGGTGCTTCTCTTGAGGTGGTTTGACAATATCGACCCACTGCCAGTCGCGCTTAAGTACATGCTTGTAAAAGAACTGCAGGCCATTGCGATCCACCTTCACCGTTGACCAGGAGTGGGTGCTGATGAGGGACTCGAAATAGCCCTCAAGCTGCTCTTGCGTGAGGGTGTCGGGTGGGCTGTCAAAATACTCGCAGACGCGCCGTATGGCACGGCTGTAAAGATCAATGGTTGAGTCGGCTTTGCCCTGTCGTTTGAGTGCGCTAAGATGTTTTCGGTACAGTGAATCGAATCGTTTTTGCTGTGCTTTGTTCATAAAGATATTCCCCTAGTTGTCGTGCTCGGGGGTGAGCACGTAGGGGAATTATCTTTATTTACTGGGGGTTGAGCTTTGCCGCGTAGCGGCTTCGTTCAACAAAGCGCAGCAAAGGGACGGCTTACTTTATGCACGTCTTGCGCTGGTCGCTGCGCTCCCATTTTCGCGCAAAACGCGCATAAAGTAAGCCGCCCCTGTGCGCGGCGTTAGAGTTCAAGAGGAGACCGTGTGATTTTCTACCTTCCCATATATAAACAGAGCAAAGAAGAGTTCAACGATTTTGTAGCTAGCAAAGCGCAGAAGGAAATTGACAACATATCGCTACCTGAAAACGGCGGTAGTGTTCCCGATCGCCTGCAGATTCAAATTCGTTCTAGGCTTCAAACAGAATATGGCTGCAGCTGGGAACAGAATCGTGCAGTTGGTTGGGTTAAAGTTGCACGTGGAAAAGGTGGTTTTTCTTTTTTTATTGCTAAATCCGATAAACTTAAAAGTAAATCACCCAAAAAAGTTTTCTCACTTATTGAGCCAAATGTAATACCTGGATCTTGGCATGTCATTGATTTTTCCAAGTGTAAAAATGGTGAAGAAGTATTGGGTAAGTTTAAAGAGGTTCTCGCAGGCTTTGTCGAAGAGGGTGATTTCAAAGGTTGTTTCGTAGATTTATCCCAAATACAAGAAATCCACAAGTTTGTAGATTGGCCAGGTCTTATAGCAAGTGAACTCTAACAAGGCCATGAACTTCGCGCCTATCGGCGCCGGACAGCCTACGCTGCGCTCCGGCTGCCGGTTATGGCAACGTTAAGCATCATGAATGAAGAATCGGTAATCGTCACAAATTTCGTGATATATGAAGGCGAAGACATAATATGTCAATGCGGATTTCAGGTTCTAGAATCAGGAAATTTCAATGTATTTCCCTCTACTAGAGGAGGTGAGTTCGCAGTAGCCAGTTCATATCATGGCACAATCTGTAGCGTTGATCTTTCCTATAGCAAAGGCGGCGAATTAGTACATTCTCTCAAGCTCGAAATTCCGATAAACAAAACAAAAATAAAGTGGAAAGAAATTAGTTTTGGAAAAGAATTTAAATTGTTTTATCGTAGTGGAATTCAGCCCCCGGTTAAAATTAGGCGCTCTAGTTAGGGGATTTTAAAAACTCTAGAGCGAGAGCAGCGCTTAACAAACGCAAGCAGTTTGCTCCGGCCCTACGGGCCTCCGCGGGACGCCCAACGCTATGCACATTTTGTGCGGGTCGCTGCGCTCCCAGTTTCGCACAAAATGTGCAAGCATTGGTCGCCCCTGTTGCGGGCGTTAGTGTTTTTAAGAGCCGTCAAAAAAATATGGCTTCGTAGAAAGTGATGAATAGTGAACGGTGGTGGCTTCAAGCCATAGATTTCTCAAAAACATAGTAGAAATCGTGGTTCCACCATTTGGCTTTGCAGGTCAGGTAATGGGGCATGTTTCAGCGGCATTGCTTGTGCCGCGCCGCCAATTTGGTTAATCGTCGGCTTCGCCCACGATCCGGTGCGGAAGGTCTGTGCCAGGAAGGCGGCGCCGCACCGTGGTATATTCCAGTTTCGTAAAAAGTAGTCTGCCGTTCGTTCTCTTGGGTGGTTACGTCAAGTAATATTGCAAAAAGAGATTCGGTAGAGGGCCAAAACACTAACAAGGCCGGGCAGCCAGGCTCCGGGCCTTCGGCCCTCCGCGGGACAGCTTACCTTGTGCAGGTTTTGCGCAGGTCGCTTCGCTCCCATTTTCGCGCAAAACGCGCACAAGGTAAGCTGCCCCTGCCGGCGGCGTTATGCGATGTGATGTATGAAGAAGCTATTACTTTTAGTTTCAATGATTTCTTGGGCGTCTTTCGCATCGGCGTGTGACTTTGCGTTGCCTACAATTATTCCGCCCACGTCTCCTGATGGTAATTTTCAATATATTTATCCGGAGACTGGGCCTGATTTTGAAGGTATTGCTAGAAGTAAAAATTTGGCTGTAGTTAAAATATTGAAAATTTCCGGTGAGAAAAACTATCCAGAGGTTGTTATCGTTGAGTTGCTTCATGGCTGGGGTTATCAAAGCGGTCGGTATATGAAATATCTCAACCCGAGAACTTCATGTGGGAGTACAAGAGTAGCGGAAGTAGGCTGGTATGCCGCAGTAATAGATCGCGGAAAGATAGTTACATTAGTACCATATAAAAATATTGAGCAGTACTTGAAAGAGCGCGGAAAGCCAGATTATGTGTACTCTGCGATTGGAGTCCGAGTCGGTGGCGCATAACAATGCGCTGCAGACCGACGTCCAACTTTGTGCACTTTATACGCGGTCGCTACGCTCCCATTATCGCGCATAAAGCGCACAAAGTTGGCCGTGCCTGAGCGCGGCGTTACGTGATGGTAGCTAAACATTGAAAATTCTATTTCTACCAGGAATGGATGGAACGGGTTTGCTCTTCAACGAGCTAATTCAGAATATCCCGAAAGAAATAGACCTCGAAGTTGTTTGCCTCAATGAAATGCAGGCCGTGAGCTACCGCCAGCAGGCTGAGGAGATAGCTGGAAAAATTGGATCTTCAAACGTTGTGGTGGTTGCTGAATCATATTCCGGAAGAATTGCGTATGAATTATGCAATATCCTTGGCGGTAGAATCTCGAAAGTGGTTTTTATAGCTAGCTTTGTTTCCCGTCCCGGAAAGCTGGCAAGGTTTGCTGCCTCCCTGCCGCGCCTGCGCTGGGCGTTAAATGCCCCCTGAAAATTGCGCATAGGTAACCGGATATAACAAGACTGAAAATTATGCAGCCATTTTAGTAACCTTGTTGCTACATTTTGCAGGGGTAATTTTTGTGAAAAGTTGGTTATTTCTAGGGGTTGCAATTGTTTCT
Organism: Microbulbifer sp. SH-1; assembly: GCF_011326135.1. Classification (NCBI taxonomy): domain Bacteria; kingdom Pseudomonadati; phylum Pseudomonadota; class Gammaproteobacteria; order Cellvibrionales; family Microbulbiferaceae; genus Microbulbifer; species Microbulbifer sp. SH-1. Next base: position 1,713,018 of record NZ_CP046948.1, on the reverse strand, counting down.
GAAGTGATCGCAACTTCAAGTTTGAAAGCAAGCTCAGGCTTTACAAAATTCTGGCCTAGCATGCTTGTTATTCTTGGTTACGCGCTCTCACTTTATTTTCTATCTCTGACACTAAAGGCAATTCCGGTTGGTATCGCTTATGCAATCTGGGCTGGTTTGGGTATCGTACTGATTTCAATTTTGGGTTGGCTAATCTTTGGCCAAAAATTGGATGTGGCAAGTGTAATTGGCATGGCATTAATAATTTCTGGTGTGGCCGTCATAAACCTTTTCTCAAAGGTCAGTGCCCATTAGCATTTAACAACGCAGGCAGTTTGTTCCGGCGCTCCGCGCCTCCACGGGACGCCCAACGCTATGCACATTTTGTGCGGTCGCTGCGCGCCCAGCTTCGCACAAAATGTGCATAGCATTGGTCGCCCCTGCTGCGGGTGTCAAGTGCTGAGGAGCTTCGATCTTACATCCATACTTTGGTGAAGAATTCTTATTATCTCAACGCAGTCATTCTCACCAATTTTGTAGAAAATAATGTGAGCACCATGTGGAATCTTACGGTAGCCGGATTTTATATTTTCGCTGCTCACACCAGAAAATGGGGATTCGGCGAGGTCATGAAAGGCCTCGTCAAATTTTTTGATATAGACGTTTCGCTGGGCCACCCCCCAACGACGCTCAGTAAATTTGGCAATACTTCTCAAGTCATCTTTTGCTTTTCGGCTTAATTTAAATGAACTCATGGAGTTTTCTTTTCATCAAGCTCGGCAATGAATGACTCGTAGGTATAATCCGTGAAACCGCTTTGCTCACCTTCCTGTAGAAGTGTCCGGAGTGTTTCTAGTTTGGTTTCGGTGTCCTCGAGTAACCGCAAACCTGCACGAACCACCTCACTTGCAGAGCCATAGCGGCCGCTGGCAACTTCTTTGGCTATAAATTCATCAAAATGTGACCCTAGGGTCATGCTGGTGTTCTTGGCCATAGTGCCTCCAGGTACCAATAAGTACCTAAATATGGTATTGAGTTGGCATGTTGTCAAGTACTCCGAACACGCACTTAACAATGACGCAAGGTGTGGATGGTAATCGCTTTACGAATACCGACGTCGCTGACGATGGCTTTGAAGGACGTCTGTGTGCCGCCACGGTCCATAGGCTCACGAGCCTGGTGCTGCTGCTCCTCGGGTGTGCGTCCGCGAGGAAAGAGCAGCGTGGGATTGCGATGTGTGACCCAGTACGCGCGCAGTGCTTCCAGCGTCATCTTGGGCAAGAAGACGAAGCGGTCCTTCTTCCCCTTTGCCTGACGCACGTGCAGAAGTCCGCGCTCGCTGTCGATGTCGGCCACGCGAATGCCAAGAGCTTCGCCCAAGCGCAAGCCCATGCTAAAGCAGGTGAGAATGAAGGTCTGGTATCGCCGCTCGCGGGTGCCATTGATCAATCGCTGCAGCTCTTTGAGAGTAAACACATCAGGGAGGTGCTTCTCTTGAGGTGGTTTGACAATATCGACCCGCTGCCAGTCGCGTTTAAGCACATGTTTGTAAAAAAACTGCAAACCATTGCGATCCACCTTCACCGTTGACCAGGAGTGGGTGCTGATGAGGGACTCGAAATAGCCCTCAAGCTGCTCTTGCGTGAGGGTGTCGGGTGGGCTGTCAAAATACTCGCAGACGCGCCGTATGGCATGGCTGTAAAGATCAATGGTTGAGTCGGCTTTGCCCTGTCGTTTGAGTGCGCTAAGATGTTTTCGGTACAGTGAATCGAATCGTTTTTACTGTGCTTTGTTAATAAAGATATTTCCCTAGTTGTCGTGCTCGGGGGTGAGCACGTAGGGGAATTATCTTTATTTACTCGGAGTCAGGCTTTGCCGCATAGCGGCTTCGTTCAACAATCGCAAGCAGTATTCTCCGGCCCTTCGGGCCTCCGCGAGACGCCCAACGCTATGCACATTTTGTGCGGGTCGCTGCGCTCCCAGTTTCGCACAAAACGTGCATAGCATTGGTCGCTCCTGTTGCGGGCGCTAGAACAACTTAGATAGGAGATTACGTGAAGATTGCTCAATCAATAGTTTTATCAATAGGACTTTTTTCTTCGTTAACTAATGCAATCGTCATTCGACATGATGTTTCCGAAGAAAATTATTCTGCTACTCCATCTGACTTCCCTCCTCTAGCAACCTTATATAATATAGGAGTTCACGGTACACTGATTCATCCTCAATGGGTTGTAACCGCTGCCCATGCTGTTTTTTGCATGAACCCTGGCCAGAAAATTAGAGTGGGCGATAAAATAGTATCTATTGCAAATCGATATAGTCACCCTAATTATCGCTTAGGGGATGGACACGACATAGCTTTAATTCAACTTGAATCTAGTGTTCTTGGTTTCAAGTAATAACTGCAATTTCTTTACGCAGCGAGCAAATCGTCTCGCTGCCCCATAAATAATTCATTCGGTGACTTGCCACCTCTGCTTTCTCTCGGTCTGCTGTTCAACCGATCCATAACAAAGCGAACCTGATCGTCCGTCACCTTGTTGAAGTCCGTTCCTTTCGGGAAATACTGCCGGATAAGCCCGTTGGTGTTTTCATTGATTCCCCGCTGCCATGAAGCGTACGGATGAGCAAAATAAATGTCTGCCCCCAATCCCTTGGCGATAACCTCATGCGCCGAGAACTCAAGTCCATTGTCGAAGGTTATCGTTCTAATCTTGTCCTTCAGGTGAGCCATGTGGGTTACAGCTGCGTCAGCCAGTAAGTCGGCTCGTTTACCCTTCAGTCGCACAATGACAGTAAACAGCGTCTTGCGCTCAACCATCGTCAGCAACGCTCCCTTGCGACCTTTGCCAACGACCGTATCGCCTTCCCAGTCTCCAATCCGGCTCATCTGCTCAACTACCGCTGGGCGCTCATCAATACTCACCCTGTTCCTGATCTTGCCACGCCGATCGTAGCTGCCATAGCGCTTACGATATGGCTTTGACGCGATCCGAAGATGTGTATACAAACTTCCGTTATTGGCTTTATCAGCGTAAATCAACTGATAGATCGTTTCATGGTGTAGCGAAACGCCTGTGTGTCTCTTCAAGTAGCTCGCAGCCTGCTGCGGACTCAATTCTTGCCGGATTAAAACCTCTAACTGGCGCCGCACCTCATCGGTCACTTTCCGTGCCTTATGGGCTTCGCGTCTCCTGACATCTGAGAGTCTATGCGCTTGACCAGGGCGATATCCTCTCAGCCCCGCATTCCGCCGCAGCTCTCGACTGATCGTCGATGGGTGCCTTTCCAGTAACATCGCTATTTCTGCCTGCGAGTGTCCGGCTTTTTTCAGGCTGTAAATCTGGTATCGTTCGTTCTCGGTCAGCTGGTAGTAGCTCATCAGTGCTTTTCTCTTGGTCGGGAGAGGTGCCGACTCTACCAGCTGGCCTCCCTCTTACCAATTGCACTTATTATCCGAAACCAAGGTTGATGACATTCAGCCAGCTGAAATTTATAAAAAAAATGACGAAAAAAACGCTGTCGTTTGGTTTATAGGTGTCGGAGGAACAGGGACAGGCATTGGCGGTCAGACAATTGGCTATAAAGAAAACAATGGGAAGTTAAGAAAAGCCCAAAATAAAGTCGTTCACGCGACAAATACAGATATTGTGTTTAAATTCGAAAAAGGCGCTGAAGGAGAAGCGTTAGAAGGCGTTTCAGGTAATGGTGATAGTGGAGGTCCTGCCTATATTAAAAACGGAGATAAACATGAGTTACTCGGTATCAGTTCACGAACCGACTCATGGTTTTATGACGTTGGGGAGTATGGGGTTACAGAGCTTTATACTCGCGTTTCATCATACAGAGGTTGGATACAACAAGTCATTTCAGCCGATAGCGACATGGCAAGGGAAAAAGTTGCGACCAAAAATCCTTTCCTGCATGAAGGTATGACACCTGAAAAAATGAGTGATCTATGTTCTTCTATAGAAGTAAAGTAATCACGCGTTGCTCTAACAATGCATCGCACCGGACAAGCCGGGGAATGCGGCGTTAAGCGAATCAACAATGAACGAAGAAGAAAAAATTCTAGAGCAGTGGATTACACTGGAAAAAGCCGGGGTAGAGGGGGCCAAGTTTGCCTCAAGAAAGCTGATTTTCATTGGAATGTTGTTGCCCTTATATTTTTAAAGGTCAATTCAATTTTTATTGCTCTGGTATCTTCTATAATAGGCTGGTCTATTGCAGAGCGCAACGCACTCAGACATAGGGTAAATTTGTGGCCAAAGTTAGAGAGATGTCTTAGTTGGGATGCAATTTGTGAGCGCCTGTCCATGTAGCCGCTTAAAAGCGCTGCAGATCGACGGTCAACTTTGTGCGCTGTGCTCCCATTATCGCAAAAAAAATGCGTGTAAAGTAAGCCGCCCCTGTGCGCAGCGTTATGAGTTAAGAGGAGTTGGTAGCTTTCATGGAGTTAATTGCAGAGGCAGTCATGGCATTGATTATGACTGTTGTTGAAGTGCTAGCGGCACTTATTGCACCAGCGGCGGAAGTAGCGGCACCCTTCTTGATCCTATTAGTGGAAGCACTTGTATGGTTGGTTCTACTTCTTGTACAGCTAGTTTTAGCATTAATTTACTGGCGTAAACTAAACATACCAGGTAAGCCTCAATTCAATGGCTTGCGTGGTAAGCTAAAGTCATTTTCTATCCAATGGCGAAAAAGACGTGAAAATAAAAAGGCGCGGAAGCAAAGCTCATAACAAGACCGGGAAATTTACTCCGGACCTTTGGCCATCCGTGGGAAAGCTTAATTTGCTCACCTTTTGCGCGGTCGCTGCGTTCCCATTTTTCGTGCAAAAAGCACACAAGGTAAACTGCGTCTGATTGCGGCGCTAGTTGCAGCCAGGAATCTAGAGCATGGTTGAAATTATAGGAAGTAAAGATTGCGGTAATTCTCCAAAAAATCAGTTTGTTGAGAAAATAACCGTTGCATTGGAAACTGGTGATTTGGAGTTTCTTGGTGAAGTTCTATCTGACGGCGCTGTCTGGGAACTCGCGGATAGAAGTGTAATGGAAGGAGATAGCCTTCGATCTCATATTCAACGGTGTGGAAAGGACGTTACTCTAGTAAAAATTGACCACGTAATTTCACATGGAAAATCCGGGGCAGCAAATGGGCATGTCCAAGATAAGAAAGGCAAGATACTTCACTTTTGCCACTTCATAGAATTTACAAGTGCAAAATGTGTAGTAATCAAGAGAGTGAGCAGCTACGGAAAATCCTAGCCGCGAAGCACTTAGTATCAAGTTTTAGCACTGTATACGCGGTCGCTGCGGTGCGCATAAAACGCCAACAATTGTCCGCGGCTGAACGCAGCGTTATACATCTTGAGGAGAAAGGTATGGGGTCTGAATCAGCGCTTAGGGGAAGCTGCCTTTGCGGTGTAGTCCGCATCTCAGCCAAGACAAAAAACAATAGTGTTGGTATAGTGGACCCCAGATCTGAGACACCCAGAGCACTGTAGTTTAAGCTGTCACCCAAAGAGGATGATAGCCATGAGTGAACGCAAAAAACGTACAGCCCACAAACCAGAATTCAAAGCCAAAGTTGGCTTGGAGGCCGTGCGGGGTATCAAGACGATCAGTGAGATCGCACAGGAGCACGGAGTGCACCCTGTCTTGGTCGGACAGTGGAAAAAAGAGATTCTGGCAAATACCAGTGCACTGTTCGAGACCAAGCGAGGCCCAAAGCCTACCAAGGATAACGACGGCAAGGAAGATCGTTTGTACGGCGAAATAGGTCGCCTGAAGATGGAGGTCGACTGGCTCAAAAAAAAGTTGGGCGAGTGAGTCGGGAAGCGCGGCTGGGCTGGATTGACAAGGCAGATGAATTACCGCTGAAACGCCAGTGTGAACTGGCGGAAGTATCGCGTGCCACTACGTATAGGCAGCGGGATATTGTGAAGCTGAATGCCGATGCCAATGATCTCTTGCTATGTCGCCTGATAGATGAGGAGTATACAAACCGTCCGTTCTACGGCAGTCGACGGATGGTGGTTTTCCTGCGGAGACAAGGCCACCAGATTAGCCGCAAGCGTGTTCAGCGCCTGATGCGACAAATGGGTCTGGCGGGTATGGCTCCGGGACCGGCGACCAGCAAGAAGCACCCAGAGCACAAGGTGTACCCATATTTATTACGCGGTGTTCCGATCACCCGACCAAACCAGGTATGGAGTACTGACGTGACGTATATCCGTCTGGATCGGGGCTTTGCTTATCTGGTGGCGATTATCGATTGGTATAGCCGTAAAGTGCTGTCCTGGCGCATTAGCAACAGCATGGATGCCGCCTTCTGTGTTGATTGCCTGGAGGATGCTTTGCGGAAATACGGCAAGCCTGAGATCTTCAATAGCGATCAAGGTTCACAGTTTACGAGCCGCGGGTTTACGGAGGTGCTCAAGCGCGAAGAGGTGTCGATCAGTATGGATGGTCGTGGCCGAGCTCTGGACAATATTTTTGTCGAGCGGTTGTGGCGAAGCGTCAAGCATGAAGACGTATACCTGAAGGGCTACGCCAGTATGGGCGAGCTGATTATCGGCATAACGAATTACTTTGCCTTCTACAATGCTGAGCGGCCACATCAATCGCTGGGGAACAAAACTCCGAGCGAGGTATACGTCAGCGGACAGGGTGGTGGAGCAATGATCGTGGATAAATTTGGTGGATCAAAGAAGAAGTCTACGGGGTCACCGGACTGCGAGGGAGCTCCCTCGCCAGCGGCAACAGGGCAGCGCTGTTCAGCTGTGAGTGAGGAGATGATTGCAGCTTAAACTCTGTGGGAAAAGTGTCTTGCCAATGGGGTCCACTATAGTAGCGACTTTTTATACTGGTCTTACCCACGATAAGTTGACACCTGTATAGGTACGCTTGGATTTAGAGGCTGGTTGTATTTTGAGCAAGAGAATAGCTCCGCTAGTACGAAGGAGTTTCCATAACCGCTTCTAGCTGGTGGCGCGCAAATGTTCTTGAGGTGGTTTTTGTGGTGTCTTGTTTCAGTTAGGCGGGCAAATCTTGTATTCCTTGCTACACTTTAATCAATAACGGCAATAAATTTTTACGTATGGCAGCCATTTTACAATCACTGGCTGAGTACATCAGCCCAAAGATCCCGCCGTGCAGTGCGCCTGCCGAGGCGCTGTTTCCCCTCTTTTACTTAGAATCGGTTCAGAAGAACTGGATTAACCCTCAGCCGTTTGGAGCGCGTTTTATTCCGCGCCTCGTGCTGGTATGAATAGTTTGCGACTAATTGAAAATCCAGGGATGAATTAAAAAGGAGAGCACCATGAGTTACAGCGAAGAGTTGGTGGAAAAGGTTCGCGACTTGCTACAGGAAAAAGAAGGCCTGACTGAAAAGCAGATGTTCGGCGGTCTAGCATTCATGCTGAATGGCAATATGGCCTGTGGCGTCGTCGGTGAAGAGTTGATGGTGCGTGTGGGTCCGGAAAACTACGACAATGCCCTGAGTGAGCGGTATACCCGTCCCATGGATTACACGGGCAGGCCGTTAAAGGGCATGGTGTATGTTGAAGAGGATGCTATCGCCGAGAACCTGGATGGCTGGGTAACCAAGGGCGCAGAGTTTGCCAATTCCCTGCCACCCAAATAAACGCCGCAGCGTCACCGAGTTCTGCGTTGAAAGAAGCTGGATGATAAAATCGCGGAAATCAGGATGTGAGTGGCGCTATCATTCTTGGGGTCGCCAGGTTCAATCGCGCATTCAAGCTGCTCAGTAAAAACCGATTTATAGCGTTGACGTGAATCGCAGCCTTCAAGAGTAATTTGGGAATGTATGAATCATGAAAGATTCAAAACAGTTTTGGGAAGAATCTGCTGAAAAATATATTAAAAGCCCCATTAAAGATGAAGCTACATATCAGCGGAAACTGGCCATTACTCAAGAGTTCCTGAGGTCGGATTGGAATGTGTTGGAGTTCGGCTGCGGCAGTGGCGCCACCGCGATTTTTCATGCTCCTCATGTGAAACATGTCCTTGCTACAGATATATCTGAAAACATGATAGACGCGGCACATAGAAAAGCGGTCGAAGCCGGAGTAAAGAACATTGTTTTTCAGCAGGGAACGCTGGACAGCTTGGCGTTAAAGAATGGAAGTTTTGACGCTGTTCTCGGGTTAAATGTGCTACATCTTTTGGAGGATGTAGACGGGGCGATTGATAAAGTTCATGGGCTGCTAAAATATGATGGGGTATTTATATCAAGCACTTCGCTATTAGCGGAGATAAGTATTTTTTATCAATGGTTGGTCTCTGGCATGCAGCTTCTCCGTTTAGCACCTTATGTCAGTCGCTTAACAAAAAGCCAGCTTATTTCCAAGTTGCTGAATTCAGGTTTTACTATAGAGCGAGAATGGCAGGCTAGCCATGAGTCGGTATTTATAGTCGCTAGAAAGGGCTGTCAAGAGGTTGGGTCAACCTAACTAGCAACGGCTATTGTCGCTGCGCAGGGAGCGCGGCTTTTCCGCGCTTCGCGGTACAACTTCGCCCTGTAGTTGGGCGTTAGAACACAAAGAATATCCATGGGGGTACAGTGAAAGTTCGTCGGATTGTCACCAATATAGATAGCAAAGATCTGGAAAAGGCCGAAGCGTTTTATGGGAAGTTTCTTGGTCTTGATATCCTGATGGATCATGGCTGGATCAAAACCTTCGGCTCCAGTGAAAAAATGACGTTGCAAGTCAGTGTTGCGTCGGAAGGTGGCTCGGGCACGGCGGTCCCCGATTTATCCATCGAGGTCGATGATCTATCTGCTGCGCTCCGGAAGGCCAAGGAGCTTGGGATACCCGTAGAATATGGGCCGGAAAGCGAACCCTGGGGCGTGCGTCGCTTTTATGTTCGCGACCCATTTGGCAAACTCATCAATGTTCTTCAACACCATTAGTCATACTGGTGGTTTTGTGTTCTGACAGACCGCTCAAGTTCATTCGATATTCAATCCGCTTTGCGCACACCTCCAAGTCGGTTTGGTGGAGATGTGTGCAAAAGCCGATATAAAGTGGGTTGCGCCTGAGTGTGATGTTGGGCCTCTCCTGAGTTCAGCTGCGCTGGTGAATTCAGTCTGATTGGCTGAGCGCGCTCAGTATTGTGGTGATATCGCGCTTATCCAATCTGCCGGTCGGTGGCATGAATCCGCTTTCGCTGGTGAGCTTGTGTTCCAGCAGGGTTACACCGTCGGCCATTTGCAGCCAGCGGCCCTCCGGACTTAACAATGTACCGGGTGTATGCTGCAGTTCCTGGTGGCAGCCGGCGCAGTGTGTCAGCAGCACCCGCCGCGGCTCCTCTGCGAGCTGGACGTCATTCACACGGGGGATGGCATGTGCCGCAGCGGCCTGAATATTCTCCATTGCCATGTAGGGTTCACCGCGGGACAGTCGCAACACGGCCCTGTTTTTGTCGTCGACAATCAGTAAGGCGCCATCCTGCAGTTGCAATAACCCGACCGGAGCGCCTTCAGGACGCAGGTTTTCGACCTGATTCCACTGCCCAATGACTTCGGTATGCTGCGCATCGGCATGGGAGCCACCACGTGGCGCCATAGCATGGGATGTGAATTTCTGCGCGGGCGGGATGGGGTCGCGGTTGAAGGTGACGCTGGGCTGCAGCAGCGGCAGGCCTTCTGGAGAGGTGGGATAGCTGACGACCCGGTTACCCACTACACGGTAGCCGTGCCAGCTGACGAGCAGGTGACCTTTGAGTTTGGGCAACAGGTCGGCGCTGTAATAGATCATATCCAGGGGGGCCACATGGGGCGGCATCAGACTGTATGGTTGGATGTAATCCGGGCGGGTGCAGCCCGCCGCAACTTCTTTTGCGCTCAGTGTCCTGTTAAAGCAGAAAGGCCAGCCATAAAAACCGCCGGCCTGAATAACGTTGATTTCCTCGTATGGTTCCTCGGGATCATGAAAATCCGCACTGTTTTCCCCTTGCAGTATCGTGCCGCTGGGATGCACGACTAGCGCCATGGAATTGCGCAGGCCGGTGGCGTACATAGAGAACGCGCTTTCCCAGCGATTGCCTTCAGGGATATAGCGATAGTGACGGAGGCCGACGGAAGTGGCTTCTTCGCAGGCCTGCTTGTCTGCGCTGAGCTTACAATCGTCCGTTTTCGAGCCCGCGTTGACTAACAGATCCCCGTTTGGGAGGAAGACAAAACTGGTCAGGGGGTGCAGATGGTCCCCGGCCGAGTAGGGGAGCGATTCGACAGCCGTTTCCTGATCGGCTATTTCATCATCTCGCACACGGAATCGAGTGATGCGATGTGCCTCCCCCAGATAAATCAAGCCGTCTGGCCCGAGTTTGATGTCGTGTGGAAGATTGAGCCCGGTGGCGAGTTTGCACGCGGTCAGTAACTGGCTGTAGCGGTCGTCGGCAAATTCCAGCAACCACAGGATTCCCCTGTGTGGGTTCCAGCCCCCCATGTCGGTGACCAGTATCTGCCGGTGCTGTGGAATCTCCAGAGCTTTTCGAGGTTTGACAAATGCCGCGCCAATACTGGCGTCCGCCACAAGACCAAGGCAGGTTCCGGGCATGGTTCCAACCGGCAGCTTTGGTGGGCCGTCACAGGTGGTAGGCACTGGCTGATAACCGGTAGCAGTGGAGGAAGCGGTAAAAAGGCCGAGCAGCAGCCCGATTATCCATTTGCGGGTCAAATTCATGGCGCGGAAACTCACTCATTGCGAAAGCGAGGTGGACTATAGCCATTGGCGCTGGAAACACCAAGCCGGTTTTCGGTAGTATTGCGCGCTAAATTCAAGGGGCGTGGCACAAGGAGAGTCTGTCAGTGGAAACAGGGTACCAGTACCGCAAGCGCAGGGTGGCGCTGGATCGGAGCCGGGAATTTCGCTTCGGCGAGGGAAAAATCAGTGCCTATGCCAGCGTGGCATTGGGGCTTTTATGTTTGCTGGCTGTGCTCGCTTACCGTTATCCCGCCTATCTGACCACTATCGAATTGCGTCAGGCGTATGATGCTGAGTTTTTGCAACAGATCCTCAAATACGGCATGTACTTCTCACTGTTCCTCGGTGCGCTTACGTTTGTGCTCAATCGCCACAAGCGGCTTGGAGCCTGCGGTATCGGTCTCACTCTGGCCGGTTTTGCCCTGGGAGGCTACGACATTCCCGTAGGGCCGGTGGAGCCTGTGCGGATGTCGCTTGGCGTGGACTGGCTGATTCTTGCGTTTCTCGGCTCGGTCGGTGTGTTCATGACATTGGAGAAGCTGTTCCCCAAATATCGCAATCAGGTGATATTGCGCAGCGAGTGGAGCCTGGATCTGTTTTACTTCTGCTTCAACCACCTGATGATATCGGCGATCCTGATTTACGCCAACTTTCATGCGAGTCATTTCCACTGGGCCCTCAGCGAATCGGTGCAGGTGGCAGTACAGTCGATGCCTGTATGGTTGCAGGTGGTGCTGATTATACTGTGCGCGGATTTTGTGCTGTATTGGGAGCACCGCCTGTATCACGAGGTGCGCTGGTTGTGGCCGGTACATGCGGTGCATCACTCGGTTGAGCAGATGGACTGGTTAGCGGGCTCCCGCGGTCACTTTGTGCAGGTGTTTTCAGAACGCGCAATGGTGATGATCCCGCTGTATTTGTTGGGGGCGGACAAAGCGGCACTGGATATTTACGTCACTTTTGCTGCGCTGCAGGCGGTACTCATCCACTCTAATGTGAACCTGCGCTTCGGGCCGCTGAAGTATCTCCTGGTTACACCGCAATTTCACCACTGGCACCACAGCTCCGAAAAGCCGGCAATTGACACCAACTATTCCGCGCACACGGTAATTTTTGACCGGATTTTCAAAACTTACCATATGCCGGATAAGCACTGGCCTGCGGAGTACGGCACAACGGTGCGTTTGCCGCGTGGATTTGTCGGGCAGCTGTTCTATCCGCTCCGCAAGTGGCTACAGCCTTAGTACCTATCGCGGGGATGGAAAGACTACTTTCCAGTCGTTCTTCATGTCGACCACGGTCCAGCCTTTTTTAGCGGCGTCATCCAGGCCTTTGCTCAGCTGGCCGATGTGAGAATCGCGATCGTAGGTCCACTCCCGTTTGGCGTCGGTGTGGTGCAGTAACAGACCGAGGCGGGCGCCGGTTCCCGCTGTGGTCCATTCGAGCATCTGGTAATCCCCATCGGAATTGCCGAAGGCAAAAATGGGACGCTGTCCAATGTATTGATGAATGCCCACAGGCTTGCCCTCTTTGTCGTCGATCAGGTTGATCTCGGGCAGTTTGATGATCGCTGGTGTGCCATCGCGGACTTCGTATTTGGCTTTGATACTCGATCCAACCACCTGCTCCGGTGGAATGCCATAGGTCTGTTCTGCGAAGACCCGCATAAAATCCACGCCACCACCGGAGACGATGAATGTCTTGAAACCATTGGCGCGCAGATAATCCAGTAGCTCTAGCATGGGCTGGTAGATCATCTCGTTGTAGGGCCGATTGGTTTTCGGGTGACGGGCGGTTTTAAGCCAGTCGCTGACGTTTACGTGAAATTCTTCCGCGGTCATATTCGCGTGGGTAGCGGCGAGGATCTTCATTAATCCTTCCTTGCCACTCGCCATGACTTTTTGGGTGTCGCCCCTGAGTACAGAAGCGAATGGCTCCTGAGTTTTCCACTCTGGATGCTTCGGTGCCATCTTCTTAACCTGATCCAGGGCATAGATCAGCTGGAAATAGGCCGGTTGTTCCGCCCACAGTGTGCCGTCGTTGTCAAAAGTGGCGATGCGCTGACTTTCAGGAATAAACTCGGGTGAATCTTTGCGAGTGACTTTTTCCACAAAACGGATGATGACCTTTTTGCTGTCACTGTCATTCCAGGAACTCAGTGGATCGGCGACGCTGAAAGCGGAGGTGAGTAGCAAGAGCCCGGCTGCGAGCAACAGGCGCAGCTTGTACCGAATATACATAAGATTCCCCTGAGTACTTTGGTGAGGTGCTTATCTGAATTTGACGCTACCTAAACTCTAGTTCGCAATGTTCATTTCAGTGAATTGTGGGTGTTAGTTTTCCAGAGGCTATGGGTAGCGGAATCTGAATCCCAGGTTTTGATCTTTACCGCATCTGGTGACGTGTCACTCCTTGCTGACTTCTCCAGAATATTGCCGCCGGCTAGCAGGGCGGCGCAAGACGCCTGTTTAACTCTCCGCGGCCCAGGATCGTACGGTGCATAATGGCCGGTACCTTGGACGGTCGTAACCAGAATGGCATGTATCTGCACTCATGCCTCCAAATTTTTACCTATGGTTGGCAAGCGGAGTTCTCCATATTTCCCGGTGTTGTTATTTTTTCCGCCTGTAAATGGGTGAATGGATCCGCAGTGATAAAACGCTGAAATGAGGTGTCTATGCGTATCTATGTAACTGTATTGACGTTACTACTGGTACTGGCAGGCTGCAGTGAGAAAGATGAGGAAGCCCAAGTACGGCTGCCAGGCGTCGAGCAGGCCGTTGCCAACACGCAACAGGATGGGGACATCAATCGCCCGCCAGTAACACCAACCATTCCCCCTCAGGCCACACTTTCGAAGCCGGCAGTGAACCCCGCTGGCACCAAACCCAATATCCTGCTGATCGTTTCCGACGACACCGGCTTTGGCGACCTCGGTCCCTACGGCGGTGGTGTCGGGCGCGGTATGCCCACACCGAATATTGACCGGATGGCGGCAGATGGCATGACCTTTTTCTCGTTCTACGCGCAACCCAGTTGTACTCCCGGCCGCGCGGCCATGCAGACCGGACGCATTCCCAATCGCAGCGGCATGACCACGGTGGCATTTCAGGGGCAAGGCGGTGGCCTGCCGAAGGAGGAATGGACTTTGGGGTCAGTGCTAAAAAAGGCGGGTTATAAAACCTATTTCACCGGCAAGTGGCACCTGGGCGAATCCGACTATGCACTGCCGAATGCCCAGGGTTACGACGTAATGGAACACGCGTTCCTGTATCACGCCAATGCGTACACCTATGGCGATCCCGATTGGTTTCCGGATATGGATCCGAAGCTGCGCAAGATGTTTAACGATGTGACCAAAGGTTCCATGTCTGGACTGGCCGGTGAAAAGCCGCGTGAAGATTGGAAGGTCAACGGTGAGTATGTCAACACCCCGGACAAAGGTGTTGTGGGTTTGCCTTTTTTGGACAGCTATATTGAGCGCTCTGGGATCAGATTTCTTGAGGACGCGGCGAGAAACCCCGAGCAGCCTTTCTTTATCAATATCAACTTCATGAAGGTGCACCAGCCAAATCTGCCTGCACCGGAGTTTAAACATAAATCTCTGTCGAAAACCAAATACGCTGATTCGCTGGTGGAGCTGGACGCGCATATCGGCAATGTAATGAACAAGTTGCGCGAACTGGGCCTGGATAAAAACACTTTGGTATTTTATACCACCGACAACGGCGCTTGGCAGGATGTATACCCGGATGCTGGTTATACACCACTGCGTGGCACCAAAGGTACAGTGCGTGAGGGGGGCAACCGAGTGCCGGCTATCGCCGTTTGGCCCGATTACATTGCCCCAGGTATTCGCAATCACGATATTCTCGGTGGCCTGGACCTGATGGCTACCTTTGCGGCGTTGGCAGGACTGGAATTGCCCAAAGAAGACCGCGGTGGCGCTCCGATCTATTTCGACAGTATCGACATGTCACCGGTGTTGTTCGGAAACGGAAAGAGTACACGCGACTCCTGGTTTTACTTCACCGAAGATGAGCTGACTCCCGGCGCCGCGCGGGTCGGCAATTACAAGGCCGTGTTTAATTTGCGAGGGGACGACGGTGCGCACACCGGCGGGCTGGCGGTTGATAGCAACCTCGGCTGGAAGGGGCCGCAAAAGTATGTGGCCACCGTGCCGCAGATCTTCGACTTGTGGCAGGACCCGCAGGAACGCTACGACGTATTTATGAATAACTATACCGAGCACACCTGGACCATGGTTGTATTCAACGATGCGATCAGTGCTCTGATGAAAACCTACGTGAAGTATCCGCCGCGTAAACTGCAAAGTGAGGGTTACAGTGGTCCGATCACCCTCACGCAGTATGAGCGCTTAAAATATGTCCGCGAAAACCTGGAAAAAAATGGTGTAAACCTTCCGTTGCCCTCTGGCAACTGATCGCCGATAGCCAGACACACTGAACCCCGCCGCGCGGTTCTGGCGGCGGGTTTTTTCTCATTGCGCACGGCGTGTTACTGGGCTTTACTTTATGCACCTGGGCAACAACCAGGAATAATCTATAACTGCAGGCCGGTCCCTCATGCGGTTGGCGCCTGAGCGTTGGTGAGTCCATGCACCCGAGTTTACGTATCCTGCTGCTCTGCGTTTTAGTTGGCGCCTGCGACCGAAATGCTTCGCCAACAACTGGTGTTCCGGTTAGTTCCCCCTCTGCGATTAATACCGCGACATCTCCGGAACCCAATCGAGCTCAGGGCCAAGAAGAGCGTACGCACCGTCAGACAAGTAAGAGCGAATCACCGTCGGCGCACGTGGATGATGCCAATACCGGTTATGTAGGCGCGGAAACCTGTGCCAACTGTCATCAGCGTGCCTTTAAAAGTTGGCAGAAATCTCACCATGATCTGGCCATGAAAACGCCGGATTCGCAAAGCGTGGTGGGCAACTTCGAGAATGCAACGTTCAACTACTTCGGCACCGAGTCTACTTTTTACCGGCGCGACGGAAAATACTTCGTGCGCACCGATGGAGCCAACGGTGAGCTACAGGAGTTTCCCATTGCCTACACCTTTGGTATCTACCCCTTGCAGCAGTATCTTATTGCGTTTCCCGGTGGCCGCCTGCAGGCACTGAGCATCTCTTGGGATTCCCGCCCGAAAGAAGCGGGTGGGCAACGATGGTTCCATCTCTATCCAGATGAGGAAATCAAACCCGGAGATCCGCTGCACTGGACGGGTATCAATCAGAACTGGAACTTCCAGTGTGCCGACTGCCACTCCACGAATTTGCAAAAGAATTACGACATGGCTTCGGGGACCTTCGCTACCCGCTGGTCGGAGCTCAATGTGGGTTGTGAATCCTGTCACGGTCCTGGTTCGCAACATGTGAAGTGGGCCGGCTTGAGTGAGGAGAGGCGCAAGGCGGAACCCGACCGCGGCCTGGAGATTTCCTACGCTGAACGCCAGCAGACAGGCTGGCAAATGAATGCGGAAAATGGCATCGCATATCTCAAGGTCGGTTCCTCGAAGCAGACCCAGAAAGAAATTTCCATTTGTGCCCAGTGCCACTCCCGTCGCGGCACCCAGCATCCCGGCGTCAGGCCAAAAGACGACTTTCTCGATTTCTTTCACCCGGCGCTGCTGAGTGAAGATCTCTATTACGCGGATGGCCAGATTAAAGACGAAGTCTACGTGTGGGGCTCGTTTGCGCAGAGTAAAATGCACGACGCCGGCGTCACCTGCAGCAACTGCCACGACCCCCACAGCCTAAAACTACGTGCGGAGGGCAATGCTATCTGCGCCCAGTGCCACCTACCATCGAAATTCGATGCGACTGAGCATCATCTGCATTCTGCGGGTAGCGAGGGCGCCCAGTGCGTCAATTGCCATATGCCCGAGAAAGTTTATATGCAGGTGGATGCGCGCCGCGACCACAGTTTCCGCGTGCCTCGCCCAGATTTATCGGAGAAGATTGGCTCGCCCAATGCCTGCAATGGATGCCATACGGATCGCCCGAGTATCTGGGCGGCGGACATCCTTGAGAGAAAATTTGGCGCACCGGAGCCCCACTATGGTGAGGTAATCCACGCCGGACGCGCAGGTGTTCCCGGTGCCGATCAACCGCTACAGGCATTGATCATGGACGAGTCCCAGCCCGACATCGTGCGAGCCACCGCCATCTCGCTGCTGCCCCGTTATCTCTCCCGCCAGTCCGCACAGCTGCTGCAGATCATCGCGCAGGGAGACAATGCACTGCTGCATCTGGGGTTGGCGCAAGCTCTCGACCAGATTCCGCAACAGGTGCGTCCGGCGCTGGCCATTCCACTGCTGTATGAAGATGAGCGGGTCATTGCATCGCTCGCCGCGAATGCGATTGCCGGTGCACCGATGGATGCCTACCCGGAGTCGGTGGGGCAGCGCTTCGACAGGGCATTGGCGGATTATGTTGCCGCTGCCGAATTCAACGGTGACCGTCCGGAGAGCCTGTTGAATCTGGCAGGGCTGCGCGGGCGCGAAGGGAATATATCTGCCGCGGAGTCACTGCTCCACCTGGCAGTGCAACGCGCACCGTATTACACGCCTGCACTGGTCAACCTCGCCGACCTTTACCGCAGTAGCGGTCGTGAACAGCGGGGTGAAGAGCTATTGCGCAGTGCGCTGGAGGGGGCAATCGACAAGGCGCCGTTGCAGCACGCCCTGGGCCTTTCTCTGGTGCGCCAGCAACGAATGGCGGATGCACTGGAGTTTTTACGTCAGTCCGCGGACAGCCAGAGTACTTCGTCGCGCTATGCGTATGTGTATGGTGTTGCCCTCAATTCCGTCGGTCGGCCGGATGCGGCGATTGTGTATCAGCAGGCCGCCCTGAAGCGCTTTCCCGGCGATCCTGACATTCTGCAGTTGCTGATCTCTCTCAACCGTGAGCAGGGGAATATGCAAGAGGCCCAGTATTACGAGGCGCAACTGCGTGGCGGACAAAGGGCACATTTACGGTAAAAGATTCGCGTGCAATATCCATCCAGCTCCTCGAAATTTCCGGCGTCATATGTGCGGCCTTCACCGAAAAACAGTCCTCTTGCCCGCGCTGTGCAGCGCGAGCTGGAGAATCATCCGGCAGAAACCAGCGGTTTTTATTTGATGCAGGATGGTCTGTCGGCCTTTGTTGCCAGGACCGTGTTGATTGAAGCCGCCACTGTATCCCTGGATCTCCAGTATTACATTTACGAAGATGACAGTGCCGGGCGCATTCTCATGAGCCTCCTACTGAAGGCAGCAGATCGCGGTGTGCGGGTGCGCCTGCTGGTGGACGACCTGGGCACCCGCGTAGTCAATCCGCTGGTGCTGACTCTGGATGAGCATCCTCTGATCGAGATTCGTATATTCAATCCGGTAGAGGGGCGCTCCGGACTCCGCCGTGCCCTGGAACAGGCGGCAAACCTCGGCCGGATCAATCATCGCATGCACAACAAACTGCTTGTCGCCGATGGCTTGGTGATGATTACCGGTGGGCGGAATATCGCCGACGGTTACTTTTCCCGTTCGGATGTGGAATTTCTTGATGTGGATGTGATGGCCCTAGGTGGGGTACTACCGGATGCGGAACAGATTTTTGATGATTATTGGAACAATCCGGTGTCGGTGCCGGTCACCGAACTGTCGCTCGATAGCCTGGAAGATCAGAGCCTGGATGACCTCCGCCGCAAGGTGAAGGCCTTCCTTGAGGATGAGGCGAAGTCTGAATTCACTGATGCTCTGAGGCAGTCGAAAATGGCTGGCGAAATCCTTGCGGGAGCGATTCCCTTTCAGTGGGGGAGAGGCACGTTGTTTGCCGATCCTCCGGAGAAAGCTCTCCACCGAGATCGCATCCCGGTCGAGAAATTTCCCGGGTATCAACTGGAGAAGGTCATCCGCAACAGCAGTGCTAATCTGAGGATCAGCGCTGCTTACTTCATTCCCGGTAATATAGGTACGACACTGTTCACTGGGTTGCAGCAGCGCGGAGTGAATGTGGACATTCTCACCAATTCACTGTCCAGCAATGATGTGGCGATCGTGCACGGTGCTTATGCGCGCTACCGAAAAAAGTTGTTGCGCAAGGGCGTGGATCTCTGGGAGCTGCGTAAGGCGTCGGGCGAAAAGCGGCGCAAACGCTGGTTTCAGGGTGAGTCCCGCGCAACGCTGCATGCGAAAACCTTTGTAGTAGACGATAGTCTTGGCTTCGTCGGTTCCATCAATCTCGATAGTCGATCGCTCTTGCAGAACACGGAAATCGGCCTGCTGATGGAAAATGAGTCCATCAATCAGGAGTTGAGTGCGTTTTTTGAAGACTGGGTAGCGGGTGATTCTGCCTGGCATCTTTCACTCAATGCACAGGGAGAGATACGCTGGCGCGCACGGGATGGCGACGGCAAAGCACTGGTTGAAACCAAAGATCCGGAAACGACCGTGTGGCAGCGTTGGCTTTCCTGGATACTGTCCTGGTTACCGGTGGAGTCCCAGATATGATGGCAATTACTGAGAAAAAGGCCGGTGGGCTGTGCACACCGGCCGGATTAATTCATACGAAACTGAATATCATTCGGAAGGGGGTGGGTTCGGCGTGGAAACATTCCACCAGAAATCAAACGTATCGAGCATGCCAAGAAACTCTTTGAACTTGGCGCCGTCGCCACCAAGTTTTGCGGAGCCATCTTTTACCTTGTCGTCGATGCCTGCGGTGCCCATGATCACATCATCCAGTGATGTACGGTTGATGGTGACGGTGGCATCGGGCTTGTCCACCGGTGGACCGTAGTTCAATACGCCATTTTCCACTACCAGAGAGTAGTTGCCCTTGATATCCGGCAGTGAAACGTTGAACGCCATTTTTTTCCCAGCAGCCTTGGGACCATTGAGGCGAATACCCAGGTAGTCAAAGAACATTTCAATCGACATATTGGCAATAGTGTCGGGGCTCGCGGTAACGGGCATCGCCAGTTTTTTTACCCCCTCGCGCAGTTCTTTGGCTCCGCTCAGGAAGAAGTTTCGCCATGGGCCATTTTCCTGTTGGTAACCCATTTGTTCCAGAGCATCGGCCAGCAGGTTTTTCGCTTTCTGATTGTTTGGCTGCGCTGATACGAGGTTGTCCAGCACCTGTGCCACCCAGCGATAGTTTCCAGCATCATAATCTTTCTGGACCTTCTGCAATACGCTGTCTGCTCCGCCCATGTATTCCACAAATTTCTTGCCGGCTTCTGTGGGAGGCAGCGGGTAGAGTCGCGCGGGGTTTCCATCGAAGAATCCGAGGTAGTAGTTCCACACGGCGCGGGTATCGTGATTGACACTGCCGTAGTAGCCGCGGTTGGCCCAGTATTGCGCCAACTCCGCAGGCAGTTCCATCATCTCCGCAGCTTCCACCATGTTGTAACCGTGATTGGCCATACGCAAGGTCTGGTCATTCAGGTACTTGTACAGATCGCGCTGCTTCTTCAGGTGGTCCACCACTTTTTCATTGCCCCAGGTGGGCCAGTGGTGCGGGGCATAGAGCACTTCCGCTTTATCGCCCCAGCGTTGCAGGGTTTCGTTCAGGTAATTCGCCCACGCTTTGGCATTGCGTACCTTGGCGCCGCGCAAGGTGTACAGATTATGCAGTGTATGGGTGGCATTTTCCGCAGCGGTTACGGCTTTCAGCTCGGGAATATAGAAATGCATTTCCGCGTGAGCTTCGGTGCCCGGTGCCAATAGAAATTCAAAAGTGAGCCCGTCTACTTTGAGTTGCTGTCCGGTTTTGGTTATGGTGTCGGTCGGAGGAATGATGGTGATAGTTCCCGGGGAGGTACCGAGACCGAGACCGGTGCCCAGCGTCCCCTTGGGATCTTTCGGCAGGAGGTTACCGTACATATAGGAGGCGCGACGCCCCATGGTATTGCCGGCAAACACGTTTTCGCTCACCGCTTCCTCAAGAAAGCCTTCCGGGGCAATGATTTTCACCTTGCCGGATTGCACATCCTTTTCATCCACCACGCCGCGCACACCGCCGTAGTGGTCCACATGACTGTGGGTGTAAATCACAGCCACCACGGGTTTGTTGCCGCGGTGTTTGCGGTACAAATCCAGAGAGGCTTTGGCCGTTTCGGCAGAAATCAGCGGGTCCATGACGATGACGCCGCTATCTCCTTCGATAAATGTGATATTGGAAAGGTCTGCGCTGCGCACCTGGTAAATACGCGGTGTCACTTCATACAGGCCGCCCTCGGAAAGCAACTGCAGTTGCCGCCAAAGGCTCGGGTTTACCGTGTCCGGCGCTTCTTTGCCCTGGGCGAAGCTATAGGCACCCAGATCCCACACTGTTTGGCCTTTTGCATTTTTAATGATGCCGTTGTCAGGCAGTGGAGCGATAAACCCTTTTTTAACGTCCTCAAAGTCTTGCGTATTGCTAAACGGAAGTTCGGACTTGACTGCGGCATTATTGTTTTTGGTTGTGTTCGTTGCCGCATTCTGCGCGAGGGCCAGAGCAGATGAAAATGCAATAATGCCAACGGCGACCAGTGGCCGCATAACCACTTGAGAGAATCGTCGAATCATAATTTTCGTCCTTGAATACGTCTTCCTGAGTACACGGCTACGGTTTTGTTTCGTTCAGAATTCGAACTGCACCGAGCCACCAATAAAATGCATTGCTGTGTCTTTGTAGGTGCCTTGCAGCCTCGGGTTGAATGGCGGGCGTCCCTGCTGATCGATATCGAGATTGCCAGACCAGAGGAAGGTGTAGCCTGCATCCACTGTCACGCCGGGACATAAGGCTTTGCCGGCACCGAGGCCAAATCGATACGCCTTGCCGGTGGCCATGTTGGCGGTGAGGTCGGATTCATTTTGCATTGAACTGTCAAATGCGAAGCCTGTGGACAGGTGCCAGTCCTGCAGAGCGCCTTGCGAAAATCTGTGGCGGATGCCGAGGGCGAAATGGCCGGTATCCTGGTAACCTTGATCCACGAATATCGAAGTTTGATTTGGGTTATCGAGCGCCAGGGTCAGGCCGGCAAATTCCGACCAGTCTTGCCAGGCGAGATTTGCGTAGAGCGTGGTATAGGGGGTCAACTGCTGTTGCAGGCTGGCCGTCACTGTGGCCGGGACCGTCATGTCGATTTGGGTGCGGGTTCCGTTCAGGCGTGCGACTGCCGGCTCAAACAGGGGGCCGAAGTCGCTCAGCCGTAGATTGTCGCTGAAGGTCAAATCCACTTTTGAGGTGTAGGTAATGCCGAACGTGGTGCTGTCGACCGGGCGATAGATAATGCCCGCGTTGCCGCCGTAACCCACGTCAATATCCTCGTATTTAAGATGGGCATCTGCGGGAATCAGTCCCGCTCTGGGCGCGGAGACATACTCAAAAAAGGCACCCATCACATTCAGTCCAGCGCCGATGGAAAGGCAGTCGTTGATTTTCCAGCTCAGGGAGGGGATCAGGCTCATACCGATGAGATCTGCCTCCTGAACAAAGCGCCGCCCCGCCCAGTCGTCGTTGTAATCCAGGCCGAGACCGAAGTTGCCCGTCATCGCCACTCCCCAGCCAAATCTCTCGGAAAAAACACCCGCGGCGTGGGCGCCGCCACCGGGAAACCACCCAACCGGGTTGCCGCCGTCATTGCCGGGCACATTCGACTCGCCGCCGTTGGTGAAGCCCACGTCGCCATAGAGCATTTGCCCCGCGGCGCGCACCTGGGTATCACTGCGCCACACGGTTCCTGCGGGATTGGTAAAGGCCGTTGACGCGTCTTCCGGCATCGCCGCCCAACCGGCACTTGCGGTGCCGAGTGTGGGCGTGCCTATTTCCCACAGCATCACTCCACCAGCGTGGGCCATTGGTGCGATTAATCCAATGATGAATATGGCGAGAACATTTCTGACGGTCGGGTGAGGTCTGCCGAGTAGGCTCGTCATAAGCGGTTCCCTCTGGGGATGACGATAGTGGATCAGTTCGGTTGAATAGCATTCAAGGGGTTATTTGCTGGCACTGGGAAACAACATTACCCAGTTGAGCCGGAAGCCCCAGTCCTGGCTACCGTTTTCGGGACTTTCTGCGTAATAGCGCGGACCAGCTTGAATCTGATAGGTCTGCTTACCCACCTTGAACACCTTTGCTATCAGAAAATGCACGGGCACATTCCACTGCTCGGCTTCCCAGTCATAGGTAGATTCGGTTTGCAGTGTGAAGGTCCAGGCATTGGGTGTGTTGTAGGCCAGGAAAGGCTGCAGGAATGTGCTGTTCACATCGGCGCGATTGTCGCTGCCGGCGAAAGACCAGATGTGGTTGGCGAGCGCGCCGATGGTCCAGGGTCCGGTCTGTTTTAGCACGACGCCGGTAGGGCCTGTGCCCCATTTTTCCGTGCCGAGAAGTGGCTCTGTGCCAGTCGGGACGAGAAGTATTGGGCCGGCACCCCAGATTATCCCGCCTGCGGTTGGCTTCTTGGGGGAAAAGAACAGGCTTTGGGTGGTATCGCCAAGCCCGGTCTGATCGCCACTGCCGGGAAAAATGTCTTCCTGGTTCATTACCGGAAGAATAGTGCGACTGATGAGATTCCAGTTGTCGTTGATTGAAACCGGAATTACCGGCTGGATATTCAATGTGTATTTACGCCCCGCCTCCAGCGGACCGACGCGATTGTCCCAATTGCTTTGGAAGGGAACACTGATGAGGTCTGAGACGGGATTGCTGAGTTGTTTGGCGAGGTCGGAATCTGCGCGCGCGCTGACACTGGACAGTGCGAGAATCAGCGCAAAAAAAACGGCGAAATTGCGGTACATCTTTTTCACCAGGCAGGAAAGGGCGTAAAGCGGTTTTTCTCAGTCTAGCGGTACCGGGAAGTGATTGTTCCTCTGCGTCGCGGTGCTCAACGCAGGATTGGTGTTTTCAGGTCGCACGGAGTAATCAGGCGACACCGGTGGGTGCGCCTGATCGGCAAGGAAGGAATTAACGGGCAGCGATTGCGAGGGCTACAGTACCGGGGCCGAGGTTGATACCACCGGACAGGCTCATTACCGAACGATAGATTTTTACCTTGTGCGCGGCGGCAATCTTTTCAAACGCTCTGAATCCGGGCACCTGATCCAAATCCTGAAGGGCGCCGGCAATGCTCACCACCACGGCCGGCATCAGCAATGCTTTGTCGGCGATTTTCTCTTCTGCCAGCTGAAACAGGCGCTCGCTACACGCGCTGTAGGTTTTTACCGTATCGGCTACCGCGGAACCTTGCCAGGTCATGGAGAGAATAGGGTGAAGGTCCAGCGACTTAGCCATAAAGGCCTTCAACCAGCTCACACTTTTTTCATTTTTCTGTCGTCCGCGTTCGCGCAGGTAGTACACATCTTTGATCGCGGCGTAGCCGACAATCTTACGCCCGAACTCTTCCGCGCGGGATTTGATCTGTGCGCCCGTGAGTCCTTTCTGCATCAGCGACAGGGTGAACAGTGCCAGCAGTCCCTGACCGGAGAACAGTGTGTGGGAGTCCACGGTGTGAATCCTGACAGAATCGCTGCTCAGCCTGCCGGCGACACTTTGCGCATTGGCATAGGTGGGGCTGTTAGCGGCATTGATGGTCTGGACGACAATGTCTTGCTGACCCTGTTGCACCAGCCTAGCCAGAATCTGCTCGATCTCGGGTTCACCGGCAGGGCCGGAGTTCACCTGACGGGAGCGATCTACCAGCGACAGAGAATAAAAGTGGTTCATCTGCGCAGGGTTGCGCTGATCGCCGAAGACCTCATTGCCCACACTCACGCGGTGAGGCAGGACGGGAATCTTGAATTTACGCAGGAACTCATCGGGAAGGTCACAGCCGGAGTCGACGACTAACTGAACCATGGGAGTACCTCTTATTGTTCGGTTCAATGTCGGAAGTAATTGCCGGCAAATTTAGCATTTCGTCACAATTTGGAACAGTTTCTATTGATGTTTTCCTGTCCGTGTGGTGACTGGTCGTTCACAGCTGTGCGAGGAAATAAAGAAGCCGCAGCCGGTGGCTGCGGCGCAAGTGCATGTTTTTAGGGGGTTCGGGTAGGCGATGCCAGTTCGATCTGTTCGCGCACGAAGGCTAGCAAGTCCGGCGACCCGCTGTGGATTTCGAGATCTTCGGGCAGAGGAAGCAGCAGCCATTCCACCGACCAATCCAACCCCTGGCCGCGCTGCAGACGACGGGCGGCGCTCTGTACTTCCAGCTCCAGAAACGGTAGTTCGCCGGAAAGGTACAGTTCAATATCCCCTTCACCGCTGGCCATTTCGCGCATGGGGACCTTTGGGTAGAGCTTGAGGTACAGCAGTCCATCTACCGCGTAGGCCAGCCAGCCCTCGGTGCCGTTGGCGACGACCTTTCCCTCCACCAGCGGTGCGTCCGCTTCCATCGGCAGCCACAGTGCGTCATTTTCCAGTTCATAGGCCATCCGGCCGCGCACGGTTTTAACACTGTCGGTGGTCACCGGGGCGAAGGCCAGGCCGCGGCTGGGTACCCGGGTGATTTCCCAGGCGGCGATTTCCGGGAAATCTTTGTCCGCGTCGATGCGGTAGTGCACGGTGGCGCTCTGCCCGTTGTTGACCGTAACCGTCTTGCTGATGCGAGCGCCGCCGCCATAGGCGCTGGTGACGGTGGCCGAATGCTTGTCTTTTGCAGTCACTGCGTAGGGCGCGGTGTCGTGCTCAGGGATCGGTGGCCAGTTCCACAGGGTCTGGGGGCTCAGCCAGAAGGTGGAGCCAAAGCTGTTTTCCCCGGGCTCCGGCACTGCCAACAGGTCGCGGTCGCCGTACCACAGCTCGGTGATACGGCCGCCATAATTGGGGTCCAGCGCGAGCTTCAGGGAATCCTTACTGAGGCGGATGGTGTCGTCTTCTGCGCTGCTGGCGGATGCCGCCAGCAGCGCAGAGAGCCCGAGAGCAATGGCCGATTTTTTCAGTGGACGTTCAAATAGCATGCCTTAGCTCCCGCAGCGAATTTGTGCCTGATCGCCAGCGCCGGGTACAAACTTGATATTTGCCACCGCCATCGCGAGTTTGCCTTCGCTGTGCAGCGACAGGCCCTGGGACACTCTGGTGAAATCCGTACCGGCGTCGGCAAAGCACTGGAGGTCGATGGACACCTGCGACCAGTCGCCCTTGGGTAGGGCGTTCAATGCATTCTGCAGGGGCAATTTGCCGTTGCACTCGGGACCCTCACAGGTGATCTGCGCGAATACGGCTGCCTCTGGTGCCTGATCCACGCGGATGTCCATAGTGAGGGCGGCACCCTCTTCCAGATAGCGGCTGAGATCCTGGGGTTTGCGGGTTTCTAGCACCACGCTGCCTGCGCGAAGTCCTTTCCAGGTCAGCGCGCGGGCATCTTCCTGGGAAAGCATATCGATGGATGCGACGGTGATATTGTTGTCGTCGCTGCGTGCGAGATTGCCGCTGACCCAGAGAGGTTCCTGATCGCCGTCGGCGATAAACAGTTTCCAGGGAGCCTGCGGACGCGAAACCATCAGCCAGGCGTCTTCGAGATTGCCGTCGACATAGGACTCGCCATCTTCGTTCAGGTTGTTGGCCAGCTGGGCGTCGCTGCTGTAATCGAGCCCGTAGCCGTAGGCAAACAGCGGCTGGTAGTTGGCGTCATCGCGGTTGATCACCGTCTGGTGCACCAGCTCGGGCCAGCTGAACGACAGGCGCCCGGTGAAGTCGTAGCGCTTGTTGCCTTCGCTATCGGTCAACAGCACATCGGCAACTCCCGCGCCCTCGGAGCCCGGCAACCATGCGGCCACGAAGGCATCGGACAGGTTCAACTCTTTGTTCACCCACAGCGGGCGGCCGGAAAGAAACACGCTGACTACCGGAATATCCTGTGCCTGCAGTTTCTGCAGCAGTTCCTGATCTTCCTTGCTGCCCAGCTGGTATTCGATACTGGCGAGGTCTCCGTGCCATTCTGCATAGGGGTCCTCGCCGTAGACCACAATGGCGACGTCCGGCTTTCCACCTTTGCCGAAGGCGTCTTGCGGTACTTCGCCGTTTTCGCTCAACACCACCGTGCCGCCGGCGGCGTCCACTGCCTGTTTGATGCCGGTATAGATAGATGTAGCGCCGGGGAAATCTTCCGCGGTGTTACCGGTGCCCTGCCAGGATATGGTCCAGCCGCCACTCTGCTTGGCGATACTGTCGGCGCCGTTACCTGTTACGAGAATATTTTTGCGCGCGTCTACTGGAAGCAGCTGATCATTGTTTTTCAGCAGTACCAGGGATTTGCGCACGGCCTCGCGGGCGATGGCACGGTGCTCTTCGCTGCCCATAATACCGGTCTTGCCCGCCAGTGGGCGGTCGCGCTCGAATAGACCCGCGCGAATTTTTACCCGCAGGATTCGGCTCACCGCGTCGTCGATGCGGCTCTCTGGAATTTCGCCGTTGCGTACCTGGGCAATGGTGTTTTTGAGCAGTGCTTTCCATTCGGAAGTGATCATAAACATGTCGAGGCCGGCATTGACCGCAGCCGCACAGCTGTCGACAGTACAACCTTCCACGAAGCGGTGGCCGTTCCAGTCACCCACCACGAAGCCATCGAAGCCCAGGCGGTTCTTCAGTACATCGGTAAGCAGGTATTTGTGCCCGTGCAGGCGCTTGCCATTCCAGCTGTTGAACGATGCCATCACCGACTGTACACCGGATTCCAGGGCGGTGAAGTAACCGGCGGCGTGAATCTTGGCCAGCTCTTTTTCGCTTACCTGTGTGTCGCCGCGGTCGATGCCGCGCGTGGTACCGCCGTCGCCGACGAAGTGCTTGGCGGCGGAAACCAGGTGGCGGCCATCGAGGAATTCTTCACTGTTCTTGTCGCCCTGGATGCCTTTGATCATTTCCCGGGCGTAGGCGGCGACAATATCCGGGTCTTCGGAGTAACTTTCAAAGGTGCGGCCCCAGCGGTCGTCACGCACCACGGCGATGGTGGGTGCGAAGGTCCAGTCGACGCCGGTCACCGCCACTTCGCGGGCGGTGGCCTCGCCGATGCGGCGGATCAGTTCCGGATCCCGTGCGGCACCCAGGCCGATATTGTGCGGGAATAAGGTCGCGCCGATGACATTGTTGTGGCCATGTACGGCATCACTGCCCCAAATAATGGGGATGGCTACGCCGCCATCACTGGTGTCCATGGATGCGGCGAAGTAAGCGTCCGCCAGCTTGCGCCAGTCGTCCGGGGTGGCGAATTTGTCGTTGTTGGGGAAGGTGCCGCCGCCGTTGAGGATGGAGCCGATGTGGTACTGCTTCACCTCTTCGGGGGTTATTGATTTGATCTCCGCCTGCATCATCTGCCCGACCTTTTCCTCCAGCGTCATACGCGAGAGCAGATCGGCAATGCGGGCCTCCAGTTTTTCATCACGGGGGAATGCGGGCTTCAGCGCCGGCCAGTTTTCCAGTGAAAGGCCGTCCGCACTCTCGGCAACGGCTGCCGCCTGAACCGGTGCTGCAGTTTCTGACTTGGCGGCGGCTGTGTGATCGTTTCCGGATTTGCCACAGGCCGCCAGACCCATAGCGAGCGCGATACCGACAGCGAGGCGCTTGGCGTACAGCCCGGTAAGGGGCCTGGCATGTATTCCGGTCAGGTTACCGGTTGATTGAGTCATGGTCACTCCGGGTTGGAATTCTTGTTGGTCCAAAAAAAAGTGGGCGCTCCCGAGAAAGGGTGAGAACGAAAGCGCCCACAAGTTCAGGCCTTCCGGCCTTCAGGAAATGGTGAGTGAAGCGATAGCTGGCGCAATCTGGCTAGCGCATCACGTCCCCGCTGTTAAGACGTGCGAGGCGCCGGATCGGGCCCCGGAATGTCAGTCAATTCAGAAAAAAGTGCGTCCCTGCAAAGCGTTCGCCAATCCGCTGGCCGACAAGGTGTACCTGCGTCCGGGGTACCGGAGGGAATGGGGCGAGGGAGGAATGACTCCTCCCCCGGAGAGACAATTCAACGATCGGACGCGGATCAGCCGCGCATTTGCTCCAGCTCCAGCCCTTTGGTTTCGTGCACCATATAGATCACGAAGGCGATAGAGAGCAAGGCAAACAGAGTGTAGATGCCATAGGCACCCGCCAGGCCGATGCCGGTCAGCATGATCGGGAAGGTCATGGTGATGCCGAAATTGGCCACCCACTGCGCGAGGCCGGATACCGCCAGGCCGGAACCGCGGATCTGGTTGGGGAACATTTCCCCGAGCATGGTCCACATCGCCGGTCCCCAGGAGCCGTTGAAGAAGAACACGTAGGCATTGGCGGCGATCAGCGCAAGCAGGCCCATGCTCTGGGACAGCTGCAGCTTGCCATCTACCAGCGACGAATTGGCGAAGGCGAAGGCCACCAGGCCAAGGGTAACGGCCATGCCAATGGAGCCCACCAGCAGCAGCGGCTTGCGACCGATCCTGTCGATCAGCGCCATGGTGATCAGACAGGCGGCAATACTGACGGCACCGGAGATAATGTTGATCATCAGTGCATCTGCTTCGGAGAAGCCCACCGCCTGCCACAGCACTGCGCCGTAATAGAACACTACGTTGATGCCCACCAGTTGCTGGAACACGGCGAGGCCGATGCCCACCCATACGATTTTGCGTACCTTGCCCAGACGCTGGCCGGTGCCTTCCAGCAGATCCGACATGCGCGGGCGGTGATCGCCGGCCACGGATTCGCGGATGCTTTCCAGTTTTTGTGCGACCGCCGCCTCGCCGTACAGCTTGCGCAGAACTGCGGTGGCTCTGGATGTCTGTTTGGACAGCACCAGATAGCGCGGGCTTTCGGGGATCAGCAGCAGGGCGAGGAAGAAGAGGGTCGCCGGCGCAATCTCGATCCAGAACATCCAGCGCCAGGCGTTGTAGCCCATCCACCACTCGTTGACGGCGGAACCGGCTACATTGGCTAGCCAGTAGTTGCTGACAAATGCGGCAAACAGGCCGGAAATGATCGCGATCTGGTTAATTGTGATCAGGCGTCCACGGATCGCTGCCGGGGCGATCTCACTGATATAGGCGGGTGACATCACGCTGGCCGCGCCCACCGCAAGACCGCCGAGGATGCGATAGAACACAAACTCCGGCGAACTGGTGGCGATACCCGAGCCCCAGGCGCTGATTACGAAAAGTACCGCGGAGATCAGCAGCAGGGTTTTGCGGCCCCACAGGTCCGCCAGCCGCCCGGCGAAAAAGGCGCCCACTGCGCAACCCAGCAGCATGGAGGCCACATTGAAACCGGTGCCGGCGGTATTGGAGTTGAACGCCTGCTGCAGGCCGGTAACGGTACCGTTGATCACGCCGCTGTCGAACCCGAACAGGAATCCGCCGATGGTGGCGACACCGCAAATCAGGACAATGAACGGGAGTGGTGGAGCGTCTTGACGGCTCTGGGCTGCGCCCTGGACACCGTCGATGGAGTTCTCAATCGCTTGCATGAGTGACTACCTGCTTTTTTATTGTGGGGAGGGCATGGACGCCCAGTCTTTCAGTTATTTGTTCTGCTTGTGCGTACAGATTCTGCACACGGACACCCGAATACATGGGTATCTCTATGGTGACGTTCGGAATGGGGAAAAGCGTCCTACTTTGGACAAAATGCTGAAGGTGGGCGCAGTTTCCGCAAGTGGGCAGTCCCAGTTTGGCTGGGATGATGGAAATATGTGGGACGGGTAAGGGGATATGGGGCGGCAAACGGGGGATGCCCGACTCGCGGGGGAATCGGGCATCCGATTACACAGGGCCTGCTGAATTACTGTCCAAGCAGTGCTTCCGCGACCCCATCAAACGCGGCTTTTTCCTCATAGGGTCCATTGGCCGGACCGCCGAACAGCAGCGGCCAATCGGCGACACCCTGGCGGTTGTCGAAATCCAGCAACCAGCTGTCGCCATCCCACAGTCCCCATACGGTGATACCGCCGCGCAGGTTTGGTGGCACCACGTCGAGATACGCCTGCACGATGGACTTGTAGCGGGCCTTATGCAGTGCTGCCACTTGCGGGGTATAACTGGTGTACTGCGGGAAGGGCGTGGAGGCGTAGGGGTTGTTCACCGGCACGTCCAGCTCGGTGATCTTCACCTTCAGGCCCCGGTCGACGATGGCCTGGAAGGCGCTGCGGATCTGCGACGTTGACGGCCAGTCGATCTGCACGTGCATCTGGAAGCCGACGCCGTCAATGGGCACATTGTTCGCCTGCAGGCCGTCCACGATCTGCAGCAGGCAATTCAGCTTGTTGCTGTTGCCGCCCTCGGTGTCGTAGTCGTTGTAGTAAAGGTCTGCAGCGGGATCGGCGGCATCGGCGGCGTTAAATGCGTTGGCAATGTAGCTGCTGCCGAGACGCTGATAGAACAGCGAATTGCGATAACAGCTGGACTGATTCTCATCGATGGCCTCATTCACCACATCCCAGCTCTCGACCCGGCCGGCAAAGTGATCGGCGATGGTGCTGACGTGGTTGTTCAGCATTGTTTCGAAATCGCCGCTGTAGCTGTTCATCCACGATGGGACCTGGTAGTCGGAGTGCCAGATAAACGTGTGGCCGTGCACACCGATGCCGTTGGTTTGTGCCCAGTTCACCATCTGGTCAGCGTTGGCGAAATCGTAGGTGTTCTCTGCCGGGTGCAGATAGCTCATCTTCATGATGTTGCCGGCGGTAAGCTGGCTGAAGTGCTGCGTGATACTCGCCTGCTTCTCGGGAATGCTGAGGAAGCTGCGGTTCTCATTGCCGGCAGATACCGCCACGCCAATGGGGAAGGGCGCCAGGCTGTAAAGATGATTGGTGGAGCCTCCGGACGATGAGGAACTGCTGGACGAGCCTCCGGATGAGCTCGATGAGCTGCTGGAGCTGGACGATGAGCTGCTCGAACTCGATGAGCTGCTGGAGCTGGAGCCGCCTGATGATGAACCGCCACTGGCACACAGGGCGCCGGTCACTTGCGGGATCTCAGCGCCGGCCGCCGCGGTTCCCTGGAAACCGAATTCCGCGGTCTGCCCGGGTTGCAGGCTGCCATTCCACGCCGCGTTGCTGGCCAAATAGGGATTGTTGCCGCTGATGTCCGAGCTCCAATGGTTCACGATACGATTGTCGCCGCTGTACTGCCACTGCACCTGCCAGTTGCTCACCGGGCTGGCCGTGTTATTGGTGATGCGGACGCTGGCAACGAAGCCTGAACCCCAGTCGTTGTTGACGCTGTATTCGCAACTGGCAACGGCGGTGTGGGCGCCGCCGCCGAGCAGCATTGCAGTGAGGATGCCGGTCAGGCGCCGTCGCATTGCGGGTCGTGGGCCTTTTTCAATCTGTTTCATATTAACTTCCTGTTTCTCTCTTTATCTCGCTTATCGGGTGGCAGCGACCGGGCAGAAAAACAAGGTTGCCGTATCGCGGCCGTTAATAGTCTTAATGACTATTAATTGTATGGTATCTGAGCCGCAAGCCGCGGCAACAGACTGTGGGGTCAAAATGAATAAACTGTGAGCGAACTCCACCTCCTGTTGTGATGCTTCTTTTTATGTTGTCGCACATGTCTACGGAGCCGGCGGCGCTCGGATGGATTGCGGGGCGGGTATAATGGCCGTCTCGAAGCCTGCTAAGTCCCTAAGCCTGATGCCTGAAAGAAACGCTACATCCCAGCTCCCGCAGCGGTTGGCGAACTGCCTGCAGCGCCATCCCGCGCAGGGGCGTTTGTGGCTGGGTTATTCCGGAGGGTTGGATTCCACGGTGCTGTTGCATCTATTGGTGTGCGCGAAAGTGCCGTTTACTGCCCTTCACGTACACCATGGCCTGAGCGCGCACGCGGATGAGTGGCTGGCCCACTGCAAAGCAGTGGCGGGTGCGCAGGGGGTGCCATTGACCATATGCCGGGTGCGGGTGGATCGCAGGGACGGCGGGCTGGAGCAGGCGGCGCGCAACGCGAGATATCGGGCGTTCGAGCAACACATGGCGCCCGGCGATCAGATTCTGCTCGCCCATCATGCCGACGACCAGGTGGAAACGTTTTTACTGCGACTGGTTCGCGGCGCCGGAGTGCGTGGGCTTGCGGCCATGGCGGAGTGTCGGTCTCTGGGGGATCCGAGCGGGATGCGATCCCTGTTGCGCCCCTTGTTAGCGGCGAGCCGCGCGGAGCTGGAGCGGTATGCCCTTGAGCAAGGGCTCAGCTGGGTGGAAGACGACAGCAATGCGGACCTGGCATTGACACGCAACTATCTCCGCCGTCAGGTGATCCCCGCCCTGTCGGCGCGTTGGCCGATCGGCGAACGCGTGGCCCGGGCAGCGGACAATCTTGGCGAGGCCGCCGGGTTGCTTGGCGAACTGGCGGCGGAGGATCTGTCGCGCTGTGACTGCCGGCGGGAAACCTTTGGGGAAAGCATCGAGCTTGTGGCTTTCCTATCGCTCTCAGAAGCGCGGCGCAGAAACCTGCTGCGGGGTTGGCTGGCGCGATTGGGGGCAAAAATGCCGGAAGCGGCACACCTGCAGCAGGCGCTGTGGCAGGCGCAGGCCGCTGAGGATGCCGTACCGGAGGTCCCCCTGGGCGACCGCGTACTGCGCCGCTATCGCGATCGCCTTTATCTCACACCAGAATTGCATCCTCTGAACCGGGACAGTGAAGGTGAATGGCGGTGGAATGGGGTAAGCGAACTGCGTCTGCCCGGCGGCTGGACTCTGAGGCCTGGAAAGGACTGGCCCGTTGGCGACTACGTGGTTCGCTTTCGCGCCGGTGGAGAACGGGCGAAACCGAGAGAGCGCCATCACTCCCAGACCCTGAAAAGGCTGCTGCAGGAGTACAGACTGGTGCCGTGGTTGCGGGATCGCGTACCGCTCATTTTCCAGGGCGGGGTTCTGGTGGCGGTTGGCGATCTTTTCGTCACCGCGGAGGGACCTGTCGGCCCCCCTCAATGGCGGTTTTCCGATTGAGCAGAAAACCGCTTTCTGGTAGTCTGGCGTCCCATCTCAATGGCACCGGGTTGCGCGAGGCTGCGCCCCCCGAGCCAGTCCCGCACGCCCGAACCCGTCGGGCATTCAACTGACCAAGGTTTTGCATGACGCGCTACATTTTTGTCACTGGCGGCGTGGTTTCCTCGTTGGGGAAAGGTATCGCCTCCGCCTCTCTGGCCGCTATTCTCGAGGCCCGTGGTCTCAAGGTCACGATCCTGAAGCTAGACCCCTACATCAACGTAGACCCGGGCACCATGAGCCCTTTCCAGCACGGTGAGGTTTACGTAACCGAAGATGGCGCCGAGACGGATCTGGATCTGGGCCACTACGAGCGCTTCATCCGCACTCGCATGTCCAAGCGCAACAACTTCACCACCGGTCGGGTGTACGAAACCGTGCTGCGCAAAGAGCGCCGCGGTGACTACCTGGGCGGCACCGTGCAGGTGATCCCGCACATTACCGACGAGATCAAGCGCCGTGTCATCGAAGGCGGCCGCGATATGGACGTGGCTATCGTCGAGATCGGCGGTACCGTGGGCGATATCGAATCCCAGCCGTTCCTGGAAGCCGTGCGCCAGCTGCGCGTGGAAATGGGCAGTAATCGCACCCTGCTGATGCACCTGAGCTATGTGCCCTATATCGCCACTGCCGGTGAAACCAAAACCAAGCCGACCCAGCACTCCGTAAAAGAGCTGCGCTCCATCGGTCTGCAGCCGGATATCCTGTTGTGCCGTTCCGAGCGCGCCATCGACGACGATTCCCGTCGCAAGATCGCGCTGTTCACCAACGTGGAAGAGCGCGCGGTGGTGCCGCTGCCCGATGCCAAAACCATTTACGGCGTGCCGCGTATGCTGCACGAGTACGGTCTCGACGACATTGTTGTCGAAAAGCTGCAGCTGGAATGTCAGGCGCCGGACCTGTCCGAGTGGGACGCGGTGGTCGACGGCAAGCTGAACCCTGATCACGAAATCAAGATCGCCATGGTCGGCAAGTACATGGAACTGCTGGACGCGTACAAATCCCTGATTGAATCCCTGGTGCATGCGGGTATCAAGAACCGCACCCGGGTGAACATCGACTTCATCAATGCCGAAGACGTGGAAGCGGAAAATGGTCTCGACCTGATCAAGGGTGCCGACGCTATTCTGGTGCCCGGCGGCTTTGGCGAGCGCGGCCTGGAAGGCAAGCTGGAATCCGTGCGCTATGCCCGCGAGAACAATATTCCGTTCCTCGGCATCTGTCTCGGTCTGCAATCGGTAGTGATTGAGTACGCGCGCAATGTGCTGGGCCTTGAAGGCGCCAACAGCACCGAATTCAATGTCAAAACCCCGCACCCGGTGATCGGCCTGATTACCGAGTGGATCGACAGCGACGGCAAGGTTGAGACACGCGATGAGAAGTCCGATCTCGGCGGTACCATGCGTCTTGGTGGCCAGGAGTGCCGGCTGGAGAAAGACTCCAAAGCCCGCGAGATTTACGGCCAGGATGTTATTGTCGAGCGCCACCGTCACCGCTACGAAGTGAACAACAACTACGTTGACCGCCTGCAGAAAGCCGGTCTCAAAATCGGTGGCTGGTCCGCGGATGATACCCTGGTGGAAATGGTCGAACTGCCGGAGCACGACTGGTTCGTCGCATGTCAGTTCCATCCGGAATTCACCTCTACGCCTCGCGACGGCCACCCGCTGTTCGAGAGTTTCGTGGCTGCGGCACTGAAGCACAGTCAGGCGAAATAAATTTCGCCGGGATGCATTCAGTCCGTCGGCACTGAGAAATTGAATACCTGCGCCTCTCACGGGAGGCGCGATAAGGATATTGAAAGCGATGAAAACCATCCAGGTGGGCAACCTGCAGGTTGCGAATGACAATCCGTTTACCCTTTTTGGCGGCATGAATGTGCTGGAATCCCGCGACATGGCCATGCGGGTTGCAGAGCACTATGCCACGGTGACGGACAAGCTCGGTATACCCTATGTATTCAAGGCATCGTTCGATAAGGCCAATCGCTCCTCCATTCACAGCTATCGCGGCCCCGGCATGGAAGAGGGGCTGAAGATTTTCGCTGAAATCAAAAAAACCTTCGGTATCCCCCTGATCACTGACGTCCATGAGCCGCACCAGGCGGCGCCCGTTGCGGAAGTCGTTGACGTGATCCAGTTGCCCGCATTTCTCGCCCGCCAGACCGATCTGGTCGCCGCGATGGCGGCTACCGGGGCCGTGATCAATGTGAAAAAGCCCCAGTTCATGAGCCCGCCACAAATGAAGAATGTGGTGGAGAAGTTCGCCGAGGGCGGCAACGAAAATATCATTCTGTGTGAGCGGGGTGCCTGCTTCGGTTACGACAATCTGGTGGTTGACATGCTCGGCTTCCGAACCATGATTGATGCCACCGGCGGCGCACCGTTGATTTTTGACGTAACCCATTCACTGCAGATGCGCGATCCGGGTGGTGCCGCTTCCGGTGGCCGTCGCAGCCAGGTTACCGAACTCGCCCGCGCAGGCCTTGCGATCGGCATCGCGGGGCTGTTCCTGGAATCGCACCCGAATCCGGACAAGGCTCTGTGCGACGGTCCCAGTGCTTTGCCTCTGGAAAAGCTGGAACCCTTCCTGGCGCAGATGAAAGCCGTGGATGATGTGGTGAAGAGTTTCGAACACCTCGACACCAAGTAAAACGGAAACCGAATAACGACAAAATGAGTGGCGCAGAAAATGTGCCACCAAACCCAAACCTCACAGACCTGTTTTCCCGATTAACCAATTCCCGAAAAACAAGGAGCCCGTTGTAAACATGAGCAAGATTGTTGCTGTTAAAGCATTTGAAGTATTGGATAGCCGCGGTAACCCCACCGTTAACGCCGATGTGATTCTCGAGTGCGGCGCGGTAGGTTCTGCCTGCGCACCGTCTGGCGCTTCCACCGGCTCCCGCGAAGCCCTTGAACTGCGCGACGGCGACAAGAGCCGTTACCTGGGCAAAGGCGTACTGAAAGCGGTTGAAAACATCAACGGCGAAATCGCCAAGCTGCTGGTGGGCATGGACGCAACCGATCAACGCGCCCTCGACCAGGCCATGATCGACGCCGACGGTACCGACAACAAATCCAAACTGGGTGCAAACGCTATCCTGGCTGTTTCCCTGGCTGCCGCCAAAGCCGCTGCAATTTCCAAGGGCATCCCCCTGTACCAGCACATCGCCGAGATCAACGGTACTCCAGGCCAGTACACCCTGCCGGTGCCGATGATGAACATCATCAACGGCGGTGAGCACGCCGACAACAACGTCGACATCCAGGAATTCATGATCCAGCCGGTTAAGGCCAAAACCTTCGCCGAAGCCCTGCGCCAGGGTGCCGAGATCTTCCACTCCCTGAAAAAAGTCCTGTCTGCCCAGGGCCTCAATACTGCCGTCGGCGACGAAGGTGGCTTTGCCCCCAACCTGCCGTCCAACGAAGGCGCCCTGAAAGTCATCGCCGAAGCCGTTGAAGCCGCCGGCTACAAACTGGGCGACGACATCACCCTCGCCCTCGACTGCGCCTCCTCCGAATTCTACAAAGGTGGTAAGTACGTACTCGCCGGCGAAGGCAAGGAATTCGACAGCGCCGGTTTCGCCGATTACCTGGCACAACTGTCCGAAACCTACCCGATCATTTCCA
This sequence comes from Microbulbifer sp. SH-1, assembly GCF_011326135.1. Taxonomy (NCBI): domain Bacteria; kingdom Pseudomonadati; phylum Pseudomonadota; class Gammaproteobacteria; order Cellvibrionales; family Microbulbiferaceae; genus Microbulbifer; species Microbulbifer sp. SH-1. The sequence continues at coordinate 1,675,753 of NZ_CP046948.1, read as the reverse complement.
TCGAAGACGGTATGGACGAAAGCGACTGGGACGGCTGGAAAGTGCTCACCGACAAAATCGGTAGCAAGGTACAGCTGGTGGGCGACGATCTGTTCGTCACCAACACCAAGATCCTGAAAGAAGGTATCGAAAAGGGTATCGGCAACTCCATCCTGATCAAGTTCAACCAGATCGGCTCCCTGAGCGAGACCCTGGACGCGATCAAAATGGCCAAAGACGCCGGCTACACCGCGGTCATCTCCCACCGCTCTGGTGAAACCGAAGACACCACCATTGCCGACCTCGCTGTTGCCACCGCCGCCGGCCAGATCAAAACCGGCTCCCTGTGCCGCTCCGATCGCGTTGCCAAGTACAACCGTCTGCTGCGCATCGAAGCCGAGCTGGAAGGCAAAGCGCCTTACCGCGGCATCGCTGAGTTCAAGTAATTCGGCAGGCCGAGTAAACTGGCTGAAACTCGCTTCGTAGCTAAGTCTCCGAAGCGAAGGCGCTGATACCGATGGCCCTTCCCGGGACCTTCTGCGACAGGGATGTCGCGGAAGAGCCCCCATGGAAGGGTTCACGGCGTGTCCCGGGAAGGGCCATCGGTAGCTGCGCCGCCACGGACCTCATCCCGTGCGCAGTACAAACAAAGGCCAGAGAGAACACACAAAATGAAATGGCTGCTGGCAATCCTCACCGCAATGCTGCTGGTTACCCAATACCGACTCTGGGTTGGCGAGGGCAGTTTCGCGGACGTGACCAGACTGGAACGGCAGCTTGATGATCAGCAGAAGAAAAACTCTGCGCTCGAGCGCGAGAACCGCCAACTCCTGCGGGAAGTCCGCAGCCTCAAAGAAGGCACTGACGGCGTAGAAGCCAAAGCCCGCTACGACCTCGGCCTCATCAAAGAAGGCGAAACCCTGTTTATTTTTCTCGATCAGGACAAAAAAAATCCTGAGCAGTCACCGCGGGAAAAAGAATGACCACTGCAGTAAACCCGGTTGAAACCTCCTACTGGGTCATCGTCCCCGCCGCCGGCGCCGGCAAACGTATGGGCGCAGACAAACCCAAGCAGTATCTGCCGTTGAGCGGCAAGCCCCTCATTGCCCACACCCTGGAAAACATACTCCACTGGCCCGGGCTTAAGGGCATCGTCGTTGCCATTGCCGCCGACGATACAGAATTTGCAACACTCCGCTGCGCGCAGGATGCCAGAATCCAGACCGTTACCGGCGGTGCCGAACGCGCAGACTCCGTACTCGCCGCCCTCGACTACCTGAGCGAGCGCGAAGCGCCGGAAACCTCCATTCTCGTCCACGATGCCGCCAGGCCTCTGGTCAGTGTCGCCGATATACGAAAACTGCTTGCCGCTGCACCCATGGCCCTGCTCGCCCAACCCGCGAGCGACACCGTCAAACTTTCTCAAACGCGCGGCGGTAAAACAGAAGTGCGGGAAACCCTGCCGAGAGACCAGATCTGGCTCGCGCAGACGCCACAGAAAGCACCGCTCGGCAAATTGCGTGAAACGCTGCTGCAGGGGCTCGCGGAAAATTCCACGGCCATCACCGATGAGGCCAGCGCCCTTGAACGGGCAGGCTTCCATCCTGAACTGGTAGCTGCCTGCCGCAGCAACTTCAAAATCACTCATCCCGCCGACCTACTGCTGGCGGAGGCCCTGCTGCAACACCGGGCCGTCGAATCTTCTTTGGAAAACAACCTATGAACCTCAGAATCGGCCAGGGCATTGATGTGCACGCCTTCGGCCCAGGCGATTGCGTCGTGCTCGGCGGCGTCACCATCCCCCACGAACAAGGCCTTGTCGCGCACTCCGATGGTGACGTGCTGCTGCACGCACTGGCAGATGCACTGCTTGGCGCCCTCGCTCTCGGGGATATCGGCCAGCACTTTCCCGACACCGACGATGCCTATTCCGGTGCCGACAGCCGCGTGCTGTTGCGCCATGTGATGGGGTTGATTCACCAGCGTGGTTACCGCCTGGTCAACGCCGACGCGACCCTGATCGCGCAGGCTCCCAAGATGGCACCGCACATCAACGCCATGCGCGCAAACATTGCTGCAGACTGCCAGGTGAGTACCGATGCCATCAGCGTCAAGGCGACTACTAGTGAAAAACTCGGCTTCACAGGTCGCAAAGAAGGGATTGCCGCACAAGCGGTGGTGCTGCTGGACCGAGCCGCAGGAAGTGCCCCGTGAGCGAACATGAGCCGACATGGAATCTCGATTGGCCCCGCGCGCTGGGTGGCACCGCTATTCGGGCGGACTTTCGCACCGAACCTGAAGACTTTGTGGTAGACGAACTCGCCGCGCCGCAGCAGGGAGATGGCGAACACGTTTATCTGCACATCCGCAAACGCGGCGCCAACACCGGCTTTGTCGCCCAACAGCTGGCGCAGCTGGCTGGAGTACACAGCAATGATGTAGGGTTTTTCGGGCTCAAGGACCGGCATGCTGTTACCACTCAGTGGTTCAGTGTGTGGTTGGCGCAGAAGCCGGAACCAGACTGGAAGCAGCTTGAAAATGCAGAAGTCCAGTTGCTGCAGCACTTCCGCGGCCAGCGCAAGCTGCGCCGCGGCGAACATCTGGGCAACCGTTTTCAGATTCGTCTTCGCAACGCAGAAGGGGACCGCGCCGCGGCAGAGGCGGTGTTGGGGCGGATTGCGGAGGGCGTGCCGAACTATTTCGGCGAACAGCGCTTTGGCCACAATGGCGGCAACCTGGATCTGGTAGAGGCGATGTTGGCGGAGCAGGGGGCGGGCAAGCGCAGGCGTATACCACGCAGTCAGAAGGCATTCGCCATGTCCGCTGCCCGCAGCTGGCTGTTCAATCAGGTTCTGGCGCGGAGGGTGGAGCAGGGCAACTGGCAGGTTCAGCTTGAAGGTGAACCGGAACCCGTCGCCAGCGGACCGCTGTGGGGGCGAGGCCGCAATCTGGCCGTTGGTACTCAGCTGGATCTGGAAAGTGCCGCGATGCAGCCCTGGCGGTCCTGGTGTGATTGGTTGGAACACTGCGGTCTCAGCCAGGAGCGTCGGTCTTTGGTGCTGCAGCCGCAGGGCTTCCAGTTCCAGTGGCAGGGGGATGACCTGACGTTGGCTTTTGCCCTGCCGCCAGGTACTTTCGCTACGGCGGTCCTGCGCGAGGTGGCTGAACTGGCCAATCGGTCCGACCGCGCAATAAAATAAACGACAACAAAGTGTGACCGGTGGCGCATCTGTGACTCCGGCCAGTCGCTGGATATCCTAGGGGTTTAGGTACCTTGGAAATAGTGCTCCGGCGAATTGCTTGCAGGGAGATAATGCGTCCTTATGGATCGTTTGAGACACGAAGGCCTGGGAATGACATCCCAGCGCACCCGCAACCGCCTGATTCAGCGTTTACGGGAGGAAGGTATTCGCAGTGAGGAGGTGCTGGATGTCATGGCATCCACCCCCCGACATCTGTTTCTTGATGAGGCGCTGGCGCTGCGCGCCTATGAAGACACCGCGCTACCCATCGGTTACGGTCAGACCATTTCCCAGCCTTATATCGTTGCCCGCATGACGGAATTGCTGATCAGCCGCGCGCGCTCCCGGGCTCGAGTGCTGGAAGTGGGTGCGGGGTCCGGGTACCAGACCGCGATTCTCGCCCGCCTGGTCGATAAGCTGTATTCCGTCGAGCGAATCGAGCCGCTGCTCACCAAGGCGCGGCAGCGGATGCGGGAACTGGGGATTTTCAACGTGGAGATGCGTTTGAGTAATGGTGGTTTCGGCTGGCCGGAGCAGGCTCCTTTTGATGCCATCCTCTGTGCCGCGGCACCAGCCAGCGTACCCGATGAACTCCGGGAGCAATTGGCTCCAGGAGGAGTTCTGGTCATTCCTGTGGGTAGCGACAGCCAGTTTCTTACCATCGTTACCCGCAGTGAAGACGGCAGCCGCTTTGATGTGGAAAAGGCGGAGCCGGTGCGCTTCGTTCCCCTGTTAAGCGGAGTCGTGCGTTGATGTCACAGATGTTTTTTCGCAGCCGATACTGGGGCGTGGCGGCGCGCGGTATCGCCATGGGTGCCGCAGATGTCGTGCCCGGTGTATCTGGCGGCACCATCGCATTTATTACGGGAATCTATCAGGAGCTGTTGGATTCGTTGAGTCGTATCGGACCACATACGCTCGCCATCCTTGTTAAAGACGGTATTGCTGCAGCCTGGCGTCAAATCAACGGTAATTTTTTACTGGCATTGTTTGCGGGCATTCTCACCAGTATTTTCAGTCTCGCCAAGTTAATCAGCTTTCTACTACATAACTACCCCATTGTGGTCTGGGCGTTTTTCTTTGGCTTGATTCTCGCGTCGGTAGTGCCAATTGCACGGCGTGTTAGCCGATGGACCTGGCAATGCTGGGGGGCGCTGATTCTGGGGGTTGCGCTCGCGATTCTCGTGAGTGAAATGCGCCCCACGGAAATTACCGCCACGCCGGCCACCCTGTTTTTTTCCGGTGCTTTGGCGATTTGCGCCATGATCCTGCCCGGCATCTCGGGCTCCTTTATCTTGCTGATGATTGGCATCTATCCGCAAGTGATTGCGGCGGTACATCAATTCCAATTGAGCGCGCTTGTGTGGTTCGCCGCCGGTGCGGGAAGTGGTCTGCTGCTATTCAGCCGTCTGCTCTCCTGGTTGATGCATCGGTTCCCGTCGGTGACATTGTCATTTCTAGTGGGCATTTTGCTTGGCAGCCTGAAAATTGTCTGGCCGTGGAAGTTGGCAACCAGTGAAATGGTCGGGCTCGATGGAGATAAACTCGCGCCGATGATGTCCAACGTTTTACCGGCAGAATTTGCCAGTGCATCCGGCCATCCGTCCTATTTTCTGGGAGCCGTGGCCGCAATGATGGCAGCAGTGATTCTGGTGCTCGCTGTTGAGTGGCTGAGTTTGCGTCATGTAGGAAATGTCGTACAGGAAAAATAAGTTGGGGATTACAGTCGGATGGGGCGGAAGACTACCGGATAATTTCTGACGTATTACGGGTGATTTGGGGGACTTGCGACAGCAGGGGGCCACGTTGAAGGGCGGTGTTGGCCAGCTGCGAATCAGACCGGTTTTTTTTGCCTCTCGGTGATGCGAAACCCACGATATTTTTTAGACACTTTTTCCATAAATGCACACCTTTGATGTAAAAAGAGAATAATGAAACGGCGCAATTATCGACAGTTCAGCAGCGTAAATTCTGAATTCGCAGAAGGTAAATTGTGCCAATTTTACTATTCCCTGCGCAGGGCTTTTGGGGTTCTCACACTCTGTGTGTGCGCCGCGTCCTGTTCCAGTAATCTGGCTCCCACCTCGACCCTCCAACAGCCACCCAGTCATAAAATCAAGCACCATACGGTCAGCCGAGGTGAAACCCTGTATTCCATTGCCTGGAGATATGGTAGAGATTTCAAAGAGTTAGCTGCGATCAATGGCATCCCTTCGCCCTATCGGATATTCCCTGGCCAACGTCTGCAGCTCGCCGGGCGTGCGCCCGCGCAAGTGGCCACCAAGGCGGTTGCGGTCGCAGAAAGACCACAACCCCCGGCCAAAAAGGTCGCAACCAGGGCTCGTAAACCCCCTCCGGCAACCACTAAAAAATCGTCAAATTCGGCCAGACACAAATCTGACATAAATTGGCAGTGGCCGGTACGTGGCAGGGTGCTGGCCACGTACCGGCACGGAGACCCCTTGCGAAAGGGAGTTGATATCGCGGGTAAAAAGGGGGAATCTGTTCTGGCAGCAGCGGATGGCACAGTGATTTACGCCGGAAGCGCACTGAGAGGTTACGGTAAGCTTCTGATCATCAAGCACAGTGAGGAATTTCTCAGTGCTTACGCCCACAACGACAAACTCCTTGTGGGCGAGGGTGCGAGGGTGAAGGCGGGGCAAAGGATAGCGGATCTGGGGTCGAGTGGTACCGACCGCGATATGCTCCACTTCGAAATTCGCCGCAATGGTCAGCCGGTAGACCCCATGGCCTACCTGCCTTAGCCGACGCAATGATCTGCGTGTCTTTACGCTGTTGCGCAATAAAAATGGACTTTTATTTTATAACCACTTGAGGTAGTCACCGGGATCGGCATTAACTGCCCTGCAGTGACACTGCTCGCCAATGAAGGCGGGTTGCCGGGAACGGAGGCTGTCGCATCTGACAGCGACCGGTTCAGCGATCGCGAACTGTCGAGGCGGCTGAAACAGGCAAAGTACAAGGAGTTGGGGAAATGGAAGCACAACGTCGTGAACATCTGGAATACGATGCCAGAGCCGATCTCTCAATCGACTCAATGGACAATGACGATTCCTATGATGACTCTCTGGAATTGGATGAAGACGATTCCTTATCAGAAGATGAAGAAGTAGAGACCAGCCGCCCACGGAGAAAGGCGGCCAAGAAAAGCTCCGAAACCATCTCACCTAGATCTACAACAAAAAGCACATCACCAAAAACCACCATCCGCCGGATGGATGATACCCACGCAAACAAAAACCTCGACGCTACCCAGCTGTATCTCAACGAAATCGGTTTTTCTCCTCTGCTGACCGCGGAAGAAGAAGTTTACTACGCACGCAAGGCGCTGCGCGGTGACGTCGCCGCGCGCAAGCGTATGATCGAAAGTAACCTGCGTCTCGTAGTGAAAATCGCCCGACGCTATGTAAGTCGTGGCCTGGCGTTGCTGGATCTGATTGAGGAAGGCAACCTGGGTCTGATTCGCGCGGTAGAAAAGTTTGATCCGGAGCGCGGCTTCCGTTTCTCTACCTACGCCACCTGGTGGATCCGACAGACTATCGAACGGGCCATCATGAATCAGACGCGCACCATCCGTCTGCCCATTCATGTGGTTAAAGAACTCAATGTTTACCTTCGTGCTTCCCGCGAACTGGCACAGAAGCTCGATCACGAGCCGTCTGCGGAAGAAATTGCCAATCTGCTGGAAAAACCGGTGGAAGACGTTGAGCGTATGCTCGGCCTCAATGAGCGTATCACTTCGGTGGATACCCCCATCGGCCCATCGTCTGAAAAAACCCTGGTGGATACCATTCCCGATCAGCATGAATCCGATCCTGCGGAACTGTTGCAGGATGAGGATCTGTTCGAAAGTATCAACCGCTGGTTGGGTGAACTGCCGGACAAGCAGTGTGAAGTGGTGTCCCGCCGCTTTGGTCTGCGAGGATACGAGGCCAGCACTCTGGAAGAAGTCGGTCGTGAAATCGGTCTCACCCGTGAACGTGTGCGTCAGATACAGGTAGACGCGCTCAAGCGTCTGCGCGAAGTCATGGAGAGCCAGGGGCTTGACGGTATGTCACTTTTTGCCAATCTCTGATTCGTTCGCGGGAATGGATTGAAGGTCCTTTCTTGCGACGATCCCCCACCAGAACCCGCAACCTTTGTTGCGGGTTCTGTTTTTTGGGGAGGCAGTTATTTCTGCTGCCAGCGACCGAGGTTGTCCTGGTAAAACTCGCCTTTGCCGAGGCGGGATTCCAGTTTCTCCGCTGCGCGGGCAGCCACTTGGGCTATGTCGATGTTGTTGCGCTGAGCAATGGCCGCGTATTCCTGCTTGCGCTTGTTGTTCACTTCCGCCACCAGTTTTTCGAGTTCTGGTGTACTGCCTTGCACGACGGCGATATAACCGCTGTTTGCTTCGCCAACCAGTCCCTGGGAGCGTGCCTGGTCCAGAGTGATGGCGCTGGCCGGCAGGGCGATCAGCAGGGTCACCGCGAGTAGGCCATTCAACAGTTTTTTCATGGATACGAATGCGGGCATAGTCTGTTTTCCTTTTCTCATTTGGGGTGAACGGCTCTGTTGCCGGTTGGCATCAGAAAATCCCCTCCTTGTCTTCAAACAGGTCATCGAGCTCCTTGTCGACTCTGACGCGGATTTCGTGTTCGATCTTGACGTTCAGGTTGACGGTGATCGGCTCACTGGGGGCCTGTACTGCTACCGTCGGGGTGCAGGCGGCCATCAAGGCGCACCCGCACAACAGTGCGAGGCATACCGCGGTCTGTTTGACAATTCCTGGCTGTTTCACTGAATACTCCTGTGTCTCTCAGGTTTACAGGTTTGTAAGTAGCAATGCGGCGAAGCCGCGTCACCTGGGAGCTATTGATGTTTACTATAGATCTTGTCCATTAACCGCAGCTGAATAGGGGCGTAACTGAACGGCAACGGATCGCCGTATAAACCGAGGTTAAAACGGAACTCAGGCCAGCTTACTGCACCTGGCGCTCCAGTACATCGGTAACATCTCTACTCGCCTGCAGGGATCGCAGCATGGACGGGATATTGTTTTCCAGATTCAGGTTGATGATCAGATCCCGGTTGGCATCAATGGCGGCACTGCGTCCGGTCAGCTTCAGGTTCAGCTGCAGATCTCCGCTCAACGGGTAGCTCATGGTGCCAGAAATATCCCGGTAATTGTAATCTTCCAGAGCACCGGCAAGCAGTTTCAACTGGGGGTTACTGCCGAGCATACCGGGCGAAAAGGCCCCGTAGTAGCGCAACCTGCCCCCGGGCGGACGGGACTGCACGGTGCCGTTGTCCACAGTGACGCCCTGACGGTCGGTAGTGATGGGAATACTTGCGTCGATCAGGCCACTGGCGGCGAAGTTGGTGGACTCCATTTCCTTTGCCAGGGCGCCAAGCGAGAGGCCAGTGAACTGCAGGTGGGAATGTCGCTCCTCACCGCTTAGGTTCCAGTAGAGGTTTTCGGCGGTTAGCGCGCCTTCCAGAAGCTCGGCGGAGATGTTCCGGAGGGTGAGGTCGCCATTTTCGGCCAGTGACAGTAAAAAATTCACATTGGTGACGGCAATCCCTGTGTCTACCGATTTCACGGAGACTGGGACTGGCTTTATTGTTACCCAGTTTCCATCGTTCTGCTGCAGGGCGATCTCGGTGTTGACGCCTACGGCGAAGCTGTCGTTGTACTGGAAGGCAGTGTCAATGAATCCCAGCTGGAACTGACTCTTCCCCGATTCCGGCCAGTGAATTCTGGCGTCCGCCTGCAGCTTGCCGCCGACAATATCCACAGGTAGCCCGCTTACAGCGCGGCTCAGGGGATTCGTGGGTGTAAATTCGACTTGCGGAAGGGCGAGCATCAGCGTGCCTTGTCCCGATTTCAGGCTGTGCTGCCATTTGGTGACCAGTGCGAGCGGCCCACCTGAAATATCGCTGCTGCCGGTGATCTCCTGATTGGCAATCTGCCATTTCCCACGTGCGGAAAACCCGGCCTTATATTGCTTCAGTATGGAGACATTCAGGTTGTCAGCATGGAAGCTGGCAGCAGCTTGAAAATCTCCAGGTTTGTCGCCGGAATGGACAATGAGCAAGTCTTCGAGAAACACAACGCCACGCAATTGATTGTCGCCACTGTGCAGTGGGTCGAGATTGATGGCAAGGTGTGGGCTGCTGCAGGAAATCGCCGTATTCTGCCACCGGCATTTGGCCTGCTGCGTAAACACCTCCGGTTTACCTATACTGACTTCTCCCGAATGTCCCTGATCGGCGCTCAGGTTCAGGTCTTTCAGGGCTATGGAAAATGAGCCATCCTGCCCTGAGGCAAGGTGGGCTTCCGCGACGGTCAGGTTTAGGTTGCTAACACTGGTCGTTGTGTCCGGCAGCCTCAACTGTGGGGTTGCCATTTTCAGTTGCAGGGTGCAGTTGACCGCAGGTAATCCGGCGCAGCGCAGGTTGCCGACTTCTCCCCGGAGCTCGGGGCTTCCCTGTTTTTCATCTTGCAGTTTGCTTAGATCTTTGGCTGCCAGCTCAAGCTGTGGGAATTCCAGATCCATTTCACCGGGAAATTTCGCGGAAGAAAGTTTTATCGCTTGGCTGCCGCTCAGCGTTAGCCGCAGTTTCTGCCAGTCCAATGCTGCCAGCGGATTATTGTGGCTTGGAGGCTCCAGCAGGAACGTCGCGTTGTCATTGAGCCGGATTTCCGCGAAAAACTGATGGATCTTCGGTGCATCAGATCCGCTGAGTATTCCATTGAGTCCGGGAAGCGAGAAGGTTCCGGTAAATGTTTGAATGCCCCGCATATCTGTCACTGGAATCTGCTCGCGCACTTGTTGCCATCTCGCTGTATTCCAAAGGCGGGATGCTTCATCAAGGTGGGTCTCGCCGCGAAACAGGACTTGGGGAATACCGTTTTGAGTCGACAATACAATATTGCTGTCTACTAGCGGCGGCACTGCTACGGGCATTTCCGATGCCGGTTGAATGGTTGTGCGAATCTGCAGCTCTCCTTTGATGGAAGCGACGGACAGGGGTACTGCAGAATGTATTTGCAGGTGGACCGGTTTTATCGTCGTTACTTCCGCGGCCACTGGCAGGCCGGCGTGTCCCTCGGGCAATACCGCGGAAAACGCTCGGGTTTCAATCGCCGCGCTGATATCGCGCAGATCACCTGCATTCGAAAGTCGATCCGGGATCCCGCCTTTGAAGGTAAGCGACGCCTCCCCCTGCAGGGAGTGCGCTAGGTCGAGCCAGTCTCCGCGTTCACGGCTGGATAAACCGACTTGTTGGAACAGTGGAGGCAATTGACCGGCAGCAAGATTGAGACTGCCTTCCAACCGCCAGCGGCGTGAAGGACTTTCGCTATTGACCGGCCCTTGACGATATACGCGGGTGTCCAGTTGTCCCACGGTCACGGCACCGTTGTCGAGTTTTAGGGCAGACTTTGTCAGTGCCTCCTCGATACGCACTTTCAGCTCCAGGCGGCATGCTCTACAGCGGTCGCTGCGCAGCTCTCCCTCAATGGTGTGTCCGGGGAACTGGGTGGCGGAAAAGGAAAGTTCGCCATTTAATCTCTGCGGCCACTGGATTTTTTGGATCTGCAGTTTCCGAATTGGCAGATTGCGCAGGTTATCGAGTACTTCGTCTACGGAAATTTCAGTGGCTGCCTCCGTATCTTTCGCGAATACATCAGCTCCGTGCGGCGCTCTCGACGCTGGATTTTCCGGCGGGAACTTCGGCAGAGCGTTTTCCTGAGCATCGACCACTGGCTCGGGAGATTTGATCGCAAGGCGTTCGACCGATATTTCTGCTTCCGGCAAGACGCGCGTGTTCGAACTCAGCAGGGCGCGAATGAGGGCGGGAATCCGGCTGACGTGGATATCACTCACATCAATGAAGTACCCGCGCGAGGTGACAAGGCGCAGGTGGTCAAGATGTGCGCCCAGTCCGCGGTCCGAACGGGAAAGGCTCAGCCCTTGGAATACCGTAACGCGCATCCCATCCAGCCGCCAGTTCAGTGCACCCGGTATCCATGAATGTCTCGCCATCCAGCCGGCGGCAGCAGCCAGTAGCAATAGCGCCAGGGCAATTGCAGCGATCTTCAGGGAGCGGGAGACAAAACGCACAAAAACCTCGGCTGACCGACTTGAGAATTCACCACCAAATGTAGAGACTTGTTTGTGAGAATAACGACAGGGGCAGAAATTGTGAAATTCGTGATGACAGTATTGTGCGGTAAAGCCAGTCAGGTGAGGAAAATGTTGGCAGTGACCGCGATTTCCCTGGCGGGGACCCTGTCGGTAGCTGTGGGAGTTCAAGCATATGACCGCATCAACGGTGAGGGGTTCGCCAGCCGTTCACCGGTACTGGCCACCGGGGGAATGGCCGCCACTAGCCAGCCGCTGGCGACCCAGGTGGCGCTGGATATCCTGAAGAAGGGCGGCAGCGCAGTAGATGCCGCTATTGCCGCCAATGCGGTGCAGGGGCTGATGGAACCGACTGGCAATGGCATTGGTGGTGATCTGTTTGCCATTGTGTGGAGTGCCGAAGACAAAAAGCTCCACGGTTTGAATGCTAGCGGGCGCTCGCCGAAATCACTGTTATTCCGTTATTTTGCCGACAATAATCTTGAGAAGATCCCCTCCCATGGTCCTCTACCTGTATCCGTGCCGGGCGCGGTGGATGGCTGGTTCGAGCTGCATGGAAAGTTCGGCCGGCTGCCAATGAAAGACCTGTTGGCGCCGGCCATTCATTATGCCAACAGCGGCTTTCCGGTAACGCAGCTGGTGGCCTACTACTGGAACCGGTCTGTGCCTGTATTGGAAAAATACCCGGGCTTCCGCGAAACCTATATGCCTGACGGCCGCGCGCCCAGGGAAGGCGAAATTTTCCGCAATCCCCGTCTGGCAAATACGCTACAGAAAATCGCAGATGACGGACGCGATGCCTTCTACAAAGGGGACATTGCACGGGAAATCGACCGCTATATGAACGCCAACGGAGGTTTTCTCTCCTATGACGACCTGGCCAGTCACAAATCTGAGTGGGTGGAACCGGTGTCGACCAATTACCGTGGCTACGACGTGTGGGAGCTGCCGCCCAATGGCCAGGGCATTGCAGCATTACAGATCCTCAATATTCTCGAGGACTATGATCTGGCTAAGCTGGGGCGCCTCAGCCCCGAATATATCCACCTGTTCACGGAGGCCAAGAAACTCGCGTTTGAAGACCGCGCCAAATACTATGCGGACCCAGAATTCAATACGCTGCCGGTCAAAGAGCTCATCTCGAAATCCTACGCCGACAAACGTCGCAAGCTTATCAACCCGGAAAGGGCCGCCAAACGTTACGATGCCGGGACCGTGGCTCTGCGTCACGGCGATACCATCTACCTCACTACCGCCGATAAAGACGGCAATATGGTGTCGCTGATCCAAAGTAATTACCGGGGGATGGGCTCTGGCATGACTCCCGGAGAGCTGGGATTTATTCTGCAGGACCGCGGGGAGATGTTCAGCCTCAGAGAAGGTCATTTCAATCAGTACCAGCCGGGGAAGCGTCCGTTCCACACCATCATCCCCGCCTTCGTGACCAAAGATGGCAAACCCTGGCTCAGCTTTGGCGTCATGGGCGGTGCGACCCAGCCGCAGATGCATGCGCAAGTTATCATCAACATGGTGGATTTCGGCATGAACGTGCAGGAAGCGGGCGATGCGCCGCGTATACTGCACACGGGTTCCAGCCAGCCCACGGATGAACTGATGGAGGATGGGGGCTATCTCAGCCTGGAAGACGGCTTTCCCATGGAAACGCGGCGCAAGCTGGTGCAGATGGGCCATCAGATACGTTTTGAAAGTGGCCCTTATGGCGGTTACCAGGCCATCCTGAAAGACGCGAATGGTGTGTATCACGGTGCGTCTGAAAGCCGCAAAGACGGGCAGGCTGCCGGTTATTGACGGACCCCATTTGAAACCTGTTGCGCGTCACCTGGTGAAGGAGGGCCGCTCGCTACGATTTATACGGGGGCCCATAGAAAAAGGCCGGCCAATTTTTGAAAGAGACCTTAGTCAATGAAAGATTCCCAAGCGCGTACGATTTACCTGAAGGATTATCAGGCTCCGGATTATCTGGTGGATCGCACGGACCTCACCTTTGATCTCGACCCCCATGCCACCCTTGTGACGTCCCGTCTAAAGGTCCGGCGCAATCCGGCTGTGGCCCGCGCTGAGGAGACTCTGCCGCCGCTCTGGCTCGATGGATCAGATCTGGAGTTGCTTTCTGTATCGGTTGATGGCGAGCTTCTCCCGGCCCAGCGCTATCAGGAAAAACCCGGTGGACTGGCATTGAGCGTTGACCGGGCGGCGTTCGAATTGGAAGTGCAGACCCGCATTGCCCCGGAAGCCAATACCTCACTCGAGGGGTTGTATCTCTCCAATGGCATGTACTGCACTCAGTGCGAGGCCGAGGGCTTTCGGAAAATCACCTTTTATCCAGACCGGCCGGATGTGATGTCGATATTCACTACTACGATTGTCGCGCCCGCCACATACCCTGTCCTGCTGTCGAATGGCAACAGGATCGACAGCACGACCACCGAGGACGGTCGCTTGCGGGTGACCTGGGAAGATCCGTTTGCCAAACCTTCTTACCTTTTTGCACTGGTGGCGGGGGATTTACAGCATGTGGAAGACCATTTCACAACCTGCAGTGGCCGCACAGTGAAACTGCAACTGTTTACCGAGGCGCGCAACATCGGCAAGTGTGCACATGCGATGGCGTCTCTCAAGCACGCTATGCGCTGGGATGAAGAGGTCTACGGTCGGGAATACGATCTGGATATTTTCATGATCGTCGCGGTAGATCATTTCAATATGGGGGCAATGGAAAACAAAGGGCTGAATATCTTCAATTCCGCTTGTGTGCTCGCCAGCCCGGAAACCGCGACCGACGCCGCTTTTCAGAGAATTGAGGCCATTGTTGCTCACGAGTATTTCCACAATTGGTCGGGGAACCGTGTCACCTGCCGTGACTGGTTCCAGCTCAGTTTGAAAGAGGGCTTTACGGTATTCCGTGATGCGGAGTTTTCTGCGGACATGAATTCCCGGGCGGTCAAGCGCATCGAAGACGTCATCCTGCTGCGCACCTCCCAGTTTGCCGAGGACGCCGGTCCCATGTCCCATCCGGTGCGGCCGGATTCCTATATGGAAATTTCCAATTTCTATACACTCACAGTGTACGAGAAAGGGGCCGAAGTGGTGCGGATGATCCACACGCTTCTTGGAGAGGAAGCTTTCCGGCGTGGCAGCGATCTTTATTTTGAACGCCATGACGGCTGTGCCGTTACCTGTGAAGATTTTGTGGTGGCAATGGAAGATGCCAATAGTGCGGATCTGAAACAGTTTCGCCGTTGGTACAGCCAGGCAGGCACGCCGGTGCTTGAGGTGACAGATGCCTATAGCGAGGCGAATGGGGAGTATTCACTCACAATTCGCCAACACACTCCGGCAACGCCGGGGCAGAATGACAAGTTACCTCTGCATATTCCTGTGAAGATTGGACTTCTGGATGAAAGTGGCAGCCCGCTACCACTCGATGCGTCGGGCCGGGAAGAAATGGTGTTGCATCTCACTGAAGCGGAGCAGACGTTTACCTTCAATGGTATTGCTTCGCGTCCATTGCCATCACTACTGCGAGGATTCTCCGCACCGGTAAAACTTCGCTATGGCTATTCGAGCGCACAGCTGCAATTCCTGATGCGGCATGATTCAGACCCGTTCAATCGCTGGGATGCCTGTCAGCGTTTGGCATTGGATAGCCTGTGCAAACTGCAGCAACAATATCGCGCGGGTGCGGCATTGGAGTCGCCGGACACTTTGATAGAAGGTTTTGCCGCGGTACTGGACGATGTAACACTGGACCCGGCGTTGGTCGCAAAGATGCTGTCGCTTCCCAGCGCGCAGGAACTGGCTGAGCAAGAGGGCGATATTGATGCGGCCGCCATCATCGCCGTGCGCGTCTTTGCCCGCGACGCTATTGCAAAGGCACTTGAAGCACGGTTCCTGGCCCGTTATCGCGCGCTGGATCGGCGCAAACCCTATACCCCCGCGGCGGAAGATATTGCCGAGCGTAGTCTGAAGAATACTTGCCTCACCTATCTGTGTGCCGCCGGAAATGCCGACTCCCTGACACTGGCGAAAACGCAGTTTGAGCGCGGAGAAAACATGACAGATACCGCCGCCGCACTTGCCGCCCTTGTGGAGTTCGGTCCGGAAGAGCAATCAGAAAACTTCCTGGAAACGTTTTATCAGCAGTGGCAACAGGATACTCAGGTGGTGGAAACCTGGTTTGGGCTGCAAAGCGGCAGCGCGAAGTTCGGTGCACTGGAACGAGTGCAGAAATTGATGTCGCACCCGGCTTTTGACGTGAAAAATCCCAACAAGGTGCGCGCCGTAGTCGCGGGGTTTGCGATGCGCAACTTCACCCAGTTCCATCGGGAAGACGGGAGTGGCTACAATTTTCTGGCGGATCAGGTCATCGCACTGGATAAGCTCAATCCACAAATTGCGGCGCGGCTGGTCACACCTCTGACACGCTGGAGAAAATACCGGGCCGAGGAATCCGGGCAGATTCGGGTGGCACTACAGCGTATTTCAGACAGTGGCAAACTGTCTTCTGATTTGTACGAAGTAGTCAGCAAAAGCCTCGGGCAGGACTGATCTCGGATACGGCCGTAGACGGGGCAATGAGGGATCACTATTTTCTTTTCAGACTAATCGAGCGGGCTCCCCCAGCCCGTTTCGCATTACTGAATCAGGTTGTCGATACTTTTTTCCTGCCCGAGTTCTGCAAGCGACAGTTTTCCTTGCTCGAGGAAAAGACGGGTCTGCGAGGTGTAGTCGGGGTGAAACTGCACCACCTGCAAGTCATTGCGGATGGTTGCCACTATAGAATTGATTACCATGAAGTGGCAGAAAATCAGAGTGGTGTGGAACTCTTCATTCTCCCCATGGGAGGATAACTGCAGGAGATAGTCGGTAATGCCCATTCTCCATTCTGTTTGCAAAGGGGTGAGGCTGTCCCAGTGGCTGTTGAGCAGCGTCCGAATCCATCCGCCGCGCTCCGCCAGTTTTACTCCCGCGGGCGATGGGATCTCAATGACCTTTGGCGATTTATCCAGGCGGCATTGCCAGCGCTGGACTAGTGGGGTTGCTGTCTGGATTGCGCGCGCTTTGGGGCTGCTGATCAGCCGTACGCCGCCGCCATCTGGAAACTGTCGGTCCAGATCATCTGCCAGTATCTCCGCTTGCCGCCGGCCGAGGTGTGTCAGGCCCGGGTCGTCATCGGTAGAGGACTTGGCGGCTTCGCCATGGCGAATCAACAAAATCTGATGCAAATCGTCAGCCTTTTTTAGAAGTTTGTGTGAGGTATTCCGGCTGGAAATCCTCAGCGGGATTTTAACGTTTTATTATGAATTTCGCGCGCAGTATTGATCTCTAAAGAAATCCGCCAAGTTTGCTGTCGTCCAGAATCTGCCACACCTGCTGCAGGATTCTTGTGTCTGTCTGTCTATCGTCCGTTTGCCCAAAGCAACGGCTATACCCCAATGCAAAGTCGGGCCAGTCGTCTCCCGGATCTCCGGATTCGGCAAAACTTAGCCATGCATTACGCATGGATTCGCTGAGAATATGCGGCTCCTGCTCACCTCCATAGAGGTGCTGGAGTTCCGGCGCGCCGTGGGTACCGAACACATAGCCAAGCTCCGAGGCGTGGCAGGCGCCGAGCATGGGCTGAGCGCGCAGCGGTTGCGCAAAGTGATAGTGAAAGCACTTACCCTGGTGGGCCTGTAGTAGGCGCAGCCCGGGTACCGTGAATGTCATATCGGTCAGTAACATGTTCCAGGCGCGGCTCCACAGCGGCCATGGATTGTCACCGAGGCATTCTGCCCGCTGCCGATAGTGCTCCAGCAATGGCTGGATCAGCTCGTCCGGCAACAGCGGCAGTAGGTGGTCGCGAATATCTTGATCGTTCAGTGTCAGGGTTTCCGGTCGCGCCGCACTGAACAGGTTCCATTCATCGCTGTTGCTCCCCACTAGCAGGGCCACGCCGGTACTGGCGCCACCGCGCAGAGCGTCTATGGGTGGGCAAGTAATCAGTTCACCATCAAGTACGGGTTTGAAGGGGAGGTGGCCCCAGTGGCGATCGGTTTCAGGATTATTCAGGAGTAACTCCTGGGCTTTGAGCAGCTCTTCGGTTGTGGGCGGAAACCTGATGGGCCTGCCACCCCGCAGGGCCGACAGAATTTCGCAGAATTTTTCCGCCATCGCCGTGGCTTTCTCCGGCTGACTGTAAACGGCGGGATTGCCGCTCTGGACTATCGCCTTATGAAAGAGCGTGCCGCCCAGAGGTATGTGGTTGGCATCCTGCGCCGCAAACAGGCTGGCGATACTCATGGCGCCGGCGGATTCCCCAAAGAGGGTGATGTTGTTCGGGTCACCGCCAAAGGCGGAAATATTGTTCTGTACCCAACGCAGCGCCGCAATCTGGTCCAGAATACCTTCATTACCGGTTGCAGGAATATCGCTCAGTTGTTTCAGCCGGAGGAATCCCAATGCGCCCAAGCGGTAGTTGAGTGTCACCACGATTGCGCGTCCGCTACCTGCGAGGTACTGCCCGTCATACAGGGCCTGACAACCGGACCCTAAATAAAATGAGCCGCCGTGAATCCATACCATTACCGGTAGTTTCCCGTGCGCAGGATAGAGCGGCGCATGGATATTCAGGTAGAGGCAATCTTCATTTTTCGGCTCTTGTCCTTCCGGTCCCCGGATATCAAACAAATGATTGGGGTTTTGCGGTGCGGGCATGGCGAAGCTGCTGGCATTCCGGACTCCGGTCCAGGGGGAAAGTGGCTGGGGCGGGTGCCAGCGTAGCGGGCCGACGGGAGGTTCCGCGTAGGGAATTCCCAAAAACTGTCTTACGGCGCCGGGCCCGTCGGGGCATTCCGGTATGACCCGCCCTTGGAGTATTCCATGGCTCGTTTCGATCAGGACGGCATTCTGATGAAGCTTATCGTCGGATGGGTTTATCTTTCTGGAGTGGGGCATGGCGTTCAGCATCCTTTTCAAAGGGTACACAGGAGCGAACCCTACAGAGGCGATCTCTTTCCGGATTCATCAGTCAGTATAGAAGCGGGTATCACAGGATCGGGTCGGCAGTTTTCATGACCATTTTGTTTCCGGAGAAAAAAATGCGAAAAATCCGCGAATTATCGGTTGCGCGAAATGGCGGGTCGGATATGATGGTTGCCTTCCTGTCAATCGCACAAATAGAGGCCGACGGCAGGCGAGTGGAAAATGTATCAGAAACCTCTCGGTGCAACCGGGTACGGAATCAAATGAACTCTCAGATCAAACGCGTGAACTTATCGGGTTATCGTTGGCAGCGAGCAGCGCTGGCACTGATGGCCCGCGTGCGTCTTTTCTCACTCCATACTTCCCTACCTGAAATGATGGCCGAATATACCCCTCGTGCGGAAATGCTGGTTAATATGCTGTGTAAACATCTGTCCGTTTCCGTGCTGGCCTCCGCAGTGGCTATTCGAGTGCGCGGTATGATTACCTGACAGATTACCAAAATGTGTGTTCTGGAGGGTTTCATCAAGACTCTCCAGGAAAAACCCGGATGGTCTTGGCCTCCGGGTTTTTTTTTGCCGTTAACATGGGAGGATCGGCATGGACAGGCAGTGGTGGCAATCACTCTATGGCTTACCGCCGTTGATATGGATAATTCTGATCGGAAGTTTTTTCGGGCGCGGCACTTATTTTATGGTGTGGCCATTTCTCGCGATTCTGCTGCATGAGAAATTTTCACTGGGACCGGCATATATCGGACTTATTCTCAGTGTATCGGCGATGGCGGCGACTCTGCTCGGGTTCTATATGGGTACCCTGTCTGACAGATATGGCAGGCGCACCATATTAATCCTGGGTACATTGATCAACACCTGTGCGTTTGCGCTACTCGCCGTGGCGGAGTCACTGTCTGCCTTTGTCGTGTCCATTACGCTTTGTTCCATTGGTCGCGCCATCTGGGAACCACCAGCAAGCGCATTGTTTGGTGATCTGATCAAGCAAAAGCAGGTTCGTGAGCTTGCACTGCAGTTTCGCTATTTTCTGATCAATGTGGGGGCTGCACTGGGACCGGTCGTGGGCGTTTGGGTCGGGATCAGTGCGCAGCAGTCCACGTTCGGGCTTACCGCGCTCAGCTACCTTTTTCTCTGTCTCGGCTTTGTATGGGCGTTCCGGTATACAACATCGGGAGTGGCAGCGAGACTGAAGCGGCATCCGCCGACGAGCTTCCGAGCGACCTTGACGGTACTGCGGCGTGACAAAGCTTTTTTGATCGTGGTGTTTGCCAACATTCTTACGCTGTTTATCTACGCGCATATGGATTCCAGCCTGGTGCAGTACCTTACACAAAGTAGTGCTCCCGACTTGATACAGCTGATCTCCAGCATGATTCTGGTGAATGCATCGACGATTATTCTGCTGCAGTTTCCATTGCTGAAATTGATGCGTGCATTGAGTATCAACCGCCGGATTGTGATGGGAATTTTTGTTCTCGCGGCAGGGCAGGTGTGGTTTGCGATCAATCCGGTCCACTGGTTCTATGGCTGGTTGGGTGCGACCTTCGTTGTGAGCGTAGCCGAAACAATTTTGTTCCCGACAATGAGTATCCAGGTAGACCGGATGGCTCCCGATCATCTCAGGGGTAGCTATTTTGGCGCGACGTCTTTTTACACACTTGGCTGGTCAAGTGCGCCGTTGGTTGGGGGTTTTGTAATCGAGAAGTGGAGTGGTTCGTCTCTCTACTGGGGAACCTTTCTTCTGTGCGGGCTGGTTTTGTTTCTGTATTTCCGAAGCGGTCGGATCACAGATACTTCACCAGCATCTGATCCGTCGCCAGTGTCTACGGAGCGTTCCGCAGCACTGTGAATTCAGGGCGGTTACTGCGTCGAACTATGATGAGAACACCTCGCATTTCCGACGCAGTAATTTGTTTTGTGGCGGAACTTTACACCTCTTGTTTGGCATTCAATTCCGATTCATGTGCTCAATTGGCAGCATGCCATTGCTCTGCTTGAAATAAGCGAATAACTCAGCCATACCGTTATATAAGTGGTCAAAAAATGATCACTTAGTGCGAAAACTGTTCTTGGGGGTCTTGGGGCGCCAAAGCACAAATTCGCCAAATCGAGTTGGGGCTCCGTCACGGGATGACGGATAAGCAAGGGTAGGCAGGATGCAAACACATGTAGTTGATAAATCCAGCGGCACCCTGAGTTCGTTTGATTCCGCCAACGTGGTTTTGAACGCTCCGGGGTACGTCAAGTTGGCACTGTCGCAGGATGACATTATTTCGTTTTCCAGATCCGGCGATGATCTGATCATACAGCTGGCGTCCGGGGAAATAATTACCATCGAGAATTTTTATCTCGCGGATTCGGGCGATATCGCTAGTGATCTCTTCTTGGAGGATCCTGAATCTGGCGAGATATTGCTTGCTCAGCAAGGAGCCGATGGTTCAATACTTTCGATGGCTCAGGCGAGCAGCAGTACGGGCTTCGCTGGCATCATTCCTCCTACGGGGGAAATTGTTTGCCCGTGGGTATGGGCGGGTTTAGCCGCGTTGGGCATCATCGCGATTGCTAATGCCGACGATGATGACTCCTCCGGACCTAGCTTCTCGCCATACGTCCCACCACCCCCGCCGCCACCCCCGCCCCCCGCGCCACCGCCCCCGGACGGGGATGCTGACGCGGACTCTGATGCGGATGCGGACGCAGATACAGACGCGGATGCCGATGCGGATGCTGATACCGATGCGGATGCCGATGCGGACGCCGATGCTGACGCCGATGCTGACGCCGATGCTGACGCCGATGCGGATGCCGATGCCGACGCGGATGCCGATGCCGACGCGGATGCTGACGCCGATGCGGATGCCGACGCGGATGCCGACGCGGATGCCGATGCGGATGCCGATGCCGACGCGGATGCCGACGCCGATGCGGATGCCGACGCGGATGCCGACGCCGATGCCGATGCGGATGCTGACGCCGATGCGGATGCCGACGCGGATGCCGATGCCGACGCGGATGCTGACGCCGATGCGGATGCCGACGCGGATGCCGATGCGGATGCCGATGCCGACGCGGATGCGGATGCCGACGCGGATGCCGATGCGGATGCCGATGCGGATGCCGATGCGGATGCCGATGCCGACGCGGATGCCGACGCCGATGCTGACGCCGACGCCGACGCCGACGCCGACGCCGACGCCGACGCTGACGCTGACGCGGATGCCGACGCCGATGCGGATGCCGATGCCGATGCGGATGCCGACGCCGATGCGGATGCCGATGCCGATGCGGATGCCGATGCCGATGCCGATGCCGACGCCGACGCCGATGCGGATGCGGATGCCGACGCCGATGCCGATGCAGACGCCGACGCCGATTGCGACGAGCACTGCCACTGCGACATC
Organism: Microbulbifer sp. SH-1; assembly: GCF_011326135.1. Lineage (NCBI taxonomy): Bacteria > Pseudomonadati > Pseudomonadota > Gammaproteobacteria > Cellvibrionales > Microbulbiferaceae > Microbulbifer > Microbulbifer sp. SH-1. The sequence goes on along the minus strand of NZ_CP046948.1, from coordinate 1,653,983 downwards.
AATGTGGATGTTGATATCGACATTGAGTGCGATGCCGACGCAGATTCAGACGCGGACGCGGATGCAGATTCCGACAGCGATTGGGTCTACAGCCATCAAATAAGCCTGCATGGGATTGATGTCGATGTTGAAATCGCGGTGGATATCGACAAAGGGTTTGGTCCACCTACCGACGGCTGTGATAAGGGCTGCTATATCGACATCTATGTTGATATCGACATCGGCATAGATTGCGACTTCGGACACTGCCCACCGGACTATGGGGTAGCGATGTCGCCCGATGGTGAGGAACCCAGTGGTGATTTCATGGCGGTGCCACTCTATGGACCGGATAACGGAGTCGCACTGATGGCATCTCAGTCAGAGTTTGGTGGCCAGGGAGCACTTGACGCCACGCTCGAAGAAGCGCTTGAGAAAGCCATAGAACTGGCTGAATACAGTGACGATCCTGGTAGTTCCGATTCAACACATCAGAGCGACACTGGAGCGTACGTCAGTCTCGAAGATCTGCTGGAAGACTTTGTCCAAAGTGATCTTCTTTCGACGGAAGCTCTGGGCAGTCTGTTGGGTGACGCGAGCTCAGCCCAGTCCGAGCCTGGACTTACTGCAGAGATCATGACGCCAGACATGAGCGACCCGACAGCGGATCTGTGGACGCAGAACGGGTACCACGAGCTGTAACATACTCGCTTTCATACGCCCCAGTTGATATGGGCGACTCAGACACCGGGCTAAAAACCCGGTGTCTTTTTTTTGCGCCCAGGAATTCCAGTACTGATGCCATCTGCTTGAAATCAACGAATAACTCAGCCATACCATATGTTCTTGATCAAAAAGAGGGCATGTTGTCCAAAAACTGTTCTTTAGGTTTTCGATGTCAGAGAAAACCTTCATCAATTGGATCTGGGCTTCATCATAGGATGATGAAAAAGTAAGGGTAGGCAGGATGCTAACGCAGGTAGTCGATAAACTGGACGGCACCTTGACATCATTTGATTCCACTAGAGTGGCTTTAAATTCTTCAGGGTTTGTCAAATTACCGTTGTCGCAGAGCGACATTATTTCGTGGAGCCGATCAGGCAGCGACCTGATCATTCAATTGGCTTCTGCAGAAGTCATCATGATCGCGAATTTCTTCGGTCCCGATACGGTGGAAACACCGACCGAACTTTTTCTGGAGAATCCCAACACGGGTGAAGTGCAGATTGCGCAGTATTCAGCGGATGGAACAGCATTATCGTTTGCCTCGGTAGAGGGCAGCTCCGCTTTATCCGGGAATACAGCCGGTAGTTTGCTAAATGTATCTTCGGGGTTGTGGGCGGGGCTATCGGCATTGGGTATTGCTGGCGTGGCATCGTCTGATGGTAACAATTCTTCCAGCGCGGGCTTCGCCGTTTCCCCGCCGCCTGCGCTATCACCCTCCCCGAGCATGCCTTCGCCGATTCCCCCGGATTCGGAGGACGACACCGATGCGGATGCAGACTCAGATGCCGACGCCGACGCCGACGCCGACGCCGACGCCGATGCCGACGCCGATCCAGACACTGATACCGGCGAGGATGACAACACCGACGATGGCGATGACTGTGACGATCATTGTCATGATCTATGCGATATCAACGTGGATATTGATGTAGATATCAGTCTTGAATGCGATCCCCAAAATGATCCTGTGTCGGTCTCTAATGGGGACTGGGTCTACACCCATCAGGTAACTTTGCACGGGATTGACGTCTACGTTGATATTGCAATGGATATTGATAGCAACCTTCCGTTGACCGCTGTAAACGGCGACGGTGGCTGCTATATCGATATCGACATTGATGCCGATATCACCCTTAGTTGCGATATGAGCCAGTACACACCGATAGAGTCGCTGGTACCGGTGAGCGGGCAAGAGATATCGCCCGCCTTCCGCGATACGGTTGAGGCCAGGCTCGAAAATGCACTTGAAGAAGCAATACAGCTGGAAGGATTGCTTATTGGTGATGGTGCGGACTGTGGCTGTTCCGGCTCAACAAACCAGGAGGGCGGTGGGTCGTATGTCCAACTGCAAGATTTGTTGATTGATTTTTTCCATAGTGACTTCCTTTCGGCGGAAGAACTGGGCAATCTGCTTGCAAATGTCAGTGACATTCAGCCCGCTGCGGCCAATGATGCCGAGATACTGCCGCCGGATACGTATGATCCGATGGCCGGTCTCTGGTCACAGAATGGAGTCTACGAGCTTTAATCTTTTCACGCTCAATTATTCAGTTGATATTCACGCCTCAGACGCCGGACCCACGTCCGGCGTCTTTATATTGAACTAGACTTAGCGCGGTACTAGGGAAATATCCGGCTGCGTTCTGCCAGCGTATTCGCATCAGGCGTGGCATAAAAAAGTGAATAAAAGTGACCCAGGAATACGCGAAGCCGAGGCCAGGAAAAACTGTGCGCAGTGAACTCCACAAGGTCTTTCTGAAGAAAAAAATTCCACTTAGAGTGATTTTCGCGACATTTCTCGTTGCTGCCGGGACTGTATATGCGGCGGATTCCGAATTGGAATTTCAGGTGATCAGTCCAGCCCGGTTACATGGAGAAGTTGCCGAAAGTCCGCTCTATAGCGCGCGGCCTCTTAATCCGTCGCTGGCCGGAAGTGCCAGTGCCAGGCAGGTCGGTATGCGCGAAGCCGTCCAGAGTGCCGTTGAGTGGCATCCCGCAATTGGTGAATCCGTTGGTGAGTTACATCGCCAGCAACAGAATATCCGAGCCGCAAAGGCTGGCTATTATCCCCAGCTGAATGTCGGGATTGTTGGAGGCTATGACAGCAAGAATGACGGCAACGGCGATGGTCATGCTGTGCAGCTGTACCTGTCACAAGTCCTATACGACTTCGGAAAAATTTCCAGCAGCGTGGACGCTGCGACTGCCAGCGCCCAGGCTTCTCAGGCGCGGGTACTTCAACAAATCGATCAGGTAGCGCGGGATACCGCCCAAGCGGCGATCGAAGTACAGCGCTATCAAGCGCTGGTGAAGTCCGCCGAGGAGCAGGTTCAGGGAGTGTCGGCGATTTCCCGGCTAGTGAATCTGAGGAGTCAGCGTGGTGCGAGCTCGCGTTCCGATGTGCTTCAGGCGCAATCCCGCATTGAATCCGCAAAGGCCACGCGGCAGCAGCTTGAGGCACAATTGGCGCGCTGGCGCAGCGTTTTGCAGAACCTGATGGGGACGGAACAGCCGGTAGCGCTCACCGCGGGAATTCCTGAATCCGTTGTGCACGGGTGCCAGATTGATCCTATGCAGGCCAGCTACGCTCCAGCTGTACTGCTTGCAGAAGCCCAGCGTGCGGAAGCGGTGGCACAGCTGCGGGAAGCCAAAGCTCAATCCTGGCCCACACTCTCTCTTGATGGCAGTGTCAACAGCTATCTGGATCAGGAATACGTGGATACCAATGCTCTGAACGACCACGAAAGCGCCGTATTTCTAAACCTCTCCATGCCGATCTATCAGGGTGGCCGCATTTTTGCGAATCGGGATGCAGCGGGCTTTGCATTGCGTGCTGCGGAAGCGGCCAAGGACAACGCGCGGCTCAGTGTGGTTCGCGATCTGCGTATATCGCAAAGTCAGAGCGACGGACTTTCGAGAAGTGTCTCAATACTTGACGCACGCCTTCGCGCGATTGCGGAGACTCGGGATCTTTACCAGCAGCAGTACTCAGCACTGGGAACCAGAACACTGGTTGAACTGCTCAATTCGGAACAGGAGCTCTACCAGGCGCGTATAGAAAAAAATAACACCGAGTACGACTTGAATAAGTTACAGGTGGATTGCCTCTATACCGTCGGCGAAATCCGAAATGCATTTGATCTCCAGGGGCGCCCTATCCAAGGCGTTGAGGTATTACCCTGATCCCCTTCGGTGGTATATCAGAAGAGCGTAAAATGGAAAGTCCCCAGAAAGTAATTGCGGATTATGTTCAATGGGTGGATGCCGTACTTTGTGTTGCCAGGCACTATCGGCTTGAATTTTCAGAAGAAAATATACGGATTGCGTCCCAATGGGGGCAGGAGGATCCTGTTGAAAACGTAGTGCGAAGTATGGCGCGGCAGGCTGGGCTGGTTGCCAGGTTTACCGAGTTTGATTCCAGCATGTTGAGCCCGTGGCGCCTTCCGCTGGTTGTTCAGCTGCGTAGTGGCCAGATAGGCGTCATTGAAACCATCGATGCGAACGGAAGTCTGTCGGTCGTGTTCAGCGGTGATAAGGGGGCGGCATCGGCGATTAAAGCTGACGCCATGGCTTCCCAAATCAGCACCGTAGTGGTTCTGCGTCCTTCCCACAACGTGGCCGATGTTCGCGTCGATGACTACATCAAGCCCCAACAAAAGCACTGGTTCAGGTCGATCATCCTGCGGGACCTTAAGCCCTACACTCATGTAATGATTGCCACTACGGTGGCTAATATTCTCGCGCTGTCCGGAATCCTCTTTTCCAAGCAGGTGTATGATCGGGTCATACCCGCAGAATCTATACCCACGCTCTATGTACTCTTCAGCGGTGTCATGATTGCCGTGTTCTTTGATTTTTTGATGCGCGTAAACCGCATTAAGGTTACCGATCTGTTGGGTAAACGGGCGGATATTCGAGTGTCCGATCTCGTTTACGGTCACGCTGTGCGGTTGCGCAGCAGCGCTAGGCCCAAGTCGACTGGTGCGTTTATTTCCCAGATTCGGGAGCTGGAGAAGGTTCGGGAGATGGTAACGTCAACCACCATCCTTGCCATGGCGGATATGCCGTTCTTTTTCCTATTTCTTGTGTTCATGTGGTATGTGGCAGGCCCTCTCGCGCTGATTCCCCTAGTGGCACTGGTGATGTTGATTGTGCCCGGCCTACTGGCGCAGGGAAAACTTGCCCAGCTGGCCGGAGAATCCATTCGGGAATCTTCGTTGCGCAATGCCATGCTGGTGGAAACCGTGCAGGGAATGGAAGATATCAAGGGGCTGCAGGCGGAACAACGATTCCAACAGCAATGGAACCACTACAACGCGGTCACCGCCGAGTCGAATCTCCGGCTGAGAGGGCTGATTGGTAAGCTGGTTACCTGGACCCATAACATCCAGTCGTCTGTATTTGCCGTTATTGTGCTCTTTGGCGCCCCCATGGTGATGTCGGGGGATATGACGGCCGGTTCGCTGGTAGCTGCCTCGATTCTTGGATCACGCATGATGGCGCCGATGGCGCAGATCACCCAAGTGCTGAGTCGTTGGCAGCAGGCAAAGTATGCATTGAAAGGTCTGGATCAGATAATGCAGTTGCCGGTGGACCACCCGGAGGGGAGTAAAAAGGTGCATCTCTCCTACGTTGCAGGGAATTACCAGTTGCACCAGGCCGCGTTCAAATACGGCGACGATGCCAGTATCCCGGCATTGAGCGTGGCGTCGCTGCAGATCCGGGCCGGTGAACGCATCGGCATATTAGGACGCAACGGAGCGGGCAAATCCACGTTGTTGCAGGCCCTCTCTGGACTGCTGGAGCCGAGTGCCGGAGAAATTACTCTGGAGGGGGTCAGCTTCGGGCATATCGATCCGGCGGATACACGTCGGGATATCGGTTTGTTGACCCAGAATGCCAACCTGTTTCACGGAACACTGCGTGAAAATATCACTCTCGGAGCACCCGGTGCATCCGACCGGGAAATTATTGCGGCATTGGACTTGTCGGGCGCTCTGGAATTCGTACGCAAGCTTCCCAAAGGCATGGATCACGTTGTACTTGAAGGTGGTCTTGGGCTTTCCGGCGGCCAGCGTCAATCACTGCTACTTGCCCGGCTATTTATCCGAAACCCGAATGTAGTACTGCTGGATGAACCGACGGCCTCTCTGGACGATGTCACGGAAAAACGATTTATCACAAAGCTCAAGCGCTGGGTAGAGGGGCGGACACTTGTCCTTGCCACTCACCGAAGCAGTACGTTGCAACTCGTAGACAGGATACTGGTAGTGGACAATGGGCAGGTGGTGCTTGATGCACCCAAGGCGGTCGCTTTACAGAAACTGGCTCAGGTTGCCACATCCGAGTCCAAATCCTCGGATACCAATGCCCAACAGGGACGTGAAAAGGTGAACGGATGACCAGCGTGACCCCAGTTTCACAAAGCCCGGAATCCGCGATCAGCCGTGCTAATACAGCACCTCAGGAGGCTGCGAACATCGCGATTCTCGAGGCGGATTTTCACAATGCTGGTGCGCATTACTGCGAGGGCTCAGACGAAGCGCGACTCTCTCAGTCCCGCCGCGTCATTTGGGTGTTTTTCCTGTTGCTTGCCAGCTTCATTACCTGGTCTTACTTCGCCAAAGTGGATGAAGTCTCCAAGGGAGCGGGCAAAGTAATTCCGACCTCCAGAGCGCAGGTGATCCAGTCGCTTGAAGGAGGGATTCTCGCACGGCTCAATGTTGCCGAAGGCGATATTGTTGAGCAGGGTGAAGTACTCGCGCAACTGGACCCGACAAAAATCCGTTCCAATGTCGAAGAAAGTGAAGCCCGCTATCGGGCCGCGCTAGCCAATGCCGCCAGACTTAGTGCGGAGGTGAATGGTACGGAGCTCAAGTTCCCTGAGGCGTTATCAAATTATCAGGATTTGATTCTCAAAGAAAAGAGACTTTATCAAACGCGGCAAAAAAGTCTTCAGGATTCCCTGTTCAGTCTTAAAGAGGCCCGCGACCTGATCCAGAGTGAGCTTTCAATAACCCGGGATCTGGTTAAGTCCGGTGCAGCGAGCAATGTCGAAGTGCTGAGGCTAAGCCGGCAGAAATCCGAACTGGACCTGAAAATCAAGGATGTTCAGTCTGAATATATGGTGCGCGCACGGGAAGAGTTGGCGAATGTCAGTGCGGAGGTTGAGGCCTTGTCCTCTATCATCGAAGGGCGCGCGGATTCCCTCACCAGGCTGACACTTAAATCACCGGTGCGAGGTATCGTCAAGGACATTGAAGTGACGACTATCGGCGGTGTAATTCCTCCGAATGGCCGCCTGATGGAAATTGTTCCGCTAGATGACCGCCTGTTGATTGAGGCAAAAATATCACCCAGGGATATCGCGTTCATTCATCCAGGACAGGATGCCAAGGTCAAGATAACTGCATATGACTACAGCGTATATGGTGGGCTGGATGGGAAAGTTACCATGATATCTCCCGATACCATTCAGGATGAAACCAAACCCGGTGAATATTTTTATCACGTATTGATTCTGACGGATGCCGATGCGCTGATTAATCGGGATGGAAAGGAGTTTCCGATTGTGCCGGGTATGGTGGCGACCGTGGATGTTAAAACCGGATCAAAAACCATATTTGACTATCTGGTAAAACCGTTTAACCAGGCGGGAGAGGCGCTTCGCGAACGCTGATCCGGCTTTTGCAACTTTTTGGCTGTTTAGATAGTTGGGAAATCACATGCTTTGTATTTGATCCTGGCTATCCATGCTGTCGCTTTGCAGCCAATTTCCGCGGCGTAAGGCCACGATACAGGCCGTAGGGTAGATAAGTGCAATGTCTGAAATTTTCCCCGTAGAAAGTATTGTCCGGGAATCAGTAGAGAACGACTACTCAAACTCACCCTTCCTCCACGTGCGTGACGACATTGGCATTTCGCTGCTGTGTCATACGGCCAATGCAATGAATCTGGAAGTCCAGCGCCATCAAAAATTGATTTTTGAGGTTCGAGATGGACAGAAAAGTATCGTTTTTCGACAGAATTCCCCCGAAAACTCCGCGGTTTATGCATACTGCGCGCGTCAAAAACATATAGCCAAGAAACTAATGGCGGACGCAGGCATCCCCGTGCCAGCAGGAGATGTGTTCGAGGATTATCCGTCGGCGCTGCGGTATTTTCTTGAGTTCGGTGGGGAAGTTGCTGTAAAACCCAGTGACGGATCATCCGGTGCTGGTGTCTCCTGCGGGATCGGCGGGGAAGAGGAGTTCAACCGCGCCTGGAAACTGGCCCGGCACCACAGTGCACGGGTTATCGTTGAGCAGAATCTTAGAGGTCAGGATATACGTGTCATCGTTATCGGAGGAAAGGCAGAGGCCGCCTATGTGCGCACGCCAGCACACGTGGTTGGTGATGGCATCCATTCCATTCGCGACTTAATGGAACGCAAGAACCGGATTCGCAGGAACAATCCGAGTCTGCGGTATGACCCCCTTCGAAACGTTGATCTGCTCGAGCGCAGGAACATCTCGTTAGACACGATTCCCAGTACTGGAGAAAGAGTTCAACTGACCTCGGTGGCGAACACTTCGGCGGGAGGGGAAACCGTAGAGGTTTTGGGCCTGTTGGATGCGGAGAGCCGAAGGATAGCTGAGCGCGCTGCGCTGTGTTTCCCCGGCCTTGTGCAAGTGGGCGTGGATCTTATGTATTGCGGCGGGGTGCCGAGCGCCGCTCACTCGCCGGTCTATGTCATTGAGGTCAACTCCAATCCGGGAATCTGTGATGCGGTTTTTCCCTCGTATGGGCGTGCGGTCGACGTACCGGGAAAATTGCTCCGCCATGTACTTTCCACTACGACTGCGGCGAGCCCGCGCAGGTTGCAGGTGGCGCTGGCTCCTGTATATCGGTTCAGTCAATTCCCGCGTGCATTTTATCAGGGCGAACGACGACAGGCTGATCTGATCAAACAGGCGGCATTTGCGCACAATCTCGAAATAGAAACGCTTTCGGATACGGTGTTGAAATTGCGCCACGGAAAATTCAGCTGCCTGTTCCATGGTGCAATACCTGAGTGCGTGCGACTGGTGTCCCGCAAAATCACCAGGAACAACGACTGGATGGCAGAGGTGCTTCCGTGCAGTGAGCCCCATCAGCAGGCCGGAATGGGCGAGGGTGCCGGGGATGAGTCTGGGCGACGACTAAATCACTACCGGGTACTTGTCATCGGCAACAAGGTGGTGGCGGCGTTATATACGCAGACAGCTCCCCAGGGGATGCAAACTCAAGTCTCGCGGATGGATGTCAGCGAGCTGATTCACCCTAGTGTGTTGTCGGTGCTTGAGCGAACTCTTCAGGTTATCTTCGATCCGTTTATTGCTGGCATCGACCTTCTTATGGAGGATATCAGCCGCGATGCCTGTTCACAGCGATGGCAAGTGGTGAACGCTGTGTGTAATCCCCATCTTGGGCGACATCATTTTCCCGACGAAGGTCTACCAAGAGACGTCGCCGCTGTACTGCTGCGAGAGCTGTTTCCCGAACTCCCAGACTCTGCAACACGTGTCGCCTGCCGCGTGCTGGTATGCGGGAAGGTGCAGCACGTCGGGTTCAGGCGCTGGCTTAAATTGATGGCAGTACGCCATGCAGTCTCCGGCTGGGTCAGAAATTTGGAGGATGGGCGAGTAGAGGCAGTGTTGGAAGGTACCGAGCGGGCCGTGGCGCAAATGGTAGAGCAGTGCAAAGTTGGCCCTTTATCGGCGGCCGTAACGCACACAGAGGTTGAATCCGCGCCGTGTTTCTCCCGTTGCAGCTTTTCGGTGCTGGGCTAGTGGTCCATGCGGAACGTTGCGTAACGGTTCACTTCGCCAAAGCGTCCAGCTCTGCGTTGAGAAAGCTTGAAATAGTTCCACTATTCCTGCGCTTTCTCGCCTTGATCTGAACGCTTTGGCTTTGCTCCTTAGTTACCGAACTTTCCGCATGGACCATTAGCGTCGGAATGGCTGAGAATTTCAGTACGGGAACCAACAGTTGTCGGCTGGACGGTTGGCCGAAAGACGGCGTGCACTGCCAGTGCCGCACTCTGTACGAGTCGCTACTTCTGTTGGGGCATTTGTGGCCGCCAGCTCTTGCAGCAGCTTCGGTACTGCACCAAAATCTGAATCCCGCCGTGACCCCTTGACCAGTAACAGATCCTTATCCTGCAGGGCTCCGATCAGGTAGTAGGCCATGTCCTTCGCGGTGTTGAAGTGCGGACCGAGTATTTTTTCCGGGAGAATGGATCTGAGGAAGTGCATTTCTTCCCCGTGAGTAATAAGTTTTTCGATACCGCATTCAATTAATGGCCTGGCCAGGCTACGGTGCAGTGCCGCTGCTTGGTCACCCAGCTCAACAATGCGTCCCAGCGCGGCAACTTTGCGCCCTCCCGATGGCATCGGGGTTTGCGCCAATACCGAAAAGGCATTGAGCATGGAGCTCACCGTGGCGTTCCAGCTGTCGTCTATGAGCATTGCGCTGCCTCGGGGCAAATTCAGTGGTATCTGGTCGAGATGCCCTTCGTCCAATGTCAGTTGCCCCAGCGCGCTGGCGGCGTTCGCCAGCGGTTTTCCCATGGCATACAGTACCGTCAGGGCGGCAACGGCATTGCGGGCCATACCCATACTGGGAACGGGCACGTAAATTTCTATGTCTTCTCGTGGCGTATGCAGGGCTAACCGGCTGCCGTATTGATCTGTTGTAATCTCCCGTATCTGTACCTCGGCGTGTTCGCTATTGCCGTAGGTCACTACACGTTTGGCGTGTTGGCGCGCCTTTCCCAGAATGTAATCGAAATGTGGCAGATGTTCGCCTACCACTGCGGTTGCGCGCCCGCTCAGTCCATCGAAAATACGGGATTTCCATTTTGCGGTATCGCGGTCAGTTTTAACCCGGCTGGTAGTCTGGGAAACACCAATTTCGGTAATCAATGCGATGGTGGGGGGCACCCGTTGCGTGATCGGCCCTTGCTTCATCCACAGGGCACTCTGTGCTATTTCGACCACCGCGGCGTCGTGGTGTTGATTCAGACTGGCGAGCATGGTGGGTACACCCACGCGGGAATTGTAATTACCGAGGCTGGTGAGCACTTTATCCCGGCCGCCCAGCAGGCAGCTGAGCATTTTCAGTGTGGATGACTTGCCGGAGGTACCGGTAATGGCAACGACTTCGCCACTGTAACGTTGCCGTGCCGCGAGCCCGAGCTCAATGATGGCCTGGATAGGATCTGCAACCTGCAGTACCGGAAGGTCCGGCGGCAATCCCTCTACCGGCCGCGCTACGATTACCCCACCAAGTAATTGCCCAGCGGTGCGGACAATTTCCGGTAGCCGGTCATGTAGGTCCCACCGGCTGTATTTCGTGATAGAACTGCGCTCGTGGTACGCACGGTCATGGCTTTTATGCGCAACGAACATGACCGGGGACTTGGACTGAGCGATGAAACCCTGGCCGGATACTACGCTGCACACAAACCAGTCCTCTGGCGGGGGGACCAGCCAGGTGCCGCCAGTGAGCATGGTAATCTGCTCCGCATCCCACGTCTTGCCCGGTGACTGGCGGAAGGTCACCGCAGGAAAGTCGCTGCGATAAACCGGCGGCTTGCTCCGCTCAACCACGCCGTTTGAATGGCTCCTGCGGGCGTTTGCACGCGCGTCGAGTTCGGGAATCTTCACCGTGATGATTCCCAGATCCAAAGGCTGCGGTGGTATGGTCAACGTTTTTCCGGAGAGACCAATCTCAAGGCGCAGGTTGATATTTTTCAGCTGCCCCGGTTGCGGTGGTCTGAGTCCGTAGTAATCCCGGTAGATGACACCGAGCTGCCAGCGGCTGGTTGGCACCTGCCAGTCACAGGGATCGTGATCCATGGATTTACCCCAGTGAGGCATATCCGTTGCTTCGGTCGGCACGGCGCGGATGTCGAGGCGCAAGTTGTCAGAGACCGGCTGCTCCAGCGTCCAGAATGATTCCACCCACAAGGGTTGGCGGTGTTCTATATGAGTAGGGGATACCCGGATACCGAGCAACCTGAGTGGACCAAGTGTCCGTGGTGCTATTTTCGCGTCCTCGGGCACTTCTCTCACATGCCAGTAGGGGTGTAGAGGAGGCTGGATACTGTCCAATAGCTTGGGGTTATAACGTGTGCGCGCTGCCGGTGCCGGGGGCGGCAGGGGCTTTGCCCGCTCAGGTGGTGCGAGTTGCAGTAACCCGCTTCCGTCTTCATGCAATTGCAGTTTTGCGCCGAGTGCTTCGCACTTGGCAATAAATCGTCTGGCCGCTGCGGTTGCCGCTTCTCCACTCAACTGACGACTGAAGCCAAATCCACTCCCCACCGGGATAAAGCGCACTTGTTCCACACCACGGTGGCTCAGGGAAAGCTGAAATATACCGCTGTCTTTCAGCGTTTTTCGCACCGCGTCGAACAGCAGATCTCCGGCGTCGTGGATAATTGGGCGGTCCTTATAGACTTCTATGCCCTGCAAAATATGCGCACTTGCACCGAGCACGGCGTCGGCACCGGCGTCAATAATACAGTGGCCCACCTTGATTTCTTCAGCGGAGGGTGTTTCTTCCAGATTGTTTCCCCAATGCACCGCGACGATCACCACATGCGCGGCTTTGCGGGCGGCGGCGATCCTCGGCTGCAAATACTGCATCCACGATTCCGGAGCGTATAGAGGAAGATAGGCACTTCCTGGTTTCCTTGACCCCGCGGCAAAGGTTTCCTGGGTGGCGTCCAGAGAAAAGATTGCCACATTGAGATTGCCGGCTGGACGAATCACCGGTGTTAGTGCGACGTCTATGTTTACACCGGAGCCGGTATGGCCGATGCCGATACAATCTAGCCAATAGCCTTGTTCCAGAAGTGCCTGGTTACCGTAGTCACCAACGTGGTTGTTGGCGGTGGTGACGACATCAATCTTCGCCTTGCACAAGAGTCGCAGCATATCCGGGCGCGCCCGATAGTAATAGGGAGACCGCTCTCCTTTCTCGACTCCCTGCTCACCGGTGGTGGCGACCACGCACTCCAGATTGATCACGCTCAGATCGGCGTTGCTGAGTGCGGGAATTCTCCCAAACGCTTCTTCATGCCCGAGTTCCTCGGCGCGATAATGCTGGCGTCGCGCCAGATTGACATCGCCACCCCAAGCCAGCGTGGGATGACTGTGTTTCTCCGACTGTGGTATGGCAGGTATCTGTTCCGAGAGCTCTATCGGGCACCCCCCTCGCAGCAGATACTTTCTGAATGCGACAAATCCTGATAGATAGTGCTCCACATCGTCGATACGCACGCGGAAGGCGTGGTGGCGAATAAAGAAACTTCCGGTGATTTTCGCCGGATTGGCAAAGTACATGGCGTACTCCGGCCAGAAATACCCATTCAGCAAATACATGGCACGGCTGTGCAGTGCGCGGTAAAACTTATGCAGATCCATCTGCGCGAGCAGGTAGGAGAATTTCTCGTCCTTGCGCAACCGTGCGACCATACGCTCCGCGGCCATCATCAGTTCGAGCAGGGTCGGAAACGTGGTGATGCGCTCCAGAATAAAGTCCAGGTGACCGATTACGTTCTGGAGACCGAACTGGTAATAGCGGGCTTGGGGGCGGTACAGGGTGAGTTCGTTGACGCAGTAACTGAGCCAGTGATCGTGGGCTTGCCAGTGGTTATTGGCAATAAAGTACTCGAATGCCTTCTCAACAATATTCAGCCAGCGCTCATCCCGGGTATGTCCATATAGACGCATGAGGCCGAAAGCCGCTTCCCCATCGTAGTAGATGATACGGAACTCCTCCTTGAGGGTGAGTTCGGGGTATTGCAGTACATGCACAAATTTTCCACTGCCCTGGTCTTGCATAAAGCGAATGCCAAGGGCGAGCTTTTCCAGCAATTCTTCGTGCTCGCTGCTGCCGGTAAGTTCTGAGTATTTTACCAGTGCCAGAAGGCAGACGGCGTTGCCGCCCAGTTTGATTTCGCCATTGGCTTCCACGAGAAATGCGGCTTCTGTCCCGCAAGGCAGTTGAGCGGTTTTGATCAGATGCCCGGTGAGGTATGCGATTGCCCTGTCGATCGCACACCGGGTTTGCTCGTCGCCAGTGACTTCCCACCCTTCGGTCAGGGCGTAAGTGGAACTGGCATGACGCAGCGTATTGTAGGTATCAATGGGGCGGTCGAAACAGCAGTGCCAGCCATAGTCGAAACGCCCGTTCTTCCGCACCTGCGAGGCCAGGTAGCGACTGCTGGTGGTTATCAGATGATGGGCGATCGGCTCATCCAGAGTATCGACGACGCGACGGCCGGCGTTGCGGCCGGGTCCGTACAGTGACCGCGGCTCTGTCTTGCCATCGAGAAACAGGCCCTCGGTATGAAGGATGGTAACCGGGCGGTCGTCAGAAAATTCCAGCGGCGTATTGCGACCGAAGCGGAAGTCGGTATAGGCGCGAAACTGGCTTTGATTGATCGCCACATGTGCGACCTTATTGCCGCCATACAGCATGGCATTGCCGTTTAGTTCCTGTTCAAGAAACGCCGTTTTCAAGTTGGCGTCCAGAGCCAGGCCGTAGCGGAAGTATCCGCGCTTGGTATTCTCGAACTGTTGCTGCAGTGCGCGCCAAGTCGTGGTTTCGCTGTCGGTTACCCAGTCGACTCGCAACCAGCGACCGTCCATTTTTTCGCTGGCGAGCAGCTTGCGAATCTGGGTGGCCAGCCGCAGCCATAATGCGTCGGTACTCTGGCCGCGACCATGGCATACCCGCGCTCGCCGTTTGCCATCGCTCGCAGAAAAAAACAGCGTATAGGGCGGCGTGAGTTTCGCCAACTGGCGCTCCACGACGGGCCGTGCGCGCGAAAGTAATTCGGAAAAGGAGCCGGATGTGGCCATAGCGCAGAAACCTTCCTGTCGGTTGTCGGCGTGACGGCAGGGAGGGCATAGATTTCTACGCTTGGCGGTGCGAGATAGGAGGACTGGCGCGCTTCCCTGGCAGATCAATCCGTTTCAGGAAGTATAGTAATCTGAGGGTAATGTGTGGGTGAGAAACGTTCCATTGCGGCGGTGGACAGGTCGTTTCAGCCTGCTTCACCGCCGCATGGGCCGATCACTAGATAGATGCGGCGAGGCGGGAGCCCTGGTCGATTGCACGTTTCGCGTCCAGCTCCGCGGCCTCGAATGCACCGCCAATCAGGTGGCTGGACTGGCCGCGCGCCTGCAGCTGGTCATGCAGGGCGCGCAGCGGCTCCTGGCCAGCGCACACGATTACGTTGTCCACTTCGAGGACTTTCTGCTCGTCGCCCAGGCGGATATGCAGTCCCTGGTCGTCGATTTTTTCATAGCTCACCCCGGCGAGACTTTGCACATTGCGGTGCTTGAGACTGGTTCGATGAATCCAACCCGTAGTTTTACCCAGGCCGGCCCCCACTTTTGAAGCCTTGCGCTGCAGCAGGAAAATCTGCCGCGGGCTGGTGACCGGTTGCTGTGGTTTGAGGCCGGCGCGATGCTCCAGGGCAACGTCCACACCCCACTCATCGAAGAATTCCTGCTTGCTGCTGGCAATCAGTTCACTGGCGTGCTGCTCGCTGTGGCTGAGGTATTCCGCTACATCAAACCCGATGCCGCCTGCGCCGATGATGGCGACGGTTTTACCCACCGGCTTTTTGTGCTTCAGCACATCGAGATAGGTTAGAACCTTGGCGTGCTCGATGCCCTCAATGGGTGGGGTGCGCGGGGAAATACCCGTGGCGATGATCACCTCGTCGAACCCCTCGAGATTATCCGCTGTGGCCAAGGTATTGAGACGCAGGTCTACACCAGTAATCTCCAGTTTGCGCGTGAAGTAACGCAGCGTCTCTTCAAACTCTGCTTTGCCGGGAATCAGTTTGGCAATATTGAACTGGCCTCCCACCTTGTCGCCGGCTTCAAACAGGGTCACCTGGTGGCCGCGCTCTGCAGCTACTGTCGCTGCAGCGAGCCCCGCGGGGCCGGCACCCACCACGGCGATTTTCTTGGCGGAGCCGACCTGCAGATAATTCAATTCGGTTTCGTGGCAGGCGCGAGGATTGACCAGGCAGGAGGTGAGCTTCAGTTCGAAGGTGTGGTCCAGGCAGGCCTGATTACAACCGATGCAGGTGTTGATTTCGTCGGCGCGGTTTTCCGCGGCCTTGTTGACGAACTCGGCGTCGGCGAGGAAGGGGCGGGCCATAGAAATCAAATCCGCCTGTCCCGCGGCCAGAACATCTTCGCCAACTTGCGGCATGTTGATGCGGTTGCTGGTGACCACCGGTACGCTCAGGTGTTGTTTGACTTTGGCGGTGACATCGCTGAACGCGGCGCGGGGCACGCTGGTAGCAATGGTCGGCACGCGGGCCTCGTGCCAGCCAATCCCGGTATTGATGATGGTGGCACCGGCCTTTTCAATCGCCTGGCCAAGCGCCACTACCTCGTCGAAGTCACTGCCACCTTCCACCAGATCCAGCATGGACAGGCGATAGATAATGATGAAATCCTCACCCAGCGCGGCGCGAATACGCCGTACTATCTCGATCGGCAGGCGGATACGGTTTTCAAAGCTGCCACCCCAGCGATCGTCGCGGTGATTGGTGCGGGCGACGATAAACTGGTTAATAAAATAGCCTTCGGAACCCATCACTTCGACACCGTCGTAACCCGCCTCGCGGGCCAGCGTCGCGCAGCGCACATAGTCATCAATCTGCAGTTCCACCTCTTCATCGCTGAGTGCTTTCGGGGTAAATGGATTGATCGGCGCCTGGATGGCAGAGGGGGCTACCAGATTGGGGTTATAGGCGTAGCGTCCTGCATGCAATATCTGCATACAGATCTTGCCGCCTTCGCGGTGTACCGCATCGGTAATCGCGCGGTGTTCGGCCGCTTCTTCCGCCGTGGTCATCTTAGACGAGCCCTGGAAAACGCCACCTTCCTCATTGGGCGCAATACCTCCGGTCACGATCAGACCGACACCACCTCGGGCGCGCTCTCCGTAAAACGCCGCAAGACGTTCAAAACCGCCGGGATGCTCTTCCAGGTTGGTGTGCATGGAGCCCATAAGCACACGATTTTTCAGGGTGGTGAAGCCCAGATCCAGGGGGGCGAGCAGGTGTGGGTAGGGTTGCTGTGACATAGCGGTCATTCTCATTGTGTTCGACTCCGCTGGGTGAAGGCAGCGGAGCGTGTTGGGTTACACCGGGTTGGGTGATGCGACACAAAAGCAAGTTATGCAAAAAGTTGCATATTCAGCCTCAAGGATAGCAAGTGCAAAAAGGCCATGACACTGACCGATTCGCTCGAATCTTCTGACCTTGTACTCCTGCTGGGTTATCCAAACAGCGAAATAACCTGCTCTCGCAGCCACTGATGGGCGCTGTCTTCGTCCTGGCTGCGGTGCCACAGCAGGTGCCAGTCCATCTGCGGTATCTGGAATGGCAATTCGAAGCATCGGGACGGGTACTGGCGCGCGAGGCTGATGGGCACGGTGAGGGCGAGATCGGTTTTCAACACAACCAGCGGTGCCACGCGGTAGTGCTGCACGCGCAGCTTTATCTTGCGCCGGCGGCCCAGTTTATTGAGTGCGATATCCGCGATACCCGGGCCGCTCCGCCGGCTGGATACGTGGATATGCTCCAGTTCCAGATACTGCTCCAGTGTTAGCGTCGCCTCCGTGGCGAGCGGATGATCCGGCCGCACCATGCACTGGTAGCGGTCTGCCACCAGACGGCGCTGATTGAGCTGGGTGGCGGAAACCATCGGGATGTCGAGAGCGAAATCCAAGCTATTGGCCGCAAGCTCTTTGACCAGTTGGTCTCGCGGTACGTAATAGGATTCAACACTCACCCCTGGCGCCACCCGCTGCAGGTGTTCAAGCAGAGACGGCAACACCAGAGTCTCCGCCATATCGTTCATGGACAGGCGCAGGGTTTTCTGCGCGCTCGCCGGATCAAACTGATGCTGCTCCGTCACACTGCTACCCAACAGGGCCAGCGCCTGCTGTACCCGCGGCATGATGTTTTCTGTCAGTGGTGTAGGGCTCATGCCGTTCGGTGTGCGCATGAACAGTTGGTCATTCAAGGCCCGCCGCAGTCGCGCCAGCGCGTTGCTCACCGCCGGCTGGGTGATATGCAAGCGCTCCGCAGCGCGGGTGAGATTGCGCGTGGCGTAGATGGCATCCAGTACCGGAAACAGGTTCATATCAATCTGTTGCAACTGCATGGTCAGGGCTCTCCTCGAATCATCGCCACCGGTCCCCCT
Source organism: Microbulbifer sp. SH-1 (assembly GCF_011326135.1). Classification (NCBI taxonomy): domain Bacteria; kingdom Pseudomonadati; phylum Pseudomonadota; class Gammaproteobacteria; order Cellvibrionales; family Microbulbiferaceae; genus Microbulbifer; species Microbulbifer sp. SH-1. The sequence continues at coordinate 1,636,011 of NZ_CP046948.1, read as the reverse complement.
GGCTATCACTCTTGTGAATGTTTGGATATTTACATAATAAACTTTGATGATCTATGGGGAATCGCTAGCTTTATCCCCCAGTCACCCCGGGGAGTGAATAACCCGGGACGTAATTCGAAACCTCCAATTCATCGTTTACTGTGCGAATTATGGGAGAGCGGAAGTGCCGGAAATTTTTGTAGTGCGCCACGGTCAGGCGTCTTTTGGCAGTGACAACTACGACCAGCTATCGGAACTTGGCTGGCAGCAGGCGCGTTGGCTGGGGGAGCACTGGGCGGAAGACGGGCAGAAGTTCGATCACATCATCAGTGGTGACCTGCAGCGGCACCGCGAAACGGCCCGCGGTATCTGCGAGGGCCTGGGGCTCGCGGGCCAACGCGTGGAAGAACTGCCGCAACTGAACGAGTTTGATTTCAAAAATGTGATGCATGCCTACAGTGAAAAAAATCCGCAGGCAATACCGGCGGCTGGAGCAGAGCGCGCGGACTATTACCGCTTTCTGAAACTGGCTATGCAAGCCTGGTCCGCGGGTGACATTGTCGGCGCGGAATCCTGGCAGCAGTTTGAACAGCGCATCGAAGAAGTGCTGGGCATTCTCGCCGCCGGCGCACGCGGCGGCAGAACGCTGGTGGTGAGTTCCGGCGGTGCTATTGCCATGATGGTGCGGCAGATTCTGGGAGCACCTTCCCATAGCGTGACGCAATTGAATATGCAGATAAAAAATACCGCGGTCAGCCACTTTTTTGCCGGCCGCAGCGGTGTGAGCCTGCACAGTTTCAATCACGTGCCCCATCTGGATACGCGCCAGCGCCGTGAATTCATTACTTACAGTTAACAAGGGAAAGCAATAATGAATTTTGAGTATTCCCCGAAAGTGCAGGAACTGCTCGGGCGCCTGAAGCAGTTTATGGCTGATGAAGTGATCCCCGTGGAAGCCCTGTATATGGAGCAGCTCGCGCAGGACCGCTGGGGCGAACCGCCCATTATGGAAGAACTGAAACGCAAGGCGCGGGATGCGGGCCTGTGGAACTTGTTTTTGCCGGGCGCCGAACACGGTGCGGGTCTGACCAACCTGGAATACGCGCCGCTGGCGGAAGAGATGGGGCGGGTGCTGTTTTCCTCGGAAATTTTCAATTGCAGCGCGCCGGATACCGGCAACATGGAAGTGCTCGCCCAGTATGGATCGGACGCGCAGAAAAAGCGTTGGCTCACGCCGCTGCTGGCAGGGGAAATCCGCTCCGCCTTTGCCATGACCGAGCCCAATGTGGCATCCAGCGATGCGACCAATATCGAAACCGCAATCGTGCGCGATGGGAATGACTACGTCATCAATGGCCGCAAATTCTATATCAGCGGTGCCCTCAGTCGCCGCTGTGAAATTCTGATTGTGATGGGCAAGACCGCGCCGGAGAATGAGGACCGCTACCGCCAGCAGTCCCAGATTCTGGTGCCGATGAATACGCCCGGCGTAAAAGTGATACGTCCGATGACCGTGTTTGGTTACGACGACGCGCCGGAAGGGCACGCAGAAATCCTATTCGAGAACGTGCGGGTGCCGAAAGAAAATCTGATTCTTGGCGAAGGGCGTGGATTTGAAATCGCCCAGGGCCGCCTTGGCCCGGGGCGCATCCACCACTGCATGCGCCTTATCGGCCAGGCGCAGCGCGCGCTGGAGATGATGGCCACTCGAGCAGAGAATCGCGTGGTATTCGGCCGCCCGATGATCAAGCAGGGTTCCGTGCGGGAAGACATCGCAAAATCCGCCTGTGAAATCGAACAGGCGCGCTTACTGACCTTGAAGGCTGCCGACCAGATGGACCGCCATGGCAACAAAGCCGTGCGGGACCTGATAGCCATGATCAAGATCGTTGCGCCGCAGATGGCCTGCAACGTCATCGACCGCGCCATCCAGATTCACGGCGCTGCCGGTCTGGGCCAGGATTTTAATCTCGCGCGCGCATACAGCTACGCGCGCACCATCCGTCTTGCCGACGGCCCCGACCAGGTGCACATGATGCAGCTGGGGCGCAACCTGGCGGCACGCTACGCCGCGGAGGAGGGCTGAATGTCCGAGGTGAAAACGCCATCGGTGGTGGATCAGCTGGATACGGAAAAATTGTCGGCGTATCTGCGAGGCCGGGTAGCGGGTTTTGATGGGCCCGTGCAAGCCAACAAGTTTTCCGGTGGCCAATCGAATCCCACATTTAAGGTCGAGACCGATGCCGGCACTTACGTACTGCGCCGGCAACCGCCGGGCAAACTACTGAAATCCGCGCACGCGGTGGATCGGGAGTTTCGGGTGATGCAGGCGCTGGCCAACAGCGATGTACCGGTGCCCCGGGTGCTGCACCTCTGTGAAGACCGTGAAGTGATCGGCTCCATGTTCTACTTGATGGAATATTGCGAGGGTCGGATTTTCTGGGACGCCGCTCTGCCAGAGCTGAACAACAGCGAACGCAGCGCCGTTTATGAGGAAATGAACCGGGTGCTGGCTGCGCTGCACAGTGTGGATATCGACGCTGTAGGCCTTACCGATTACGGTCGGCCGGGCAACTACTTCGAGCGCCAGTTTGAGCGCTGGCAGGGGCAGTACCGGGCATCGGAGTTGCAGACCATCGGCACCATGGACCAGCTGATCCAGTGGCTGGGTGCACATTTGCCCGAGGACGACGGTCGCGTGTCCCTGGTACACGGCGATTATCGCCTCGACAACATCATGTTCCATCCCAGCGAACCTCGAGCTATCGCCGTACTGGACTGGGAACTGTCAACCCTGGGACATCCGTTGGCGGACCTGGCCTACCAGTGTATGCAACTGCGTATGCCCGCGGATAGCGGGAACATCTCCGGCCTGATGGGAGTGGACCGGCGCGCAATTGGCATTCCGACTGAACGGGAGTACGTGAGCCAGTACTGCAAGCGCACGGGTATTGAGCGCATCGACAACTGGGCCTTTTATCTCGCATTCAGTTTTTTCCGCCTGGCGGCCATTATTCAGGGCGTGGTCAAGCGCGCGCACGACGGCAATGCCTCCAGCAAAGATGCGGCAAAACTTGGTTCCTTCGTCGGCCCGCTGGCGGCGTTGGCATTGGATGTCATTGAAAAAGAAAGCGATTAAACAACAACAGTGAAAGATTGTCGGGAGAAATTCATGGCGACCAATTTATTTGATCTGAGCGGCAAGATTGCCCTGGTAACCGGAGCCAGTCGCGGTATCGGCGAGGCCATTGCCAAGTTACTGGCGGAGCAGGGCGCCCATGTATTGGTTTCCAGCCGCAAGATCGAGGGCTGCCAGGCGGTGGCGGATGCCATCAATGATGCTGGGGGCAAGGCTGATGCTCTGCCCTGCCACATCGGCAATATGGAGGATATCTCACAGGTATTTCGTCATATCCGGGATCAGTACGGCAAGCTGGATATCCTGGTAAACAATGCGGCCACCAATCCCTATTTTGGACACATTCTGGATACGGACATTGGCGCCTTCGAGAAAACCGTGGCGGTGAATATTCGCGGTTACTTTTTCATGTCGGTGGAAGCGGGCAAGCTGATGCGGGAGAACGGTGGTGGTTGCATCGTCAACACCGCTTCCATCAACGCACTGCAACCGGGCGTGGGGCAGGGCATTTACTCCATCACCAAGGCGGCAGTGGTGAATATGACCAAGGCCTTCGCCAAGGAGTGCGCGCAATTCAATATCCGCGTCAACGCGCTGCTGCCGGGGCTGACCAAAACCAAATTTGCCGGTGCACTCTTTTCCCACGAGGAAATCTACAAAACCGCCATCGGCCATATTCCCATGCACCGCCACGCGGAACCGGAAGAAATGGCTGGGACTGTGCTCTATCTGGTGTCTGATGCCGGCAGTTACACCAACGGTGAATGCGTGGTGGTCGACGGCGGCCTGACGTCCTGTGGAGGGCTGTGATCATGGCGGAGTTCATTGTGGAGCCATCCCACCGGGACCCGATGCTGGATTTCACCGGCAAAGTCGCGCTCGTTACCGGTGCCGCCAGTGGTTTCGGTGCGTTGATCGCTGAAGAGCTGGGGCGTCGTGGCGCGCGTCTGGTGCTTGGGGACATCAACGAGGCCGGGCTGCAAACTGTGGTGGAAAAACTCACAGCACTTGGTGTCGAGGTGCAGGCGATGGCTTGCGATGTGTCGTCCGAGACGGACTGTGCTGCCATGGTGGTACTGGCGCGGGAGAATTTCGGCGGGCTGGATATCGCCATCAACAACGCGGGTATCGCCCCGCCGCTGCAATATTTTGAAGAGGTGGACGAAGAGACCTTTGACCTGCAACACAGGGTCAACGTGAAAGGGGTTTTTTTCGGCATGAAGCACCAGCTCAAAGTGATGCGCACCCAGGGCAGCGGTGTCATCCTGAATGTGAGTTCCATGGCAGGGTTGGGAGGCGCACCCAAAGCGGTGTCTTACTCGGCGGCCAAGCACTCAGTGGTTGGCCTTACCCGTACTGCGGCGGTGGAATACGCTCGTCACAACGTGCGTGTCAATGCCATCTGTCCTTTTTATACGCTGACGCCAATGATCACTGACACGCAGGCGCCGGAGGGGGCTACGGTGGATCAGGTACACGCCATTTTCGCTTCCGGCTGCCCGATGAAACGCCTGGGTAAACCGGAAGAGGTGGTCAGCGCCATGCTGATGCTGTGTTCGCCGGCATTGACCTATGTTACCGGCCAGACCCTGGCCGTAGACGGCGGTGTATCTGCGTTCTGAATAATGACCCGATAATCATTTTCTATCCTTTTTAATGAGAGGGAGTTCCCATGCCAACCATTATTTCCCCAACCGATTACGGTCGTGCCATCGGCTGTGAAACCGCGGCCACCGACTGGTTTCAGATCGACCAGGACCGGATCAATGCGTTTGCGGATTGCACCCTGGATCACCAGTTCATTCATGTCGATCCCGCAGCCGCTGCCAAGTCACCTTTTGGCAGCACCATTGCGCATGGCTTCCTTTCACTGTCCATGCTTTCCTACTTTGCCGAGCAGCTCGAAGTAGTGATGGAGGGCGTAAAAATGGGGGTGAATTACGGCCTGGATAAGGTGCGGTTCATCAGCCCGGTAAAGGTCGATCAGCGTATACGTGCGCGGGCAAAAGTGCTGGATGTACTCGAAAAAAATCCGGGGCAGTTCCAACTCAAACTGGAAGTCACTGTGGAAATTGAAGGCCAGGACAAGCCTGCGCTGATTGCTGAATGGCTGGTGATGCAGTTTATTTAAGTCGCAATATTTCCGAACAATAAGTATTGATGGAGAGAACCATGTCTATTTCTTTCAAAGGCCAGGTGGCGATTGTCACCGGCGCCGGCAATGGCCTCGGTCGTTCCCACGCACTGGAACTGGCCCGCCGCGGTGCCAGGGTAGTCGTCAATGACCTCGGTGGTGCCCGCGATGGCTCCGGTGGCTCGCTCACCGCGGCGGAAACCGTGGTGCAGGAAATCATCGCCGCCGGCGGTGAAGCCATTGCCAACGGTGCCAATGTCACCGACTTCCAGCAGGTGCAGGAAATGGTTAAGCAAGCCGCTGAACGCTGGGGGCGCGTGGATATCCTGGTAAACAACGCCGGTATCCTGCGGGACAAGTCCTTTGCCAAGGCACCCATGGACGATTTCAAACTGGTGGTGGACGTCCACCTGATGGGCAGCGTCAACTGCACCAAAGCGGTGTGGGACATCATGCGCGAGCAACAGTATGGTCGTATCGTGATGACCACATCTTCCTCTGGGTTGTACGGGAACTTTGGCCAGTCCAACTATGGCGCGGCTAAAACCGGCGTGGTCGGCCTGATGAATACACTCCATCTCGAGGGCGAGAAATACGGAATCAAGGTGAACTGCCTGTCGCCCACCGCCGCAACGCGCATGACCGAAGACATCATCCCCGATCCGAAAGCTCTGGAGCTGCTTACCCCGGAGTCCGTCACTGCGGGCCTGATCGCACTTGTGGCTGAGGATGCACCCAACCGATTTATCCTCTGCGCCGGCGCTGGTGCTTACGCCAGAGCACGGATTCTCGAAACCGAGGGCATCTACTTGCCGCCGGAACAGCAAACGGCGGAAAACGTGCTTGCCAATCTCGAGGCGATTGCCGATGAGAAGGGGCAGCGTGAACTGGTAGGCGGCCTGAACCAGACCGTGAAATTTATCCAGAAGGCGGCCCAGGGTATGGGCGTCAAACTGGACGGCTGATTAACAGAGACTCAGGGGGAATTCATCATGAAAGAAGCTGTGATTGTATCCACCGCACGCACGCCCATTGGCAAAGCGTATCGCGGTGCGTTTAACAACCTGGACGGTGCGAGTCTCGGTGCCCATGCGGTGCGTGCCGCAATTGCCCGTGCTGGCATTGAAGCGGGTGAAGCGGACGATTGTATTTTCGGTGTGGCGCTGCAACAGGGCACCACAGGTACCAATGTTGCGCGCCAGGTGGCCCTGCGAGCGGGGCTTTCCACCACCGTTGCCGGTATGACCATCGACCGCCAGTGTTCTTCCGGACTGATGGCGGTGGCCACGGCGGCCAAGCAGATAACCCAGGACGGATGCCCCATAGCCATTGCCGGGGGTATGGAGTCGATCTCTCTGGTACAGAACGAGCATATGAACAGTTTCCGCGTCGCCGATCCGGCGTTGCTGGAGATGCACCCGGCTGTATATATGCCAATGATCGACACTGCGGAAATTGTGGCACGACGTTACGGTATCTCTCGAGAACTGCAGGATGAGTATTCCCTGCAATCTCAGATGCGCACAGCTGCCGCGCAGGAAGCCGGTCTTTTTGACAGTGAAATTGTACCGGTCACCACAAACAAGATCGTGGTGAACAGGGAGACCGGCGAGCAGTCACAAGAGCAGGTAACCCTGTCGCTCGACGAAGGCAACCGTCCATCCACCACCATCGACGGCCTGCGCAGCCTGAATCCGGTACGGGAGAACGGCGTGATCACCGCGGGCAATGCTTCCCAGCTTTCCGACGGCGCCGCTGCCATGGTATTGATGGATGGAAAACTTGCGGAGCAACGCAACCTCAATCCGCTGGGGATTTATCGTGGCATGGCAGTGGCAGGCTGTGAGCCCGATGAAATGGGCATCGGCCCGGTATTTGCGATTCCCAAGCTGCTGCAGCGTACCGGCCTTGCCATGGACGACATCGGTTTATGGGAATTGAACGAGGCATTTGCTGTGCAGGTGCTGTACTGCCGCGACAAGCTCGGGATCGACAACGAAAAGCTCAATGTTAACGGCGGCGCCATCGCCATCGGTCATCCTTATGGTATGAGCGGTGCGCGCATGGTGGGACACGCACTTTTGGAAGGCAAACGCCGTGGCGTGAAGTATGTAGTGGTGACAATGTGCGTGGGCGGCGGAATGGGTGCCGCCGGCCTGTTTGAAGTCGTCTGACAAACTGAATCAGTAAAGGAGCGCAATCATGCGAGCTCTGGTATGCGAGGCCTTTGGCCCGGTGGAAAACCTGAATATTCGGGAATGGGCCCTACCGGCGCTGAAACCCCACGAGGTGCGGCTTGAGGTGCACGCCGCTGGGGTGAATTTCCCCGATGCTCTGATGGTGCAGGGGAAATACCAAGTGAAACCCGAACTGCCGTTTGTGCCTGGTGGCGAGTGCGCCGGTGTCATTCGCGAAATTGGTGAATCGGTCAAAGGGTTTAGCGTTGGCGACCGGGTCATCGCCATGCCCGGGCTTGCGGCGTTTGCCGACGCGGTCAATGTAGACCACAAGCTGTTGATGCCGATGCCGGCGGAGCTGGACTTCCAGCAGGCGGCAGGCTTCTGCATCACCTATGCCACTTCCTACTATGCGTTCAAACAGCGCGCACAGTTGAAAGAGGGCGAAACACTTGTGGTACTGGGGGCTGCCGGTGGTGTAGGGGTGACCGCAATCCAGCTGGGAAAACTGATGGGCGCACGGGTAATTGCGTGTGCATCAACTGATGAAAAGCTGGCATTTTGTCGCGATCTGGGTGCCGACGAAACCATCAACTACAGCAAGGAAAGTCTGAAGGACCGCATTCGCGAACTCACCGATGGAAAAGGCGCGGACGTGATTTACGATCCGGTGGGTGGCGAGTACACCGAGCAGGCCTACCGCGCCATTGCCTGGGGCGGACGCTATCTGGTGATCGGTTTTGCTGCTGGCGATATTCCCAGCTTGCCGCTCAACCTGCCTTTGCTCAAAGCCGGCGATATTCTCGGCATTTACTGGGGGGGCTGGGCGGCGCGTGACCCCCGGGGGAATATGCAGAACTTCAGTGAGTTACTGGGCTATGTACAGCAGGGACGTCTACAGCCATTGACGACCGAAGTATACGATCTCGGCGACTTTACCCGGGCGTTCGCGGCCATTGGTGAGCGCCGCGCGCGAGGCAAGGTGGTATTGACCATGGCTCACGATCCACATTGATAGCGGATAATGCCTGAAATATCGATGGCCAGGTTAGTAAATCAATGAAGAATCCGGCAGTGCTTGCGCGCTTCCGCGGCCAGATCGTCAGGGAGTGCGTCGGTGGTAGCCGCGCCTTGTTGGCGACGCCAGTGGGCGCACAGCTGCATGTAATTGCCAGCGTTCACTTCGAGGCGGAGTGGTTGCCAGCTGTCCGTTGCGGCTTTAACCGCAACGGATTTTTGGCGAAATCGTTCACCACGAGCGGCCTCGCTGATTTGCGGCGAAATCCGTTGATCGGGCGTTGCGCCAAGATACTGCGCCGGGTGCAGTAACACCACCGCAATGGCCACCGCAGTGAACCCGGAGGCCGTGCGGGAGAGCAGCCGGCTGGTTCTACGGTTGGAATTGGGAATAGGTTTCACTGCGCGCATACCAGCCAGGATTTTTGTTTCCAGCGGCTCGGGTGTGCGCAGTTGTTCCCTGGCCCGGCGGTAGGCCTGCTCCCAGTGATCGCGTTTCATGTTCATACCACCTCAACAGAACGGTCGGCGGGCGTGGCATGGGCCACAGCAATTTCCGGAGCAGTTTTCCAGGGGAATAACGTTGCTGGTTTTTTCGGCGTTGCCGGCCCCTGAGTTTCCTGCTTTGTTGCGCCCTGCTGTGCGGCGGCAAGTGCGGCGGCCTCCCTGGCCATAGTACTGGCGGATTTCCAGGGTTTGCGCGCGCTGCCGTGCACCGCGAGCTGGACTGCCTCGCGGCTCTGCCGCAGCAGAGCCCGGCATAGTACCAGCGGTAGCTTTTCGATGTCCGCAACCGTCGCCAGTGACAGCCCACACTCCGTAAACAACAGAAACACATTGCGCTCGCGGCGGGGCAGCTGTTGCACCGCTCGGAGAACCTCCGAATTCTCCAGCGCTGAGCACAGGGATTCGTCCTGCGCCTCCGCTGTCTGGAGCGACTCTTCTGAAGTCTGCAACAGTCGGTTGACGCGGATATACAGCCAGTTTTTCAAACGGCGGTCGTGCAATTGCGGTGGTGATTGTAGAAAGGCATTCCAAAACTGCTCCATCAGCAGGGCGCATCGACGCGGGGCCATCTGTGCGCAATAGCGGAACAAGGGATCCCCGTAGCGCCGGTAGATTTCCCGGAATACTTTCTGGCTGCGCGTATTTCCGTACTGAATGACCAAGTCTTCATCACTGAGACTGTACAACTTGTCCGCAAACATGGGATTTGCCTCCTTGGCTTTAATTCCCATTGCCACTTACCCGGTTGCACACCCCGAGGACATTTCCGTTCCGCAGGTAATTCGTTAAACGAGTAAACTGTTTGTTAACCTTATTCCGCTCGCGTTTCAGCGGTAGCGAATACCACTCTCTGACTCAGTGTTTTCCGTTTTCTGCCTGGTGTTCCGGCGTCTTGTTTGCGTCGGTAACTTCTTCCGTGTATCCGGTGACTATTTTCTCGTTCTGGCCGCTCCCCGGTCTGGCAGAATCCCGGGAGGCCGGACCTTCCTGTTCTACGCGAGAGTGTTTTTTCCACGCCGCGAGAAACAAGGTGACAAGCCCCAACAGCAGTTCGTCGACAAACGGCACCAGATCGGGAACGATCAGGTCGATCAAAAACAGTGCGCATATCCACTTGAACAGCTGGGGATGTTTTAGCCTGCGGGCGTAGTTTATAAACCAGCCCACCAGGGCACTTGGGAGTACGCGCTTCATTTAGTGCCAGTAAATGCTATCGGAAACTTGTGGTTGAAACTGCTTTCGAGACCGTGTTGGGAGTATAGCCCGGGCCCGCTGGACCTGAGTACGGCGGAAAGGTTCCATGTGTGAATAAGCGCAAAAGGTGGCGTGGAATTATCTGCTCGCACGGATGGATCTGATTGGGCCCGGCGCACGGGTAGACTGAAAAGTGAGCAGTTTCAGGCTGCCGGACCGGTCCTGTCACGCAGAGGGAGACGCAACTGTTCCGGTCCCAAATCGGCGCGTAAATCTTTGAGTTTCACGCCGACACCGAGCAGTCGGATTGGATCGCTGCGCTTATCCCAACACTGCTGCAGAAGTTGCTTGAACTCACTGATACGCGCGGCGCGGCTGGCGCGTTCCTGGGTAGACTGGGTGAAGTCGGAATACTTGACCTTGATAATGGCGGCACTAATTTCATAGCGGTCGCCGAGTTTTTCCAAACGCTCCTGCAGGCGGCCATACAAGCCCGTCATTTCTTCCAACCACTCCGCATGTTTGGCCAGGTCTTCGGTAAAGGTATGTTCAACGCTGACACTTTTACGCGATCCGTCGCCGGCCACCGGGCGGTCGTCCTGGCCGCGGCAGAGCTGGTACAGCCGGTTGCCGAATTTACCGTATTTTTGCACCAGCTCCACCAGCGAGTAGCGCCGCAGGTCGCTGCAGGTATGAATACCCTCGCGGTGCATTTTATCTGCGGTGACCCGGCCCACGCCGTGAATTTTCTTGACGGGGAGTCGCAGCACAAAATCCTCCACCGCCTCCGGTCGAATAACCGTGAGCCCATCGGGCTTTTGCCAGTCGCTGGCAATTTTGGCGAGGAACTTATTTGGCGCGACCCCGGCGGAAATGGTGATTCCGAGGTCTTTGAAAACCCGTGCGCGAATCTCGCGTGCGATCAGAGTTGCACTGCCATTGCAGTGAGCGCTATCAGTAACATCAAGAAAAGCCTCATCGAGAGATAAAGGTTCAATCGCGTCGGTGTAGCTGAGGAAAATTTCCCGTATCTGAGCACTCACTTCCCGATATTTTTTCATGTTGCCCGGCACTACAATCAGGTCAGGGCAAAGCTTCTTGGCCTGGGATGTGGGCATCGCTGAGCGCACACCGAAGCTGCGGGCCTCATAATTGCAGGTTGAAATCACGCCGCGGCGGTCGCTTGCACCACCCACGGCGATGGGGCGCCCCCTGAGATTGGGGTCGTCTCGCATTTCTACCGAAGCGTAGAAGCAGTCGCAGTCGCAGTGGATGATCTTTCGCATGCTGGGATTATATCCAGTATTAGAGCGCGGCCAACTGAATTTGGTTTTATGCGGATTCGCCGGCGACGGTGGTTGGCGGTTTAAGGAGGTGAAAAATGAGCAGGGTCCCATTGACATATCGTGAAACTGATCGGGAAATCGGTCAGCGCGTAGCCGACGTGTTCGACGAAGTCCGCGCTCAACTGGGGTTTATCCCCTCGGTGTTCAGAGCGTATGCCAATAACCCAACGCTGTTGACGGAACTCTGGGGGCGATATCAACACACTATGCTGACCGGGAATCTGCCCCGCAGGTTAAAAGAAGAGATCGCCCTTATGGTCGCTTCCGACGAGCACAGTGACTATGGCATCACCTTGCACAGCAGCGCACTCAAGCAGCTGGGGGTGGAGCCCCATGAAATCCTGCGTTTCCGCACCGATCCGGACCACACGCATCTTGGGCCTCGCGAGCACGCGCTGCTGGAAATCGCCCGTCACGGCAATATGTCGCCTCACGACCACGGAGAGCGTTATATTGACCATGCGAGAGAGACTGGCGCGGCGGACGCGGACATTCTTGAAGCACTGGCGGTTGCCAGCCTGGCGGCGGAGATCAGCCATGTGTCGACCATGCTGGATATTCCTGTCGATATACGGCCCTGACGTAGAAGCGAGGACATGGCGCGAAGGGGGCTCAAATCCGCCATCTTGAAAATAAGAATTACTCGCAACGTTGGTTCGCATAACAATTGCATCGCTTGCAGCTGCAGGTGGAATCCATTTGAATGATTGCCGGGATTCGCAATTTCAACCCAGACTGGGGGCCAAGGCGAGGATCGCGTGCTGATACGGAATTTATCTAACACGATTGTTCACGGTTTGTTGCTGTGGATCACCTGTTGTTTTTCGCTGGAGGCACAGGCTCAGGATACGGCAGCGGGAGATCACGTCAGCGTGCGCTGGTTGGCGCCGGAGCAATTCGGCCAGGGCCGCGATACGGTCGGGCTCTATTTTGACGTCGATCCGGGGTGGCACGTGTACTGGCGCAATGCCGGGGATTCAGGGGCAGCGCCGAAGTTTGATCGCTCTTCTGCCAGTGCGGAGATTAGCGAGATCCTGTGGCCTTTTCCGGTGCGACTGCCGATCGAGCACCTGACCAATCTGGGCTACGAGGGTAACGTCGCCTATCTGTTTGACGTTGTGCCGACATCCGCGCCGCTGAAGTTGCATGTAAACCTGGAGTGGCTCGTATGCCAGGTAGACTGCATCCCCGGTTTTGGCACCATGAGCCTCGAACGCCCTGTGGGAGACACCGCCCGCTGGTCGCCACAGGACCTTGCCGTCCGGGACCGTTTTCTGTCGCAGGTGCCAAAGAATTCGGCCGGGAGCCCGTGGTTGGTCGATACACTGCAGCGCGACAGCGACCAGTTGAGGCTGACACTGCGCCACCATTCCGGCGAGTATTTTACTCCGCATGTGTTTCCGCTAGACGGCGCTTTACTGGTGGCGTCGGCACCCGATGTTCAACGCGATGGTGAACGCATCACATACTCCTTTGCCCTGGTGCCGGGAGCGTCAGTCCCGGACAGTACCGGCTTTGTGGTGGCCGCGGCATCGGAAGCCTGGCAATTTGACGATATTCCCATCGACGGGGCATCGCCCCGGAATCCATCGCCGAAATCCGCGCCGGCGCAGCCTTTGTGGTTGCTGATTCTTGCCGCCATTGCCGGAGGGAGCATTCTCAACCTGATGCCCTGTGTCTTTCCGGTGCTGTCGATCAAACTGTTCGGGTTGATGGGCGGCGGTATGCCGGCACCGGAACGTATTAAGACGGGACTACTATACAGCGCTGGGGTACTGGTTACCTTCGCCTTGCTCGGCGGATTATTGCTGGCGTTGCGGGCCGGCGGCGCCGCCATCGGCTGGGGGTTTCAACTGCAGTCGGCGCCGGTGGTTCTGGCATTGATTCTGCTGTTCTGGTTGATGGCACTGTCTTTCAGCGGGGTATATGAATTCGGCCACCGCTTGATGAACCTCGCCGGGCGCAGTCGCGGTGGCAGCTTTGCCACTGGCGTACTGGCTGTATTCGTCGCCGCGCCCTGCACAGGCCCATTCATGGGCGCGGCGCTCGGTGCGGCCACCCTTTTGCCGACCCCATCGGCGATGGCAATTTTTATCGGACTCGGTGTTGGCCTGGCTTTGCCCTTTGCGTTGTTGTGTCTGTTTCCCAGGCTGCTGCGACGTTTGCCGCAGCCCGGTCCCTGGATGGAAACCCTGCGCCAGTTTCTTGCCTTCCCGCTCTACATCACGGTGATCTGGCTGCTGTGGGTACTGGGGCGTCTCGTCGGGGAAGATGGCTGGCTCTTGGGCAGTCTGGTGCTGCTGGCAGTGGTGTTCGCTCTGTGGCTGTCGCAACACCTGCACCGGATTGGCAAACTTCTCGCGTGGCTGTCGGTGTTCGCGGTGGTGGCTCTCGGGTTGATTGCGGCCGACCATCTGCAGGGGGAACGTGGGCCGGCGATAACCGTGGGGAATTCCGTGCCGCGGGGTTGGCAGCCCTACGGCAAGCCGGCCATTGACGCGGCGTTGGCGCGAGGGCAGGGCGTCTTCATCGATTACACCGCGGCGTGGTGCATCACCTGTCAGGTCAACAAAAAGCTGGTGCTCGATACCGATGAGACTGCTGCGTTGTTTGCAAAAAATAATATCTATCGGGTACGGGCGGATTGGACGGATCAGGACCCGGCTATTACCGCCGCGCTGGCCGAGCTGGGACGGAACTCGGTTCCGGTATATGCCTGGTATGCTCCGGGAGAAAAGTCGCCGGTGCTGCTGCCACAGATTTTGCAGGCGAGCATGATTGAGGCGCTGTTTGCCGAATCGTCACGCTCAGACAATGAGTAGTTTGATAACAGGTAAATAGATAACAGGTAAGTAAAAGAGAAGAGGAATTCACTATGATCATGAAAAACAATCGTGCACGGCACCTGTTCAACATTGTGTGTGCCCTTATGCTTGCGGTACCGGTGTTGGCGATGGCCGCCGCAACACCCGGCGCCAAGGCTCCGGAATTTTCCGAAGTAGACGCCGCCGGAAAAACCCACAGCCTTGAGAATTACAAGGGCCGGTGGCTGGTGTTGGAGTGGTTCAACAAAGACTGCCCTTATGTGAAAAAACACTACGGCAGCGGCAACATGCAGGCGCTGCAGAAAAAGTACACCGGCCAGGATATCAATTGGCTGACGGTCATCTCGTCGGCCAAGGGCAAGCAGGGTTACCTGGAGCCGGCACAGGCAGCAGAAGTGGCCGCGAGTCACAACCTCAATGCCAGCGCGCCGTTCCTACTGGATGCCGATGGCAGCATGGGTCGCGCCTATGGCGCCAAGACAACACCGCATATGTTCATCATCAATCCGGAAGGGCTGGTGGTTTATGCGGGAGCAATCGACGATAACGACTCAGCCAATCCCGCGGTGATTCCCAGCTCTGCCAATTATGTGGCGGCTGCGCTGGATGCTTCATTGACGGGCGGCGCAGTAGAAGTGGCGTCGTCCCGCGCATACGGTTGCAGTATCAAATACTGAATATTCACTTAGTTGGCGGTACCAGGTACCGCCGAACTGCTCTGCCCGCGACATTTTCCTGGTTGCGGTGTTCACTACTTCTCCACGGTTCCCCCTTCTGGTGACCATCAAAATTCGATGGTCGCCCGGTTTACATTTGTGGTCAGGCCAAATATAGTGATTCGCCGACAAGAGAGCTGAATTGCCTGTCTTTGTTGTCAATTTGACAATAAGGTGTGTGCCGGCACCTTCCTTTTCACCTTGAGCAAACCAATCCCAAAAACAATAAGTTCACAGGCGCAGAAGTATGATCAGAAATGTAAACGTTTTCATTGTGGGTGTGATGATCGTGGCCGCAGCCCTGGTGGCGACGACGGCTGCCGCCGTCCCGCGCTCCGAGGATATGAGTTGGGCCGAGCGCATGGCCCTGTCCGATATGCAGCGCAATCCGCAGTCCTGGCAAATCGACTTCCGCGAAACGCCCAAATGGAACTACACCCACGGCCTGATGATGATCGCCTATCAGCGGTTATATGAAAAAACCGGGGATAAGCGTTACCTAGACTACATCCGCGACTACGCCGATACCCTGCTCGACAAAGAAGGCAATATCGCGACCTACTCACTCAAAAACTACAACATCGACCACCTGACGCCAGGCCGGATGCTGTTGTTTCTGGAGCAGCAGCACCCCAGCCCCCGTTACCGCAAGGCATTGCAAACGCTGAAAACGCAGCTCGAAGGCCAGCCCCGTACCAGTGAGGGCGGCTTTTGGCACAAGCAACGCTATCCCCATCAGATGTGGCTGGACGGCTTGTATATGGGGGCGCCGTTCTACGCCCAGTACCTGCAGGCAAGCAGCGCTGGATCTGCCGCCTTCGACGATGTTCAGCGTCAGTTCGATCTGGTGATGCGGCACCACATAGACCCTGAAACCGGCCTGCCGTACCACGCCTGGGACGAGCGCCGCGAGCAGAAATGGGCAAACCCGGACAGTGGCGTATCGCCCAACTTCTGGTCCCGCGCCATCGGTTGGTATGTGATGGCACTGGTGGATGCGATCGAGTATTTCCCGGAGCAACACGCGGGGCGGGAGGTCCTTTCCGGTTACCTGCAACAGGTGCTGGACGCCACCCTGAAGTTTCGCGATGACAAAACCAAGCTCTGGTACCAGGTGACGGATCAGGGCGACCGGGAGGGCAACTATCTGGAAGCCACTGGTAGCGTGATGTTTGTCTACGCCATGGCCAAGGGCGCAAATCGCGGTTATCTGCCGGCGCGCTACCGGGCCCTGGCCGAGGAGAGTTACCAGGGCATGCTGGACAACCTGATCCGCATTGACGCGGATGATAGCGAAGTGCACTTGATGCAGAACTGCGCTGTGGCGGGCCTCGGTGGTGACCCCTATCGCGACGGTTCTTTCGAGTATTACATCAGTGAGCCGGTACGGGATAACGACCCCAAAGGTGTGGGTCCGTTCATTCTCGCAAGCCTGGAGCTGGAAAAATAAAGAGCAATAAAAACTGGAGTGAGACAGATGATGAAACCCGTTAGAAACTCTCTCGGCCTTTTGGCCTGTGCAATGAGTGTATTCGTTACTGGCTGCGATAAACCGTCGCCGTCGGATGAGCGAGCTGAGACTCAGGTCTCGCGACCGGCCGCCGCCAATCGTCTGTGGCAGGCCGACCTCGGCAACGGCCACTATCAGAACCCGATTCTGTACGCAGATTATTCCGATCCGGATGTGGTAGCAGTGGGGGATGATTTCTATATGACGGCATCGAGCTTTAATGCCTCCCCCGGCTTGCCGATTCTGCACTCAACGGATCTGGTGAACTGGGAGCTGACGGGCTACGCGGTTGACAAGAACAGCCCAGCGGAACTGTTTGCGAAGCCCCAACACGGCAACGGCATCTGGGCGCCGAATATTCGTTACCACGATGACAAGCTCTGGATTTTTTTCCCAGACCCGGATCACGGTATCTACATGACCAACACTTCCGATCCCAAGCGCGGTTGGAGCGAACCGAAACTGATACTGCCGGGCAAGGGCATCATCGATCCCACACCTCTGTGGGATGATGACGGCCAGGCCTACCTGTTACACGGCTGGGCCAAGAGTCGTTCGGGTAAAAACAATATCCTGACTTTGCACAAAATGTCCGCCGATGGCACCGAGGTGGAAGTGGAGGGTGAAGTTGTCATCAATGGTCACGAGCTGGAAGGCTACCGTACCCTGGAGGGGCCAAAGTTCTACAAGCGCGGTGAGTACTACTATGTGTTCGCCCCCGCCGGTGGCGTACCTGTGGGTTGGCAGTCGGTTTTTCGCTCTAAAAATATCTACGGCCCCTATGAAGACCGCATCGTGATGGAGCAGGGCGACAGTATCACCAACGGCCCGCATCAGGGAGCCTGGGTGCACACGCCGGCGGGTGAAGACTGGTTCATCCACTTCCAGGCGCGCGGTCCCTACGGCCGCATTGTGCATCTGCAGCCGATGCAGTGGAAAGACGGCTGGCCGGTGATCGGTGTCGACGAAGACGGTGACGGCGTGGGCAACCCGGTCACCAGCTACCGCAAGCCTGAAGTGAGCAAACCGAGCCCGGTGAAAACTCTGCCGTTTGTGGACGAGTTTTCCGGTGATGAACTGGCGCTGCAGTGGCAGTGGAATGCCAACTACGACAAAAACTGGTACAGCCTGGAAGAGCGCAAAGGTTACCTGCGGTTGTTCGCGCAACAAAGTGTAGATCCGGAAGGTGACAACCTGTGGATGCAGCCTTCATTGCTATTGCAGAAACTGCCGGCTCCGGAGTTTATTGTGCAAACCACGTTCGATATTCCCGAGACGCTCGGTGAAGCGGATGGCGGCCTGTTGATGTTCGGCGAGGATTACGCCTGGATTGGCTTCCGCAATCTGCCGGGCACCGGTGAGGTGGAAATTGGGGAGGTGAGCTGCCGCGATGCGCGCAAAGATTGTACCGAACACTTTGAGCCGCATGCCCGGGTGAAAGCCGGCGAACTGACCCTGCGTATGACCGTCAGTCACGGCGGGCAGACGGTGTTCAGTTACCAGATGGAAAATGGTCGTTTCCGTGCGCTGGCGGAGCTGTTCCAGGCCCGCCGCGGGCGCTGGGTCGGCGCCAAGGTCGGGTTGTTTGTGCGCACCGACGACGCGGCGCAGGTGAACGCGGAAAACTATATTGATGTAAAAGACTTCCGCTTTATCCAGCCCGCAGGCTGACTGTCGAACAGTAACACAACTTTCCGTATGGACCACTAGTGCCGGCGCTGAGCGGCAAGAGCGCTGGCACTGTAGAGAAACGGTCGGAATCAAGCCAAATTGGGAGAGCGGGGTGCGTCGAGCACCATCAAAACATGCTGTACGCGTTGTTCGACATTACCCTGCAAAAGAGTGTAGGGAGTGCCTCGTGCCGCGAGCTGTTGCTGATACCAACGCTGCTGGGTGAGCCTGAACTCATTGTTGCGCCGTGTCCCATCCTGGACAAATTCAAAATCGGCGGCACATAGGAATACCTGTGCGTAGGGGCGTTCAGCGAGTTGAACCAGCTCCGGTTCGGCACGCTCAAACATGACGAGCGAGTAGAAATACGTGGTGAGTGGGCTGCTGTCGCAAACTAAGAAGCGCCTGGCAGATGCCGCTAGCGTTTCTTCACGGGCAATCTGCTTCTGCGCTATATGTAGCATATCGGAATATTGGAGGTGGCCATTTTGGGCCTCCCACAGCTCGCGACCGTATTCGGCCGCCCAGTGAGTATTAAGTACCTTTGCCAGTGCTGCAGCTAGCGTGGTTTTTCCTGTTGATTCACCCCCCAGAAGCACGATGCGCTCAACGAAGTCGGCATAGACTTCGGGTGCGAGAAACGCGCTCAGTGTATGAGGGTCCTGGCGAAGAGCTGTACCGGAAATGGGTACGATCTGGCGGGCTTTATCAACGCAGCGGTGCACAATTTTAGGGGTATCATTCTCCCGCTCGAGAAAATATCGTGTCAGTTCTTCAGCGAAGCCATCACCGTAATCTTCGCTGGTGAATATCACATCGGGACGATAGTGCAGGAGCTTTTCGCACACCCAGCCCACAAAGTGGCGTGATTCAGTGTCGGGTGCGTCGTTGTCAGGCAGTCGTGGTGCATTGATGCTGTGGTCTTGGGCAAGCTGCTGCAGTGCATGATCGTCCAATACCAATGCCGGCAAATGGGCAAAGCGTTTTTGCAGCCAGTTTCGGCGGCGATTGCTCTCGCAACCAGGAAGTTCAGGCTTGCTCCAGCTGAGTAGAACCAGCTCGTCACATTCTGCTTCCGCCTGGCTGATCAGGTGTTCATGGCCCAGGTGTAGGGGGCTGAATTTGCCAACAACCAGGCCGCGCTTGAATATCTTAGTGTCAGGTAGCATTGGCAACTGCAGACGTTATTTTTTCTGTTGAGGTGATTTGGTTTCGCCAGTAGTAGTAGGCAAGGATCGCGTTAATCCAATAGGCACTGTATAAGAATGCGGTGAGGTAGAGCTCGCGGCTGGCATACAGAGGTACGGCAATGGTGTTGACCAGTAGCCAGAATAGCCAACACTCCAGCTGTCGTTGCATTAGCAGACATTGGCCAATGACACTGAAAACCAGAATTCCGGAATCGAGAAAGGGCCCGTAGGCGTCAGTGAACGTGTGAAGCAGAATCCCATAGGCGGTGGCAACGACTACACCGGTGGGCGCCAATACCGCGACCCTCTTGAAACCTGCCCGACGTATTGATTTTTCCTGCCCTCCTTCACCATACAGCCATTGCCACCAGCCGAATATACTGGTGCCAATAAAAAACAGCTGCAAAACCACGTCGGCGTATAACTTGGCCTGATAAAACAGCATGCCAAATAATACGCAGCCGATGATTCCTGTCCACCAGGTGTGCACGCTGTTGCGCCCAGCGAGAAGAATGGAAATACTTGTTGTTACGCTTGCGGCGATTTCCAGCGTTGTCATTAGTCTGGGACACCTTTGAGGTCGGTTGTGTACTGTAATACTTTGTCTTCGCTATCAATGGCACTGATGGTAATGGCTACTGTACCTAACAATGCTTGTAATGCGCGACGCGCGGCTTCGGCAAAGATCATGGAAGCGGGTGCCAATCTCAGATGCAATGTTGCGTCGCTGTTCTGGTGCAAAGCGAATTGCGCTAAAGGTAATAACCGCAGCGCATGGGTGACATCAATGTTATTTAACCAACGGCCGTTGGTTGCGCGAAAGCTGACGGGTTTCCGGCCGGCCAGGTCGGCCAGTAATGGCCCTTCGGGGTGGTATCTCAATGTGGCGAAATCACCGGTGCGATAGCGTAATAGCGGAAGACAGAAATTGAAACCGCCGCTGAGTGTGATTTCGCCGCGCCCGCCCACGGCGACGGGCTGACCCTGTGGGTCGAGGATTTCCACGTAGAGATCCGGCTGTAACAGCAGGTGGCCATTGAGCGCTTCATCGTACACACCGATTGGGCCAGCCTCGTTCATGGAATAGATATCGAGCACTGGCGCGGAAAAATGATTCTCAAGCTTTTTTTTCATTCCTTCAGACAGCATCATGCCTACGGAAATGAGTGCGCGCGGCCGCGTCTTTAAAGGTAATTTCAATAGTTCCGCAAAGGACAGCGGGTCACCGGTGTAGACTTCGGGGTTCAGTGCGTCTAGATAGGCGGCACGATCTGCAGGGTCTCGCCAGTCGTTGGGGTGCAAATTGATCTTGGCGAGCCCGGATTCACCCAGCTGCGGGGTAACCGACACGTAGGTGAAGCACTGTTGCTGAAAACCGACCAGTACTACACCGACCCGTTGTGGCCCGGGTGTCAACTCGATACCAAAGCGGCGCAGTGCCCGCCGGTGAAAACTCAGATAGCTGGCGGCAACACGGGGGTGTGAGGCGAGCACCAGGGGGTTGCCGCTGGTACCGGTTGTTTGGAAGTTGATCATGTGTTCGGTAGGTACGCTGTCGGGTACGAAGGCTGCAATATCTCGGCTGAAGTCGGCGCGGCTGACGGGCGCAATATCAACAAAGTGTGGATTTCTCCCCTGTGCCCGATAGTAGGGCACTTCGCGCCAGACCCGCGCGACGAAGCCGTCCAACCATAGCGGGCGCTGTTGTGGAGTCCAATCCGGGCGGCGCGTCGACATCTCCTGTTCAAAGGCCTCGAGGGCAATCAAATCCTGGGGCAGCAGGCGATTGCCACTTTGATTGCGATAGTGGGGGGCCTGTGGGTGCTCGCGCAGAAATTTGAGCATTTGGGCACCGGCATCACTCAGAGTGGGATAACGCTCTGGGTCGGTATAGGTGGTCATTCTCGCGTCCACTTATCGGCAGATTCTGCGGCTGCTTTTCGGGCGAGGGCTTCGCGAATCTCGCGGGCGCGGCGTTCGGCCTCTTGGCTTTCTTTTAACAGACGCTGACGTTCGATACTAGACAGTGCACTTAAGCGGTCGCTGGCCTGGGATTCACTTTCGCCTTCCGGGCGAAAGCCCAGGCGCGCCAGTACATAACGGGAAAACTCTTCGCGCCGCTCGGCGTCATGCAGGCACTTGTCTACATGGCTGGATTGAGCGAACTCTGCCATGTCTTGCTGCAGTAAGTTCAGTAAACTAAATCCTTCAAGCTGGGCTTGGCGAAACCACTTGGCGTCGAGCAGCCATACGCACAGCGCTACAAATTGCAGGTGTTTTCGATCTGCGTTTTTGCACCTACTGCCGAAGCCTTTCAATTCCATGGCGCTGGCGCGATAGCCAGCGAGGCGCAAACAATCGCCAACCAGAGAGGCGACCTCGAGCCGCCCCTGGCTACCAATACGCGGTTCGTCGAGAAAATCTGCGGGGCATTCAGTGACTCGCTGCAGGATCGTTTGCAACGGCGGTCCGATCAGTTTCATGGACGGGCTCCATGTTTGGCGAAAGCCCGAGGGAATGGGCCATCGCGACTGGCATCAAGGCGCTCCTGCTTGCGGTCCCCGTAGTGGCGTCGGCTGAACTCACGTGCAAAGTCGAGCAGTTGTGGCAGGTCGTTGACCATGTGAATCTGCCAGCCTTGCTCGATCCGGGCCCGACGCAGATCCTGGCTGACTTTTGTATTGCTCGTCTGCCAGTCTTGCCAGAGGTTGAGTGCCATAGTACCTCCAGCCCGACCACGTTGGAGCGCCTGTGCAGCGACCTCCCAACCGCTGTTGCCGCGCTCGTCGTCGTCGAACATGGTGGTGATGCCGTCATCGGAAATATGCAGGATGTGGCAGTCGCGTTCGTGTTCGGCACGTGTGCTGAAGGTTTCGCGCAGTTTGTGAATCGGAAATGCTGTGGCACCGCCGAGGTGGCCTGTAAGAATACGCAGAATGGCTTCTTCGTCACGTACAAATCCCGGTGTACTGGTGAACTGATTTTTGCCACTCCACAGCGTCGCCTGCACGCGCGAGCCGCCGCGAAGGGCGGACAGGCAGATCACCGCACCGGCGAGTGCCATGTAAGATATGCGTTGCTGCGGGTTTGGCATTGAGCCGGAGCTGTCCACATAGATGTCGAGGTCTATAGGTTTGCTGGCTGGCTCGTTGCCAGGAGCCAATCCATAGTGCCGCTTCATTGTCGTGACACCTGGCACCGCGTGAGGCGAAAGGCTGAGGCTGGCGAGCCAGTCAATGTCATCCAGCGCATCGCCGAGCTCCCAGGCTTCTAGTCCCTCCATCTGCGCTTCCTGGCGCTGAGGTACCTTGGACTTTGGAAAAGGAATCAGGTACGGCAATGCCGCCTCGCGGTAATAGCGTACCGCCATATCAGCATCGCTGAGTTTGAGGCCGGCGGCGCGCAGTATTTCTCCGTATTCGAAGGGTTCACGGCGCTGGCCACGGCCGGGCGTGTTGGCATCGGTCGTTTGGGGAGTTGGGACCTCGGGACTTTTATCGAGGTTGTCGTTGATCAAAGGGTCTTCCACCGGGTGAATCGGGTCTTGCAATTCGCCATCACCATAGTCAACCAAGCCGCAGGGTTCGCAATCGAGGCCGGCTTCCCGGGTGTCGTGCAGACGCTCCAGAGCCGCGGCCTCTTCTTCTGCCGCTTCGTGGAGATAGGGCAGTAGCAAGGCTGCGAAGCGGGCGCCGCCGGTGAGCCAGTCATTGGCGTAAACCCGTACCAGGCGCGCGCCGAGCCAGGAGTGGGATTCAAACAGCGGATCGTCTACCGCGACACCGAGGCTGCCGGATTCTAGTGTCCACAAGCGCTCGTAAATCCGCATATACAGGGCCCAAACGCCCGCTTTGGTCATAGCTGGCTGGCCGGCGAGGAGCTTCTGGTAAATCGTGTGCATCTGCAGGCGGCCCTGGCGTTGCAATCGGTCGTTGATCAGGAGATCTGTATAAAGGTTGGCGACCATCGCCGCATGTTTTTCCAGGGTTGGCAGGCCTTTGCGAATAGTGGCGAGCAGTCGGAAATGATCGCTTGCGTTCGCTGGGGCTAACACATGGTGACCAACTTCATGTGCCAATATTTCCATTGCATAGTCGTCGAGGCCGAGCTTTTGTACTGCTTCGAGATCGATCACCACGCTCTGGTCTGCGAGGCGGATCATGGCAAACGACGTGGTCAAACCTTCCTCGGCTGCCGCCACAGTAGATGCGCATAGCCGCGGATCGGACAAGCGCGTGAACTGGCTCCATACCGCCAGTGCCCGGGGCCAGGCTTCTTGCCATCGAGTCAGCAATTGTTCTGAAACGTCGGGCTTCATCGCCAGGGCACCACATAAATTGAAAAACTGTAGGGTGAATACAGTGCGGCACTATGCTCGTTCCAGGCCAGTTGCAAGTCGTCCCGGCAGAAGCTGTGCTCGACCCGTCCGCGCAGGGTGTGCAGGCCGCCGTCAATCAGGCCTGGGGCAGGTGATGCCGGTGCCTGATAGTCCGTTGCGGCAAGGTATTCGTTCGCACTGGCGGGCAGCAGTAGCGCCCCGAAACTGTCGGCAAGCAACAGGAAATAGCGGTCTTCACTTTTCACCATAAATCCCGCAGCACAAGCGCGCACGCTCGGGGGGGTGGGAAAATGACCGCCATAGCCTGTGAATCTACCCACCTCATGTCCTAAGACATTGGCGTTGCCCGGATTGAGAAGCCATGGGTCGCGTTCCAGCAGGGGCAACTGTTTGGTCAGCTCCCCCTGTTCCGGCAGTCCGAGAATCGCGCTTGCTGCTTGCGGGTGCGCACTGGCCAGGCGCAATGCAGCGAAGCGAAACTGCACGGCTCCGGCGCGCCATGCCGCCAAAACACCGATGTCGGGTAATACATCTCCTCTGATTTGGGGAGCCTGCTCCAGCAACAGCTGCAGCCATTGCTCGGCGCGGGCGCCCTGTGCGTGCAGATTCAACAGTGCATTGCAGAGAGCGCACAGCATCGGAGCCGGTTGAGCGGGCAATATTCCGACCAGCGCAGGCAGCACTTCCTGCCACAATCGGTCCAGCAACCGGCCCCGTGTGTGGCCACCGGCAAGCTCACGCCCCACGAGCTCGAGTGCTACATCGTAAGCGGCACTGGCGACAATACCGCGGCACTCGGGCGCGGCAGCTGCTACAAATGGATCGACGCTGTGCGTCAGAAACTGGCCCAAAAGCTCGCTGTTGAAGGATGGATAGCGGTGACGGGCTTCCGCAGCCCGGGCATTGAAGTCGGGCCGGCCAGCGCGCAGGACCTCTTGAAACTCGGAGCTGATGGTCATTTCTGTGATCGAAGCCAGTGCAGATAATTTGTATAACGCTGATGCAGGTATTTGAGCTTGAGCAGATCGTCGTAGAGGTGGCCATAGAGTTTGCGCCCTTTGCACCACTCGGCAACCAGACGCTCGATTCTGTTGATTCGGGTGCGCGTTTCGCTTTCGCTGACGGACTCCAGGCCGAGGCTGAATTCCTGTTCAAGTTGTGTGATCGGATCTTCCTGGTCAAGCCCCAGCCTTTCGTATTCTGCGTTCGAAAGGTCAAAGAGATGGCGCAACCAGCTGATACTGTCGCAACGGTAAGCGGCATTCTGTGGCAGTGAAAAGAAGGGCGCATCCAGATCGGCGCGGAGTTTGTCGTTGAGGACGAAGGGTAGAATCTGGCGCAGGTCTTCCAGTTCCACTGAATTGTTACCACGGAAATAGGCCAGCGCCTTGGCGTAGACGAGCAGCGTCATAAGGTTGCGCACGGATAGGCCATTCAGGGTCTGACAGCCCAGATCCTTAAGACGGTCGCGCCCGTTGTCGGCAGCGACCAGCTGTGCCCAGTCGACCGCCGACAAACGCGCGGTGTCCTTGGTCATGTATTCAAACTGGGCACCAGCGGTCTCGGAAAGTTCGAACTGGCTGGTAAAAAATTCGAGACGCCGGCGCAGGGGGGCAGGCAGCTCCACCTGCAGTATTTCGCCGTGCATCTGATCGATTTCTGCTTCGCTGAACACGATCTCCTTGGGTACCACTTCCTCCGGGCGGATACCTTCCTCAATACGCACCAGCAGGTCGCTCAGAAAACGTGGATTGAATGCCAGAGCCTGCACGATAACGTCGATGCGATCGCGTAGTGCTTCAATCACCTGATACGTGCCTCCGCCCTGATCGTCATTGGCAGTCAGGTACCAGGCCGATTCGGGGCATTCATAAATGTGGTTCAGTACCTCGGCGTAGTTGTCCCCCATAACCGTCAATAGCGCGCTTTGCGTGCGGGTTGGAATGCGGTTGTACTCGTCGATGATTTTGACCCGCATACCGAGCCAGTTCCGCCATGCGATGCGGATGTCTTCCATACGCTGGGCACCCACCAGATCGGCGGGCAAGGGGTTGCCGAGCAGGTCGGCAATGGTCATCTGTGGATGGCCGTGCTGCATGGCCCGGCGCACTTCCTTAACCGGGTAGCCCGCCAGCACGCCCATGAGAATGGCGCTGGCGGTTTTGCCGCGCCCTGGGCCGCCCACAAAAAGGCATTTTCGCCGGGTTGCGAAGGTCAGCAGTGGCAAAAGTACATAGCTGGAGTAGCTCTGGGCGGAGGGCAGCGTCAGGCGGCGTTTGCTATCGCCCACCACAAAACTTTGCGGTGGGGTGTCGTTGTATTCGATGTCGTAGTGGGGACTGATAATGGCACTGTTGACGACCCAGAAGTAGGCCTGACGAAGCTTTTCATCGAGTGCAACCGCCGTATCAGTGGTATCAAATTCGCTTTGTAGCGGCCCCTGATAGAGGTCGGCAACATCAAAGGTCCGCGAGCGCGGTGTGTCTTTGGGGTTGGTGGGCGCCCGTGAAACGCGCTTGAATATATCGAACGGCATTGACTCTCCCTGTTAGTCATTACTGCATTTCCTGAATATGATTGCGCGAACATTTTTACGTGCTCAAGTTCAAGCCCAGGCCCGCAGGCATCCGATAATAACAACACTGGCTTCCTACCACATCAATTTATGGCGCATTTTGGGGGGGGAGGTATCCGGGTGAATAAAAGGTGTTCGGAGTGGTGTTGGCGCTGTTGACTCTTGGGGGCGAGCCTTCCATAGCCACGTTCCCCCGGAAAGTAGAAAGCTAGTTCAAAAATATCAGGAAAGAACGCGGATATTTTTCAACATGGGCTTTCCCTGCAGAGTCATTTAGAAATAGTTTTTCTGACTTATCTTGAGGTGTGGATGTCCGGCCAAGGATAAGTCTGAACGTCACTGCCAATATAAAAACTCGGATGTGGTGGTTGATTGTAGCCGGTGTTCTGCCAGGCGATGGCAGCGCGGTATTGCGGGTTGTGCATCAGGGTAGGGATACGTAGATCCGTTACATGGGGTGTGGCGTAGATGCGCAGGGCGGAGCTGTCGCTCGTGGCCCAGATCACTTCCTCCCGCCAGTCGCCGAACAGGTCCGCGGACAGCGATGGTGTGGCCTTGGTGCCGTTGTTGGAGACCACGTTGGAACCGGTCAGCAGACGTGCGGATGGATCGTAATTGTCGATATGGGTTCCGTCCAACAGCTCCCGTTCACCGTCTCCATCCCACCAGATCAGAAAATTGGTGGAGCCGGGTTTGGAGGCGACGCTGTTGCCATTGGCGTCCAGCAGGCCACTCACCCGCGACGACCAGAACTCACCACCGGGATTACCCGCCCACACATTGCCGGCTACGGCGCGGCCGTTGTCGCCGCCGGCGGCGGTCTGAAAGATCACCGAGCCGTTGCTGCCGTCGATCAACCGTGAAGAGGGCTGGTCGCTGTGTTCACCTGGCATGAACACTTCCTGGCCGGGGCGGTTGGGCACAAAGTCGCTCACATGCAGCGCGTCGCCGTGATACAGACGGGTATTCCACAGAGGTTGTCCGTTGGCGCCGATGGCCATGGCACCGAACACGATGTCTTGGCGACCATCGCCGTTCAGATCCGCGATAGACAGGCTGTGGGCGCCCTGGCCCTCATACTGGCTGCCGGCTTGATTCGAATCGAAAATCCAACGAGTGGCGAGGTTCTGTCCGTCGAAGTCCACTGCCCAGATTACCGTGCGGGTGTAGTAGCCGCGGGAGAAAATCAGGCTTGGTGTTTCGCCGTCCAGCCAGGCGGTGCCGGCGAGGAAGCGGTCGACACGGTTGCCATAGCTGTCGCCCCAGCTGCTCACACTGCCGCGTGCAGGTTGGTAGTTGACCGTGTCGATGGCGGCCCCGGTCGCGCCGTTGAAAATGGTGAGGAATTCCGGGCCGGAGAGAATATAGCCGGAGGAATTGCGGTAGTCCGCAGCGGCATTGCCGATCACATTCCCGGTCCCATCCACGGTGCCATCGGCCGTTTTCATGGCCACTTCCGCGCGCCCGTCGCCGTCGTAGTCGAAGGCTTGGAACTGGGTGTAGTGAGCGCCGGCCCGGATGTTGCGACCGAGGTCGATACGCCACAGACGTTCGCCATTCAGCCGGTAGGCATCAACGTAAACGTTACCGGTGACGCCGCTTTGGGAATTGTCGCGGGAGTTGCTTGGGTCCCATTTCACGATCAGCTCATACTGTCCGTCACCGGTGAGATCCGCGGCACTGGCGTCGTTGGCGGAATAGGTGTAACCGGAACCACCCGGCGGGCGTTGTAACGGTACATCGAAATAGCCACTGCTATTAAATACCAGCTCTGCGGGGGCGGGCGCGCCCTCGCTGCCATTGGTGATCGCACGCACGGAATACTGTGCACCGGGCGAGGCACCGTTATCAAGAAAGTTGCTCGCGCCGCTAATGGCTGCGCTGTTGACCTTCTGGCCATCGCGGTAGAGATTGAAGGCCACCCCGGGATCATCGGTGCCGAGAATGCGCCAGCTCACCAAATTACCGCCACCGGTGGGCACCACCGTAACGCCGCGGGTCAGGCGTTCCATTCGGTAATTGCCGGCGCCGCTGGAGATACATGCACCCGCTGCGGGGCTGTCGCCGGTAATCGTAAGCGAGTCGATATTGGCGAGCCCGTCGCTACCGTCGGCCACCAGTTCCACACTATTTTCCCCCACCTCAAGCGAAACGACCGCACTCGCCTGGCTCCAACTGGTCCAGCCACCGGTCGTAGGAAAATCCACGTACGCGAGGTTCGTACCGTTGATCCGCACGCTGGCGGGGCGCGCAATACCACCATTGGCGAAGCGCCAGTCCAGAAGGTAATCGCTAGCGGAGGTCGCGTTCACACTCCAGCGAATACGCGTGCCGATCAGGTTTTCCGTATTGGCAAAACCGCTGCCGGTAAAGCCGGCGTTGTTGCTGTCGATTGTGCCGTCCACCCCGCAGAAGCCAGCGGCGTTTTCCTGCAGGGTAACTGCGGAGGCGCCGCTCGAAGAACTGCTGCCTGACGAGGAACTTGAGGAAGAACTGGATGCGCTGCCGCCGGAGGAGCTGCTGGATGAGCTCCCTGTATCGCCGCCGTTACACGGTGTGCCGTTTAGCGTAAATGCACCCGGCACCTGCGCCGGTGGTGTTGTGTCGGTTACCTGGATACCGAAGCGTTGGGTGGCGCCGGGAGCGATGGTGCCGTTCCAGTGGCTTGCGGTATTGGACGCGGTGATATGGGTGCCACTTTGCACAATGCTGGCGTTCCAACCGCCGCTGTGATTTTCGCCTGTGCCGATCTCCCATTCCAGGGTCCAGCCGGCAATGGGCGCGCTGCCGGTATTGGTGATGCCGACATCTACCTGGTAGGCGCCGTTCCAGTCGCTGATGGGGTACTCCACGTCGCAGGAGACGGCCTGCTGCGATAGCGCTGGTATTGGCAGCAGCAGGCCACCGGTGGTAACCACCGCCCATAAACAGGGATGGAAGCCGGCGCGGAAAAAATTGGGTATCCGGTTCATCGTTTATTTCTCTTGTTATTTTTGTTTCCGCTTTTTTTCTTTTATTTCTGCCGAGTTGGAACCACTGTGAACCTCATTTGATGTTCACAGTGGTTCCGAGTGCGAGTTCTACTCAGTGAAATATTCAGTCGCCACTGCACGCCGGCAGGCTGAAGTTCCCATTGTGGCCACCCTGGAACCCGACGGTTGTGGAACCACCTGGCGCCAAACCGCCGTTCCATGGGGCATTGGAAATGGTCACCACGCGGCCGTCGGGAGAGAGGCTGAACTCACCGCTCCAGCCGTTCACCAGAGTGATCGGCTCGGCAAAGGTAAGCTGGATTTCCCATCCCTGGATCGCTTCGCTGCCATCGTTGGTGACAGTGACATTGTTCAGCACGAATCCGTTGTTCCAGGTGTCCGCGCTGACCGCTTCGCAGCTGACACCGTCGCCGCCGCCGGTGGATTCCTCTTCCACGGTGATAGTGACGCTGTCACTGACCGCGAGCTCTTCCGCGTCCTCAACCGCGCGCACTTCAATCTGATGGTCGCCCAGGCTCGGCGCGGGGATCACCAGGTCGACAGCTCCGTTTGCACTGGATGTCAGTACACCGTCGACATACAGATTTACCCCGTCCGCATACTGCAGGGTGTATTGCACGGTAATGTCTTCACCTTCCTCGAATGTACTGCCACTGGCGGGAGAGGTGATGCTGACCGCGGGCACCGGAGGGGACTCCACGTCGATGGTAACCGTGGCCGCCGGCGATACAGCGCCCCCGTTGTCGGTGACGGTATAGGTGAATGAGTCCTCGCCGAAGAAGCCGGCATCCGGGGTGTAGAGCAATTCCGCCCCACTGCCGCTCAGGCTGCCGTTGGCCGGTCCTGTTTCCACGGTGTAGGCGGTAATGCTGCCGTCGCTGTCCGCGCCCGAGAGGCTAACCATCACCTGGGATTCAAAACCGGTTTGCACGCTCACATCCTGCGCAGTCGGCGCGCAGTTAACTCCGGAATCACCGCCGCAACCTTCACCAGGTTCCTGGCCCCAGACCAGTTCGCCGTTATCGTACAGTGCGATCAGCGGTGCAGGTGTGCGCTCGCTGTTGTAGTTGTCCCAGGACGGGTCGTTGCTCGGATCCCAGGGCAGGCCCTCACCGACGGCGATACGGAACTGCGTTTCCTTCTTGGTTTGTGACTGACCACCGGGATAGATATCCACGCCTGCGAAGGAAACTTCCACATAGTAGATGTTGTCTGCCGGGTCGCCCCAGGGGTGCGGGCCGCTGAAACCGCTGGCCTGGCTGTAAGCGCTGGAGAGTTGCAGATCGCTGGCGGAGTAACCCGCGTTTACCAATTCGGAAATATCTATCCAGTAACGCATGCTGAGGTTGTCAGTCAGGCGTGCCGGCCAGGCACTGCGGTTGTGTGGCCGCGCGCTGATCTCCGTGTGACGGGGGCCGCTGGAATTCAGTTTTGCGTCCACAAAAAACTCAGTATCGCGGTTTTCCGGTGCCGGAAAACTGCCTTCCGCAATCGGGTTGCCGCCGAAATCCAGCCACAGTCGCGCCAGTGCACCGGTAAAGCCGGCGTTATAATCCGTGGCTACTTCGTTCAACACGTAATCGCCGCGATCGTTCTCGAAGTTGTCAGACGTATCCGGGCCACCGACCAGAGCACCGACTAAAGTGTGCCGGTTGTCTATCGGGTCGGCCAGGCTGTCATTCCAGGAGCCGTGGGCGGTGCGATGGTGTGGGGAGGTGGGATACACAGAGCCATACCCGATCTGGTAGCTCATGTTCATCGGGTTATCGCCGAGCAGGTACTCCATCTGCCCCGCGGCGAAATCGTAGTAGGTCTGTGCCCTGGGATTGCCAGGATCCACTTCGTTCAGATAGTCCGCATAAACGAGCGCGATAAACGAGGTGTTGGAGGTATAGCGCGCCGCGCCCCACTGATCCAGATGCGCCAGGCCACCGGGCGTGTAGGTGACGCGGCTGCCGTTGTAACCGGTGGTCCAGTAATCCAGCCAGCGCTCCGCATCGGCGCGGTACTGTGGATTGTCAGTGAGTTGCGACATGAGCACGTAACTGCCGTAGCTCTTGTCGTCCCAGGCGTGGGTCCATTTGTAAGATTTGATGGTGGACTGTGGCTCGGTGGAAAGGTTGGCGTAGTAGCTGTTGGCCTTATCCAGATAAGACTGCTCTCCAGTAGCGCGATACAGCCACGCCGCGCCCCATACCAACTCGTCGTTGTATCCGCTCCAGGAATTGTAATAACTGCCGGCGTCGGTGATGCAATCACTGTACTTGCCACGGTAGTTGTCGGCGAAGCTGTACAGCTGCTCCGCGTGCTGCAACAGGTTTGCCGCATAACTGGCATCAGTGGACTCGAACACCATGGAAATCGCCGCTAGCGCCGCCGCGGTCTCCCCCGCCAGGTCCGAGCCGGGGCAGCTGGCATCCACTTTGTAGGAAGGCCGCGCCATTTGCATCACTTCGGCGGAGCCCCACCAGGCGTGGTCGGTACCGCCATTGCCCACCTGGCCCCAGAGTTCGTTGGGTGCGGTGTGCGCTTTGAGGAAGTAATCCGCGACAAAGCGCAGGTTATTCAGCATATGCGGCAGTTGCCCCGTTTGGGCGTAGGCCTCGCGATTTTCCACCACGCCCCAGGCCAGCATGGTGGCACTCGCCGCCATCGGGAAACCGAACTTTACGTGGTCACCGGCATCGTACCAGCCACCGGTCAGATCCACATTCTGGTCCGCGCCGTCCTGCAACGCGGAATCACCGCGCCACTCGTTGCGGTTCCAGCTGGGGATAGGGCCGGACTGCTGGGCCTCATAGAAATAGATGGACTTCTGCAGGGCTTCGCCGTAGTTGGCGGCATAGGCACCGGAAGAAACAAGTGCGGAACCGGCCAGCGTCGCTGCAATGGCGGCGCTGAGCGGCTTGGTGGCTCTGATCAATCGCATTGTGAGGATTCCTTCTTGTAAATTATTTTTTCGGGCAGGCAGGCTGCCCGGCGAGGCTTTGGCTCGCACAAGAAGGACGTATTTCGACTTACAACGGGAAAGGTTTCCCCGCCAGCTTTTACATTTTGTGATGCATTACAGCTATCAAATTACGCCCAGCGCTTCGTTCATTGCCTTTGTCAGATCAGCCAGGTCTGAAGAGTTGATGATGTATGGAGGCATGGTGTACACCAGTTTGCCGAATGGCCGCAGCCACACCCCC
The DNA here is from genome assembly GCF_011326135.1 of Microbulbifer sp. SH-1. Lineage (NCBI taxonomy): Bacteria > Pseudomonadati > Pseudomonadota > Gammaproteobacteria > Cellvibrionales > Microbulbiferaceae > Microbulbifer > Microbulbifer sp. SH-1. Next base: position 1,603,508 of record NZ_CP046948.1, on the reverse strand, counting down.
CGCTCAATGAGGCTTTCCTGCAGGGTTCTGTTGTTCACTGGCTGTTTCATTTCCACCACGCCGATGGCGCCGAGCACGCGCACATCGGCCACGCCTTCGGTATTTTTCAATGGTGCCAGTTCCTGCCTCAGCTGCTGCTCTATGTCGCTCACCTGCTGTTGCCAGTCACGTTGCAACAATAAATCAATGCTGGCGTTGGCCACGGCGCAGGCCATTGGGTTTCCCATAAATGTCGGGCCGTGCATGAATACGCCGGCTTCGCCATTGCAGATGCCCTGTGCTACTTCGTCGGTACATAGTGTTGCGGCAAGTGTCATGGTGCCGCCAGTTAGTGCCTTGCCCAGAGTGAGGATATCGGGTGAGATCCCCGCGTGTTCGCAGGCAAACAGTTTGCCACTGCGACCAAAACCGGTGGCGATTTCATCGGCGATCAGCAGCAGGTTGTATGTGTCGCAGAGTTCGCGCACGCGTTTGAGATATTCCGGGGAATAGAATCGCATGCCGCCGGCGCCCTGCACGATGGGTTCGAGGATCACGGCAGCCAGTTGCTGATGGTTCCGTTCGACCAGTTGTTGCAGTTCAGCAATATCTTCTTCCGTACAGGATTCGTCGAACTTTGGTGCCGGTGCCGGGGCAAATATATGCTGGGTGAGCTGGCTGGCGAACAGATGGTGCATACCGTTGACGGGGTCGCAGGTGGCCATGGCGCCGAAGGTGTCGCCATGGTAACCATTGCGGAGTGCGAGTAAGCGGTTTTTTTCCGGTCTGCCCTGGGATTGCCAATACTGCAGAGCCATTTTGATAGCGACTTCGACGGAGACGGAGCCGGAGTCGGCGAGGAAGACCTTCTGCAGTGGCTCGGGGGTGAGTGCGACGAGTTTTTTGCACAGTTCGATGGCGGGCTCGTGGGTGAGGCCACCGAACATGACGTGACTCATTTTTTCCATCTGCGCCTGCATGGCGGCATTCAGCTCGGGGACGTTGTAGCCGTGCAGGGTGCTCCACCAGGAACTCATGCCGTCGATCAATCCGCGGCCGTCTTCCAGATAAATCCTTACGCCTTCTGCTCTGGTGATTGGGTAGACGGGGGGCGGGTTGATCAGGGAGGAGTAGGGGTGCCAGATATGTTTTTTGTCGAATTCCAGATCGATCATTTGTAATTGGTACTTTGGTCTTGTTTGGTGGCGGCAAGGCACCGGGGATGGGGTTTCAGGACCGGGCTAGGCGCCCCCTTCAACCCATCCATGGGCGCTGCGGTGCAAACATCCTGTTTGCGACGCTCCTGAAACCCCATCCCCGGCACCTTGCCTTCGCGTTGTAGAGTTGTGCTTCGTAAAAAGGCCTTTAATTCGCTCTGCCGTCATTCCGGCGAAGGCCGGAATCCAGCGTTGCGAAGTGGTATCAGGCCAGTTCCCGCAGGACTTTCAAGGGTGGTTGGCTTACAGCGCTTCTACACGCCAACGTGCCCGCAGTCCCTACCAGCAGTGCACCAACAAGCGGCCCTAGCAGCCAAAGTCCCGGGTGGAAGTGGAACGGCATATCAAACACCCGCTGCGTAAGCACAGCCAGTGTCGCTTCTGTTCCAAAGGCCGCAAGCAATCCCGCGGCAATCCCGAGCAACCCGAATTCAATCATCAGGCTGCGAACCAGCAATTGCCGGCGGCCGCCCAGCGTACGGATGACGGCGGCTTCCTGCAAACGTTCGGCGATGCTGGCGCGCACACCGGCGATGAGGACCAGTACACCGGCGACGAGCATGAGGGCGAGTACGGATTCCACTGCGATGGCGACCTGGCCGATGGTATCGCGGATGTTCTCGAGGATTTTATCCAGTTCGATGATGCTGACACTGGGGAATTCTCTTACCAGTTCGTTGACGAACAGCTTGTCTGCCGGCGGCAGGTAGAAGCTCTGAATGTAGGTGGCCGGGAAGCTGTCGAGGCTGCCGGGGGCAAACAGCATGAAGAAGTTGGGGCGCATGCTGTTCCAGTCGAGGGTGCGCAAGCTGGTGACGGTGGCTTCGGTTTCGAGGCCGCCGATGGAGAAGCGCAATACATCGCCGAGGCTGAGGCCGAGGCGCGCGGCCACTTCGACTTCCACGGATACGCCTTCTTTCAGGTTTTCGTTCCACCAATCGCCGGCGACGATTTTGTTGTCGGCGGGGAGGGTGTCGGTCCAACTGAGGTTAAGTTCGCGGCGGATGGCGCCGTCTTTCTCGTCCCGCTCGGTGACCGGGGTACCGTTTACGGCAATTAGGCGTCCGCGCACCATGGGGTAGAACTCGGTGCCTTCGAGGTTTTTGCCGGCAATTTTTTGTTTGACGCCGTCCAGTTCATAGGGGGCGATGTTGACCAGAAAGTGGTTGGGCGCATTTTCTGGCAACTGCATTTTCCACTCGTCGATCAACGCCGTGCGGGCGTAGAACATGGCGAGCATGGCCAGCAGGCCGGTGCCAAAGGCGGCAATCAGCAGAGTGTTGAAGCCGGCGCGGCGCTGCAGGCTGCCGAGGGCAATGCGCCAGCTGCCGCCAAGTGCGGCGAGCCGCCCGCGCACCAGCAGACGGTTGATGGCGGCAGCACCGGCCACCAGCAGGCCGAGGCCCGTAAGCAGGGCGAGGGTGATAGCCATGCTGCCGGAGAGCCACCAGATCAGCAGTAGCATGGAGAGTGGGCCGGGGATCAGGCCGAACCACTCGCGTTTGTCCGGGTTGCTCCAGTCCTGGCGCAGGGTCTGCATGGGGTCGGTCTGGGCCAGACGGAACAGGGGCGGCAGGGCGAAACCGATAACGCAGGCGAGGCCGGTCGCGAGCCCCACCAGTAATGGCCGTAACCCGCTGGGCGGTGGTGTGACCGGGAAAAAACCGGCCAGCAGATTGACCGCCTGGGCCTGGATCAGTGAGCCGATAGCGAGACCGACGACGGTGGCGATGAAGGCAAGCGCGGTCATCTGGCCGATGTAGATGCCGAGTATCTTGTTCTTGCCGGCGCCGAGACTTTTCATGACTGCCACATAGTTGGCGTGGCGCAGGCCGTAGCGACGGGCCGCAAGGCCGACGGCGACACTGGCGAGCAGCACCGCGAGACTGGCGGCGAGGAACAGGAAGCTCTCGGCGCGATCCAGGGTGCGCGCCACCCGCGGCTGTCCCTCTTCCAGGTCGGTGATGTGTTCGTGCAGGGTGAGCTGCGGGCGCAGCCATTTGACGTAGTTTTCCAGTGCTTTGTCATCGCCGGCGAACAGGTAGCGGTAGTCGACGCGGCTGCCGGGTTGCAGAATGTTGGTTGCGGCGAGATCGTCGCTGTGCATCATCAGCCGCGCGCCCATGGAGAAGAGATTGGCGCCGCGATCCGGTTCGTGGTCGATGATGCCGCTGACGGTAAAGCTGCGGTCACCCAGCTGCAGTTGGTCACCAATATCGAGCTGCATCAGCGGCAGCAGGCGCGCTTCCAGCCATACCTGGCCGGGCTGAGGGCCCTGCTGCACGACGCGCGATTCGCCATCGACGGTTTGCCGCATTTCGAGGTGGCCCACCAGGGGATAGCCGTCGCTCACGGCCTTGACCGAGGCAAACTGAAATTCATCCCCCGCGGCGAGCATGGAGGCAAAGGTGACCGTGCGGGCCTGCCGCAGGCCCAGTTCGTCGGCCTTGTGCAGCCATTCTGCGCGCACCTCCCGGCTGCTTTTCAGTACCCGCTCGGCGGCCAGAAAGCTCTGGGACTGAATATGCATGGCGCGGGTGAGCCGATCAGAGAAGTGGGCGATGGCGGTGACGCTGCTCACCGCCAGTATCAGGGCGGTGGCGATCAGGGCCAGCTCGCCGCCGCGCCAATCGCGGCTCAGCAGTTTCAGCGGTAGCATCAGGCAGACACCTCTGCCAGTGAACCGGGCTGGTCGCCGGCGGTGATTTCCCCCGCGGCCATGCGCAGGTGCGCACCGCAGCGCGCGGCGAGACGCTGCTCGTGAGTCACCAGCACCAGGGTAGTGCCGGTCTCGGCATTGAGATTGAACAGCAGGTCGATGACCTTCTCGCCATTGTGAGCATCGAGACTGCCGGTGGGTTCGTCGGCGAACAAAATGCCGTTGCTTGAGGACACATCGTTGTCTGCGATACTGCAAAACGCCCGCGCGATTGCTACGCGCTGCTGCTCGCCGCCGGAAAGCTGGCGAGGGTAGTGGTGCAGCCGGTGGCCGAGGCCGACCCGTTCCAGGAACTCCTGCGCACGCCTGCCGGCATTGCGCTCACCGCGCAGCTCACTGGGCAGCATGACGTTTTCCCGGGCGGTGAGGCCGGGTAGCAGTTGAAAGGTCTGAAAGACAAAGCCGACGCAGCGGGCGCGGAGGGCTGCACGCTGCTCTTCGTCCATCGCGGTTATTTCCTCGCCGGCGAGCCAGATGCGGCCCTCGGAGGGGCGGTCGAGGCCGGCGAGGAGGCCGAGCAGGGTGGACTTGCCGGAGCCCGATGCGCCGGTAATGGCGAGGCTTTGGCCGGCCTGGAGCTGCAGGGAGATGTCGTTCAACAGAGTGAGCTGGCCTTCACTGGTGGTAACCCGATGGTGGAGGTTTTCGGCTTGGAGCATCACTGACATGGCAAGTCCCTGTAAATTCTGCAAAATGTGCGTATTCAGAAGTGGAGAGTATGACATGGCGGCAGTTTTTTTCCGGCACCTGACCACCGGTTTTATCTCGCGCAGTCTGCTGTTGATCGTTTTGTTGTACGCATCGGCAGCCAGTGCGGATGAACAGGGCGAGGTTCGGGATGCCGTCCGAGGGACTTTACTGGTACTGGGGGACAGTATCAGTGCGGCCTACGGGATCGATGAGCGGGAGGGCTGGGTGCAGTTGTTGCGCAACCGGTTGGCGGAGCGGGAGCTGGCGGTGAAGGTGGTGAACGCGAGTGTAAGTGGGGAGACGTCCGCCGGCGGGCTGGCGCGCTTGCCGCGCTTATTGAGCGAGCACAGGCCTGACTGGCTGGTGGTGGAGCTTGGCGGCAATGATGGCCTGCGGGGCTATCCGCCGCGGGCGTTGCAGCAGAATCTGGCGCGAATGGTGCAGCTGGCACGGGAGCAGGGGGCGGATGTGTTGCTGCTGGGCATGCAGATGCCGCCGAACTATGGCAAGGCGTATACCCAGGCGTTTGCGGCCGTGTATCCAAAGGTGGCGGCGTCTGAGCAGGTGCCGCTGGTACCCTTTTTCCTGGAGACGGTGGCACTGGAGGACGGGGCGATGCAGACGGATGGTATTCACCCCACCGCCAAGGCCCAGCCGGCGTTGCTGGACCATGTGTGGCCCTGCCTGGAAACCATATTGAAAGGCAATGGGAATACACAGTCCGATAGCCTGTGCACTTCCTGATCGGAAAGCGTACAATCGCGCCCTATTTGTCCGGGTCCCATCTGGTGGTGGGGCTCCGTAGATGGTTCCGGGGCGGCACTGCCACCGGGTAAGCCATTGCGGGACACGCTACGAGTTCATCCCTGAACGCTCGGCTGTGGCCATCCATGGCCACAGACGGTCCCGCAATGGCTTACCCGGTGTCAGCGCCTTCGCATGGTAGTGGTTGCCGCTACCTGACCCGTGCGTAATACCTCATGCTTTTTTCGAGATTTACCCATGTCTGATCTGGAAAACCGCCGCGAGCGGCTGGAATTCAACAAGCTGCAGAAGCGCCTGCGCCGCAATGTGGGCAAGGCGATCGCCGACTTCAACATGATTGAAGAGGGCGACAAGGTGATGGTGTGCCTGTCCGGCGGCAAGGATTCCTACGCGATGCTGGATATCCTGATGAACCTGCAGAAGACCGCACCGGTGCACTTTGAACTGGTGGCGGTGAATATGGACCAGAAGCAACCGGGTTTCCCGGAGCATATTCTGCCGGAATATCTGCAGTCCATCGGCGTGCCCTACCACATCGTGAATAAGGATACCTACAGTGTGGTGAAGGAGGTGGTGCCGGAGGGAAGGACAACCTGTGGGCTTTGCTCCCGCCTTCGCCGCGGAACTCTGTACGGTTTTGCCGAGGAGATTGGGGCGACCAAGGTGGCGCTTGGGCACCACAAGGACGATATCGTCGAGACGCTGTTTCTCAACATGTTTTACGGCGGCCGCCTGAAGGCGATGCCTCCGAAGTTGCGTGCGGACGACGGGCGCAATATTGTTATTCGCCCGCTGGCATACTGTCGCGAGTCGGATCTGATCGCGTTTGCGGAGCACAAGCAGTTCCCCATAATTCCCTGCAACCTGTGCGGCAGTCAGGAAAACTTACAGCGGCAGGCGATCAAAGGGATGCTGAATGACTGGGACAAGAAGTTTCCCGGCCGCAGTGACAACATTTTTGCTGCGCTTACGCGCGTGTCGCCTTCGCAGCTGGCAGACCGGGATCTTTACGATTTCGAGAGCCTGGAGCTGGACCGCTCTAAACCCGCGCCGATGGTGGACGCGCGTTCGATTGAGCAGTATGTGGATTCCTGGATTCCGGAAGATGCTCGCGAAGAGGATCTGGAGACGGAGCGTGGAGAGAGGCCGGCTGAGGCTTCCCAGCCGTTGTACATTGAGGCGCGCAATCTGTAGTGTCGTCTTCGGTCAACAGCGTGTCGGTTTTATTGGCAGCCGCGGTATCTACCGCGGCTGCTTCGTTTTGCAGCGTGGGATTTTCCATGGCGTTAATCAGCTTGCGGTAACTGTCGACAAAATCTCGCAGGCTGGCGCTGGGGCCGTGATGGAAGTGTTTCTTCCACAGTTTTGCCATCCGCGGAAGGTCACTGTACTCCACGCTTTCCACCCCCGCAGAGCGATACACGAGCCAGGCGATAGCCGTGGCATAGCGGAGATTAGTGGCGAGCTCGGCGTGGGGGTGCTGCAGGAAGTCCCGTTGGCTGGCCAGTCCGCGGACTTTGGACGCGAGCGCGGGAAAGTTGATCAGGTATTTGTCCCATATCTGACGGTGTGTGCTGGGCGAAATCTGAAAGATACCCATGCCGTGGCGGGAAGCCTGCTTGAGATGAAACCCGAGTTCAGACTCCTGGGCCGCGGTGCCGAGCAGCAGGGCCTCCATTCCCGGAGACCAGGCGCGCAGCTGCTTGAGTGTGGGACGAACGACGAGCAAGCGCAGTTCGTCAATGCATATACCCATATCGCTTGGCAATTTCCTTACTTCTCAGCCTGAAAGCACCATCCATGGTGGATTTCGAACACTGGAAATACATCGTCTTTACCACCTTGGTTTAGTTTGCCGATTGAGTAAACGCCAGCGAATAGGTAGATTTGCGCGCAATAAAGACCAATAACGATGGATTCAGCCTATTCTTTCGCCAAAGAAGGCAGGATCTGCCAATTCTGACGGGGAATCTCACATGTCTGGACAGTGGCTTGTCGCCTTAACCTTCGTCGCGTACCTGGCCCTGATCCTGGTCATTGGCGTCTACGCGTATCTGCGTACCAAAGACGCCAGTGATTATTTTCTGGGTGGACGCTCGCTGCCGCCGGCGGTGGCTGCGCTCAGTGCCGGTGCGTCGGATATGAGCGGCTGGCTGTTGCTTGGTTTGCCAGGCGCTGCCTATGCGAGTGGCCTGTCTTCCGGGTGGATTGCCATCGGTTTGTTCAGCGGCATCGTTCTGAGCTGGACAACCATGGCGCGGCGGCTGCGGATTTATACCTATGCGCTCGACGATTCGCTCACGGTACCGGCCTATCTACATCGCCGGTTCAATATGGGGCATCCCTATCTGCGCATCATCTGTGCCTTCTTCATTTTGCTGTTTTTCCTGTTTTACGTGGCTTCCGGTCTGATTGCTGGGGGCAAGCTGTTTGAAACGGTGTTTGGTTGGGATTATCAGTGGGCGGTGGTGATCGGCGCCGTGGCAGTGATCTCCTATACGCTGTTTGGCGGATTTCTCGCCGTGTCGTGGACCGATGTATTTCAGGGACTGTTGATGAGTCTGGCGCTGGTGATTGTGCCAGTGGTAGTGATCTCCGATGAAGGTGGATTGGGCGCAGCCTGGGGAACCATGAAGACACAGTATCCGGAGTTGACGCACTGGATGAGCGATTCCACCGGCAAATCCCTCGGTATGGCGGCGGTTCTGAGCTCGCTCGCCTGGGGCCTCGGCTACTTCGGGCAGCCGCATATCCTTGCGCGCTTCAAGGCATTGCGGCACCCGGATGACATGCCGGCGGCAGCGACGGTAGCTGCGGTGTGGTCGCTGGCGGGTTTTCTCGGTGCCATATGCGTCGGGCTGTTCGGCCACCTGGAGCTGACAGAGACACTGCCGGATGGCGAGCGCATTTTCATGGCATTGGTGGAAACCATATTCCACCCGTTGGTGGCCGGAATTCTGCTGGCGGCGATCCTCTCGGCCATCATGAGTACCGCCGATTCACAGCTGCTGGTGTCATCCGCAGCCCTTGCGGAGGATATGTATCATGTCTGGTTCGGCGAAAGGGCAACGTCGGAAAGTGTCCTCAAGGTTGGCCGCTGGGCGGTTGTCGCACTGTCGCTGATTGCCGTCGGCGTGGCCATGGAGCCGGATTCCAAGGTGCTCGATGTGGTGGCCTATGCATGGGCCGGGCTGGGCGCGGCCTTTGGCCCGGCCATCCTGATCAGCCTGTACTGGTCTCGCATGACCGGGGCAGGCGCCATTGCTGGGGTGATGGTAGGGGGTATAACCGTAGTGATCTGGAAACAGCTTTCCGGTGGGATCTTCGATATATACGAGCTTTTGCCGGGGTTCGTGCTCTCCTCAGCTGCTATTGTTTTAGTAAGTGCCGTGACGCATTGCCCCGAAGGAATATCCACGCGCCACCGTCAGTTAATGGGGCAGTAGCAGCAATCTGATTGCGACACTGGCGCAGCGATGCGCAATTGGCGGTTGGTGCCGCGGCTGGAGTAATTAGAGTGATCGAAGTACACCTCGGTGATATCACTCGGTTGCATGTAGATGTAATCGTCAATGCGGCCAACCATAGGCTCCTCGGTGGCGGCGGCGTGGACGGTGCCATCCACCGTGCTGCCGGCCCGGAACTGCTTGAAGCCTGTCGCCAGATTGGCGGTTGTCCGGTGGGGGATGTGCGCGCTACTCCGGGATTCCGTTTGCCGGTGAGGCGTATTTACCACACCGTAGGCCCAGTGTGGCGTGGGGGGAATCTGGGGGAGCCGGAATTGCTCGCCAGTTGTTACCGGCAGTGCCTGAATCTCGCCCGGCGCGAAAATGCACATTCCATCGCCTTTCCTGCCATCAGTTGCGGCGTTTACGACTACCCTCCCGAACTTGCCGTCGAAATCGCGGTAGAGCAGGTACAAATTCATCTGGATCGGGATGGCGGCCCGCGACACGTCATTTTTTGCTGCTTTGAGGACAATATGGCCGAGCTGTATCGAATGCAGCTGGATGCCTGTGTGCGCCGGTAAAGCCGGCGCGCACGGTTTCTGAATTATCGAAGATCTGGTACAAGGATTTACTTGGTACTGTCGTAACAGTCAGGTGGCCGGCGCGAGACTTTCTTTTAAACATTCCACATTTGCCACAACTTATACCCCGCCCGGCTTTGCTGGGAGTCACTCTTCTTTTAGAATTTATCCCTTACGGAACTGCGCGGCGACACATCCGCCCACGACGCACGAAAGGGATAATTCATGCAGATTTACGTTGAAACTCAGCGCGGCGAACGTTTTCGGGTTACCGAAGGTTGGGCCAGCGCGCCTACCATTTTTGAAAATGATTTTTCAGCGGATCTGCTCGCCAGCTTCCCCACCGCTGCGCTCGACCAGATTTTCGAGGCATTCCTCGCCCCCAAGCTTCTAAATCACTCCTTTGAAAAGGTTTTTGGCAGCGGCGATTTGCTGCACACCCGGCAATTCCCCGGTGCTCCGGCACATTTTTCTGACGATCACAAGGCAGTATACGCCGCGGTAAGGCAGCATCAGATTCTGGTAGAAGCCGCTCCGTTTGGTGAAGCAGCGCTGAACAATCGCCAGTCGGGCATCCGGCACCAGATTCGCATGGCTCTGCAGAAAATCATCGCCGAGGAGCGGGCCGAAGCTGCCCGCATTCAGGCGGTTCACGAGAAACGCACTGAGCTGGAAAAGGTTGGCGCGCATATAGCGCAGGGTGCCAAAGGCTTCGGACAGGCGGTCTGGAATCTGGCGGTATGGACCAAGGACCTTGCGGAAGTGGCGATGGTGATCAACCCCATCCGCATGCAGACTGAAATGCTGAACGCCGCGTACGACTACTACGCGCACGACAAAAGCTTCGATGCCTCCACCAGGGAATATCTGGGAAATGCAAGAAAAGAAGTGGTCGACGTACTCGGCTTTGATCCTACCACGATCACCGCAGAGCAGTTGGAGCAGGCCTTTGAGGTCGCTCATCTGGTCTATGACGATGCCGGCCTGCGCAGTGACATCGGTCGCTTTGCCAAGGACTATGTAAAGGCCCAACACAGCCTGGAGATTTCCGAATTTGCCGGCGGTGGTGTATTTGAAATCGTCCTCACCATTGTGCTGGCCGCCTTTACCGGTGGTGTGGGCGGCGCTGCCGCGATGGCCAAGAATGCACGCCTGATGTTCCGCTTCAAGGATGTCGGTGACCTGATGCTGGACTTCGCCAAGTACCAGAAGCAGCGCAAACGGTTGCAGAAGACACAGAGCGCGAAAGGCGAGGGTACCTCCTTCGACTCCCTGCCGACGGAGGAGGTTACAGTGTCGCCGTTGGCCGGGCCGGAAAGCAGCCCGGCGGCGAGAAAATCCAGATCCCAGAACGACGCGGATAAAAACAAATCGGACAGCGGCGAACAGGAATCGTCCATTGCCAGCGAAGAGGATAAGGCGAGCGGTGCAACTGGCGTTAACGGAGATGGCCAGACCACTCAGTGCAATGCGCGCGCCTGTGAAGGGGGAGAGCCCATCAACCTGAAGACCGGTGAAGAGCGTCTTACTCTGGTTGATGCGGTGCTCGACGGTCCGCTGCCACTGACCGTAGCGCGTACCTATCGCAGCAGTAACCACACAGATTCCGGACTCGGGGTTGGCTGGAGTCACACGCTCGCGGAAAAACTCGTGGTGCGGAAATCTCGGGATGTTGTTGAGCTGTACGATGCCGAAGGGAGGGTGATCAGTCTGCCCATTCCCGGTTGCAGCGGGCGCAGTCACAACGTGGTGGAGCAGTTGAGCATCACGCGCAATAGCGCGGACCACTGGATAGTTACACCTTATGGTGCCCCGCAGGGTGTCCAAAAACACTTCAGGTCAGTGTCGGCGGATAGCGATGCGCTACTGTTATCAGAAATCCGCGATGGCTACGGTAACTTCTATCGTTTCCACTATGTGAACAAACAACTCATCTGCGTGGAGAGCAGCCTCAGCGAAGCGCTGCATATTACTCCGGTGGATGGCCGCATCGGTGAGTTGAAGAAAGAAACCCGCGATGGCCATATCTCAACACTTGCCCGCTACGAATACAGCGATCATGGTGACCTGATCCGTGCAACCGATGCCAATGGGCACAGTGAAGAGTACGAGTTCAGCGGTCACCTCATCAAGAAGCGGACTCTGAAATCCGGATACTCCTTCCATTTCCTGTGGGACAACACTGGGCCCGGCGCGCGCTGCCTGCGCCAATGGGGCGACCCCATTGATGGCAAGGCCACCTATGATTACACCTTTGTCTGGGACGACGACGGCAGGGGCGTATCGGTCACCGATACCCGTGGCGGTACCGAACGCTATCGTTTTAACGATCGCGCACTGCCCATCTATCACCGCGATGCGGAAGGTGCGGAAACACTCTATACGTACAACACGATGGGGCAACCGGTCTCGGTGCAACTGCCATCGGAAGAGGGTATCGACCGCCGCGAAATATTCGAGTACGACGACCTGGGTCGGCTCACAGCGAAAACCGATGTCGGCGGCGGTGTACATAAGATTGAATACAACGCTGCGGGGCAACCAGCAAAAGTTACCGACGCCGCCGGTCGTATCTGGCAGCGGCAGTACAACGAACGCGGACAAATTACCGCGAGCATTGATCCGCTCGGACAGGCTACCCATTACAGCTACAACCCCATCGGCCTGATCGGCAGTATCACCAATCCATTGGGGCAAACCACCCGCTACCTGTGGAACCCACAGGGCAAACTGTCTGCCATACATGACGCATCGGGTCGCTCGCAACACTATCGCTACGACGTCGCCCAGCGGTTGATTGAAGTACAGCATGGGTCTGGGCTCAGCACCCGGTATGAGTACGATGCCCAAGACAGGGTCAGTGCCATCACCGCCCCCGACGGCGGCCGTACCGAATATCGTTACAATCCTCAGGGCCTGATTGCCGAGATTGTCGACCCGGAAGGGCGCAGCACCCGCTACAGCTACGACGGCTTGAGCCAGGTAAAAGCCCGCACCAATCCCGACGGCAGCCAGCTGCAGTATCAGTACGATGGCGAGCGCAATCTGATCGGGTTGGTTAATGAGAAAGGCGAGCAATACCAGCTCAAATACGACCTGCGTGAGCGCCTGATCGAAGAAGTGGGCTTTGATGGCCGTGTAACCCGCTACGCCTACAGCAAGGCCGGACATCTGATCGCCAGCCGCGCGGTGACCGATCCCCTCTCCACCGGCAAGAGCGGCAAGGGTGTCGACACCCTGTTTGATCGCGATGCCTTCGGACGCCTGCTTCAGGAAACCACTCCGGACGGCATTACCACATTCCGCTACAACCGCGCCGGCCAGATGACGGAAGCGGAAAATGCCCACCGCAAGTTGCGTTGGCAATACGACGCTGCGGGTCGCCTTATAGGCGACTGGCAGGACCGCGCCGAAATCCGCCACGAGTATGACGCCGCCGGCAATCGTATAGCCTCACTGTTGCCGAATGGAGAAAAGCTCCGCATCGGCTACAACGCTGCCGGCCAGTTCCAGAGCCTGCACCGCACACCGGCGGGCGAAGAAGTGGAACAACTGCTGGCCGAGATATCCCGCGATGAACTGGGCCGCGAAACCCAGCGTCTGCACGGCAATGGCCTCGCCACCGAAAGTCAGTACGACCCCCAGGGCCGCCTGCAGAAAATGCGCCTGGGTAAAAGCAGCGGCCCGGTGGAAAACCCTGTATCCGGACAGCCGTTGCTGGAGCGCGCTTACGGCTACAACCGCAGCGGCCAGCTGAGCCAGATAGATGACAGCCTGCGGGGCACCCGCAAATACCACTACGACGCGCTCGACCGCCTCACCCAGGTAGAAGGCCCCAACCCGGAACACTTCATTCACGACCCGGCCCACAATATTCTCGCCGCCGCCGGCAGCCAGGAAGAGGCCAAAACCCAAGCGAGCGAAACCAAAGTCAGCGGCAACCGCCTCGCCTTCCGAGGCGACACCCACTACCGCTACGACGTACACGGCAACCGCATCGCCCAGATGCGTGGCAAGGGCCAGAAACTGCAGACCCGCTACCGCTACAACAGCAAGCAGCAGCTGATCTGCGTCGAGCAATTAAAAGTAGAAGAAAACGGAGAGGAAACTCTCCAACAGCGAACCGAATACCGCTACGACCCACTGGGCCGCCGCATCGCCAAGATCGGACAGGAAAAGCAGACCGACTTCCTGTGGGACGGTGACGTCCTCCTGCAGGAAACTACTCGCGATGCACAGACCGGGCAGGATCTGAAGGCAAGAATCTATTACTTCGAACCAGGCACCTTCAAGCCGGTCGCCCTGAGCGAAGACAGCAAGATCTACCTATACCACCTGGATCACCTGGGTACTCCCGATGCGCTGACCGACAGCAACGGAGAAATTGCCTGGAGTGTTAGCTACAAGACTTATGGCAATGTGGCCATTGAGCACGAAAACCGGATTGAGCAGCCGATTCGGTTTCAGGGGCAGTATTTTGATGAGGAGACGGGGCTGCATTACAACCGGTTTAGGTATTATGATCCGGTTTTGGGGCTGTTCACGACTCAGGACCCAGTTGGACTTATCGGAGGAATCAATAATTACCGGTATGCACCAAATCCGGTGAGGTGGACCGACCCACGCGGACTAACATGCAAAGAAAATACTCTTCAAGATCCCGCTCTAGATACCGAGATTAAAACATTTCCGGGCGAGCCATGGGAAGGGATTGCAAAGCAAGAAAACTCTGTTAAAGCCCTAGAAGCAAGAAAAAAAGTTGCTGAAGGCGCTCCGTTGTATAGGATTGGAAAAATGGGTAAAAGTGACGCAACTGAAGCTCAATTTTGGGCAATAGAGCCACCCAATTCCCCAGGATATGCGGCACGATATGGCATTCCAAAGGAAAATGTAGAAGCAGCTGATTTTTACGAGGTCGGGAGGCTTAAGCCTGGAGCCGAGTTTGTAACAAGGTCTGCCCCCGCGGACCCGAAAGGAATAAATCCTGGTGGGTCTATAGAGGTCGTTGTAAATGCAAATGACGTTCAAGTCGAATATTTTGGCGCCAATGTTAAAACTCCATATACAGGAAATTAATATGGGAAAAACTGTATGGGATGAAATTCAGTACTTTTTACGGATATTGAAAGAAAATGGATTTGACAACGAAGAGCAAGAATTAAGGGAGACTTTAGAATTCGGTACCAGCAGTAGCGAGCTCTATTTCAAAACTTCCGGAACATTAAAACTATTTTTGTCAAAAAATATATGCGACGACGAAATCGCCCTGAAGAAACTGGAAAAATTGGATTCTGAAATTGACAAAATCCTAGGGCAATAGAAGTGACAGGACAAGAGGAGATAGACCAAGCCTCACATCCTTTAATAAAGGTACTGTAGCTAGCCTATATGGCGCTCATTAACAAAACGGAGAGCATAGGAAGCGGCGGCGAGCAGGAACAGCATCGCAACTAGTCAAGCCATTTTTCTGGCCATGCAGAGCACCTGTCAGGACTGAGTATTGATTGGCTTGAATTTGGAGAAACTCGAACGCAAATCAGCTTCAGTTCTCCATACCGCCGCTTACCTATTTATACCAAGTCAAAGCCAGTCAGAACCTTGGCGGAATTAACGGTCTCACCAGCGAACGGGGCTACGACCTCCAGGGCGGCCTGTACAAAATGCGCCTGGGCAAGGCCGGTGCGCCCGTGGAAAATCCGCTGCACGAACGCGGCTACCACTACAACCGCTACGGCCAGATCAGTCAGATAGACGACAGCCTGCGCGGTAGCCGCCACTACCGCTACGACGTACACGGCAACCGCATCGCCCAGATGCGTGGCAAGGGCCAGAAACTGCAGACCCGCTACCGCTACAACAGCAAGCAGCAGCTGATCTGCGTCGAGCAATTAAAAGTAGAAGAAAGCGGAGAGGAAACTCTCCAACAGCGAACCGAATACCGCTACGACCCACTGGGCCGCCGCATCGCCAAGATCGGACAGGAAAAGCAGACCGACTTCCTGTGGGACGGTGACGTCCTCCTGCAGGAAACTACTCGCGATGCCCAGACCGGGCAGGATCTGAAGGCAAGAATCTATTACTTCGAACCAGGCACCTTCAAGCCGGTCGCCCTGAGCGAAGACAGCAAGATCTACCTATACCACCTGGATCACCTGGGTACTCCCGATGCGCTGACCGACAGCAACGGAGAAATTGCCTGGAGTGTCAGCTACAAGACTTATGGCAATGTGGCCATTGAACACGAAAACCGGATTGAGCAGCCGATTCGGTTTCAGGGGCAGTATTTTGATGAGGAGACGGGGCTGCATTACAACCGGTTTAGGTACTATGATCCGGCTTTGGGGCAGTTTGTCACCCAAGACCCCATCAGGCTCTCTGGAGGAGTTAATAATTACCTATACACTCCAAACCCCATGCAATGGACAGATCCACTAGGTCTGCTTTGCAAGGAGCAATTAAAGAGTATTCAGGGAACTACATACAAAGGCAGAATCCATCGGATGGAGAAACCTGGGCAAACAGAGACAACATGGACTGCTGGGCCTTGGAATATAAATGCATCTCACCGATATTCTGGGCCTGGTCAAGGAGCCATATATGGTGGGACCGACAAGAAAACCGCCATAGCAGAAGTGCAGCATTACGACGATCAATTTGGTTATCCAACTTCAGACCGAAAATATAAGTACAAAGATGTTAATATGGAAAATATATTGGATCTGACTGACCCGACCGTGCGAGATCAGCTCGGCATAACTATTGATGACTTAATATCTACGGGCCCTGGACAGTATGACACGACTCATAAAATCGGAAAGTTAGCAGAAGATGCGGGCTTCAGTGGAATATTAGCCCCATCCGCTCGCAATCCATCAGGGGCAAATGTTATCGTTTTTGGAGGGTTTTGATGATTCATAGCAAAAAAATTATTCCAGAAGGAGAAGGATTTGAAACTGACTATGATAAATACAATATGGATTCAGATAGAAAATTTCCAACTTCAGATGACTGGTGGAAGAGTTTTTGCTTATTAGGTAAAGATGAACTAGAGCAAAGTCATATCAAAGAAGATTTACTTTCAGAAGTAAACGGCGATGAGTATCTCGCAATGGCGATAAATCATTTTGTTGGCAAGAATTATAAAGCTTGGCTAGATAAAGAGGGGATTGATGTCCTTGGAGGATTAACGCCCAGGCAATGTATGGCTTCCAGCTATGGAGTGAAAAGGCTTCGAATGCTCTTTCTCATGTCTCATTAACGGCTCAGAGAAAAGTTAGCAAGTTCTGGTCTTACGGCAGTCGGGGGCGGCAGCAGGGTTCGACCTTACATTTCACGAGACTACGTATAGTGAACCCCATTCGCAAGACACATTTCCTGCAGAGTTTAAGCTGCAACCATCTCCTCATTCATAGCTGAACAGCGCTGCCCTGTTGCCTCTGGGGAGGGTGCTCCCTCGCAGCCCGGTGTAACCTTTCAGGTATACGTTTTCATGCTTGACGCTTCCATTACCGCCCGCGACAAGAAGTAAACCCTACACAGCCTATGAAATATTGAAGCCATTGGATGTAGAATCAGCTGAAACAATTCCGTGGTTCGGGATGCAAGGCAACGGAACGCAGTATGAATTGCCTGATAATATAGATATATTGGTTTCAGATTGTTATCTTAAACCAGTAACACCTCAATTCGATCCGAGCAAGCTTTAAATGTTTAGATATGTTGGGACAAAAAGTAGTCTGACTTGGGATGGTAACGATTCAGGTATAACAGAAGAAAATTATCCCTATGCGTGCATTGAGTGCGGTAAACAAAGCCAATACCAGGTTAAAGATCTAAAAAAAATAAAAACGGTTTTAAATGATAGGATGATTGGCTTCTTGATTGAAAAGAAGCTTGTGTCTCAATCGAGCAATCAGTATTTTATTAAGGCTGGTATTCCTGCATATGTAGTATCTTGTGAATGTCCTGGGTGCGGTATAAGGCAGCACATTTTGATCGGATTGAAAGAGGTCCAGCCCCAGCGATATAACATTTACAAAAAATCTATTATCGTCGATGAGTAGCCAAATAGTATACTTAGGATATTGTATAGTATTAAATGGCCCTGACACATAGGGCCCCATATTAGCGATTCGCGCTGAGAATTTAATCCAGCTGGAAACAGCCGGGTGCGCAGGGATCAAGTCTAGACATGGCTGCTATAAACGGAGGAGGGGGCGGATCAACTGAGTCATTCTGGAGCCGATCGAATCAAACTCCTGGCCCAGTTCCAATAGGTGATACACTACCTTGATGCTTTCTGCCAGTCGAATTCCGGGAGCAGGACGACAATTTATCGTCGAATTTGACACTTTCCGCCGAGCGCGAGTGCGTTTTTTAACAAAGTATTGATCGGATAGAACTGCGGCCGAGTGCGAACTCAGCCGCGGTTCCATCGACCGTGACTCCGCGCTATCAACGCCAATACGGCGAGCAGTACCAGCTCAAATACGACCTGCGCGAGCGCCTGATCGAAGAAGTTGGCTTTGATGGCCGTGTAACCCGCTACGCTTACAGCAAGGCCGGACATCTGATCGCCAGCCGCGCGGTGACCGATCCCCGCTCCACCGGCAAGAGCGGCAAGGGTGTCGACACCCTGTTTGATCGCGATGCCTTCGGACGCCTGCTTCAGGAAACCACCCCGGACGGCATTACCACATTCCGCTACAACCGCGCCGGTCAGATGACGGAAGCGGAAAATACCCACCGCAAGTTGCGTTGGCAATACGACGCTGCGGGTCGCCTTATTGGCGACTGGCAGGGCAACGCCGAAATCCGCCACGAGTATGACGCCGCCGGCAATCGTATAGCCTCACTGTTGCCGAATGGGGAAAAGCTCCGCATCGGCTACAACGCTGCCGGTCAGTTCCAGAGCCTGCACCGCACACCGGCGGGCGAAGAAGTGGAACAACTGCTGGCCGAGATATCCCGCGATGAACTGGGCCGCGAAACCCAGCGTCTGCACGGCAATGGCCTCGCCACCGAAAGTCAGTACGACCCACAGGGCCGCCTGCAGAAAATGCGTCTGGGTAAAAGCAGCGGCCCGGTGGAAAACCCTCTATCCGGACAGCCGTTGCTGGAGCGCGCTTACGGCTACAACCGCAGCGGCCAGCTGAGCCAGATAGATGACAGCCTCCGCGGCACCCGCAAATACCACTACGACGCACTCGATCGCCTCACCCAAGTAGAAGGCCCCAACCCGGAACACTTCATTCACGACCCCGCGCACAACATCCTCGCCGCGGCCGCAACCCCGGAGGAAGCAAAACAGCAGGCGAGCGCTACCCAGGTCACCGGCAACCGCCTCAAATTCCGCGGTGATACCCACTACGAATACGACATTCACGGCAACCGCATCGCCGCCCTGCGCGGCAAAGGCAAAAAACTCCAGACCCGCTATCGCTATAACAGCAAACACCAACTGATCGCCGTTGCTCAATACCGGATGGATGACACCGGTGAAGCACAACTGCAGCGCGAAACCCAATATCAGTATGATCCGCTGGGACGACGCATCACCAAAAGCGATGCCGATAAACGGATCGAATTCCTGTGGGATGGAGATGTACTGCTGCAGGAGCGGGCAGCACAAGCCGGCTCAACTGATACGGAAAAAACACGTACCTATTACTTCGAGCCGGGCACCTTCAAACCGCTCGCCCTAAGTGAAAACGATGAGATCTACCACTATCACCTGGACCACTTGGGAACGCCGGATACGCTGACCAATGGAAGCGGCGAGGTCGCCTGGAGCGTCAGCTATAAGTCCTACGGAAATCTTGCAGTGGCGCACTGCAATGAGGTGGAGCAGCCGATTCGGTTTCAGGGGCAGTATTTTGATGAAGAGAGTGGGCTGCATTACAACCGGTTTAGGTTTTTTGATCCGGAGTGTGGACAGTTTACTCAGCAAGACCCGATTGGATTGTTGGGAGGGGGCAACAATTACCAGTATGTGCCCAATCCGGCTGGGTGGATTGACCCTTTAGGTCTAAAGTGCAAAGAAGTCTGGGATGTTGACGCTCAGCGATGGCGAAATGAAAAAGGTCAGTTCATAAAAAAATCTAAAGTAGCTACTGACCCAGATACTGCTTTCTTTTGGTCTGGGCGAACGGACGGTGTTGGTGGGCAGGATGTTGCATGGGAAATTGCTGAGCAAAAAGGTGGAGTTACTCTTGAAATGATTTTGGAAAATAGAGGTGTCTCGATGCCGAACTGGGATCCAACCAATCCAAGCTCAATTAAAGCATGGGAAAATATTTCAGAGCAGTATGCAGCTAATGTTTCTGGAGAAGTCAGGGCTGTTGTAGGTAAAAATATGAGGCCAGGTAATATATGGGAAAATAAAGAGTTGCCGGCGCTTATGGGTAATGTGAATGTGACCAAAATCACCACGGTGGACCCGAAAACTCTTAAAGAAACTGTTGTTTTTGAGAGGTAATTATGATTAAGGAAATTACTCGTGGGCACATTATTTTGGAGACAAAAGAGGGTGTTGTGAGAATATTAGGTGAGGCTTTACTTCCTGGGTATGGTTCTCCGGACTTTGTGGTTTATGAAAATAGCATTAAAGAGTGGTTGGAACCGGCAAATGAATTGATCTCTCCCAATTCAAAGCGGAATATTCTCAAGCAGCTAAAAAAGGATGCGAAAGAAAAACAACTTAATATTGAAATTGAGTAGTTTGGCAAGCCCCCAGTACTCTCAATCAGAGCTGACCAATATCAATTCGTTCGCATTGCTCAGATCTGGTTTGTGGCTAAATTGGGGCACCAGTCATTGGTTGGCGCGTGATCAAATGGTTAAATTTTAATCTATGATTCCATCGTTTCAGCCCGGCCCCAATAACAACCAAAACGAGGGAAGATAATACATACTGCAGAATGAACCACCCCGGGTTTCTGCCTGCCAGATGTCGTGTAGGAATCGCTTGGCTTTTTGATGGCCATAATTATCTAAAAGGTGGCGGTACGCAAATTACATTCAAGGATGAGTCTGTTTGGAAGCAAGCTCGGCCTAATAGGTATAACAATTATGCGGCTGATCCATATTTGGAAGTGGTTGGAATAAAACCTTTGGGCAATTAATTCATGCGAATAGATCACACATTTACTAAAGATGGAAGAAGGGTGGTATCAACGACTCTGACATGGTTGTTTCATGGGGGAAGTGTTTCTGTTGAAGTTGAAGATGATGCACACGCCTTTTATTCTGATAAGCTGGAAAAGATTGTAGTGGAACTTTTTCAGCACAAAAAAATTGCTTTTTATTCAGAGAGTGGTGATTTCTCTTTTGACATACCTATGCCGTCATTGGACGGTTATAGTTTTTGGGGTCTAAATAAAAATTTTTATTCTGTGACTGGGGTGTCGGTTATCTTTAATCCAGAAGCTGAGGGGAAGAAAACTGAGTGGAACGATATGGTTCAGTACGAACTTTTGACGACTGCCCCTTACGTTGGAAAGTACTTATACATTTATAGATAGTGCCGCACAGCTTCCCGGGTGCGCTGGGATCAAGTCTAGACATGGCTGCTATAAACGGAGTAAGGGGCGGATCAACTGAGTCATTCTGGAGACGATTGAATCAAACTTCAAGCTCAACCCCAAAAGGTGATACGCTACTCTGATGCTTTCTGCCAGTCGAAGTCCGGGAACAGGACGACAGTTTCTCGTCGAATTTGACACTTTCCGCCGAGCGCGAGTGCCGTTTTTTAACAGAGTATTGATCGGATAGAACTGCGGCGTGTGCGAACTCAGCTGAGGTTCCATCAACCGTGACTCCGCGCTATCAACGCCAATAAGTCGAGCAATACCGGCCTCGCTCTGCGCGCAGCTTCCGAATCCACGACTCCATCCTAGATTTACTGACCCCCATGGCGTCACATACCGCCTTCACAGTGTAGTTCTGGTCTACTACCAGTTGTGCCGCTTCCAGTCAGAACTCGGGGTCAAATCGTTTCTTCTTTGCCTTGGTCATTAATTCACCTGATCTTGTTGAGCGTGATAATATCACTCAAAGTCAAGTGGCCAAATTCACTGTGCCACTACAGTGGAAGATCAAACTTATTGAGCGTGGATGATTTAAAAGAAGAGAGATTGAAAATTACCTATGGGAAACATACCAGAAGATCTAGCCTTCCCTTTATTAAATGATCGAACTTGTGAGGGTAGTAGAGCCGTAAGCCCTTGGGTAAGTGCTTACTTAAATTATCGGTTAGATGGTAACGCCGACATAATCATGTCTAAGAACTATTTAGACATGATTGGCCAAAACTCATCAATGCTGGCATCCAAATTTAGAGGAGCCTTGCTTGGCTTGGCTATTGGAGATGCGCTTGGCACGACGCTGGAATTTTCCGCCAGAGATTCAGCTCCCAAGGTAACCGACTTAGTTGGCGGTGGCCCATTTAACCTGGAGCCGGGCCAGTGGACTGATGATACCAGTATGGCTCTTTGCTTGGCACATAGCTTGCTCAGAAAAGAAGGCTTAGTATTGCAGGATCAAATGGACCTCTATTTACAATGGTGGAAGAATGGTGCGTTTAGCGTAAACAGGAAGTGCTTTGATATCGGAAATACCGTTGTATCTGCATTGCAACGCTACGAGAAAACAGGTGACCCTCTATCTGGAAGCTCAGATAAAAATGCAGCGGGTAATGGATCGCTAATGCGTTTAGCTCCAGTTGCTTTGTTTTTTTTTGGAAGACCTGATGCATGTGTAAATGCATCAGGAGCAAGTTCCGAAACAACACATCGGGCACCAGAGGCTATTGATGCCTGCAAGTATTTTGGGGGGGGTATAGTGGACCCCAGATCTGAGACACCCAGAGCACTGTAGTTTAAGCTGTCACCCAAAGAGGATGATAGCCATGAGTGAACGCAAAAAACGTACAGCCCACAAACCAGAATTCAAAGCCAAAGTTGGCTTGGAGGCCGTGCGGGGTATCAAGACGATCAGTGAGATCGCACAGGAGCACGGAGTGCACCCTGTCTTGGTCGGACAGTGGAAAAAAGAGATTCTGGCAAATACCAGTGCACTGTTCGAGACCAAGCGAGGCCCAAAGCCTACCAAGGATAACGACGGCAAGGAAGATCGTTTGTACGGCGAAATAGGTCGCCTGAAGATGGAGGTCGACTGGCTCAAAAAAAAGTTGGGCGAGTGAGTCGGGAAGCGCGGCTGGGCTGGATTGACAAGGCAGATGAATTACCGCTGAAACGCCAGTGTGAACTGGCGGAAGTATCGCGTGCCACTACGTATAGGCAGCGGGATATTGTGAAGCTGAATGCCGATGCCAATGATCTCTTGCTATGTCGCCTGATAGATGAGGAGTATACAAACCGTCCGTTCTACGGCAGTCGACGGATGGTGGTTTTCCTGCGGAGACAAGGCCACCAGATTAGCCGCAAGCGTGTTCAGCGCCTGATGCGACAAATGGGTCTGGCGGGTATGGCTCCGGGACCGGCGACCAGCAAGAAGCACCCAGAGCACAAGGTGTACCCATATTTATTACGCGGTGTTCCGATCACCCGACCAAACCAGGTATGGAGTACTGACGTGACGTATATCCGTCTGGATCGGGGCTTTGCTTATCTGGTGGCGATTATCGATTGGTATAGCCGTAAAGTGCTGTCCTGGCGCATTAGCAACAGCATGGATGCCGCCTTCTGTGTTGATTGCCTGGAGGATGCTTTGCGGAAATACGGCAAGCCTGAGATCTTCAATAGCGATCAAGGTTCACAGTTTACGAGCCGCGGGTTTACGGAGGTGCTCAAGCGCGAAGAGGTGTCGATCAGTATGGATGGTCGTGGCCGAGCTCTGGACAATATTTTTGTCGAGCGGTTGTGGCGAAGCGTCAAGCATGAAGACGTATACCTGAAGGGCTACGCCAGTATGGGCGAGCTGATTATCGGCATAACGAATTACTTTGCCTTCTACAATGCTGAGCGGCCACATCAATCGCTGGGGAACAAAACTCCGAGCGAGGTATACGTCAGCGGACAGGGTGGTGGAGCAATGATCGTGGATAAATTTGGTGGATCAAAGAAGAAGTCTACGGGGTCACCGGACTGCGAGGGAGCTCCCTCGCCAGCGGCAACAGGGCAGCGCTGTTCAGCTGTGAGTGAGGAGATGATTGCAGCTTAAACTCTGTGGGAAAAGTGTCTTGCCAATGGGGTCCACTATAGCTTTTGTTCGGTGCAATCAAGGGGGTTCCAAAGAAACAATTAACAGAAGATTTGTTTTCTCCATACCCCAATGCATGGGATGGAAATAGTCTAGAGCCTGCGGTCATTAATGCAGCTAAATACGGCCACCTTAAAACACGAGATCAAATAAGATCCTCTGGCTATGTCATTGACACTCTAGAAGCGGCTATCTGGGCGTTCCACAACACAAATACATTTGAGGAGGGCGCCATACTGGCGGCAAATTTAGGTGGAGACGCAGATACTGTTGCCGCCGTTTATGGTCAGCTCGCAGGCGCGTATTATGGAGAATATAATATTAATCCAGGGTGGATAAGAAAACTGGCACGTCACCATGTTTTTTACGTGTATGCAGATAAACTCTTGAAGTACGGCATTTGTGACTACCCATACCTTTTGAGCGGTCGGTATCTGTAAGTCGCGATTTCGGATAATAAGTGCAATTGGTAGGCCTTGCTGCGGACCTTTGGTACTTTGACCTTCACCGGGCCGATGCTGGTCTGCACATCGCGCTCAGGCAAGTAGCCATTGCGAACCACAGCCGCGCGGCCATCTTCCAGAAGGCGGTCTTGAAAGCCCTTCATAAAGGTCGACAGCTCTGCCTCCACTGCCTTCTGCAGCAGTTCCCGTGCGCCTCGACGCAGCAGCTCGGTCAGCGGGTCAGTGGCCTCCTGTCGACCTGTAAACTCAACAACGGTATTCTTGTCCATAGCGGCGTACTCTCGGTAGGTTTCTTTGTTTGGCGACAACAAATCAACCAGATACGCTGCTTTCTTTCAAACCCTCAAACACCAGATTCGGTTATAACTCTGTTGATGAAAGTATTCTGGATTAACGGGGGTGATCATGGGTTTGGCATTATGTAGAAAGCATGGGGAAACCGGTATTGTTCCAGATATATCTATTGATATATGTAGGGATCAATCAGGAGAAAATAATAACAATGTCAACGAAATCTGCATTGTTTGCGTTAAGGTTTTTGATGGTGGTGAGCATCTTTTTGATCAGAAAAATTACATCAGCAAAAATGTATTTGATCAAGTCGGAATGCAGTTTGAGTACGTTATTCGTAGTGATGAAGATGAAGAAAAATTAAATGCTTTTTTTCCTGAAACTAGTGGGATGTGTGCAGAGTGTTTTAAAGAGTACATATCGAGTAGGAATATTAAATTGTATGGTGGAGACATTGCGCGCGAGTGAAGATGTTCAAAACGCTGTGCCAGGCCATCGAGCCTCATGGGCTAAGGTGCTTTTCCAAACGCTCAGGGAGGTAGATCGCCAGATGTGACAGTGTCGGGGCCCACTATGTGACCGTTTAGTCTAAATTGGTTCTGCAGTACCATCGTCCCAAAGCCAATCCCAATAACAACCAAGGCGAGGGTAAACCATGCGTACGGCACAACAATGGTTCAGCGAGTACGGCGAGAGCCATCAGAATCCTACCAATAAGGCCATCCACTGGGTGGCAGTCCCTTTGATCTACCTGACCGTTATCGGACTCTTCTGGTCTATCCCGCAGCCTCAGTGGATGGCGCAGTTGCCCTGGTTGAATTGGGCGGTGGTGGCGCTGGTGCCGGCGATTCTCTTCTACCTGGCGATGTCCCTGCCGCTGGCTCTGGGAATGGCGGTGCTTTCTGGGTTGTGTCTGTGGGTCTGCAGTGCGCTGCAGGCGGCGGGGCAGAGTGTGTTGTGGTGGTCCGTGGGAGTTTTCGCGGTGATGTGGGTGTTCCAGTTTGTAGGGCATCACATTGAGGGTAAAAAGCCTTCGTTCTTCAAGGATTTTCAGTTTCTGCTGATCGGCCCCGCCTGGGTGATAGGCTTTTTGTACCGCAAGCTGGGCATTAACTACTGACCAGGGGTTACTGATTTGCCGATATCCCGGGGCTACCGGGATATCGTTTGTCTGTTTTCACCACTACAAACCGCGTTATGAACTGGTCAGTCGCCGAAGTCTGCAGGACTAGGCGCGTCTCTCAGACCCGGTCGATAATATCATCGTGCCCGGCGCGCGCAGCGCAGTGGGCGCAGCAGTAGAACTTTCCTCCGGCCTCGGTGCCGTGCCCCAGAATCCGGGTGTTGCACTGATCGCAACGGGGAGCCAGTGCCTGAATTGCACATTCAAAGCTATCGAAAGTGTGGGATTCATTGCCGATGGTAATCTCCATCGTCTTGTCGTACTGGTTGCCACAGGTCTCGCACTGATTCATTCATCACCTCCATCGAAGTCCGGGGCGCCGTGCCACCGGACTGTTGTCGCTCGTGTTACTTGCGGAAGCCGCTCACTAAAGCGTAGATGATTTATGGACATTTGGCGGATAGTTCTACACTCAAGGGGAATACCGTTAACTGGAGGTAGATTCCATGGGAGAACGTGAAGAGAAAACGGCCTATCGGAAAAAGATGGATGCGCGATTAAAGGAGTGGACCGCGGAGATCAATAAGCTGGAGGCGAAGGCCGAAGAGGCTGGTGCCGATGCGGAAATCAAATATCGCGACCAGCTCAGTGAATTGCGGTCCAAACGCGATGCGCTGCAGGAAAAAGTGAACCATATGCAGGAGCAGAGTGGTGAGGTTTGGGAGGAGGTCAAGGCTGGGGTCGAAAGCGCCTGGGGTGACCTGAAAAACTCTATCGACCGGGCCCGCAACCGCATGCGTTGATCGCGCTCGCTCAGTCGGAAATTGTCAGCAGGATGGGCTGGCCTCGCTTTGCCCATCCTGTGTGTCGGTGTGGGTTACGTCAGATTTCACTCGCGGTACGTCCAGCCGTGTGCAATTCACCGCGGCAGGACAATGCCGCTCACCGGTTGTAGTGCACCGGAACTTCCAGCGTTTCTTTAACCTGCTCCATCACCACATAGCTGGTGCACTCCTGCACCTCCGGAAGAGTGAGCAGCGTTTCGCCGTAGAACTTGCGGTACGCGCTCATATCCGCCACCCGCGCCTTGATCAGGTAATCGAAATTTCCCGACACCAGGTAGCACTCCTGAACTTCCGGTAGTGCGGATACGGCGTTTCGGAACGCTTCGAAAGCGTCCTGCGCTGAGCGGTTCAGGCTGATCTGCACGAACACTACCAGGGCGGCATCAAGGAATTCCGGGTTGATCAGCGCGGCGTAGCCCTGGATCACACCGTCGGATTCCATGCGCTTCACCCGCTCCACACAAGGTGTGGGAGTGAGCCCGACCTGGCGGGCCAGTTCGGCGTAGCTCGTGCGTCCGTTTTTTTGCAGGACACGCAGGATATTGCGGTCAATGGTGCTGAGTTCGTTGGCGCGCCGCTTCATATTTTCCTCAATCTGCCGGGTTGACATGGCCCGAGGTGGAAGTTGGGTTCTGTTTGGCGAAAAAACGTACTTTGCGCCATTGTGCCAGTGGAATCAACTGGCTGTGGTTAAAAATGTGCTGAAATCCACTTATTTGGAGTGGTTATACTGGGTAAATCGAACAAAGAAGGGGCGCACCTGATTGCGCTCACGTGAAGTTAGCAGAGTACCCAGGAGAAACATCATGTTGATCGGTGTCCCGAAAGAGATCAAAAACCACGAGTACCGTATTGGTCTGACCCCGGCCAGCGTCCGTGAGCTGGTAGGCCATGGCCACGAGGTGATCGTGCAGAAAGATGGCGGTTCTGCCATTGGCTTTACCGATGAAATGTACGAGCAGGCGGGTGCGAAAATCATCGACACGCCGGAAGAAATTTTTGCTTCCGCCGATATGATCGTGAAGGTAAAAGAGCCCCAGCCCCACGAGTGCGAAATGCTGCGCCCGGGCCAGCTGCTGTACACATACCTGCACCTGGCACCCGATCCCAAGCAGACCGAGCTGCTGGTGAAATCCGGTGCGACCTGCATCGCTTATGAAACCGTAACCGACCGTTTTGGCGGCCTGCCACTGCTGGCGCCGATGTCTGAAGTGGCCGGTCGTATGTCCGTACAGTGCGGCGCGCATCACCTGGAAAAAGCCCAGGGTGGCCTCGGTGTACTGCTGGGTGGTGTCCCTGGTGTTGCACCGGCCAAAGTGCTGATTATCGGCGGCGGTGTCGTCGGTACCAACGCAGCCAAAATGGCGCTGGGCATGGGCGCGGATGTGACTATTCTGGATCGCTCGCTGCCGCGTCTGCGTCAGCTGGACGATATTTTTGGTGGCGCGGTGCGCACTGAGTACTCCACCAACGACGCGATCGAGAAGCATGCGCTGGAAGCGGACCTGGTGATTGGTGCGGTACTGATCCCCGGTGCGGCTGCACCGAAACTGCTGACCCGCGACCACATCAGCCGCATGAAGAAAGGTGCGGTGGTGGTGGACGTGGCTATTGACCAGGGCGGTTGTTTCGAAACCTCCAAGGCCACGACTCACCAAGAGCCGACCTATGTTGTGGACGGCGTGGTGCACTACTGCGTGGCCAACATGCCCGGCGGTGTCGCCCGCACCTCTACCATGGCACTGAACAATGCAACCCTGCCGTTCGCGGTTGCGCTCGCCAACAAGGGCGCCAAGCAGGCACTGCTGGACGACGCCAACCTGCTGGAAGGCCTGAACGTGCACGCCGGTATGGTGACTTACAAAGCCGTAGCCGATGTGCTGGGTTATGAATTCGTGGACCCGAAACTGGCACTGCAGAAATCTGCGGTAACCTCTGATCAGGCTGCCTGATGGCGAAAGATATTACGCAGTTAACCTCACGGGTGACTACAAAAGGTTCTCTTCTGGGGCGTCCCCACGCCCCGCTCTGTGAGACCCGGCAGTGTTTATGACTGCCTTTGCAGCCGCGCTTTTTAGCGCGGCTTTTTTCGTTATGGCGGCATCGCGCTATGTGGCGGGAAAAAGGCGGCTCAGCAGAACCGGGAGTGCGGTTTCCACCCGCAGGATTCTCGGTCCCAGATGCACTGGCAGGAATCCCACCTCCTGCAGTTTTTCCACTTCATAAGGAATAAACCCGCCCTCGGGCCCCACTGCCAGCGTGGTCTGCTGCCGAATATCCACCGGGCAGGGTGTGTCAGTTACCGGGTGGGCGACCAGTCTGACGGAGTCTGTGGCGATTGCTGGCAGTTCGTCTTCCACAAATGGCTTGAAGCGCTTGCGCAGTTCAAGCTGCGGCATGGTGGTATCCACCGCCTGCTCTAAACCCAGCAGACACTGCTCGCGCAGTTGGTCCTCCGCGAGCCAGGGGCTCTGCCAATAGGATTTCTCTACTCGATAGCTATTGATCAGGTACAGTTTTTTTACGCCGAGGGCAGTGGCGTGCTGGATGGTGCGCTTCAGCATTTTCGGGCGCGGCAGTGCCAGTATCAGGGTGAGAGGAAGCGGGGGAGGCGGTGCGCGGTGCAGAGCGATCTCGAGGGTGATTCCCTGTTCATCGCGCCGCAAGACTTTACCTTCACCTATCTCTCCATTCAGCAGCCCGACTTTCAAAGCATCGCCGACTTCTGCGCGATGTACTTCCAGGACATGCTGCAGGCGTCGGCCGCGGATTGTAGCAACTGGAATAGGCTCGGAAGCAGGGGATTGAAAATCCCCGGGTTCCAGAATGATCAGGTTCACGGCGGTCAGCGCCTGGCGCAGGCAACGGCACCCTTGCCGATACCTTCATAGGCACGCACACGCACGTCGCTTCCGGGGTGGGCGGCGGCAAGCTCTTCGGCAATATACTGGGCCAGCTGTTCCACGGTGGTATCGCACTCCAGCAGCTCGCAGCAGTGCGTTGGAATGCTCAGCGTAAAATCTCCCTGGCGCGCGCGGTACGCGAAGTGCAGGGTGTTTTCATCCTGTTTGATCAGGTCTTCCCGGGTACCCAGGTAAATATCTTTCCAGCGCCGGGCCCACATGGCTTCAAGTGCGCTGCTGCGCTCGCCGTCCAGGTCAATGCGGATGCGCGAGCGGTGGCCGTGGGCAATGCGCTGGCAATTGCCATCGTGTTTCTTCAGGCCGTGGCTGTAATGGTAATAAGGCGTGTCGATAATTTCGGCGGAAAAGTTCAGGCTCAGCTGGTCGACACTGGTAGGAAAAATGCCATCCAGTTGCTGCACACTCCAGGTTGCAGTGGATTCCGGGGTAATGCTCTCCGCAGCTACCAGCGCAAAGGCCTGGGAGGGGCCGCTTACGCGAATAGTTTCGCCGCTATCGAGCTCCCAGATCAGTTCGATCTGTTGGCCCTTTTCTGTGAGTGTCAGATTGCGCGCATGGATGGGGACCAGCAAGCGGTGGTCCAGTTCGCTGTCGAGCCAGTTGCGCAGCGTTTTTTTGACGATGCCAAAATCACACACCATACCCTGGTGATCCAGCGCGCCATCCAGGGCGGCATTGGCTAGCCAGGTCTCGCCCACGATGCCGCGGCTGTGGTGAAGATAGCTGAAGTCCACGTTGGTAAGGCTGTCGACAAACAGGTGCATATTGATTCCGGCTGGCAATGACATCTTGGCCCGGTTCTGGGCGGAGCACAGTATAGCGATTTGAAAGCCTGAATTGACCTTGTTGCTGGCATTTTGCTCTTCGGGCGTCAGGAATCTGGATTTGGGGGTGGCACCTGGCGCGTTGAGTCTCTATAATCGCGCCCTCTTCGAGTGCAGCAGTATCGCTCTGTGTACTCAAGCGTGATGGCGGCCCTTCCGGTCTCCTCGCAATGATCAGCTGTGAACCCCGCCAGGCCCGGAAGGGAGCAACGGTAGCAGTGACATCATGTGCCGGGGGTGTGCTGGTTGGGCTGCCTCCAATCCCTGCTTTTCTCGCTATCTCATCCTTTTTCCCGCAATCCCTTGTTGTTACCCGGTTTGTTCACGTTCTGTGCGTATCCATTACCGCACTGAATTTGCACGCGACTTGTCTGCGCAAAATATTTCTCCAAATCACCGGTCATAAGGGGAATATTGTGCCGATGTACCGGGGCGCGCTGCGGTATCGTCTCGTGGGCTCGGAAGTATGTGCTATAAATCGCGACAGTAATTCAAATTTCCTCCCCGGTTCCGGGGCTGGCTCAGCAGATAATTCGAAAAATCGACCAGAGGATGCCGATGAAAAAGCTCGCGTTGGTAGTCGCCGTGGCCGCTTTGGCCGCAGCAGGATGTGATAAGGGGAATGATGAATCCGAAGCCCAGCAGGGCCCGGTATCAGCGTCCACTGAAAACGTTGCATACGCAGCAGACAGTACTGCAGCCGGGACCGTGGCCCGCGCGGAGAACGCCGCGGATTCGCTCGACGCGGAAGACGCCAAAGCATTTTTGCAAAGTGCGCAGGAGCGGCTGGAAAAAATGGCCGAGGAAGTAAGCCATGCCAGCTGGCTTGCGTCCACCTATATCAATGTGGATTCCCAGTACACCGAAGCGCTTGCGGTGGAGCGCTACACGTCGCTGGCGGTGGAGCTGGCCCAGGAAGCGGCCAAATTCGACGATGTCGAACTGGACCCTGAAACCCGCCGAATGCTCACTATGCTGAAGCAGGGGCTGGTCTTCCCCGCGCCGAACGACCCCAAATTGACTGCGGAACTGGCCCAGATCGGTTCAAAAATGCAGGGTATGTACGGCGCCGGTAAATACTGTCCGGAAGCCAGCAATGGCGAAGAGGGCAAGTGCTATACCCTGACGGAAATGGGCCAGTTGATGGCCAACAGCCGCGACCCGAAACTGCTCAAGGATCTCTGGGTTGGCTGGCGCAAGGTGGCGCCGCCGATGAAGCCGCTGTATGAGCGTCAGGTGGAAATCGGCAACGCCGGTGCCAGGGAGTTGGGGTACGACAACCTGAGTGTCATGTGGCGCTCAAAATACGACATGGAACCGGATGCCTTCGCCGCGGACATGGACGCCCAATGGAACAAGGTCAAGCCGCTGTACGAAGCCCTGCACTGCCATGTGCGCGCCAAGCTGAACGAGCGCTACGGCGACGAGGTGGTCCCGCCAAATGGCAAGATCCCGGCACATCTGCTTGGCAATATGTGGGCTCAGGAGTGGGGCAATATCTACGACATCGTCAAAGATGACGACATGGAGGCACCCTACGATCTCACCCAGCTGGTGGTGGACTCCGGCATGAGTGAGCAGGACATGGTGAAGGTCGGTGAAAAATTCTTCACCTCCCTCGGTTTCAAACCGCTGCCGGAGACCTTCTGGGAGCGCTCCCAGTTTGTACAGCCACGAGATCGTGATGTGGTGTGCCACGCCAGCGCCTGGAACCTCGACGGCAAAGACGACCTCCGTATCAAGATGTGCATCAACAAGACCGGGGAAGACCTGATCACCGTGCACCACGAGCTCGGGCATAACTTCTACCAGCGCATCTACAATCAACAGCCATTCCTGTACAAGGAAGGGGCCAACGATGGATTCCACGAGGCGGTGGGTGACACGATCGCGTTGTCCATTACGCCGAAGTACCTGAAAGAAATTGGCCTGATGGATGAAATTCCGGGCGAGGACAAAGATATCGGTTACCTGATGCAGCAGGCGCTGGACAAGATCGCGTTCCTGCCGTTTGGTCTACTGGTGGACAAGTGGCGCTGGCAGGTATTCAACGGTGAAGTGAAGCCGGGCGATTACAACAAGGCGTGGTGGAAACTGCGGGAAGACTACCAGGGCATTCAGGCGCCGGTTGCGCGCAGCGAAGCCAATTTCGACCCGGGTGCCAAATACCATATTCCCGGCAATACACCCTACGCCCGCTATTTCCTCGCGCGCATCCAACAGTTCCAGTTCCACCGCGCGCTGTGTGAAGCCGCCGGTGAAACCGGGCCGCTGCACCGCTGCTCCATTTTCAAAAATGAAGCGGCCGGTAAAAAGCTGCGCGACATGCTCGCTATGGGTGCCAGCAAACCCTGGCCGGATGCGATGGAAGCGCTCACCGGTCAGCGTGAACTCGACGCCTCTGCCATCGTGGATTATTTCCAGCCGCTGATGGTGTACCTGCAGGAGCAGAACGAGGGGCGCGATTGCGGCTGGTGATTGGGTGAAACTATTGACTGAATATTCACAGTCAATAGCGGGCGGGGTTTGAATACGGAGTTTTGACCTTAGTATTTTGTCTGACCTTAAGTACTGACCGGGAGGAAGGGCGTTGTCCCTTCTGTCCCGGAAGTCAAGTCAGGTGTAGGCAGTGTATTGCTGTCATCATCTGAGGAATCCGGAGACGCCAGCTGAGCCTGCGAGGTTGACGCCTCCGATTAAAGGATTGAACCCGAGCCAAAAAGAGGTTGCTGATGAGCAATATAGATATCGGAATTGGTGCCAAAGACCGCGAGAAAATCGCCCAGGGATTGAAAGGCCTGCTGGCGGATACCTACACCCTGTATCTGCAGACGCACAACTTTCACTGGAACGTAACCGGTCGACTGTTTCGTGAGCTGCATTTAATGTTTGAGGAGCAGTACACCGAACTGGCCGTCGCGGTTGATGATATCGCCGAGCGTATTCGCACGCTGGATGTGGTGGCGCCGGGTACTTACAAGGCGTTCGCCGAACTCAGCTCCATCAAGGAGGTAGACGGCGTGCCAGCGGCCGAAGACATGGTGCGCATATTGACCCAGGGGCACGAGCAGGTAGTAAAAACCTGCCGCGATGTGCTGAAGGCGGCACAGGCCGGGGACGACGAGTCCACCATTGCGCTGGTGTCTGATCGCATGCGGGTCCACGAGAAAACCGCCTGGATGTTGCGGGCCACCGCGCACTGAGTCGTCAAGCGCTTCCCTATTCAACAAAGCCGGCCTGACCGCCGGCTTTGTTGTTTCCGGCACCCGCTGGTCCATCCGTTTTTATTCCTTCCCACGTTTCTCGTCGTTTCTCCTGCCATTCCCGGGGCTAGTCACAAGCTTGGCTGAATTTTTCTCTTGCGCTTCAGTACTGTGTGGTGCACAGTATTTACTGTGTGACACACAGTATGGGTTGAACAAATGACGGAAGTGCCGGAGAAGCTCGACAGGCTGGTGATGGAGGTTCGCCGCGGCGCGCTCACCCTCGCAGTACTGCTGGCATTGCGCGAGCCGCACTATGGCTACTCGTTGCGGAAAAAGCTGGCCGCACGCGGGTTGGAGATAGACGAGGGCACGCTGTATCCACTGCTGCGCCGGCTGGAAGAGCAGGGCCTGTTGGGCAGCCACTGGCAGCAGGAGGAGGGGCGCAAGCGGCGGTTTTACCAGATCGCTAGTGGTGGCGAAATTGCACTTGCTGCGATGCGCCGCGAGTGGCTGGATCTCAGCAAGGTCATCGACCAGCTGGCGGCGGAATATTGATCGCGAAAACGATTAGGGAGTCGAAGGAAATGGCAAATCAGACAGATTGGTTGCAGCGCTACGTGGACAATGTCCGCACCTATTTGCCGGCGCGCCTGCGGGAGGATGTGGGGAATGAACTTTATTCAGACCTGCAGGATCAGCGGGATGAGCTCGAAGAGTCGCTCGGCCGCATGCCTACCGAGTCCGAAATTCTCAAGTTGCTGAAGCAGAGAGGGCATCCTATGGCCGTGGCTGCGGCGTACCAGCCGCGCCGAACGCTGGTGAGCGAACCGCTGTTTCCCCTGTATCTGCAGGTGCTCAAATGGACACTGTTGGTGCTAGCGGTTCTCGGCGCCGTTGGCACGGTAGGGTCCCTGTATGGGGACGAGCATCCGAAGCTGGTGTCTGCCGCCATTGGGTGGTTTGCCGGCCTGTACGAGAGTGGTATTCACGCCTTCGCCTGGGTGACGCTGGTATTTTACCTGGCTGGAGAGGGGCTCAGCTATCGCAGGGTTTTCGCTAACTGGAATCCCCGCACTCTGCCAAATGTCGTAGACAGTGGTCGGCGTATCAAGCGTTTTGACTCTGCGCTGGAGTTTGTGGTGACGTTGCTGGCGATGGCGTGGTTGAACGATATGTGGCTGTTACCCGGCACCGGTGGGAACTCGTCGCTCTCACTGTCGGTGGAATTTACTACCTTGTTGCCGTGGCTCAATTTCGCCCTTGGCGCCAGTGTATTGATGTCGCTCTATAAACTCTTTTTCCCGTTCTGGACACGCCGGCGATTGCTCACCGACGCCGCCCTGAATAGTAACTGGCTGGTGATGCTGGCGTTGCTGCTCGGCCTGAATGCGCCATTTTCACTCGAGTGGCACAGCGGCGAGTTCTGGCAGCCGAGCCAGGGTGGTTGGCAGGTCGCGATAGGTGTCGTTATCGCCATCACGGCGTGGGATTTGTTTGAGAACATTCGCGGATTGCTGCATGCATACTCAGGGAGAGATGCCGAGAAGCATGTTTGAGAATGCCTGTGCCGGCGCGGACAGTGCGCCGGCCTCGCGCACGAGAATCCCCACCGGTTGCGTCACCACCGGGTCTGCCAATGGTTTGCAGCTCAGTCCATAAGCGCGCATCTGCGTTTCACACAGACTTGGCACCGCACTCACGCCCAACCCCGTCTGCACGAGTCTGCCGATAGTGCTCAGCTGGTTAGCTTCGCACAGCAGGCGGGGCTGTATTCCCTGATCCCGGCTTTGTGCAAACGCCGCGTCTGTCCAGCGGCGCACCGCCGATCCTCTGTTCATGGCGATAAATGGCTCGCGCGCGAGGTCCTGCCAGCGCAACGCTTTCCTGCGCTGCAGTGGATGTCCCGCTGGCAGCACCGCCACAAAGCGGTCATCGCCAAAGGGGGTGAAGCGCAGATTGCCCAGATCCTCCGGGCGGAAGCTGATCCCCAGTTCCGCGCGTCCCTCCTGCACCGCGTTCACCACCCGCTCCATCACGATGTCTTCCAGCACGATATTGATGTCCGGGTACCGCTGGTGAAACTCCCGCAACAGCTCGGGCAATTGATTCAATGCAAACGCCGGAATGGCCGCGATGGACAACTGCCCCTGTTGCAGACGGAAGCGCTGCTGCACCGCGTCCAGGGTGTTGTCCCAGTTGTGCAGCAGTTGCTGGGCCCGCTCCAAAAATGCCACGCCTTCCGGCGTCAGCGCGAGCTGGCGGCCATCGCGATTGAACAGGGCGCCGCCAAGGGAATCTTCCAGTGCGCGGATGGCTACGGAAATGGCCGGTTGGGAGACATGCAATTGCGCGCTGGCCTCAGCGAGGTTGCGGGTTCTGGCTACCGCCACAAAGGCGCGCAGCTGTTTAACGGTTGTGTTCACCGGTTTCTCCCGCGCAGAAATTATTTAAGCAAAATTTAACATTTGTTAATAAGTTTAAATTAGTTTTAAGTGTCAGACCAGGGCATGATTGTGCCTATGGCGAGAGCGCGAATAATGGTCAACCATTGATTTACCCGATCCGCAGACGTTACCGGCCGGCGATGGAGCCCCAGAGCAAGCATTAACGCAGCAAAACAGCCAGAACACAGAACAAGAGAGAGTCAGCCGAGATGAGCAATCCTGTGCAACCACTTTGGCAACCCACCCAAGCGGCCATCGCCGCCACTCAGATGGACCAGTTTCGCCGCCAGATCAACGAGCTGCACCAGCAGTCGCTGCCGGATTATCACGCGCTGTATCAGTGGTCCGTCGACCACCGCGAGCAATTCTGGAGCCACCTTTGGGAGTTCGGTGAGGTTATAGCCAGTGCGCGGGGCAATAAAATTCTTGGCAAAGACAGTATGCCCGGCGCCGAGTGGTTTCCCGAGGCGCAGCTGAACTTCGCCGAAAACCTGCTGCGTTTTCGCGATGACAAGCCTGCACTGGTTGAACGGCTGGAAAACGGCAGACGCCGCACATTGAGCTATCAGCAGCTGTATGAACAGGTGGAGCGGTTGGCCGCAGCGCTGGCAGATGCGGGCGTAGGCGAGGGCGACCGGGTGGCGGGTTTTATGCCGAACATCATCGACACCGTGGTGGCCATGCTCGCTGTCTCCAGTCTTGGCGCTATCTGGACCTCCTGCTCCCCGGATTTCGGCATTAATGGCGTGTTGGACCGCTTCGGCCAGGTCGAACCGAAAATCCTGTTTGCCTGCGAAGGTTATTTCTACAACGGCAAGGTCATCGACTCGCTGCCGCGCCTCGCGCAGATTGTCGAGCAGATCGACTCCATTCAGCAGTTGGTGGTGGTGCCGGTGGCCCGTTCTTCGGAGCAGACCGCAGTGGATATTGCCGGCCTGGATCGCGCCACGACCCTTGATACCTTCGTTGAAAAGGCGCCCGCGCGCCCGCTCACATTTGCACAGACCGCCTTCAATCATCCGCTCTACATCATGTACTCCTCCGGTACCACCGGCGTACCCAAGTGCATCGTTCACGGGGTGGGCGGTACCTTGCTGCAGCACATCAAAGAGCATCGCCTGCACACGGACATTTCCCGTGACGACACCTTGTTCTACTTCACCACCTGTGGCTGGATGATGTGGAACTGGCTGGTAAGTGGCCTCGCTTGCGGCGCCACCCTGGTGCTGTACGACGGCTCACCGTTTTACCCGGCGGCCCAATGCCTGTGGGATATGGCGGATGAGGAAGGCATCAGTGTATTTGGCACCAGCGCCAAATACCTCGCCGCACTGGAAAAGGCCGGCTGCAAGCCGCGGGAGAGCCACAGGCTGGAGCGTCTGCGCGCGGTGCTCTCCACCGGGTCGCCGCTTGCTCACGAGGGCTTCCGCTACGTATACCGGGACATCAAGTCCGATGTATGTCTGAGTTCCATTTCCGGCGGTACCGACATCATTTCCTGTTTTGCGCTCGGCAATCCCACTCTGCCGGTGTATCCGGGCGAGTTGCAGTGCCGCGGTCTCGGAATGGCGGTGCAGGTGTGGAGCGACGACGGCAAACCGGTGCTGGAAGAAAAGGGCGAGTTGGTGTGCGCCACTTCCTTTCCCTGTATGCCCATCGGTTTCTGGAATGATGCCGACGGCAGCAAATATCACGATGCCTATTTCGACAGCTGGCCCGGCGTTTGGGCTCACGGCGACTACGCGGAAATCACTGAGCACGGCGGTGTGATCATTTACGGCCGTTCCGATGCGGTGTTGAATCCCGGTGGGGTGCGTATCGGTACTGCGGAAATCTACCGCCAGGTGGAGAAGGTGGAAGAAGTGCTGGACAGCATCTGCATCGGCCAGGACTGGCGCGACGATGTGCGCGTGGTGCTGTTTGTGGTGTTGCGCGAAGGGCTGACGCTGGATGACGAGCTGATTCAGAAAATCCGCACGACCATCCGCGCCAACACCACGCCGCGCCACGTGCCCGCCAAAGTGATTCAGGTGGCGGATATTCCCCGCACCATTAGCGGCAAGATCGTGGAACTTGCGGTACGCAACGTGGTGCACGGCAAACCGGTGAAAAACCAGGAAGCGCTGGCCAATCCAGAAGCGTTGAAACTGTTTGAGAACCTGCCGGCGCTGTCGGAGGGATAATCCCCGCCAGCGCCGACGGAAGAGCGGGCCGATGCGCGCTCAGTTGGTTTTCCGGGCCAGCTCTTCATTCATCTTGGTCAGCGCCATACGGGTGATAAACACGCCCATGACGCACACAAAGGCAATTATCCCGAGACTCAGCAGGCCGGAAAAACTGGTAAATAGGTCGATCATAGCGTCCATGATTGCCTCCTTTTAGTGTGCAACCGCTTGTGTTTGACGGACTCCAGTGTAAAGTGGCGCCCGCTGGCGGTCTTGAGCGAGATCAAGCCTGTGCTGGAATCGCGGTTGGCGGCGCATTTTTCGGCGGAGTGGAATACCTGTTCCGCCATATGTCGCCGCATTGGCGGCATTGTCCCCCGTCTTCTGCGCTATGCCGCGCCAGCTAAACTGCGCTACCCTGTAAGCCAACCCCGTAAACTAATAACGTCACGGAAGATAAGCATGATTACTTACCTGTATTGGGCTGCCGTTATCGCTCTGATTGTATTGAGCCTGTTCATCGGCGGCCGTCTTGGCAGTCTCGGCAAAGGCGCGATCGTCGCTGCCATCATCTTTCTGACGGCGTGGCTCGCTTATTATTTCCACTTTGAACAGGTGTTCGTGAAACGCTTTGGCGGCGTGATGTACATTAGTGTGCCCGATGGGCAGCGACATCTGGGTTCCACCTGGAAAGACGACAATCTCTGGGTGGAGAACTTTGATCCGCGCACCAACGAGTGCATCTTCAGCGAATACTCCAAGGGTAATCTGCTGGAGGGCCGGGTCGTCATCAAGAACTGCAATCCGCTGATGGAGCGCACTGGCACACAGGTGGTGCCGGGGCGCTGAGTCTGCTGGTAAACAGCTGGTAGATAGGAGAGATAGCCCGCGCGGGATGAGCGCTGCGCGGGTGTAAAGACTGGTAAAGTTGCGACTCTCTTCGCAACTTTCTCTCTCCATTAGCGTCGCAGTGGTGATGATTGGCAAGCGGGTTGTAGAGTTGCGCAATTTCCTGTTCGCTCCGAGAGCGGTATCCCCTCCATTTTTAACTGTGGTCCTGATGGCCGCACTACTGTTACTGAGCCCTCAGTATGGCTATGCGCTGCCTTTTTTCGACAGCCTGCCCAAATTCAAAATCCGTGTGCCGGAAGACCGCGAACTGCAGGGCTGGCTGC
This sequence comes from Microbulbifer sp. SH-1, assembly GCF_011326135.1. Taxonomy (NCBI): domain Bacteria; kingdom Pseudomonadati; phylum Pseudomonadota; class Gammaproteobacteria; order Cellvibrionales; family Microbulbiferaceae; genus Microbulbifer; species Microbulbifer sp. SH-1. The sequence goes on along the minus strand of NZ_CP046948.1, from coordinate 1,564,427 downwards.
GCGATCAACTGAATGAACAGCGCAAATCCAGCAGTGTGCTCAAGTCCTACGACGATCCCTTGGATGTCGCGCGCTACGAGCGCGGCACGCTGGAGAAATTACTGAGATCCCGCGGTTACTACGACGGGCGTGTGCGCCAGTCGGTAACGGATGGCGAAATTCTCTACCGGGTGGTGCCCGGGCGTCAGTTCCGGATCAAGTCGCTGGATGTGCGCATGCCCGCGCACCTGAAAGCGGGCTTTGACGGTGTGGGTCTGCAGGAAGGCGATCCGCTGGATGCGGAAAAAGTGACTGCGGGCGTAAAGAAGATTGAGACCTATCTCGCGGAAAATGCCTGCCTGCTCAACGTGGATGTGACCTACAAAGCCACCGTCATTCACAGCGAACATGCCGCACGCCTCCAATACCGGGTGGCGGATAGCCCCGAGGTGCATATTGGCCAGGTACAGGTACAAGGCGTCGAGACAGTAAACGAAGAATTTCTGCGCAAGCGGGTACAACTGAAACCGGGAGATTGTTTCAGCCGCAGCAAGCTGGATGCGGCGAAATTGCGCCTGTTGCGCACCAACCTGATCGCTGGTGTGAATGCCGAGGTATCGGCCCCGTACGAAGGGATGGTGGACATCACTTTTCTGGTGATCGAGCGCAAACATCGCACCGTGCGCCTGGGGGTGGGTTATGCGTCCGATGAAGGCGCCGGCGTCTCCGCCGGTTGGGAGCACCGCAACATTCTCGGGCGCGGTGAAAAAATTGAAGTGGAGACCCGGGTCAGCGAAATCACGCAGTCTCTCACCGGAGAGCTATTGGTACCGCGCTTTTTTCGCGATGATCAGAATTTCACCGCCAAGGCGGAGGCGTCCAACGAAGACCGGGAATCCTATCAGGCCGAGGCCATTACGTTCGGCGGCACCATTTCCCGCCGCCACACCAAACACCGCACCTTCAGTATCGGCAGTGAGCTGAAGTTCAGTGACGTACAGGAAGAGGGGGAGGAGAGTGAAAACTACAACCTGCTGGCGTTTCCCCTGGGTCTGAAAATCGATACAACCGACAACCTGCTGGATGCACACCGCGGCGCCACCATTGCCATGGAGGTGAAACCCTATTTCGATCTCAAGGGCAGCGGCACCCGCTTTGTCAAAAATACTCTGGTGGCCACCGGTTATCTCACCGCCGAGGAGGTTCGCTACGATCCGACTCTGGCAGTGCGTATCAAGGCCGGCGTGATCAGCGGCATCGACAACCTGGATATCCCCGCGGATGAGCGCTTCTACGCCGGTGGCGGTGGCTCCGTGCGCGGTTACGCCTATCAGGCGCTGGGGCCGAGACGGTTGATTCCATCGACCGTGGCGGGTGAACCGCCCACGCTCTCCGACCCTATCGGCGGGCGGGCGCTGAGTGAAGTGTCGTTTGAGGGGCGCTTCCGCTTTACCGAGACCTGGGGGGGCGTGCTGTTCCTGGATGGCGGCAACGCCTACGCCGACCCCCAGCCAAGTTTCGACGATCTCTACTGGGGTGCGGGCATTGGTGTGCGCTATATGACGTCTTTTGCGCCGCTGCGCTTTGATATCGCTTTCCCGCTGGATCGCCGCGACGACCTGGATGACAGCCGTTATCAGATCTATGTGAGCCTGGGGCAGGCGTTCTGATTATGGCGGTGCAACCTGATTCCACTACTTCCGCACGGGAAAAACGCAGACGCTGGCCGCGTGCTCCGCGCCTGACACTGATCTCGGTGGTGCTTCTGTTGCCACTGCTGGGGGCGATTTTCCTCGTGGGCTCGGAAACCGGGCGTATCGCGCTAACCAACAGCGGCCTCGCCATCGCCCGTCACTACTTGCCCGATCTGGAAATTGAAGCCCGGGGCCTGAGTAGCCCACAGCTGGGGTACTGGTATTTCGACCTGCTGCAGGTGCACTACAAGGACAGGCCATTGCTAGAGAGCCGCAAGCTGACCCTGCAGTTGGACATGCAGCGGCTGTGGCGAAACCAGATCCATATTCCCGAGTTGAGCGCGCAGTCCTTCCTGTTCGACAACACGCTACTGGGCGAATATCTGGAGGCCCACGTCAGTGAAGAGGAAGTGGAAGACACCGCAGAAGAGGTGGACGATCCCACGATGCCCGCTATCTGGGTTGAGCGTTTGTCAGTACAACGGCTCACCATCATCGACAAAAGCCTCAAGGATTTTCCCGAGGTAGCGGTGAACGGTGAGGGCAGCTATCGATGGCCGCGCCGGGAGTCGGCGTTGACCCTGGATATTGCGGAGCTTGCTGAATCCGAAAACGGGCACGGGATGCACGTGCGTCTCGAGGGACGCATGCAGAGCGATACGGTGTATGCACTCACCTTGTCGGCCAGTGAGCGGGCCGGTGGATTTTTGCCGCGCACATTGTTGTTGCCGGCGGGCGAAGGGCTCGATGCAGACGGCAAATTCCTGCTGGAACTCGCGGGCGAAAATCGTGTGAGCGTCGCTGTCGAACGCTTCTCCCTGCCGTTGGTGGAGCACCGCTTTGGGCTGGTTGGCCATGCAGACGTCATGCTGTCGCCCTGGTCCGTTGCCACCGATGATCTTACGCTCACCGTGGACGACACCCGCCACACTATTCGCGGCCGTATCGACAGCGAGGCCGTGGACCTCAAGGTACAGTTGAGCCGCCTGCCTGTCGCCATATCCCATCCCTTTCAGGACTATCTGCGCGGCGGCTGGTTGAGCGCCGATCTTGCAGTGAAAGGTCCGCTTGCGCTGCCCAATGCCGACGGCACGCTGGAACTCAAAACATCCTACCAGCAGCAACCTCTGCACCTGACCGGCGACGTGGAAACCATCGAAGACAGGATTTACCTGCGCACCGCGCGCCTGCAACTGGCTGAGGCGCGGCTCGACGTGAGCGGCAGTGTGGATATTGGCAGTGAAGCCATCGATCTGAAGGGACAGCTCGCGCAATTGCCGTTTGCGGAGATCCGGCGAATTCTCGCGTCTCTTGAGGAAACGCGCGATCTGGAAATTCCGTCGGAACTGGACGGTACCATCGCTCAACTGCAGGTGACCGCCGCCGGCCCATGGAAGAATCCGCGCCTCGGCGTCACACTCGATAGCGGCGTGCAATACCTGGAATTCAATACCCGACTGCAAGGCCGGGCCGTGGGTGATCTCAACAAGTTTGCGGTGAGTGACCTGGTGTTGGAAGGTGAAGGGCTCCGGGTAAGTGGCAGCGGTGAAGTAAATGTCGAGCGCAAGGCGGTACAGTTCCAGTTGGACGTTGCGGCGCGTGGCCTGCAGCCCGCGGAGCAGTTCGGGCTGCCGGTGGACGAGGGCACCGAAGTCGATTTGGATGCGGTGGTTTCGGTCAATGGCCCCTGGGACAATCCCAAAATGTCTGCGCGCCTGTCGTCCGATGGCGAGTATCGCGAGTATCGCTACCGTCTGCGCGGCGGTGCGGTGGGCAATGCCGAGGCCATCACCTTCGACCGCTTGCGGTTGGAGCTCTTCACCGGCGTTGCCGATGCCGCAGCCGATGTCAATGGTGGCGATCCGGCCGCAGCCGCTGAGCAGTCGCTGGTGCCGGATGAAGTGCACGAGCCGAGCAAGGATTACCCATTGGAGCAGGCGCGTGCCCCGCTGGAACAATCCCGCCAACGGGCCGCCGGCGTTGCCGCCCTGGCGGCGGATTCTGAGCAGGCGCGCCAGCGCGGCTACGCCTGGCTCGAACTCAACGGTGTACTGCAACCCAAAGCCCAGCGTGCCAACGGAAGTGTAGCCGCGCGTAATATCCCGCTGCGGCTTGCGCGTCTGGCGGGTGTGGATTTGCCGCCATCGCTGCGCGGCGAACTTAGTGTCGACGGCCAGTTCAGCGGGTCGTTCAGCGATCCCGAGGCCACCGCCAATCTCCTCGGTCTTGGCGAATATCGTGGTGAGCCTTGGCAGATGCAGGGGGATGTGAGTTACAGCAAGGCACAGGTCACACTGTCGGAAGTGAAGTTACTTTGGGCCGGACGCAACCAGCTCACCGCTGATGGCAGCCTGAGTGCGGAGTCTCTGGATCTGGAGCTTCGCGCCCAGGCGGTGCTGGCGGATTTTGAAGAATGGATCAGTGCAGACATCAGTGACAGCGGCGAGCTGAACCTTGTGGCTACCGCGCGCGGCACCCCGAAAGATCCGGATCTCGCCGGCGAACTCCGCATTACCGGCCGCGCGCCCGCACTGCGGGACGATGCACTGGTGCAGTCGCCACTGACCCTGGCGCTCACATGGCAGACCAGTGATGGCGATCTGGAGATGAGTCTGGATGCCAGTCACGGGGATCGCACTGCCGCGGACGCCAAGGCCACGCTGGCCATTGCACCCATCCTTGAGCAGTTGTTCCGCGAGAAACCGGCGGGTGAGTCGCCGCCGCTGCCTGTCGATCTTGAGGCCAACGGCACCGCGGACCTGGCGGCTCTCGGCGCCTTTTTCGACCCGGAAATTCACAGCATGCGCGGGCGGCTCGACTTCAGCCTGGTGGCGGATGGTACCAGCGTCGCCCCCAATGCCCGCGGCAAGATCAATCTGCAGGACGGTTACTACGAGCACCGCCCCAGCAATACCCGCCTGACCAATGTCGTGTTCGTCGCTGATCTTACGCCGGAAGCGTGGCAGGTGGTGGAGGCCAGTGCGCGGGATGGCGATCGCGGGCGGATCGACCTGGCCGGCGCAGTGACCTTCAACGCGCCCGCGCCACCGGCGCTGAATTTTTCTGTTACCGCGCGCAATGCGCACCTGCTCAACATGCCGGGTGCCAAGGGCGCCTTTACCGGTGAAATGCGTCTCACCGGCAATACCGAGGATGCGCTGCTCGCGGGCTCCTTGAACCTGCGGCCGTTAGCGGTACAGGTGGAGCACTTTATCGGCAGCAGTGTGCCCGAGATTGACGTGGTTGAGGTTCAGATGGACGGCGGCGAGCAGCAAGAGGGCTCCCCGCTGATGGGCAACATCGCCCTGGCGCTGGAAATCGTGCTGGACCAACAGTCGTACGTGCGCGGGCTCGGGCTTGATTCCAACCTCAAGGGCAAAGTGGAAATCGCGGGGACCGCCGCCGACCCGCAGGCGTCCGGCACACTGACCATTGTGCGCGGAAAGTTCGACCTGCTGGGCAAGAAGTTCGAATTGCAGGAGGGGCAGGTGCAGTTCCAGAACAATATTGCGGTGCTCTATGTAAAGGGCGTGCACACCTATCCGGAGGGCGAGATTACCGCGGAAATTTCCGGTACTACGGATAACCCCAAAATCGAGTTCAGCTCCAACCCGGCGGCGGCGCAAGACGAAATCTTTGCGCAGCTGCTGTTTGGCAAGTCTCTGACGGATATCTCGCCGCTGCAGGCCGTGCGCCTGGTCGGTGTAGTGCGCACTTTACAGACGGGCGGCACCGGCTTTGACCCGCTTGCCAGTACCCGCGATCTGGTAGGCTTGGACAGTCTGGATTTCGAATCCGAGGCCACGGACGAGGGCGATCAGTACTCACTGAGCCTCGGCAAGTACATCACCAGCCGTATCTATCTCGAATTGCAGCGCAGCACCGACCCGCTCAACCCCTGGCGGGCGGAAATGCAGATCGAGCTGCGCAGAAATCTGCGCCTGGATATCAAATCCGCGGATAACGACGAAAGCGGCGGCGGAAGTGTGGAACTGCAGTGGAAGAAGGATTACTGACCGACTATAAAAACTGGACGATATTAAAAAGGATGGGTGAAAACGAAATGGAATATTCGATTGTCGTTCTGGCCGCGGGTTACTCCCATCGCTTTGGCGGTGACAAGCGCCTCGCCAGCATCCAGGGTGAGCCCATGTTATTGCGCACTCTGCAAGCCACCATGGCGGCGGCTTCTACACTTGAGGATACCCAGATACAGGTTGTTATCCGCGCGCGCGACCCGGTGATCGCCAACGGACTCCGCAACATGCCGGTGCAGGTGCTGCATGCACCCGTGTGGCCGGTGGGCATTGGTGCCAGTCTTGCCTTTTGCGTTGAGCAGCTGCAGCGCCAGGGTGCCAACCCCAGAGCCGTGCTGGTGTGCCTCGGGGATATGCCGTTCGTGGAACCGGAAACGATGGTCACGCTGCTGCAATCCGCGCGAGAGGATCGCATCTGCGTGCCTGTCTGTGCCGGTACCCGCGGCTATCCTATCGCCATCGGTCGGCGTTATCTCACCGCACTTTCACGTCTGCGCCGCAGCGGGGTAGAGAAGGTGCTGCGCATCTACAGTGACGCCGTTTACGATGTGGAAGTCCCCGACCCTGCGATCAACTGCGATATCAACCGCCCGGACGATTTCCACGCAGCAGTGCGGCAGGATCTGTTCGGTAAAATTTTTGCATCTCCCGATACAGCGCCGGGTGAGCGGCTGCCATCGCTGTTGGAATAATGAAATACGCCTCGGTAGCCACCGCAAAAAATTCCGCCGGGGACTGTGCGCCGTAGGTATCGAGAACGGACGGCGCGCGCTCCCCGGTGACATCCTGAAGTTCCGCTTCGCCCTGTAGCGCGTGAATCCGCTGGCGCAATTCCGCAAAAGCTTCCCGCATCACCGGCGCCCAGCTCTTGCCGTCGGCACTCTTCGCAAAGGGCGGTCTCCCGTCTACATAGCCGTCCTCTTCGTCCAACTTGTGGGCAAACTCGTGAATCGCCACATTGTGGCCCTGTTCCGGGTGCGCGAGCCCCTGTTGCAGGTCATACCACGACAGCACCACCGGCCCGCGATAGTGCGCCTCACCGGCGCGCGCGCTCAGGTGGGTGGTTTGAATGTGGCCGTCGTAGTGGGTTTCCTCTGCCACATACGCGTCCGGGTACACCAGCACCGTGTACAGATTGGGATAGCAGTTGTTGTCCCGCGCGAGTAAAAGCAAGCATGCGTGTGCGGCAATCACCACCCGCATTTCTTCGGTGATGATGAGACCGTCGCAGCCGACAAATTCTTTTTCCCGCAGAAACAAGCTCATATTGCGCTTCAGTTCTTCCTGGCGTTCCTTCGGCAGGTGGCGGAATAGGGCGAGACGGTCCGCCAGTATCGACGTCTGTTGCCGCGTCAATGGGCGCGAACGCAGGTAGCGCCGGCGCGCACGCTGCCACACCATTGGCACTACCCAGATGAGGATGGCGAACAGGATAATCGCGAAGAACGTTTCCAAACCGGTAACCTGCATAATCTCTGTCCGGCCAGTGTATCCCAATTGGCGCTTGAGTTGACGTCCCCCGAAATTCTGCGACCATGTGGCGCGCCCGCCGTAAACAGGGTTGGTAGGGCAGAATAAAAATGAAAAACAGGCAGGATTGTCAGGGGTTGGGGTTCCGAAAATGAGTGCGAGCGATTCGGGGTTTATGCTGGTACCGCACGGCTATTGCGTGCGGGGCCGGTTGCAGTTGTGGGTTGGGGCGCACTGCGAGGAATTGCCCAAACGGATGTGGGTGCGGTGTACTCCACAGGGCGCAGGGCCGGTGTCCCACCGCGAAGCCGGTTGCCGCGATTTTCCGCTGCAATTGGAGCGCGAGGCGCCTTCCCTGCGTTACACCGTGCTGCTGTTGCCCGTCACCCCCGGTTGCCGCTATCAGGCTTCCCTGTGGGCACTGGACGAGCAGGGCAGGGCGATTGAACTTGCCGATGCGGAGTTCCGCGCGCGCCCGCGCAGTCTCTCGGATGGTTTCAACGTTTGGTACGGTTCCTGCTTTTATTGCAAGGCAGACAAGGGCGCACTGGCGGCTGCCTTTGACGCCCTCCCACAAGACTGTCGCCCGGACGTTTCCTTTCTTGGCGGCGATCAGGTGTATCTGGATACGGCGGTGGCAACCGCCGGCTGGGGCTTTGCCCCCATTCCGGGTCTGAGCATCGTCAAATCCCTGCGTCTTGCGGCGTTGTATGCCGCGGAAGGTAAGGCGGAACTCGAGCGGATTTTCGCTGCGGAATACCGCGACAACTGGCAACGGGGTCTGCACCGGGTGCTGCGTTCAGGCAATCACCATTTTCTCGCCGGTGATCACGAATTCTGGAACGATTACCCCAACCCGCCGGGATTTTTCTGGGGGCTCGCGATTGCCAGCCTCCGGCAAATCTGGAAGTCGAGCGCGCAAGCATTGTTTGACGCCTACCAGTTGCCCGAGGGCAATGCTTCGGACCAGTTTGCCATTGGCAATGAGCTTGAGTTTTTCTACCTCGATACCTATCTGCAACGGGAGCGGGGAAACAACGCGAGGTTCACCGATGATGCGACTCTTGAGCGCGCGTGTACCTGGCTGCGGGGGCTCACCTGTCCGGGGGTGCTGGTACTGCCCATGCCACTGCTGACCAACTGGCACTGGCGCAAAGGGGGCTGTTTCAAAGCGCGGTTAAAAAATGCTTTTGCGGCCTGGCTGGTAAAACTGGGACTGGGCGACCACTCGCTGGCCGACACCGCCCAATATGAGCCACTGGTACAGGCATTACACGATTGCCCGCAAGATATTTTGATCCTTGCAGGGGATGTGCACTACAGTCGCCTCACACGCATGGAACTGAACGGAAAGCAGGTGGTGGAAGTGGTATCTACACCACTGTCCTGTCTGCCGAGCGCGGGTAGCCGGCCCGACACCACGGTGAAAACTTTTCCCGACAGACCCGTCGCGGATATCCAAGCGCCGGTGGAATATGTCAAAACTGGAAGTTACCGCAAGAAATTGATCGGCCATATGTCGGACAACAATTTCACCACGCTGAACTTTTCCCGCGTAGAGAACGGCATCAATGTCCATGTCCGGTGCTGGAATGTCAATGCGCGCAATGCCGATGGCCAACTGACCCGTGACTGGGAACTGGCAGACGTGTTGCTGCGCCGGCGCAGTGTCGCGGTAACGGCAGCGGTTGCACCGGTCAGCGCAACTGCAGGTAAACCGCAGCGCGAACCCGAGACTCTCACTACGGAGGCTCAGGAATAATGGTGCTCAGAACTTTATTCTTATTGCTCGGTCCCGTGCTGGCGGTGGCGTGTTACTTCCTGATGGTTGCTTTCGGCATGTCCTACCTGCCGGCAGTCACCGCAGCCATCACGGTACTTACTGTCGTGTGGTGGATTACCGAAGCACTGCCCATTCCCGCCACGTCCATCGTGCCGTTCGTACTATTTCCGTTGTTTGGCGTCGGGGATCACAAACTGGTGGCGTCGTCACTCGGCAGCCATGTAATCCTGCTGTTGATGGGCGCGTTCATGTTGTCCAAGGCGCTGGAAAAAAGTGGCGCGCACGAGCGGCTGGCACTGTACATGCTGAAACTGGTGGGCATTTCCAGCGGGCGGCGTCTGGTGCTTGGGTTTATGCTCGCGGCGGGACTGCTCAGTATGTGGATTTCCAACACCGCCACTACCCTGATGATGCTACCCATCGCGCTGGCCATTCTGTCTCGCGCCGACAATCACCGACTCACGGTGGCGCTGATACTGGGGATTGCCTATGCCGCCAGTCTCGGTGGCGTCGGCAGCCCGCTGGGCACACCACCGAATGTGATTTTCATGGGTATTTATGAAGAGTTTACCGGGCGGGAGTTCAGCTTCCTCAGTTGGATGAAAATCGGTTTGCCAGTGGTATTGCTTACACTGCCTCTGATGGCTCTGTGGCTGACCCGCGGCATTCAACTGAATAAATCGCTGGAGGCACCGCCGGTCGGCGAGTGGCGGCCGGAAGAGGTGCGCACTCTGTTGGTTTTCGCCGTGGCGATTCTGTTCTGGGTAACCCGCAACGAGCCTTTCGGTGGCTGGAGCGGCCTGCTGGGTGTGGAAGGGGCCGGTGATAGCACCGTGGCGCTCGGCGCGGTGGTGTTGATGTTTCTGATTCCCAACGGCAAGGGTGGCCATTTGTTGGACTGGCCGACGGCGGAAAGTATTCCCTGGGGAATGTTGCTGCTGTTTGCCGGCGGCATCGCCATTGCAAAAGGATTTGTGGTTTCCGGCCTGAGCGAGATGATGGGACAGGCGCTCGTCTCACTCACCGACATGCCGTTGTGGTTGATGTTGGTGGTGTTGTGTCTCTCGGTCACGTTTCTTACCGAAATCACCAGCAATACCGCCACGGCGACACTGCTGATGCCGATTCTCGCGGTGGTCGCCACCAGCGCCGGGTTCGACCCCATGGTGCTGATGATTCCCGCTGCCATGTGCGCAAGTTGCGCTTTTATGCTGCCGGTAGCCACCGCCCCCAACGCCATCGCCTACGGCACCGGCAAGGTGCGAATTCAGGAAATGGTGCGCGAGGGCGTGGTGCTGAGTGTGCTTGCCTCCCTGGTGATTGCAGGGGTGTGTGGTGTGATGCTGTCCTAGCGGATTAGTTGGTCCGCTGTTTATTGATTAGATTTTTGTTTTTCAATTTATTTATTTTGTGGCTTATTATCCTGGGTTTTCCCGCTTTCCGGCATTTCCTTGATCTGCCCGCGGGAATTGGGTTTCCTAGTGGTTTTGCAAAATCCATCCAATGTATTGGGAGCAACCGGGAGGTCCCCGAATAATGAAAAAACTATCCGTACTGGCCGTGGCCGGAGTACTGGCCGCCTGCTCGGGAGAGTCCCCGGAGAACACCAAATCCATGAGTGAAACTGTAGAGGCGGCACCTGCCGCACAGACGGCGGCGTTGACGTACCCGCCGACCCGCAAAGACGATGTCATCGATACGTATTTTGGTACCGAGATCGCCGATCCCTACCGGTGGCTGGAAGATGACCGCAGCCCGGAAACCGAAGCCTGGGTGAAAACCCAGAACAAAGTCACCTTCAGCTATCTCGATCAGATTCCTTACCGCGATGCCCTCAAGCAGCGCCTGGAAGCCCTGTGGAACTACGAAAAAGTTGGTTCGCCCTTTAAAGAAGGCGATTACACCTACTTCTACCGCAACGACGGTCTGCAGAACCAGTATGTGGTTTGGCGCAAGAAGGGCGATGGTGAAGCGGAAGTTTTCCTCGATCCGAACACCTTCAGCGAAGATGGCACGACCTCACTTGCCACGCTGGAATTTTCCAAAGACGGTTCCATCGCTGCCTATGCAGTTTCGGAAGGCGGCAGTGACTGGCGCAAGATCTACATCATTAATGCCGAGACCAAAGAAGTGCTCGAAGCACCATTGGTGGATGTGAAATTCTCCGGCATCTCCTGGAAAGGTAACGAAGGTTTTTACTATTCCAGCTACGACAAACCGGAAGGCAGCGAGCTGTCTGCCAAGACCGACCAGCATAAGCTCTATTACCACAAGCTGGGCCAGCCCCAGGCTGAAGACGCGCTGGTATTCGGCGGTAGCGAGGCCCAGAAGCGCCGCTACGTATCCGGCACTGTGACAGAAGACGACCGCTATCTGGTAATTTCCGGCGCTACGTCCACCTCCGGCAACGACCTGTTCATTGTGGATCTCACCAAGTCTGACGCCCCGCTGGTGCCGGTACTGACGGATTTTGATTCCGACACCTACGTAATCGACAACCAGGGCAGCAAGCTGTTCCTGGTCACCGACCGCAATGCGCCCAACAAGAAAATCGTCACCGTGGATGCGGCCAATCCGGTACCGGAAAACTGGCAGGACTTTATTCCCGAGACCGAAAATGTACTGACGGCCTCCACCGGCGGTGGTTACTTCTTTGCCGAGTATATGGTGGATGCGCTGTCCAAGGTCTACCAGTACGACTACAACGGCAAACAGGTGCGTGAAATCGCGCTGCCTGGCCCGGGCAGTGTGAGCGCGCCCGACGGCAAACGCGAAGACAAAACCCTGTATTACACCTTCACCAACTACAAGACGCCATCCACCATTTTTGCGTTTGACGTGGAAGAGGGTAAATCCAGTGTTTACCGCGAATCCGGTGCCAAGTTCGATCCGGCCGGTTACGAGTCCAAGCAGGTGTTTTACACATCCAGGGACGGCACCAGGGTGCCGATGCTGATCACCTTCAAAAAAGGTCTCAAGCTCAACGGCAAGAACCCGACCATTCTGTACGGCTACGGCGGCTTCAACATCAGCCTGACCCCAAGTTTCAGCATCCCCAATGCGGTGTGGCTGGAGCTGGGCGGCGTGTACGCGGTGCCGAATCTGCGCGGTGGCGGCGAGTATGGCAAGCGCTGGCACGATGCCGGCACCAAGCTGCAGAAGCAGAATGTGTTCGACGACTTCATTGCCGCAGGTGAATATCTGATTGAGCAGCGCTACACCTCCCGGGATTATCTCGCGATTCGCGGCGGCTCCAATGGCGGCCTGCTGGTGGGGGCGGTGATGACCCAGCGCCCGGACCTGGTGAAAGTCGCGCTGCCTGCGGTGGGGGTGATGGACATGCTGCGCTACCACACCTTCACCGCCGGCGCCGGCTGGGCCTATGATTACGGCACTGCCGAGCAGAGCCAGGAAATGTTCGAGTACCTGAAAGGCTACTCCCCGGTGCACAACGTGAAGGCGGGTGTGAACTACCCGGCGACTCTGGTCACTACTGCCGATCACGATGATCGCGTGGTGCCGGCGCATTCCTTCAAGTTTGCCGCCGAGCTGCAGGCCAAACAGTCGGGGGCGGCACCGACCCTGATCCGCATCGAGACCAATGCGGGCCACGGTGCCGGCACTCCGGTGTCGAAATCCATTGAGCAGTATGCGGACATTTTCGGTTTTACCCTGTACAACATGGGCATTAGCGAATTGCCCCAGGGCTGAACCGATTCCGAAAGGACGTTTCGCGTAATTCAACGCAAAACCCGGCAACTGCCGGGTTTTGTCATTTTTACGGCATCGTTGACTGGCAGAATGGCGTAGCATCGGGCTACCTGCCCGTATCCATTCGATTTATCATGCGGAGCTTGTTGTTCAGATGCACAGGATTGCCACTGCGCCTCGCGCGGTAAACACACCCATGCCGTTACAATTTGATCTCGATACCCGCCCGGCCATATTGCCGTTGTATTTCCGCGCCCTGACTGCCCGCAAACCGGGCCGGCTCCCTCCGGGGCAGGAGCGGGTGCTCGCCAGTGTATTGCTTGGCAATCAGGCGGTTGATCCCGTTCATCTGCAGATATACCGCGATGTCTGTGGTTTTGGCCCCGGGCAGCATCTGCCGGCAACCTATCCTTTTGTACTGGCCATGCCTTTGCAGCTGAAACTGCTGGTCAGTGAGGCATTTCCGTTCCCGGTGTTGGGGGTAGTCCATGTGCGCAACAGCATTACTCAGTACCGCCCGTTGCTGGAGCGTGAACATCTGGATATACGCTGTGATCTGGCTGCCGCGGTCGCGGTTAAACGGGGCTATGAGTTTGAGTTGCTGACAAGCGTGCGTGTTAACGGGGAGCTGGTATGGGAGTGTCTCAGCACGCTGCTGAGCCGCACGCCTCACGGGGAAGCGAAAGTGTCCAGGCCGTCTAGCGGCAAGAAAGCCTGGGTGGCACCTGTGGACGAGGGCTGTGCGAGCGCGGTCAACTGGCAGGTGCCCGCGGATATCGGCAGGCGTTACGCGCGTGTTTCCGGTGATCGCAACCCCATTCATCTCAGCGCCTCCACCGCAAAAATATTCGGATTCCCGCGCGCCATTGCTCACGGTATGTGGACCAAGGCGCGCTGCCTGGCGGCGTTGGAGGAGGGGGCCTACGCGGGAACCCTGCCGGACCGGTTCACCTTGGGTGTGGACTTCATCAAGCCGATATTTCTTCCGGCAGAAGTCCTGTTTCAGTCCGCGCAGAGCGCGACAGGCACCGGATTTTCGCTCAGCAGTGGCGGCAGGCGCGTGAATCTGACCGGCACGCTGGTTCACTGTTGAGCCGTGGGCTACGCCTGCGGTTCTCAGCCGGGCCGCAATTAAAGTTAATTACCCAAAGTTAACCCTTCTTAACGCGGCTTTTGCGAGGCGCAGTGGCATGAGTAAAATGCAAATAATAGTGGCTGAACAGTTAGTTGGACTTATATTTGATTGAATTGCTGTAGTTTGGAATTTTGTTCCAATAAGCGACAATCCAAGCTTGGAGAATTGTCAGTTCTCAAAAGACTCACCATAATCCCTCGTTCTCTTAACTAAATATAACGTCATTACCGGGGGGTATATGGGGCTGGCCAGGCTTAGTGCGCTAGTGCTGTTGAGTATCATTGTTACTGCTTGTGGCGGAGGTGGTGGCGGATCTTCTGACGATGCGCCCGCCGGCGGCTCATCGAGTAGTTCGTCCGGCAGCGGTTCCACCAGCAGTTCTTCGGGTAGCGGTAGTTCATCCAGTGGCAGTTCGTCCGGTTCGGCTTCTGATGCACCGGTCGCTACCATTCTGTTTCCGTGGAAGGTTTCTCGTACCGAAGATGGCAGCATACTGGTAAGAGGGGTTGCCAGAGATACTGATGGTGTTCGTTCCGTCAAGGTCAATGGGGTCGCCGCTACGCTGAAAGCGAATACCAGTCCGAAGACGGTGCATAGCTCCGCAGTGTCTTCTTTTCAATCTACCAGTTCAATGCAAGCGTCCGACTCCAATGAGGTGGAGTGGGAAGTGAATTTACCGTTGGCTGAAGTGGCCAGTACCATACTGGTGGTGAGTACGGAAGATAACAGCGGTAATGTGAACGATGAGGCCGGAGTGGCCGAGGTCATCCAACGGAAGGTGCCGACCTTATTTGCACTGGATACTGATCGGCGATTAATGGTCGGTCAGGTGGAAGGTGACCAGTTAATTCGTTACGGACTGGACGACAATAGTTATTCGCCAATTGATGTTCCTTACCTCGGGACCTGCGATGCGCTGACATTTCTCAGTAGCGAAGACCAGGTAGTATGCGGGCAAGTGCGTGGCAGCTGGCTAACACTGTCCAGTATTTCTCTGGAAACTGGCGTCAAGTCTCAACTCGAAATCCTCAACCTTGATTTCGATTCCGCCGAGTGGTTGTTCGTACACCTGAACAAAATCGAAATTACTGAAGACGAAACATCCCTATACTTATTGTTGAAGTATTTTTCCGCGGAAGATTATTCCCAAAATAAGTCCGTGATCGTGCGCTACGATTTTGCCAGTGAAAGCTTCATTACGATTGTAGACGGGCAAGCGGCGGACAAGCAGAGGCTAGCGTCTGACGACATGACACTGTCTCATGATGGTTTGTTGGTGTTCAGCGAATTCTGGGGCGGGTGGGACGACTCTTTGCGCAAGCTGGCCGTGGATGGTTCAGTGATCAGCGATGTCGCTCCATCTTCCTCTCTGTTTTTGGCCGGAATTGCTGTTGATTCTGCCAGTACAACCGCATTTATGGTCGGTTACGACGGTATAGTGAAAGCTGACCTTGAAAGCGGAACGGTTAGTACTCTTTCTCTGGAAACGGAGGAACCCATTTTCAATATCAATCAGATTCGATCTGTGGGTCTGGATGAGGCCAATAATCGCCTGTTGATTGCCGATTCAGATTTTGACTACGTGCTTGCCGTCAATACGCAGACGGGAGCGCGGTCGGAATTTGCCGGGAATGGCGTTGGTAGTGGCAAGCGTTTGTCTACTCCTCGCGGAATTGCTCTGGACGAAAGTGCGGGTAAGGCCTATTTGCTCGAGGATGCTTACAATGGCGGCTATCTGTTTGAAGTGGATCTGGAGAACGGAAACCGGCGAGTTTTGAGCAAGTTTGATTTTAATTGTCATCAAATTTCCGAGGAAGTGGTCCGAGACCAAGCGCGGAACCGCCTCTATGCGGTGTATGCGAATGATATTTTCAGTGTGAACCCTGAAGATGGAACCTGGACTCGTCTGGTCGGAGGTAACGCGCCCGGGGCAGACTGTGAGGTAAATCTATTTGCCTTCACCGGGGCCACGCTGGATACTGAAAGCAATCGTTTGTTGGTGACGGATGCCTATGCGAATGGCGTGCTGACGGTGGACCTGGCTACTGGCGCTGTAGATACACTCCTGCAGTCCGCAGAAGAGTTGCCGACACCAGTGGATGTGGCCCTGGATTCTGAGCGTGGTGCTCTTTACATCCTGGATCAGGAAGTTGGTGACCTGTTCCATTACGATCTGGAAAGTAGATCACTCACGAGCATGCTTGGGGGGTGCCGCAATGCGCCCATTAGCCAGGGAATAGCCCCTGATCATAGTACCGCCCAGGATCTGCTGTTAGATAGGTCTTCCGGAAGTCTGTGGGTGGTCAGTGACAATTTGGCTCGTGCAGATCTCGCTGGTGATGTATGTACTGCAGAATCCAGGCAGGTACCACATGGTGTGTTCAATCTTGATGTAACCTCAGAAGGTCAGCTTTTGGGAACCTTTTTCAATGAGCTGAAACAACTGGACTTTGAAAGTGGAAACTATGTGATTATTTCCAAGTAAATAATTATCTGATGAAGAAAGGCCACCTTCCGGTGGCCTTCTTTGTTTCTTCGGGGAGAAGACTTACGTGAGTTTGTATAGCAGTTCCGAGAGTGTAGCGAATTCATAACCCTCGGCCTTCAACCGTTCATTGATCAATGGCAGTGCCCGGAGAATTTGCTCGCGCTGGTTATACAGTGGGTGCAGTATCACCACCGCACCCGGAAAGGCATTTTCCACCAGCAAATCGGCAATTTCCTGCGGGTCGTCCAGGTCTGCCAGCGCATCGCCGGAGAAGTGCCAATAACTTGCGTTGGCCTTGCCCTGTTCAAATTTTTCAGGCATCAGCGTAAAAGACGGGGCGAGTATGTTGGGGTTGCGTTCACCCAGGTTGCGCAGGATCCGCTTAGCGCCGTCAATTTCCCGCTGTGCTTTGGTAGAGGCAATTTCCCGGTCTTTTCGGGGGGTGCCTTTGCGGCGTTTCTTTGCGCTATTCTTTTCGTTCTTCAGCGGCAGTGTTCCCGGAAAAAAAGTGGCCTTGATATCCAGCCGTTCCAGTTCGTCCAGTAACCCTTCGTTGCTGCTGGTGCTCAAGCTATCGTCGAACGCGAGGGCGATGCGGCGGTCCTCGCCGGAAGTGGCTTCCATCGGGATGGCCAGCACGGCGATGGCCATGGTGCGGCGCAGCAGGACGCGGAGGGATTTCATGGTGGACATAAACAATCAGTCGGTACTTGGTTACTTCCGGTGAACAGCCGATAAATCCATTGAGCCGGCGCGAGGGGGTTCAATCCCTGAGAAAGTAAAAAGCCGTCGGTGAAGACGGCTTTTTATTTGAATACGAGTGCTCAGCGCTCCAGATACTGGAGCTTGCCTTTCACACCATCCCACTCCTCGGCATCGGGCAGTGAGTCTTTTTTCTCGGTGATATTCGGCCATACCTCCGCGAGTTCTGCATTGAGCTCGATGTATTCCTGCTGGTCTTCCGGCACCTCGTCTTCGGAGAAGATGGCGTTGGCGGGACACTCGGGCTCACACAGGGCGCAGTCGATACACTCGTCCGGGTGGATCACCAGGAAGTTGGGGCCTTCGTAGAAGCAATCTACCGGGCAAACTTCCACACAGTCGGTGTATTTGCACTTGATGCAGTTTTCCCCAATTACGAATGTCATGCTTGTCCCTCGATAGTGCTATCAATAGTGCTGTGCGTTACCGCTGCCGGGCCGGTTCCCATGGTGGGGCCGGGCCCGATTCTGAAAGCAGCGGATTTTAGCAATTACTGGCGCGAATTGTAGTGGCTTTTGAGTCGAATTGGTTGGGTGCTTATAACAGTTTGCGCAGGGCGTAGAGCTGTTCCAGCGCCTGGCGCGGGGTCAGGTCGTCTGGATCCAGGGCTTCCAGCGCTTCCACCGCCGGGTGCGGGGCACTGCCGAACAGGTCAACCTGGGCGGGTGCGGCAACTTTGGGTTGCGACACCGGGACTGGTTTGGGCGCAGGCGCTGCCGTAGGCTGCGCGACCACTTTCACGCCAGGGCCGGAGTCGCGGGTGGTGTGGCCCGCTTCCAGGGCGGCGAGGCGTGCCTTGGCTTCGTCCAGAACTTCCTGAGGGATGCCGGCCAGCTTTGCCACTTGCAGGCCGTAGCTCTTGGATGCGGGGCCCTCCTGGATGCGGTGCAGGAACACGATGGAGTCCCCGTGCTCGGTAGCGTTCAGGTGGATGTTGGTGGCCTCTGGGCACTGCGCGGGTAGTTCGGTCAGCTCGAAGTAGTGGGTGGCGAACAGGGTGAAGGCGCGCACCCTGTCGGCCAGGAAGTGGGCGCAGGCCCAGGCCAGGGATAGGCCGTCGTAGGTGCTGGTGCCGCGACCGATCTCGTCCATCAGGATCAGGCTGTGCTCGCTGGCGTTGCGCAGGATATTTGCCGTCTCGGTCATCTCCACCATAAAGGTGGAGCGGCCGCCGGCGAGGTCGTCGGCGCTGCCAATGCGGGTAAAGATACGGTCCAGCAGGCCGATGCGCGCGCGGTCGGCGGGCACAAAGCTGCCGCAGTGGGCGAGCAGCGCAATCAGCGCGGTCTGGCGCATATAGGTCGACTTACCACCCATGTTGGGGCCGGTGATCACCAGCATGCGGCGGGCGTCGTGCAGGTCGATATCGTTGGCCACGAAGGGCACGTCGAGAACCTGCTCCACCACCGGGTGGCGGCCGCCCTCGACGTGGATGCCGGGCTGCTTGGACAGCTCGGGTTTTGTCAGGCGCAGCTGGTCCGCGCGCTCGGCCATATTTGCCAGCACGTCCAGCTGGGACACCGCGGCGGCGGCGTTCTGCAGCTCTGCCAGGTGTTCGTTCAGGGTGGTGATGAGCTCCTCGTACAGGAACTTCTCCCGGGCCAGGGCGCGGCTCTTGGCGGACAGTGCCTTGTCTTCGAACTCTTTCAGCTCCGGAGTGATGAACCGCTCGGCGTTTTTGAGGGTTTGGCGGCGGATATAGTCCGCCGGCGCCTTGTCGCTCTGGCCGCGGCTGATCTCGATGTAGTAGCCGTGCACGCGGTTGTAACCCACCTTTAGAGTGGGGATGCCGGTGCGCTCCTTCTCGCGCACTTCCATCTGCACTAAATAGTCGCCGGCGTTCTCGCTGATGCCGCGCAGCTCGTCCAGCTCCTCATCGAAGCCCTCGGCAATCACACCGCCCTCGCGGATCACCACCGGCGGGTTCTCTACCAGTGCCCGCTCCAGCAGTTCCACCGTGTCCGGCCACTCGCCCATTTCCCGGGAGAGCTGGCCGAGCAGGCTCGCATCCGTCTCACTCAATTGACGCTGCAGTTCCGGGAACTGCGCCAGAGACATGCCCAAACGGGACAGGTCTCGCGGGCGCGCCGAGCGCAGGGCCAGGCGGCCGAGGATGCGCTCCATATCGCCGATGGGCTTGAGTGCCTCGCGCAGCGGTTCGAAGCGGTAGTCGGCGATCAGCGCGGCGATGGCCTGCTGGCGCTGTTCGAGGATATTCAAGTTGCGCAGGGGATTGTTCAGCCAGCGGCGCAGCAGGCGGCTGCCCATGGCGGTTTTACAGGCATCGAACACCGACAGCAGCGTGTTGTCATCGCCGCCATTGAGGTTGGTGTCGATCTCCAGATTGCGGCGGCTGGCCGGGTCCAGTGCCACGGTGTCTTCACTGCGCTCGGTGCGCAGGGTGCGGATATGCGGCAGTTCGGTGCGCTGGGTGTCGCGGGCATACTGCAGCAGGCAACCGGCGGCACACAGGGCAGCATGCATATGGCTGCAGCCGAAGGCTTCGAGATCCATGGTGCCGAACTGGCGGTTCAGCAGGCGCAGTGCGCTCTCCAGGTCGAATTCCCAGGGCGCACGGCGGCGCAGGCCGGCGCGACGTTCGATTTCTGCCGGCAGGATCAGGTCTTCGGACACCAGCAGCTCGGTGGGGCTATAGCGCTGCACTTGTTCTACCAGCGCGTCCAGCGTGTCCACTTCCTGCACCGCAAAATGCCCAGTGCCCACGTCCAGCAGTGCGAGGCCAAACTTGCCCCCGATCATCACAGTGGCCGCCAGCAGGTTGTCGCGGCGCTCGTTCAGCAGCGCCTCATCGGTGACGGTGCCCGGGGTGACGATGCGCACCACCTTGCGCTCCACAGGGCCTTTGCTGGTGGCCGGGTCGCCGATCTGCTCGGCGATGGCCACGGAAACCCCAGCCCTGATCAGCCGCGCCAGATACCCTTCCGCCGCATGGTAGGGAATACCCGCCATGGGAATCGGCTGCCCCCCGGACTTGCCGCGGGCGGTCAGGGTCACATCCAGCAGTTCCGCCGCGCGCTTGGCGTCGTCGTAGAACAGCTCGTAGAAGTCCCCCATGCGGTAGAACACCAGCTCCTGCGGGTGTTCGGCCTTGATGCGCAGGTATTGCTGCATCATCGGGGTGTGTTCGACTTGCTGGTTCGTGCTGACGGTTGCGGGCATGGGTGAGGAATTCTTTATAAATCAGTGGCTTGGTTGTTCTGGTGTGCCGGCACTAAGGGGGATGTGCCTCCTATTGCGGGCTATCGGGCAAGCGCGCAAGGATACCAAAGCGGCAGGGAAACGACTATCAGACCGGTTGGCCTGACCGCCGCTGGCGAAGGATTCGGGAGAGAGGCGGCTCTTGCTGAAGTCTTGGCAATAGCCGCAGTAGATAGAACTTAGTCCGCACTGATCCTGTAGCAGGGAGTGTACTGTCTCCCAGGCAGTTTCATGCGCTGTTGCTTAATAAACGATTCAAGCAGGGTGTCCATGCTGTGCATCAGTGTTGGATCGCCGCACAGCTCGTAAGGGCCGTTTTTCTCGACGTTGCGGATTCCTTCATCTTTCACATTGCCGGATACGATTCCGGAAAACGCGCGGCGCAGGTTGGCGGCGAGCAGGTAGGGTTCCTGATTTTTGTGCAGGGCGAGCCCGCGCATGTTTTCGTGGGTCGGCGCGAACGGGCGCTGGAATTCGGTGGAGATTTTCAGCTGCCAGTTAAAGTAGTAGGCATCGCCGGTTTCCTTGCGGTGTTCCCGCACTTTTTCGATGCCTGCAGCCATCTGCCGCGCGACTTCCTGCGGATCGTCGATGATGATCTGGTAGCGCGTACGCGCTTCCTCTCCAAGGGTGTTGGCAATGAACTGGTCGATGCGAATGAAGTACTCCGCCGCGCTGGCCGGGCCGGTAAAAATAACCGGGAATGGCTGATCCCTGTTGTCCTGATGCAACAGAATGCCGAGCAGGTAGAGAATTTCCTCCGCGGTGCCCGCGCCTCCGGGGAATACCACAATGCCGTGGCCGGTGCGTACGAAGGCTTCCAGGCGTTTTTCAATGTCCGGCATGATCACCAGCTGGTTGACGATTGGATTCGGCGCTTCCGCGGCGATGATGCCGGGCTCGGTGATGCCCAGGTATTGGCCGTGGCGGTCGCGCTGTTTGGCGTGGCCGATGGTGGCGCCTTTCATGGGGCCTTTCATGGCGCCGGGACCACAACCTGTGCAGATATCAAGATGGCGCAGCGCCAGTTCGTAACCCACTTTCTTGGTGTAGTCATACTCTTCTGCGGAAATCGAGTGGCCTCCCCAGCAGACCACAAGCCGCGGTGTGCGATTGCGATTGAAGGTGCCGGCGTTGCGCAGGATATGAAATACCGCGTCGGTGACGCCCTGCGCAGATACCAGGTTGTAACGCGGGTCCCCGGTAATCTCGCTGTTGACGTAGATGATATCCCGCAATACTGCGAACAGATGCTCGGCAATACCGCGGATCATTTTGCCGTCCACAAAGGCGCCGGCCGGCGCATTGGTGACCCTGAGTTTTACACTGCGCTCGGTGGGGATAACCGAAATATCAAAATCTGAATATTTTTCCAGCAGTTCCTTGCCGTCATCCATGTAGCCGCCGCTGTTCAGTACCGCCAGGGAACAGTTGCGAAATGCCTGGTATTGCGGCCCTCGGCTCTCGTCGCTGAGTTTGTGGATTTCGTACTTGGAGAGAATATCGAACTGCCCGGTGGGTGATACCTGCGCATCGACAACTTCTGAAAACATGCGACCCCCTCGTTAATGTTATGTGCACCTGCAGTATAGGTGATGTAACTGCCGCCTCCGCAAAATCCATCAACCCAGTTTTGGGTGTTTTTTGCTCAGTTCTGGCTTGGTGTAGTTCCCGGCTCCCGGGAAATCGGCCATCAGAATCCCCCTCCTTACTATTTTCCTGACACCAAACATGACTTAACTGTCTTTTTGTCTCTTTTGCGAAATTTATTTGAATTTTTTATTAGTCAGCCATCGCATTCGGCGAATTTTTTCATCAGAATGTCGGAGGAATATCTTATTCCAAGTATTTTTTAGTCCAGTTATAAAGTATGAAACCCAGTGGTTGCGGGTTGCATCAGCAGGAAGAGTAGAGGTGCCACAGAAGCACCTGAAAAAAGCGATGAGTTCCACCGATGGATGGAGCCGTTCTCCGTCCGGGAAACAAGCACAATAACAGCCTGGGAGACTCTCTCATGTTCGATCGAAACGCTTCTGCAAAGAACAAGCTTCAACGTCACTTGTTGGCGATGGCCATTGGTACTGCCGTCGGTGTCGCCTCTCTGGGCACTCCGGTGGCGCTTGCGGCAAACAGCGATGGCGCCATCGTTGGTACGCTTGAGACCACTGAAGCCGCGGTGTCCGGTGTGGAAGTCACCATCCGCAACAAGGACAACGGACTGACGCGAACGGCGAAGGCGGATAGTAAAGGCCGCTATCGCTTTTCGCGCTTGCCGGTAGGCAACTACGAAGTGTTCATCGTGGTTGACGGTGAGCCGCAGGTCCTCGCGCCGAACGTACGCGTAACCATCGGCACCACCACGGAAGTGGCAGAGGATCAGGGTGAGATTGAAGAAGTGGCAGTGATCGGACAGCGCGGCCGCCTGCAGATTGACACCGCCACATCTGAGTCCGGCGTGACGTTTTCCGCGGCGGATCTGGAGATGCTGCCTGTTGGCCGCAGCCTGGAGTCGGTCGCACTGATGGCACCGGGCACGGTTTCCGGCACTGCGTTTGGCGGTGTGTCGTTTGGCGGGTCTTCCGTGGGCGAAAATGCGGTATTCATCAACGGTCTCAACGTCAGCGACGTGGAGACCGGTGTGAGCGCGGGCTCGGTACCCTTCTCCTTCCTCGAAGAGGCCCAGATCAAAACCGGCGGTTATTCCGTGGAATTCGGTCGCACCACCGGTGGCGTGACCAACGCCGTGGTGAAATCCGGTACCAATGAATTCAAATACGGCTTCAGTACCTACTACGAGCCCGCGGCCCTGCGCGGTGGTGGTACCGACGGCTACAACGCGAATGGAGAGCGGGTATCCAGTAACAAGCTCGCCGACAGCGATGACTTCAGCACCAGCTTCTATGCCAGCGGCCCGCTGATCCAGGACAAGTTGTTCTATTACGTGGTGTACGAGCCGCGCAACAACCGCAGCGAAGGGCATACCCTGAATGGTGGCACCACCTGGGAGACCAAAGATGACAGTGCCTTCTGGGGTGGCAAGGTGGACTGGCTGATCACCGACGACCACGCGCTGGAGCTGATCGCGTTTTCCGACGAGCGTGAGTCCGTAACCGATAACTACGACGATGGCGAGTATCTGCAGACGGCCTTTGTTGAGCGCGGTGGCAAGAATTATCTCGCGACCTACACCGGTCAGGTCACCGATAACTTCCTGATTAAGGCCATGTACGGCGAGAGTGAGGGCAACTACGACGCGTCCGACACCTCAGGCTTCGAGTGTGCCTATGTTTATGACAACCGCGTGGATGAGCAGCTCGGTTGCACCACGTCGCGGCAATTCGACGCGCGTGACAATGGTCGCGAGGC
Source organism: Microbulbifer sp. SH-1 (assembly GCF_011326135.1). Taxonomy (NCBI): domain Bacteria; kingdom Pseudomonadati; phylum Pseudomonadota; class Gammaproteobacteria; order Cellvibrionales; family Microbulbiferaceae; genus Microbulbifer; species Microbulbifer sp. SH-1. The sequence continues at coordinate 1,540,783 of NZ_CP046948.1, read as the reverse complement.
ATTCCGCCTCGACATGGAATACGCACTCGGTGATCACCTGCTGCGCTTCGGTATGGACGACGAAGTCCGCACTACTGTAATGAATCGCCTTACCACCGGTCCCGACCAACAGTACTACCAGATCTACGATGCCACGCCGGGCGATGCGGTGAACGGCGGTACCGTTGCCGGCGATGCCTATGTGATCGCCTGGACCAAAAACTCCACTGGCGAATTCGAGGCCGAAACCTCGGCGTTTTACCTGGAAGATGTCTGGTCGGTGACCAGCAACATCACCGCTACCCTGGGCGTACGTTTTGACGAATTCGACACCAAGGATGCCGGTGGTAACTCTTTCCTGAAAGTTGACGACATGATCTCCCCGCGCTTTGGCGTGGCCTGGGATATCAATGGCGACGGTTCCTCCAAGCTGTTTGCAAATCTCGGCCGTTACTATTTCCCTCTGGCCAACGGTCTGGTCGCGCGTGAGGGTGGCGGTAGTCTGGACTTGCGTACTTACCACGAGCTGGAAGGGTTCACTTCAGAGACAACTGCGTCCGGTTACACCAATGTGACACCGATTCTCGGTGCCCAGATTGGCGATGTTTACCAGGTGGGCAATTCCACGGCCGGTCTGTCGGGCGCTGAGGCGGTAGTCGACAACGACCTCGAGGCCAGCTATCAGGACGAGCTGATTCTCGGTTACGAAAAACTGGTGGCAGAGAACTGGAAGCTGGGTGTGCGCGGGATCGCGCGGCGCTTCGAAAACGCCATCGAGGATATGAAGATCAATGTAGACGTGGCCGGTTGCGGCAATATTTCCGGTTGGGTGTTCGCCAACCCCGGGCGCGAACTTACCCTGACCCGTGAATGCGACGATGGCCAGACGCGTCAGGTCAGCATCGATCTGGCGAAAAACCAGATGCCGGGCCTCGACGGCCAGCCCCTGGGCGGCCCGGTGCCGGAGCGTAGCTACAATGCCATTGAGCTGATTCTGGATCGCCAGTTCGCCGATCGCTGGTCTTTCAATACCTCATATACCTGGTCCCGTTCCTACGGCAACTATGAAGGTGGCGTGAATTCGGATACCGGCAATGATATTCCCGGGTGGACCGAAGCGGGCGATAACGTTGCCTACCTGCTGGGTAACTACGGCCGTCTGCCAAATGATCGCACCCATTCACTGAAAATGCGCGGTATATATGCGCTGACCGACAGCCTGAGCCTGTCGGCATCTTTCAGCATGATTTCCGGTCGTCCGATCAACGCCCGCGCCCAGGGCAACCCCTTCACCGACAGTGAAAGTTACGACTTCAACTATGTATGTGTTGAAAACTGTTCGGGTGATTACACCAATGCCGAGCGCACCTTTGCTCGCCTGAACAAAGGGCAGTATGGCGATCTCGACTGGATCAATACCCTTGACCTGGGTGCGGCCTACCGCACCCAGGTGGCAGGCAGGGACGTGAGCCTGCGCGCGGATATATTCAACGTGTTGAACAGCCAGAGTGTTACCGATGTGGATGAAATTCTGCGCTACACCATGGCCACCAACAGTGATGACTTCCTTTCTCCCACTGCTTTCCAGACCCCACGAAGTGTCCGTCTGTCTGCCTCGGTAGATTTTTGATCGCGGATTTCTTCTACTTGTCGGGCACTTTCGGGTGCCCATTTTTTTGTATTTCATCGACAATGAACCGACCTTTCCCGTACCTGAGGTAAAACAGCAGAGGTAACAACGTGCGTATTACAGGTTATTGGTTGGCGGCGGTGCTCGGCGCGATGCTCTGTGCCTGCGAAGACTCGGACAATACGTTGCCGGCACAACGCGTGGCGTCAGACTTCACCACCGATGTGCCCATGGTGCGTGAAGCCATGCTGGACGCGACCTACTGGATCGAGCGCCTCGACCGCGATGATGTGCGCATGGATGCGGCGGCAATCCGGCGTTTCAATAACGCGAGTTTTGAACTGGACGAGCACCTCAACGATCTGGATGACTTTCCGCAGACGCTGCCGCGCGAACAGGTGCTGAAATGGATTGATGGCGTTAGTCGGCCCGCGTCTTCTTCTCGCTACCATGTGGATGGCCGCATCGTCAGTGCTGAGGATTACGCGGCGCTCGAGGCGGCGGTGCAGCGAGAGCGCGTCCCCGCCGAGGTAGATGTGCGCTGGGGTATGGTGGTCGAGCGCGCAAGCATGCGCAGCTTTCCCACGGATACCCGCGTGCTGAAATCACAGGACGATCGGGATCTGGATCGTTTCCAGGAAACCGGCGTGTTCCCAGGCCAGAGGCTGGCGCTGCTGCATGAAAGCGCGGACGGGCTTTGGTGGTTTGCGGTCAATTATCACTACGCGGCCTGGCTGCCAAAGCAGGCGGTGGCGCTGGCGGCGCGCGAGCAGCTGGAGCGGTGGGCCGCCCGCGAGCCGCGCCTGATGGTCACTGGCGCAAGTGTTACCACCAACTATAACCCGGAAGATGCGCGCACTTCCCAGGTCTTGCTGGATATGGGGGTCTCCCTGCCTCTGCTCACCGCAAGGGAGGTTGGACATAATGTACACGGTCAGAACCCCTATGCGAGTTACATTGTCTCGCTGCCAGTCCGCTCGGATACCGGAGCACTGGAATTTGAGCCGGCGCTGATTGGCCGTGGACGCGATGTCCGCGTAGGTCCGCTGGCCTACCGGCCTTCCAACATCCTGCGCCAGGCGTTCAAGTTTCTGGGTGAGCGTTACGGATGGGGGCACGATTACAATGCGCGCGACTGCACCGGTTTCGTCGGTGAGGTGTACAAGTCGGTAGGTATTCTGATGCCGCGAAATTCCGGGCAGCAGGGTGCGAGCGGATTCGCACCCACCAAGACCTTTGCACCCGGCGACCGCGAAGAGCGCTTGACCGCGCTGGCAAATCTTTCCGTCGGCGACCTGATCTATATTCCCGGGCATGTGATGATGTACATCGGCCGTGTAGAGGGCGAGCCCTACGTGATTCACGATGTTACCGGGTTGCGGTATTTTGCCGAGGACCAATCACTCTATACGGGAACGCTTTCCGGCGTCTCCGTTACGCCGTTGACGCCACTGCTTCTCAATCGTGAGAAGAGCTTTGTCGATGGTATTTATGCCATTAAAACCATTATCTGATCGCGAATGCCATGAAAATTGTTGACGTAAAACTCGGAATGTTGCGCGTACCGCTGGTAACCCCGTTCAAGACGGCGCTGCGGACCGTAGAGTGTGTAGAAGATGTAATCGTGATGCTGGAAACCGACACCGGTCACATCGGTTACGGCAATGCGCCGGCAACGGCGGTCATTACCGGTGACACCCACGGTTCGGTGATTGCGGCGATCAAAACCATTTACACACCGATGCTTCTCGGGCGTGATGTGGCAGATCTCAATCGCCTGTGCCGGCAGATCGAGGGTGCCATGATCAATAACACCAGTGCGAAAGCCGCAGTGGAAATTGCGCTTTACGATCTGTTTGCACAGAGCTACAACACACCGCTCTACCGCCTGCTCGGGGGTGGCGAAAACAGTCTCACCACCGACATCACCATCAGTGTGGATTACATCGAGAAAATGGTGGCGGACGCAGAGCGCGCGGTGGCGCGCGGCTTCGAGATTTTGAAGGTGAAAGTCGGTAAAGATATCGGCCTCGATATTGAGCGTATCAAGGCCGTCTATGCCGCGGTCAAAGGCCGCGCGCTGTTGCGCCTGGACGCCAATCAGGGCTGGAGTCCCAAGCAGGCGGTAATGGCCATTCGCGGCCTGGAGGAGGCCGGGGTACTGCTGGAATTGGTGGAGCAACCGGTAAAAGCCGGCAACCTGGAAGGTATGCGGTATATCTCAGAGCGGGTCAAAACGCCAATCATGGCGGATGAAAGTATTTTCGGGCCGCACGAAGTACTGGATGTAATCCAGCGGCATGCGGCGGAAATCATCAACATCAAGCTGATGAAAACCGGTGGTATCTCCAACGCTCTGAAGATCGCGGACCTGGCGGGTCTGTACGATATCGAGTGTATGGTGGGTTGTATGCTCGAAACCAGTATCGGCGTATCGGCTGCGGCACATGTGGCCGCGGCCAAGGCTCCCATCGTGTCCAAGCTCGACCTGGACGTGCCGTCCCTGTGCCAGTACGACCCCGTGGTTGGTGGCGCAACCTACAGGGATGCGGATATCATTCTCAACGAAACGCCCGGCCTGGGTATCGAAAGAATTGACGGCCTGCAGCCACTGGCATGATGCCGCTCCCCTGCAGTGAGTGAAGGACCCCATGACCTGTCTCTTGAAAATGCGCGCGATGCGCGACCAGTTGTCGGTTAATGAACGCAAACTGGCGGATTTCATTCTGGACAACACGCCATTGCTCCGGGATTACTCGTCTTCCCAGTTGGCGGATGCGGTAGGGGTCAGTCAATCCAGCGTGGTGAAGTTTTCCCAGAAACTGGGATACCGCGGCTATCCCAGCCTGAAGCTCGCGGTGTACGAGTCTTACGCCGGCACCGTGGCCCAGGGCGAAGAGGCGGATAAAAACGGGCATTTTTCTCACGGCGACAGCCCGCTCAGCCTGTTGGGGCAGAAAAAACTTGAGGTGTTGCACAACACAGCAAGTATCAATGAGTCGGAGCAGTTCATGGCCGCGGTGGAGGCGATCCGCGCAGCAAAGTGCATCCAGATCTCCGCTTGCCCTGGCTCCGCCTCTGTTGCGCGCTATCTGACCCATCAGCTGCTCGAACTGGGTTGCTGGGCGGTGTTTGATGAAGGCGGGCAGCTGCAGCAGCGCATTTCCGGTTCTCTCGGTGAGGAGGATCTGTTACTTATTCTTTGCGATTTCGGCGGAGAGGAATCCCTGGTGGAGGTGACCAACCGCGCCCACGAGCAGGGGGTGAAGGTGCTCAGCCTGACGCGCTACAACTACAACGCGGCGAGTATTCACGCGGATGTTCGCCTGTTTGTGGTGCCCTCGGAAGACGAAGAGTCGCTGCAGCGTCTGTTGTTCCGCTCGGCACAGCTACATGTAGTCGAAGGGTTGGTGAGCGGCCTGTTACGTCAGGAGTGAAATGGCTTGTGCGGGCTTGAGCGTGAAGCCCGCACAGCGCTGTGATGTCAGTTTGCTTCCGGGCTGTCGAGCAGCTGCCATTCCATCGAATAATTCCACTGGTCAAAGTACAGATTGCCACCGCGCCACTCTACTTCGCCGCGCTGTGAATCCACCGTTTCCGAGCGGAAGTGTTGTTTTGCCGGGGTGAACTCGCGGCTGTAATCGGTATTGAAAATCAGCCGGTAGCTGTCCATTCCGCCCAGGTAGAACCAGCGCTCGGCCTCATTTTCGCTATCGAGCAGGCCGTGGGTCACATCCATTGGCATCCACCCGTAGGGCGCGAGGTAAAACTCACCCCAGTCGTGCATGGTGTCGAATCTCTCGGGGGAAAATTCCCAACCGGATTGCCAGCGTGCGGGGATGCCGTTTATACGCATCAGCGTCATCAATAGCAGGGTCTGCTGGCCGCAGTCCGCATGGCCTGCACTGGCTGCGTATTCGCTGATATTGCGGATGGTGGAGTATTCCCGTGCGCCAGCCCAGGGAATCTGGTCCACATAGGCAAACAGTTTTTGTGCAATGCGGTAGGGATTGGTTTCATCGCCAACAATCTGTGCGGAGAGTGCGCGCAGCGACGGTGTGAACAGTATGTGGGGAGCGCGTTCGCTGAGGTAGGGCGCCAGTGCATCCGACGGGGCGATGGGTTTTACCGTATCCGGAACAATCTCGGTATGGCTCGATAGGCTGTCGTATGCATAGCGAACCTTAAATTCCGTGGGTGTTCCTCGCTGCGCCTTTCGCTCCAGGTAAATGGTTCGCTGCGGCTGGGTGGCCGGTGCCAGCTGATGGGCGGCGGGCGACGTCGCCAGCAGCTCGATATTTACCTGCCGCCGTTGGATTTCCTGAGGGAATGGCAGCCAGACGCGCACGGTTTCACCCGCTGGCACCGCGTCGCTGTCGACGGTGAGGGTATACGTCACCTGTATGCGCTGGCGAACCGGTGCATCGGATTCGAGAATCTCGCGGTGGTGCGGGTGAAGGCGATAGAGCGGCGCTTTATCAGTAAAGCGTTTGCTGTCGCGGGCGCGGGCCACGGCCTCGTCGGAAAGATGCATGAGGTTGTAGGCCGATCTCACGAAATAGCGCGGCTGCCCGTCAATGAGCATGGATTCCAGTAACCCCTGGGCGTTCCAGCGGTCTACGTCTTCCTGCGTGGCGTCGGGAACGTAGCGCTGGATGGCAGGCAGCAGTTCCTCTGGTGTCAGCGGGAAATCCATTTCAATCCGGCGCATGCGCTCGGCCTCAAATGCCAGCGCACTCAAATCAGCGGTTGTTTGCCCGGCGTTTTCCCGGTTTAACAGGGCGTGAATCTGCCGCTGAGCCTGAGTGTAATGGCCGCTATCGATCTGTTGCTGTACTGCTTCCAGTTCACTGGGCCAACCGGGTAGGGATATTGTCGCAGTCATCATGGAAATCATCAGGCGTGACCGCCACGGATTGGTATTTTTGGGGGGCACTGTGGGCTCCGTGTGATTCGTCGGTCTGGGGCAGGTACAGCAGATGCCTCAGGCCTACATTGAATGAATAATTTATGATATACATTAAAAACCACGATTGATAAATTATTCGCGCGACTGCGCGGCGTCAACCGTAAAACGAGCCCTGGGCGAAAAAGGGCGAAATAATCACAATAAACAGAGGCAGCATATGACCGCGCGAACATTGGCGATGTCATTTTTCCCGATCGCGGCAGTGTTGCTCGCTGCCTGTGAACGTCCGCCCATGGATGCCGACAGCGCTGCACAATATGTCGAGCGTGTGCTTGAAGAAGAACAGGTGCCCGGCGCCGCGGTGGGCATCTGGTACCGGGGCAAACCGCTGCTGTTACAGGGGTTTGGGGTCACCAATGTGGAGCATCCCCGGCCGGTGGATGATAAGACGCTGTTCAAGCTGGCTTCCACCACCAAAGCATTCACCAGCGCAGCGCTGGGACTGCTGGTGGAGGAGGGAAAGATCGACTGGGATGGCCGTGTTGTCGATTATCTGCCCCAATTTCGGCTCGGTGATTCCTGGGTAACTCAGGAGTTTCGGATTGTCGATCTGCTGACCCATCGCTCCGGTCTCGGCCCCGGGGCGGGTGACCTGATGCTGTGGCCGCAGCCCAATCAGTATTCCCGCAGCGATATTCTGGCCGGGCTGGCGCATCTGCCGGTTACCGGGAGTTTTCGCGCGGATTACGCCTACGACAATCTGCTGTATATCGTCGCCGGTGAGCTGATAGCTGCGGTCAGTGGTGTGAGCTTCGAAGACTTCGTACAACAGCGGCTGCTGCAAAAAATGGGGCTGCAGAACTGTTACGCGGGCCCGGTACCGGCAACCGCGAGAGAAAATCTCGCAGATCCCCACAGGCTTGAGGCAGAGGGCCTGGTGGTGGATACACCCAACCTCGCGGGTGACGACCCGATTGTGCTCGCGGCAGCGGGCGGCATGCACTGCAGCGCCGGTGACATGCTCACCTGGCTGCGCACTCTGATGGCGGGTGGCGAGATACCTGGCGGTGAGCGTCTGCTCAGCGAGGAGACTCGTGATCGCTTGTGGCGGCCAGAAACCCTGATGCCATTTTCCCCCGAGCGCGCCACGCGCGACGGCGGTCATTTCTATGCCTATGCGCTGGGCTGGCGTGTGCAGGATATGCACGGCAAGCGGGTGATCCATCACACCGGTTCCCTCTCTGGCATGTACGCCTGGGTGGCACTGGTTCCGGAAGAAGACGTGGCGCTGGTGGTATTGATGAACCGCAGCGCCGGTGCCGCGCGCCAGGCACTGATTTACGGCCTGCTAAAACCTTTTCTCGGCGCGCCGGAACAGGATTGGCTGGCCTATTTCCAGAATCTTTACGGCACTCCCGCGGAAGCCGTAGAGCCGGAAGTGCTGCCGCCGCCGGCGGGCCTCGTCGCGGTCGATGCACAGGAGCTGCGCGGGCGCTACCGCGATCCGTGGTTTGGCGAGATGGAAATTTTTGCCGATGGCGGACGCCTGCGCTGGCGCGCGCTGAAGTCCCCACGCCTTACCGGTACGCTCGATTCTGCAGGCGAGGGCGTATGGGCGCTGACCTGGGACGACCGCAGTCTCAACGCCGATGCCTGGCTGATGGCCGACCGCGACGATAACGGCGCGCTGATTCTTACCATGCGGGCGAAATCCCGCGGAACCGACTTCAGTTACGATTTTCACGACCTGCGATTTTCGCGCGTCGCTGCCGGGCGCGATGTGGAAACGGCGCAGGATCCCTGAGGAGAACCCATGCAACGGCGCAAGCTGATCAAGTCCATGCTGGCCGCCCCTCTACTGGGGGCGGCAACGGCAACCGCGAATCCACCGTCAGTAAGCAGCGGCGATGAACCCGGTCGCGAACTGCTGCGTCCCAGGCGCCTGCAGCGCGGTATGACGGTTGGTCTGGTGACCCCGGCGAGCAATGTCTGGGAAGATGAAGACATCCGCTTTGCGTGCGATGTGGTGGCGTCCCTTGGTTTCAAGGTCAAAGAAGGGCAAAACCTCTACCAGCGCACCCAGTACCTGGCTGGACCAGACGAGGCGCGCGCAGCAGATTTCAATGCCATGTTTGCCGACCCGGATGTGGATGCGGTGTTCTGCCTGCGTGGGGGCTACGGCACCCCGCGCATTCTGCCACTGCTCGACTATGAAAATATCCGCCGCAATCCAAAAGTGTTACTGGGCTATAGCGACATTACCGCGCTATTGAATGCCATTTATCACCGCAGTGGTGTCATCACTTTTCACGGTCCCATCGCTGCGCAGAATTTTACCGATTACACTCTGGGCGAATTTTCCAAAGTGCTGATGCACGGCGAGCACCCCGTGCCGTTGGGGGCGCCACCGCCTTTCGAAAGCGCGCCGGGGCGTGTGGAAGACAAAAACCGCATTACCCGGTTCGTCGGCGGCCGCGCCCGCGGTCGTCTGATCGGCGGGAACCTCACCCTGTTGACCACACTGCTGGGCACACCCTTTGAGCCGGATTTCCGCAACAAGATCCTGTTTCTCGAAGATGTCGGCGAAGCGCCTTACCGCGTCGATCGCATGCTCACTCAGCTGTGGCTGGCAGGAAAGCTGCAGCAGGTGGCGGGGATCGTATTCGGAAAATTTACTGAAGCGAAAGTGGAGGGCAACAGCTTCAGCATGGAACATGTGTTGCGCGAACGCTGCCTGAACCTCGGCGTACCGGTAGTGCGTGGGTTGATGATCGGGCATGTGGAGGATCAAACAGTGGTCCCGGTGGGCGCCATGGCAGAGCTGGACGGCGATGCGGGTACGCTGGTGCTGCGCGACAAAGTTGTTGTCTGATTCATTCAATTTACGACCGAAAAGAATAAATAAAATATGGCCTCTACCTGGCTCACGTTGTTACCACCTTTTCTCGCGATAGGTCTTGCGTTGCTAACCCGCCAGGTTTATCTGGCGTTGTTTGCCGGGATCTGGCTTGGATTTTTCCTGCTCAATGGCTCCGGCATTCTGCCCTCGCTGGCGGAAGCGCTGGACGGTGTGCTGGCGGTGCTGGCAAACCCCGGCGATGCGCGGGTGGTCATGTTCACCCTGGTGATTGGGGCGTTCATCATCACCCTCGAGCGCAGTGGTGCGGTCAGCGGCTTTGTGCATTTTCTTGAGCGCAGCCGCTGGGTAACCAATGGCAAGCGCGCGCAGTGGATGGCGTGGCTGGTGGGGTTGGTGATATTCATCGAGTCCAACATCACTGTACTCGTGGCTGGCACCGTGTCGCGCCCGTTGTTTGATCGTTTCCGGATCGCGCGGGAAAAACTCGCCTACATCATTGACTCCACATCCGCCCCAGTGTGCATGCTGATCCCGCTGAACGCCTGGGGGGCTTTCAATCTTGGTCTGCTGGATGGCCTTGGTGTCGACAACCCACTGTCGGTATTGCTCGCCAGTATTCCCCTGAATCTCTACGCGATTTTTGCGGTGGCGTTAACCGCATACACCATTAGCCGGGATTACAACCCGGGTTCGATGGGCGAGGTACAGGCACGCGTATCCAGTAAAAAAGAAGACACTTTGGACATTGCCGGGTCCATAGGCCAGGCGGCGCATATCAAGCCGCGCGCGATGAATATGCTGATCCCGGTGCTCATCCTGATTGCCGCCATGCCTTTGGGGCTCTGGATCACCGGAGATGGAAAACTGTTTCAGGGTTCCGGTTCAACATCTGTTCTGTGGGCATCACTGGCGGCACTGGCTGCAATTTCCGTGCTTGTGCTGATTCAACGCAGTATGACGCTGGACGAGCTTAGTCATACCTGGATGGAGGGTGCCGGGCGCATGTTGCCGCTGGCAATCATTCTGGTGCTGGCACTCGCACTGGGTGCAGTGTCGAAAGCACTTGGCACAGGGCAGTATGTGGCGGGTCTGGTGGGTGACAGTATTCCGCTGGCGTGGCTGCCGACGGTAATTTTTCTGGTATCCGGTGTAATTGCCTTTTCCGTCGGTTCCAGCTGGGGGACCTTTTCCATCATGCTGCCAATCGCCATTCCTGTGGCCTCGGCGCTGGGGGCGGAGCCCGCATTGTTTGTGGCGGCGGTCCTGTCCGGTGGCGTGTTCGGTGACCATGCGTCACCGATTTCCGATACCACCATTGTTTCATCGCTGGCGGCGGGAACCGAGCATATGGATCATGTGCGCACCCAGTTGCCTTATGCGCTGAGAGCGGGTGTCGCAAGTGCTGTGGGTTTTGTCGTGCTCGGTTATTTTCTACTGTAGAAGAAGGACTACGGGTGGCAATGCCACCCGCATTACTTCAGGGCACCTTGTCAGCGAAGTCGTCTGCGCATCAGGGCCAGAGCCAGCAGAGTCAGGACTCCGAAGCCCACGGAACCGCCGCGCTTGCGGCCATTGCGATTGTCCTCCTCAATTTCCTCTTCGGGTTCTTCGTCTACATCACTGGAGTCATCCTCACGGTTGACAACAAACACCGCCGTGGTGCGCGCAGGCACGGTAAATACGCCATTGTCGACGCTGGCCGCTGCCAGTGCTGTATCGGCGGATGCCTGCTGTACCGGGTGCAGGGCGAAGGGCTGGTCTGCGGCTGAGGCGAGCGTGAACTCGACGGTATCGGCAGAGCCGTTGAACAGCGCGAGTATCTGCGAGGTTTCCTCGTCATAGTCTCCGGTCGGGTCGTTCAGGTGCATAGCGATCAGGCCCGGAATCTGTTCCGGTCCGGTATTTTCGAACGACACTACAGACTGTACTGCCTCTGCACTCGGCAAACGGAACAGCCCGCTGCTCGCACGGATCTGCAGCCACTCCTTGAAGACGGCCAACGCAAACTCGCGATCGCTCTGTTGTGGTGCGATGGCCGGATTCGCCAAGAGCGGCGCCATCAGTGACCAATTGTCTTCATTCTTGTCTGCAATCGGCAGGCCGATGCCCCAGTTGTCGGTGGCCAGGGAAAAGTCCAGCGCGTTGAACCAGTCGCCGGAGTTGTAGCTGTCGCGGTCCATGGACTTCGAGCGCAGGAACTCCTGGCCGGCGTGAATGAACGGCACACCCTGGGCGAGCAGTACCAGCGAATTGCTGAAGTTTTGCAGGCGCACCCGGTCAGCGAGAGACGTTGTACTGTTGGCCTTGATCTGGATACCGTCGAACAGCGTCTCGTTGTCGTGTGCAGCCAGGTAGTTGATGGACTCCTGTGGATCTGCGGTATAGCCGGTGACCTGACCGTTGTAGACCAGTTCCGCGCCGGTGAGCTCGGTTCCAGTGGAGTCGGTCAAGATGTAGTCGGAGAGGTTGCCTGCGAGGGATAGGCGTACCTTATCTGCCAGTGTTAGCAGGGTGGCGCGCTCGTCGATACCGCCGAATTTACCGTTGCTGTCGGTGAACAGACCGGTACTGAATCCCTGTTCGTCATAGCCGCCAAACGGGTTGCCGCCGCGGGCACTGTCGCGCAGGCGATCGTTGAAGGTGCCTACGCCAGTGCCGCTCATATTGCCCTGGCGCGCCTGCACAAACCGGGCATCGTCCGCCACTTCGCCGAAGTTCCAGCCTTCGCCATACAGATAGATGGCCGAGCCATCGACGCCGTCACTCTCTGTGGTGAGCGCCTGCATATCCGTCGCCACGTTCAGGATATTTTCCTTGCTGTGGTGTCCCATCAGGTCGAAACGGAAGCCGTCCACTTTGTAGGCGGTAGCCCAGGTTTTGATGGAATCGCGCATCAACTTTTCCATCATGGTGTGCTCGCTGGCGGTGTTGGCGCAGCAGCTGCTCATTTCCACAAAACCTTCGTCGTTGCGGCGGTGGTAATAGCCGGGAACGATCTTGTCGAGAATGGAGCGCTCGTACTGGCCATAGGAACTGGTGTGGTTGTAGACCACATCCATCACCACGCGCAGACCCATGTTGCTGAGCGACTGCACCATCTCGCGGAATTCGAGGATGCGCTGCACCCCGTTCGGATCGGTGGCGTAGCTGCCTTCCGGCACGCTGAAATGCAGCGGGTCGTAACCCCAGTTGAAGCCGTCTTCATCGCGGATGGCATTCACGGCAGCCTGTTGCTCATTGCTGTCGGGAGCGTAGACACCGAGGTCCGGAGTCGTTTGCTGGGCCGCACGGTCTTCATTCACGGTGGCAAAGTCGAACGCCGGCAGTAAATGCACATGGGTGAGACCCGCATTGGCGAGTTCTGCCAGGTGCAGGCTGCCGCGGCCATCTTCGGCGAAGGCCGCGAAGGTACCACGCGCCGTTTCACTGACGGAGTCGTCGCGGATACTGAAATCGCGCACGTGCAGCTCGTACACGCTGATGTCTTCCGGTGCCGCCAATGCCGGTTTCACCAGGGCATCCCAGCCTTCCGGTTTGAGGTCGGCGTCGTTCAGGTCGACGATCTGTGATTTGGCCGAATTGGTAGAGAGACTCAGGGAGTAGGGGTCTGAGACCCAGTTTGTTTCTATTTTGCGGCTCGCGTAGGAATAGACTTCTACTTCGTACAGGTAAAACTTGCGATTCCAATCGACGCTGGTGGATGCGCTCCACACGCCGTTGGTTGAAGTCATTTCGATTGAAGTGGTTGGTTCGTACTGATCCGCGGTACTGAACAGGTGCACCTTGACGGATTTTGCGGTGGGCGCCCACAGCGCGAACTCAATGGCATCTTCGCCGACGGTGGCGCCGAGGGTGCCGTCGTAGGCGAAGGCCGCATCGAGCAAGCCCGGTGTTTGCACGCCGGTGGCGTCGACGATCTTGCCGTCGGCGTTGTAGATGGCCACCGCGAGCTGGCCTTTCACCAGTGCAGTGATGTCTGTGCTCTCCGGCAGGGTAAACGCGCTGTAATTGGCCAGGTGTGGGAATTTGGCTTCTGCGGTGTTGGACATGCCGCTGGCATTGTGGGTAAGGGCGATTTCCAGATCGCCGGTAACGCCGTCCGGACCCAGCGCGAGTGTGGCGGAATCGCTGGCCACCAATTTGGCGCTGCCGCCCTGTGGCAGGCTCACCGGCAATACGATGGTGCTGGCGTCCACCCAGTGGGCCTTGTCGGTTGTCAGGTCGCCTTTGGGAACGCCGTCGGTGCTAACCACCACGCTTTTGGTGGCGCTGTTAAAGGCAAAGTAGACTTCTTTACCCGTTTCTACGGTGAAGGCGATATTGTTGCCACCGCTGCCGTAGCTTTCGTCCCAGCCCTCGTGCAGGGCCGCTTTCATTTCGTAATCACCCGCTGGAATCTCGCTGGTGATGAACGTGTAAATTCCGTCTCCATCCACATCCTGCATCCAACTGCGCAGGCAGTCTGGCTGCCAGTCGCCGGGACAACCCAGTTCACTCTGGAAGTTGCCTGTGGCGGTGACAATGGAATGCCTTGTGTTGTCGGTGATCCATTTGCTCTCGTGGTCGTACAGGAACTTGACCGCTCCATCGGAGGCAAGGGTCAGGCCGATATTCGGGCCGCTGGCATCGCCGTTGCCGCCATAATTCTCATCCCAGCCGCCGTTGATGGCGACTTTGTATTCATAAGTGCCTGCCGGGAGCGAGAAAGTGCCCTGCCAGATATCGTCATCGGCATCATAGGTGAGTTGCGACGCGGCGCAATCCGGCTGCCAGTCTCCATCGCAACCGATGGCACTCTGGATGTTGCCGGGAATGTTCACCATGGAAAGCTCGGAGTTGCTGCTCGCGTGGGCGCTGCCGTGGATGGATGCCGAGATGGCCACAGCCAAAAGCGAGGCCGCACGGAAGTGCCCCCGCAGGAGGAAGGGTGCATGCATGATTGAAGACCTGAATTTTGAAATTTAGTTATTGAAATTATCTATGCTGTCGCGGCGCGATCTGACGCCGCCGCTCACCGGTTTATCATCGCTTTGAGCCGCTCCCCTCAAACTGACAGGCAGCTTACGGCCCATAAAAACCGGAATCTGAATTAGAGGTCACAGGTTTGCCAGTGGCATCCCACCCCATGAGGGCGGAGACAAAATATGAACAGGGCGGAGTGGGTCGCTGGCCCGCTCAGGCTCGGGCACAACATTTCTTTACATTTCAGTGCTCCATTTGCGGCCGATTGGCCTAACCAAACATGGAAACCACAAATGAGAATCGGTAACCTGCATAACCTATCTTTTGTGTATATCGAAAGCCGACAGGTGCGACCGTGAGTTTCTCCAGATTTATTGCCGCCTTCCCAAGCCGCACGACGGGCCTCGCCTGTCTGTTATTACTGATTGCCGCGATGGCCGGTTGTGCATCGGATAGCAAATCGGCCCCTGCTCACCGCGAAGTACCGCCGCAGCCGGTAGTGATGGAGGTAGTGGAGTGGTCGCCGCGCCGGGTAAACATCGAGGCAGTGGGCACCTCGCGGGCAATGAAGAGCGTTACGCTCTATCCCGAAGTCAGCGGTGAAGTGGTGGAGGTTTCCGCCGCTGCGGGAGAGAAGGTGAAGGCGGGGCAGACCATCGTACGCCTGGACGATCGCGATCAGCGTCTGACGGTAGAGATCGCCAGTATCGAGCTTGATGATGCGAAAAAACTTTTAAGCCGTTATCAGCGCACCCGCAGTTCCGGCACTGTGACCGAGAGCGCGCTCGACGATGCGCACAGTGCAGTGGAACGTGCTCGCCTCAACCTCGACCGCGCCCGGGTGGCGCTGGACTATCGCTCTATCAAAGCGCCGTTCGACGGGTATATCGGTATCACTAACCTCGATCCAGGGGCGCGGGTGGAAACGGCTACTGCCATTACCACCATCGATGATCGCAGCAAGCTGCTGGTCACGTTTCAGGTGCCCGAGCTGTTCATGGGACAGATGCAGCACGGGCAGAGCATCGCCGTAGCCACCTGGGCCAACGGCAGCCCCCCATTTCACGGGACGCTGGTGGATATCGACAGCAGAATAAATCCCGAAACCCGCACCTTTGCCGCCCGCGCACTGGTGGATAACAGAGAGGATCTGTTGCGCCCGGGTATGAGTTTCCGGGTATCCCTGGCGCTGGAGGCCGGTCGTTATCCGCTGATTCCGGAGGTGGCGCTGCAGTGGGGTAACGACGGCGCTTTTGTTTGGGGCGTTGAAGAGGGTAAGGTCAGACGCATACCGGCGACCGTGGTGCAGCGGGTGCAGGGCGCGATTTTGGTGGATTCGGATTTGCCAGAGGGCATTCAGGTGGTGACCGAAGGCACCCAGCGCATGCGCGAGGGCCTGAGCGTTGCCAATATCGCGGGGTTGTAAAGCGATGAGCGAACAAACCCCAATCCAGTCCGGGAATATTTTCCGCAGCGATATCGCCTCCCTCGCCATCCGTCGGCCGGTGCTGATCCTGGTGTTGAACCTGCTCATTGCCATTGCCGGTATCGCCGCGTTCAGTGCGGTGGAAGTGCGTGAGCTGCCGGACGTGGATGTGCCGATCGTGTCCGTGCGCGGCACATTGCCCGGCGCCTCCCCGGAAACCATGGACGCGGAAGTGGCCAGTATCGTCGAGGGTGCGGTGGCGCGTGTTTCCGGGATCAAGCACATCGAGTCTTCCAGCGAGGAAAACAGTTTCCGCATCCATATCGAATTCAATTCCAGTGTCGATCTGGATACCGCCGCCGCGGATGTGCGTGAGGCGGTGAGTCAGGCGGAGCGCAATCTGCCGGAGGATGTGGAGCAGCTGACGGTGGTGAAGGCCGCGGACCAGCCGGACCCCATCATGCAACTGGCGGTGACCAGCGACACCCTGAAGGACGAAGCGCTCACCTACATCATTGAAAAAGACATCATCCCCGAGCTCATTTCCATCAACGGCGTGGCCGATGTTCCGATTTCCGGCCAGCGCCAGCGGGTGCTGCGGGTGGTACTGGACCCGCTGCGCCTGACCAGTTTCGGGTTATCTGTGAGCGAAGTGGCCGCGGTGCTCGAAGATGCGCCGCTGGATGTGCCTTCCGGCAGCTTTAATTCCGTCGACCAGCAGCTGCTGGTGCGTACCGATGCCTCCACCATTACCGAAGAACAGGTGCGCGATACCATCGTGCGCGGCGATATCCGCATCGGCGATGTGGCCCATGTGACCTTTGCGCCGGAAGATGTGCAGTCGCTGGTGTTTCTCAATGACCGCCCGGTGATCGGGCTTGGGGTGGTGCGCCAGGCCCAGAGCAACACCATCGAGATCAGCGACGCGGTGTACCAAAAAATTGCCGCGCTCAATGCCCGTTTCGACAATCTGAAAATTACCGTCACCGAAGACCGCGCGACTTTTATCAAGGGCTCGGTGAAAGAAGTGGTCACCAGCCTGATTTACACGGTACTTATCGTGGTTGCCGCCATCTGGCTGTTTTTCGGCAATATCCGCACCACGCTGGTACCCAGTACCGCCATTCCCATCGCGCTGGTAGGCACGCTCGCGGGTATCTGGATGATGGGTTTTTCCATCAATATCCTGACCCTGCTGGCGATTGTGCTCGCCACCGGCCTGGTGGTGGACGACGCGATCGTGGTGCTGGAAAACATCCAGCGCCTGCGCGGCATGGGCTTGGGCGCGCGCGCCGCGGCGGTGCTCGGTACCCGCCAGGTGATTTTTGCGGTGCTCGCCACCACGGCCGTGCTGGTGAGCGTATTCATTCCCATTGCACTGCTGCCCAGCACTGCCGGGCGCATGTTCCGCGAGTTCGGCCTGGTGCTCGCCACCGCAGTGGCGCTGTCTTCGATTGTGGCGCTGACGCTGGTGCCCATGCTCACCGCGCGCATCACCGGCAACACCGAAAGTACGCCGGGTTTCCCGCTGTATCGGCGCCTGGTCAACATCGGTGAGCGCCTGGCCAATATGTATTCAAACAGCCTGGTGGCGTGCTTGCGCCACGGCTGGCTGAGTTTTGCGGTGGCCGTGTCGCTCGCTGTCGGTGCCGGTGGCCTGTACCTGGCAATCGGCAAGGAACTGCTGCCGGCGGAAGACCGCGGCATTATCTACATCATGGCCAATGGCCCCGACGGCGTGGGCCAGAACTATATCGCCCGCCAGGCGGAACATGTGGAGGATGTGGTGCGTCCACTGGTGGAGCGTGGCGATGCCACCGACATCATGTCCCGCGTTGGCCAGTGGGACCCGAACCGCGCGCAGATCGTACTCACGCTGGCGGAGTGGGATCAGCGCAGTATTTCCCAGCAGGATCTGATCCGGGAAATCCAGGGGCCTCTGGACCAGATCCCCGGTGCGCGTATTCATGTTGGCAGCCCCAACAGCCTGAATCTGCGCGGCAGTGGTGGTGGTATCGAAGTGGCGCTGGTGGGCAATGACTACCGTCATATTTACGACGCCGCGCGCGAGATGGCGCGCGCCATGGAGGATCGACTGCCACATCTAAGCCGCCCGGATATCAGTTACCGTCCGACCCAGCCGCAGCTCTCCATCGAGATCGACCGCCGCCGCGCCGCCGATCTGGGTGTGCCGCTCACCAGTATCGCCACCACCCTGCGCACGGTGGTGGACGGGCTGGACGTGGTGGATCTGAACGTGGGCGACCAGGCGGTGCCGATCATACTGGAAACTTCCGACAGCACGATTTCCTCGCCGGAAGACCTGGTCAATCTCTACGTGAAAAGCGAGCGCGGTAATCTGCTGCCGCTGTCGAGCATGGTCACTCTGCGGGAAGAGAGTGTGGCCGCGGAGCTGGATCGCCACGGTCAGCGTCGCGCTATCGAGATCAGCGCGGGTCTGCCGCCAGGCTATCCGCTGGCGACCGCAATGGAGGAAATCCGGAATCTCGCCAAAGAAATTCTGCCGGGGGATGTGGGCATCACCTTCCTCGGTGAAGCGGATTCACTGGAAGAGAGCTCGCGGGAAGTGGCCATGACCTACGCCATCGCCGCGCTGGTTGTGTTCCTGGTATTGTGCGCGCAGTTCGAGGGTATCAGCAGTGCGGTGATCGTGATGGTGACCGTACCTTTCGGACTCGCCGCCGCGGTTTACGCGCTGTTCTTCACCGGCACTACCATCAATATTTTTTCCCAGATCGGGTTGGTGATGCTGATCGGATTGATGGCGAAGAACGGGATTTTGTTGGTGGAATTTGCGGACCAGCTGCGGGACAAGGGTTACAGCGTGTACGACGCAGTAACCGAGGCCGCGCGCGTGCGTCTGCGCCCCATTGCCATGACCATGCTCTCCACCGTCCTCGGCGGCCTGCCGTTGATCCTGAGCAGCGGCCCGGGCGCCGAAGCGCGTACCGCCATCGGCTGGGTGATGTTCGGTGGGCTCGGCCTCGCGGCGCTGTTCACGCTTTACCTGACGCCGGTGGTTTACCTGGGCCTTGGGCGTTTCCACAAGCCGCGCTCGGTGGAAACCACGAAATTGGATGAAGAGCTGCAGGCAGCCAGTCGGTTGTGAACCAAGGCTTCTGGTGGCCGGTGACCCATCGCCAGCCATCTCTAAGATGGAGAGTCTCGTGAATCCCCCCTCAACATCGCTCGCGCTGATTCCGGGTTATATGCTGGATGAGACGCTCTGGAACACGTTCAAAAATTACCTTCCGGAAGGCTGGTCCACCGCCGATGCCTCCCTGGGCGACGGGCAGACGATTCGCGAGATCGCTGCGAATATTGCTGATCGTTTGCCCCTGCGATTCGTGCTGGTGGGATTTTCTCTGGGGGGCTATGTCGCCAGGCAACTGGCCGCGGATTTTCCCGAGCGTGTGGACGCGCTCATCATTATTGCCAGCTCACTGCGCGACGACACCGAGCAGCAGAAGAAGGTAAAGCGGCAGGCGCTCCAGGCGATTTCGGCAAAAAGTTTTAAAGGGTTGAGCAACGCCACCATTGCGCAGTCGCTGCACCCGCGCCTTGCTGCGGATGCTGAAAAAATTGCGTTCATCAAAGCAATGAGCCAGCGACTGGGGTACAGCGCGCTGGTGACACAGTCACAACTGGAGCGAAAGGACGTTCCCGCGTCCTCTATCCGCTGCCCGACGTTGGTCATTGCGAGCGCGGACGACGCGTTGCGGTCCCGCGAAGAAGCGGAGGAACTGGTCGCTGCGATTCCCGGTGCCGAGCTGCAAGTGATTGACGACAGCGGCCATATGATTCCGCTGGAACAGCCCCAGGTACTGGCTGAAACAATCGTCCATTGGTTGTCTGGAAAACATGTTTCCTGACGACTGAGCACTCATTACTCGCTACTACGGGCAATGCTTCCATACACGAGAATGGAAACCAGCGCGCAGCCACCCAGTAACCAGCAGTAAAGAATGCTCCCCGCCAGCGAGATCGGCGAGATTTTCGCGAGGGAGGAGGCGAGCAGAATCTGCGCGCCGTAGGGCAGCATGCCCTGCACCGTGCAGGAATAGATATCCAGCAGGCTGGCGCTGCGACGCGGATCAACGCCGTAGCGCGCGGCCATGTCTTTCGCCAGTTGTCCGGTGAGCAGGATGGCGACGGTATTGTTGGCGGTGCATACGTTGGTTGCCGCCACCGCCGCGCTGATGCCCAGTTCACCGGTTTTGCGCCCCGGCTGTCCGCGGCTGGCGAGCCGGCTGAGCCGGTCGATCATCTGCTCCAGCCAGGCGATACCGCCGCCGGCCTGCATCATCGCGCCGAGTCCGCCGATCATCAGCGACAGGATCAGGATTTCCTGCATGCCGGTGTAGCCCGCGTAAATATCCTGTGACAACTGCGCCACCGTATAGTCCGGCTCCAGCGCAAAGCCGATACCGCCCGCCAGTAAAATGCCCAGAAACAACACCAGCAATACATTCACGCCGGAAACCGCCAGCACCAGCACCACGATATACGGCGCAATGCGCGCGAAGTCATAGCTCCCCGGGCTCGGCATCTGGGCGGTAGTGCCGGAAAACCACAGCCAGGCCAGGGTAATAAGCGCGGCGGGCAGGGCGATCAGCAGGTTCATACGGAACTTGTCGCGCATGGTCACGCCCTGGGTGCGGGTGGCGGCGATGGTGGTATCGGAAATGATCGACAGGTTGTCGCCAAACATGGCTCCGCCCACCACGGTGCCAATGGTGAGCAGGATAGAGAGATCGGTTGCGTCCGCGAGTCCCACCGCAATCGGACCGATCGCCGCGATGGTGCCCATGGAGGTGCCCATGGCAGTGGCGATAAACGCCGTGATGAGGAAGAGCCCCGGTAGCACCAGAGCCGGCGGGATCACGCTGAGCCCGAAGTTCACCGTCGCGTCCACTCCGCCGATGGATTTGGCGACGCTGGCAAAGGCACCGGCGAAGAGATAAATCAGCACCATGGTGACGATGGTGTTGTCGGCGGCGCCGCGGACGAACGTCTCGATCGCTCGGTTGAGTGGCCCACGTGCCAGCAGTACTGCCAGCGCAATCGCGGGCAGAATCGCCACTGTCGCCGAGACCTTGTAAAAGGCCATGTCCACATCGTGCCACTGGTACCAGAGCCCGGCGCCGACGAATAGAGCGAGGAACAGGGTGAGAGGGAGCAGTGCGAGGGCTGAGGGCGAGATGGGCGATGGCGAAGTGGGCAGTTGATTCATGGGTACCGCTGGGAATCTGAGTTGATGGCTGCTGGCTAAAAAAGGCGCGGATTCTAAACAAACAGTATAGGGCTGGCTAATTCTGCGGCCGCTTTACAGATATTTACGCTTTTCGTCCATTTCTTCCCTTTATGTGGGTAATGAGATCCATTATCATCTGTGCCCTTCAGGTATCTGCGAATACAACAGGGGTCAGGCAGTAGTGGCAGTTTCTCTCGGATCAGCGCGCCAATGGCACTGGATCAGTTCCGCGGTGTGTCTGGTGGGCATGCTGCTGTTTGCCATTACCGGCATCACTCTGAACCATGCCGCGGAGATTCCTTCAACCCCGAAGGTCATCAATCACGAACTCAGTGTGCCGGCAGAGCTGCTGGAAGCATGGAATGGGAGCGAATCCGAAGCGCCACAACTGCCGGTAAATCTGGTGGCATGGCTGGCGGAAGAACACCGTATCCAGATCCCGCGCAATCACCGCGGGGAGTGGGACGGCAGCGAATACTACCTGGCGCTGCCGCGCCCCGGTGGCGATGGCTGGCTGTCGCTGGATGTGGAGACGGGCGATCTCATTTTCGAGAGCACCGATCGCGGCTGGATCGCTTACTTCAATGATCTGCACAAGGGCCGCGATACCGGCAGTGTATGGCGCTGGTTCCTGGATGTGTTTGCGGTGGCCTGTGTGGTCTTCTGCCTGACCGGGTTCTGGCTGCTGTGGAAGCAGTCGTCGCGGCGGGTATCCACTTGGCCTGTCACCGCGTTGGGGGTGCTGATTCCCCTGGTCATCGCACTGGTTTTCATTCACTGACGCCTTACTGACGCAAACGATTTTTTTGGGAAAAGACATGGAAATGAAGTTGTTCGGAAAACTGGCTGCTGCGGTTCTGATCGCGGGCAGCTGTATCGCAGGCACCGCGCAGGCGGAAACCCTGCAGGTCAGCATCGAAATTCCGCGTCTCAATGTGGCGGAATACCACAAGCCTTATGTGGCCGTGTGGCTGGAAGATGAAGCCCGTAACGCCACCCAGATCGCGGTGTGGTACGACCTGGAAATGCGCAACAACGAAGGCGAAAAATGGCTGAAGGACCTGCGCCAGTGGTGGCGCCGCGGCGGCCGCAGCCTGGACGTGCCAGTGGACGGTATCACCTCCGCCACCTACGGCCCCGGTGAACATGCACTGGAAGTGGCTATCGCGGAGAGTGATCTCGCCAAACTGGCGCCCGGCAAATACCGCCTGCGGGTTGAAGCAGCGCGAGAAGTGGGCGGTCGCGAGCTGGTGGAAATTCCCCTGATCTGGCCGCTGGAAAAATCCAGCCTGCCGTTGTCAGCCAGGGGTGAAGAAGAGCTGGGCAGCATTCGCATTGCTGTATTGCCCTAACTTGTCAATAAGGAAATCCCCATGAAAAAAATGACCATTGCCAGAGTATTGATGGCCAGCCTGATGACCGCTGGTGTTGCTATGCACGCAGAAGCGCACCGCGCCTGGATTTTGCCGAGTTCTACCGTGCTGTCCGGTGACGATCCCTACGTGACTTTCGATGCGGCCGTTTCCAACACCATTTTCTTTCCGGATCACGTGGCCCTTGGGGCGGAGGCAGTGACGGCCACCGCGCCCAATGGTGAAAAAGTTGCACTGGAAAATGCGTCCCGAGGCAAATACCGCACCACCTTCGATGTGCAACTGAAAGAGGAAGGCACCTACAAGATCGGTCTCGCCTCCGCCGGTCTTCGCGCCTTCTGGAAAGACGCTGAAGGTAAGCGCCACATGTGGCCGGGCCGCGGTCAGCAGGCAAACGATGCCGATTTCGCCACCGCGGTACCGAAAAATGCCAAGGAGCTGCGCGTTACCCAGAGTTCCCGCCGCATCGAAACCTTTGTTACTGCCGGTGAACCCTCCGATGCGGTGCTGAAGCCGGAAGGTGTCGGCCTGGAACTGGTGCCGGTTACCCACCCCAACGACCTGTACGCTGGTGAAGCTGCCAAATTTAAACTGTTGATCGACGGCGAGCCGGCCAAAGGCGCAGAGGTTGTATTGATCCCCGGCGGCAGCCGCTACCGCGACAACCAGGAAGAAATCCAGGTGAAGGCGGATGCCGCCGGTCTGTTCAGTGTGACATGGCCGAGTGCCGGTCAGTACTTTATGGAAGCAGAATACCAAGACAGCAAGGCCAAGGCGCCGGCCACGGTGCGCAGTGGTGCTTACTCCGCGACCTTTGAAGTGTTGCCGATGTAATTGCGGAAGCAGACGCGAACGACTCAGGGAGCCGGAAAGTGACCGAATATCAGCGCCTCGCTATCGCACTCGTGTGCACGCTGATCTGGCTCCTGTGGGTCGCCATTTTGATGGTTCGGCATCGCCGTGAAATACACAGCGCCCGCCGTCAGCAGCAATCACACGCGGCCGGCGCGGTACTTGTTGCCTACGCCAGTCAGAGTGGTACCGCTGCCGCGTTGGCGCGCCAGAGCGCGGAGTATTTGCGCCAGTCGCAGGCGGTGACGGTACTGCCACTCAGCCAGGTTTCCGCGCAGACACTTCAAACCGCCAGCAGGGCGCTGTTTGTTGTCAGTACCTACGGGGAAGGCGAGGCGCCGGACAATGGTCAGCGTTTTGCCAGAACTTATCTGAATGGTGCCGGTGGCGAAGTAACGGCACTGGATCTCTCCCATCTTTCTTATTCCGTTGTCGCCCTGGGTGACAGCACCTACGCGCGCTTCTGTGCCTTCGGCCAGTTGTTGTTCGACGGTATGGCACGGCTGGGTGCAAGAGCGCTCGAACCCTTGCATAAAATCGACAGCGCCAGCGGTGATGCCAGCCGTACCGCCAGCGCTATATCTGCCTGGTTCGGCCCGTCGCCGACGGCGAAGTCCAATAGGGTCAGCAAACCGACGATCTGGTGGCGGCTGGCTGAGCGCACGCTGCTTAATCCCGGCAGTCCCGGTGCTCCGCTGTTTGAGCTGACCCTGCGCGCGGTTAACGACTGGCCGAAATGGCGTGCCGGCGATGTGTTCGTATTGCAGCCGCGCCATGAGCGAAACGTGGTGGCGAACTGGCTCGCGCAGCATCGGCTCGATGCCAGTGAATGGATTGCCGTGGACGGCCGCGGCCAGACACTGCAGGCCTGGCTGCGCGACCGTGTATTGCCGACAGCAGAATTTGACCGGGAAAAACTGCTGCGTGGGGATTTTTCCGAATTTCCCCTGTTGCCCGCGCGCGAGTATTCCGTGGCATCCAGCGGGGAAGAAAAAGTGCTCAAATTGATCGTGCGGCAGCAGTTCAATGCGGGCGGTGATCTCGGGCTCGGCTCCGGCTGGCTTACCGAGTACTGCGAAACCGGTGAATTATTTGCCGGCAGCCTGCGGGAGAACAGCAATTGCCACACCGCAGACCACAGCCGCCCACTGCTGCTGATCGGTGCCGGCAGCGGCCTCGCCGGTTTGCGTGCGCAACTGGCCGAGCGCGCGGGGCAGTCAAATGCAGGGACTGTGTGGCTGGTATTCGGCGAGCGCTGCCCGGACACGGACCGGCCGTTAACCCGCGAACTCGATACCTGGCTTCGACAGGGAAGCCTTTCCCGTTGCGACCGGGTATTCTCCCGCGGTGACGAGACACAACACCGCTATGTGCAGGAGTTTCTTGCCGCACAGGGCGAAGAATTGTGCTTGTTTGTTTCCCGGGGCGCGGATATTTATGTGTGCGGCAACCGAACCGGTATGGGGGAAGCTGTGCACCGGGTACTCAACCAGTTACTGGGTGAGCACCTAGTCGAGGTGCTGCTGGAGTCCGGACGTTACCGGCGGGATCTGTACTGACAGCGGATTGGGCCGATTTACCAGCCCATGGTTTCACGTACAAACGTCGCCAGCTTTTCACCATTGGCCACATGCTGTGCCGCTCGCGGGTGCTGGCCGTAGCCGGTGTAATCGAAAAACAGCGTGTGCAGTTTTTTGTCCCCGTTTTCTTTCTGAATCTGCGCGACCGCCCGGCGGATATAGTTGGGCCACTTGTCATTGGCGGTAGCGTCCATGCTGCCAAGTGCGCAAATGATATTGGCTTCGGGATAGCGCGCGCGGATATCTCGCACAAATTTCACATAGGCGTCAATCCGCTGCTGATCATTGGGAATCGGTTGCAGGCGCTTCTGCCCGTCCACCAGCCAACTATCGTTCTGGAACAGATTGATGACCACCACATCCGGCGTCCAGCGTTTGAAATCCCACACACTGTCATTGTTGCCCACGCCACTCAGCTGATCGAAATACTCTGGCATAGTGTAGGGAAACCAGCTCACCATGATACCGATCCCGCTGCGGCAGATGGTGTGCAGCTCGGCATTCAACGCACGCGCGGCTACTGCGCCGTAGGCCCAGTACTGGTTCTGCTCTGCGGGAAGGTCGTCGCGACCGTTGTCCGCACCTTCATTGCCCATGCCGCAGCTGATGGAATCGCCGAAAATTTCCATGCGCCGCGTAGGTCTCCGGGGCGCCGGCAGCAGTTTGCCGGTGTCTGACAGCTGCAAGCCTTTGAATTTCGTTGCTCCGTATTCGCCCTCGGTGCGCCTGTAAATTTCCAGCGTATGCTCACCGGGTGGCAGCGCACGGGAAATTTCATAACTGTGCTCGCCCTTGTTGGCCTCCAACACAAATGGGTGAGCGGTATTGCCGTCGATCATCACGTTGTAAAAATTCGAGCCCGTCTCATCGTCGAGCGTCACCCGCAGCGAAGTGCCGGTGAAGTTTGCCCGCACACTACTGCCCGGCCAGGTAAGAACCGGGGCCAGCTTGTTGCTGAAGTCGATACGGCCGGTATATTGCAGTTCCGCGGCATCGGCGGGAATGAAATTGGAGGATTCAGTTGCCGTCGCACAAACTGGTAAAGCTGAAAAACCGCTGAATGTCAGCGCGGCGGCGAATAGGGGCAATATTTTCATCAGAACGGAAAATCTCTTTTAGTGCGTCCTCAATTGGGTGAAGTGATGGTATCCAGAGCCGGGCACCGAGACAACGCCCGCTCTACCTGGGGGTAATTCACTTCTGGGGGGCGCAAGCCGGACCCTCCTGGTACTCCTGTCACCGATCCATAGCCGCCTTCTTCTCCGTCCGGAGGTCGTACATGTTGTAGTGCACCGCGCCGACGTCCTTGATCATGTGGACTTGCAGGCGCTTAATGGCATTCGTGTCGTACCCGACCCAAGTTATGAGAGTCCTGATTGTGCGGTGAGTCGGCTTATCGATGTATTTCACGCCATTACGATGATCGGGTACCCGCATCGCAACCGGGTAAAAGAGTGTTGCAAAAAGAGACCAGAGAATTTCCATGAGACGCACCGTTAAAAAGTTTTCCTGCCCCTCCCTTTTGCTGCCGCTCTCGAAAGTTGTGGGTATCGCCAGTATGTCCAAGCAGACGATCTACCGGTTGCGTGAGAAAGGACGGTTCCCAGAGCCGGCCGTCCACATGGGTAAAGTGGTGCGGTGGCGTATGAGCGACATTCAGCACTACATAGCGACCGGCGAGGTCCGCCGGGCTAGTATGACTTCAGATTTAATGCGCTCATCTAGCAATCTATCCTCCTGAAGACCAACATCTTTCTGCGCACCGATTTCTGCGATTCTTGTCTGATTCTTGCCGGTTGTTCGTGCAGTTATGTATGCGGCTATAGCGCCAACTACAGCACCAACTGCCGCTCCTAAAAATATATACATTTCCTTCGGCACAAATCTTCTCCCAAAAAGACTAAGCGTTTACATCGTGATCAGTAGGCATGAGTCCACATCGAGAAGCAGTTTCTCAGCTACTGCGCGGGCTTCGCTCGCCACGTTGTAAAACAGCCGCTAGCCGGAACTCTGGTCAGGTTATGCACTGATTAGTGTTGGGTAGTTGCGCCACCGCCTATGTCTGCGAGGTCAGGATGGAAGCAGACGCCGACGAGGCCAGAGTCTTCGATTGCCTTCTTCATTTGGTCGGTGCAGAACACATCATAGTAGGAGCCCGCTTTAGAGCGGAATGCCATCGTGCCGGCGGGGAGTTTGTCTTCCCGAAACCCCAGATTCTCGACCTCGCCGTATTCGTTGAACACGGTAACAGACTCGTCCAACGCGTCGTACTTCTCTGCGACAGTGAGGGGATTAAAAATGTATCCCGTTCCGCCCAAGTAGGTTACGGGAAGAAACTCTCCGTCCTGCGTCAGGTCGGAGCCGAGTAGGCTGTACGCCTTCTCGTTGAAGAACATACGCCCATTACGGACTGCCACATCAGGAACCAACTCTTTGGTAGTCTCCTCTCCAGGGCCGAAGTCCAGGCACAGGGGCTCTTTCCATACCGAGGAGTACGGGATAGGGGTGCGCTTGATGTGGAACGGGTTGTCCTCGCCAAGTTTGGCGACAACATCGCTGGTTGACATCGTGTAAATGAGGTAACTGTCATCATTGCTGATAAGATGAATCATTGTGACGCGTCCATAATTTGGGGGCGGATTGACCCATTCTGTAAGCGAGTTTCAACTTCTTTTAGGGTCCTCCTCAGGTCAGCGAGGTCCTCAATAATGTCTAGGTCGATCAGGCGTTCAAGCCATCTGTAGTACTTTTTCCTGTGTATCCGGCTGTGCGGCACTGCGTTACGGAGATGGGCCGGCATTTGGCTCGCTGCCGCTGTATTGCGTGGCAGCCAACACCCGTTACAGGGGTCGTCTATACGGAGCTTGAACCAAGCGATGACTGCCCGTAATCCAGCGGCTTCTTTGTGTGCCCCGGATACAATCGCGTGGGCATCGCAAAGCTCGTGAGGGCGGGGATCGTTGGCTAGCTCCATGTGCTTGCCCAGGCGTGCGGAGTCGTGCTTCTCAGCCTCAAGCTCGTCTCGTGACACACCCCATGCCTCTATTCGGTAGATGTCCAGTTCACACTCGACCTGGGCGACTGTTAGGACTCGATTAAGGTCTGCGCGGGTGGGGTTCTCAATGGACGCGAAGTTTGCGATGGCGCAGTCTACGCGGTCCATCTCAAAGTATTTCTTCGTGAGCATGGCAAAGTTCCTTCTTTAGCTATGTCCTCAGATGGCAGGGTTGATCTTACCCAGAGCCCGGGACGGAGACAACGCCCAGTTTGCGTTGGGGCAATTCACTCTTGGACGGGGCGCAAGCATCTGCTACCCGGGCCCTCCAGTTGCTCCTGCCACCGATCCATAACCGCTTTCTTCTCAGTCCAGAAGTCGTACATATCGTAGCGCTGCGCGTCCACATCCTTGATTCGATGGACTTGCAGGCGCTTAATGGTGTTCATGTTGTACCCGGCGCGAGTTATA
This sequence comes from Microbulbifer sp. SH-1, assembly GCF_011326135.1. NCBI lineage: Bacteria > Pseudomonadati > Pseudomonadota > Gammaproteobacteria > Cellvibrionales > Microbulbiferaceae > Microbulbifer > Microbulbifer sp. SH-1. The sequence goes on along the minus strand of NZ_CP046948.1, from coordinate 1,512,471 downwards.
TGAGTCTTGATCGTGCGGCGAATCAGCTTTTCGAAGTATTTCGCACTATCAAGAGGATTGGTTACCCACATCGCAACCGGGTAAAAGAGTATTCCAATAAGAGACCAGAGAATTCCCATGAAACGCACCATCAAAAAAATTTCCTGCCCCTCCCTCGCCAAGTCACTTTGCTTTTTGCTGTTCGGCTGCGCGCTCGCGCAGGCACATCACTCGCACGCATCTGAGCCCCCCAAATTCGCCATCGCCATCCACGGTGGAGCCGGCACCATTGAAAAATCGAGTATGACGGCGGAACAGGAGCGCGCCTATCGCGCAAAGCTGGAAGAGGCCATCAATACTGGCTATGTAATTCTGGAAAAAGGCGGCTCCAGCCTTGATGCGGTGGTGGCGTCGATTAACGTGATGGAAGATTCGCCCTTGTTCAATGCTGGTAAGGGCGCGGTCTACACCTACGACGGTACCCACGAGTTGGACGCTTCGATCATGGATGGGCGCAATCGCGAGGCGGGTGCTGTTGCCGGCGTCAAGCGTATCGCTAATCCCATCAATCTGGCGCGTATGGTGATGGAGGATTCCCCATTTGTGATGCTGGCGGGGGAGGGCGCGGAGGCATTTGCCCGCAGCCGCGGAATGCCCATGGTAGACAACAATTCGTTTGATACCGAGCACCGCCGCGAGCAGCTGAAGCGCGCCAAGGAAAAACTCGACAAGGAGAGCAGGCAGGACAAGGATTACCGTGCAGCGGTGGATGCACTGCCTGCGCCGTTCAGAATGGGCACCGTGGGCGCGGTGGCGTTGGACCAACAGGGGAACCTGGCCGCCGGCACATCCACCGGCGGTATGACGGCAAAGCGCTATGGCCGCATCGGCGATTCCCCGGTGATCGGTGCCGGCACCTTCGCCGATAACAAATCTTGCGCGGTCTCCGCCACTGGCCACGGTGAATACTTCATTCGCTATAACGTTGCTGCGGACATCTGCTCCCGGGTCGCCTACCAGAGTAAAACCGTGGCCGAGGCGGCGGATGAGGTCATCAACCAGATACTGCTACCGGTGGGGGGTACCGGCGGGGTGATCGTGCTGGATGTGAAGGGCAATATTGCGCTCACTTTCAATACCGTGGGCATGTACCGCGGCAGTCGCGTAGCCGGCGGAGCGGCAGAGGTGGCGATATTCGGGAAGAAATGACAGCGCGCTGAAGGACTTACAAAGATGGCGTCCCCGGCCCGACTCGAACGGGCAGTCCGGACTTAGGAGGTCCGTGGTTTATCCTGTTAACCGACGGGGACGGCATTGCCTGTACGGGCAGGGCGGCCATTCTAGCGGCTGGCGCCGCCGCTGTCATGGTGTGTTCACTTTCGCTGTAACCGAGAGTAACGGGGGTGGCAGATCCGTTACGTAGGATTAGTTGCAGTTAGCCGGTCCGCCAAAGTCCAGGTGTGCCGAAATATTGTCGCAATTTGTTCATGAAACGGGGGTATTTTGACGCCTGTGGAGCCATTGGCCAGACCGGGGTTTCTGCCGGCTGCCGGCCGTATTCTGGACCGGGTGTAACTCCCGAAAAAAGTTGCTTCCACGGTGAAAAAGTTGCTTGACCAGAAAAGCCGGAGCTGGCTAATCTCCGATTGCCTGACGGCAACATAACAACAACAGACAGACAGTTTCTGCCCTGGCAGATCGAGATTGTGGAGTTTTCTATGAGCGGCAACGTTATCGAAAATGACATTGATTTTGATGATTCTGATCCCCCTCTGGCAGAAGAGGTATTGAAGTCAAACAAGAGCCCAAGGGACGCCCGCCGGATGGTCGAAGACAAGCTGGAGGAGATGCGTCTCAGACGGGAACTGATGGACTATCAGTACGACTTTTAAGCCTGGGGCCGGGATATTCGGCGATTCCATAACCTGGACCCGCTCCGGGATACGATAAGGGTGCCACCGGCACCCTTTTCTGTTTTGGTAGGCCCGCTATTGCGGCCTGCCGTCATGCTTTGGTAAGACGCATGGACAGGCCAGTTTCCATGCCCGCCGGTGGGGTGTATATTGGCCGTAATGGTCAGGGTAGAGAAGGATAAAGGGACCTTCAGATGGTGGTTTCCGACAGGTTTGAAAGCCGGGTGACTTCTGAGATTTCCGAGGCTGGTGACGCGGTGATTATCCGTGTGGCCGGCAATTTCGATTTCAATATGCACCGGGAATTCCAGCGCGCCTACCGCAATGTGGCGCCTCCACCCCGGATGTTCCTGGTGGATCTGTCCGCGACCGACCACCTCGACAGCGCGGCCCTCGGCATGCTGCTCTTGCTGAGAGACTATTGTGTCGAGGTGGGACGCGACGGATTTCAACCCGGGGTGGAATTGATGAACGCCAACGCGCACGTTTCCCATATTCTCTCCGTGTCCAACTTCGACCGGATTTTCAGCATACGCTGAAAACTCTCTCCCAATGATGCCAGTCTTCCGGATACTGATAGTAGAACGAGACGCCGGTGAGACCGCTGAACTCCGCGAACTGATCCTCCACTGGGAATACGCCAGCTCCACAGGTTGTATGCTGCCCGCCTCCATTCACTCGGTAAAAACCGCGGAAATGGCGCTGGAGGCTTACGCTGAGTTCCCGCCAAACCTGATTATCTTTGGTCCCACCTCGGCAGAGGAAGTGTCCAGCTGTGAGATTCGGCATCTGCGTCACAGCGGTGGCATCGAACCGGTGCCGATTCTGTTTGTGCAGGATCTTTCCCGCGCGGCAGAACCGCCGCCACCCACCGACTGCGATGACATTCTCACCAAGCCCTACAGTTCATCGCTGGTGCAGCTCAAGCTAGGCTCCATCCGCCGCTTCTGCGAATTCAGTCGCTCATTGATGGCCCAGCGCGACCGGCTGCGGCGTCATCATGCGGATTTTCTGCAGGAGCAGGCCAACGCGCGTGAGATCTTTTCCAACCTCGGCAACGAAAGCTGCCTGGATGACACGCCGGCGATTCGCTATCAGCTGTCGCCGCGGGCGGTACTTAATGGAGATCTACTGGCCGCCACCCACACCCCGGATGGCAAACTGGTATTGATGCTGGGGGATTTCGCCGGCCACGGTCTGGCGGCGGCGGTAGGGGCGGTTCCATTGACGTCCATTTTCTACTCCATGATGCCGCGGGGCTTCTCCATGGGGCGGGTGTTGCGGGAGATTAATCGCAAGCTCTACGATATCCTGCCGCGGCAGATGTTCTGCTGTCTGGTCATGCTGGAGCTTGACCCGCGGCGCAACCACCTGCGGCTTCTCAATGCCGGTATGCCGAGCCCGTGCCTCAAGCGCACCAGTGGCGAGTTGCACCTGTTGGAGTCGCGCCACCTGCCATTTGGCGTGTTGGCGTCTGACCAGATCGACAGTGCCATTGTCAATCTGCGGCTGCTGCCTGGGGACCGTCTCTATCTATGGAGTGATGGTATCCATGAAGCCCGCAACACCAAGGGCGAGCATTTTGGTGAGTGCCGCCTGCTGGAGTTGCTGCGAGCCGACCGCGACGGCACGCAGGCATTTGATCAGATCCTGCAGGCCGTCAATGCCCACGCCGCCGAGCAGCACGACGATCTTTCACTGGTGGAGCTGGATCTGACCCACTCTTCACTTTTCCACGGAGCCTGCCCGGCGGCGGATTCCGGCGGTGAGCGCAGGGGAGGGCGCATGGGTAACTGGTCCATTCAGTTTCTGCTGTCGCAGCATGAGTTGCGCACCGCCGATCCGCTGCCGCATCTCCTCAGTGTGCTGGCGCAGATGCCGGGTGCCGCCCGGTTTCAGGAGGATCTTGCTATCGCACTGGGGGAACTCTTCCGCAATGCGCTGGAACACGGCGTGTTGGAGCTGGATTCATCCATCAAGTCCACCGACGACGGTTTTATCCGCTATTACGACCTGCTTGCAGAGCGTCGCAGCCGACTGGATACCGGTTGGGTCCGTATCTCGCTCAGTTGCCGCGAAGGGGAGGACGGTGGAGAGCTGAAGCTGGTGGTGGAAGACAGCGGCGCCGGCTTCCCGGAAATTCGAGAACCCAAAGGCGTCTACGCCGGTCGCGGTCTTGCGCTGCTGCAGACGGTCTGCAGCGAGGTACAGCTGGCGCCGGGCAGCAGCCGGGTAGAAGCGGTCATTCGCTGGGGGCCTGACCCGGCAGAATCCGGTGGATCGCAGCCGAATGTCGTACAAAATCCCTCGGTGCCGGTATAATCGCGCTCAGTTTTTCATCAACTGCGGTGCGCAATGGCGTCTGAACTCTCCAAAAGCCCGGTACCTGATGCCCAGAGTGTGCGCGAACAGTCCCTCGCTGTAAGCGGGCTGGCCTGCGAGCGTGACGGGCGCCTGTTGTTTGAGGGGCTCGAGTTCACCCTGGCGCCAGGCGCTGCGGTGCAGGTAGAGGGGGCGAACGGTGCCGGTAAAAGCACCCTGATCCGTACTCTGATCGGCAGTGCCTCCGACTTCACTGGTACCATTGCGTGGCAGGGCCTGGCCTTTCCCCGAGGGCTCGCGGCGATGCGCGCATCGCTGTTGTACATCGGCCATTATGCCGGTGTCCGGCGCGGCCTCACGCCTCTGGAAAATCTCGCCTGGTATGGCGCGGGGCAAGATGACGCGATGCGCGCGCTGGAACTGGTCGGGCTCTACGGTTTTGAAGATGTGCTGTGCCAGCAGCTTTCGGCCGGGCAAAACCGTCGGGTGGCGCTGGCGCGCCTGTATCTGCCTGATTCCCCCCCTCTGTGGATACTGGATGAGCCCCTCGCCGCCCTTGATGTGACCGGCGTGGCGGGCCTTGAGACGCAGATGAACTGTCATCTGCGGCGTGGGGGGAGCGTACTTCTCACTTCTCACCAGCCAGTCAATATTGCGCCGCTGCAACGGGTCAATCTCGCGGACTTTTCACCGCGGATGGCGGTAGAGGAGGAGTTGCACCGTGCAGTCTGAATCTGTGGGCGACGGCCGCAAGAGGATAGCTGAGCCGGTGTTGAGGCCCGCCGTTCCCGCTGCTGCGCCAGGCTTTTTTACCCTGTTTCGCACCGAACTGACGCTGGCGGTGCGACGCCGCTCGGATATCGTCAATCCACTGCTGTTCTTTGTCACGGTTCTGGCGCTGATGCCCATTGGTATCGGGCCGGAGCCGGAGGTGCTGTCGCGCATGGCGGCGGGGCTGATCTGGGTGATGGCCCTGTTGTCCACGTTGTTGTCCCAGGAATCCCTGTTTCGCAGCGATTATGAAGATGGTTCACTCGAGCAGCTGGCGCTGCAGTCGCAACCGCTGTATTTCCCGGTACTGGCAAAGGTGCTGGTGCACTGGCTGGTGACCGGCGTGCCATTGGCCGTGCTGTCGCCGCTGTTGGGAATGATGTTGAACCTGGGGCAGGCGGGATACTGGCCGCTGCTGTTGTCACTGGTTCTGGGTACCGCGAGCCTGAGCCTGATCGGGGCTGTCGGTGCGGCTTTGACGGTTGCCCTGCGACGGCCGGGCCTGTTGCTGGCACTGATCATTATGCCGCTGTATGTGCCCGTGTTAATCTTCGGCACCGGAACGGTGCAGGCGGCGTTGGATGGGTACGGTTACGGCCCGCAACTGGCGATTCTCGGTGCGATTCTCGCCGCCGCCGCGGCACTCGCGCCGCTGGCTGCGGCGGGAGCCATCCGCATCAGCTTGGAAAACTGACCCGTTTCCGCACCATATGGCGACTGCGGAGCGCCATCTGGGCGAGATACGGGCGTGGAGAAATGGGCGAACATGAAATTGTCCTGGCAATGGTTTCACAGATTGGGATCACCGCGCTGGTTTTATCAGAAAACCAGCGCCTGGCTGCCGTGGCTTGGTGCGGCAGCTCTGTTGCTGCTCGCGGTAGGCTGTACCTGGGGTCTCGGATTTGCGCCTCAGGATGCCAAGCAGGGCAATAGCTACCGCATCATTTATATCCATGTGCCGGCGGCATTTCTGGCGCTTGCCGGTTACTACATCATGGCCATCTGCGGGGCCATCGGCCTGATCTGGAAAATGAAGCTCTCCTTTGTGGTGATGCGCGCGGCGGCTCCGATCGGTGCGGTACTGACGTTTGTCGCGTTGCTGACCGGCGCGGTGTGGGGCAAACCCACTTGGGGCACCTACTGGGTGTGGGATGCCCGTATTACGTCCATGCTGATCCTGTTGTTCCTCTATCTCGGCGTGATGGCGCTGTCTGGTGCCTTCAGCCGTGAGCTGTCCGGCGATAAGGCCAGCGCATTGCTGGCTCTGGTCGGCACGGTCAATATTCCCATTATCTACAAGTCGGTGGACTGGTGGTTCACTCTGCACCAGCCGGCCACCCTCAAGCTGACTCAGGCCAGTACCATCGATCCCAGCATGTTCTATCCGCTGATCACCATGATTGCCGGCTTTTATCTGTTTTACGCCTGGGTGCTGATCCTGCATACCCGAGGCCTGATTCTACAGCGCGAGTGGCGCACCCAGTGGGTCCGCGAATTGTTGGGGCAGTCCGCACCGGCGGCGAAGGCCTGAGCGGAAGGAAAAGACAGCCATGCAATTCCAGTTTGAAAATTTCGCCAGCTTTCTGGCTATGAACGGCCACGGCCCCTACGTGTGGTTCTCCTACGGAGTGACGATCGCAGTCATGGCGGCGCTGGTACTGGTACCGGTACTGCGACAGCGACAGATGCGCGAAGCCTTCCGGCGCCAGCTGCGTCAGGAACAAGCGCGCCGCCGCTCAGAGATTGCCCGTGCGGCATCTGAGACTGCTGCCGCCGACTGAATGATCCGTATCTCGCCCGGCACCGAATTTCTATTTTTGAGAACACAACAACCATGCATCCAGCCCGTAAACAACGCCTGATCCTGGTGGTCCTCCTGGTAGCGCTTTCCTCCGCTGCGGTAGGGTTCGTGACCTATGCCATGCGCTCCAATATGGATTACTTTTATGCGCCCAAGGCCTTCGCCGCCGGCGAAGTACCCTTCGACAAACGTATCCGCGCCGGCGGTTGCGTGGTGCCTGGCAGTATTGTCCGCGATGGCAGTTCTCTGGATGTGCGCTTTGCGCTTACCGATGGTGAAGCCGAGCTGGAAGTGATGTTCGACAAGATTCTCCCCGATCTCTTTGCAGAGGGCGAAGCGGCGGTGGTGACCGGCAAGTTGCAGGAGGGCGGATTTGTGCGTGCCGACCAGGTACTGGCCAAGCACGATGAATCCTACACGCCGCCGGAAGTGGCAGAGTCCATGAGTGGCGGGGCCAGTTGCCACGGAGACCCCAAGATATGAGCCCGGAACTCGGTCACTTTGCCCTGATTGTCGGCCTGCTGTTGTCGCTGGCCCTGGCGGTGGTACCGCTGCTCGGAACCTATAGCGGGCGGGTGCTGTGGATGGACACCGCGCGCCCGCTGTCGCTGGGCGTGCTCGGGTTTACCGCGCTGTCCTTCGTGTGCCTGACGGTGGCCTTCGTCAACAGCGACTTCTCCGTGGCCTATGTGGCGCAGAACTCCAACAGCATTCTGCCCATGATCTACAAGGTGACAGCGGTGTGGGGCGGCCACGAGGGCTCGATTCTGTTGTGGCTGCTGATGCTGGCTGGTTGGACTGCCGCGGTGGCCCTGTTTAGCCGCCAGTTGCCCGCGGTGCTGGTGGCGCGGGTGCTGTCGGTACTCGGGATGCTGTTGATTGGTTTTTTCCTGTTTATCCTACTCACGTCTAACCCGTTCGACCGGATTCTGCCTTTCCCTCCCAATGATGGCAGCGACCTGAACCCGCTGTTGCAGGACCCGGGCATGATCATTCATCCACCGCTGTTGTATATGGGGTATGTGGGGTTTTCTGTGGCCTTTGCGTTTGCGATCGCGGCGCTGCTGGAAGGGCGGCTCGATAGCGCCTGGGCCCGTTGGGCGCGTCCGTGGACGGCAGTGGCCTGGTCCTTCCTGACCCTGGGCATCGCGCTTGGCAGCTGGTGGGCCTATTACGAGCTGGGCTGGGGCGGCTGGTGGTTCTGGGACCCGGTGGAAAACGCCTCCTTCATGCCCTGGCTGGTGGGTACCGCACTGCTGCATTCCCTCGCCGTGACGGAAAAGCGCGGCTTGTTCCGCAGTTGGACCGTCCTGCTGTCTATTTTCGCGTTCAGCCTGAGCCTGCTGGGTACCTTTCTGGTGCGTTCGGGGGTGCTGACCTCGGTACACGCTTTTGCCACCGATCCGCTGCGCGGCGGATTCATTCTCGCGTTCCTCGCCATCGTCGTGGGAGCATCACTGTTGCTGTTTGCGGTGCGCGCACCGGCGGTCAGCGCGGGCAGTGTGTTTTCCGCGCGTGCGCGGGAGACTTTCCTTCTCGGCAACAACATCCTGCTGATCCTGATCATGGCGGTGGTGCTGACCGGTACCTTGTACCCGCTGCTGGCGGATGCACTTAACTGGGGCAAGATCAGTGTCGGCCCGCCGTTTTTCAATATGTTCTTTGTGCCGCTGATGCTGGTGTTGTGCCTGCTGCTGGGGCTCGGTATTCATGCGAACTGGAAAGATAGCCAGGTGCGGAAGCTGGCGAGCGCCTGGGCGTTGCCCGCGCTGGTAGCCGCCATCGGTGCGCCACTTCTGACTCTGCTTGCGGGCGATTTCCACTGGGGTGCGATGCTGGGTATTTTTGCCGGATTGTGGGTGATTGCTGCGAGTGTGGCCGATGTGCTCGCCAAATCCCGCAATGCCGATTCACTGTGGGCCGGGCTCAAGCGCCAGCGCGCCAGCTATTACGGTATGCACCTGGGCCACATTGGCCTCGCTGTTTCTGTACTCGGCGTGGCGCTTACCACGGTGTACAGCGTGGAAAAGGATCTGCGCATGTCACCCGGGCAGAGCGCGACGGTATCCGGCTATGAATTCACCTTCGAGGGCGTGCGCCAGGCGCGCGGACCAAACTACCGCGCTTCCGAAGGGGTGATCCTGGTGCGCGAACGTGGCCGCCTGGTGGCGGAGTTGCACCCGCAGAAGCGCAGCTACCTGTCTGGTGGCAATGTGATGACCGAGGCCGCCATCGACACGGGGCTGTTCCGCGATCTTTACGTGGCTCTGGGTGAGCCCATGGACAAGGACAACCCCAGCGGGGACTGGGCGGTGCGATTGCAGTACAAGGCGTTCGTGATATGGATCTGGCTGGGTGCCGCATTCATGGCACTCGGCGGCGCCATCGCTGTGGCCGACAAACGCTATCGCAAGGTAAAGGCAGTGCGCGCAGGCAAAGTCGCTGTTACCACCGCTCAGGACGGATCCCTGGCTGGCGCCTGATCCGGAACCTGGCCCGTGTGCTATTCCGCGGGCCGAACAAGAAGGAATGAAACAACTGATGGCCAGGCTGAAACTCTTTCTGCCACTGATTATATTCGCTGCGCTGGCGTTACTTTTCTGGCGCGGTCTCTCGCTGAATCCACAGGACATGCCGTCGGCACTGGTCAATAAGCCAGTACCTGAATTTGCGCTGCGGGACGTGGAAAGCGCGCGCGAGCTAAAGAAGGCCGATCTCCCCAATAAACCCCTGTTGCTGAACGTGTGGGCCACCTGGTGTATTTCCTGCCGGGTGGAGCATCCGTACCTCAACAAACTGGCGGAAGAGGGCGTGCCTATCGTCGGTATCAATCTCAAGGACGACAATACCGCAGCGCTGCAGTGGCTCGAAAAATTCCACGATCCTTATCTGTTTTCCGTCTCGGATGTGGAAGGGCGCCTGGCGCTTGATCTCGGCGTGTTCGGTGCACCGGAAACCTTCCTGGTGGACGCCGGGGGCACCATTCGCTGCAAACATGTGGGTGTCGTGGACGACCGCGTGTGGCAGACCAAGCTGCAACCATTGTATGAAAAGCTGCAACAGCAATCCTGGGATGAGTTTGCCGGTGAGTTATCAGATTCCCTGCTCGCCCGTTGTCGCTGAGACGGAAGAAAAAAAGAGCCGCTTTATCTGCTGGCTGGGGCCGGTAACCGATAAAGCGGCTTTTTTGCGCGAGCTGGAAATCATCCGCGCCCGCTATCCCGATGCCTCCCATCACTGCACCGCCCTGGTCGTCGGCAACCCCGCGAATCCGGAAATCATGCAGGCGGACGACGACGGCGAGCCCGGTGGCAGTGCCGGTCGGCCCATGCTGGAACTGCTGCTAAAGCAGGAAATCGGCAATGTGGGTGTTATCGTCACGCGCTATTTTGGCGGCACCAAGCTCGGCGTGGGTGGCCTGATGCGCGCTTATCGCGGTGCGGTCGGGGCCGCCTTACAGGCTGCGGAGATGAAGCGGTACGTCCCATTACTGGATCTGCGTATCGCCTGTGATTTTGCCGGAGAATCTCGGCTGCGTTTCCTGGTGGCACAGCAGGGTGGGACTTGCGGCAACGCCAGTTACGGCACTCGCGTTGAACTCGATGTGGTGCTGCCGGAAGACCGCTGGCCGTCTCTGCAGGCGCAGTTGCAGGCCGAAGGTTTTGAGTTGCTTGCGGAGCCCGGTAGCCATCCGTCAAAAACATGACACATGTTTCGTGTCGTTTTGGTGGGCCAGTGCAATACCTTTGATCTTCTGATTTTTCCTGTCTGGGCCAGTGATGCAAGCACATACAAAAAAGGCCCACACTTTCGTGTGAGCCTTTTTTGTATGTGGCGGACCGGACGGGACTCGAACCCGCGACCTCCGGCGTGACAGGCCGGCATTCTAACCAACTGAACTACCGGTCCGCAGTCCTGACATCCCTTTAAAAAATCTGCCGTGCAGAGGAAAGAGAGTGGTGGGTGGTACAGGGGTCGAACCTGTGACCTACGCCTTGTAAGGGCGCCGCTCTACCAACTGAGCTAACCACCCCGCGTCAGGAGGTGCGTATATTAACGATAGTTTTGAGAGTTGCAACTGTTGGGTAAAAATTCTTTTCAATTCTGTTTGCGGAGGTGGACAAGGTGCGTTTCGGGAGCATGTCACTACCGCGACAGTCGTTAACGGGTAGAATTTGTTTTTTTCTTGGTCGAAAGGTTTATCCATGAAGAGCAGATTGATGATGGTCGGGCTGGTAACTGGCTCGGTGATGGGGGCGCTGGCGGGCTGTCAGAATATGGAAGCGGTTTCACCCTGGGTGGACCTTGGTAATCAGGTTGCCAAGAATGCGGGTTACGACACCGACTCGCGGCTTGCCCGCGCCATCAAGGATACTCTGAGCGCCAGTACCGACCGCGCCAGTACCGGGTTGTCGCAGCAGGGCGCCTTCCACTTGCAATTGCCCCCGTCTGCACAGCCTGTTGCCAACAGTTTGCGCCAGTTCGGATTTGGCAGTTATGTGGATCAGCTCGAAGCGGCGATGAATCGCGGTGCGGAGCAGGCCGCCGTTGAGGCGGCGCCGGTATTCAAGCAGGCGATAGCCGGGATGAGTGTAAGCGATGCGCTCGGAATCATTCGCGGCGGTGACACCGCCGCAACGGAGTACTTCCGCGGGCAAACCGAAAGCGCGCTGCGCGCGCGGTTCCAGCCGATTGTAGAGGCCAATCTGCGGAAGACCGGTTTTTACGACCAGTACAAAAGCATGCTCGCGGTATACGAAAAGTTACCCATTGCCAACAAGCCCGCCATGGATGTAGAGCGCCACGTGGTCGATAGCAGTATGGCAACGCTGTTCACCCGTATCGGTGAGGAGGAAGCGTTGATCCGCAAAGATCCGGTTGCGCGGGGCAGCGTGCTGATCGGTCAGGTATTTGGTGAAGGTTAACGCGTTGCTGACAGTCTGACTGTACGCGGCCATGTGAGAGGAAGGGGCTGAATGTCCCTTCTTGTTTTTTTATTTTTCGACGCCTGCGGGTAAATCTGCACATACAAAAAAGGCCCACACTTTCGTATGAGCCTTTTTTGTATGTGGCGGACCGGACGGGACTCGAACCCGCGACCTCCGGCGTGACAGGCCGGCATTCTAACCAACTGAACTACCGGTCCGCAGTCCTGACATCCCTTTAAGAAATCTGCCGTGCAGAGTAAAGGAAGTGGTGGGTGGTACAGGGGTCGAACCTGTGACCTACGCCTTGTAAGGGCGCCGCTCTACCAACTGAGCTAACCACCCCGCGTCAGGAGCTGCGTATAGTAATGATATTTTTTGGGGCGTCAACGTTTTTTGAAAAAAATATTGTGATTCAAAGAGTTATGTCTGTTTCTCGCGGTTTGGAGCGGATTCCGCGTGGGTGTGTCGGGGTGGCCTGGCGCTGCTATAATCCGGCCACTTTCAATCCGCCTACCTGCCGCGGGAGACCATCAGTGCTGAACAAGATTGAATACAGGCCGCTGCGCGGCGCATGGACACTGCTGCTGGCGGTGGTCATGTACGCCAGTGCGAGCTGGGCGTCGGTGGAGGTGGAACCGCTTTCCAGTGCCGAACTGCAAGCGCGCTATCTGGTACTGATTGAAGAGATGCGCTGCCCCAAATGCCAGAATCAGAATCTCGCGGGCTCCGACTCCATGGTGGCAAATGACCTACGCCGTGAAATCCGTCGGTTGCTGGAAGAGGGATTCAGCGACGCGGAGATTCAGGAATACATGGTGGCGCGCTACGGTGACTTCGTACTTTACCGGCCGCCACTGCAGCGCAACACCATGGCGTTGTGGATTGCGCCCGGTGTGTTTGCGGCGCTGGGCCTGTTGACCCTGATTGTCATCGTGGCGCGCGCGCGCAATGGTCGCGGTGGTCGGCAGGATCAGGAATCACAGGCATTGAGTGCCGAAGAGCAACGGCGGTTGGCGGAGTTGCTGAACGTGAGTGAACAGGGCGGAAGTAAGAGCGATGATTGATCTCTGGTTGATATTGGCGCTGTTACTGCTGCCGCTGGCCGCCATCATCGCTTGGCCGTTGCTGCGCTGCGGTGGGCTTAACAGTCAGGGTGCAGATGGCAGCGCGGATACCCGCACTCTTCTGTACCGGGAGCACCTGGCCGAGCTCGACGCCGCCCATCTCAGCGGCGCCGTTGACGAGGCGCAGTACCAGTCGCTCAAGACTGAACTCGCGCGCAAGCTGCTGTCGGAAGAGGGCGGCGGTTATCAGTTGACTGGCGCGCAGCAAGGCGGGCGCAGTCTGCTGTATGCGCTGGCCGTTCTGGTGCCACTGGCCGCGGTGGGACTGTACGCCTACTGGGGTTTCTACGACGACCTCGCCCTGTACCGCGATATCGCCGCCAGCCACACTGGTGAGACCGATAGGGTGACGGAAGCCCGTATCACCCAGCAGTTGAGCGCGCGCGCAGAATCACACCCCGAGGATCTGACCAGCCGTTACGTGCTGGCCCAGCGCCTGCTGGTAAGCAATGACATCGAGGGAGCGGTAAATCATTACCGCTATATAGTTGCACACGAACCCGAGGCGGCGAATGTGCGGGCTGAGCTGGCGCAGGCTCTGTTTTTCGCCAGCGGCTCGCAAATGACGCCGGAGGTTGTGAAGGAGGTGGATCTGGTGCTGGCGGTGCAGCCGGACAACACCACGGCGCTTGGTCTGGCGGGTATCGCCGCGTTTGAACGCGAGGACTTTGCCGCGGCGCGGGCGCACTGGCAGCACGCGTTGGCGCAGATGCCGGCGGGTTCCAGTGCGGCGCAGGCACTGTCGGCGGGTGTTGCCCGTGCGGAGCGGGCGCTCGCGGATGCCGGCGGCGAGCAAAGCCAGAGAAATGCCCATACGGAGCCAGTGGTAACCTCCGCGCCGGGAACAACAGAGGTGGCCGCCGGAGAAAATCGCATCGTGGTCAAGGTGACCCTGTCGGATGGGATCCAGCACGCGCCCGATACTCCGGTCTTCATCTATGCCCGCACCTCAGCGAGCCCCATGCCGTTGGCGATCGTTCGCCTGACCGCGGCAGAGCTGCCGGTGGAAGTGGTGCTGGATGAGTCCAAAGCGATGATGCCTGGAAGCAGCCTCAAAACGGTGGATGAGGTGCAGCTGGTGGCGCGCCTCGCCATCAGTGGCGGCGCCCGCCCCGCGCCGGGAGACTGGCAGGGTGCCGTCGAGAGGTTGCCCCGCAGCGACTGGGCAGAACCCGTACACATAACGATCGATCAGGAAATCTGACCTATCTTACGGCGTGCCCCGTGGCGATTGTGTGGCGCTGCGGGGTTTGGCTCCCGTGGTCAAAAATAGCGCTGAAACCCTGCCCTCAGCCATGTACAATCGGCGGTTTGCAAAGACAAAGCGGCGATTTGGCATTCATTTTTTGCCGGGTCACCCGGAGATTACAACGAAGAGCGTTCGGCGGCGGTGCAGTGTGACCGTACGGGCGCCGTGTATTACCGAGTTTCAAGACCATGCGTTTGAAGTGCATCAAGCTGGCCGGGTTTAAGTCGTTCGTCGACCCGACCACCGTATACTTCCCTTCCAACCTCAGCGCCGTGGTCGGCCCCAACGGCTGTGGTAAATCCAATACCATCGACGCGGTGCGCTGGGTGATGGGGGAGTCGTCCGCCAAAAACCTGCGTGGCGATTCCATGACCGACGTTATCTTCAACGGCTCCAGTGGTCGCAAACCGGTCGGTCAGGCCTCTATCGAACTGGTGTTCGACAATTCCGCCGGCAAGCTCACCGGCGAATACGCCGCGTTCAGTGAAATCTCCATCAAGCGCAAGGTAACCCGCGACGGGCAGAACATCTATTACCTGAACGGTGAAAAGTGCCGCCGCCGCGACGTGACCGACCTGTTCCTGGGTACCGGCCTCGGGCCGCGCAGTTACGCCATCATCGAACAGGGCATGATTTCGAAGTTGATCGAGGCCAAGCCAGAAGAGCTGCGGGTGTTCATCGAGGAGGCGGCGGGTATCTCCAAGTACAAGGAGCGCCGCCGCGACACCGAGAACCGCATGCGTCGCACCAAGGAAAACCTTGAGCGCCTCACCGATATCCGCGATGAGTTGGATCGCCAGCTGTCGCGCCTCGAACGCCAGTCCGCCGCGGCAGAAAAATATAGCCGTTTCAAAGAGGAGGAGCGCACTCACAAGGCGCACTTGCAGGCGCTGAAATACCGGGAGCTGGACGATCAGACCCGGGCCAAGCAGCAACAGATCGGCGAGCTGGAACTCACCGTGGAAGAGCTGGTGACCCGCCAGGTGAGCTGCGATACGGGGATCGAAACCCAGCGCGTGGCCTACCACGAACTCTCCGATGCATTCAACGAAGTGCAGGGGCGTTTCTATGCGGTGGGGGCCGATATTGCCCGCCTGGAGCAGAGCATTTCCCACGCGCGCGAGCGCAACTCCCGGCTGCAGTCGGATCTGGCCCGCACCGAGCAGGAATTCGCTGAGTCCCAGTCACTGCTGGCGGCAGACCAGGAGCGCGCGCTGGAATTTGAAGCGGAACTGGAAGTGATCGTGCCGGACCTCGAAATGGTCCAGGCGGCTGAGGAGGAGTCTGCCCAGACCCTGCTGACCGCGGAAGATCAGATGCGCGAGTGGCAGAACGAGTGGGACCAGTTCAACCAGGGGGCGTCCGACTCGCGCCAGCGCGCGGAAGTGCAGCAGTCCCGTATCCAGCATCTGGAAACCTCTACCCAGCGCCTGCGCGACCGTATCAACAAACTGCAGAGCGAACTGGAAAGTCTCAGCAGCTCCGGCGACGACAGTGAGCTGGAGCAGCAAAACGAAGAGCTGGCGGAGTTGGAAATGCAGCTCGAAGAGCTGCGCGGCTCCATCGCCGAGCAGGTGGAGCAGTTGTCTGAGTTGCGCCGCCAGGAAACCGACATCGCCAGTGATCTCGACAGAGAGCGCCTGCAACTGCAGACCAGTCGCGGCCGCCAGGCCTCCCTTGAAGCGCTGCAGCAGGCGGCCATGGGGCAGGGCAAGGCGGTGGCCAGTTGGCTGGAACAGCACAATCTGCAGGACCGCCCGCGTCTGGCGGAGCAGATCCGTGCGCAATCCGGCTGGGAAACTGCGGTGGAAACCGTGCTCGGTGCCCAACTGCAGGCGGTGTGCATCGATCAGATTGAATCCTTGCAAGAGTCCCTCTCCAGCCTCGAGGGCGGCCAGGCGGTTTTCGTCGACGGTCGCAGTGTCGTCGCATCCAGCGCCGGCGGGCTGCCCAGATTGGTGGATGTGGTAGAGGCGCCGGTGTCTCTTGTCGGTCTGATCGACGGCATCTACACCGCGGATGATCTGACCGCAGCACTGGCCGCACGGGATCAGTTGAAGGGCGGCGAATCCATCGTCACCCGCGACGGTCTGTGGATCGGTCCCAACTGGTTGCGGGTCAGCCGAGGCGCGGATGCGGAGGCCGGGGTGCTGGCACGCAAGCAGGAGCTGGAAGATCTCTCCCGGTCTCTCGAAGAGTGCGAAGTGCGCATCGAAGAACTGACTGAGCAGCGCGAACAGCTGCGCCGGCGTGCCGGCGAGCTGGAAGCCGGCATCGAGCAGGCCCGCGACAGCGCTGAACAGTTGAACCGCCGCACCGGTGACCTGCGCAGCCAGTTGTCGGCCCAGCGCGCGCGCCTGGAGCAGATGGACGAGCGCCGCCGCCGTATCGAGCAGGAAATTGCCGAGGTGCGCGAGCAGAAAGACGCGGAGGCCGAATCCATATCCGAGGCGCGCATCGCCTTGCAGGAAGCGGTGGAGGCCATGAGCGATGATACCGACCGCCGCGAAACCATGCTGGCGCGCCGCGAGGCCCTGCGTGAAGCCCTCGATGCCGCCCGCCAGCGCGCCCGCGAAGATAAGGACCGCTCTCACGAGCTGGCCATGCGTGAGCAGTCCGTGCGCACGCAAAAGGTGTCGCTCGAGCGCACTTTGCAGGTACTGCGCGAGCAGGTCGAGCGCCTGCAGGAGCGCCGCGAGCAGTTGCATTTGCAGATGGAGGAAGCCCAGGACCCTTCGCAGGATTTCCAGGGCGAGCTGGAAGAGAAGCTTGCCCAGCGCATCGATGTCGAGCAGGAGCTGGTCGAGGCGCGCAAGAAACTGGAAGAGGTGGAAACCACCCTGCGCAACCACGAGCAGGAGCGCCAGAAAGCGGAGTCCGCCCTGCAGGGCGTGCGCGCCCAGCTGGAGATGCAGCGCCTGGAGTCCAAATCACTGGAAACCCAGCGCAATGGCCTGGTGGAACAGTTGCGGGAATCCGATCACGATGTTGAGCAGCTGTTGACGGAACTCCCGGAAGAGCTGACCGTCGAAGCCGTACAGCAGGATATCGAACTGGTGGCCGCGCGGATCTCCCGGCTCGGCCCCATCAACCTGGCAGCCATTGACGAATACAAGCAGGAATCCGAGCGCAAAAACTATCTGGATCGCCAGTTCGGCGACCTGAACGACGCGTTGGAAACCCTGGAAAATGCCATCCGCCGCATCGACAAGGAAACCCGCACCCGCTTCAAGGAGACCTTTGATCAGGTCAACAGCGGTCTGCAGGAGCTGTTCCCGAAAGTGTTCGGCGGCGGTCACGCTTATCTGGAACTGACAGGAGAGGATCTGCTGGATACCGGCATCGCGATCATGGCGCGTCCGCCGGGCAAACGGAACAGCACCATCCACCTGCTGTCCGGTGGAGAAAAGGCGCTGACCGCGATTGCGCTGGTATTTTCCATCTTCCGCCTCAATCCGGCGCCCTTCTGTATGCTGGATGAGGTAGATGCGCCACTGGACGATGCCAACGTGGGCCGCTATGCGCGCATGGTGAAAGAAATGTCCGAACACGTGCAGTTCATCTACATTACTCACAACAAGATCGCCATGGAGATGGCCGACCAGCTGTTGGGGGTAACCATGCACGAGCCGGGTGTATCCCGCCTGGTATCCGTGAACGTGGAAGAGGCCGCGGAGTTGGCATCGGCGTGAGAATGATACGAGTAAGCTGCAGGTGGAATATCCCGGTGAATGGCAACATGTGGATGTCGGCATAGGGAGAGGGAAGCACAAATGGATAACTGGCTGATCAATCTGTTGGCCCTGGTGCTGTTTGTCGCCGTGCTGGACGGCGCGCGCCGTGCCTGGCTCAAGCACCGCGACAGCATGAAGGTGTCGCGCAACCTGTCCCGTTCCATGCGCCGCGATCTGGACGACGACAACAACGACATTCTCTCCAGTCCCCGGGTCGTGGAGGATGCGGAGCGTCCGGCGTCCCGGGCCGATGTCGCTTCGCCCGCATACGACCGTGGCCGCGACAATGATCCGGAACTCGGGCCTGCGCTGGCGGAATCGCCGCTGGAATATATCGACCCGGAAGAGGCGGAAAAACGCCGCCAGATTTCCGCGGAGCTGCCCGGCACCGTGCGTGTGGTACAGCGCCGCAAGCCGGAAGACGCAAATCAGGTCAACCGACAGGTCCAGCAGAACTTTTACTCCTCCCGCAAACCGCTGGCGGGCAGCCGCCCTGATCGTCGGGAATCTGACGAAGCCGGTGATGCATCGCTGACGCGCGCCGAGCCGGGGCCGGAAGGCAGGCGTATGCCGGAACAGGTGTCGTTGAATCTGGACGAACAGGTGCCTGTGCTGATGGACTCCGTCGCTGACGAGGCACCGGCAACTCCTGAAGAAGCTCCCCGCGAAGAAGTGCAACCACCCTTCTGGCAGGCATCTGCTGAACCGGATGATGACCTGTCTCCGCGGGATGAACCAGAGAGCGTGGCTGAGACACAGCGCGGGGCGGATCCGCTGGCCAATCTTGCCGAAGAACCGCTGTCCAGTGGGCGTCGCGAGCCATCGCTGGACGAATCCGTGAGTCTGGATTCCCTGCACGCGAGTGCGGAAGAACAGGGCAGTCACGGCGATGAACCGGAAGAAAAACCGCGCACCGCGAAATCACTCTGGGCCAGCGCTGAAATCAAGCTGCCGGAGCTCAAGTTCCCCGACTTAAAAAAAGCGGTCGCGCCTGCGCGGGAAACCCGCGAGCCGTCGCAAGCGCCGTCGAAAAGACAGGCGGGCAAACGCGAATCCGCAGCGCGCAAGGAGCGTCCGGTGGAAGAAGTGCTGATCCTGAATATCATGGCCCCCGCGGGAGACTACTTCGAAGGTAATGACCTGCTGCGAGCCCTGTTTGCCTGTGGTATGCGCTTTGGCGATATGAATATCTTCCACTACCACACGGGTGAAGATGGCGAAGGGCCGGTACTGTTCAGCCTGGCCAACATCGTGGTGCCCGGCACCTTCGATATGTCCGCCATGGAAGACTTCACCACCCCCGGTGTCAGCCTGTTCCTGGCGTTGCCGGCGGAAGTGGAAGCGTTGAAGGCGTTCAATACGCTGCTGACAACCGCGCGCTATATTGCCGAGCAGCTGGGTGGTGAACTGAAAGATGAGAATCGCAGTGTGTTTACCGCGCAGACCGCGGAGCACTATCGCCAGCGGGTGATGGAGTTCCAGCGCCGCAAGGCGCTGGCCAAGGCGCAGGCCTGATCCCGATAAATATTTGTAGGAGCCAGCCTGCTGGCGAACTGTTCCAGCTTTGAGGTTGTTCGCCAGCAGGCTGGCTCCTACAGAAACCCCACTTCTCTTTCCACCGGCAAGAATTCCCTATTTTTGCGGATAAAAAATGACAAAAACTATTCCCCCCGAGACGCAAAAGCGCGCTCTGGAACTCCACGACATTCTCAACCGCGCCAATTACCAATACTACGTGATGGATGCGCCTGAGCTGCCGGACGTAGAGTACGACCGCTGCCTGCGCGAACTGCAGGCACTGGAACGGGAATACCCGCAGTTGGTCACCGGCGATTCCCCCACCCAGCGCGTGGGAGCGGAGCCGCTCGCGGCATTTACCCAGGTTCGCCATGAAATGCCTATGCTGTCGCTGGACAATGCCTTCAGCGACGAGGAGATGGAAGACTTCGACCGCCGCATCCGCGAGCGCCTGAACAGCGCCGAGCCGGTGGAATATGCCTGCGAACCCAAACTCGACGGCATTGCGGTCAGTTTAATGTACCGCGACGGCATTCTTGAGCGCGCCGCCACCCGTGGCGATGGCACTGTGGGTGAAGATATCACCATGAACGTGCGCACTATCTACTCGGTGCCGCTCAAGTTGCTCGCCAGTGACGTGCCAGCGGTGCTGGAGGTGCGCGGCGAAGTCTATATGCCCAAAGCCGGCTTCGCCGCCCTGAATGAAAAAGCCCGGGAAGCCGGCGAGAAGGGGTTTGTGAACCCGCGCAACGCCGCTGCCGGCAGCCTGCGCCAGCTGGACCCGCGCATCACCGCCCAGCGCCCGCTGGAGCTCTGCGTGTACAGTGTGGGCATTGTCGAGGGCGGTGAGCTACCCGCACGCCATTCGGAAATTCTCGAGCAATTGAACCGCTGGGGGTTTCGTATCAACAGTGAAATGGCCATTGCGGAGAATATCCAGGCCTGCATCGAGTACCACCGGAGACTCGGCGAAAAGCGTCCACAGCTGGCCTACGACATTGACGGTATCGTGTTCAAGGTCAACAGCATTGCATTGCAAAAACGCCTCGGTTTCGTGGCGCGGGCGCCGCGTTGGGCAACCGCGTACAAGTTCCCCGCCCAGGAGGAAATGACCGAGCTGCTGGATGTGGAATTCCAAGTGGGCCGCACCGGTGCGGTCACTCCGGTTGCGCGCTTGCAGCCGGTGTTTGTGGGCGGTGTGACCGTCTCTAACGCCACCCTGCACAACCGCGATGAAATCGAGCGCCTGGGGGTGAAAATTGGCGATACCGTGATTATCCGCCGCGCCGGCGATGTGATTCCGCAGGTGGTTTCCGTGGTGGAAAGCCGCCGCCCCGCGGACGCGCGGGACATCGAATTCCCCAGCCACTGCCCGGTGTGCGACTCGCCGGTGGAAGCCACGCCCGGCGAGGCGGTGGCCCGCTGCAGTGGCGGTCTTATCTGCAGCGCCCAGCGCAAGCAGGCGATCAAACACTTCGCTTCGCGCAAGGCCATGGACATCGATGGCCTCGGCGACAAGCTCGTCGAGCAGATGGTCGACGAAGGGTTGCTCCACTCCGTGTCCGGCCTATACCACCTGTCACTGGAACCACTGGTGGCGCTGGAGCGCATGGGCGAAAAGTCTGCACAGAACCTGCTGGATGCTCTGGAGCGCAGCAAAGCCACCACACTGCCCAAATTCCTCTACGCGTTGGGCATCCGCGAAGTGGGCGAGGCCACCGCACGCAACCTGGCGCGCCACTTCGGCCAGTTGGAAAAACTCATGCAGGCGGATACCGAAGCCCTGCAGCAGGTAGAGGATGTGGGCCCGGTGGTCGCTCACTATGTAGCCGAGTTCTTCGAGCAGCCGCACAACCTCGAAGAAGTGGCCGCCCTGCAGCAGGCTGGCGTGCACTGGGAGGACGAAGTGCAGGAAGCCGGTGCGCAACCGCTCGCGGGCCAGACCTGGGTGCTCACCGGCAAGCTGGAAACGCTCTCCCGCAGTGAAGCGAAAGATTATCTGCAGCGCCTCGGCGCCAAGGTCGCCGGTAGCGTCTCTGCCAATACCCACACGGTGGTGGCGGGGCCCGGCGCAGGTTCCAAATTGAACAAGGCGCGGGAACTGGATCTACCGGTGCTGGATGAAGAGGGGCTGATGACGATGCTGCGTGAGCAGGGAATCGAAATCTGAGCACTTGTTAGCCCGCTGCCCGAAATGCGATCGAATTGTGAATTTGGCGACAATCGAAGGTGGCTTTCTGACTGAGGCGCCGTTACAGTTGGCGAATCCGTTTTTCCGATAGTGCCTGCCGGCCAATGTAATTGCGCCGCAGGGAAGTGTAGGGGTTGGCACCGCGTGATTCAGGGTGATCAGGAATCCATCGTTTACGGCTGTATCAAAGACAGCAACAGCCTGACTGGCGGCAGCGAACGCCGCCGGACCAATCGCGAAGCCATTCTGGCCCTGCCCAGTGCCGACGAATGGCCTCTCCTGTGTCGCGATATGTTTTCGGTTCCCACCATCAAGGTCAAACAATCCCAGTACCAGACGGATGTCATCCACTTCGGAGCCTCCTATCGCGCCATTGAATACGAATGGAATCAGTGGATACGAAAATTCGAGGAACTGCTGCACAGCATGTACTGGGTGTCTGCAACCGTTCATCTGGAAACCGAACTGTCCGGAACCCACTCATTCAACTGGGAAGCCGCCGGCCTCTATCATGAGCCGGGAAGCGGTGACATGCAGGTGCGCTGTGAGTGGACCCAGGAAGGACGCGTCAGCATATAGCCGATTTCCAATTCGCCAGTCCGCACATTAGATTGGTGACGGTTTTCTACTCGCACAGTTTGTTGTGCCGCTTTTCATCGGCAGCGCGACCGAGGTGATCAATGCCCGACCAGTCAGCTGAAGGCTCCGAGAAATTTCGCATCGAGAAAGACAGCCTGGGCGAGGTGCGTGTTCCGGCGTCGGCCCGGTACGGTGCGCAGACACAGCGCGCGGTGGAGAATTTTCCGGTCAGCGGCTACCCGCTGCCGAAGGAATTTCTGCGAGCGGTTGTCGCCATCAAGCGCGCGGCTGCGGAGACCAATCGCAACCTGGGAATTTTGTCAGCGGATCTGGCTGATGCCATTGTTCAAGCCTGCGATCAGCTGGACGACGCCGACTACTACCGCCACTTTCCCGTGGATATTTTCCAGACCGGTTCCGGCACCAGTACCAATATGAACGTGAACGAGGTGCTGGCCCATATTGCGACTGAGTCGAGTGGGCAAACGGTCAGTGCCAATGACCACGTCAACATGTGTCAGAGCAGTAACGATGTCATTCCCACTGCCATCCATCTCTCCACATTGTTGGCACTGCAGAACCGGTTGTTGCCGGCGCTGGTGCATCTGATCGACGTGATCGAAACCAAGGCCGGCACCGTTGAGCTAGTGCTGAAAACCGGTCGCACCCACCTTATGGATGCCGTCCCCATCACCCTGTCTCAGGAGCTGAGGGCGTGGGCGGCGCAGGTGAAACTGTGTAAGGAGCGCATTGAATCCACGCTGCCGCGTCTTGAAGCGCTGGCACAGGGGGGCACCGCCGTGGGCACGGGGCTGAATGCCCACGAGGATTTTGCTGTGATATTTGCGCGCAAACTAAGCAGTGCCTGTGGGGTTTCCCTGCGCCCGGCGGAGAATGCCTTTGCGGCGATCGCCAGCCAGGATACTGCGGTGGAAGTTTCCGGGCAGCTGAAAACCCTGGCGGTCGCGCTGATGAAGATCGCCAACGACCTGCGCTGGATGAACAGTGGCCCGCTGGCCGGGTTTGGCGAAATCGCGCTGCCACCACTGCAACCCGGCAGTAGCATCATGCCCGGCAAGGTGAATCCGGTGGTTGCCGAGTCTGTGGCGATGGTGGCAGCGAAGGTAATGGGCAACGATACCTCCATTACTGTGGCGGGGCAGAGCGGCAATTTCCAGCTCAATGTTATGCTGCCGTTAATCGCCTTTTCCCTGCTGGAGAGCGTGCGGATACTGACTGCCGCCACGCGCCTGCTGGCGGACCGGGCCATCGCCGGTTTTACTGTCAATCAGGAGCGGATGCACGAAGTGCTGGAGAAAAATCCGATCCTGGTAACGGCACTCAATCCCGTGATTGGCTATGCAAAAGCGGCAGAAATTGCCAAGAACGCGTATAGCAGTAACCGCCCGGTACTGGACGTCGCGGTGGAAATGACCGGGTTGTCGCGCGCCGAACTGGAGTCGCTTCTCGATCCCGCGCGTTTGACGCGCGGCGGTATCGTCGATGGCGATTGAGGCGGGATGTGCGCCGCGCGACAGGTAAAAACGTGCAGTGAGCGACGGTGTGCGCGGCTCCCTTAGCTGAGCAGCAGAATACCGAGTAGTACCGTGCCGGTGAGCAGCATCATACATTCCACCCATATCGCCAGCTTGCGCAGTGTTTTGCGGTCTTCGCTGCGATAGATCAACTTTTTTTTCATCTTGTGCATCTCCCTGGCGTAGCTGCGGAAATGCCGGGAACGTCTCGTGGGCGGCGGCTTCGTTGACACCAATGTCCTGATGTTGCAGGATGCGGCGCCGTGTCCAGCCCGCAATCGGAAACTATCCTTACGGATAGCATTACTGACGGACATGCCTGAAGCTTAGTGTTGGCGCCTGCTGTCGACCACCCGTTCATATCTCGCTGGAATTTCTGCTATGGCCATTAAACGCCGCCGTTCCTTCGTTACCAGTGTGCTCGCGTGCATCGCCTTTGTCGCAGCGGCGATCTGGAGCTGGGACCTGCCAGTGAGAGATGTGCTTAGTTACCTGGTGCTGATGCTGGTGTTTCTCGCTGTTATTGTTGCGTTGGCGCTGGGGTTTGGTGCTCTGTTGAGCTGGCTGCGCAATCGCAGAAATAAGTGACCTCGAAAAATATACGATCAGCAGCACTTTGAGAGCGGGAGTCCGACGGGAAATATCAGCAACTATGGAAAGCGCCAACGACGACATCCGCATTCCCATTGCCTATGTGCAACGCTTGCTGGACGAGGCCTCAAACCACGGCTGTGACCGCCGTGAACTCCTGGCCTCGGTGGGTATTACTGAGCGGGACCTGGAAGACACGGCGGCGTTTTCCGCAGTCAAGTATGGAAGGCTTTACCAGCGGGTGATGTGGCTCGCTCAGGATGAATGGTTCGGCATGTTAAGCGGTGGGCGCGTGCGCACGGGTTCTTTCCGCCTGCTGTGTCTCACGGTGGTGAACTGCGCGACCGTGCGTCAGGCGATCACTCTGAGCGCGGAGTTCATGGAGATCTGCCGCGGTTTTCGCGTCAAACCTGTGCTGCACCGGGATGGGGAGCGCGACAGGGTGGTCATCCAGGGCATCAGCTCCCTGGCGCCCGGCGAATTCGACCAGCTGATTGCGGAGACGTCGCCGGGCGTGATCCGCACCACCTTGGCAGTATGGCACCGTTTTTACTGCTGGCTGGTGGGGCTGGAAATTCCCCTGGCGAAACTCCACTTTTCCTTTCCGTGCCCCGAGGAGTTCCGCGCGCTGGCCCAGAGCGAGGCGGGTGAGTTGCTGTTCGATCAGCCTGGAAACGCGCTGGAATACGAGAGCCGCTATCTGGACTATCCGATTGTGCAGAGTCCGCAGACTGTGGAGGATTTCATTCGCACGGCCCCCTACCACCTGGTGATCAGCGATGGCAAAGCCAACAGTATCAAGACCAAGGTGAAGACCATTCTCAACCGGGACGTGAGTGAATCCATGCCGGCGGCGGAGGCGGTGGCCGAGCGCCTGAATATGTCGGTGACGACGTTGCGGCGCAAGTTGCAGCAGGAAAATACGTCTTATCAGAAGCTGAAAGATGAATGCCGTATGGAGGCCGCCTTCCACTATCTCAGCTGCCCGGATCTCTCCAATACCCAAATCGCCGAAATGCTCGGTTTCGATGAGGCCAGCGCTTTCTTTCGCGCCTTCAAGAAGTGGACCGGCGTTACCCCTGGGGAGTACCGCAAAAGCCCGCGCTCCACGGCTGTAGGGCTCTGATTTCCTTCCGGCTCAGCGATTTTCTCCACTTGTCCTGTGACACAACACGGTGTTGCAGGCGCATATTTCCACGTAATCTGACCGGTTCGTCAGGCCAGAAGTCCCCGTTCTCGCGCCGTATTTTGTTAGTGGTTTGGGCATTTTTCGCCATAGTGGCTTTTGGCAATTTGCAACTAAGATGAATAAAACCAAAAGTTGAGTCACAGGCGTGACGGCCCGGTACTGCCTTTCGGTATCGTCCGTAATCACTGTGAACACCGGGCCCAGGTCCACCGACTACAAAATTGCCAGAAGAGGGTTATCAGGATGAGCGAGATCAAGATTCCGCTGCGCGACATGCGCTTTGCCATGCGTGAACTGCTGAACTGGGACCAGCACTATGCGTCTCTGGGCTACGAAGACGCGAGCCCCGATGTAGTGGATGCGATCCTGGAAGAGGGCGCCAAGTTCTGCGAGAACGTCCTCGCGCCGCTGAACCAGATCGGTGACCAGCAGGGCTGTACCTGGAACGATGGCGAAGTCACCACCCCGGAAGGCTTCAAAGAGGCCTACCAGCAGTTCGTGGAAGCCGGTTGGCCTTCTCTGGCACACAGTGTGGACCACGGCGGCCAGGGCCTGCCGCCGTCACTGGGCACTATCCTGAGTGAGATGGTGGGTACTGCGAACTGGTCCTGGGGCATGTACCCGGGCCTGTCGCACGGCGCCATGAATACCCTGGAGGCTCACGGCACCGATGAACAGAAACACACCTACCTGACCAAACTGGTCGAGGGCAGCTGGACCGGCACCATGTGCCTGACCGAGCCGCACTGCGGTACCGATCTGGGTATCCTGCGCACCAAGGCTGAGCCCAATGACGACGGCTCCTACGCCATCTCCGGCACCAAGATCTTCATTTCCGCAGGCGAACACGACATGGCCGAAAATATCGTCCACATCGTGCTCGCGCGTCTGCCCGATGCGCCTGCGGGCACCAAGGGCATCTCCCTGTTTATTGTGCCCAAGTTCCTGCCCAACGCAGACGGTTCCGTGGGTGAGCGCAATGGCGTGACCTGTGGTTCCCTCGAACACAAGATGGGTATTCACGGCAACGCCACAGCGGTGCTGAATTTCGACGGCGCCAAGGGTTTCCTGATCGGTCCGCCGAACAAAGGCCTGAACTGTATGTTCACTTTCATGAACACTGCGCGTCTGGGCACTGCTCTGCAGGGTGTTGCGCATGCGGAAGCGGGTTTCCAGAAATCCCTGGCTTATGCCAAGGATCGTCTGCAAATGCGTTCTCTGAGTGGTCCGAAAAACCCCAACGGCCCCGCGGACCCGATCATCGTACACCCGGACGTGCGCCGTATGCTGCTGACGCAAAAAGCCTTTGCCGAAGGTGGTCGTATGCTGGTGATGCTGTGCGCGCAACAGGTGGACCGCACCCAGGTGGGCAGCGAAGAAGAGCGCAAAGAAGCCGATGATCTGCTGGCATTCCTGACGCCGATCGCCAAGGCATTCCTGACCGAGACCGGTTATGAGTCCGCCAACCTGGGCATGCAGTGCTTCGGTGGCCACGGCTACATCGCTGAGTGGGGCATGGAGCAGAATGTTCGCGACGCGCGTATCTCCACTATCTACGAAGGCACCACCGGCGTTCAGGCACTGGACCTGCTGGGCCGCAAGGTGTTGATGAGCCAGGGTGAGTTGCTGCGCAAGTTTACCAAGGTCGTGCACAAGTTCTGCAAGGCCGAGGTTGATAACGAGGCGCTGGCCTCCTACGTTGCCAAACTGCAGGAAATTAACCAGCAGTGGGGCGAGCTGACCATGAACATCGGCGTTAAAGCGATGGAAAACCCCGACGAAGTCGGCGCAGCGTCCGTGGACTACCTGATGTATTCCGGCTATGCGGTACAGGCTTATCTGTGGGCGCTGGCAGCCAAAGTGGCGAATGAACAGCTCGCCGCGGGCACCGCGGAGGAAGACTTCTACCGCGCCAAACTGGCTACCGCACGCTTCTACTTCGACCGTATTCTGCCGCGCACGGCGACGCACGCCAGCGCGATGCAGAGTGGCGCCGACAATCTGATGAGTCTGGACGCGGAACACTTCGTATTCTGAGCCTGACGTCACCGAGGCACCGCCGCTGGCAACAGTGGCGGTGTTTTTGAATCCGACTTCCGCCAACGGAGGCGAAAGTGGGGTGAAAGGAAAACCGGAGCATCGATGCAACTACCGGCGAATATTCTCGAGCGGCTGCGGGGGCTGGCTTGTTTACCAAATACCACTCGGGTACAGTTTCGCCTGCCGGATGGCAGCGATTTCTACCTGCAGGTGCAAGGTAATCACGACGCGGAAGCCGTCATTGAAGCCGTGCAGATTCCGGGGGAGACGGTCGCCGCCGATCTGGAACTCGAGATGTCGTTCAAAACTCTGAATGATATTATCGACGGTCAGTTGAGCGCGCGGCATGCCTTTCTGTTGGGAGACATTCGCTATACCGGTAACCGCGAACTGGCGGCGTCGCTGGCGGATCTTTTCTCCAGCCACTGAGCGTAAACCAAAGACGCCACAGTCAGAGAATTACCTGACGCGGAATAGCCACCGCCCATTATTGATGTTCAAATATCCTGCCGCGAGTGCACGGCGAAGACCCAATCGGCACCCGTTGTGTAGTACCCCGCTGAAGCGAAATTCAGGCGGGTGATTTGCCACGTTGAAGCACATTCATCGGATAACTACCAAAACTTACAATAATTATCTGTCCGCATAACGCCTGGCCTGAGGATTTCGTCTATATACGGACAAGGAAGTGCGCACTGGCCATCTGGCGACACCGGGTTCGCCAGATGATCAGCCCGGTGCGGGTTTCTTCGTTCTGTAGCCTGAGTGATAATTCACGGGTTAAGGTTTGGCGCCAGACCGGCGGGCAGCACCACAAAAACAACATTGGGAGAAATAAGTTGGACATCGAACGCAGTATTCTTGACGTGTTTACCAGTGCCGCAGCCAAATATTCTGAAAGGCCTGCGTTTACCTGCCTGGGGCATACGCTTACCGTTGGCGATATCGACCGACTCAGCGCCAACTTTGCCTCTTACCTGCAGCACAACACCAGTCTCAAGCCCGGCGACCGTATCGCGGTTCAGCTGCCCAATGTTCTGCAATATCCGGTGGTGGTGTTCGGTGCGCTGCGCGCTGGCTTGGTTGTGGTCAACACCAACCCGCTGTATACCCGTCGCGAACTCAAGCATCAGCTGAATGATTCCGGCGCCAAAGCGCTGGTGGTGCTGGCTAATATTGCGGATACCGCGTCTTCAGTGGTTGCGGAGACCTCTGTAGAGCAGGTCATCGTTTCTGAAATCGCCGACCTGCACCCACCGCTCAAGCGCGTGCTGATCAACAATGTGGCGAAATACATCAAGAAAATGGTGCCGGCGTTCAATTTTGCCAACCAGGTGGATTTTCGTGATGCCATGACCGCCGGCGCCAAGCAGCCGCACCAGGACGTGGCGCGCACTCCGGACGATATCGCCGTGCTCCAGTACACCGGTGGTACTACCGGCGTGGCCAAAGGTGCCATGCTGACCAACCGCAACCTGGTGGCGAACATGGAACAGGTGCGTGAAGCCCTGGGTGATTCCATGAAGGAGGGTGAGGAGTATTACATTGCACCGCTGCCGCTGTATCACATCTACGCCTTCACCATTCACTGCATGTGTCTGTTTACCACCGGTAACCACTCGCTGCTGATCCCGAATCCGCGGGACATTCCGGGATTTGTCAAAACCCTGAAGGGCAAACGCTTCACTGGTTTCTGCGGCCTGAATACCCTGTTCAACGGCCTGATGCGTTGCCCGGATTTTGCCAATCTGGATTTCAGCAAACTGCACACCACCTGTTCCGGCGGTATGGCGCTGACCCGCGCCACCGCGGAAAAATGGGAGCAGATGACCGGCTGCGTGGTGACCGAAGGTTACGGTATGACAGAGACATCACCGGTAGTTTCCTTCAATCCCGCAGAAGCGGTGCAGCTGGGCACCGTGGGCATTGCCGTGCCGGGTACCGAAGTGAAAGTGACGGACGAGAATGGCAACGACCTCCCCAACAATACGCCCGGAGAGTTGTGTGTTCGCGGTCCTCAGGTAATGAAGGGTTACTGGGAGCGCCCGGAAGCCACGGCTGAGACCATCGACGCGGAAGGTTGGCTGAAAACCGGCGATATGGCGGTGATCCAGGACGACGGTTACATCAAAATTGTCGACCGGAAAAAAGACATGATCATCGTGTCCGGCTTCAATGTCTATCCGAATGAAATCGAAGATATCGTGGCTGCGCACCCGAAAGTGACCGAAGCGGCGGCGGTAGGTATTCCCGACGAGCGCAGCGGGGAAACCGTCAAGCTGTTTGTGGTGAAAGCGGACCCCTCGCTGACGGCGGAAGAGGTTATCGCCTACTGCCGCGAGAATATGACCGCTTACAAGGTGCCGAAAAATATCGAGTTCCGCGAAGATCTGCCGAAAACCAATGTTGGTAAGATTCTGCGTCGCGAGCTGCGCGATGAAGAACTCAAAAAAGTGGAAGCAGAAGTCAGCGCCTGATTGCTGTCATTTGTTTTCCCAAAAAAACCCGCTGCTTGCAGCGGGTTTTTTTATTCAGGGCAATCTTGTGATGGCGATGCAATACCGGCTGACGCCGTGAAATTCGTAGGTGCGCTATAACTAGGAGACGAATGCATACGGTTGGAGCACTGAATGTCGGAACAGCAGCGGCGGCACACACTGATTCACGAAGAATTGCCCGCGGAACACGAAGATCCTCTGATTCGTGTCTTGCACATCATCATTCGCGCTTCCGTACGCTTTTTGGCAGTGCTGATGGCACTGGTGATCATCTGGAGTGTCGCCGATGTTGTGTGGGTGCTGTATCAGCGTCTGCGCTCCGAGCCTTTACTGCTGTTGAATCACAACGACCTGTTCGATGTATTCGGCGCGATCATGTTGGTACTCATCTCTATCGAGATATTCATCAACATCCGTCTCTACCTGGGGTCCAATGTGATCCCGATTCAGCTGGTGGTGGCGACAGCGCTGATGGCGATCGCGCGGAAGGTCATTGTGCTGGATCTCGACGAAACCGGGCCAATCTATATTCTGGGAATTGCCGCGGCGGTACTGGCGCTCGGCATCACTTATTGGCTGGTGGCAAAGAAAGAAACACTGACCTACGGTGAGCGGCGCAGCTTGCTGGAGGATAAAGACACCTAATTTTATTAATCCCAAATAAACATAGGGCGCCCAATGGCGCCCTATGTTTAGAGACCGAAGATAGAACGTGTGGCAGTGCGATTACTTGCGGGCATCCGCACTCTGGTCGCGGGCCGCACGAAACTCGTTGCCCGCATACCAGTTCGGCCAGTCGCGGCTGTTGGCGAGTTCCAGGCCCAGGTCGAGACCGAGGGCCAGATCCAGTGCGGCGCCTTCCAGGTTCCACTGCGGGTCGTACTCGTCGCCGGGCTTGTGGTAGTGCTCTGCGGTGTACTCCTCGCCTTTCTTCTGCGCCCATTCGCGGCCGTGCTCAAAGCTGTCGGTTCCGGAATCGAAATACAGCATTGGTACACCTTTCTTGGCAAGGCTGAAATGATCTGAGCGGTAGAAGTAGCCGCGCTCAGGATGGTCTTCCGGGGCCAGGTAGCGGCCCTGTTTGGCGGCGGTTTTTTCCAGCAGTTTTTCCAGCTCGCTATTGCCATAACCCACTACGATCACATCGCGCATAGGGCCGAGAACCCCCATGGCGTCGAAGTTGATTCCCGCCACGGTTTTTTCCAGTGGCACCACGGGGTTTTCCGCGTAGTACTTTGAGCCCAGCAGACCGGATTCTTCCGCGGTCACCGCGACGAATACCAGGGAGCGCTCCGGGGCCTGTGGCATTTTCTTCACTTGCTGGGCCATGGCAAGCAGTCCGGCAGTACCGGTGGCATTGTCAACGGCGCCGTTGAAGATGTGGTCACCACCTTCGGCATGCTCGTTCACCCCAAGGTGATCCCAGTGCGCGGTGTAGATGACGGCTTCATCCGGATACTTGCTGCCGGGAATTTTGGCCACCACGTTGCGGGAATTGGAGGTGCGCACCTTGCTCTTCAGCTCCACTGAGGCGCTGAGGTCCATCGGCTTGGGTTTGAAACCGCGCTGCTTGGCTGCGTCCATTTCCTGTGCCAGGTTGAGGCCGGCAGCGGTGAACAGCTCCTTTGCCGCATCGCTTGTCATCCAGGCTTCCACCGCCACGCGGTCGGTATTCTTGTCATCGGCCGCAAGGCTGATCTGGGCGCCGGACCAGCTGCCGCTGACGACCTCCCAGGGATAACCGGCAGCCCCGGTTTCGTGAATGATGATCGCGCCTTCCGCGCCCTGGCGGGCGGCTTCTTCAAATTTGTAGCTCCAGCGGCCGTAATAGGTCATGGCGTTGCCGTTGAACAGGTTCTTGTCCTGAGTGGCGTAGCCTGGGTCGTTGACCAGGATCACCGCAGTCTTGCCTTTCATATCGAGGCCGGCGTAATCGTTCCAGTTGTTCTCCGGCGCGACAATACCGTAACCCACGAATACCAGTTGGCTGTCCTCAAGTTTGCTCTCGGGTACCTGGCGCTGGGTGAAGGTCACCATATCGGTCAGAGGCTGCAGGGATTTCTCGAAGCCCTCGCCTTTGATTAGCAGTGGGGTGGTTTCGATATTCATTTCCACCACCGGCACCTGCTGGAACCAGCTGGGGTTGCCGTCGGCGTCCTGGGCCCCGGGTTCCAGACCCAGTTTCTTGAACTCTTCTGCCAGGTAGTTGACCGTCAACTCCTCGCCTTTGGTGGCGGGGGCGCGGCCCTCGAATTTGTCGGAGGCGAGAACCGCGATGTGCCTGTGTAGGTCTTTGGCCAGCTCCGCAACTTCGGCTTTTTCTTCCGCGCTCAGGGTGGGCTCGCTCGCGTGTGCTGTGGTTGCCGCTTTATTTGCTGGCGGGGTTTCGCTCGCTTGCGGAGCGGCTGCCTCGGTTTTTGCTGCTTCTATATCCGCGTCTTTTCTGGCGCAGCCGCCGATGGCCGCCAGGCCCGCGAGGGCCAGTGGCAGCGCCAGGCGCCGCCAGTGGTGGGGCAATTGCATGGTTATTTCCCTTTATTGATTTATGGTGAATCGGCTCTGTTATTTTTGCAGGGTCAGTTGGCTCCATCCATATACGCGAGCGTTTCGCGGATCGGGAACAGGATGTCTTTGGCCAGCTGGCGGCTGCGCGCGGGCGACCAGCCTTCCACTGGGTCGGGTAGGTCGGCGTTGTCCTTGAAAGGCATTTCCAGGGTGAGCGCGAGGGTGCGAAACTGGTGCCCACACCAGTTGGTGCCCACAGTCATGTTGGCTTCGCCGGGCTGGTGCAGTTCATAGCCGTGTGTGGTCTGGAAATCCGGGCTGGCCTTCATATATGCCTGCCTGAATACGTTTTCCAGTGCCGCATGCTTGTCGTCGTAGCCGGGAATGCCTTCACAGGCGGCGACGAAGTTGTAGGGCAGGGCCTCGTCACCGTGAATGTCGAGGAACATGTCGCCACCGGTGGCCAGCATGCGCTCGCGCACCAGGTAGACCTCGGGGCTGCGTTCCATGCTCGGGTTTTGCCATTCGCGGTTCAGGTTGGCGCCCGCCGCGTTGGTGCGCAGATGACCGCGCACACTGCCGTCCGGGTTCATGTTTGGTACCACGTACAATACGGTGGTTTCCAGCAGGCGGCGGGCTGTGGGGTTGGCGTCGTCCAGCAGCGCTTCAAGGAAGCCCTCCACAAACCATTCCGCCATGGTTTCCCCGGGGTGCTGGCGGGCAATCATCCACACCTTGCGGCGTGCTTTTTCCGGGTTGCCGATAGTGAGCAGGGTCATGTCGCGCCCGTCCAGGGTCAGGCCGAGCGTTTCAGCCCGCACCCGCTCGTCAGACTGGGCCCACGCAATCAGGTCCAGATGACGCTCCCAGGAGAAGGGGGCGAAGTAGGCGAGATAAATGCTCGGCTGTTCCAGTTCAACGGTAAAGTCCAGTACCGAGCCATCGTACTGGGCGTCGATGCGGAACCAGTTGTGGCGATCATAGGAAGCACAGACCCGGTAATCTTCCCAGCCGGCAGGGTAGGCCGCCTTGCCCGCATTAGTGATGCGCAGAGGGTATTTCTTGCCCACGTCGCCCTCCAGGCGGAAGTGGAACCACTGATAGAAATCCGACTGGTTGTCGATCCGGATGGCCAGCTCGATGGGGTCGCTGTCTTTATTGATGACTTTGATGTTGCCGCTGTCAAAGGCGCTGCTGATGTGCATGCGTGAGCTCCGCAGTAATTTTGGCGATGTAGGGGTATGACCGGGACAGACTCGGGTATCCGGCATTCTGTCGCGAGTTTCTGTTGAGCAGGATACAGATTCGCGACAAAAATTCAGGATAGCTCAAGGCAGCTTGGAGTAATTTCCTTTCTGCGGGGTACTTTGTAGAGAATTATTTTGAGCCGTGCACAATAAAAAAGCGCGGTGCTCTTGCGAACACCGCGCTTCTGCCATTCCCTGGCGGCACCTGCTGAGACTACTGCTCCCTGAAATTTCTGGCGTCAGACCAATGACGACTTCTCACTGCCCTGGTCACTGCACGGTGTGAACCACAAACACACCTTCAGAAACGTTGTACTGCTCCCTGACATCCCTCAGCAGGTGCTGTCTAAAGTTTAGGCAGGCATTTGCGGGCCTGTTTCCAGTGAGCGGAAACTTGGCGGAAGATTGGTTAACTATTAGACAGTTAATTCAGGTTTGCATTGCCGCGCCAGCAACGCAAGTTGGTGACCTTCTCCTGTGTGCAAACCCCCGCATTTTGGCGATCACCGTACTGTGGGTGCGGATTACTCGAAGCAGAGACGGTGACCTATTTGTGCGAAGAAGCAGAGAGAGTCTCATCGCGCTCGCGAACTGGTGCACATTGATCGAAAAGGCGCCACTTTCGGCCCCTCCGCCAAATCGGGTATTCTTGCCGCCCAATGCAAGCGACTTCGGGATTCCATAGAGGAAACAAATTCATGAACCGATCTGTCAAGCGCGGCGCCGCCGCTACCTGTCTTCTGACCCTGGTGCTGAACCTCACTGCCTGCGGCTACTTCCTCTACCCGGAGCGCAAAGGGCAAGCCGGAGGCCGTGTAGACCCAGTGGTTGTCATTCTTGATGGCGCCGGCCTCCTGTTCGGCATCCTTCCGGGAATCGTGGCGTTTGCGGTGGATATCACCAATGGCACCATTTATCTGCCGGCGGGTGGTTCCTCTGCCATCGACCGCCACCTGACGGCGAATGAACCGGAGGCAAAGGAAGTGATTGATCAGAACGGCCAGGCCTGGATCGAATTGCCGCTGGACGCGGTGAACGGTAATGCGACCACTGACGCGCAGAACCTGGACCAGGTGCGTGCGGCGCTGACCCAGTATACCGGTGCTCAGGTCGCGGCAACGGACATTGTATGGCTGCAGGACCTGGTGGCGCTGGAACAGGCACGCGCCGGCCTGCAGGCCACGGCTGCACGCTGAAGCAGCCGCCTCTGCGGCGCACCGGCACTGCGGTGACATTTAACGGAAATTCTTCCGAAACCTTCGGGCAGGCGGCATCCATACTGCGCCGCTTTGCCCAAGATCTCATTTCCCCCGATGGTTGCCTGCCGTTTGTGCGCGAGCCGGATGTCGTGCACATGGGGCTCAACCGGCTCTCTTCTACGCAGTGGATTCCCCGCTGCGAACAGCTGCCACACTACCTGCACAACAAACTCCGTGTCCGTCGCGAGTGGGGCGAGCGGGTATATGCGCAGTTGCCGGCGTCGCTGCCCGCGCAACGTGAGCTGGTGGCGTCTCTGGCCGGGCATTTGCGCCGGGATCATAGGGAATACTTCTGTGCAGCGGGCGATGTGCTGCGCTGGTCCCGCGCCAACAACGCGCTGAGCTGGCCCGGCGCGGCGGCGGCAATATCGGGTGGGGAGCCACTGTGGCACGCGAGCCAGTGGGTGGCGGATGACCTGTGTATCCTGCTGCCCGGCCGGCACGGCTACGAGCTTGCGGCCGCGTCTTTGTGTGCTCCCAGTTACTGGCGGCTGGAGGAAAAAATCGGCCGGCCGCTGGATCAGATCCACCGCCTGGTTCCGGGCTTTCAGCAGAAGCTGTCTCCGCAGCTAGCGCGCTTCTTCGATCACCTGCTGCCGGAGTATCCGGTGTGGCGGGGAAACTGGTCGGTGGTGAATTCTCCGGATTTGTTGCAGCGCGGCGGCAACACCGCCCAGTGCACGGAACCTGGCGCGCTGTTTCTGCGTGTTGAGCGCCAGTCTCTGCGGCGGCTGCCGGAGACCGGAGCGGTGGTATTTACCATTCGCGTGATGATCAATCCTTTGGCGGACCTGCTGGCAGTGGCTGGCGCTGTCGCGGCGCTTCGAGTCGCGGTGCAGGGGATGTCCCCGCAAGAGTCCCGCTACAAATCCCTGGCGCCGCTGCGACCGGCGCTGGACGCATTTTTCCTGTCTTGCGAGCACGTCTGAAATGTCGCTCACAACGCCGGCGTCAGCGCTTACGGTCGCTGAGCGCCCCCATAATGCCGCGCATCAATTCCCGGCCGATTTGGCGCCCGAAACTCGTCGCCATCTTGTCGAATGACTTTTCCAGTGCACCGGGCTTACGCTTGGCGGTGGGTCTGTGCGCCGGTTCTGCGGGTGCCGGCGCCTGCGCGCGGCGTTGCTGCAGTTGTTCGTAGGCAGAGTCCCGGTCCAGCTTTTGGCTGTATTTGCCTTTCAGTGGGTCGTTTTTCAACAGCGCGTGGCGCTCGCTGTCGTCCAGCGGGGCGAGGCGGCTCGCGGGTGGATGGATCAGTAGGCGGGAAACCGGCTGCGGCACACCATTTTCATCCAGGCAGGACACCAGCGCCTCGCCCACACCGAGTTCGCCGATGGCCGTGGCCGTGTCGATGCCGGGGTTCGCCCGGAAGCTGTTGGCGGCAGCCCTGACCGCCCGCTGCTCGCTGGGCGTATAGGCGCGCAGCGCATGCTGCACCCGGTTGCCGAGCTGGGCGAGTATGTCTTCGGGTATATCCAGTGGATTTTGGGTGACGAAAAAAATTCCCACACCGCGCGAGCGGATCAGTTTCACGATCTGCTCTACCTCTTTGCAGAGGTTCTTGGGCAGATCGTCGAACAACAGGTGAGCCTCGTCGAAAAACAGTACTAACCGCAGTTCGCGGTCGCCCACTTCCGGCAGGTTTTCATACAGCTCGGCGAGCAGCCACAACAGCAGGATGCCGTAGACGGCCGGCTGCATGTCGCTGGCGTCCAGCAGGTGAATATTGTTGCCGGCAATGAGGTCGGTCAGGTCCAGTGCGGGCTCGCCGAACAGGGTGTCGGCGCCCTGGGATTCCAGCGCGAGATACTTGCGTTTGATGGCGCCGAGACTGGCGGGGGAAATGGTGCCGAACTCCGCAAGCAGCGTTTTGCGGTTCTGGTCCGCATGGTCGATCAGCGCCAGCAGGTCCTTCCAGTCCAGGAGGAGCAGGCCTTGCTGATCGGCGATGCGAAACAGCAGTTGCATCAGCCCCTGTTGATTGTCATTCAGTTGCAGCATGCGCCCGATCAATTCCGGCCCCAGTTCGCTGGGTGTGGCGCGCATGGGGAGGCCACCCCTGCCCCAGAGGGTGAGGGGAAAAGCGCGAAAATAACTCTCGTCCAGGCCGAACTGCGGCAGGCGCGCACGCACCTTGTCGCTGCCGCCGCCGGCGGCAGCGAGACCGCTCAGGTCGCCTTTCAGGTCGGTTACCAGGGTTGCTATCCCGCGCGCGCTTAGCTGCTCGACCAGGTAGCGCAGGGTCACGGTTTTACCGGTGCCGGTGGCGCCGCAGATCAGACCGTGGCGATTCAGCATGGTCGGCAGTAGGTAGCCGGCTGCCGCCGGCCCGCCCGTGGGAGGAATGCCCTCGTTGAGGGCATCCTTGCCGAGAAGGATCGGCGGTGAAGTATCGGGCTGGAGCGGCATGGTATATCCCGGTGGCGGCGCAGACGTCGTGTAATTACTCCCTCTAACTCTAGTCTCGCCAGCGTCGCGCGGTTACGCGGATTTTGCTGCCTTGAATGCCTTGGGGGAAAGGCCGGTCCAGCGCCGGAAGGCTTTGCCGAAGGCGCTCTCGTCGCAATAGCCGAGAGCGGCGGCGATATCCACGTTGGTTTTTTCGCCCTCGCGCAGCCACTGGCACGCGTAGTGGCTGCGCACCTCGTCCTGGATTGCGCGGAAGCTGGCGTTTTCCTCCAGTAGTTTGCGGCCCAGGTGGCGCGGGCTGATACACAGGCGCGCTGCGACCTGCTCGCGGGAGAGTTGTGGTTCCTGCTGCAGCAGGTGGGCCACCCTCAGTTGCAGGCTTTTACTGGTGAGGGCTTTCAGCAGGGCGTCGGCTTCCGGCTTCAGGCGCGCCATCACCTGGCGGTCTGCCGCCACCAGTGGGATCTCCAGATCCTGGGGGCGGAAACGGATGCCGGAGGATTCGGCGTTGAACTGTACCGGTGCCTGCAGCAGCTGCTGGTACTGCTGCTGTACCGCCAGCGATGGGGTAGGGTAGGCAAACAGCACGCTCTGGGGCTGGAACTCGCGTCCGGTCATGACGCGGGCCTGAGCCAAGCAGATGGATAGCACCGTTTCCACCCGCAGGCGCGCGCAGCGCAGGTAGTTGGGGCGATAGCAGAGCTCTACGTAAAAGCTGCCGCGGCGCATCTCGAACTGACCGCCCTCGCCGAGCAGGGGATGGTAGATGAGCAGTTGCTCCAGGGCGGCGCCGAGATTCTTCTGGGTCATCAGCAGATAGCCCACCAGCCCCATCTGGGCGCCCTGCATGGCCTGGCCGAGGCGAATACCCAGCAGTGGATCCGGGTGCGCATCCTGCACCGCCAGCCAGATCTCCTCCTGCACGTTCATGGGGACCCGTTCATTTTCGTTAATGGCGGTCAGAAGTGCCTGGGCCCGTGCGGGCAGTTTCAGCTGAAGTCGCTCTAAAGCGCTTATAACTGCTCGCGTATAGCTTAATGTAACGCTTCTACTGTCGATGGTGTTCAAATCAACTGTCCGAAATTAACCAGATGCTGCCCGATTATGACGACGGCCTGTTGGAATGTCACGTTATATTGAATGCCGACATTAGATGACAAGAAAGTCAGTGGAGAAGGTCGCCTTCACCCTGGCGCGCCATAGCGGGAAAAAAATAATGAAACCATTAGATGGTAAGTCTTACGCGGTGATCGGCGCCGGTCCCATGGGGTTGTGTAGTGTACGCAATCTGGTCAAACACGGTATCCCCTGTGTGGGATTCGAGATACATAGTGATGTGGGCGGCCTGTGGGATATCGACAGCCCCACCAGCACCATGTATGAGTCCGCGCACCTGATCTCGTCCAAACGCATGACCGAGTTCGCCGAGTTTCCCATGGGTGAGGATGTTGCGCTATTCCCCAGTCACCGCGAAATGCGCGATTACTTCCGCGCCTACGCCAACGCGTTTGATCTCTACCGCCACTACGAATTCGAGACCGAGGTGGTGCAGTGCACGCGCGTCGGCGACGACTGGCACATCACCACCCGCTGCCGGGGCGAGGAGCAGACGCGCGTATTCGGCGGCCTGCTGATCGCCAACGGTACGCTGCACCACCCGAATATACCCGAGCTGCCCGGCGCATTCTCCGGCGAACTGCTGCACTCCTCCGACTACCGCGACCCGGCCATTTTCGACGGCAAACGCGTGCTGCTGGTGGGTTGTGGCAACAGTGGCGCGGATATCGCGGTGGACGCCGCGCACCGTGCCAGTAGCGTGGATATCAGCCTGCGCCGCGGCTACTACTTCCTGCCCAAATTTATCGGCGGCAAGGCCACCGACGCCGTCGGCGGCAAGCTCAAGCTGCCGCGGTTTATCCAGCAGCGCATCAGCGCCGCGCTGTCGAAGTTCATGCTGGGGTCGCCCGAGCAGTACGGCCTGCCGAAGCCGGACTACAAAATGTTTGAATCGCACCCGGTGATCAACTCCCTGATCCTGCACCATATCGGCCACGGCGATATCAAGGCGCGCAAGGATATTGCGGCGGTGGCGGGGCACAAAGTGACCTTCGCCGACGGCAGCAGCGGCGAATACGATCTGATCCTGATGGCTACGGGTTACAAGCTGCATTATCCATTTATCGAGTCTGCCCATCTCAACTGGGAGGGCTTTGCCCCGCGTATGTACCTGAACGTCTTTCACCCGGAGTACGACAACCTGTTCCTGATGGGCATGGTGGAAGCCGCCGGCCTTGGCTGGGAGGGGCGCAATCGCCAGGCGGAGATGGTGGCCCTGTACATCCGCCAGCTGGCCCATGGTGCCGCTTCGGCGCAGAAGCTCAAAAAGGTGAAGCGGATGCAGGCGAGGCAGCGCGCCGATGGCGGCATGCAATACCTGAAACTCGAGCGTATGGCTTATTACGTGCACAAGGACACTTATCTAAAAGCACTGGCCGGTCACACCCGGGACTTGCTGAGTGACTGTCAGGTTGCGGATACTGCATGTTTTTCAATCAATCCGGCCGCGGCGACCCGCTGAGGTCGCCAGGACGATGAATAACGTGAATTCCGTCATTACCGCCGCTGTATCGTCTTCCATCGACAGCTTTCAGATGTCGCCGGGAGCGTTGCTCGCCCTGAACGCGGTACTGGCGTTCATGATGTTCGGCGTGTCTCTGGGGCTCAGAACCGCGGATTTCCGTCGGGTGTTGAGTCGCCCGGTGGCGCCGGTTACCGGCCTTGTTGCCCAGTTTCTGTTGTTGCCGGCCATTACCTGCTTTGGCACCTGGGCATTGGATATCAGCCCGGGCCTGGCACTGGGGATGATCCTGGTGGCCTGCTGCCCCGGCGGTACTTTCTCCAATGTGATGACATGGATCGGGCGCGCGAATGTGGCCACCTCCGTCAGCATGACCGCCATTTCCAGCCTCGCCGCGGTGGTACTCACGCCGCTCAATTTTGCCCTCTACGGCAGCCTCAATCCCCACACCCGCGAAGCCCTGCAGGCGATTCATCTACCGGCGGAGAACATGGTGTTGATGGTGGTGCTGGTACTGGCGCTGCCGATGGCGCTGGGCATGGTAGTGGGAGCGCACTTTCCGGGTTTTGCCCGGCGCAGCGAGCGCCATTTCCGCACGGCGTCGCTGGGGGTATTCCTGCTGTTCGTGATCATCTCCTTCAGCAAACACTGGCAGACGGCCCTCGAGATTGCGGGCTCGGTTCTGGTGCTGGTGATCGCGCACAACGCTGTTGCCTTCCTGATCGGTGACCTGGCGAGCCGCGGCGCCCGCCTGCCGCAGGGTGACCGCCGCGCGGTGACCATGGAGGTGGGTATCCAGAACTCCGGGCTGGCGCTCGCCATCCTGTTTACCTTCTATCCGGGCTCCGGAGAAATGTTGGTGGTGGCGGGCTTTTGGGGTGTCTGGCATCTGGTATCGGGGTTGTCCCTTGCCGGATTCTGGAACTACAGCAACCGGCGTTTGGCCGATGTGCAGGAGCGGGTGGCGGATTCGGTGTGAATCCCATTTCGCTGCCAATACCGGCTGGCCGTCGGACTAAATAACTACAAGAGCAGAGCATGAGTGAAAAACGGGTATTGATTACGGGGGCGGCGGGCTATGTGGGCCGCCTGTTGGGCGAGGCGCTGGCCGCGCGGATGGAGGTGATCGGGGTGGATATTGCCCGGCGCGAGGCCGCATTTCCCATCTTCCTGATGGATATCTGCGATGCCGCCCTTGCGGAACTGATGCGCGCCGAGCGTATTACCCATGTGATACACCTGGCGTCCGTAGTATCCCCCGGGCGCGACCGCGAACGGGAGTACCGCATCGATGTCGACGGCACCCGCAATGTGTTGGATGCCTGTATCACTGCCGGGGTAACCCATATTACCCTCACCAGCAGCGGTGCCGCCTACGGCTACCACGCAGACAACCCCATGTGGCTGACGGAAGACGATCCACTGCGCGGCAACCCGGAATTTGCCTATTCGGATCACAAGCGACTCGTGGAAGAAATGCTCGCGGACTATCGCCGGCGTCACCCGCAGTTGAAGCAACTGATCTTCCGGCCGTGTTCGATTATCGGTGCCACCACCAGCAGTAAGATTAGTGCACTGTTTGCCGGCAAAGGCATTCTCGACCCGGGGGCGCACAACTCGCCGTTTGTGTTCATCTGGGATCAGGATGTGATCGGTGCCATCGAACACGGCGTGCTGGAAGATGCCAGTGGTATCTACAATCTCGCCGGTGACGGCGCACTGACGCCGCACGAAATCGCCCGCCTGCTGGGCAAACCCTTGCGCCGCCCGCCGGTGTGGCTGCTGAAGGCGCTGCTCGCCATTAGTTACAAGCTGCGCCTTGGCAATGTGCAGCCGGCGCAGGTGATGTTTCTGCAATACCGCCCGGTGCTGCTGAACACGCGACTCAAATGCGAACTGGGTTACCGGCCGCGCAAGACCTCGGCAGAGGCATTCGCGCTTTTTGCGAAAGAGGCCCTCGGTATTGATGTAGACCCGCACACCGCGCGGGCCATCCACGCCGATCCGGCGGCGGCAACGGAGGGGCAGGTCGCATGAATGCATCCCTGATTGCTGCGCAAAGCCGGGAAAAGATCTTCGTGGTTACCGGCGCCGCCGGTGGCCTCGGTTGGGCTCTGGTTCAGGCGCTGGAAAAGTCCTACGCCGGCAAGGGCCCGCTGCGCTTCGCGTTGATCGACGTGGAAGCCGATGCTGTGGCCGCACGCGCGCGCGAACTGGAGGCGCGGGGTATTGGTGCCGACGTATTCGTTGCCGACCTCTCCTCGGAAGCCGTCGTAGCGGAACTGTGCGCGCGTCTGCGCAACGTCTATGGGGTTGTAGACCTGCTGGTGAACAACGCCGGTATTACCCACCGCAGCCTCTCCACCCAGACCAGCAATGCGGTCATCCGCCGGGTGATGGCCGTGGACTATCACGCACCGGTGGAACTGGCCCAGGGACTGATCGGCGAGCTGCGCGCCGCGTCCGGCTGTGTCGTCAACATAAGTTCCATGGCCGGCTGGATGCCGGTGCTCGGGCGCGCGGGCTACTGCGCGGCCAAAAGTGCACTACACCAGTACTTCGAAACCTTCCGCGAA
Source organism: Microbulbifer sp. SH-1 (assembly GCF_011326135.1). NCBI lineage: Bacteria > Pseudomonadati > Pseudomonadota > Gammaproteobacteria > Cellvibrionales > Microbulbiferaceae > Microbulbifer > Microbulbifer sp. SH-1. The sequence goes on along the minus strand of NZ_CP046948.1, from coordinate 1,469,935 downwards.
GAGGTGCGCGACGAAGGCGTCCGCGTGCTCATGGTCTACCCGAGCTTTGTTGCCACCAATATCGATAGCAATGCGCTTGCCGGTGACGGCGGTCGCGCCAGGCATGCCCAGAGCACCATAGGCCAGGTGCGCAGCGCCGACTGGATGGCGGGCGAGATCGTGCGAGCATTGGCCGCCGGAAAAGAACGCCTGTTCCCCCGCGACAAGTCGCTGTTCGGGGCCTATCTGTATAAATTTGCGCCCAAGCTATTCCTGCGGCAGATGGTAAAAAACTTCCGCGTGGAGCTGGAACAGGGCCGCAAGCTCGCGCGGCAGTCTTAAGCCGGTTTATGGTTTTTGCCAGTGCGGTCGAATTTGCCGGCCGCAGCGCCTAAAATGCGACGGCAATAGCAGCCATATGCACAGGCCCATGCCGCTGATCGACAGCCACTGCCACTTCGACTTCGACGCCTTCGCCGCAGACCGCCACGAAGTGTGGCAACGTTGCGTCGCGCTCGGCATGCAGGCCATGATCATCCCCGGTATCAGCATTTCCCAGTGGCGCCCGCTGTTTGCATTGGTAAACGCCCAGCCCGACTGGTACGGGGCCGTGGGGGTGCACCCCTGGTGGGTGGCGGAACTGGCGATTGAGCCGGCGCAGTTGCAGCGCGCCATTGAGGAGCGCGTCGCCCGCGAACGCGCGGGCAACAACCGCTGTATCGCCGTTGGTGAGTGCGGGCTGGATGCCAACATCGACGCGCCCATGGACGCGCAGTTGGCCGCTTTCGAAGCGCAGCTGCGCGCAGCCCGGTCCCTGGATTTGCCGGTGATCGTGCACTGCGTACGGGCGCATAACGAGGTCATCCGCCTGCTTAAATCCGTTCGCCCGCCACAAGGCGGTGTAATTCACGCGTTCAGCGGCAGTCGCGAAACTGCCGACGAATACTGGAAACTGGGGTTTTACCTCGGTGCCGGCGGCACCATCACGTATCCGCGCGCCGCCAAGACCCGCGCCACTTTCACGTCGGTTCCTCTGGAGTCGCTTTTGCTGGAATCCGATGCTCCCGATATGCCCCACGCCGGCCGCCAGGGCGAGCGCAACAGCCCGGAGTATCTGCCGGCAGTAGCGGAAATCCTCGCCGGGTTGCGCGGTATTTCGGTGGACGAGATTGCTGCCCAGACCACAAAAAATGCCCGCGCGCTGTTCAATCTGTAAATACCCGGCTGGGAATACCCCATGGTGACAATCTGGTTATGAGCTTTTCCGTCGAGTCGTTCAAAAAACAGTTTCCGCTGTTCGCTCAGCCCGAGAACCGTGCGCTGGTGTATCTGGACAATGCCGCCACCACGCAAAAGCCAGCATGCGTGATCGACGCCATCGCCGATTTTTATCGCCACAGCAATGCGAATACCCATCGCTCCAGCCACCGTCTCGCCCGCCGCGCCACGGAAATGGTGGAGCAGGTGCGCGCGCGTGCGGCCGTATTTCTCGGCGCAACGAACCCCAAAGAAATAGTGTTTACCCGCGGCGCCACCGAGGGATTGAACCTGCTGGCGTACTGCCTGAGCTCGCAGCTGCAGCCTGGCGATCAGGTTCTCCTTACCACCGCCGAGCACCACGCCAATCTGGTGCCGTGGCAGATGATGGCCGAGCGCTTCCGGCTGGAAATTTGCTACGTGCCGGACCAGCGCGGCGTACCCCAGTTTGATCGCCTGGCGGAAGTCCTCACACCGCGAACAAAAATTGTGTCGCTGACCGCCGGCTCCAATGCGCTGGGTTTTCGCACGGAACTGGATGCCGTGCGGGCGGTGTTAGCAGGAAAAAATATTCACTGGATTGTGGATGGATCCCAGTTGGCGGCGCACGAACCTGTCGATGTTCAAACCATTGGTTGCGACTTCTTTGTGTGTTCTGCGCACAAGTTCTACGGTCCTACCGGCGTAGGCCTTCTTTACGGCCGTGAATCCCTGTTGCAGGCGATGCCGCCGTGGCAGGGCGGTGGCGAAATGATTGCGGATGTGGATCTATTCTCCAGCCATTACGCGGACCTGCCACACAAGTTTGAAGCGGGGACCTCATCCCTCGCCGCGATCGCCGGACTTGGCGCCTGTCTGGAATTTCTCGACGCCCAGGATCGCGCGGGCATGGCGAGGCACGAACAGCAGTTGCTACATTTTTTGCACGACCGCCTGAGCCAGATTCCGGAGCTGAACCTGTTGAGTGCGGCGGATAACAATCTCGGCATTGTCGCTTTCACCCACCCGCGTTCGGCGGCGATCGACCTGATGCAGTGGCTCGATGGGCGCGATATCGCGGTGCGTGTCGGCCACCACTGTGCCCAGCCCCTGGTGCGTGCCAGTGGCCACAGCGCCACCTTGCGCGCTTCCGTTGCCGCCTACAACACACGCAGTGATGTGGAGAAACTTGTCGCCGCGGTGGAAGAGTTTTTCCTACACCTGGGTGATGAAAGCGTCGCACAAACCGAGCCGCAGATTAGTGGCGAAACTGCAACTTGGATGCCGGATGATCTCGGCGCGCTCGACATTGAAGCGTTGCGCGCCCAGCGCAACTGGCAGGACCGCTACCGTACTCTGATGGGTTGGTCCAAGACCATTTCCCGCAAGGATGCCATACGTTTGGAGAAAAACCTGGTGCGCGGCTGTGAGTCCAGCGCCTGGCTGGTACACCGCCGTGAAAACGGGTTGCACCGCTTTGCCCTCGACAGCGACAGCCGTATCGTAAAAGGGTTGGGTGCGCTGCTGCTGACGCAACTGGATGGGCAGGCAGCCGGCGGTGTGACGCGTGCGGAGCTGGAGTCCCTGTTTGTGGAGCTGGGCCTGGCGCAGCAGCTGAGTGAGTCGCGGGCCAACGGCTTTCACGCGTTGCTCGAGCGCGCCTTTGAGTTGATGGGGAAGGCCTCACAAAGCGAAAACCGGTAGCGGCACGGCCACTGAGCCTCCCGTTGAGGAGGGGCGGGCTTTGTCCTGTTAACCTTTCTGCTGCGCTTTGAGAATTCGCTCCACCGCCTTGCTGGCGGCCATAAAACCGAAGGTGCCTGTGACCATAGTGGCGGCGCCGAAGCCGCCGCTGCAATCCAGCTTTACTCCGTTCAGCATCCCGCTTTTCTGCTGGCACACCTGGCCGTCCGGCTGCGGGTACACCATGGGCTCGGTGGAGTAGATGGCATCGATGCCAAACTGGCGCTTGCTGGACTTCTGAAAATTGTGGAAGCGGTAAAGGTGCTGGCGCACCTTGGCCAGCATGGGGTCGCTCACAGTGCGCCCCAGATCCGCGCACTCAATGGCGGCGGGGTTGATTTTGCCACCGGCGGAGCCCACGGTAATCAGGCGTATCTTGCGCGCCTTGCAATAGGCGATCAGTGCTGCCTTGACCCGCGCATTGTCGAAGGCGTCTACCACGACATCGATGGGGGTTTGTTCCGGGGCGAGCAGCTCGGCGAAATTGTCAGGGGCGATAAAGTCTTCCCGGGTACGCACAGAAATTTCCGGGTTGATCGCCCGCAACCGCTCCGCCATCGCCTCCACCTTGATCTCCCCAACCGTATCCACCAGCGCGTGAATCTGGCGGTTGGTGTTGGTGATACAGATGTCGTCCAGATCAATCAGGGTGATGTTGCCGACACCGCTGCGCGCGAGCGCTTCCGCAGTCCAGCTGCCGACACCGCCGATACCGATCACCACCACGTGTGCCGCATGCAGCACATCGAGCGCATGAGTGCCGTAGAGTCGGGCAATACCGCCAAACCGTTGCAGATAGGAGTCACTGAGAGGCATGGAGATTAACCGGGATGCGTTGCGGATGATTGTGTTGGCGAAAGCTTACGCTGGGCAAGGAGTATTCCCGCCGGCGATTGCAGGAGGGGAGGTGGGCAGGGCGCAGAGTGCACCCCGCGGTAACCGGATCGATCAGTGCACGTGGCCGTGGTCGATCTCTTCCGGAGTCGCTTCGCGCACGGAAATCACCTCGATATCGAAGTGCAGCTCCACACCGGCCAGCGGGTGGTTGCCATTGATGGTGACCTGGTCGCCGTCGATATCAATAATTTCCACTTCGATGGGGTGACCTTCAGTGCTTTGGGCGCGGAAGGCCATACCGACCTGTAGCTCCTCAACACCGCCGAATGCGTCCTTCGGAAGGGTCTGGATCAGTTCGGGGTTCTGCGGGCCGTAGCCGTCTTCCGGCGCCACCACCACGTTGAATTTGTCACCAGCGCTCTTGTCCAGCATTTCCTTTTCCAGCCCGGAAATGATGTTGCCTACGCCCTGCAGGTATTTCAGCGGTTGGCCACCTTCGGAGGTATCGATCACGGTGCCTTCGGCGTCTTTCAGGGTGTAGTTGATCTCCACAACGCTGTGGTTAGCAATTTTCATGGGCAATCTCTTGTGTCTTGAGAGTGAGTTGTAGCGCTTACCGCTTACGGAAGGAAAAGCAAACGGGGGTTTTAAGGCTGAATGAACGTGCATTGTATGGGCCGGGCCCGGTACTCGCAACCAAGGAGCTTTGATGGCGTGCGCGCGGATAATGTGGGTTGTGGGGTTCTACGGCAGGGCGAGTGGGGCGGCCCAAGGGGGCGGGCCGCACCGGGTGAGACGCGCAGTTCAACAAGCGATGGACAGGGGCTCGTCGCAGCGGTCAAAGAGATCGGTGGCCGTGCGTACCAACTGGTCACTCATTGCCGGTGTAAAGCCCAGTTCCAGCAGGCGCGCGTCGAGAAACTCAAGCAGGGCTTCAAACAGTGCCGGATTCAGGCCCCGGGCCAGGAAGCAGGCGCGCGCGCTGTGGGTGGGCTCAGGCTCTCCGGCCAGTGCGTGGGTCAGGAACTGGGCCTGGCGGCTGTGCTGTTTGTCGTGCTCTGCACTGTCCTCGCTCGACATATATTTACCAATCGCCTGGTAGAACTCGCCCACGGTCCGGCTGAGAAACTGGCGCCCTCCCAGGCCGGCGAGCAGCCCCTGCGGACACCCATGTACTTCCGGCGCGGCAGCGGTTGCATCCCCCGGGGCGGGTGCGTGAATGGGTACAAGAGCGGGTACAACACTTGGCATTGGTGGATTCCCCCTGTGAGACGGTAATCGGTATGTCGCGTTGGTGTCCGAATGGCCTCGATCTGTCGATCTTTCCGGGTGCTTTTTGGGGCTTCTGGAAAGGGGCTGGGACTGCCGGTCGCGATATGGGCGGCAAGATTACGGGATGGAAATACCCCTGCCAATGAATCACCACGAAATTGTCACAGCCTTCCACGGGTTGTACTGCAGTGGTTTAATTTGATGCAGAACGTCGGCGTGTATTACCTTTCGTGCCTGCCGAAGGCGCAATTTCACCGTGCGCTTGACCCTCAGCAGTCAGCCCGGGTGGCGCCCTAGAAAGTGGCGCTGTTAGACTTCCTGGTCTGTAATATCCCGGTCGGCCGCTCTGGTCAGGAGTGTGACCACAATACGCGCGGACAGCAGGTTGTTTTTTTCTGTCACTCCCTGAGGCCAGGTTGCCTCCGGGCAATACACGAGGCATAAGATGGCGAGCATTTTCACCCGGATCATCAATGGCGAACTGCCAGGGCACTTTGTATGGCGCGATGACGTCGCGGTGGCGATCATGACCATCGCGCCGGTCAGGCCCGGTCACTGCCTGGTTATCCCCGTAGAGGAAGTGGACCATTGGGACGACGTGCCTGCAGATATCAACGCGCATCTCCTGGATGTGGCTGGCAAGGTGGCCAAGGCGCAGAAGAAGGTGTACTCACCTCAGCGCGTGGGGGTGATGGTGGCGGGGCTCGAAGTACCACACACTCACTACCATCTGGTGCCGATCGACCAGATCGCCGATCTCGACTTTGCTCTGCAGCAGCCGGCGTCGCCAGAAGTGCTGGCGGCTGAGGCGGCGAAACTGCGCGCGGCGTTGGTTGAACTGGGTTATCGCGACAGCGCCGCTTGAGGCGACCTCGCCATAAGGGCTTTCCTGACAAAAAGTTTTGCATCCCGTGCATCCAAACCGGTGGCGGCGTGCGTCTCAGTGGCAGTTAACAAGAAAACAGGTTACCGGCTCATGATTTCCAGAATGTCTATTTTTGCCTCGCTGCTGTTACTGGTGCTGGGCACCGGCGTGGTACACGCGCAGACGTCCAGTCGAACCTTCGCACTGGATGGGTTTTCCGCCATCGCGCTAAAAGGTAGTTCCAATCTCAAGGTTGTACAGGGAAATAGTTTCTCCGTGACCGCGCATGGCGAAGAGAAAGACCTGGATTATGCCCGCGCTGAAGTGGATCGCGGTGGCAATCTGTCCCTGTGGGTGGAGACCGACAGCAAAAGCCTGTTCGGGGTGGTAACCGTCAGCAGTGAGCCGGAAATCGAGTTCCGTGTCACCCTGCCAGTGGTGAGCGCTATACGCGTGACCGGTTCAGGGGATGCCCTTGCGGACACCCTGGAGAGCGAGAAGCTCGATCTCCGTGTTACCGGTTCCGGTCTGATTAAAGTGGAAAAGGTCGCTGCCGAAGCTCTTAGTACCAGCGTTACCGGGTCTGGTGACCTGATTCTGGGCACCGTGCTGGCAGTGCATGGCTCTGCAGGTATCACAGGTTCTGGCGATCTCCGCATGGACAACTTCATTGGCGAGGACTTTACCGCCCAGATCAAGGGTTCCGGTGATATGGCCATTGGTGGCAAGGTGGCCAACCTCAATATTACCGTGATGGGCAGCGGCGATTTCATGGGGCGCAACCTGAGTGCCAATAACGCCGGCGGTGCGGTGATGGGCTCCGGTGACATCGTGCTCAAGCGCCCGGCGAGCGAGTCTTTTTCGGTCATGGGCTCCGGAGACATTGCTCTGGTAGAGTGATTTATACCTTCCGGATTCCCTAATGCAATTGCGCGGCTCAGGCCGCGCTTTTACTTTGTGTGGGCGTCGATGGGCTTCAGGGGTTGAAACGGGCGCACAGACCTCCATTTCTGCTGCAATACAGCAACGTTTTTGCATCCCTTCTCGCTTTGCCCACAGGGCCAGGATCCGGGCAATAGACACGATGGATTCCGCGTGTAAACAGGAGTATTCATGAGTTCTGCTGACGATCAGTCCGGGAAAAGGAAAGGCCGATTGCGCGCGCTCAGGCAGCAGGTGCGGCAGCTGCGCAAAGATGCTGTGGAAAAGTCGCACTGGGCCGCCGAGCGGCTGCTGGATCGGCGCATCTGCATCGGTATCACCGGTCTCAGTGGTGCGGGCAAATCCACATTGATCACGAGTTTGATCTACCAGCTCAGCCACCCGGACCGCGCCCAACTGCCTGGTTTTTCCCCCGCGCTGAATGGTCGCTTGCTGGGCGCGGAGCTGAAACCGGCGCTTGATACCGGGCTGCCTCTGTTCGAGTACGAGCGCTGTCTCAGTGCGCTGACCGCCAATCCGCCGCGCTGGCCGGAATCTACCCGTGATCTTTCCGCTCTGGAGCTGCATTTGCATCTTCAGGGGCGCCGCTTCGGGCGCAATTACCAGCAGAAACTCATTCTGGAGTTTCGCGACTATCCCGGCGAGTGGTTAATGGATCTACCGCTATTGAGGATGGACTTTGCCACCTGGTGCCGTCACCAGCGGGATCTGTTGGAGGAGGAACCGCGGGCGACGCTGGCGCCGGAACTGCTGTCGCAACTGCGGGAGCTCGCGCCGGATGCCGCCGCTGATCTGCGACAGATCGACAGCCTGTGGCAAAACTACCGCCAATTTCTGCGCGACTGCCGCAGTGAGCGCAAGCTCAGCTACCTGCAGCCGGGCCGGGCCCTGCTCGACGGTGAGGAGCATGGATTTTTCCCCCTGCCAGGTATCGGTCATCGAGCGCAGTCGGAATTGGATGCACTGCCCGAGGGAAGTGTGTACAAGGTGCTGGAGGCCCGCTATCGGCACTATGTGGAAGAGCGGGTGGTGCCGTTTGTTGACAGCCACTTTCGGCACCTGGACCGGCAGTTGGTGCTGGTGGATCTGATCAGCACTCTGTTTGCCGGTGAGGCGTCGCTCGAAGACATGCGCAAGGCATTTGGGCAGATCGCCGATACATTCAGCTATGGCAGCAATGGGCTGCTGCGCAAACTGTGGCGCCCGCGCATCGACCGTCTGGTGTTCGCCGCGACCAAGGTCGACCAGGTCCTGGCCGCGGATCACGACGCCCTGCGCCAGTTGCTCGGGCAGCAGCTGCAGCAGGTTTTTTCCGCTGCCCGTCACCGCGGTTTGCCGCTTTCGTGCGAGGCTATTGCGGCGGTGCGCTGTTCCAATGAAAGCGTCCGCGATGGCCGTCGCATGCTGGTAGGGCACGCCATGGATGGGCGTTATCTCGGGTTTGAAAATGCCGAAATCTTCGCGCACCTGCCACAGGAGAGCCAATGGCAACACTACGCCGATGGCCTGCCGCCACAGCTGCGGCCCCCCATGGGGATCGGGCACGAAGGTTATATGCCGCACATCCGCGTGGATGCGCTCTTGAATCTGCTGTTGGGAGACAAGGTCTGATGGCTGGTGCTGATAAAAACACCTCCGGGCAGGAAGAGTTACGCAAAGGTCTTGAGAGCGGCACCGGGGCTTCGCATAATGCCGGCGCCCGACGCCAGACCCGTATAGAAAATCTGGACGCGGAAGAGCCCACAGCGCGCGACCGCGCCAGTACCCGGGTGGAGCCGCTGGCGGAGGAGCCGGCGCAGCTTCCCCGCTCTATCACCACTGGCGAATCGCTGCCGGATAAAATCTCTTTTTCGGAACTGCGGTTGCCGGTATTTCGTCTGCGACTATGGAAGCCGGCGCTGCTGGCGGCGCTGGCACTCGCGTTTGGCGCGGTGTTCTGGGAGCTGCGGCAGTTTTTCTACTGGGCTGCCGAAATGCACTGGACCCTTGGCCTGCTGGCTGGGGGGATAATCGGCATACTGGTGCTGACCATGGGGAGCGCTGTTTGGGAGTATTTCCGTGCGGGCCGACCGCTGCGCAGACTGCAGAAAACTCAGGAGCTGGCGGCGCAGGTACGTGACAGCCGCGCCACAGACGCGGTGGCCCCGCTCAATCAGCAACTGAGTGAACTCTTTGCCGGGAAACCTCAGGGTGCGCTACTCGCGCGGGTGCAGGGCGAGATGCCGGATTACTATGACAACAGCGAACTGTTGCGGCATCTGGAACTGAATTTTTTTGAAGCGCTGGATCAGGAGGCGCTGCGGCGAATTGTTCGCCATGCGACGACAACCGGAGCGCTGGTTGGATTAAGTCCCTTTACCACCCTGGATGTTTTAGTGGCGCTCCGGCAGTCCATGCGCATGATTGACGATGTCGCTCAGATTTATGGCGTGCGGCCGTCAGTGGTGGTGCGCTGGCGTCTGTTCAAGAAAGTGCTTGCGCTGGTGGCCTACAGTGGCGCCAGCGAATATGCGGTAAGCGAATTGTGGCCCGAACTGGTGGGTGACAGCATGCTCAGTGCGGTGTCGGCGCGCCTGGGGCAGGGCATGGGGGCCGGCCTGTTCATGGCAAGGATTGGGTTGGCTGCAGTACACAGTTGCCGTCCGATTCCTTTTTCGGAAAAGCAACGCCCGCGTCTTGGCGCGCTTACTCGGAGAATTGCCGTCAGTCTGAAAGAGCGGATGCTGGGGCGAGACCGCAACAGCGGGCCGGATGCGGCGGCGACGATCAGAGATGCGGACCGCATTGTCCAGGACAATGCCCGGGAAAACCTTAAGCCGCGGAATTCACACGATTCCTAGCCCGGAGGTCAAATAGTTCTGGATGAAACATTTGACCGCTGGGCTAGGGTGCTCATTGCGTGCAGTTTCTACAATACGCATTGGGTTACGAGGATTGAGGCCGGGCGGATGCACAGCGAAATCTGCGGTGCGGGCCCGTGCGACTCACTTGCGCGCAGCGCGACCGACTGTAGTTATTTGAACTGTTTTTTCATCAGCATTCGCGTGTGGTGTTGGTCCACCAGTTTTGCCAGAGTGTCGAAGCGGCTTTTGACAAACGGACGCGGGTTGTTGTTGCCCGCCGCATCGGGATATTCAACCCCCTCGCGTACCAGCTGCAATTCCTTGGCCAGTGCGTCCATCGCTTCAAATATGGCTTTGGTGTTTTGCTCGTCGTGGAAAACACGACTGTCTGCGGTGTCGCTCAGGTACGAATCGCACTCACCCAGCCACTCCGCGCGTTGATTGAGGAAGTTGATCGTGTTTCGGATGCCACCTTTATACTCAGGCTTGAAGTTTTCGTTGATATATTTCCCCAGGCTTCGCATCCCGGAATCCACGAATTGCTCAACAAGGCTTTCGCAATATGCATCATTGAGGTAAGCGGGGTGGGAGCTGGTGGCTCCGGCTTTTCCTGTCGCAATAAAGCAGGCAATTGCCGCCGCAACCAGCGGTGTCAGCTTGCGGGAGCGGGAGGATTGGGAAAATGACGGTGTCTTGGATAAGTGTGGCGTGTTCATCTTTGAATGCCCTACTGTTGTTTTAGCTATCAGGCTTTTTATTGTGATAAGCGTCACATGAATATCGAAACGCCAGTCTTATGTCAACAAGTTTTAAGTATGATTTGTCACGATTGTGCCAATTGTGGACCAGTGCGCGTTTCTTTGTACTGATCAGATGTGTTTAACCTGACAATAGTGCGAGCGTATGGTCGTGCGGCAGGTGCAAAAGGCGGCAAGCGGGAGCTTTGCCCGGAAGCTGAGGAGTGAGTTTTGTCGGATTTTGATTTTGATCTAATAGTGATTGGTGCAGGTTCCGGAGGTGTGCGTGCCGCCCGCATGGCTGCCGCTGCGGGTATGCGTGTGGCCGTGGTGGAAGAGCGCTACATGGGCGGGACCTGCGTCAATGTGGGCTGTGTGCCCAAAAAACTGTTTGTCTATGCGAGTGCCTATCGCGAGGCGTTTGAAGATGCGCGGGCCTATGGATGGGAGGGGCAGGATGGTGCCCGCTTCATATGGCCGACGTTGCGGGACAACAATGCCAGAGAAATCACCCGGCTCAATGGTATTTATCGCAACCTGCTCACCGGAGCGGGGGTCCACATCATCGACGGCAGAGCGCAGGTCAGCGGGCGGCACCAGGTCAGTGTGCGCAACGAAACGTACACGGCAGAACGCCTACTGGTTGCCACTGGTGGCTGGCCGTTTGTGCCGGAATTTCCCGGTAGCGAATTTGTCATTACTTCGAATGAAGTTTTTTCCCTCGAAGTATTCCCTCACCGGGTACTGGTGGTTGGTGGTGGTTATATTGCGGTGGAGTTTGCAGGCATCTTTGCCGGTCTCGGTGCTGAGACGCATCTATCCTATCGGCGCGATCTGTTTCTGCGTGGATTCGATAACGACGTTCGCACATTCGTGCGGGATGAAATGGGCAAGAAGGGTATCCATCTCCACTTCAATCACCAGGTGAAAGCCATCGAAAAACTCGAGGGTGGCGCCCTTCGGGTTACAGGCAGCGACGGCGAGGTGCTGGAGGTGGACGCGGTGCTCTATGCGACCGGACGCAAGCCCAATACTAAGGGGTTGGGGCTGGACGCCCTGGGCGTGGTCACCCATAAGGACGGGACTATCGGCGTGGACGATAATTTCCGCAGCAGCGTGACCTCCATCTACGCGCTGGGGGATGTCACCGGTGGCCCGGAACTCACTCCGGTAGCTCTGGCGGAGGCGATGGCGCTGGTCAGGCACTGGCAAAGCGGTGAAACGGCGGAAATAGACTACAACAATATTCCCACTGCGGTGTTTTGCCAGCCGAATATCGGTACTGTAGGGCTGACTGAGGAGGAGGCTCGCCAGGCGGGTATTCCGGTCGCCATCTATCGATCGGACTTCCGAGCCATGCGTCATTCGGTCAGCGGCCGGGATGAGCGAACCCTGATGAAACTCATCGTGGATAAGGAGAGCGACAGGGTGGTTGGAGTGCACATGGTGGGGCCCGATGCGGGTGAAATCATTCAGGGCATGGCCGTAGCGATGAAAGCCGGGGCTACCAAGTCTGTATTTGATCAGACCATTGGTATTCATCCCACGGCCGCGGAGGAGTTTGTCACTATGCGCACTGCGGTCCCGGAGTGATGTTGTGGCGGAGTTGCCTCTGAACAGGGGGTATATAAAAGCTGTGCCGGAGAGGTCTCCGGCACAGCTTTTTCATATTTGCGCATTCCTCGCCCTTGCCGGGCTGTGAGTGTGAACATTTTGCGCTTCAGCTTCGCCAAGGGTAGCAGTCGTACTGTTGCCGTTTTACTGGCCTCAGTGGTCAAGAAGCGCGATCTGGCAAATTTTCAGTTCCCCCAGGGTTCGATATTTGGGTGGTGTGGTTTCCGCTGGTCGCGGCAATGTCAATCTTCGGCTATCTCGGGTACCGGAATCTGGTGCCGACGGGTCTTGCGGCGATCTCCGCGTTCTTTCAGGCAGCGTTCGGCGGAGTCAAAGGCACCGTTGACCGCGCGATGAATGGAGTCGCTCTCGTTGGTGATGGTGACCGGATTGCCGCTCAGGGCAAGCTCGACAGAGGCGCGATACTGCTTGCCTTTGTGCTTGTGATGATGGGGGGCTTCAAGGACTACGCGGCTTCGTATGATGTCGCCACAATAACGTTCCAGCTTGTGCAGTTTTTTGGATACGGTGTCTGCCAGGGTGGCGGACTTGTCGATATCACGGAACACAATGTTATCGTAAGGCGCTGATTTCATGGGCACATACCTCCGGTTATAAAGGACCTATGCAGGCCGCATACGCGGTTTGCTGAAAGAAGGTAGGGCGCCCTGTAGGGAGTCTGCTCAGTATGAAAATCGGGTCACCGGAGTTCGCAGTTCGGTCATTGCCGGGTTGGCAATATCAAAGGTGTTTTGCGCTCGGGCCGGTTTTCATGCCGCTCAGGATTATCTCCCTGTAGGTCATAATGCGATTCTCAAAAAAAAAATCAAGCTCTCGAATCAAGAAAATGTCACAAATATTTGTTAGTCCACGGGAACTTTTCCGGCAGCTGCAAATGTGCTGTTTTGCGGCACAGGTCACTGCGCGTATAGGAATCCTGTTGGCACGGTCATTGCTGCGTATATCCGTCTGGGGTACATTGTCTGGCCTCGTGTGGGGCAGTTTGCGTACCGGTATCACCTGTGTGATATCCGTTTTCCCGAGGCAGCGCCGGACGCTTCCCGCGATGTGCGCAATTGCAGCTTTGCGTTTTTCTGAAGTAAAAAATCAAACAACGGACTTTTGACTATGGCGGTAAACCGTGGTTGCTCGCTGATTTTTGCGGGTGTAGTGGGGGTATTTGGTTGGTGTGCGACAGTGCAGGCGGAGTCTTCGCTGACCGTTGAGCAGAACAGGCTTGCGCGAATGGAGCAGTCTCTGGAAAACCGGCTGGTTGAGCTGGAGGACGTGGAGAATGAATTGCTCGGCTATGACTACAAGCTGAAACGCGCCCAAGAGTCCCTGGAGCAGGCCCGCACCCATTTCCAGGAGAGCCTGAAAGAACTCAAAGTGGCGGAGCGGGAGCACAAGCAGGCGCCCAGTAGTGATACCGAGCGCGCGCTCAATAAGGCTCGCCACGCCTATTCCATGGCCGAGCGCGGGGTCGACAGTCGCAATCGCCGGGTGGAGTTTATCCAGTCGACCTTTGGCGACCTCGAATCCCGACTGAAAGCCTCGCAGGCGTCCGTGGCGGACAACAAAGCGCGCTTGGCGAGTCAGCAGGCCTTGGTTGACAAGTTGGTGCAGGCGATGCTGGTGCAGGCCGAGACCCAGAAGAGGGCGAAGGCCAAACCGGTTGCTGCCAACAGTGCTGCTGAACAGGCTGCCCCGATCGGCAAGCCGGAGATTCCACAGCCCAGTGCGGCTTCACTGACCGTTGCGGAGCCTAAATTCGAAGCGCCGGCACCGGCTGATGAAACCGTGGAAACGCCGGCCGCGGAGCAACCGGAGATTGACCCTGAGCTGCTGGCCTATGTGCGCGGGGAGCAGGAGCGACTGGAAAAAGTCCTGAGTGAACTCGAAGATGAGGATGACAGCGGCAAGCAGACGTTTCGCAATCTGTCGATGCGCCCGTCGGGCGGCGAGTCAATCGAGTTTGAATTCCTGGGGCAGAATCAGTACAGGCTGGTAGCACCGGTAAGTGCGGGCCGCCAGACCTATAAAATCAATTCATGGCGCTTCCGTCGCACAATCCCCGCGGACGATGAAGGCGTGCGCTATGTATTTATCTTTGACGCGCGTCGGCTTTCACGTCCGCGCCTGGTGATGTATCCGGAATATGTGTTGTCGCACCTGGACTGATCGGTCAGTAAGTGGCTGAGATGTAGCTGAGCACAAAAGAGCCCGCGGAGCGGGCTTTTTTGTTTCCGCTATTTGCTCGTTCCCTGGCTATCCGGTGCGCCTTCCAGGGGAAGTGACAGTAGAACTTCGTACTGGCTACCCGTGGGTGTGAGCAGGCTGCGGTACAAGGTGAGGTTGTCCAGCCTGCAGGTGAATGCCGTAGTAACCGGCTGCGGGCCTGCAAATCCCCGCTGGCTTCTTGCCAGCGTAAAGTGCGGGCGAAAGGTTTTGCGCTCGGGCGGTTTGCCCACGGCGCGCATCAGGGCTTTGCACTTTTGCTGCAGTTTTGCCAGCGGTGGGTTGGGAAGCAGTTCCGCCGCGAGCATTTTTGCCCGGTTTTTGGGAAAGGGGTGGGTGCTGACGATTTCTCCGTAGCAGATAGGTGATGTTGCTGCGATGCTGCGCAAGCGATCTTCGATGAGGTTAAGATGCGTGGCGTCTGTGTCGCCGAGGAATGTCAGGGTGAGGTGCCGGTTGGCGTGTGAAATCCAGCGGTGGTCGCGAGGCAGCCCCTGTTGCGCGATATGGTGGCAGGTGGCATCAAGAAAGCGTTGCGTTGCACTGTCTGGCGCTACGCCAATAAACAGCCGCAGCGGCTGATCTCGCCCGGGCGGGCGTTTCTCCTCAGTGTGCTCGGATTGGATTTTCTGCATGTTTTTCTTTTCACGCCCTTGAAGCCGGAATAGGTGGCCGCATATCTGAAAGTAAGGTTGGCAGGCTCGACAGAGGTGCCTCCCGAAGCGACCCCAGACCCGGTATCTAAATACCTGTTTCGCCGGGAAATGTGGGGTTGAGTACCTGGTAAAAGTAACACAGGCACTCTTTAACACCGAGCTCCACGCATACAGTGTGTTATGCCGCAGCTCTGAATATTGCTCTGAATTGAGGATATGACAATGCGTAATTTAGATCTTTCTCCCCTGTACCGTTCCGCCATTGGTTTTGATCGACTGGCTTCCCTGCTGGATTCGATGTCGGCAACGGAGCAGAATCAGCCAGCTTACCCCCCGTACAATATCGAATTGACTGGAGAAAATAGCTACCGTATTTCGATGGCGGTTGCTGGTTTCGAGCAGTCCGAGCTGGATGTCCAGATGGAGCAGAATCGCCTGACGGTCAGCGGCAAAAAAGCCGCGGAAGAGGCCGGCCGCAACTTCCTGCACCGAGGAATAGCCGCGCGCAGTTTTGAGCGCCGCTTCCAGATAGCTGATCACGTTCGAGTGACCGGCGCGCAATTGGCCAACGGCCTGTTGCATGTGGATCTGGTGCGGGAAATTCCCGAGGCTATGAAGCCGCGCAAGATTGAAATATCCAGTGGCAATCTGCTGCAGTCTGAAAAGGCGACGCAAGTGGATGTGGCGGCGTCGCCGGCTCGGAGCGACGCGCCGAGTGGTCAAGCCGCCTGAGTGTGAGCGAGATGCCGCTGCATCGTGATGGAGCGGTATCTGCGCCATCCTGCCCGCTGTGCCGCCATCCGGCGGCACACTTCTATCATCGCGACAAGTTTCGCGAGTACTACCAGTGCGCTGAGTGCGCGCTGGTTTTCGTTCCGCAGGAATATCATCTCTCTCCTGAGGCGGAAAAAGCCTACTACGACCTCCACGAAAACAGCATGCATGATGAGGGTTATCAGCGCTTTCTGAGTCGTTGTGCACAGCCGTTGCTGGAGCGATTGCCCGCAACCGCCAGCGGCCTGGACTTTGGTTGTGGGCCTGCGCCACTGCTGGCGCGGATGCTGGAGCATGCTGGACACAGGATGGCGACCTACGATCTGTTCTATCAACCGGATACCACCGCGCTGCATCGTCAGTTTGATTTCATTGTCAGCACGGAGGTGGTGGAGCATCTTGCAGAGCCACTTAAGGTGCTGATGGACCTGTGGCAACGTATTGAACCCGGTGGTTTGATGGTTCTGATGACCAAGTTGGTGGCCAGCCGGGAACGGTTTGCCAACTGGCACTATATTCGCGATCCCACACACATCGTTTTTTTCAGCCGGGAAACCTTTCTCTGGCTGGCGCAGCGCTTTCGCGCTGGGCTCGAAATTTGCAGTTCAGATGTGATTATCCTGAAGAAGCTGTGACGGTTGTGTGGCGCTGCGCGCGCAGACTCTTCAGGTGTTTACCCGGAAAAGCTTCGCGCGCACGGTAGTGCGGTATTCGCTGGGTGTTGTTGAAAGGAACTTCTTGAACAGTGCCGTAAAGTGCCCCATGTCCTGATAGCCGACTTTCTCGGCGATTTCATTGACAGAGAGGTTGGTGGACTGCAGCAGCTCCCGAGCCATATCCACCCGCACATTCTGCAGGTACTGCAGCGGAGTCTGCCCGGTGGCGAGCTTGAAGCGGCGGTTGAAGGAGCGCACGCTCATGTCAAAGGTTTTTGCCACTTCGCTCAGTTTGACATCCTCGCTGCAGTGTTGCTTCAGCCAGGTTTGCGCTTGAACAATATCTTCATCGGGATGCAGGTGTACGGCGCCTTCCGAGTAGGCGATCTCTTCGAATGGTCGGCGGATTTCATGGGAAAAATTACGCTCCACATGACTGGCAATCGCGGGGCCGTAGAGTTGCCGTATCAGATGTACGGTTACATCGGCCAGTGCATTGACACTGGCGGCACAGAACAGTCTGTCCGCCTGAGTAATGAAGTACTGCCGCTTGAGGTTGACCTCGGGGTAGCTCGCGGCGAATTGCTCGAAGTAGTGCCAGTGGGTAGTGGCAGGCTTGCCATTCAGCAGGCCGGCTTCGGCGAGAAAGCATACACCGGTGCCAACCGCGCTGATCGCCGCCCCTTGTTCCGCCTGCTGTTTCACCCACGCAATGATAGGTCCGCTGCGGCGTAGGATTGGCCTCGGGTTTCGCCACAGTGCGGGGAGATAAATGATGTCGCTATCCGGTGCGTCGGCCAGCGCAACATCCGGCGTCAGTTGAAATCCGGAGCTGGTTCTCACCGGTTTGCCGTCGACACTTGCCGTGACCAGTTTCAGGGCGATCTTTTCACCCTCGACCCGCGCGCGGCTGTCTGCGCCTCGCAACATCTCCAGTGGCAGCATGGTGCCGGTGGAAAGCATCTGGTCGACAAGCATGAATGTGACGGTGGGCATAGGTAACTCTCTGCTGCTGGGCCATCTGCTTTGCGGTTATCGGCGACTGGCGCCCGGCGCGTGGTATCACCTAGGGGTGATTGGCCAGATGCTCAAAATTGCTGGCCAGTATGCCCATAACGAGGCCGAATCGCCAGCCCCTAAACTGGCCCACCATCGAATCTGCCGGGGCAGTTTCGGCTTGTTTAGTACGAATCAGGCAGGAGGTCAGGATGCAGCGCCTACCCGTAATTACCGCATTTGGGGGGGTTAACCCCGCCGGTCGCAGCTCATTTCACCGCGGCTACAAGCGTATGGTGCTCGACAATCTCGGAGCCGCAGAGCGCACGGATATCCTGTCTGATCTCGCGGCGTTGATGGGTCTGCGCACCGGCGATGCCGCGGGTGGAGCGCTCGACACCGAACTTGAGAGACAGGTGCTGCAGGGCACCCTGGTACGCGAGCTGGAAACGCGCTTTTACGATTACCGCCACTGCCATTTCCACCAGCCGGCGGAGTTGCGCAATGAGGGTGGATTCGTTTTTGAGATGTCCGCCCGTCAGTTGCCGTCACCACTGCCGCAGGGGTGGCGTGTAGAAACGCTGGATAACGGCCGCGTGCGGGTTCACGCCGCGGAGCTTGCCGTTATGCTCGACAGCTATCGGGAAATCGCGGTGGCGTCCGCCGGCCAGCTGCCCACCGGGTTCGAGCCCGGGGGCCATTACAACTCCCGCTTTCATCCGCGCGGTCTGCAGCTCGCCATTCTCGGCGCTTCCGATGCCGTGCAGTCGCTTGGAATCGACTGGGATCTGGTGACTGCCAAGGCGGGCCCAGACAAAATTTCTGTTTATGCCAGCTCTGCAATGAGCCAGCTCGACCCCAATGGTAATGGGGGTCTCTTGCAGTCACGCTTGCGTGGAGGTCGCGTGAGTTCGAAGCAGCTGGCGCTGGGGTTGACCAGTATGCCGGCTGACTTTGTCAATGCGTATGTGCTTGGTAGTGTGGGCACTACCGGCGCTGTGGCGGGCGCCTGTGCTACTTATCTCTACAATCTTCGCGCCGCGGTGGAGGATATTCGCTGTGGCCGCGCGCGGGTTGCGGTGGTCGGTGCAGCGGAGGCGCCACTGGTGCCTGAAGTGGTGGACGGGTACGCCACCATGGGTGCGCTCGCCAATTTGGACGGACTGCGAAAGATCTTTGGTGACAACATAGACTTCCGCCGTGCGAGCCGTCCTTTCGGCGACAACTGTGGCTTTACGTTGGGTGAGGGAAGCCAGTGGGCGGTGCTGATGGACGACGAACTGGCGCTGGAGCTGGGGGCGCCCATTCACGGTGCTGTGGCCAATGTTTTCGTCAACGCCGATGGTCCCAAAAAATCCATTTCCGCGCCGGGTCCCGGCAACTACCTGACCGTCGCCCGCGCCATGTCTGAGGTGCGGGCAATTCTGGGGGAGGAGAGTTTACGCCAGCGCAGTTTCGTACAGGCGCATGGGTCCAGTACGCCGCAGAACCGGGTAACGGAATCCGCAATCTTTGATCGCCTCGCGGGAGCATTCGGTATCGAAAATTGGCCGGTATGTGCAGTGAAGGCGTTTGTTGGTCACACCGTTGCCGCCGCCAGTGGTGATCAGCTGATTTCCAGCCTGGGGGTTTTCGCGCGCGGGATTCTTCCCGGTATCACCACCATCGATCGCGTGGCAGATGACGTTTATCACAAGCACCTCTCCCTTTCGCTTTCTCATGTGGAGCGGGATCCGGCGTCGCTTGATGTCGCCTTCCTGAATTCCAAAGGATTCGGCGGCAACAATGCGACCGCAAGCGTGCTTGCGCCGCATGTCGCACAGAAAATGCTGGCTAAACGGCATGGTGACCGAGCGCTTACGGAATATCGCAAGCGTAACGAAGCAGTTGCCGAGCGCGCAGCGGCCTATGACGCTCGCGCCAGCCGCGGCGACCTGGATGCAATCTACCGTTTCGGCGAGGGCCTGGTGGACGAGGAGGGCATCTCCGTGGATGGCCACTCTATTACGCTGCCCGGTATTGCGGGTGCGGTCTCTCTGCCGGTAGAGAACCCTTTCGCGGATATGGTCTAACTCGCATTTTTCTCGCGTTCCGGACTCGCCATCGGCGGGTCCGGAATTTTACCGGTTTCTCTTACCGGTGCTCTTCCCGACTTTCTACACTTGTCTGGCAAACCCCCAGCGTTGACTCTTCTTCCGACGATCTGGTCATGTTTTGATCGCATATCGTGGTGTGCCACATTCGGCGCACTGATCAGGACAGTGGATATGGCGGAAATGGTATTCAAACGGACGTTTGAAACTGGCTATACTTGGTCGCGTTGACTGATCCTGGGGTACGCGTCATCAGCTGGTTACAGTTGTGTCGCATCCTTGATGGGCGGTAAGCCTTGATTCAGTCGTGCACAACCCCGACCCCCGGACCGGCTCATCCAACCGGGTGAATTTTCGGTCACCAATCAATGAGGTCAATAATGTTATTTAGTGGCAAAGCGCTATCCGTGCAGATGCTGGACAACGGCATCGCGGAACTGAAGTTCGATCTGGAAGGCGAATCCGTCAACAAGTTCAACCGTCTCACTGTGGCGGAGTTCTCCGACGCGCTGGACGCGATTGAGAAGGCGGGCGATATCAAAGGCCTGTTACTGACCAGTGGCAAAAGTGTATTCATCGTCGGCGCAGATATTACCGAATTTGGTGGTGCGTTCTCCGCTGGCGCGGAAGGCATCGCCGAGCTGATGAACAAAAACAACGACAACATCAACCGCCTTGAAGACCTGCCATTCCCGACCGCAGTCGCGATCAACGGGTACGCGTTAGGTGGCGGCTTTGAAGTATGTTTGGGGTGTGATTTCCGGGTGATGGGCGAGCAGGCAAAAGTCGGCCTGCCGGAAGTGAAGCTCGGCCTGATTCCTGGCTGGGGTGGGACCGTGCGTCTGCCCCGAGTTGTCGGCGTAGATGTTGCTGCCGAGTGGATTGCCGCGGGCAAGGAGCAGCGTCCGGATGCGGCGCTCGCGGCCCACGCCGTTGACGCGGTGGTGCCAACAGAGAAACTGAAAGATGCCGCGCTGAAGCTGCTCGGCCGCGCTATTGCCGGTGAGCTTGACTACAAAGCCCGTCGCGACATCAAAAAATCACCGATTCCGCTGAACGACACCGAAGCATTGATGGCCTTCTTTACCACCAAGGCGTTTGTGGGGCAGCAGGCGGGCCGCAACTATCCTTCACCGGTCAACGCGGTAACTTCCATTGAGCAGGGTTACAAACTGGACCGCGATGAGGCGCTCAAGATTGAGCAGCAGCAGTTCATTGCCAGTGCGCAAACCGAAACCGCCAAATCGCTGGTGGGCCTGTTCCTGAGAGATCAGGTAATTGGCAAAGTCGCCAAGGAGTGGGAAAAGAAAGCCGACAAGAAAATCGAACGCGCTGCCGTGTTGGGCGCGGGCATCATGGGTGGTGGTATCGCCTATCAGTCCGCGTACAAGGGCACCGCCATCAAGATGAAAGACATCAACCAGGACGGTATCGACCTCGGTCTGAAAGAGGCCAATAAGCTGTTGTCCAAAATGGTTGAGCGCGGCCGCATGAGTGCGAGCGAAATGGGTGAAGTGCTCAATCGTATTGAGCCAACTCTGAGCTACGACGGTTTCGACAATGTCGATGTGGTTGTAGAGGCCGTGGTGGAAAACCCGAAGGTAAAACACGCGGTGCTCAAGGAGGTGGAAGGCAAGGTATCGGAAGATACAGTGATCGCCTCGAATACCTCCACCATTTCCATCGACAGCCTGGCGGAACCGCTGTCGCGCCCGGAAAATTTCCTCGGTATGCACTTCTTCAACCCAGTGCACAAAATGCCACTGGTGGAAGTGATTCGCGGTGAGAAGACTTCCGAGAAAGCCATTGCACGCGTCGTGGCCTACGCCAACAAAATGGGCAAAAAGGCCATCGTTGTGCGCGATTGCCCCGGATTCCTTGTGAACCGCGTGTTGTTCCCCTATTTCGCCGGTTTCGCCATGCTGGTGCGCGACGGTGCCGACTTCCAGCAGGTCGACAAGGTAATGGAGCGCTGGGGTTGGCCCATGGGCCCGGCTTATCTGATGGATGTGGTTGGTATCGATACCGGTGTGCACGCGGAAAAAGTGATGGCCGAAGGTTTCCCTGAGCGCATGGGCAAAACCTTTACCGCCGCTTCCGATGTTATGTACGAAGCCGGCCGCTACGGCCAGAAAAATGGTAAGGGCTTCTACGTTTACGAAGAGGACAAAAAAGGTCGCCCGAAGAAAGTCGCCTCCGAAGAGACTTACGAGTTGCTCAAGCCGCACGTGGCCGACCGCCGCGAGTTTGAGAATGACGAGATTGTTGCCCGCATGATGGTGCCCATGGCCACCGAGTTGGCGCGCTGTCTGGAGGAGGGGATCGTTGATTCCCCGGCCGAGGCGGATATGGCGCTGATCTACGGTATCGGCTTCCCGCCCTTCCGCGGTGGGATTTTTGCTTGGCTCGACAGTATCGGCCTGGATAACTTCGTGAAAATGGCGGAGAAGTACAGCGATCTTGGTGAGTTGTATAAGCCCACCGAAGGTATGCGCGAAATGGCCGCGAACGGCAAAACCTACTACGGCGACAAGTAAGGAGAGTTTCCATGAGTCTGAAACCTAGAGATGCCGTAATTGTCGACTATGCGCGTACCGCCATGGGTCGATCCAAAAACGGTGTATACCGCAACGTGCGTGCCGACGACATGTCGGCAGAGCTGCTGAGAAAGTTCCTGCAGCGCAATGACAAGCTCGATCCGAAAGAAATCGACGACGTGATCTGGGGCTGCGTCATGCAGCGTGACGAGCAGGGCTTTAACGTGGCGCGCATGATCGTGCTGCGTGCCGGCCTGCCGCACACCGTTCCCGCGCAAACGGTCAACCGACTGTGCGGCTCCTCAATGTCCTCCCTGCACACCGCGGCCGCCAATATCCAGGCGGGTTTGGGCGACGTGTATGTGGTGGGTGGTGTTGAGCACATGGGCCACCTCAATATGATGGAACACGTTAGCCCGAACCCGATGCTCGGCCGTTATATGGCGAAAGCTGCGGGCTCGATGGGGATGACCGCTGAGTATCTGGCAATGATGCACGGTATCCAGCGTCAGCAGATGGATGAGTTTGGTGCGCGTTCCCATCAGCGCGCCGCTAAGGCGACGGAAGAGGGCAAGTTCGCCCGCGAAATCATTGCCATTGAAGGTCACGACGATGACGGCGTGCCGGTACTGGTGGAGAAAGACCAAACCATCCGCCCGGAAACCACGGTAGAGGCTCTGGCGCAATTGAAGCCGGCCTTCGATCCCAAGCACGGCCAGGTCACTGCGGGCACTTCCTCGCAGATCACCGACGGTGCTTCCGTGATGCTGGTGATGTCTGCGGAGCGTGCTCAGGCTCTGGGGTTGACGCCAATTGCGAAGGTGCGCGAGATGACGCTCGCGGGGGTCGATCCCTCTATCATGGGCTATGGCCCTGTACCTTCTACCAAGAAGGCACTGAAGCGCGCCGGTTTGACTATTGAGGATATCGACAAGGTGGAGCTGAACGAGGCCTTTGCCGCACAGGCACTGCCGGTGCTCAAAGATCTCAGCCTGCTCGATGCCATGGACGAAAAGGTGAACCTGTATGGCGGCGCCATCGCGCTTGGGCACCCCTTCGGCTGTTCCGGAGTGCGTATTACCGGCACGCTGCTGTCGGTGATGCAAAACGAGGGCGGCAATCTCGGTGTTTCGACCATGTGTATCGGCCTGGGGCAGGGGATTACCACCATAGTGGAGAGGGTGTGATCCTAACTCGACACCTAAACAATCGGGGCGCCATCCGGCGCCCCGATTGTTTTTGGGTTGTGACAAGTATTGCTGGACATCTGGCGGGTTCCAGTGATGCGTATTTGTTCCGACTTGGTCGCAAATGCGACTGAATGAGTGTCTGGCGGCGGGCATCTGTTGAAGCCCCGTGTTCGCTGTGGCACAATCTGCTCCCCTCGTTGCAAGCCAGTTGGGTTTTTTTGTAAAACCCCATCAAAATCAAAAGGTTAGCGGCGGGGTAACCGTTGGGGACGTGGTGGAATTGGTAGACACGCCAGGTTTAGGTTCTGGTGCCGCAAGGTGTGGGAGTTCAAGTCTCCCCGTCCCCACCAACAAGATTTGATCAGTCCGTGCCACAAACGCTGTTCTTCCGTGATCGGGAGGTGGCGATGGCGCGGGCTGTTTGTATTTGGCGGCCGGATTGTCGGCGCTGCGCTAATCGCCGGTGCTGGGATGGGTTTCCTTCAGCCCGGCATCTGTGAAGAGAAGAGTCTCACGAGGATAAACATGCAGGTTTCCATCGAAACAACTTCCGGCCTGGAGCGTCGCTTAACGGTCAACTTGCCGGCAGAGGTCGTTGACAAGGAAGTGGACAAACGCCTTCAGCAAGCAGCCAAAACCGTTCGTATCAACGGTTTCCGCAAGGGCAAAGTTCCGCTGAAAGTTGTGCGTCAGCGTTTTGGTGACGGCGTTCGCCAGGAAGTCCTGGGTGAAGTTATGAGCCGCTCTTTTTATGAGGCGGTGCAGAAAGAGCAGGTAAAACCTGCGGGGCAGCCCAGCATTGAGGCCAAGAGTATTGCCCCGGGCGAAAATCTGGAATACGTAGCGACTTTCGAGGTTTATCCGGAAGTGGCGCTGGCGGATCTGTCTGAGGTGGCTGTTGAACGCCCGGTTGCGGAAGTGACCGACGCAGACGTCGACAACATGATTGATGTGCTGCGCAAGCAGCAGTCCAGCTGGAAAGAAACCAAGCGCAAAGCCCAGAAAGGCGACCGCGTGACGATCGACTTCGTTGGCCGCAAAGACGGCGAAGAATTCGATGGCGGGAAGGCGGAAGGTCAGCGTCTGGTGCTTGGCTCAGGCAGCATGATCCCTGGGTTTGAAGATGGCATCATCGGCATGAAGCCCGGTGAAGAAAAGGAAGTGGAAGTCACTTTCCCGGAAGACTATCAGGCAGAAAATCTGCGCGGCGCCAATGCTGTGTTCACCATCAAGGTGACCAATTCCGAGAAGCCGGAACTGCCGGAGCTGAATGATGAGTTCTTTGCCGCTTACGGTGTGGATACCGGTGGTGAAGAGAAGTTCCGCGAGGAAGTGCGCAACAATATGCAGCGCGAGCTCAAAAATGCGGCCCTGAACAAGGTGAAGACCCAGGTCATGGATCAGCTGTTCGGCAAGCATCAGGTTGAAATCCCCGCAGCTCTGGTGAAAAGTGAAGTCAACACCCTGCGCGGACAGATGGTTCAGCAGTTCGGTGGTCAGATCAATCCGCAAGATGCGGCCAGAATGCTGCCGGACACCATGTTTGAAGAGCAGGCCAAGCGCCGTGTGGTTTTGGGGCTTGTGGTGGGCGAGATCGTCAAGCAGAACAAGATTGCCGTCGACAGCGACCGCGTCAAAGCGAAAGTGGAAGAACTGGCATCTACCTATCAGCAACCGGAAGAGGTGGTGGACTACTACTTCAACAACCGTGAGCTGCTGGCCGGTGTTGAATCTGTGGTGTTGGAAGATCAGGTTGTTGATTTTGTGCTGGATAAGGCGAAGGTCAGCGAAGTGGAAAGCACCTACGACGACGTAATCAAGCCGCAGAAGCAGGCATAAGATTGCGGAAAACGGCCACCACAGGGTGGCCGTTTTTTCTCCTGCATATTTTCCGTGCACTGGGCTGTTGCAAAACATACCCGGGCGCTTCGCAGGTTTTTTTGCCCCGTTACCTGCCGCTTCCGCTGCCCTTTGGAGGCGCTAATTTTGTCTTTCATCGCAACTGGCTTTATCGCCGCTGAGCAGTTAAGCTCAGGTTGATCCGTTTTTCTGAAGGTCGTGTCTTTTTACAGTGGCACGCTTTTAGCCCGCCTAATACGCCGAAAAAGGAAGCATCGTATCCATGGCTTATTTTGACTACCCTGCGAAATCCAGTGACATTATGGCTGCCAGTGGTCTGGTGCCGATTGTGGTAGAGCAGACCGCGCGAGGTGAGCGCTCTTTCGATATCTATTCCCGCCTCCTGAAAGAGCGGGTAATTTTTCTGGTGGGTCCTGTAGAAGACCATATGGCCAATCTGGTGGTGGCTCAGCTGTTGTTCCTGGAAGCGGAAAATCCGGACAAGGACATTCATCTGTACATCAACTCACCGGGTGGTTCGGTAACTGCGGGGATGTCTATTTACGACACCATGCAATTCATCAAGCCGGACGTCAGCACCATGTGCATCGGCCAGGCCTGCAGCATGGGTGCCTTCCTGCTTACTGCCGGTGCCAAGGGCAAGCGTTTCGCTACCCCGAACTCCCGCGTCATGATTCACCAACCCAGTGGTGGCGCACAGGGGCAGGCATCCGATATTCATATTCATGCCCAGGAAATTCTCAAGATCCGCAAGCGTCTGAATGAGCTGATGGCGCACCATGCGGAGCGCAGTGTGGCGGATATTGAGCGGGACACCGAGCGCGACCACTTTATGAGCGCAGATGAAGCTAAAGAGTACGGGCTGGTAGACGAAGTGCTTGCCCGTCGTCAACTGCCGGTCAAGTGACGCATCCCTCCACCCGATTAGATGCGGAATATCTATAGACCGGTGGGGCACCGGAGTGTTGTCCTACCGGTTTGGCCGCGAGTGAAAATATTCTCCGGACGCCTTCGGTCGGGTGAGGGAGAGAGGATAAAAAACTTGAAAATCCTGCTAAAAGGCCGCATCTTGGTTGCCAACCCTATTTGCCGCCGCATTTCGGTTGGCTGCCCTGACCACGGAGTACATAGATGACTGAAAAGAACAGCGGAGACGAAAACGGCAAGCTCCTTTACTGTTCCTTCTGTGGCAAAAGCCAACAGGAAGTACGAAAACTTATCGCTGGTCCATCTGTTTACATTTGCGATGAGTGTGTAGAACTTTGTACGGATATCATCCGCGAAGAGGTACAGGATGCCGTAGACGGCGACGATTCGCGTCTGCCTACCCCCCAGGAGATTACCGAGATCCTCGATCAGTATGTGATCGGGCAGGTCCGCGCCAAGAAGGTGCTGGCGGTCGCGGTATACAACCACTACAAACGTCTGCGCACGACCAAGAGCACAAAGAGCAAAGAGGACGTTGAGCTGGGCAAGTCCAACATCCTGCTTGTTGGCCCAACGGGTAGTGGTAAGACGCTGCTGGCGGAAACGCTGGCGCGCTTGCTGAATGTACCGTTTACCATTGCGGACGCCACCACGCTGACCGAGGCCGGCTACGTTGGGGAGGATGTCGAGAACATCATCCAGAAACTGCTGCAGAAGTGTGATTACGATGTGGAAAAGGCCCAGCAGGGCATTGTCTATATCGACGAAATCGACAAGATTTCCCGCAAGTCGGACAATCCTTCCATCACCAGGGACGTTTCCGGTGAAGGGGTGCAGCAGGCACTGTTGAAACTGATTGAAGGGACGGTCGCGTCCGTACCTCCCCAGGGGGGGCGCAAACATCCGCAGCAGGAGTTCCTGCAGGTGGATACGTCGAACATCCTGTTTATCTGTGGTGGCGCCTTTGCGGGCCTCGACAAAGTGATTCGAGATCGCTCCGAAAAGGGTGGTATTGGTTTCTCCGCGGAAGTGAAATCCAAAGACAGCAAGGGCAATTTCGGTGAAATCCTGCTTGATCTGGAGCCGGAAGATCTGGTCCGCTACGGTCTGATCCCGGAGTTTGTTGGTCGTCTTCCGGTGACTGCTACCCTGGAGGAGCTGGATCGCGCCGCATTGGTGCAGATTCTGACGGAACCCCGCAACGCATTGACCAAGCAGTATGCCAAGCTGTTTGAAATGGAAGGCGTCGAGCTGGATTTCCGCGCAGATGCGCTGGATGCCGTGGCCGCTAAAGCCATGGAGCGCAAGACCGGCGCCCGCGGGCTGCGTTCGATAATGGAGTCTGTGCTGCTGGAGACCATGTACGACATTCCGTCTATGGATAACGTGGCTAAAGTGGTCATTGATGAAGCTGTCATCAAAGGCGAGTCCACACCGCTTCTGGTGTATCAGCAGGCCGAAGCCCAGAAAGCTGCGCCAGAGGAGTGAGTCGCCGGAAGTCTCATTGTCTTCCTATGAAAGCCCCAATTTGGGGCTTTTTTTGTGTCTGAGATCCGCCCAATCGTGATGAGGTACTATCTTTGCGGCAGAGATCCTTTATGTGGATTGAAATCGCGCGGAAGTGGAGCATCACGGCTCCGCAGAACGCTACCGGTTGCGGTGAATTAAACTTATTTTACTGCGAGGGTCCCGCTGGCCTTGTTATTCTGGGGGGAGCCCCAACTAAGGTTGCAGACTGGCGCTCAACCGGGACCCTCAGACATATGCCCGGTGATGGATAAGTCGCCAAATTGGGGTGGTTAGCCGCCATCCCCAGGCCGAGAGGAGTTATATGGACCAGCCATCCGAGAACTTGAACGAATACCCCCTGTTACCGCTTCGCGACGTTGTGGTTTACCCCCATATGGTGATCCCGTTGTTTGTGGGCCGGGAGAAGTCCATTGATGCGCTGGAACAGGCCATGCGCAGTGACAAACAGGTGTTACTGGTGGCACAGCGACAGGCATCGGAAGATGACCCAGGCGCCGACGATGTGTACCGAGTGGGAACCGTTGCCAGCGTGCTGCAATTGCTGAAGCTCCCCGATGGAACGGTTAAGGTGCTGGTTGAAGGCGGGCACCGGGTCAAAGTGGAAGAAATTACCGAGGGCGATGGCCACTATCGCGCGACGGTTTCGCCGCTAGAATCTGAGGATTTGCCGGAAGCCGAAGCCGAAGCACTGGTGCGTTCCGCCATGTCACAGTTCGAGCAATACGTGACGGTCAGCAAAAAAGTGCCCAATGAAGTAATGACCTCCCTGTCTGGTATTGATGAACCGGGGCGTCTTGCGGATACGATTGCGGCGCACATGTCGCTGGATCTGCCCCAGAAGCAGGAGCTGCTGGAAACCATCAGTGTCAAGGAGCGTCTCGAACACCTGCTCGGTCTGATGGACTCGGAGATCGACCTGATTCAGGTCGAGAAACGCATCCGTGGCCGGGTGAAAAAGCAGATGGAGAAGAGCCAGCGCGAGTATTACCTGAACGAGCAAATGAAGGCGATTCAGAAAGAGTTGGGCGAAATTACCGAAGAGCCCAACGAGGTCGAAGAGCTGGAACGGAAAATTGCCGATTCCGGAATGTCTGCTGAGGCGGAGAAAAAAACGCGCGCTGAGTTAGGCAAGCTGAAAATGATGTCGCCGATGTCTGCAGAAGCCTCGGTGCTGCGCAGCTACATCGACTGGATGCTCAGTGTACCCTGGAAAAAAGCCAGTCGCGTGCGCCATGACCTGATAAAGGCGGAAGAGATTCTGAATAAGGATCACTACGGACTGGAGGAAGTGAAAGAGCGAATTCTTGAATACCTCGCGGTTCAGAAGCGCGTCAAGAAGGTCAAGGGACCAATTCTTTGTCTGGTAGGTCCTCCCGGTGTGGGTAAAACTTCCCTCGGTGAATCCATTGCCCGCGCAACCAATCGTAAATATGTGCGTATGGCGCTTGGTGGCGTGCGCGACGAAGCAGAGATCCGCGGCCATCGCCGCACCTATATTGGCTCTCTGCCGGGGAAACTGATCCAGAAGATTGCGAAGGTGGGTGTAAAGAACCCTCTGTTTTTGTTGGATGAAGTCGACAAAATGGGCATGGATCACCGCGGCGATCCGGCTTCTGCACTGCTCGAGGTGCTCGACCCGGAGCAGAACAAGTCGTTTAATGATCACTATCTTGAGGTCGACTATGACCTGTCCGATGTGATGTTTGTGTGCACATCCAATTCCATGAACATTCCGGGGCCATTGCTGGACCGGATGGAAGTCATCCGAATTCCTGGCTACACCGAAGATGAAAAACTGAACATCGCCCAGCGCTATCTGATTCCGAAACAGCGCAATGCGGCTGGTCTCAAGCAAGAAGAGCTCGACGTAACCGATGAAGCCATCCGTGATGTCGTCCGCTATTATACCCGTGAGGCGGGCGTGCGTGGCCTCGACCGGGAAATGGCAAAAATTTGTCGCAAGGTGGTTACCGAGCATGTGCGCAAAGGTGCGTCCAGCAAGGTAATCGTTAAGTCGGAGCATCTGGAAGAATTACTCGGTGTCCGCAAGTTTGACTACGGGCGCGCTGAAGAGGAAAACAAGATCGGCCAGGTGACCGGACTCGCCTGGACCGAAGTGGGTGGCGAGCTGCTCACGATTGAGGCTTCTGCCGTTGCCGGTAAGGGGCGAGTGATCAAGACTGGTTCTCTCGGCGACGTTATGCAGGAGTCTATTCAGGCGGCGTTGACAGTAGTGCGCGCGCGGGCCCAGGCTCTGGGTGTTGCTCCGGATTTTCATGAGACCCGGGATGTCCATATACATGTGCCTGAAGGGGCGACGCCTAAAGATGGTCCGTCTGCGGGTATTGCCATGTGTACGGTACTCGCATCCGTGTTAACCAACATCCCGGTGCGCGCAGATGTGGCGATGACTGGCGAGATCACCTTGCGTGGTGAGGTGCTGCGAATCGGTGGTCTTAAAGAAAAATTGCTGGCCGCTCATCGCGGCGGTATCAAGACGGTCCTGATTCCTGCTGACAACGAGCGCGACCTGAAGGATATTCCGGATAATATCCAGCAGGATCTCGTGATCAAACCGGTTAAGTGGATTGACCAGGTATTTGAATACGCGCTGGAAAAAATGCCGAGCCCGATGAGTGATGAGGAATACTCTGCACTGCAGAAGCAGGCGGAAGAGCGTTCGCAGCGCTCCATGCAGACACACTGATCGAGAAATAACCGAACTTGTGCGAATAGCTTCGGGAAAACAGGAGGGCTTTCGAGCCCTCTTTTTGTGGGTGTTTTTTGAGCTTTTGTACTTTCCCTGACCGCCATACCGGCTAAATAGAGCAGGGAATTCCACGAATTCCAACCTGCGTATCTGGCGTAACGCTTTTATTTGTGCATCGAATAAAAAACCATTGAACAGGGAGATAGAAGTCGCGTAGAGTACGCACCCTGCGCGAGTGCAGGCTAAAAAATGAACTCGAAGGGCATTGCCTGAACAGGCGAGAGTTAAAAGTGTCCAACTCCCCGCAAAGCCGCGTGGTTCCTTGACCCACCAACAGGCAGTTGGTATAAAACGTGGCTTGTTGCGCTGCGGGGGAGCCGCAGGCGATTAAAATTCGAATGCGAAAACGCATGAATGCGCCTCACCAGCCTGAGGCAGCGACGAACCCAACATACACACCTAGAAACCTAAACCTAGACCCAGAAAAGAACAGAGGGATATAGCGTGAATAAGTCCGAACTGATTGAAGCCATTGCCGCATCTGCCGACATTCCTAAGGCAGCTGCTGGCCGCGCTCTGGACGCCATGGTAGAAAGCATTACCGACGCACTGAAAAAAGGCGATCAGGTGGCCCTGGTTGGCTTTGGCACTTTTGCTGTGAAAGAGCGTGCGGCGCGTACTGGTCGCAACCCGCGTACTGGCGATCCTATCGAAATCGCCGCGGCAAAAATTCCGAACTTCAAAGCTGGCAAAGCTTTGAAAGACGCGGTGCAATAAGAGGCTTTGTAGCGCGCAATGCTTCAAAGGGGCGTATCAGTTGGATGCGCCTTTTTTGTTTCTGAGCCACTAGATTTTTCATTTGGATCTACGGATTTGGGCCGGGTTCAGCGAGGATGACAACCACTTGAGTGTGTCCATTTGGCCGCAGGTTGCTCAGCTGAAATAACAATAAACAGTGATCCAATTGTGTACAGATAAGAGTTAATTTCGGAGCTGAATATGCTTCAGTCCATGCGTGACAACCTGAAAGGAACAGCTGCCATCATTGTTGCAGCGTTTTTCGGATTCATTATGGTGATTGGTGGAATTGATTTTTTCACCGGTGCCAGTGGGGACTCGGCCAACAAGGCGGCCGAAGTAAACGGTGAGAAAATTTCCAATCTGGATCTTCAAAGAGCAATCCAGAATCGCCGCAGCATGATCGAGAGCCAGTATGGTGAAAATGTGCCTGCTGATCTGTTGAGCGATGAGCAACTTCGTGGCCCTGTACTGCAGCAGCTGGTTAACTCAGCCGTTATGCGTCAGGCGGCCCAGAAAAGTGGCATGGTAATGAGTACCGCCGCGGTTGATAAAGAAATCGTGCAGATGCCAGGTTTCCAGATCAATGGCCAGTTTGACCAGCAGATGTTCCGCGATGGGTTGCGTCGCATGGGATATAGCCCTGTCGGTTTCCGTCAGCTGCTGGAGCAGGAAATGGTCATGCAGCAGTTTGCGGGCAGCGTCTCAGACAGCGCCTTCGCAACCCGTGCCGGGGCGGAAAAGGTCGTTGCTGTGTCCATGGAGGAGCGGGATTTTGACTATGTAACTCTCTCCGCGGCGCCGTTGCTTGAAACTATCCAGATTGCCGATGACGAGATTCAGTCGTACTACGAGGCCCACCAGCAGGACTTCCTGCGTCCTGAACAGGTGGCCATTGAGTACATCGAGCTGACTCCTGAGCAGTTTGCCGGCAACATCGATATTTCTGAAGAAGACATTCGCGCCCAGTATGATCAGGAGGTGAAGAACTTCCAGGCGAACATTCGCCGTCATGCCGCTCACATCCTCATTGAAGGTGATGACGAAGCCGCGCAGAAAAAAGTGGCAGAAATTCAGAGCAAACTTGATGAGAGTGGCGATTTCGCCGCGCTGGCAAAAGAGTACTCCGATGACATCATTTCCCGGGAAGAGGGTGGTGATGTCGGTTTCACCAGTGGAGACGTGTTCCCTGAATCCTTTGAAGAGGCACTGGCGAATCTGGACGTGGGTCAGGTTTCCGGCCCGGTGAAAACGGATAATGGCACGCACTTTATAAAATTGCTTGAAGTCGCGGATGCGGAACCGCCCACGTTCGAGGAGCGTAAGGCCGCGATTTCCGCACGCCTGCGCAATGCGGAAGCGGAGCGCGAATTTGTCGATGCCGTAAGTCGCCTTGGGGATCTCGCCTATAATGCCGCTTCTCTATCTGAACCGGCAGATGCACTCGGTGTTTCCGTGCAGAAATCTCCATTGTTCTCCCGCCAGGGTGGGCCTGGAATTGCCGCTGACGACAAAGTGATAGCTGCCGCTTTTTCTCAGGAAGTGATGGAAGATGGCAACACCTCCGATGTGCTCAATCTGAGCGACAACCACTCGGTGGTGCTTAAGGTCGTTGAGCACAAGGCTGCCGGCGTGAAGCCGCTGGAAGAGGTAAAGGCGGAAATTGCCAGCCTTCTGAAGCGTGAAAAGGCAAGTGAACAGCTGGCGAGTAAGGCCGAGGCTATTGAGCAGAAGGTCCGCTCCGGTGAGGCGCTGGCTGATGTCTCCAATACAGAGGGCCTGACGCTGGAAGCCAGCGA
The DNA here is from genome assembly GCF_011326135.1 of Microbulbifer sp. SH-1. NCBI lineage: Bacteria > Pseudomonadati > Pseudomonadota > Gammaproteobacteria > Cellvibrionales > Microbulbiferaceae > Microbulbifer > Microbulbifer sp. SH-1. The sequence continues at coordinate 1,437,103 of NZ_CP046948.1, read as the reverse complement.
CAACACTCGCCGCGGCGGCTTCGGTGCGCGCGGTGAAGTAATCGACCGCGTATTCGGTATGGAGGCGCCCAAGCCCGGCGCCAAGACGCTAGAACATTTCAAACTGGCGAGTGGTGACGTGGTCGTAGCGCAATTGCGCGCAGTGCGCCCGGGCGACCTTTCCCGTCAGAGCAAGGAGCAGCGGGATGCACTGATGCAGCAACTTGCCTCAATGCAGGGAAATGCCGAACTGGCGGCCGTACAGCAATTCCTCGCCGGTAAGGCGAAGATTGAAATTGCCAGCGGCGAATAACTGATGCAGCCGATGCAGGGGTGGTGAACACCCCTGTACCCAAGGCATAAAAAAACCGGCGATGCGCCGGTTTTTTTATGCCTTCATTTCATCAGCCACTGGATGCGCTATCGACGAACAGTGTCAGGCGCTGTCCGGGTTGTAGATAGCTGCCCCTACTAAGTTTGTTCCAGCGCAATATATCGCCGATGTCGATACTGTACTTGCGCGCGATACGGTAGAGGGAGTCGCCGCTGCGCACCCGGTAGGATAGCTTGCGGGTGGTGCGGTTTTGCGAGTTGCTGCTGCCGCTATCGCTATAGGCGACAAGAGTCTGTCCTGGGCGGAGGGTATCTCCGGGGGCCATGTTGTTCCAGCTTGCCAGTTCCCTTACCTTGACGTTCATGGAGCGGGCGATGCCCCAAAGAGTATCACCAGGGCGTACGGTGTAGCTGGATTTCTGACCGCTTCCGGCAGACTGGCGACGCTGTACCCGTTGGTCAATGGAGTAGGCGTACTGCGCGCTCGGACCAGATGCGCTGGGAATCAGCAGGGTCTGCCCCGCGCGGATACCACTATTGCGCAGCTTATTGGTCTGCTGTATCGCAGCGACGGTGGTTTCGTAACGACGAGCGATGACGGAAAGTGAATCTCCGCGCGCCACTTTGTAGCGTTGCCAGGTAACCCGTTGGTCGGTGGGTAGTTTGTCCAGTTCTGCGAGGAAGCGCGTTGCTTTGTCACTGGGAATCAGGAGGCGATGATTTCCATTGGGGTCGGTTGCCCAGCGGTTGTAGCCTGGATTCAATAGGTACAGCTCTTCAATTTCCACACCGGCCAGTTCTGCTGCCTGGGCCAGGTCGATCTGGCTGCCGACATTGACGGCGGTGTAGTAGGGGTCGTTCCCGACATTGTGCAGCGGCACCTGATAGCGTTCCGGGTAGGTGACGATTTCGGCAAGGGCCAGCAGTTGGGGGACGTAGCTGCGTGTTTCACGTGGTAATTTCAGGTCCCAGAAGCTGGTGCCCTTGCCGCTGCGGCGGTTGCGCTCGATTGCCCTTCTTACAGTGCCCTCACCGGCATTGTAGGCTGCGAGTACCAGTAGCCAGTCGCCATCGAACTTTGCCGCCAGGTAGTTGAAGTACTCCGAGGCGGCACGCGTGGACTCAACGACATCCCGGCGTCCGTCGTACCACCAATTCTGGTGCAGGCCAAACGAACGGCCGGTTGCGGGGATGAACTGCCACATACCTGAGGCCTGGGCGTGGGAGTAGGCGAATGGGTCATATGCGCTCTCTACGATGGGCAGCAGAGCGAATTCCATGGGAATGTTTGCCTGCTCCAGTTGTTCCGCCACATGGAAAATGTAGCGACGAGAGCGCTCGGTAACACGGGCCATATAGCCCTGATTGGTAGAAAAGTAGTTGACGTATTCACGGACCTTGGGGCGCTGCAGTTCGCGATCCAGAGAGAAGCCCTGACGTAGTCGCTGCCATATATCTGTCGGCGGAAGCGCGGCTTCTGTGTCGTCCAGTATGTTCTGGCGGATGCTGCTCACTGCTGCGGTTTCGGTGTTGCCGCTGTCAGTTTCGCTATGTAATGCGGTATCTGCAGATTGTGGCGCGGAATCAATTTGCGCGCAGGCCCCCACAGTCGCTGCGAGTATCGCAGCGGCCAATTTCTTATAAACCATTTTGGTGTCCGCAGTTTGTCGTTATCGTGCTGCTCTGCGTCTGGCGGTGCCCGTGCGGACGCCTGTCGCCTCTATTATTGAGTAATACGCTTGAGCTTTAATTTGTAATGGTCTGATTCTAAAGAGAGTCTTTGGTTCCGGTCAATGAAGCTTGCTCAAAAAACGTCCTTCCAACGGCGCAGGGTGGCGAAAATTTCAACAGGAGAGTCTCCCTCTGAGTCTGCCCTGGCGCGGGTCTGGGCCTGGATTACTGGTGATTGAGTGCGCAGAAAAGGGTTGGTGGCGAGCTCGATACCAATAGTGGAGGGAAGGGTGGGGCAATGTTCCGCGCGCGTCCGGCTGGCTGAAGCCATGCGAGCCTCAATATCCGGGTTGCCGGGCTCTGCGGTCAGCGCGAACTTCAGGTTGGATAGGGTGTATTCGTGTGCGCAATAGACCAGCGTGTCGCTGGGGAGGTCGGCCAGCCGGGAGAGCGACCGGAACATTTGCTCCGGGGTGCCTTCAAACAGCCGGCCACAACCCGCTGCGAACAGGGTGTCGCCACAGAACAGGTGGTGAGCACCGTCGGCGTGCAGTATCAACGCTATGTGGTCGAGAGTGTGTCCGGGCACCGACAGCACCTCCCATTGGCCGCCCAGCACGGAAAACTGGTCGCCCTCCGCCAGCGGGTGGGTGACTAGCTCTATGGAAGCCGGTCCGTAGACTGGGCATTCATAGGTCTGCTTCAAAGCCGGCACGCCACCGGTATGGTCGAAGTGGTGGTGGGTAAGCAGAATGCCGGTAAGCTGGTTGCGCCCAAGGGCCCGCATAACCGGATCGGCATCCCCGGGGTCGACTACCCAGTGTTCATCTTTGTGTTGAAGATGCCAGATATAGTTGTCGCTGAAGGCCGGAATCGGGCGGATTGTGATCATTGGCGGTCCCCGCTAACCTAGATGTGTTTCTGTAAAGGTTCTGTCTGTTGGCGCTTGCTGGTCGTTATCGCAACGTTAACATAAGTCACCCGGCTCGGGCCGACTGGAGGTTCGTGGGGTATCACCCGCAGAGTTAGTGTGGCCCGCCAAGTGAGCATAGTGTCAAGAGCCGATAGTTATCCAACCGTTAAGGAGTGGCAGATGGGGTGGCGTTCGGATCGAAAATCCCTGTTTTCACGCAGGGAAAATCAGCTGCCGCCGCTGGCGGAGTCATGCTCTGGTTTGAGTGATTGGTTTCAGTCGGGTCTGGGGCGTGAAATCCTCACCCAGCAGTTGGCACTGGCGCAGCCGTTAATTGAGGGGCTGTTCGGGTATCACCTGATGCAGGCGAGTGTCGCCCGGCAGGTGGATTTCGCCGTATGTAGTCGAATTAATCACCGTTTTCGCCTCAGTCCCTGTGTGGATGGCGGTGGCGCGGCGTTGGCGGAATTTGAGCAGCTGCCGCTCCCTTCGGAATCAATCGACGTGGTGGTCCTGCACCATTTGCTGGACTTTTCGCCTCATCCCCACCAGGTACTCAGGGAAGCAGCGCGGGTGATGATACCCGGTGGTCACATGGTGTTGATTGGCTTTAATCCCTTTTCTTTGCTGGGGCTTGCGCGGGTATTCCGCTCTTCCAGCCCCTATCAGCGAGGCAACCAGTTGCGAGCTGCAAGGGTTGAAGACTGGATGAACCTGTTGGATCTGCAGGCTGGTCCGGTGGAGCGCGGTTTCTTTCGCCTGCCGCTGCAGCAGGCGGATCTACTGGCCAGAACGGCGTGGATGGAGCGAATGGGGAGCCGTTGCCACTTGCCCTGGGGAGGGTTTTACATCATAGTCGCGCGCAAAGAAGTCGCCCGGATGCGCACCATCAAGATCAACTGGCGCGGAGAGAAAAAGCCTGCCTTGCGGGCCGTGCCCAGCAGCCCGCGGGTTGCCGCCAGAGATCGTCATCAGAAGCGGTAAATGGCCGTTGCCGTTTACGCAAAACGCTTTCCTGAATTCCCGTTCGAACAATGGTCGGACAACGAATCGAACAAAAAGAGCCCGGTTTGAAACAAGTAACTATTTATACCGATGGCGCCTGCCGTGGAAATCCCGGCCCGGGAGGGTGGGGTGCACTGCTCATGAGCGGCAATGCCGAAAAAGAACTGTGTGGCGGAGAGTCACTTACCACCAACAACCGAATGGAGCTGATGGCGGCAATCAAAGCGCTGACTGCTCTCAACCAACGTTGTGAAGTGGACCTGCACACGGACTCCCAGTATGTACGTCAAGGTATTACTGGCTGGATCAACAACTGGAAGCGGAATGGCTGGAAAACTGCAAATAAAACACCGGTAAAAAATGCCGATCTCTGGCAGGAGTTGGACGCGGCGATAGCGCATCATGACGTGCGCTGGCACTGGGTCAAGGGGCATTCCGGAGACCCGGGGAATGAACGCGCGGACGCTCTCGCGAACCGCGGAATCGATCAGTTGGGGGAATAGACACATGCGGCAGATCGTGTTGGATACGGAAACAACGGGCCTTGATCCCAAGTCCGGACATCGCATTATCGAAATCGGCTGTGTGGAGCTGGTCAACCGCAAGCTTACCGGTCGCCATTACCATCAGTACATCAATCCTGAGCGCCAAGTGGATGATGGAGCGATTGAAGTGCATGGTATCACCAACGAATTTCTCGTGGACAAACCTGTGTTCGCGCAAATCGCTGATGAGTTCATGACGTTCTGTGAAGGCGCAGAGCTGGTGATCCACAATGCCCCTTTCGATGTGGGCTTCATCAATGCCGAGCTCAAGCGTCTTGGTAATCCCCGTTGGCAGAGTGTAGCGGCTCACTGCGGTGTACTGGATACATTGGCGCTGGCGCGCGAAAAGCATCCTGGCCAAAAGAACAACCTGGATGCCCTGTGTAAGCGCTATTTTGTCGATAACTCGCAGCGGGATTTGCACGGCGCACTGCTCGATGCGGAAATTCTGGCAGACGTTTACCTGATCATGACCGGCGGCCAGACGGATCTCGCGCTGGCCGGCGCCGATAATGGCAGCGACCGGGAGGAGGGCCGAGAGGCGCAACAATTAGAGGTCGGTACAATCCGGCGTTTGAGCGCGGACCGAGCGCCCCTTGCCGTGGTGCGTGCGGGCGCGGAAGAACTGGAAGCTCACGAAAGCTTTCTCGCTCTGTTGGAGAAATCGTCGGGCAAGCATTTCTGGTAAACGACGTTGTTTGAGATGCGAAAAACACAAAAGGGGCCTTGGGCCCCATTTGTGTTTCTGTACGTCTGGGTTACTTGGTGTGGATCGGCTAGATGGCGTAAACCACGCACGCCAACGCCACCACGGTAAGCACAATGGTGTAGGGCAGGGCCATCATGACCATGCGACCGTAAGAAAGGCGAATCAGCGGTGCCAATGCCGAAGTCAGGAGAAACAGGAACGCTGCCTGTCCATTGGGCGTTGCGACGCTCGGCAGATTGGTGCCGGTATTGATGGCGACGGCCAGTTTGTCAAAGTGTTCGCGGGTGATGTCCCCTGCGGTGAGGGCTGTCTTGACTTCGTTGATGTAAACGGTGGCAACGAATACATTGTCGCTGATCATGGACAGAATGCCGTTAGCGAGGAACAGCATGCCCGGTTGTTGTTGTGGCTCAAGACTTAGTACAAAGTGGGTGACCGGTTCGAACAAGTGTTGCTCGTGAATAACCGCGACAATCGCAAAGAACACGACCAGGAGCGCAGTAAATGGCAGGGCTTCCTCGAACGCGTGACCGATGCGGGCTTCCTGAATAACACCGTTGAATGCGGTCAGAAGCACTATGATCATGAGCCCGATGATACCCACTTCCGCCACGTGGAAGGCCAGTGACAGAACCAGAATCACGGCGACGATACCCTGAATCCAGAGTTCAATCACGTCTCGCTGGGTGCGTTTTTGTTCCTGTTCTCTGGCAAAGTTGGCCAGTACATCGCGTACTGTGTCTGGCAGTCGTGCGCCATAACCGAACATCCTAATTTTTTCCAGCAGGATGCAGGTAATCAGGCCGGCGGCAAATGCGGGTAGCGTCACAGGGGCCATATTGATAAAAAACTGCACGAAATCCCAACCGGCTTTTTCAGCAATCAGCAGGTTTTGCGGTTCGCCAACCAGGGTACAGACGCCCCCGAGAGCGGTGCCCACTGCGCCGTGCATGATAAGGCTGCGCAGAAAGGCTCGGAACTGGTCGAGATCGGAGCGGTGGTACTCCACTACTTCGTCATCCCGCGAGTGGTCGTGATCCGAATGTGCAGGGCGATTGGACGCGACCTTGTGATATACCGCGTAAAAACCAACCGCCACACTGATCAGGACTGCGGTAACGGTCAATGCGTCCAGAAACGCGGAAAGTACTGCGGACACGCCGCAGAAAAGCAGAGAAAGCGCTGTTTTCGAGCGCACATTGATCAGTAGCTTGGTGAATACATAAAGCAGCAGGTTCTTCATGAAGTAGATGCCGGCTACCATGAACATCAACAGCAGGATAACCTGGATGTTGTCCGTGACTTCACGAAACACGGAGTCGCTGCTGGTCATACCGAGCAGTACCGCCTCTATGGCCAGCAGTCCGCCCGGCTGTAGTGGATAGCACTTCAGGGCCATGGCAAGAGTGAAAATAAACTCGCCGATCAGCACCCAACCGGTGATAAATGGGGAGGTGGCGTGCAGCAGGATCGGATTTGCCAGCAGGAATATGGCGATGGTCAGTTTGTACCAGTCGGGCGCTTCGCCGAGAAAATTTTCGCTGAAGGCGCGGCCCAGCCCACCGCCAGTTCGGGGCATCGAGTCATTGAGAGCGTTCATTTTTAGACAACTTCCTTGGATCGCAATGGGCCCGTCCCGATACTGCCGGGAGGTCGTCCGGAAACCTACCCACTTCCGGCGGAAAATTCAATTGGATTTACCAATTCAGCGGCCTCTGGGCGCGATTTGTCGATTATTCGGTGGAAATTGATGGCTTAAAGGTGGACTCTTATACAGTTTCGTATAAATTGCTTTTCTGACAGGGGAATCCGATATACCGCCATACCACAGGTGTGGTTGCTATTGGAAGTTCAAATTGCGAAAAATGTGTCGAATCCGGCTATGCGGGGCGTATGCGCCTGCCTGGGCCGGTAAAACTATAACGACAATTGCAGTGGTGTAGGCAATGAGTGAATTGCGCGAAGTCAACCTGACATCCGTCAGTTTGGTCAAGGAAGAATTGGTTGCGAGTATTGAGGGGGCCACCGGCTACCTGGACCAGTTTGCCGCTGATCACCGCAACAAGCAGTCGCTGGAGCAGTGCATCCAGGCTCTGCGCCAGGTGACAGGTGTGCTGCAGATGGTGCAGTTGAGCGCTGCGGAGCTGCTCGCCCAGGAAATGCTGACGGCAATGACCGATCTTCTGCAGGACCGCCAGCAATTCCCTATGGAGCTGCTGGAAGGGGTAGGCACAGCCTTTTATGTTTTGACCCGTTACCTGGATTTTGTCCAGAATCGGGGTACCGTTCGTCCCGAACTTCTGGTGCCCTACATCAACAACCTGCGCCTCGCCCGTGCCCAGGCTCCCGTGCCTGAAAGTCACTTTCTACGTTGCCGGCTGGATGCCACCGTGCCGGGAATTGTTTCGTCGTCGGTAGTTTCCGAGGATCTCAAAAGCTTCGTACGCCGTTTCCGTCACATGTACCAAGTGGGCTTGCTGGCGTTGCTAAAAGGCAAGCCACGGGCACCAGCCTACACCATGATGGCGAGGGCACTACAGCGCATTGCCAGCGTGTGTGCCGGCCGCCCAAATGGAAAATTGTGGACCGTGGCCGGCGCGGCGATTGGTGCCATGGCCAGTCGCGAGATGCTGGTCAACCGTCAGCGGGTGATGGTGTTCAGTATGCTGGATCGTCGCTTGCGCAACATCTGCCGGGATGGCGACGCAGTATTGGATCAGCCGGCGCCGCCGGTGCTGGTGAAAGAATGCCTGTATTGGCTCGCCCTGGCGGGCCCCTCCGGGCAGGGCGAAAAGCTCTTGCAGGTGTTCGGTGTGCGCCCGTTGTCTTATCGGGAGCCGGAGTTGGAACGCGACCGTTCCAGCCTCGGTGGGCCCGGTGCCACTGCCATTGCGGCGGTGGCCAACGCACTGGATGAAGAGCTCTCCGGGGTGCGGCGGATTCTCGACGACGCCGAGATGGCGGGCTTCAATGACCTCGGTGAAGAGAGTGGCCTGGTGGAAACACTGCGCCGCATCGCCAACACGCTGATTCTGCTTAACTTCCGTCGCATCGGTGAGAATCTGAACGGTTCGCTGACGGCGTATCAGAGCTGTGCCACCGCGGGTGGGCGCGCTGCCGACAACGCATTGCAACAGCTCACCAATCAAATTCTCGCCGTTGACAGTACCATTCGGGCACTGCGCCAAAGCTCCAGTATTGAACTGGACGAATCCGGTCATGCGGATATCGCGCTGGAGCGCAGTCAACTGGCGGAAGCAGAACTGGCGGTGCTGAAAGAGGCGGAAGCCGGACTGGCGCTGATTAAGCGCGCACTCGGGGCATATGCAGACTCGTCCTTTGACCACGGTCATATTCGCAATGTGTCCACCACCTTAAACAGTGTCCGCGGAGGGCTGGTCGTGCTGAGCCTCAGCCGCGCGGCGGCGGTTGTGGAGCGCCTGGCGCACTTCGTCGATGCGGTGATCGACCAAAAAACCGTTGCGCCGGCGGTGGAGCAATCACTGGAAATCTTCGCGGATGCCATCATCAGTCTCGAATACTATCTGGGAGAGGTGAAACTGCATCGTCAGGCGGATATGAAGTCGCTGGATCTCGCAGTTGAGAGCCTGGAGGCGCTCGGCTACCCCGTTGAGGTTGCCTGAGGTCGCTCCCTTGGTGCAGTCTTGAACGCATTTTTCGGTGAGCAGTCCGTGGTCAGCAATTCAAGTCCTCTCAATCAGAGTCCTATGACAGAGTTCAACCCTGCCGCGCGGGTCTTGCCGCACCCGGTATTTCATTGGCACTTGGTCGTTTCCAATGGCGAAATACTCTGCACCGGTGCAGGGCCGCTGCACGATGTACTGCCGGTCTGGCAGGCGGGTGAAGGGGAAGCCGGGATCGTCAGCCACTATCTGGGCGAATGGCAGGGGAAAGCCTGCGGCGTGCACCACCTGCCGATTCGTGTGGACCTCCCCGGGTGTGAGTGGCGCGGCTTGCGCAGCTTGCTGGGTGTGGTCGAAGAGCCGCTGTTTTTCCTCGCTGGCCGAGCCATGCAGGTGGTCAACTGGGATCTTGATCACCAGCATTGTGGGCGCTGCGGCCTGCGAACAGAGTTCCATCCCCGCGACCGTGCGCGCGTATGCTCTCACTGTAATCTCGCGGTATATCCGCGTATTTCTCCCTGTGTCATCATGCTGATCACCCGCGGTGATGAGTGCCTGCTGGCGCGTCATACCCATCATCGACATTCTCTGTATACCGCGCTGGCCGGTTTTATCGAACCCGGGGAAAGCGCAGAGCAGGCTGTCGCCCGGGAGGCGCGAGAGGAGGTCGGGCTCGACGTAGATGTCACCCGATATGTGGGCACACAGTCCTGGCCTTTCCCCGGCCAATTGATGATCGGATATCTGGCGGAAGCCCGCGGTGGCATCCTGACCCCAGATCAGGAAGAAATTATGGAGGCGCGCTGGTTCCATCGCCGCCAAATTCCCGAAACCATTCCGCCAGCGGAAACTCTGTCCGGTCAACTGATTAGAACATTCATGGATATGGATTGAGCGCTGAGCCAGGTGACGCACCGCCAAATCTGAGGCTTTGATAATGTATATCGCCATTACCTTCGTTATTGCATTTGTTGCTCTGCTTCTGGTGTTTTGGGGCGGTAAAGTGTTGCTCAAGGGCAACTGGCTACTGGGGTTTCTCCGCGGTACGGTCGGCCTGTTATTCCTGGCGGGAGCGCTGTTGATTGTTCTGGTGGCGCTGGATGTATACAGCTATCGCAATCTGGCGAATGAGCACAGTGTTGGCACTGTGTCGTTCGAGCGCCTCGGTGATCAGCATTTCATGGTTAAATTTGCGGACGAAGATGGCATCTCGCAGGAGTTCCAACTCTATGGAGATCAATGGCAATTGGATGCGCGCATGCTGAAATGGAAAGGCGCGCTGGCGCGCTGGGGAATTGAACCAGCCTATCGTCTGGACCGCCTCAGCGGTCGTTACCTGACGCTGCAGGACGAACGCAACAAGCAACGCTCGGTGTATGCCCTGGGGCAGAGCGAATATGGTGTTGATGTCTGGAACCTGTTGCGGGGGATGGACAGCAGTGTACCGGTAGTGGACGCCGTTTACGGTAGTGCGACGTTCCTGCCGATGCAGGATGGCGCTGTATATGAAGTGCGAATCAGCCACACCGGATTGCTTGCGCGCCCGCTGAATCAGCAGGCGCAGTCGGCGTTGAACGAGTGGCGTTGACGCGTCGAACTGCATACACAATTGAAGTGGAATTTTTGGGGGTTGAGTGGAATTTCTGAGTGAATACGGATTGTTTCTGGCAAAGGTCGTTACCATCGTCGTGGCCCTGTTGGTGATCCTCGGTATTGTTGTGGCCAACCGGGCGCATCACCGTGATCGCCAGCCCGGACACATCGCGGTCCACAGACTGAACGACCGCTATGACGATATGAAGGAAGCTCTGCTGGCAGCGGTCTTGGACGATGCCGAATACGCCGAACTTAAAAAACAGCAGGATAAGGACAAGAAGGCTGAGGCCAAGGCGCAAGCAAAAAAACGCAAAGCCGAGTTGAAAGCCGAGGCAAAGGCACGCAAGCACAGAAATAAAGACGTCGCGGAGAAAGACGCACACGAGGTAAAAGTGCCCGAGCAGGCGGAAGCCGATGCCGAAGCGGGGGCCGGAGGCGAACAGTCTGCGCCCGCCATTGAGCGCGACGCGCGCAAAAGACTGTTTGTGGTGCACTTTGACGGCGATATCAAGGCTAGTGCTCTATCCAATTTACGCGAGGAAATTACTGCAATTCTGCAGATTGCGGAGCGTGAAGATGAAGTGGTCGTTTGCCTGGAAAGTCCCGGCGGCATGGTGGCGAACTACGGTCTCGCCGCGAGCCAGTTGGCGCGAGTGCGCAGCGCGGGTGTCAAACTGACCATCATTGTGGACAAGGTGGCAGCCAGTGGCGGGTATATGATGGCCTGTGTGGCGGACCGGATTCTCGCAGCGCCTTTTGCGATGCTGGGCTCTATCGGTGTGGTCGCGCAGTTGCCGAACTTCCATCGTCTGCTGCAACGGAATGATGTGGATTTCGAGCTGTTTACCGCCGGTGAATACAAGCGCACGGTTACTATGTTTGGGGAAAATACCCCGGAAGGAAAAGAGAAATTCCAGAGCGATCTCGAGGAAATTCACACTCTTTTTCAGCATTTTGTTGCAGAGTACCGCCCGCAGCTGGACGTTGCCAAGGTGGCAACCGGCGAAGTGTGGTTTGGTCAGCGTGCGCTGGATCTGGCGTTGGTTGATGAACTGAAAACCTCTGACGAATACCTTACATCCTGCGCGCGCAATGCCGATCTCTACCAGGTTGAGTACAAGGAACGGCAGAACATTGCCAAGAAAATCGGTTTCGCCACGCAGTCCGGGATCGAGAACGCAATCGCACGGTTGTTTTCCCGTCTTGCGGCTTGGCGGCACCAGGCGCAATAGGGCCTACGTGGCACAATGGCAATAACGTCTCAGGGAAACGCTATGGATGACGATAGCTTTCGCGCAATGTGGGTGGAAGAAGTGGCGGCGGGGAAATACGATCAGTCGATCGTCGTGCGGCGTCTACAGGATTTGCCGCCCAATGCGGTCACCATTGCCGTTTCCCACTCTTCGCTGAATTACAAGGACGCGCTGTCGGCGTTTGGTAATCGCGCGGTCACGCGTGAATACCCTCACACTCCCGGCATCGACGCGGCCGGCACCGTAATTGCGGATGCGAGTGGCACCTTCGAATCTGGACAGAAAGTACTGGTAACCGGATACGATCTGGGGATGAATACCGCGGGCGGCCTGGCGGAACGTATTGCCGTGCCGGCGGAGTGGGTGACACCGCTTCCTCCGGGGCTCACACTGCGAGAGGCAATGGTGCTCGGAACGGCGGGTATGACTGCCGCTCTGTGTGTCGAAAAGCTACTGGAGGCGGGTGCCGGACCGGATGACGGGGAGGTGCTGGTTACCGGGGCCACCGGCGGTGTCGGGTCTATTGCGGTGGCGCTGCTGGCCAAACTCGGATTCCGGGTGGCGGCGGTGACTGGCAAGCTCGAGTCCGCGGAATTTCTCACGGGGCTCGGTGCCTGGAAAGTGCTCGACCGGGAGACCCTGGCGCCGTTTGCCAACAAGGCCATCGCCAAACCGCTGTGGGCATGGGCGGTAGATACGGTTGGAGGGGAAACCCTGTTCAACGTAATCAAGTGCCTTAAGTATGGCGGCGGAGTGGCCGCTTGCGGCATGGCGTCCGGCGCACAGTTCCAGGCCAACGTGTTTCCGTTCATTCTGCGCGGTATCAGCCTGCTGGGGGTCGATAGCGTCGAACTGCCGTTGCACAAGAAGGCTGAAGTGTGGGAAAAAATGGCGGGCCCCTGGTATATCGGCGAGCAACTGCAGAAACTTGCGGAGGATATCTCCCTCGAGCAGGCGGCGGAATTTCTCGCACGTCTCCACCGCGGGCACGGAATCGGCCGCTATGTGGTGGATATGACCATATAGCGCTTTGTAGGTCATAATTGTGTGATGCAGTGAGTCTGTTGGGGTGCCCGGCGCCGTGGCGTGGCTCGCCTGCCAGGCTCAGTTGCTATGCTGAGTGATGAGAATAATTTGCAGACGGGACAGATTGATCGGAAACACCATCCTGCCGAAATGCTGTCCCTCCTTTTGTTGATCTGGTAGCTAGCTTTGTCGGTGAATACTCCGCCCCCCCAACAAGGTCAATACAGTGGCAACACCGGTGCACTGGTGCTCTCCGGCGGCGGTGCACGGGCGGCCTATCAGGTGGGGGTTTTAAAGGCCCTCGCGGAGCTGGTGCCGGACGCCGAACCCAACCCCTTCAAGATTATCTGCGGCACTTCTGCCGGCGCGGTCAATGCGCTGCTGTTGGCGAGCCATCCAGGAACCTTCAAAGAGGCGGTGGCGCGCCTGTGCGACTTGTGGATGGGACTGACGGTAGACCGTATCTATCGCAGCAGCTGGACCAGCCTGGCGGGGAATATCCTCACCATTACCCGTTCACTGTTCTCTCACGGTGTCGTGCGCAACAGGGCGCTGGCGTTGCTGGATAACCGCCCGTTGCGGGACCTGGTTATGGAAGTGATACCGTTCACCAATATCCAGCGCAATATCGACGAAGGCCGCCTGCGTGCGGTGAGCGTCAACGCCATGTCGTATCACCAGGGGGAATCTGTCAGCTTTTTCCAGGGGCACGACGAGCTGAAAGAGTGGCGGCGATTCCGACGCTGCGGTGAACGAGCCCGGCTTACGGTGGATCACCTGATGGCCTCGGCGGCTATTCCAACGCTGTTCCCAGCGGTGAAACTTGGCGATGAGTACTTTGGCGATGGCGCGGTGCGCCAGCTGGCGCCCATCAGCCCGGCACTGCATTTGGGCGCGAGCCGCGTATTTGTGGTCGGTGTATCCGACAATCGCTCGCCGGTGCACTGGGGCAAGCGACGCAAGGTGGCGAAACACCCGCCCTCACTGGCACAGATCGGCGGCCAGTTATTTAATGCAGCCTTCATCGACAGTCTCGAGGGGGATCTTGAGCATCTGGAAAGGGTCAATTTGCTACTGGATTCGGTGGAGCGGAAGGCGCTGGAAGAATTGGCGCCCCTGCGCGCGGTGGAATCGGCAGTAATTGAACCCAGCCAAAGTCTGGATCGGATCGCTGGGCGCAAGGTGCGCTTTTTGCCGCCGGCGCTGCGTTGGCTGTTTCGCTCCACCGGCGCCACCACATCGGGTGGCGGCGGGTCGGCGGCGAGTTATCTGCTATTTGAAAAACCTTATGTCGATGAATTGATTGAGCTGGGTTACCAGGACGCCATGTGGGAACGCGATAAACTGAGCGAATTTCTGCGTCCGCGTACACAATTGGTTGAGACTCAGCCGAAGAGCCTTTTTGGAATACGGGTCAAACCCGTAACGGAAGCAAGTAATGACAATCCTCCTTCGTGAATTCAAGTTTTTGCGGCAAGGTATGTCCGTGCGCGGTCTGGTATTGGGCGTGTCGCTAACGTTGGCGGCCTGTGGTACTACCCAGAATGCGCGGGAGCGTGAAACCACACTGCGTCAGCAAAACCAGAGCGAGTACCGGCAACTCTTGGAAGAGGCGTTTCAACTGAGCTTTACCCTGGATTTTGACCGGTTGCGCCGGGCCTATGTGGCATCCCCGGAGTACAACCCCTACGGTGGTGTAAAACTCAAGGGATTGCCGGAAGCATACAGCGCGGTGGAACAGGCGGAGTTTGAAACCTGCCTAAGCAGTGTCGATCAGGTGTTGGAACACAATTATATGAGCCTGGAGGCGCATATGATTGGTGTGGTTTGCAGTGGTCAGGCGGGAGATTTTGATCGCGAGGATCTGCACCGGTATATGGTGGAAGGTCTGATGACTTCCATTGAAAACAGTGGCGATGGAAAAAGCCAGGCCAGCGCGTTTCAGACCATCAGCACTTCGGAGCTGCGCGGTTTCGTGCGCCTCAAGGGGCTGCAGGTACTCGATCAGTCTATTGTTTACGATAAGCAGGGTATCTACGACAAGATGCAGGTGCGCGATCCGGAATCCGGGGAAGAGTATCCACTGTTTTTCAACGTAAGCCAGCAGTTTGCCAGCGGCGGGACAGCGACGGAGTAACACAACGTTATTTCCCGCCCTGCGGCTGATCGGGCAATACTCTGCGCCGGGTTACTACCTCATCAGAGCCATTACATTAAAAATCGGGCGAGTTTTTCCCATTCGAAACGCCGTTTCTGGCGGTCGCTGAAGAGTATTTCCACTCTGGAATCCTCCCACTTTATTACCCGTCCATAACCCAGTTTCTGGTGGTGAACGCTCTCCCCCAATTGCGGCTTTCTCTGGGCCGCGGGTGGGGCGTTGATGTCCGGGTTGTATTCGCAGGCTGCCAGGTAGCGGAGTGCCAGCCGGGTAATGGGAACCTGAGTGGTGATATTGTCGGGCCTTTCCCGCAGAGTCTCTCCGAGCAGGTTGCTGAGCGATAGATGCATTTCGTCCAGAAACAGTGACGGCTTCTGATCCTGGTCCGACCCCGTTGTTTTCAATTGCCCGTTGACAGCACCGGGTTCCGGCGTCAACAGGTAGAGCTGTCTTCGCGCCCGCGTGATGGCCACATACATCAGCCGTCGCTCGCTTTCGGTGGAGGCCGGCGTGGAGAAATCCCGCTGTGGCTGGTACGGCATATTGTGCAGTGTAAGCGAGGGGATGATGACCTGATCCCATTCCAGGCCCTTGGCCTGATGCATCGTGGTGATCTGAATGGTGTCCGCGGGGGCTTCTTCTCCCGTGTTTCCCGCACTTTGGTGTTGTTGCTGCAGTTGCTGCAGGTGTTCCAGGGTTTCTTTGGGCGGCAGCCGCAACTGGTCGAGATACTGGCAGAACGCCAGAATGGTCTGCTGTTTTTCTTCCGCTTGCTGACGGTTGAAGGCGTCTTCACCAATTCCGTTCAGGTAGTCCAGTTCACCCAGTTGCCGGCGCACCAGTTCGCTGCCAAGGCCTCGCCATTTTTCCAATTGCTGCAGCAGGTCTGCCCGCTGGCGCAGCCGTTTGCTCTGTGGCTGGCTCACGGATTCCGGAATCAGCGCGAGCAGCTTTTTCCCCCAGTCTTTTTCGTATTGCCCAAGTTTGTCGCAGAGTGGCTCCAGGGTTGCGCGCGGAATGCGAATGTGGGGTGTAGTGAGCCATTCGTAGAGCCCCTGGCTGCGCCGTGCGGGTGTGAGCTCGGCGAATCGGCCGGCAGCAACGTTCAGACTCCAAAATAGCGGGCGCAATTCCTTTCGTGAGAGAACGGTATTGCGGTTGCCGGAACGGTAGGGAATGTTGTTGGCCAGCAGCGCCAGTTCAAGCGGTGCGGCCAGTGACCAGAGCCGTACCAGCACGGCAATTTCCCGCAGGGGAAGGCCCTGTTGCCGACAGCGACGCACGTGCTCCACCAGCCATTTGCCTTCGTTACCGGTGGCCACCTGGTGCAGCTTGGTTTCCGCCTGTGGATTGCCGGATACACAGAGAATTTCCGCGCGCTCGCGGTTATTGTGAATGAAATGATTGGCGGCGAGCGACAGGCTGTGGCCGTAGCGGAAGGTACGGCTCAACTGGTATACGTTGGAAGGAGGGAAATCGCCATCGAAATGGCGCAAGAGATAATCCGGTTTTGAACCACGCCATTCATAAATAGTCTGGTCCGGATCGCCTATAGCGATCACATTGCCGGATTTGCCGTAAATCGTGCGCAACAGGAAGTGCTGGATCTCGTTGATGTCCTGATACTCATCGACCAGTATGTCCTGATAAAAGCTGCCGTACTCCTCGGCAATGTCCGGTTGCAGGCTGAATAGGATCGCGGGGTCGTAAATCAGGTCGGCATAAGTCACCGCATTCTGTTTGCGCCGCCAGTCTTCAAAATGGCGGAACACCTTGAGGAAATACATATACTCATCACCAAGCCCGAGTTGGCGGAATGCGCTCAGATCACCGGAGAGTATGGTTTTGGTGTAGTCGATAAAAAATTCCGCGGCTTCGGTCTCAGACTGTTTGCGCGAGCGGATATCTTCGAGTTCCGCCGGTGGCGCACAGGCTTCGATGGACTTCCAGACCTGCAGTTGCACAACCGATTGCGGCAAGGGGGTGAGATTGGCGGGGGCTAGGTGCTTGCGTGCAATCATCTGCTGGTACAGACGATAACCGAGGCTGTGAAACGTCTGGACAGCGGGTACCCGATGGTCGCAGAGGGCGCGCAACCGGTCGTGAAAATCGTCGCGTGCGCTGCGGTTGTACATCAATACCAGAATGCGCGTCGGGTCCGCCCCGCCATACAGACGGTTGCGAATATAGTGCAGAAGTGCCGTAGTTTTACCGGAGCCAGCCACGGCTATGATCTTTGCGTGGCCACCGGGATGATTGGCGATGGCTTGTTGCTCTTCCGTGAGATTGGGGGCTTCGCCGGACATGGAAACTCTGTGCTAGCTGATAAATACTGGATATATTGCCAGTATGTGCCCTGAGGGTACAGTCTTTATGTGGCCTCTCCGGAAGGCGAAGGCTGTTCGCTGTCTTTTTGCAGGGCCAGCTCCGCAATGTAGGAGGACAGAAAAATCCGGCCGCTCAGTTGCTCCAGTAGCTTGGAGCGGCTCAGCCGGTCGAGTACCGGTCCCTTTACTTCGGCCAGGTGCAGGCTGATGTCGCGGGTCTTCAGCTCCTTGTTGATTTGCTGTAACCGCTCCAGCGCGGTGCCATCGATACGGCTCACGGAGGAGAGAATAAGAACCAGGTGGCGGGTGCCCGGATGCCGTTTGAGTTCGCTCAGTAGTCGATCTTCCACCGCGCTTATGTTGCTGAAGAACAGGCTTTCGTCGATACGCAAAAACAGGAGCTCTTTCCGTGTTTCCACCTCGTGTCGGAGAACATTGCGGAAATGTTCCGTGCCTGGCACTCGGCCTACCACGGCAATATGTGGCCGGCTACTGCGCCATATCAGCGTTGCGAATGAGAGGCCGATACCCAGTGCAATCCCCACTTCCACGCCAAATAGCAGTACTCCGAGGAAGGTAAACAACATGGCCAGGCCGTCGGTGCGATCGTAGCGCCAGTTGTGGATAAACCCCTTGAAATCAAACAGCCCCGCGGCGGCAACGATGATGATAGCGGCCAGCACGGTCAGTGGCAGGTCGCTAAAAAGCCCCGTTAGAAACAGCAGGATTGGAATCATCAGCAATGCGGCAAATACTCCTGCCAGTGGAGAAGCCGCGCCGGCTTCCGCATTGACGGCCGTGCGCGAAAAGCTGCCGGCGACGGGAAGCCCCCCCGAGAACGCGCTGGCAATATTGGCCGCACCCAGCCCCAATAGCTCGCCGTCTGCATTCAATCGCTCGCGCCGACGTGTGGCGAGAGCCTGTGCGATGGAATGGCTCTCAACAAAACCCAGCAGCGCAATGATCAGGGCAGGGAGCATCACCCGGTATATCAGGTTCCAATCAAGTTCGGGCACGGTGACCGCGGGCAGGCCCGCCGGTATGTCGCCCACCACTTCCAGCTTGTCCGCGAATGCCAGCCAGTGCACCACGGCAATGGCACAGAGCACGAGTAGCATTGGCATCAACCTTGCCGTCAGGCGCGCAATTTGTTTTGGTGCGCCGAGACGGAACAACAGCATGGGCAGCCCGATCCGGCTGACCACCAGAGTGAGCGCGGTGAGCACGCCAAACAGCATGGTGGGAAGGTGGGCCTCGGGCAGGTGTTGGATCACATGCAGGAGCTTGATCGATGCCGTATCGCCCTCCGCCTCAATGCCCAGCAGCGCCGGCAATTGGCCGACAATAATCAATGCGGCGGCGCCGGAGACAAAGCCATTGATGACGGGATGGCTCAGGAGGTTGGAGAGTGCGCCGAGCTTGAGTAGTCCCATGGCGAACAGAAACAGTCCGCTCAGCAGGGTAAGCATGATCGCCGCCGCTATATATTCCGGGCTGCCCACCGGTGCAACGGAAGACAGCGCGGACAGGGTCATTAATGAGAGTACTGCGGCGGGGCCGACAGCCATGGCGCTGCTGCTGCCGAAAATGGCATAAGCGATCAACGGCAGCAGGCTGGCATAGAGGCCGATATGTGGCGGGAGACCGGCAAGTAGTGCATAGGCGAGCCCCTGGGGGACCAGTAGCATGCCGGATACCAAAGCGGCGGTAAGATCAGCAGACAGGTTCTGGCGGCGATACTGTTTCAGCCAGAGGGGTACAGGGGCTTTTACCCGTATCACGTGTCAATGGAAACTCAAGGCCAATGTATCTGATCAGGATAGTCGCTGGCGCTTGGCCTACGCCAGCAGCTATCCCCGCTTTATCCTCGCGAATCAGTTTGCCGGCCGATGGCGTTTTTCCAGCCAGCGGAAGGCCCACATGCCACCGATCATACTAAGGACAAACACGAAGGCTCCGGATTTGAGTGCGCCTGCCGCCACTATACCCGGGCCCGGACAGAAACCGGCGAGCCCCCAGCCGATACCAAAAGCCAGGCTGCCGAGGATCAGCCTGCGGTCGATGTCCCGCTTGCTGGGCAATTGAATCGGGGCACCGACAATGGAGGTGGTTCGTTTTTTTGCGATGGTAAACAGCGGCAGGCCGACAGCAATGGCGCCTCCCATTACGAGTGCCAGTGAGGGGTCCCAGTTGCCAAACAGGTCGAGAAAACCCAGCACCTTTTCCGGGTTGGCCATACCGGAAAGCAACAGCCCAAAGCTGAAGACCAGGCCGGCCGCAAAGGCGGAAAGTGAAAGTTTGTTCATTGGTCAGGCTCCCAGCAGGTGGCGAACGACATACACGGTGGCAAAGCCGCCGCCCATGAAGGCGAGTGTGGCGGCGAGGGAGCGCGGTGAAAGACGCGACAAACCGCAAACACCGTGACCGCTGGTGCAGCCAGCTGCGTAGCGGGTGCCAATGCCCACCAGTAGCCCGGCGGCAATCAGTACGGGCGCAGTTGCACGAATCTCGATAGGGGGAAGGGCGTAAAACAACCCCCAGACGGCCGGTCCGGCCAGTAGCCCGAGTATGAACGCCGCTCGCCAGCGGCGGTCGCCCGGGGTCTGGTCAAGCAGCCCCCCGAGAATCCCTGAGATGCCTGCGATGCGGCCGTTCATAAGAATCAGCCAGGCGCTCGCCAGGCCGATAAGCACCCCGCCGCCGAGGGCGGTGTAGGGGGTAAAAGCATTCCAGTCGATCGTCATGGTGGCAGCTTACTCCGCGCAATAAAGTTGATAGAGCGTCTGTAACAGAGTGAGAACCTTCGGGTCAGCTACCCGATAGTAGACCCGTTTACCCTCCTTGCGGGTTTCAACCAGCCCCTCACGGCGAAGTACACCCAGTTGCTGCGAGAGGCTGGGCTGGCGAATGTCCAGCCGCTCTTCCAAGTCGCCGACACACAACTCCTCCTGACTCAGCAGACACAGCAGGAGCAATCGATCCTGGTTGCCCAGTGAACGCAGCATAAGCGATGCATCGCCGGCAGAAGCGCGCATCTTGTCGAGACTGATATTCGTGGTGTCGGGCATGGGTTGATCCGTGGGGCTTTCACTCTGGGTGTTGATAATATATTGAAAGATAATATATTGAAAGATAATATATTGAAAGATAATATATTGAAAGATAATATATTGAAAGGTATATTGTTTGCGGATCCAATGTCTAGGGGAAATTTTCCATGAACCAGACCAAAGTACTTCCTCACGTTCAGCCGTTTCTCGATGAGATGACAGAAACCTGGAGCTACGTTGTCTACGACCGCGAAGGTGGCAGTGCAGCGGTCATCGACCCGGTGCTGGATTTTGATCAGGCTTCCGGTCGCACCTCCACGGCGGGCGCTGAGAAAATCGTCGCATTTGTGCGGCAAAAAGACCTCGCGGTCGAGTGGGTGCTCGAAACCCACGCCCATGCGGATCACTTGTCCGCGGCGCCATTTATCCGCGCGCAACTTGGCGGCAGGATCGCGATTGGCGATCACATTACGCAGGTTCAAGGCATCTTCCGCAGCGTGTTCAATCTGGAGAAAGAATTCCTCGTAGACGGTTCCCAATTCGACCATTTGTTTGCGGAAAACGAGACCTTTCGCATCGGCGACCTGGGAGGACGCGTGATCTATGTACCCGGTCATACGCCTGCGGACATGGCCTGGTTAATTGGCGACGCACTGTTTGTGGGAGACACCTTGTTCCTGCCGGACGTGGGCAGTGCCCGCTGTGATTTCCCCGGCGGCGACGCGCGATCGCTTTACCGGTCTGTGCGCAGGCTGCTGGAGCTGCCGGAGCAGACCCGCATGTTCATGTGCCATGACTATCCCCCGGATGGCAGCCGCGCCCACCATTGTGAAACAACGGTGGGCGAGCAGAAACGCAGCAACATTCACCTGAAGGACGGCATCAGCGAAGCGCAGTTCGTGAAGATGCGCACCGAGCGCGATGCGACGCTGGGAATGCCGCGCCTGATCATTCCTTCCATTCAGGTCAATATCCGCGCCGGCCAGATGCCGCCTGCCGAAGACAATGGCACCGTGTACCTGAAAGTGCCGGTCAACAAACTTTGACTCCCGGATCAACAATGAGCGAGATCACTATGGAATTTAAAATGCTGGACCAACAGGTAAGTGTTTCGGAAGAACTGCCGCCGGGCGCGATTCAGGCCCTGGCCGATGCCGGAGTGGAACTGCTGGTGTGCAATCGTCCAGAACATGAGTCGGAAAACCTGCCGACGTTTGCAGAGCTTGAAGATGCTGCCCGCGAGGCGGGTCTTGAATTTGCCGCAATTCCATTTTCCCGCGGTCAGATGCAACCCACCCACAGCGAGGCATTTGCCGAATTACTAAAAAACGGCAAGCGCATTCACGCCTTCTGTCGCACCGGCAATCGCTCCTGCAACCTGTGGGCTGCGGCGCGTTGTCTTCAGGGATCCGACAAGCGCGCACTGCAGGCCGCCGCACAAAAGGCCGGTTATGACATTTCTGGCGTACTTGTGACTTATTGATCAAAGAGCGGGCGGTACCCAATACGTGAAAGCGAGACATCTTGCGAGTTTGGTAACGAATAAAGGTGTATCAGCGCAGTGGATACGTCGGTACCTGCCAATATTCGCTTGGCTTCCCGGATATTCCGGCGCGGCGCTGCGGCGAGACTTGTTGGCATCCGCAGTGGTTACCGTGATGCTGATTCCGCAGTCGCTGGCCTACGCACTGCTGGCTGGCCTGCCGGCGGAGGTTGGTCTTTACGCCAGTATCACGCCCTTGATTGCCTACGCCGTGTTCGGCAGCAGTCGCACCTTGTCGGTGGGTCCGGTGGCGGTCGCATCGCTGATGAGCGCGGCGGCGCTCGGGCAGGTGGCCGCGCAGGGCACCGCCGATTATCTTGCAGCGGCGGCAGTGCTGGCATTGTTGTCCGGTGGCTTTCTGGCGCTGCTCGGGGTGTTGCGCCTCGGGTTCCTCGCCAACTTCCTGTCGCACCCGGTGATATCCGGATTTATCACAGCCTCCGGGATTCTGATCGCATTCAGCCAGCTAAAGCATTTGCTTGGGATTTCCGCCAGCGGCGAGAGCCTGCCGGCGCTTATACAAGGCATGGTGCAGAATCTGGCGGACTGGAATCCCATTACGCTGTTGCTTGGCATTGCGGTCGTGCTGTTTTTGGTGTGGGCGCGCTCCGGCGCGGTGACCTTATTGCAGCGCGTGTCCCTGTCGAAGGAAACCGCGTCCCTGTTAGTGAAGGCCGCGCCAGTGGTGGGGGTACTGGCTACCATTGTGCTGGCTTCCGGTCTGGATCTGGAGGGCAAAGGGGTGCAGTTGGTGGGGGCGATTCCCAGTGGCCTGCCACAACTGCAGTGGCCGCACTTCAGCTGGGCCCTGGTGGAGCAGCTGGCACTGCCTGCAGTGATGATTTCCGTGATCGGCTATGTGGAATCGGTCTCGGTGGGCAAGACCCTGGGGGCCAGGCGACGCCAGAAAATAGACATGAACCAGGAACTGATCGGCCTCGGCAGTGCCAATCTCGCTTCGGGTATTTCCGGAGGCTTTCCGGTGACTGGCGGCTTTTCCCGCTCCGTGGTCAACTTCGATGCCGGCGCGGAAACGCAGCTCGCCAGTGTTTTCACCGCCATTGGCATCGCGCTTGCGGCCATGTTCCTGACGCCGTTCCTTTACTTTCTGCCGAAGGCAACACTGGCGGCGACCATTATTGTCGCGGTGCTGTCGCTGGTGGATTTTTCCATTCTGAAAAAAACCTGGCGCTACTCGCCGAGCGATTTCTTTGCGGTGCTGGTGACCATCGTGGTGACGCTGCTGTTCGGGGTGGAGATCGGGGTTTCCTGCGGCGTACTGGCGTCGATCGTATTGTTTCTGTACCGCACCTCCAAACCGCACATTGCAGAGGTGGGGTTGGTGGAGGGGACCGAACACTTCCGCAACGTCGAGCGCCATCAGGTTATGACGATGCCGCAGATACTCAGTATTCGGGTGGATGAAAGCCTGATGTTTGCCAACGCTGCCTTTCTGGAAGAGCGCATCTATCGCGATGTGGCGGCAACACCGGAGTTGCGCCACGTCATCCTGATGTGCAGCGCCATCAATGAAATCGACTGGAGTGCTCTGGAGACGCTCGAGTCCATCAATGAACAGCTGAAGGAGGCGGGTATCTGCCTGCATCTTTCCGAGGTGAAGGGGCCTGTGATGGATGCGCTGCAGCGCTGCGGTTTCCTGGAAGAAATCTCCGGCAAGATTTTCTTTACCCAGTACCAGGCGTTTACTGAATTGCGGGAAAATTTTTCGGGTTGTGCCGAATCTTGAGCCGGCTGGTAGCTCCGCGCGGGCCGGGCGATAAACGATCAGGAAAAAAGATAGGGAAACAGCGCTTTTCGTTCTGCCTCGGTCAGTGATTCCACCCGCACAATATTGTTGTGAGGGATGCTGTCCGGATCGGGGTAATTTTTCAGGCCGCGCTCCAGGCTCGCTTCGCGCAGAATATGCAGTATCGGATAGGGGGCGCGGTTGGTCAGGTTTTCCGCATCCTCGGGTTGCGTGCCCGCGAACTGATAGTGGGGGTGGAAGCTGGCGATCTGATAGGTGCCTTCATAGCCTTGGCGCTGCAGTAACCACTCGGCGTCGTCGAGAAAAAAATTGTAGTCGTGAAAGTCCCGCAACTGTGTGGGTAATATCAGCAGTGTGGTTTCCACTTCCTCTTCGCTGCAGCGGTCCAGCACCTGAAATTCCTGCAGCAGCTCTTCCAGCAACACCTCGTTGCACTTCTCGCCGGCGGCGTCGCTTACCACAAAACGGATCTGTCCGGCGCGCAGCGGCTTGCGGGCAAAGGGGCAGAGGTTCAGCCCTACCACAACGTCCTGCAGCCACTGTTGTACCTGGGCGATGACCGGATCGCTGTCTGTCATAACAAGCCGACCCGGCTTACCACATCAAATCGTCGGGGATTTCGTAGCCCGCGTAGGGATCGTCTTCCTCCACCGGAGCAGACTGCGCGGGCGGCTGGACCACCATGGCCGGATTGCGCTCGGCGATCTTGTCGGCGATCACCCGCGGTACCAGCTCGAAATGTTCTCCTTCGCCGACAATCAGCAGGCGGCCGGCAATCAGGTGGTCCTGCACCGCGGCGGAGACGTAGAGTTTTTTCACTTTCTTGTCGAAGGTGAAGTGGTAGGCGATATCGTTCTGGCCACTGGCGCCCTTGGGCTGCTTGTTGCGCTCGATCAGCTGTTTGATCTGCGCGGCGATGGCCTTCTGCTGTGCCGCGGCTTCGCGCTGGGCGTTCAGTTCGCGGTCGCGGGCAACCTTTTCGGCGCGAGCCTGTTCGGCGGCGAGCTTGGCTTCATCCACCTGTACATCGCCAGACTTCTTGGCCACTTTGTTCTGCTTGCGCTTTTCCTTGCTGATCTGCTTGGCTTTCTTGCCGTCTACCAGTCCGGCCTTGAGCAGTTGGTCCTGGAGTGATGCCATGGGTACATACCTGATCGGAAAGTTCTGGCGGGAATTCTAGCGGATTTCGGGGGAGGATCGCAGTAGATGGGCTCAACGAGTTAAGAACTCAGGCGTCGGATGTGAAGGTGGCGCTGCCGGCACAGCTTTGCAAGACCTTCCGCGAGAAGGGCCGAGCGGAAGAGCCCCTATGGATGGGTTGAGGGGGGCGCCTAGCTCGTGTCTTGCAAGGCTGTGCCGGCATGGCACTGCCACGAAATCAGATTGAACTGAAGGGTTCTTAGTTCTGTGCAAATACCAACTTTGCCGTCACCGGCACGATCGGGCTGATGCTGTCGAGACCGGCCACCTGACGCAGCTTTTCAATGCCCTCCAGCAGTTTGTAATTGCCGGCGTTGATCACGATGGGGGAGCCTGTGGTGACCAGCAGCTTGCCACCTTCCAGACCGGTGACCTGCAGGGTCGCCTTTTCGGACTGCTGCTGGCCGTGTACGTCAACGGTGATATCCGCGCTGATAGACGCCGTCTGGCCCGGCTTCAGGGCTTTCAGTTTGGCCGCATCCACATCGGCGCTGATGGTGGCCTTGGCGAACTTGGCAGTCTCGAACAGCATCTGCTGCATGCGCTCGTTGCGGATGGGGATATTGGTTTCCACGCTTGCCAAGTCAATGACCAGCTGCGCCTTGCCCGCGTCGGAGATGTTGCCACTCAGGCTCTTGAAGTGGTGCATCTCGGCGATGTTCGCTTTCTTGACGGAAACAAAGTTGACGCTAGAGTCGTCACCGGCCAGCTGCCAGTCGGCGAATGCAGAAGCGGGCAGGGCGAGCAGGGACGCCAGAGCAAAGGACTTGAAGGACATGGTGATTCTCCTGTTTCAACCAATCGTTAATAGCGGGTGCATCGCGAGCCCGTGCCGGGAATACGGCAGGGCGACCGGACACGGCCAATCAGTTCCAGATGAGAAACACTATCAGCCGGCGCGTCTGTAGGCCAGTAGAGGATGGTGAATTATGTATGTACGTCTTACAAAAAAGCCGGCACTAGGCCGGCTGCAAGTTGAGGATGGCTCTCGTAAAGAGAGATTCCCAGAGGTGGCGGCCGGGGAGCCGCCGGAGGAGGCCCGGATACTGCTGGGAAACCGGTATCCGGGTTTGGGGTTCGTGTTGCGGTCAGCTCGCCATCGGCAAGGCCTCTGTCGGCTCGTCAGCCACCGAGGTGCGGATCAGGTAGTCGAAGACGCCCAGTGCGGCCGTGGCTCCGGCACCCATGGAGATCACGATCTGCTTGTAGGGCACCGTGGTGGCGTCGCCGGCGGCAAACACGCCAGGGATGGAGGTGGCACCGCGGCTGTCGATCACGATCTCGCCCATCCGGTTCATTTCCAGGCTGCTGTCTTTGAGGAACTCAGTATTCGGCACCAGGCCAATCTGCACGAAGATCCCGGCGAGTTCCAGCTGCCTGCTCTCACCGCTGACACGATCGGTGTAGCGCAAGCCATTCACCTTGCTGCCGTCGCCGAGCACTTCGGTGGTCTGCGCATTGGTAATGATGTCGATGTTGGCCATGGAACGGGCCTTGCGCACCAGCACCTCATCGGCACGCAGGGTGTCGGCGAATTCCAGCACGGTCACGTGTTTGACGATGCCGGCGAGGTCGATGGCTGCTTCAATTCCGGAGTTGCCACCGCCGACCACCGCCACCGACTTGCCCTTGAAGAAGGGCCCGTCGCAATGAGGGCAGTAGGCCACGCCCCTGGTGCGGTACTCGGCCTCGCCGGGCACGCCCAGCTCGCGCCAGCGCGCACCGGTGGCAAGGATCACGGATTTGCTCGCGAGGGTCGCGCCGCTCTGGAGCTGCAGCTCAATCAACTTGTCGCGTTTTAACTGGGCGGCACGCTGTCCGGTGATGATGTCCACACCGTACTCCTTCACGTGCTGCTCGAGACCCGCGGCCAGTTTCGGGCCCTCGGTGTAGGGCACGGAGATGAAGTTCTCGATACCCACGGTATCCATCACCTGGCCACCGAAGCGCTCTGCTACCAGCGCGGTGCGGATGCCCTTACGCGCGGTGTAAATGGCCGCCGCCGCACCGGCGGGGCCGCCGCCAAGTACCAGCACATCGTAAGGCTCGCGCTCACTCAGTTCAGCGGCCTTGCGCTGCTCGGCACCGGTGTCGATCTTGGCCACGATTTCTTCGAGGCTCATACGACCCTGGCCAAAGTGTTCGCCATTCAGGTACACCGCGGGAACCGCCATGATCTGGCGCTGCTCCACTTCGTCCTGAAACAGGGCGCCGTCGATCATCTCGTGGGTGATGTTCGGGTTCAGTTTCGCCATCAGGTTCAGCGCCTGGACCACATCCGGGCAGTTCTGGCACGACAGCGAGATATAGGTTTCAAAGTGGAATTCACCCTGGATATTGCGGATCTGCTCCTGCAGCGCCGGGTCCGCCTTGGACGGATGGCCGCCGGCCTGGAGCAGGGCGAGTACCAGGGAGGTGAATTCGTGGCCCATGGGGATGCCGGCAAAGCTGACGCGCGGGGTTTCGCCGGCTGGCGCGATGGCCATGCTCGGGGTGCGCTTGCGGCTCTCCTGCTTCACTTCAATCTTGCTGGAGAGGCCAGCGATTTCGCGGGCAAGGTTGTTCAGTTCAACAGCCTTGGGGCTGCTGTCGGCGGACACACTGATCTCAATCGGAGTGACGATATTCTGCAGATAGGTGTCCAGTTGTTTCTTTACGTTTGCGTCCAACATCGGTGTGTCCTGAGTTTTGGGTATTTATCAGAAGTTGCTGTGAAGGCGCCGATGCCGGGTGCTCTCTTGTGAGACCTTCTAAAACATGGATGTTTTAGAAGAGCCCCCAGGGATGGGTTCACGGCGTGTCTCACAAGAGAGCACCCGGTAGCGGCGACGCCACTGAACTCTATTCAGAGCTCTGAGCTTGTTGCGGGCCGGAGCCCGCAGTCAGTCGTTAGATTTTGCCAACCAGATCCAGGGAAGGAGCCAGAGTCGCTTCGCCTTCCTTCCACTTGGCCGGGCACACTTCACCCGGGTGGGCGGCAACGTACTGGGCGGCTTTGATCTTGCGCAGCAGGTCCTGTGCGTCGCGGCCGATACCGCCGGCGTTGATCTCCACAATCTGGATCTTGCCCTCCGGGTCGATCACGAAGGTGCCGCGGTCGGCGATGCCTTCTTCCTCGATCATCACACCGAAGTTGCGTGTGATGGTGCCGGTGGGGTCGCCGATCATCGGGAACTGGATCTTGCCGATGGTCTCGGAGGTGTCGTGCCACGCCTTGTGGGTGAAGTGGGTGTCGGTGGAAACCGAGTAGATCTCTACACCCAGCTTCCGGAATTCGGCGTAGTTGTCCGCCAGGTCGCCAAGTTCGGTCGGGCACACGAAGGTGAAGTCGGCCGGGTAGAAGAACACCACAGACCACTTGCCTTTCAGGTCCGCGTCGGAAACGTCGAAGAAGTCGCCAGCCTGGTAGGCTTTGGCTTTGAAGGGTTTGATTTCGCTGTTGATGTAGTTAGCCATGGTATTTCCATCTCTCCTGAGAGAAGTTTTGCCCCGTGGTTTGGGGCGTGGGTTATCGGGTACGGGAGAAATACTATTAGTTTACGGTTATTGATAAAAATAATTGATTTTTATGAGTCTGATAGCTCTGGTCGATAGATCAGTGCTTTTTCATAGCTTTTTGTGCTTTTGGTTGTTTCTTACAGATGCGGCAAACTCAGCGGATAGCGCCGGATTGACGCACACGGAGACCAGTCGGTCACTTATCGAGGCAGAAATGGAAGATGCAGGCGAGGACACCGTGGGTAGGTGCAAACGGAAGTTTCGGTGAAGCAGATACTCGTGATGGCGCTCAGTATTCAGGCTGTCGTGGCGGCCGTTGCCTGGGCCGGTCTTTATTTCAGCCGTATTGATGTGTCCTGGGGTATCGGTAGCGCACCGCTGTATATTGCGCTCGGGATTACCGGCGCATTGGTTAGCTACTGGATCGCCCGCGCGATTACCGTTTCCAATTCCGATTTTGGCGCGACACTGCGGGATCACTGCAAAAAATTGCACCTGGCATTTCGCCACTTGAACTGGTGGCAGATTGCCGTGCTTGCACTGGCTGCTGGTGTCTGCGAAGAGCTGTTGTTCCGTGGCTTTCTACAACCCTGGATCGCATCTTTGTTTACGCCCAGTGCACCCATCGTGGGGCTGGTGGTGGCATCCGTAGTTTTTGGTTTGCTCCACTATGCCTCGTTCATTTATTTTCTGATTACTGCAGTGATGGGGCTTGTTCTCGGTTTGGTGTATTGGTTGAGCGAAAGCCTGCTCGCCGTGGTCGTCTGGCACGGTGTGTACGACCTGATTGCGCTCGGCGTGTTGGCGAAATTTCCACAGCGCCTTGGGGTATACCCAGATGTGGTGGATAAGCCGCGGTAACTCTCGGCATTCCGTCCATTTCAGATCCATAGCTGCAACGCGAGTAACACGACGGATGTTGTCACCATCAATGCCACCAGTGCCAACACACCGTCGTGGGCAACAAGCGCAAGCCCGAACGCGGTGAGCGCAATACCGGCAATGGTGGCGGAAAAAGGCAATATTTCCATGGCGGGTAATGCCAGGGCTATCGCGGTGCATACCAGGGCAATCAGGTAAGTCCCACTTCGGTAAACCAGTAGCGGCAGGCGCGGCTGTAGCCAGCGGTCAATAAACGCGGCCGGCCGCTGCAGCCACAGCAGGGTGCTGTGAAAGCGGGTGCCGCTGGTGGATTTTTGCAGGAGCCACCTGGGTAACCACAGGTGCCGGCGCAGTAACAGCATTTGTAGGGAAGCCAGCAGAATAAGCAGGCCCATCAATGTGGGCATGCCGGGGATACCGGACAGTGGTGAGAAGAGTATGAGTCCGGCAATCAGTATCAGCGGGGCGAAGGAGCGTTGCCCCAGTACTTCAAGAACCTGAGCGAGGGATATACGGTCCTGTTCCGGCGCAAGCTGCTCAAGTTGCCGCAGCAGTTGGCTCAGATTTTTGATTTCATTTGCCATCACGTAGTGCTGTGGTCGTGGTGTTCCTGCTTTCGGGCATGTCGTTCGTGCCACTCCAGTACGAATACCGTCAACGCCGGCAGCATGGTCAGCGTCACCACCGTTGCGCCGATAATCCCCGCCATCACAATCACACCCACGCCCCGATAGAGCTCGGTACCGGCACCAGGCAGAAACACCAGCGGTGCCAGCCCGCAGATGGTGGTGATGGTGGAAATGGCGATGGGGCGCAGGCGGGAGTCCACTGCTTCCTGTACCGCTGCCACGGCGTGCATACCGTCTTCTTTTACGTTGGAAATGGCCCGGTGCACGATCAGGATGGGGTTGTTGACTACGGTGCCCATGAGGATCAGGAAACCGAGCATGGAGATCATGTCGAACGGTTGGTGCACGCCTTCAAACCCCATGCTGCGCAAGCTGGCGCCGACAAAATTCAGCAGCGCCAACCCGGCGATCCCCGCAGCGATGCCCAGGGGTATTGTGGTCATGATCAGCAGTGGGTAACCCCAGTGTGCAAAGATCGCCACCATCAACAGGTAGATGATGGCGAGCGCCACCAGATAGTTGTTGCCGAGAGAAGCGCGGGTGGCATCCAGTTGGTCGGCGGCACCGGAGATATTCATGGAAACACCAAGCGGCACCTGGCCGTTGTCGCGCATGAACTGCACCAGTTCCGTACGCACTTTTTCCACGCCGGTTTCAAGCGCCACGGCGCGGGGCGGAATGATGTTCAGGGAGACGGTGCGACGGCCATCGATGCGGCGCACGGTGGCGGTATCCACGGTTTCCTCGATATCCGCCAGTTCCGACAGCGGCAACACGGCGCCGCTGGGAGTGTAGACAAAGATCTGTTCCAGGGTCTCGATGGTGGCTTCCGGGCCCTGTCGGTTGTACAGATAAATATCGATTTTGTCGTCGTCCAGAAAGAACTCATTGACGAAGGCGCCGTCGGTCAGCGCCGCAACGGCGAAACCGATGTCTTCTGCACGCATGCCCACTTCCGCGGCGCGCTCCCAGTCCGGTTTCACTTCCAGCAGCGGTTGTGCCAGCGAGAGGCTCGCGGGCTGGGTCTGGATATTCGGATTGTCGAAAATTTCCTGGGCGCGGCTGTAGGCGGTGCGCGCGACCTGATAAAGGTCCGCGAGGTTCGCGCCGGAAATATCCAGGTTGACACTGCGGGTGCCGCCGTCGTTGCTGCTGATGATGGAACCGCGGGTGGCGAAGGCGCGCATACCGGGGTAGCTCTCGTATTTCTGCACAATGATGCTCATGAGCTCGTCGATGTGCCTGGGGTCTTTCGTCTCCGCGATGATGCGCAGGCTCTGGGGCGACACGCTGATAATAAAAAACTTCATCGGCGGTACTTCCGCGTCGCCGCGGTCGAACGCTGCCGGTTCCTGTTCCACATAGGGCAGAAAATACGCCTGCAATTCGAGGGCGATCTCCTTCATGGTGGCCAGGTTGTAGCCGGGGGGCGCATTCATGCTGG
Organism: Microbulbifer sp. SH-1; assembly: GCF_011326135.1. Taxonomy (NCBI): domain Bacteria; kingdom Pseudomonadati; phylum Pseudomonadota; class Gammaproteobacteria; order Cellvibrionales; family Microbulbiferaceae; genus Microbulbifer; species Microbulbifer sp. SH-1. The sequence continues at coordinate 1,405,930 of NZ_CP046948.1, read as the reverse complement.
CAAAGGTTTTCGCCTCTTCACCTTCCGGAAGATACTCCGCCGGCGGTGTCAGCAGCAGGACAATGGCGAGGCTGGTGGCCGCGGTGAAGGCGATGCAGTAAAGGCGCCTTGCGGGTGAGGCCAGCAGCCACTGAATCCGGTCGATGACCGCGTGACGCAGTTTGCTGTGCTCGATATTGTCGGCGCTGGTACCGTCAAATTTGAGGCGCGCACTGGCAGTGGGGATCACGGTGATCGCCACCAGCATGGACATCAGGATGGACGCGGAAATGGCGATGGCGATATCGGAATACAGTTGTCCGGCTTCTTCGGCGATAAATACCACCGGCAGGAACACCATCACCGTGGTAAGGGTAGAGGCCAGCACTGCCGGCCATACCTTTTTCACTCCGCTGATGGCCGCGTTCAGCCGATTGAGACCGCGGCGGCGCTCGAGCTCAATGCTCTCCAGCACCACGATGCTGTTGTCCAGGGTCATGCCTATGGAGAAGGCCACGCCGGCCAGGGATATGACATTGATGGTGCGCCCGGCAATCAGAAGGCCGATAAACGCGGCAATGGTACAGATGGGAATGCCGACAACACCCAGCGCCGTTGTGCGAAACGAGCGCAGAAACCAGTACATGATAGCGGTGGCGAGGAGGGCGCCCAGAGCGAGATTTTTCCACACATTGAATATGGAGGCCTGCACATATCCCACGTCGTCGGCGGTCAGCGAGAGCTGCATGCCCTGGGGCACCAGCAGCTCGCGGTTGATGCGCTCGACTTCCTGCACCATGGCCCGCTTGATGTCGATGACGTTGGAGCCGCTCTCGCGGCGGATGGACAGGCTGATGACCGGGAGGCCGTTGACGTAGGCGCTGCTGCGGATCTTGAAATGATCCAGTGTGATTTCGGCCACGTCGCGAAGATACACAATACCGTCGCCATCGCGGCGCAGGATCAGCGCACGCAGTTCTTCCAGATCCTTGAACCGCCCCAGTGTGCGCAGCAGATAGCGGCGCTTGCCGCTCTCCACTTCGCCACCGGAAATATCCCGGTTGCGCGCACCAATCGCCGCGCGCACCTCCGCGAGAGTGAGATTGCGCTCGGCGAGCCGCTCGGGCTTGAGACGAATCTGGATCTGGCGTTCGGCACCGCCGCCCACATCCACCTGTGCGACGCCGGGTACGCCGGACATGCGCGGGCGCACGTTATCTTCCACATAGTCCCGCAGCATATCCATGTCCAGGCCGCGCGGGTTGCCCGGCAGGGGCGACACCCGGTAGTACATGAAGGCGTTGGAGGAAAACGAGGTGGCGTATACCCGTGGTTCGTCCACATTTTCCGGGTAGGAGGGCACCTGGGTGAGGGCGTTGTTGACGCGGATCTGGGTCTCAAGGATATCCACCCCGAAGGGGAATTCCAGCTCGATATCCGCGGAGCCGAGATCGGCGGTGGACTGCAGTTCCTGCAAGTAGGGAATGTTGCGCAGGTATTCCTCCTGCTCGATCAGGATTTCCTTTTCAATGTCCTGCGGGGTCGCGCCGGGCCAGCTGGTGCGGATGGAGATGGTGCGCACCTCGAGGTCCGGAATCATCTGCACGGGAATGCGGAACGCCGCCACCAGCCCGAGAATCCCAATAATCAGCACCGTCACGGTGACAAGAATTCCGTGCCTAACGATCTGCTCGAACATCAGCGGTTATCCGCCTCTGAAGTTGCAATTGGCGCCGGTTTGAGAACGGCCTGCTGCCCAGGTTGCAGGCTCTCGTTGCCGCGCACGATCACGCGCTCACCGGCCTCGATGCCTGAGCGGATTTCGATCATACCGTTGAAGCTGAGGCCAGTAGTCACCTGCTGCTCGCGCACGTTCACCGGCACGCCCCAGTCGCTGCCTGCCGCGGCGACCCACACGGTAATGCGCCCGTCGGGATAGCGCAGCACCGCATCGCGAGGCACCGCGATGCCCTCTCTGTCGCTTTTCAGTTGCAGCACCGCGGAAGCGGACATGCCGGGTATCAGTTCCGGGGGATTCCGTGAACCGGCGTCGATCACAGTACGCAGCAGGAAGGTGCGGCTGCCACTGCGGCTGACCGGTATCTTGTGCTCCACCCGCGTATTCAGGGTCTGGCCGTTGTCGAGCGTTACGCGGATGCGGGTCTGTGGCCGGATGCGGGGATAGTATCGCTGCGGCACCTGGAAATCCGCGCGCAGTGAATCCGTGTCCACCAGTTCGAACAGCGCCGTGCCCGGTTCGACCCACTCGCCTACGTCCACTTCCCGCAGGCTGATGATGCCGGAAAACGGGGCGTCGACCCGGTGCCGTCGGAGCAGGGCGCTCAGACGTTCGGTTTCCACCTGCGCGGCCTGCAATTGTGCGCTGCGCTCGCGCACTTCGGAGCCCAGGCTTTCCACCTCCGTCTCGGCCACATGCTTGTCCCCCAGCAGCCGCTGCAGTTCTGCCAGGCGCCGGCGGCTGTCCGCCACCGTCTCGCGCACCCGCGCCACCTCGGCGAGCGCCGCGTCGCGGTTGATGCTGCTGAGTTCCGGGTCCAGTTTCAGCAACAGGTCACCTTTCTGCACGCGGTCGCCGATGTCGGTGTGGATCTCGTGGATCAGGCCGGCAACCTCCGCGGACAGTAGCGCTTGCCGCAACGGGTTGATGGTTCCGGTGACAGGGACCTCCTCGATCAATGGCTGCCGCTTTGCAATCACGCCCTCAACGGCCATGGGTGCCGCTGCGGTGGCGTCACCGGCCGCATATGCGACGATCGCACCGGTAAAAGCGAGAAAGGTGAGCAGGGCTGTAAAAAGGAGTTTGAAAGACCACATGAGCCAAGTTCATAAATTGTATGTGGCTAGTGTAGTAATCGCGCCACGTACCGTGATGACGCGATGGGATTCGGAAATCGTGCAGGCCTTAAATAAGAAAAAATAATCAAACTGATTTGGCGGTTTTATGGATTGGAGGTGCACATTAAGAATTTTCCAGTCTCGTTCAGTAGGCTGTCGCTGGATGCCTTCTGTTCATCAACCTTCGGCTGTACCAGCGCCTATATTCACAACCAGATATTTTCATTACGAACAAGCAGGTTTCTCTCAGGAGACACAGCAATGATTAAAAAGGTGATAACCCTTTCCGCCGCCGTCGCAATGACAATCGCGACACTCTCCGCCAGCGTTTCGACTCAGGCGCAGAACAAACCCATGCCCGAGGATACGCCGCCGGGTGAACCAAAGCCCAATACCTTCTGGTGGCCGGATATGCTGGATCTCAGCCCATTGCGGGATCACGCGAAATCATCGAGTCCGATGGCGGATGACTTTGATTACGCGAAAGCGTTCAACAGCCTGGACCTGAACGCGGTCAAGAAAGACATCGAAAAAGTGCTCACCACCTCACAGGACTGGTGGCCGGCAGATTATGGTCACTATGGCCCGCTGATGATCCGTATGGCGTGGCACAGCGCAGGGACTTACCGGGTGGGTGACGGTCGCGGCGGCGCCGGCGGTGGCCAGCAGCGCTTTGACCCGCTGAACAGCTGGCCAGACAACGTCAGCCTCGACAAGGCGCGCCGTTTGCTGTGGCCGATCAAACAGAAGTACGGCAATGCACTTTCCTGGGCCGACCTGATGATTCTCACGGGCAACGTGTCGCTGGAATCCATGGGGTTCAAGACCTTTGGTTTTGCCGGTGGACGCAAGGACGACTGGGAGCCGGAGCGGGTTTACTGGGGCCCCGAGACCAAGATGCTGGATTACGAAAAACGCTTTCAGGGCAAGGGGCTGGATCGCCAGTTGGCGGCAACGGTGATGGGCCTGATCTACGTCAACCCGGAGGGGCCAGGCGCAAGCCTTGACCCGAAGTTGGCCGCGGAAAGAATTCGCCTGTCATTCGGGCGTATGGCCATGAATGACGAAGAGACGGTTGCCCTGATTGCCGGTGGCCACGCGTTCGGTAAAACCCACGGTGCGGTCAAGGCCGACTGTATCGGCAAAGAACCGGCGGCTGCGCCCATTGAACAGCAGGGTTTTGGCTGGAAAAACAAATGCGGCAAAGGCAACGCGGAAGATACCTTCACCAGCGGCCTGGAAGGCGCCTGGACGATCACCCCGGCGCAGTGGAGTCACAACTTCCTCGACAATCTGTTCAAGTTCGAATGGAAGAAATCCAAAGGGCCGGGCGGCGGTACCGTCTGGATACCCACAGACCCCAATGCCGCCAACATGGTGCCGGACGCACACCTGAAAGATAAGCGACACGCACCGATCATGCTGACCACGGACCTGGCACTGATTGAGGATCCGGCCTATCGCAAGATTTCCGAGCGATTCCACAAGAATCCGAAAGAGCTGGAAGATGCTTTTGCGCGTGCCTGGTTCAAGCTGACCCATCGGGATCTGGGCCCGAAATCCCGCTACCTGGGGCCGGAAGTGCCAAAAGAAGATCTGCTATGGCAGGATCCCATACCCGCAGTGGATTACACCTTGCTGGATGAGGGAGACGTCGAACAGCTCAAATCCAGGATTCTCGCCTCCGGGCTGACCGTGCCGGAACTGGTGCGTACCGCCTGGGCGTCGGCCTCCACCTTCAGGGGCTCCGATATGCGCGGTGGCGCGAATGGCGCACGTATCCGCTTCGCACCGCAGAAGGACTGGCCGGCAAATGATCCCAAGGAGCTGGGCAAGGTACTGGCGAAGCTGGAGTCCATCCAGATGAGCTTCAACGGATCGCTTTCCGGCGGCAAAAAGGTTTCTCTGGCAGATACCATCGTCATCGCGGGCAATGCCGCGGTCGAACAGGCGGCGAGGAAGGGCGGTCACAAAGTGAAGGTGCCGTTCAAGCCGGGGCGTAATGACGCGACGATGGAGATGACTGACGTGGAATCCTTCTCCTGGCTGGAGCCACGCGCAGACGGGTTCCGCAACTATTACGCCAGTGACAATTCGGTATCGCCGACCCGTATGCTGATTGATCGGGCTGACCTGCTCACGCTCACCGTCCCTGAAATGACGGTGCTGGTTGGAGGTATGCGCGCACTCGGCGCCAACACCGGCAACTCGAGGCGCGGTGTCTTTACCGATAAACCCGGAACTCTCAGTAATGACTTTTTTGTGAACCTGTTGAACATGGATACGGAATGGTCGAAATCATCCAGTGGTGAGGGGGTCTACGAAGGGAAAGACCGCAAAACAGGCAAGGTCAAATGGACAGCAACACCGGTAGATCTGATCTTTGGTTCAAATTCCGAGTTGCGTGCGGTATCGGAGTACTATGCGACAGAAGAAGCGGAAACGGCCTTTGTGAATGATTTTGTCCAGGCGTGGGGCAAAGTCATGAATCTGGATCAATTCAACTGAGCGGTGAAAGAGTAGTATTTGTATTGCATACTCGACAGAACTTTCCGAAACGGGCGGCCTGCAGGCCGCCCGTTTCTGCTTTCTGGCTTTATAAAAGTCCGGGGTGGTGATCCATCGGCAAATATTTGCGTACTATAAGCGAATTTCTGAGTGGAAGTGGAAACCCGGATGAACAAGTTGAATCTACTGCCCGGTATTGTATTGGTGTTGCTGATGGCCGGTCGCGCCTGGGGGGCGGAGCTGGAAGTCCGGGTGCAAAATGCGCCGACAACCGGTGCGTTGGTGTTCCAGATCTACGACAACCCCGATGCCTTCGGTGATTTTCGCAGTCCGCGCAGCGAATCCCGGCAGGCGATCAATGCGGATGGCGTGTATCGGATCACGGGTGTGCCAGCCGGGACCGTAGCGCTGCTGGTCTATGGTGACGAGAACAACAATCTCGCACTGGACCGCACCTTTATCGGTATTCCAAAAGAACCGATAGGCCTGTCGAACAACTATCGTCCCAAGGGACCGCCGAGCTTCCAGCGTGCGAGTTTTACTCTGGCAGAAAATGAAACCAGAAATGTCGACATCGAGATGTACCAGGTGCTCGGCGAATCCGGCCAGTGGGGTGTTGGTATCGGGGTGATCGGCCGCAGCAGTCCCTATCTCGGATCGGACAGCTCAGTGGTACAGGTCATCCCGGCCATTACCTATTTCGGCGAGCGTTTGCAGTGGGTAGGGCCGAGTCTGCGATACGGTCTGTTTGGCAGCGACCGATTCCGTTTCGCGGTCAATGCCACCTACCGCGTCGGTGCCTACGAAGAAGATGACAGTCCGATCCTTGTGGGACTTGGTGACCGCGACAGCACCCTCATGGCGGGGGTGGGTGTGGTATACGACGGCCCGAACCGGATCGATGTGGACTTCCGTTATCAGCACGATGTGCTCGACCGCTTTGGGGGTGGTACCGCGGAGCTTCGGGTTTCTAAAGGATTTCAAACGGGAAATGTGAGTTGGGCACCTTCGCTCGGTGTGAACTGGCTGAGTGACGATCTCGCCAATTACGACTTCGGCGTGCCGCGCTGGGCAGCGTTGCCGGGTAGACCTGCCTACGATGTAGGGAGTACTGTAACAGCAGAGGTTGGTGTAGGAGGAATATTGGAAATTAACGAACACTGGCGGCTGGTACTGGACGTGAACGCCGAATACCTGGGCAACGATATTGCTGACAGCCCGATAGTCGATGACGACTATGTGCTCAAGGGGTTCGCAGCGATCACCTATACCTTCTGAGATACTAGACCTTAATGACCACTAAAAAGTTAGTGGTCACCGGATTTCAGATCTTAAAGCCAGGAGGCCAGATTTAGTGTGTCACTACAGCTTTGCCGAGAAGTATTGCTTTGTGCAGATTGGTGGGCAAAATACGAGCAATCGAACCATCATTGCTGCCTACCTTAAAAAAATGAATATTAGAGTCCATTTCTACAGACTGGGCTCCGCCACCCATTAAGGCGCCATGTAATTCCGCCTTAGGTATTTTGTAATTTTTAGCGGCGCTGTATATGTAAAAGTAGAGCTCGGTGGCTACTCCTAGAATTCTCGCTGCTTCGATAACTGTGCTGGTGACATCCTTGTACAGCTGCTCATTAGCTTTTATACGTGTATAGGTGTCCATTTCGGTTTCGCCTTCAACGTTCAAGTTTTTCACATATACATTACTGATAAAATCAGTGGGCCTGGCATCAAATTTCCAGCAGGCGATTTTTACTGCTTCTACCAAGTTTTGAACATTTTTAGCGTCTACACTGAATATCCAAAGCTCTTTTTCATCGACTATTGCAGCATCTTTGAGGGATGTACCTTTGGGGTGGAATGGGGATATTCCTTTTTTATATTTCGATTTCCACTACTCCAGCGTATTAAAGGTTGTCCTTAATACAAAGCTCCTGGATACAGAGCCATTCAAAATCAAGTTGACATCGGTTTTACAATCAATGTCGCCCTCGGCGATTGTCATTGCTCCTTTTGACACAGCTTCCAATCCTTGTGTAAATGGTCCATGGCTTCTTGTGATATAAAGGTCCCAAGGCTGATTTCAGGCCCAATAGAAGCCTTTTCATAGGTCTGCTCAAGATCAAAAATATCGTCCGACCAATCCCCCTTTCGGTAGTCCGTAATTGAATATATTTCAGTAATATAAATTTTTTGCTCTGCAAGAGCCGCTTTAAATAGCTCCAACGCTTCATCTTTAGTCTCAGCCGGAACTACCGAGCGACCGTAGCTTATATCACATCCATCGCTGGGCATGGAGCTATCTTCACGGTGCTCGACCTTTGCCTCAATAACCCAAAAAGTTGACATGCATCACTCCTGAAAATAACTTTTGGTGACTTTATCAAATAAATCGACCGAATCGAATGGTAAGATCAGGTTTGCCGGAAAATTCAACCATTTTACTTTGATTACCATAGAATAACGGAGCACCTGCCGGTGCAGCGCCATGTACACCCGAACGAGTTCGAGGAGTACCGCTGCTACGCCGAACAGATCGGATTCACCCACGCCGCCTGTGGACCGAAGGTGTGCTCTCCATACCATGCGGACAAACAGGAGCATGGAGAATAGGTGGGTTCGCAGCTAGCATTAGGTTTAAAGAGCGCCATGCTCCCCTTGGGTAGTACGTAATTCTTTGAGTTACTGGAAGTGCGGCTTGCATGCGCAAAAATTGGTACCTTTACACGCAATTGATTTTCCATATAGGGTATTTGGGAAAGGTATCTGGCGGAGAGGAAGGTCAGAGTCGGCTGGAAAGCCTCGCTGTGCGAGCGATTGAGATTTCGGTCACTTACTCAATAAGTTCGAATACGCAGATTTATGCTGGAATAACTGATTGGTCGGTTGTTTTCGAGGTCCGGGTGGCCGATGTAGCGGATCCCGGTGCTGCATCCACCGGCAACAGGTGCACCGGCAAATTGCGCTTGTGTTGGTGTTGCGTAGAAAGTGGTGTTCCCCTCGACGCAATTCAGTAGCTGGCTGTGGCGTTCAAGCGGCGTGGCACCTGCCGGCAGACGGGTGTGCCACGCCGGGTGTTGCCATTGGGGGCAGCCGAGAAAATAGGGGAGTTTCATCGTTTTACAGTGATTAATTTTATGGTTCGAATGTATGGGAAGTGCACCGCAAGTCAAGTCTGCACATTTCGTTTTAAATCATTAGAATGCGCAGCCTTTTGGCCATTCGGATAACTGTGAATTGGCTGTTCACTTTTGATCTCTATGACGTTGACTGAGGTTCCATGATCGTATTTACCCTTACAAATGACGTAACCGATGACGTATGGGTGGGCACTGCCCGCGAAGGGTTAACCCCAGAGGCCCGCTTCAAGCAACTGCAGCAAGCGCTTCCCCTTGGTATCGATCACGCGTTTTACCGGGAACTGAAAGTCTTTGGCCCGCATTCATACTCCGTTGAGCTGTTTGCGGTGGCTGAAGACCGCCTGGAGCTGCAACAGCTGGTAGAAGAGGCGCTGGATACCTACAATGGAAAAAGCCTTGTCGGCATCACCACGGTTCTGCCCGGCGCAACCAAGGCCGCGCTGAGCAAACCCAAGCCGAAACCCCGCCCCGGTGTCGGTGCTGCGCCTGTTAGCTCTGCCCCGGCAAGTACCACAACCAAGCGCACCGCAAAGCCGGCGAAAGAAAAACTGGCGACCGGACGCACCGGAAGTGCAGCCCGCGAACGCGCGATCAAGGCCGGGATCGAAGCGGAGAAGGCCGCAATGGCCGCGGCCAAAGCGAAACGGGCGCAGGAGGAGGCGGATGAAATGAAACGCATCCTGGCTTCACTGGATGCTAGGGGGTCAACCCTTTCCAGGCGTTGAGTTTGTGTCAGTCTGAACAGTTTCTCAGGGTGGGAACGGATTCCGGCCTTTGGGATAAGTGCCAGATCAAGTGCCGCTGTAGAAACCACCTGTTTCTAGCGCGCGGCGAATTTCGATGATTACTGCATTATCCAGTTGTCGGTAATCCGGATAGGGGGTGAACAGTAATTGTTTTCTCCGGTCGACGGCGACATTTTCGCAGCTTTCCAATGGCAGCGCATTGTGTTGCAGGTAGGAGAAACGTCGTTGGTTGTCTTTGCCTCCGATCCAATGCCAAGGCCTGCTCTCGAGATTGCACAGGGTTGGGTTGATGCTGATGGCAGAACTTTCCAGCAACCTCGAATCCCTGAACTGACGCCAGTTTTCCAGATCCGGGCTACAGATTTTGGCCAGTAGAGTGGCAATTTTCCGCCAATGGTTTGTGTTGTTGGCGATCAGAGTCTGGATATTTGGTCGCTCGGTCAATTCGTCAAAGGAATTGGGTTTGTGAGGTACATAGAGCACCAGCCGAGGGTTCTTGCTGCCAATCATGGGGGTAGGCAAGGGGCCATCCTTCAAATCATTCGATGTTGTTTGGAGCACATCTGCCGTTAAATACCTTTGATAACAGTAAATGTGTTCCCGGTCCGATAATTCGTGTAGATAAGTTTCTTGTCGGTCAAATCTTGTACCCGATACACTTCCTGAAATAGAACATTTTCACCATTCCGGGATTTGGTGATAACTGAATAAAGACATCCAGAGTAACTCCAGAGTCCGCTTTCCTTCGAAGTGTGTAGGCCTTCAGGGCTGGAAAGCTCGAACTGAATTTGATAGGTGCCATCGGCAAACCGGGTCACTTTCCATTTCTGGAGGTTGCCGTCATCCAGTGTCTTCTGCCCGTACCAGTTGCCCAGCAGTTTTTCCACCGGAAAGTTGTGGCATTCGTTGGTATTCGTATAGGCATCGTTGGAGAGGGAGTATTCGGCATCAGGAAGTGAGTATTTCTCCAGCTCGTCGGGCTGCGTTGCATACTCGTATACAAAGTACATGGAAAGCCCGATGGTAGAGCCTATTCCAGCGACAAAGCCTCCTAAGAGAAGTAGTATGGTTTTGAGCATGTGGGTCGGCTCCGATATCTGAAAATCAGTTTGAATCGGTAGAGCTATCCGTTGCCCGTGTTTTATTCAAAGATGAAAAAGCCCCGCTCTCACGAGCGGGGCTTTTTTTAGCGTCAGTCCGCCCGCTACTTAAACCGCAACATCCTGAATCTCGGTAGCGGCGATGCGCTTGCCTTCTTCGGCAGATTTCTGGAATTCCTCAATCTGGTCGAAGTTCAGGTAGCGATAAATCTCCGCGGACATGGAGTCCAGATTCTGCGCGTACTGCTGGTACTCCTCGGGAGTCGGCAGTTTGCCCAGGATCGCACCCACAGAGGCCAGTTCCGCAGAGGTCAGGTACACATTGGCACCGTCGCCCAGGCGGTTCGGGAAGTTACGGGTGGAGGTGGACAGCACGGTGCTGTTTGGAGCTACACGTGCCTGGTTACCCATGCACAGGGAGCATCCGGGCATCTCGGTGCGGGCACCGGCGGCGCCGTAGATGTTGTAGTAGCCTTCTTCCATCAGTTGGTGCTCGTCCATTTTGGTGGGCGGAGCGATCCACATACGGGTGGAAATACCACCTTTGTGCTGCTGCAGCAGTTTACCGGCGGCGCGGAAGTGGCCGATGTTGGTCATGCAGGAACCGAGGAATACCTCGTCCACCTTGTCACCGGCAACGGAAGACAGCAGACGCGCGTCGTCCGGGTCGTTCGGTGCACACACGATCGGCTCTTTCACATCGGCCAGGTCGATCTCGATTACCGCGGCGTATTCCGCGTCGGCGTCGGCGCTCATCAGCTCCGGGTTGGCCAGCCACTCTTCCATAGCGCGCGCGCGGCGCTCCAGGGTGCGCTTGGAGCCGTAACCTTCCGCAATCATCCAGCGCAGCAGGGTGATGTTGGAGCGCAGGTATTCGGCGATGGCTTCTTCCGGCAGCTTGATGGTACAGCCGGCCGCGGAGCGCTCGGCGGAGGCATCGGACAGTTCGAACGCCTGCTCGACGGTCAGGTGGTCCAGACCTTCGATCTCGAGGATGCGGCCGGAGAATATGTTCTTCTTGCCTTTCTTCTCGACGGTCAACAGGCCTTGCTGGATCGCGTAGTAGGGGATGGCATGTACCAGGTCACGCAGGGTGATGCCCGGCTGCAGTTCGCCTTTGAAGCGCACCAGTACGGATTCCGGCATATCCAGCGGCATAACACCGGTGGCCGCGGCAAACGCCACGAGACCGGAACCGGCCGGGAAGGAAATGCCCATCGGGAAACGGGTGTGGGAGTCACCACCGGTACCCACGGTGTCCGGCAGCAGCATGCGGTTCAGCCAGCTGTGGATGATGCCGTCACCCGGGCGCAGGGAAACACCGCCGCGGTTCATGATGAAGTCGGGCAGGGTGTGCTGGGTGTCGATGTCCACGGGCTTCGGGTAAGCCGCGGTGTGACAGAAGGACTGCATGGTGAGATCTGCGGAGAAGCCCAGGCACGCCAGGTCTTTCAGTTCGTCACGGGTCATCGGACCGGTGGTGTCCTGGGAGCCAACGGTGGTCATTTTCGGCTCGCAGTAAGTACCGGGGCGGATACCTTCCACGCCGCAGGCCTTGCCGACCATTTTCTGTGCCAGGGTGTAGCCCTTGCCGGTGTCGGCAGGCTGCTCTGGCTTGCGGAACAGATCGGAAGCGCCCAGACCCAGGGATTCGCGGGCCTTGGTGGTCAGGCCGCGGCCGATGATCAGGTTGATCCGGCCACCCGCCTGAACTTCGTCCAGCAGCACGTCGGATTTCAGCGCGAACTCGGACAGCACTTTGCCGTCTTCAGACAGGATCTTGCCGTCGTAGGGACGGATCTCGATCACGTCACCCATGTTCAGGTCGTCAACCGGGGCTTCGAATACCAGTGCGCCGGCATCTTCCATGGTGTTGTAGAAGATCGGTGCAACTTTGCCGCCGATACAGATGCCACCGCCTTTCTTGTTCGGCACACCCGGCATTTCGTCGCCGAAGTACCACAGAACGGAGTTGGTGGCGGATTTACGGGAAGAGCCGGTGCCCACTACGTCGCCGACGAAGGCAACCGGCAGGCCTTTGGCCTGTACTTCTTTGATCTGCTTCAGCGGGCCGGTCACGCCGTGTTCTTCCGGGGTGAGACCGTCGCGGGTCATCTTGTACATGGCCAACGCGTGCAGAGGGATGTCCGGGCGGGACCAGGCGTCTGGTGCCGGGGACAGGTCGTCGGTGTTGGTTTCGCCGGTTACCTTGAATACGGCAACCTTGATGCTCTCGGCAACTTTGTCGCGCTTGGTGAACCATTCGCCATCGGCCCAGGACTGGATTACGGCTTTGGCGTGTTCGTTACCGGCTTTGGCCTTCTCTTCCACGTCGTGGAAGGCGTCGAACATCAACAGGGTGCCTTTCAGCTGCTCGGCCGCCAGTGCGCCCAGATTGGCATCGTCCAGCAGTTCAACCAGGGTGGAAATGTTGTATCCGCCCAGCATCATGCCCAGCAGTTTGGTGGCGTGTTCGCCGTCAATCAGCGGGGATTTCGCTTCGCCTTTGACGATGGCGGTAAGGAAACCGGCTTTTACGTAAGCCGCTTCGTCCACGCCCGGCGGTACGCGATTGGTGATCAGGTCCAGCAACTCCTGCTCTTCACCCGCGGGCGGGTTTTTCAGCAGTTCAACCAGGCCGGCCACTTGCTCAGCGTTCAGGGGCTTGGGCGGGATACCTTGTTCGGCGCGCTCGGCGACGTGTTTGCGATAGGCTTCAAGCACGGATAATTCCCTCTGTGTATGTGGGGTAGAACCAACAGCTTTCCAGGAATCCGGTTGTGACTAATGCGCCAGCCGAACTCCGATAATTAACAATGGCCGCTGGAGGCGGGTGGCGAATTCTACATTAAAGGCTAGACCCTGTTAAGTTCGCTGAAAAATCAATAACTTACGCAAATTGTCGCCATTCACAAAATGAATAAAGGTCGATTATCCACCTTTTTGAAAGTGAGAATTAATCGCATTTTGTGGGCGGGGACGAGAGCACTATCCATCCTGTGAATGGGTCAATCCGCTCATCAAAAATGCTATTCTCTGCCGCTTGCTTTCACACCTGTGATCCGGGACGGCAGGACCAAGAGGTATTCACGCTGCATGGTGATCTATAAAAAAGTGCGCACGCCCTGTATCGGCGTTTGCTCCACCGGAATCGGAGACAACGTTTGCCGTGGCTGCAAGCGCTTTGCCCACGAAGTGATTGACTGGAATGCGTATTCGGAAGAGCAGCGCCGGATCATAGCGGAGCGTCGTGACGGTTATCTTGCAAATGCCGTGCGCAGTCAGCTGGAAATTGTAGATCAAAACCTGTTGCTGACGCAGATGCGCCATCAGCAGATCCGTTTTAATGAAGACCAGAACCCTTACTGCTGGGTGTTTGAGTTGCTGCGCGCGGGTGCCAGTCAGATTGACAACCTTGCGCACTACGGGCTTGCCGCTGTGGGTGCCGCGCACGGCGTGGCGCTGACGGAGGTGAAGCGCCGGATCGACGATGACTTCTATGCGCTTTCCGTGGCGTATTACCAGAGATTCGTGGCGCCGGGGCTGCAATCGGCGTGACCCCAGGCTTGAATCAGTGCCGGTGTCAGGGGGGCGGGCCCTTTAAACTTTCCGGTCTCTGATACGAACGGCAGCTTGCCGCGCGCGCTGCTGGTTCTGATTCACCCGTCAGCGATTAGCGCGACAACCTATCATCCGTGTGCAGATGCACCCTGAGCGCCGGCAGAAAGGCCTCCGTGGCTATTTTCAGGTCCCGTCGCTGGCGTCTGCGGCTGGCCGGAGGGGTGTGCTCGACCCGGGTAAATTCGGGCAGTCGTCCGTTGTCGCCGCCTTCGACCAGCACCGGCATGGCGGAGTAGCCCACCTGTCGATAGTGGTCTTGCGGCTCGCCGTGAAAAATTTCCGCCACTTGCAGGTTAGGGCGGCTTTGAACCTGAACCTGCCGAAGAGACTCGTGCTGTTTCTGATGCAATCCCGCCAGTAACTGCCGCTGATATTGAATGCCCGGGTCCTCCCCCAGGGGGTCCAGCTGCACCAGCTTTTTCTCACACCACTCTGCGGAAACCCTGCGAATGGACTTGCGGGCCTTGATCCAGCTCAGTGCGATGCCATCGGGTTTTTCTCCGCAGACGAGTATCTGCCGGTAGCACTGGCGCAGGTGCGCGCGCGGGTATCCGGCGTCGGCCAGCGCATCGCGCAGCCGCCCGTCCCGCTCAAGGGGAGGGCGGTCACTCAGGCAGGCTTTGAACGTATTGGTCACTTGCTGGAAGTGGTGCTTGCTTTGGTTCAGTCGCTGCGCCAGCTCAATAGCGGAGCGCGGAACCGCCAGCAATCCAGGGATTTGTAGAGTCTGCCGCGCGTCTCCCAGCTCAGTGCCTTCGCCGTAATCCAGCAGGGAAAACAGGGCGCCGGCAAGCCGGAAAGGTTGCTCAAATGGCTGCGCCAGGCGTTGGGCGGCTTCTAGTGCAAAGGCTGGTTGAAGAAGATAGCTCTCCCAAGAGCGTGCGCTCTGCTGAACCTGTTCGAGGGTATCTCGCAGTTCGGCAGCTTGTTTGTGCATATCCGCGAGTATCGACGGCAGCAAGCGAGTCAGTTCGGAAATGGATTTTGCGGTATCGGGCATCAGTGGCGCTCCCGTGACATAGCTGGCCGTAGTGCGGCATATAAGTGTTCATATGGTTGCAAATATTAATCCACTTAATAAGCCGTTACCATATTTTGTGAATTACGGGACCAACCCTTCGCGCCCGCTGCCAGCAGTGGTTGAGGTTATCCAGTAAAGGGGAGAGCGGGTATACTGCGCCGGCGCTGCACCTGCCCCGGAAATGGGGTGTGCCGATGTTTGTGTGCGTTTTTCCTGTCGAGTCCAGTAGCTGCCCATGTCTAACGAAGTGCCTGATCTTTCCGCCATTCACGAGTTTCTTTTGTGTGAAACGCCCGACGCCTGGGTGCAGGCGGCGCTCGCCGAGCCGGAAATGATGCTGGTGGACCACGCCAACTGCGAAAAAAAAGCAGCCGGTACCGCGCTGAACCTTATGTTCCGCTATCTGGACAATTTCGAACTGTTGAACAAGATGTCACGTCTTGCGCGTGAAGAGCTGCGGCATTTCGAGCAGGTGATTGCGATCATGAAGAAGCGCGGAATCAGGTATCCGCATGTCAGTGCATCCCGCTATGCCGCGGGCCTGCGAGATCAGGTGCGGGGCGCGGAGCCGGGCAGGCTGGTGGATACCCTGATCTGCGGCGCAATCATCGAGGCGCGCTCCTGCGAGCGCTTTGCGAAAGTTGCTCCCCATCTGGATGACGAGCTGCAGAAATTTTATCTGTCCCTACTGAAGTCGGAGGCGCGCCATTTTAGGGATTATCTGGCCCTTGCGCAGAAGGCAACCGATGAGGACATCCAGCCTAGAGTGCGTGCGCTGCTGGAAGTGGACCGTTCGCTGGTTGAGGGAGCGGACAGTGAGTTTCGTTTCCACAGTGGCGTACCGCGGTAGCACCTGCCATCCCAAATTTTCAGCCTACTGATTTCCTCGTCACACCGCGGACGGCAAGGCCGATTGCATATGTAACGGAGGTGTGTTTTCAGCGCTGATTTGACGAAATATTATCGGCGTTGTGGTTCCTCGTGGGGGAGTGTGGGTCGCTCAATGGGTTGTGGTTCGCGTTCGTTCAGTTTTGTCTCTTTCATCTGCCCCACGGATATCCAGAAGAATACAACCAGTGCACCTATGGTGACGGTTAGCGTAAGGTAGCGCACCCACTTTGGCGCGGGCCCTTCGGGCAGGTGGTGCAACTCCTGAACTTCTCTTTTGCGGTTGAGTGTGAGCGCATAGAAGACGATCGTGGAAATAACAAAAATCAGCGACCAGCGCGTTTGGCCGCCGTCGGACCCTACCAGTGCCATCAGGCAGTAAACCGCAGCAAGCAACAGGATCAAGGTAAACAGGTTGTATTGTTTCTGCGGCATCTTCCCGTAGCCAAGTACTTTCAATGCCACTGCCGAGTAGATGTATGGGAGCAGCGTCATAATTACGGCGACAGAGGCAATTTTGCCAAATTGTTCGCTTGCCGTAGGAGACATGGTGGCGAGTACCTGCACTGACATTAACGCTGCCACAAGCGCGAGTCCGGCGGTGGGAACACCCTTGTCGTTGGTTTTGGAAAACAGCCCCGGAAATAGCCCGTCATCCGCCGCCGCTTTGGCGGATTGCCCAACCAGCAGCGTCCAGCCGCCAAGTGAGCCGATACATCCCACAGCGGCGCATATGGCGACGACATTTGCGGCGGTATTGCCAAGGGCCAGCCGTGCTGCATCGGCAAAGGGAGCAGAGGATGAGATAAGTTCTTTGTTTGGAATCATCCCCATGATCACCGATGAGCTCAGAACATACGCGACTGAAGCGAGTATGACGCCGCCGACAGTGGCAATGGGTACATTGCGGGTGGGGTTCTTTACTACGCCTGCTGATACGGAGGCGGTTTCTACGCCGATGAATGCCCAGAGTGTGAATGTCAGCGTGGCCATAACGGCGCTCACACTGCTTTTGCCAGATACATTCCAGCCGTCGCTGAATGTCTGCCCGTTAAACCAGAACCAGCCGAGCACAGCAGTGCCGAGAATCGGGATCAGTACCAGGCCGGTGGTCAAGGACTGGATGCGGCCGACGGTTTTCGGGCCCAGTATATTGGCGTAGGTGAGAAGCCAGATCACCGCGATTTGCGCCAGCGCGAAGGTAATCGGTTCTTTCCGTGGTGGGAAAAAATGCGTGAGGTAGCCGAGTCCGGCGGTGGCCAGTGCGACATTGCCGACCACATTGGCGAGCCAGTATACGAGATTGGTCTGGTATCCCATGTAGTCGCCGAACGCGGCACGGGCGTAGGCATAGGGTCCACCCGCAGCCGGATATAGCGATGCGAGCCGTGCAAAGACCAGAGCGAGTGCGACGGCGCCGGCCACCGTTATCAGCCAGCCGATCAGCGAAATACTGCCGACTACGGCGCGGCCGGGCCGAAGATGGCGCGGTTTGACATGTTGTTTTTTAACAGCCTGTTAAGTTTTAGCAGAATTCACGTAACTGGTTGGCGGCTCTGGTGATCGCGGCGCGGGTCGTATGACCTGCGTCAAGGGCGATCCACGGTCACCACATCCCCCAATCGCTCGTGCACAATTTCCCGGATCTGGACGGCGAGATCCCGGTAGAACCTCCTCGCCGGCGCGCTGGCTCGCCATACCAGGCCGTGTTGGCGGCGAATTGGTTTTGACTTCAATTCACTCACATGCAGTGCTTCCGGATTGTGCATTTCCGAGTGCACATACAGTCCGGGCAGAAATGCCACGCCCAATCCCATCACCACCATCTGGCGCAGTGTGTCCAGGCTGGTGCCTTCGTAATCCCGCTGCAAATGCGCGCCCAGGCTTTGGCATATTTCCTGAACCTGATGGTGGAAATGGTGTTGATCCTCGAGCGTCAGTACTTTTTCGCCCCGCAATTGTGAGGGGGTTACCTGGGACTTGCCGGCGAGTCGGTGGTCCGCCGGCACCACGAATTTGAGCGGCTCGGTAAACAGCGGCTCCACTGCGATGTCGTCGCGGTTCACTGGGAGGGGCACGATGGCGATGTCGTAAGTACCTTCGGCCAGCGACTGAATCAGCAGGCGGGGCGGCGCTTCGCGTACATAGAGTTTCAGACGGTGATGGCGCGCGTGCAGGGTGGGTAGCACATTGGGCAAAAGATAGGGGCCGAGTGTGGGGGGGACCCCCAGTTTGTAGGTGCTCTGGTGGCCCTGGGATATCAGCTCGGCATGCTCGGTGAATTCACGCATGCCGAGGATCAGGTGTCTCGCCTGTTCCAGTAGTTCGCGGCCTTCTGGTGTGAGCAGCGTACCCGAGCGGGAGCGCTCGAACAGCTGGATGCCCAGAGTGGTTTCCAGCGCCCGGATCTGGGTGGTAAGGGCGGGTTGGCTAACCCTCAATTCCTCCGCGGCGCGGCGAAAATTCGAGCGTGACGCAATGGTCACAAAATACTCCAACTGCTTGAAGCTCGGGGGGTTCACATTTGCGGCCATGGGGGCTCCGGGGTTCTCTGATAATGAGATGTTATCAGCAAATGGTATTTCAACTTATTGAACTATCAAAAAATAATGGATTCGAACCTAGTTGCCCAGTCTTGAAATTCAGTAAGGAGTTTTCATGGAGCGTGTAATTTCCGGTGTGGCGAAGTTTCAAAAGGAAGTCTTCCCGGCCAAGCAAGAGCGTTTTACCAAGCTGGCGGATGGCCAGAATCCTGAGGTGCTGTTCATTACCTGCGCAGACTCCCGCATTGATCCGAACCTGGTGACCCAGACTGAGCCGGGCGAGCTGTTCATCTGCCGCAATGCCGGCAACGTGGTACCTCCGCACAGCAGCCAGACAGGCGGTATGACCGCTTCCATCGAATTTGCGGTGGCTGCGCTCGGGGTGTCTCACATTGTGGTGTGCGGTCACACGGATTGCGGTGCCATGAAGGGCGCCATCGCCCCCGAAAAGCTGGACGGTCTTCCGCACGTGAAGGAGTGGCTGAGCCACTGCCGTTCCGCCACGGAAGTGGTGCGCGGTCGCCACGGTGACCTGTGCAGCGATCACCTGGATGAAGTGACCTGTGAAAACGTGATTCAGCAGATGCAGCACCTGCGGACCCATCCCGCCGTGGCCAGCGGTCTCGCCAACGGCGGTATCACTCTGCACGGCTGGGTTTACAACATTGGCAGCGGCGAAGTGCTGTGCCTCGACGAGGAAACCCGTGAATTCAAGCCGATGGAAGAGCGCTACCGTGCCCTTTTCGGTGAGTTGCCGGAAGCGTTGACCAGCGGCGCCAGCGGCGCTTGAGGCGCGGATTTTGCATCGCTTGATACCGAATGCTTGAGATGGTGGCGTCCTGGCAAGGAAGCTGAGTAGTTTCAATGAGGTTGAGCTGTCATGAAGTTTGATTTGTCCAATTTGCGCGGTGACATCACCGGCGGTATTACCGCCGGCGTTGTGGCGCTTCCCCTCGCGCTGGCACTGGGTGTGGCCTCGGGCCTTGGCCCGATGGCTGGTATGTATGGCGCCATTGCCGTGGGATTTTTTGCCGCGCTGTTTGGCGGTACTGGGCCGCAGATCTCCGGTCCCACCGGGCCGATGGTTGTGGTTCTGGCGGGACTGTTCGCAAGCCTGTCTGGCGACGCGTCCCTGATCTTTACCGCGGTGATCCTGGCCGGTGCGCTGCAGGTGGCGTTTGGTGTGCTCGGTATCGGGCATTACATCCGCCTCGTGCCGTATCCGGTGATCTCCGGCTTTATGACCGGCATCGGTGTCATCATCATCATCCTGCAGTTGAACCCGCTGCTGGGGCACGCCTCACCGAGCGGCACCCTCGGGGCGCTCGGCAATGTGCCGGAGGCCTTGGCGGATATTCACCCTGCCAACCTGCTGCTGGGCCTCGCCACACTGGCGATGGTGTATCTGTGGCCGGCGAAGTGGGGCCGCTATGTGCCGGCGCCGCTGGCGGCACTGATTGCCGGTACCCTGGTTGCCTTCTTCGCTCTGAACGTACCGGTGCTTGGCAGCATTCCCACGGGGCTGCCGGAATTGCATTTGCCGGTGTTTGGCGGGGATCAGATGATGCTGGTGGTGGAAGCTGCGATCATTCTCGCGGTGCTCGGCTCATTGGACAGTCTGCTGACCTCTCTGGTGGCAGACAACATGACCCGCACCCGCCACCACAGCAACAAGGAGCTGATCGGGCAGGGTATCGGTAACGCGGCAGCAGGCTTTATTGGCGGTATCGCCGGTGCGGGCGCCACCATGCGCACCGTGGTCAATATCCGCTCCGGTGGTCAGACCCGTATATCCGGTATGGCGCACTCCTTGGTGCTGCTGGCGGTGGCGTTGGGGCTGGGTCCGTTGGCGGAGAATATTCCGCAGGCGGTACTGGCCGGTATCCTGGTGAAAGTCGGCCTGGATATCATCGACTGGAAATACCTGAAGCGCGCGCACCAGGGCCCCCGTTGGGATCTGTTGCTGATGGTGCTGGTTCTGGGTATGACCGTATTCGTCGACCTGATTACTGCGGTGGGCGTTGGTGTGGTGTTGGCGGCGCTGGCTTACGTCAAGCAGGTTGCGAGCCTGCAGATCGAGCACCTGCGCAACCTGCCGGAGCATCTGGACAGCGAGGAAGACAAGGCCATTTTGGAGCGCAACCGCGATCGCATCGCCCTGTTCGAGTTCAGCGGCCCGCTGAGTTTTGGTGCGGCGGCCGACCTCGGCCATCATGTTCGCGAGCAGAGCAGTGATCAGTCCCGAGTGTTGATCCTGGACTTTTCCTCTGTACCCTTTCTGGATTTGTCCGCAGCGCTGGCGGTGGAAACCGTTGCTTCAGACGCCAAAGATAGCGGCAAACAGCTGTTCCTTGCGGGTATGAACGAAGAAGTTCACAAGGTCTTGAAGGGGCTCAACGGGAGGATTCCCGCCCAGGGTACATTTGACACTCTAAGTGAGGCGCTGTGTGCCGCCGAGAAGGCACTCCAGCTTTCGGATGCGGGCGACAAGCCGGAGGGCGCACTGCCGGCCGCTGGCTGACACGGTGTAATCTGGGCTCGCGGCGCCGGACTTGTACGGCCCGATACGCAAAGCGCCTGCCGACTCCGGGTAACCCGGGATCGGCAGGCGCTTTGTCATTTAGGGTGGACGCTCTTTGCCCGGCGGGCTCTCAGTTCAGGCCTGTTGTGTCAGTGGCCAGTGGATCAGATCAAGCCCGTTTTCATCGGCCCTGATGCACCAACCCTGGTCGCCCCAGTCTCCCAGCACAATACGTTCTGCGGGCTCGCCGTCGACCGTGAGCGCATGGCGCGCGGGGCGATGGGTGTGGCCGTGGATCAGGGTGCGGACGCCGTGCTCGGTCATGACGCTGACCACTTCGCCCGGGGTGACATCCATGATGTCTTCCGCTTTGCGGCTGTTCATGGATTTGGATACGGCGCGGATCTGCGCGGCAATCTGGCGCCGTTCTTCCAGGGGTTTGGCGAGCAGCGCCTGCTGCCACGCCGGGTTGCGCGCCTGCTGGCGGAAGGCCATGTATTCGCGATCAAGGGTGCACAGACTGTCGCCGTGCATCAGCAGTACCGGCTCGCCGGCAAGTTCGATGGTGCAGGGGTCCTGCAGCAGTTCCGCGCCGCAGTGCCGGGCGTAATTCTCGCCCAGCAGAAAATCGCGGTTGCCGTGCATGAAGTAGACCGGGGTGCCGCTGTCGCGGTAGGTCTTCAGGTGGCGCGCCACCTCACGGGGCAGGGGGGCATCGTCGTCGTCCCCGATCCATACTTCGAAAAAGTCACCGAGTATGTACAGCGCGTCGGCACCGGCGGCCGGGCCTTCCAGGAAGTCATAAAAGGCCCGGGTGATATCCGGGCGGGATTCGTCCAGGTGCAGGTCTGAAATAATGAAACTGGCCACTGGAGAATTCCGTCCTCGGGTCTCGACGATTACTTGTCTGAGTAGGCGTCGGAAATGGTCACACCGGTGATCTCGATGGTCTCGGTGGGCACATCCTGGTGGAAGCCATTGCTGCCAGTGGGCACGGATTTGATTTTGTTTACCACATCCATGCCGTCGACCACCTTGCCGAACACGCAGTAGCCCCAGCCCTGGGTGTCTTTGGAGCGGAAGTTCAGGAAGTCGTTGTCTTTCACGTTGATGAAAAACTGAGCAGTGGCTGAGTGTGGATCCATGGTGCGCGCCATGGCCAGGGTGCCGGTGTCGTTCTTCAGGCCGTTGTCCGCTTCGTTCTCGATGGACTCGCGGGTGGGCTTCTGATCCATGTTCGGGGTCATGCCGCCGCCCTGGATCATGAAATTGTTGATTACTCGGTGAAAGATGGTGCCGGTGTAGAAGTCTTCGCGGCAGTACTGCAAGAAGTTCGCAGCGGTCTTCGGTGCCTTGTCAAAGTCCAGTTCGATGGCGATGTCGCCATGAGTGGTGTGCAGAGTGATCATAAATTGTCCTGTCCGGGTCGGTTTCGGGCGGCATGATACTCTTATCGCGGCGCCGATCACAGCCCAGATGGCACCTATCAAAACCCGCGCGGTAACGCTCAACTGCGTTATAATCCCGCGCTTAGTTTGTACAGCTGTATATAGAGAAAGCTATGACATCCGAGAGCAAGCCCGCTCACTTCTTACAGAATATCATTCGCGAAGATCTGGCCGAGGGCCGGGTCAGCCAATTGACCACCCGTTTTCCGCCAGAGCCCAATGGCTACCTGCACATCGGGCACGCCAAATCCATTTGCCTGAATTTTGGCCTGGCGAAGGAGTTCGGTGGCAAGTGCAACCTGCGCTTCGACGATACCAATCCGGCGAAGGAGGACGTGGAGTATGTCGAGTCCATCAAGCGTGATGTGGAGTGGCTCGGCTTTGAGTGGGCTGGCGAACCGAAATACACCTCGGACTATTTTGACCAGCTGCACCAGTGGGCCATCCACCTGATCCAACAGGGCAAAGCCTACGTTTGCGATCTGTCTCCCGAAGAGGCGCGCGAGTACCGTGGCACCCTGAAAGCCCCGGGCAGGAACAGCCCCTACCGCGACCGCTCGGTGGAAGAGAACCTGGACCTGTTCGGGCGTATGACCGCGGGTGAATTTGACGAGGGCAGCTGCAGCCTGCGCGCCAAAATTGATATGGCTGCGCCGAACATCAACCTGCGCGACCCGATTATCTATCGCATCAAGAAAATGGCCCATCACCAGACTGGTGACAAATGGTGCGTCTATCCGAGTTACGACTTCGCTCACGGCCAGTCCGATGCCATTGAGGGTGTCAGTCACTCCATCTGTACCCTGGAGTTCGAAGACCACAAGCCGTTGTACGACTGGTTCATCGAAAACCTCCCGGTGCCCGCGCGCCCGCGCCAGTACGAATTCGCCCGTTTGCACCTGAACTACACCGTAGTGTCCAAACGCAAACTCAAGCAACTGGTGGACGAAGGATTTGTGGACGGTTGGGACGACCCGCGCATGCCGACCATTTCCGGCCTGCGTCGCCGCGGCGTGACACCGGCGTCGATCCGTCAGTTCTGCGAAATGATCGGCGTCACCCGCGCGGATTCCACCGTGGATGTAGGTATGTTGGAATATGCCATCCGCGACGACCTCGACAAGAACGCCCCCCGCGCCATGTGCGTGATGGAGCCGCTCAAGGTCACCCTCACCAACTACCCGGAAGGCCAACAGGAAATGCTGAACGCTCCCGGTCACCCGGTGCGCGATGATCTGCCGGCGCGGGAACTGCCATTTACCAGAACCGTGTATATCGAGCAGGAGGACTTCCGCGAGGAAGCCAACAAGAAATACAAGCGTCTGGTATTGGGCAAGAAGGTGCGCCTGCGCAACGCCTATGTCATCCAGGCGGATGAAGTGATCAAGAACGACGCCGGTGATATCGTCGAACTGCGGTGCTCGGTCGATCTGGATACCCTCGGTAAAGACCCGGCGGACGGTGTCAAACCCAAGGGCGTGATTCATTGGGTATCGGCGGACAACAACGTGGATTGTGAAGTGCGCCTTTACGACCGCTTGTTTAACGATGAATCCCCGGATGTGGGTGACAAGAACTTCCTGGATTCGGTCAATCCGGACAACCTGAAAATCCTGAGCGGCTGTAAAGCCGAAATCGGCCTTGCGGACGCAAAGCCGGGGCAGGGCTACCAGTTCGAGCGCAATGGTTACTTCTGTCTCGACAGTAAATACGGCAGCGCAGAAAAACCGGTGTTCAACCGCACCATCGGACTGCGCGATTCCTGGGCGAGAGAACAGGACAACTAATTCATTGCATGCGATTTTTGTAGGAGCCTGCCTGCAGGCGAATCGTTCTGAGTTCTGGACCGTTCGCCTGCAGCCAGGCTCCTACACGGCGTAGCAACTACCACTAAATTCAAAAGACAACCAGCGGGAAGCGATGCCTCTCAAGCTCTACAACACCTTTTCCGGTGAAAAGGAAGTATTCCAGCCACTGCAGGAAAACCGCGTGCGTATGTACGTGTGTGGTCCCACCGTGTACAACCGCGTGCACATCGGCAACGCGCGTCCTGCGGTGGTGTTCGACACCCTGTACCGGGTGCTGAAAACTCTGTACAGCGATGTGGTTTACGCGCGCAATATCACCGATATTGACGACAAGATCATGAAAGCGGCACGGGAGAATGGCGAGGAAATCGCCGCGCTCAGCGCGCGCTTCGCCCAGGCTTATTTCGAGGATATGCAGGCGCTGAATAACCTGCAGCCGGATGTCACGCCCTATGCCACCGAGCACCTGCCGGAAATGATCGCGATGATTGAGCGCCTGGTCGAAAAGGGGCATGCCTATGAGGCCTCCGGCCACGTTCTGTTCGCGGTCGAGTCCATGGAAGACTACGGCAAGCTTTCCAAGCGTTCCCTCGACGACATGCTCGCCGGCGCGCGGGTAGAAGTGGCACCGTATAAAAAATACGCCGGTGATTTTGTCCTGTGGAAGCCGTCTTCCGATGACGAACCGGGCTGGGAAAGTCCCTGGGGTCGCGGTCGCCCGGGATGGCACCTGGAGTGCTCCGCGATGATCAAAAAGCACCTCGGGGACACGATCGACATCCACGGCGGCGGCCGCGATCTGACCTTCCCGCACCATGAGAACGAGCGCGCCCAGAGCTGCTGCGCCAACGGTGTGGACTTTGTGCGTTACTGGATGCACAACGGCTACGTCAATATCGACGGCGAGAAGATGTCCAAGTCGCTGGGTAACTTCCGCATGGTCAACGACCTGCTGCAGCAGTATCCCGGTGAAGTGCTGCGTTTTGCACTGCTCTCAGCGCACTACCGCTCGGAACTGAACTTCAGTGCCGATCTGCTGGATCAGGCGTGGCGCACCCTCGACGGCCTTTACGGGGCCCTGCGCGAGACCCAGGCAATACCTGCTGAGCGGGGTGACCTGAGCAACACGGCATTTATGGTGGCACTGCACGACGACCTGAATACCCCCATCGCCATCAGCGAACTGCACCAGTTGGCACGAGAGCTGAATAAGGCCGCCGAAGCGGACAAGCCGGCGCTCAAAGGCCAGTTACTCGCCGCGGGCGAACTGCTCGGCATTTTGCAGATGGATGCAGAAACCTGGTTCAAGCAATCCCGCGGCGGTGACGAAATCAGCGAAGACGAAATTGAGGCGCTGATTGCCGAGCGCCAGAAGAGCAAAGCAGACCGCAACTTTGCTCGTGCCGACGAGATCCGCGAAGAGCTCAAGGCAAAAGGTGTAGTGCTGGAAGATAGCCGTGAAGGAACCAAGTGGCGCCGGGAGTAACGCATAACTTCCGGTAACCCCCTGTAGGAGCCTGCTTGCAGGCGAACAAATCGAAGCTCCAAACCGTTCGCCTGCAAGCAGGCTCCTACAGCGTTCGAATCGAGCTCAAGCCGAGTGGTGGACAAGCAATCCAAGTCCCCCATCAAGACAAAAATCAACGTAAAAGAAGCTAGCATGAAAAACATCCTGATCATCCTCACCGCCTCCATCGCCGTCCTCACCCTCGCCGCCTGCGAACCCAAACGCGGTTCCGAAGCGTGGTGCAAAAAAATGGACGAAACCCCAAAGGGTGACTGGAGCTTTAAAGACGCCGGCGACT
Organism: Microbulbifer sp. SH-1; assembly: GCF_011326135.1. Classification (NCBI taxonomy): domain Bacteria; kingdom Pseudomonadati; phylum Pseudomonadota; class Gammaproteobacteria; order Cellvibrionales; family Microbulbiferaceae; genus Microbulbifer; species Microbulbifer sp. SH-1. Next base: position 1,379,946 of record NZ_CP046948.1, on the reverse strand, counting down.
ACACCAAATACTGCGTACTGAACCAGAAGCCGGAAGAGAACTAAGCGCCACGCCAAGCAAACGGAAGTTCCTGCGTTGTTCTTTGCAGATTCCTACCAGCACTTTTTCCGCCCTCTGACCGGGAAATACCGCGAGCAGGTGGTGGAATGCCTGCGTCTGCTATACGAGCGGCTGTATACCGCTAAAGCGGATTACGGTGAGTCGCTGAATCGCGAGCAGATCCTGGAAATTTTTTCCGAGGCGCTGACGCGCGCGCCGCAGCTCGACAGCGACGATAGCAGTGAACCGGAAGGGCGCTTTCGCAATCTGCGCGAGCAGGCGGTTTGGGTACTGAACAATCTCGTGGAGTTTGGCTGGCTGGAAAAGCTGGTGGATACCGCCACGCTTTCGGTTTCCTTTCCCTTCAGCCGCCGCGGTCGCCTGTTCACCCAACCATTGGTGGAATTGAACAGCACCCGCGTGCGTACCCGCCACCGCAATACCCGCAATACGCTCAATGCGCTGGAGGCTTTTAACAGCCGCGGCGAGGTTTACGATCTGATTGACGCCTGGGAATATTCCGAGCGTATCGTGGCCGACTTCACCGATATGATCGCCGAGCTGGAAGAGCGCAAGCGGGAACTGGTGCGCGAGGTGGAGGCACAGATTCTGGTGCAGCAGGCTACGGAAGAATTCTTCTCGTTTATGGAAAGCCGCTTCCAGCCGGATCTGGCCATTCGTCTTTCCGCCGATAGCGTGGAAAAACATCGCGACAGCATCGGTCGCGTCATCGGCCAGATCCGCCGCAAGGACAACAGCAAAAAGGCCGAGTGGGAGCGCCGCCTGCGCCAGCAGCTACCGGAGCTCTACAGCGAGGGGCAATCGGTCCTCTGGCTGATGCTCGATACCATCGAAGACCGCATGCGCCGCGCCTGTGAAGTAAAACTCCCGGCACTGCGCCACGCGCTGCAGGGGTTCACCAAACGGGCGGAAATCATCATTCGCCAGCTCAGTTATCTGCAGAGCCACACCGAGGGCGCGTTCACCGATCTGTGCCAGGAACTCGGCAAGTCGCCCGAGCGCGACGCTTTGCTTGGCGAGCTCGGCAACCAGCTGGCCTCTTTCCAGCTGCGCCTGTTTGATCCCAGGCAGACCCAGCTCTGGCATCGCAGCCGCCGAGCGCCCGTAAATACCCTGGTGGAAGACGAAGCCCCCCTCAGCGACGACAGCCAGCGGGAAATCGTCCTGCAGCAATTGCTGGATCAAGCGTTCAACTTCAACGGCAGTGACCTGCGTCATTATCTGAGCGATGCTCTCGGTCGCGGGCAGAAAGTCAGCAGTCGCGATCTGCCACTGAATAATGCCCGAGACCTGCTTGCCATGAGTCACGCGCTGGAAGCGGCTGCGGTATCCCAGGACGGCAGTGGCCCGTTCATGCAGGTGACCTTTACCGGAGAAGTCGCGAGCAACGACTACTTCGAACAATTTGACGAATACACGCTTGAATTGAAAACCGAGTTGAATAACCGTGATTGAACAGGCTTTGGAAGAGGCGCTGGCCCAGTGCCGGCTGACCCGCAATGAATTTTCCGAACTGCTGGTGCGCCTGCTGGATTACGGTGTGATCTGCCGGGATGAAAGCAATGTGGAAAGCATACTCTACGACCGTTTCCAGCGCTGCGAACAATTAATCCGCGAGTGGATTTCCCCCCTCGGCCTGCGCCTGCAACACGACAGTCGCTTCCAGTTTATCCGCGTGTATCCACCGGGCGCCGAAGTACCGGGTATGCCAGATCAGGAGGAGCCGCACCACGGTGGCTTCCGCGCGCGCCTTGGTCAGCAGGAAGTTGCCGCGATCCTGGTGTTGCGGGTCGAGTACGACAAATCCCTGCGCGAAGGCCAGGTGGACGACCACGGCTGCGTGGCCCTGACGCTGGAGGCGCTGGAGCTTGGGATGCGCAACCTGCTGAAGATGTCACTGCCGGACAAGCAGATCGAGCGGAAGCAGTTGCTGAAAAAGCTACGACAGCTTCGCCTGATCCAGTTCAACGGCGATGATAGCGATGCGGTAGTCGACACCCTGTTGCGGGTGCGCCCGACCATTGCCCAGTTTGTCTCCGAATCCGCATTGGCGCAGCTGGTCGGTGAATCCGGGAAAGATGACGCAGAGATTGAGCGGATTACGCCGGAAAATGAAGACCACAGTTTGTTCAGCGAGTCCTGATTCCCATGTTTCTTAAAAAGCTCATCCTGATCAACTGGGGCAATATTCCCCAGCTGGAATACGAATTCGGGCCGATCAACCTGTTTTCCGGCGGTAACGGCTCGGGCAAGACCACCGCGGCGGACGCAATCCAGACGCTGATGACCGCCGCCCACGATACCCTGTTTACCTTCAACCCCGGGCAGGATGAAACCACTCAGCGCGGCCGTGGGGGAAAACAAGTGCGCACCCTCGCGTCCTATGTCTTGGGTTGTGACGATGGCAGCTATGCGCGCCTGCAACCGACGGATTGTTACATTGCCGGGGTTTTCCACCCCACCGATGGTGAAGACGGCGAGCCCTTCACGGCAATCATGGGGATCCGCGCTCATCTGGACACCAGCGCCAAGCCCGCGCAGGCCCGCCAGGAAAGCCTGAAGTTTTTTGTGATCCCCGGCGAGCAGCTGGGGATGGGCGATTTCGTCAAGGAATACCAGGACGGCAAACACCTGTTGCCGCTGGACCGCTTTTACAGTGTGATCGGCAAGCAGTTCGACAAGGTCGAGCAGTACGACAAGAAAAAGGCCTACCTGCGCCGTCTCTACGGCGCGCTGCGCGGGCGCAAAGATGCGGTTCCTGATCGCGAGGCCACCCATGCGGCACGTACCTTTGCCAATTTTATGGCCTACAAGCCAGTAAAAAGCATCAATGATTTTGTCGCCCAGGAAGTGCTGGAAAAGCGCGACCTCGGCGAAGCCATCCGCTCTGTCTCGGAATTGATGAAGACCATCCACGGTATGGAGCAGGAGGCGCGGGAAATCGTCGACCGAGTCGACAGTCTTCAACGCATCGCGGAATCCGCGGATATGTACCGCAGCCAGTGGCTGCAATTGCGGGTGCAGGAATACCTTCAAGCCAAGCACCAGCAATTGCGGGTGCAGAAAACCTATCTCGAAGGTAAAAACCGGCAAAAAGAGACCCGCGCGGAACTTGAGCGTGCAGGGCAGGAAATCCAGTTGTCGGAAGGTCGTGCACGATTGCTCAACGAGCAGCTGGTGTCTATCCAGGCCCAGCGCCAGGGTATTGCCGCGCTGCGCAGCAAGGATGAGCTGGACCAGAAAATCTCAGAAGCCAATCGCACCCTGTCTTCGTTAGGTACACCACTGGCCTCTCAGCAGCAGACCTTTTCCGCCAACCAGGCCGCTGCCGGTGATCTCCTGTCGCTGTTGAACAGCACTTCGGTGTCACTGGAGATTCCGGCATTCAGTGGTGGCGGATTGCTCAAGTCCCTGAAGGCCGTAGCCCGCTGTGATGACCTGCCGCAACTGCAGGGGTTGCTCGGCAAAGACTGGATTGACCTATCCGCGCAGGAGTCTCTGCGGGAGCAGGCGGCGTCGGCAGAAGCTCTGCAGAACCGCCTGGTACAGCAGATGACGGATGCCGATCCGGGGCAGGTCACCCTGCGGGATCTGGTAAACGATCTGGTTTCCCGTGGCGAGCAGAAAACCCAGCAGTTGCAAAAGGCGCTGCAGGCGCAGGAATCCCGCATCCATTATCTGCAGTCCAACCGCGTCCACTATCCGCCCTATGTGGATCAGGCGCTGGCCGCGATTCGCGAGCAGTGCCCGCAGGCGGAGCCGCAGGTGTTGTGTGATTTCGTGGAGGTGTTGGACGAGCGCTGGCAGATGGCGGTGGAGGGTTATCTCGGTGGTGCCCGTTTCTCCATCATCGTCGACGCCAGATTCGAAGCAGAGGCCATCAGTATCGTGCGCGCTATGCCCGGCAAGAATAACCGCGCGCGGGTGATTCAGGGCGACAAGGCGCGGCGCGATGCGGAGCGGATGGAGACCCCGAAAAAATCCATCATCGAACTGATGTCGTTCAATCACAAAACTGCGGAGTATTATCTGCGCGCGTCCTACGGTAGCGTGCAGCAGGTACGGGATGCCGATGAGCTGCGCAGTACCCGTCGCGGTCTCACCCCCGAGGGTCTCGCCAGCGGCAACTACAGTATGTGGCGCTGTGATATCGACGACGGTGAGCTGGTATTTGGACAGGGTGCGCGGGCGCGGGCACTGGCGGCCCAGGAGCGGGCCATGCGCCAGTTGCTCAAAGAAGCTACTCAGGTCAATGAGCATCAACAGCAATTGCGCAAGCTCGCCCAGGCAGTGCGCAGCCTTGTGCCCCTGAAACTACTCGAGTCCGTGGATGCTGCGTTGAATGCGCAGCGCCAGCGGCGCAACGCGGAGCAGGCACTGTCCAACCTGGATCTCGACGACGGTATCGAACTGGAACAGCAGGCCAACGAACTACACCACAAGCTGGATACCGAGCGGCAGCAGGGGGCCAGCCTGCAGAAGCTGGTGGGCAAGCTCGAGACCAATCTCGACAGCATTGCCAAGCAGCTGAATGCGCTGTCCGGCCAGCTGGATCAGTTGGATGAAGAATTGTCAGACTGTGAAGCGGCGGTGCAGCGCATTGTGCAAATTGCCCCGGATTTCGATGCCGAGACCGCGCTGCAGAACGCCGATGACCAAGCCGCTCAGGCTGGCGATGGCTTCGATTTTGCCCGGGACGTAAGCGAATGGCAGGGCCTGTTGCAGAAATACAGTCACCAACTGCTGAAGGCGGTGATGGACTACAACAGCTGCAGTGGCACCGGTGACACTTTGTCTTTCGATCCGGATTTTGCCGCCGGTCACAGCGAGGGCCAGTTCAAGCTGGTGTGCCAGCTGGTGGAGCAGGTTACTGCACTGCGCAACCGCCTGAAGAACAATCTACTGGTGGACCGCCATGAGCAATTGCTGGGTCTGAAAAAATCGTTCAACACCACCTTCGTCACGCATTTGTGCCATGCGATTTATCAATCGATCAACGACGGTAAGCGGGTGCTGGACGATCTGAACCAGGAGCTGGAACATCACCGTTTCGGTGCCGACCGCGAGCGCTTCCGGTTCGACTACCGCTGGGTGCCGGAATTCAAGGAGTACTGGAACTTCTTCAAGGCGGTGATCGAATTGCCGAACCTGGGCGAGGAGCAGAGCCTGTTTGATGCAGATCTCGCCCCCAAGCACCAGCAGGTGCGCGATCGCCTGCTGAATATGTTATTGAGTGAAGATGAACAACTCGCCCGCCGCGAACTGGACCGCATCAGTGATTACCGCAACTATCGCAATTACGAAATCTACAAGGAACCGGAGGGCAAAGAGCCTATTGCGCTGAGCCAGTACGGCACCGGCTCAGGCGGTCAGCTGGAAACCCCGGCCTACATCATCCGCTCCGCGGCGGTCACGTCCGTATTCCGTTTTAATGACGGCAGCAGCCACCTGAAAATGGTACTGGTGGATGAGGCCTTCTCGAAAATGGACGAATCCCGCTCGCGGGAGGTGATCCGCTATCTGACGGAAACCCTGGGGCTGCAATTACTGTTCATCATGCCCAGCAGTAAATCCGGCCCATTTATGGACCTGATTTCCAACCAGTTCGTGTTCAGTAAATGCCCGAGCCCTAAACCCATCGGTGAGCTCAAAACCCGTGTGTATGTTGACCGCAAGGTGTGCAATCAGGAAAAGATTGCCGCACTCTGGGCTAACCACCGCCGCACCATCCGCCAGCAGGCGAGTCTGGAGTTTCTGGACATGCTGGAGACCGTGGAAGGCTGAATCGGATCTGATGAAATCGTAGCGGCCCAGCCAGTCATTTATTGAACTTGCGTTTTACGCGCCAGTTCGCGGAAGATATCTCCACTTCCGCTAGTATTCGGCGGGCCATTAACGGCACATCTAAACATACATTCGCGCTTGAGCAGGGGAGGCTGGGATGCGTCAGTTTTCGATTTTGTTGGTCTTCGTGGTGGCTTTCGGCGGTGCTGCAGTGCTATATGAACAGGAAAGTCGCAAGGTTAAAGGCGTGTTGTCCCAGATCACCGATCTGCAGGCCAAAGTGGGAGACATGCAGGCCGAAATCAATCGGCTGAACGCGGAGCTTGAAGCGGTGAAGGTTGCCGAACGCCGCCGCCCGAGTCTGAACAATATCGCCGCCCGGGTGCTGAATAACGAGCCCGCCAAACCGGTGTCGGCAAGTGGCCAGTCGTCTGGCGCTGCGGCGAGCCTGGTAGCTGGTGATGTGACCGCTCCTGGCCCCGCCATTCGCGGCCGCGGTGAGTCTGGGGATGACGCCGAATGGTCCAGGCCTACGGTGGATGCAGAGGCGCGTGAATCCCTTGGTGCTGACGGAACCGAAGCGGTGGCTGATCCTTATCGGTAGTCGACCGACAAATCGCGACAAGTCTTTACAAACAGGCCCGCTTAACCAAGCGGGCTTTTAGTTTTAAATGTCTGGAATCTGTTATGACGGTAACCGCATTCTATCAATCCTTATGTGACCAGCTCTCCGGGCTGTTGTCAGGTGAGCGCGACTGGCTGGCGAACACGGCCAATGCCAGCGCGCTGTTGTTTCTGGAGCTCCCGGACATTAACTGGGCCGGGTTTTATTTCCTGTGCGGTGATGAGCTGCGACTGGGGCCATTTCAGGGCAAACCGGCCTGTACGCGTATCCCGGTAGGTGCGGGCGTGTGCGGTACTGCAGTCAAGATGGGTCAGTCGCAGCTGGTGGAAGATGTCCATCAGTTCCCGGGACATATCGCCTGTGATGCTGTTTCTGCATCGGAAGTCGTGGTGCCGTTGTACAACGGCGATCGCTGCATCGGCGTGCTGGATATCGACAGCCCGCAGGTGGCCCGGTTTACCGAGCAGGATCTCGCCGGTATTGAGGCGTTTGCGCAAACGCTTCTGCGGCACTCCGACCTGCCGACAGAATAGATAAAGGCTCGGGGATGGCGCTGATCTGGCGGAAGCAGGTTGGGATTACCCGTTACGAGGTCAGGACTCACGGGGCTACGGTGCGGCTCTACAGTAACGGTGTGTTTCACTCTCAGTGGAATCCGAATGATCCGCTCAAGGGTTCTCTGTGGGAGTTGCTGTTACTGCCGGCATTTTTTCGGCCGCGACAAGAGCTGCGGCGGGTATTGATTCTCGGCGTCGGCGGCGGTGCGCTGATCCGCTTGTTGCAACACTTTGTGGCGCCGGATCAGATAGTTGGCGTGGATATTGATCGCCATCATTTGAGCATTGCGCAAAAGTTTTTCGGGGTGCGCGAAGCCAATCTCATTTGTGCCGATGCCAGACAATTTGTTGCCGAGCTTGCTGCTAGTAATTCCGAATCTTTCGACTTGATCGTGGATGATTTGTTTGGTCATTGCGACGGTGTGGCGGAGCGGGCCATTACTGCGGATCTCCGCTGGAGCCGCCAGCTATTGAAACTGCTTGCTCCTGATGGATTGGTAGTCAGCAACTTTGGCAGTCGCCAGGAGCTGCTGGAGAGCGGCTGGCGTGCTCCAGCGATGCGCGCGCACATGGTGAGCGCTTATTCTGCCGATCTTCCCGGCTATGAAAACAGTATTGGTATATTCAGCAGGGGGCCGCTTTGCCGCTCAGTTCTGGCTGATGGGGCACCAGCGCAGATCAATCCCTCCAACCCCTCGCGCAGACTGGACGCCCGCTTGCGCAAACTTCGGTGATAGCGCCCGGTACGGTAGCGGACAGCGCGCACCCAAGACATAAACCGGATTGGCGCCTGAATGATCCGTGAGTCTATACTGATTTTAGGCAGTTGTTTTCCCGGGATCAGTTGATGCGCTACAAGACCTTGGAAGATGTGATTCAGGAGGGGAGGGAGTTCCACCTGAAACTGAGTCGGCTATATGAAGAATTCGAATTAGTGGCTGCGAATGCGCGGGCGGTTTTATTGTTGGACCAGCTCAAGCGGCGTGAATTGTCGATGACGCATACACTTGAGAATTTCCGTGAGGACATCGGTGAGGGCGCACTGCATACCTGGGTCCAGTTTGCCCCGGAGGGGCGTGAGCCAGAGCTGTTGCAGCGTTTAAGAAATACCGATATCACGGATGTGGAAGCCATTGGCAAGGTGGCGATGGACATTGAGGTCTATCTGGCGGATCAGTACCGGGATCTGTTGCTGATCGCGGATACGCCAAGCGCCAAGCACGCGTTGGAGCGTTTGTTGGAGCTCGAGCAGCTGGAAGAGCATACTCTGTCTACCAACCTGTTTAATTTGCGCGATATTTGACGGTCTCTATATTGGATTTGGTCAGTCGATAAACGCAGAAACCCTGCTCCTTGTTCAGCAGTTCCACCTTCTGGAACAGTCTCTCGGCCTTCCTGCCGATGGGTATGAATTCATTGACCACAAAAAGCGCAGTGCCTTCGGGGCACAGTATGCGCGCCGCTTGTTGCAGAAAGCGGTCGGTGAGATCACCTTCCACCTGGAATCCCTGATGAAACGGCGGGTTGCAGATCACCAGTTGCGCGGTGCCGGTTCTGATTTCCGATCCCGCATCGCCGGCAGTTACCGTGCCGTGAATATTTCGCGCCTGAAAATTTTTCCCACAGGCGAGAATTGCCGCCGCGTTGTTGTCCGTCGCCTGAATATAAAGTTTCTCCCGCGAGGGAAGTAAACTGGCCAACTGAGTGCTCAGGTAGCCGTACCCGCAACCGAGATCGACGACACGAAAATCCGCGGTGTTGTCTGCCGGCAGGCATTGGGGTAGTTCCCTCACCAGCAAGGCGCTGCCAACATCAGTTTTATTCCAGCCAAACAATCCCGGCTTGGACCAGAGACCCTCCAAGCCTTCCGGCTGGCGCAGGCGCGTATAGTCGGTATCTTCCAGGGGCGCGCCGGCTTTTCCTGTATGAGAAACACTGGTGCTCAGATAATCATTGCCATGTTTCTGCAGTTGCTTGGGGCTGCCAAGTCTTGCTGCGGCCTTTTGCGCATAGGTTTTGATACCGCTGGACTTTTCGCCGAGAAGCAGCAGTTCGCCGCCGTCCTGCAATGTTTCCACTGCAGCGTTGATAACATGGTGTACCGCAGCCTTTTCCTTCGACACTGGATAAATGATTCGGGTGTATTTCTTGCCCTCACCGCCCAATTCAAAATCACAGAAGCGTGCGGGAATGTCGATCGCTTCTGCCGCGCTGACAATATCCCAGCGGTTGCTGAGCAGGCTGCCGGCAAAGTGGATGCCGGCAGACAGCAGCGCTTTGCTGTTTTCGTCCGCAATCCAGAGGGTGTATTCGTCGCTGTCGCGAAGAAGTTGAGAGAGCAGGGTTTGCATAATCCAGATATCTGTTTATCGCCGCAATCAGTCCGCTTCGGGCTCGCTGGAGTCTGGTCTGATGACACTGGCGATTTCCTCAGTGCTGAGCAGGCGATATTCTCCCTCGGTGAGTTCTTCATCCAGCACGATATCGCCGATGCGTTCGCGGTGCAGTTCCAGTACCCGATTGCCGAGTGCGCCGAACATGCGCTTGACCTGATGATAGCGGCCCTCGCTGATGGTGATGCGGACCTCATTGCGGTAGAGAATTTCCAGTTCCGCGGGCTTGGTGCGCTTCTTTTCGTTGTTCAGCCAGATACCCTTGGCAAACTTGTCGATTGCGCTTTCATCAATGGGATCGGCCAGATGCGCATAGTAGGTCTTGGTGCAGTGATGACGTGGGGATGTGATCCGGTGGGACCACTGGCCGTCGTCTGTGATCAGTACCAGGCCAGTAGTATCAATATCCAGGCGGCCCGCAATATGCAGATTGTGTTTGTTGGGTTCGTCCAGCAGGTCGAGCACGGTGGGGTGCTCACCATCTTTGGTGGCGCAGACGTAACCCAGTGGTTTGTTCAGCATGAAGTAGCGCGGGCCGGCCTCCGTGAGCAGATCGCCGTCCAGGCAGAGCTCGTCGGTGTCGAGGATTTTGGCGGACGGGTCGGTCACCGTCACGCCATTGACGGTGATCCTCTGTTGTTTCGCCGCCCGCTTTACTTCCGCCCGCGACAGGTCCGTGACCTGGCTGATGGCCTTGTCGAGGCGCAGGGATTTACCTTCAGCCAATCTTCTTCTCGCCGGAATCAACGGACTGATAGATCAGGGTATTGATGGTCATGGGACCAACGCCACCGGGAACCGGGGTGTAAGCGGCGACGCGATCCACCAGCGGGCCGAGTTCGATATCGCCAACGCCACCCGGGTGGTAGCCGGCATCCACCACCACGGCGCCATCTTTGATCCATTCGGCCTTGATAAATTCCGGGCGGCCCACGGCGCCAACAATGATATCGGCGCGGCGAATATGGTCCGCCAGGTCCTTGGTGCGGGAGTGGCAGATGGTAACGGTGGCATTGGCGTTCAGTAGCATGGCCGCCATAGGCTTGCCGAGAATCGGGCTGCGGCCGACAACCACCGCGTGCTTGCCTTCAAACTCGATATTGTAGGCTTCGAGCAGACGCATAATGCCCTTGGGCGTCGCACACCCATAGGCCTCTTCACCCATGGCCATGCGGCCAAAGCCCAGACAGGTCACGCCGTCGACGTCTTTTTCCAGCGCGATTGCATCGAAACAGGCGCGCTCATCAATTTGCTCCGGTACCGGATGCTGCAGAAGGATGCCATGTACATTCGGGTTGGCATTCAGCTCTTCGATTTTTGCCAGCAACTCGTCAGTGGTGGTGGAAGAGGGCAGCTCTACCTGCAGGGAATCCATGCCAATACGGCGACAGGCATTGCCCTTCATCTTTACGTAGGTCGCCGAAGCGGGATCGTCCCCCACCAGAATGGTGGCGAGGATCGGCGTTTGGCCGCCGCTTTTTTCTTTCAGTGCGGCTACGCGGGAAGAGAGTTCTTCTTCGGTTTTCTGGGCAAGGGCCTTGCCGTCCAGAACCAGTGCAGACATAGAAATATCTCAACTTGATCGAAGAGCTGGCGTCAGAGAACGGCAGGCTCTACTTGGAGGTTGTGTGGAAGCTTTATGAAAGGGCGCTATTTTCGCACAGGCGGCGAACAATTTCCCCATCCAGTCGCGGCCGATGACCGTGCGGCCGGGTGCGGATAGAGGAAAGGTTAAACTACTTTAAAAATAATAGGTTAGCGGCGTTGACACCCCCGGGGGTCGCAAGTAATATGCGCGCTCTCGAACGGGGGCAACCCCATAGGGAATCGGGGCATAGCGCAGTCTGGTAGCGCGCCTGCTTTGGGAGCAGGATGTCGGGGGTTCGAATCCCTCTGCCCCGACCAGATTTCCGGGTTTTCTTGCGCCCGTAGCTCAGCTGGATAGAGCATCCGCCTTCTAAGCGGATGGTCGCAGGTTCGAGTCCTGCCGGGCGTGCCATTATTTATGGTGGCTGCGAGCTTGGTGGATTTGTGATTGTCCGCTGCTGGCCTCAAGTCGCAGGACTATTCCGGCCAGTCAGCACCGCTGACTGGCGCCAGAACAATCGCAAAGCTGAGCTTTGCAAACAATTGTTCTGGCCCTGCCGGGCTTTATGCCAGGACAGGACGTTGGTGTCGCCACAGGACATCAATTAAAACTTTATCAATGGTGGCCGTAGCTCAGTTGGTAGAGCACAGGATTGTGGCTCCTGAGGTCGCGGGTTCGATCCCCGTCGGCCACCCCATATTTGACCTGTTGGTCCCATGAACCCGGCTTTATGCCGGGTTTTTTGGTTTTAGGCTTTTATTGTTCTATGGGTTGCCTTTACCTGGGTTAGGGCGATCTAGGATAATGTGCGCCAGTTTTGTAATTTCGGTCGTGGAATTGACCGAATCCAGCCACTTTGGTAGTTAGGGGAAGAATGTGACGGAAGTAGTTGAGCGCAAGGCAACCAATGTTCACTGGCACGATGGGGAAGTAACCCGTGGTGACCGTGCTGCGATGCTGGGGCATAAAGGGGTCACTTTGTGGTTCACCGGCCTGTCCGGCTCCGGCAAAAGCACCGTAGCGGTTGCGGTAGAGAAAGCGCTTGCCGCTCGCGGTGTGCTGAGCTATCGCTTGGATGGCGATAATATCCGTCTTGGCATCAATTCAAACCTGGGCTTCTCCGCGGAGGATCGCCAGGAAAATATCCGCCGTGTGGGTGAAATCTCCAAGCTGTTTGCGGACACCGGCGTGGTTGTACTGAGCAGCTTTATCAGCCCCTACGCAGAAGACCGCGCCATGGTGCGCAAGGTGCATGAAGAGGGCGACCTGCCGTTTATGGAGGTCTTTATCGATTGCTCGCTGGAAGCGGCGGAAGAGCGCGACCCCAAAGGCCTGTACAAAAAGGCCCGTGCAGGGGAAATTCGCGGCTTTACCGGTATCGACGATCCCTATGAGGCTCCGGCAAACCCGGAGTTGCATCTGCGCACAGACCAGATGACTCTGGAAGACGAAGTGGATGCGGTGATCAAGTCTCTACAGGCGCGCGGCATTATCGTCTGACGCCCTTTGGATTGGCGGCCCGCCGTTTAATTTTTCGGCGTGCTGCCAGCCCCTGCTTTTGGGGCAAAAAATGGTGCGATTTGCTCACAATATCCGGATTTCATTCTTCTAATAGCCGCTTTCTGCGTTCTAAATTTTAGAACGACCCGCACGACGCACTTTCTGCGTATTCCTTTCTCATTTTCTTCGAGTTTACTACTCCGCCAAGTCTCCGACGCTTTTCCCGGCGCCACATATACTGTTGCTGTGCCACCTCGATTGCTTGATCTGACAGGTTGATGCAGTGTGATTGCGCGCTGCGCTGGCACAGGGAAGACGAAAAGGTGTACGGAGGCGTATATGGCTTGGAGCGAACGGAATTTCTCCGCGCGGCGGTTCGGCACTCGGCGGATGATAAAGGCCGTCGCAATTTCATTTTTTGTGTTGTTGGGATTCGGTGGTTGGTTTGTGTATGAAAAGCTGCCCAGAATTCCCGGTGTTCCTAAGGCACCCGTCGTCGGTGTGCCCCAAGGCGCCCTGGATCACGCTCCAAAACCAGCCTATGCCGGTGAGCATCCGCGTAAAAGTGGTCGCCCAGCCGAATATTTCCCGTTCCCGATTGCAATTGGCGAATCAGGTCCGGTAGAAACCCTGTTCTCTGGCCCTTCCACGTATCCTTTCCTTTGCGGCGAAAATACCGTTACGAACGCCCAGCCACTGGTCGATAACCACAATGGTGAAGGTATACCCGTGTTTGCGCTGGATGATACTGGCAACCAGACGAATGAAGTCATCGGGTACAGCCGGGATTGCAGTCACGCGACGTCCGTCTCTTATTACTACCGCAGTACGCAGGACGGCGCTTTCCATCCATTGGAAAACGCGAACAATGACATCGATCAAGTAACTGTTAATGGCAAAACCACAGACTTTGTCGTGCGCCTGGAGACGGGAACAATCAATCGTTTTTTCTATGCGATTGCAGCACTGCGTGGTGACAGCGAGACGGCGGACAAGCCGACAATCAGCAACTGGAACAAGCGCCTGATATATCAATTTCGCGGCGGTGTGGGCGTTGGGCGCCGTCAGGGCAATATGAGCCGGAAAGCGATTATCGAACGCCGAGAAGATCAGCTCGCCCGAGGCTACGCGGTAGTCTACTCCACGGCAAACCAGACCAGTAATCACTACAATATCTGGCTTGCGGAAGACACTGCTCGGCGCCTTAAAAAGCAATTTATCGCGCTGTATGACGAGCCCATGTATACCGTGGGAATCGGTGGCTCCGGTGGTGCCATCCAGCAGTATCTGCTGGCCCAGAACGCCCCCGGTGTTCTCGATGCCGCACTTCCCCTCTACTCCTATCCGGATATGGTGAGCCAGACCACTTATGTGTTCGACTGCGAACCGCTGGAATATTTTTTTGACGTGGTCGCTGCCGATAATCCTCGCTGGAAGGATGTTACCGAGCGCGAAGTGGTTATCGGTCTGGCTTCACAGAAGGAATTTGATCATCGGTTCAAGGCTCTGGAAAACGTTGCGGCACTTTTTGACGGCCGTTACCGCAATACCGCGGAAGGTGCATCGGAGTGCGTTCAGGGGTGGCGTGGGCTTGTGCCACTGGTAAACAACCCTAACTTTGTGCACTTTAGCCAAAGTTTTGCCGATACGGTCGCTAGGAACACTCACTGGACCCATTGGGAAGATTTGCGCGATTTTTACGGCGCAGGACCGGATGGCTACGCCAACAGTGCCTGGGATAATCAGGGGATCCAGTACGGCCTGGAGGCGCTGAAGAAAGGCGAAATCAGCATCGATGAATTTCTGCGTATGAACGCAACCATCGGTGGATGGAAGGCGCCCACCGAGCAGGGCGGTGAAAAACTCTGGTTCATGAATGGCGATGTGTTCCCTGTCGAGCTGTCGGTATGGAGTGAGCACAATATGAATCTCGGCAGTCTGGATAACCCTGCGCCTCGAAGTGTGGCGAGTGTTGAAGCCATTGAGGGAATCTATCGTTCTGGGCATGTTTTTCTTGGCGATGTGGAAATCCCGATTGTTGACGTGCGGCATTATCTCGAGGGCGAACTGGATATGCACCACAGCCTCGCTTCCTTTTCCAGTCGTGAGCGAATCCGCCGTGCCCGTGGGCACTCGGATAATCAGCTGATCTGGATGAGTCACAAGAAGTACGATCCTGTCGATGAGGCGTTGGATATCATCGACCACTGGATGCAAAGAATTATCGAGCACCCCGAAATGGGTGTGGCGGGTAACAAACCAGTTGAGGCCACCGATCGCTGCTTTGATAAAAATGGCAATGTGATGGCCGCGGGGCCGAGTGTGTGGGACGGCTCCTGGAACAACAAACCGGAGGGGGCGTGTATGCGGAAATATCCTATTTACAGTACGCCTCGCCAGGTGGCTGGCGGGCCCATCACCGGTGACATTTTTAAATGTGAGCTTCAGCCTCTTGAGCGCGCCATTGCCAAAAATACCTACGGCGCGGCGTCTGCCGCGGTCGTGGAGCATATCGAAGACATGCGTAGAGTCTTCCCGGATGGCGTTTGCAACTTCAATGCACCAGATGTCGGGCGCCCAAAAGAGCGCCTTTTCGATCAGGGTGGCAATGTCATCATAGCGGGGCATGTAATCAGTGCAGATTATCGTCCGTTGCGAGAGGAGATCGCCCGGGATACTGAGGCGCCTCAAGAAGACGTCATACCTGTGCCGGTGTCTGACGATGGGCGAGAAATAGGTACAGACTGAATGGAAATCGACAGATCAATTGCGCACAGAGAATAGAAAACGTGGCTGTGGTTAAAAAAGATACAGCAAAGATGCCCGGGGAATTTTGGCGCATTTTTTGTTGACACAACAATGCAGTCCGGTATGATGCGCCTCGCTCTCGGGGGATGACCCGGAGTCGCGAGGATGTCTCAGGAGATCTGGAGTAAGGTCTTCTCAGAATCCAAGTGGGTGGTTAGCTCAGTTGGTAGAGCGGCGCCCTTACAAGGCGTAGGTCACAGGTTCGACCCCTGTACCACCCACCAAATCCTGATTTGCAGAAGCCTGCCTGCAGGTAATAGATCAGGCTACCGCGGACCGGTAGTTCAGTTGGTTAGAATGCCGGCCTGTCACGCCGGAGGTCGCGGGTTCGAGTCCCGTCCGGTCCGCCATTTACATGAAGGCCCCGCTTGAAAGAGCGGGGCCTTTTTCGTATCTACGCCTGCAGAACCGTCACGTTCCGATTCCTAACTTCGAGGTTTCGAGCACAGCTCGGCTCCACCACTCTTTGCATTCAGCCCGAAAGGTTGCACTTTGTCCTATCCTGGCATAATATTTGGTCATATGTCCTCTAAACCCATTCCGGAGGCAAAATGGCTAACCCTGCCTATCCCCCTCAAGTTTCAGAAGACCAGGTCCTTCTTGAGGCCACGCTCAACACTGCGGACCATCTCGGCCTGAAGAAGAAAGAGCTCAGTGAAATCATCCACCTGGATGACCGCACTCTGCGCCGTCGCAGCGGTCTTGCCCCCCAAAGCGCTGAGGGTCAGCTGGCCCTGCTACTGATTCGGGCCTATCGCTCAGCATTTGTACTTATGGGAGGGGAAGAGGGGGCCAGAACCTGGTTCGCCACGGCCAATCGAGCCCTCAACGGGGTTCCGCGGGAACTCGCATGCCGTATTGAAGGGCTGGTGCGTATCGTTTCTTATCTGGATGCCATGCGAGGCAAGGTTTGATCGATCTCCGCGACAGGATCCGACAATCCGCCACGCGTCTGATTGGTCGCCTGTACCGCATCATTGAGTCGCAGGAAGAAATCGCCACCCGGAGCCTGGTCGACAGTCTGCAAAAGCAGGAAGTACTCGAGAACCTGCTGGAACAGAGCAAGCCACAGCGGCTTCTCGGCAGTGAGCACCTTCACTACCTGCTGGCCACTCCCTTTCGCTATCCGCCACTTCCGTGGGGCTCACGCTTTGGCGGCATTGCAGAGCGCGGTATCTTTTATGGCAGTAAAACCCTAGCGACAGTCCTCGCAGAAGCGGCTTATTATCGGCTGCTGTTTTTGAACGACATGCAACAAGCGCCCACCGCTCCGGTCACAAGCTACCACCAGATTTTCGCCGCGAAGTACTGCGCAGACCCGGGTGTGCGGCTTCAGGCTGAGAGCTGGCGAGAGCACTGGCCGTCACTTACCCACCCCACCGAATATGGATTCTGCCAGCAGCTTGGTGCACAGATGCGGGAGTGCGGGGTGCAGGGCCTGGAAACCCCATCTGCCAGAGCATTGTGCACCGGGTTAGCTCAGCTGCCGGTCAACGGCGGGGAAGGTATCAACGTCGCCCTGTTCGACCCCGGAGCCCTGCTGCGCCGACCACCTACAATGGAAGCGGAAGTTACCGCAGAGTCTGACCAGCATGGTGTTTCCTTCCTGGTGAAGTCTGGCAGCAGTGTGGAGTCCAAACACTTTGAGCGCGCATCGTTCCTGCAATCCGGTCAGCTGCCCCAGCCCGCATAAAGCGCCGAGCAAGTAGGACGACAAGCAAAGAATGATCCGCTACCTCACCGAGCTCAGCCTCGACGCCTTCATCGAAGCCGCCCGCAATGTACCCTATCAGCAGATCCGCTCAGACCTATTCCCCGGCATAGACCTCTGGATACGCCGCGACGACCTCATCGACCCACTGATTTCCGGTAACAAAGCCTACAAATTGATCTACAACCTCCTGGAAGCCCGCGCCCAGGGTAAAGACACCATCATCACCTGCGGTGGAGCCTGGTCAAATCATATACATGCGACTGCGGCTGCGGGGCAGAGGTTCGGATTCCGAACCGTCGGAGTTATTCGCGGAGAGCGGCCGCCGGTGCTGAGTGCCATGTTGCAGGATGCTGTGCGCTTTGGCATGTCATTGCACTTTGTACCCCGAAAGCTCTACCGCGAGCGTAACGAATCGCACTTCCTTACCCAGATTGGCATCGCACAAGAGAGATACTGGTATATACCGGAGGGAGGCGCGAATGACCTTGGTGCCAAAGGGGTTGCGCTACTGGCCGATATCATCAGGGAAACGAGCCCGGTAGCGTTTGATGAATGTTGGGTTGCCTGTGGCACGGGGCTTACGCTCGGCGCACTTGCGGCCCGCATACCTGACAGAACCAGCCTAACTGGAGTCCCGGTGCTGAAGGCCGCAGACAGTATCCGCAAATCGGTAGAGATGAGGGCCGCAGCCGATGGTCGAGAGCTGCGAATCAACCTGATCGAAGACGCCCATCATGGTGGTTATGGCAAGTACAACGCAGCATTGCTGAGGACCCAGAAAGAATGCGAGTTCATTGGGGGACTGGGACTTGATCATGTCTATACCGCAAAACTAGTATGGGCTGGCGCAAAGGCCATTGATCGACCTGAAAGAAAAAGATTCACGCGCTGGCTCGACGAACTGCCCCGGATCCTTTTATTGCATACTGGCGGATTACAGGGGAGGCGCGGGCTGGTTGACTGAGAGGGAGGCTGAGATACTGGTCTGATTGAAATTCAATCAGATTGAGTGTTGATTGAACGGTCACTTTTGCTTGGCCGAGGTGTTCGACTCACTGTTTTTGCTCAGGCATAATTGCCCGTCATCGAATATAAATTTGATTGCTTATTAACCACTTGTTGACGGCCCTGTCTAGAAAGTGGTCAGTTTTACAGCTAATCAATAAACACAGTACTGCATTGGCCCAAATTCGGGCACCTGGGGGAGCGGTGTCAGAATTTCAGAATATTGGCCTTATCGGTCGCACAGAAAGTGACAGCGCAGTCCTTTCGCTCAAGCGCCTCATGGCGTTTCTGGAGCGTGAGGGCTATTCAGTCGTGCTCGAAAAAAATACAGCCAATGACGTATCTAATCACACGGCTCGAGTATCTAGCAAAGACAAGCTCGGAGAACTCTGCGATCTCGTAATTGTTGTTGGTGGCGATGGCAGCCTCCTGGCAGCTGCTCGCTCCCTGGCGAAGTTCAGTGTTCCCCTTCTCGGTATAAATCGCGGTCGTCTCGGGTTCCTTACAGATATTACCCCTGACGAAATCGAGCAAAAAGTGGGCGATGTGCTTTCGGGAAAATATATGGCGGAAAGCCGTTTTTTACTCGACATGTCAGTGACTCGCAATGGTAAGCTTGTTGGTAAAGGCTCATCATTAAATGATGTGGTTATTCACCCTGGTGAATACATTCGCATGATCGAATTTGACCTTTTTATTGATGGCCAATTTGTTTATACGCAGCGATCAGACGGTCTGATTGTTTCGACACCTACCGGCTCAACCGCCTACGCGTTATCTGGTGGCGGCCCTATTATGCATCCCAAATTAGATGCGATCGTTGTTGTGCCCCTAAATCCACACACTTTGAGTAGTCGCCCTATTGTTGTCGAGGGTAGCAGTGAGTTCAAAGTTATCATTGGTGAGCATAACGCTACACATTCATATGTGACTTGCGATGGTCACGAGCAGGTAGTGACAGAGCCTGGAGACGTAATTCGAATCCATAAGAAGCCGCACAGGCTCACCTTGATACACCCGATTGATCACAACTTTTACGAAATCTGCCGATCGAAATTGGCATGGAATTTAGTTTTATGATTTCCGTAGTCGTAACCTTTCATAATGAGCGAACTCTCGCTCAGATTACACTAAATTCAATTCTCCGCTGTAGAAAATATTGTGAAAAATTTGAAGAACCTGTGCAGTTAGTCGTTGTGCTTGACTCGGTCGATGCAATGACAAAAAAAATTGTTGAATCTCATCCGTGTGTGCGGCCGAATGACGTGCTGCTAAATGTCAATTATGGAGACTTGGGTTTTTCGAGGAATAGAGGTATCTCGGCGGCGGATGGTGAATTTGTGGCGATACTCGACGGCGACGATTTGTACTCCGAAAATTGGTTGTATGCAGCAAAGGAACTAATTAAACGGAAAGGGAAACATATTGTTTGCCATCCAGAAATTGTGGTTAATTTCGGGAAATATAATTCCTACGCTTGGCAAATAGACCAAGAAGACGCTGGTTTTGATCCCGATGGGCTGCTTCTATCTAACTATTGGACTTCTTGGGTAGTTGCGCACAAGGAAGTCTTCGCAAGTATTGAGTATGCGGAAAGTAATCATCGCCAGCAGGGGTTTGGTCATGAAGACTGGCACTGGAATTGCTGCACCATAAAGGCGGGTTACATCCATAAAGTTGTTCCCCAGACTAGTGGTTTTTACAGAAGGAAGCACTCTTCGCTCTTGAGTGAACAGTTGCAGAATAGGGTTTATATCAGAAAAACAAATTTCTTCCATTGTGAAATATGATGTTTAGATTGCTGTACAAATTATCCTTGGCGATATATCGACACTTCTTGAGGCCTGTTATTAGGCGTTTGCCCGGCACCCTTTCCTATCGCACTGTCGCCTGCTTGCACCGTTTAAGGCGCGCGCTGTTCATTGGCAGCGATGACTCGGCACAAGCCATGGGTTGGCCGGTACACTATACAGCAGAAAAGAGAAAAGGTATCCCGGCTTGGCTTCGTGAAGAAATGCTGTCATTGGCAAGCCTTGAGTATGAAATTAATCCTAATATCATCCAGAGTCATGGTCTTGAATTTGCTCCACTTGCGATCCACCCTGCGGGAGGCCGTGTTTACCGGAAGCTCATGAATCTAGTGGCGCACAGGGAGGGATACGATTACATTTTGATTGCGCCCTGGGTAAAAATGGGTGGTGCTGATTTGGTGACCTTGTGCCACCTTCGTTATTTATCCAAGCGTAGAGTTAGAGTTTTGTTAATTTTAACAGAGGTAACTCATTCTGCTTGGCTCGATAAGGTTCCAAAAGAGATTGATATCTTGCAGTTTGGAAAGGAGGCCTCTTGGCTTTCGCCTATTGAGCAAGAGTCCGTACTGATGCGCTTGTTAATCCAGTTGGAGCCACGCTGTGTTCATAATATTAATTCGCGGCTCGCATGGAGCTGCATTAAGAATAGCGGGAAAACGCTGGCAGCAATTTCGGATGTATATGTCTCACTTTATTGTGATGACTACGATAAGGATGGCTGTCCAGTTGGCTATGGCCGCGAATTCTTGCGGGAGTCGGCTCCATATATCCGTAAAATCCTGACTGATAATTGTAGCTACCCGGAGCAGATATGCGCGGCATACGGACTTCCTTTGGCAGCATTTGAAGTGGTGAAGGTTCCCACTGACGAAAGCCTGTTGAAGTTACCCATCAGTAGGTCGGAAGGAAACCGAAAAGTAATATGGTCAGGAAGATTTGATCCTCAAAAGAGACCGGAGCTTCTTCTGGAGGTGGCTAAGCTCTTGCCGGATGTGGAGTTTCATGTATACGGACAGGCTGTTGTGAGTGGAAGAAATAAATTAAGCCATTTTGAGTCTCAAAAGAATATCACCGTATTTTCGCCTTACTCGAGCTTTCAGGCTGTTGCAGAAGATTATAGGGTGCTGCTAAATACATCCGCATGGGACGGGCTACCCAATATATTGGTGGAAGCTGCAGCATCGGGCATGGTTATAGTTACCTCAAATGTAGGTGGAATTACTGACCTTGTTGATGAAGTTACGGGGTTTCTGGTTGATAACCATAGCGACCCGACGGCTTATGCAGAAGCTATCACTCAGTGTTTGTCAAACATAGTTGTGTCTAGCAAAAAAGCTGAATGTGCAAGGCTACGGGTTCTCCAAAATCACTCCTGGCGAGCTTTTGAATGCAAGTTGGATGAGGTTTTTGCAAACCTCTGGGGGCGTAATCGGATGGTGCAGTGGGCGCAGGCTGCTGAGAAAAAACATCTGTGTGAAGGTGTTACAGAGCGTGAAAATGAAAAATAAAAAAATCGACGTAAGTATTGTTTTGAATATGCACCGCGAGTCATTGTATTTGCGACCCACTCTAGAGTCGATTAAAGAGTGTGTTGTTCAGGCTAAGATGAATAATATTTCTTGTGAGCTCGTGGCGGTTTTTGACAGATCAGATAAGTTAACGTGCGATGTTTTTTTTAGTGTTGATCTTTCTATCTGCGACGAGGTAAAGGTAGTCGATGTCGATGCGGGTTCTTTAGGGCTTGCTAGAAACGCCGGTATATCACAAGCCTCGGGTGAGTATATTTGGACATCCGATGCTGATGACCTGGTTTCGTCCAATTGTATCGTGGAGTTATTGCGAACTGCGAAGTCGCATAAGAGTGGTAAAACTGTTGTTTTTGTTGAGTACCTTTGCGCCTTTGGTGAACAGTATCACGTAGTGCGATATGTCGATTCCAAGTGGTTGACACCTGCAGATTTTGCACTGCAGCATCCATATGTCTCCCGGATATTTGTCGCGCGATCCGTTTTTGATGATTTGCAGTATCAAGACTTGCAGCTGACAAAGGGGTTTGCCTACGAAGATTGGGATCTTAATTGTCGGCTTCTGGCAAGTGGCTATGAATTTCTCGTTGCGAAAGATACGGCTTTCTTTTACCGACAGCGGGAGGGTAGCCTACTAAAACAGGCCAACTCTATCTCCTCCAAGTTGATACCTCATAACAGCCTGTTTGAGCGAGAGTCCTTCTGTGCGTTAGTGCATGAGCATGTCCTAATGACTGAGGTGTCCCACGAGTTCTTTAAAACACGGAAGCAGATATTGGCCGAAAATAACACTGAGTTATTCATGCGGTCTGAGAAACTTCAAGGTTTCCTGTTGGATGCGGTTCGGCTAGAGCCAGAGGTGGAGCTTGCATCTGTTGAAAAGGCAAGTAGTTACAGTCCGGTTCCTTGGCGAGAAGACCACTGGGGGATGCAGCTTGGGGCTTTGTTTTCTTTACTGGGGCCTCACTCTTTTTCTGATGTGGTGCTCCTGCCTTGGTTGCGACCCGGTGGCGCTGAAAAATATATATTGGAGATCCTAAATGGAATTTCTCAGTGCGAGGCAGATGCCAGGATATTAGTTGTAACTGGCCAATCTTCGAAAGTACATGAATGGGTGGCTAGATTGCCCAGAAAAGCAGTTTTTATTGATTTATTTAATGCGTTTCCTTCTTACGACGAGAGTGAGAGGGCTGCGTTGTTGGTGCGTGCTTTGCTTGCAGTGAGTGAGCCAAAGGCGAGACTTCATCTCAAATCGTCTCCTTTTGTGCACAATTTTTATGATGCTTATTCGGGGGTTCTTTCTGAGGCTTTCAGGCCTGTGTATTATCGCTTCTCAGATGGTTACTACAAATGGAAGGACGAGGTAGCGCGTGGCCCATGGGGCGTTAGGATAATGCGAAAACATCTAGAAAGTTTCTGGAAAGTAGTCAGTGATTGTGACGCTATTGCACATATGGATGAAGCCGTTCTGGGGAATCTACAGTCGAAGTACCACACATTATATGCGAGTTGCAGCCCACCTGAGTTTCAGGTGAGTCTCGAAAAACCAAAGTTTCGACTGTTATGGGCATCTCGAATCGCGCCTGAAAAGCGTCCGGACTTACTGGTGGAAATTTCTCGTATGCTTAACATGACTAAGCATGTCTTGCAAATAGATGTGTTCGGCTCTATCGAGGAAGGGGTTGATTCATCGCAGTTTTTTGATGTTGAAGGTACCTCGATTGAGTATAAAGGAAGCTTTAGTGCTTTTTATGAGTTGCCCATCGAGAAGTACGATGCCTTTGTATATACCAGTTCATTCGATGGTTTGCCGAACGTTTTGCTAGAGGCGATGTCCGTCGGTCTTCCTGTCATTGCTCCAAATGTAGGTGGTATTGGCGAGTTGGTGGTGAGTGGCAAAACGGGCCGCCTGGTAGAAAATGCAGGAAGTAGTGCTAAGTTGGTCGAAAATTACTTGGAAGCAATAAGCGAATTGTACGCCCATTGGCAAGGGGCCTCGGACAACGCTGCGCGAGGACGGGAGCTCGTTAAGAACAGGCACTGCTCGAGCGTATATATGGAGGCTCTGGTGGATATATTTGAGCTCAAGCAAAGGGGAAAAGTTTTAGAGTCTGAGTTGGCTGTGAGTGTTGCATAATATGGAACTCTATTTTTATGCGCCTAGGGAAAAAGTGGAGCTCTTAAGTGGGTCTCGCCAAAAGGCATTTCTTGCTGGTGGTGATTTTGGATACGGCAATTTCGGTGATGTGCTTCAGCATGCGGGCGCGATCTCGGTCGTACGTGATAATTCAAGCTTGGCGGTTATAGCTGTTCAATCAATCGCTACCATATCGAAATTTGGTGATATAAGGAAAACCCAAAAATCATATGGGGTAGACTGTCTTCTTTTTGTGAGTGAAGCGCCTCTAAAAGATGATTGCAGTATATCTTTGGGGTTAGAGCAGGTAACCTCGATAATCAATGTCGCGTATTTTCAACTATATGGTGGTGGTTTTCTTAATGAACTCTGGGGTGATTATGTACTCGGTGTGGCAGAGGCAGTACTGGGACGCCTAGAAAACCCGACTTATGTTATCTCGGGGCAGCAAATTTCTGAAGATTATGTTGAGACAGTGGTCGCTCATATTCAGAGATTCAAGCCGCGACTCGTTGGAGTTCGTGATCAAAGATCTGTGGATCTCCTTCGTTCAGCGGGGGTTGAAGTGGCGTTTTCTTTCGATGACGCCGTTGAGCCTTTGCTGGAGTTGAGGGAGCTTTTGCCGGTTCAAGTTGGGCCGGGTGTGTTGCTTCATCTTAATACATCAGGTTATACGGGAAATGACGCTGCCCTGAAAAATATCAAAGCTGATTTGTCGGCAATGTCGAGCAGGTTTGCGGAGGGCGCCCCCTTAACGTTGTTACAGGCATATCGTGATCCAAGAGAGGAGGTTTTAGATTCACTCGAATCCGTTAAGCGTTTGGGCGCGGGATTTAATTATTCAGACGTCCGTCTGATTCAATTGGTAAACCTTTTAGACCACCCCGGCGCCTGCGAGCTATCAACGCCGTTGATTGGTGAATTTGCGTATTCATGCTCTTATCACGTTACTTTGTGGATGCAGCTTTGCGGTATTCCGTGTTGGTTGCGCGGCGAGAATTCATTCTATCGCGAGAAGCGGGAAGCGTTAGGGATTGTTTGTAATTCTTTCACTGAATTTTTAATGTCCCCAAAAGTCCCGGACCACACAGAAAAACTAAAGGTTCGATCGGATTGGTTGGAGAGTCTGAAAGGCGTCTTGGCTGGACTAACACAGGAACGTAGTTTAATTGGCTTCCCTTTGCCTGCTCGTGATTGCGTTCATCTTAATTTTCGGTATCAGGGAGAGCCGTCGTTAAGTGAGCGCTTGGATTTCGCATGGCGCCAGAAATTGTATCTTGACGAACTCTTGGAAGTTGAAAGGAAAGAATCTTATTTCTCTGCGGTGAAGGTTCTTGAGTTAGAGAGTGAGAATGACAGCCTTCGTGATCGAGTGTATGGAATGGTTAAGCGCATAACCGCGTTAGGGCATGAATTTCATGGGATTCAATCGGATAACAATTGGCTTCGTGTAGAGCTAGAGCGCGTTAGGCAAGAGAATGTTCGACTCCAGTATGAATCTGCTCAGTATTTGATTTCTCAAGAAATTGTAGAATCCCAGCTGCGCCTTCTATACCAAAGTACTTCTTGGCAATTGACGCGACCTATGCGCGTATTGGTGCGCTACTACAGGACTGCTCGGTTTGATGCCGCTGGCGAGATCGGGCTGTTTGAAGCATTGCGGCGGATAGCTCAAAAGTTGCGTGTACCGCCAAAGGTTCGCTCGTTAGTCGGGCAAACTCTCAAAAATTATCGGAGATAGATAAATTTAGTATTGACTCTTTGGTTTAAAGTTATTCACTGGGTTAGTTTCGATTGAACGTGTATTTTAAGGGTGTGGTGTGACATTGTTAGTTCGAAATTCCCTCGCTTGTTTGTTATTGTTGGGTCTTTTGTGGGGCTTTATTGTTACCTCTGATCCATACCTTTCATTAGGATCGCCCTTCACTGCTCAGTTGCTAAATCTTCTGTTTCCGGCAGCCATTTTGTTTTTGGTGTGGTCTCTTATCGGGCGAATGGCTATTGGCCTGCTCATCGCTGTCTTGCTGGTAACTGTTTTTCATTACGCCGGGAAAGTAAAAGCTGAGTTCCTGGGTGAAAGTTTGGTGTACGCTGACTTCTCAGTTGTGTCCTCGATAGTCGAGAGTCCTGAGTTAGTAATTGGCTTCGTTCCGCTGACATTTACTGTTTTCTTGTTTGCATTCTTGCTGACTCTCATCCTTGTATCTTATTTCCTATCGGGAGTGGCTAAATCCTCAGGATTATTGCGCGCTTTTGTTGCTTTAGTCGGGAGCGGTCTATTGGTATTTGTGGGATCTTACCGAGCGCCCTCTATTATTCCGGATCTTGGGTGGGAAGCCTTTCAGCAGAGCGGTGGTGCTGCAAAGGTGGGTATTATTGGAAATGTGCTTCTCGGAAAGATGACTCAAGAGAGTATTGAGATCGTGCCCGATATTGCCATGGCCGAGCAGTTTTGGGCCGAGCCTCGTGTCATCGCGGCCCGAACATCGCTCGAGCGACTATCGGTTAGACTAGATTTTCGACCCGATATCGTGATGGTTCAGAGTGAGTCCTTGTTTATGCCAGGCAAGCTTTGTGGCATGCCTGAAACACCGGTTTTGCCGAATATTTCTAGCCTCGGGAGCCCGCGCGGAGGGGAGCTAGAGGTGCCGGTTTTTGGTGGGCGGACACTGCAGAGTGAATTTGAGTCATTGTCGGGAGTGCCAATCAGCGCCTTCCCTCATTCGATGTTTGCCTACTATGACTTGCTGAAAAAAAATATTACGGCAATACCGCGAGTGTTAGCAGAGCAGGGATATAACACTGTTGCGATACACCCGAATAAGGGTGGTTTTTGGAACCGAAATACAGCAATGGGGCGTTTGGGGTTTCAAACCTTTCTGGATATTAACGCATTTTTATCCGATCGAGACGAATCCATTAGGGGGCATGTGAGTGACCTGTCTCTAGTCAAGGCAGTGCTATCGCAGTTGGATTCTGCGAATGGCCCCACATTTGTGGAAGCGATTACCATGGATAATCACGGGCCCTGGGGTGCGGCGACGGGAAATACCAGTGAGAGCTTGCCTGTCCCAGATATGTTGAATCCTGAAGCAGCAAAAATTTTCACCGATTACTTGGCGCGAGCTCGAGATGCTGACTCTGCTTACGGATACCTGATTGATGCGCTTAGGCGTCGGGAACGGCCAACGTTGGTAGTTTTCTTTGGGGACCATATGCCTGCATTGCCGAGTGTGTATAAATCGCTTTGCTTTAAAAATGGATTAAAGCCAGAAGAGCAATTGCCCCCATATAGATTTTGGTCCAATTTTTCTACAATCGATCTGCCGGAAAAAACAAGTTCATATTTAATTCCTGGTCTTGTTTTTCGATCGGCAAGCTTACCGATGCCGGATTTTTTTCTCGCGAATGCAGTTATGGGGGTAGTTCAGGCTGATAGCGAGATTTCCGCAGAAGAAAAATTAAAAATAAAGCAGCAGTATGAACAACTATCTATCCTGAATATGACGACGGGCGCCGAGATTGATTCGAGCGTTCGCACAATTATATCCCGTCCAGAAAAAATTGCTGACACTCTCAAGCGCTTTCATGTTGGCGGAGCTGCGTTTTCTTCGGATAGCGTAGTCAAGCTTGATAGTGATATGCAGTTCTCTACCTTTAGGGGGGCTGGAGGTGTGCGGAAGATTTCGATTCGCTCCTACTTGGATCGCGCTATGTTGAGTAGTTGCGCTGAGCACGAGGTGACGGATCAAGCGGCCGCAGGGATTTCTGTTAAAGGTGGTGGTCGTGAAATATATCGCGCGCCAATGCAACGTGGCGCGTTTAGGTTGGCAACGTTTAGTACAGCTGGCTTGAAAGATTTTAAATTTGAAGCTTATGGGCTTGGTGAAAACTGCCCCTCTGTAAACATTAAGATCGTTCAATTGCAGTGCGATTCTCCTCAATGCGAACAGAGGCAGGAGGATGTTGATCTTTCCTTTGAGGTAGAGCCACGCTTCCACCGTGATTTCTTCGCGGGTGATTTAAAATCACTTAAAGAACTCTACCCCGAAGGCGCGTCTAGCTCTTCCGGACGACGCGAAGCGCTTGATTGGCTATTAGGTAGGGTGGTATATGAGGAGATCGGTTACGGTCCATTTCGTGTTCATCCGGATCATCAGATATTTATGCATCCTAGTGAGAGTGTGTCGGCCAAAATGAAAGTTGATGTTTCTGGGTCCAAGTCTCTTACTTTGACTCCTCGAATAGATCCTTTGGCCGCTCATTGTCGCGTCCTTAATGAGCCTGGACGTGAAGCTGGGTTGGTTGGCTTAACCATTAAGCTAGATGGAAAAAATGTTTTCGAGGGGGCTATTGATCGAAAATTCAATGAACTTGTTACGCTTAGCACTGAAAGTCACCAGCTACTTGAGATTATCGTAGATAAGGGGAATGAAGTGTCCTGGTGTGATTGGTTTTCGGTGGGTGTTGATCGCGTTAATTCTTGATGGCTGAAATTTTGGTGAGCCTTTGGGTATTTCCAAGAGTTAGTACCATGACGACAGGCTGCTCGGCGGTGCTTCTTCTTAAGGGAATGTTTGGTTTTTATATTATTGAAGATGTGGTTTATGCAGTTTAGTACTGGAACATTAACCGATATCGCTAGCGCGTTTAAGCGGATCTCCTTGGTGGGAGCTCTGGGCTGGCAGGATGTGCGGCAGCGCTATCGTAGGTCGGCGCTCGGCCCATTTTGGTTGACCATTAGCATGGGGATTATGATCGGGACAATCGGCTTGGTGTTTGGCAAACTTTTTAATTCCCCTATGGTTGAGTTTTTACCATTTTTGGCCGCCGGAATAATTTTGTGGACATTTATATCGTCTGTAGTGACGGAGGGGTGTTCAGAATTCGTTTCTGCGCAGGGAATTATCAAGCAGTTGCCGATCCCACTGTTTGTGCATACCCTAAGAATGATTTGGAGAAACTGTATAATATTGTTTCACAATATTATTATTTTTCCTGTTGTTTTGTTAGTTCTGGGGGGCAGCTTTAATGCGAATGTTATCTTTGTCGTCCCGGGCTTTCTTTTGTTGTTGGTTAATCTGGCTTGGTTGGCCTTGATGCTTGGTGTCGTCTGCGCGAGATACAGAGATTTGCCGCAGATTGTATCGAGCGCTTTGCAGGTTCTTTTCTATTTAACTCCGATTATTTGGATGCCGAAGCTTTTGCCCGAGAGGGCTGGTAGTTTCATATTGGATTTCAATCCCGTCTTTCATTTGATTGAAGTAGTTAGGTCTCCGCTATTAGGACAGGTGCCATCTTTTGACAATTGGCTTGTGTCGATCTTTTTGGCAGTCTCTGGTTGGGTTGTTGCTATTTTCTTCTACGGCCGATATAGAAAACGTTTGCCCTATTGGCTTTAAGGTTGCTTGAGAATGACTGTTATTGACTTTAAAAACGCGTCTGTTGACTTTCCTATTTATAACGCGGGGGGACGATCTCTTAAGAAGCGCTTGATGCAAGTTGCAACGGGTGGTCAGATTTCGGCGGATGGCCAGGGGCGGGTAATTGTCAGGGCGCTTGAGGATTTGAGCTTTGAGTTCAGTGAAGGCGAGTGTGTTGGTTTGGTTGGACATAATGGAGCAGGAAAGAGCACCTTGCTTCGAGTGTTGAGTGGTGTCTATTCTCCTACAGAAGGTGAGGTTTCAATCCGAGGGGCCGTCGGCTCGCTTATTGATATTTCTCTTGGTATAGATCAGGAAGCAACTGGTAGGGAAAATATATATATCAGGGGAGCATTGCTGGGGTTGTCACGCAGGAAGATTGACGCTGCACTCGATAATATAATCGACTTTGCAGAACTTGGTGATTTTATTGATATGCCCGTTCGTACGTATTCCTCGGGTATGCATCTGCGTTTGGCTTTCTCGGTCTCTACGATTGTTCGCCCCGATATATTGATTATGGATGAGTGGCTGTCCGTAGGTGATGAAGGTTTCAAGCAAAAGGCTGAATCCCGTATGTCTGAACTTGTGTCCTCGAGTAAGATTGTTGTTATTGCTAGCCATTCAAAAGACTTGATTTTGAATATGTGTAATCGGGCAATTTGGCTTGAACACGGCCGTATCAGAATGGATGGGAGTGCTAGCGACGTTTGTAGCGCATATTTTGGGGGATAACAGGAGGGGTAGAGGCGGCCTATGGTAAACAGTGTTTGTTTGATCTTTTTTAGCTACCTGTGGCCGCGTGGAAAGATTACGTTTTTTTTACCATTGATATGTATTCTTTGATTATTTCTCTTGCAATGTCTTTGGCGCTTGCTGCGACATCGGGCTTTGGAGCAACAATTTTTTTGTTAGTTATTGCCTCAATAAGTTTGCTGAGAGCCTCATGATTTCCCATTGGGAATAGTGCCGCTTGGTCTAAAAGTTCAGCGCAACCGGGGATGTCGCTTGCAATCACTGGAATGTTCCTTGCCCCTGCCTCTAACAGTACTTGCGGCTGGTTTTCTGGCCACAATGACGGCAAAACCAGAAGGTCTAGCTTGTCCATGAGGGGCGTCGTTTCCTCTTCTTGAATTTCTCCTAAGTATGTCGTCTTTTTGTATCTTTGAAGTTCCCTGTCTGCATAAGTAGGTAGAGCTTTTTTGCCTGCGACTATTAAGTGAATCTTTTCGTTATTAAGGGCTTTTAATGCTTGTGTAATTATGTGAAGGCCCTTGTGAGGTGATAGTGCGCCTAGGAAACCAATGCTAAATGTATCGCCCGTTACGCTAGCGGTTGTTTTCGGCTCGAACCATTGGGCAGATAGCCCTGCAGGAAGATATTTGCAGTTCTGTAGTTTAAAATACTCTTCTAATAAGCTTTGGCCGGTTTTGGATAGACATATGACTGCGTGAGCTTCTTTAAGGATATCGTGTAAAGTTTGCTTTCTATTATCCCAGAGCGTGCTTTCGCCAGATTCTATATTTTTGCTTTTAATAAGTTGTGCAGTGAGATGGGCTCCAATCTCTGTTTTTGCTGCGAAGTTGATAGTAGGGTTGCGATGTGTTTTGGCAATACACTTTAAGCAAGTAAATTCTTCTGTAAAACCATGGCAAAGGTTGCCGTCACTCAATGTGAGGGTTTGTTTTGGGCAGAGCCACCAGAAATCAGTAACTGATATGATGTAGGGTATGTTCAATGCGCGCGCGGCATATACTATGTTTACTCCAATATGACCTGGATTAACCAAATGGAGTATGTCAGGCTTTTCTTGCTTTAATAGTTCAATATATGCTTCTATTGGTGCACCTTTGACGGCAGTCCATCCAAGCGTTGATAAGGTTTTGTATGGGATACTATTCCATACACCTCCGCTGTGACCTCTTCCTTCGGGGTCTCCCCCGGCTACAGAGACTTCGCAGCCATATGCTATGAGTTCTTTTCCAAGGTTGCGGATGTAGCGTTCAGTCCCTTGATTGTATCCTGGACCAAATTGCATGGTAACGAAGAGAATCTTCATGTTGACCCCGATAGTGCTGAAGGCGCAAATATACATTATTGCTTTTTAAAACAATAGGTTATCATTGCGTGTTGAGTCTTCCTGAAAGAGAACTTTCTTTGCGTTCCGAACTTCGAATCCTTCACTGTTACAGAACTTTTTACCCTGAGTCAAAGGGTGGGCTTGAGCAAGTTGTTCTTGAACTCGCACAAAATACGCACGGCAGCGGTGTATTGACTCTCGCAAAGGAGCCTGGGCAAAGGATGCTTGATGGGAAACTTCCGGTGTTGGCAGAGCGGCGCTGGGTGTCGGTTGCGTCCTGTTGTATTGGGCCCGGCTTGGTGAGGAGGCTGTTCCGGTTAAAGGCCAAGTTATTGCACTTCCATTTTCCTTGGCCGTTTGGCGATGTGACTTACTTGTTGGCGGGGAGGTCTCGTCCGCTAATCATTACCTATCATTCGGACATCGTGCGTCAACGCGCTCTCAGCTTACTCTATTATCCTCTGATGAAAATATTTTTGTCCCGCGCTGACCGCATAGTCGCAACTTCACAAAACTATATGGATAGTAGCCCTGTATTGGCCGACTTTCGAAGTAAGGTTGAGGTAATCCCTCTAGGGATTTCTGAGCAAGAGTATCCAGTACCTGCCGATAATGACTTGTTAAACATGGAGGCACGCTTCGGTAAAGATTTCATGTTATTTGTCGGCGTTCTGCGGTATTACAAAGGATTGGAATATCTTATTAGAGCGTCTGTCGGGAGACCATACCGGGTGGTTATCGCGGGTAAAGGGCCTGAGCAAGCGAAACTTAAGGTATTGGCTGATGAGCTGGGAGCGGACAGTATCGTTTTCACAGGTTATATCAGTGATTTAGAAAAGGCGGCGCTCATGAAGCTGTGCCGGGCAGTGGTCTTTCCTTCCCATTTGCGGTCAGAGGCTTTCGGGGTAACGTTAATCGAGGGTCTAATGTATGGAAAACCCCTAATTTCCTGTGAAATTGGCACGGGTACTAGCTACGTTAATGCCGATGGAGAGACGGGGCACGTGATTCTTCCCGCAAATCCCGATGCGCTTCGCGAGGCTATGGATGACCTGTGGAATGATCCGGTTAAGGCAGAGCAGATGGGGCAGGCCGGCCGGCTGCGCTACGAGTCATTATTTACCGGTGAGCGAATGGCGGCAGCGTATCAAAAGCTTTACACACAGGTGCTTGAGGAGAGAGGGCTGGCGACGTAATGGCCCGAATTGCTGTAGATGCGCGTCCGCTCTCAATTCCTACTACTGGGATCGGAAGATATACGCATGCCATTATGAGGCGCCTACTGGACAGTGAGCACCACTGGTACCTGTATAGTCATCAACCACTTCTACATGAATTTGAGGGGCTGCCCAATGTGACGGTGCGCTGTGGCAGTATGCAGCACGCGGGATTGGGATCTTTGTATGCCCAAGTTGTTTTCCCTCTTTGGGTAGGCAAGGATCAAGTCGACTTATTTTGGTCTCCGCGCCATCATCTTCCGCTGTGTTTGGGAAAGTCGCTACCCAAGCTGGTAACAATTCATGACTTAGTGTGGCAGCGATTCCCTCAGACCATGTCTCGGCTGGGGCGGCAAATAGAGCGTGTCTTGATGCCCCCATCCCTTAAGTTCGCAGACGCTGTGATTGCGGTGTCCGACAGTACGGCGAATGAAGTGCGAAACTCGTTTCCAGGTACTGCTGGCAAGATTCGCACGATTTACGAGGCCCCTTTTTTAGAGGCGGCGGAGGGACCCCGTTGCGATGGAAATTATTTTCTTTTCGTCGGCACTATTGAGCCGAGGAAAAATCTTCCAGCACTTTTGCGCGCATATCGTATCTATCAATCCAGACTTACTCGTCCGTTACCTTTAAAAATCTGTGGTGGCAAAGGCTGGGGGCTTCCCGAATTGGAGAGCCTTATTGCTCAGGAGGGGCTTGGGGATTGTGTCGAGTTGCTTGGCTACATTCATGACGATCAGTTGCCCGCTCTGTACCGTAACGCAAGGGCGCTACTTATGCCTTCACTCTATGAGGGCTTCGGGCTACCCATTGTCGAGGCTTTTAGTCAGGGCACGCCAGTAATGACCTCAAATCGTGGAGCCATGAAGGAAGTTGCCGGCGATGCTGGGTTACTGGTCGACCCTGAATGTGCCGAGGATATGGCCGCGGCACTAGTGGAGCTGACGAGTAATAGCGCTCTGGTCGAGGAATTTCAACAGCGTGCCCAGACTAGGGCGAAACTATTTAGCTGGGATCACGCGGGCGAACAGACGTTATCACTTATTGAATCACTGCTTGCTTCCAAACGATAGCCAGCAGTGGCTGCTGAATAGGTAAAGAGAAACCCAGATCACCCATTAAACAGGCCGGGTAGTGTGTTTGATGCTGGCCTGTCCTCATCCCTAAGGTGCAGGAGCCTCCCAGCTAGCAATTGTAGTTGCTGTCGATTAAGGGGTTTTGCAGGAGTTTTGTATGTTGCATCATTCAATATTTGAATGGCATCTGATAGCTCGCCGATGTTTAGCCTGTTTGCCGCGCTCTCCAGGCTCGTAGTTCCAGTATCCGGCCAGCGTCGGTCAACCCATTGCCGAAGGGCGACCTGAATTTCTTGTGGACTCCCTGTGTTTATCAGCTTGATGAGTTTCTCTTCATCTCCGTGATTCTTCGTTTTTCTTATTACTCTGGTGGGTGCCTCCATATTTTTATTTCTTTTTGAGTAAAAGAAATAAATGACCCATAAAAAGTGTGAAGCGATTGCCGCTATTGCTAATTTTTGCCAGAAACCTGGTTTCACTTCAGTGGCGCTAGGCCTTTCCGGGGTTACAGGGGTGCTAGTGCCTGGGGTGCTGGAATCCAAAATGGGTGCCCCAGATACATTGAAGCGAAATGCCGGCAACTGAGTCGCACGCTGCTGCCCATTCTTGCTATCCCACCAAGTGATCGTTATGGGCGGCAATTGATATTGCCCTGGCTTGGTTGCGACGATGGCGGTAGTTTCGATACGTGTACCGGTGATCCCGTTCGCTCCGGCTTGGTCTTCTTTTTGTGCCTGGTCGGGGTACACCTTTAGCCCTTCGATATTGAGCGTTGGCAGCGGTGGCAGTTGCGCCGCACGCAGCCCTTCGGCGCGCAAGGTGATGATCCGGGTAATGGGTTCCCCAACCTTGAATTCTTCCGGATCTTTGCTCCAGCTCTGCACCAGGCCGAGGCTCGCGGCCGGTAACCAGTGGCTGCCGCTGTAGCTGTCCGGTTTGGGTTCTACTTTTACAGTTTTAGCTTCCGAGCGCAGACGGATACGTTGAGCATTGCGGTTGAACAGGGAGAAGGGGTCTCTTCTGCCTGTCACGGCAACATAGTTCAGTGCCGGGATCTGCAGTTCGCCGGAGCTTTCCGGGAAAACGGCGTAAGTCAGTTCGTAGACGGCGTGGCCTACGCCCTGGATTCTGCGTTCATAGCGCTGTTCATCTACCTTTTCGACATGGGCGCCGGGGATCTGCAGTGGGTCGGTGGCGATGTCGTGGAGGCCTACGGTGGTGTAGAGGCGGACCTTGACGAGCAGCTGTTCCTGGACAAAGAGTTTGTCTTTATCCAGTTCGACTTCGAGAAACGCCTGGCGACTGTTACCGCTGGGGGATTCGCCAGCCTTGTTGACGGTGATGGGGATGGCATCTGACACCTGGCCGTGGAGATGCAGGGACGGGACGAACAATTTGCCTTCCTTCAACGGCGCCAGGACGACAGTCCACTCGACGAAGCTCTCCGCTCGTCCGTTAAATACACGGTACTGGTTGGATTGCTGGCGTGAGAGGACTTCGAAGTCCTGTTCCAGCAGGTTGAAGTCCGGTTGGCCGCCACTTTGCGATCCGCTGTAGCGCAGGGTGAGTGTGAAGGTCTCGTTGATGGCGAGTTCGTTGCGGTCGACGCTGGCGGTCAGGTCCTGGGCGTTGGCGACGAAGGACAGCACTAGCAGCAGGATGGCTGTCAGCAGTTGAATCATTTTGGGCATGGGTTCGCCTGCAGGCAGGCTCCTACAAGAGATATTCGTGCAAGAGTTATTTGTGGAGTTGGTTACCATCGCTGGGTGGCTCCGTTTTCCGGGGGCTGCCATTCGCCGCTGCGATAAGCGCGGCGGCGTTGCAGGCTTTCGTATTTGAATTTCTCGCGCATTAGGCCGGCGGGATCGTCAGGGATCTGGCGCAGCCATTGGTCGAGGGCCTGCTGCGTTTCCGGGTCGAGCGGGCTTTCCTGGTCGCTTGGTTGGGCTTGAGCAGACTGTTCCTGCTCGTTTTCTTCCTGCTGTTCGCCGTTCTGGGCCTGTTGCTGTTTGCTGTCGGACTGTTCCTGCTCTTCCTGACCGGAGGGGGATTGCTCCTGGTTGGAAGGCTGCTGGTCCTGTGTATTCTGCCCGGCACTCTGTTGCTGGGACTCGTCGCCCTGTTGCTGGTTTTGCTGCTGATCCTGCTGTTGGCCCTGCTGGTTTTGCTGATTCTGGCCCTGCTGCTGGTCGTTCTGCTGTTGTTCGCCGGATTGTCCGCTCTGTGACTGCTGCTGTTGCTGCAGTTTCTTGAGCTGCTCGGCAATTTCCCGATTGTGGATGGCATCGGCAAATTCAGGGCTTTGCTGAATGGCCTGGTCGAAGGCGCTGATCGCCTCATCAAAGCGCCCTTGCTGGGTAAGGCTGTTGCCGAGGTTGTAGAGCCCCTGGGGATCATTGCTCTGGGCGAAATTTTTTGCGGCGGCATCGAATTTGCCGGCGCGGTACTGCGCAGTGCCGCGCCATTGGGAGTTTTCAAATTGCTTCGCCGCACCCGCGGCATCCCCCTGTTCCAGCAGCTCGCGGCCCTGCTGGTTAGGGGTTTGCCACAGGCTCTCGAGATCGGCAGCGCTCGCGTCATTACTGGAAAATGCGGTCATCGCCAGCGTCAGCGGAAGTGCACAGGCGAGAGTGCCCCTGCGAAACAGCAGCAAGGTGAAGGGCAGTAACAGTAAAACCAGCCAGGGGCCTTCTTCGTACCACTGGTCGAATTCGCGCTCGGTTAGTTCGGCCTGCTCTGGCGTGCTGTTTTCGGGAAGCACGCGGGCAATATCGCTATCGTCCACAGTAATCTGGGCAAATTCACCGCCGGTGCTGCGAGCGAGGCGAGTGAGTTCGCGGCGATCAAAGTTGGTGATGATGATCGCACCGCTGTCGTCGGTGACAAATCCGCTGCCATTGCTTTTGGGAATGGGGCTGCCGTCACCACTGCCGACCGCGAGAATCGACAGGCTGACATTGCTGCCGCTGAGCGAGTCTTTAATGGTGCCAATGGCAGCCTTGTCGATGCCATCGGTGACGGCAAGCAGGCGCCCGCTGCCATTGGCGCCGTCGCGGATCAGTCTGAGTCCGGCGTCCACCGCCATTTCGATATTGCTGCCGGGTACCGGCATGATTTGTGGCGATAAGGAGGGCACCAGGTTGGCAATGGTGTCGGTGTCGTCGGTCAGCGGTGTCACCACATGGGCTTCACCAGCGTAGGCCACGAGCGCAGTGAGTCCGTCTTTGCGCTGTTTGAGGATGTCCAGAATTTTAAGGCGTGCGCGGGTAAGGCGATCTGGGGCGAGGTCTGTTGCCATCATCGAAGGCGACAGATCCAGCAGGATTACCAGGGCATCCTGGTTGCTGTATACCGGGGTTGGCAGCTTGCGCCAGCTGGGGCCGGCGAGGGCAATGATGGCGCAGGTCAGCAGGGCAAAAATCAGGGTAAACAACCACGGGCGCTTTTCCCCGCCGCGCATCAACAAGTGGGGCAACAGGTTTGGGTCAATCAGCTTTTGCAGACCGCCGGCGGCGAATACGGTGCGCGCCAGTGCCCAGCAGGCGAGGGCGGCGGGCAGGATCAGCCACAGTAGGGCGGGACGCAGGAAATGGAACTGACCGAGATCGCTCACGAAATTCATACCTTGAGTCCCCCATTGCGGTGACTGTGGGCACTTTCTGCCGCAGATCTGCGCGCTGGCAGGTTGGAGAGCGCGGTCGCCAATAGCGGTGCTGCGGCCCAGAGTGCAGCCAGCAACAGTGCCAATCCCAGCGGCCATACATACAGAGAGCGCAGTGGGCGGTAGGTTTCCGCTTCCTGTTCGACCGGTTCCAGGCGGTCCAACTCGGTATAAATTTTTGCCAGTTCCTCGGGATTGTGCGCGCGAAAATAGTGGCCGCCAGTCTTGTCGGCAATTGCTTGCAGGGTTTCACTATCGAGGTCGCGGGACGGGTTGACCCGGCGCGCACCAAAGCGGGAGCCGAGCAAACCGGGTTGCACCATTTCTTCCGCGCCGACGCCGATGGTATACACCTTTACCCCAGCCTGTTTTGCCAGTTCCGCTGCTTTTAACGGCTCGACTTCACCGGCAGTATTGGCGCCATCGGTCAGCAGAATCAGCACCCGCTGATCTGCCGGGCGCTGGGTGAGGCGTTTCACGGAGAGGCCGATGGCATCGCCAATCGCGGTGCCCTGTCCGGCAAAACCAATCTGCGCTTCCGCGAGCAGGGTGTCGACGGTCTCACGATCGAAGGTGAGTGGTGCCTGCAAATAGGCGCGGGTGCCGAACAGCACCAGGCCGAGACGGTCGCCTTTGCGGCGCAGCACAAAGTCGCCCACGACATTCTTTACCGCGGTGATACGCATGGCGGGGTTGCCATTCAGGATCATATCCGGGGTTTCCATGCTGCCGGATATGTCCACGGCGATCAGTAGGTCGCGGGCGCTACTGGTCTGGGTAATGGGTTCGCCATACCACTGAGGGCGCGCCGCGGCAGTAATCAACAGTGACCAGATGAGCCAGAGCAGAAAAAGATTGAAATAGTTGTCGCTCGCGCCGCCACTTTTGCGCGGGAGCTGCTGGTAGTAAGGGACTTTCAGCGCGCTGTTAAGCGGCTCACTCTTGGGAAGCAGGCGGCGGGCGAGCAGGGGCAGTGGCAGTAGTAAAAAGAGCCAGGGGAGAGCGAATTCAAACAACGCCGGCCTCCTGGTTTTTCGTCGGTTTAACGTCTGCTGCCGGACGCACAGACTCGGACTGGTGTTTGCGCACCCAGCTGATGGCGAATTCCCGCAGCTTCTCGAGCGCCTGCAGGTCGCCGTCGGCGCCGCTGTACAGGTTCTCAATGAGCACCGCGCGCGCCGTCTCCGGCATTGGCACTTCGGAGGAATTCTCTAGGAAACGGATCCAGTTTTGTCCGGTGAGCGGGCCAACGGCTTTGCGACCAAAGGTCACTACAGCTACCCGTTTCAACAGTACGTTAATGTCCTCGATCGCGCGGGGGGCATTGAGGTCTAGCGCTTGCAACAGTCGCACGCCTTCGCTCCGGTAGAGATTGCGACGGCGCCTCTGGCGCAGGCGAATGGCGAGCAGAATGGCGGCAAACAGCAGCGCTACTAGCGCGCCAGCCAGAATCCACCAGCCGGGTGCCAGCGGCCACCAGCCGATGGGGGTCGGTTCGTGAATATCTCTCAGTTGCGCCAACAACTCCTGCATTTCCGGGGGCATTGGATTGGCTGGCGCAGGTGCGGCCTGCTTCGGTGACAGCGGCAACATGGTCACGCCGGCCTCCGGCCATTGGTCGCTGTGCGCTCACCGTAGCGGTTGAGTAGAACCGGGACCACGGGCTGGGTATTGTCGAAATCCAGCAGCGGCAAATGCAGACGGCGGCAGAGTTGCGCGGTTTGTTCGCGCGCCCGCGCCTGGTCCTGGGCAAACTGCTGGCGCAGCCCACGGCTGGATTTGCCAAGGAAGGTGCGCTGCCGGCCATCGCTGATGGTCAGCGCCTGATCAGGCAATTGCTGCTCAAGGGGATCGGTAATACGCAGTACCTGCATGTCGGCGTGGCGGGTGAGCAGATAGAGTGGTTGCTCGCAGCTTTCGTCGAGATCGTGGCAGTCGCTGATCAGAAACAGGGCGCTGCCGGGGCGGGCGATGCGACGGGCTTCTTCCAGCAGAACGCTGAGCCGCTGGCTGCCGCCGCTGGCGATCGGGCTCTGCAATGCGCAGGCGGTCTCGACCATGCCATGGATTGCGGCGAGCACGGCGTGGTGACTGCGGCGCGGGCGCACCGTGTCTACATCTCGGTCCGAAAACAGCAGGGCGCCGATGCGGTCGCCGTGTTGCAAGCCAGCCCAACACAGTGCCGAGGCGATACTGCAAGCAGCCACGGACTTGAACGCATTCTGGCTGCCGAAAAACATCGGCGAGCGCAGGTCCAGCAGGATCACCACCGGGCGCTCGCGCTCTTCCTGAAACAGTTTGGTGTGGGTCTTGCCTGTGCGTGCGGTTACGCGCCAGTCGATGGAGCGCACGTCGTCGCCGGGCTGGTAGTAACGTACTTCCTCAAAATTCATGCCGCGACCGCGATAGCGGGTCAGAAGATTGCCGGCCTGGTCGCTGCGATTAAGACGCGGCTTGAACAGGCGCAGCTGGCGGGCGATATGGCGCAATCGCACCAGCGGCGCCACTTCCGGGTAGGCGCCGCGCAGGTTCAGTTCGCTGTGGTTGATCGCTTTCTGCACTTCCTTCAGACCCTAGATCGCCGGTACCTGTTGCAGCAGGCGGCGTATGACCTGGTCGGCGTTGGCGCCGGCGGCTTCCGCTTCAAAACTCAGCAGCAAGCGATGGCGCAGCACGTCTGGTGCGATTGCCATCACATCGTCCGGGGTTACATAGTCGCGCCCGGCGAGCCAGGCATAGGCGCGCGCGCAGCGGTCCAGTGCGATGGTGGCACGGGGGCTGGCACCGAAATCGAGCCAGGAGGCTAGTTCCGCGTCGTAGCGTTGGGGCTCCCGGGTGGCGATAACCAGTTGCACGATATAGGTCTCCACCGCCTCCACCATTGTCAGGTCGAGGATCTCTTTGCGGGCGGCGAAGATGGTGTCCTGACTGACCACCGCTTTGGGATGGCTTTCCCCAAGGCTTGCCTCGGCACGGGCCAGTTGCAGAATTTTTCTCTCCGATTCCGCGTCGGGATACGAGAGATTGACCTGCATCAGAAAACGGTCGAGTTGGGCTTCTGGCAGTGGATAGGTGCCTTCTTGCTCAATGGGGTTCTGGGTGGCCATCACCAGAAAAAGACTGGGCAGCGCATAGGTTTTGCGACCCACACTGACTTGCCGCTCCGCCATGGCCTCCAGCAGCGCGGACTGCACCTTCGCCGGGGCGCGGTTGATTTCATCGGCGAGAATCAAATTATGGAATACGGGGCCGGGTTGGAAATGGAATTCTCCGGTTTCCGGGCGGTAGATATCTGTGCCGGTAATATCCGCCGGCAAAAGATCCGGCGTGAACTGCACCCGGTGAAAGTCACCCTCGATGGCATCCGCCAGCGTCTTGATGGCTTTGGTCTTAGCAAGACCCGGTGCGCCTTCTACCAGAAGGTGTCCGTCGGCGAGCAATCCGATGAGAATCCGATTGACCAAAGTTGCCTGGCCAATAATCTGCTGTTCCAGCCATTCACCCAGAATTTTTATCTGCTCGCGTGTGTCCATATCGTCACTTCTTTTGCCAATTTCCTGTTTCAATACGCTGCCCGGGATGAGGGGCTAACTATCATTAGAGCATCTCTATATATAGCCACTTGTCCGGTTTTCGCGGGCCGGTTGATTTTAGCGGCGATGCGCTGCGAGGCAACCGCTATGCTCGCTTGGGCGACCTCAAGGCGGCAAAGTAGACAACAAAACTGACGTTTTGTTCTACGTTAATGCAGCAAATTTAGCATTCTTGCCCGCGATGGTGATCGCGGCGACGGGAGGAAGCACGTGAATATGGCGACGGTCATTACCGATAGCCGGGAAGAACTGCTGGCGCAGGTCAGCGGATTCATCCGCGAGAAGCTGGGGGACAAGGCAGAGCCGGTGACGGCCTTTGCGGAGCAGTTTCTGAACCAGTACCCGCTGGAGGACCTCTCCGGGCGGCGCCTGGTGGATGTATATGGATGCATCTATACCTGCTGGGACTTCATCCAACAGCGCGCCGCCGGCGAACCCAAGATCCGGGTGTTCAACCCGCGCCTTGAGGAGCAGGGCTGGGAATGTTCCCACACCGTGGTGTGTGTGCTGCAACGGGACATGCCGTTTCTGGTGGATTCGGTGCGCATGGAGATCAACCGTCGCAATACCGTCATCCACTCCATCAAAAGTACCGTGATGCGATTGCAACGGGGCGACGATGGCCGCCTGCACCAGCTTTTGCCTGTGGGGCGCAAGCTGGAAGACGAAGCCGCGGGCGATCCCGGCGTCTCCAGCGAGGCGCTGATTTACCTTGAAATCAACCTCGATACCTCTGCGTCCCATGCGTCGGATCTGGCCCGCGCCATTCGCGAGATCCTCGGCGATGTGGAACTGGTCGTGGACGACTATGTGCCTATGCTGGACACTTGTGCAGCCATGGAAGACCAGTTGCACGCCAGTGTTGCGGATAATGATGCCCATCTGGAAGAGGCCGCAGCTTTCCTGCAGTGGATGCGCGATGGCAACTTCACTTTCCTCGGTTATCGCGAGTACGAATTCAGTCAGGAGGGTGACAAGAAAATCCTGTGCGAGGTGGAAAATCGCCGCCTGGGGATTTTCAAGAACCTACAGCAGCCTGCGGAGCCGACACCGGAATACGCCTTCAACGAGGGCAAGCAGCGCTTCTACCAAGGGCCGAACTTTCTCACCTTTGCCAAGTCTTCGGTGAAATCCCGAGTGCATCGAGCGGCCTATTCGGACTACGTGAGTATCAAACGCTACGACGCCAATGGCGAGGTCATCGGTGAGTCCGCATTCATGGGGCTTTACACCTCGCCGGTGTACACCGAAAGCCCGGCGAAGATCCCTATCATCCGCCGCAAGCTGGCCTCAGTGATGGAACAGAGCGGCCTTGCGCCTCACAGTCACGACGGCAAGGCGCTGAAGCGGATTCTCGATACCTTTCCCCGGGACGAACTGTTTCAGAGCAGCACCAAAGAGCTGTTTGAAACCACCCTTGGGGTGCTGGCGATGAACGAGCGCGCGCGTCTGAAGCTGTTCATGCGCAAAGACCCCTTTGGCAAGTTCGTCTCCGCCATGGTGTATGTCCCGCGCGACCAGTTCAACAGCGAGGTGCGGGAGAAAATCAGCAACCGTATCGCCCGCTCGGTGCACGCGCTGGATTCCGATTTCACCACCTATTTTTCCGAGTCCATCCTCGCCCGCGTACATCTGGTATTCCGGGTCGACCCCAATGAGCCCGTAGAATTTGATGTAGCGCGACTGGAGGCGCAAATCGTGGATATTACCCGCAGTTGGGAAGATGTTTTCCAAAGAGCTCTGATTGAAACCCACGGTGAGGAAGAGGGCAGCCGACTGATCAGCACGTTTGGCCAGGCTTTCCCAGCGGGTTACCGCGAGGATTTCGAGCCACGCATTGCCGTACAGGAC
This sequence comes from Microbulbifer sp. SH-1, assembly GCF_011326135.1. NCBI lineage: Bacteria > Pseudomonadati > Pseudomonadota > Gammaproteobacteria > Cellvibrionales > Microbulbiferaceae > Microbulbifer > Microbulbifer sp. SH-1. Next base: position 1,337,537 of record NZ_CP046948.1, on the reverse strand, counting down.
GTGAACTTTATCCGCGAACTGAGTGGCGACAGCCGCGTCGCCATGAGCTTCTATCAGCCGATCGGCGCCGAGCCAGGCAGCCTGCGTTTCAAGGTGTTCAATCTGGGGAGCGGCCTGACGCTATCCGATGTGATTCCGGTGTTGGAGAATCTCGGCCTGCGGGTAATGGGCGAATTCCCCTATACCATCCGCCCACAGGGGCAACAGGATGTGTGGATGCACGAATTCCATCTGGAATTCGGCCTGCCGACGCGCATCGACGCGCAGGCGTCCCGCGCCCTGTTCCAGGATGCATTTGCAGCGATCTGGGACGGCGTTGCCGAGAGCGATTCCTTTAACCGCCTGGTGCTGGCGGCGCGTCTCAACTGGCGCGAAGTTACTATGCTGCGCGCCTATGCTCGCTACCTGAAGCAGACCAAGTTCAGCGCGAGCCAGTCCTACATTGCCGCCACACTGGCGAACCATGTGGAAATCACCCGCAACCTGGTGGCGCTGTTCCGCGCCATGTTCGACCCGCGTATCAACAGCGCGGATCGCCAGGACCAGTCGCGGGTGGAGCGCCTGATCAAGAAGATCCACGAAGGTCTGGATGCCGTCGACAACCTGAACGAAGATCAGGTCATCCGCCGCTATCTGGATCTTATCCGCGCAACCCTGCGCACTAACTTCTTCCAGCTGGACGATCACGACCAACCGAAGGATTACATCTCCATTAAGTTCAGCCCGCGCAATATCCCGAATATTCCCGAGCCGCGCCCGGAGTTCGAAATCTTTGTTTACTCGCCGCAAGTGGAAGGCGTGCACCTGCGCGGCGGCAAGGTGGCCCGCGGCGGGTTGCGCTGGTCCGATCGCCTGGAGGATTTCCGTACCGAAGTGCTGGGTCTGGTGAAAGCGCAGGCTGTGAAGAATGCGGTGATCGTTCCCAGTGGCGCCAAGGGTGGTTTCGTGGTGCGTCGTCCGCCGGCAGATAACAGCCGCGAGGCGTTTATCGAAGCCGGCATCAGGTGCTACAAGACCTTCATCCGCGGCCTGTTGGACGTTACCGACAACCTGAAAGATGGTGAGGTAATTCCGCCGGAGCGCGTGATCCGTCGCGATGAGGACGATCCCTATCTGGTGGTCGCCGCGGACAAGGGCACCGCGACCTTCTCGGATATCGCCAACGGTATCGCCGCCGAGTACGACTTTTGGCTGGGGGATGCCTTCGCGTCCGGTGGCAGTAACGGCTACGACCACAAGAAAATGGGTATTACCGCGCGCGGCGCCTGGGTTTCCGTGCAGCGCCACTTCCGCGAAATGGGTATCAATGTCCAGGCGGAAAACTTTTCTGTGATTGGTATCGGCGATATGGCGGGCGACGTGTTCGGCAACGGTATGCTGCTTTCCGAACATATTTGCCTGAAAGGGGCTTTCAACCACCTGCACATTTTTGTCGACCCGACTCCGGATGCCACCAGCAGCTTTATCGAGCGCAAGCGTTTGTTCGAGCTGCCGCGTTCCAGCTGGGCGGACTACAACCGCAGTCTCATTTCCAAGGGTGGCGGTATTTTCGAGCGCCGCGCCAAGTCGGTAAAAATTACCCCGGAAATGCAGCAGGCGTTTGATATCAAGGAAGACCAGTTGACGCCCAATGAGCTGATCAGTGCGATGCTGAAAGCACCTGTGGACCTGATCTGGAACGGGGGTATAGGTACATACGTTAAGGCGACCAGCGAGAGCAACGCGCAGGTGGGCGATAAGTCCAACGACAACCTGCGGGTCAATGGCAACCAGCTGCGCTGCAAGGTATTTGGTGAAGGCGGCAATCTGGGTATGACCCAGCGTGGACGCATCGAGTTCTCCCTGAACGGCGGTCGCTGTAACACCGACTTTATCGACAACGCCGGCGGTGTGGACTGTTCCGACCACGAAGTGAACATCAAGATCCTGCTGGACAAAGTGGTCGCCAATGGGGATCTCACCGACAAGCAGCGCAACCAGCTGCTCGGCGAAATGACCGAGTCGGTGGCGGAGCTAGTTCTGGACAACAACTACAACCAGACCCGCGCGCTGAGCGTGGCGGAATACCAGGTGGGCGATCGGTTCGACGAATATCGCCGCACCATCAACTCGCTGGAAGCGGAGGGCCGCCTCCGCCGTGCACTGGAATTCATTCCAGACAACGATACCCTGAATGACCGCCAGAACAAGGGCCTGTATCTTACCCGCCCTGAACTCGCCGTACTGATCTCTTATGTAAAGGTGAAGCTGAAAGAGGAGCTCTTGCATGCGCGCATCATCGACAATGCGCGGGTGCAGGAGGCGGTCGAGTCCGCTTTTCCGCCGGCGCTGGTCGCGCGCTACAAAGGGCTGGTGTACGACCACCAGTTGCGCCGGGAAATTGTCTCCACCCAGGTGGCTAATGAACTGGTCAACAGTATGGGGATCACCTTCTATCACCGCATCAGCGGCGCGACCGGTGCGGATATCGACACCATCGCGGCAGCCTATATTAGTGCGCGAGATGTGTACCTGATGCCGGAGTTCCAGGAGGGCGTTGCGGCGCTGGATTACAAGGTGCCGGCGGAGCTGCAGATGCAGTTGATGAACTCCATGATCGGCCGTGTGCGCCGTGCGACCCGCTGGTTTGTGCGCAACCGCCGCGCTGACCTGGACCCGGCACAAGAGCGCGAACTGTTCCTGGAGCCCGTGCAGCGGGTTATCCGCGCCTTGCCGGAAGTGCTGAGCGGTGAACCGTTGCATGAATGGCAGCGTCGCCATGATCAGTTCCTTGAGGCGGGTGTTCCGGACAACCTGGCGATGCTGGCTGCATCCCCCACCTACCTGTTCTCCGCACTGGGTATTTCCCAGTCGGCCCGTGCCAGTGACCGCCCGGTGGAAGAGGTGGCAAAAATTTACTTCGCGCTGGCCGACAAACTGGGGCTCTACTGGTTCGGCAACCAGATCATCGAACTGCCGGCGGAGAGCTTCTGGCAGTCGCAGGCGCGGGAGACCAGCATGGACGATCTCGACAGCCAGATCTCCAAACTCGCCATTCACATCCTGCGCCTGGCCGGCGATGACGGGCTGGATATCGACAGTGCCGTCGCGCGCTGGGTGGATATCATGGCCCAGCCGATCCAGCGCTGGGAGAATCTGGTCAAGGAGCTGAAGTCCTCACCGCTGGGCGACTTCGCCATGTTCACCGTCGCCCTGCGCGAGCTGATGTACCTGGCCAACGCCACCGCCGATCAGGAATCCCTGACGGTCTAAACGTACCGCTATTTCCGGCCGGAAATTTCCGCCGGAAATCCGTACAATACGCGAGCCCGCCCACAGAGATCACTCCGTGGGCGGGCTCTCATCGTTTGGATTGCTATAAAAGGAAGCCCATGTACCAGCATCTGCGCAAAGCTCTGTTTGCGCTGGACCCGGAGCGGTCTCATCACCTTTCCCTCGATGCCATCGGTGCCGCCGAGCGCCTCGGGCTCATGTCGCTGTTTGCCAAGCCGGTTCCGGACGACCCGGTGGAGCTGATGGGGTTGACCCTGCCAAATCCGGTAGGATTGGCCGCGGGCCTCGACAAGAATGCTCAGGCCTTTAACGGCCTTGGTGCGCTGGGGTTTGGCTTTGTGGAAGTGGGCACGGTCACGCCGCGGCCACAACCCGGCAACCCGCAGCCGCGCCTGTTCCGCCTTCCGGAGGCCGAGGCCATCATCAATCGCATGGGGTTCAACAACCTGGGCGTGGATTACCTGCTGGAACAGGTAAAGCGGCGTCGTTACTCCGGGGTCCTGGGAATCAACGTCGGCAAAAATTTCGATACCCCAGTGGAGAAGGCCGCGGATGATTACTGTCTGTGTATGGAGAAGGTGTATACCCACGCGGATTACATCACCGCGAATGTGTCGTCACCGAACACCAAGGGGCTGCGGGATCTGCAATTTGGTGACAGCCTGAGCCGGCTTTTGAGCGCGCTCAAGGAGAAGCAGCAGCAGTTGGCCTCACAGCACGGGCGCTATGTGCCACTGGCTGTGAAAATCGCCCCGGACATGGATAGTGACGCCATCGCCCAGGTGGCCAGAACCCTGCGCTCACATAACATCGACGGCGTTATTGCTACCAACACCACCATCGACAAATCGTCGGTTGCGCATCTTGAGCACGGCGCCGAAGAGGGTGGTTTGAGTGGTCGCCCGCTGACCGAGCGATCCACCGAAGTAGTCCGCACTTTATCAGCGGAACTCAAAGGTGAAATTCCTATCATCGGCGTTGGTGGGATTTTTGACGGTGAATCCGCCGCGGACAAGATCCGTGCGGGGGCTACCGCGGTGCAGATTTACTCGGGTTTCATCTACCGTGGACCAGAGGTGATTCGCGAGGCGGCTGCAGCCATCGCCGAGCTGCACAAGGGACGGGTGGTTTCCGGTTGAAGCACCTGTAACAATCCCGGGCAACCATTCTTTAGGCTGCCCGGGATTTTCAGTGGCACTGGCCAAGGGTGTTTGCTGGCCAGTGATGTTTAAGGGTGTTTGAAAGCGGCTCTGAAAAATACTAGGCGGCCAATTACATGTTGGCTAAACGCTGAGCCTGCGCCGCACGCCCGAATCCACTCCAGTAATCCTGCCGACCCTGTCGCCATCCGTTTACCCATTCCTGATGTAAGGATCCGTTTTCGTGCGGACAACTGTCGTGGTTTCTGCCCTCCATGGCAGCAACGTAACCTTTGTGAAAAGCTCTATCGTTGGGATTACGTTTTTGGCGTTTCATAGATGCGATACCTCTGGCAATTTTTAGCGGTTTCTGACCTTCCTGGTCCGATCTCCCAATCTTGATTCCGAATCAAATTTTCCCCCTTTTACAGAATCCAGCTTATTGTGGAATCTGCCTTGCTAGAAGAGTTGCAGCCAACCTGAGGGGTGTGTACCGGTGCGACCTAACCTTTATAAAAACGGTATTTCCTAGACAAAAACGTACTAGCGACTCCGGTGGCCCGTACATCGCGTCGTTATAGGGAGAATGCCATCCTGGTTTCCGGTATGCTTGCGGCCTGCCGAACGCGGACTGGCTAAAACACCGCGATTGTTATTGCCAGAATCCCCATCCACTGATTGACCGAGATCGAACCTTTGACTGCTCAGTTTTCTTTCACCGCCACTTGCCCAAAAGGGCTCGAAAATCTGCTCGCCGACGAGCTTCGCACCCTCGGCGCCGAGGTGGAGCGGGAGCAGCCGGCTGCCGTGCGGTTTAACAGCGACCTGGCGATGGCGTACCGCATCTGCCTATGGAGCCGTCTTGCCAACCGTGTATTACTGAATCTGGGTTTGGCACGGGTCGCAGACGCGGAAGCGCTGTATCAGGCTGTGGTCGACATTCCCTGGGAGGAGCACATCAGCCCTACCGGTGTACTCTGGGTGCAGTTTTCCGGCACTAACCGAGAAATCCGCAACAGCCAATTCGGTGGGCAGAAGGCGAAGGATGCCATTGTCGATCGCCTTCGCTCCGCCACCGGTGCGCGCCCGGATGTGGACAAGCGGGACCCCGATCTGACCGCTATGCTACGCCTGCACCGGGACAGCCTCGAAATTGCTATCGACCTGTGCGGCGACAGCCTGCACCGCAGAGGGTACCGCACTCACATTGGTGCTGCGCCGCTGAAAGAAAACCTCGCCGCTGCGCTGTTGATGCGCGCAGGCTGGCCGCAGATTGCCGGGCAGGGGGGCGCCTTGCTTGACCCCATGTGTGGCTCCGGCACTTTTCTGGTGGAGGGGGCACTGATGGCCGCCGATGTGGCGCCAGGCATCATGCGCGAAGGATTTGCATTCGAGCGCTGGCTGAACCACCAAAATGACCTGTGGCTGCCATTACGTGAAGAGGCGCTGCAGCGACGCGCGGACGGCCTGGCGAGAACCCTGCCGGAAATTCGCGGCTACGATGCAGATGCCAAAGTGCTGTTTGCAGCGGAATCGAATATTGCCCGCGCCGGTTTGGAGAAACATGTGCGCGTCAGCTGTCGACCGGTTGCTGCGTTCAAGGCGCCGAGCCACCGCGAAGTACAGCCGGGTCTGGTGATTACCAATCCGCCCTATGGCGAGCGTCTCGGCGAGCAGGAGGCGCTGCGTGAAACCTACGCAGAACTGGGGCGTCAGCTGAAGCAGGAGTTCGGCGGCTGGAAGGCCGCCGTGTTCACCGGTAACCCGGAACTCTGTCACTCCATGGCGCTGCGATCGCACAAGCAGTACAAACTGTTCAACGGCAGTATCCCCAGCCAGTTGCTGTTGTTTGATATCCACCAGCAGAGTGAAGGTGAGCAGGGTGGCGAGCAACATGGTGGAAAACCCCGCGCGCAACTCTCCGAAGAGGCGCAAATGGTGGCCAACCGGTTGCAGAAAAACCTGCGCACTACGGGCAAGTGGGCGCAGAAGAGTGGCATTAGCTGTTACCGTCTGTACGATGCAGATCTGCCGGAGTATTCGGCGGCCATTGATATTTATCGGTCGCTTGAAGGGCAGACATACGCCCACATTCAGGAGTATCGAGCGCCGGCAAGTATTTCCGAGGAAAAGGCGCGCCGCCGCCTGAGCGACCTGGTGCGTGCGACCCGGGAGGTACTGGATCTGTCCGCGCGCCATGTGTCGATCAAGGAGCGCCGTCGCCACAGCCACAAGGAGAGCGGCAGCCAGTACCAAAAGCGCAACGAAACCAATGCGCGGAGAGAGTCCAACGCGGAATTCTGGGTTGACGAATACGGTGCGCAGCTGGAAATCAACCTGTGGGATTACCTGGATACCGGGCTGTTTCTGGATCACCGTCCGGTACGTCAATACTTGCGACAGATTACCAACGGCAAAAAACTGCTCAACCTGTTCTGCTATACCGCCACTGCGACTGTGCAAGCGGCACTCGGCGGTTGCCCGGAAAGCACCAGCGTTGATTTATCCAAAACATACCAGGCCTGGGCGCAGCGCAATTTTCGCCAGAACCGCCTGGACCCTTATCGCCACCAGCTCGTCGAGGCAGATTGCCTACAGTGGCTACAGGCCGCGCAGCAGAACCGGCGCGGCCATTACGATGTGATTTTTCTCGACCCACCTACGTTTTCCAATTCGGCGAAAATGCAGGGCGTGCTCGATATTCAGCGGGACCATGTCGATTTGATCCGCCAGTGCATGGCGCTTCTGCGTCCAGGTGGCACCTTGCTGTTTTCCAACAACCTGCGCAGTTTCAAGATGGATGAGAACTTGCTGGATGAGTTCGCGGTGGAAAACCTGTCGTCCAGACTGCTGGACAAGGATTTCCAACGCAATCCGAAAATCCACAATGTGTGGGAAATTCAGGCGAAGTAACCCGAAACAGGACGGAGCTGGGTTACAGCTCCATCACGAGTCGGAAGCCCACTTCTTTTGAGCTGGCCTGCTCGCTGAGACCGGTGCGGTAGTCGGAGCTGATATTGCGCAGCGGCTCGCGCATAGAGCCGCCGCGTACAACGCGCAGCTCGCAGTTTTTCAGCTGTACAGGGCGCGCATCGCCGCGGTGATTGGTGAAGTCGCCGAGGAAACAGTCCTGTACCCATTCCCCCACATTGCCCGCGGTATCGTACAAACCGAACTCGTTGGCCTTGTAGTTGCCCACCGGTGCCGTAGAGGTGGTGAACAGGGTGTTGAACTCACTGGCACAGCCGCGGCGGCAATTGGCTTTCCCTTTCGCACTACCGTCCCCCCACCAGAAGGGAGTGGTGGTACCGGCGCGCGCTGCATATTCCCATTCCGCCTCGCTGGCCAGTCGATATTTCTGACCACTCTCCTCGCTCAGCCAGCTGGCGTAGCGCTGTGCATCCTGCCAGCTGATATTCACTACCGGCCGTGTTCCCCGGCCCCAATTTTCATCACTGGGCAGGGCGCGCCCGCTGGCCTTGGCGAAGCGGTCGTAATCGTTGAACGTAATCTCTTGGGCGCCGATGGCATAGGGTTTATTGATGGATATCTTATGTTCGGGACTGGTGAACGGGCGCTGATTGTTACCCATGGTGAAACTGCCGGGAGAGATTACGACCATCTCCGGTCCACGACCACCGGACCGCAGTGGTGATTGAAAAGTCCTGCCTGGGAAGTATTTGCGCTCCAATTCAACCGCCAGATTGATATCGGCAGTACTGATCTCGATCCAGCGGCGCACGGTGCTGTAGCCTGGCTTGCTTACCTCAATATCGTAGCGTCCCGGCTCCAAAGCGATGCCTGGTGTATATCTCGGAACGATGTTCATGATGCGAATACGCGCATCGTCCGGCTTGACGGAAACCAACAGCGAAAAGGTCGCGGGTGCTTGTTTGGACACCGGTGCACTGGTGGGCTCGGGTTTGGACACCGGAACCGGAATACTGTCAGCAATATTCTCTGTAGGCACCCCCGGCTTGGTAATCGGCGGTGACGCGGAGATGGGTGTACCTGTTTCCTCGCGCAACGCCGGTTGTATCAGATTCGCCGATGTCTCGGTCGCGGGTGAATTCTCTTGAATGGCCAGCGCTGTGTCGGCCGGTGAGTGCGCCACGCTTTCCACTGATTCCGTCGCCGTGCGGGAGGTGGTTGTTGCGGACCACTGGGGATTTTTGCCCCAGATGATCAGCGTCACCACCGCGGCAGCGCCAATAACCGTCGCCAGGCGCCAGGAGCGGCGCTTGCTGGGCGTGTTCTGCTGCAGCACCTGCTGGAAGCGCATGATGGTCTGCTGCTCCGCCCGGGGGTTCTGTTGGTGCAGTGGCTTGTCTCGCCAGCGTGCCCAGGCGGCACTGAGCCGGTCGCACAGGGTACCGTAGAGTGTCATTAACAGCGCCCGCAACAGGCTGGAAACACGCACGGAGGTGTTGTTGAGTTTGGTGGCATTGCCGGGGGGCTTACCTTCCAGCGCCGCCAGCAGCTGATCTATCGCATCCACTACATCCAGGCCACGCTGATAGCGCTGATCCGGATCTTTGGCGAGGAACCGGTCGATCAGGCCCTGGTACAGTGAGTGTCGGGCGGGCAAACGCGGTATCGGATCGGTCAGGTGTTTGATGGCGATGGCCACCGCTTCTTCCGCCTGATAGGGCACGGCACTGGTGAGCATCTCGTAGAGCACCACGCCAAGGCTGTAGAGGTCTGCGCGACCGTCTACGGCGGCACCGCGCGCCTGCTCCGGGCTCATATAGTGGGGGGTGCCCACCACCATACCGGTGCTGGTCATGCGTGTGGTGCGGGCCACAGCGCGGGCGACGCCGAAATCCGTAAGCACGGCGGAGCCGTCTTCACGGAACAGGATATTTTCCGGTTTCAGGTCCCGGTGCACGTAGCCCTTGTTGCTTGCGTGATCCAGCGCCATGGCAATCTGGCGAGTGATATGCAGGGCTTCCAGAGGTTCGATGGCGCCGCGGGTGAGGGCATCCGCTACCGAGCCACCGGGCAGGTAATCCATGGCGATATAGTTGAGGCTGCGATAGCGGCCGATATCGTGGATGGCAACGATATTGGGGTGGGAGAGCTGGCCAACGATATTGGCTTCCCGCTGAAAGCGCTCACTGAAAATTGGATCGGCGTTCAGTACAGGCGACATGACCTTGAGCGCCACCTGGCGACCCATGCTGCGCTGGGTGGCGAGGTAGACTGTGGACATGCCTCCCTGATTGATCTTCTTCAGGATCTGATAGCCGGGAATTTCCAGCGAGGCGACACCGCTGCTGACAACTTCCATTCGCGCCCGTCCCCAGTTCCGTTAACCGTTCAGCAGCTGCCAGGCTGCGTAAATACCCAGTGAAAAAATAATCGCAAGGGTGGCGATCCTGGCAACCAGTGTGCCGGGAGACGAAAACAATTGCCGGGATGCAAGTGGCTGGGGCAGTGTGCGGGAGTTCAGGTTTTCGTTGTTTGCCGTCGCTGAATCCGGCGAGTTGATGACTTGAACGGTGATGTTGTCGCGTCCACCGGCATCCAGCGCCGCGGCGACCAATAGTTCGCTGGCGCGTTGGTTATCCGGTGTGTTTGCCAGGATCTGACAGATTTCTTCCAGGCCGACATCATTACTCAGGCCGTCACTGCACAGTAGCAATTTTTGTCCGGGGTTCCAGGCAAATGATGCGCGGTCGATCTCAAGTGTCGGATTTGCAGAGCCGCCGATACAGCGTGTGATCACGTGACGATTGGGGTGGCTCGCAGCCTCTTCCTGGTTGATGGCTCCCGAATCCACCAGCATCTGCACGTAGGAGTGATCTATGGTCAGCTGCTTGAGCGTGCCGTGAGGTGTTTTGGTGTCGTCTTGATTGTCGGCATCAGTGGCCGGCGGCGTCCACAGATAGGCGCGGCTGTCGCCGACCCAATAGATATGAAAGTAATTCCCGTCTTCCGCCACCACCACGGCGGTGGTTCCCATGGCGGTTGAGTTTGTCTCTTCCCCGGCGAGCAACGCATGAGCGCGGCGCAGGGCCTGTTCGTAGTGCCGGTCGGTGGCGGAGGAGCGCTGGATTTCTTCCACCACGGTCTGGCTGGCAATTTCTCCCGCGTGGTGGCCGCCGAGGCCATCGGCCACGACCCAGATACCTCGAGACTCGTCGCCCCAGAAGGCATCCTCATTCTGCTCACGGCGATAGCCCGGGTGGGTTGCGCCGGCACTGCGCACCGTTGCGCGGGCGGCGGGGCGGCTTACCTCGCTGGCAGGTTCTTTACCACCGGTATTTCCGCTGGTACCGACGTTGGCATCTACCTTGGCTTCACTCACTGGTATACAACTACCTGTTACCTGTCGTTATTGTCGCAAGTGCAAAACCGCGCAAATCCTTGCGGCTTTCGACACTTCCATACTAGAGCCTGCCGGCATTGTAAGCTGCAAACCGATTCACAGGCCAATGAAATTGGCCGTGATAAACTTCCCGCAGCGGGGTTCTCAGATACCCGTAGTTGCGTCTCCGCCGACGCGCGATCTGTTGGTCGATAGATTCTTAATTGGTTCGCTAGCGGCCTTGGTTGAAAAATGTACGCCGTTCTACGCATTCGAGGAAGCCTGGACAATGCTGAAACTTTGTGATGTCAAAGATGCCAGTCAAAGTGTATGGCTGGTGGCACCCAAGGTCACAATCGGCCGGGGCAGCCAGTGTGATCTGACACTGACGGACGCTTCGGTAGCAAAACTCCACGCGGAGATTCTTGTCGATGGGGAAGAGCTGGAGCTGCGCAATCTGGCTGGAAACGGTCAGATATCCGTCAATGGGAAATTGATCGACGGCAGTTGCCGGCTGCATCGCAACGACCGGGTGCAACTGGGTGAACGGAATCTCGCGGTGGTCGATCCTAAGATCACCCGGCTCAAGGCTGCTGGCACGAACGCGAATGTTTCCTGGGCGCTGCGCGCCAATCATCCCGCCATCGTCGGGCGGGTGTTCCCGGTGCGCGAGAGATCCGTGGTGGGGCGCTCGGATGAATGTGACCTGACCTTCGCAATGTCCCACTTGTCCCGTCGGCACGCGCGCCTCGAAGTACGCGAGGGGCTGCTGTTTGTGGTGGATCTGGGCTCTGCCAACGGCACCTTCCTCAATAATCAGCGGATCACCGAATCCCGCGTGCGCCGCGGTGATGAGTTGCGCTTTGACAGTCTCAGTTTCAGCGTGGTGGGCCCCGCCGACGATATCGACAAAACCACGGTGCGGCAGGCCGTTCCGCTGCCGGAAGCGGCGCGTCAGAGCGCCGCGTTAGCGCAGGCCATTGACAGGGCGCGCACGCGCTCGACGACATCAGTGCCGCCGCACTCTGAGTTTCCGCCGGTCTCGTCTCTGGGCTCCAGCGACGTCACCGGTGTCCGGGGGTACGTTTGGATCTGGATTTGCACGCTGTTGGCGGCGGCCGCCGCCGGCGGCTATTTCTGGGCCCAAAGCCAGGGGATGATTTGAACGTGTCGCAACGCGCGCTGTTTTTTTATACCACCCTCGGCTGCAGCCTGTGTGAAAAGGCAAAGCCGGAGATCTGGCCGCTGCTGGAAAAGTTTGATCTGCGTCTGCAGCCGGTGGACATTGCCGATGACGAGGAGCTGACGCGGCTCTTTGGCTGGAGTATTCCCGTGGTGGGGCTCGGCGAGGTCGAGGACGTCCTGTGCTGGCCATTTACCACCAGCGAACTGGCGTCCTGGCTTTCGGCCCGGCTGTCATGAGCGTTTATCCAGCACGTTAAAAATGGGACGCTGGCAGCAGGGCGCACCGACGCTTTCCTGCGTATTCACCGTGCGCCCAACACCCGCTACAGTCGGGATTCCGCCTCAGTTTTAGTCAGTAATGGCGCCTTGTCTCCGCTGCGATAGGCATAAATGACCGAGTACGAGAGTACGTTCTGCACGTACTTGCGGGTCTCGCTGTAGGGAATGGTTTCAATCCACACGTCGAATGGCAGCTTCTTTCCTGTGTCTTTGAGCCAGCCTGCAACCCGTGTCGGCCCCGCATTGTAGGCCGCGGCGGCGAGGAACCGGTTGTTGTCGAAGCGGTTCAGCAGCGAGTTGAGGTAGTAGGCGCCGAGAGTGATATTCGTACTGGGGTTCAGCAGGTCCCAGCTGCGCCGGTAGGGTACCCCGGCCTTACGCGCGGTCGCGGCGGCGGTGGAGGGCAGGAGCTGCATCAGGCCCATGGCGCCGGCGTGGGATTTTGCATCATGGCTGAAATGGCTCTCCTGGCGCGCCACTGCCAGCACCAGATAGGAATCCAGTGCGGTCTTCTTGCCCATGTTACTTGCCACATCGCTGACGATATCGGTAAACGCCAGCGGGAAGCGCAGTTCGAGATCATCCAGGTAATTCGCGGCCAGAATCGACTGGATCGATTTGTGATACCAGCCCCAGGCGCTGGCGATTTTCCCTGCGGTCATCAACTCCTCAGGCGTCATTTTTTCCGTGGCGTAATCCCACTCCCTGCGCGCGTGGTAGAACTCGCCGATCGCCTGGAGCTCCCGCGCGCGCTGCATACCCGGGCGCGCAGCCACTTCGTCCACCTGCTTGGGGGTAATCGGCACCGGGCGGTCGACAAAGCTGTATTCACGCTGGAGGGTATCCGACGCGAGGAACCCGTAATAACTGCGCTCGGCGGCGGCCTTCTGCAGGAGCTTGTCGGCCTGGGCCCGTCGCGCGGGGTCATTTTTCGTATTCTGCTCGTTGATGGCCCTGGCTTTCCAGTAAAGCCAGCGGTCCAGATTCTGCTCGTCGGCGGGCAGGCGGTCGATCCAGAACTCCACCTGCGCCCAGTCCATTTCCCGCAGCGACTGGCGTATCAGCCACTCGGAGGTGCGCAGGTCAAAAAACCCGGGGCTGGATTTGATCAACGCTTTGAGGCCTTCCTGATCGTCCTGGCGGGCGAACTGCAATGCCAGGTAGCGCAGGAAATCGTCGCTTTCCTCCTCGGAAAAGAGATAGCTTGCGCTGTACCGCTGCCACGCGGACTCGGCCTTTTGCGCATTCTGCGTCGCCAGCCGGCGCAGGCCGATGGATACAATGTCGCGGTATTCCGGTTCTTTGCGGGTAAAACGGTCGTAATTCAGGATCAGTTCGGGCTTGCGGTAGACCTCGCGCATCAACTCCGCGCGGCGGGCACGGTCTTTGTCCAGCTTGCGGGCAATATAGCCGGCCAGATCCAGATTGCCGGCGCTGATGGAAAGCGCGTGGCGTTTCCAGGTGCGTTCCTGGGTGAGCCCACCGTCGGCAATCCAGCGGTTGAACGCCGGGTCACACTCTTTTGGTTGGGACGCGCCGACGGTCCAGAGCTCTTCGATCAGGGCGTAGGCTTCTTTTTTGTCGCCATAGCGCGACAAGGCATCGACGTAGTAACAGCGCAACTGAGTTCGGGTGATCCATTCCGGGCGGTAGTATCTCAGGTAATCGCGGAAGCGATCGCGCCCTCCCAACTCACGCAGTACGCGGATGCGCATCCAGTCGCCAACGGCAGTGCCGTCGTACTTCTCCAGAAACGCGTCGATGTCGTCATAGGGCAGGCGTGAGAGATTCTTACTGATGTTCCAGTAGTCGATGTAGGGCAGCAGCGGATAGTCTTTCAGCTCTTTCTTAAGTTGCTTCAGCCGGCGCTGGTCATTGTGGGCGATGGCCATACGGGCATCCTGCAGCTTCTGGCGCTGGGCAACAGCCGCTTCGGCCTCGCGGACCCCGCTGGATTGTGCCTTGCCAGCCGCAGATGCTTCTGCGCCCGCGAGCGGCGGCACAGCGGCGAGGCCGCCCACCAACAGATTGAAGAGGATAATGGCGAGTCCTTTACTGCCAATCGACATACTGAACACCCGATTGAGAAATCGCTTATTCGAAGGGCGCAGAATAAAGCGTAAAATGTCCGTTTTCACCTGGGTATCTCTGAAAATCTCTATGGTCGAGTGGTCTTTCGCGACCGCTGCTCGCGCCGTTGATTTGTTGAGATGCTCCAAAACCATTGTAGTGTTTATTTATGTTGCTTCAGTTGGATGGCGTTTGTTTACGCTATGGCGTGCAGGTACTGGCGGATCATGTGAGTGCCAAAATCGAGCGGGGAGACCGGATCTGCCTGGTGGGGCGCAACGGCGAGGGAAAATCCAGCCTGTTGCGCCTGATCGGCGGTCACGGAGATCCCGACGAGGGCGAGATCATCCGCCAGAGCGGTACCGTACTGGCCACGCTGGAACAGGCGTTGCCAGATGATTGCGACCACACGGTTTATCGATATGTGGCCGAAGGGCTCGGTGATGTGGGCGGTTGGCTGGCAGAGTACCGAGACAACCAGAATCCCGATCTGCAGGCGAAGATCGACAGTGCGCACGGTTGGGAACTGCTCGCCCGAATCGACAGTGTGCTCGACCGCCTCGACCTGGATGAAAATGCCCGCGTCATGGATCTTTCCGGCGGCTGGCAGCGCCGTGCCGCGCTTGCCCGTGCGCTGGTGACCGAACCGGATCTGCTGATTCTGGACGAGCCCACGAACCACCTGGATATTGCCGCGGTGGAGTGGTTGGAAACCTTTCTCGCCACCTATCGCGGCGCGCTGCTGTTCGTGAGCCACGACCGCGCACTGGCCCAGCGACTGGCGACGTCGGTATGGGATCTCGATCGCGGCATCCTGCGGGTGTTCAATTGCCCCTTCGACCGCTACCAGCAGGAGAAAGAAAAGCAATTGGAGGAGGAGGCCCGCAACGACGCCCTGTTCGACAAAAAGCTGGCCCAGGAAGAGGCGTGGATCCGTCAGGGCATCAAGGCCCGCCGCACCCGCAACGAGGGCCGTGTGCGCGCTCTGCAGGCGCTGCGTCGCGAGCGTCAGGCCCGCCGCGAGCGCCAGGGCGTGGCGAAGATGTCGCTGGATGCGGGCGAGCGCTCCGGCAAGCTGGTGGCAGAACTGAAAGGCGTGAGCTTCGGCTTTGCCGATGAGCGCGGCGAGCTGGTCCCACTGATTCGCGATCTCGACTTCACGCTGATGCGGGGTGACAAGGTGGGATTGATCGGCCCCAATGGTGCCGGCAAGAGCACATTGATCCGCCTGTTACTCGGCGAGCTGGAAGCACAGGCCGGCAGTGTCCGCCTCGGCACCAAGTTGCAGGTGGCTTATTTCGATCAGCGCCGGGATACGCTCGACCCGGATCAGACCGTGGTTGACAACATTGCCGAGGGGCGGGAAACCATTGAAGTGGGTGGCAGCAGCCGCCATGTGATGTCGTACCTGAGCGACTTCCTGTTCACCGGCCTCAAGGCCCGCACCAAGGTGGGTGCGCTGAGTGGTGGCGAGCGCAACCGCGCGCTGTTGGCGAAACTGTTCAGCCAGCCGGCAAATATCCTGGTGCTGGATGAGCCTACCAATGATCTGGATGTGGAAACCCTGGAGTTGCTCGAGCAGCTGCTATTGGATTTCCCCGGCACGGTACTGCTGGTCAGCCACGACCGGGCTTTTCTCGACAATGTGGTGGAGAGCTGTCTTGCATTCGAGGGCAATGGTCTGGTGCGGGAATACGTTGGTGGTTACCAGGATTTCGTGCGTCAGGGCGGGCGCTTTCTCAGCGCAGAGGAGCAGCTCAGGTCGCGCAAGCGGGAGCAGTCGTCAGGGTTGGCAGGGGAAAAACCCGCAACCGCAAAGACCGCGGATACGAGCGCGGTCGCGGCGCCCAAGAGCAAAAAACTCAGTTATAAGCTGCAGCGCGAACTGGACGCACTACCGGCGCAGATTGAGACCCTGGAAACGGAAATTGCCGCGCTGGAAGCCGAGATCGGGCAGCCGGATTTTTATCAGCAGGACAGCGAGCAGGTGCAGGCCCGGTTGCAAAAACTGACAGAGCTGCAGCAGGCGCTGGAAACGGCCTTTGAACGCTGGGCGGAACTCGACGGTATGTAGAGCCGCGGCGGATGTTAGCGGAGACTGCTGCTGGGGCGAAACGCCCCGGTAGCTATCTCGCGATTCAGTTGGAGTCGCCGGGCGGATGCACCCGCACTGCCAACACATCGCATCCGGCGCCGTGCAGTACACCATTGGCGGTGGAGCCCAGTAACAGTGCGAGTCCGTGGCGACCGTGACTGCCAATGACAATCAGATCACAATCGGTGTCCTCGGCCAGCCGGTGAATTTCCGTAGCCGGCTGGCCGAGTACCACATGTTGCCGGTCGGCGGGAATATTCAGGCTGGCCGCGGCCCGTCGCAGCTGTTCTTTTGCCTGGTTCTGCAACTGTTCCTGCACTTCGGAGAGGTCCATCGGAATATCGCCGCCATAGGCAAACGTGAGCGGCTCAATGATGTGTGCCAGCCTCAGCTGCGCGTTGCTTACTGTGGCAATTTGCGCGGCGCGGTCCAGAACTTGAGAGGATTCTTCAGAGAGGTCCAGTCCTACCAGAATGTTTTTGTAGCCTGACATGCGGCCTCCGCGAATTGGTGAATTTCAGACGCATCGAGGTGGATTGATGGAGCGCCCGGTTGCTTCATTGAGTCTACTTTAAAAAAACACGCTTGACACAGCGGTGGTCTTGCGGGGAAAAATGCGCGCCGGAAATGGGGTATCCCGCCGCTATCAGGGGCGCGGAGACTGTGACCCAAGTTGTTTTTTGCCTTTCCACAGGGAGTGTTCATGTCCAGTTGGCTGCCAATCATCATTATCATCTTCGCTGTCACACTGGTGATCGGGCCGGTGATGTGGTTAAAGCCCAGCAGCCGTGACAAAAAACTGGCGGATTTACGCCAGCGCGCCGCCAGCTCCGGACTCAAGGTACAGATACAGCCGCTGCCGGAATCACAAGGGAAAGGCACTGCCGCGGTTTATTTCTCCCAGTGGCGAAACCCGCGTCGTCTGCAGAGCGGTTGGGGGCTGGAACTGCAACGGATGCCCCATGATCTGAATTTCGACGGCGTTTGGGACTGGCGCAACAAGCGCGAGGCCCCCGAGGTGGCCAAACCCTCTCTTAAAGAACTGGTTTCCATGCTGCCGGCGGATGCCACCGCGATTTTCGCGAACGACGCCGGTCTCGGCGTGCAGTGGCAGGAGCGCAGCGGTGACAGGGGGCTGGATGCCATCCTGCATGCGCTGAGCGCAATGCGCCCGGTAATAGAGGAAGCAATACGCCTGCCACAGCCCGGGGGTAACTCAGACGGAAAACCGCTCGATAGTGGTGAAAGCCCGGATTCGCGACGCAATTCCTGACGTGCCCGGTGTTTTTCTGAACTAATGTATCTAGCGGCCGTCCCCTGAGCAAAGTAAACGAAATAGGCGCGTGATGCCTTGTATCGCGTGAGAAAACAGCAGGAGTCTACGGAGAACCATCTGCTGGATGGCGGGTCAGAATTGCGTGCAAAGCAGTCAATTTGGTCACCAAATTGTGACGATTGCTTGACCACACCGGGGGCGGAGCATATATATTCGCGCAGCGCACCGCCGTAAACGGCTGTCGCCGCAGGTGCGAAAGCAGTAAATTTTCTATTAAAAATCAGAAGCTTATGGGTAAATCACTGGTCATTGTCGAGTCTCCGGCGAAGGCAAAAACGATCAACAAGTATCTCGGCAAGGACTTTATCGTAAAGTCCAGTATCGGTCACATCCGGGATCTTCCTACCGGTGCCTCCAGCAAACAGCCGGTGGATGCCAAGGAGCGCGCCCGCCGGGCGGCGGAAACCCGCAAGCTGTCCAAAGAAGACAAAGAGGTCTACAAGCGCAAGAAAAGCCATGAGCAGCTGATCAAGCGTATGGGGATCGACCCGGATCACAATTGGGAAGCGCACTACGAGATCCTGCCTGGTAAGGAAAAAGTGGTTGACGAGCTGCGCAAGCTCGCCGCCAACGCCGACACCGTGTATCTCGCGACGGACTTGGATCGCGAGGGGGAGGCCATTGCGTGGCATTTGCGCGAGGCCATCGGCGGCAATGAACAGCGCTTTCGCCGTGTGGTTTTCAATGAGATCACCAAGTCCGCGATCCAGGAGGCATTCAAGAGCCCCGGCCCGCTGGATATCGACCGTGTGAACGCCCAGCAGGCCCGCCGTTTCCTCGATCGCATCGTGGGTTACATGGTGTCGCCATTGCTGTGGGAAAAGGTTGCCCGCGGCCTGTCAGCCGGTCGTGTGCAGTCTGTGGCGGTGCGCCTGGTGGTTGAACGCGAGCGGGAAATCCGCGCGTTTATCCCCGAAGAGTACTGGACGCTGTTCGCGGACACCGAAACGGTCAAATCCGACGCGCTGCGTCTGGAAGTCAAAAAGCAGGGCGGCGAGAATTTCCGCCCGGTCAACGAAACACAGGCCATGGCCGCAGTGCAGGCACTGCAGTCCAGCAACTTTGAAGTTACCGCGCGCGAAGACAAGCCCACCACTTCGAAGCCGGGCGCCCCCTTTATCACCTCCACCCTGCAGCAGGCGGCGAGCAATCGTCTCGGCTTTAGCGTGAAGAAAACCATGATGATGGCCCAGCGTCTGTACGAAGCCGGCTACATCACCTATATGCGTACCGACTCCACCAACCTGAGTGCGGAGGCTGTGGCCTCGGTGCGGGAGTTTATTGGCGAGAGTTACGGCGAGAAGTACCTTCCGGATAATCCGAACCGCTACAGTAGCAAAGAGGGCGCCCAGGAAGCGCACGAGGCCATTCGCCCTTCCGATGTGCGGGTCAAGCCCAACATGTTGTCCGGTATGGAGCGGGATGCTGAGCGCCTTTACACCTTGATCTGGCAACAGTTCGTTGCATGTCAGATGACACCTGCACAGTTCACGTCCACGTCTGTGGTGGTGAGTGCCGGAGACTTTGAGTTGCGCACCCGCGGCCGGGTTATCCGTTTTGACGGCTTTCTCAAAGTGGCGCCGCCGCAGAGCAAGAAAGACGAAGATCTGGCATTGCCGGACATCAAGGTTGGGGAAAAACTCAATCTCAAGAAACTGGATCCGAAACAGCATTTCACCAAGCCGCCGGCGCGCTTCAGCGAGGCAGCCCTGGTAAAAGAGCTGGAAAAACGCGGTATCGGCCGGCCGTCTACCTACGCGTCGATTATTTCCACCATTCAGGATCGCGGCTATGTGCGCCTGGAAAACCGCCGTTTCTACGCGGAAAAAATGGGCGACATCGTCACCGACCGTCTGAGTGAAAGCTTCACCGACCTGATGGACTACGGTTTCACCGCGAGCCTGGAAGAATCCCTGGATGCCGTGGCTGAAGGGAAAAAAGGGTGGAAGGCACTTCTGGATGAGTTCTACACGGACTTCAGCAAGCGCCTGGAACAAGCTCAGGATACCGACGGTGGCATGCGACGCAATGCGCCCACGGATACCGATATCAAGTGCGGTCAGTGCGGCCGCCATATGCAGATTCGCACCGGTTCCACCGGCGTTTTCCTGGGGTGTTCCGGCTATGCGTTACCGCCAAAGGAGCGCTGCACCAACACCATGAATCTGGTGTCCGGCGAAGAGGCTATCGACGCGGATAAGGATGACGAAGCCGAAACCCGTCAACTGCGGGACAAACATCGGTGCCCCAAATGCGGCACCGCTATGGACAGTTATCTGGTGGACGAGCAGCGCAAGCTGCATATCTGCGGAAACAACCCGGACTGCAACGGCTTCGAGGTGGAAAAGGGCACGTTCAAGATCAAGGGTTATGACGGCCCATTGATTGAGTGCGACAAGTGCGGCAGCGACATGCAGTTGAAGTCTGGCCGCTTTGGCAAATACTTCGGCTGCACCAATGATGCCTGTAAAAACACCCGCAAACTGCTCAAGAACGGTCAGCCCGCGCCGCCGAAAATGGACCCGGTACCCATGCCGGAGCTCGCCTGTGAAAAGGTCGACGACACTTACATCCTGCGCGACGGTGCTTCGGGTCTGTTCCTGGCTGCCAGCCAGTTCCCGAAAAACCGCGAGACCCGCGCGCCGCTGGTGAAGGAGCTGCTGCCGCATAAGGATGAGATTGATCCCAAGTACAGTTTCCTGTTCTCCGCACCTACGGAAGACAGCGAGGGCCGGGATACGGTTGTGCGTTTTAGCCGCAAAACCCAGGAACAGTACGTGCAATCCGAGGAAGACGGCAAGGCAACCGGCTGGAAGGCGTTCTATACCGGCGGTAAATGGCTGGTAGAGGACTCAGGCAGCAAATCCGCAGGGCCGAAAAAATCGGCTGCTAAAAAGGCGCCGGCGAAAAAGGCCGCGGCCAAAAAAGCAGCCGCGAAAAAAGCCCCGGCCAAAAAGTCACCGGCGAAATAGGTGAAGCAATGAGCAACCCCTATACCGGTCTGGTGGCTTCGGCCCTGCGAAAATCAGAGCTGATATTGCATTCACTGGATACCGCCGACGATGAAAGCCCGCCGCTGTTGCGGTCCGCGCTGCTTGAGGGTGCGTTGTTGCAGTTGTGGCGGGCTTATCGCGCGTTTCTGGCAGAGCAGGGCTACCAGCTGCAACTGGGCTTCAGACCTGGTGGCGAGCCGGACACTGCGGTCCGGTTACAGGAGCTGGTAAGTGCGCGCAACAAATACAGCGCTGAGGTCGCTGAGCTGCTGGATCTGGAGGAAAACCCCGAGAGCTGGTTTGCGGCTATGGCGCACTGCTGGCGGGGGTTGTGGCGCCCCACGGCGGGTGGAGGCCAGGAGTCTTCTCCGACCGCCAGCGGTGTGCAGTCCCTGATACCCCTGCGGCAGGTGGATTCAAACATTCCTGCCAGTCTCAGTGTGGAGAGCCTCAGATTTTGGCAGCGCCAGCTCGGCGAGCTGGTGGCACGGCAGCGCGCCCAGAGCGTGGAATGGTGATCAGGTTAGTGCGGCGCCACTCCCGACCGTGTCTGGCCACTGAATAATCACTGATCCCTGTGTTACACTGCCCGCAAATCCCGCTGTAACTGGAGAAGTGAATGTCCTCTGAGACTTACGAAATCATCGAGTTGTCCAATGGTGATGTGGCGCTGCGACGCGCTGGTCACAGGGAGGACCCGCTGGTGCGTATTCATTTCTCGGACGAAAGCCTGAACTTCCTGCGCGAGCACAAGATTGCGATCGCTCGTGCCATGTTGGAGGCCGGTATTGAGGCGGTGCAGGATCTCGGTGCCCTGGAGCCGGAACCCTTTGAAGAGGAAGAGGTGGACGTTACGGAACACACCATCCACTGAGGAGGAAAGCTCCCGGTGGACCAACAAAAACGGGGCTCGATGAGCCCCGTTTTTGTTGGATGACGCACAGGCTATTCGCCTGCAGGTTAGAACGGGTTCTGGCGAATTACGCCGACCGCGAGTCCTTCAATCGCGAAATTCTTGTCGCGCATATCTACTTCGATGACGTCAAATTCTTCATTCTCCGGCAACAGCTGGACCATCGCCTGGTTGCCGCGGCGCTTAAAGCGCTTAACGGTCACCTCGTCTTCGATTCGCGCCACCACAATCTGTCCGTTGCGGATATTGTCGGTGCGCTGTACCGCGAGAAGGTCTCCATCAAAAATGCCGGCGTTCTTCATGCTCATGCCGTGCACCCGCAACAGGTAATCCGCCGGCGGGTGGAAGAATTCCGCGGGGATCTCGCAGTACTCCTCGATATTCTCCTCCGCCAGAATCGGGTTGCCCGCGGCTACCCGGCCAACAATGGGTAGGCCACTCTGGTGGCCGGGAATGCGAATGCCCCGGGAAGCACCGGCAACCATTTCAATCGCCCCCTTGCGCGCGAGCGCCTTTAGGTGTTCTTCCGCTGCGTTTGGCGAGCGAAAGCCCAATTCCTGTGCGATCTCGGCCCGGGTGGGCGGGTAACCCGTTTCGTCCAGATAGGATTTGATCAGTTCCAGTACCTGAGCCTGGCGAGCAGTGAGGTTTGTCATGGGCGTTTCCTGTTGTCTGTATTTTTATACAGTTGCTGGGATTATATACAGATTTCTCCCTCACGCAATCCACAAGGCTCTCGCGTCAATACTGCTAGACTTGGAGGGACCGGCGAACTCCAAAACCTGCGCTGACTCGGTTTGCCGATTCGCTGCCAACATAAGAAGTAAGAGCGATTAGGAGAAGGCATATGCTGGATGCAAAAATGCCGGAAGCGTGGCGCGTGCTTCGTATTCAGTCTGAACTCGTCGATGGCATAGAGCGCCTGATTACGCTTAAGGGTGCGGTGACCGTATTTGGCAGCGCACGTTTTCGGGAAGACGCTGTTGAGTACCAACAAGGGGTGCGGCTGGGCGAGCTGCTGGCGGGTGAGGGCATCCCGGTTATCACCGGCGGTGGCCCGGGTATTATGGAGGCGTGCAATCGCGGCGCATTTACCCATGCCGGCGCTTCAATAGGCCTGAATATCGAGCTGCCATTCGAACAGGTGCCCAACCCCTATTTGGATATCCACCTGAACTTCCGCTATTTCTTCGTGCGCAAATTCATGTTTGTGAAGCATGCGGTTGGCTTCATAGCCATGCCTGGGGGCTATGGCACCATGGATGAGCTGTTTGAGGCGCTGACGCTGGTGCAGACCCAGAAGGTGCGGCGTTTTCCCATTGTGCTGGTCGGGAAGCGCTACTGGTCTGGTCTGCTGGAGTGGCTGGTGGGTACCGTACTTGAGCGCGCGTGTATCGATGCCGCTGATCTGGAGCTGTTCAAACTGGTGGATACCGTGGATGAGGCAGCGGAAATCATCATCGACTTCATTCGTAAGCGGGATGAGTAGAGACCGTCGCCCGCTGGGGCTGGTTGAGCCTGTTGTTCGTCTGGGCAACATTCGTCCGGGCAACAATCGCCATCACGGCCCTTCGTCTGTTCCCGGGAAGGTTTCACCCTCAAGGCGGTCTATGGTGCTCTGAACCGGAGAAAAAATCGGACTGGTGTAGCCGGAGTCTTCGTCGTCCTGCATCTCTTGCGCCCAGGAGCCGTAGCCCGCGTTGGCATCTTCCGGAGCTGCGGCGCCGATGACGGGCAATCGCGGCCAACTGTGAAAATCAATTTCATCAAGAGTGCCGTCGAGATACTGAATCTCGATGGTGCGGGATGGTTGGTCCACAGCGACCACTTCAAACAAATCACCGCTTTGAAAGTTCTCGAACCAGCTGCCTATTTCCGGCGCTATTCTCGCCATGGGGTACCTCCTGTCGTCATCACCCAAAGACGCCAATCACTGGCCTTTCATTCCAATCTAGTGTGCCGCGATCAAAGCTGGTAACCGGAGAGTCGCGAGAACTGCACGGCTTAACGAGACTGTGAGCGAGCTGGCCGTTTGCGGGTGGCAGTATGCAAGTGGGAGGTTTTCGGAAATGTTCGATCGGGTGTCGATGTGCTAGTCTCAGCTCTTAAACAAACGTTTTAATTGATGGTTTGAATTGGATGAGTCAGCTGGATACCGTCAACCGTATTCTCGATGCCGCTGAGGTGCTGTTTGCCGAACGGGGCTTCACCGAGACCTCTTTGCGCACCATTACCAGCACGGCGGGCGTCAATCTCGCGGCGGTAAATTATCATTTTGGTTCGAAAAAAGAACTGATACAGGCGGTTTTTGAGCGTTTTCTTACGCCTTTTACGGAGAATCTGGACCGGGAGTTAAACCGGCGGGAGTCTCAGGCCCAGTTGCAACTGGAAGACCTGCTGCAGAGTCTGTACCGGGTGGCACTCGCCGGGCTCGCCAGGGAAGGTCGCGACCCCAAGCGCTTCATGCGTCTTTTGGGGCTTGCTTACACCCAGTCCCAGGGACACTTGCGGCGGTTTATCGTGTCCCGTTACGGTGCCAGCTACCGGCGCTTTGCCGGACAATTATCCGATGCCCTGCCACAGGTTGACCCGGTCACATTTTACTGGCGCCTGTACTTCATGCTGGGTGCTACCATATTTTCCCTATCCAGCTTCGACGCCATCGAAGCTATCCTGAGGGAAGACTTTGGCGCCGAGAGCAGCCTCGACGAGACGCTGGCACGGCTCGCGCCGGCCGCAGTTGCCATGCTGACCGCGCCGGATGTCGGCGCGGGTTGAGGGCAGTGGCGCGGTCTGATCCGGCGGGCGGCGGTTGCACCGGACGTCATGGGCGCGGCGAGTTTCAAACGATTCCAGATTGGCAACAGGAGCTGACATCACATGTCTGTCCAGATTGGTCCCGTGATGGTTGATATTGAGGGCACCGACCTCACCGATGAAGACCGCGAGCTGCTGCTTCATCCGATGGTCGGTGGGCTGATTTTTTTCGCGCGCAATTTCCGCAATCGCGAACAGCTCGAAGAGCTGATCGCGGATATCCGCCGTGTGCGTCCTGAAATTCTGCTGGCGGTGGACCAGGAAGGCGGGAGGGTGCAGCGCTTTCGCGACACCTTCACCCGGATCCCCTCCATGCAGGCACTGAGCGCACGGGCCAACCCCCAGCAACTCCGCGATGTGGGCTGGCTGCTGGCGGCGGAACTGCTGGCCGTGGGTGTGGATTTCAGTTTCGCGCCGGTGCTGGATGCCGATGACGACTTTTGCAAAATAGTGGGCGACCGAAGTTTTGCGCAAGATCCCCTGGTGCTGGCGGAGAAGGCCCGGCCTTTTATCGCCGGGATGCACGAGGCAGGTATGGCGACTACCGGAAAGCATTTCCCGGGGCACGGCCAGGTGAAGGAAGACAGTCACGAGGAGCTGCCGGTAGATCACCGGACGCTGGAGCAGGTGCTGGCGTCGGATTGTACCCCGTTTGCGGAATGCATCGCCGCGGGTGAGCTGCAGGCGGTGATGCCGGCACATATCCGCTTTGCCCGGGTGGATGAAAACCCGGTGGGTTTTTCGCGTTTCTGGCTGCAGGAAATTCTGCGTAAGCGCCTCGGTTTTGACGGGGTGATATTCAGCGACGATCTGACCATGGAGGGCGCAGGTGCCGCTGGTGGCTACGGGGAACGGATTCGCGCCGCCATGCAGGCGGGTTGTGATATGGGTGTGGTCTGCAACAATCGCCAGGGCGCCCTGGCGGCGCTGGACGCTTTGACTGGCTTCACTCCCGATCCCGAGTCCAGCCGGCGCTTGGCGCGTATGCGTGGCCAGGCGAGAATTGGCAGCTGGAGCGAACTCGAGCAGTCTCCCCGCTGGCAGTCGACCCGGGAATGGCTGGCATCCTGGGTGTAAATCCGCACAATACGTCAGTCATCGCGCGCGCATCAGCGCAAATTCATCGGTTTGTTGTTATATGGAGTCATTTGTGGAGTCGGCCAGAGCTTTTTTGCGCTCCCTGCTGGGAGATGACCGTTTCTGGATTGCAGAAGTTTTCCTGATTGTTTTGACCACAGCCATTGCCGCATGGCTGCTGGGGCTGCTTGTCCGGCGGCTGCAGCAGCGTGCGGAGCGCACTGTCAACCCATGGGACGATGCACTGTGCGGCAGTATTAATCCGCCCGCCTCGCTGCTGGTGTGGTTGGTGGGGTTGTCCCTTGCGGCCGCGCGTGCCGGCCGGGCTACCGGTGCGGAAATTTTTTCATTCGCGAATACGATCCGGGAAATCGGGTTTATTGTATTGGCTACCTGGTTCGCACTGCGCTTTGCCAAGGCGGTAGAGCAGAATCTGGCCGATCCAAGGTTTATGGGCAAACCCATGGATGCCACCACGGTGCGCGCCATTGGCAAGCTGGTCCGCGCCTCGATCATGGTGACCGCCGGCATGGTCATCATGCAGCACTTTGGCTATAGCATCAGCGGGGTACTGGCGTTCGGCGGTATTGGTGGTCTCGCCATTGGCTTTGCCGCCAAGGATTTGCTGGCGAATTTTTTCGGCGGTTTGATGATCTATCTCGATCGGCCTTTCAAGGTGGGTGACTGGGTGCGATCTCCGGACAAGGAGATTGAAGGAACGGTAGAAGATATTGGCTGGCGCCTCACCCGCATCCGCACTTTCGACAAGCGCCCGCTGTATATTCCCAACGGTGTGTTCACCCAGATTTCCGTGGAAAACCCGTCGCGGATGCTAAACCGCCGTATATACGAAACCGTAGGTATTCGCTACGACGATGCGCATCTGATGGCGCCGATTGTCAAAGCAGTGAAGGAGATGCTGCAGCAGCATCCCGAGATCGATACCAATCAGACCCTGATCGTAAACTTCAACTCGTTTGCACCATCGTCGCTCGATTTCTTTGTCTACACCTTTACCAAAACCACAGACTGGGTGCGTTATCACGAGATCAAGCAGGACGTTTTACTGAAGATCCTGAATATTGTTCAGGAGCAGGGTGCGTCTTGTGCTTTCCCAACGTCTACTTTGCATATTGCTGAACTTCCTGAGTTGGCTGTTGCCGGTGATCGACGCATTGCTGTTGATACTGGAATGACAGTTAAGTGATGTATTCGCAGCCTGCATGATTTGTCAAAAACTGCGGCACTTTTCCGCCAATTTTGGTGATTAGTTGCGCAAACTTCGTGGGAAGTAACATTAAATTCACGGGGAAACCTAGACACTGGCGCGGTTTTATCTAAGAATCAGTAGCGACTTGCCCGGGTGACCGGGCAGGCGCTTCGAGACAGTATTTCGGGCCGGGCTTCCGGCTGGAATACGGGAATTGGGGTAGGCGCATCGCCCACAACCGGGGCGGGCGCGATAACAATAAAATGAGGTTGGCTTAATGAGTGATCGCGTTACGGGTACCGTGAAGTGGTTTAACAATGCCCGGGGTTATGGATTTATCACCTGTGCCGAAGGTTCCGAGGATATTTTTGTGCACTACCGCAGCATTCGCGGTGAAGGCTACAAGACCCTGAACGAGGGGCAAGCCGTAGAATTTGAAATGCAGCAGGGCGACAAGGGACTGCTCGCGGAAGACGTTGTTCCCTGCGAATAACCGCTGCCGCAAAAGCCTCTCTCCGAAATAGCCTAAGCGAACTGGTTTGAACTTGGTTCGCTGGTTGGGCTATTGCGTTCGCTTTATGAAGCAAAAAGGCCATTTCAGAGTGCTGGAATGGCCTTTTTGCTGATTACCTGGCGGTCCATGCGGAAAGGTTGGTAACCATGCGGAAAGGTAGGTAACTAAGGTGCGCAGCGTTCTGGCGCCGCGAACGGTTACATAATTTTCCGCAAGACCGCTGGGGCGCGTCAGAGCGCGCCCACCATCCGCAGAAGCTGTCCGCAGAACCAGGCGGCATAGGTACCGAGTGCATAGCCCATCACGGCAAGCAGCACCCCCACCGGTGCCAGTGACGGGTGGAAGGCGGCGGCCACCACCGGTGCAGAAGCCGCGCCGCCAACGTTAGCCTGACTGCCCACGGCCATGAAAAAAGTGGGTGCCTTGATGAGCCAGGCCACCAGCAGCATCAGCCCTGCATGTATCGCCATCCAGATAACGCCCAGCACAAACAGCTCGGGACTTTCTTTCAGCGCGGTGATATCCATATGGGTGCCGATTGTCGCCACGAGAAAGTAGATAAACACCGATCCGATTTTTGATGCACCGGCCCCTTCGAGCTTTTTCGCCGGCGTAAAGGCCATGAAAATACCAAGCGTGGTCGCGATCACGATCAGCCAGAAGAACTGGCTGGTAAAACTGAAGCGGGCAAGCTGCGGTGCATGAGTCTGGAACCAGGGCGCGAGCACATCGGCGAAAGCATGGGCGACGGCGGTGATCCCAAAGCCCACAGCGGCGATCAGCATCAGATCTTGGAGGGTGGGGTTGCGCGCATGTTTGCGCTGCATGGTTTCCACCCGTTCCTTCAATGTGTCAATGGCTGAGGTATCGGCGCCGCGCCGGGCATCCAGCTGCTTGGCATTGCCGGCCATGATCAGCAGCACTGCCATCCACAGATTGGCGATGATTACATCGACTGCCACCATTGCGGAAAAGACCTGGCCACCCACTTCAAAAATTTCCTTCATCGCCGCCTGGTTGGCGCCGCCGCCAATCCAGCTGCCTGCGATGGTGGTCATACCTCGCCAGATGGCGTCGGGACCATTGCCGTTCAGCATTTCTGGGTTGAAGGTGGACATGATCAGCAGCGCCAGTGGGCCGCCGATGACGATGCCGAGCGTGCCTGTCAGAAACAGGATCAGCGCCTTCGGCCCCAGGTTGAAAATACCTTTCATGTCGATGCTCAGGGTCAGCAACACCAGGCTGGCCGGGAGCAGGTAGCGCGATGCGACGAAGTAAAGATTCGAACTGTGCGCGTCAATAATGTGAAATGTCGTCAGCAGGCTGGGCAGGAAATAGCACAGCAACAGCGCAGGAACGAAGCGGTAGAAGCGTTTCCAGAAGCGCTGCTCGCTACTGGCGGTGTAAAACACGAAGCCAAGAATGGCCGCAAGCATACCGAGGATGATGGCGTCATTGGTAATCATGAAATGATCTGACCTGGTTGTTTTTTTGGATATTTGTTATGGGTGCCCGTGAGGGTACAGCGATTCATCGCCTACGAAAAACGGCCCGCTGGGGGCCGTCTGCAAAGGCAATACCGATGGTCGCTCAGGGGGTGAGTTCCATCGGCTCATCAAGTGGTTCAGGCTCTTCCAGTGGTGTAACGGTACGAATTTCCACCAGCACCCCCAGCTTGGGATGGTCGATGTAATGCAGCTCGCCGCTGCGCAGACGCCGCTCCTCCTGAAGTACGGCCACACGCGCCGCCAGCTTCTCCATGGCCTCGGGCTCCGGTTCAGAAACAGGGCGGTCGGAGAAGCTGCTGCCGCTGTGGTACATCGCAGGTTCTGTACGGATACCGCTGCTGTCCAGATCCAGAGGTTCGTCACTTGCGGTGTCGCCCGCGGCGGCCGCCAGCGCCGCGCGTGGGCGGGTGGGCACCGGAATGCCCCGGGGCTGCTCAGCGCCTTGCTCTACGCCCTGGCTCAGCGCAACGGGAAGGGCGGCCGTCGGCGGCAACCACTCGCTGAACCAGAGATCGGTACTGAGGTGCAGGTAACGGGAAACGCTCAGCGTCACGCTGCCTTCCAGCTGGTGGTGATTGCCGTCCATCAGGCCTCCACTGATCAGTACCGCAGGGGCATTGCGCTCGGTTTGCAGGACCTGGCGCCAGGTTTTGTGGAACAGCACCTGATAGCCCGGGTCGCGCCTGAGGGCGGCGACCTTGTTGTCCAGGTGGTTGGGAGCGGGCTGCAGTGCCGGTACCTCTGAGTTACTGCGAGAGGGGGTGTTGAAGTCCACCCAGCGCTCGGCGTAGTTGAGCCGCGGGGCGGCGGGCCAGGTTTCCCGGGACAGGTTCATGCCGCTCTCGCGGGCGAACACCACCATCTCGATTTCGAACTGGGTGCCCGCGTACCCCGCGGCCTCGCTGTTGGCCGCGCAGAGGACCAGCAGCGCGGCGCCGGCCAGCCGCTTTAGGCGAACCGTGACCTGATTATTGGTAAAGGTCATTTTGTTACCGCTGTTATTTCTGAGTCTTGTTCAGGGATTGATCGAGTCAAACGCTGCGGCCATCTTAGCACTGATTGTGTGTCGAAGGTGCCGCCAGCCGGACTTCGTTGCCTCTATTGCGACAGCTGTTGCAATACCTCGTTCACCTGCTGCAAGCGGTGTTCTGCGCCGCTCTCGTCCAGGGCAAAGTTCAGGTGGTTTGCCCCCTGCAGCTGGAATTGGCCCGGACGGTTCTGTACCAGTTTGACCAGCGTCAGTGGGTTCACCTTGGCATTGTCCGCGAACTCGATGCGGCCGCGGCTGGCAGAGGCTTCCAGCTTGCGGATACCCAGCCGGCCCGCGCTCAATTTGATTTCGGTGATCCTGAACAGGTGTTTCAGCGGTTCCGGCAGCAAGCCGAAACGGTCGATCATTTCCACCTGCAATTCTTTCAGAGCGGCCGAGTCCTCGGCGTTGGCGATGCGCTTATACATGATCAGGCGGCTGTGCACGTCCGGCAGGTACTCTTCCGGTATCAGTGCAGGCACTCGCAGGTTTACGTCCACCGCGGGAGATTCCAGCGGCTCGTCGATGTTGGGCACGCGCCCCTCGCGTATGGCCTTGACCGCGTGGTCCAGCATTTCCATATAAAGGGTAAAGCCCACGCTCTGGATCTGTCCGCTCTGTTCCTCGCCGAGTAGTTCGCCGGCGCCGCGGATTTCCAGGTCGTGGGTGGCGAGGGTAAAGCCAGCCCCCAGGTCCTGGGCTTCGCTGATGGCTTCCAGTCGCTTCACCGCATCTGCGGTCATGGCGCGCTTGTTCGGGGTCAGCAGGTAGGCATAGGCCTGGTGGTGGGAGCGGCCCACACGCCCGCGCAGCTGGTGCAGCTGGGCGAGGCCGAACTTGTCGGCGCGCTCAATCAGGATGGTGTTGGCGGTGGGCACGTCGATCCCGGTTTCGATGATGGTGGTACACACCAGCACGTTGAAACGCTTGTGATAGAAATCGCTCATCACCTGTTCCAGCTCGCGTTCGCGCATCTGGCCGTGCCCGATGCCGACCCGGGCTTCGGGGACCATTTCCTGCAGTTCCCGCGCGATGCGCTCGATACTTTTGACTTCGTTGTGCAGGAAATACACCTGACCGCCGCGCAGAATCTCCCGCAGTATCGCTTCCTTGATCAGGGCATCGTCGCGCTCGCGCACGAACGTTTTCACCGATAGGCGTCGCGCCGGCGGCGTGGCAATCACGGACAGATCGCGGATGCCCGCCATGGCCATATTCAGGGTGCGGGGAATCGGGGTGGCGGTGAGGTTGAGGATGTCCACCTCCGAGCGCAGGCTCTTCAGCTTTTCCTTTTGACGCACACCGAAGCGATGCTCCTCATCGATGATCAGCAGACCGAGGTTTTTGAATTTGAGGTCGCTCTGCAGCAGTTTGTGGGTGCCGACGAGAATGTCCACCTTGCCATCGGCCACGCGCTCCTTGATCGCATCCACCTCCTTGGTGCTGCGGAAGCGGGATATCACTTCGATACTGATAGGCCAGTCTGCAAAGCGGTCCTGCAGTGACTGGAAATGCTGCTGGGCGAGGAGGGTGGTGGGTACCAGCATGGCCACCTGCTTGCCGCCGTGGGCAGCAACAAATGCGGCGCGCATCGCGACTTCGGTTTTGCCGAACCCCACATCGCCACAGACCAGTCGATCCATGGGTTTGTCGGAGAGCATGTCGGCAACGACCGATTCGATGGCCTGCTGCTGATCGGGGGTCTCCTCGAAGGGGAAGCCCGCCACGAATTCACGGTAAGCGAGTCCCGGATTCCCGAAGGCGTGACCGACGCGCGCCTCGCGACGGGCATAAATGTCGAGCAGCTCGGCAGCGGCATCGCGCACTTTTTCCGCCGCCTTGCGCTTGGCTTTCTGCCAGACCTCACTGCCAAGCTTGTGCAGTGGGGCGAGCTCTTCATCGGCTCCGGAATAGCGGCTGATCAGGTGCAGGTTCGCCACCGGCACATACAGCTTGGCGCCGTCTCCGTATTCGAGGGTCAGGAACTCCGCCTGCTGGCCGTCGATGTCCAGGCTCTGCAAGCCTTTATAGCGCCCGACACCATGGTCGATATGCACCACCGGTGCGCCAATGCGCAGCTCGGCCAAGTTTTTAACCGCATTGTCCGCATCTTCCTTGGCTTTTCTGCGCCGGCGTTGCTGCAGCACCCGGTCACCGAACAACTGCGGTTCCGCAATAAGGTTCAGGTGCGGCTCATCCAGCAGCATGCCCTGGTCGATGGGGGCAACGGTAATGCCGAGGCGCTCGTCGGCGTCGAGAAATGCCTGCCAGGTATCGAAGGTTTTCGGCTTGAGACGAATGCCGGCGAGCAGCTCAAGCAGGGCCTCGCGGCGGCCGCCGCTCTCGGCGCAGAACAATACCCGACCGGAATAGTCCATCAGGTAGGCTTCCAGTGCCGCCAATGGCTGATCGGATTTGCCATTCACCGGCAGGCTTGGGGGCTGGCGGGTGGCAAAGTTGTAATTGCCTTCGGCTTCCGGAAGCGTCTCCGCGGAGAAGATGGCGCGCGGCAGGGATTTCAGCGCGCCATAGAATTCGTCGATATCCAGCAGCACCTGGCGCGGGGGCAGAATGGGGCGGGTGAGATCGCCGCAGCGGCTCTGGTAGCGGTTTTCCGCCTCGCGCCAGAAGGACTCCACCGGCTGTTTCAGGTCGCCCTGTATAAATACCTGGCTGCCGTCCGGCAGGTAGTCGAACAGGCTTGCGCACTGATCGAAAAACAGTGGCAGGTAATATTCAATACCGGCCGGCGCAATACCGGCGCTGATGTCCTGGTAAATGGAAACCGGGCCGGGGTCGCAATCGAAGCGCTCGTGCCAGCGCTCAAGAAATTTTGCCAGCGCCGGCTTGTGCATCGGAAATTCCCGCGCCGGTAGCAGGTGAACCTGCGCCACCTTGTCGACGGTGCGCTGGTCTTCCGGATCGAAGGTGCGCAGGGATTCGATTTCGTCATCAAACAGGTCGATGCGGTAGGGCAGGTTGCTGCCCATGGGGAAGATATCCATGAGCGCGCCGCGCACCGCGAACTCTCCATGCTCATACACGGTATCAACACAGTGATAGCCGGCCTGCTCGAGTAGCCGCCGCTGGGTGTTCAGATCGAACTTCTGCCCCTCCTTGAGTATCAGCGCATTGCCGGCCACGTAATCCTTCGGCGCCAGTCGGTGCAGTAGGGTGCTGACCGGTGCGATGACCACACCGCTGCCCATCTGGGGTAGCCGGTAGAGCGTGGCCAGGCGGTCGGAGATGATGTCCTGGTGCGGAGAAAATGTGTCGTAGGGAAGAATTTCCCAATCCGGAAACTGGAAAATCTCCAGGTCGCCTACGGATTTGCCGGAGGCGTCATCTCGCCGAGACTTGTTAAAAAATTTCAGCTGCAGCTCAAGTTGCTGGGCTTCCTGACTGTTGCGCGCGATCAGGAGGGTGGGTGCTGCGCTGGCTGTGGCCGCGTTGAGAACGGCCAGTGCCGCACTGGCACCGTGCAGTTGGCCCCAGAATTGCCGGTCATTGCGGGAGCGGAAAGTGGGGGGGGACAAAGGGGGGAACTGACTCATGTTTCCTTATAATTCCGTGCTTTCTGACCGCTGACGGCCCAAGGGGCGCCTATTGTAACTGTGAACGGAAGCTGGTGCAGGTGCGGCCCCTCGGGCGGCCGGGATCCGGTGGCCAGGTCGCATCAATTCGCCCCTGTGGCAGTGCAATTTTTTCCCGGAAAAAATGTAGTTTAACTACAGTTTTTCGGCCATTTTTTGCTCGGTTGCGCGGCCTCAGGTGAATCCACATAATGCGCCAGCCTTGGGCCTGCAGGTGATTTTTTGATCCATTCTTAGAGCGTGGATCGGTGTCTGGAGCCGGCCCTGGCACGACCTAATTTTTCACTTTGCAGAGGTGTCTGATAGTGACTCAGAAGCGACCGAAGCCCGCGGACTTTTTCAGGGACTGGAAAGCGCGTGAAGCGCTGGCGGAATCCATGATTCCGATGATTGGCAAGCTCAACCGGGAAAGCAACGTCGGCATTTACATGTACGGCCAGAACCTGGTGAACCGCTCCGTGCTGAGCATCATGAAAGCCCACCGCTTCGTGCGCCAGGTGGAAGAGAACGAACTGTCCGAGTTCGAAACCTTCCCGGTCCTTGAAGCCATCTGCAAGCTCGACCTGGGTCCTGTGCATATCGACCTCGGCACTCTGACCAACAAGTACATGCGCGACCAGCGCGGTCTCTCCATTGAAGAATTCGTCAGCGAAGAGCTGAAAGATGCCGCCGGTGCCGGCAAGCCGCTGCCGCAGTCCCAGGACGTGGTGATTTACGGTTTCGGTCGTATCGGCCGTCTGGTGGCCCGCCTGTTGATCGAGAAAGCGGGCAGTGGCGATGTGCTGCGCCTGCGCGCCATTGTGCTGCGCAAGGGCAGTGCGGATAACGACCTGGTCAAGCGCGCCTCCCTGCTGCGTCGCGACAGCGTGCACGGCGCCTTCAACGGCACCATCCGGGTGGACGAAGAGACCAACACGCTGATCTGCAATGGCAACGAAGTGAAGGTCATCTACGCCAATTCCCCGCAGGAAGTGGATTACACCCAGTACGGCATCAACAACGCGCTGATCGTCGACAGTACCGGTGTATGGCGCGATGAAGACGGCCTGGCTCAGCACCTGGAGAGCAAAGGCGCCGCCAAGGTGCTGCTGACGGCACCGGGCAAGGGCGACCTGAAAAATATCGTGTACGGCATCAACAACAGTGACATCAAGCCGGAAGACAAGATCCTGTCCGCGGCCTCCTGTACCACCAACGCCATCGTACCGGTGCTGAAGGCGATGATGGACAAATACGGTGTTGAGCACGGCCACGTGGAAACCGTGCATGCCTACACCAACGACCAGAACCTGATCGACAACTACCACAAGGGTGAGCGCCGCGGCCGTTCCGCTGCGCTGAATATGGTGCTGACCGAGACCGGTGCCGCCAAGGCGGTGGCCAAGGCGCTGCCGGAATTGAAGGGCAAGCTCACCGGCAATGCCATTCGTGTGCCGATCCCCAACGTGTCCATGGCGATCCTGAACCTGCGTCTGGGGCAGGAAACCACCAAGGAAGAGTTGAACGAGTACATGCGCGATGTGGCGCTGCACTCGCCGCTGCGCCAGCAGATCGACTTTACCAATTCGCCGGAAGTGGTCTCCAGTGACTTCGTCGGCTCCCGTCGCGCCTGCGTGTTCGACTCCATCGCCACCATCGTCGATGGCAACAACGCGGTGCTCTACTGCTGGTACGACAACGAGTTTGGCTACAGCTGCCAGGTGGTGCGCTGCCTGGAGGATATGGCTGGGGTGCGTTACGAGTTGTTCCCAAAGAAGGACTGAGCTTCAGTGGGTGACGCAGGTTCACGCCTGCGCCACCGCTGATCTGCCGCCACATGGGCGTAAGCCTGGTTTGCGGTGGCCCGGCCCCTGGCCGGGCCGATTAATACGGCGCCAGAGGAAATTCCGCCTCGCGGCGGGGCGCCATCCCCTAAAGTCTTTGTTTTTTCAGCAAAACTTTCCTCATCCTGAGCCCATTTGGCCCCATCTGCTCTGGTAAACCCCCGGTCCCATCCTTATAATGCGCGCGATTTTGCGGGGCTGTCGTGTGCCGGGAAATTGATACGCAAAGACTGCGGGTTGCCGAGGCAACATCGGGGTCATTTGCGCCCCGGGGCAGAATGCATCTTCTTTAATACCAGTGGTGCTATGCCGTAGTGGCTATTTTTTGACCGCTACTCTCCGGTGTGCCGCGACCATTAAGCCCCCGCTATGGGTTCCTCTTTTCCATTTTTAGCGTTTTACAGACCTAGAAATTTTTAAACCTACCAACTTAGAACTTAGGCATAGGCGTATGAGAAAGATCCGTCGGGGATTGGATTTACCCATATCCGGCGCGCCCGAGCAGGTCATCCATGATGGCCCGGCTGCCAAGACTGTTGCAGTGATCGGTCCCGACTACAACGGGATGAAACCGACCATGGCAGTCTCGGAAGGGGATAGCGTCAAACTCGGACAGCTGCTGTTCACCGATAAGAAAACCGAAGGTGTTCGCTACACCGCACCGGCCGCCGGTCGTGTGATTGCCATTCATCGCGGTGTCCGCCGGATTCTGCAATCCGTGGTGATCGAGGTGGAGGGCGATGAGACCGAACAGTTCGCGAGCTACAGTGCTGACCAGCTGGCCAGCCTGACCGCGGAGCAGGTTCGTGTGAATCTGGTGGAATCCGGTCTGTGGACCGCTCTGCGCACCCGTCCTTATAGTAAGGTGCCGGCGCTCAATGCCCAGCCGTCTGCGATTTTCATCAACGCCATGGATACCAATCCGCTGGCGGCTGATCCCGTGGTGGTCATCGCTGAACAGCGCGAGGCCTTTGCCCAGGGTGTTGAGATCCTTTCCAAGCTGGCAGAGAAGACCTTTGTCTGTACGGCGCCCGACGCCGACATCCCAGTGCCGAGCTCAGCTTCTGTGCGCCGCGAAACCTTTGCGGGCCCGCATCCGGCCGGCCTTTCCGGTACCCATATCCATTTCCTGCACCCGGTCAAACCCGGCCGTCAGGTGTGGACTATCGGCTACCAGGACGTGATTGCCGTCGGCAAACTGTTCGAAACTGGCAAGCTGTACACCGACCGTGTGGTCGCTCTCGGCGGCCCGAAAGTCGAGAAGCCGCGCCTGCTGCGCACCCGTCTGGGCGCAGACCTGACAGCGCTGACCGCCGGTGAAACCGATGGCGGTGACAACCGTGTGGTCTCCGGTTCCGTGTTCGGCGGCCGCACTGCGTCCGGTCCGCTGGCCTACCTCGGCCGCTACCATAACCAGGTGACCGTGCTGGAGGAGGGCCGCGAGCGTCCGTTCCTTCACTACATGCGTGCGGGCAACAAGCGTTTCTCGATCCTGCCGATCTACCTGTCGCGCCTGTTCAAGAACCGTCTGTTCGACTTCACCACCAGCACCAATGGTTCCGAGCGCGCGCTGATGCCAATCGGCACCTATGAGCGCGTAGTACCCCTGGATATCCTGCCGACCCAGCTGCTGCGTGCACTGATCGTTGGCGACACCCAGGTGGCTCAGCAACTGGGTGTACTGGAGCTGGACGAAGAAGATCTGGCGCTGTGCACCTTTGTGTGCCCGGGCAAGTACGATTTCGGCCCCATTTTGCGGGACAACCTGACCCGTATTGAGAAGGAGGGTTAAGGATGCTGCGCAAACTACTCGACTCCATGGAGCCGCACTTCCACAAGGGCGGCAAATACGAAAAGTTCTACGCACTGTATGAAGCGATCGACACCGGTCTGTTCCAGCCCGCCGATCGCACCAAGGCGACCGCACACGTGCGCGACGGTATCGACCTGAAGCGCATCATGATCACCGTGTGGGCCTGTGCCATGATCCCGATGTTCTACGGCATGTGGAACGTGGGCTTCCAGGCC
Organism: Microbulbifer sp. SH-1; assembly: GCF_011326135.1. NCBI lineage: Bacteria > Pseudomonadati > Pseudomonadota > Gammaproteobacteria > Cellvibrionales > Microbulbiferaceae > Microbulbifer > Microbulbifer sp. SH-1. Next base: position 1,300,344 of record NZ_CP046948.1, on the reverse strand, counting down.
AACACCATTATCGCCGGCATGGCCAATCCGGAACTGACCGGCTGGCGCCACGCGATCATCGGTGCACTGTCTGGTTACGACGCCAACAGCCTGTGGGACAACCTGGTCCACGGGGCCATGTACTTCCTGCCGATTTACGCCGTGACCTTTGTGGTCGGCGGTATCTGGGAAGTGCTGTTCGCTGCTGTGCGCGGCCATGAAGTGAACGAAGGTTTCTTCGTGACTTCCATCCTGTTCGCGCTGACCTGTCCGCCAGATCTGCCTCTGTGGATGGTGGCCATGGGTATCAGCTTCGGTGTGGTGATCGGCAAGGAAGTGTTCGGTGGTACCGGCAAAAACTTCCTCAACCCGGCGCTTACCGGCCGCGCCTTCCTGTTCTTTGCCTACCCGGCCGCCATGTCCGGTGACGCGGTATGGACCGCGGTTGACGGTTACACCGGTGCAACCGCACTGTCTGTACTGGCCAGCGAAGGCATCCAGAACGGCGTTGTTGGTGTGCCCTCGGGTCAACTGACCTGGATGGACGCATTCGTCGGCAAGATGCACGGTTCCATTGGTGAAACTTCCACCCTGGCCATGTTGATCGCCGGTGCGATCCTGCTGTTCATGAAGATCGCCAGCTGGCGCATTGTTGCCGGCACCATGCTCGGCATGATGGCAACTGCATTCATGTTCAACATGATCGGCTCCGACACCAACCCGATGTTCAATGTGCCCTGGTACTGGCACCTGGTGGTGGGCGGTTTCGCCTTCGGTCTCATCTTCATGACCACCGACCCGGTATCCGCCGCCATGACCGACACCGGTCGCTGGTGGTACGGCATTCTCATCGGCGTGATGTGCGTGTTGATCCGTGTGGTAAACCCGGCATTCCCGGAAGGCATGATGCTGGCGATTCTGTTCGCCAACCTGTTCGCGCCGCTGTTTGACCACTTCGTTGTGCAGTCCCATATCAAGCGGAGGTTGGCACGTGGCTAATAAAGATTCTGTAAAAGGTACTCTGCTGGTCGCACTGGTGCTATGTATCGTCTGTTCCGTGGTGGTCTCCACCGCGGCCGTGGTACTCAAGCCCAAGCAGGAAGCGAACGCGGCACTGGACAGAAAACGCAACGTACTGATGGCCGGTGGCCTGATCGACGCCGATCAGCGCAACGCCAAAGCGATCGAAGAAGCGTTCGAAGCGGTGACGATCAAGTATGTTGATCTGAGCACCGGCAAATTCACCGATGAAGCGCCGGCGGGTGGCAGTGGCCGCGCCGCGGCGAAGATCCCCGACGCCAGCGGTAAGCTGCCGGCGGAAGAGGATACCGCTCGCATCATCCGCCGGGAAAACACCAAAGAGGTGTACCTGGTGGAGAAGAATGGTGAGTTGCAGCGCATCATCCTGCCGGTTCGCGGTTCCGGTCTGTGGGGCCAGATGTACGGCTTCCTCGCTCTGGAGAACGATCTGAAAACCGTAGCCGGTCTCGGTTTCTACGAGCACAAGGAAACCCCCGGACTGGGTGGCGAAGTAGACAACCCGCGCTGGAAAGCCCAGTGGGAAGGCAAGCAGGTATTCAACGCTGAAGGCGATGTGGATATCCATGTAATCAAAGGCAGTGTCGATCCGAGCGGCGCCAATGCGGTGCATCAGGTTGACGGTCTGTCCGGCGCTACCCTGACCAGCCGTGGCGTCAACAACCTGATCAATTTCTGGCTCGGCAGCCAGGGATTTGGTCCCTTCCTGAAAAACCTGAAAGCAGGGGAGGCGTGAGATGAGCATGAAGTTGAAAGACACTCTGCTGGAGCCGATTTTCAACAATAACCCCATCGCGTTGCAGATCCTCGGTATCTGCTCCGCGCTGGCGGTCACCAGCTCCCTGGCAGTAACCCTGGTCATGTGTATCGCGCTGACCACCGTGACTGCGTTTTCGAACATGTCGGTCTCCCTGATCCGCAAGCAGATTCCCAACAGCATCCGGATCATCGTACAGATGACTGTGATCGCCTCGCTGGTAATCGTGGTGGACCAGATCCTGAAGGCCTATGCGTTTGATATTTCCAAGCAGCTGTCGGTATTCGTTGGTCTGATCATCACCAACTGTATCGTGATGGGCCGCGCGGAAGCGTTCGCCATGAAGCACGGTCCCAAAGACAGCTTCCTCGATGGTATCGGCAATGGTCTGGGTTACAGTTTTATCCTGATCTGTCTGGCCGTTATTCGTGAACTGTTCGGTGCGGGCAAACTGTTCGGCCTGGAGATCCTGAACACCGTGAACAACGGTGGCTGGTATGTCCCCAACGGCCTGCTGCTGCTGCCGCCGAGTGCCTTCTTCCTGATCGGTCTGATCATCTGGGCTATCCGTACCTGGAAGCCGGGTCAGGTGGAGGAGCAAGAGTTCACCATTGCGCCCAATTCCAAAATGCCTGTGGCGCAACAGGAGGCCTGATAGATGGAACATTTTATTTCTCTGATCATTCGCGCCGTTTTCATTGAAAACATGGCGCTGGCCTTCTTCCTCGGGATGTGTACTTTCCTCGCGGTTTCCAAGAAGGTTGAAGCGGCGGTTGGCCTCGGTGTAGCGGTGGTTGTGGTTCTGACCATCACCGTGCCGGTGAACAACCTGATTTACACCTACCTGCTGAAAGACGGCGCGCTGGCTTGGGCCGGCTACCCGGACGTGGACCTGAGCTTCCTCGGCCTGCTGTCTTACATTGGCGTTATCGCGGCCCTGGTACAGATCCTGGAAATGTTCCTGGATAAGTATGTGCCGGCGCTCTACAACGCGCTGGGTGTGTTCCTGCCGCTGATCACCGTGAACTGCGCCATCATGGGTGCGTCTCTGTTCATGGTGGAGCGCGAATACAATTTTGGTGAATCTGTTGCCTACGGCTTCGGTGCCGGCGTCGGCTGGGCGCTGGCCATCGCGGCTCTGGCGGGCATCCGCGAGCGCCTGAAGTACAGCGACGTGCCGAACGGTCTGAAAGGCCTGGGCATCACCTTCATCACCGTTGGTCTCATGTCGCTGGGCTTCATGTCCTTCGGCGGCATCGATATCTAAGCGGGGAGGTCGAATAGTATGGAATTAATGGACATTTATTTTGGCGTTGGCATGTTCACCGTCATCGTGCTCGCACTGGTAGCCATCATCCTGGTTGCCCGTTCGCGCCTGGTGAACACCGGTGACGTCAACATCCTGGTTAACGGTGAGAAAACCCTCACCGTGCCGGCCGGCGGCAAGCTTCTGCAAACCCTGGCGGCCAACAACCTGTTCCTGGCTTCTGCCTGTGGCGGCGGCGGCAGCTGCGCACAGTGCGTGTGTAAAGTGCTCGAAGGTGGTGGCGATATGCTGCCCACCGAGGCTGCACACTTTACCCCGCGCGAAGCCAAGCAGGGCAAGCGTCTGTCCTGTCAGGTTTCCGTCAAGCAGGACATGAAGATCGAAGTGCCGGAAGAGGTGTTCGGTGTGAAGCAGTGGGAGTGCACTGTGGAATCCAACCCCAACGTGGCCACGTTCATCAAAGAGCTGACCCTGAAACTGCCGGAAGGCGAGAACGTGGACTTCCGCGCGGGCGGTTACGTCCAGCTGGAAGCGCCGCCCCACCACGTGAAATTCTCCGACTTCGATATCCAGCCGGAATATCGCGGTGATTGGGAACACTTCGGCTTCTTCAAGCTGGAGTCCAAAGTGACCGAGCCGGTAGTGCGCGCCTATTCCATGGCCAACTACCCGGAAGAGAAGGGTGTTGTTAAGTTCAACATCCGTATCGCCACGCCCCCGCCGCGCACCGAGGGTATTCCCCCGGGCCAGATGTCTTCCTATGTCTTCAACCTGAAGCCGGGCGACAAGATGCGCGTGTACGGTCCCTTCGGTGAATTCTTCGCCAAGGATACCGACAACGAAATGGTCTTCATCGGTGGTGGTGCCGGTATGGCGCCGATGCGCTCGCACATTTTCGACCAGCTGAAGCGTCTGCACAGCAAGCGCAAGATCAGCTTCTGGTACGGTGCGCGCTCTCTGCGCGAGATGTTCTACGAGGACGACTACAACGGTCTTCAGGAAGAATTCGATAACTTCCAGTGGCACATCGCGCTGTCTGATCCGCAGCCGGAAGACAACTGGACCGGATACACCGGCTTCATCCACAACGTGGTGTACGAAAACTATCTGAAGGACCACCCGGCGCCGGAAGACTGTGAGTACTACATGTGTGGGCCGCCCATGATGAACGCGGCGGTGATCAATATGCTGAAGAACCTCGGCGTAGAGGATGAAAACATCCTGCTCGACGACTTCGGTGGCTGATCGCGCATGAATGGAATTGCTTACGCTTCCACAAAAACAGGGCCGCTGTATTCGGCCCTGTTTTTGTTTGTGGCTTCCGGGTTTAACCGCGTACTGCGGGTTATCTTTATCCTCGCTCTGGTGGTTCTGGCATCCTGTGCGCCGGAGAAAACCACCTGGAAACTGTCTGGTCCCACTATGGGCACCGCCTACCACATCACGGTAACGGATGTGCCGCGGACCGTGATCAGGGCCGAATTGCAGTCCGCGATCGACGCGGAGCTGGCGGCGGTCAACCAGGAGATGTCTACCTACATTCCCGATTCGGAGCTGATGCGTTTTAACGACGCACCGGTGGGAGCGGCAGTGGAGGTTTCCGCTCATCTCGCGGATGTCATCGCGCGCTCGCTGGATATATACCGCCGCAGTGGCGGCGCCTTTGACGTTACCGTCGGCCCGCTGGTCAACCTGTGGGGTTTCGGCCCACTGCCAGAACCGGAAAAAATTCCCGCAGACAGCGATATTGAAGCGCTGAAGCAGGTGATCGGCTCCGATGCACTGCTGCTCGATGGCCGACACCTCAGTAAAACCCGGCCGGTCAAGGTTGATCTGTCCGCGATTGCCAAGGGGCATGGCGTCGACCGTGTGGCCGACCTGCTGGAAGCCAGGGGAATTGCCAATTACCTGGTGGAAGTGGGCGGTGAACTGCGCACGGCGGGTGTTAACCCCAGGGGAGCGGTCTGGCGCGTTGGGATCGAGCGGCCCAGTGCGGGGCAGGTGGTACAGGAACCGATTCAGGTAACCGGCAAAGGCATTGCCACTTCCGGCGACTACCGCAATTATTACGAACGCGACGGCAAGCGCTACGCGCACACCATCGACCCGCGCACTGGCCGCCCGGTGGAGCACAGGCTCGCATCGGTCACCGTCATTGCCGATACCTGCGCCGAGGCCGATGGCTTCGCCACCGCGCTGAATGTGATGGGTGCCGAGGCGGCGTTAACATTAGCGGAAGAACAGCAGCTCGCGGTTTTTCTGCTGGTAAAAACCGATACCGGGTTTGAAGAGCGCACCAGCAGTGCGTTCCAGCCCTATCTTGAAGGTCAGGGGAGGTAACCGTGACTATTTATATTCTTGCGTTCATTGCGATGATTCTTATCGTGGCCGGCATGGCCCTCGGCGCGATAGTCCAGAACAAGCCGCTCAAGGGTTCCTGCGGCGGTTTGAACAAAATCGGCATGAAGAAAGACTGCGATATCTGCGGTGGTGACGATCAGGAGTGTGAGAAAGAGCAGGAGCGCCAGCGCCAGGCCGCACTGGCGAAGGAAGCTGCGGGCAGCGATCTTGCCTACGATGCGAGCAAGAGCAGCCGCAAAGAATCCTGAGAAAGTATCTCTGGGCACCGCCGGGCGCCGCCAGGCGCACGCAGTACTCTTTTACAAGTGCCCTTTTGAGTAGTGAGCGCGCTGTTGGTGGCACCGCGCCTTGTTGAATTACCGATAAAAGAAAAGACAGAAGATAAATGGCAAACTCCAAGTACGACCTGGTAGTAATCGGCTCGGGCCCCGCGGGGGAGGCTGCAGCCATGAGCGCGGCCAAGAAAGGCCTGCGTGTCGCGGTGATTGAGCGCAGCCCTTCAGTGGGCGGGAACTGCACCCACAAGGGCACCATTCCCTCCAAGGCTCTGCGCCACTCGGTAAAGCAGCTAATGCGCTACAACACACAGCCCGTGTTTCGCGCTTTGGGCGAGCCGCGCCGCCTGACATTTCCGGAAGTCATGCAAACCGTCAATAAGGTGATTTCCTACCAGGTGGAAATGCACACCAGTTTCTACGCGCGCAATCGCGTGGATCTTGTCGTTGGTGATGCCCAGTTCAAAGACGCCAACAATGTCGTGGTGCAGCTGGCAGACGGCGCGCGGGAAATCATAAGCGCGGAAAAATTTGTCATTGCCACTGGCTCGCGCCCATACCGTCCGGCGGATGTGGACTTCAACCATCCGCGGGTCTACGACAGCGACACTATTCTGGATATGGCGCACACGCCGCAGTCCATCATCATCTACGGTGCCGGTGTTATCGGCTGCGAGTACGCGTCCATTTTTGCCGCCCTCGGCATGAAGGTGGACCTGATCAACAGCCGCAACCACCTGCTGGAATTTCTCGACGACGAGATTTCCGATGCCCTCAGCTACCATCTGCGGGATATGGGCGTGACCGTACGTCATAGAGAGGAGTACGCCAAGGTAACCGGCACAAATCGCGGCGTGACCATGGAGATGCAATCCGGCAAGCGGATTTCCGCAGACGCGCTGCTCTGGTGTAACGGCCGCTCTGGTAACACCGGCTCCCTCGGCCTGGAAAATGTCGGTCTCGAAGCCAACCACCGCGGCCAGTTGGCGGTGGACGATCACTACTGCACCACAGTGGATAATATTTTTGCCGTAGGCGATGTGATCGGCTGGCCAAGCCTGGCCAGCGCTTCCTATGACCAGGGGCGCGCTGCCGCAGACGCTATTGCCGGGCGCGACCACCGTGTTATTGAGGACGCGCCGACGGGTATTTATACCCTCCCGGAAATTTCCTCCGTGGGTAAAACGGAAAGCGAACTCACCAATGCCAAGGTGCCTTACGAAGTGGGCCGTGCACTGTTCAAACACACCGCGCGCGCGCAGATTTCCGGCGAACGTGTAGGTATGCTGAAAATTCTGTTCCACATCGAAACCCGTGAAATTCTCGGTATCCACTGTTTTGGTGCGGAAGCGGCGGAGATTGTGCACATCGGTCAGGCGATCATGAAACAGCCGGCGCCGAATAACCGAATAGATTATTTCGTCAATACCACGTTCAACTATCCCACCATGGCCGAGGCCTATCGCAGTGCCGCCCTGGATGGCCTCAATCGGGTAACTCGACTGTGACGGAACCTTCGTATAGCGAATTTTTCCAGTTGATCGAGGGCGTCTTTGAAGGCGTACCCTTTGTGCGCGAAATCGGCCTTAAGCTGCACGAGGTCGATTTCGAACAGCAGACGCTGTCCGCTAAATTTGCGCGCAAGCCACAGCTGATCGGCAATCATTTCCACAATATTCTCCACGGTGGTGTGATCGCCACCGCGCTGGACCAGGTCGGCGGTTTCACCGCGATGGTCGCGGCCTACCAGCGTATGGGCGGCGCGATTGACTGGGAAGAAAAGATCCAGCGCCTCACCCGTCTGGGTACGGTGGATATGCGAGTAGATTATTTAAAGCCCGGGCGGGGCGAGAGCTTTGTCTGTGGCGGCTCTGTGCTGAGGGTCGGGAACAAGCTGGTGGTGACGCGCATGGAGCTGCACAACGATGCAGACGAGCTGATCGCTACCGGCACCGCGACCTATCTCTACTGACGTGGAACATCTAATGCGCTCCCGCTGAAATGCGGTCTGCGAAGTAGCCCACCAGGCGGTGGGCATATCGGTGATCAGGGGTGGACCGGATTACACCCCGTCGGGGATCGACTTCATTTCCTCACAGGCAGCGGCGCGTTCGGCGCTGCTCATGTTTTTCCATCGCTCTTCCAGCAGGCGTTCACCTTCGGCAAAAGCTTTGTCGAAGGCCTCTTCCGTCATGGCGAGATTGGCGGAGTTCTTGCGCTGTTCCGCTTTCATCTTTTCAAGCTGCTCTTCCGTGTAACCGCCACATTTTTTGGCAGCGACATGCATTTGACCGCCCAGTTTGGCCAGTTTTTCACCCATGCCGCCCATTGGGTCGACTGGTGTCTGGGCGAATACGGCGCCCCCGGTCAGCAGCAGGCAGCAAAATGAAATTGTTTGAAACGCGCGAACAGTGGTCATGACTTCATCCCTGAGAGGTTACTGAAAAGTGGTTTCCGGCCCGGGCTCAGCCCTGGTGTTTGGCGACGGTGTGCAGAACCCGGTCGTTCTCGAAGTAAACGTAGAAAGCGCCGTACTCCCAGCGTGAGATTGCGGGCACTCCGACCGGGCCCTGGATATTGAGAGGCTCGCCCAGTTCCTGGGTCACCTGATCCTGCTTCTTGCCGCGCAGATGGGTTGCCTCGGCGACTTGCCCCTGGCTGCCAACGGGCACTTCGATCGTTTCAGCCTGAGCGACTGAGGCGGAAATAGCGATGCCGACGAGGCCGGCCAATGTGAGGTTGCGCAGGATGGAGGTTGAGAACATGTGGGCTCTCCCATTGATTTATTCGTGTTGCGGGGCATTAAAGCAGATATTTTGCCGAAACACGGGGCATTCTTCACGTTTTTCCTTTCCCTGGGCCGACGCAAGGCTGCGGTGCGCGGGTCGCGGCCAGTGCTGCTCGCCGGGCATGTGCTAGGCTGAAATTCGAACTTGACTCATCGGGCAGTCACGAATGCGGCTTACTCATTTCTTTTCTACAGCAGGGCTGCTGGTTGCGACGATCTTCTTTGCCCTGTCTCTGACTCCTTCGCTGATTCCTCGCGAGGGGGTGGTTCAGGGCGTTATCTCCGGCGTCTCTCTCGCGGCCGGTTACGGAGTGGGGGTATTCTTGCATTGGCTGTGGAGGTTTTTTGAGCTGCCATCCGCCGGGGCGCGGGCCAGCCGTATCCTGCGCTGGGTCACCGGGAGCTTCTGTGCCTTGCTGGCGGTGCTGTTTCTGTGGAATGCCGCCAATTGGCAGAACACCGTGCGCTCGCTGATGGGGCTGGAAGATGCACCCGGGGTGCGCCCGTTCACGGTCGCTGTAGTGGCACTTCTGGTGTTTCTGGTACTTGTCGCCATCGCCAAGCTGTTTCGGCACCTCTATTATTTCCTGTCGAGCAAGCTGGAGCGACGCGCGCCTCGCCGCATCTCAATGGTGCTGGGTCTGATTGCCGCCATTGTTCTGTTCTGGTCGGCGTTTAACGATGTCATTCTCACCGCGGCGTTAAAGCGCGTAGACCGAATTTATCAGCAGCTCGATGCCCGCATAGCGCCGGACATGCCCGAACCTACCGACCCGATGACACCGGGAAGCGCAGAGTCCCTGGTCCGCTGGGAGGATATGGGCCATCAGGGGCGACGCTATATCGCACTCGGCCCCAAAGCCGGAGATATCGAGGAAGTGACCGGCAGCGCAAAAGACCCGATACGCGTGTATGTCGGGCTGAACGCCGCGGAAACACCGGCGGAGCGTGCAGAACTGGCGCTGAAAGAACTGCTGCGTGTCGGAGGTTTCGAGCGCCCCTATCTGATCCTGATTACACCGACCGGCACTGGCTGGGTAGACCCAGGCGCCATCAATTCCATTGAATATCTATTGCGTGGCGATGTCGCCAGCGTTGCCGCGCAGTACTCGTATCTGCCGAGCCCGATCGCGCTGATGACCGAGGATGCGTACGGTCGCGAGACCGCCCAGGCGCTGTTTCGGACTATTTACGGCCATTGGAGCGGGTTGCCACACGAAACCAGGCCCAGGCTGTACCTGTTCGGGCTGAGCCTTGGCGCGCTCAACTCCGATCGCTCCTTTGATTTCTACGACATCATTAACGACCCATTTCACGGCGCTCTGTGGGCCGGCCCGCCGTTCCGCAGTGACACCTGGCGCGAGGTTACCGCAGACCGGGATCTGGGCTCGCCGGCCTGGCTGCCTATATTCCGCGATGGCGCCGTGGTGCGCTTCGGCAACCACTTTGGTGGCTACGAGAAGGGCAGTGCGGCGTGGGGGAATTTCCGTCTCGCCTACCTGCAACATGGCAGTGATCCGATCGTGTTCTTCGAGCCGGAGGCGGCCTACCGGATGCCGGCGTGGATGAAAGCGCCACGCGCCCCGGATGTATCGCCGGACCTGCAGTGGTATCCCATTGTCACCATGCTGCAACTGGCAATGGACATGCACGCGGGAATTGCCCCTATGGGCTTTGGCCACAGTTATGCACCGGCGGATTACGTGCACGCCTGGCACCAACTGGTGGCACCACCGGGGTGGGACGAGGCAAAGCTCAAGTTGTTGAATGAAAAGCTGCTCAAATGGAATCCGCGTTGATCGTTGTGGTCGAATGCAGCAGTTTGTGCCGGCAGCGCACGTAAATACTTGGATTTCTTGGCGTTTTTCCGCTTAAATCAGCCCCATGATAAAACCAGTTCCCCTCTATATCGGCCTGCGCTATGTGGCCGCCCGCCGACGGCAGCAATTCATTTCTTTCATCAATGGCTTCTCTCTGCTGGGTATGGCGCTGGGCGTTCTGGCGTTGATCGTGGTCACTTCGGTGATGAACGGTTTCGATCGTGAACTGAAGACCCGCATCCTGTCCGTGGTACCGCACGGTTTTGTGGAGAAAAAAGAGGGCCTCGAGGATTGGCCTGCCGTCGCGGGCAGCCTGCGCGAGCAACCCCATGTACTCGCCGCGAGCCCCTTTGTGCGCGGTTTTGCACTGCTCGGTGCCAACAATCAATCCCAGGGTGTGGAGTTCCAGGGGGTCGATCCAGTGGCCCTGCGGGAAGTGTCGGCCGTGGGTGAACATATGCTGATGGGCAGCCTCGACGGGCTGGAACCGCGCAGTTACCACATCGTCCTCGGACGTATTCTCGCCCGCCAGCTGGGCGTTATCCCCGGTGACAGCGTAATTCTCACCCTGCCGGAAGTGACCATAACGCCTGCCGGCATCTTTCCCCGCACCAAGCGTTTTACCGTGGCCGGGGTATTTTCCGTGGGCGCGCAGGTGGACCAGAACATGGCGCTTATGCACCTGGACGACGCCGCGCGCCTGCTACGCATGCCCGGCAAGGTGCAGGGGCTGCAGCTCAAGTTTGACGATATGAACAACGCCCTCGGCGTTGTCGAAGGCTATGCCGCTTCGCTGGGGGAGGGGTTTACCGGCGAGGATTGGAGCCACTCCCAGGGCAGCCTGTTCCAGGCGGTGAAAATGGAGAAAACCGTCGTCACCTTAATGCTGATGATCATTGTGGCGGTAGCCGCATTCAATATCGTATCCGCGCTGGTGCTGATGGTGGCCGACAAGCGCTCGGACATCGCCGTACTGCGCACCCTCGGCCTCACATCGCGCCAGATCATGGCGGTGTTCGTGGTGCAGGGCAGTGCGATTGGCATTATCGGCGCGGTGACTGGCGGCCTTCTCGGTACGCTGATTGCGCTGAACCTCACCGATCTTGTGTCCTGGATCGAGCATGTGGTGGGTGCGAAGATTTTTGATCCGCGGGTGTTTTTCGTCAGCTTCCTGCCCTCGGAATTCCGCGCCGCTGATGCCGTGATGGTGCTGAGTGCCGCGATCATCATGAGCCTGCTGGCGACCCTGTTCCCGGCCTGGCGCGCGGCGCAGATCGCGCCCGCCGAAGCACTGCGATACGAATAACCAACACTGCTGTAGGAGCCTGCCTGCAGGCGAACTTCCAGGCTTGGTGCCAAGCAGCCATCCCTGGAGCAGCGTCCGGCCCGGCCATCCATGGCCGGTCGCTGAAATGAGCAGCGAGCAGTGCTCGCTTAACGCTCATCTCAGCCCTGCAGGCAGGCTCCTACAGGTACACAAAAACTGAACCGATATATGAACAGCCAAGTGGAAATCCATCCCGAAGAATCACGCCCACAGGCCAGTGCGGAAGTGGTGCTCGCCTGCCACGGCCTCACCAAAACCTACCGCCAGGGCGCCAACGAACTGCAGGTGCTGCGCGGTGTTGAACTGCAGGTGCCGAAGGGCGAGCGCCTTGCCATTGTCGGCGCCTCCGGCTCCGGCAAATCTACCCTGTTGAACCTGCTCGGCGGGCTGGACACGCCGAGCACCGGCGAGGTGTGGGTGGGCGGCCAGAACCTGGCGTCGCTCAATGCCAACGAGCGCGGCTGGCTGCGCAACAGCAGTCTCGGGTTTGTGTACCAGTTTCACCATCTGCTGAACGAATTCACCGCGCTGGAAAACGTCGCCATGCCGCTGCTGATCGGCAAGCGTTCGGTGGCGGAGTCCCGCGCCCAGGCGCGGGAAATGCTGGAGGCCGTGGGCCTTGGCCAGCGCCTGGATCACAAGCCGGCGCAACTGTCCGGCGGTGAGCGTCAGCGCGTTGCCATTGCCCGCGCACTGGTGGCGCGGCCCGCCTGTGTGCTGATGGACGAACCCACCGGCAACCTGGATCGGGCCACCGCCAGGGAAATTCACAAGCTTATGGACCGCCTCAACGACGAAACCGGCATTAGCTTCGTTATCGTCACCCACGACCCGGATCTCGCCGGCGCACTGGACCGCTGCCTGCATCTTATCGACGGCCAGCTCACCGAAGACTGGCAGCAGGGCGATCATGTTTAGGCCGCTTCCCGCCTTTATCGGCCTGCGCTATGCCGGCGCCCAGCGCGGAGGCAACGACTCGGCTGGCCTGGTGTCGTTTATCTCCGGGCTCTCCATGATCGGCCTGATCCTGGGTGTGGCGCTGATGATTGTGGTGATGTCGGTGATGAACGGGTTCGACCGCGAACTGCGCGAGCGCATTCTCGGCATCATGCCCCACGCCACGGTCTACAACGCCAGCCCGGAAATCGACTGGACTGCAGTGCGCAATCAGGTGGCGGCAATGGATGGTGTCACCGCGGCGGCGGAGGTGTGGCAGGTCAATGGCCTTGCTCGCAACGGTCTCGAAGTTTCCCCGCTTCTGGTGCAGGGCGTGAATCCCGAGACCATCGTCAACGTATCGAGCATCGGCGAATTCCTGCAGCCCGGCAGCTTTACCGCGCTCACCAATGACCCGGCGGAACCCGGCATCATTCTGGGCAAAGGCATCGCCGACAAGCTGGAAATCGCGGTAGGTGAACAGCTCTCCATCATCGTTCCCCAGAGTGGCAATTCGGAATCCGGCGGCCGCGCGGCGGCGCAGCTGGCGGGCTTCCGGGTGGTGGATATTTTCCACTCCGGCACCGCGCTGGATCACTCGCTGGCACTGGTGGATTGGGCGCAGGCCCAGGCACTGGCCGGCGGCGCCGGTGGAGCCGGGGTGCAAATGCGGATGAAGGACATGCTGCGCTCGTTCGCAGTGTTCCAGAACCTGCTGCGCCAGTTGCCGGCGGAAGGCTACTACGGCAATGACTGGACCGGCACCCACGGCAATCTGTACCAGGCGATCCAGATGTCTCGCAATCTGGTCAGTCTGCTGGTGTTTCTGATCATCGCCATCGCCGCGTTCAACGTTGTGTCGACGCTGGTGATGGTCGTGATCGACAAACACGGGGACATCGCCATCCTGCGCACCATGGGTGCGAGCACCCGCGAAATCCTGCTGACCTTTGTGAGCCAGGGGGCTCTGGTGGGGCTGGTGGGGGTTCTCGTGGGTGGATTGCTCGGAGTCATCGGCTCGCTACTGGTCACCGATGCGGTGGCGGGGCTTGAATCCCTGTTTGGCATCCAGTTCCTTAAGTCTGACGTCTATCCGGTGGATTATCTGCCGTCGGAACTGCAGTGGGGGGATGTGGCGCTGGTGGTGGGGGCCGGGTTCCTGCTGAGCCTGATTGCCACCCTGTACCCGGCGTTACAAGCCAGCCGCGTGCAACCGGCGGCGGCCCTGCGCCAGGATTTCTGACCACTGTCATGCCGGGCTTGATCCGGCATTCAGGGCAGTGGTTTTGATCTACCTCCGTTCTGGATCCCGGCATGCGCCGGGATGACGTTTGCGGTACTCCGTCATGCCGGACTTGATCCGGCATCCAGTGACATACTGTCCGGCAACTTCTGGGTGGATCCCGGGTCGGGCCCGGGATGACAGGTTAATTGCCCTGATCGAGCTGCGTCTTGCGCAGCTCCAGCCGTGTCTTCCACCGTTTCACCACATGCCAACGCCAGATCCCCTGCATTGCAAAATAGGCGACAGCGGCAAAGAAAATGCCGCAGATCAGCGAGCCAAAAAACAGCGGCAGCCAGATTCGCCCAACCTCATCCCGCAACCACTCCCACGAAAGCTCGATCTCGAAGGGCTCCGGTGGTGCACCCAGAATCCACGCCCCCAGCTTGTAGGTGCTATAGAAAATCGCCGGCATGGTGACCGGGTTGGTAATCCACACCAGGGCCACCGACAGCGGCAGGTTGCAGCGGAACCAGAGTGCGAGCAGGGCGGCGATCAGCATCTGGCCGGGCAGGGGAAGGAAGCTGGTGAAGATACCCACGGCAAAGGCCACAGATACGGAATGCCGATTCAGGTGGAAGAGGTTAGGGTCGTGCAGCAGATTGCCGAGAAACCGCAGATTGTTATTGGCTCTTACTTGTTCGGGAGTCGGCAGCCAGCGCCTGATAATACTCTTAGGCATGATTTGAATCTGCTTGATACTCTCGACGTGTCATTTTCGATACGGATGGCCAGCGGCGCCAGCGGCGACGGCTATCCATAAGGATAGAGTGGCCAGGCGTGTTTATCCGCACCCGGGTCAGCGCGGGCGCTATTATGCCCATATCACTATTTCAAGACTACCATTCCGCTCCGTTGCGTTCTTTTTTGGTCGAACTTTGCAATTCGCAGGCCACAGCACAGAACTTGTGGGCTGCGCAGGGCGCGCACTGCAGCATGACCGTCCCGTCTTATTTTTCCCCGTACCCCGGCGGCTCCAATCTATCGCGCCGTATAGCCTAAATTTCCCAATGTGTTGACAAAAAATACGGTTGACGGCAAAAAAGTGGCAAATTAAGCTGGTCCAACCTAGAAATTGTCGACAATGTTGAGCAGGCTCACGACCGTGCAATCCGAAACCGCAATCAACACCACGGAAGCGGAGGTACCCAAAGGTACCCGCGGTTCCCAAAGTCTGGCTGACCGTCTTTTCCTCACCCTGCGCCGTGAAATTGTCGAAGGGCACATGGCTGCTGGCAGCAAGATCAGCGAACCGGAACTGGCGCGCCGCTTCGACGCCAGCCGCGGCAGCCTGCGCGAGGCGCTGATGCGGCTGGAATCCCTCGGCCTGTTAGAACGCCGGGTCAATGTCGGCGCCCGCGTGGTGGACCTCACCGAACGCGGGCTGCTGGAACTCTACGACGTGCGCGAAGCCCTCGAAGGCATGGCCTGCCGGCTCGCCGCGCAGAACCGCACGGAAGAAGACGTGGTAGAGCTGCGCCAGATGCTCGCCCGCCACGAACAACAGGAAGAACTCCAGGCCGGCACCGCCTATTACCAGCCGGAAGGGGATTTCGACTTCCACTTCCGCATCGTACAGGCCTCCAACAACGACCTGCTGATCGACACCCTTTGCAACCGGCTCTACTACCGCGTGCGCATGTACCGCTACCAGCTCGGCATGGCCAGCCCGCGCGCGCACCGCGCTTTCCGCGAGCACAGCCACATCATCGATGCCATCGAAGCCGGCGACGGAGAACTGGCGGAAATCCTGATGCGGCGCCACATCCGCGCGTCCCGCAGCAATATCGAAAACAAACTAGCCAAGCAGAATTGATGAGAGAAGACAGCTTATGAGCAGACCAGAATCCGCCGGCGCACGCTTCCGTCTGGCACTGAAAGAAAACCAGCCCCTGCAGGTCGTCGGCACCATCAACGCCTATACCGCCATCATGGCCGAGCGCATCGGCCACCAGGCCATCTATCTCTCCGGTGCCGGCGTCGCCAACGCCTCCTACGGCCTGCCGGACCTGGGCATGACCAGCCTCGACAACGTGCTGGAAGACGTGCGCCGCATTACCGCCGCCTCCAGCCTGCCGCTGCTGGTGGATATCGACACCGGCTGGGGTGGAGCCTTCAACATCGCGCGCACCATCAAAGAAATGATCCGCGCCGGCGCTGCCGCCGTGCACATCGAAGACCAGGTCGCGCAGAAGCGCTGCGGCCACCGCCCCAACAAAGAGATCGTCTCCAAAGAGGAAATGGTCGACCGTATCAAGGCCGCGGTAGACGCCCGCACCGACGATGACTTCTTCATCATGGCCCGCACCGACGCCTTCGCCCAGGAAGGCCTCGAAGCCGCCATCGAACGCGCCCAGGCCTGCATCGAAGCCGGCGCCGACGGCATCTTCGCGGAAGCGGTGACCGAACTCGAACACTACCGCGCCTTTAAAGACGCTTTGAACGTACCGATCCTCGCCAACATCACCGAGTTCGGTAAAACCAGGCTGTACAACAAGGCAGAACTCGCGGAATCCGGCGCCGATATGGTGTTGTATCCGCTGTCCGCGTTCCGCGCCATGAACAAGGCGGCGGAAAACGTCTATACCAGCATTCTGGCCAACGGCGACCAACAGGCCGTGGTAGACACCATGCAGACCCGCGCCGAACTGTACGACTACCTGAACTACCACGAGTTTGAAGACAAGCTCGATGCACTCTTCAAAAAGTAACGAGATGCACCCTGTAGGAGCCTGCCTGCATGGCTGAACTGAGCGTTTTGCGAGCATTGCTCGCTGCTCAGATCAGCGACCGGCCATGGATGGCCGGGCCGGAAACTGCTCCAGGGACGGCTGCTTGGCACAGGAGCTAAATTTTCGCCTGCAAGGCAGGCTCCTACAAAACCACAACGCCCAACCTCGTCATCCCGGCGCATGCCGGGATCCAGAACGGAGGTAGATCGAAGCCGCTGTACTGGATGCCGGATCAAGTCCGGCATGACGAAGTAAAACTTAAACTGATAGGGGAATTAACGATGGCAGAGAAAAAAGTTGGCGGAGCAGGCCTGCGTGGCCAGGTAGCCGGTAAAACCGCACTCTCCACCGTAGGCGTATCCGGCTCCGGCCTGACCTACCGCGGTTACGACGTAAAAGACCTCGCCGAAAACTGCGAGTTCGAAGAAGTCGCCTATCTGATTTTCTACGGCGAACTGCCCAACAAAGCGCAACTGGCCGATTACAAAGGCGTGCTGAAAACCCTGCGCGGCCTGCCACAGGCACTGAAAGAAGTGCTCGAACGCATCCCCGCCGACGCACACCCAATGGACGTCATGCGCACCGGCTGCTCCATGCTGGGCAACCTGGAAGGCGAAGAATCCTTCGCACAGCAGCAGGAAAAAGCCAACCGCCTGCTGGCCGCATTCCCGTCCATCATCTGTTACTGGTACCGCTTCAGCCACGACGGCGTGCGCATCGAAACCGAAACCGACGATGACTCCATCGGCGGCCACTTCCTGCACATGCTGCGCGACGAAAAACCGAACGCGCTGCACGAGCAGGTGATGAATGTCTCCCTGATCCTGTACGCCGAGCACGAGTTCAACGCCTCCACCTTCACCGCGCGCGTGTGTGCGTCGACCCTGTCTGACCTGTTCAGCTGCATCACCGGCGCCATCGGCTCCCTGCGTGGCCCGCTGCACGGCGGCGCCAACGAAGCCGCAATGGAACTGATCGAGCGTTTCTCCTCCGCCGACGAAGCGGAAAAAGAACTGCTCGGCATGCTCGAGCGCAAAGAAAAGATCATGGGCTTCGGCCACGCGGTCTACACCGAATCCGACCCGCGCAACGCCATCATCAAGCAGTGGTCCGAAAAACTCGCCGCCGACGTGGGCGACGACGTGCTGTACCCGGTATCCGTACGCTGCGAAGAAGTCATGTGGCGCGAGAAGAAGCTGTTCTGTAACGCCGACTTCTTCCACGCCTCCGCGTATCACTTCATGGGCATTCCCACCAAGCTGTTTACGCCGATCTTTGTAATGTCCCGCGTAACCGGCTGGGCCGCCCACGTATTTGAACAGCGCGCCGACAACCGCATCATCCGCCCAAGCGCGGAATATGTCGGCCCGGAACTGCGCAAAGTAACCCCAATCGCCGAGCGCTAATCCCCCTGTAGGAGCCTGCCTGCAGGCGAACAGCAACGAAGCACCGACCTGTTCGCCTGCAAGCAGGCTCCTACAGCGGAAACACCCCCGGGAACGCCGAGCGCAAGCTCCGCACAAAATTCGGGACCACCCCCTGTAGGAGCCTGCCTGCAGGCGAACAGCAACGAAGCGCGACCTGTTCGCCTGCAGGCAGGCTCCTACAGCGGAAACACCCCGGGGAACGCCGAGCGCAAGCTCCGCACAAAATTCGGGACCACCCCCTGTAGGAGCCTGCCTGCAGGCGAACAGCAACGAAGCACCGACCTGTTCGCCTGCAAGCAGGCTCCTACAGCGGAAACACCCCCGGGAACGCCGAGCCCAAGCTCCGCACAAAATTCGGGACCACCCCCTGTAGGAGCCTGCTTGCAGGCGAACAGCAACGAAGCGCGATCTGTTCGCCTGCAAGGCAGGCTCCTACAGCGGAAACACCCTCGGGAACGCCGAGCGCAAGCTCCGCACAAAATTCGGGACCACCCCCTGTAGGAGCCTGCCTGCAGGCGAACAGCAACGAAGCGCGATCTGTTCGCCTGCAAGGCAGGCTCCTACAGGGCCAACCCCAGCGAACACACAAAGCCAAGATTCACTTTGGTGAAATAGATGAATACCGAATACCGCAAAAATCTCCCTGGCACCGACCTCGATTATTTCGACACCCGCGAAGCCGTCGAAAAAATCCAGCCAGGCGCCTACGCCAAACTCCCATACACCTCGCGCATCCTCGCGGAAAATCTGGTGCGCCGCTGCGAACCACAAAACCTCACCGCAGCCCTGAAACAAATCATCGAACGCAAGCGCGACCTCGACTTCCCCTGGTTCCCCGCGCGCGTCGTCTGCCACGATATCCTCGGCCAGACCGCACTGGTGGACCTCGCCGGCCTGCGCGACGCCATCGCAGAGCAGGGCGGTGACCCCGCCAAAGTAAACCCGGTGGTCCCCACCCAGTTGATCGTCGACCACTCCCTGGCCGTCGAACACCCCGGTTTTGAAAAAAACGCGTTCGAAAAAAACCGCGAAGTGGAAGAGCGCCGCAACGAAGACCGCTTCCACTTCATCAACTGGACCAAAACCGCGTTTGAAAACGTCGACGTAATCCCGCCCGGCAACGGCATCATGCACCAGATCAATCTGGAGAAAATGTCTCCGGTGGTGCAGGTGAAAAACGGTGTGGCCTTCCCGGATACCTGCGTCGGCACCGACAGCCACACCCCGATGGTGGATGCGCTCGGCGTAATCTCCGTGGGCGTGGGCGGCCTTGAAGCCGAAAGCGTCATGCTCGGCCGCGCCTCCTACATGCGCCTGCCCGACATCGTCGGCGTCGAACTGACCGGCAAACTGCAGCCCGGCATCACCGGTACCGACATGGTACTGGCGCTGACCGAATTCCTGCGCCGCGAGCGTGTGGTGGGTGCGTATCTCGAATTCTACGGCGAAGGCGCCTCCAGCCTGAGCCTGGGCGACCGCGCCACCATCGCCAACATGACACCCGAGTACGGCGCCACCGCCGGCATGTTCGCCATCGACGAGCAGACCATCGACTACCTGAAACTCACCGGCCGCGACGACGCGCAGGTAGCCCTGGTAGAAAAATTCGCAAAAGAAACCGGCCTGTGGGCGGACTCTTTGAAAGACGCCGAATACGAGCGCGTGCTCAAGTTCGACCTGTCTTCCGTTACCCGCAACCTGGCCGGCCCATCCAACCCGCACGCACTGCTGCCGGTTTCCGAGCTGGCCAACCGCGGCATCGCTCAAGAAGGTTGGAGAGAGAAATGGGAAGAGAAAGAGGGCCTGATGCCCGACGGCGCCGTGATCATTGCCGCGATCACCAGCTGCACCAACACCAGCAACCCGCGCAACATAATTGCCGCGGGCCTGATTGCGCGCAACGCCAACAAGCTCGGCCTGACCCGCAAGCCCTGGGTGAAAACCTCCCTGGCGCCGGGTTCCAAAACCGTAAAAATGTACCTGGAAGAAGCCGACCTGCTACCGGAACTGCAGCAACTGGGCTTCGACGTGGTCGCGTTTGCCTGTACCACCTGTAACGGCATGAGCGGCGCGCTGGACCCGGTCATCCAGAAAGAAGTGATCGACCGCGACCTGTACGCTACCGCCGTACTGTCCGGCAACCGCAACTTCGACGGCCGTATCCACCCCTACGCCAAGCAGGCGTTCCTGGCTTCGCCGCCCTTGGTCGTCGCCTACGCCATCGCCGGCACCATCCGCTTCGATATCGAAAAAGACACCCTGGGTTACGACAAAGACGGCAACCCGGTCACCCTGAAAGACATCTGGCCGAGCGACGAAGAGATCGACGCGATCGTCAAACAGAGCGTGAAGCCCGAGCAGTTCCGCGAGGTCTACATCCCGATGTTCGATCTGGAAAAGAGCGCGGCAGAGAAGGGCGACCCACTATACAGCTGGCGCCCGCAAAGCACCTACATCCGCCGCCCACCGTACTGGGAAGACGCGCTGGCCGGTGAGCGTGCGCTGAAAGGCATGCGCCCGCTGGCGGTGCTGGGTGACAACATCACCACCGACCACCTGTCGCCGTCCAACGCGATCCTGGCCAGCAGTGCCGCCGGTGAATACCTGGCGAAAATGGGCCTGCCGGAAGAGGACTTCAACTCCTACGCGACCCACCGCGGCGATCACCTCACCGCCCAGCGCGCCACCTTCGCCAACCCGAAACTGTTGAACGAAATGGTGCGCAACGAAAACGGTGAAGTGAAGCAGGGCTCCCTCGCTCGCGTCGAGCCGGAAGGCCAGGTCACCCGCATGTGGGAAGCCATCGAAACCTACATGGACCGCAAGCAGCCGCTGATCATTATCGCCGGCGCCGACTACGGCCAGGGCTCCTCCCGCGACTGGGCCGCCAAAGGCGTGCGCCTAGCCGGTGTAGAAGCCATCGTCGCCGAAGGCTTCGAACGCATTCATCGCACCAACCTCATCGGCATGGGCGTGCTGCCGCTGGAGTTCCTGCCGGGCACCACCCGCACGACCCTCGGCATCGACGGCACCGAAACCTACGACGTGACCGGCGACCGCACCCCAGGCACAACCCTGACCCTACTCATTCACCGCAAAGACGGCGAAACCGTAGAAGTCCCGGTCAAATGCCGCCTGGACACCCAGGAAGAAGTCTCCATCTACGAAGCCGGCGGCGTCCTACAACGCTTCGCCAAAGACTTCCTGGAAGCCGAAGCCAACGCGTAATTTGCACCACCTGTAGGAGCCTGCCCGCAGGCGAACAACCACCCACAAAGCACCCGTAGGAGCTTGCTTGCAAGCGAACAGCCACGAAGCACCAAACTGTTCGCCTGCAGGCAGGCTCCTACAACCAAGAACAAGTTTCCCGCGAGACTAAAAATGACCTCCGCCCCCCAAATCAAAATCCCCGCCACCTACATGCGCGGCGGCACCAGCAAAGGCGTGTTCTTCCGCCTGCAGGACCTCCCGGAATCCGCCCAGGTCCCAGGCGCCGCGCGCGACAACCTCCTGCTCCGCGTAATCGGCAGCCCCGATCCCTACGGCAAGCAGACCGACGGCATGGGCGGAGCCACCTCCAGCACCAGCAAAACCGTCATCCTGTCCAAAAGCGAGCAGCCAAACCACGACGTCGATTACCTGTTCGGCCAGGTCTCCATCGACAAGCCATTCGTGGACTGGTCCGGCAACTGCGGCAACCTCACCGCCGCCGTAGGCGCCTTCGCCATCAACAGCGGCTTCGTCGATGCCGAGCGCATCCCACAAAACGGCATCTGCACCGTGCGCATCTGGCAGGCCAACATCAAGAAAACCATCATCGCCCACGTGCCCATCACCAATGGGGAAGTACAGGAAACCGGTGATTTCGAACTGGACGGCGTCACCTTCCCGGCGGCCGAAGTGCAGATCGAATTCATGGACCCGGCGGATGGCGAAGGGGCCATGTTCCCCACCGGCAACCTGGTGGACGATTTGGAGGTGCCCGCTGATGTTGTGAAAGGGGGCACCCTGAAAGTCACCATGATCAACGCCGGTATCCCGACCATCTTCGTCAACGCCGCGGATATCGGTTACACCGGCACCGAGCTGCAGGAAGCCATCAACGGTGACGACAAGGCCCTCGCCATGTTCGAGACTATTCGTGCTTATGGTGCGAAGGCCATGGGCCTGATCGAAACGGTGGAAGAGGCAGCGGCTCGCCAGCATACCCCCAAGGTCGCGTTCGTCGCGGCACCCAAGGGCTATGCGGCATCCAGTGGCAAGCAAGTGGATGCGGGTGAAATCGACCTGCTGGTGCGCGCCCTGTCCATGGGCAAACTGCACCACGCCATGATGGGCACCGCCGCCGTCGCCATCGGCACCGCCGCCGCCATTCCCCGCACCCTGGTCAATCTGGCCGCGGGGGGAGGGGAGCGCAGCGTGGTGAACTTCGGCCATCCGTCCGGCACCTTGCGGGTGGGTGCGGAAGCGGAAATCGTCAATGGGCAGTGGACGGCAACCAAGGCCATTATGAGCCGCAGTGCGCGGGTTCTGATGGAAGGGTGGGTGCGGGTTCCGGGGACTGCTTTTAGTTCGCCATGCAGAGGAAGCTGCTAATAGCGGTGTGAGCTGTCTAAGCTGACATTGAAAGTCGAAAAAGCGAGCCTCAATTGAGGTTCGCTTTTTTATATGTGCCGTTCGCTGATTAACATTTGGCCGAAGTGCATAATTTAACCTACGATCACAGCGTTATTCAATCACGAATTCAGTGAGCAGAATCCATGTCATTGACTTAAATCAGATTTCAAATACTATCGGGTCCAGAAATATTTGACGGAGATATCAGTATCCTTCGTCGAAAGGTGATGCATACACTGCATATGAATAAAAATCTCCACCCTTTGTGGGAATCAATTGCCAATACGAAAACGCGCCAGGAAACTGTAATCGAGTTGGATATGCGAGTTTTAGTCAATGTATATCGCCTCGCGGTAGTAATGTGGTGCGTCACTTGTGTAAGGTTAATTTGATTGGGTGAAAGAGGTGCCCAATTGGTGATCTGACTCCATTTGTCGAGAAGTGAGTCAAAAGGAATTTTTTCCCCAATTTAGTATTTAGAAACTTAAATGTGGCCTGGGACGAAATTTTTTAAGGAATTTCGATGACGGAAAAAGTTGTATTTGTCCATGGATTCATGGGGAATATGAAAAGTACTTGGGGGAAGTTTCCTCAGTTGTTGGGCGCGGATCCAGACATAAACTGCAACATCGCGCAGTACGGATATTCCACATGCTATTTACCGCTAATTGGAGTGAGTCCAACGATTCACCATTTGGCTGAGGGGTTGCTAACAGAAATAGAAAGTCGGTATGACCTAAAAAAAGATAGCATAGTTTTAGTGGGTCACAGTTTAGGTGGTCTAGTAATAAGGAAGATGCTGTTAAACCTGCACATGAAAGGTGAAAAGCATAATATTAAAAAGTTGTGCTTTTATGCGGTCCCTCAAGATGGAGCTGGTTTGGCAAGCTTGGCTAGTAAAATTGCTTTTAGGAATAATAAGCTAAAAGCTTTGTGTAAAGATTCTAGCTATGTTGAAGAAATGAATGATGCATGGTCTTATGCAAAGTTGAATAACCATTTTGATATCCTAAGTGTTTTTGCTGGACGGGATGCAATTGTTAAATCAAACAGCGTAAAAAGCATCTTTCGCGAGCATCCTGTGAAAAGCATACCCGACGCAGGCCATATTAATATAGTCAAACCAAAGTCGAGTGAAGATATTTCCTTTAGAGTTCTTAGGGATTTCATAAAAAAAAAGAAGAAAATAACCGATAGTATTCCTGATGTTGCAAGGACATTTAAAGAGTGGAGGAGGTTTGATAGGCAACACGCGTTGAATTATGTTGAGGATGAAGCCAGAAAATCTGCCTTTCAGGCTTTAGTTGAGGCTTTTGAAAGTGAAAAGCCTTTAGTAAGGTTGTCCGGGCTTTCAGGGCTAGGAAAAACCAGGTTAATTATTGAATATATAAACCGATTCAAAATAGCGGAGGATGAAATTCTAATTTTTGACGCTTCTCAGAATGAACGTCAAATCTTTGAAAGCGTCAAGTCTACCGTAGATGCAGGTTGTACGGGCTTAGTGATAATAGAGGCATGTGAGGTATTGTTTCACGATAGGCTTGAAAAGCTTTTTGATACCGCGGAAAGCATGCTTAAGGTTATTACTGTCGGTTTTTATCATGACCGCGTTCACAGTTCAGCGCATATCAAATTGGAGCGGCTTCACGAAGATGAAGTAAAAAAGCTAATTGGCTCAATACTACCAGATGCGGATAATTCTAAGGTTGAGAGAATAAGGAAGTTTGTAGAGGGCTTTCCTTTACTTGCAGAAATGATCACAACCCAATTATTGGAAGAGGGAAGTATTCAAGCCAATTTTACAGAAAGAGATTTGGTAGAAAAACTTATAAACGGGGATGGAAATCTTGCGGATGAAAGCCGAGAGTTACTGAAAGTTTTTTCTTTATTTGATTATTTCCAATATACCAGTATTCACAAGGGTGAATCTGAGTCGCCAATTGATTTCTTGAATAGAATAGCCGGAACTAGTAGTCGATCTTTTGATCAGGTGATTACTCAATTTTCTGAAAAAGAGATTATAAATTGTACTGGGGTGTTCGCTAGATTAGTCCCGAAGCCTCTGGCATTAAATCTTGCTGTTGAATGGTGGGAGAGCAGTCTGTTTGAGCGACAAGCCGATCTTATCTCCAATATCCCTTCAGCTATGTTTGAGAGCTTTTGCACACAGATTAAGTATCTTGATAGTTCAGCAAACGTGCAGTCGTTTGTTGAAAGCTTTCTGGAGGAGGCGCGCCCTTTCGGCCAAGCGGAATTGTTGTTTTCTAAGAAGGGTTCTCGGCTCTTCCGCTCTTTAGTTGAAGTGAACCCCAGTGCTACAAGTGAAGCTTTATATAGAATTTTTCAATCATCAGATGATTCTGTTATTTCGGATATCAAAGGTGATGTTCGACGTAACCTGGTTTGGTCATTGGAAATGCTTTGCTTCCATAAGTCCTATTTTGAGAAGGCTGCGTGGTGTTTGTTCAAGCTCGCTTGTTATGAAAATGAGTCGTTTAGCAACAACGCTATAGGTCAGTTTGCGCAACTTTTTAGATGGCAGCTTTCAGGGACTGAGTCTGACTTTGATCAGCGACTAAAACTTTTAAATAGAGCGCTTTCACTTAATAATAAGAAATCTGACTTAGTACTTATTGAGACAATAAAGACAGCAATTTCTGCCCACGGTGGTACCAGAATTGTTGGAGCAGAATTTCAGGGAACTAAACCTGAGTTGAAAGAGTGGCTGCCTAGTACCTATGAAGAAATATATCACTATTGGGGAGAATTGTTTTCAATTCTAATGGCACTTGCAGAGAAAGAGCATGCTTTAGAGAAAGTTAGAAAGGTTGTCGGAAATGGAGTTCGTGGGCTGGTTAGATTTAATTTCACAGATACTCTTGATGATACAATCACAAGGCTGATCGAAATTGGGGGTAAATATTGGCCAGAGGCAAGTCGGTCGATTGTTCATGTTCTGGAATATGACGCTGAGGATATGCCTCAAGATAAATTGGATGCAATTTACAAGTGGCAAGCCTTATTGTCGCCTGATAAGGATAATTTTAAAGAGCAGATTACTTTAATTGTGCTTGATCCTTCTCGTGAGTTTTTCAAAAACGAAGAGGGGGAGTTTGTCGATGTGGCTGAAAAGGATGCTGTAGAGTTTGCGAACTCTATACGATCACTAGATGAACTATATGAAAATATAGAATTCATTCTATTGTTTGGGGAGCAAAAACAATCAAGAGTTTTTGGTCGAGAGATTGCAAAAAAATTCTTCGGGCTGGAGACTGAAAAACTTTTTAATTTAATTAAAAGAGTGTTGGCTAAGCTGGATAACGCTAGATTTGAATTTGTTTCAGGATTTCTTTCAGGTATATATGTTTGTGATAGTAATCTTTGGGTCGATTACGTAACGGTATTCGCATCAAAAGAAGAACTGGTTAAGCATTATCCGAGTGCGGTTCGTACAGGTGTGTGCTCGATGGAGCAGTTAAATACCCTTGTTAAATTAATTAGAGAAGGGAATCTAGAAGCATATAATGCTACTTTCTTCGCTTATGGTGGAGCAGTAAATCACCTTTCCGAAGAGCAGGTGATATATTTTTGTAATGAGTTGTCTGAGCTTGGTCCCCAAGCGGCCTGGGCTGCGCTAGACATATTGAACATGTATATTTTCGGTCGTGATGACTATGACTTTGATAAATTGCGGCCTCAATTTGAGGCGTTAATCCTTAATGTATCTTTTGTACAAGAAAATAAGGTGCGCAATCATGATGGTTACCATTGGCTAAAGTTAGTTGAGAAACTGCTAAAAAATGACTCGCCTCAATTCGCTCGGCGTTTGGTCGCGTTCTTAGTTGACCAGGTGAAAAGCTTCGAAATTGATTTTTCAGACTTGTGGGATATTTTGCATCCAGCATTGTATATGGCATTTGAGCGTTATGCGGAAAATATATGGCCTGAATTTAGTGAAGAAGTGCTTTTGATTACTGATGCGAGACAGTGTTTCAAACTCCGAGAACTGTTCGGCAGCGCTAGAGAAGGTAGAAAGAAGACTAATAGTATTTTCACTTTAATTGATAGTAATGTTGTAATTGAATGGTGCAAGAATAGAAGTGCTTTAATGTATGTCATCAGGTCTCTGAGGCTTTTCGACAAAGTTAAAGTGGAAGATGGTGCCTCTGACAATGATAAGGATGAATACGTAAAGGCCCCCAATAGTTTATTTGTTGAGTTGGTGGATGTGTTTGGAAAAAATGCGGACTTTCTAAGTGAGGTTGGAGCAAATTTCCACAGTCGATCGTGGACGGGATCAATAATTCCTGGGCTGGAAGATGATAAGGCTGCATTAGCGCCAATGCTGGATCATGAGTCGGAAAATGTTCGGCAGTGGGCTAAAGAATTCATCGATATGATTGATAGAGATATCGCAATGAACAAAAAGAGAGAGTCGGAGGAGGAGTTTGCCAGAGGCATATGATGGCTAAATAAATAGAGTCAGATCAAAATAAGTGGGGTCAGATCAATATCTTGGCGTCTATTTTGTTTATGACATGTGGTACCAAAATGGTAATCTGACCCCAATTGTTGATGATGTAGCAACTTGAGATTATGGAAGATAACGTTAAGTCAGCTGTAAGGGAGTTTGCCAAGTCGATAAATTCGGGGGGCAAGGTTGCAGCTGATATGACATCGCTAATTGATTTGACATCGCAACTGCCCCTTTCTGGTTTTAATCAGTGGGAGCGGTTAATCCGATCAGAGTTTGCTGTAGCCCTAAGAGAGTCTGCTCCACCAAAATGGAAAGTGTGGTCAAGACCTTCTGAATTGCTAACTTGGTTAGACCTGATTAGCTGGGATGGTTACCGACGTGAGCGTGCTCTACGGGCTCTGGTCGGTGCGGCACCAAATACATTCTTCTTCTCGTTAGCAGTTCGCAGGCTTAATGATTGGGTACCGCAGGTCCGTGAGGCTGCCAGGGAAAAGCTACCAGAATTAGCAGAGGCGACAGATCCAGTATACGTGGTGGAGGCACTTTGTGTTGCGCTTGCCAGTTGGAACTCGTGGGGCAGGATTGAAGAAATAGACAAAGATGTTCTTTTGCAAATTATTTGCAAAGAGAAAATAGCAGCTTCGCTCAGGAATAAGCTGATCTCATCAACAACTGGGCCTATGTCATCTCTACTTTCCCAGCTTGGCCGCACGCCGATTCTTGACGAGTACATCGAAGAAATTGCTGCTCTTGCCGTTCAACCTTCGGTCCGAGCTAAGGCATACCGCAGTCTGTTTGAAGGGAGAATAGCGTGGATTGAGGGCCGTACGTGGAAGTGGACTGATATTCGCTACTGTGAAGGAAGGCTAGTACCGGTCCTCGCTGAGAAAAAAGTAACGGTTCAAACTCCATTGTTTGAGTTGTTAAAGAACTCTTCTGTTGATCGCTCGCCTATCGTTAGGCGAGTTTCAGCCGAAATTCTGATACGAGAGCTGCCAAGTTTAAGTGCTGTCGCTAGAGGATTTGCAGAGCAGTTTGCTTCGGATAAATCGCCTTCGGTGTCTGAAAGAGGGCAGTTTGCGTTAAAAAGGCTTGAAGAAGCGGAAAATTCCAACGCTTCAAAAAAATAAATGGGGTCAGATCAACATTATGACAGCCATTACCACCAACTGAGTTTTCCATCCATTAGTCTATGGTCATAGCAAAAAGGGAAGGGAAAGTTAGATGGCCGGGTTGCCGCGCCTCGGACCCGCAGCATGTTATACAGCGGGGCAACAACCGGCAGGTTTGCTTCTGTTCAGAGCAGGACATGATCGCCTGCGCCGATTGGCTGAAACAGTATGCCTGGGTGTTGATGACCAACCACGTCCACCTGCTGGTAACTCCAAACGTATGAGGCTGGGTTCATGGAGACGAAGCCACTAGACACAGAGATTGATCACCACACGGCTAAATTCATCGTGGGGTTTATCGCTTTGTCACTTGCGAGTTTCACGGACTTGCTGACGCCTGGCGTCAGTATCAGCTCGATTAGCCTGTCATATCATTTGACGGATAACGCCCGAAATGTATTCGTTGGCTCTCTCTGCGTTATCTCGGCTTTTCTCTGGTCGTATAATGGCTACTCTTTATTTCAAGCTGTCTTAAGCAAAATTGCAGCGGTCGCTGTCGCAGCAGTGGCATTTTTTCCATGCGATTGCTTTACAGGTCGGGGTGTTGAGGAGGCAGCTAGAGAACCCACGATGACTGTATAGTGGACCCCATTGGCAAGACACTTTTCCCACAGAGTTTAAGCTGCAATCATCTCCTCACTCACAGCTGAACAGCGCTGCCCTGTTGCCGCTGGCGAGGGAGCTCCCTCGCAGTCCGGTGACCCCGTAGACTTCTTCTTTGATCCACCAAATTTATCCACGATCATTGCTCCACCACCCTGTCCGCTGACGTATACCTCGCTCGGAGTTTTGTTCCCCAGCGATTGATGTGGCCGCTCAGCATTGTAGAAGGCAAAGTAATTCGTTATGCCGATAATCAGCTCGCCCATACTGGCGTAGCCCTTCAGGTATACGTCTTCATGCTTGACGCTTCGCCACAACCGCTCGACAAAAATATTGTCCAGAGCTCGGCCACGACCATCCATACTGATCGACACCTCTTCGCGCTTGAGCACCTCCGTAAACCCGCGGCTCGTAAACTGTGAACCTTGATCGCTATTGAAGATCTCAGGCTTGCCGTATTTCCGCAAAGCATCCTCCAGGCAATCAACACAGAAGGCGGCATCCATGCTGTTGCTAATGCGCCAGGACAGCACTTTACGGCTATACCAATCGATAATCGCCACCAGATAAGCAAAGCCCCGATCCAGACGGATATACGTCACGTCAGTACTCCATACCTGGTTTGGTCGGGTGATCGGAACACCGCGTAATAAATATGGGTACACCTTGTGCTCTGGGTGCTTCTTGCTGGTCGCCGGTCCCGGAGCCATACCCGCCAGACCCATTTGTCGCATCAGGCGCTGAACACGCTTGCGGCTAATCTGGTGGCCTTGTCTCCGCAGGAAAACCACCATCCGTCGACTGCCGTAGAACGGACGGTTTGTATACTCCTCATCTATCAGGCGACATAGCAAGAGATCATTGGCATCGGCATTCAGCTTCACAATATCCCGCTGCCTATACGTAGTGGCACGCGATACTTCCGCCAGTTCACACTGGCGTTTCAGCGGTAATTCATCTGCCTTGTCAATCCAGCCCAGCCGCGCTTCCCGACTCACTCGCCCAACTTTTTTTTGAGCCAGTCGACCTCCATCTTCAGGCGACCTATTTCGCCGTACAAACGATCTTCCTTGCCGTCGTTATCCTTGGTAGGCTTTGGGCCTCGCTTGGTCTCGAACAGTGCACTGGTATTTGCCAGAATCTCTTTTTTCCACTGTCCGACCAAGACAGGGTGCACTCCGTGCTCCTGTGCGATCTCACTGATCGTCTTGATACCCCGCACGGCCTCCAAGCCAACTTTGGCTTTGAATTCTGGTTTGTGGGCTGTACGTTTTTTGCGTTCACTCATGGCTATCATCCTCTTTGGGTGACAGCTTAAACTACAGTGCTCTGGGTGTCTCAGATCTGGGGTCCACTATACCGCTCGCGGGTACCATTGATCAATCGCTCCAGCTCTTTGAGTGTAAGCACGTCGGGGAGGTGCTTCTCTTGAGGTGGTTTGACAATATCGACCCACTGCCAGTCGCGCTTAAGTACATGCTTGTAAAAGAACTGCAGGCCATTGCGATCCACCTTCACCGTTGACCAGGAGTGGGTGCTGATGAGGGACTCGAAATAGCCCTCAAGCTGCTCTTGCGTGAGGGTGTCGGGTGGGCTGTCAAAATACTCGCAGACGCGCCGTATGGCACGGCTGTAAAGATCAATGGTTGAGTCGGCTTTGCCCTGTCGTTTGAGTGCGCTAAGATGTTTTCGGTACAGTGAATCGAATCGTTTTTGCTGTGCTTTGTTCATAAAGATATTCCCCTAGTTGTCGTGCTCGGGGGTGAGCACGTAGGGGAATTATCTTTATTTACTGGGGGTTGAGCTTTGCCGCGTAGCGGCTTCGTTCAACAATATGAGCAGGCAATTTCGGCAGGTATCGGGTTTGACTCTATCGGCGCTGTTGATGGGGTCTCCACTGTATACCCACGCAGCAGAGGCGCCCGGTGCGCTGACGATCGTCGTTAAGGATCAGAATACGGACCGGCCACTCTCATCCGCGCAGATCAAGATCAGGGAGCGGGAAACCAATACCATGCGAACTGTGGAAACCGATGAAAAAGGTCGGATTGTCATTGAGCTGCTCGACCCCGGTCTCTACTCGGTGAATGTGGCCAAAGGTGGGTTCAATTCCACGTATGAGCCAAGCGTGCGCGTGGTTACCCGCAAGAATCTCAAAATTGAATTCGAACTTCGAGAGCAGGCCATTGAAGAGGTAGAGGTTCGGGCACAGCAAGCCGATGCATTGGCATCCGCTAGCAGCACCTACCTGGATAGGGAGGCGTTGCGAAGTGCTGTCGGCGGTGGCTCAGATCCTCTGCTCTCGCTGGATGGCTTACCCGGCCTGGCATCCGCCAGTGAGTTCGCGAGCTTTAGCGTACGCGGCCGTGGCCCGAGGGATAACTTACTGTTCGTGGATGATTTTCCCTTCGATAAGGCGGTACACTTTGATGCGACGCTGGGCGAAGAGGAAGATGTCGGTGGCGGCGGCCGTTTCTCGATTTTCGCCCCCAACGTTATCAGTGGTGCAGAATTTTCACCGGGTGGATGGAGTGCGGCTTACGGTGGCCGGGCTGCATCGTTACTTAAACTGGAAGTCGCCGATGGCAACCCAAGCCCTTCGGCGAGTCTGCGCTTCGATATTGCCGGCTATGAAGTCGGTTACGATGGTCCTGCCGGTATCACGGAAGACTCTACCTTGCTCGTTTCTGCGCGCCGATTAGACTTCGGCTCCTTTTTTGAAACAATCGAAGAGCTCGATATTGGAGCGCCGGTCTTAAGGGACGTCATCGTAAAGTCGGTTGTGCCAGTCAATCAGAACCACACGCTCGAAGTGCTCTTGATAGACACCCACGAAGACTATTATCGCGATGTGACCCACGTTTTTTACTCGCCCAATTTCGAGGATGCTGCGCTTCAATATTCTGAACAGGATAGTGATCTGTACGGTTTCACTTTGCGATCATTAGTCGGTGAAGAGGCTGTGTGGACCAACAAGATCTTCTACCGCATTAGCGACAAGATCAGTTCAGAGGGGGAATCCTTTCCGGATCTGGTACCTGAGGGGTCGCCCGCGTCAAGTTTTCCGGTGCGGGAAGACATTATTACCATCGGTGAGGGCGAGAAAGAGATCGGCTGGCGAAGCGACTTCGAGACGGTGAATCAGTGGGGTGTGTTCAGTGCCGGTGTCCGCGTGACCCAAACTGAACTGGACTATAACACCGTACTGGATGGCGATTGGATCCGGTTTGTCTACGACGACGATGACTTCAGGCCAGACCCTGATCAGCGTTATATTGTGCTGACGCCCGAAAACCTCGATTCTTCACTGAATGAGAAAGCAACGAGCTACGCAGGTTACGTAGAGCAGGTTTTTGAGCTTGGAGATTGGGATTTTCGCTCCGGTGTACGGTTAGAGCAGGACGGTTTTGCCGACCAAAGCTTCGCGTCCCCCAGGTTCAGCGTCAATTGGCGGCCGGGCAATACGATTCGATATTTTGCGACGGCAGGGCTCTTTCATCAGTCACCACGGTTTTTAGAGCTTGCCGCAAACGAGTCGAACAACCTGGAGAATGAAGAAATCACACACGCCAGCCTCGGTTTTGAGTATTTCCCGAACAACAGCTGGTCGGTGTTGACGGAAGCCTATTATCAAAACCTCGACAAGCTGGTGGTAGACCTTGACCGGGCAAGCGGCACCTTTGCCAACATTGGTGACGGCACGTCATATGGTGTCGATGTGGTGGCCAACGCTACGATTCGCGAGGGCATTTACGCTACCGCGACGTACTCCTATAACGATGCCGAAGTGGACCGCAAAGACGGTCGCGGTGCCGTGGCCGCTGACTTCAGCCGCGAGCATGTCGCTACCCTCGGCCTGACCTGGGAAATCAGCGACCGCTGGAAGGTCGCCGGGCGCTATAAATATCTATCCGGCAGGCCGGACGATGCGTTTATTATCCATGCCGACGTGCTGGGCGCCGGGCAACCTCTGCGCTACTCAAAAGAGATCACGGAGCGCAATGTTGGCCGCAAAAGTGGTTCCGGTATGTTCAACGTTCGCGTTGACTACCGACGTGCCTTTGGCCCCGTGGACGCAACCGCCTTTCTCGATGTCATCAACCTGACGGCGGCGTCATCGAGTGATGATACGGAGTTTGACTACCGTCGAGGTGTTCAAGTGGAAGACGAAAGCGAGGCCGAACCGCTTATTGGTCTGCGGCTGGACTATGCATGGTAAATCGTGCCTGGTAATTCGTGCCCGGTAAATAGTGGCTTGGTAAATCGTGCCGGGTAAGGGGGTAGGGGATGGTACATACGCTAGGTGCGACGCCGATCAGAGTGTTGATTGTCGAAGACAACCGCGATATTTGTGAGAACATTGCCGCTTATCTGGACAAGCATAACTATGTTATGGATTTTGCCTATGACGGAATAAGCGCTATGCACCTGGCGTTGTCCAATCCGTTCGACGTGATTGTTCTGGACCTGATGCTTCCAAGGATGGATGGACTGAGTTTCTGCCAAAAGCTGCGAGCCGATGCCGAAGTGGATACGCCCGTGCTGATGCTGACCGCGAGAGACACGCTCGACGATAAACTCAAGGGGTTCGAAGTGGGTGCCGATGACTATCTTGTCAAGCCGTTCGCATTGCAGGAACTGCATGCGCGGCTGCAGGCGCTGTACAAGCGGAGTCACGGCAAAACTGCCAATCTGTTGACGGTAGGTGACCTGACGATGAATAAGTCCACGCTGCAAGTGCATCGCTCAGGGCAGCTCATAGATCTCACCCCTGCGGGTATAAGGCTGCTGCAACGGCTGATGGAAGCGGCACCGGCGGTTGTGGCCCGCGATGATCTCGAAACCTTGCTGTGGGCTGACGAACGCCCCGATGGTGATGCGCTTCGCTCGCACATGTACAAACTACGGCAGGCAATCGATAGGCCGTTTGATAGCCCGCTTATTCATACGGTGCATCGCATCGGGTACCGAATGGCAGAGGGTGTTCAGTAATGTACAGATACAGTTTACGCAAGCGTGTCGCTATTGCGTTTGCGCTGTGTGTTGCGGTGCTCAGTGTAGCCTGGGGATTCGCGTTCTTCTCAGCGATCAAGTTGAGTGAAGACCATGTGCTGGCGAATCAGCTAAAGCGTGCCGCCGAAAGCTATCCCGCGCTGACCACGAACATGCGCGGATACGATGAGATTGCTAGCCTGCCGGAATCACTCAGGGAATGGGCGTGGACAAATCCCGATGAGGGAATGTACGAGTTCGAAACCGAAGAGCTGCATGTCGCGGTGCTATCTATCGAGAATGGAAAGCAGGCTGCCGACAATGAGCAGCGACGCGCATTTGTGGTTTTTGACGTTGCCGGGATTGAGGCTGCGTCGTCCGGAGATTGGTGGTGGCTGCTCCTTATTACCGGTCTCGTTGGCATGCTTGGTGCTCTTGGTTTCGGGCTGGGTGTTCTTGTGATGCGCAGAGCGGTCGCCCCCGTCGTGCAACTCGCCAAAGTGGTCGCGGACATCGATCCGGAAAAGCTATCGGCCGACGATCTTAAGCTCATTGAGTCCAGCCGGTTCGGTGATGATGAGGTCGGCGTGCTCGCCAAGACCATCGAAAAGACCCTTGAGCGGATCAGCGCATTTGTAGAGCGGGAGCGATACTTTACCGGTTCAGCCAGCCATGAATTGCGGACGCCGATCACGGTGATCATGGGCGCGCTTGAGCTGTTGGAGCAGAGCGACCTGCCAACGGCCGATGCGAAAGTAGTCGATCGTGTGAGGCGTGCCACCTTCGAAATGAAAGCCACGATTGAAACGTTCTTATGCCTCGCTCGCGAAGCCGACGATGGGCTGTATGACGAGCAGTTTTCAGTGATGCCGCTGGTAAGCCAGGCAATAGACCAGCATCGCCATCTGTTAAACGGCAAGTTTGTCGATGTTGAAATCGACTTAAATGACGTTGAAATCGATGATCTTTCAAAACCCATTGCCTGCGGCCATTCACAGGCGTTTTCCATTGCGGTCAATAATCTGGTACGCAACGCGTTCCAGCACACGCTTAACGGGCAGGGGCCGATCACGATTCACATCAAAGAGCGCGTGCTATTCGTCACCAATCAAGTGAGTAGTGAAGCCAATGAGCGGCACACACCAACCGAGACGCCGTCGTCTAGCGGATATGGTCTGGGCCTGGGTATCGTTCAGCGGTTGTGTGAGCGCTATGGCTGGTCGTTTTCATTGCACGCTGATGAGGCACGTGTAGCCGCCCGTCTTTCATGGTGAAGGTGGCACAGGTGACTGGGGCTCTGGCCGGCGCGCCGAGCTTTATTTCATCGGTCTCTACGGTCATGGCGTGCCCGAGGTGTTGATGGTGGGCCAACCGCGGAGTGCGCCTCCTAATGGAAGGTTGGGTAAGAATCCCGAACTTCTGTGGCCTCGTCATGCCGGACTTGATCCGGCATCTAGCACTCCTGAACCCCCAGGAGTCTGAGACTCAATGAGCTACCGCTGAGCTTTCCAGTGCTGGCGCCGTCATGTGTACCTGGGCGGAACTGGATCAATGCGATTCGTAGCATTACGTGCCAAGTCGGATTGAACGGGATTTAACCTTTGATCTGATATAAAAATTAAATATTATCGAACCCGCCTGAGCTGCGATTATCTTCAAGAGAGCAAGTTTTATGAAATTGGACGTAAATGACGACGTCGCCGAGTGTTTAGCGCTTAGCGAAAAGGAATTATTGGAGATTCTGGCGATAGCGCTATACAAACTGGAAAAAATTAATGGCGTTCAAGGGGGAAAAATCACCGGATCCTCGGAGATTGAATTCCACGGCATTCTGGGTAAATACGGACAATTCATCAACTACGATGAGGACGATCTGGAAACGGATTTGAAAAATTTAAAGGACTTTTAGTATGAATGCCCCAGGGAAGATCGTAGTAAGTGACACGACTGCAATTACTTATTTATCGAGAATAGGTGCGATTTCACTGTTAAAGTCGCTGTTTAATCAGATATATATTCCGTTGGCTGTATATGAGGAATTGACCCGGCTGGGGGATTCGAACCCAGGATCGAAAGAGGTTAAAACCTTAAATTGGATCGTCGTAGAAAGAGTATCCAATTTTGAAGAGGTGACCGCAAAGTTCAGTCGGAAGCTCGATCCCGGTGAGAGCCAAGCTATCGGTTTGGCCCTTGAGAAGAAGGCCAATTTGCTGGTCATCGACGAAAAAGCTGGTAGGGCGGAAGCGGAAAGCCTGGGTATCCCAGTTACTGGTATGGTAGGCGTTCTACTTAAAGCCAAAGAGCGCAATTTAATCTACACTATTGCACCTTTTCTCAACCGGTTGCGTCAGACAAACTTCAAAATGGGACCGGCGTTGTATAATCGTGCACTTGAGTTGGCTGGGGAGGCGAATCTTAGGCTTAACATTCAGAAGAAAGCTTAATGGTTCTGCTGGCTGCTGTATCGTGAAAGGTGAGCGGCAGCCTATAATCCCCCAATGTGTTCCTTGCCTCTATCCCAATGATCTTTGTCAATGTCGCGATCATTGGCTACAACAGCACACCCTCAATGTTGCCTTTGTGGCATTCAACGGTAAGGAAGCCACCGCAGATGATATCGACCTACTGGTGCGCGCGCCGACTATAGGCAAGCTACACCACATAATGATGGGCGCTGCCCCCGCCACGCCTCAAAAAAAGCTCACCTTTCTTATATCCCTCACTCGTTGATCAAAATTTGTTCGAAGTGCATGGTTTAACCCACGACAACAGTGTGATTCCAACGCAAATTCAGTGAACAGAACCTAAGTTATTGACTTGATAAAGAATTCAAATACTATCGAGCGCATAAATATTTGACCGAGTTATCGGATAGCTGTGCCGAAAGGTGGTAGGTCACCGATTATGGTTGTACAACTTGCCCCTTGCGGTAATCACTTGCCGGTGCGAATACGCGCTAGCGCACAGTAATCGAGATGGATATGCGAGTATCAATCAAGGAAGATCATTTGCCGCTATTTTTTACGCGCCGCGGCTGAGGGCTTTATGGCTAAATTAATCCCATCCCTCAATTCCTGCCTTTCCAAAATGACCTCCGGCGAAAAGCGCTTTGCTCGGCGCCTCGAAGCATTGTTGGAGGATGATTACCTCTGTTGGTTTGACATCCCCTTGGGGACGAAGCGTCGCTACCCGGATTTCATAATTCTACATCCCGCAAGAGGCATTCTTTTTTTAGAAGTTAAAGACTGGAAGGCATCCAGCATCAAGCGTGTTAGTCACGCTGAATTTGATCTTGAAACCTCTAGCGGTCGCAAAACGGTAAGCAACCCGATTGAGCAGGCCAGGCAGTGCAGTTATCAAGTTTTACAGGTGCTTGAGCGCGACCCCCAGCTAAAGCAGGTTATGGGAAAGTACAAGGGAAAATTATGTTTCCCATACGGGTATGGTGCGGTATTCGCCAATATCACGCGCAATCAAATTGATAAGGGCATACCAGAAGAATATCGCCATAAGCTGCTGCCAGGGCATCTGTTGATCTGCCAGGATGAAATGTCCGATAGCGTTACGGCAGAGGAGTTTCAGGAGCGGTTATGGGGCATGTTCAATTATCAGTTCGGCAATAAATTGACGCTGCCTCAGATTGATCGCATCCGCTGGCATTTATTCCCGGAAATCCGTATCGCCTCGGCTCAAGAGAATTTGTTTGGTGGGGAGGAGGGCGGTGAAGATGCGCCGGAGGCCTCATTGGCCGAAAGCATGCCAGATATTGTAAAAATCATGGATATCCAGCAAGAGCAACTGGCCCGCAGTTTAGGGGATGGCCATCGCGTTGTTCACGGTGTTGCTGGATCTGGCAAAACATTGATTTTGGGGTATAGATGCCTCTATCTGGCAGAGGCGTTAAATAAGCCCATCCTGGTGCTTTGTTTTAATATTACCCTTGCTGCCCGGTTGCGTAGCTTTATTGCTGAAAAGGGGATAAACAATAAGGTTCAGGTTTATCATTTTCACGATTGGTGTGGCGAACAGCTGCGAGCTTACCACGTTGATCTAATGGATATCGATGCTCCTGTCTGGGAGCGGCAAGTGTTTTCCGTGATTGACGCCGTTGAGAAGGGGCATATACCCAAAGGGCAGTACGGGGCTGTGTTGATTGATGAGGGGCATGATTTTGAGGCCGAGTGGTTAACGTTAATTTCTCAAATGGTTGACCCTGAGACGGATTCACTTCTTCTGTTGTATGACGATGCACAGTCTATTTACAAGCGAAAATCAAGCCTCGGGTTTAGCTTGTCGAGCGTGGGAATCAAGGCTCAGGGGCGCACTACAATACTTCGATTGAACTACCGTAATACGCGAGAAATCCTTACGTTCGCGTATCAACTTGCTAAGAACTACTTTTCTCAAAATTCTGATTCAGAAATTCCTCTCATTGAGCCCGAGGCAGCAGGTAAAAGTGGTGTTGAGCCCTACGTAAAATGCGTTGGAACCCTGGAAGAGGAAGTTGAGTATGCGGTGCGCTGTTTGAAGGCCTGGAATAATAAAGGAAAGGCATGGAAAGATATGGCTGTGCTGTATCCGGGAGGAAGTGCGGGGAAGCTGATGGCTGCCGCATTGAAAAAGGAACGAATTCCTTGCGCCTGGCTCGCTTCCAGCGAGTATAAAAAGCGCTATGACCCAAATTCCGAAAGTGTCAGTATTATGCCGATCCCCAGCAGTAAAGGCCTGGAGTTCGATACGGTGATTATCCTTGACGCCAGTTATCAATCTAGCCAGCAGGGGGAGGAAGATGTTGATTTGGCTGGTGATGTGCGCCGTATGTATGTTGGTTTGACGCGAGCTCAGGAACAATTGTTGGTGAGCCACCACCGCCGAAATCAGCTGAGCGAATTGTTGACTGGTCGCGGTAGTAATAGGGTTGCGTCAAATTCATAAGGTTAACTTTATTGGGCGCATGAGGTGTCATAATGGCGGTCTGTTCGCAGGCTCAATGACTAGGTACCGCAAGTTCGTGAGGTCGCCAGAGCCCTCTTGCCCAACTCTGGCGATTGCTGATATCTGTAGATTTATCCAGTAGAATGGCGTCCATCATCAACACAAGCTCCAACTCAGCCATCAACCCAGTACAGCCTCTTGCCTCAAGGATTTCTTCTCACCCGCCACAGCTTTGATCAGCGCGGCAGCACCTGCATCCACTACTGGCTGGCCACGCCCGAGGGCCCGGTCAAGCTGGTCATTGAAGGCGAGCGCCCGGTCTTTATGGTGAAGGTCGCGGACCGCACCCAGGTGGCCGAGGCGCTGGCCGGCGTGCCCTACGATTGGCAGCAGCTGGGTTTCCAGACCTTTGGCCGCGAGGATGCGGCCATGCTGTATTTTCCCACCATCGACGCTCACCGCCGGGCGCAAGCCCAGTTGCAAACTCGTGGAATGGAGGTGTTTGAAGCGGATTTTCGTCTCCACGACCGTTACCTGATGGAGCGCTTTGCCCGCGGTGGCCTTTACTTTGAAGGTCTGGCCCAGGCCAAAGACGGCTATACGGAATATCGCAACGTGCGCCTTAAGGGCGCCGAGGTGCAGCCGGACTTCAAGGTGGTTTCTCTGGACGTGGAGTGTTCCGGCCAGGGTGAACTTTATTCCATCGGTCTCTACGGGCATGGTGTGGAAGAGGTGCTGATGGTGGGCAAGCCTGAAAGTGCTGAAACCACCATCCACTGGGTGGACGACGAGCGGGCGCTGCTGGAGGCGTTGGAGGCCCGGATTCAATGCCTGGACCCGGACATCATTATCGGCTGGTCCGTGGTGGACTTTGATTTTCGGCTGCTGCTGAAAAGAGCCGGACGCCACGGCCTGCGCCTGAAGCTGGGGCGCGGTGGCACAGAGGCGCGCTGGCGGGATGGCCGGGAAGGTAGCCAGGGCTTCGTGACGCTGCCGGGCCGTGTGGTGCTGGACGGCATCGATGGGCTGAAGAGCGCCACCTACAACTTCGAAAGCTTCAGCCTGGAGTTTGTGGCCCGGACGCTGTTGGGCAGAGGCAAAGACACCGAAGACGTGGACAACCGTCTGGCGGCGATTGAACACGACTTTCGCCATAACAAACCCAAGCTGGCCGCCTACAATTTGGAAGACTGTCGCCTGGTCTGGGATATCTTCCAGCACACCCGTTTGCTGGATTACCTGCGCCTGCGGGCCCAACTCACTGGCCTGGAGCTCGACCGCAGCGGCGGCTCGGTGGCGGCCTTTACCAACCTCTACCTGCCCAGGCTACACCGCAGCCGCTATGTGGCGCCCAACCTGCCGGCCGGCGGCGGCCTGGCCAGCCCGGGTGGTTATGTGATGGACTCCCGGCCCGGTCTTTACGACAACGTGCTGGTGCTGGATTTCAAGAGTCTTTATCCCAGCATCATCCGCACCTTCAAGATTGATCCTATGGGACTGGTTGAAGGATTGGCTGAGGGATCAGGTGGGGAACCGGAGGAGGGCCGGTCGGATGAAAGCAGCATCCCCGGTTTTCGCGGCGCGCGCTTTTCCCGCGATAAACATTTCCTGCCGGATATCATTACCAATCTCTGGGCCCAGCGGGATATCGCCAAGCAGGAGCAGGATGCCGCCCGCTCCCAGGCCATCAAGATCATCATGAACTCCTTTTACGGGGTGCTAGGAAGTGGGGGTTGCCGTTTTTACGACACGCGTCTGGCCAGCTCCATCACCCTGCGCGGTCACGAGATCATGCAGCAGACGGCCCGCTGGATTGAGGAGCTGGGTCATCAAGTCATTTACGGCGATACCGATTCCACCTTTGTCTGGCTGAGCGGCCGCCCCAGTCCGGAAGAAGCGGATGCAATCGGCAAGAATCTGGCCCGCGAGATCAACACGCGCTGGCAGCACAAGCTCAAAGACGAGCTGGCGCTGGAATGCGAGCTGGAGCTGGAATTCGAAACCCACTATCAGCGCTTTTTGATGCCCACCATTCGCGGCTCGGAGGCCGGCTCCAAGAAACGCTATGCGGGTTTGGTAGTGAAAGGGGGCGAGGAAAAGCTGGTATTCAAAGGTCTGGAAACCGTGCGCAGTGACTGGACCGCCCTGGCCAAGCAGTTCCAGACGCAACTCTACGGGATGGTGTTTAAGGGTGAAGATCCGTCCGACTATATCCGCGAGACGGTGGAGAAAACCCGGGCAGGGGAGATGGACGAGCAGTTGGTGTATCGCAAGCGACTCAGGCGCAAGCTGGAGCAATACGTAAAAAACGTGCCGCCCCAAGTGCGCGCGGCGCGGCTGGCCGATGAACTCCGGCAGCAGCAGGGGCTGGCACCCCGCTACCAGAACAAGGGCTGGATTCGTTACGTGATTACCCTAAATGGTCCGGAGCCGGTGGATTACCGTCAATCACCGGTGGATTACCAGCACTATATCGACAAGCAGCTCAAGCCCGTGGCGGATGCCATATTGCCTTTCATAGATCTGGATTTTGACACTCTGGTGGATGGTCAGCTGGGCCTGTTTGGAGGGGCCGAGTGATAGAGGAAAAGCGCATGGAAAGGAAAACCCTTGTCGCACTTTTGTCCATCAATGCATTCATGTTTTTCCTTGAGCTGGTGCTGGGGTTGATTGCGGAGTCAACCGGTTTGCTCGCGGATTCTCTGGATATGCTGGCGGATGCTTTCGTGTACGGGGTGTCGCTCTATGCGGTTGGTAAGGCGGTGGCGAAAAAGGCGAGTGCAGCGAGAATCAGTGGTTATCTGCAGATTCTGTTGGGCGTGGGCGTGCTCTTCGAGGTGCTTAGGCGTTTGTTTTTTGGCAGCGAACCACAAAGCACCTTGATTGTTGTGGTGGGTATCGTGGCATTGCTGGCCAATATTGTGTGTCTTGGGCTTATCTCAAAACACCGTGGTGGCGGTGTACACATGCGCGCTTCCTGGATCTTCTCGGTCAATGATGTCCTCGCCAATTTAGGGGTTATTCTGTCCGGTGCTCTTGTTGCGATTCTCGGCAGTAGATATCCGGATTTGTTGATCGGTATGATCATTTCTGCGCTCGTTGTCCGAGGTGGTATCCAAATCGTGCGCGAAGCCAGGGAGGCAGAGAAGTCTGTTCAAGACCGCTGATAAAAAGGCCAGGGCGTCCGCGTTCGAGTGTTAGAATGCCGGCCTGTCTGGTACATCACTGGAGAACTAGCGACATGAATACTGCTCCCGCATTTTATCCAATCGGCACCCCCGGCACGCCGTGGGGCGACTCTGAACGCAACCAGTGGTTGTCGCGTCAGGTCCGCCACCGCAGCTACGAGTCTGAGGTGGTAAGCAAGATCGAGTATTTGCGCGCGCGCTTCGAGGTGGAGGAGTATGGCCGCCTGGAATACGGCGACGAGAGCTTTCCGTTGCTGGCAATCCGCAGCCGCGATTGGAGCGACGATCTGCCGGTGGTGCTGGTGACGGGTGGGGTGCACGGGTATGAAACCAGTGGCGTACACGGTGCGCTGGAGTTTGTGGACCAGCATGCCGCGGATTACGCCGGCCGCGTCAATCTACTGGTCGCTCCCTGCGTCAGCCCCTGGGCCTACGAGCGCATCCACCGCTGGAACCCGAATGCCATCGACCCGAACCGCTCTTTCCGTGAAAACAGCCCGGCGGAGGAGTCCGCGGCGCTGCTGCGACTGGTTGCGCCCATTCGTGATCGCGCACTGATGCATATCGACCTGCACGAAACCACCGATACCGACGAAACCGAATTCCGCCCCGCGCTGGCGGCGCGCGACGGCAAGCCGTTTGAGCCGGGCGGCATTCCCGATGGCTTCTATTTGGTGGACGACAGCGAGAGCCCGCAGCCCGAGTTCCAGCAAGCGGTGATCGCGGCGGTAGAGAAAGTTACCCATATCGCCCCGGCAGATGACAACAACGAGATCATCGGCTCGCCGGTGGTCGCGCGCGGTGTTATCGAATATCCGCTCAAGCAGCTGGGCTTGTGTGCCAGCATCACCAACGCCCCATACAAGA
Source organism: Microbulbifer sp. SH-1 (assembly GCF_011326135.1). Taxonomy (NCBI): domain Bacteria; kingdom Pseudomonadati; phylum Pseudomonadota; class Gammaproteobacteria; order Cellvibrionales; family Microbulbiferaceae; genus Microbulbifer; species Microbulbifer sp. SH-1. The sequence goes on along the minus strand of NZ_CP046948.1, from coordinate 1,257,504 downwards.
CAACCACTGAGGTTTATCCCGACAGCCCCCGCGCCACTCCCGAGCAGTGCAACGCCGCGCAGGCCGTCGCAGTGTGTGCGGCGATTGACTACGCGCTGGCGCACCAGTAAGAAAGAATTTTTTCTGGCTGGGTAAATTTTTGCGCTGTGGTCGCAGCGGCAGGCATTCGGAGTGCGCGGTTCCTCTGGAAAGCGTTGTGCTGAAGGCCAAGCCGAGTCCCGATTGTCAGAACGTTTCCGTGTGGATACGCTCTGGCTGAACGCCGCTCTGGCGAAGGGTGGCGACGGTATCGGCCAGGAAGCCTTCGGGGCCACACAGGTAAAAGTCGGCATCCAGTCCCGGGACCAATTCTTTTAGCAGTTCAATGCTGATGCGTCCGCGATGATGGTAATCGTTTCCCTGCCGGTCAGTGTTGCGGGGTTTACTGTAGACAGCGCTGAAACAGATCTTGTCGTGACGCTTCGCCAGCGCGCGTACTTCATTGGCCAGGGCATGGTGACGGCTGTCGCGCACACCGTGGATAAAATACACGGGCCGTTCGCCTGCTTCCCCAGCCAGGGCATGCAACATGCTGACCATTGGTGTCACTCCGACACCGGCACTGACCAGCGCAACGGGGCGGTCATGATGCGCCAGCACAAAGTCGCCCCTTGGCATCCGCGTGTTAACGGTGTCTCCCACGGCGAGTGTGTCGTGCAGATATCGTGAAACCGTACCCTTGGGTTCGCGCTTAACCGTAATTCGGTAGCGGCCCTCACCGGGTGCATTGGACAAGGAATAGGTGCGCTTGATCGGCTGCTTGTGCCCCTCGATGTGCACTTCAATCGGCAGATGCTGGCCGGGTGTGAAGTCCGCCAGTGCTGCGCTGTCCTGTGCCACGAATTCGAATGATGTTACGTCTTCGCTTTCTTTCGTCTTTTTGATCAGCCTTAATGGTTGTGAGGATTCTGGTGCGCTCCACCGCAGTGGTAGGGCACCGTCGAGTTGCACAATTTGCTCGATATCGAAGGCGATCAGGCGCTGTGCGCCGGGGTGCCGCGCCACTTCGGCGGAGTCCCAGTCGATTGTTGCCTGGCCGCTGATCTGCAGCAGGCTGCCCGTGTCAAAGTCCACAAACAGCAGCGCAGCGCGGGGATCGGCAACGAGGTTACCAATGGTGTTGAAGTGGTTGTTGCCAGAATAATCGGGCAGGATCAGCCGTCTGTCGTCGAGGACGGTAACGAACCCCGCCGCGCCCCCGCGATGGGAGGCGTCCATCCCATAACCCACGTGCTGGCCCTGGCCGCGGTAGCCGCTCCCGATAAACAGTGTGGTCGCCGATCCGATCCATACCTGCATACTACGGGTAAGCCGCTGATAGCGAGTCGCGGACGCGTCGCCTGGCCTGACGCCGACCTGATGCCAGCTTCGCTCGGTAATGTATTGCGGACAGTTGCCGAACGACTGGCCAACAGCGAAGGTGAGGCCATTGGCCCCGGCCGCGTTAATTGTCCCATTCACACGATTGCGTCGCCGCGTATCCAGCTCGATGCCGAGCAGGCCGAGCTCCGCACCCGCAGTCAGCGAGTTTTCCAGCGCATCTCCTGGCAATGCGCGCGCCGCAATATGCAGGCTCGTCGGGTCCGGTGTGCTTATGAAACCGGGCGTCCCTGTGAGCAAGGTCACCCAGGGGCGCCCGGTAGCATCCCGTGCAGCGGCCACAACAAAGGGCAGTTGCTTGAAAAACTCCCGATGCTGTTCCGGTAGAAAGGGTCGAACCACCTGGCGCGCCCAGGGCTCGATTGTGTCACGAACCCCAAGCCGGGCCTGCACCGCCTGCTCGCCTTGATGGAACGGTGACGTCTCATCCGATTTCCCATGCAGTGCTTGCATCAGTGCTTCCTCCGCTGGTTAGACTGTGATCAGTTCGAGGCGGATATTGCCCGGAATTAGACACATCATGTGCTGGGCACCGGAGCTGCCCAACCCTTGGGGGGCAAACTCGATGTCCAGGTCGTTGCGCTCACGGAGTTCCGAGTACAGCTGCTCCAGATCCGACGTGGTACCGACGCGAAGCGCAAGGTGGTGAAGACCGATATTGGTGTGGCGGTTGAAGGGGATAGCATTGGCAGGATCTTCTGCCTGCCACAGTGTGATCATGGTCGAGCCGTCGTTTAAAAAGAGCGCAGGGTAATCGGCAACTTCACCGACTTGCTCAAAACCGAGTGCATCAACGAAGAAGGCACGGGCGGCGGTGAGATCGGGTACGGTCAGGCCTACATGATGTACGCCCTGGGTTTTTGCGGAATTCTGGTTCATGGTGTCCTCTCTGATGAGTTTGTCAGTTGATGGCCTAACTATAGGGAGAGGGGCGACTCTAATAAATGCCGTCATTCTGATAACATTGCTGCATTTATTGGAGTAATCGTTATGGATAAACTGGCCGCCATGCGGGTCTTCGTCGAGATCGTCGACCGAGGCAGTTTGACCGCGGCGGCAGAGGCATCGGGCCGCTCACAGCCGTCCGTGGTAAGAACACTTGCCGCGCTTGAGGCTCACCTCGGGGCCCGGTTGTTGCGGCGCACCACACGCCGTATGTCCCTGACGCCGGAAGGTCGTGACTATCTGGAGCGTTGCCGCCGGATACTTGCCGACGTCGACGATGCGGAGCTGGCCGTCGGCCAGAATGAAGCCGAACCGCGGGGAGACCTTCGCATCACCGCGCCGGTGCAGTTCGGGCAACTGCATATGGTGTCGGCAATCTCAGACTTCCTCTCCCGATATGAGCACGTTCGCGTTGATCTGCTATTGCTGGATCGCGTTGTCGACCTGGTTGACGAAGGTATCGACCTGGCGCTGCGAATCGGCCCGTTGGCGGATTCTTCGATGACGGCGATCCGTGTCGGAGAAGTGCGCCGGGTTGTCTGCGCCAGCCCGGCGCTGCTGGAACGAGTCGGGGTGCCGGACCATCCTCGCGCGTTGTCCCAACTGCCATGCATACGATTGCGGAATTTATCCTCGACGAGTACCTGGCCATTCCGTGATAGCGGACACGACGTCGCCATCAGAGTGGGCGGAAGATTGAGCTGCAATCATATTGCAGCGGGTGTTGCGGCATGCGCGGAAGGCGTGGGCTTCGGACAGTTCCTTTCCTATCAGGTTCAGCAATTCATCAGTGAGAAAAAATTGTGCAGGGTGCTCGAAGATTTTGAGCCTGAGCCCTTGCCAGTGCATCTTGTCTACCCGGGTGGCCGTCTGGTATCGACGAGACTGCGAGCGCTCATCAATGCTTTGAAGGATTCGCTTCGCAACAGTGAAGCACTTTGGTGATGGGGAAGACCGGTACTTTGATATTTCCGCTGGCCTCTTTGATGGTGATCGTTAGAACAAGGCGCTCTCATCCATGAAAGCACACCGTATGATTTAAGTAGATGAACACTAAAACTCCCGCCAGGCACTGAAGCTACCAAGCCTGGGCGGCTCCTGCTGTTGCTCGAATTCGCGGCTGCGAAAGTAGTGGGCAAAGGCGAATCGCCAGTGCTCATAACTGCCCGCCACGCCAATGCCCAGGTCTGTCATTAGCGATTCGCGCGTGACGCTGTGACTGTTTTTCCAGGTGTTGCCGTCCAGCGTTACGTCATACAAAACGCCGCGTATGTTGGTGACGATAAAGCCGTGCAGTTTCAGTCGGCGGCTGTAATCCATATGGCGTGTGGGGGCGGTATTTTCTGATGCTGGCAATTGGGGAGCACTGCCGAAGTTGTTTGGCAGCTCCGGGCCAAACCGCCACTCGGCGCCGATATTGAGATCGGTGACCAGGTTTCCCAAGCTGCCTCCGGTTCGCAGTATCAGATCCTGTTGCCAGTCGTCGCCGGTGGGGTTGAACTGCAGGCGTCGCAGACGCTGGGTCGACAGGCGAAAGACGACTTCGTCGCGAAGCTGGTTGTCCCACCCGCGAAATGTCTCCGAGCCCAGCAGTTTGTGCACGCCTTTCTGTAATTCTTCTCCCAGTGCCGAGGGGCCTACCATGCCCAGGCTCAGGCCGGTACTTTGCATGCGATTTTCGTTTCTGCCGTTATAGGTTACTCCGGCAACCAGCACGCCGGCATAGGGGCGGTCTTCCTTCACCAGCTCGCGGGTGTGCCAGTCCCCCGGAGTAAAGATGCCGTGGCCAACGGTCAGCACCATGTTGTACTGATCCCAGCCCTTTGGTTGCAGCCAGCGCAATCCATGATTCAGCCGGCGGTAACCGGATGGCAAGCGGGAATCCTGAAAGCTGTCGACGGTCTGCGAAAGAAAACCGACATTGATACCGTTGGAGTATCCGCGGTCGCTGCCGGCAAAAATGTCGTTGTCGATACGCAGGGTGATGGCTTGCAGTGCGCTGTGGGTATTACCGGTATCTTTTGCGAGGGTAGATGGGCTGAGCGTGCACAGTGCTGCAAAAAAATAGCTGAGTAAAAAGAAGTGAAAAAACCGAAGGGTTTTGACGGAATTTTCGATACGAAAATAGTGGGTACTTCTGGGCATGTGACTTCTAAACAGTTGTGGGTTGGGCGAGAGGGCCCTGGTTGGATGCGAATATTTGGGCGGGAGGGCAGTATTAAAGTTTGGTTACCGCGGGATATGGTCGCTTCGTCTCACTGCGGTGGGTGCCGTGATTCGTTGAGCAATTGCACGCTGGAATTAGGCGCGGCTGAGGACGGCCGGCTCTCGTGAGTTAGAAAGTCACTGTGGCCGTAATCGTATCCTGATAGGTACCCGGGGGCTTTGCGCCCTGTATCGGAACCCGGCCATACACGGTGAGCGACTGGGCAGCTCCGCTGCCGGTGCCGCCCACCAGTGTGCCCGGGGTATCGCCCCACGTCTGTGTGCGCGCGGCATCCTGGTAGAGCTGGTAGTCGACGGTATCCGGGCCCAGTTGCATCTTGCGGTCGTTGATGTCGGCGTTGTCGCCGCCATCCAGCGCTACGGTATAGGCGCCGTTCAATGTGCAGGTCACCGACAGGTTGCTGCTGGCATCTGTCTGGGTGACGCTGGTGACGGTGCCGAAATCGAGCGGGCTCGCAGATATGCTGCAGTTGGGTTCGATCTGCAGTTGTGACGTCAGGGTGTCGGGCAGGCTGTACACACCGCTCATTGCGGCACAGGTTTGCAGGGTTGATCCTTCGCGCGCTTCGATGGCGCTCAGTACCGACTGATACAGGCCCACCGTTTTTCCGGTCTGCGCGGCGAACACCCGTCCGTATACCGTTGCCACCTGTGTGCCACCGAGCAGTGGAAATTCCAGAATCCGCTGCTGGCCGCCGGCGACATTTCCCCACACCAGGGTGCGCGCGGCGTCGCGAAACAATTGATATTGCACGTCGAACGCGCCGCTCACCATACGCCTGTCGGCAATGGATATACCGCCGCTGCCTGCTGGCAGGCTGATACAGACGCGGCGCAGGAGCAGGCTGCCGAGCGCTGGGCACTCGACGGTGATACTCGCGCTTACATCGATCTGGGGTGTCGGCAGGCCGGCGATGGTGCCGAAGTCGAGAACTGGCGTCACGGTATAGTTGCATGCCTGTCCCCAGGCGTTTCCCACCCCCAGCAGTAAAACCAGCAATAGGGCACGCCGGATCATCATGGTGCCTCCATGCAATCTTGCGGCGACAACCGCAGACGTGTGAAGACGGTTGCGGGCTCGGCGATGGGACTGATGGTGTAGTTACACACCCGTTCCCGTTGCCGTACCTCGATACGCGCCCCGCCGGAAATGTCCTCCAGGTAGACTTCACCATCAAATCCCACGGGAACCGCGCGGCTTGAATTTTCCTGATACAGGGTTGCGCCACTGCCGGCGTCCACTGCGCGGCCGGACTGGTCGAGGAGGGTGATGATGGCCGGTTGCATTTGTGCAACCGGGAACACCACAAACTGGCCCGCGTGATCGGCGGGTATTGCGAATTGTTCCAGCTCGTTCACCAGGAAATTTGCGGCCAGTTGATCCGGATCAATACCGATCCGGTTGCGCTGCCAGCCGCGGAGGTCGGGGATAAGTAAGTAGCCTTTGTCGTCGGTGTGTCCGTAGAGGCGGTTCTCGCTGAGTATCGGTATGTCTTCGACGCCGGTGTACACCAGGGCGAAGGCATCGTGGATGCGACGGCTGGCGATCAGCTGGCGGTCCATGACCGCGACACTGCCGCCGGCTTCCAGGAAGTAGCCGTGTTCGTCGCGGTCCCAGTCGAGGCCTGCGCGCGCTTCCATATAGCGGCCGCGGGTTTCAACGGCGGCCTGGCCGTAGTCGCCGTCGATGTCGCCGCCCTGCAGCCACCAGCCCCAACCGCCATCGTAGGGGGCGGTGCGGCGGAGCAGGGCTCTCGGTTCGTTGTTGCCGTCGCTGCGGCGTTGTACTCCAACGGAGAGGTAGGCCAGATGTTGCAGCGGGACACTGAAGGTGAGGCTGCCGCCGGAGCCGTTTTCGTCGTCTTTGAACAGGGCGGCGGAAACCGATAGCCGCCGGCCGATGTTTTGTGTCCAGCTCAGGCTGTGGGTGCTGAAAAATTCCCGCGGCAGGAATGGAGCGCGGTGGTCGCGCCGGCGCAGGTAGCTGTAGCCGAAGCTTCCCCGGCCCATCTGCAGCCACACGGTGGCGCGGTCCTGGGCGTTGAGCCAGCGCTCGGTGAGGGTGCGGTCGGTATCCATATCCGCGAGGTCGCGATAGCCGCGGGACCGGCGCAGGGTCTGCAGATCGAAACCGACCACAGGCCCGATCCACTGGTAGCCCAGGCTGTACTGGTGCCCGGATTTGTCGTTCTCTCCCGGTGCCTGGCCATCGCTGTAGGCGAGGGATGCGGATGCCAGGCCCCAGCGTCCGCCCGGCGACCAGACACCGCCGATCCCCGTGACGCCGAGTTCTTCCGCCAGTTCGGCATGGGCCTCGAAGGTAAAGGCACCGGTGACGCCTTGCAGCCAGCTGGCGCTTGCCACCGGGTGCTCGCCGTAATCGTTCCAGCCGCCTTCGAAGTCGGTGCGCAATACACCCGCCTCGAGACTGAAGTCACTGAGGCCTGGCGCCAGGCGGCGGTGGTCTACATACAGCGGCGCGCTGGTCTCGGTGGTGCGCCCGAGGGCATCGGTTACCACCAGCGTGGCCATACCGGCACCGCCGATTCGGGGCAGGGCATCGAGCACAAAGGGGCCGCTGTCCACGGCGTTGTCGTACTGCAGGATATTGTTGACATAGAGCTCTACGGTGGAGGGCAGCGCGGCGCTGCCATCGAAACGCGGGACCGGTAGCGTAATCAGATCCGGACGCACGCCGAAGTTGCGTCGCCACTGCAGGCCGGCCATGCGCACCGGGCGACTCCAGCTGTGGCCGCCGCTGATCAGATCGCCGGCGGTCCATGTCCACAACTGTTGCGGATCGCTGTAGGTCCAGTAGCTGTCGAGGCGGCGGTAACCGATATCTTCATCGCCGCTGCGGCTGACCCCGGAAATCTGCAGGCTGCCGTAGTCGCCGAACCAGTTCAGCGACGTGCCGAGTGAGGTGTTGCTGCGGCCCTGCCAGTGGCGACCGTAAAAGTCGTAACTGAACAGCAGCCCGTGATCGCGGCGCACCTCAACCGGCGGCGGTGGCCGGTAACCCAGGTGTTGCCCCTGGCGCAGGCTGGGCGGCGCGTGCAGTACCAGGGACTGGGTGGGGACGTCATAGCGATAGGCGAGCCCGGGCAGGGAATCCAGTGCTATCCAGCCTGTGGGGTCTTCCTCCGGTAACTGCAGTCCAATTTCCTGCAGGTCGCCGGCAATTACAAATAATCTGTTGTCGCGCAGCTGCGCGTGCACGATCAGCCGGGTGGTGGTTTCACCGTAGAAGGCTTCCAGATACAAATCCTGCTCGCGATGCACTGCGGGCAGAAATGTATCGGCATCGTCGGCGGCCAACATGTGATGCTGCAGCCGGGAACCGGCCTCCGCGCTGATGGCGAGTGCGCCGGCGAGCAGGCCGATGAGCGCGCGTTTCGGAAGGTGACCGCAATAATTATTGTTGCAGCGGAAGCGTGGTGGGCTGGCCATTGAGCAGTGTTTCCAGTCGCACGTCTCGCGTGAGGTCCGCCGTGGGAGAGACAGAGTTTTCTGGCAACGCCCAAACCCTGCGGCTACCGGGTAACACATATCCGAGCAGGCCCGCGCTCAGCGGCAGCGCCCACCCGGAATCATCCATCAGTTGACTGGCGCCCAACTGGGCCGCCCGCCCGCCAGAATTGATGCACTCCAGCAGTGCGGCATCATCGCGCACGCTGCAGGAGAGTTTCGCGTCGGTCGCATCCTGCGCGCGCACAAACAGTGGCAACACATAGCGCATGCGTACATTCACCCGGCCGTGTGCTTCGCCGTTTGTTGTTGGAAGCTCGTCCACCACCAGCCGGAAGCTGTGGTCGTTGCCCGAGGCGGGCGGTCCCAGTCGCACCAGGCGCACTATCTGCTCCGCGCCGGGCATCAACTCCACGATGGGCGGGCTGGCTACCACCGCATCACTGGCGATCAGCTGGTCTTTGCCTTCCGTCTGCTGCCAGGCGAATACCCGCACCTGGGCCGTTAGCCGCGCGTCGCCGCTGTTGGAGAGGCGCAGGCGTGAGGCACTCTCACCCGCACCAATCTGCAACAGTATCGGTCCTGCCTGTAGCTGACCTTTGGCGAAGGTGGGGGAGCACACAAGCAGAGCAACTGAGAACGCACACCATAGTGGGAGGTATCGCGTTACTCGCATATCAGAAGGTTGCCGTGGCGGTGATGGTGGAGTTGTAGGTGCCGGCGGGCTTCGGGTTTTGCCCGGCGCCGGTCAGGCCGTAAACATCAAAGGCGTCGGCACCGCCGGTGCTGGTGAAGTCGATGGTAAAGGTGCCGCCGGTGCCGTCACCCAGAATCTCGGTGTTCGCCGCGTCGCGGTAGAGGTTGTAGTCGATGGTATTGGTGCCGTCGTCCATCTGCCGGGTAGTGAAGCTGCTGGTGCCGCCGGTACCCGCACTGAAGGCGACGCTTACCGGCGCCAGGCCGGTACAGGTCACTGTGCCGGAGGTGGAGCCGGAAATAGAGGGTGTCAGGTCGTTGACGGTTCCAAAATTCAGATCGTTTATGGAAATGGTGCAGTCGTTCTCAATGGTGATCGAGACCAGGAAGGTGGTGTCTTCGGTGGCGGAAAATACCGGTGTTGAAAGCAACAGGGCGCACAGGGAGAGAGCCTTTCTTTTGTTCACGATGACCTCAGCTTTTATGGGGGCTGCCGGAAAATTCTTGTTCCGCCTAAAAGCTAGTTCATTTCCGTGCGACCGCCTGATGAAATCAGAGAAATGGCGGAAAAAGTTGCTCCTCATTAAGCAATTCCCGCCATTTCCTGTGAACAGTTCAATCAGGAAAGTGAGATCCTTGTCTCTGTAGTTTTTGCCGTTCCACAGCACAGCACTACAGTGGCCGCGGCGGCGGTCAAGAGGTGGTGACTTCCGCGTTCAATGTCACCGGCGCACTGAGCGAATTGGTGATCAGGCAGTTCTCCTCGGACTTTTCCAGCAGCTTGTGTGCCTTGTCTGTATCCGTGCCCTGGGGCACTCGCAACGTGGCATTGACTTCAAATGCGGTGAAGCAGGTTTTGCGTCCGTCTTTGTCCAGGGTGCCGGTTGCGCTGCATTCCAGGTTGGTCCAATCGAGGTTGTTGTACTTGGCAATGGCACGGAAGGTCAGAATAAAGCAGTCCGCCACTGCCGCTACCAGTAATTCCTCCGGTGACCACTGATCGCCCGGGCCATCAAACTGGCTGGGTGCGGCGGAGGCCAGGGGCGCCAGCCCCTCGGCCGTCAGGGTGATATTGCCTTCGGCCGCCGCGCTGGCGGCCACTTGGTAATGGTGGGGAAGGGTGTCCATGGTATCTCCGTCAGGCCCATTAATAGTCCAGACAGGTTAGCACCGCCATCCCTCTGCCTCCATTACCTTGTTTACTGTACCGTTGACAGGATTCTGCTCCTGATGGAGTTTTCCCATTCTAGATAGGTGGAATACACGGGTGGCTTGGCTTTCTTTTTTGTCCAGTGTTCTGTTTTTGCCCGGCTGAATAGTATGGCTTCAGCGAAAAAAGGTGAGCCGCTGTTGCCACTTATTAAAGTAAGGGAGTATGGGTTTTTCTCCTGGGAGTAATAGGCTATAGAGTTTCTTGCCTGCCCATAGAGATCGACGTGGCGTCGGAAATTATGTTTGTCTGCTCTTTTTCTGGGGTCGAGAGTGGCAACCAGGTTTTGCCCGGTCAGCATGGCGGCTTGGGCCAGATCACACACATCAATAAACTCTGTCTTGTTGCTGGCGTAGCAGAAGTGACGGCCATGAACTGAAGATTCATTTTTCAGAACGGCTACAGATAGCCTTTTTTGCGTGTTATATATTTCGACCTTCACTTTTTCTACCCCGATTTCCTCAAGGGATGTCTGAATGTAACCGAGCATTTTGTTGGAAGAGGAAAAGCCGAAGCGATTGTGGATCACGGTTACTTTTGTTGCACTTTTCGGCGGGTCACCAAGTAATTGAAACACGGATAATAGATAGGCCTGTATTCCATCTTTACCATGGAGGCATAAAGCGTCGTTGTCATAGGGTACATGCGACAGTGCAAATTTTACCGCCTCATCTTTCGAGTATTCTAAAAGTAAAGCTATGCATGTTCCCAAACCGTCTGTTTTGAGTACATCCGTATTGGTGCTCAAAACGCCTACCCCGTTCATGGGGACATATTGGAACGTAAGCGGCATAAAAACCTCCTGTTTAATTGACACGACGAACGATCGGATAGACACCAGGGTGTTCGGCAACAGGGTATTAGGCGCCAGGGTACTCTGGTCCAATGTCGCCACTGCGGTGAGGCTCCTGACTCCCACGCCATCTGCTTCCACAAGCAAATGGCCCGTGCGCTAAACGGTACGATGCCATGCTGACTCTAGCAAGAAACACTTGTGTCATTATTTGGTACTTCCGTACATGTTTTGGCGCCGCCACACAGCGCACCCGCGCAACTATCCTCTCCATATTCGCCCTGTTGCTGATGCTTCGAGGAATGAAATATGAATACCAATACTGCGCTGACTTTCCGTCCTGACTACGACGAGGTTATCCAGGACATCGCCGACTACGTGTTGACCTATCGTATCGACTCGGAAGAAGCCTTCACCACCGCGCGCCACTGCCTGATGGACTCTCTCGGTTGCGGCCTGCTGGCGCTGCGATTCCCGGAGTGCACGAAACACCTCGGGCCGATGGTGCCCGGTACGATGGTGCCCAACGGCGCGCGCGTACCGGGTACGGATTTGCGGCTGGATCCGGTGAAGGCCGCCTGGGATATCGGCTGTTGTGTGCGCTGGCTGGATTTCAACGACACTTGGCTGGCTGCGGAGTGGGGGCACCCGTCAGACAACCTCGGCGCCATCCTGGCGGTGACTGACTACCTGTCGCAGAAACATCTTGCGCAGGGTGGGAAGCCGTTCACCATGCAACAGGTACTGGACGCCATGATCCGCGCCCACGAAATCCAGGGAGTGCTGGCGTTGCAAAACAGCTTCAACCGCGTGGGGCTTGACCATGTGCTGCTGGTGCGAGTCGCCTCCACTGCGGTTGCCACCATGCTCAATGGCGGCAACCGCGAGCAGGTGATGGCGGCGCTCTCCCACGCTTGGGTAGACGGCGGTGCACTGCGCACTTACCGCCACGCGCCCAACGCCGGTTCGCGCAAATCCTGGGCGGCGGGTGACGCCAGTAGCCGCGGTGTGCGTCTCGCTGATATCACCCTGCGCGGTGAGATGGGCATTCCCGGCGCGCTCACTGCGGAGCAGTGGGGCTTTTACGACGTGTTGTTCAGCAAAACCGTCGCGGACCAGAAGCTGAAGCCGGAAGCCGGGCGCCGGTTTCGGTTCCCCCAGGGCTACGGCAGCTATGTGATGGAGAACATTCTGTTCAAGCTGTCGTTCCCCGCGGAATTCCATGCCCAGACCGCCTGCGAGGCCGCGGTGATCCTGCACCCACTGGTGAAACACCGTCTCGACCAGATTGAGCGCATTGTCATTACTACCCACGAATCTGCCATCCGTATCATTTCCAAGGCCGGTCCACTCGCCAACCCCGCCGACCGCGATCACTGCCTGCAGTACATGATGGCCGTGTCGATGATATTCGGCGACTTGCAGGCAGAATATTACGAAGACGGCTTCCACCGGGCGCACCCGGAGATAGACCAGCTGCGCGACAAAACAGAGGTGGTGGAGGAGCCCCGCTACAGTGCCGACTATCTGGATCCGGCCAAGCGTTCCATTGCCAATGCCGTGCAGGTGTTTTTTACCGACGGTACCGCCACGGAGAAAGTAGAAGTGGAATACCCGGTAGGGCACCGGCGCCGGCGTGGGGAGGGCATGCCACTGCTGGAACAGAAATTCCTGGCCAACCTGGCTACGCGTTTTCCGGAACAGCGCTGCGCGGAAATCCTGGCCTTGTGCAAAGAGCAGAAGGCGCTTGAGGTCACTCCGGTCAACGAATTTATGGCGCTGTTTGTGATCTAGAATGCGCGGGTTGATAGCGCATCAGCACAATATCCCGGCCCTGTTTTTCGTAGGTGTGAAAGCGATCCACGATGGCCGATGGCTGGCCCTCCAAGGGAGACTCAATAAACCCGAGTGAGGCATAAAACGGCATAAGGTGCCGGTAGGGGAAGGTAAATGTCTGCGCATCGAACTTCTCCGCCATGCCGTTCAACAGCAAACGCGCCACACCACGGCCCTGCCAGTCCGGTGCTACCGCCACGCCCGCCAGCAGCTGGCTGTCGGTCAGCTGTCGCAGGCAACCACAGGCAATAATGCTATTCTTGGCATCCCTAACCACCGCGCAGGGATCATGCCGCTTCGCCTTACCACGAAACTTGTGCTCACGATAGAACTTGTTGGCCAGCGGCATCTCCGCATCGGAGAGCCACTGCACCGAAAAAGCATCCATTACCATCACCTATGTCGCGTCCACTCTGCTCAACCTGCCAACGCCCACTGAGCGTCTGTTACTGCAGCGCGCTGGTGCATATCCGCAATCGAATCAAGGTGCTGATCATACAGCACCCCCTGGAACAGAAGCACCCGTTCAACACCGGGCGGATGGCACATTTGTGCCTGGAAAACAGTGAATTGATTGTGGCAGAGCGGCTTGCGGATGAGCAATTGGCTCAGTTGCTGAAACCCAACTCGGCCTTGCTTTACCCGTCACTGAGTTGGTTGCCGGACGTGGATCCGGTCGAGCCCGGCACGTCGCGGGCCGGTACGCTAGAACAGTTAACTGTGATTGATGCCACCTGGCGCAAATCCAAGAAGATGTTGCATTTGCATCCAGACTTGCAACGGTTGCCACGAGTCAGCTTTGAGGGGACGTTGGCTTCTGAGTATCGTATTCGGCACTCGTCCCTCGGCAACAGCCTGTCGACGCTGGAAAGTATTGCGCTTGCCATGCAGCAGCTGGAGCCAGGGAGCGATTTTCAGGCCATGTTGCGGCCATTCAAGCATATGGTTTCGTTACAGATTGACGTGTCAGGGGCAGGTGAGAGGGGCCACAGATAACGTCGATTAGCATGGCTGCTTATTGATGTATACCCGACACCTGTTGGGTGGCGAATCAATACCTTTGCATTTATTGTCGCCCGATCAGGTTGGCAAGTGCTGTTGTTTAGAGTAACGACAGCACTTGAGGGGCGCCACTGCATTGAACCCTCGCGTTACGAATCCGGTCAGCCCGATTTTCCACCGCTGGTATCAATATACAGAGTCGCGTTTCCGCACAGAGTCGGTGCTCCATAAACACAGGGCAGCGATATACAGAAATGAGTATGGAGATTCAATAATGGCTGATCCGCATTACGCAGCGCATATCAAAGTGCTGAATGCTGCCACCAAAAATAACGGAAGACTTGGGTGGCGTTTTCACCAGAATATGCCTGAATGCCGGCCAATTGTGGGGAGAGGTGTCTGCTGGGCGATTTCGCTTGAGTATCTGAAACTGATTCGGAGAGGGTTCGATCCGGGCCAGTACTACGGCGCTTATATGAGCATCCGAAATGGGAGGTCAGTGTATCGCGGCGTAAATATTGATGCGTTAATGACGTTGGTTGCCGCCAACCGCGCGTTGAACGAGGACGAAAACTACTTTGACTTTCAATTGCAAAGCCAGAACGATTTCATCGTTCTCAGCCGCCAGGGCGACGTAGATCTAAATCCGGTCGAGGTGCTCGCTCATGCAGATCGGATGGCAAACGGCACTATCAACCGCAATATGATGGTTTATATTGATGGGGAAAACGGTGGGCACGCGATGGCCTACCGGCTATTCAACAATCGGGTTCGCTTCTTTGACCCGAATTTCGGCGAGTACCTGTTTAATTCGCCGGCTAGTTTCATGGACTTTTTCACCTATTTCCTGCCGGCCATGTACGAGGATGATTACGATACATTTTCATACGCGGACCTTTCTGCATGAGCGGCATGCTGGTCGTCTAAGCCCAATGTGATGGTGCGGCAGTTCAATCGAGGATAAAACCGAGCTGCCGCGCTTTCAGGACCGCTTGCGTTCGGTTATCACAGTCAAACAGTTTCAGCAGATCTGAAACATACTCTCTGACCGTGGCCGGAGAAATATTGAGTTGCGCGGCAATTTCCTTGTTTGGCAGGCCCAGCGATAACAGTTCCAGGGTTGTTACCTGGCGTGGTGAAAGTGCCATGGGGCCGTTATTGTTCTGACCGCCGACAACTACCACTTCACCGTCCATTACATCTCTGAGTGCTTTGAGCATTGTGGCTTTGCCGCTTGTTTTCGCAATAAAACCGTCGGCTCCATACCTTAACATCTGCTGGATGCTGGCATGGTGATCGACGGTAGATACTACTATCAGTGGAAGTGCGGGATGGCGGGCTTTGAGTTCTTTCAGGCCGTTGAGTCCGCTGGTGCCCGGGATATGGATATCCAGCAGTAGCAGGTCAATATCCGGGTGTTTTGCCAGGGTCGTCAGAGTGGAGCCAAAATCGCCGGCTTCGAAAATCTGGACGGCAGGGAATACTTCCAGCAGTAGCAGATATAGACCATCCCGATAGAGCGCGTGGTCTTCTGTGATCAGTACTTTGAAACTCATTCCTTTACTCATTCTGGCTGATGCCAAGGTAAGGTTGTTACACCGGGTGGAAGATTGGCACAGGAAATTCACTTGTGGTGAAGGGCAGCGGAGTGGGGGGTGTTTGTCATGCGCGAAAGGGTCGATTCGTGATGGGCGGGTAATCTACCATCTACTGTTGTCCAGTTCTATCGTGCCTGATTAGCGCAGCACTGCTGGCCAGGCTTTTTCTCTGGCGCAAAACCCGACATTTGTCGGGTACCCGCCTGTCCGAATAAGACGTAAATTATCCGCATTGTTTGGGTTTACGTTCTTGTACATCGGGAGACTCTTTACGCTCAAGCGTTGGCCTTTTCTGTTTTTACCAGAAAGGGCTTTTTTATTTTAAGCGTTCAGCAATATACCCGATAACCATATCTCATGTTTCAGAATTCTGAAAATTTTCAAGTTAATTTGTGCCCAGATGGTTATTTACACGGTTATTTACACGTTTATTCAAACGGTTATTTACACGGTTGCTCAAGCGATTATTCAAATGGCTGTTTATACGGTTAGTTAAACAGTGCCACATGGTTATCTCATACCTTTATATCCACTATCGATAAGCTCGCATTATGGGAAAAACAGGAATGCTCACGGGAATAATAAAATGGCGTCACCTGCTGGTGATACTACTCCTCACAACTCTGACCGCCTGCGGCGGCGGTAGCAGTGGTGGCGGCGAGAGCGCCGAACAACCTTCCGGCGAAGTACCCTCTGAGACGCCGCCGGAAGCGGAAGATCCACCGGAAGCGGAAGATCCACCGGAAACGGAAGATCCACCGGAAACAGAGGAGCCTCCGGAAACCGAAGAGCCCCCGGAGACGGAAGAGCCTCCAGAAACTGAAGAACCGCCCGCACCTGATACTGCGCCGGATGCATTCTCTTTCGAAGCGCAGTCGGATGTCGCATTCAGCGAAGTGATCGAATCCAACGCTATTGTTGTTACTGGTACAGATTCGTCGGCACCGATCAGTGTAGTGGGTGGCGAATACGCTATTGATGGTGGCGACTTCACCAGTGCTGAAGGCACCGTGGAACCCGCTCAAAGCGTACAGCTGAGACTGATCTCTGGCGACTCATTCGGTGTAGTCACCAGCATGACACTGACCATCGGTGGTATTAGCGCTGAATTTACGGTGACCACTTTGCCGGATTCTGCCGCCCCGCAAGCCAGTGTGCATTTCCCGCTGCCCGTCTCTTCCACTACCAGCCAGACCATCATCGTGCGTGGAACCGCCGTGGACGAGGAAGAGAGTGAAATTGTCAGCGTTCTGGTCGAAGACGTTGCTGCAACCAGTGACGACGGCTTCGCTACCTGGCAGGCCGAAGTGCCTGTACCGCTGGGGAGAACCACTCTGCATGTCACCACCGAAGACAGTGCTGGCAATATTGATACCGATGCCGCCCATTTTCAGCTGACGTCAGGCACTTTGGCAGGCGCCTTTGCCTCGCCGACAGCCATAGAGTTTGATGCGGAGAACAACCGCGCCCTGGTCGTTGACGCCGGGTTGGACGCGTTGATCGCGGTGGATCTCACCACCCGCGTGCGCACGATTATTTCTGCTGAAAATGTCGGCATCGGCCAACCTTTCAGTCAGCCGGAATCGCTGGCATTTGATGCGGCCAACAACCGTGTTCTGGTGATCGACAATGCCGCTGGTGGTGTTTTGTTCTCGGTGAATCCGGCCACGGGTGATCGCACTGTGCTTTCCAGCAGCACTGTGGGCGGCGGCGATGTGAGTTTCAGTTTTCCGTCCGCGGTAGCCTTGGACACTGACCGCAACCGCGTGCTGGTACTGAACAACCAGTTCGAAAATGCCAGCCAGTGGACTGTGTACGCAGTGGATCTGGATACCGGTTTTCGCACCCGTTTGGATACCGGCGGAGTGCTCTTTAAAGACCCGGAAGATATTGCCGTCGATGCGCTCAATAGTCGCGCGCTGGTGGTGGATTCCGGCAGGCGCTCGGTGATCGCCATTGATTTTGCCACCGGTGCGCGCACCAACTTGTCCGGATTTACCCAGGGCGGAAGCCTTATCGGCGGGGGCGACAACATTTTCGATTCGCCGGTGTCCATCAGCATGGATGCGGCCAACAACCGCGCGCTGGTAATGGACGCCACCATTGATGACAGCGGGGCCCTGTTCGGCGTGGACCTGACCTCCGGTTTTCGCAAAGTGCTCGCCGGTCCCCGTACAGGTGGCGGTTTTGTCGGCTCCAATAGTCCCGCGTTTAAAACGCCGGTTTCCGTGGTGCTCAATAGCAATAGCAGCCGTGCCCTGATTCTGGATGATGACACCGACATTATTCTCAATGTAGCCACAGACGGGAGCGGAACACGTCGCCTGATCGACAATCCGGGGACCAACGCACTGATTCAGAATGCGACCGGTATGGGCATCGACGCCGATCAACGCGCCGTGTATATCGCTGATATGACCCGCGATGTCCTGATGGCAGTGGACCTGCGTAGCGGTGCGAAAACGTTGATTTCCATCGGTACATTAGAAAGCCAGGGCCCGGCATTCGACTTGCCCTCGGGTGTCGTGATTGATGATGAAAATAATCGTGCCCTGGTCTCCGATGTCGCGATGGGCGTTCTGGCGGTGGATCTGAACAGTGGTATGAGAACCCGTCTCGCGGGTGGGGGCAACGGTTCCGGGGCTACGCTGGAGCAACCGACGTCGATCACTCTGGACGCGGTCAATGAGCGCGCCCTGGTGGGAACGAGCTCACTGCACCCTCTAATTGCTTTCATGGATCTGTCCACCCTCCAGCGCACGACGTTAACCGGTAACGGCGCTGGCAGTGGTGTGGAACTCAACGGAGCACGCGACATTATTATGGACGCGGAAAATCACCGGGCCCTGGTGATGGACCGCGACAGCTCCATCCTTGCCGTCGACCTGACCACTGGTGAGCGCACCACACTCTCCGGAAACGGAGTAGGTGAAGGTGCGGCTCTCGAGGGGCTTCAGAGCGCCGTGCTCGATAAAACGAATAACCGGTTGCTCGTGGCGGACTTCATCGCAGAAACCGTCGTTGCCGTGGACCTGGTCAGCGGTGACAGGACCGTGTTGTCCGGTGCTGGCGTTGGTAGTGGCGCCAGTCTGGACTTCCCTACTGGCATTCAATTACTGGATAACGACATCGCGGTGGTGCTGGATCCCAATGTTCATGAAGTGTTCGCCGTGGACCTGATTACCGGAACGCGCACAACCGTGACGCCCTGAGCCGGGTAACCGTTTGTCTGTGTGATTCATAAATTCGACGCAACAAATTGTATTGCAGTAGGGGGAAGTAGTATGGGTATGTTCGTAGTGATAGGGCGCTGGTTGTTGGCAGCCAGCCTGGTAGTTTGGTTGACCGGCTGCGGTGGCGGTTCCGGAGGTTCCGGCGATTCTGTAGCAGAGAACCCGACGCCTTCTGAGCCGGACCCCTCCACGCCGGAAGAAGACGGTGGAGATGAGAATGACGATGGCGATGAGGGGGACGGGGACGGTTCTACGCCGCCCGAAGAAGCGGCGAATGAGCCGCCGGTAGCCTCTATTCAGTTCCCGCTTTCCGGCAGCCGGACCACCGGCGCATCCATCAGTGTGCGCGGTACGGCTAGTGATCCGGATGGCGATGCCATTACTTCCGTCACTGTGAATGGTGTGTTGGCCGACACCGACGACGGCTTTGCCAGCTGGCGGGTTCCCAGCCTTTCTCTGCCGGCGGGCACCGATACGCTGGAAGGTCTCGTGCAGGATGCTCGCGGTGAGGTAAGCAGTTTCAGCCTGACTGTCGAACAGGTCGAAAACCCCGGACCCGCATTGATCGCGCCCCATGGCCTTGCCTTCGATTCCGCCAATGGTGAGCCGCGTCTGCTGGTCGCCGATGATACTTCGACCTGGGGTGCCGGTGCTTTGCTGGCCCTGGAGTTGAACGACGGGCCAAACCTCGGGCGCCGCAGCGTCATTGGCCAGAAGGGGGATGGCAATGGCATCGATTTTTACCAGCCGGTAGGGGTAGAGTTGGATACTGCCGCCAATCGGGCCCTGGTGCTGGATTTTGGCGCGCTTGCGTACGGGAATGGCAAGGTGATTGCGGTCGATCTTGCGACACAGGCGCGAACGCTGTTGCTGGACGGGCTCAACTTTCCGCTATCGCTGGCGTTTGATGCCACCAACAACCGGGCCTTGATCGGTGATTCAGGCAATGCTGACAAGCTGTTGGCACTGGACCTGGACGACCTGGCATCCGGCACCTCGACCGTTGTCAGTGCCGGGTTTCCCTCATCTATCGACCTCGACTCTGGCAATCCGGATCGTGCCCTGATGGTGGACGGTCTGGTCAATGTTGAAGCGCTGTTCGATGTTGATTTGACTGCGAAAAGCAAAACCAAGATTGCGACCTTTGCCGATCCGGACGTCGTGGCATTTGACCCGGCAGGTGGTGGCGACCTGGCCGTGGTTACCGATGGCGATGCGTTCTTCAGTGTTAACCTGAATGATGGCAGCAAGACGCTGCTGTCCGGTACAGACAGTGAGGGCGTAATAATCGGGAAAGGGCCGCGATTCCGTTCAATTGAAGACATATTGTTTGATCCCACCGACCCCAGCCGGCTTTGGGTAGCGGATGGCTACCTGAAAAAGGTCTATGTGGTGGATGTCAACAGTGGCGATCGGTCAGTGCTGGCAAACAGCTGGGGCCAAGGCCCGAACTTCTTTGCTCCCACCCAGGTAGCCCTGCTGCCCGGAGCCTCCGCCGATCTGTCGCCATCGCTGGTAGTGCTGGATGATATCCGGAGTTGGAGCGGCAGTGAGTTTTACCGGGTAGACCTGACACCCGGCAGCGCTCTTGGCGACCGCGTGCTGCTGTCCGGCTTCGATGCGGATAACCCCAACCAGATTCGCGGTTCCGGCCCGGAACTGAGCTGGCCGGAAGATCTGGTGGTCGAGGCGGACGGGCGTATGCTCGTGCTGGATGGCGAAGATGACGAAGCCGTGATCGTCGCAGTGGATACGCAAAGCGGCGACCGCTCGATCCTGTCCGGTAAGGATGCAGCGGGGGATCTCATCGGCGCTGGGCCCGCATTCAATGGTATTCAATCCCTGGCGCTGGACGCTGCCAACAATCGGCTGTTCGCTGCGCAGAGGGGGGCGTTGTTTGCGGTGGATCTGGAGACGGGAGACCGCACCCTGATTTCGGCGGGCGCTGGCGAAGATCCGGCAACGGATATCGGTTCGGGGCCGGCATTTACTGCGCCGCTCTCGCTGGCGCTGGATGCGGATAATAATCGCCTGCTGCTGCTGAACGGCGCTTATTCCCCTGGCAGCGGGAAACTGATGAGTGTGGGTCTGGCGACTGGCGACCGCGTGGTAATTGCCGACTCGGTTACTGGCGCCGGCGATGTAATGCAGTACCCAGTGTCCGTCTCTCTGGATGCCGCCAACAACCGTGTCCTGATGTTGGACGCGTTGTCCGGCAAATCCGCCATTGTTGCCGTGGACCTCGACACCGGCGACCGCAGTGTGATTTCCGGTTACGACCTGGGCCCGGATGGAGAGCGCAACAGCGGCGATGAGCAACTGTTCGGCGGCGGCAGTCCTTTTAACCCCGAAGCGGATCTGGCAGATGCGGTACTGGATGCCGGGCAGCGGATACTGTACGTCACCGACAATGCCAGCGGCAGCCTGATCGCGGTGGATATCGACAGCGGCGACCGCGTGTTGGTATCCGGGTTTGCGTTTTGATCCAGGACCGACACCCGCAGAGCGCAGGTGTCGATGAGATGGACCCGGGGTGACGCGTATTTTCAATCACCGGGCCCGGTCATGATACCGGTACTGATACTGGTATATCTGGGCCCAGGTTCATGGCGTCTCCCTGTTGCCGCAATGCGGTGTTGAGCAGGGCTCGAAGCTGGGCGGCAGGAGGGATGGCAGGCAGCCTTATCCACGATATTGGAAGAGGCTGCACGCCATCGCCAACACAAGCACAAACCAGTCGTCCGGCCAGTTGCGCCTGTGTATCGGCGCACACTGACGTCTGTGTCAGAAAGCGGGGCTCGCAGAGCAGCAGCGATAGCGGCTCGGAACCTTTACTGACCGCCTCCAGTGAGCGAAATGATACTACCTTGCAGGACCATTTCCGGAAGCGATCCGACAGGTCCGTTTTCAGTGTTTCATCCTCTATCACCAGCCCGACAACGACGGGCATTTGCTGTTCTGGTTTGAGGGCTGCCGGGCTGCTGATCGCCTGCTCTCGCCTGGGAACGGTAATACTAAAGCAGCTGCCTCGGTCGGGAATGGATACGACCGTTACCGGGTGCTTCAGCAGTTCGGCAATATGCCGGACGATGGACAGACCAATGCCGGCCCCCGGTGTTGTTGCAGCATTTATTCCTGAGCGCTGATAAATATCAAAAATCTGCTCCCGGGCGGTGTCGTTGATACCGCAACCGGTATCCAGCACCTGAATCACGACATGGCTGCCACGCCGCCGGCAACCGACCACCACCTTACCTTCATTGGTGTATTTCACGGCGTTGGAAATCAGGTTCCTCAGCATGCGGCTGAGCAGAACCGGGTCGCTGGATACGCTAAGCGAACAGGGCTGGAAGTGGATCTCGATACCTTTCTCTTTCGCCAGCATCTGGAATTCGTACTGTAAATGGGAGAATGCATCGGTAAGGGAGACTTTCTGATAATCCGGTGTGATGGCTCCCGATTCCAGCTTTCCCAGATCCATGATTGCGTGGAAAGCTTCTTTCATCTGCCGATGGGTGCTTTTCATGCGATAAAAGATTTTCTTACCGTCCTGGTCATGGATGTGCGGCTGTAAATGATCCAGAAAAATGCTCATGGAATTGAGTGGCTGACTCAAATCGTGACTGCTGTGGGCAATGAACTGGGATTTGGCCAGGCTCATGAACTCGGCCTTTAGCTTTTCCTCACGCAGGGAGCGAAGGCGCAGGATCAGTGCTCCGGCGTGCAGAACCAGATGAGCAATATGGATATAAAGCACATGGATCATCTTGTAGGACTCGGTGACGCTCTGTACATTCTGCGCCGGTCCGTGGATGACCATAAGCACCTGTATCAGCGAGAGCACCATCGGGAACCAGCCAAGCAGATAGATGATGTAGTAACTGCCTTCAGCGCGAACCCTGGCGATACCTGAGCCAAGGATACAGAAGGAGACAAGCAGGTAGTTCGCAGCAAACAGGCGTGCGGTTGTGGTGAGGGGGAGTAGTGCGCTGAGCGTCAACATGGCGACAGACGTGACTGCCGCCGCGATGAAACATTGAAACCAGAATCCGTCGCGACGATTGATCTTCAAAAAGCTGGCGGCAAA
This sequence comes from Microbulbifer sp. SH-1, assembly GCF_011326135.1. Taxonomy (NCBI): domain Bacteria; kingdom Pseudomonadati; phylum Pseudomonadota; class Gammaproteobacteria; order Cellvibrionales; family Microbulbiferaceae; genus Microbulbifer; species Microbulbifer sp. SH-1. Next base: position 1,234,991 of record NZ_CP046948.1, on the reverse strand, counting down.
GGCCAGTTGACCTAGAGTGGTTGAGGACGCCAATATCCAGAAGGCAGGGCCTATCTCGTAGTCCCACTGCCAGAGAATAACGGGAATGCTGCTGTGTTCCAGATAATAAAGCAGCATCAGCAGCGCAGCGAGCGAGGCCCAGAAAAAGGGTGTTTCGCGAGTGATCGTCCAGCAAATCAGGCCCAGTAGAATAAAGCCGAGCGTAATACCAATGGCGAGATAATAGGTAAGGTTGAGCCAGGTAACCCAGCTATCGTACTCCTGGGCACTCATCAGGGCCATGTAGGGGTGCCAGGTGTTGTGCTTTGCCGTCACCTCGACTACCAGCAGAAACGCTTCCCCGGGCTGCAGGGTGATGGCCGTCGCCCGCCCGATGGGGTTTACGTCAGTTCCATCAGCGAAGCCGGTGTTTTTCAGTGTGTGGATGACCCGGCTATGGTCACTTTGAATCAATATTCTGGGCTGCTGAAAGCCAAAGTTGCTGATATGGAAAACCCAGCGGCTTTCTCTCGTATCGTTCACGGCACGGGTATAGAGCCAGTAGCGCTCGTGCTGCCTGAAATCCGGTTTCAGTGAAATGGAGAGCGTCTGGGGAATCTGCATTGCCGCCTGCTCCAGAGTCATACCTGGTGGCGCGGGAATAAAACCGGATGAATGTTCCCGCGATACCAGAGGGTAACGGGTCGTCGTATCCGTGAGAGTAAAGGGAGAGAAATCGCTGTCTGCCTGCGCGGTGTGCATTCCCATCAGTAAGGCCAGCAGCAGGCAGCAGGCCGGTATCGCGCAGCGACGGATTAAAGTACTAATCCCGGGCCAGCTTGTCAGGCATTGTCGTTGTTGTTTCATGCTGTTCCATGCGGCTGATGGACAGCCGCCCTTCCCATGAGCGGGGCAGAATGCCGGGCACCCCGGATGAAGTCAAACATATCAGTATCGCTTCAATGCCAGCGTCAAACGGAATGCCGTTGATATCGACAGCGGCGACCGGGTGCTGGTCTTCGGTATTGTTTCTGGTGGGGTAGACTTGTTTGCGTCATCAGCTATCAGCCAGTCCTACCAGCCTATGAATGATGCCTTGATACAGGCAGAGAATCTTTACTGCGCATACCGCAATGGCGCGGAGCAGATTGCTGTTCTGCGTGGGTTGTCGCTTGAACTGCGCCGAGGTGAAGCGGTGGCGGTCATAGGGCCTTCAGGTTCGGGCAAGAGCACGCTGTTGAACCTTCTCAATGGCCTGCTGCTGCCGGACAGCGGCATGTTGCGGGTGTTCGGTCGCGCCCATTCTGATCTGACGGACAGCGATTGGGCGGAGTTGCGCCGCACTCGCATTGCCACGCTGTTCCAGGATGGCAACCTGATTCCCACTCTTACTGTTTCCCGCAATATTGTTTTTCGCGCCGGGCTGGCGGGTCTGGAAACCCATGAAGGCGAAGTGCTACTTGCGCGCCTGGGTATTGCCGAGGTTGCGCATCGCTATCCTGACCAACTGTCCGGTGGTCAGCGCCAGCGAGCGGCGCTGGCGTGTGCGTTTGCGATGCAGCCAGAGCTGATACTGGCCGACGAACCCACCGGTAGTCTCGATTACGCCACCGCCCAGCGCGTGGCGCCGCTATTCTTCGACGCGATCCGCGAACGCGCGCTGGGCGCGCTGATCGTCACTCACAATCCTGAATTGGCGCAACGCTGCGACCGGATTCTTGAGCTGCGGGAAGGAGCCCTGCACCTATGGGACTCGGCACTGTCTTCCTGAGCCATTACCGTCGCCATCCGGGGCAATTGGCTGGTCTGCTGTTGATTCTGGTGTGCGCCGCCATGCTCTGGAGCGGCGTTCGCTCGTTGACGGCAGCGGCAGGAAATGCGGTGGCTGACTCCACGGCGGTGTTGGAGCCACTTCTGAGTGTGGTGCGGGTGGACGGTGAGCCGTTGTCGGTGGAGGATTTTGCGCGGTTGCGTCGCGCGGGGCTTTGCGCATCGCCGCGTTTGGAGGTGCGCTTCACAACGGGTGAGAGTGAGGCGCCGGTTGTGATTGGCATCGACCCCTTAAGTGCCGCATGCCTGCGAAAATACCGCCAGCGGCGGGGCGAAAGAGCATTGGCGGAGGGTGCGGCGTCCGTGGCGAGCACCTTGATGGCCGGGTTGGCGGGTTCCGATCATCCGCTGCTGTTGGGCAGTGCCAGCGATCTGGCGCGCTGGCGGCAGTTGTCGCTGCCGGGTGTAGAAGATATTGAGACAGATGTAATCGACGGTGTGCCGCGCGGGCAACTGTTTGCGGATATTTCAGTCGCCGCGGATCTGGCTGGGGCTGGGCACGGCAGGCTGCAGATTCTATTGCCCGCGGCGGAGGTGGAACGGGTACCGCTTCCCGCCGCTTATCGCGCCGAGGTCGAAGACTACGGGGTGGAGCCGGATCCACTGGTGGAGTCTTTCCTGCTGAGTCTCGATGCCCTGGGGGCGCTGATGCTATTGGTGGCCGCACTGCTGGTGCGCAGTGTCTACCGCTTTGCGCTGGAACAGCGCCGCCGCAGCCTGGAGATTCTGATTCGCCTCGGGGTGACGGTGGGGAGATTGCGTATGGCCCTGATCGCCGAGGTGCTGCTGATTGCGCTGGCCGGCGGTACGGTTGGAATGTGGCTCGGCGAGTGGCTGGCATCGGCGATGGCCACGGGGTTTGAGAGCACGCTCAGCGGTTTGTTCAGTGTCGACACCCTGGTCATGCGCGCGCCCACACCGGAAACCTGGCTCGGCATGGTACTGATCCTCGCGGTGGTGGTCGGTTGGGCCTGTGTTGATTTGCTGTTGCTGGGGCGAAGAGATCGGCACGGCGGGTTACACGGCAGTGGGATTCAAGCGGGCGGCCCCCAAACGGATACCGGCGCGACGAGCCGCTGGCGGGGGCTGTTGGCACTGGTGCTGCTGGTGCTCTCGTTGATCGGCTTGCGGGAGGCCGGCCATTTGTGGCTGATATTTCTCGCTGCCCTTGGCTGTCTGATGGGCGCCGGTCTACTGCTGCCTGATCTGCTGAACAAGCTGCTCGCCTGTGCGGAGCGCCGCTGCCGGCGGCCGCTGTTGGAGTGGTCCTGTTCCGAGATGCGCGCGCTGTGCAGACTGTTGAGCCTGCCGTTGACCGCATTGGCATTTGCTATCGCCACCGCCATCGGCGTGCACGCGATGGTCACCGGCTTTGAATCCACCTTTGCCCGTTGGCTCGACCAGCGCCTGCAGGGCGATCTCTATCTGGACCCCGGTGTGCCAGTGGCGACGGAGGAGTGGCGCGCTCGGCTGCGGCAGATACCCGGGGTAACCAGCGTCTTGCCTATGGTGCGCACCCGTGCCTTGTTGTATTCAGCGCGCGCCGGTCAAATTAGTACGGAGCAATCGACGACGGATCTGTTGCCGGTAGATGTGTTGGGGGTAGACCCGGCCTCGCCGCTGTTGCAGGCGTGGCCCTTCCTTTCTGAAATACCGGATCTCTGGGCGGAACTGGCTCGGCGTGGAGTGCTGATCAATGAGCAACTGGCGCGCCGTCAATCGATTGCTGTGGGAGATCGCATCCGCTTTCGCCTGGGTGCAAGGTCGCACACGCGCGACGTCATCGGAATCTATGCCGATTACGGTAGGCCCGAGGGGGAGTTGATGCTGCCGCTGGCCATGGTGTCTGATGCGCTGCCTGACCGCTATTCCACCTTTGTATTGGGCGCTGCCGACATTCATAGCATCCCCTGGCAAGATTGGCCGCAGCAACACCCGTGGCTCGGGCGCAGCCGCCTGCGGGATCAGGCCGGTTTGAAGCGGTCCGCCAATGCGGCGTTTGCGCGCACTTTTCAGATGACCCGTATGTTGAACGTACTCACGTTGGCACTGGCCGGCACCGTGCTGGCGCTGATGGGACTGGTGATATTCCGACTGCGGCAGGGTAGTTACACTTTGCTGTATGTCTACGGTGTGCGGTGTAAACCGTTGCGACTGCGTCTGATTGGCCACAGCGTGTTGGTCACCGGGCTGCTGGCGTTGCTGGCGATTCCGTTGGGTGTTTTTCTCAGCTGGGTACTGGTGGCACGGGTCAATCCCGCGGCGTTCGGCTGGGCGCTGCCGCTGCATTTTTACGCCGGTTTTTGGTTGCAGGTGTGGTTGGTGTGCCTGCTGATTGGCGCAGTTGTCGGTGTGCTGGTGGGCAATCCGGTGCGGCTGGAGACACTGAAAAATGAGTAACGCGGGCCGCCTTCTTCTGGTGTTTTTGTTGTTGACCGGCTGCGGGAGAGGCGCCGAGCGGGAAACCTGGTTCAACGCGCTGCGCGAACCGCCGGCGGGGTTCCATCAGGCAGCACCGGGTATGAGCGTGCATCTGCCGCGGGATATGGGTCCGCACCCACAATATCGCCTGGAGTGGTGGTATCTCACGGCCAATCTGCGCAGTATCGACGGCAAGCAATTTGGCGTGCAGTGGACACTGTTCCGCACCGGGATTCGCCCCGGTCCATATTCCGAGCCGGTGCCGGGTTGGCACCGCAATGAGATCTGGTTTGCCCACGCCGCGCTGAGCCGCCCTGGTGAACACCACTTCGTCGACCGCAGTGCCCGCGGCGGCACTGGTCAGGCCGGGGTAACGCCGCAGCCATTCAGAGCCTGGATCGATCACTGGCAGCTCAATGCCCTCAATGAGAATACCTGGGTACTGGACGTGGCCGGTGAGGGCTTCCGCTACCGTCTGCAATTAGAGCCTCAGCTACCTGTGGTACTGCATGGCGAGCGCGGCTTCAGCGCCAAGTCTGGCGGTGGCGGGGGTTCGATGTACTTCAGTTATCCATTGCGGGTGAGCGATGGCGAGATCGAAGTCTCCGGTGAAAAATTTGCGGTAAGCGGGCAGGGCTGGTTCGATCGCGAATGGAGCAGTCAGTACCTGAAGTCGGATCAGCAGGGGTGGGACTGGATGGCGCTGCACCTGGACGACGGACGCCATCTGATGCTGTTCCGCGTGCGCGGCGCCGAGGATTTCCAGTCCGGAACCCTGGTCGCTGCCGACGGCCGTGCGCAAACCCTGAAGGGAGACGCCTTCAGCCTGCAACCCATCGCCTATCTCGACAGTCACTTTGGCGAAGTACCGGTAGTCTGGCAATTGACGGTGCCCTCTATCGAGCTGGACCTCGAAATCCGGTCCTGGCCCGGCGATTACTGGAACCGCGGTGTCACGCGCTACTGGGAGGGGCCAGTCTCGGTATCCGGCAGCCATAGGGGGGAGGGGTATTTGGAAATGACTGGCTACGGGCATAGTCAAAATTAGTGGAAACCGTTCTTCCTTGGAATAGCTCGCTCTGCATCAGGTGTTCCTTTATCCTTCGTTCCCCTGGCCGCCCCAGGGGGTAACGTGAGGGCGGTATAAGGATTAAGCAATTTCCAGGCGCATCACTGGATGTGCCACTGAACGTTGAGCTTCAACGAGACTGGTGAGTAATGAAGAGAAGTCGCAATTCGTCGGATCAGCGTTATGCGCACGTTGAATCGAGAAAACAAGAGGGGGCGCACTATACCCCTGACATAATTGCTGACTTTATTGCCGACAATATGATTGCCAGTGCGAAACTGGGAAAAGAAGTCTGTATCGCCGATCCGGCCGTGGGCGATGGTGAGCTGCTGATCAGTCTATTGAAGCGACTTGGCAAAAAATCAAAAAAGAACATCCGCGTGTTTGGGTTTGATACTAATCGGAAGTCGCTGCAGATCGCGGAAACGCGCATACGGGCAGTGTTTCCGGATGTAAACCTGACGCTTCTGAATCGGGATTTTCTGCAGGTTTGCCTGGAGAAAGGCGGCTTAAGCAATAGTGGCGACCTTTTTGCTGGCGACGATATCCCGCCTTTCGATTTGTTGATCGCCAACCCTCCGTATATTCGTACCCAGGTTCTGGGTGCGGATCATGCCCGGCAGCTGAGCAAGTGTTTCGGTCTTAAGGGGCGTGTCGATATCTATCAGGCGTTTCTGATCGCTATGAAAGCGGTCATGAAGCCCGACGCCATCTGTGGTGTGATTGTGTCCAATCGCTTTATGACGGTGAAGGGCGCGGAGAAATTCCGGGAAAAACTGTACGAGTCGTATTCGATCCTCGGTGTATGGGATTTCGGTGATACGCGGGTTTTTGATGCCGCTGTTCTACCTGCCGTCATTATTATGTCTACATCGGCGGCCTCGGACAGGACAAATAGTATCCCTTTTTCGTCGGTGTATCTGGCGGATGGGGAGGCATCAGAGGGTAACCTTCCGCATGTTAGAAATCAGGTGGAAGCGTTGCAGTGCGAAGGGTTGGTTTCCGCTCCAACAAATACGTACCGGGTGTCACACGGTATCCTGACGTTTGACGTGAACCCCGGCAGTGTATGGCGGCTTGAGTGCGCAACTTCGGAGCAGTGGCTGAAAAAAGTAAGCGCAAAAACCTGGTGTACATTCAAAGACGTGGGGAAGATCCGGGTAGGAGTGAAAACCACCGCCGACAACGTGTTTATCCGCCAGGATTGGAAAGCCGAGGTGGGTGTTAAACCGGAATTGTTGATGCCATTAACGACACATCATGTGGCAGGGCACTTCCGCTGTAACGACAAACCCAAGAAAACCATTCTCTATACACACACCGTGGTAAATGGGAAAAGAGCTTCGGTGGATCTGGCCAAGTACCCGCGCTCTAAAAAATATCTTGAAGAACACCGTGAACAACTGGCCGGGCGCAGCTATGTCATTAAGGCGAAGCGTCAGTGGTTCGAAATATGGGTGCCGCAGAACCCGGCACTATGGAAGCGGGAAAAGGTTATTTTCCGGGATATTGCTGAGCATCCCACCTTTTGGATGGACGAAGAGGGAACAGTCGTCAATGGCGACTGCTACTGGATGCTGCGCGACAATACCAGTATGCCGGAAGATATTCTGTGGCTGGTGTTGGCGGTCGCAAACTCGACGTTCATCGAACGATTTTATGACGTGAAGTTCCAGAACAAGCTCTACGCCAACAAGAGACGCTTTATAAGCCAATATGTGGAACAGTTTCCTCTGCCAGATCCATCAGGAAAGCGTGCGCAATCACTGATCAACCTGGCAAAAGAATGCTACCTGGAAACGCGGTCGGATAAAAAGCGGTCCCTGGAAGCCAGAATTGACAAGCTGGTATGGACCGTATTTGGCGTTTCCATGCGATCCGATGTTACGGATTGAAAACCGACTTCCCGTTGATGCCCTGGAAAAAGGTCATCGGAATCGTTCTTTGGCACTTGTAACTCTTTTCCGACACATAGGTAAAGTATCGGCCCAGTTTGTCGCCAGTGCACAGTACGCCGCCTTCAACAATGCCGCTTGCCGGGTTGGTGAAGGCGATGAAATAGCGCATGTTGCGTGTGTTGAAGCCGCCGCATTTCGGGACGCTTTCCAAAAACTCGGGAGAATAAAGTCCAAGATCGACGGTTTGGGCGTCCTGCACCTTCACTTCCAATGCCTGGTTTCTTATATCCGGGTAGCCGCCGATAAGTCCACTGCCGCGCATTTTATAGCCAAAGCTTTTCAGGAAAAGAGACTCGAGAACCTGCCCCCTGTTTTTGGTGGCACCGGGGCTGATGGTTTGGCCAATAATCTGCTTTGCAACAATATCTCTGATGGTGGATATCGGGAGTAGGGATTCGTGGGTGGGTTCGTCGTGGATACTGTAGTTGCTGAGATTGCGGATGTTGTCGGGATTCCCCACCTGTTCTGCTTCATCGAAGAATAGGAGTCCGCCTGTATTCTCCAGTATCTTCTCGCGGGAATGCTGAGAAATCATAAGCTGGTTTTTCACGGTGGGGCGCCCGAACTGCCCGAATTTCTTGACAATGTAATCCGGGGTGAGAACGACGATGCCGGTGATGATATTGAGCGTGGCGTCGACTTTAGCAAGCACAAAGCGAATCTCACTGGAATTCAGCTGCGTGCCTTCATCGTACTCAATTTGAACCGATTGGGAGTCGGGGTTTCTATTCCAGACTTGTAAGTTGTAAGAAGTCCCGGTAGAGACAACATAGGTGTCAATATATTCCAGCAGTATTTTGGGAACGCCCTTTTTCCTTGGCGGTATTATTTTGAAATCGCCGGAAGTAGCTGCGCTGGGTGGGGAGTCGGTAGCCAGTATGCTCCCGATCAGTTTTCTGAGGTTGGCGCCATCGGTCCTTGGTTTGCCGGAAAGTTTGAAAGGACGGTTGATCAAAGTCTGCAGTTTTTTCGCCAGATCCTGCGGAGAGGTCAGCTGATCCTTTGAGGCCGGCGGCCGCTTCAAAATTTCTTCCATGAAATAAAGTCTTCTATTTGTGTTTGCTCAACAGAGTGGGTACATCCACGTTAAGCGCGGCGGCTAATAACTCGAGTGAGCTTAAGCTCACGTTTCTCTCTCCGCGTTCGACAGCGCCTACGTAGGTGCGGTGAAGGCCGCATTCATTCGCGAGATCTTCTTGTGAAAAACCTCTTGATGTACGGAGGTGCTTGATGTTCTCGGAGAGGATTGTCGTTAATTCGCTGCTTGGCTTTCGCATCGGAGGTCCCGTGAATTCAAAAAGGATTAAAAGTGCATGATGCCTTTAGATCTACAGACTATAAGTAGCAATTCGCGGTGCGCCAAACGGCCTTCATTTGTGAAAGATTGATGTGGATTGGGGGCTCGTGAAGGCGGACTGGTTGGTCACAAAATCCGCGCGGCGCGACGTCTCAATGCTTGCAAGTTAACCGCCTTCGGGCATACTTCGCCGGCGGTTAAGTCCGTCGTCGCAAACATCACGACACCTAAACTTGATGTCCGTTCTGGGCGCTGGGAATCCCAAAACGAGAGTGTTGCCATGGCATCGCCTCGTACCCGGCTTCCGCCCGAGGGGTCCTGGCATTAGTCCCTATTTTGTCCGCGCTGTGGAGCATAGCCGGATTGGACACAGGAAACTCTCATGACTGATACCCGATTCTTGTCTGAATTCTCGAATACCTACGCCAATATCTTTTCATTCTGCGGCCTGCCGCTGTCCCGCGACCTTGCCGGGGCGGATGCCGTGGTGATGGGCGTGCCGTTTGATCTCGCCACCACTGGCCGTTCCGGTTCCCGTTTCGGTCCCTCTGGCGTGCGCCAGGCCTCCGCGCAATTGCGCTGGGAGCACAAGCGTTGGCCCTGGCCCTTTGCACTGGGCGACAAGCTCAAGGCCATCGACTACGGCGATATCGTGTTCCGCGATGGCGACAGCGCGGCCATGGCGGCGCTGGTGGAGCAGCACGCGGACCACATTGTTTCCGCCGGCAAGACCCTGCTGACCCTGGGGGGGGACCATTTCATCACACTGCCACTGCTGCGTGCGCACGTGCGCAAGCACGGCCCGGTGGCACTGTTGCACTTCGATGCCCACACGGATACCGAGGCCACCGATTTTGTCTACAACCACGGTGCCATGTTCCATCACGCCGTGCGGGAAGGGTTGTTGGATACCGAGCGCAGTATTCAGGTGGGTATTCGCACCGAGTACACCGTGGCGCCCCATCCCTTCGAAGTGCTGGATGCGGCCTGGATGAACAACCACTCCCTGGAACAGAACCTGGAGCGCATCCGCGCCCGGGTAGGGGGGGCGCCGGTGTATCTGAGCTTCGATATCGACTGCCTGGACCCGGCCTTTGCGCCCGGTACCGGCACGCCGGTGATGGGCGGCCTGACCTCAGATCGCGCGCTGCAGATCATCCGCGGCCTGGGCGACCTGAACATCATCGGCATGGATGTGATGGAGGTGGCGCCGTGCTATGACCACGCGGAAATCACCAGTCTCGCCGGTGCCACCCTGGCGCTGGAGATGTTGTACCTGCTCGCGGCTCGCAAAAAGTAACCTTCAGGTATCTCTAATCAGAGTCATTCCCGCGCAGGCGGGAATCCAGAAGTACTGTGGCAACTGGACCCCCGCCTGCGCGGGGGTGACGAGCAGTGATTTTTAGATGTATCCATCTGCCATTCGAGACGAACTACCCTGAAATCTGGATAATGCGCGCCCGTGCCCTCGGGCGCGCCACATTCACAGATGCCGGTAGTTCGCCCCATGGAAATCAACGTCAACTTCCTCGACAACCTCAGACTTGAAGCCAAGTTTGACGACTTCACGGTCATCACCGACCAGCCTATCCGCTACAAGGGTGATGGCTCGGCGCCGAGTCCGTTCGACTATTTCCTCGCCTCTTCAGCGCTGTGTGCCGCGTACTTCGTGCGGGTCTACTGCCTGTCGCGAAACATCCCCACCGACAATATCCGCCTGTCCCAGAACAACATCGTCGATCCGGAAGACCGCTACAACCAGATCTTCAAGATCCAGGTTGAGCTGCCGGAGGATATTTCCGAGAAGGATCGCCAGGGCATTCTGCGCTCCATCGACCGCTGTACGGTCAAGAAGGTGATCCAGACCGGGCCGGAGTTCCAGATTGAGGAAGTGGAAAGCTTGACAGAGGATGCGCAGGCGCTGCTGATGGTGCAGCCGGATGCCGAGCACCAGACCTTTATCGAGGGCAAGGACCTGCCGCTGGAGCAGACCATTGCGAATATGACGAAGGTTCTCGCCGACCTGGGAATGAAGATCGAGATCGCCTCCTGGCGCAATATCGTGCCCCACGTGTGGTCGTTGCACATTCGCGACGCGGCTTCTCCCATGTGCTTTACCAACGGCAAGGGCGCAACCAAGGAGAGCGCACTGTGTTCCGCGCTCGGCGAATTTATCGAGCGCCTGAACTGCAATTTTTTCTACAACGACCAGTATTTCGGCGAGGAGATCGCCAACGCCGCGTTCGTGCACTACCCGAACGAAAAGTGGTTCGAGCTTACTGATGACGACGCGCTGCCGCCGGGCATCCTCGACGAATACACCCGCGGCATCTACGACCCGGAAGGCGAGCTGGCGGGTTCCAACCTGATCGATACCAACTCCGGGCGCATTGATCGCGGTATCTGCTCGTTGCCGTTCACCCGCCGCTCCGACGGCGAGACGGTGTACTTCCCCTCCAACCTGATCGAGAACCTGTTCCTCAGCAACGGCATGAGTGCGGGCAACACCCTGGCGGAAGCGCAGGTGCAGTGCCTGTCGGAAATTTTCGAGCGGGCGGTGAAGAAGGAAGTCATTGAGCAGGAGATCGCGCTGCCGGACGTGCCGCGCGACGTGCTGGTGAAATACCCGGAAATACTGCAAGGCATCGAGGAGCTGGAGAAGCAGGGGTTCCCGATCCTGGTGAAAGACGCCTCCCTCGGCGGCCGGTTCCCGGTCATGTGCGTGACCCTGATGAACCCGCGCACCGGCGGTGTATTTGCGTCCTTCGGCGCGCATCCGAGCCTGCCTGTGGCGCTGGAGCGCAGTCTTACCGAGTTGATGCAAGGCCGCAGTTTCGAAGGCCTGAACGACGTGCCGCCGCCCACGTTCAACAGTCTGGAAGTGACCGAACCGCACAATTTTGTGGAGCACTTTATCGACTCTACCGGTGTGGTGTCTTGGCGCTTCTTCAGCGCCAGTGCCGATTACGAATTTGTGGAGTGGGACTTCTCCGGCAATCACCACGACAGCAACGACACCGAGGCCAATCGCCTGTTTGCCATCCTCGAGGAGATGGGCAAAGAGGTGTACATGGCCAGCTACAGCGAACTTGGCGCGCCGGCCTGCCGGATTCTGGTGCCGGGTTACTCCGAGGTGTATCCGGTGGAAGACCTGATCTGGGATAACACCAACAAGGCGCTGGATTACCGTGAGGACATCCTCAATCTGCACCGCCTTGACGATGACGCGCTAGAGGATCTCGTGGAGCGCTTGGAAGAAAGCCAGCTCGACAATTATGAAAAGATCACCACCTTGATCGGTGTCGAGTTCGACGAGAACACTGTGTGGGGCCAGCTCACCATTCTTGAACTGAAACTGCTGGTGTGTCTGGCGCTGCAGCGTTACGAGGAAGCGCAGGAGTTGGTGGAGAGTTTCCTGCAGTACAACGATAACACCGTCGAGCGCGGACTGTTCTACCGCGCAGTACAGGCGGTATTGGAAATTGCGCTGGACGATGATCTGGAATTGGACGATTACATCGTTAACCTGCGGCGCATGTTTGGCGAAACCACCATGGAGGCCGTGGTGGGATCGGTGGATGGCAGTGTGCGTTTTTACGGCCTTACACCCACGAATATGCAGTTGGAAGGCCTGGATAAGCACCTGCGTCTGATCGAGAGCTACAAGAAACTGCACGCGGCGCGCGCGGCAGTTTGATTGCTCTCGTTGTAGGAGCCTGCTTGCAGGGCCGGACACCGCTCCGGGGAGGGCTGCTTGGCACGGGGCCTGAATGTTCGCCTGCAAGCAGGCTCCTACAGGGATGTTCATTTCTGGCTGTGTGGCTGGGCCGGAGCGCAATTTGTAGGAGCCTGCTTGCAGGCGAACGGTCCGGAGCACGGAAGAGTTCGCCTGCAGGCAGGCTCCTACAGGGGAGTGGGTTAGAATTTGAACTCGGTACCGATACCGAAGTAGTTGCGCTCGTATCCGTCTGCGGCAGTTTCATCGGTGTAGAAGGTGAACACCTTGGCCGCCGATGAAAGTTTGTAATCGAGTCCCAGGCTAAACGTTTCGCCATTGTCCTTGATGATGTCGGACTGGCCGTACTGGGCTTTCGCGGTCCAGTTGTTGATCTTGTACGCCACAGAAGTCATCCACCCGTCCTGCTTGCTGTGGTCTGCTTTTTCCTGTTCCTCGTACAGCGCACCCAGCTGGAGGTTGCCGAAGCTGTACTGGGCAACCAGGCGATTCACATTCCAGTCATTGGCTTCCACGTCCTGATCAAAAGCGTAGGCCAGGTACACGCCGTTGTTGTCATAGGCGAGCGATACTGAGGTGCCGTTGTCGCGGGTGTCGATCAGGTTGTTTTCGCTGTCAAAAATCTCCGCATCCTTGTTGCTGATGTAGGCCGCTGACGCCCTGAAGCCGGCGAAAGAAGGCGTTGTGTACTGCAGGTTGTTGGATTCGCGATTGTCGCTGCGGGTAATCAGGCTTTTGATATCGCCTTCCAGGTCGTTAAACAGGTCGACACGGTTCTGGGCTTCTTTCAGGGGCGTGTCAAACTTGCCCCCGATCACCTGACCGAAACCGCCCTCGAGGCCCGCATAAATGTTGCGCTGGCTGAAGGTTTCTTCCGCTTCACCGTCGATATCTACTTCGTATTCCATCTTGTAGATACCCTTGATACCGCTATCCAGCGGCAGCTCGCCTTTCACGCCCAGGCGGGAGGCGTTGCTTTTAATGTCGGTATTGGCGCCGTCACCCTCGTCGTTGGACTGGAAGGATGCATTGGCCTTGCCGTAAAAGGTGAACACGTCGGACTGGGCAAGGGTTGGAACAGGAAGCGCAGCGGCCAGTGCCAGAGTGAACGCGGTCTTTTTCATGGTCGGTCTCGTAGAGTGACTTAACGGGGTGAGCCATAGCTCGGATGCCGCGCAGTTTGCTGCTCTTTTGTTACAAACATGTGAAAGATGAAAGGTTGGTGTAAGTTTTGTTGCGGCGTCGCCGTTTAAAATCACCAAAAGTCACGAATGTCTTTTCCGGTGTGAATTGTTGCTGCTTGAACCACGCAAGTTGCTCCGTTCTAATCCCAGGATGTGGTCGAAGGGTCATGGCGCAGGAAGCGATGAAATGGCCGGCTCGACGTAAAGGCAGGCCGAAGAAATTGGAATTCAGGGGGCTCGGTGAAGGGATTGCGCGGGTCGTTCGCGGCCTTGTGGTCGCTGGCGCTGGGGATTGGCCAGGTGGCATTCTGGCCCGCGCTGCCGTGGGATGCCGACACCGCGGCAGCTCTGGCCCTTGGGGTCATATCAGTCGCTTTGCTGGCGGTTATCGGCGGCTGGCTTTCCCGGTTTGCGGCCGCGCCGCGTTTTGCACTCTGCTATCTGCTGTTGCCGTTTGTGCTTGGAAGCTGCTGGGCGCTCCAGGCAAATCACCAATCTCTTGCCGAGCGCCTGCCCCTGGCACTGCACGGTAAGGATCACAAGGTTACCCTCGAGATCGAAGGCCTCCCGGAAGCTTCGACGGCGGTTGCCAATTTCGGATCGCCCGGCGTCGTTCCGGGATTCTTCGACAGTCGCTTCCGCGCGCGGGTGCGGGACTCTGAGCGGCGGGAGTTTGTCGGCAAGCGCCTGTTGCTGCGCTGGTATCGGGTGGACCCCGATACCATGGCGAAGATGATTCCGGGCAGTCGCTGGAGCATGACGCTGCGCCTTAAGCGCCCGCGAGGCAGTATCAATCCCCATACGTTTGATTACGAAGCCTGGTTGCTGGAGCAGGGGATCTACGCCACGGGTTACGTGCGTGAGCGCGGTGCCGCGCCTGAGTACCTTGGTGTGGAGCGCGGTGTCGGGTCTCTGGTCAGCGGCCTGCGCGAACACCTGCGACGGCAGATTACCGCGCCCGATGCCGGTGACCACGCGCTGAAGCAGGAAGAATTGATCCGCGCCCTGCTGCTGGGGGATACGGGCGGGGTGGACTCCGCAACACAGGATCTGTTGCGCAGAACCGGTACGGCGCACCTGCTGGCGATTTCGGGGCTGCATGTGGGCATGGTGGCGGGGTTCTTCCTGCTCTTGGGTGGTCTGGTGAGCCGGGTGGTGGGCATTTTCCGACCGCATAACCCTCTGTTGGTCGCCGGCGCTGCCGGCCTGGCTGCGGCGATGGCATACACCCTCGTCAGCGGTGCGCCTCTGTCAGCCCAGCGCGCGCTCATCATGACGACGATTGCCATCGTTGCACTGGTGTTTCGCCGCAGATTCGGCGCAGGTCTGGCGTTTGTCACAGCGCTGGCCTGTGTGTTGCTGCTGCAGCCCCTTGCGCCTCTGAATGCCGGTTTCTGGCTTTCGTTTGTCGCAGTGGGTGCGCTATTGCTGCGTTTCCGTGGGCGGAGCAGCGGCGAAGATGGCGAGACGGCGGGGCAAGAGCGGCCCCGTATTCAAGTGTTTCGACCCCTGAATTATCTGCGTACCGCGCTGCAGAGCCAGTGGGCAATTCTTGTCGGTCTGGCGCTGCCGTCTATCTTGATCTTCGCCGGGGTCAGCCTGAGCGGTTTGCTGCTCAATCTTATTGCGATTCCCTGGGTTGGGTTCACCATTTTACCGCTGATTTTTCTCGCCGCTCTGACACCGGCGCCGCTGCAGCTGGGGTTGTGGCGGCTGGCGGATATCCAGCTGGGCTGGCTGCTGGATTTCCTGGCCGTCGCCGATAGCGCTTTGCCGGGATGGCAGTCACTCCCGCTTCCCTCCCATCTGATCCTGCTTCTCGCGCCGCTCAGTTGCGGGGTATTGCTGTTACCACGCGGTCTACCGGGGCGCGCCCTCGGCTGGGCGCTTCTGCCGGTGCTGCTGGTGGGGTTGTTGCCCTGGACGCGGCCGTCAGAACCGTATCTGGCACTGACGGTGCTCGATGTGGGGCAGGGCCTTGCGGTGGTTGCTGCCACCGAACGGAAAACGCTGGTATTTGATACTGGCGCCAGCTCTGGTAGTGGCTGGAGTGCGGGCCGCAGCATTGTGGCGCCGTTTCTGTTGGCGGACGGGCGCCAGCGGCTGGATGCGCTGGTGGTAAGCCACGGCGACCGCGACCACGCCGGTGGGGTGCCGGGCGTGATGTCGCAGCTACGGGTCGACACTCTAATTGCCCCTGGGACACTGGCGTCGCGATGGCCGGGGGCCGCAACATCAAGCCCCTGCGTTGCCGGCGGGCGGGAGTTATGGGGCGAGCTGCACATCGAGTGGTTGTGGCCGCGCACCTCAGGGTTGAGCGGGGATGAAAACGACCACAGCTGTGTGGCCCTGCTCACCTGGCGCGGTGTGCGGATACTACTGGCCGGCGATATCACCAGTAATGTCGAGGCTCAGTTGCCAGCCCGTTATCCTGCGTTTGCTCCTGTGGATCTGCTGATCGCCCCGCACCACGGCTCGCGCACATCCTCATCACCCGCGCTGCTCGACTGGGCACGGCCGGCGCGGGTGGTGTTCAGTGCCGGCTTCCGCCACCACTTTGGCCACCCGCACCCGGAAGTGGTGGCGCGCTATCGGCGGTTGCCGGCGCAGCAATTCAATACCGCTGACAGCGGAGCGGTCCGCTTTCACTGGGATGGGAGCGGACAGTTGAATATTGAGCGGGCGCGCGCGCGAGGGCGCTTTTGGTATGCGGATCACAGCAATAAAAAAGTTAACAATCAGGCACTTAGCCATAGTGGTGAGCTGTGATAAAGTGTTTGGTCTTCAAACCATAACAAATCCGTTCCGCAGTCGGGGCTCATAAAACGTGTTAGAAATCATCAAGTCCGGCGGCTGGTTGATGCTGCCAATCCTGCTCTGTTCCGTGGCTGTTATCGCCATTTTTATCGAGCGTCTGTGGACGCTGAATGAGCGCAAGATCGCTCCGCGGGCGCTGTTGGGCGACGTCTGGAACAGCCTGAAAAACAATCAGTTAACCACAGACAAAATCCGTGAACTGCGGGATTCCAGTCCTCTGGGACGCATTTTTGCCGCGGGCCTGTCCAACTCCAAACATGGCCGCGAGGTCATGAAAGACAGTATTGAAGAGGCTGCCAGCCAGGTGGTGCACGAGTTGGAGCGCTTCCTCAATGTGCTGGGCACCATCGCCGCGGTTGCACCGCTGATCGGCCTGCTGGGCACTGTGGTGGGGATGATCCAGGTATTTACGGCGATCATGCTGGAAGGGACCGGTAACGCGGGGGTGCTTGCGGGAGGTATTTCCCAGGCTCTGATCACCACTGCGGCGGGCCTGAGCGTTGCGATTCCGGCGCTGATGGCGCACCGCTACTTCCAGCGTCGGGTGGATTCCATTGTCGTCACCATGGAGCAGGAAGCCGTAAAACTGGTGGATGCGCTGCACAGCGACCGCCGCGTCGAAGCTGCAGCCTGAGCGCTTGGCCGAACCATCAGGAGCGCACGATGCAATTCCGCCGCCAGAGTACCGAGCAGGAGGGGGTCAACCTCACGCCACTGATCGATGTGGTATTCCTGCTGTTGATCTTCTTCATGGTGTCTACCACCTTTACCAAAGAGAGCCATTTGCAACTGAATCTGCCGGAGGCCGCAGGGCCTCAGGTAGAGATCCCTCCATCGACGATTGAAATTCTGATCAATGCGGACGGCTCCTACTCTGTGGATGGGCGGGCGCTCATCAATAAGAAATTGGTGACGCTCAAATCTGCACTGTCGGAAGTGTCCGGTGGCGAGTACAATCGTCCGCTGATCATTACCGCGGATGCCACCGCAGAACACCAGGCGGTGGTTCGTGCCATGGATGCCGCCGGCCAGCTGGGATTTGTCCATCTCAGCATCACCACGCGGCAGCCGGACGAACAGTAATCTATAAAGTGTTGAACGCCGGGCGCGCTAACCGTCGCGCCCGTTCGCCGGCTGCTGTGCTTTGGGCCGGTAGCCGGTGAAATGCGGAAAACACGCTGCCAAGAGTTATATGGAAAAATCCTCCCAGCCCCCGTTGAAGCCACAGCAGGGTGCCCAGACTTACCGTCGCCTTCTCTCCTACGCCATTCCCCAGTGGCCGCTGTTTGTGATAGCGGTGTTTGGTTTCATGCTGTTCTCCAGTATGGAGGTTATGCTCATTGCGGTTACCGAACTGCTGCTGGATGCGGTTGGTGTCGGGATAGAGCAGGGACGGGGTTTCCTGTCGCAGTATGTGGCGAGATTTTTTCCCGGCGGGATTATGCCGCAAGAGACGGCGCGCTGGCTGGTGCCGCTGGTCATGGTCATCATCATTGGCCTGCGCGCTGTCGGCAATTTCGTCGGCAGTTACGGCCTCGCCTATGTGGCGCGGGCGGTAATTCACCAATTGCGCACCGAGTTGTTCGAGCATATCGGCCAGTTGCCCAGTGCTTATTTTGACCGTTACACCGGGGCCTACCTGATCTCCAAGGTGGCGTACAACGTTGAGCAGGTTACTAACTCCATCACCAAATCCCTGAAGGTGATTATCCGCTCTTCATTTACCTCCATCGGTCTGCTGACGTACCTGTTGATGGTGAATTGGAAGCTGACACTGACCTTTTTCCTTTTCGTGCCCATTATTGCCGCCATTGTCAGTGTGGTCGGCAAGCGATTCCGCAAGTTGAGCCACCGCATCCAGAACACCATGGGCGACGTGACCCACGTTACCCAGGAGGCCATTAACGGCTACGAAGTGGTGCGCATGTACGGCGGGCGCAAGTATGAAAATGCCCGCTTCCAGGCTGCCAGTAACGCCAACCGCCAACAGTTCATGAAGCTGGTGGTGGCGGACAATGCCAGTGTGTCGGTAATCCAGATCATGGTGGGGCTGGCGACGGCGGTGCTTGTATGGTTTGCGCTGGCGCCGGGCATGGTGGAATCCATGACCCCGGGCGTGTTTGCGTCCTACATCGGCGCCGCGGCTTCCCTGGCCAAACCTATTCGCAACCTGTCTGAGGTTTACGCGGAGATCCAGAAAGGCATTGCGGCGGCGGAAAGTATTTTCGAGGTGTTCGATGCGCCCAAGGAACCGCTCGGCGGTACCCTGCGGCTGCCGAGCCCAGTCACCGGAGCTGTGGCATTCGAACACCTCGGTTTCTGCTACAACGAGGGCGGTCCGGCAGTCTTGAGTGACATCGATTTCCATGTGCAGGCGGGGCAGACGGTCGCGCTCGTGGGCGCATCGGGTTCTGGCAAGAGCACGCTGGTTAGCCTGTTATCCCGTTTTTACGAGCCGACATCGGGGCGGATTCTGTTGGATGGCGTCGACATCACCCAGGTGCCGGTTACGACACTGCGCGAACAGATCAGTCTGGTGTCCCAGAATATTGTGCTGTTCAACGATACGGTGTATCGGAACATCGCCTACGGTGAGCTGGAAGGCAAGCCTGAGGAAGAAGTACAGCGCGCGATTGACCTTGCGCACGCGCGCGATTTCATTGAAGAGCTACCGCAGGGAGTGCAGACAGTTCTCGGTGATAACGCACAGATTTTGTCTGGTGGTCAGCGCCAGCGTCTGGCCATTGCCCGCGCACTGCTGAAAGATTCGCCAGTTCTGGTTCTGGATGAGGCCACGTCCGCGTTGGATAACGCATCGGAGCGCCATATCCAGGCCGCGTTGGCCGAGGTGATGAAAAACCGCACGACCTTTGTCATTGCGCACCGCCTCAGCACCATAGAGAACGCTGATCGAATCCTGGTGATGGACCAGGGGCGTATTGTTGAGAGCGGTACCCACAGCGAGCTTCTGGCGAAGGGCGGGCGCTACGCGCTGTTATTGCAACAGCAGACCAGCGATATTGGTTGATGTAAGCCAGAAGTGGGCTTGCTGGGCTTAACAGACCGCAGCCGGTGTTGATCAAGCCTGGATGACAACGCAGGGACAAACGAAAAGGAGTGCAGGGCGCAATGTCGCTGGAAGACTGGTTGAACAAACGCTGGTATCCCGCCGCCGACAGCGGGCATGGGCCCGCGTCACATCTGCCGCTGTTGGCACCATTGGAAATGGTGTTCCGCCATGGCAGCCGCTGGCGCAGACAGCGCAATCAGCCCGCTCCACTGCCAGTGCCGGTGATTGTGGTGGGCAATATTACTGTCGGAGGCGTTGGCAAGACGCCGCTGGTCGCAGAGCTGGGGCGCTGGCTGCAGGAGCGCGGGCACAAGCCCGGGATTATCAGCCGCGGATACGGCGGCCGCGCCAGGCACTATCCCTACAATGTCACTGCGCAGTCCCACCCCCTGGAATCCGGCGACGAACCCCTGATGCTGCACCTGATGACCGGGCTTCCGGTCATGGTTTCCCCCAAGCGGATGGAGGCCGCCGAGGCATTGATTGCGGAGCATGGTTGCGACGTGATTCTTTCCGACGACGGCCTTCAGCACTACGGCCTTTGGCGCAGCCTTGAAGTCTGCGTGATCGACGGTCTGCGAGGCCTCGGTAACGGGCACTTGCTACCACGGGGGCCGCTGCGCGAACCGCCTGGACGGCTGAAGGAAGTCGACATGGTGATTGTGAATGGCGAGCCCTCCGAGTCGGTATTGTCCCAGTGTGGCGAGATGATCGACTTTACGATGGAGCTGGTGCCGTCCCGCTGGCACCAGTTCAACCTCGATCAGACCTCTACGCTGAAGCTGGAATCCGGGCCGGACCTAGGCCCGTGTCACGGGGTGGCGGCTATCGGCAACCCGCAGCGTTTTTTCAATTCACTGCGCCAGCTGGGTTATACGGTGATGGAGATGGCGTTTCCCGATCACCATCAGTTCAGCCAGCAGGAACTACAGCTGGATGGCATTACGCCGGTGATCATGACCATGAAAGACGCGGTGAAATGCCGCGATTTTTGGCAGAGCCACTGGTGGGCCATGGAGGCGACGGCACAGCTGCCGGACCTTTTCTACCAGCGCATTCACCAACACCTTGAGAGCTTCAAGTCCGCATGAGAGAGCAGAGTGCTTCGTTTTCTTTCGACGTGATCATTCCGGCCCGTTATGGCTCCAGTCGCTTGCCGGGTAAGCCGCTGGCCGATATTGCCGGCAAAACGATGGTGCAGCGGGTGTACGAGCGCGCGCGGGCGAGTGCCGCGGAACGGGTCATTGTCGCCACCGACGACGCCCGCGTGGTGGACCTGGTGCAAGGGTTTGGCGGCGAGGTGTGCATGACCCGCGCCGACCACCCCTCCGGTACCGATCGTCTTCAGGAGGTGGCTACCCGGATCGGCGTATCTGCGGACCGGATTCTGGTCAATGTCCAGGGGGATGAGCCATTGATCCCTCCGGCAGTCATCAACCAAGTGGCGCAAAATCTCGCCATTAACAAGGCCGCCGGTGTTGCGACGCTGGCGGAACCCATCACCTCCTGTGAAGACTTTCTCAACCCGAATATCGTCAAGGTGGTGGCGGAGTGCACCGGCCTGGCCCGCTACTTTTCCCGCGCCCCGATTCCCTGGCCGCGGGATGCTTTCGCCAGCGAGCGCAATCTTCTGCCGGAAGGGTTGAACCCGCGCCGCCATATTGGCATCTATGCTTACCGTGCAGGCCTGCTGAATCAGTTTGTCACCTGGCCTGTAGCACCCATAGAGCAATTTGAGGCGCTGGAACAGCTCCGTTTCCTGTACAACGGCCACGCCATCCATGTGGCAGATGCCTGCGACGAAGTTCCGGGTGGGGTGGATACGGAACAGGATCTCGAGCGGATGCGTGCGCATTTTGCATAACAATTGAGGCATTTGCAGGGAGGCGTCATGCGCTCCTGCCTGCGGAGTGCCGTAGCACCGGTATTTCATGATTCAGCCTGACGTTGATTTACAGCCTTTCAACACCATGACCATCGCCGCGCGGGCGAGATATTTTTGCGCAGCGACGACGCTCGAAGAGCTGCGTGAAGCCTTGTCATTTGCGCAGGAGCAACAGCTCCCAATACTCCCTCTCGGCGGCGGTAGTAATATTGTGCTAACCGGGGACTTTCCCGGTCTGGCATTGCATATTGGCCTGCAGGGCCTGAGTTTTGAATCTCTGTCCGACGGTGTGCGGATTCGCGCCGCGGCCGGGGAGAACTGGCACCAACTGGTCATGCGCAGTGTTGAGTCGGGTTATGGCGGGCTTGAGAACCTGGCCCTGATTCCGGGCAATATCGGTGCGGCGCCTATCCAGAATATCGGCGCCTACGGGGTTGAGCTCAAAGACAGCTTTGAACAGCTGACCGCCATGGAAGTCGCCAGTGGAAACCTGGTTACGTTCAGTGCCGAAGAGTGCCAATTTGGCTACCGCGACAGCCTGTTCAAAAATGCCGGCAAAGACCGCTACTTGATTTGTGAAGTCGTACTCAAACTGCGGGCAGAGTGGCGGCCACAGGCGTCTTATCCCGCTCTGCAACAGTACTTCGAGGAGCGTGGTCTGGCGGTAGATTCACTGACTCCCGGCCAGGTGGCTGGAGCGGTAATCGACATTCGCAACAGCAAACTCCCCAATCCAGTGGAAATTCCCAACGCCGGCAGTTTTTTCAAAAACCCCCTGGTGAATGGCTCGCAATACGCCCGGTTGAAGGCGCAGCACCCGCAGTTGGTGGCTTTTGCTGCGGGCGAACACTGGAAGCTCGCCGCGGGTTGGCTGATAGACCAGGCCGGATGGCGAGGTTTCCGGCGAGACGGGGTGGGCGTGCATGATCGTCAGGCGCTGGTGCTGGTCAACCCGGGGCATTGCTGCGGCCGCCAGGTGGTCGCCCTGGCGGAAGACATTGCCAGGGACGTCCAACAGAAGTTTGGCGTCACCCTTGAAGCGGAGCCGCGCTTCTATCCATAAGCAACACCCGTTTCACCGGAGGATTGCCGGCTATAGCGGGGTCTATTCGCGCCGATCAGGCGCTGGAATAAAATTCCGCCTTGTAAGCGAAATGTAAATACACCTGGGCAGATTACCGGGCGGCTTGCCCGACACAAGCGTGGGCCGCTTCTCAACGTGAAAATTCAGTGGCAGCAGCTCCTTCGGCGCCTCCCGCGGTTGTGCAGCATGAAGTCGTGTGTCCGGATTAATTCCCCCCATATCGGCCTGGGAATTGAGAGAATTTTCTATGTTCTGACTGCGACTAATTGGTACAGTCTCGCTATGCACCATTAGGTTTGTCTGGTATGTTCTCCGAGGGCTCTGTGGATGGATCTTTGCGGGTATAACCCGCTGAGCAATAACAAGAAACTCGGTTTTGCGCAAAGTGGTTGAGGTAGGAAATTCTTGCGCTGGACCGTCTGAATATCCGTGGTTGGGGCTAATTTGATCAAAGTCTTAGTGGTAGACGATCACGACCTTGTTCGCATGGGCATATCGCGCATGCTCAGTGACGTTGAAGATATTGAGGTGGTAGGTGAAGCCAAGAGCGGCGAGGAGGCCATTGCTTTTGTTCGTGAGTCAGAGGTAGATGTCATCCTGATGGATGTGCGGATGCCCGGTATGGGCGGACTGGAAGCGACGCGTAAACTGATTCCCCGCTTTCCTCAGGCAAAAGTAGTTGCAGTGAGCGCACTGGACGACGACCTGTTTCCGAGTCGTCTGATTCAGGCCGGCGCCCGGGGCTACGTTACCAAGGGGGCGGATCTGGACGAAATGGTCCGCGCTATCCGCGCGGTAATGGCGGGAGAAACGTACATCAGCAGTTCCATGGCTACCCGCCTGGCACTGCGCAATGTGTGCGGCGGGACATCGCCATTTGAAGACCTCTCCGAGCGCGAGCTGCAGACCGCGGTGATGATCGTAAACGGCAATAAGGTTTCAGAAATTGCGGAAACCTTGTCGGTCAGCCCAAAAACGGTCAATACCTACCGTTACCGGATTTTCGAAAAGTTGGGTCTGCACTCGGATGTGGAGTTGACCCTGCTGGCGGTCAAGCACAATATCCTTGATCCGGAAGAAGTACTCTGACCGTTGCTGATATCTGTTTGTATTTCCCGATCCATAATCCAGAAAAACAGGGGCCCAGGCAGGCCCCTGTTTTTTTATCTGTGAAGAATGATTTAAACGGCTGATGTTCGACAGCAAACGTTTTCTCACCACTGTCACCCGTAAACCTGGCGTTTATCAGATGTTTGACGCTCAGGGTAAGGTGCTCTACGTCGGCAAGGCGAAAAACCTGCGCAACCGGCTCGGCAGTTATTTTCGCGCGACTGGACTTACCGCCAAAACCATGGCGCTGGTGGAGAAAATTGCCGACATCGAAGTGACGGTTACTCGCAGCGAAACCGAAGCTCTGGTGCTGGAACAGAGCCTCATCAAGTCTCAGCGCCCCCCGTACAATGTCATGCTGAAAGACGATAAGGGGTACCCCTACATCTTTCTTTCGAGTAAAGACACGTTTCCCAGAATTGCCTTTCATCGCGGCTCAAAGCGCAAAGCCGGACAGTACTACGGGCCTTTCCCCAATGCGTCGTCGGTGCGCGACAGCCTGAACTTTTTGCAGAAGACCTTCCGTATCCGCTCCTGTGAAGACAGTGTATTTGCCAACCGTTCGCGCCCGTGTTTGCAATACCAGATCGAGCGCTGTACCGCACCGTGTGTCGAGTTCATTTCCCCAGAGGACTACCAGGCAGATGTGCGTCACGCCGAAATGTTTCTCGCCGGTAAAAGTGACAGCATCATTCGTGAACTGGCGGAGGAAATGGAGCGTGCATCGGTAGCACTGGAGTTTGAAAAGGCCGCGCGCCTTCGGGATCAGATTGTTGCGTTGCGTCGTTTGCAATCAGATCAGGTGGCAGAGGGTAGCGGAGGGGATGTGGACGTGCTGGGTGTGGCAACAGAAGGGGGGCTCTGCTGTGTGCATGTGTTGTTCATCCGTCAGGGCCGGATACTCGGCAGCCGCAGTTATTACCCCAGTGAAAAACTGGGACTGGACGCCACAGAACTGCTCTCGGCATTTATTCCGCAGTTTTATCTTGGCGCAAACCGCGAGATCCCGAGGCAGATCCTGGTTTCAGAGCCCCTCGAAGACCTGGAGGTTATTGCCGAAGCTCTGACGGCCCAGGCGGGTAAGGAGATCCAGCTTGCAAGCCGGCTGCGAGGAAACCGCGCCACCTGGGTGGAAATGGCCCAGCAGGCGGCACAGCAGAACTTGCAGAGCCGCACGGCGTCCCAGCAAAAACTGCAGGACCGGTTTGAACATTTGCAGAAGGTGCTGCGTCTCGAAGAATTACCTGAACGGTTGGAGTGCTTCGATATCAGCCACTCCAGTGGTGAGGCCACCGTCGCCTCTTGTGTGGTATTTGATACCGGTGGTCCAGTCAAATCCGATTACCGGCGTTTTAATATTGAGGGTATTGCCGCGGGTGACGATTACGCAGCCATGGGGCAGGCGCTGAAACGGCGCTATACCCGTCTTTCCAGCGGCGAGGGCCGCTTTCCCAATATCCTGTTGATCGACGGGGGCAAGGGGCAGGTGCGCCAGGCGGTGGATACCCTGAACGAGCTCGGCGTGACAGGGGTCCAGATCATTGGTGTGGCCAAGGGTACCACCCGCAAGGCGGGCTTCGAGACGTTGCATGTGGTAGCGGATAATCGCGAGTTGGTGCTGGAATCGGACTCTCCCGCGCTTCATCTGATTCAGCAGGTGCGGGATGAGGCGCACCGTTTCGCCATCACCGGCCACCGGCAGCGCCGCGACAAAAAGCGGCGGGAATCGCCACTGGAGGGGATTCCAGGTGTGGGTCCGGCACGCCGCCGCGCACTGTTGCACCACTTTGGTGGTCTGCAGGAGATTCGACGGGCATCGGTCAATGAGCTCGCAAGTGTCGAAGGAGTGAGCCGCAAACTGGCTCAGGATATATACTCGGCCCTGCACAACGAGTGATCTATGGTCGGTGGACCTGCCATTGGCGTTTATTTTTTTCCTGCAGATTGCTAAGTTACGCACTGCCGACGAAGTGTGTTCTGCGAATAGAAGGATCAGCATGACTCTCGCCAACCAATTGACCCTGCTGCGCGTGGCGCTGATTCCGGTGTTTGTGCTGGTCTTTTACCTTCCCTACCAGTGGAGCTACATTGCTTCGGCGGTGATTTTTTCTCTCGCCGCCGCCACAGACTGGCTCGACGGTTACATTGCCCGCAAGCTCAACCAGAGCACGCCATTCGGTGCTTTTCTCGATCCGGTAGCCGACAAGCTGATGGTTGCGACGGCACTGGTGTTACTGGTGGATCTCCACAACTACCTCTTTTTCACCATTGCCGCTGCGATCATCATCGGGCGGGAAATCGCGGTGTCCGCACTGCGCGAATGGATGGCGGAGCTCGGTCTCAGAAGCAGTGTGGCGGTCAGCTATATCGGCAAGATCAAGACCACTGCGCAAATGGCGGCCATCATCGTGCTGTTGGCATTTGATGTGCGCGAGTTTCCGGTGATGGAATCCATCGGCTATATCCTGTTGTATGTGGCCGCCGCGCTCACTATTTGGACCATGTTCATCTACCTGCGTGCCGCATGGCCGGCACTCACCGCAGATGATCCTAACGATCTCTGACGTAGGCCACATTTCTTTCGAGCGGTGATTTTCGCGCCGCGCCAGTTGCTGTACGATCGTTCCATTCGAGTAATAACGCGACAATGGAGTGATCCGTGCAGAGGCCAGCAGTCTATAGTGCCTTCTTCCTTTCCCTGTTTCTTATTTCGCCCTCACTCTTTGCCGGCAGTGCGCATGCACCGTCTTACCAGCGCCATGAATGGCTGCCACATTGGTCGGATTCTGACCAGGACTGTCAGGACACCCGCCACGAGCTTCTTATCCGCTACTCGCTCGCACCGGTTACCTATACCCGCGCCGATCAATGTAAGGTCGCAACCGGTTTGTGGATGGATCCATACACCGGCCACTTTTATGAGAAGGCGTCGGATCTCGATGTTGAGCATATCGTGCCGTTGAAGTGGGCCCACGACCACGGCGCGGCAAACTGGAGCCAGGAGAAGAAGCGCCAGTTTGCGGAAGACCCGGATAATCTGTGGCTTGTTGACGATGGCCGCAACCAGAGCAAGGGGCACAGGGGGCCGGACCAGTGGATGCCGCCTTACGGTCCGGTGCGCAGCCACTACCTGCGGCGCTTTATGGCGGTGGTGCAAAAGTATGGCCTGGAATCCACTCCGCACGAGTCTAGGATTTTTCTGGCAATGCTGGAAAGCCGGAACGGATGATATCGAGGAGAAGGTATTCTATGGGCCGAGCTGCGCCAGGATTTCTCCAAAGCGCAGTTCCGCAGGATAGGGCCGGGATGACCAGCCCAACCGCACAATGACAACGCCGTGAGAGGGACACAGCATCAGCTTTTGCTCGCGGTTGCCCAGCATGAAATAGCTGTCGGCCGGCAGGTTGGGGTAAAGCGGCGGCAGCTTCCCACCAAGATTCAGCCAGAACTGATAACCGTAGCGGGTATCGTTGACGCTACGGTTCGGCTCGGTAGCGCGTTTGATCCAATCGCAGCTGAGGATTTGTTTTCCGCCTGCGCGACCACCATTCAGCATTAGCGCCCCAAGCCTCCCCCAGTTTTCCGCACTGGCAAAGGCGTAGGAGCTTCCCACAAAAATGCCTTCCGAATCCGTTTCAAAAAAAGTGCGGTGCATCCCAAGGGGCGCTAGAAGCTCCTGCTCAAGAAAATGCAAAGCGGCTTCCGTGCCGCCGAGACGCTGGTGTATCCAGCGCGCCAACAGATTGGTGGTGCCGGAAGAGTAGGAGAAATGTGTGCCCGGCGTGTGGATGAGTGGACGCTCGAGGGCATAGCGGGAGGGGGCGTAGTGAGGGGGTGCGTTGCTACTGCCACAGAACAGCATGCGTGTGGCATCCGCGCCGGGCCTATATATCTCATCAAAGGCGAGCCCGTCGCACATCTGCAGCAGGTTGTGCAGGGTTATTGCGCTTCGCCCATCGTTTTCCCAGTCAGGAAAGAGTCGGCACTGGTCGGGGGCGGCAAGGCCGAGTGTCTCCATTCTTCCCCACAATATGGCGAGCAGGCTTTTACTCATGGACCAGCCCAGCAGGCGCGTCTGAGGTGAGACACCTGCACCGTAGGCCGCCGCCATCACACGGTCTTCGTGCATTACCAGCAGTGCGCGGGTATTCAGCCCCTGCCGGTTGTCGTCGTCAACCAGGGCGAGCAGCAGAGTCTGCAGCGACTTGTCGTAGCCGCATGCGCTCGGTGTCCGGCCAGTTTCACTGGCGATATCCCCCGCACCAGTCTCGCCGGATATTGCCGATGGATCATCGTCCAACAGTGCACCGCGAGCCGGACAAAAACGCGCATGCGTCGCAATGCAATTCAGTAGGCTGGCGGACGTTGTGTAGCCGGTGTGTTGGATGCGTACCAGGGCGAGCAGGGGAGAATAACTGACAAGATCCCGCCGGATACGGACGTCGCTGAAACCGGAAATATGCCGCGCCGAACAGGATAGCTTTGCGCTGAACGCAAGTAGTGTGCGCAACGAATCCCGCAGCACCTGAAACCCTTCCACGAGCCGACGCCGCCAAACCCACAGGGATGCCGCAATCGCGAACACAATGAAAATGGTGGCGAACAAAAAAATGCTGGCTTCCATGACGAAACACCGACAGCTAAGCAGGTTCACAGGGTGAGAGGGAGGCTGGTTGTCGCGGAGAAGTTTAGGAGAGAAAGGAGGGTGGTGCCCAGAGCCGGACTTGAACCGGCACGACCAAAAGGTCGGGAGATTTTAAGTCTCCTGTGTCTACCAATTCCACCATCCGGGCAGATAGGGCGTTCAGTTGACGGTAATTTAATCCGCTTCTGAAGAACTAGTCTTGCAAAAAGACTGAGAGAAAAATGGAGGCTAGGGTCGGAATCGAACCGGCGTACACGGAGTTGCAGTCCGCTGCATGACCACTCTGCCACCTAGCCACAGGTGTTGAAAACGCCGCAGATTCTATCGGAAGACGGATAAAAATCCTAGCGTTTTCTGATACTTACGTGCCTGGCGGCGTGTAAGAGGGCGCTATTCTATGGGTTGTCGGGGATTAGTCAAGGGTAAGTCAGAGGTTATCTCAATTAGTTGGTTCTCTGGCTAAATAATGTTCTTTTTTGCGGTGTAATAACCCAATGAAATTGAAAAGGGTTTTCTATTCCCAATTGTTCTAAATTTTTTTGACCGCGAACTGGCAATCGCGAGGACGTGACCAATACTGAGTGTAGCTGGCTAGCACACATCTCCCCCCCCAAGTCGTGTTTAGTAGTGCCGGCCGGGCGTCGCCTCCAAACGGGCGCCCCGTGTGTTGTAAGGATGAAATCCTCCAAGTTTCACTCCTAATGGTCTTGGCCCTGACGCTCTCCCCCCCCCCGTCGTCAGGGCTTTTTTTTGCCCGTAAGAAATGTGCGCTCCAATTGCGGAAGTGGTGCTCCGGCGGCTTTTTCGGCAAGTGCGCGGAATTTGTCGAGGGTGATTTCACCGCGCTCGGAGGCCAGAATTTTAACCACATCGTCGAGACTGGACTTTCCCTCGCTGGATTTCTGGATGGCCTTGTCAACCTCGTGCAACACCACGGTCGCTCTGGCAGTGACAGGACCAGCCGAGCGTTTTACCAGAAGGTTGGGAGATTCGGCTCCCCAGTTCGCCAGGTCTTCCAGTGCTTCCTGGTAGCGCCGCTCGCTAATACCGCCGGTGCGGCGCAGTGTCTCCAGAGAGTAGTACTCGGCGATTCCCTCCACAATCCAGTCGCTCTCCTTGTCGCCGCGAATGCCGGTGGCTACGTGGACCAGTTCGTGCAGGAGGCTGCTGGTGCGATTGCCGGAGATCAGCGGTCTGTCCGCGTGCATAAAGAGCGAGCGTGTGCCGGAAAGGCCGCCGCGCCACATCGGGTCGCCGGCCATGACGATCAACAGTTTCTGGGGGAATTCCGGGAATACTTTCTTGAGCTCGGGCAAGGTCCAGCTGAGGAAGGCAAGGGTGTCCTGCCTGCGGACATTTTTTCCCAGTGGGGCGGCGATCACTACGTCGGTTCCGTCAATGATGTCCTGCCTGCTACCGATGCGCCCGGCAATCATCCAGCCCTTAGGACGGATAAATCGGCGGCCGGGGTCTTTCAATTGAAAAACACCGTCCTCGTCTTTTACATAGGGTGCAAGGGCGTTCCATTTTTCAGGCGCCTCTATTTCGAGCGTTGCGCGTGACTGGAGATTGCTGGCTGCGCGTACGGAGACTGGCGGAATCAGCTTGTCGCTGCGGAGAATTGCCCACTTGTCGGTGATGCGGGAGTCGTAGCGTCCCTGGGATTTTTTTTCGTCGATGACGAAGTCGTAGTGGATTGTCGAGCGCTTGCCTTTGGGGCGCCAGACTGCGTCATCTCCATCGATTTTTAGTTCTTTGCCGCCCTCCAGGTTGAGGTGTCGCTTGGTATTCAGGCGCAGGGTCAGTTCGCTGGGAAGTTCCTGGCCCTGAAGGGTAATACTCACGTGGGCCACCCCTTTTTCCGGGTTCAGGCGGGCTTTGTAGTAAACATCGTAATATTCGGGGTCGGCGGCCATTACTCCTGCCGAGAGAATCAGGGCGGTCAGGAGGGTTGCTACTCGCAAAAAGAAAGACATCAGTTGGGCTCGGCTCCACATGCGTAACAGGTTTGTGTTGCGCGCCGGAATCTGGCGCTGCGCGCGATACATCGTGTGACAACGAAAGAGAGTATCAGTGCCGCAAACAGCTGGAAACGCGTGAAGAGAGAAGGCGGGGGGTGTAAATGAAATGGTCGGTGAGAGAGGATTCGAACCTCCGACCCCTTCGTCCCGAACGAAGTGCGCTACCAGGCTGCGCTACTCACCGACATACTAAGCGTTTGGCTTAGGCTTCCTTGCGAAGCGGGCGGCATTATAGCAACCGCCAAGCTTCTGTAAACCACTGATTTCATTAAATTTAGCAGTTTCTTTAAATTTCCCCGCAGTTGGTCAACCTTTGATCTGCCTGATCAGACCCTCCTGGGTGGTAGAGGCCACGAGGCGGCCGTCACGGGTGAAAATCTGCCCTCGGCAGTAACCACGGGCGCCGCTGGCAGAGGGACTGTCTGTCACATAAAGCAACCATTCATCCGCGCGGAATTCGCGGTGGAACCACATGGCGTGATCGAGACTGGCTGGCATCAGGTGCGGGTCGAACAGACTGATCTTGTGCGGTTGCAGGCTGGTGCCGAGCAGCGCCATGTCCGAGGCGTAGCAAAGGGCGCTGCGGTGCTCAATCGGGTCGTCTGACAGCTGGCCATCCACCCGGAACCAGAACATACAGCGGGGCTCGCGAACTTCGGCATCGAAGTAGCTCATGGGGTCAATGGGGCGGAAGTCCACCATATAGCGCCGCTGGTTGCTGGCGGCGCCGTTCATTCCAGCTTCTTCCGCCAGTTGTTGAGTGTTCTTCAACTCTTCCGGTGGAACGATGCCATCGGTGGGCATTTCGGCCTGGTGGTCAAAGCCCGGCTCGGCAATCTGGAAGGAGCAGGACATATTGAAGATGGCTTTGCCGTTCTGGCGGGCCACCACCCTGCGGGTGGTAAAGCTCCCGCCATCGCGGATGGGGTCCACGTCGTAGATAACCGGCATCTCGCTGGAGCCCGGGCGCAGAAAATAGGCGTGCAGAGAGTGCGGCAGACGGTCTTCCACCGTTCGGGCGGCAGCCATCAGCGCCTGGCCGAGTACCTGCCCGCCGAACAGTACCTTGCGGTAGTTCTCCACATGCGCTCGGCTGCGGTAAAGGTTGCTGTCGAGTTGTTCTACGTCCAATAGCGTGCTCAGGGATTGCTGCATCAGGGGCCCATCTGTCCAGTGTTGGTGCTTAGGGACGCCGGCGACCTTTCACAAAGGCCGGCGTTCCGGGTAACGGGCAATGATAGCAATTACAGCCTCCGTGGCTATTGCTGCTCCTCTCAGCGGCAGTATCAATATGCAGCGGGGCGGGTGGTTGCGGCGCCTATAGTCCAGCTACGCAGCAATGGGGGTATCTAATGGCGCCGCGCCTCGCGTATTCGGCGCCGGATACCTTGAATTTCTTTTCCATCGCGGGGGAATTGCCTATCATTCATGAATGGATAGTCAATTTCAGTCTCCAATTGTACGGACAGCTAAGGTCGGAAGTATGGATAAGGCAAAAGAGAAGGTTCAGCGTTTTCGGGCGCGGGAGCAGCGTATCCTGGATGCGGCATTGGAGCTGCTCCTGGAGCACGGTGAAGAAAAGGTAACGGTAGAGCAGATTGCCGAACGGGTGGACATCGGCAAGGGCACCATCTACAAACATTTCATTTCAAAAACAGAGATTTACATGCGTTTGTTGATGGACTATGAGAAGTCCCTCACCGAGCGTCTGAAGAGTGCGGTGGCCACTGCAGAGCAGGGGGACATCACTGCGCCGGCGCGCGCCTACTTCGAATCCCGCATGGCGGACCCGGCCCGCGACCGCCTGTTTCAGCGGCTCGAGGAGAAAATCATCGCGCTGAACCTGGCGCCGGAGATGATTGCCGAGCTGCATGCCCTTAGGAACTCCAACGCTTCCGCCCTGAATCGGGTGTTCGAGCGGCGTATGGAGCAGGGCGTGCTCAAGAAGGTGCCCGCTTATTACTACTATTCGACCTACTGGGCTCTGGTGCAGGGCGCAGTGGAGCTCTATCACTCCAAGTCTTTCGCGGATGTGATTGAGGACCGCGAGGGGTTGATGGAGTTCATCATGGACGTGGGCGTGCATATCGGCGATATCTCCGGCCGCCGAGGCGCTGGCCAGACCCAGCAGGAGCCCTCCAGTCACAGCACTCACAATCCGTCTTCAACACCGGGAAGCAGCTTTGGCTGAGCCACTGTTTCAGCAGCTGGAAAAGCTGCAGCAGGAATTCCGCGGCCACCCACCGGTGGCCAGCTGGAATCCGGATCTGTGCGGCGACATGGACCTGGTGATCCGGTCGGATGGGCACTGGATTCACGAGGGAGCCGAAATCCAGCGCCAGCCACTGGTCAATCTGTTTGCGAGCATCCTCAAGCGGGAAGGGCGCCGCTATTATCTGGTAACACCGGTAGAAAAGTGGCGTATTCGTGTGGAAGATGTTCCATTTTTGATCACTCAGGCTGCCCGCGATGGTGAGCAGATATTGCTGACTACCAATACCGGTGATGTCGTTCCTCTCGACAAGGCCCATCCCTTGTTGCTCAAACCATTCGGCGATCCGCCGCTGCCTATCCCCTATGTCGAGGTCCGCGCTGGCCTTGAGGGCAGGATGTCTCGGGATGTGTACCACCAGTTGATCGACTGGGCAGAGCCCCGCCAACCCAGCGAACCGCCTGCTCGCCTCTGCCAGATGTGGTTGAAAAGTAATGGGGAAGAGTTCCTACTGGGCGAGTACTGACCACCGGTCTCGTCCGGCCAGATATTTTTGCGGTGGAGGGTGTGGTTAAAATTTGATCACTCCAAATCTCTCCGAAACAATTTAGAAATGATTCAGAAATTAATTTGAAATAAATATTTCATGTTGAAATATTTTTGAATTATTTCTTCCACTTTTTTCTTTGCGCCTTTCATCCGTAACATTTTCGCAACACTCCCTTCCTAGACTCCCCCTCGTCCAAATTGCTTTGGCTTTAAAAAAATAGTCACGGATTAACTCACTTCATCCTTGTTAGGGGGATTCATGAAACTTGTATCCAACAAGCTGCTGCTGGCAGCTGCGATTTCTGCTTTGCTGGCTGGTTGTGATAGTGGTGGTATCAGCATCGAGCCGCAGACTGTCGATAACTCCGTTGATAACTCCGTGACCAACCCGGGCAGCGGCGGTGATGATAACAACCCCTGCGCCACTATCGAGAGCACTGGTGTTCAGGGTTCTTACAACGGCACCAACTGCTCCTATGGCACCGATTTTGTGTCCTCTGCCAACCCGCTGGTTGAAGACCTGTACCTGCCCGCTTTGCCAAATGGTGGAGCGCACATTTTTGCCGGCAGTCTGTTCGTGGGTGAGAACTTCGACTCTGATGCAGAAAAAGCGGATGCGGCTACCGTAGAGCTGGAAATTCAGGCCGGTGCTACCATTGCATTCGAAAACAATTCTGCCTTTATGGTTGTTAACCGCGGCTCCAAGCTCTTTGCTCGCGGTACAGAAGCGGCTCCGATTACTTTTACCTCCGAATCCGACGTGCGTGGCACCGTTGGCGCTGAAGACGTTTCCCAGTGGGGCGGTATGGTAATCAATGGTTATGGGGTAACCAACAAGTGTGCATATAAAGGAAACCTGGATGCCGGTACGCTGACTCTGGAAGGCGAATGCCACATTCTTGCCGAAGGTGCCGCCGGTGATGATCAGTCGAACTACGGTGGCGACAACAACGAAGACAGTTCCGGCGAGATGACCTATGTTCGCGTCAAACACACTGGTGCCCAGGTTGCCAACGGCGACGAGCTGAACGGCGTTGCATTTAACGCAGTCGGTAGTGGCACTGTTGTCAAGAATCTGCAGGCCTACTCCACTTACGACGACGGTATCGAATTCTTTGGTGGCGCGGTCAATATCGAAAACTACGTTGCCCTGTATGTGCGTGATGACTCCATTGACATCGACGAAGGGTATCGCGGCACCATCACCAACGCATTGGTTATCCAGAGTGAAACCGATGGCAACCAGTGCATCGAATCTGACGGTATCGGCTCCTATAAGGCTGGTGAGGCTCGCAACGCCGACATTATTGCCAAAGGCATCAACAGCCGTCCGGTAATTGATGGTCTGACCTGCATTATTTCTCCGCAAGCTGCGGGTACTCACGATCCGGGTGCAGGCTGGCGCTTCCGCGAAGGTATCTACCCAACAATTACCAATTCACTGGTTGTTGCATCCTTTAAAGACGATGAGAACGGTGAAGAAGACGGCAACCCTTGTCTGCGCGTTGAGAGCGCTGAAACTGTGGCGGGGCTTGAGGCCGGTGATGCTTTAATTACCTCCAATATCTTCGCGTGCGTGGATAAAACCAAAGGGGACAAGGCGGATCTGGAAACCTGGGCGGAAGCCAATGGTAACCAGTTCGCCGATAACGTAGTGAACCCGACTGTGAATACTGCTACTCAACTCCAGCTGCTGGGTGGTGTTCCGGCTATCTACTCCGTGGATAGCATGATCGTTGACGATGCCGCTACCACTGTAAGCCCGGTTGAGCGCGCCTACCTGGGAGCTCTGTCTGTGAATGGCGTCGACTGGACCCAGGGCTGGACCTACGGCCTGCACCAGGGCAGTCGCGCCAAGCCGCTGTGGTTTGAATAAGTCGCGAGACGGATTGGGGCGCAGGCCCTGATCTGCAGGGCGCCACTTTCGCAATGGGAGTCGGCGCCCTCTTTGCTTCTGCCACAGTGAACGACAGGAAATAAAGAGGCCTGGAGAATGAAGAACATGAAATTTCAGAGAGCGCCGCTGGTACTGGCTATCGCCACGGCCTCAACCTTTGCGTCCCAGGTCTGGGCGCAGGATCAAGCCATCGTCGTAGATAATATTCCCGCGCCATCTGCACAGCAGATTGAAGAAGTTATGGTGCAGGGGCGTCTGCAGGATTCCGCTGAAACGCTTGTCATTGAGCGCCTCGAAGAAGAAGTGGTAACCGATATTCTCGGTTCCGAAATGATTGGCCGGGTAGGGGATTCCAACGTAGCTGCGGCACTGCGCCGCGTTTCCGGTCTGTCATTGGTAAGCGACAAGTTCGTCTATGTGCGCGGCCTTGGTGAACGCTATTCCAGTACCACCCTCAATGGCGCCACGGTGCCTTCCCCTGATCTCACACGTAACGTTGTGCCCCTGGATGTGTTCCCTACATCTGTTGTGGATTCCCTGGCGGTTCAGAAAAGCTATTCCGCCGATAAGGCCGCAACCTTTGGTGGTGGTAATGTGGATATCCGTACTAAATCCATCCCAGATTCACTGACGTACTTCGTTGAG
Source organism: Microbulbifer sp. SH-1 (assembly GCF_011326135.1). NCBI lineage: Bacteria > Pseudomonadati > Pseudomonadota > Gammaproteobacteria > Cellvibrionales > Microbulbiferaceae > Microbulbifer > Microbulbifer sp. SH-1. The sequence continues at coordinate 1,199,582 of NZ_CP046948.1, read as the reverse complement.
CTGGGTACGGGTATGAATACCGAAGCCAGCGGTGACGCAATCAGTTACCGCGGCGGCAGCGACGATAACCTTGGCACCGATGATGGCACCCGCGCCATGTCCGGAGAAATCAAGTCCGCACTTCAGCGCTTCAAGGGTAATCTCAGCCTTACCAATATCCGCAATACCCTGATTGCAGAAGGGCAGCAGTTTGAAAGTACCGCAGCCGCTGATGCCGCCGCTAAAGCGTTGAATCGCGAGCTGGCGACAAGTCTCAACCGCGATGTCAGTATCGAGAATGACTCCGTTGATCCTCAATACGACGCCAAAGCAGCGATAGGTAATCGTTTTATTCTGGGCGACAATTGGGAGTTGGGCTTCCTTGCCGGCGGCTCCTATAAAAATCGTTGGAGTGAGAGTGTGCGTATCGCGCGGGATTACGGTCAGCCGGATCAGCAATTCGATACTAAAAATGAGTCTACTTACTCGGTCGACCTGAGCGGGAATCTCAATCTTGGTCTGCGATACTCTGATGAACACAGCATTTCGACAACCAGCCTTTTCCTGCGCAATACGGACGACGAAACAGCAATTCGTAATTACTTTGACGCCAACCGTCTGCTGTCTGATGGGCGTGGCAAGCGCGAGTATGCTCTGAAGTTTGAACAGCGGGAAATGCGTGTAAACCAGATAGCGGGCGAACATCGTATGGGCCCGGAAACCAAGGCCGTGGTGCCCGGTGGAATGCTGGACTGGGCGCCTGAAGAGCTGGTGGTCGACTGGTTTTATTCTGACTCGGTCGCCACCACAGACATCCCCAACGAGGTGAATGTCTATGCGGATACCATTACCGATACGGTCACCGGAGAGGTGCTCAGTTCATCCGTTAGTGTTGGTAGCAAGAGCGCGGACTACCGTTTCACCGAACTTGAAGACAGCGTCATCAACTATGGTTGGTCCGCAACGCTCCCCGTAGAATTCAGCCAGTCCACTCTGGAACTTAGCGGCGGCTTTGCCCGTACCGAGAAAGGTCGGAGCTACAAGCAGACTCAGTTGCGACTGGACGCATTCAATGTTGCCGACAGCGGCTCGATGAGCGGGGAGCTTGGCGATGTCTTCAGCGATGAGAGCATCACCGACCCGGCGAACGATTTTTTATTCGACCGTGAGGGTAGCAACACCAACAAGCAGAGCTATATTGCGGCGACCCTGACAGATGCCGTTTTTGGTAAGGTGGATTGGACGCTGAATGAAACCTGGCGCATCTCTGCCGGCGCCCGTTGGGAAGATTACAATCAGGTGGCGCTGGATTGGAATCCCTACGGCTACACCATTGATGACCCTCAGATTCCCATGGACCCCGAAGAGCTGGCGGATGCAACTTATGCCGACGATGCAGTGTACCCGTCGTTGTCGTTGACCTACATGGGGGCATTCTGGGCCGAAACCTTCCAGCTGCGCTTCGGTGCCAGCAAGACCGCGGTGCGTCCGGATCTGCGTGAAATTACCGACGCAATCTATATCGACCCGATTACCGATGAGCAGGTCAAAGGTAACCCCAATGCCCGCCCGTCTGAAATCACCAACTTCGATATTCGCGCTGAGTGGTTCTTTGACGATGGCGACAGCCTGACACTGTCCACCTATTACAAAGACATTGTGGACCCGATCGAGTTTTTTGAAGCGGGTTCCAGTGATACCAACGTCGCGCGCGAGATCATCAACGCGGAGTCCGGTGAAATTGTCGGTATGGAAATTGAAGGGCTGAAAAACCTCGGCTTCCTCGGTGGGTTCATGGATAACCTGTTTGTTCAGGGCAACCTGACATTCCAGGATACAGAATTGACCGCGGGTTCCGAAGCCGACTTGCCCACCAATCCTGTACGGGAGATGACTGGCGCTTCCGAGTATGTAGTGAATATGATGCTTGGCTTCGACTCCCCGGATGGCGAACACTCCGCGACATTGGGTTATAACGTGTTCGGCGACCGCCTGTACCTGGCCGGCCGTAACGGGGCGCCGGATGCCTACGAGCAGCCATTCCACTCCCTGGATCTGACCTACTCCTGGTATCCGACCGCGGAAATCACCGTCAAGGCCAAAATGCAGAACCTGTTGGATGAGGCCATTGAGATTGAGCGTGCGAACGTGATTGTGTTCGAAGAGAAGCCCGGTCAGTCGTTCTCGCTGAGTGCCCAATACCAATTCTAAAACCACCAAAAACATTCCTGGAAGCTACAAACCAACAGGGATCGCTTGATAAGCCAGCTGCCATTACCGGCAGCTGGCTTTTTTCGTTTTGAACTTTGTGGAATTGAAATGGATGGGTGTAAAAAAGGGCGCCATTGGCGCCCAGGAAAACTCACTGCAACAGTCTTTACATGTTGGGGTAGTTGGGACCACCGCCGCCTTCTGGTGCGATCCAGACAATGTTCTGGGTCGGGTCTTTGATGTCGCAGGTTTTGCAGTGTACGCAGTTCTGCGCATTGATCTGGAAGCGCCTGTTGCCCGCCTCTTCAATCACCTCATATACGCCGGCCGGGCAGTAGCGCTGCGCGGGCTCGTCGTAGATCGGCAGGTTGTGGTTCAGCGGAATGTCGCTGTCTTTCAATGTGAGATGGCAGGGCTGGTCTTCCTCGTGGTTGGTGTTGGAAATGAATACCGAGGAGAGCTTGTCAAAGCTCAGTTTGCCATCCGGTTTGGGGTAGCTGATTTTCTTGCAATCGGCGGCGGGTTTCAGCTGCGCGTGATCTGCTTTGCTGTCGCTCAGGGTCCAGGGCAGCTTGCCCTTGAACAGGTTGATGTCGACAAACGCATAGGCGGAGCCGAGGATATTGCCCCACTTGTGCTGTGCGGGACCGAAGTTGCGTTGCATGTGCAGCTCTTTCCAGGCCCAGCTGTTTTTGTAGCGCTCGCTGTAATCGGTGAGCTCATCGCCAGCGCGCTCTGCGGCCAGTGCTTCGGCCACGGATTCTGCGGCCAGCATGCCGGATTTCATTGCGGTGTGGTTGCCCTTGATCTTGGCAAAGTTCAGGGTGCCGGCGTCGTCGCCGATCAGCAGGCCGCCAGGGAAGGTCATTTTTGGCTGCGACTGCAGGCCGCCTTTGGTAATGGCGCGCGCGCCGTAAGCCACGCGCTGACCGCCTTCCAGGTACTGCTTGATCACCGGGTGGTGCTTGTAGCGCTGGAATTCGTCAAATGGGCTGACATGCGGGTTGCTGTAGGCAAGATCGGTGATGAGGCCGACAACCACCTGATCATCTTCCAGGTGATACAGGAAGCCACCACCGGCGGAACCGGATTCGTTCAGCGGCCAGCCGGCGGTGTGTATTACCAGGCCCTGCTGGTGTTTGGCGCTGTCGACCTTCCAGATTTCCTTGATGCCGATGCCGTAGTGCTGCGGATCTCGGCCTGCGTCCAGGGAAAATTTGGCGATCAGCTGCTTGCCCAGGTGGCCGCGGCAACCTTCGGCAAACAGGGTATATTTCGCGTGCAGTTCCATGCCTGGCATGTAGCTGTCTTTGTGCTCGCGGTTGGCGCCGACGCCCATGTCGCCGGTAGCGATGCCTTTTACGGAACCGTCTTCGTTATAAAGTACTTCTGCGGCGGCGAAGCCAGGGAAGATTTCAACGCCCAGGGCTTCGGCCTGCTCTGCGAGCCAGCGGCACAGGTTGCCCAGGCTGATGATGTAGTTACCTTCGTTATGCATGGTGCTGGGCACCAGCATGCCGGGGACCTTGATTGCTTTTTCGGGGCCGCGCAGTACGTAGATGTCATCACCCTTTACTACGGTTTCCAGAGGCGCGCCGCGTTCTTTCCAGTCAGGGAAAAGTTCATTCAGCGCAGTAGGTTCGAAGACTGCGCCGGAAAGAATATGCGCACCAACCTCGGAGCCTTTTTCCACTACGCAAACGGAAATGTCTTCGTTGATCTGACGCAGTTTGCACGCGGCGGCAAGTCCGGCGGGGCCGGCGCCCACGATCACTACGTCGTATTCCATTGACTCGCGTTCCACAGGTCACTCCTCAGCATGTGTAGTTATTCAGCCGCCGAATTATGGCAGGTGATTTATAAGCCGACGCATTATATCGGCGATACCTTCCTCCTACCAATTGCAGGATTTTTCATTTCCGGTGGCAAAAGCAGCGCAAATACCGAGCTTCAGCCCGTTAAAATACGCCCAAATTATGGCCTGAAATTGATCCTGTGAATGGCTGCTAGGCTTAGTATTCAACTATTGATTTTGCCTGTTGAAAGCGCCAACATACACGCCGCTCAAACAACTGTTTGAACTTTTGGTTGGCTCGCTGGTGCCGAAAATTGCCCGCGCTGCGGGGGTTTGGCAGGGCCGCCATCGCACTCGGCCGGGAGGCTGCCCGAGTTACCCATGTTGCGTCAGCGCTGTTTTGGCTGCCGGGTCGCAACTTCCAAGTAGACTACTGAGACGGGATTTTCATGAAAGTTCTTGTAGCTGTGAAACGCGTTGTGGATTACAACGTGAAAGTTCGCCCTAAGGCGGACGGTTCGGACGTGGACACCGCCAATGTGAAGATGTCCATCAACCCCTTCTGCGAAATCGCGGTAGAAGAAGCGGTTCGCCTGAAAGAGAAGGGTGTGGTCAGTGAAATCGTCGCTGTTTCCATGGGCTCCAAGCAGTGTCAGGAACAGATTCGCACTGCGCTGGCACTTGGTGCTGACCGGGGTATCCTGGTAGAGACCGATGCCGAGCTGCAGCCTTTGGCGGTGGCCAAGTGCCTTAAGGCGTTGGTGGAGAAAGAATCTCCGCAACTGGTTATTCTCGGTAAGCAGTCCATTGACGGTGACAACAACCAGACCGGTCAGATGCTGGCTGCTCTCACTGGCATGGGGCAGGGCACTTTTGCCTCCGAAGTGAATGTGGAAGACGCCTCGGTTAAGGTAACCCGTGAGATCGATGGTGGTTTGCAGACCGTTGAGCTGAAGCTGCCCGCGGTTGTCACTACCGACCTGCGCCTGAACGAGCCGCGCTACGCCTCTCTCCCCAACATCATGAAGGCCAAGAAGAAGCCTCTCGATACCACCACCCCGGATGAACTGGGCGTGGATATTGCCCCGCGCACCAAGACTCTGAAGGTCGAGCCGCCGGCGGAGCGTCAGGCGGGTATCAAGGTCGCTGATGTGGCGGAACTGGTGGAAAAACTGAAAAGCGAGGCGAAAGTAATCTGATGAGCATTCTTGTAATTGCAGAGCACGATAACGCCGAACTCAAAGGCGCAACCCTCAATACCGTGGCCGCCGCCAAAGCTATCGGTGGTGATATCGACGTGCTGGTTGCCGGTAGCGGTTGTGGTGCCGTGGCGGAAGCTGCCGCTAAAGCGGAAGGGGTGAGCAAGGTTCTGGTGGCCGACAACGCCGCCTATGAGCATCAGTTGGCAGAAAACGTAGCCAAGCTGGTAGCCGACCTGGGCAAGAATTACAGCCATGTGCTGGCTCCGGCCACCACCACCGGCAAAAACATGCTGCCGCGCGCTGCCGCGCTGCTGGATGTTCAGCCTCTGTCCGACATCATTGCTGTTGAAAGCCCGGATACCTTCAAGCGTCCGATCTATGCCGGTAACGTGATTGCTACAGTACAGAGTTCCGATGCCATCAAGGTCGCATCCGTGCGTACCACCGCGTTTGACCCGGTAGCTGCCGAGGGCGGTAGTGCGGCCGTAGAGTCTGTCGACATTGTGGACGATGCTGGCCTCTCCCAGTTTGTTGGCGAAGAGCTGGCGAAATCCGACCGTCCGGAACTTACCGCTGCGCGCGTTGTCATTTCTGGTGGCCGCGGCATGCAGAATGGCGATAACTTTGAATTGCTGTACAAGGTTGCCGACAAGCTGGGTGCGGCGGTCGGTGCATCCCGCGCGGCGGTGGATGCGGGCTTTGTGCCCAACGACATGCAGGTAGGGCAGACCGGCAAGATCGTCGCTCCGGACCTGTACATCGCCGTTGGTATTTCTGGTGCCATCCAGCATTTGGCGGGCATGAAGGATTCCAAGGTAATCGTGGCCATCAACAAGGATGAAGAGGCGCCCATCTTCTCCGTAGCTGACTATGGCCTGGTGGCTGATCTGTTCGATGCCGTGCCAGAGCTTGAAACAAAGCTGTAACCCAGGATCCATATACTGGGATCAGTGAAAGGGCGGCGTGAGCCGCCTTTTTTATTGCTGAAGCTTATTGGGTTTCGCGCTGCGATAGTGTTTTGTTGGTTAAGTTTTGTTCTTCTGGGGCCTGTAACATTGCCTTTATCGGTTCGAGCCCCGAGAATAGGCGCCCAATAAGGAAGAATGAGCTGCCCGCGGTATAGCGGGGAGCGAATAAGACGGGTTTAGTCATGTCTTTAGTGAAGCGCACAATCACCTCCGCTCTGCAGGGTTCTACAGGCGGAGCCAATGGTGCCGCACGGCGCAGTCTGCTGGCGACCAGCGCGGTCATCGGCGGCTGGCTGGCGGTCAATCTTATGGCGTACGGCCATCTGGCAGTACCTTCCGAAGCCGATGACGGCTTGCTCGCCGAGCGCAGTGCACGAAGTGTCGGCGCGAATACCGCTGTTTCTCTTCCGGCCACGGCTTTTTTCGGTGTTGCCGCGGTAAAAAGTGAAGACGCTCCCGAAATTGACCTCACCAACATTCCCATTACACAGCTGAATCTGGTACTTTCCGGCGTGCTCAGCAGCAGCGTTAACGATCGCGCCAGTGCGCTGGTGTCCGAGCGCGGCAAGCCCGCCGAGCGGGTGTATGTCGGGCACAAGCTGCCGGGTGGCGCAGAAGTTTACTCTGTGGAGGTCGACCATATTATCCTTCGACGCAACGGGCAGATGGAAAAACTGACCTATCCGGATGCGGATGGTCGGCCTACTGTTCCAAAGCAGTACGCCAATTACGCGCGCCAGGCTGCGGAAGTCATTAGCGCCAGCGCGGCGTCTGACCGGGCGGACAAGCAGCAGTCCATTCGCGAGCGCCTGGAGCAGCTGCGGGAAATGGCGAGAGAACGGCAGGGCGGACAATCCACGCGTTAGTCATTCGCGCGGCGCCCGGGGGCATTGGGGCGCTTTGTTCAAGACCACCATGTAACTGACACTTATAAGAATTAGAGCCAGATTTATAATGATTTGCGTGCTTCACCGACGGCTGGTAGCGGTCGCCCTGGGTTTTTTACTGTCGTTTTCGGTGCTGGCTCAGACCTCCTCTGAAAGGGTGCAGCCCTCTCCTGAGCGTGTGACGCTCTCTTTGGACAACGCCGACATCCGCGACCTGATTAACTGGGCGGCGGATTTCACCGGCAAGAACATCATCGTCCACCCCAATGTGAAGGGTAAGGTCACCGTCGTTGCCGGCGACCCAATGACCCACTCGCAGGCGTTTGACGTATTCATGTCGGTTTTGCAGGTAAATGGCTTCAGCCTGGTGGAGCAGGGCGACGCATGGAAAGTGGTGCCGGATGCATTGGCCAAGCAACAGGCCATCCCGGTGGTCGACGAGCTTACCCGGGCTCCTGGCGAAGCATTGGTCGTGCGCACTGTTAAAGTGGAGAACATCTCCGCGGCTCAACTGATTGCAATGTTGCGACCGTTGATCCCCCAGACCGGCCACCTGGCGGCTTACGCCGATACCAACACCCTGATCGTTGCCGACCGCGCCGCCAACATCGAACAGATAGTCCGCCTGATCAAACAACTGGACCGCGCCGGTGCGATCGACATCGAGCTGGTGCCGCTGGAATTTGCCTCTGCCAAGGAGGTCAAGCAGGTAATCAACGAATTGCTCCAGGGGGGCGGCAAGCAGGCGGGCAATGACGTGCAGCCGCTGCGGATTGCCGTGGACGAGCGCTCCAATGCGATTCTGCTGACTGGCGATCCGGTTACCCGCCAGCAACTCAAAAAAGTGATCGAACGCCTGGATCAACCGCTCTCCGGTGAAGGTAACACCGCGGTGATATATGTGCAGTACGCCAGCGCGGCGGACCTCAAACCCATCCTTGAGGGGATGAGCGGCAGCATCCAGAAGACCGAGAAGGATCAGCAGGTCGCCGATGTCGAGGTGAGTATTCAGGTGAACGAAGAGCTTAACGCGCTCGTTCTCACGGCACCGCCGTCGCTGTTGGAAACCATGAAAGGCGTGATCGCCAAGCTGGATGTGCGCCGTGCCCAGGTGTTGATTGAAGCGATTATCGTCGAGGTCACCGAAGGTACTGGCAATAAGCTTGGCGTCAAGTGGATCGCCGGCAACGACGACGATGTGTTCGCCGGCTTTGAGAATGATTTTGCGGAAACCCCCATCGTTGACTCCGACGGTAATGTGCTCTCAGAGTTCAACCCCTTTTCACTGGCGCCCGCCAATCTGGCTCGCTCTGGCCTGAACCTGGGTTTCCTCAGTGGCACCGATGTGCGGGTGGCGGTCAACGCCATGGCCAGTGAAAGCAACGCCAATATCCTGTCCACGCCCACGATCATGGCGCTGGATAACGAGGAGGCGGAGATTCTCGTCGGCCAGAACGTGCCATTTATTACCGGTGAGCAGCTGCTTTCCGGCAGCAACAACGACCCTTTTACCACCATTCAGCGCCAGGACATTGGTACCACGCTGAAGGTGACGCCGCGAGTCAACAATAACAACTCCGTGACCCTGGAAATCGAACAGACGGTAGAGAACGTATTGCCGTCGTCCGAAGGGGCCGCGGATATCGTTACCAGTAAGCGCGAGATCCGCACCAAGGTGCTGATCGACGACGGTGCCATTCTAGTGCTGGGCGGTCTGATTGAAGACAAAGTTACAGAAATCAATCAAAAGGTGCCGCTGCTCGGGGATATTCCGGGTATTGGCCGCCTGTTCCGCAACTCGGACAAATCCGTCGACAAGACTAACCTGATGGTGTTCCTGCGCCCGAAAATTCTTAGTTCTCAAGTAGCCGGCTACGAGGAGACCCGCCGTCGCTATCGCGACATGCAGGAGAAACAACTGTATCTGCGTGACAACACCAGCCGCGTGTGGGACTGGAACCGCGGTGAAGTACTCCCGGATCTTCTGCCGCCTCCCGCCAGTATGGAACAGGAGGAGGTTCCTCCGGTGGAGCCTGAGGACTTCAAGTAATGGCGGTGATTGCGGTCAAACGTCTGCCCTACGCCTTTGCCAAACGTCATCAAGTGCTGCTGGCGGAAGTGGAGGGGACGCCGGTGCTGCAATATGTTGCGCCGTTGAACCCGGGTGTGTTGGCAGAGGTGCAGCGGCTGTGCGAACTGCCGCTGGGTGTTACCGCGGTGGATCAGGACAGTTTCCAGCAGTCTCTGCAGCGCCAGTACGAAAACCGCGAGGGCGGCAACCTTTCCGACGTTGAAAGTCTCGGTGAAGATATGGATCTGGCGGCGGTGGCAGACTCACTGCCGGAAACCGAAGATCTTCTCGAGCAGGAGGACGATGCCCCGATCGTCCGGTTGATCAATGCTATTTTTGCCGAGTCCCTAAAGCAGGGGGCTTCGGATATCCATATTGAGACCTTTGAAAAGCGCCTCGTTGTGCGCTTTCGTGTGGACGGCGTGCTGCGTGAAGTGCTGCAGCCCCGTCGCGCCCTGGCGCCACTGTTGGTATCCCGTATTAAGGTAATGGCGAAACTGGATATCGCGGAAAAGCGCGTGCCCCAGGATGGCCGGATTTCCCTGTTGATGGGGGGGCGCGAAGTGGACGTGCGGGTTTCCACCATGCCGTCCTCTGCCGGCGAGCGGGTGGTGATGCGTCTGCTGGACAAGCAGGCTGGCAAGATGGACATGCGCAACCTGGGCATGGCCGAGCGGGATCTCAAGGTGATGATGGACCTGCTGGGGCGTCCTCACGGTATCCTGCTGGTGACCGGCCCCACCGGCTCCGGTAAAACCACCACTCTCTATGCGGGTCTCGCCAGTATCAACAATCGCGAGAAAAACGTTCTTACCGTAGAAGATCCGGTGGAGTACAACCTGGAGGGCGTCGGCCAGACCCAGGTGAATACCAAGGCGGACATGACGTTTGCCCGTGGCCTGCGCGCGATCCTGCGCCAGGACCCGGATGTGGTGATGGTCGGGGAGATCCGCGACCTGGAGACGATGCAGATCGCCATCCAGGCGAGTCTGACGGGTCACCTTGTGTTGTCTACGCTCCACACCAATACCGCGCTCGGGGCGGTCACTCGCCTGGTCGACATGGGTATTGAGCCCTTCCTGTTGTCGTCCAGTGTCATTGGTGTGCTGGCCCAGCGGTTGGTGCGGGTACTCTGCCCCGAGTGCCGACAGCCGCACGCCGCGGACGCCTTCGAGTGCCGCGTGCTCGGCCTGCCGGAGGGGGAGGGCGCCACCATTTATGGCCCCGGAGGTTGCGACAAGTGTAATCACAGCGGTTATCTTGGCCGTATTGGTATCTATGAGCTGGTGCCGGTGAACGAGAGGCTGCGCCAGATGATTCACGATCGCGCTTCCGAAAGCGCGTTGGTTCAGGAGGCCCGTAAACTGGGGCCGAGCATTCGCGACGACGGCATGGCAAAAGTGCTGGCGGGAACCACTTCACTGGAAGAAGTTCTGCGGGTAACCCAGGAGTCCTGACATGGGTGCGTTCGAGTACACAGCGCTCAACAGCGGTGGGCGCAAAAACCGCGGGACGCTCGAGGCCGACAGCGCCAAGGCGGCCCGACAGCAGCTGCGGGCGAAGGGTCTTATCCCGCTGGAGGTCGCACCGGCCTCTGAGTCCGGCGGCGCCATGGCATCGGGCAGTGTGCTCTCCGGCAGTCCCGGGCTTGGCATCAAGGCGCTGGCACTGTTGACACGGCAGATCGCCACACTGCTGCGCGCCGGTATTCCCCTGGAAGAAACTCTCGGCGCTATCGCCAACCAATCCCGCAACCAGAAAGTGCGTCGCATTGTGCTCGCGGTGCGCGCAAAGGTGTTGGAAGGCCATAGTTTCGCGCAGGCGCTGGGCAGTTTCCCACGCGCATTCCCCAAGCTCTACCGCGCCACCGTTGAGGCCGGTGAACACTCCGGGCATCTCGATGATGTGCTTGAGCGCCTTGGCGACTACACCGAAAACCAGCAGGTATTTCGGCAGAAAGTGCAGCTGGCGCTGATCTATCCGCTGGTGCTGGTGGTTATCTGTGTACTGGTGGTCACGGGCCTGATGGTCTACGTCGTGCCGGATGTGATCGAGGTGTTCACTGGTACCGGCCAGCAGCTGCCACTCGCCACGCGAATTCTTGTTTCCATCAGCGATTTTATCTCCGCCTGGGGCTGGATGATTCCGCCGGCCCTGGTGTTGTTGGCGGTGTGCTGGATGTTGCTGTTGCGGCGGGACGGGTTCCGCTATCGTTTCCACCACCGTTTGCTGGAAATGCCGGTGATCGGCTGGCTGGTGCGCGGCGGGCAGAGTGCACGCTATGTGGGTACCCTGGCGATCCTGACCGGCAGCAGCGTGCCACTGGTGCAGGCCATGGGGATCGCCAGCGGGGTGATGAGTAACGATTACCTGAAAGAGCGGTTGCAGGTCGCGCAGAAGTTCGTGCGTGAGGGTGGTAGCCTGCGGCGGGCGCTGGAAGACGTAGAGTACTTCCCGCCGATGATGACCTACATGATTGCCAGTGGCGAATCCTCCGGTACCCTCGACCAGATGTTGGTGCGTGCGGCGGAAAACCAGGAGCGGGATCTACAGGGGGCGGTAACGGCCTTCGTTAGCCTGTTCGAGCCCATCATGCTGCTGGTGATGGCGGGAATCGTACTGTTTATTGTAATGGCCATCATGATGCCAATTATGAGCATGAACCAGCTGGTGGTCTGACGGCCTTCAGATCTGTTCAAAAGACGAGCAATGCGGCAAAGTACACAGCTTGTTGCTGCACAATCCTTTATAGCGAGGTGGAAGATGAAAAACATGCGCAAGAGCAGGGGCTTTACCCTGATCGAGATCATGGTGGTAATCGTGATTCTGGGCGTGCTGGGCGCACTCGTAGTGCCGAATATCATGGGCCGTACCGGCGAGGCGCGGGTCAAGGCCGCTACCGTAGATCTGCGGGCTATTTCCACCGCCTTGGACATGTACCGCATGGACAACTTTGTCTACCCGAGTTCTGATCAGGGGCTGGAGGCGCTGGTGACCAAACCGTCCGGTTTCCCGGAGGCCAAGAACTGGAATGAACCCTATCTGAAGAAAGCGCCGAAAGATCCTTGGGGCAACGAGTACCAGTACATCAGCCCCGGTAGCTCCGGCCCCTACGATCTGTTCAGCCTTGGGGCAGATGGCAAGCCGGGCGGCGAAGGCGAGTCCGCTGACCTCGTCGCCTCCGAACTCTGAGTCTGACTCGGCTCCCCCATGCGCGCTGTCGCCCGGTATCAGCAGGGGTTTACCCTGATCGAACTGTTGGTGGTGATCGTGATCATCGCCTCACTGGCGGGTATGGCGACGCTCTCGCTGAACAATACCGACAGCCGTCACTGGACCGGAGAGGTCCAGCGGCTTGGTAACCTTCTCAATCTGGTGGCGGATCGAGCGCTGATCGACAAGGCCCATTACGGGGTGGTGTTTGAAGAGCGCAGCTACCAGGTGGTGCGCTACGACTCCAGCACCATGAAGTGGCAGGAGATTGACTTTTCTGCCGTGCCGAATGCCAACAATGCCCGCCGTTTTACTGCCCATGAGGTGCCGCCCAACATGCGTATTGAGGTGTTGTCGCAGACGGAGCTACCCGGCGACACCAGTGAGCAGTCGAGCTTCGGCGGAAAGCGCAGCAGTAGCAGCAGTAGTGGCTCGCGCGGTAAGAAAGACGAGAAAGAGTTGCTGCCACAGTTTGCCGCGCTCTCCAGTGGAGAGGTGTTGCCGGTAGAGATCGGTTTCTTTTTGTTGAGAGACGGTGACATCGACCGAGGCGCGATTATTTCCTACAGCACGCTGAATGGTATGGAACTGGAGTGGCAGGCGGATGATTACTGAGCCCCGTTTTGCCCGCTCTTGTGCCCCAGATGCCCAGCGTGGTTTCACGCTGGTTGAGGTGCTGGTCGCCCTGGTGATTTTCGGGGTAATTGCCGCGAGTGTCCTGAAGACTATGCAGGACAGCGTGAGACAACAGACGGCGCTGGAAGAGCGCCTTGCCGCCAACTGGGTGGCGCAGCAGGCGCTGGCGGAAATTCGCTTGCGCACCGATTGGCCGCCTATCGGCAAGAAGACGGAAAGGATGGTGTTGTCTGAGCGCGAGTGGCAGGTCAGTGCCGAAGTGAAAGCTACCAGCGAACCCCGCATGCGCCATATCGTCGTGCAGGTGGGCTGGCCGGACAAACCGCCGATTCTCACCATTGATTCCTGGGTCGCTCAGGCCGACCCCACAGCGGTGAGCTCATGAGCAGCCCGCACCTGGGTCGCAGTCGCGGCTTCACGCTCATAGAAGTCATGGTGGTACTGGTGATCGTGACGATCATCGGTATCGGCTCATATTCTCTGTTGGAGTCCTTTTTCACCACCGACCGCGTACTCACCGGGCGCGCTGAAGAGATGCGCCGCCTGTCCATGGCCATGTACCGGTTGGATGACGACCTGCGGCAGTTGACCGTGCGCCCGGTGAAGAACGCGTACAGCGGTTATGAGCCGGCGTTTCAGGGTGTGGCCAACGAATTCGAGTTTACCCGCCTGGGCGCCGCCAATCTGACCGGTGAACCCCGCGGCAACCTGTTGCGTCTGCACTACGGTATTGGCTACCCGGAAGAGGACTCGGTGCGCGGGCGCGAGATCAATGAGGACGACGATACTGCGCTGCTGTTGCGCAGCCGCTGGCGGGTTCTTGACCGGGGGCCGGACTCGGAACCCGTCGCGGAACCCATTCTCGACGGGATTCTCGATCTCAATGTGCGTTACTACGATCCCGATACCCAGGTCTGGCTGGCTCAGTGGCCGCCAGCATCGTCCACTACCACACCCGGTGAAGCAGACCTGCGGCTCCCCGAAGCGATCGAAATTACCCTGTTGACTCGCAGTGCCGGTGAGATGCGGCGCGTGTTTTCACTGCCTGAATACGTTATCGAATCGGGCAGTGGCTCGGGTTCCGGTGGCGGCAGCGGTGGTGAAAATGGCGAAGACGGCAACGGGGGAGGCAGTACCGGGGAAGACAGTACCGGGGAAGACAGTACTGGCGACGATGGCGATCGTGGCGACAGCGGTGGCAGTGGCAGGGACGGCGAGGGCAGTGAAAACCCGGGGGATTCGCAGTGATGCGCGCCGGTCTCCTAAAGCAGCGCGGCGTCGCGCTGATCACCGTGCTGCTGGTCATGGTCATTGCCATTGCCGCGGTTACCCATGCAGTGACCCGCAATCGCCTGGCGATTTCCCGCACCAGCGCGATCCTCGCCAATACCCAGTTGGCAGAGTTCGTTCAGGGCGCCGAGGCCTGGGCCATCATCGCGCTGGAGAAGGACTTCGAGGAAGATCGCAATGCCGGCAATGCCAGTGACAATTTGGCGGAGGCGTGGGCCCAACGGCTGGCGGAGTTCAATCCGAGCAATGGGAAAATACGCATACAAATCAAAGATATGCAGGCATGTTTTAATGTAAATAATTTAACTCTGCGTCGAGCTGGCGGCGGCAGCAATGAGAGCAGTGAGATTCTAAAGCGCCTGGTGCGCAACCTGGGTGGGCGCCAAGAAAGTGCGTTGGCCATTGAGGATTGGGTCGATCCAGGCGACACGCCCCTGGCATCGGACACTGAAGATACCGGCTATCTAGGATTGGAGCTGGCGCACCGCACCCCGGACACCCTGATTACCGATGTGTCTGAACTGAGTGCCGTACAGGGGCTGGAGGCCGAAGAGTGGCGACTGATCGAGCCGCAGCTGTGCGCGCTTCCGGAAGCGGGCACCAAGGTCAATGCGAATACTGCTTCCCAGGAACTGCTGGAGGCCATATTCCCGAGCGCAAATATTCCCGGGCTGATTACGCAGCGGGAAAGCGGCACCCCCTTTGCGCAGATGTCGGATCTGTCCGGGTTCGGGATCTCCGGCGGGGGGGAAGTGGATTTCAACAGCGCGTATTATGTCGCGCATATCGCGGTGCAGTTGGGACTTGAGCATCGCCAGTACTGGGAGTCGATATTGAAACTGGACACCAGAACCGGTCGTGTGAAAGTGATACAGCGCCAGCGGCGTGAATTTTCCGGGCAGTTTTTGCAGGAATTACTGGGGGATTGATTGAGCCAGGAACTGAAATTATTGCGTCTGTGGGAGCCGGGCGCCGGCGCGCACGCCGGTGACCGGGCGCTGCCCGCTGGCAGCGTGCTCCTGCAGTGTTGGCAACCCGGCGGCTGGTGCACGGTTGCCACCGACGACGAGTTCCAGCGGGCATTTGTCCCTGAAGAAGTTGATTCTATGCCTGGGGTGGCGGTGGCGGCCGACTCAGACGGGGCAACAGAGGGCGGGGCTGTCGACACGGCGGAAGCCGGAGATGAATCATCCCCATCTGCGGAGACGTTGCTTGCGTTTGAGCCCGCTGAGCAGGCGGTGCTGATCCTGCCTGGCAGTTGGGTCTGGAGTGGCCTCGAGGTGGTGCCCCGCGCGGCGCGGCGTCAGAGCAGCGCACTTGGCTATATGGTCGAAGAGCAGCTGGCGGAAGATGTGGATGACCTGCACTTTGTCTGCGAGCCGGTGGCAGGTGATCTCTGCTGCGTAATGGCGGTCGCCAGCGAAAAGCTTCGCATACTCAAGCATCAGCTTGAGCGCCTCGGCTGGCCGGTGATTGCGGCCATCCCTGAGTACCGATTGCTTGCTGGCGCCGAGTCTGCGATCTGGCTGGAGCGTGACAGCGCACACTTTTGGCATGCCGCCGGGCGCGGTCTGACGGTTAGTCGCCCGCTTGCCGGGATCATTGCCGAGAGCCTGTTTGCGCAGGATGCTGAGGATGAATCTTCCGCTAGCAGTGATCAGGTAACGTCCTTGCGCGTGCTTGGAAATGCCACCGAGCTGGAACTAGCCACGTTTCAGCAATTGGGCGACGTGCAGGTGACTGAGGATGGGCCGGAGGCGACGTGGCTGAACGCTCAGGGCAATACGGTTCCGGGCAACCTGTTGACCGGGGATTACCAGATTTCCCGCAAAACCGACGCTGGTCCCTGGTGGATGAAGCCGGCGATCGCCGTTGCGGCCTGCTTTGTACTTCAGCTGATCTTCTTTGTGGGCGGTGGAATCTATTACAGCGTACAGGCCGGCCGGGCAGATGACGCCGCCCGCAATCTGTTCAGCGAGATTTTCCCCGGTGATTCCCCCAGTGCGGATCTGCGCCGCCAGGTCACTGGCTATCTGAATCAGGCATCCGGGGGCGGCGGCGAATTTGCCAGTCAGTTACAGCAACTGAGCACCGTATGGAACTCCGGCAAAGCGGGAGAGCTGAAGCTGCAGTCACTGCGTTTCGATGGCAATCGTGGAGAGCTGGTGTTGCAGTTGCGTGCCGCCAATCTCGGGCAGCTGGATACGGTAGTCGGCAAGCTCAACGGCGGCAGCCAGTTCAAGGCCGAGCTGCTCGCGGCGAATGAACTGGAAGATGGCGTATCCGGCCGTATCCGGCTGCGCTGAACCCTTATTTCGGCCGTCGCTTGCCGAGTATGCCAAGTAACCAGAATGATGATCGACCAATCAATATGAAACAGACCATTGAACAGTGGCGGCGGAAATGGGCGGCTCTGCCCGCCAACGACCAGCGCGCGCTGGGAATGCTGGGGTTATTCCTTGGTGCCATATTCATCGTATTTGGGCTGTTCAAGCCGGCGCAGTCATTCTTTGACAATGCCCGCGCGGAAGCTGAGCAGTCGCGGGAGCTATTGGCGTGGATTGAGCAGCAGCGTCCGCAGCTCGAGCGCATTCAGCGCAGCAGTGGTGGCGAAGCTCAGGGCCAGGGGACGTTGTTGCAGCGAGTGACGGCCGCGGCCAACAACCACAAGGTCACGATCAAGCGATTTGAGCCCGAGGGGGATGGGCGTATCCGCCTCTGGATTGACGAAGCCCGCTACCAGGATCTACAGCCCTGGCTCAACACACTGTTGCAACAGCGCTTTATCATCCGCTCCGTCAGTGTTGACGCTCTAGCCGAAGAGGGGATGGTGTCTGCGCGCCTGACGCTGGAACGGTGACTCCGAGCGCTGTTCCGCTGAGGGGTTTGCGCGCGCGGCGTAAATCTGCTGGTGGCTGGGCTGCGCAAAGGCTTTTGCCGCGGCAGTTCTGGAAGAGTGGCCTGTACGCTTCCCGTTGCGGGCCCCCAAATGCTTCCTTCTGTTTTTAAGGGCCTTCTTTCGTTCAACCTTTCTATTTTTTTGTTCTTTTGGTTGATTCTTTTAGGGGGGGATCTGGTTTTTTGGGTTCTTTGTCGTTCCGACGGAGGGCTTTGCGCCTGATACAGTGCAAGCTCGGTGCGAAATTCCAGCGGAGATGGCACCGGATTCTCCCTATACTCAGGGATACTGATGCGATATAGGGGCCGATAATGCTGTTAAGAGATTCCGGAACCAACCATCTTGTCGACGTTGCCGATGTTGTTACCCTTACCAATCCTTATGAGCTGACCGTGGTCGGACGCTATCTCTGGGGGGAGGAGGTGCAGGATCCTGAGGTATTCGACAAGGCGCAACTGCAATTCCTGTCTGGCGAGGCGCTGCCGCGCTGTTGGCACGACAGCCGCTACCGGGACCGGGAGGTTCGCCGCATTAAATGTGGTACCCGTGTTGACGACAGCGACTACTATCAAGGCGCGTGAGTACTCGACGATCCATTTCCCATCTGCCGCTAATTCGTGGTTTCGTACCAATACCTCCTATACAATACGCGCCAATTTTTCTCCGGCTGCTGGACGTCGGGGGGTGTTTTGAGTCCGGGAACCGAAGCGGAAAATTTGTGCCATGAGCTTTGAGCTGTTTGAAGAGTACTCCCTGGTGCTGGGAATTGGCGGCCTGATCCTGTTCATGATCTTTATCGTGTGGAATCTGGCCAAGGAGTCCAAAGCGGGGCGCTTTGGGACTTTCATCCTGTTTATCGCCCTTGGCCTGGGTTTGCTGGGCTTTGTGGTGAAAACCGTACTGGTTGAAGTTATGGGATTGGGCGGCCAGTAAGGCCTCAGTCGCTGCCCCTGCGCCATCCGCGCGGGATTGGGTACAGGGAGCGTTCACCGGAATTGTCTTATGCCGCTATTTGATCACCCCGAACTGAAGGTCCAGAAGGACCGTCGTGTCTGCCGCAACACCGATACCCGCATCGCAAAGTACAGTCGCCGGGGTTTGTTGTTCAGTCTGGCGGCATTTGCTATCGCCATCGCCATCGGTGAGCTGCGCAATATGGCTCCCAGGCTGGTACTGGTCCTGGCCATAGGGCTGGTGCTGGTCACTCTGGTGCGCGGCTACTATGTGTTCCGCTTTGAACAAATCTATGCCACCGGCCCGAAGCGCTGGCGGCACCGCTACTTCCTCGCCTCCACAATTGGCGCTATCTGGTGGGGCATCATTCTGTTCTGCCATGTATTCCTGTTGGGATTTTCACCTTCCACCCAATTCCTGTGGCTGTACACGGTCGTGTTCTGTGCGAGTGTGGCTTCGGTATTCGCACCTTATTACCGTTTTCTTACCTGGTTTTTTGCGGCTTCCCTGATTCCCGTTGCACTGCAGGGGTTTATGACCGGGGAGCTCCTCGGGGCGATTTACGGTGCGCTGACACTCGCCTTCGTGTGGCTGATGGCCCACCAGGCGCGTCGCGAGTCGGAAAACTACTGGGATCGGGTGGCGGCGATGCAGGAGTTGCAGCAAAAGGCAAGCAAGCTTGCCGCGGCACGTAAGAATTCAGATGCCGCCGTGGAAGTCACCAATGAGTTTCTGGTCAACGTAGGGCAGGAGTTCCGCAGTCAGCTGTCGGACTCACTGGGTGCGCTGGCACTACTGGAGGGCGATCGGCTGTCTGAGCGTCAGCGGGAGTGGCTGCGGTTGGCGAAATACGCCAATAACCAGCAGCTCAAACTGGTCGACAACGTAGGGATGTTCACCCGAGTGGCCCGCAAGGATATCCACTTGCGCAGGGCGCCGTTCAATCTGGTGCGCACTCTGGAGAAGTCGTTCAAAGTGGCCGCCCGCGCCGCCCAACGTCAGCGCCTCGAGTTCAATTTTCAGATAAGCGAGGATCTGCCAGTGATGGTGACTGGCGATAATCGCAAGACCGCCCAGCTGATCCGCAATCTGGTGGACTCTGCGACGGTAATCGCCCAGAGCGGCGAGCTCTGGGGTGAGGTCGCGTTCGAGCAGCTGAGCGCCGGGGAAGGGCAGTTGACCGTCAAGCTGAGCGATAACGGCTGCGGTGAAATTTTGCCAGACGAGTCCGAATTGTTCGGCGCGTTTTCGCGGCAGGACACCACTCAGGTCACGACCGGTCTCAGCCTGAATATTGCGAGGGGATTGGCGGAAGCCATGGGCGGTTTCCTGCAATTGCATTCGTCAGACGACGGCAACCGCTATCTCGCGGTGATCAAATTCGAGATTGAACCCAATCAGCGTATTTATCTCGAGCCGGATCGGCGCCTGCAGGACACAGAGGTGCTGCTATTGCACCAAAAGGGTCTGTTCGTTACTGGAATTGCGCAGATGCTGCAGTCATTCGGCATGGAAGTGACCAGCAAGAACTGGGCGGATGGCAGTACCGAGCCCACTGACGAGCTATTGCAGGCTGCGGCGCGAGGGCAGTTGGTGATTCTGGCGCCGGCCATGAGCGACTCTAGACTACTGAGCGGGGTGGCGCAGGTGATCAGTTCCGCCTCAGGTAAGTCTGCAGTGAGATTCCCGCTGTTGTGCCTGGGGAGTTTGGGGCACAAAAAGCATTTTGCGCCGCTCGCCGCAGTGTCTCCGGAAGCGCAGTATTTGCCGCGCCCGCTGACTCGCAAAGAATTCCATGATGCGCTGGTCGTGCGCCTGTTCGGCGGTGCCAAGAAAACCAGCCGCCGGGTGGTCTGCTCCGGTGCGGAGACCAGTCGCAAGCGTAAGCTGTTATTGATTGAAGAGTCCCGCCAGCACCAGGGAGTTACCGAAGAGATGTTGCAGGCGCTGGGATATCAGGTGGAGGTCGTGCCGTCGGTGGACGCGGCCATCGCCCAGTTGCCAGGCAAGAGCTATGACCTTCTGTTGGTGGACTGCCAGCAAAATACCGCTCACAGTGCGGAGATCATCGAGCGGCTGCGCCATTGGGAGAGTGAGTTCTCCCCCGATGACCGTCTGCCGATTATCGCCTTGACCAGTACCACGGAAGAGCAGTTTGAGGGGCGTTGTCTGGCGGCGGGGATGGATGACTTCCTCACCAAGCCCCTCAGTAAAGACAGTCTGTCGGAAACCCTGGAGCGTTGGCTCGGGGAGTGACCGATACCGTATCGGCAAAAGGGTGCTATTTCGCGGGCCGCGATAGCACCCTGATAGCCAAACAGTGAATCAGAGCTTGAATTCCGCCCATACCGGCGCGTGATCCGAGGGGCGTTCCATTCCGCGGATATCATAGTCGATGCCGGTTGCCACGCATTTCTCGGCAAGACACTGGCTGGCGAGAATCAGATCGATGCGCAGGCCCCGGCGTGGTTCGCGCTCAAAGCCGCGGCTGCGGTAATCGAACCAGCTGTACAGGTCATTGGTTTCCGGGTTCTGGGCCCGGAAGGTATCGACCAATCCCCAGCCCTGCAATTTTTCCAGCCATTCGCGCTCTTCCGGTAGAAAGCTGCACTTTCCATCTTTCAACCAGCGTTTGCGGTTGGGCTCGCCAATGCCGATGTCGAGGTCAGTGGGGGAAATATTCATATCCCCCACCACCAGCACCGGTGCATTCTTGTCACACTCACTATTCAGGTAGGCATCCAGGTCGGCGTAGTACTTGCGCTTGGCCGGAAACTTGATTGGATGCTCGCGGTTTTCTCCCTGCGGGAAGTAGCCGTTGATCACGGTAAGTGGCTTGTCGGCGCCGATGTCGAACTGTCCCGCAACCAGGCGGCGCTGGGCATCGTCGGTATCGGTGGGAAAACCATATTGCTTTTTCAGAAATGGGTAGCGGGAGAGCAGGGCGACACCGTAGTGGGTTTTCTGGCCGAAGTAGATCACCTCGTACCCGAGATCCCGCATGACATCGAGTGGGAATTCCTCGTCCGTAACCTTGGTTTCCTGCAAGCCGATGATATCCGGCGAATGGGTCTGCACCAGCGCTTCCATCTGATGCAGGCGTGCACGAATGCTGTTGACGTTAAATGAGATGACTTTCAATTCTTCCCTCCCCTAAATTCTCAAAAAACCAAAGCCCGGGATTCGTCGTGCGAATGCCGGGCCTGGCGTGATTCGGGGCCGGTTTGCCCGGCCTGTTTTTGTTTACAACTCAGTCGAAGTTGGCAACCTGCGGCGAACTGCTGCGTTTGGTGAGCCCGATGAAGTCCGCCATGATAAAGCCGGCTTCGTTCAGCACGGGGTCATCTTCCAGAGTGATTTCCACTGGTCCGCCAACTGGCTCGGTATCTTCGGATTCACTTTTCTCAAGCGCCTCGAAACTCTCGTAAGGCTCAAGGCCTTTGGCGAGGCGGCGTTTGTTCTCCATCGCCAGGACGTCCTGATTCATCTGTTCGCGCTCCTGTTCGCGCACCGATTCATTCAGGGATACGGCTTTCTTGTTGGTCTGGTCGATCTGATACTTGAACTGCTCGCGCAGGTACACGAAATCCGGATCGGTTTCCGTGCGTTTTTCGTGCTTGCGGGTCAGCTCAGGCAGCATTTCTTTCAGGTTGAAATACTTGGCGTGGCGCACTGCGTGGATACGGTCCCAGGGCAGGGCGGTATCGTAGGCGCTCTCACCGACGCTTTCGCTGTCGATCAACTGCGGCATGCTGATATCCGGAGACACACCCGCGTGCTGAGTGCTGTCACCGGAAACCCGGTAGAACTTCGACTGGGTGATCTTCAGCTGACCTTCTTTGAGCGGTGCCATAGTTTGCACCGTGCCTTTGCCGAATGACTGGTTGCCCACTACAAGGCCGCGATTGTAGTCCTGAATGGCGCCGGCAAAAATTTCCGATGCGGATGCAGACAGACGGTTGATCAGGACTATTAGCGGGCCGCGATACATGGCGCGGGAGCGCGAGCGGTTGTGGCGGGAGATCTGCTCATTGGCGTGGCGAATTTGCACCACCGGGCCCTGATCGATAAAGAGGTCGGTCAGCATGGTGGCTTCCTGCAGGGAGCCGCCGCCGTTGTTGCGCAGGTCCAATACCACACCGTCCACACCTTCTTTTTCCAGCTCATCCAGCAGGCGGGCTACGTCGCGGGTGGTGCTCTTGTAGTTCGGATCGCGGCGACGATAGGCCTCGAAATCGATATAAAACGTGGGCAGGTTGATCACACCGACTTTGTAGGTCTGGTCGCCCTCGGTGAATTCAAACACGGCTTTCTTCGCCGCCTGGTCTTCCAGTTTCACCTTGCTGCGCTGGATGGTGATGGTGCGGTGCGTGCCGTCGCCACCGGTGGGAATGGTTTCAAGGCGGACGTAGCTGCCAGCGGCGCCGCGGATCAGGTCCACCACGTCGTCCAGGCGCCAGCCGACCACGTCGACCATTTCGCCTTCCTTGTCCTGACCCACAGCCACGATCTTGTCGTTCGGCTTGATCTTGCCGGTGCGATCGGCGGGGCCACCGGCCACAAGGCGTGCAACCTTGGTGTACTCGTCTTCCATTTGCAGCACGGCGCCGATACCTTCCAGCGACAGCGACATGCTCATGTTGAAGTTTTCCAGCGAGCGCGGCGACAGATAATTGCTGTGCGGGTCGTACAGGCGGGTGAGGGAGTTCATGTAGAGCTCAAACACGTCGTCTGAATTTTGCTGGCCCAGGCGCTTGAGCTGGCCCTTGTAGCGGCGCTTCAGCAAGTCGGCGATTTCATCATCGGTTTTTCCCGTGAGACGCAGGCTCAACACGCTGCCCTTCATACGCTTGCGCCAGAGATCATCCGCAGCGCTTATGGACTGCGGCCACTGGCTGTCTTCCCGGTCCAGTTCGAGGGATTCGTTGACGCTGAAGTCGTATTTCGGCAGGCCGTTGTCCAGCTGGGAAATGATGTTATTGAGGCGATCAGACACTCGAAGGCGATAGCGGTTGTAGATCGCAAATCCGCGATCCACATTGCCGGCCTTCAGGTCGTCGTCAAGCTTGGTGCGCCACTGGCGAAACTCATCAATATCTGAAGAGAGGAAGTAGCTTTTACTCGGATCGAGACTGTCGATGTACTCGTCCCAGAGCCCCGAGGACATTTCGTCGCCCACCTTGAGCTTGTTGTAGTGCAGCATCTCAAGCTTGCTGACGATCTCGCGGGCGGTGCCCCCCTGGTCTTGATGGGGTTTGAGATCTTCGATTTCCGCCAGTGCGAGTGGCGAGATGAGTACCAGGAAGGAAAAGGAAAGGCCGGAAACCAATGCGGCTATTCGGTTGCTAAGCATAAGGAGTCTCTTTATACGTCCTACTTCAAGGCGCCCCACTGGCTGAACGGCCGGAAGAGGGCTTCCGGGCAGTGGCGACTTATAGCTTAGGACAAGTATAAAGGCTGAAAGCTCCGAAAGGCATGCAATGCTTCCGATACAAGGCGAAAGGTGTCCTCTTTGCGCTGATCCGTAAAACGTTTTTGCCGCCACCAGCGAGTGGTCGATGGGAAATTACTCGGTCTGCCACTGACGGGTGTTCAAAATTTCAGCAAACCTCGGGGCCGGTGCACAAAACTCGATCAACCGAGACTGTTCTGCGACAGGGCGCGCGCCACGGCCATATTTGCCCTGCACAATACCCCCTCACGCCGTTGCCCGCTGGCAAGTGCCGGTCAGACCCTGCGGATCAGGCGGGAATGGCCTGTTTACACAGGTGGCGGGAGGTTTGCAGCATCTCGATCATGGCCTCCACGTGGCGGGCGCCCACCTCGGCGATGTTGAACGCCTCGGTATTCATCAGCCACTCCTGTAGCAGGCCGAGAATACCGGCGTGTATTACCGGTACCGCCACCTGGATATCCAGGTCTGCTGGCAACTGCCCGACGGACACGGCGTTTTCAATCAGGTTGCGCAGGCGCACAGTGCCCTCCGCGTGCCCCTGGGCACAGCGCTGGTTGATCTCACCGTTTTCCGGCACCCATTCGCAGCGCATCAGGATGATGGTGAAAATTCTGCGTAACTGCTCATTGGCCATCAGTTCCCGGTACAGGAACAGCCAGCGTGTACGCAGTTCGCCGAGGGGGTCGCAGGACTGCTGCGGCGCCTGGCAGAGGGATTCGTCTGGCAGCTGGATGCGATCGGCAAGAGCACTGAACAGATCGGTCTTGTTTTGGAAGTGGCCGTATACCGCACCGCGAGTGACGCCCGCCAACTCGGCGATTTCCGAGAGGGAGGGGCGGGAAACGCCCCGCTGGTCAAAGACTTCAATTGCCGCGTCGAGAATCCGTTCGCGGGTTTCCTGTGCGTCTTCCTTTGTGCGTTTGGCCATTGTTACTACCTGATTGATCGGTGTGGGCTGCCCACACACCGGCTCGGCCAGTTGCGTGGAAGTTCAAGCGGGCCCGGGAGGGGCCAGTGAGCGCGGCGTTGATCTTACTTTACATTCACGCATGAATAAATAGTTGATATTCATTCATGAATGTATTTAAATTCGGGCCAAGTCGTCATTAAGTCATATATGTCTGGTGACTCATTTCTCTTTCGAACTGACCGGGTATTCAGTCAGCCCGTCACGGTCGTTTGAGTGCATCGCTCTCGGACTGGTCCATCAGGTCCAGGCCGAGGGCGCTGTTTTTTATCAAGAATTTAATCTTCAGTGGTGCCTGCCTGGGCGCCGGTATGGATGCAATTACGAGGTCGTCATGTTGCAGAAGAAGAAGTCGCTGATCTCCGGCAGCCTGTTGCTTGTCGTAGCACTGTTGTCAGCCTGCGGAGAAGAACAGCAGGCCATGCAGGGACACGCGCCACAGGTTACCGTCGTTACCCTCACCACCGAACCCGTCACCCTGACCCGTCAACTGCCGGGGCGCACCAATCCCTACAAGGTGGCGGAAGTGCGTCCCCAGGTGGACGGCATCGTCAAAAGCCAGCTGTTTAAAGAAGGCGGTCTGGTAGAGGCGGGGGGCGCCCTGTATCAACTGGATGATGCCCGCTACCAGGCGGATTACGACAGCGCCCGCGCTTCGCTGGAGCGAGCACAAGCCTCGCTGAATGTTGCAAAGCTGCAGGCGGATCGTACTCAAGCCCTGGTAAAGACCGGCGCTGTGAGCAAGCAGGACAACGATTCCGCGGTTGCCGCATTGCAACAGGCCAAGGCCGATGTGGCGGCGGCAAAGGCCGCGGTGCAGCGCAGCAAGGTGACGCTGGATTTCGCCCGGATCAGTGCGCCGATCAGCGGCCGCATTGGGATCTCTTCCGTTACCCAGGGTGCCCTGGTGACCACCAATCAGGCGACCGCGCTGGCGACTATCCAGCAGCTGGACCCTATCTATGTGGACCTGACCCAGTCGGTCAGCGAGCTGCTCAACCTGCGCAAGGCGCTGGCAGCGGGCACCATGGAGAGCACCGACGATCTGCCAGTGACCATCCTGCTGGAAGACGGCAGTCCCTATCCCCACGCTGGCAAACTCGCATTCTCTGAAGTGAGTGTCGACCCGACTACCGGCAGTGTGCGGTTGCGTGTGGTGGTACCGAACCCGGAACACACGCTGCTGCCGGGCATGTATGTGCGCGCCTCGGTGGGCAGTGGCCAGCGTGAAAACGCCATCCTGGTGCCGCAGCAGGGCATTGCCCGCGATCCGAAGGGCAATACCACTGCGATGGTGGTGGGCGAAGGCAACACCGTAGAGGTGCGCCCGGTGCAGGTATCCCAGACCGTGGGAAGTTCCTGGCTGGTGGAAAGCGGCCTGAAGGAGGGCGATCGCGTGATCGTTGAAGGGCTGCAGAAAGTTCGCCCCGGTGTGGTAGTGAATCCGGGTGAGGCCGCCGCTCCAGCACCGGTGGATCTGCCTGCACCATCCAATCAATCTGCGGAACGCAAAACCGAACAAGCACAGAGCGACGCCAGCAAGGGGTAATAGCGATGGCAGGATTTTTCATTGATCGCCCGATTTTTGCCTGGGTGATCGCTATAGTCGTGATGCTGTTTGGCAGCCTCGCGATATCCAAATTGCCGGTAGAGCGCTACCCGGATATCGCCCCGCCAGTGGTTTCCATCAGTGGCGCCTATCCGGGTGCCTCCGCCAAGGTGATTGAGGACTCGGTCACCCAGGTGATCGAGCAGAATATGAAAGGCCTCGATGGCCTGTTGTACATGTCTGCCACCAGTCAGTCCATCGGCACGGCGGAAGTCACCCTGACGTTCGCCAATGGCACCGATCCGGATATTGCGCAGGTTCAGGTGCAGAACAAGCTGCAGCTGGCCATGCCGCTGTTGCCGGAGATCGTGCAGCGCCAGGGTTTGACGGTAGGTAAAGGGCGCGCCGGCTTCCTGATGGTGGCGGGCTTTGTGTCTACCGACGGCAGCATGAAGAAAGAGGACATTGCAGACTATGTGGTGTCCAACCTCGTCGACCCGCTCAGTCGTGTGCCCGGCGTGGGTAGCATCCAGGTGTTTGGTTCCAAGTACGCCATGCGTATCTGGCTGGACCCAAACAAGCTCGATGCCTACAAGCTCACGCCCACCGACATTATGACGTCTGTGCGCAACCAGAACTCCCAGGTGGCTATCGGCAGCCTCGGCGGCACCCCGGCGGTGGACGGCCAACAGCTTACCGCGAGCATCACCGCGCAGAGCCGTATGCAGACACCGGAAGAGTTCCGCAATGTGGTTCTGCGGGCGAACCCCGACGGCTCCGTGTTGACGCTCGGTGATGTGGCGCGGGTGGAAATGGGTACTGAGAGTTACGACTTCCTGACCCGTTATAACCGTGCGCCGGCTACCGGTGTGGCGATTTCCCTGGCCACCGGTGCTAATGCCCTGGAAACTGCCGAGGCCGTCAAGGCCAAGCTGGCGGAGTTGAGCCCCAACTTTCCCACCGGTCTGAAAACGGTGATTCCGTTTGATACCACTCCGTTTGTGGAAGTATCGATCAAGGGCGTGATCCAGACACTGGTGGAAGCGGTCATCCTGGTCTTCCTGGTGATGTTGCTGTTCCTGCAGAATCTGCGCGCCACCATCATTCCGACTATCGCGGTGCCTGTCGTACTGCTGGGTACTTTCGGGGTGCTTTCGGTACTCGGTTTTTCCGTAAACATGCTCACCATGTTTGCCATGGTGCTCGCGATTGGCCTGCTGGTGGACGACGCCATCGTGGTGGTGGAGAACGTCGAGCGGGTGATGCACGAGGAGAAACTCTCTGCCAAGGAAGCGACCAAGAAATCCATGAAGCAGATTACCGGCGCACTGATCGGTATCGGT
Source organism: Microbulbifer sp. SH-1 (assembly GCF_011326135.1). NCBI lineage: Bacteria > Pseudomonadati > Pseudomonadota > Gammaproteobacteria > Cellvibrionales > Microbulbiferaceae > Microbulbifer > Microbulbifer sp. SH-1. The sequence goes on along the minus strand of NZ_CP046948.1, from coordinate 1,172,163 downwards.
GTGGTGCTGTCGGCAGTATTCGTGCCTATGGCGTTTATGGATGGCTCCACCGGCATTATCTATCGCCAGTTCTCGGCAACCATTGTTGCCGCCATGACGTTCTCGGTGATCGTTGCCATCGTGCTGACGCCGGCGCTCTGCGCCACTATGCTCAAACCGGGTTCCCACGGCAGCCAGAAAGGCTTCTTCGGTTGGTTCAACCGCAGTTTTGACCGCAGCGCGGCCTCTTATCAGCGCGGTGTGCGCGGTATTCTCGCCCGCAGTGGCCGGTTTATGGTGCTCTTTGTGCTGTTGAGCGCGGTGATGGTATTCCTGTTCGTGCGCTCACCCAGTTCCTTCCTGCCGGAAGAGGATCAGGGCGTGCTGTTCTCGCTGGTACAGACACCGGTGGGCGCGACCCAGGAGCGCACCATGGAATCGGTCGAGAAACTCGAGGATCACTTCCTCAACAATGAAGCCAACCTGGTGGAGTCCGTATTCTCGGTGCAGGGCTTCAGTTTTGCCGGTAGTGGCCAGAACAACGCGATGGCCTTCATCAAGTTGAAAGACTGGGATGAACGCGAAGAAGAGTCCGAGCAGGCCAATGCTGTAGCCATGCGCGGCATGGGCGCCCTGAGCCAGATCAAGGACGCGATTGCCTACGCCTTCTCGCCGCCTGCCATGCCGGAACTGGGCACCTCTGCCGGTTTTGCCATGTACCTGCAGGACAATGCGAACCAGGGGCACGAGGCGCTGATCAACGCGCGTAACCAGTTGCTGGGAATGGCCGCACAGAGCCCGCTGTTGACCGGCGTGCGCCCGAACGGCCAGGAGGATACACCTCAGTTCAAACTGAAAGTGAACAATGCCAAAGCGTCTGCGCTGGGTGTTTCCATCGGCGATATCAACAGCACTCTCGGCGTTGCCTGGGGCGGTCAGTATATCGACGACTTCATCGACCGCGGCCGTATCAAGCGTGTGTACATGCAGGCGGATGCACCGTTCCGTATGAACCCGGAAGACTTCCGTCTGTGGTCCGTGCGCAACAGCAACGGCGAGATGGTGCCGGTATCTTCCTTCGCCACATTTGACTGGGAGTACGGCTCGCCGCGCCTGGAGCGCTACAACGGTGTACCGGCGGTACAGATCCAGGGGCAGGGCGCACCCGGTGTGAGTTCCGGTGAAGCCATGGCGGAAATGGAGCGTCTTGTCAGCCAGCTGCCGGAAGGCTTCGGCCTCGAGTGGACTGCACTTTCCTATCAGGAGCAGCAGGCCGGCTCGCAGACCACGCTGTTGTATGTGCTGTCGGTGCTGATCGTGTTCCTGTGCCTCGCGGCACTGTATGAGAGCTGGACGGTACCGACCGCGGTTCTGTTGGTTGCCCCGCTGGGTATCCTCGGTGCGATTCTTGCGAGCAACCTGCGCGGCTTCGAACGCGACATCTACTTCCAGGTGGCCATGCTCACCACCGTGGGCCTGACCAGCAAGAATGCGATTTTGATTGTGGAGTTTGCCAAGCAGAACCTGGAAGCGGGTATGGAGCTGATTGAGGCCACCATGCACGCGGTGCGCGACCGCCTGCGCCCGATCATCATGACCTCGCTGGCGTTCGGTCTCGGTGTGTTGCCGCTGGCGATCGCCTCCGGCGCCGGCTCCGGCGCGCAGCAGGCCATCGGTACCGGCGTGCTGGGGGGCATGATCGTGGGCACACTGCTGGGTATTTTCTTCATCCCGCTGTTCTTTGTGGTGGTGCAGAAACTGTTCGGTGGCAAACAGGCCGCGAGCGACAGCGAAGATATTGCCGCTAAGCTCGCGCTGGACACCAAATCGCCCGAACCGCGCACAGAGACCGCGTAACGGGAAACCGCCGCGGCGGAATTGACCAGACTGTAAACCTTGGCCGGGTAATGCTTCAGCAGCCCGGCCTTTTTTGTTCCACGATGACTGCAGCCAGGCAGTAGCTTTATTTTCCAGGGCTCCAAATTGTCCGTGAGATTTACACTCGTAAACCCGGTAGACTGCAGCGATGACAAAGAAATCCGAACACTCTCAACTACACGGCAACCTCGCGATTGGTGGCAACGGCAAAGCTTCGTTCGCCGGCCAGCAGGCGCAATTACTGCGGGCCATTGCGCAGTGTGGTTCGATCTCTGCCGCGGCAAAGGCGGTGGGCATCAGCTACAAAACCGCATGGGATCGCATCGACGCAATGAACAATCTCTCCAGTGCGCCGCTGGTGGTGCGCAGTGCTGGTGGCTCTCTGGGTGGCGGTACTGCACTCACGGAGATGGGGGAAAAAGTGTTGCGCGGATTTTCCGCACTGGAAGAAGAGCACGCGCTATTTGTCGAGCGCCTCGGGCGCAAGGTGCGGGAGTTTGCGGACGTTGCCGAATTTGCGGGAGCCATGACAATGAAGACTAGCGCGCGCAACCAGTTTCGCGGCACGGTAACCAAGATCAAAGCCGGTGCGGTGAATGCCGAGGTGATCCTAGATATCGGTGCCGGGCAGCCTCTCGTGGCGGTAATCACGAATGAAAGTGTCAGCACGCTCGGCCTGGAAACCGGTATCAGCGCGCTGGCACTGGTCAAAGCCTCCTGGGTCATCCTGGCCAAAGAGGCGGCCCTGAAAACCAGCGCGCGCAATCAGTTCCGCGGACGTGTGAGCCGTATCGAACCGGGTGCAGTGAACAGCGATGTATCCCTCGATCTCGGCAATGGCAAATCCATCGGTGCCATCATCACCTACGAAAGTGTGAATGAGATGGCGCTGGCGGTGGGGGATGAGGTCAGTGCTTTCTTCAAGGCGTCTAGCGTGATTTTGATGATGGAGTGATTTTCTGTAGCTAACGAACAATGGCGACGGATTTGATCTGCGCCCAGAGTTCACTTCCTTTCGTGATTTCCAATTGCTGTAGGGATCTGCGGGTGATGCGTGCAATCAGGCACGTCTCTGTGGTTGTGCTGGCGTTTTGCATTTTTGGTTCAAGGCGCATCAAAACCATGGCTGGGTCGCTGTCCGCCGTTATTTCCTGTACCCGCACCGGCAACCGATTGAGAATACTGGTGCGCGTATGGGCATCCAGGGAGAGACTGATGTCGCGGGCGAGAATACGCACGCGAATAGGTTCACCAATCGCCTCACCGCTGTCCCGCAGCCACAAGTCCCCGCCGTGAAACTGCACCCGTGCCAGGTGCCACTCACTGCTGCGCTCGGCAATTCGCGCGTCAACCACTACTCCCAGGTCATCGCTCATTGGGACTGGAAAATCTGTGCGCGAGAGAACCGCGGATGCCAGTCCCTCGCGTATAATTTTGCCGTCTTCCATCAGCAATAGGTGGTCTGCGAGGCGGGCAATTTCCTCGACGGCATGGCTGACATAGAGTATTGGGATATCCAGCGTGCGGTGCAGTTTTTCCAGATAGGGCAGGATTTCCCGTTTGCGCATCTGGTCGAGGGACGCGAGTGGTTCATCCATCAACAACAGGCTGGGTTTGATCAGCAATGCCCGAGCAATGGCAACACGTTGCTGCTCGCCACCGGATAGCGCCGCAGGCCGCTGGCCGAGTAGATGCTCGATTCCCATCAGTGCAATGATCTGTTCATATTCCGCCGGTGACACCGGTTTCCAGGCACGCTTGCGCGCAAACAACAGATTGCGTTCAGCGGTCAGGTGGGGAAAAAGACTGGGTTGTTGGAAGACAAACCCCAGCGGGCGCTGGTGTACCGGCAGTGTTTTTTCCGTTCCCTGCCACACTTCCCCCTTGACCGAAAGGCTGCCGTTTTTACAACACTGCAACCCGGCGATACAGCGGAGCAGGGTGGTCTTGCCGGAGCCGGAGGATCCGAAGATGCCGGTCACACCGCGTCCCGGAATATCCAGCTTCACGTCCAGGGTGAATTGCCGCTTGTTGTCACCCCGTGGCAGGGGAAGGTGGAAATACCCGCGAATCCTTGTCGCCGGTGAGGTAAGGAGGTCGGGATCAGATCCCATAGGGCGTTCCTAAAGCAGATTTGCGCTGCTGCAACAGGTACAGTGCAAGCAGCACGACAAATGAAAAGCCGACCATCACCGCAGACAGCCAGTGTGCCTGAGCGTATTCGAGCGCTTCCACGTGATCGTAGATCTGTACCGATACCACTCGGGTTTCACCGGGAATATTCCCGCCGATCATCAGTACCACACCAAATTCACCCACCGTATGAGCAAAACCCAATACGGACGCGGTGAGAATACCGGGTTTGGCGAGTGGCAGCGTTACACTCCAGAACCGGTCCCAGGGGCTGGCGCGCAGTGTTGCCGCGACTTCTGAAGGGCGCGCGCCTTGCGCCTCAATGGCGTTGCGGATCGGCTGGACCACAAACGGCAGTGAATAAATTACGGAAGCCACCACCAACCCCCAAAATGTAAACGGCAGGGTGCCGAGCCCCAGCGTCTCGGTAAGCTGGCCAATGGGGCCGGATGGTCCCATGAACATAAGCAGGTAGAATCCGATCACGGTGGGCGGCAACACCAGTGGCAGTGCTACCAGGGCGCTCACGGGGCCCTTTGCCAGGGATCGGGTATTTGCGAGCCACAACGCGAGAGGCGTGCCAATAATCAATAGCAGGATTGTAACGGTGGTGGCCAGGCGCAGCGTCAGCCAGATGGCCGCGAGGTCGTCATCTGTCAGCATTATCGCGCCCGTTACCGTCTTGTGGCGGAGTACTGTATCCGTAGGCGCGGATGATCTCCTTCGCCTCGGCACTCTGTATGTAAGTCCAGAATTCACGCAGTGCTGGCGCGTTGGCGCCGCGCTTCAGTACCACGGCATCCTGCCGGATCGGGTTGTAGAGCTGTGCGGGCACAATCCAGGCTGAGCCCTCCGCGACCTTTCCGTTTTCCAGAATCTGCGACAGTGCCACCATGCCGAGGTCCGCATTACCGCTCGCGACAAACTGGTAGGTCTGGGAGATGTTCTCCCCCTGTACCCAGTGCGCTCTGGTTTGCTCTTCCAACTGCAAGTGCTGAAGCACTTCGACCGCCGCTGCGCCATACGGCGCCAGCTTCGGGTTGGCCAGTGCGAGTTTGCGGAATTCGCCGCGTTTTAGCACTTCACCCTCGGCGTCAACAAGCTCGGGCTTCCGGGACCACAGAGCCAGCTTGCCTTCTGCATAGGTAAAGCGGCTACTGGCATCGGCAAGTTCCAGCTCTACCAATTTGGCGGGCTTCGCCTGATCCGCAGAGAAGAACGCATGGTAGGGAGCGCCGTGGCTGATTTGCGCGAAGAACTTTCCCGATGAGCCGAAGGATAATTTGAGCTTGTGCCCGCTGCGGGCCTCGAACTGCCGCGCAAGTTCCTGCATCGGCGCGGTGAAATTCGAAGCCACGGCCAGGGTCAGCTCGTCAGCGCGCGCGCTGCCTGCCAGTATCACCGCAAGCGCAAGCAGACCTTTCATCACCAGCATGTTGCGCTGCATGACAATACCCCACAGTGACCTTCGCACTTCAATTCTCCTTGAGTGGACAGGCGTGGCTAAATAATCTGCCACCGCTATATAGTCATGTATATAGCGGGCCAGATCAAGCATAGGGACGTGTGCAGATTCCTATCGGGCAGCAGTGGCAGACGGAATTTGGCCTGGCGCTGCTGGATAAAGGCGACGCCTATGCGGCGCACAGTGCCGATAACGCAGGGGATAATACCGCCCCCACGAGCTATATCTACAGTCAGATGACGTTCAGTTTTTGACTGGGGCCGCGGCTTGGCCGGCTTCTGTATTGCTGCCAGTGTTGCCGTACCAGAAACGATAAAAGTCTTCGGTTACCTTTTGCTCGATCTCGGTGGCGGCTTCGCGCGGGCAGAACAGGGTGATGGTCAGCACGTCGTGGCCGATATCACTGGTGCGGAACTCGATTTTCGGCTCGGTGCTGGCGAGCTCCACGCCCATGCGGTTTTCAATCAGTTTGCAGTAGCGTTCCGCCACGTCCTTGAAGGACTCGCAGTATTGCAGCACGCGGTCAGTGATGAATTGCTTGACCACAAACGGATTCTGCCCTTTGCTCTCGCGCACGATGGAAAAGGTGTGCTCGATATAGCGGCGCATGAAGTTGAGATTCTTTACCGATTGGGAAAAGAACACGCTGTTCGGCACATACAGCGTGGTGCCGGTATAACCGTTGCCGAGGCCGTGGGGATCAATTTCCAGCAGGGTGGTGCTGAGCCAGTTGTTGTCGATCACCTCGCCAAACTGGTCGCCGATACGTACCCAGTCACCAATGGTGAAGGAGCGCATGCTCGCCTGGTAGATGCCTCCCACCAGACACTGCACCACATCCCGCAGTGCAATCACAATCGCCACAGAAAACGCCGCGATCGACAGGGCAAAATCCCGCAGCTCGGAGACCCAGATGGCGAACAGCCCGACCACCATCACCAGGTTGCCGAAGTTGTGCACCATGTGAATCCGGCGGCGGATATCCTGCCGCGCCCAGCTGGAATTCTTGAACATCTGCGAGAGCAGGTATCGCGCCAGCACCACACCCACAATCAGGAGAATGCTCCAGACCAGTTGGTTGTGCAGTAATTGGCGTAATAAATCGCTACTCATGAACGGCTCGGTAATACGGTAATCGGGAAGAGGCGTCGCCAATCGCATGGTGTTCTCCGGGCACAAACGCAATTCGCCGGGGTGAGAATCAGAGTATGGCGCGGTCACAGCTGGCGTGGGTTAATTCCGGCGGCAGTGTAGCTGATTGGAGGAAATTGCCGCAACCAGGGAAGCCGCGAGGGGCAACGGGACCACTGAAAATGCAGTGAGCAGGTGGCAGGAGGTGGTCGAGAGGCGCCCGCGCAGTCGTTTTTCTAGGGAATGCGCAATTGCTCCGCGCGCAGCGCACCCCCCAAGCGGAAAAAATAGCGCTCGAACGCGTCGTTGATGTTCTGCCGGTGCGTGCCTGTTGGATACAGCCCCATGCGCGCTTCTTCGCTGGCTTTGGTGCCTGCGACCAGAAAGTTGTTGCTGATACTCGCGTCCTGAACGAAGGCCTCAAAGGCGCGCGCGCAGATTTCTGCGGGGTCGCTGTAATACACACGGCCATTGGCCTTGTCCGCGGCACAGGAAACGCGGAACAGCGCACTAGGATTTTCCCCGCTTTCGTCGAGCATGATGGCGCGGAAGCAGGCGAACAGCAGATCGTTGATACCGTGGGGAACCGGTGTCGCGTCCCGCAACCAGGCATCGGAGGCATAGATATGCCTGGGTTCGCGGCGGCCAACTGCATCCGCGAATGCCTTGTCCGCCAGGTAGTGATCGAGCGCATGGAACCACTCGTGCGCGATGGAGCCTGGTCCGGCATTTTTTGCCAGGGAAAAGGTACGCGTGGCCGGTTCGTAAAAGGCCATGGTGCCCGGCCGCCCGCCGATACCGTACTGGAAGGCGAGGGTCTCGCGCAGGGAGATCAGAATCTCCGGCCCGCGCAGGATCGACATCAGGTCCGCCAGGGCGTCGTAGAACAATCCCGCGGCGCGGTCGCGCTCCGCCTCCGTTACCCAGCGGCCGATGCTGATGGCGCGGAAACCAAATTTCCGTCGCACATCTACAAAACTCACAGGGGGGCCGTCGCGCTGTCTGTCGCTGTGTATTGGGCCCCGGCGGTAGAACTCGCGTTTCGATACCATGACTATTCAACTTCCGCCCTGAGTGTGGGTGCCAGGTCAATACCTTTGGCTGAGGCCCAGAAATTTCCGAGTGCGTTCGATAACGCCTCACCGGTGGCGCAGGTTTGCAATCGCCAGTGCGCCGGCAGCAGCGGTTGGTAAAATGGCTCGGCAAAGCGGGTATCCGCCAGAATCACCACGCCGCGATCCGTCTCGGTGCGGATCACGCGCCCCGCCGCCTGCAGCACCCGGGTGAGACCGGGATAGCGGTAGGCGATATCGAAACCATTCCCGCCCGTGCTCGCCATCGCGTGTCGCAATAACTCCTGTTCCTCGCTGATCTGCGGCAATCCGACCCCGGCGAGAATACACCCCACCAGTTGCTCACCCACATAATCAATGCCCTCGCCGAAAATGCCACCCATGATGGCGAAACCCAGGCTGCGGCGGTTTTCGCTGAAACGCTCGAGAAAGGCTGCACGCTCCAGCTCGCCGGCGGCGGCCGTCTGTTGGATGATATCCACTTGTGGATGCTGTGCCGAGAAACGCTCGGCCACCTGTTGCAGAAACCGGTAGGAGGGAAAAAATACCAGGTAATTGCCGGGGCGGCTTTGATACACCCGCGCAATCAGATCCACCAATGCATCGGCGGCACTGTCCCGCGCGCGGTAGCGGGTATCAACAAAGGGGCACAGGAAAGTGCCCATCTGCTCTGGGACGAACGGCGACGGCAGTGCGAAGTAGGGAGCATCTGCCGCGACCCCGAGCTGCGGAAGAATATAACCCGCGGGGCGGAGGGTGGCGGAGAACAGAATCACGCCCTGGAAATGCTGGTAACACTGCTGCAGATACTCCGCGGCGTTGAGGCAGAACAGTTTCAGTGCCTGTTTCTGCCAGGGCGTATCCGGATGCGCTCTCCGGGTCAGGCAGCGATGCTGGAGAGCGGGCAGTCCAATAATGGTCAGAAACCGATACAGATTGTGCAGCCATTCGCGGATTTCCTCCGGTGGTGGTTGCGATTGCTCCCACATCTGGCTGACTGTGGCCATCACTTTGTGCGCGGCCATCATTACGCTTTCGGGGCGTTGTACATGCTTCGCGTCGGCGTTCTGCGTAGGCGGATTAGTCAGCGGCGACACCCACACCTCGGTATTGTCCCGATCCGCCCCTGCCGCAAAGCGTTCGGCGTCGGTACGCTCTCCGACCCACTGATCCAGCGCGCGTACCAGCGCTTGTATCGACCGGCGTAGCGTCGGCAGACCCGTGCAATCCCGCGCCGCCTGCCGGCTCTCTTTGCGCGTCAGCTCGGCGGTGTACATGCCGCGGGCGCGCTCACTCAGGTTGTGGGCTTCATCCACCAACAGCGCGCGGCGCCGGTCGCCCGTCTGCAGGCTGTTCAGGCGTACCAGAGGGTCGAATACATAGTTGAAATCGCACACCACCAGATCCACCCAGGGCAGCATCTGGAGCGATAGCTCAAACGGGCACAGCTGAAACTCGTCTGCCACTTTTGCCAGGGTGTCGGGTGTGAGACGTGATACTCCCAGCAATCGCTGGCGGGCCTGCGGCAGCCGGTCAAAGAAACCGACGGTGCGCGGACAGATACCGTCGGCGTCCGGGCTGCAAAGCCCCTGGCGGCAGGCACAGGTTTTGTCTTTCGCCTGGATTTCCAGCAGCGACAGCGCAAGTCCGAGGGCCTGCAAACGCGCCGTAGTTTCCCGCACCACCTGGCGGCCGGAATTTTTTGCAGTGAGATACACCAGCTGATCCAGATGGTCTTCCCCCAACGCCTTGACGGCCGGAAACAGCGTGCTCACGGTTTTGCCGATGCCGGTGGGCGCCTCTACCACCAGCTCGCCACCGTCGCGCAGACAGCGGTAGGCGGCAATGGCCAGTTCGCGCTGGCCCGGCCGGTAATCCGGGAAGGGGAATTCCAGAGCGCGCGCACTGGTGCGCACCGCCAGCCGGTGCTGCTGCCAGGCGTGGTGCCAGTTCAGGTACGTGCGCATGGCATTGTGGGCAAAGTCTTCCAGCTCCGGCCAGTTGAATTCGCGTCGTTCCGGGTGCGATTTTTTCTGTTTGAGGTTGTACCACAGCATCTGCAGCAGCAGGCGATCCTGCGGGGCAGGGCGCTTTCCGGTTTCCTCCTGGCGCTGCAGCAGATAGCAGAAACCATAGATTTTCAACTGCGCCCAGTGCAGGTCCCGCACCGCCTCCGGCAATTTATCCGGCGCGCAGTAGGTGGTCTTGATTTCATCCAGTTGCGCCGGGCGATGTAAATCCTGCAGTGGGTGCAGGATATCCACGCGGCCGCTCAGCTGTACGGTTTGGCCATCCAGCGGGCAGGCCACTTGCAGCCGGTATTCTGCCTCGCTGCCCGCCGGTCGCTTTTTTTGTAAGCGCTGATGTGCGCGGATGCCCTCCTGCGCCGTTGGGCCGGCGGGGGCGTCGGCCATCAGATCGCCGCGGCGGCAGGAAAATGCCACCAGCTCGCCCACCGACAGCTTTAGTGTCTCACGCGTTGTCATGCCTGGTTGCCGTCATTCTGCTGCCACTCGACGTGCAGTACCCGGTGCGGTATCCGGTGGCGGGCGAAGTATGCCAGCCAGCGCTGCTGGTTCTGTTGCAACCGGTCGCCGGGGCCTTTCACCTCCACCAGCTCGTAGCTGCCGGTTTCCGGAAACAGGATCAGGTCTGGCAGACCGCTGCGGTGACTGGTGATGTCGCTCAGCAGGCGTCGGAACAGTGCCAGCCAGTGCGCCGTGGGGATGCGCGTGAGCGCCAGACGCAGCAGCGGCTCGGACAACGCCTCCCAGGCGACAAGCGGATTGGCGATACCGTATTTCGCATCAAAATTTCGCCAGACCCGCTCCGCAAAACGCTCATCCGCCAGTTCGCCGAGGCGCTGCTCTAACGCGGTGCGGCGAGTGCGATAGAAGTCTGCGGTGCGGAAATCGCTGGGCGCCACCTGAAACGGGTTGAAGAAGGCCCCGGCAACCGGCGCAAACACGATATCCCAAATAAATAGCCCGAACACGCCGTTAAACAGGGTATTTTCTACGTAGTGGCAATCGCCGAGCTGTTGCAGCCACGCTGCCGCCAGTAGCTCCACGCACTCCGCGGCGGCGGGCAGGGCGACAGTCTCGGTCGGCGGTCGGTAGCGCGCGGGCGCCTCCCATCCGTGCAGGTTTTTTTCCCGTTTGGCGGTGCGGTAACCGAAGCTCTCCGCGAAGATCGCTTCCGCTTCATCGAGAGGTTCCGCGAGTATCTCCCGGCACAGCGCTAACCCCGCCTGACTATCGCCGCGTTTTACCGCTATGCGTGCGCGCCGCTCCCGTGCCGGTGGGTGCGCGCAGGCCCGGTAAATCTGATCCGCCGCATCCAGTGCATCCAGCCGTTCCAGTTGCCGGGCCATGGCGACTCGCAGACGGTCGAGTCGGCGTTGCAGAGTGGCGTCTTGCTGCGTGTTTACCGGGAGCTGCGCCGCCAGGGCCGCAATCGCATCGGCCCCTGCCTCAATGGCTTCCTCAAAGTGCACGAGTGCAGCGTAATAGCCGAGATGTTGCTCGATTTGCGCGTGGCTCTGGAACGGCAGATTTTCGCGATCCAGCGGGTAGTGCTCATAGCGGTACAGGCCCAGATCCCGCAGTACCCAATCGGTCAGGTCCTGGTTCAGGTTGCCGAAAAAGCACAACTTGAATGTGTCAAAATGCGCGGCAGCCTGCACCGCGAGAATCGGCTCGGCCGCAAGCAGGGTTGCTGGTGGTATGTCCTGCGCCAGCAGCGCCTGTTCCAGCGCGGGCCGCTTGACGGATTGGGGGAGGGGTATTTCGCTCAGTGGCAGCAGCTCCGCTTTGCTGAACAGCGGTAGAATTTCCGCAATCACCAGATCGGGGTTGCGCAGCAGCAATCCCACCTGCACCAGCCGCTCTGCGGCCGCAGGCAGGTCGCCAATCTCGGCGTAGGCGAGCTTGCGCTGGCGAAACAGAGCGCCGGCTGCGGAGGGCCTGCCTTTGCGCGACAGCAGCCGCACGTACAGCCGTTGGCTGTCCACATCCAGCGCTCGGAAATCTGCGTAAAACCCGCGCTCGTCCGCCGATAGCAGGTCCTCGTAGCGAGACATCACGAAGTCAAGGAGGGCGAGGAAGTTCGCCAGGTAATAGTCTGAAGGTAGTTCAACAGGGGCGGACATGGTTGCGGCGTATGATCAGATGCTGTCTGGATGAAACTGGATGGTTATACAGCACTTGGGCGAGGGGAACAAATGGGATCGCGACCGGACATTCCGTTAGTGGTCATATGAATTGTGGCTGTTAGATGGATAGCCGGGTGTTTCTTTCACGGAGCATTTTTCATATAAAGCATTTCTTTTGCCACACAATCAAAGAGGTACCCGTGAGTAATTCGTCTCTCGACACGAGGAGATGGCATTTCCGCGACGGTCGACATGACCGCAACCTGAACACAATTGTCGACCTGTATAAAGGTGGCACTCTGTGAGCCAGCAAGTCGCCACCTCAAATTACCATTCGTCGCTTCTGGGGGCCCGCGAATCCATCCCGTTGCTGGGGGGGTATATCCCGGTGGCCATTTCATTTGGGCTGATTGCGCTACAGTCTGGTTTCAGCAGCTGGGAAGCGGTGGCAATCTCGACACTGGTCTATGCCGGTGCATCGCAATTTTTGTTTGTGGCGATGATCGCCTCGGGCGCGCCTCTTTGGTTCGTCGTGGTGATGACGTTGCTGATCAATGCCCGCCATGTCGTCTATGGACCCAATCTGGCGCCATGGCTTTCGACCAGCCGTTTGTGGCCGTGGCTGATGCATGGTCTAACAGACCAGATCTTTGCACTGGCCCATACCCGGCTGCCGCAGCTGCCGTCTGCTGACCGCCTGGGATGGTTTATCGGCGCAATGCTGGTGGCCTGGTTCAGCTGGATTGGCGGTACCGCAGTGGGCGCCATTGCCGGTAAGGAACTGACACAGCAGTGGCCGCTGCTTGGCGACGTTATGCCGTTTGCGTTGCCGGCGCTGTTTCTGGTGCTGCTGGCCCCGCGGTTTACGTCGTGGCTGTGGTCGTTGGCACTGGGCTGTACCGCAGTGGTTGCCCTGTTGTTTACCCTGATGGGTATGACCAACGCGGCGATTCCGGTAGCAGCCGTCGCTGGGGCTGTGGTCTTTTTCGGCATGGGCGCGCTCAGGTAGTGGGGGAGGTCAGGGAATGAATAGCGGAATGAACATTGGTGTCTGGGTTGCGTTGCTTGCATGCGCACTTGGAACCTTTCTTTTGCGGGCCCTGCCACTGGTGTGGATGCAGCGCCATCTGGTTCAACGCAAAGCAAAAAATACGCTGGAATCCATGCCCACCTGGCTCAGTGTGCTTGGACCGCTGATGATCGCGGCTATGTTTGGAGTATCGCTTGTGCCGGGAGAGGCCGGCCTCGCATCCTGGCTCGCGACGGCGCTGGGTGCCATGGTGACCCTGTTGGTGTGGCGCTGGACCAGATCGCTGGGATGGCCGGTGTTTGTCGGTGTCGCGTCCTATGGGGTGGTGATCATCCTGGCAAATGCCATTGTGTGATGGGATGGCGAATGTGTTGCGGCGACCATGTGTCAAAGTGTGCCTAGCGTGACCTTTACTTTAACGGTGGAACCCCTGCAGTCCACCAGCCGCACAATGGACCGGCACATCTTCCGCGACCGTCACTATGCGCTCGGGAGGCTATTGCTGTGGATCGGAAAATCCCTCTCGCATTCATATTGTCGCGTTGTATCCACAGGATGCTATTTCTGTCTGGTGCGATTCTCTACGATCAGGGACACCAGTACGCCGGATGCGAGAATCGCCAGCACCACCACCAGCAGATACAGATTGAAGTGTGACCCGACCAGTGCATGTAACCAGTCTGCCAGCAGCATTTTTATGCCCACGACTATCAACACCAGTGCCAGCGCGGTTTTCAGGTAATGGAACCTGGCGATAACGGCGGACAAGGCGAAGTACAATGAGCGCAGGCCGAGGATCGCAAACACATTACTGGTGAACACCAGGAACGGATCGGCCGTGATGGCAAAAATGGCGGGGATGGAATCGATCGCGAAAATCACGTCGGTTGTCTCGACGACGATCAGTGCCAGCGCAAGCGGCGTCAACAGGAGCTTACCCGGCTGCACGTGTTCGAGCGCAGGATCCGGCCCATCCCGCCTCCCTTTCGAGAGCGCAGCAATGGTAGATGCGCGCAGGACAAACCGCTGGCCATACAAGCGCTCGGTGACCGGCAGTACGCGCCGGATCAGCCGCACCAAAAGGTTGCGGCCCGGTTTCGGGGATTCCGACGTCAACAGCAACATTTTCAGCGCGGTCAGAATCAGGAAAATCGCGAACAAGTAGAGAATCCAGTGGAATTCCGCCACCAGTCTGGCGCCCAGCGCGATCATGAGTCCGCGCAGTACCAGTGCCCCGAGGATGCCCCAGAAAAGTACCCGGTGCTGATGCTTTCTCGGTATGTGGAAGTAATCGAAAATGATCGCGATGACGAAGATATTGTCCACACTGAGGGACTTTTCAATCACGTAGCCAAGTAGATATTTCTGGGTGGCACTGGCGCCGCTGTTCAACAGGCCATCGACCGCGTCGGGCTCGGTACCCAGTCCAAACAGTTTGGCGTCGTAAGCAAAGTAGACGAAGACGGAAAACAGCAAACCCAGGGTTATCCAGACCGCCGACCACAGCATCGCTTCGCGCAAATTAACCTCGTGGGCGTGGCGATGAAACACACCCAGGTCCAGAGCCAGCATTAGCAGCACAAACGCGATGAATGCAATCCAGATCCAGATCATGGGCGGTATTGCCAGCATATCTACCAGTTATCCGGCGATGGCCCATAGCAAGGTGGTCGCGACGGCGGGCGCAAATATTTTTGGCCGACCGCAGAAACGCGCCGCTGATTTGGCGAGCTTGGGATACCAGTTGGTTGCGTGCATGGTGATCGCCTCGCTCTGATCATTGAATGAATACGGACCCAGCCAATAGCTGCTAGCTGACCTGTTCCTGCTGTTCTATTACCACCACTTTTTCGATGGTGCGCAGCAACGCATCGGGGCTGAGGCTGATGGAGGTGATGCCCAGTTTCACCAGATACTCCGCCACTTCAGGATAGTTGGATGGGGCTTCACCGCAGATACCCGCGGGAATGCCATTGCGCTGTGCGCCCTCCACGGCGAGGCGGATCATTTCCATTACCCCGGGGTCCCGCTCGTCGAAATCAAACGCGACGACATCGGAATCGCGGTCCACACCGAGTACCAGTTGCGTGAGGTCGTTGGAGCCGATGGAGATGCCATCGAACAATTGGCTGAAGGCGTCGATCTGCACCACGTTGTTCGGTATTTCACACATCACATAGACATCGAGACCGTTGTTGCCCTGCCTGAGGCCGTGCTCCGCCATGGCCTGCAATACCTGCTCGCCCTCGGGAATGCGACGGCAGAAGGGAATCATCACCTTGATGTTGGTCAGCCCCATATCCTCGCGCGCGCGTTTGAGTGCCGCGCATTCCAGCGCAAAGCCCTCCGCGTAGGCGGGATGCGCATAGCGCGCGGCACCGCGAAAGCCGAGCATCGGGTTCTCCTCGTGGGGCTCGAAGTGGCTGCCGCCGATCAGACGTGCGTATTCATTGGTCTTGAAGTCCGAGGTGCGCACGATCACCGGGCGCGGATAAAAAGCGGCGGCGATGGTACCGATGCCTTCGGAGAGTTTCTGGATAAAGAAATCGGCTCCACTGGCATAGTGTTCGGTCAGGGCTTTCAGTGCCTGGCGCGCGCTTTCTTCCGGGACCTTGTCCGGACACGCCAGCGCCATCGGGTGCGCCTTGATGTATTCGTTGACAATAAATTCCATACGCGCGAGGCCGACACCGTTACAGGGCAGCGCGCTCAACCGGAATGCCTGTTCCGGACTGCCGAGATTGATCATCACTTTTGTTTTGGGTGTCGGCAGCTGGTCGAGCTGGGTGGTGGTCACCTCAAAGGGAATTTCACCGCGGTAGACTCGACCGGTATCCCCTTCGGCACAGGACAGCGTCACCAAAGCGCCGTCGTCCAGCTGGTGGTCACTGCCGATACCGACAATAGCAGGAATGCCGAATTCCCGGGCAACAATGGCGGCATGGCAGGTGCGCCCGCCGCGCTCGGTGACCAGCGCCGCCGCGCGCCGCATCGCAGGGCCCCAATCGGGACTGGTGCTTTCCGCGAACAGGATCTCGCCATCGCGGAATGACGACAGCGCGCTCACGTCGGCCACGCGGCGAACCGTACCGCTGGCAATGGCGCTGCCGATGGCGCGCCCGCTGGCCAACAGTGCAGCCTTATCCGGCTTGTCGCGCAAGTGATAGCGTTTCAGCAGGTTGCGCGGTTTCCGTGAGGCGACAGTTTCCGGGCGCGCCTGCAACAGGTACAACTGGCCGTCGTCACCGTCTTTGGCCCACTCCAGATCCATCGGGCAGTGCTCGCTGCGCCGCGCGCTGTAGTGATTTTCGGTTTCAATTGCATAGTGTGCGAGGGTCAATACGTCGTCATCGCTCAGGCTAAAGCGGCCCCGCTTAACCTCGGGGGTGTCGATATTGTGCAGTTTCTGGTTGTTGATATCGTCATCGCACACTAGTGTCTGCTGTTTGGCGCCCAGTTGCCGGCGCAGTACACAGCGATGCCCGAGGGCGAACGTCGGTTTATGGACATAGAACTCATCTGGGTCGACGGTACCCTGAACGATATTCTCTCCGAGGCCATATGCCGAAGTAATAAACACGACATCGCGGAAGCCGCTATCCGTATCCAGGGAAAACATCACACCGCTTGAGGCAAGATCGGCGCGCACCATTTTCATGACGGCGATTGCAAGCGATACTTTGAAGTGGTCAAACCCGTTTTTTTCCCGATAACTGATTGCCCGTGCAGTAAACAACGAGGCGAAACATTTCCGACAAGCCTCCAGCAGACCTTCCTTGTTACCGATGTTGAGAAAACTGTCGTGTTGACCGGCAAAACTCGCGTCAGGTAAATCTTCCGCTGTGGCTGAGCTACGCACCGCTACGCGCAAATCAGGCCCATACTGCTCGCACAGTTCGATGTAGGCGGCTGTGATCTGCTGCACCAGTTCGTCGGGCAATCCCGCTTCGTAGACGATGCTCCGCGCCTGTTCGGCAGCATCGTATTGTTGACCGGGATCACCGTCGGCACTTGTTTTCAGAACCGATTCCAGTGCCCCCCAGGCATAGGCGCGATCAAGCATGTCGCGGTAAGCGGCGGATGTGATCGCGAATCCGTTGGGGACGCGTATGCCCAAGGGCTGAAGCGAACGGTACATTTCACCCAGCGAGGCAGTCTTGCCACCGACTTCGGCGAGATTGGCTAGGCCGATGTCCTTGAACCATCGAATGTACTGGTGATCTTTCATAGGGAAAGTGCTCTTGGATTATGGCGCACATCTGCACTTGAGTTAGGGGAATTTTTGTATTTCTCAAAATAGTCGAGCTAAGCTCTAAGCGCGTTTTGATTTCCCGCATTTCACATACTGGACACCGGTATAAACGGAGCAGGACATGCTCGTATAACTCCGCCGGCGCCTGTGTCATACCTGAAGAAAACTTGTCACCGACGATATTGCTGCCGATTCGCTCGGGGGAGCCACTATGCCTTTCAAGCACATACTGTTGCCGCTGGATAGTTCCGCACTGGCTGAACAGGCCATAACCCATGCAATCTCACTGGCGCGTCAATGCGGCGCTGATATCCACCTGTTGCATGTGCAGAAACCCCCCTCACATGTCGATGAACACTGTGCCGACCCCGTAGACTGGCGCTTGCGACGGGCGGAAATACGCAGCTATCTGAACGGGGTATCAGAAAAAATTACCGCTCAGGGCGTTGATGTGACGCTGGCCATTGTGGAGGGGCGCCCTGCGGAGCAGATCGTTGAATACTGTGAAAAAAATTCTATCGACCTTGTGGTAATCACAGCATACGGGAAAGGGGGTATCAGCCGTTTCGATTTCGGCAGCACGGCGCAGAAGGTCTTTTCTGGTGCCGGTCGCTCTTTCCTGGTTGTGCGGCCGGGGGAAGCGTCCCTGGCGGAAGAGAAAACGGCTTACAAGCGTATTTTGGTGTCCATGGATGGTTCTCCTCGTTCGGAGTGGGTAGCGTGCCATGTGGCCTCGCTTATGCGAGGACAGGAAGTAGAGATCATTTTGCTGCAGGTAATTGCGGTACCGGAAATGCCGAGGCGAATGCCAATCACCCGTGAGGAACATGCAACACGCGAGAAATTCGTCGAGTGTAACCGACGTGCCGCCGAGGCATATCTGGAAGAGATTGCCAATCAGTTGAAAAATGGTATTAAGGTGCGACCGCGGCTTCTAATTGCGCAGAATGTTGCCGAACGTATATACGCAACGGCGGCTGAAGAGGGGGTTGATCTGATCGCCATGAGCGCCCACGACTGGCACACCGGCGCGCAACAGGTTACAGGAACGCTTTGCCACACGGTTATTTGTCAAAGCAATCTTCCGGTCCTCGTTTTTCAGGACTTGCCCGATGCCCAGTTGCAGTCGTTGCGCACCGGCGGTGAGTTCTGCCAGCAGTCCCATTTGGCACTTGCACAAGATGGTTCTGCACATTCATGAAATTGCGCCGTGGAAAATCTGACCGATTCAGCCGTGCGCGCAAATTTTTCTCGCGCAAATATGTATCCCGAAGCCCGGTACCGCCGGTCTCTGTAGACGCAGATAGGGAAAATGATCCCGCCGTGGATGATGACCGCCAACGCCATGCCGATATCCTGGCTTTGTCGCGGCGCCACCGGCACCTGGTTTCCGCCGCACGCTACTACCCTCTGCGCACACAACTACGGCGTCTGGAACAGGAATTTCAGCGTATTTATCAGCGTCTGTCTGCCCGTGTGGAGAGTGGTGAAAAAGGAAGCCGCAGCGAAGAGTGGTTGCTGGATAACCGCCATGTCGTGCAGGAAGCCCTCGAACTCGTGCGCGAATCTCTGCCGCGCAAGTATCTCCGGCAGTTACCCAAGATTGCCGCCGAAGACGGTGGGGTGGATCTACGCGCACATGCGCTCGCTGTGGCACTGATTGGTCCTGTCCGGCAGCCGCTGGATCTTGAAACGGTATACGAACTTGTCGACTTCTATCAGAACGAGTGCATTCTCACCACTGGCGAACTGTGGGCACTGGCGGCTTTACTGCGCCTGAGCCTGCTGGATCAGCTGGTACAGTTTGCCGACGTGGCACTTACACAGGTTGAGACAGGAGCCGATGCAGAAAGCGTCGGCATCGCCAGCGTGGTTATCAGTCTTCGCGAATTGCGTACCCACGACTGGCGAAAATTCGTTGAATCCCTGAGTCGCGTTGAACGAATACTGGCAGCCGACCCTACCGGCGCTTACGACAAAATGGATTTCGAAACCCGAGACCAGTATCGCGGTGTCGTCGAGATGCTCTCTCGCGGCAGCGCGCTGGCGGAGCATCGCGTCGCCGAGCAGGTGCTCAGGCTGTGCGAACAGGAAACGGAGGATGTGCGCCGGCGTCACGTAGGCTATTACCTGATCGGTGAAGGGCGCGCGGTGTTGGAAGAGGCGGTCGGCTACCACGCCGAGCCCTATCAGCGGCTTCATCAAAAGCTACTTGACCACCCATCCGGCTTCTATTTCGGCACCTTGGCCCTGTTTTCTGTTCCGCCCATTGTCTTGCTGGCAGTGTATCTGATTGGCAAAGGCACTGCCCCCCACATTGCACTGCTGACGCTTGCGGCGGCGGGAGTACTGCTGGTAGGTGTCGCGCTGGCGCTGTTGAATGGGTTAATAACCCACGGCCTCCCTCCCAGTAAATTACCCAAGATGGATTTTGAACGGGGCGTTCCGGCAGAGTATCGCACAGCTGTGGTCATGCCCGTATTGTTCGCAGATGAAGAAGACATCGCAAGGGTACTGCAGTGCCTTGAAATCAATTACCTCAATAATGGTGATCGAAACCTGGTGTATATCGTGCTGAGCGACTTTTCCGATGCACCAAGCCAGATTCACCACAAAGACGAGGTGCTATTGCAGGCCGCACGGGAAGCGGTCGACAACCTGAATCAACGTTATTCCGACAGCGAGGGCCGGGCGCCATTTCTGTTATTGCACCGTGAACGGCGTTGGAACCCGGCGGAAAACTGCTGGATGGGATGGGAGCGAAAACGCGGCAAACTGCTGGAATTCAATCGCCTGATACGAGGCCACGAGGATCACAGTTTCATCAGTGGTACCGGTGACCGGCATGAACTGCAAAAAATTCAGCTTGTTATCACTCTTGATGCCGACAGCCAAATGCCGCCGGGTACAGCGGCACGGCTTATCGCCACCATGGCGCATCCGTTGAACCACGCTGTCATCGATGAGTGCAGTCGCCGGGTTGTGGCAGGCCACGGTTTCCTGCAGCCGCGCTTGGAAACAGATCCCGTTGGCGCTGCGGATACGGTTTTCAGTGAGATTTTCTCCGGTGACCGCACTGTGGATATTTACACGCACGCGGTCTCTGACGCGTATCAGGACCTGTTCGGCGAAGCAATATTTGCCGGAAAGGGCATTTACGATCCACGGGTGTTTTCCGGCACCCTGGCCGGGCAGTTGTCGCAGAATGCGATCCTGAGCCACGATCTGCTCGAAGGAGCCATCGGCGGCGCCGCACTGCTTTCGGATTCGGTGTTTTACGAGCAGTACCCTCCGAACATACTCGCGCTGCTGCGTCGCTCGCACCGCTGGATTCGCGGCGACTGGCAACTGCTGCCCTGGTTGTGCAAGCGGGTCAGTATTGAAGGTGGCGAGAAAATACTGAATCCGCTACCCGCTATTCACCGCTGGAAAGTCGCGGATAATCTGCGTCGCAGCCTGGAAGCACCCAGTCTGCTACTGCTGTTCGTTCTGGCCTGGAGCGGCGTCCTGCCCGGCACGGCCTGGGGCTGGACATGTGGTTTGCTGTTGCTGTCCGCCGCACCGCTGTGGCTTGAACTGCTTTCTTTACTGTGGCGGTGTGTGGCCGATCCGCGCCGCGTACGCCGTCATCTGGGCGCGGGGCCCGCCGCGTTGCACCAACGCGCCTTGCACTGGTTGCTGTCGCTGGCGCTGCTTCCAGTTCAGTCACTGAACTCGCTCGACGCCATTGTGCGAACGCTGTACCGGCTCGGTATCTCTCACAAACATCTTCTGCAGTGGACGTCGGCCGCGCATATAAACAGAGCGATCGGGAATAACAATGCGGCCATCAAGTGTTGGCGTGAACTCTGGATAGCGCCGGTACTGGCAGTGGGCATCATAGTCTGGCTGGCAGTTTCCGCCCCCGCCAGCCTGTTGGTGGCGGCGCCGCTACTTCTCGTGTGGTTGTTACTGCCGTCGCTGGCGCTGCGCATTAATCGCCCGCACAAAATTGCCATACCGGATCTCTCCGAAGAAGACACCCAGGAATTGCGACTGCTGGCACGGCGCACCTGGTATTTTTTTGAACATTTCATGGGGCCGGATGATCATTGGCTCCCTCCGGATAACTACCAGGAAGAACCCGTTGCGGTGCTCGCGCGACGCACATCCCCGACCAATATCGGGCTCGGGCTCCTCGCCACACTCAGCGCTTATGACTTTGGTTATCTCGACCTCACACAACTGCTGGCTCGTCTGAACAACAGCTTTGAGCGGATGCGTGGCCTGCAGCGTTACCGGGGACATTTCCTCAACTGGTATGAAACCCGCGAGCTGCATCCACTGAATCCGCGCTACGTATCCACGGTGGATAGCGGAAATCTCGCCGGCAGTCTGCTGGCTCTTGCCAGTGGCCTCAATTCTTTACACAACACGGAATTGAGCGGTCGACAGTTAGTGATGGGTATCGCCGATACCCTGGGTATTGTGGCGGAGACGCTGCAGCCGTCTGATCCAGATACGGCGGCCGTCGAAGTGCGCGAGATTGTCGAAACGATCACCGGATTGCGCGCCCGTCTGGAAGTGCGCGCCGAGCGAGATCCGTGGTGGAAAATTATTGACGATGTCTATGAGCAGGAAGTGCCCTCGCTGCAGGACCGGGTCCTGACGATGATCGAGCGCGATGAAGATTTCAGTGCGGAATCCCTGGGGCGTTTGCGTCACTGGCTCGACGAACTACATCAGCATGCCGTGGCCGCCAGGCGCTATGAGGACAATCTCGAACCCTGGCAACGGCTGCTGGCTGCGCCGCCGCGTGCTTGCCGGGAGGAGGGCAGCCTCACTGCGGAGAATTTCCGGGCGCTGGCGGATACGTTGCGCGGGCCGATCACTCTGTCGTCGCTGGCGTCGGTCTGTACACGTGCCGGAGACCAGTTGCGGGCGCTGCAACGGGAGCTTGCCGGCGCTGGTGACCATGCACAACAAGAGACCGATGCCTGGTGTGACAAGATGCAGCGCGCACTGGCCGTGGCACAAGACAGCGCCGGGCGCTACCGTCGTGATATTTCCCGGCTTGCTGCGCGGGCGGTGGGTTGGGCGGAGGAAATGGATTTCGCTTTCCTCTACGACTCGGATCGCCACCTGTTTCATATCGGCTACAACGTCAACGACGCAGCCCTAGACCCCAACTATTACGATTTGTTGGCTTCCGAATCCCGTCTGACCGGGTTCATCGCCATCGCCAAGGGTGATATCCCCGCGCGGCACTGGCGGCATCTGGAACGTCCTTTCCGCCACATTCAGCGGCGGGTGGCGTTGATGTCGTGGAGCGCTACATTATTTGAGTATCTGATGCCGCGGCTCCTGATGGAAACGCCCGATCATAGCCTGATGGGGCGAGCCTGTCGCAATGCCATTGATATTCACCGAGATTTTGCCGACCGCTTCGGGGTGCCCTGGGGGATTGCCGAATCGGGCTTCTATGAGCTCGACAGCCATCTGCACTATCAGTACCGCGCTTTTGGTGTGCCCGGTATTGGTTTTAAACGGGATCTCGGCGAGCGACTTGTGATCGCACCCTATGCTTCCATGATGGCGTTGCCGTTTTGTCCGGACCGGGTGATGACAAACCTGCGGCAATTGCGCAGCCATGGAGGGTACGGCCAGTTCGGGCTGCATGAGGCGATTGATTTTGGCCGCACCGCCAAACCGGCACCGCGGCGCGCGCGCACAGTGCGCTCGTACATGAGCCACCACCAGGGAATGATTTTACTGGCGGTAAACAACTTTCTTCACGGGGACATTATGTTGCGTCGCTTCCACAGCGACGTGCGCATTGCCGGTATCACACCGCTGCTGCATGAGCGCATGCCGGTTGCGCCGCAGGCTCTCACGCCCTGGCGTCGCCCGGGGGTCATGCGCAGCTTCCACAGTGAAGTGGTGCTGGAAACCTGGGCGGCCGCGCCGGCTCGGGGCTTCCCGCAATACAACCTGCTCTCCAATGGGCATTATTCCCTGGTACTCGCCGCCGATGGCGCCGGCGGTGCTTACTGGAACAACATCGCGCTGACGCGCTGGCAACCCGATCCGACGCACCACCAGTGGGGGCGTTTCTGCTATGTGCGCGATCTTGATAGTGATCACCTGTTCTCTGTCGGCCAATCGCCATGCGGCGCCGAACAAGGCCAATGCACCGCCCATTTTTCACCGCAAAGTGTCGAATTCCAGCGCCGCGAAGCAGAACTTTTCTGCCGGATGCACATTGCCGTGAGCTCACAGCACGATGTGGAAGCGCGCCGTCTGATCATCAAGAATGAGAGCAATCGTGAGCGCCGCCTGTTGTTGGCTGATTTTGCAGAGGTGGTGTTGGCGCCGGAGCGCGAGGATCAGCGGCACCCCGCATTTGCCAAGCTGTTTGTGGAAAGCCAGTACCTGCCGGAAGAGCAGGTGATGATCTACCGGCGCCGTCCGCGCGGCAGCAACGAAAAACCGATTTATCTTGCGCATTCCGTATTGGTTCAGTCGGGTGTGCGCCACAGACTCGCGTGGGAAACAGACCGCGTGCGCTTTCTCGGACGCGGCGGCACCGCCGCGGATCCCAAAGCGATGCGGGACGGTCTGATGGGGTTCAGCGGCACGACCGGGCCTGTACTCGATCCGGTCATCGCTGCCGCACAGGAAGTGGTGATTCCACCCCAGTCGGAAATTGAGGTCGTGTACCTGACCGGTATCAGCAAGTCCCGCCGAGAACTGCTGTCGATGCTGAGTGGCTATCGCTCAAGGCCGAAAGCGCGCTGGGTGTTTGATCTTGCGCGCATGCAGTCTGAACAGGAGCTGCGCAATCTTCATATCACCGCCGGTGAAATGCGCTGGATGGCGGATCTGCTGTCGGCCGTGCTTGCGCCAGTGTCAACGTTGCGGGCGCCGTCCCGGGTGCTCGCGCACAGCCGCCATATTCAGCCCGCGCTCTGGAGCCGGGGTATTTCCGGCGATAACCCAATTTTGTTAATTCATATCCGCAATTCTCATGAACTCGATTTTGCGGAGCCAATATTGCAGGCACATACCTATTGGTGTGGGCGCGGTGTGGGTATTGACCTGGTGATCATCGACGAAGAGTCGGCTGGTTACGAGCAGCAGATTCGCGATCGGTTGCAGGAGCGGATTGTGGAGGTTCGCGGGCGCACGTTGCGCAAGCTGGCAGGTGTTGTGGTCATGGTACCGGGGCAGGAGTTGTCTGGAGAAGCTCGTATTCAACTGCTCGCGGCTGCGCGGGTGGTATTGGATTCCGGCGCGGGTACGGTGCGCGCACAGTTGCAAAAAGCCGAAACTGCCTGGCAGGCGCTAAAACAACCACTTCCTCCTTTTGTGCCCGTAGGGCCCGCCGATCATGCGCCGCAAACAACACCTGAGCTGGTGCGCCCACAGGATCTGCAGTTCGACAACGGGCTCGGCGGTTTCTCCGCGGATGGGCGCGAGTACATTCTGCACCTGGAGCCGGGTCAGCGCCCACCGGCGCCCTGGGTAAATGTGATTGCCAATCCGGACTTCGGTTGCCTGGTGTCGGAGGGCGGTTCCTGCTGCACTTGGGCCGGCAACAGCGGCGAGCACCGGTTGACTACCTGGAACAACGATCCGGTACGCGATCCCAGCGGAGAAGTGCTGTACCTGCGGGATGAGGAGTCCGCAGAGGTCTGGTCACCCACACCGGCGCCGCGCCCTGGCGACGGTGCCTACCAGGTGCGCCACGGTGCAGGCTATACGGAATACCACCACAACAGCCACGGTCTTGTGCAGATCTGGCGGATAACAGTGGACCGTGAAGCACCGGTAAAAATTGGGCGCCTGACGCTCACCAACTGCTGGGATCGGCCGCGCCGGCTCACCGCCACATACTACGTGGAGTGGGTTCAGGGGTTGGTCAGAGCGAACAGTTGGCCATATCTCGTGTGCGAATACGATGCCGAAACGGCCGCGCTTCTTGCCCGCAATGCCTTCGTGCCCGATACCAAACCCGGGGTAGCGTTTCTTACCTCCAATCTGCCTCCGCATGGATTGACCACTGACCGCCACGAATTTCTCGGCGACGCGGTTGGTTTGGAAGCGCCACAGGCGCTCTTCCGCATCGGACTCTCAGGGCGTGTGCAGTGCGGTGGCGATCCCTGCGCCGCCTACCAGGTGCACATTGATCTGGGCCCGGGAGAAACCCAGCAGGTGTATTTTGTGATGGGCGAGGGGACAGACCGCGCCCACGCACTGGCACTCGCTCAGGAATTTCGACAACCACAGCGGGCGGAAGCGGCAGGCGCGGCCTTCGAACAATTCTGGGAAGACTACCTCGGCAGTGTACAGGTCGAGATTCCGGACAAAGCCACAGAGCTCATGGTCAATCGCTGGTTGCCTTACCAGACGCTCGCCTGCCGGCTGTGGGGACGCAGTGGCTTCTATCAGTCCAGCGGGGCATTTGGTTTTCGCGATCAATTGCAGGACGTGCAAGCACTATTGTGGACGCATCCGGAATGGACCCGTGAACATATCCTGCGCGCTGCGTCGCGCCAGTTCCAGGACGGCGATGTACTGCACTGGTGGCATGAGAATCCGTTGCGTGGTGTGCGCACCCGCTGTTCCGATGATCTGCTGTGGCTGCCGTTCGTTACCGCACAGTACATTCGCCACACGGGCGATTACGAGATCCTTGACGAGTCCGTGTCTTATCTCAAAGGCGCACCACTGCAGAAAGACGAGCACGAGCGCTATGCAGATTTCGATACCAGCGACGAATCCGGCTCCCTCTATGAGCATTGTTGCCGCGCCATTGAAAGAGCGAGTGCGGTCGGCCCACACGGCTTACCGGTCATTGGCAACGGCGACTGGAACGATGGCTTCAACCGCATTAGTACAACCGGTCGCGGTGAGAGTGTGTGGATGGGCTGGTTTCTGCTGCGGGTTTGCCGCGACATGGCACCTCTGTGCGAACACATCGGCGATAGCGCCCTCGCTGACTACTACCGGCGACTCGGCGAGAACTTCCGCCAGCAGGTGGAAGACAGTGGCTGGGATGGCGCCTGGTACCGGCGGGCCTATTACGACGACGGTACACCGGTCGGTTCCAAGCAAAGCGACGAGTGCAAGATTGATCTGATCGCGCAGACCTGGTCGGTACTGTCTCAGGAATCGCCGACCGAGCGCGCGCGAGAGGCCATGGCGTCGGCCTATGAGCATTTGGTTCAGGAAGATGCAAGGCAGATCCTGTTGCTGAAACCCGCCTTCGATAAAACAAAAAAAGATCCTGGCTATATCAAGGGGTATCCGCCGGGCATTCGCGAGAATGGCGGCCAGTACACACATGCCGCCACCTGGTCGGTATGGGCCGCCGCAGGTCTCGGCCACACCGAGCGTGCGCACCACCTGTTCAGCCTGATAAACCCGATAACCCACACCGATAGTGCGGCGGGTGTTGCGCGCTATCGCACTGAGCCGTATGTACTGGCCGGCGACGTATATGGTGTGGCGCCTCACGTCGGCCGCGGCGGCTGGACCTGGTATTCCGGTGCGTCCGGGTGGCTGTATCGCGGCGCCCTGGAAGCGTTATTGGGTATAAAAATCTGCGACGGAAACCGACTGCAAATCCAGCCCTGCCTGCCGCAATCGTGGAATCAGTACCAGCTCTCGCTGCGCTTCGGAAACAGCCGCTACCACATCGAGGTGCAACATTGCGGTGGGGCGTTGGGTGAAATCACCGCGTTGACTGTGGACGGAGAAAACGTACCCGCCGGGGATATCTCGCTCATCGACGATGGTGCGACCCACAAGGTCGTGTGCGTGTTTGATACCGCACAGGCAGATCGCGCCGGATAGCGGAAATTTGGCGGCCGTGTGCGCACCAGGTATGTGGAGACCGGATGTGTTTTCCTATAATTTTTTCGTCAGCCAACTTGCCGGGGCAGGCCCCCGATCAACTGAGGAATGAACCAAATGAAACTACCATCCAGCAGAAGACCAACGGATATCTGGCATCGTTTCCAGGACGATTTCGATCAGCTTACACGGGCCATGGGAGATCGCTGGCCTTCGATATTTGATGAAGAAGGTGAAATGTCGGGCCATCAGTGGCGGCCATCCGTGGATGTGATGGAAGAAGACGACCACTTCCTGGTAAAAGCCGACATTCCGGGCGTGGACCCGAAGGATATTGAGGTCACCCTCGACAATGGCTGCCTGGTAATACGCGGCGAACGCAAATGGGAAAAGGAAGAGAAAAAGGAAGGTTACATGCGCACAGAGTGCTCTCATGGCACCTTCTACCGACGTTTTAACCTACCTGAAACCGCGGATCCGGAAAATATTTCCGCTAAGGGAAAGGATGGCGTACTTACCTTGACCATTGGCAAGCGGGAAGTCTCGAAACCAAAGCGGATTAACATTCAGTAGATTCAGGCAGTAGCTTCTGGGCTGCTTTCTGCATCATTCGCTCGAAGGGAAATGAGGGCCAGCATGGCCCTTTTTCTTGTTTGATCTCATCATTCTGTACAGTCGCTCGACGTCCTTGCGGTGGCAGAGTTCGGTGCCCTCTGTCATGACCGCGGCCGCGCCGGCGGCCACACCAAATCGCGCCGCGTCGGGCAGCGCCTTGCCGCGGGACAGGGCAGCGAGCAATCCGCCAACCACCGCATCGCCGGCCCCGACTTTACTGCGCAAGCGTACCGACGGCGCGCTTATCCGTTCCAGTCTGTCTGCGGTCGCGAGCAGCACTCCGGCTCTGCCCTGGGACAGGATTACAACTTCAGCGCCGCCGCGCTCGATTACGTCGCGCACCGCACGCTCGATGGCGGCGTCATCGCGTAGTTCGTGCTCAACCAGCTCTTCCATTTCGCGCACGTTGGGTTTGATCAGGTAGACACCAACCTTGAGTGCATGGCGCAGCGCGGCCATTTTTGTGTCGACGACCACTCGTATTCCAGCGGGCACAGCGCGCAACAGTTCGCCGTACCACTCTGGCGGTGTTCCCTCCGGCAAACTGCCGCTGAATACGACGAACTCAGAGGATGGGGGGATCTCGCGAACCTGGCGTTTCCAGCGGTCGCGCTCCGTGTCAGAGAGTAGGGGGCCGGGCATGCCAAATCGGAACAGATTTCCGCTGGATTCTTCCTGCACAATCAGATTCTCCCGCACAGACTCGCTGATCGGGACCGGTGTGTTCGGGACATGCTCATCATCGAGAAACTGGGCGAGACGCCGACCATTCTCACCACCGCAGGTCCAGTAGGCGTGCACATCGGTACCCAACCGGTGGATGACACGTGCGACGTTAAGACCTCCGCCTCCGGGATAGGCACGCACGTTGGTGCACGACAATTTGCAGTCGGGAATGATCTGCGGAACGCGCACCGTATTGTCGATGCAGGGGTTCAGAGTAATGGTTGCAATGCTCATAAGCGCGGCAAACGTGCGGATTGCTACAGCATCCGCGTAATCATATCCACGCAGCGTTGCGAAAACGCCCACTCGTTGTCATACCAGGCGAACACCTTGAGAAATCGGTCTCCCACCATCAGCGTATCTTTGGTGGTGACAATCGCACTGTACGGTTTGCCGACGATGTCGCTCGACACCAACTCCCGGTCGTCGACCGCTAGGATGCCGTTCAACGGCCCTTCCGCCCAGTGTCGGAATACGTTGTTGACCTCATCGACATTGGTCCCTTTTTTCAGCGTGCAGGTGAGGTCAAGCAGGGAACCGCACTTCAGTGGACTGCGCACGGCGCAGCCGTGCAACTTGCCCGCAAGCGCCGGCAGAATCAGGCCAATGGTTGCTGCCGCACCGGTGGTTGTGGGTACCAGATTGGCGGCGGCGGCGCGCCCCCGGCGGAACTTGCTGTTGTGTCCATCAAGCAGATTCTGTGAAGAGGTGTAGGCATGGATGGTGTTGATCATTCCATGCTCGATACCGAACTCATCGTCCAGTACCTTTGCCACAGGTGCCAGGCAATTGGTTGTACAGCTCGCGGTGGAAATGATCTTGTGTCTGTGGCGGTCATAGCGGTGGTCATTGATACCAACAACGAAGTGACCGTCGAGCATGCCCTTGCCGGGCGCGGATATCAGCACTTTTTTGGCGCCGGCGGCAAGGTGTTTTGCGGCGCCCGCTCTGGTGCGGAACATACCAGTGGATTCAAATACGACATCGACACCTTTCTCGCCCCAGGGCAGGCGGGCAGGATCCTCTTCCGCGCTGACGGAAATAGCCAGGCCGTCAATCATCAAAACATTGTCTTCGCCGTGTACCGCCAGATCCCTTGTGTGGTAGGTGGTATCCAGTTCCAGCAGGTAGGCGAGGTTATCCACGCTGGCCAGGTCGTTCACATGAACCACCTCCAGTCCACCCTGGTGTGATTCAAGGGCAATTCGCAGTACCTGCCGGCCAATTCGTCCCAGTCCGTTAATGCCGATTCTCATCATTCTATCCTGATGTGCGTGCGGCTATACGGCTGTGAGATCGAGCGTATAGATTACCTGGGTGTGATCCTCCGGGTCGGTGCGGCAATCCCAGCCCATATTGCGTGCCACTTCGCGCAGTTTTGCGTTGGATGCCGAGTCGATGGAATAGAGGTGGTCAATACCGCGCGCGCGCGCCGACTCGATCAGGCGGTTCAGCAACAGTGTTCCCAGCCCTTGCATCTGCCACGCATCGGCAATCACCACCGCGCACTCGGCAGCTTTACCGGTGGACTCCAGGACATAGCGGGATGCCCCAATCTCCACTTCATGGCCATCCTCGTCGATGGTGGCGATAAAAGCCTCCCGCTGGTCATGGTCGATGTCTGTCAGCTGCTGGAGCAGCTTTTCACTCGGCGCACCGACGCCACCGAGAAAACGAAAATGGCGCGATTCTGGTGAGAGATTGGTAATGAACTCACGCTCCAGGTCAATATCGCTCCGGTCTAACGGCCGAATGACCACCACCTGACCATTGCGCAATTTTTCAGTGACCGTTCTGGATAGTGCCTCGCGATGCTTTTCATTCGACATTGTCACCTGTCTCCTCTCAAGTCAGACCATCAGTTCCTACACTCTGCCTGAATAATAGTTCCGCACGTTTGCTACCACCGAAACCGCCGTAGCAATTCGTGCTTAATCTTCGGCGGGATAGGGCGTGGTGACATGCAAAAGTTCCTGCTGCAGGCAGATGACCTGGATGTACTCATTCAGGTCATCGCACGGGAAGGACACCGCCTGATCGGGCCTACTCTGCGAGATGGTGCAATCGTCTACGACGACATTCATAGCGTCAGCGATCTACCTCGAGACTGGACCGACGATCAGGAAAAAGGCCGGTATCGACTCAGGAAGCGCGGTGACGGCGCTTACTTTGGCTACGCGGCTGGCCCGCACTCGTGGAAACAGTTTCTGCAGCTTCCGCGCAGACCGGTGTGGCGCGCTGAGCGAGATGCGAACGGGGTTCAGATCATTGCGATTGAAGAAATGGCACCGCGGCTGGCGTTTATGGGGGTACGCAGCTGCGAGTTGCACGCCATCGCGATTCAGGATCGGGTATTTCTAGAGGGCCCATTCCGCAATGACGATTATGACAAGCGACGCCAACCACTACTGCTGATCGCGGTGAACTGTACCGCACCTGCAGCGACCTGTTTCTGTACCTCGATGAATACGGGGCCCGAAGTAACCTTGCCGGCCGATTTGACCATGACCGAAGTCATGGACGGTGATGCGCACTATTTTCTGATCGACGCGGGCACTGGTCGAGGAGAACATATTCTCAAGCAATTGCCTCTAACGCCGGCGCAAGCGAGGCAGCAGGCACTGGCACAAAAATCCATCCAGCATGCCGCTGAACAGATGGAGCAGGGGCCGAGAAGCTTTGACAGCTCCGATGTGAAAGATCTGCTGTATCGCAATTACGAAAGCCCGGAGTGGGAGTTGGTGGCGGATCGCTGTCTGAGTTGTGCCAATTGCACAATGGCGTGCCCGACCTGCTTCTGTTCGACGGTGGAGGACACTACGGATCTCACGGGTGAAAACGCCGAGCGTTGGGAGCGTTGGGATTCCTGCTTTACTGCAGACTTCAGCTACATCACGGGCGGTGCCGTACGCGCAGATACACGTTCACGCTACCGCCAGTGGATGACCCATAAACTGGCAACCTGGCACGACCAATTTGACTCATCCGGCTGTGTCGGCTGCGGCCGCTGTATCGCCTGGTGTCCGGTCGGGATCGACCTTACGGAAGAGTTATTGCGTATACGGGAAATGGAGAACCAATGAAAGGCATGGCGCAGCTGCTGCACGAACACCCGTTCTTCGCAGGCATGCAGGAAAAACACTTGGACTTCATTGCCGGATGCGGAGAAAACCACATCTACAATACGGGGGAGTATATCGCACGGGAAAATGAACCGGCCGATCACTTCTTTCTAATTCGGGATGGCCAGGTCGCGGTGGAATGCTTTGTGCCGAACTACGGGGCGCTCTGCCTGCAGACCCTGCACGATGGTGAAATCTTCGGTTGGTCGTGGCTATTTCCCCCCTATATGTGGACCTTTGACGCCCGCGCCGAGGATGAAGTGCACGCTATCCGCCTGGACGGCAAGTGCCTGAGGGAAAAATGCGAGACGGATCCCGCCATGGGCTATGAGCTGATGAAGCGGTTTGCGCGCATCGTTACCCAGCGGTTGCGCGCCACGCGCATGCAGCTGATGGACGTCTACAGTCTGCAGCGGCCGCCACTGGATCGCGGGCAATGATCCCGACGCTGTTTCGCATCGATGAACGCAATGATGAGTTCGAGGGTACCTTTACCCTGCGTCTGTGCACACCGACAGGGAACAGGCCCGCCGCGTTTGCGGCGGGTCAGTTCAATATGCTGTACGCGTTTGGTGCTGGCGAAGTGCCGATTTCCATGAGCGGCTCGCTGGACGATGACGACGCCTATGTACATACCATTCGCTGTCAGGGTTTGGCTACTCGCGCAATCGAGCGTCTGAACAAGGGAGACGTGATCGGTGTGCGCGGTCCTTTTGGGTGCGGTTGGCCCCTCGATACTATCGCGGGAAAAGAGGTGC
Source organism: Microbulbifer sp. SH-1 (assembly GCF_011326135.1). Lineage (NCBI taxonomy): Bacteria > Pseudomonadati > Pseudomonadota > Gammaproteobacteria > Cellvibrionales > Microbulbiferaceae > Microbulbifer > Microbulbifer sp. SH-1. Next base: position 1,140,011 of record NZ_CP046948.1, on the reverse strand, counting down.
TGATCATCGCGGGAGGACTTGGCCTCGCGCCTCTGCGCCCAGTGATTTACCAGCTGCTCAATGGGCACCACGGCGCACGCCGGGTGCGCTTGTTTTACGGAGCGCGCCGGCCGCGGGAGTTGCTCTATTATCGGGAGTTCGAGCGCTGGGCGGATGCTTTCGATATTACGGTGACCGTGGATCACGCGGATCATGTGGATCGCGCCTGGAAAGGGCGGGTGGGCGTAATCACTGAGCCACTGGAAGCCGCGAGAATTTCAAGCGCAGGAACCATCGCCTTTCTTTGCGGCCCGGAAGTGATGATGCGTTTCTGCATTCACACGTTGCTGAAAAAGGGACTGCCGGAATCCGCCATCTACCTGTCGATGGAGCGCAATATGAAGTGTGCCACTGGGCTGTGTGGCCACTGCCAGTGGGGGCCCAACTTTGTGTGCAAAGACGGGCCGGTATTCTGTTATGGGAGTGTGCGATCGTGGTTCAACCTGCGCGCGCTGTAGCTACATCTGATGAAAAGCCGCGCCTGGCGGTGTGGAAATTTACTTCCTGCGATGGCTGCCAGCTGAGCCTGCTCGACTGCGAAGACGAACTGTTACAACTGGCAGACCGGGTAGAAATCGCATATTTCATGGAAGCGTCCAGTGCGCCGCAGTCTGGCCCCTACGACCTTTCCCTGGTGGAGGGCTCGATAACCACACCGGATGAAGTGCGGCGCATTCGCGAAGTTCGCGCCCAGTCCCGCACACTGGTCACCATTGGCGCCTGTGCCACCGCCGGTGGTATCCAGGCGCTGCGCAATTTCGCCGATGTGGATGACTTCATCGCCGCGGTGTATGCACACCCGGAATACATCGAGACACTCAAAACGTCGACGCCGATCAGTGCCCACGTGCCTGTGGATTTTGAACTGCAGGGTTGCCCCATCAACAAACGACAACTGCTGGAAGTGATCAGCGCTTTTCTGCACCGGCGACCGCCCCAGGTGCCCCCGCACTCGGTGTGCATCGAGTGCAAATTGCGCGGCAATGTGTGCGTCTGGGTCGCGCATGGAACACCGTGCCTGGGGCCGGTTACCCATGCCGGCTGCGGTGCTATCTGCCCCACTTATACTCGCGGCTGCTACGGTTGCTATGGCCCAAAAGAAAACCCTAATACGGCGTCGCTCTGCCACTGGTGGCAGGAGGAGTTGGGCGCGGAGAAGGTGCAGGTGATCGAAAACCTGCGCAACTTCAACGCGGCCGCCCCGGTGTTTGCGGAAGCCAGCCGACGGCAGGAAGGTGAACGTGACCAAGAGTAAGACCATCAAGGTGGATTATCTGGCGCGGGTGGAAGGCGAGGGGGCACTGTATGTACGCTACGACGACGCCGGTGTTCACGACGTAAAACTGAAAATTTTCGAACCCCCGCGCTTCTTTGAGGGCTTTATGCGCGGTCGGGACTATCTCGAAGCGCCGGATATTACTGCGCGCATCTGCGGTATCTGCCCGATTGCCTACCAGATGAGCGCCGTGCATGCCATGGAAGATGCTCTAGGGTTGAGCCTACCAGCAGAGCTGCAGGCGCTGCGCCGCCTGATCTATTGCGGCGAGTGGATCGAGAGCCACACACTCCACATCTATATGCTGCACGCACCGGACTTTCTCGGCTACACCGGTGCGGTGGCCATGGCCAAAGACCACCCGACACTGGTGCAGGATGGCCTCAACATCAAAAAGGCCGGCAATGCCATCGTCAGCCTGCTGGGGGGCAGGGAGGTGCACCCGATCAACGTGCGGGTCGGTGGCTTTTACCGCGTGCCGACACGCAACGAATTACAGCCGCTGCGCGAGCAACTGCTGTGCGCGCGGGACATGGCCATGGCAACGGTGCGCTGGGCCGCGTCGTTGCCGTTTCCGAAATTCGAGCGGGCGCAATCGGAGCAATACGAATTTGTCGCACTCTCCGATGCCGGTGAATATCCAATGAACCGCGGTTCCATAGTCTCGACCCGCGGCCTGGCGATACCGGTGCGCGAGTACGACCAGCACTTCCGCGAGGAACACATCGAGTACAGCAGTGCGCTGCACAGTACCCTCGTTGGGCGCGGGGCCTATTTTGTCGGCCCGATGGCGCGCTACAACCTCAACTTTGATCGACTCTCGCCACTGGTGCGTCAGCTGGCCGATGACGTCGGCTTTGCACCCTTCTGTGCCAACCCGTTCCAGAGCATTGTGGTGCGCAGCCTGGAAGTCCTCTACGCGTTCGATGAAGCCCTGCGGCTTATCGACAATTACCGCAAGCCGGACATTGCCTGCGTGCCGACAGCACCGCGGGCCGGTACCGGCTTTGCCGCTACCGAGGCGCCCCGCGGACTGTTGTATCACCGCTACTCGATAGATGATGCGGGCAAAATTACCGAGGCAAAAATTGTCGCGCCGACGTCGCAGAATCAGAAAACTATCGAGGATGACCTGCGCCTGATGCTGCCGAAGTTCATGCATCTGCCGGAAAAAAATTTGCAGGCGCAGTGTGAGCAAGCCATCCGCAACTACGACCCCTGTATTTCCTGCTCCACCCATTTCCTGCAACTGCACCTGGACAAGGCGGGCAGCGGCAATACCGCGGGGAGAATAGACCCCGGCGAACACAATGTGGAGCGCGGGGCGTGAGCAACTGGGCGGTAATCAGCCTCGGCCACCGCTTTCGCGGCGACGACGGCGTCGGCCCCTACGTACTCGATCGACTGCGGCCCTACATCGAACCTGCCGTTCCCTGTATTGAAAGTGGCGGTGACCTGATGAACCTGCTGGAAATGTGGAGAGACCGTTGCGTGTGCCTGGTCGACGCGGTTGATGCCAGTGACCTTGAGATTGGCGCAATTGTGCGCTGCGACGGGCTTTCGGCGTCTGTATTGCCGAGTCACTGCACGTCTTCCAGCCACGGATTCAGTTTGAAGGAAGCATTGGATCTGGGACGCCTGGTACAGGCAATGCCACTCCGCCTGGACATCTACGGGATCTGCGGTGGGCACTTTGCCATCAGCGCCGGGCTGTCGGCGGCGGTACAGGCGACCGCGGATATTGTAGCGCAGGAAATCCTTGCACTGATCAACACGCACAACGGAGGTGCGCCATGCACGAGCACTCGCTGATCAACAACTTGCTCGACAAAATCCATCGGCTCGCGGTAGGTGAAGGCGGCAGGCTGGTTGCGGTCAGGCTTCGTTTGGGCGCACTCGCCCATATCTCGGCAGACCATCTGCGCGAACACTTTGAGCAGGCGACCATCGGTACCAGCCTTCACGGACTGAGGTTACACATTGAAGAGCAGCCGGATATCCATCACCCGGAAGCACAGGACATTGTCCTCGACAGTCTTGAATTCGAGCAGCCCGATGAAAGCTGAAACCCCGCAGCGGCTGCTGCTCGATATACGCGGGCTGGTACAGGGGGTCGGCTTCCGGCCATTTGTTTATCGCCTGGCGGTGGATTGCGGGCTTAGCGGATGGGTAGCCAACAACGGCACGGGCGTGAGTGTGGAGGTACAGGGGCGCAGTGTGGATCTTTGCCGCTTCCTGCAAGCCTTGCCGCAGGAGAAACCGTCGCTGGCGGAAATTGAGTCACTTTCCAGTGCGTCGATCCCACTACAGCAGGACAGCGGTTTTCGCATTCGCGCCAGTGAAACCGGTTCTGCTCCGATGGCCGGGATTCCACCGGATCTTGCCCCCTGTGACGACTGTCTGCGGGAACTTTTCGATGCGGGCAATCGCCGCTTTCGCTATCCGTTTATCAACTGTACCGCCTGTGGCCCGCGCTTCAGTATTGTTGAGCATTTGCCCTACGACCGCACCCACACTGCCATGAAGCCGTTCCACCTGTGTGCGGCCTGTCAGCGGGAATACGACAATCCTGCGGATCGGCGCTTTCACGCCGAGCCCATTGCCTGTGCGGACTGCGGGCCACGGTTGCTGCTTCAGGATCAGTTCGGCAATGTTCTCGCTAGCGGAGACGATGCGCTTATGCAGGCTGCCGCCGACATTGCCACGGGTCAAATCGTCGCGATAAAGGGCGTCGGCGGTATTCAGTTACTGGTGGACGCAGCTAATACCGCTGCCGTAGAACAACTGCGGGCGCGCAAACGCCGCCCGCACAAGCCGTTCGCGCTGATGTATCCGGATATTCAACGCCTGCGCGCAGACTGTCTCATCTCCGAGCTGGAAGAATCTTGTTTGTGCTCCCCGCAGCGCCCGATCCTGCTGCTGAAGGCCAGACCGGAAGCGCGTGCATCGATCAGCGCCGCGGTGGCGCCGGCAAATCCGGATCTCGGCGCCATGCTGCCCAGTTCCCCCTTACATCATTTGTTGCTGCAGACCCTGCAGCGAACCGTGGTAGCCACCAGCGGCAACCTGTCCGGTGAGCCGATCTGCATTGACAACGACGAGGCGATACACCGGCTCGGCAACATTGCCGACCGCTTTCTGCTTCACGACCGCGCCATTCTTCGCCCACTGGACGATTCTGTTGTGCGGGTAATGGACGGGCAACCGGTGCTGCTGCGGCGGGCGCGCGGCTACGCTCCTGCTGGTCTGGCTCTGCCGTTGGACGCCGCCGCGGACGAACAGCCGTGGCTCGCGCTGGGTGCAGACCTTAAAAATTGCGTGGCGGTATGCCATGGCAACACCACCTACCTCAGTCCCCATATTGGCGACTTGCAAGACCGCATTACGCTGCAACAGTTTGAACGCGCCATTGCCGACATAGCACATGTTCACGGTTTGCAGCCGGAGAACGTGTTGTGTGATCAACACCCTGGTTATGTATCGACGCGCTGGGCTCACAACCAACACGCACACAATCGATATGCACACAACGCCGGGGAAGGATCGGCGGTTCCGATGCAGGTACAACACCATGTTGCACACTTTTTTTCCTGCATGGCGGAGCACCAGTTTCGTGGCGCTGCGGCGGGGATTTGTTGGGATGGCACCGGCTTTGGCGACGGTGGCCGCATTTACGGCAGCGAATGCCTGCACTGGAATGGCCAGGGCAGCGTGAATCGCATTGCGCGCCTGCGGGAATTCCCGCTGCCCGGCGGTGAGCAAGCGATTCGTGAACCGCGCCGTGTACTCGCCGGGCTGCTCTTTGAATGCCTGGGCGAGAAGGCATTTTCCAACCCAAGGTTGCAGCAACTTTTCGACATCGGCGAGTTGGCTATTGTGCGCACGGCGCTCGAACGCGGCATCAATACACCACGTTGCTCAAGTATGGGGCGGCTGTTTGACGCAGTGGCGGCAATTCTCGGGCTGGTGGATTCGGTTAGCTTTGAAGGGCAGGCGGCCATGACCGTGGAGTACGCCGCGGAGCCAGCGGTTACCGATGTGTGTTACCCGTTCCAGATCCAGGGTGATGCAGAGACAACCGCTGCGCTGGACTGGGAGCCGCTGCTAATGTCACTACTCGCCCCAAATTACCCTACGTCTTCCGCCGACAGGGCCGCAGCATTTCACACTACCCTTGCACACATGGCCCTGGCTGCAGTGCACCGTGCCGGTGAACAGCATGTATTCCTGTCCGGAGGCGTGTTCCAGAACAGGCGTCTGCTGGAAAGTACCGCCGCGCTTTTGCGACAGAACGGCTTTCAGGTCCTTTCCCATCGCAAGGTGCCGCCGAACGATGGCGGCATCGCCCTGGGTCAGCTGTATTACGCGCGTTGCATGGCACATTGCAGAGAGGCATATGGCCAAGGAGGTGCGCTGTGTGTCTAGGAATCCCCGGCCGGATTGAGGAAGTCCTCAACGGTTCTCCGCTGGAGCGTACGGCGCGCGTCAGTTTTGGCGGCATCTGCAAGGACATCAATATTGCCTATGTACCGCACGCCGAGGTGGGTGATTACGTGATCGTGCATGTCGGGTTTGCCATCAGCCGGATCGACGAGCGCGAAGCGCAGCGGGTATTTGAATACCTTGCCCAAATCGGGGAACTGGATGAACTGGAATAACCAATGAAATTCTTGCACGAATACCGCCAGCGCAATGACATCGAGCGGATTGCGCGGGAGATCGCGCGCACCACCACGCGTCCATGGACCATCATGGAGGTGTGCGGTGGGCAGACCCACGCTATCGTCAAGTACGGCCTGCAGCAGTTCCTGCCAACCCAGATCGCGCTGGTACACGGCCCGGGCTGTCCGGTTTGCGTCACGCCGCTTGAAATCATCGACCAGGCACTCGCAATCGCTGCGCGCCCTGACGTTATCTTTTGTTCCTTTGGCGACATGCTCAGGGTCCCCGGCAGCAAGCGCGATCTGCTCGCGGTCAAGGCGCAGGGCGGTGATGTGCGCATGGTCTACTCGCCGCTGCACGCGCTGGAAATCGCCCGGCAGAATCCCACGCGCAAGGTCGTGTTCTTCGCCATCGGGTTTGAAACCACCGCGCCTGCCAACGCCATGGCGGCGTTCCTGGCCCGCGAACAGGGGCTACAGAACTTTTCCCTGCTGGTCTCACAGTTTCTGGTACCACCGGCGATTGCCGCGGTCAGCGGCGCCGCCGATACCCGTGTGCAGGGCTATCTGGCGGCCGGCCATGTGTGCGTAGTAACCGGCTATGCGCAGTACCACGCGCTTGCCGACACATTCCGGGTGCCCATCGTGGTCACAGGCTTTGAACCGCTGGATATCCTGCAGGGCATTCTGATGTGTGTACGGCAACTTGAGCGCGGGGAACACCGGGTACAAAACCAGTATGCGCGCGCCGTCGCCCGCGCGGGGAACCAGCGCGCGCAGGACATGCTGCAGCAGGTGTTCGAGGTAGCGTCCCAGTCCTGGCGCGGTGTTGGCGAAATTCCGGCCAGTGGCTTGCGCCTGCGCGCGGAATTTTCCCGGCTGGATGCCGGAAACATATTTGCCCGCGAGCGTTCCGTGACCCGTGACGACAGCGGCTGCATCAGCGGCGAGATCATGCAGGGACGGAAAAAGCCCGCGGACTGTCCGCATTTTGCTGGCCGCTGCCAACCTCAACATCCTCTGGGGGCGCCCATGGTGTCCTCGGAAGGCCCCTGCGCCGCCTATTACCGCTACCGCAACCAGATCGCCACCAGTGATGAAATCCAGCCATGAATATTGAATGCCCGCTTCCGGCGGAGACCGAAGAAACCATTCGCCTGGGACACGGCAGCGGCGGTGCGCTTAGCCAGCATCTGTTCCAGAACTATATTTACCCGCACATCAAAAACCCTTGGCTGGACCAGATGCACGATGCCGCCGTGCTTCCTGTCAGTGGGGCGCGCCTGGTGTTTACCACCGACTCCTTTGTGGTTTCGCCACTGTTTTTCCCCGGCGGCAACATCGGTGAGTTGGCGGTGTTCGGCACCGTCAATGATCTGGCTATGAGCGGCGCCCGCCCTCTGTATCTGAGCTGCAGCCTGATACTGGAGGAGGGGTTTCCACTCAACACCCTGGCGACCATCATGGCATCCATGGGACGTGCGGCGGCGCAATCCGGCGTGCAGCTGGTGACTGGCGACACCAAGGTGGTGGAACGGGGCAAGGGTGACGGGCTCTACATCAATACCGCCGGTGTCGGGGTACTGGAACGCGAATGGCAGATCGGCCCCGCGTCCATTCGCGCGGGAGACCGGATACTGCTTTCCGGCGATATCGGCCGCCACGGTATGGCGGTGATGGCGAGCCGCGAAGGTCTCGCGTTCGAGACCGAGCTGCAAAGCGATTGCGCGCCACTCCATGCACCGGTGCGCGATCTGCTGCAAGCCGGCATACGCGTACACTGCCTGCGGGATCTCACCCGCGGTGGCCTTGCCACGGCGCTGGTCGAACTGTCGCAAACAAGCAGCACCTCGTTTGTGATTGAGGAGAGCGCGGTGCCTGTCAGTGAACCGGTGGAAGGTGCCTGCGAACTGTTGGGGCTCGACCCGTTGTATGTCGCCAATGAAGGGCGCTTCGCGGTTTTTGTGGCGCCGGAGCAGGAGCAACCCGCGTTGGAGATTCTGCGCCGCCATACCGTTTCCGCAGCCAGCCGGACTATAGGGCAGGTATGCACCTCGGGCAGGCCGGAAGTAATCCTGCGAAACCTGCTCGGCTGCGAACGTCTGCTCGATCTGCTTCCGGGCGAGCAACTGCCGAGAATCTGCTGATTCGATTGCTGTCGCCCCCGAACGGCTGTGCGATATGCCTAATCGACCTCAGAGAGTGCCGCCAGCTTTTCCATCAGCACCGTCGCGGCGTTATCGGTAAGCCGCTGCCCCTCTTCGATGTACTCCCACACTGTTGCGTCACTTTTCCAGCCGCCCTGTTTCTTGATGAGTTCAAACTCCACCTTTTCCCGCGCCGCCGAGGTGGAAAGGCCGCGGCGGAAGCTGTGGCTGCTGAGGTTGTCGACAAAATCGAAACCGCATTCGCTACCAAGTTGTTTGAGCAGTTGATTGACGGCGCCGGCGTTGAGTGGCTTCTGCTGTACCTGATCCCAGCGGTTGACCGCACGGAACACTGACCCTTCTTTTATTCCGGCCGCATCTAGCCAGTTTCTCAGCGCAGTACCCGGGCAAACCACTTTGGCGCCGAAGGGCAGGGCGCGCAACAGCCCTTGTCCGGTCTGGTCTGTTTTGGATCGCGGCAGGCGTACGATCAGTCCTTCTTCTTCCCATGTCAGATCTTCCACCCGGATCGCCACCAGTTCGCCGCGCCGGAATACCCCGAAGAAGCCCATCAATACCAGCGCCAGGTCGCGGTACTTCTTTTTGCTCTCCGCTTGAGCGCGCAGGTGGCGGGCCATTGCGTCGATGTGTTCAAGGCGCAGCGCCTTGGCTTTCTGCTTGGGCCTGGCATGCACCCGGCGGATGCCGTTCATGGTTTTCTGTACTAGTGGTTCCAACACCGGGTTCGCGATGCCCTGGTAGCGATGCCACTGGCCGATGGCGGTGAGGTGCAGTTCCAGCGTGCGCGGGTTGAGCGATTCCGCGCGGCTCAGCAGATAGTGCACCAGAGTTTCACTGTCGGTCGGCAAGCGTCCGCCCCATTTTTCAAACTGGCGGATTGCGGACCGGTAGGCCTTGCGGGTGCTGTCGGAGGTGGCGGCATTCAGGTAGGCCTGCACAGTTTCCCGGGATACAAGCGCCCTGGAGTCAGAGCTGTGTAAATTGGCAGGCGTGTTGCGCGGCGAGTCTGGTGCTTGTTTTTTCATACTTTGAGGCATTCGCGAAACGGCGGTATCTGTACCGGAATGGCCATCATTCTCTCACACCTGCAATCTATAACGAACGATAAGTTTGATTATCGAAGGTTATAAGACAGGTTCATACGATGTTCCATAATTCTAGAAATTATGTATTATTACGTAACACGTAATACGTAACGATATTCACACTAATCCGGTCCGGATATACGAGGGGTCCCGATGGCTCGCACAGGCGTCAGCTACTTCGATATTGCCCAGGCGGCGGAATCCATCCGGCACCGCGGCGATGAACCAACTGTGGATCGCGTGCGCGAGGAACTCGGGACTGGAAGCAAAAGCACTATTGCCCCCCTGCTGAAACGCTGGAAGAGCGAGACCGGAGACACTTCGGTCGATACATCTGGCCTGCCAAAAGACCTGCTGGATGCATTGAAAGCACTGCACCAGCGGGTACAGGAGGAGGCCGACCGCAAGGTGGATGCCGCGCGTGAAGAATGCGCGACAACGGTAGAGCAGGTGCAGCGAGAAGTTGCCCAGCTGCGCAATACGCTCAACGAGCGCAACGACAACTTGCGAGAGCTGGAGCAAAAGTTGCAATCCTCCGATGAAGAAAACCGGAATCTGCGAAAAACGCTGGAAGATACACAAAAAGCCCTGACGAAAAGTGAGTACCAACGGGAAGAGGGCAGTGCGCGGGTCGCTGAGCTGCGGGCGGACCTGGACGAACTCAAACAGGAAAATCGCACAGTACGCGAACACTTCGAGCACTATCAGCAGCGCACTGCAGATGATCGCCAGCAGGAGCGCGACCAGTTCCGCCAGTCCAACGGGCAACTGAACAACCAGATCGCGAACCTGAACGAGCAGCTTGCGCTCGCCGGCGAGAGGATTGCCAACCGGGAGCAGAAGATCGAAGAACTGCGCGCGGATTTCGCACAACAGCTGTCTGAACTGCGAGGGACACAGCAGGCACTCGCGACAAATCGCGCAGAGTTTGAGTCGTTGCAGCGGAGTTTCGCCCAGCAACAGGAGTTGCTTCAGCAAGTGACGACGGAAGGCGGGGACCTGCGTGAACAGGTCGCCATACTGTCGAACACCAACGCGGTTCTTGCCAGAGAATCGGAACTCCAGCGCGAAGCCCGTAACAAGCTCGAAAGTGAGATAAAGCGGCAGCGAGATGCACTTGCGTCTTTGAGTGCAGAGCACCAGCTAGCAATTCAACAAAGAGCGGAACTGGAGGGGCAGCTGATACAGCTTGTGCGCACAAATCAGGCGCCGGTGGTATAACGGCGACTGGCTCTAAGTTCCACCACACCACTATCAAGGACTGCACACATGGAACACACCCGCGATCACCAGCTCAGTATGAGCGTGCTAATGACGCCCGATATGGCGAACTTCACCGGTAAGGTTCACGGTGGCGAGCTTCTTTCGTACCTCGACAAGGTGGCCTACGCCTGTGCCAGCCGTTACGCTGGGAGATACGTGGTAACGCTATCGGTGGATCGGGTGATGTTCCGCCAGCCGATCAATGTTGGGGAGCTGGTAACCTTTCTCGCGTCGGTGAACTACACCGGCAATACTTCCATGGAAGTGGGTATCAAGGTCATTACGGAAGATATCCATACGCGGGTTGTACGCCATACCAACAGCTGCTACTTCACGATGGTGGCGCTGGACGAAAGTGGCAAACCGGTCCCGGTGCCGCCACTCGAACCAGAAACAGTGGTTGAAAAGCAGCGTTTCGAGGCCGCCATGTTGCGCCGCAAACTATTGCACGAGCAGGAGGCTGCACACGACGCGATTAAGGCGAAAGTTCGCGGCGAGAATGTTATGTCTGAATAGGAGTGGGAGCATTCCATAGGCAATGATCAATGACCATTGCGCTTTAACTCTCCCACCATCTGAATAAGGTTGAGAATCTTCCGCGCCAGCTCCCGGGAAAGATTGATCAGCAGCACACCAAAGTCCAGGGGCATTTCGCAATGCAGCTGATAAAACAGATCGGAGTTGATCTCCAATACCAGACTGTCGTCCTTGGAAATGGTTGTTCCCGGCCATGGTGTCAAAGCGATCATGCTGACGAAGCCGATCGCCTCACCAAAGTGGAAGTCATAGATATACTCGAGGCTGCCATTGTCCAGTGTCTGGTAATAGGCCAGTGCGCCCTTGAGGACGATAAAAAAGGAACCGGAAGGGCTACCGGATTCAATCAGGACATCGTCTTTGCGCAGAGTATGTATTTTTCCCTTCTCCATCAGGTACGTAATTGCCTGATCTGTCAGGGCGCCGAGCGCCGCAGCCTCTCTCAGATGCTCAAGCCCGAGTTTCTCAATCGCAAGGTCACCCGCCATCAGTTGCATAATCACTTTCCCGAATCAGCCCCGCTGGGCACTCGAGAGTAAGTATGGGTCAATCATGGCGGCTGTACTCGGCGCGCCATAGATTGAGGTGAGAGCAGGCGCATTCGATCAGGCACCGAATAGCACCGACGGGCGCGGATTTTCACACTTTTTCTTAAAATCTATTCATCCTTCCTTCTGCGATTGAATTCTGATTTATAAATTTTTTTTGTATTGATAGACTCCAGCACAAGCGGTCTTCGCCTGAGGATTTTCGAGAACTTAAGGCCGCTTTTTAGTACAGAATCAATCACTTTCGATGCTTAGGGGTTAGATGAAAATAGTGAAATATATTTCAATAAGTATATTTTCTCCCGAAGGCGTCTGAATCCCTTTTAGGATGCCCGCTCGGCGCAAGTTGTATTAACAAGCGTCGATGCCAACATGGAGAAGGCAGAATGGAAAACTCTGATACCTGGGTTCAGTTTTGGGAAAATCCCGACTATGAAAAGGGCACGTTGAAGTTTGACGAGCCAATAGATGTTCCCAACATGGATGACTACGAACTCAATAACCCCAATGGTTTGGATAAAGGATTGGATGACCAGGTAGATTCACTGAAAACCGGTCCTTCTGGATGGCTGGAGTTGTACCAAGGCAAGAATTACACAGGTAATGTATTGCGCGTCTACCCAGGTTCAAACCTTCCCAACCTCGACGATTACAATATGGGCGACAACACCAACAGTTTTCGCCTTTTTAACCAGCGCCCAATCTCCTGGCCGGCGTCCGATATCAACGCCCCTGGAGAGTGCTGGGTGCGCTTCTATGGCGCCCCCCGATTCAGCAGCAACAACCCAACAAGAATCAACGGACCCGGCTCCACCGATACTTTCTCCCTGTGGGGTGGAACAAATGCTCCCTGGTCACTCACTACAGGGCCATCAACCTGGGTGAAGCTCTATCCCAAGCAGAATCTGGATGGCTCACCGATCAGCCTCGGCCCCAACTCCCTGATTCAAAACTTCAACAGCGGGTTCGCGATGTCTACGCTGGAGAGCCTGGAAATATTCGACGCGCAGCCCAAAGACTGGAAGCCCAGTGTCCCCAATAGCGAGAATGTGGAAACCCTGTTGAGTCTTGAATCGCAAGGTTCCAGTGCTTCCATGGAGTCATTGATTGCCGGAATAGCCGGGTCGGTTCCCGAAGTAGGATCGGCGCTGAGAGGTCTTGTGGGAGCCTTGTGGCCCAATCAGGAAGAGCCGATGGAAGTATGGGACAGCATTGAACTCTATATAGATGCCCTGCTTAGCAGCCTGATTGACCAAGACAAAGCCGACTACTTGAAAAATACCCTTAATGGACTCTACCGCTCCCTGGTAGCTTATAACCATACAGACTATGGCACTGACCAGAAAGGCAGCCTGTTCTCGGCGCTGTTAACAGAGTTGAGAGGAGACGCCCCATATTTCATAGACCAGGAAGACCCCTCGAGCACATTGACCTTCATGGTTCCCATGGGGACCATTATGTTGCTGGTACTCCGGGAGCAGGCTCTCTTTTACGAAGATATCTATGGTGATCCCGACCCCAGTCCTGAAATGCACCAAAGGTCGGTTGTCGAACATATTGATAACTTCACCCGGCTGGCCAACCAGGGAGCCAGTGAAGCCATGAGCTGGCGAATAGATCAGATCGACGTAGTGGCTGAAGGTAGCAGTTACTATGTCGTGGACCCTCCCGCCAACTACAAGTCTCCGTCTTATTCCGGGCGAGACCGGGCAGATGACGCACTCGCCTGGCGCCGGGCTTACGTCGCGAATGAATACAGAATCCAGCTCGATGCGCTGCTGGGACCGGTTCGACTGTGGAAATACCTCGCCCCTGATAATACGCTGATTCCCACTCAGGAGACCCACGAGGTCCAGAGCCTTCTCCTTTCGAACAACAACCCATCAGATACCGCATTCAGTGACGACCCGCATGGTGAGCCGGTAACAGGCCTTATTGTACGAAGCGGTGATCTCATCGATTCAATCCAGATGATCTACGGAGGCGAACCCGGGCCGGTGCATGGAAGCCCAAGCAGTGGCGAGAGCCACCGTTGGGATCTGGAAGAGAATGAATCGATTGTTGGCGCTTTTGGCGGTGCCGGCGGCGCCATTAACCAATTGGTTTTTCGCACCAACCTGGGCCGGGAGATCGGAACCGGAGGATCAGGAGGCAACTATTTCATTGCTCTCGCTCCCCAGGGCGTCAATGCCGCTCTCATACGGATCGATGGCTATCAGTCTGATGCAGCGCTCGAAGCTATTCGTTTTACCTGGAGCTACCAGCGTTACGTGTAAAACGGACAGGGTGGTAGGGCAGGGAAGTATATGCTGTCCTTCTACGTAGCCAATTAATCTGTACCCCGCGGGCAGCAGCGGCTGCCCGCGAGCACCCTCAGGGTTCGAGACAAGAACTCCACTTTAATCAGATGTTGAATTGCACCATCGGGCGTGGATCTTCACTTCCGTTCAGTGCTGCAATTTCTAATGGATCAAGCCAGTTGGTAAGTGGCGTTTGTTGCGCATCAGCGAGCGACTGCAGCAGGTGCAACCAACTGCAACTATTTGTAAACAGCATACCCTCAGTATCCAGAGTGCCGCCGCGGTTGCGATAGCCATGCACCAGGCACTGTGCGGGCGGGATGGGAATCAGCCCGAATATGGCCTCCGGGCGAGTGTGAGTCGCGACTAGTGTTGTCTTCACAGATGCAGGAAACAGCTGCGCGATCAGGGTGGGACTGGCACCGGCCTGGCGTTCCCAGGCGTCACGGAAATGTCTGCGGAAGCGTCCGGGCTCCATCAGGTAAATCAGCGACGCCTTGAGTCCGCGGTCTGCCAGTCTCTGCCACGCCATCTGGCATTGCTGGAACTGGTAGGCGCCGATAGCAACCAGACACACCGTAGCCTGGTTGTCACCCCGCAATAAAAGAGCACCGTCCTGCACCAGTTGCTGCGCCTGCTCACTGTCCAGCAATGCCGGCAGGGATTGTTTCGGCACGATTAGTGTGTGCAGCTCGCCCTGCCGTTGGTAGCAGTCCACCAACGCGGCAACGGCACTATTGGCATCGGCTGGAAAACGTACCACGCTGGTATCTGACATTTCGCTGAGCAGAGCCTCACACAGCGTTGGGTCTTGGTGAGACTGTTCATTCTTGCCGTTTTCCCAGGTATGCGAGCTGAGCAGGAACGGTGTCGACAACCAGCGCGGTGGCGTTCCCGCCTCTTTTTGATGGCGGGCAAAGATCAGCTGCTGGCGCATGACGCCGAGCATTTTCACCGCAAAGGCTTCATAGGTGACCACCAGGTTAATGCCTCCCTTGTTACCCAGCGCAGCGCACGCCACTGCCTCCTCATTGAGTGCGGTAATTACTGATCCGTTTACCGCTTCGTCGTTCCCTTCCTCCGGCTCGAACACGCGATGGCGCAGATGCGCGAGGGTAGAATGGAAGCGGTTGCTTTGCAGCTCATCGGGATTGCCGACGCGCACACGCAACTCCGGGTTAGCCTTGGTGAGTGCCACAAAATACGCGTCCAGTGCCGACATTGGTGAGTGAACTTCATTGACCTGGCACCACTCGGGCTGTGGCAAGTGCTTAAGCACGACATTGCGGCGTGCAAGAGGGTGATCTTTTTCATGAACCCGACTCTGTGCCTGGTGAGTGAGAAAGTAGGGCAGTGCGCTCTGCAGCACAGGCGCCGCCACATACAGTTTTTCTGCACCCAGATTAAAGGCGTTGCGGGCGTCTGCGTTGTCGGCGGGATTTCCCTGCAGCGGTAAGCCATGGGCGCGGTTAGTACCGGCACCGGGAAAGCCGAACCCCTTGGGCGCGGTGGCAATGACATACCGCAGCGGCAGCGGGTAACGTGCAGTACCGCAGGCAATCGCTTCCGCGCTTCCCTGTAACCGTTCTTCCGACTCGAAGATCGCCCAGGCGAAGGCCGCGGGGTCAGTGCCATCAATGAGCAGCGGGTCGAATCCGTTGAGGCGCAGGTGGGCGGCAAACCAGTCTGGGCCGCCCTGTTGAAACATACTGGAGCGCTGTTCGATGCGGCGTCCATTGGCGATCATGATGGGCGTCACCAGCCCACAATCCTCCGCGCGCCACCAACGCGGCGCCCAGTCGCTGCCGCGCTGCTCCTCAAACGCCCCATCACTGAGAAAGGCCACGAGTTGCTCGCCGGGGAGGGGCATATGCACATATTGCAACTCGGCGAACCCGAGATAGCCCCCCTCAAGAATTCCGCCGGCGGTATTCACATTGACATGGCTGCCCAGCGGTGACGCTGGCCCCCCTTGGGCATTCAGCGCATAGGAGTAAAAATCCTGTACGAAGCGAGACAACCCCGCGTCGCTCCAGTCGTAGCGATCGGCATGTGCCTTCTCCATATTTCCGACCAGCAGATTGCAGGCATCGATAGCGGCAACGCAATGCCCTTGGCCCATCAGCCAACTGCGGGTGATTCCACATAATGCGTTGGCCGCCAGGTAGCCAATGTAGCCTGGAACCATATTCAGAGCACCGCCCGTATGCCCCTGGGGGTCGGCTTTAAAGTCTTTGGCGGCAAGGGGGCGACCGTCGGTATACACATGCTTGGCGTATGTCATATGTACCACAAGCCACATAGCCGCAAGGGTCAGATGATCTGCGGCCTCGCTGTCGTGCTCGCGATAGCGACGAGCCAGGTGCTCGTCGCGGTGTTGCTGGTATATATACTGACTCATAGGGATTCGCAGGGGTGTCAGACCCTCAAACTGGAACTTGAATATTCAGTAATAGACCAACCACACTCAAGGATACAGTGGCATCTAGTGCCGGCGATTGAGAAGCAGATCCGCATTCGTCTATCTGCTGCAACCAATGAGTAACCAGCCGTGTTGATACTCATGCACCGGAGAGGGGTTAGCGAGGGGGTAGCGAGGGGTTAGCGGACGATAGGCATCAGGCACCAATTCAAGACCCTTTGCTATGTCCAATACTGTTTAGTGTTTGACAATGTATGCGAGGGCACCCAGAATACGGTTCTCATGAATTTTTCCGCTCAGGCACCCAGGCATGGCTATCCCCAAACCCGTACCGCTGTACCCAACTTACACCGAGCTTAAAGGCTTCAAGCCGGTGAACCCGGATCAGACCTTTTTCAATGACTACCCTGAGCTGAAGACATTTCTAGAATCCGGCGAATCCTGGTGGATGCCGCACTGGCTTTGGGGGCAGGAATTTTTGAGCTATATCGGGCGCAACAAATCCGAACATACTTTCACGCGATTTCGCAACGAGACCGAGCGCTTCCTGCTGTGGCTATTTCAAGTAAAAGCAACTCCAATGGATCGTTTGCGCAAGGCGGACATCCTGGAGTATGCGGACTTTTGCTGGCAACCGCCGGTCGACTGGATTTGCCTGGCAAACCACGAAAAATTTCAGCTGAGCAATGGCCACTTTGTCCAGAACCTGGCGTGGGCACCATATAGGCTCAAATTACCGAAAAACAGCCAACCATCAGAATCCGAGCCAGACAAGAAAAAATACCGGCCGTCACAGCAGACACTCGCGGGCGTATTTACCGGCATTATCGCGTTTTACAAGTACCTAATGAACGAGGAATACCTGTACGGCAATCCCGCGCAGATCGCCAAAACCGACTGCCGATACTTTATCAAGGACGCGCAGGTCAAGGAAATTCGCCGCCTGACCGAGGTCCAGTGGCAATATGTGTTCGATGTGGCACTCAGTATGGCCGATGAGGATCCGATTTATGAGCGCAGCCTGTTTGTTATTTGTGCACTGAAAACACTGTTTTTGCGGATTTCTGAACTGTCTGAGCGCAATAACTGGACACCGGTAATGAGCCATTTCTGGCAGGATTCCGACGGTAACTGGTGGCTCAAAGTATTCGGAAAAGGGCGCAAACTACGGGATATCACCGTGCCTCCCAGTTTTATTCCGTATCTCAAGCGCTACCGCCATTACCGAGGTCTTAGCCCCCTGCCCTCCGTGGCTGAAAACTATCCTATCGTAGAAAAAATACGCGGCCAGGGCGGTATGACAGCACGACAGCTGGCTCGAATCGTACAGCAGGTATTCGACCGCGCTTACGACGAAATGCGACAAGCAGAGGGCGAAGACAATGCGAGGAAACTGCGCGAAGCCTCAACCCACTGGCTACGCCACACCGGCGCCAGCATGGAAGTGGAACGCGGGCGCGCGCTCAAGGATCTGTCCGAAGACCTTGGGCACTCCAGCATGGCAACCACGGATACCGTTTATGTTCAGACAGAAAATCGCGTGCGGGCACAAAGTGGCAAGGACCGAGATGTCAAGTAACAACGGTTTTCACGCTAGATAGAAAAGTACTGGCGTGAAAATCTAAACCTGCCGCTCAACTTTACGCCTAATGAATATGTATATAGGTGTGAACTAAAAAACTGTCGTTAAATTCCTGTTTGTGGCGTCAGAAACACTGGGGAAACAGTGCGCTCTCCAGTAGGATTCGCCCTCTTTTCTTGAGGGGGATTTTATGACAACAGGAGAACAGATTTTTCACGCCATTGAACGTCTTTCCGTTGCCCTATCTAGCTGGGAAGAATTCAAAACATCATTGAAAGATGCCTTTCTGAATGAGGGCACTGAGTACATCCTTGCGGAACAACTCGTCGGAATTATCGATGAACACCTGAAGGCCAACCGCGCTGGTAATTACCATCTGAGCCTGGTGAAATTAATTACAAAACAGCCTGACTCTGAGCGAATTGTTCTTCAGGATGTGACTGTGACCAAGGCATTTCGCCAGTACATGTCATTTTATGTTGATGCCTCCATCCCGGAGCCTGCCTATGCCGTTCACCATTGAAGTAAGTGCTGCCGTTCGGTGGTGCTAGATGAGTGGCTGCTTCCTTTAGTTAGAAGTTGAGCGCGGGCGCGCGCTCAAGGATCTCTCGGAAGACCTTAGGCACTCCAGCATGGCAACCACGGATACCGTTTATGTTCAGACAGAAAATCGCGTTCGGGCACAGAGTGAGAAGATCGAGGGGCGAAGTGATGTCAAGTTAGGGAAGACCATACTTTTCTGCCAGCCGGTCAGTATCCGATGAAGGCCTGGAAACATTCATTGGACATTTCCTTCTGAACCACTGCTCTGAGCCACCGATCTCATCGTCGGGCGCTAATTTCACGACATCCCAACAGCGGTCCCCCTGTTGTACGAACTTACCCGTGGCCGTCATATACGCTGCATCGTTGGCGTGGAATTTCTGAATCTTATTGCGTTCGTGAACCAGTTTTTTCCGCAATTCCGGGTCGAATACAGTAGATCGGCTTTTGGCTCCGGAATCAGCCGGTTGATCCGTTGGCTTGAGGGGCCTCGCTGAATGAATCTCAGGTTTTAGCTCGGTGGTGGACTGACTTACCACCGTCTCAGTAGATAGCAGATTAGCTTTTAAACCTTTCTGCACTTCTATATCGGGCGTTGAGGTAGCAGGAGTTTGCTCCGCTTCGACGGTTTTGAAATTCTCTGCGTTGTGGCTTTTATTTGGCACGGAAAGAGCGTTGATCTTTGGCTTTTTTCTGGCTTTGGTATTTGCGCTGCGCATTAACCTAATTTCAAGTGGCGAACGATTGTTCGCTGGAGCGTTGGGAATGCGTGGATTCTGTGATATCGGAATGACGATCAATATAGCATGTACGCTAAGCGCAACAGCCAAAGCAATCGCCAGACGTACAGTATCGGGCGTCCTGCTGCCGGTATTAAAAGGGGTTACTGCGCTGACGTCCATCGGCACCATAGGCCTTTCAGCAGTTTACAGGTTTGACCGACCATAGACTTGAAAGTTCTGTTCTTTGGCAGCTATACCCCTCGTCTAATCGACACAGTTTCACTCACCGGAATTGCGACAGGAAATCAGGAATTGCCGATTCCAGCCAGTAGTGCGGTTTCCACAGAGCACCGCTGATGAACCCCACATGCCCTCCCCTTTGGCTGATGGCAAGCGTCACCTGGTCACTCACATCTGACGGGCCGGGCACTGCGGATGGACAGACGAACGGGTCGTCTATGGCGTGGATCAATAATGTGGGCTTGGCTACCTTGCGCAGCAGCGGCCGGCTGGAGGCTCGGGTGTAGTAGTCGTCAACGCCCGAGAATCCGTGCAGTGGCGCGGTGAAATGATCGTCGAAGTGGCGGAAGTTACTGAAGACATGTGGTGCGTTCAGCGGCGGCATCTGCCGGGCCATTTCTGGATCGAGCGCCTTGCGGGAGAGGCTTTCTCGCAGGCTATCGAGCAGGTGCTTCTGGTAAACACGAGAGAAGCCGCTGTTCATTCGACGGCTGGAGAGATGCAGATCCAACGGTGCGGATACGGAGACTGCCGCGGTCAATGGACTGCCCTCTCCGTCTTCACCCAGCCACTTGAGCAATACATTGCCACCGAGAGAGTAGCCGACGGCCATCAGCGGTGTCGATGGATAGCGGTTGCGCAATTGCATGGCGACCCAGCGAGGGTCTTCGCTGTCGCCACTGTGATAGGCGCGCGGCAACAGGTTGGGGATACCACCGCAGCCGCGGAAATGCATTACAGCAACCTGGAAACTCAGCGCCAGCAACGAATGCATCAGTCCCTGCGCATAGGGCGATTCCACCGAGCCCTCGAGCCCGTGCAAAATCAGCACCAGTGGCCGTGCGGGGTCATCTACCAGCTGTGCCGGTGTGTGTAGCGCCAGGCGGTCGCCATCCGGTGTATCCAGCCATTGGCACTGGGTGCGAATCCACGGCTCGGGCCGGTGAAACCGGGAAAAAATGGTCTGGAGGTGGCAGTTGCCGAGGCCAATGGCCGGTGTGAACGGAGAAATCATGACTGCCGCCGGGCGAGAAAAGCTTGGGAGAATTCAGGCTGCAAGCCTAGCGCCGCAGGGCATTGGGATCAATCGTTAATGGTGCTTATGAGGCTTCGGGTGCGGTTACCTTTTCGTAAAACCGGTATTCCCCATCCCGTTGAATCTGATACACCACATAAGGTTCAAACTCGCCGCCACGGTACATACCAGGGCTGCCTTTCGGCATGCCCGGCACCGACAGGCCGATACTGTCTTTCGGCGGGTTGGCGAGAAACTTGCGGATCAGGCGTGCGGGCACGTGGCCTTCAAATACGTACTGATTGCGCCAAACACCGGTGTGGCAACCCTGCATACTGGCTGGAATACCCCAGCGCTGCTTGACGGCTGCTGTGTCCAGCCCGTTATCACTGCCTACGGAAAAGTTGTTCTGCTGTAGGTGAGTCATCCACTCCTTGCAGCACAAACAGAATGGCGACTTGTAGACGATAATGTCTTCCGGCCGCCCTGCTCCATTTTCCTTTGCGGCGCCATAGTTGCCAGTATTACTACACGCACCGGTCAATGCGGCAAGGAACAACAGACTGGCGAGAAGAATAATCCGCGCGGAATATCCGATGCAGTCAGCGGACGTGGGCATAGCAGATGGCATAGTGTTGTTTATCGTCAGTCCAATATTTTTCGGGGGAAAATCCGGTATCGCGCAATAGTGTCTGAAGCCCGGGCAAAGTGTATTTGTGGCTGTTCTCCGTATGAATGGTTTCACCTTCTGTGAAAGAGAAGTGCCGGCCCGACACGGAAACGTGCTGCTCCACCAGGCTTACCAGATGCATTTCCACCCGCTGGCGCAGGCTGTGATAAAACGCCCGGTGAGCGAATGCATCCGTGTTGAAGTCACCGTTCAGCTCGCTGTTAATACGGGTTAACAGGTTTTTATTGAAAGCCTCGGTGATGTGATTGCTGTCGTGATAGGCGCGCTCCAATATCACGGAGTCTTTCACCAGATCCGCGCCCAAAAGCAGGCCGTCGCCGGAGTCGAGGTTCTCAGCAAAGCGTTCGAGCAAGTCTCGAGCCTGCTCGGGCGTAAAATTGCCGATGGTGGAACCAGGGAAAAAGATGACTTTACGCGCATTGGATACTGGAAGGCGGCTCCACGCGTCACCACTGGTAAAGTCACCAATGACTGGGACAATCTCCAGATCTGGAAGCCGGTGTCGTATACGATGTTGAGCGGCCAGAAGAATCTCAGAAGAGATATCCAAGGGAAAATAAGCTCTGGGATTATCCATTGCCTCAAGTAAGGGCTCGGCTTTTTCGCAGTTGCCGGCACCAGGCTCAATCAGGATAACGCTATCACCCAGTGTAACTGCCATGTCTTGCAGGCTGCGCGCGAAAATTGTTGCTTCAGTACGGGTAAGGTAATAGTCATCAAGTTCGCAGATGGCTTCAAATAGTTTTGATCCGGTTTCGTCGTAAAGATATTTACATGGCAGGGTTTTCTGTGAGGCTGACAGCCCCGCCAGAACATCCCGCTCGAACTGCCCGCGAAAGTCTTCGCCACTCAGCGGAACTACCCTATTAGCGTTGATAATAGCCATGTTCATTGGACATCTCCCGCCAGACGGATGCCGGTAAACTGCCAGGCCTGGTGCGGATAAAAGAAGTTTCGATAACTGATACGGATATGGCTGCGCGGTGTGACGCAGGAGCCACCTCGCAGTACCATCTGATTGCACATGAATTTGCCGTTGTACTCACCCACCGCCTCGCTACTGGCGCGATACCCGGGATATGGCGCATAAGCGCTTGCAGTCCATTGCCATAGATTGCCAAGCAGTTGCACATCGCGTTCATCCGTTGGGTATTCTGCAACCGGTTGGAAGCGCCTGTTTTCCAACAGATTGGCGGTTTGCACTGCGTCTTTTTTGCTGTGCAACCAAGCGGCAATTTCCCACTCGAATTCCGTGGGCAGGCGCCGCCCAGCCCAACTGGCATAGGCATCTGCCTCATAGAAACTGACATGGCACACAGGTGCATTCAGGTCCAGCGGCTGCAAGCCCGCAAGGGTGAATTGAAACCACTCGCCGTCGATTTCCCGCCAGTAGAGCGGCGCCTGCTGAACTCCAGGCTTCGTTGTTTGCTGGATATGACTCCAACCGTCTGAAAGCCACAACCGTGGTTCGCGGTAACCGCCATCCTGCAGGAACTCCAAATACTCACCGTTGGTGATCAGTCGCGATGCTATGCGAAATGCCGGCTGGAACCGCTGGTGTGCCGGCCCCTCGTTGTCAAAACTGAAACTGTCAAAGCCGAAACCCTCTCCATCGCTACCGAGGGTGTAGTGATCCTCGGGTACATGTAACCACTCTAGTGGTGTGCCGCCATCGACTTCATCCGCGAATTGATCCAGATCTTCGCGATAAGCGGGGTATACAGGGTTTTGGGAAAACGCGTGTTTAATATCCGTCAGCAACAGTTCCTGATGCTGCTGCTCGTGATGGATACCTAAAGTGAGCAATTCGGCCTGGGCCGCAGTCACATCTTCCTCTATCAGCCACTGTTCGATATGCCGATCTATATGGGCGCGGTAGGAAAATACCTGTTCGATGGATGGACGCGACAACAGACCACGTTGCGGACGGGAAAAGGGTTGGCCGAGGGAGTTGTAGTAGGAATTGAAAATGTGATGAAAACTTTGATCAAACACCCGATACCCAGGCAGTGCATCACGCAGAAGGAAGGTTTCAAAAAACCAGCTGGTGTGGGCCAGGTGCCATTTGCTCGGGCTGGTATCGGCCATGGACTGCAGTTGCATATCTTCCGCGGAGAGCGGATCGGTGAGACTTTCGGTCTCGCGGCGGACCCAGTGGAATTGATCAATCAGCGCAGCGCGCTCATCCAGTGAGAGATCCCGGTTCGTGTCGTCGAACACCTGCTCGCTCACGACATTGGTGTATACCCCTGAACCTGTGTCAGAAATCAAACTCATCCTCTGGCCCGGTCAACTGCGAAAACTGCCTTTGATCATACAACCATTGTGGCGGATTCCCATCTGAACAGAGGAATTGACGACGTAAACAACGCCAGGAATTTTCCTGTTATGCGAACAACGTAAATTTGAGGCAAAAAAAGGGCCGGCATTGTGCCGGCCCTCTTATTTCTGGCGCGATGCCAGAATCAGAAGCGAACAGTGAAGTCTGCGCCGTACATGCGGGGCATGAAGCGCCAAGCCGGGCTGGCGCCGATGGCCGCACCGGTACCGCCGTAGCCACCGGCAATTTCCTCGTCGGTGACGTTCTGCACCCACAGTGCCGCGGAGTAACGGTCGGACGCACTGTTCCAGCCAGCGCGCAGGTTCATCAGCTGGTAATCCGGGATCACACGGGCCGGATCGCTGATGGAGCCCACGCGCTCGTCAGTCCAGTTGTAGTCGCCGCGAATAGACATATCTCCACCAGCAGCCAGCTCCCAGCTGTACTCGGCCATCAGGTTGAACTTGTTCTCGGGGGTGCCAACGCGGGGCTGACCTACGCGAGAATGTTCTTCTTCGGTCTCACCGATGGACTCAATGATCTGGTAGCGGGTGTATTCGGTATCAAGGAACGAGTAGTTACCGGCAATAAACAGGTTATCGGTTGCCGCCCACTGGATTTCAA
Organism: Microbulbifer sp. SH-1; assembly: GCF_011326135.1. Taxonomy (NCBI): domain Bacteria; kingdom Pseudomonadati; phylum Pseudomonadota; class Gammaproteobacteria; order Cellvibrionales; family Microbulbiferaceae; genus Microbulbifer; species Microbulbifer sp. SH-1. The sequence goes on along the minus strand of NZ_CP046948.1, from coordinate 1,115,975 downwards.
ATTCCGCACCGCGGCCTTCAGCATCGGCATTGCGCAGGTAGTAGTTGGGGATGGGTGCCCCTACCAGATCCAATTGCTGCAGGTTCTTGTAATCGTAGGCGAATACCGACGCATTGAAGCGCACAGCATTGTCAAACAGGCTGCTCTTCAGGCCGATTTCAAGGTTGGTCACGTCTTCCTGATCGAAGGACGGATCAATACCGGGCGCCGCACTGAAACTGTTGAAACCACCGGCCTTGAAACCGTCGGCAAGAGACACGAAGGTCATCACGTCATCGTTCCAACGGTAGTCCACTACGATACGTCCAGATACATCACTCCAGGAATCGCTCAGCTTCTGCTTGAGGTCGGCAATACCGTTGTTGTTGAACGCCATTCCAAAGCGCTCTGCAGGAATACAAGGTGCGCTTTGCACACTCTCACAAGAAGGTAGCGAAGGCAGAGGCATCTGGAAAAGTACGACACCATTCGGGCCCATCACATCTACTAGGCCTCCAGCCAGCGAGACAGGCAAGGTATTTTGATAGGAACTCGCAATTGAAAAATCTTTATCATCTGCGGTGTAACGCGCACCCACCGTCAGATCCAGCTTGTCGGTCAATGACCAAGTCGCGTCACCGTAAATGGCTGCAGAGCGGTAGTCACCGGTATTGATGACGGATTCGTTCCAATCCTCTCCGTTCATAACCCAATCACGGATGCCGGGAGTGAGCTGAGCAATCATTTGGTCACGATTAAGCATTGAAGCGGTAACACCAGTAGGCGCACCTAATGACTGAAGAAGTCCATCAGCCTGTCCGGATTGCACCATCAGATCGTATACAAATGTGGCGACGGCCGCTCCTTCCATTCCACCGGCGATCATTGCCTGTCGCTGCAGATACGCCATGTTTTCAATTTGAGTTGTAGTCAACTCAAGGCCAAGCACGTCGACCTGTTCCTTTACACCTTCATATACTGCAAACGATTCCAGCGAACCAGGAGTAAAGTAGGCGTCGGTCACGTGCTCCAGCTCCTCGCGGGAGTAGGATGCGCCCAAGGTCCACTTTAGCGTGTCGGTGGCGCCATTCAGACGGAATTCCTGGGAAAATTGGGTCTGCTCGTCAAAGTTGGCTGAGCCAAACTTGTAATCAGGGTTGGCAGTGCCATCTTCGTCCTGCTGCAGGTGCGCGTCAAAACCGCGATAGGCAGTAATGGAGGTAAAGGTTACGTTTTCGAAGTCGTGCACAATAGACAGAGAGGTACCCCAGGAGTCGCGGTCTTCGATGGTCGGTGTGTCCAGTGCGTAGTCGCCAAACACATCGGTACCACCCGCTTCCGCCTGCAGTGACGGGACAATGGAAGTACGCAGGGCACTGCCCTGGTCCATGATGCCGTAATCCGCGCGCCACAGAACTTCGGTATTGGCACTCGGCTCCCACAGCAGAGAGGCGCGATAGGTCTGAGTGTCGATATTGCCGGTATCGAAACCGCCGGCCAGATTGTCGGCGAAGGAATCGCGACGGTTGGTGGATGCGGTGAAGCGAGCGTACAGATTGTCACTCAGTTGACGGTTCAACAGCAGGTCGGAAGATTGACGGCCGTAATTGCCCGCGGTCAGATTCAGCTCGGAGGTGTCATCTGCCTGTGGCTTCTGGGAAATGATATGGATGGCGCCGCCGGTGGCGTTGCGGCCAAACAGGGTGCCCTGGGGGCCTTTGAGTACCTCGACACGCTCAATATCCGCCAGCGGGATTTCAGCGCCGGCGCCGCGGCCGGTATACACGCCGTCTACATACACGGCCACCGCGGGGTCAGAACCTACGGTGAAGTCACCAGTTTCGATACCGCGAATACTGTAGGTGGGCTGCAGCGGGGTGTCATTATTCATTTCCACACCCGGGGTAAATTTACCCAGGTCGGTCAGATTCTTTACGCCCATCGCTTTCATGTTGTCGCCGGTGAAAGCGGAAATGGCAATGGGAACATCCTGCAGGTTTTCCGCGCGCTTCTGCGCGGTTACCACTACTTCTTCAATCTCAGCAGCGGATGCAGCGCCACTTAGCGCTGTAGTTACAGCGATGGCGGCAGAAAGGGTGGACAGGGTGAAGAACCGGTTTTTACCGGACTGATCGGCGTCGTACATCATCGCGTCCTCGCGTTCTAGTTATATGAAAAGCGTGATGGAAAATTGTTGTTATGGATAGTTATGTTCGGCCATCTTACGGGTAGCCGTGTCCCAAGAAAAGCTTGTTGTGACTTTGTTGTAGTGACCAGTCAGTTCTACATGATTACTGCGAGGCTTTTAACGCCAAATTGGCGCTAAAATTAACCAAAGCACTGTATTCTGACCAGAACAGGTCCGCCGGTAACCAGTTTACGCAGCATGGCGCTGCTAGACTCGGTGACACTTTTCGGCGTTGTACCAGGGAGCGGATGGCAAAAGCATGCCGGAACACAAATAGATGGAAGACCGATTAAGTCCCAAAATAACGATTCTGGATTTTTCCCGAGAGAAGCACCGATGTTGAATATTTCCCCCTGGCCGGCCCGCCTGATTAAGGGCCTGACTGCCCTGGCTGTCCTTTTATTGCTAGTTGCTGCGGCCACCTGGATCTGGCTGCGCCAGAGCCTGCCGCTCCTCGATGGAGAGCTGCACACCGGTCAGCTGGATAACCCGGTAAGCATCGCTCGCGACGAGCAGGGTATCGCCTTCATTACGGCAGAAAATCGCAACGACAGCGCATTTGCACTGGGCTTCCTGCATGCTCAGGAGCGTTTCTTCCAGATGGATCTGCTACGCCGCAACTCCGCCGGTGAGTTATCGGAGCTAGTGGGTGAAGCGGCACTTTCTCACGACCAGGAAATCCGGATTCACCAGTTCCGCGCCCGCGCCGAGCGCAACATCGCCGCCATGCCGGTAGAGCAACGGCAGGTGCTTGAGCACTACGCTTCCGGTGTGAACTACGGCCTGGAACAGCTTGGTGCCACGCCCTGGGAATACGCCCTGCTCCGCACAGAGCCCCGCCCCTGGATTCCCGCCGACAGTCTGCTGGCCATTTTCAGTATGTACCTGACCTTGCAGAGCAATACCGGCGATTTCGAGTTGCGCGACAACGCACTGGCAGATCTGCTGCCCGCTGACCTTTACGAATTCTTTGTACCCAAGGGCGGCATCTGGGATGCGCCTCTGATTGGTGACGCCCGCGGACCTCTGGCGCTACCGGAAACTCATATCGCCGCACTGGTTCAGGATAACGAGCCGATGGCGCAGCAGAAGATGGAAAGCGAAGACATGATCTTCGGCAGCAACAACTGGGTAGTCGGCGGCGCACTCACAGAACACGGCGCGGCGATCGTGGCCGACGATATGCACCTCGCTATCACGGTACCGAATATCTGGTTCCGCGCGGGCTGGAATGTGCCCGGCACTGACTTCGTGATGCGTGGCGCCACCCTGCCCGGCGGACCCATCGTTGTTGCCGGCAGCAACGGCAGGGTTGCCTGGGGTTTTACCAATACCACTGCGGACTGGGGTGATCTGATTCCGCTGGATGTATCCGCCGACGGCAAACAGTACCGCACCCCCGATGGCTGGCAGGATTTCGAAATAGCAGCGGAACAGATCGCGATCAAAGGTAAACCGCCGGTCCGGCTTGAAGTGCGCAAGACTATCTGGGGTCCTGTGGTTGCCGAAAACCACAAGGGTGTTCCCCTCGCCTATCGCTGGGTTGCCCACGATCCTCGCGGCGCCAATATGAATATCCTGAAACTGGAAACCACCGCAAGCACGCGTGATGCCATGAACCTGGCACCGGAGCTGGGTCTCCCGCACCAGAATTTTGTGATTGGTGATGTGGACGGCAATATCGGTTGGACCGTGGCCGGGCCAATTCCCCGCCGGGTGGGCCTCGACGGCAGTCGTTCAATAAGCTGGGCCGATGGCACCGCATACTGGGACGGGTACCTTTCGCTGGAAGAGCAGCCGCATGTCTACAATCCACCCTCCCATCGGATCTGGACAGCAAACTCCCGCACTATGGACGGTCAATACCTCAAAGTGATGGGAGACGGGGGCTATGCCCTCGGCGCACGCCAGCAACAGATCCGTGATGACCTGTTTGCCCGCGAGCGTTTTACCGAGCAGGATCTGCTGAATATCCAGCTTGACGACCGCGCGGTATTTCTTGAGCGCTGGCAGGAGCAACTGAGCGCCCTGCTCTCCACGGTCGACGGTTACGATCAGGTGCGCCACCAGGTGATCAACTGGGGCGGCCGTGCCAGTGCCGACTCTGTGGGTTATCGCATCGTGCGCAATTTCCGCCTGCGCTTTATCGACCTGGCTACCGCGCCAGTGCTGACGTATATGCAGCGCCATAGCCCGGATTTCGAGTTCGGGCGGGTCAACCGTCAAGTGGAATACCCGGCATGGGAAATGCTGGCCCACGAACCGACGCACCTGTTAAATCCAGAGTTCAGATCCTGGAAGGCATTAAAACTGGCAGCATTGGACAAGGTGTTGGAGGAAATGTCCGAAGGCGGCTTGCCTTTTGAGAAACAGACATGGGGGGCGCAGAACGCTGCCAAGATCCAGCACCCGCTTGGACGCGCAGTGGCTGCAGTGAATTGGTTTACTGCCATGCCAGAGGACCATCTACCGGGCGATTCCCACATGCCGCGCTTCCAGTCATCCACCAACGGTGCGTCCGAGCGCATGGTGGTAGCGCCCGGTTACGAGGAGCGTGGAATCTTCCACATGGCCACCGGCCAGAGCGCGCATCCGTTGTCGCCGTTTTTCGGCAATGGCCATCGGGACTGGGTTGAAGGTAATCCCTCAAGCTTCTCTGAACAGTCCCAAGCCTATGTGTTAACACTGAAATAAATTTCGGTCACCACTTCGCGAGCGACAAGGCACCAGATTCAGTTCAGGCCGTTTCGTCGAGAATTGCGAAAGACAGGAACGAAGTAAACAGCCCCAGCCCGAGAACAAAAGGCAACAGCGGGAAGCAGATCATCAGCAGTGAAGAGCCAATCCATAGGTTCTTCACCCAGTTACGTTTAACCCGGTATTTGCGGGAATAGCGACGCAGATGGCTGTCTTCTTCGTTGGGCAGTGCAATTTCACTCTCCCGGGGCATAAAGCCACGCACCAGAAGCGTGCAATAAAATCGAAGCAGTATCCACAACATAAAACCACCACTGGCAAACAACTCCTACAGTATAGAGTGGGGTTTGCCAGTGGACGGGTTGTTGTCAGCAAGCGGCGCGTCTCGCACCTGACCGGTCGGTATGCTCGGTTAAAGGGGGCGTTACTGGTACCAGCCCAGGCTCTCACGCAAGGTCACTACCCCACCAATGATGGTCAGCGCCGGTGCTTCAACTTTGTGGGTTTCCGCCAGTTCCGGCAAGGTGCCAATGGTGCCGACGATCACCCGCTGATCGCGGGTAGTCCCCTTTTCCACCAGCGCCGCCGGCGTATCCGCATCCATGCCGTGAGCAATCAGTTTTTCGGAAATGGTGGGAAGGCCTGTCAGGCCCATATAGAAGACCAGAGTCTGGTTTTTGGTGATGAGTTCTTCCCACGGCAGCACCAGATCCCCCTCTTTCAGGTGGCCGGTAATAAAACGTACGGACTGCGCATGGTCCCGGTGGGTCAGCGGAATACCGGAATACGCCGAGCAGCCGATGGCGGCTGTAATACCTGGCACCACCTGGAATGGCACACCGGCTTCCGCCAGCTTGTCGATCTCCTCGCCGCCGCGGCCGAATACAAATGGATCGCCGCCCTTCAGACGCAGCACCTTTTTACCCTCTTTCGCGAGATCCACCAGCAGTTGGTTGATGTCGTCCTGGGGCACCGAGTGGAACTGCTTCATTTTGCCAACGTAGATACGCTCAGCGTCGCGACGTACCAGCTCCAGCACTTCCGTGGAAACCAGCCTGTCGTAGAGCACCACGTCTGCCTGTTGCATCAGGCGCAGGGCGCGGAAGGTGAGAAGGTCGGGGTCGCCGGGGCCGCCGCCGACCAGATACACCTCGCCGCTCGGCGCAGGTTTGTCCTGCCAGCGCTGCAGTTCATCCAGCACCGCCTGTTCCGCTTCGGCTTTGTGGCCGCGCTCTATCTGCCCGACCACCGGGCCGTTGAATACCCAGTGCCAGAAGTCTTTGCGCTGGGCCTCCGGCAGTGCGGCTTTAACGCTGTCGCGCAGCCGGCCGGACAGCTCGGCGATCAGGCCGAGACCGGGTGAAAGCAGGGTTTCAATCTGGGCCCGCAGCATGCGGGTAAGCACCGGCGCAGAACCGCCGCTGGAGATGCCGATGGCCAGCGGGCCGCGCTCGACAATGGAGGGGAAGGTAAATGTACAGAGTTCCGGAGAGTCCACCACATTTACCGGCAGACGCCGGGCGCGGGCATCGGCGGAGACCTGTGCGTTGACGTCGCTGTCGGCAGTGGCGGCGACCACCATCTCTGCCTGACCCAGCAGGTCACTGCGGTAACGGCCGACGATGTACTCACCGCCGCTGGCAAGGACCAGCTGGCGCAGCTCATCGGTAATGTCCGGAGCCACCACCAGCAGGCGGGCCTCCGCTTTATTCAGTAACCGCGCTTTGCGCGTGGCGATGGAACCGCCCCCGATAATCAGGCAGGGGCGGTTTTTCAAATCAAAAGCGAGAGGCAGGTAACGCAAGGTCTTATTCCATACTGCTTAGCCGATCTTGGTTGCACCCCGCATGTAGGGGCGCAGTACTTCCGGCACCTCGATACTACCATCGGCCTGTTGGTAGTTTTCCAGCACCGCGATCAGCGTACGGCCCACGGCAAGCCCGGATCCATTCAGGGTGTGCAGCAGTTCCGGCTTGCCCGTTTCCGGGTTGCGCCAGCGGGCCTTCATACGCCGGGCCTGGAAGTCGCCCATCAGTGAGCAGGAGGAGATTTCCCGGTACTTGTCCTGGGACGGAATCCACACTTCCAGGTCATAGGTTTTGGTTGCACCGAAACCCATATCGCCGCCACACAGCACCACGGTGCGGTATGGCAGGTTCAGTTTCTGCAGAACATTTTCCGCATGACTGGTGAGCTGTTCGAGCGCGTCCATGGAATGGTCCGGGTGGGCAAACCACACCAGCTCAACTTTCTCGAACTGGTGCTGCCGGATCATGCCGCGGGTATCGCGCCCGTGTGAGCCGGCCTCGGAGCGAAAACAGTTGGTGTGGCTGACAAACTTCTGTGGCAGTGAAGCTGCGTCGACGATCTCGTCGCGGTACAGGTTTGTCAGGGGCACCTCTGCCGTGGGGATGAGGTAGAAACCACGCTCATCCTCCAGTTTGAACAGATCCTCGGCGAACTTGGGCAGCTGCGAGGTACCGTACAGGGAATCGCTATTTACAATGACCGGCACATTGGCTTCTTGGTAGCCGTGCTCTTCTATATGTAGATCTAGCATGAACTGTGCCAAGGCGCGGTGCAGTTTTGCCACCTGGCCGGTCATCACCGCAAAGCGCGAGCCGGTAATCTTGCTCGCCACTTCGAAATCCAGGCCTTTGAGCCGCGCACCCAGGTCGACGTGATCACGCACCTCGAAATCAAAACTGCGCGGTGTGCCCCACTGGCGCACTTCCACGTTGTCACTCTCGTCCTTGCCTTCCGGCACGGATTCGTGCGGCAGGTTGGGAATCGCGAGCAGCATATCGTCGAGCTGCTCCTGCAGTTCGGTCAGTGCCTGCTTGGCTTCGGTCAACTGACCGCCCAGGGATTCGACTTCTTTCAGCAGCGGCGCAATATCCTCACCACTGGCCTTGGCACGACCGATGTTCTTGGATTTGCTGTTGCGCTCGTTCTGCAGCGCTTCGGTGCGCACTTGCAGCTCCTTGCGCTGCTCTTCGAGCTGTTCCAGTTTTGCCTTGTCCAGCTGCACACCGCGCTTGGCCAGCGCCGCTGCAACGTCGTCGAGTTGGGTACGAATCAGTTTGGGATCGAGCATGGTGGTTTGATTACCGCGTTACAGATATTTCATTCCCAGCGAGATGGTGGCCGCGGTGGCCGCCAAGCATGCCAGGAGGCTGACCGCTATATAGGCCAGCGCCGTTAAAGGCTGGCCATTGTGCCACAACAGCACGGTTTCCAGCGAGAAGGTAGAAAAAGTGGTGAGTGCGCCGAACAGGCCGGTCATGATCAGCAGGCGCCACTCGTGCCCGAGCATGCCGCGTTCCACGATCGCCACGTAGGCGACGCCGATCAGCAGGGAGCCGACCAGGTTGACGATAAACGTCCCGAGGGGAAGCCGGTTTTCAAATACCGGAAAACTCCAGATGGCGACCAGATGCCGAAGTATTGCTCCGATGGCGCCGCCCAGCGCAATTGCGATCCACTGCATGGAACTCCCCTTTAATTATTCCCCTGGCCGATACGTTTCTGGGTGCCAGTGGGCGACGATTTTAGCGCTTTTTTATTCCCTTGCGCCGTGTATATCGCTACGTCTTATCCGTATCCGGTGCGCGCTCGGGCGAATAGCGCTGCAAGGGACTCGCCTGGTTCAAGGCGCGCAGGCGCTGGAGCTTCTCCTCGATCTTCAATTCCAGGCCGCGGTTAACCGGATGGTAGTAGCGGCGCCCGGAAATGGCCTCCGGGAAATAGTTTTCCCCTGCGGCAAACCCATCCGGCTCATCGTGGGCGTAGCGGTACTCGGCACCGTGGGCCATTTCTTTGGCGAGCTTGGTGGGCGCATTGCGCAGATGAATCGGGACGTCATAGCTGGGCTCCCGGCGAATATCCGCCAACACCCGTTTGTAGGCGCTGTAGACGGCGTTGCTTTTCGCTGCGACGGCGAGATACACCACGGCCTGGGCTATGGCCAACTCCCCTTCCGGGCTGCCGAGGCGTTCCTGCACATCCCAGGCGTTGAGCGCTAGTTCCAGCGCGCGGGGATCGGCGTTGCCGATATCCTCACTCGCCATGCGCACCACCCGACGGGCCACATACAACGGATCGCAGCCGCCGTCGATCATGCGCGCAAACCAGTAGAGCGCAGCGTCCGGATCCGAGCCGCGCACGGATTTGTGCAGTGCGGAAATCTGGTCGTAAAAGTAATCCCCACCCTTGTCGAAGCGTCGTACATCCGCGCTCAGCACTTCCGCCAGAACATCGTCGTCGACAACCTGGCGCCCCCCCTCTTCCCGCGACAGGTCGCAGGCGATTTCGAGAAGATTCAGCGCGCTGCGAGCGTCGCCATCAGCGCTCAAGGTAATGCGTTCCAACACTTCCGGGGTCATTTGGATGTTGCGCGTACGCAACTCCTCATCTTCCGACAGGGCCCGCTGCAACAGGCCGACCAGTTCTTCCTGGCTCAAACTGCGCAGCAGATATACCCGGCATCGGGAGAGCAGCGCATTGTTCAGTTCAAACGACGGGTTTTCCGTGGTGGCGCCGACAAAGGTTACCGTGCCCTCCTCCACGTACGGTAAAAATGCATCCTGCTGGGCCTTGTTGAAGCGATGCACTTCGTCCACGAACAGGATGGTGCCGCGCCCGAACTGGGCCGCGTGTTGCTCAGCCTCGGCAACCGCCTGGCGGATTTCCTTTACTCCGGCGAGAACCGCCGACAAGGTGGCAAAGCGCACGTCGCACTCTTCCGCGAGCAAGCGCGCGAAAGTGGTTTTACCCACACCGGGCGGCCCCCAGAGCACCATGGAGTGCAGCTGCCCCCGCTCCACCGCTTCGCGCAGTGGCTTACCGGGACCCAATAAATGCGTCTGGCCCACATAGTGGGCCAGAGATTGCGGCCGCATGCGCGCGGCCAGAGGCTGGTGCCGGGGCGGCGCCTGGAAAAGATCATTCATCGCGGATGATGTCGGTCCCTTTCGGCGGTTTGAAGTTGAATATGGAAGACGACAGCTTCGGGTTGGCCTGCATGCCATTGAACTGAATGTCGGTGGTTTGACCCATGCCATCGCGCACAGTCATGGCCGCCGGCAACCCCTTGCTATCAAAGCGGATCACTATGGATTTAAAGGGCGCAGAGGCGCGCTTGGGGGTCAGGTAGTAAGCCCCTTTCTTGTTTTCCACGCTGAACGAACCACGGATTTCTTCCACCTTCCCGCCAAGCAACAGGGCGGGCGTCTCCTTCATGCGATTGTCCACCGGACGTATGGTCACCTGCTCCAGATCCGGGTCGTACAGCCACAGCTTCTGGTTATTGGTCACCAGCAATTGCGAAAAGGGTTCGCCAGTTTGCCAGCGAAGCTTCCCCGGGCGCTGTACGGAAAAGTTGCCACTGCTCTTTTGCAGGGTTTTGCCGTTTTGGTCCTTTAGGGTCTGCCGAAACCCGCCGGAGATGGAGCCAAGGGGCTGCAGCAGGCGGCTCAGCTCGTCACTGGCGTCCGCGCTTGCGCCGGTCGTGCCGACGCCAAGCCCCAATGCGATAAAAAGAATGCCCAGTGCGCGTTTCCCAAATGTGCATTTCATAGTTGCGTTCCAGATTTGCTGATCCAGTCTCTAAAGCCTAGCCCTCGACAGGTGAACCTGGACTGAACCTGGCTCGCTGATTGGAAACTCAAGGCGCCGGCACCAGCACTTCGCGGTTGCCATTCGGTTGCTGGGCGGAGACCACACCGGCCGCTTCCATCGCCTCAATCATGCGGGCGGCGCGATTGTAGCCGATGCGCAGTTGGCGCTGCACGGAAGAAATGGACGCCTTGCGGGATTTGGCCACGAATGCGACCGCCTCGTCGTAGAGCGCGTCGGTTTCCGGGTCGTCCTCGCCACCCTCGGTGGCCATACCGGGTACCGGGATACTGTTGTTGGAGTCATCCACGATGCCGTCGATGAACTCGGGCTCGCCGCGGCGACACCAGTCTGCCACAACCTGGTGCACTTCGTGGTCATCCACAAAGGCGCCGTGCACCCTTACGGGGAGGGCTGTACCCGGCGGCAGATATAGCATGTCGCCATGACCGAGCAACTGTTCGGCGCCGCCCTGATCCAAAATGGTGCGCGAATCGATCTTCGAGGAGACCTGAAACGCCATGCGCGTGGGCACGTTGGCCTTGATCAGACCGGTAATCACATCCACGGAGGGGCGCTGGGTAGCCAACAACAGGTGGATGCCCGCGGCGCGGGCCTTCTGCGCGATCCGCGCAATCAACTGCTCCACCTTCTTGCCGACAATCATCATCATGTCGGCAAATTCGTCGATCACCACCACGATGGCGGGCAGCGGTTTGAGGTGCGGAGCAGTCTGCTCTGCCTCTGGCACACTGGACATAGGGTCCGGCTGCCAGATCGGGTCAATCAGCGGCTCGCCGGCGGCAATCGCCTCTTTCACCTTACGGTTGAAACCCGCCAGGTTGCGCACGCCCATCGCCGCCATCAACTTGTAGCGCCGCTCCATCTCCCCCACACACCAGCGCAGGCCGTTGGCGGCGTCGTTCATGTCGGTGATTACCGGCGTGAGCAAATGGGGAATACCCTCGTACACCGAGAGTTCCAGCATTTTCGGATCCACCAGAATCAGGCGGACCTCATCCGGCGTGGATTTGTACAACAGGCTCAGCAGCATCACGTTGATGCCTACGGACTTACCGGAACCGGTGGTACCAGCCACCAGCAGGTGTGGCATTTTCGCCAGGTCCGCCACCACCGGCTGGCCGGCGATGTCGTGCCCCAGTGCCAGCGTCAGCGCGGACCCCGCCTTTTCATAGAGCTCCGAACCCAATACTTCCGAGAGGCGTACCATCTGCCGGTTTTCATTGGGAATCTCGATCCCGACGACCGATTTTCCGGGGATTACCTCAACCACCCGCACACTGATCACGGCCAGGGAGCGCGCGAGGTCTTTGGCCAGATTGGTGATACGGCTGACTTTCACCCCGGCGGCAGGCTGGATTTCAAATCGGGTCACCACCGGTCCTGGCAATACCGAGACAACCTCAGCAACCACACCGAAGTCTTTTAGTTTCAGTTCCAGCAGGCGGGAAAGGGCCTCCAGGGCTTCGCGACTGAAGCCGGCCTTTTTGTTGGCTTCCGGAGCGTCCAACAGGGATAGCGGTGGCAGATCGCCGGTCACCGGGCCCTTGAATAGCTCACCCTGTTTTTCCTTCACCGCGCGCGGGCTCTGCTTTGGCGGCGGCGCCACCGGCGCGATCTGCGGCGGTTGGCGCTTTGCGGTACGCTGCTTTTCTTCTTCAACCGCCGCTTTGCGCACAATCACCGCCTCGCGGGCAACCCGTTGCTCCTCTCGGTCTTTGCGCGCGCGTGCCACGCGCTGCCCCATCCAACTGAACACATACAGCACACTGCGCCCGATATCTTCAAACAGCTTTAGCCACGACATACCGGTAAACACGGTTACACCAATGGCAAACATGGCGAGCAGCAATATGGTGGCACCGACATAGCCCAGACCGGATTCCATGAAACCTGACACCGAGGTGCCTACAATTCCGCCGTTTGAGAATGGCAATGGCTCGGCCGATGGCGCAAAACACAGTGTGGCAAGGGCGGCTCCGGACACCAGCAGCAGTAGCAGGCCGCCAACCCGCAACGCAAACAGTGGGCCGTGGAAGCGCGCATTTTTGTCGCGCAGAATACGGTAGGCACGCCAGCCGATCAGAATCGGGAATAGATAGGCCATCCATCCCAACAACGACAGGCAGACATCCGCCAGCCACGCGCCAGTGGGGCCGATGGCATTGTCGATACCGCCACCGCTACCGGTGTGGGACCAGCCCGGATCTCCAGGGCTGTAACTCAGCAGACTGATACCCACCAGCAGCGCGCCCGCCAACAGGGCTATCAATGCGCCCTCGCGCAGGATGCGTGCCATGAGTGAGTCTGGAATGGCGGGACCAGACTCGGTTTCGCTTTCAGCCTTCAATGGCTTACCTCAATATTCATTTTCGCGGGCAGTGGAAGCTCGCTCGACTTATCTTGCAGCGCACCTGGCGCCGGATGCCGGGATTTTACTGCGGTCTCGCATCAAGCGCGCCGACACAATGTCAATTTTTGCGTTGTCACCGCGGACAGTGCCGGTTCACTACAGCACTCTGTGTACTACAGCCCCGGTGCAATTTCCACCACACACGCAGTTAACAAATCACTTTAACTTATAAATTTTCTCTTAAAAACAATAACTTACATCTAGCTCTTAAGGCATTCCTAACATAAAACTAGATGAATTAGATGACAGCCTTGTCTCAGTATCCAAGCGAGCAAACAGCGTCACAGCCCACCATTCACTCAGTCTATAAAGACCCGCAATAAGATAAATAAGGCCAAACTATTTGGTTCACCGGGTCACCTCCCCTATTATTGCGGGCGTTTTTTGCCGGCCATACCTGTATATCGATGGCGGCACCTTGATATTGCCAACGGCGACTCGATATTGCTGTTTAAGCCATTATTTCGCCGCAATTCATATTGCCTTGCTCCCGCGGACGCCGTAATGATTGGCCACCGCGGCGACGTTGGCGCGCTGTTTTCGCGATCAAATTTTATACATTGAAGTATTGAGAGTTCCTTCATGAGCAATCATCACCGACTGATTATTCTGGGCTCCGGCCCTGCCGGTTATACCGCGGCTATCTATGCGGCCCGCGCCAACCTGAAACCGGTGGTCATCACCGGCATGCAGCAGGGAGGCCAGCTCACCACCACCACGGAAGTGGAAAACTGGCCGGGTGGCGTGCACGATCTGCAGGGGCCAGACCTGATGGTGCAGATGCAGCAGCACGCTGAGCGCTTCGAGACCAATATTCTTTTCGATCACATCCACGAGGTTGACCTCAAGCAGCGCCCCTTTATCCTCAAGGGTAACGAGACCTACACCTGCGACGCGCTGATTATCGCTACCGGCGCTTCCGCCCAGTATCTCGGCCTTCCCTCTGAGCAGACCTTTCAGGGTCGCGGCGTAAGTGCCTGCGCCACCTGCGACGGCTTCTTTTATCGCGATCAGAAAGTTGTGGTAGTGGGTGGAGGCAATACCGCTGTCGAAGAAGCCCTGTACCTATCCAACATCGCAAGCGAAGTAATCCTGGTGCACCGGCGCGATACGCTGCGTGCAGAAAAGATCCTGCAGGATCGCCTGATGGAAAAGGCGCAAAATGGCAACATCACACTTTGCTGGCACCATACCCTTGAGGAAGTACTGGGTGATGACGCGGGAGTGACCGGCGTGCGCCTGAAAAATGTGCAGGACGGTTCAACCAAAGAGCTGGACGTGTCCGGTGTGTTTATCGCCATCGGCCATAAACCGAACACCGATATCTTCGAAGGCCAGCTGGAAATGAATGGCGGCTACATCGTGGTGGAGAGCGGCCTCAACGGCAACGCAACGCAAACCTCCATCCCCGGTGTATTTGCCGCTGGTGACGTGTCCGATCACATTTACCGCCAGGCAGTAACCTCTGCCGGCACCGGCTGCATGGCAGCGCTGGATGCGGAGCGCTATCTCGACGCCCAATAAGCCTGCACTCAGGTTCCAGCAAAGGCGGCTGTGTAGCCGCCTTTTTCTTCCGTGGATGTTGAACGCATCAACAACGAAACCGCCGACAGGGGCTTTCCTTGAGCCAAGGTACCGACGAGATACTTGCCCTGCTGGACCCGGAGCGCATTGGCTTTCCAAACACAGCCAAGGCGCTTGCAGACCCCAATGGTCTGTTGGCCGTTGGGGGTGATCTGACGCCCGACTGGCTACTCGCGGCTTACCGCCGGGGAATATTCCCATGGTTTTCCGATGACCAGCCGATCCTTTGGTGGTCTCCGTCGCCCCGCTGTATTGTGCGCCCGCAAACTCTGACCTTCAGCCGCAGCCTGCGCAAGGTGATCCGCCAGGGACGCTACCAGGTCACATTCGACCGCGCCTTTGATCGTGTGGTACGCAACTGTGCTGCGACCCCACGCGCCGGGCAGTCCGGCACCTGGATCACCGATGACATAGTGGAAGCCTATGCAACCATGCATCGTCTTGGTCACGCGCATTCTGTGGAAACCTGGCTGGATGGGGAGCTGGTGGGAGGCCTGTACGGACTCGCGGTGGGGCGCATGTTCTTTGGTGAATCCATGTTTCACCATGCAACCAATGCCTCCAAGGTGGCCTTCGCCTATCTGGTGCGACAGTTGGCCGAATGGGATTGCCGCTTGATCGACTGCCAGGTCAGCAACCCGCATTTGCTGAGCCTCGGTGCGGAAGAAGTGCCCAGAGAATCGTTCGAAGCAATCCTTGAGACCGAAGTGAATAAACCGGATTTCCCTCATCCGTGGCCTGCGGTCCTGTCACCATCCCTCTTCGACACGTAGTGACCAGCTGCCGGTTTGTGTTTTTAACGTCGGCAAATTACCCTCGAATCCAGGTCTAACGGTACTTGCTGGGCGCCGTCCTCCCCGCCCGATACTCCAGGTCTCGCTAGTTGAATTAGTTACGCCGACATAACAGAGAGCGACAATGGCAGCAAAACACGCGCTATATGACTCCACTACAGGAAGCCCCTGGGCATGAGCCAGTATTCCCAGCTGGATTCCGTGCGCCTGCTCGCCACATTACCTCACCCATGCGGCTATCTGGATGACCGGGAAGCCACCACCGTATTCGTCGACCCGCAAATACCGGTAGATCAGCCACTGTACAGCCGCCTCTCGGAACTTGGCTTCCGCCGCAGTGGCAACTATCTCTATCGGCCTCAATGCACCGACTGTCAGGCCTGCATTCCTGCACGGGTACCGGTGGAACTGTTTGTTCCCAACCGCGCCCAGCGCCGCTGCTGGCGACGCAATCGCGACCTGGACGTATTTCACCGTTACGATATCGACACCGGCGAACACTACGATTTGTACGCGCGCTACATTGAAGAGCGCCATGCGGATGGCGAAATGTACCCCCCTTCCAGGGAGCAGTTTCGCAGCTTCCTCAATAATGCATGGGGCACCACCCGCTATCTCGAATTCCGCGCGCGCGGAGAGCTGCTGGCGACGGCGGTCACCGATGTTCTGACTGGCGGCGTATCGGCCATTTACACCTTCTACGATCCCGACGAAATCAAGCGTGGTCTCGGCAGTTACTCCATTCTCTACCAGATTGAATGGGCCCGCCGGCTGGGGCTGCCCAGTCTGTATCTCGGGTATTGGATAGCGGCATGCCAGAAAATGGCGTATAAGAGCCAGTTCCAACCCCTGGAGATACTCCAGGGCGGGCGCTGGACGCTCAAGTCAGACGGGGCGCAACCCTGAGGCCCAATCACGATCCTCCCCCTTTTCCGCCGCACTCGTGGTTTCACTTGGCGTACTGCCACTTTTCGTGCAAAATGCACGCCCGTCGTACCGCCGGGCTCAATTTTGCGAGCCATAATTATCTGGCGGAATAGCAAGTACACATTAATCAAAGGTTCCTGCCGCATGGCAAAAGACGATTACATTGAAATGGAAGGCGAGGTGATCGACACCCTGCCCAACACCACATTCCGAGTAAAACTGGAAAATGGACATGTGGTAATCGCGCACATTTCCGGCAAGATGCGCAAAAACTACATCCGCATCCTGACCGGTGACAAGGTCAAGGTTGAACTCACACCTTACGATCTGAGTAAAGGCCGAATCACCTACCGCGCCCGCTGAATACCGCTCCGGCCCGCGCCGATAATCCTGAAGCGCAAAGACCCGGACAACAAAAAAGCCACCTTCAAGGTGGCTTTTTTGGTTGCGCAGTTCTTCCTGTGGAGCCTGCCCAGATGGAGAACAGCGTCAATGCAGCGCCGGCACCGCGGTGTTGATTTTGAGCTGATCATTTTCCACAGTCACTTCCACCTTGCCGCCCTCTTCCGAAAGATCTCCAAACAGCACAGCCTCCGCGAGTGGCTTGCGCAGCTTCTCGCGGATCAGGCGCGCCATTGGGCGCGCACCCATTTTCTCGTCGTATCCGTTAACAGCGAGCCATTCACGAGCCGCATTGTCCACCTCGAGTGTGACTCTGGACTCGTCCAGCTGCGCCTGCAACTCAACGACAAATTTGTCCACCACGGTTTTAACCACATCCATGCTCAGCGCGCCGAACTGAATAATACTATCCAGGCGGTTTCTGAATTCGGGCGTGAAGAGCTTCTTGATCTCTTCCATCCCGTCGCTTGTGTGGTCCTGATTGGCAAACCCGATCGAGCGGCGGCTTATCAATTCCGCGCCGGCGTTGGTTGTCATAATCAAGATCACATTTCGGAAGTCGGCCTTGCGGCCGTTGTTGTCCGTCAGGGTGCCGTGGTCCATGACTTGCAGCAACAAATTGAACACTTCCGGGTGCGCCTTCTCGATTTCATCGAGCAGAACCACACTGTGCGGGTGTTTGGTGACCGCATCTGTCAATAAGCCACCCTGATCAAAACCCACATAGCCGGGAGGTGCACCAATCAGGCGGGAAACCGTATGGCGCTCCATATACTCAGACATATCAAAGCGAATCAGCTCGATCCCCATGACCTTCGCCAACTGGCGGCACAATTCGGTTTTACCCACACCAGTGGGGCCAGCAAACAGGAAGGAGCCTATGGGCTTCTCTTCCGCACCGAGACCGGCACGGGCAAGCTTGATGGACGTACTGAGCGCCTCAATGGCGACATCCTGACCGAACACGACCATTTTCAGGTTGTCGTCCAGCTTCGCCAGCGCCGCCTTGTCGGACGCGGACACGCTCTTGGCAGGAATTCGGGCCATTTTCGCCACGACCTGCTCAATCTCGCTAACAGAGATAATATCGGTGCGCTTGTCGGCAGGCAGCAGCGCCTGGTAGGCGCCGGCTTCGTCAATCACGTCGATGGCCTTATCCGGCAGGAAGCGCTCGGTAATGTGGCGATTAGCCAACTGCGCGGCGGCTTCCAGCGCAGCATCGGTAAAGCGCACTTTGTGGTGATCTTCAAAGCAGGACTTCAGCCCCTGCAGGATCTGCACGGTTTCCTCGACAGAAGGTTCATGCACGTCGATTTTCTGAAAGCGGCGCGACAGTGCGCGGTCTTTTTCAAAAATACCGCGGTATTCGTTAAATGTGGTGGAACCGATGCAGCGCATCTGGCCGCTGGAGAGCAGCGGTTTCAGGAGGTTCGACGCATCCATAACACCACCGGATGCGGCACCCGCACCAATGATGGTGTGAATTTCATCAATGAACAGCACCGCGTGGTCGCGCTTCTTCAGCTCCGCCAACAGGGCCTTGAAGCGCTTCTCAAAGTCACCACGATACTTGGTGCCCGCCAACAGGGAGCCGAGATCCAGCGAGTAAATGGTGCTGTTCTGTAGTGGCTCAGGCACTTCGCCGTCAACGATACGGCGGGCGAGCCCTTCCGCAATCGCGGTCTTACCGACACCGGACTCCCCCACCAATAGCGGATTGTTCTTGCGGCGGCGCGCGAGTACCTGAGTGACACGCTCCACTTCCAGCGCACGGCCGACAAGCGGATCGATACGGCCAAGAATTGCTTCCTGGTTGAGATTGGTAGCATAACTTTCCAATGGATCGGAACCACCAGCTTCAGATGTTGCGCCCAGATCTTCATCCACCTGCTCCGGCGAGGGGTCCGGGCTGTGGTGGGTGTTGTTGCCGCCGGAAGAGCTGACACGGGAAATACCGTGGGTGATGTAGTTCACCACATCAATTCGGGCCACACTCTGTTGCTTCAGATAGTAAACCGCCTGACTTTCCTGCTCACAGAAAATCGCCACCAGCACATTGGCTCCGGTCACTTCTTTTTTTCCGGATGACTGCACGTGAAAAACCGCGCGCTGCAGCACCCGCTGGAATCCGAGCGTAGGCTGGGTTTCGCGCTCCGTGTCATTCTCCGGAATCAAGGGGGTGGTCGAGTCCACAAACTCAAGTAGCTCCCGCCGCAGCGCACTGAGATCCGCGCCGCAGGCATGCAGAACATCCGCCGCGGATTCGTTGTCCAGCAGCGCCAGCAAAAGGTGCTCTACGGTCATGAACTCATGGCGTTTCGCCCGTGCACCTTTAAACGCTAGATTGAGCGTTACCTCTAAATCCTTGCTGAGCATCTGAACCTCAAACCTTACTGGCCAATGTCATCCGGGTTGGAATTAAACACCCGGTATTCATGTTTTCCGCCCTACGGCCGGGAAATTTACGCCTTACTGGACACAGGCGCCGGAACTGCTATTTCAACCCTCCTCGCCGTTTTCATCGGCATCGTCAGCTTCAATTTCACACAGCAGCGGATGCTCGTGGTCTCTAGCAAACTGATTTACCTGCGCGGCCTTTGTTTCCGCTATATCCCGAGTATAGACACCGCAGATCGCTTTTCCCTTAGTGTGCACCTGCAACATCAGTTGAGTGGCGCGCTCCCGGTTTACATAAAAGAACAGCTCCAGCGCTTCGACCACAAACTCCATTGGTGTGTAGTCGTCATTGAGCATGACCACCTTGTACATCGGTGGTCTTTTGAGCCTCGGCCTGGCTTCGGCCAGCGCGGTATCGCCACCGGACTCGCCAAATTGGTAGCCGTCCTCTCCCTCGCTATCGTTCGAGTGTAGTTTAATGATTTGTGATTTTCCCATAGCGCAAGTCAATCAGGTTTCAGGAATTAGTTCACAGTACTGACGCCCTGGCGCTTCTAACCAGGGGCAAATCAGGAATGGTTTGCTGCTATCAGTCACTGTAGCGAAAATCGTAAGACGCCATTGTAACCCCAAACGCCAGTGGGCACAGTCTGGGAACGCTGATTCGCTTGACAACTACTAGGGTCTTGGCTACAAGAGGTATTACCCGCGCCAAGCGGATGAGAGAGCACTAGCATTTAGTCGTACAAATGACTCTGTGCGAATTGCGAATAAGGAAGCGCATGAAGCGCGATAACAATAATGAAAATTTTTAGGCGGCCAGCAGTCGCCCCGGCAATTTAGAGGGATTTCGCCATGCCTACCGGTACCGTCAAGTGGTTCAATAACGCCAAGGGATACGGATTTATTCTCGCCGATGAGGGCGGGGAGGATCTGTTCGCGCATTACTCGGCTATTCAGATGGAGGGTTACCGTACCCTGAAAGCCGGCCAGCAAGTCATCTTCGATATCATTCAGGGCGATAAAGGCTATCACGCAGCGAATATTAATCTCGCCACGGCCAACACGCCCCGAACACCTGCGCCGGCACCGCAGGCGCACGCGGTGCGTGAGAAAGAGACCGAAGAAGCACTCGATTGATAGCAATGTGAAAAATCGGGCGCATAGGCCCGTCACTACCCGGAATACACCTCCGCGCGGGGGTCCCGGAAACCAGGCCTGCCTGATCGGAAAATCTCCAGGCACAATCCAGGGATTTTCGAGAATACCCCTGCGAGAGCCCACTGAGCCATCCTCTCAGGAAGTCCCTGACGTACCAGCACTGGCACATTCGTGCCACATCCAGTGACCTAAGCAAAAATGCCCTAAGCAAAAAAAAAGCCCCGCACCTTGCGATGCGGGGCTTTTTTCAGTCAGCGACCAATCAAGCCATGTGCTTGATGACCTCTTCACCGAAGGCAGAGCAGGATTTCAGCTCGGCACCATCCATCAGGCGCTCGAAATCATAGGTAACGGTCTTCGCTTCGATCGCGCCTTCCATACCTTTGATAACCAGCTCGGCGGCTTCGTTCCAGCCCAGGTGACGCAGCATCATTTCCGCGGACAGGATCAAGGAGCCCGGGTTAACTTTGTCCTGGCCGGCGTACTTCGGTGCAGTACCGTGAGTGGCTTCGAACAGGGCAACTTCGTCAGACAGGTTGGCACCCGGAGCGATACCGATACCACCTACCTGCGCGGCCAGTGCGTCGGACAGGTAGTCGCCGTTCAGGTTCAGGGTGGCAATTACGTCGTACTCAGCCGGACGCAGCAGGATCTGCTGCAGCATGGCGTCGGCGATTACATCCTTGACCACGATTTCCTTGCCGGTGTTCGGGTTTTTGAAGCTGCACCAGGGGCCGCCGTCGATCGGCTGAGCGCCGAACTCTTCGCGGGCAATTTCGTAGCCCCAGTCGGCGAAGGCACCTTCGGTGAACTTCATGATGTTGCCTTTGTGCACCAGGGTCAGGGAGTCGCGGTCCTGATCAATGGTGTACTGCAGGGCTTTGCGCACCAGGCGCTTGGTACCCTCTTCGGAAACCGGCTTAACGCCGATACCGCAGTTTTCCGGGAAGCGGATCTTCTTCACGCCCATCTCTTCCTGCAGGAATTTGATGACCTTGTTCGCTTCGTCGGTGCCTGCTTTCCATTCGATACCGGCGTAGATGTCTTCGGAGTTCTCACGGAAGATCACCATGTCTACCTTGTTCGGCTCTTTCACCGGAGAAGGTACACCGCTGAACCAGCGCACCGGACGCTGACATACATACAGATCCAGCTCCTGACGCAGGGCAACGTTCAGGGAGCGGAAGCCGCCGCCCACGGGAGTGGTCAGCGGGCCTTTGATGCTGACAACGTAATCTTTGATCGCTTCCAGGGTTTCCGCCGGGAACCAGTCACCGCTGTAGGTTTCAGCCGCTTTCTCGCCGCAGAAGATCTCCATCCAGGCGATGGATTTGTCGCTGCCGTAGGCCTTGCTGACCGCGGCGTCGATCACTTTGATCATAACCGGGGTGATATCCACGCCGATGCCGTCACCTTCGATAAACGGAATGATCGGGTTGCTCGGTACGTTCAGAGAACCATCTGCGTTGACTGTGATTTTTTCGCCGTTGGCCGGCACTTGGATATGACCCATTAAGTTGACTCCCGTAACTCTTTGACTAAACGCCCGGCTTTTTCCAGGGAAAACCGGCATAATGCGCCGAAATTTCCACTGCCGGTCATGGTTGCCGCCCATTGTTTGCGCCGTTGCATACGCCGAGCCGGCTAAAAATCGGCGGGATTATATCAGCATCCACCCATTTTTGTAGTTTCATTACAACCGAGGCCGTAGGTCCGCCCCAGACAGCCCCCATGAGTCGACTTATTCTGCTTAACAAGCCCTACGGGGTCCTCTGCCAGTTCACCGACCCCGAGGGCCGCCCTACTCTGGCGGATTACATCAGGACGCCCGGGGTCTACGCCGCCGGCCGGCTCGATTACGACTCCGAGGGGTTATTGCTACTCACAGACGACGGCCGCCTGCAGCACCAGATTGCACACCCGACGCACAAACAGCCTAAAGTCTATTGGGCACAGGTCGAAGGTGACGTGACCGAAGAGGCGCTATATATGCTGCGCCATGGAGTCGACCTGAAGGACGGCCGCACTGCACCCGCGAAAGCGCAGGTCATCGCCGAACCGGATGTCTGGGCCCGCATCCCTCCCATACGGGAGCGCAAGTCCATTCCCACCAGCTGGATCGAACTGACGATTACCGAGGGCCGCAATCGACAGGTGCGGCGTATGACGGCCGCCGTTGGCCACCCCACCCTGCGCCTGATCCGACAATCGGTCGGCAGCTGGAACCTCAATGGCCTGCAACCCGGAGAACAGCGGGAGGTCGAGGTCGCTCTCCCCCGGATGCCGGCTAAGCCTGAGCGCAAGAACAGACCCACGGCGCGGCCTGGAAGTTATAAATCCAGGCCCGACCGGGGCCGCAAACGCTGATTGAAACGTAGTGATCGGACCGCGGAGGAAAGGGTTTCGAGCCGTTCGGCTAGGCTGTTAGGGAGCTGGCGCGTATTTTTTTAGCTGCGCGCCCAGAGCGCGCACCAAGTCTTGCCTCTCCGGATTGGTCAGCAACCGGATTCGCAGGTAAAATGCGCCCCCATTTTCCGCCCCTCGGTGGGCTTCGCGAAACTTGGCGTTTTCGGGGTTTGGCGTTTGGGTTGAAAAGTCCGTCGCGCCCCTCACTGTAGTAATGACCCGGTATTCCATGTCAGATTCGGATATCTCTGTGCACTCCAGCTCCATTGACCAGTTAGCAGATGCTCCCAGAAAAGTCATCGTCGGTATGTCCGGCGGTGTGGACTCCTCGGTGGCCGCCCTGCTCCTGATGCAGCAGGGTTATGAGGTGGAAGGCCTGTTCATGAAGAATTGGGACGAGGACGACGGCACCGAATACTGCACGGCAAAGCAGGATCTGGCGGATGCGGAAGCGGTCTGCGCCCGCCTCGGCATCAAACTGCACACTGCCAACTTCGCCGCCGAGTACTGGGACAACGTGTTCGAGTACTTCCTGGCGGAATACAAAGCCGGACGCACACCAAATCCCGACATCCTGTGCAACCGTGAAATCAAGTTCAAGGTGTTCCTGGAGTATGCCGGGATGCTCGGTGCCGACGCCATTGCCACCGGCCACTACACGCGCCGGAGGGATGAAAATGGCCGCACCTACCTGCTGAAAGGGTTGGATGCCAACAAGGACCAGAGCTACTTCCTGCACGCTGTGGGCGAAGCGGAATTTGCCCGCTCACTGTTTCCCATCGGCGAACTGGAAAAACCGGAAGTGCGCCGCATTGCGGAAGAACACGGTTTAATCACCCACAGCAAGAAAGACAGCACCGGTATCTGTTTTATTGGCGAGCGCCGCTTCAAGGATTTTCTGGAGCAGTACCTGCCGGCGCAACCGGGAGAAATGCAGACCCCCGAAGGCGAAGTCATGGGGCAACACAGCGGCCTGATGTACCACACCATCGGCCAGCGCCAGGGGCTCGGTATCGGCGGCGTCAAAGGTGCCGGCGACCAGCCGTGGTATGTGGTGGGCAAGGATCTCGAGCGCAATGTCCTGATCGTGGCTCAGGGCAAGCACCACCCCCTGCTCTACTCCACAGGCCTCACCGCTTCCCAGACCCACTGGATCAATGGCGCTCCGCCGGCACGTGAATTCCGCGCAGCAGCGAAAACCCGCTACCGGCAGGAAGACCAGGACTGCCTGGTCAGCGTCGGCGACAGCGGCGATCTGGTGATCGCCTTCGACAGACCTCAGCGCGCCGTGACACCGGGCCAGTCCGTGGTCATTTATCAAGGTGAAATATGCCTGGGGGGCGCGGTGATCGAGCAGGCGACCGGCATCGGTGAAATCGAACAGCCGCACATCGCAAACACCAAACAAGCTGCAGGGAGCAACAATTGAGTAACTGGCGAGATCAGGCACTGGCGCTGGCCGGCGTTTTCCAGGCGGCCATTCTGGTGGAACGGCTGGCCAAAACCGGCACCGCACCGGCGGAGCAAATGGAAACCGCTGTCTTCAGCCTGTTTCAGCAGAATCCCGAAACCACCGAGGACGTCTTCGGCGGCGTGGAAAAAGTGCTCGCGGGCCTGCGCGGCGCGCGCCAGCTGCTCGCCACCCGCAGCCATCCGGAATACACCGACTGCCTGCGCTATGTGCTTTCGATCCTGTACCTTCAGCGCCAACTGGCGAAAAAACCCGGACTGCTGTCGATCATTGGCAGCCGCCTGGAGAAGGCCCGCACCCAGACCGACCACTTTGGCATCGGCCACGAGAACGTCTACGC
Organism: Microbulbifer sp. SH-1; assembly: GCF_011326135.1. Lineage (NCBI taxonomy): Bacteria > Pseudomonadati > Pseudomonadota > Gammaproteobacteria > Cellvibrionales > Microbulbiferaceae > Microbulbifer > Microbulbifer sp. SH-1. The sequence continues at coordinate 1,091,579 of NZ_CP046948.1, read as the reverse complement.
AAACCTCGCCAGTATTTACAGCGACACCCTGAGCACCTTCCGTTTCCGCATCCAGGTGCTGGGAGATTTCAATTACCTGCAACAGCAGCGCATTGCCAACCAGATCCGCACCATGCTGTTTGCCGGTGTGCGCTCCGCCATGCTCTGGCGTCAGCTCGGCGGGCGTCGTCTGCACCTGCTGTTTCAGCGCAAGAAACTGATTGCCGCCATGGATGCACTGGTGGCCAAGTACGAAACCCTTGAACACTGATTTTTATTTTTCCGCCGCGGGGAAAGTGCCCACAAGCGGCTGATATTGATATCGGAGACACACCATGACCATCGAGCTATCCGCCCTTACCGCGGTTTCCCCCATTGATGGACGCTACGAAAGCAAAACCGCGGCCCTGCGGGATATTTTCAGTGAGTACGGCCTGATCCGCGCGCGCGTGGAAGTGGAAGTGCGCTGGCTGCAACAGCTGGCGCGCCACGACAAAATTGCGGAAGTGCAGGCATTTACTGGTAACAGCAACCAGATCCTCGACGATATTGTCAGCCAGTTCTCCCTGCAGGATGCCGAGCGCATCAAGGAAATCGAGCGCACCACCAACCACGATGTGAAAGCGGTGGAATATTTCCTCAAGGAAAAAGTGAAAGGCGACGAACAACTGGCCGCCGTGAGCGAATTCATTCACTTTGCCTGCACCTCCGAAGACATCAACAACCTCTCGCACGCCCTGATGCTGCGCGCAGGTCGCGATCAGGTACTGCTGCCGGCAATGAACCAGATCGTGAATGAGATCGCGACCCTGGCGAAAAACTTCGCCGATGTGCCAATGCTGTCACGCACCCACGGCCAGACTGCCAGCCCCACCACCGTGGGCAAGGAGATGGCCAACGTGGTCGCGCGCCTGCGCCGCCAGGTCAAACAGATACGTGACGTGGAGCTGCTCGGCAAGATCAATGGCGCCGTAGGCAATTACAACGCTCACCTGTCTGCCTATCCGGACGTGGATTGGCAGGCGAACGCGGAGGAATTCGTGACCTCACTGGGCCTCAGCTGGAACCCCTACACCACCCAGATCGAACCCCACGACTACATTGCAGAACTGTTCGATGCCATCGCGCGTTTCAACACCATCCTGATCGACTTTGACCGGGATATTTGGGGCTACATCTCTCTTGGCTACTTCAAGCAGAAAGTCGTCGCCGGTGAAGTGGGTTCCTCCACCATGCCGCACAAGGTCAACCCCATCGACTTTGAGAATTCCGAAGGTAACCTGGGCATCGCCAACGCGGTATTCCAGCATCTGGCTGCCAAACTGCCGGTTTCCCGCTGGCAGCGCGATCTCACCGACTCCACCGTACTGCGCAACATGGGCGTGGGCGCCGGCTACTCCGTGATCGCCTATGCCGCCACCCTGAAGGGCCTCAGCAAGCTGGAAATCAACCGCGCGCGCCTTGAGGAAGACCTGAACAACGCCTGGGAAGTACTCGCCGAGCCAATCCAGACCGTCATGCGCCGTTACAACATCGAAGAACCCTACGAGAAGCTCAAGGCCCTGACCCGCGGCCAGGGCATCACCAAGGAAACCCTGGCCAAATTCATCGACGGCCTGGACATGCCGGAAGATGCCAAACAGGCGCTGCGAGAAATGACCCCCGCCAACTACATTGGCAATGCCATTGAGCAAGCAAAAAATATCTGAATAAAACTCTGGCTCCGCCTTTTGATCCGGGAGATCTTCCATGATGGCATCGGTGAATCGCTCCGTTGAACCGCTGACCCACCTGGGAGAAATCCCGGTAGAAACCTTCCTGCGGGAGTATTGGCAGAAAAAGCCACTGCTGATCCGCAATGCCTTTCCCGGGTTCGAGGCACCTATTTCCGGCGAAGAACTCGCCGGCATGGCGCTGGAAGAGCAGATCGAATCCCGCCTCATTGAGGAACACGGCATCGACGGTCCCTGGCAGCTGCGCAACGGCCCGTTTACCGAAGAGGACTTCTTTTCCCTGCCGAAAACCCACTGGACGCTGCTGGTACAGGCGGTGGACCAGTGGATTCCGGAAGTGGCTTCGCTCAAGGATTATTTCCGCTTCATTCCCGACTGGCGTCTCGATGACATCATGATCAGCTACGCCGCCGATCAAGGCAGCGTCGGCCCCCATTACGACTTCTACGATGTGTTCCTGCTACAGGCTGAGGGTAACCGACGCTGGCACTTGGGGCCCAAGGCGGACGCCAGCAGCCCGCGGGTAGAAGGCACTCCACTGAATATCCTGCGGGAATTCGAATCCGAGGCCAGCTGGCTGCTCGAGCCCGGTGACATGCTCTACCTGCCACCGCAGTACAGCCACTGGGGGATTGCGGAAGGCGGCTGCACCACTATTTCCGTCGGCTTCCGCGCGCCATCCGCGCGCACCATGCTCGAGGATCTGGCCGCAGAGCTGGGCGCGGGACTGCCCGACCACTATCGCTATACCGACGCCGACCTGAGTCTGCCGGCCAACCCTGCGGAAATCGACGGCGCGACCGTGGCGAGGGTACAGCGACAACTGGCGGCGTGGCTGCAGCAACCGCAAAACATTGCCCAGTGGTTCGGCGCCATCATGACCGAGGCCAAATACCCAGACACCATTGCGCTGGATGCCGGCGCCGCTGACGACTGGCGCGAAGAGCTGGCCGATGGTGGCGGCCTGATTCTGAATCCGGGCTCGCGCTGCGCTTTCTGTCGCGATCCGGCAACGCTGTTCGTGGACGGCGAGTCCTTCTCCACCCCGCTGTTATTTGCCGAAGGCCTCTGCGAGTCCCGCGAGGTGACACAGAGTGATGTAGACGCCTACCCCGAACTCGCCGCCAAAGGCGCGCTGATTGACCTGCTGGTTTCCCAGGGCAGTCTCATTTACCCTGGGCTCCTCGAAGAAGACGACATGGATGATGAAGAGGAGTGCGATTGATGACTCTGTTTGTGCGTCTCGCCGACTGGCAGACGGATCGGGACACTATCCGCGGTATCCGCCAGAAAGTGTTCGTGGAAGAGCAGCAGGTCCCGGAGGATCTCGAGTGGGATGAGCTGGAAGAAAGCGCCCAGCATTTTCTGGTCTACCAGAGCGACAAGGCCGTGGGCACCGGTCGCCTGACCGGCGGTGGCAAGATCGGCCGCATGGCGATCCTCAAGGACGCACGCGGTCACGGCGCCGGGTTGGAGCTGCTGAAGCGTATCTGCAAATTTGCCCGGGTGTCCGGGCAGAAAAATGTATATCTCAATGCTCAGGTTCACGCCGTGCCATTTTACGAGAAAGCAGGTTTTTCTGTCACCGGCGAAGAATTTATGGAAGCGGATATTCCGCATGTGCGTATGGATCTCACCCTGAACGAGCACGAACCCAGCGAAAATGCCGACGACTGGAACCGCTGATTACAGATCCTGTATTCACTGAATGGTTATCTCGGCCATCAAAAAGGCCCTGGCTGCAATTGCAGCCAGGGCCTTTTTTAAAGCTAATCGGATTTCTCCAGGTCTACGCCACTTCTCGTAGGTCTTTTACATCCCAGATCGGCACCACATTTCTGCGCTCGATCACATCAACGTCGATTCCGCGGGAAGACGCCGTGGCAATAAAGTCGGCTATGGTCTCTGCAACATCGTGATTCACGTATACACAATTGCGTTTATCGAGAATCACGTGAGCGTTGTCCGGAATTTCACTCAGCTCCTTGCGGATGGCACCCTTGTTAAGAAAGGTCACCTCTTCCGCCAGCTGCATTCTGATACGGATGCGATCGCCCTCTTCCGTATCCTGCTTCTTGTGCAGGAAGTGAGAGTTGAGGTAATTGCGCCGCAGCAGCGCAAAAATTGCCGCGACCATACCGACACCGACGCCAGTCAACAAATCCGTAAACACCACGCCAAGCACGGTGATCATGAACGGCAGGAACTGCTCGAGTCCGCTGTCCCAAACCTTGCGGAACAGCGCCGGCTTGGCGAGCTTGTACCCCGTGAGAATCAGCACGGCAGCCAGAACACCGAGCGGAATCATATTGAGCCAGGTGGGTAGCGTCGCCACACACACCAGTAACAGAATGCCGTGGCAGATGGTCGACGCCTTCGAGCGCGCGCCGGTCTGTAAATTGACCGAGCTGCGCACAATGACCTGGGTTACCGGCAGACCGCCGATCAAGCCGGAAATGGAATTACCCATCCCCTGCGCCACCAGCTCGCGGTTGGTGGGTGTGGTGCGCTTCAGTGGATCCATCTTGTCGATGGCTTCCACGCTGAGCAGCGTTTCGAGGCTCGCTACGACCGCAATGGTTACCGCCACGGTCCACACCAGTGGATTATCCAGCTGTGAAAAATCTGGCAGTGTGAACAAGCCGACAAACTCATCGAAGCTGGTGGCCACCGGCACACTTACAAGGTGTGACTCGCTCAGCCCGAGGCTCTCGGAGCTTTGAAACAATACATACAACACAACCGAAGAAAGCACCGCGACCACCGGGCCCGGCACCATCGCCAGCCAGCGCGAACGCTTTACCAGCGGAGTTTCCCAGGCAATCAACAGCGCGAGCGACAGCGCAAAAATAGTCAGCACACCCAGATGCATCGTTCCCAGCAACGCAAGCACGCCGTCATTCATGGATAGGCCATCATCCAGTCCGAACGCGTACGGAATCTGCTTCAACACGATGATTATGCCGATACCGGTGAGCATTCCATTGATGACGGATGAGGGAAAGAAATAGCCGAAAACACCAGCGCGCAGCAGGCCGAGCAGGATCTGTATCAGCCCGCCGATTACTACCGCCAGCAGGAATATTTCAAACGACCCCAGCGTTTCTATCGCACTGAGTACGATCACGGTAAGGCCGGCGGCGGGCCCGGATACACCAAGGCGCGACCCGCTCAGTGCACCCACTACAATGCCGCCCACAATACCGGCGATCAGTCCGGAAAACAGCGGTGCACCGGAAGCGAGTGCAACGCCAAGACAAAGCGGCAGCGCGACGAAAAATACCACCACGCTTGCGGGAATATCTTTCCTGAGATTCTGCAAATCCATCACCAACAACTCCTGTACAACTCATCAGTCAATGCGATCGACGGAAGTGGAACGCGGTCACCGCCAGACAGGCTCCAGTGACTATGACGTTGGCGAGATTACCGACAGCCGCTTTCAGTAACCTTTCAATGCGACAGATTTCTGTATGTCTCAACAGTCAGGTACAAACGCGCGGAATCGTGTAATCTTTGCCGCACCAAAAACGCCAACGGTTAAGCTGAAGCCATGAATGTATTGCTGGTAGAAGACGACCCTCTGATCGCACAGGGGTTATTGCAAGCACTAAAACAGAGCGCCTACACAGTGGTGCACGCGCCCTATGGCGAGCGCGCCGAGGGCCTGCTCCTCGCTAACGACGTTGACCTGATCATTCTCGATCTGGGGCTGCCGGATATGGACGGACTCGAACTGCTCCGCCGCCTGCGTGCGCGCCAGAGTCGTGTACCGGTGCTGGTATTGACCGCCCGCGACGGCGTAGAGCAGCAGGTTGCCGCCCTCGATCAGGGCGCCGACGACTACATGGAAAAGCCCTTTGACTTGCGCGAGCTGGAAGCGCGGCTGCGGGCGTTGTTGCGCCGCAGTCACAACCTCTCAACCGATGAGGTCAGCCTCGGCGTGCTGCAGCTCAGCCCATTTCAGCGCACGGCCACGCTCCACGGCGAACGCCTGGAACTGCCGGCACGCGAGTATGAAATTCTCGAGATTCTTGCTCTCAATGCGCACCGGGTAGTCACCAAGGCACGTCTCGCACAGCGTCTCAGCCGCGAGGGCGATGAGGTGGGCGACAACGCCGTGGAGGTTTACGTGCACCGGCTGCGCCGCCGACTACAGGAGTCCGGGCTCGCTATCCGCACTCAGCGCGGTGCCGGCTACGTGCTGGAGGAAGACGGTTGAAGTCACAGCTCGGGCTGCGTTCACTATTGTTGTTACTGGTCGGCGGGCCGCTTTTCGTCCTGCTGGTGATCGAAATGCTGGTCACGTTTGGCATTGGCCTGCATGTTACCAATCAGGTCTTCGATCGCTGGTTGCTGGACTCCGCCTATTCACTGGCTCAGGAGGTTAGACGGGAAGACGGCAGGCTGGTGTTTTACGCCGATGAAGCCGCTATTGAAGTCTTCGAATGGGACGAACTGGACGAAGTCTATTACCGCGTCTCCACCCTGAATGGACAAGTACTTGCCGGCAAAAGCGAAGCCTGGGTCAATCCGGATTTCTCAGAACTGAAACAGGGACCGGTATTCACCAATGTGAAAATGGGAGGCGAATGGGTACGCAGCGTGACCGTGCTTGCCAATCCGGATTCGCCCCGCGATAGTGCACTGGTAAGCGTGGCAGAAACGCTTCACAAACGCATTCCTCTGTCGCGCACGCTGATGTTTGAAGTGGTGCTGTCAAAAGCCGCAATGATCGTCGTGGCTCTGCTGGTGGTCGCTTTTGCGCTGAGCCGGGGAATCCGCCCCTTGCTTCGCCTCAGTCAGGAGCTGGCCAGTCGTTCGCCGCGTGACCTCACTCCCGTCAGTGCGCCATCCGCCCCCAAGGAAGTGCGCACGGTGATCGAGAATACCAATCGCCTGCTGGAGCGGCTTGATAACGCCTTCAATGCGCGCGAGCAGTTTATCGGCAATATTTCACACCAGCTGAAAACCCCACTCGCCGGCATCAAGCTCCAGGCGCAACTGGCGCTGCGGGAAGACAACATCGCAGCAGCGCATCAAGCCTTGGAGCGCATCTGCCAGACCACCGATGCCATGACACACCTGAATATCCAGCTGCTGAAACTGGCGCGGGCTGAAGCCGCCTCGGGCCGCGGATTGCGCAATGAGCCGGTGGCACTGGATAACGTAGTGCGCGAAGCGGCAGAAAGCCTGCGTGAACTGGCCCGCGATCGCCGGGTACAGGTGCACCAGAGTGTCAGCGGCGAGTCTCTGGATACGTTCAAGGTATCCGGAGAATACTTCCTGCTGCGTGAACTTGTGTGGAACCTGATGGAAAACGCCATCCTCTACGTACCGGAGGGCGGCAATGTGTGGGTAGAGCTCACCCGAGACGAAGGCAAGGTCCGGCTCGCGGTGAAGGATGATGGGCAGGGAATCCCCCGCGAACACTGGCCTCAGATTTTCGAGCGTTTTTTCCGCTCAAAAATTACCGGTGAAGGCTGCGGGCTCGGCCTCGCGATTGTAAAAGAAATCGCGTTCGCCCATGGCGCCACAGTGGAACTACACCAGGCTCCCGACACCACCGGTGCCTGTTTTGTGTGTACATTTCCATTGATCAACAAACCCGCCTAAACAATCCTTTCCGGCGCGGTGTTCGGTTCCAGGCGGATGGCAATGTATTTCGAGGTGGGTGTGTAGCTGCCTATGCCGTAACTCTCCAATGGCACCAGCGGATTGGCTTCGGGGTAGTAAGCTGCGGCCTGCCCCTTGGGGATATCAAATTCAATAAGGGTAAATCCCTGCACGCGGCGCTCCACATCGTCGCTCCACAGCGATACGATATCCACCGGCTGGCGGTCACTAAAGCCCAGCCGTCGGATATCGTCCCGGTGCGCAAATAACACACGACGATTGCCACTCACTCCGCGATAGCGGTCGTTCAGGCCATACACGGTGGTGTTGTACTGATCGTGCGAGCGCAGTGTCTGCAATACCAGATCCGCATGGCGCGCGCCCGACTTGCCAATGATTTCCAACACTTCCGGTGGCAGCGGCGCGGGCAGCGTGTGATGCGCAAAATTGGCCCTGCCGCTGGCAGTTCTCCACTGGCGTTGGCCAGCGGAATTCTGCAAATAGAATCCACCCGGGGCCTCCAGTTTACGATTGAAATTTTCAAACCCTGGAATGACATCCGCAATTAACTCGCGAATCTGCCGGTAATCTTGCACCAGATTCAGCCATGGCACCGGACTCTCACCAAGCGTAGCCTGTGCGATACCGGCGATAATTGCCGGCTCCGAGCGCATCTCCGGAGACAACGGTTTCAGCTGTCCGAACGAGGCGTGCACCATACTGAAGGAATCTTCCACCGTCACCGCCTGAGCACCGCCCGCCTGCATGTCGATATCCGTGCGCCCAAGGCAGGGTAATATCAGTGCGCGCTTGCCGGTCACCAGGTGACTGCGGTTCAGTTTGGTGCTGATGTGTACAGTGAGATTGCAATTGCGCAACGCACTGTGGGTGCGCGCCGTGTCCGGTGTGGCCTGGGCAAAATTTCCACCGAGGCCAATAAATACTTTTATGTTGCCCGCAAGCATCGCCTCGATGGCCTTTACCACATTCACACCCGCTTCCCGCGGCATGGAGATGGCAAATCTTCGCTCCAGCGCATCGAGCAAGTCTGCAGAGGGATTGTCATCAATCCCCATGGTGCGATCACCCTGCACATTACTGTGCCCGCGCACTGGACACAGACCGGCGCCGGGGCGGCCTATCTGGCCGCGCAGCAACTGCAAATTGGTGATTTCCTGAATGGTCGCCACTGAGTGACGATGCTGGGTAATACCCATGGCCCAGCAGATGATCGTGGCGTTGCTGCGGCGGTAGACCTCCGCGGCCCGCTCCAGCTCATCCAGAGTGAGCCCGCTGTAGGAGACAATCTCGTCCCAATTGGTGGCCTCCACCAGCGCGCGATACTGCTCAAAGCCCGCGCAATGTTCACGGATAAATTCCAGGTCTAAAGGACCTTTTTCCCCAATCTGCTCCGCTTCCCCCTGCCACTGCAACAGGAACTTGGCGATACCGCGGATCACCGCCATGTCGCCGCCCAGTGCGGGGCGGAAGTAGTCTGTATTCAAAGGTCGCTCGCCGTCGGTGAGCATCTGCAGCGCATTCTGCGGCGCCTGAAAGCGCTCAAGCCCGCGCTCGCGCAGCGGATTGAACACCAGAACCTGAGCGCCGCGCGCCACCGCTTCACTCAGAGGTTCCAGCATACGCGGGTGATTACTGCCGGGGTTCTGGCCAATTACGAAAATGGCTTCCGCCCTGTCGAAATCTTCATAGGTGACGGTGCCCTTGCCGGTACCGATACTCGCTTTCAGTGCAACCCCACTGGCCTCATGACACATGTTGGAGCAGTCCGGCAGGTTGTTGGTACCAAAACTGCGGGCAAAGAGCTGATAAAGAAACGCGGCCTCGTTACTGGCGCGACCAGAGGTATAAAACGCGGCCTCGTCCGGAGAACCGAGCTTGTTAAGTTCTGCGGCAATCAGAGCAAAGGCGTCGTCCCAAGTGATGGGTTTGTAATGCTCGTCTTCACCATCGTAATACATCGGCTCCGTAAGACGCCCCTGATATTCGAGCCAGTAGTCATCCTGCGCCGACAATTCCCGCACGCTGTTGTTGGCAAAAAATGCCCGGTCCACGCCGACACCGGAGGCCTCCCAGTTGACGGCTTTGGCACCGTTTTCACAGAAGCGGATGCGCCCTTCCTTCGGGGCTTCGCCCCAGGCACAGCCGGGGCAGTCAAAGCCGCCGTTCTGGTTTATCTGCAGCATGGCCCGCAGATTTTTGAATGGCTGGCGGCTGTCGAGCCACGCGTGGGCCACACTGCGCAGTGCACCCCAGCCGGCAGCGGGCCGCTTGTAGGGACGAAAGCGAAAACGGTCGACCGGCGTTCTCATTGGCAATTCCTTTACAGGTTTTTTTCCTGAATATCAGAGCCGCTGTAAATTCGCGGAGCATCGCTTGCGGGCTGGTGCAGCAGGTTCAGCCGATAGCGCCGCGCCCAGCGCACACTGATGTCTGATGGTGATGACAAACTGACAAGTGTGCCGACGCCGGCGCGCACTGATTTTTGTATCAGTTCCAGACTGCAACGACTGGTAATGGCGACAAACCCGCGCCGAATGTCCACCCCTTCCACCAGACAGGCACCGAGCAATTTGTCGAGCGCATTGTGCCGGCCGATATCTTCCCGGCACAGCACGGTTTCGCCGGATTGATCGACGTAAAGCGCGCAGTGCATCGCGCCGCGCAATTGACGATTCTTCTGCGCGGCGAGAAAACGCCCACGCAGTTCCGAGAGATGGGGAATTGGCGGAAGCGGCGAGAAAAAGTCACAGCTGAGTTTTTCCTCCGCCACCCCGTCGATGGACAACACCTGAGACAGCGCCTCCACTCCGCAGAGACCACAGCCACTACTGCCAGCCAGATTGCGGCGCTGCTGCTTCAGACGGCTGAGTGCGCGCTGGCTGAGAGTGATTTCCAGCAGCACCCCCTCCTCCACCGATGCCATTTCCACATCGAGTATCTGCTCGCGCTGATCCACAATCCCGCTGGTGAAACTGAAGCCGAGGGCAAAGTCTTCAAGGTCCTCCGGGGTCGCCATCATCACCGCGTGATTGAGGCCGTTGTAACTGATACCCACCGCGATTTCCGGCGCCAGAAGCTGGGATACTTCGGTGCATTCTGTATCGTCGCTGGCAAGACAATAACGCTGAAATTTCAGCTCGCTGTACCTCATGGCCATGTGAAAACTCAATAAATGCAGAGAGGGTCACACATCGTTTACCCCTCTGGAACGAACCGGGATCCTGTTGAGCTTACACAAATAATCCGCGCAGCGTGCACAAATAAAAAGCCCCGCACGTGGCGGGGCAATTGACGTTCAGGGGTTCCTATCAGCGCTGGCTCGCCTTGAACTCACGGCGACGGCGGTGCAACACCGGCTCGGTATAGCCGTTGGGTTGCGCGCAGCCCTCAAACACCAGCTCACAGGCAGCCTGGAAGGCGATGTTCCCGTCAAAGTTTGGCGACATGTCCCGGTAGGCCGGATCATTGGCGTTCTGGCGGTCCACAACGGCCGCCATACGGCGCATGGTCTCCTCTACCTGGGCGCGGGTGCAGATGCCCTGTTTCAGCCAGTTGGCAATGTGCTGGGAGGAAATCCGCAGGGTGGCGCGGTCCTCCATTAACCCAACGTCGTGAATATCCGGCACCTTAGAGCAGCCCACGCCTTGATCAATCCAGCGCACCACATAGCCGAGGATACCCTGGGCATTGTTGTCCAGCTCCCGCTGGATTTCCTCCGCGCTCCACGCGGGGTCATCCGCTACCGGTACCGTCAAAATGTCATCAAGGTTCGCGCGCTTGCGTTTTGCCAACTCCTCCTGAACCTTGGCCACATCCACCTTGTGGTAGTGCAGCGCGTGCAGGGTGGCGGCGGTGGGTGACGGCACCCAGGCGGTGTTGGCACCGGCTTGCGGGTGGCCGATTTTGGCCTCCATCATTGCCGCCATCATGTCCGGCATGGCCCACATACCCTTACCGATCTGCGCGCGTCCCTTGAGGCCGGTGGCGAGACCAGTGTCGACGTTCCAGTCTTCGTAAGCGGCAATCCATTTCGACTGTTTCATCTCACCTTTGCGGATCATCGGGCCGGCCAGCATGGAGGTATGAATCTCGTCGCCGGTGCGGTCCAGGAAGCCGGTGTTGATGAATACCACCCGCTCCTTCGCTGCGGCAATACACGCCTTGAGGTTGACGGTTGTGCGGCGCTCCTCGTCCATGATGCCCATTTTCACCGTGTTGCGGGCGAGACCCAGTGCATCTTCAATGCGGTTGAACAGGGTATTGGCAAACGCCACCTCTTCCGGCCCGTGCATTTTCGGTTTCACGATATATACGCTGCCGGCGCGGGAGTTCTTGTGCGGCCCGTTGCCGCGAAGATCGTGCATGGCGATCAAGGTGGTTACCATGCCGTCGAGAATGCCTTCGGGCACTTCGTTGCCGTCTTTGTCCAGTACCGCATCGTTGGTCATCAGGTGGCCGACGTTGCGAATAAACATGAGGCTGCGCCCTGGCAGTGTCATTGTGCCGCCCTCGGCACCGGTATATTCGCGATCCGGGTTGAGCGTGCGCAGGATTTCCCGGCCGTTCTTGTTGAGCTTTTCCTGCAGATCGCCTTTCATCAGGCCGAGCCAGTTGCGGTACACCACCACCTTGTCTTCCGCGTCTACCGCAGCGACGGAGTCTTCGCAGTCCATGATGGTAGTGAGGGCGGATTCCACCAGGATGTCCTTTATCCCGGCCTTGTCGGTCTTGCCGATGGGGCTAGCGCGGTCGATCTGGATTTCAAAGTGCAGGCCATTGTGGCTGAGCAGGATGGCTTCCGGCGCCTCGGGACTGCCGAGATAACCTTCAAACTGGCGGCTGTTTTTCAACGCGGCTACCTTGCCGTTGGCGAGCTCCGCCTCCAATAGCGAACCGTTGATGCGATAGGCAGTCACATCGCAGTGACTGACACCGCTGAGGGGTGCAGCCTGGTCGAGAAAGTCCCGCGCATAGGCGATGACCTTTTCGCCACGCACCGGGTTGTACGCACCGGCCTTTTCCGCGCCATTGTCTTCGCTGATTACGTCGGTGCCGTACAGTGCATCGTAAAGGCTTCCCCAGCGGGCGTTGGCCGCATTCAGGGCGTAGCGGGCGTTCATCACCGGCACTACCAGCTGAGGGCCGGCCATAGTGGCAATTTCTGCGTCCACGTTTTCGGTTTTCGCGCTGAAGTCCGCAGGCTCGTCCACCAGATAGCCGATTTCTTTCAGGAATGCCTTGTAACTGTCGAGATCCCGGTAGCCCCGGGGATTTTCGCTGTACCAGTGGTCCATGCGGGCCTGGATGTCGTCGCGCTTTTGCAGTAGCGCGCGGTTGACCGGCGCCAGGTCATTCACGATGTTCTCGAATTCCGCCCAGAACACGTCGGCACTGACTCCGGTGCCCGGGATAACGTCTTCCGCAATCAATGCGTGCAGCTCTGTGGCAATCTGCAGACCGCCAATACGGATTCTTTCCGTCATGAATGACCTCTTGTACTGGTAATGGGTACTGATGGGTTTCGCCGCATTCTAAACAGGCGACCGTCCATACCACTAATTTATAGGTGCGATACTCAATATTCGTGAAATGAATTTAGATGTCGACCAAAGTCAGAGCTGACGGCCAACATCCAGAATCAGACGCCGCATCCAGCGGTGTGGCGCACTCTGTTGCAACAGCGGACTCCAGGCCATCTTGAGCTCCAACGGCGGGATCTTGAGCGGCGGATCGCGCAACACCACGCGCGGATTGTTACACGCCAGTTGCGCCAGCCGCGTGGGTACGGTGACGATCAGGTCACTCTGTTCCGCCAACAGCATTGCCACCTGGTAGTGGCGCGTAAATACCGAAATATCCCGCTTGCGGCCGTGCCGCCCAATGGCCTCGTCCACCCACCCCAGGCGCTGCACATCTTCGGGGTTGACTCCTACGCCCACACCCATGCCGGTCTTGCTCACCCAGATGTGCTGTGCGCGCAGATAACTCTCCAGATTGTAGTCTTGCAGGATGGGATTATCCGCGCGCATCACGCAAGAGAAGCTGTCGCTCCAAATGGTTGCCTGGTGAAAGCTCTGGGGCATGGAGTCGAAGCGGTTGATCACCATATCCACCTTGCCCTGCTCAACATCCACGAAGCTCACGTCACTCGGCGTCATGATGTCTAGACTGATACCGGGGGCGCTCACCCGCAGCTGCTTCAACAGCGGCGGAATCAAGGTGGATTCCGCATAGTCACTGGCCATGATGCGGAAGGTACGGCGCGCCTCGGCGGGAGAGAAATCCCGGTTGGGCTGGATGACCTGATCGATGGCGGCGAGCGCTTCGCGCACCATCGGCTGCAGCTCCATGGCGCGCTCGGTGGGCATCATACCCTCGCGAGTGCGCACCAGCAGCGGGTCGTCAAACAGCTCACGCAGGCGCTTGAGGCCGTTGCTCATGGCGGGCTGGGACAGGCCCAGCTGGTTGGCGGCGCGGGTCACATTGCGCTCACGCAACAGTACATCCAGGTAGACCAGCAGGTTCAGGTCAGCGCGTTCCAGATTCATTGGCGGGGCTCCCGATGGGCTTTTGTGGCCGTTTCAAACCGGCTCTTGTTCTGTCGCCGGCCCAGGTTTCACAAGTGGCTCAGCCACATATTCACCGCTTGGATAGCGGGAATTGCGACAATAAATTAGCCAAATTATGTCAGCACTCCTAGGATACGCACAACCTGATCGCAGTCACCTTTTTAAGGAACGTTGAGGAAAGATGCCCATGTCCACCTACGCTCAAGAAATCGAAAAAGCCGCAAAGCTCTGCAAAGCCAATGGCGCCTCCTGGGATGCCATCAACCCGGAATCCGTGGCCCGTATGCGCCTGCAGAACAGGTTCCAGAATGGTCTGGAGATCGCTCGTTACACCGCTGACATCATGCGCAAGGACATGGCCGCGTATGACAAAGACAGCTCCAAGTACACCCAGTCTCTGGGCTGCTGGCACGGCTTTATCGGCCAGCAGAAAATGATTTCCATCAAGAAGCACTTTGAAGGCAAGACCGACCGCCGCTACCTGTACCTGTCCGGCTGGATGGTTGCCGCCCTGCGCAGTGAATTCGGCCCGCTGCCGGACCAGTCCATGCACGAGAAAACGTCCGTGGCGGCCCTGATCGAAGAGCTCTATACCTTCCTGCGCCAGGCGGACGCCCGTGAGCTGGGCGGACTGTTCCGCGAGCTGGACGCCGCTCGTGAAGCCGGCGACCAGGTGAAGGAAAAATCTATCCTGAACCAGATCGACAACCACGTCACTCACGTTGTGCCGATCATCGCGGACATCGACGCCGGTTTCGGTAATGCCGAGGCCACCTACCTGCTGGCGAAGAAAATGATCGAGGCTGGCGCCTGCTGCATCCAGATCGAAAACCAGGTTTCCGACGAGAAACAGTGCGGTCACCAGGACGGCAAGGTCACCGTGCCTCACGAAGACTTCCTCGCCAAGATTCGCGCTGTGCGCTATGCCTTCCTTGAGCTGGGCGTGGACAATGGCGTGATCGTTGCCCGTACCGACTCCCTGGGCGCCGGTCTTACCAAGCAGATCGCCGTGACCCGCGAGCCGGGCGACCTGGGCGACCAGTACAATTCCTTCCTGGATTGCGAAGAAGTGGCCCCGGGCGACCTGGCCAACGGCGACGTGATCATCAACCGCGATGGCAAACTGCTGCGTCCGAAGCGCCTGCCCTCCAACCTGTTCCAGTTCAGGAAAGGCACCGGCGAAGCCCGCTGTGTACTCGACAGCGTGACCTCACTGCAGAACGGCGCGGACCTGATCTGGATCGAAACCGAGAAGCCCCACGTGCGTCAGATCGGCGCCATGATGGATGAAATCCGCAAGCAGGTGCCGGACGCCAAGCTGGTGTACAACAACAGCCCGTCCTTCAACTGGACCCTGAACTTCCGTCAGCAGGTATTCGACGCCTGGCAGGAGGAAGGCAAAGACGTGTCCGCCTACAAGCGGGACAACCTGATGAGCGCCGAGTACGACGACACCGAGCTGTCCAAGGCCGCGGACGAGAAAATCCGCACCTTCCAGGCGGATGCGGCACGCGAAGCGGGTATTTTCCACCACCTCATCACCCTGCCGACCTACCACACCGCGGCTCTGTCTACCGACAACCTGGCCAAGGAATACTTCGGCGAAAAAGGCATGCTCGGCTACGTGGAAGGTGTGCAGCGCAAGGAAATCCGCCAGGGTATCGCCTGCGTGAAACACCAGAACATGGCCGGCTCCGACATGGGCGACGACCATAAGGAGTACTTCGCCGGTGAAGCCGCGCTGAAGGCCGCGGGTAAAGACAACACCATGAACCAGTTCGGTTAATGGATAAGAGTTAACCAGGTTCCAAAAGCGAGTATCCCTGAGAAATCGCTTCACTCACTTCGGGCTGCCCTTGGCAGCCCTTTTTTATGGGCGCGTCATCACTTTTCTAGCGCCTGAATTCACCTGCCTACGTGACGCCGTTTCCACTTCCGGATTTTTACCCGGTGTGCGTGAACTGTGCCCTCTCACCAACCCTCTCTCGTACGTCTTTATAACGGCCTTATAAAAAGTCATACATTTCATACGAATCTCGCAGAGATTCACATCCATAAAAAAACCGAGAGAAAATGGAGGTCCACGCAATGCGTTTGTCGCATTTATTACTGTCCGCCACGGTGTGCTTTGCCGCGCCGGCGGTATTCGCCGCCCAGGCGACAATGAACGTCACCAACGATTGGGGACAAGGCGCTCAGGCGGAAATCGTCGTGCTGAATGACGAAACCGCACCAATTTCCAACTGGACGGTGGAGTTCGACCTGGACGCGGAGATCACCCAGATGTGGAACGGGGTGGTACTGTCCCAAAGCGGCGACCACTATGTGGTGGGGCCCGCGGCCTATAACAGTACTATCGGCGTCAACGGCCAGGTCAGTATCGGCTTTATTGCCAGCCCGGGAGGCCTTGGCACCGTAGCCGTGACCGTCCATACGGAGGGCGGCAGCTCATCCGGCGGTTCGAGCAGCTCTTCATCCAGCAGCAGCTCGTCTTCGAGTTCCTCAAGCAGTTCCAGCAGCAGCTCCTCAAGTAGTTCGTCCAGCTCTTCCGGCGGCAGCTCATCGTCGTCTTCCAGCTCCTCCTCCGGCTCGTCGACGTCTTCGTCGTCCGGCGGTTCCGGCAGTGGTTATCTGAGCTATGAGCAGAGCGGCTTTATTACGGTGGATCAGTTCGGCTATCTGCCGAACAGCGAGAAAGTGGCGGTGTTGCGCGACCCGCAGCAGGGCTATGACGCCGCCGACAGCTACTCGCCACCCGCTGAGATACACGTGGTGAATACCGACAACGGCCAGATCGTGCATACGGCACAACCGCAAGCCTGGAATGGTGGGGCCACGGCAGAGTTTTCTGGCGACCGCGTCTGGCATGTGGACTTTTCTGCGGTGACCGCCAGTGGCGATTACATCCTCGCTGATGCGTCCGGCGAATTGCGCTCGGCGGAGTTCCGCATCGCCGCGGATGTGTACCGGCCGGTGCTCGAGCAAGCGGTGCGCACCTTCTTCTACCAGCGCGTCGGTTTCCCCAAGCAGGCGCCCTATGCCGATGCCCGCTGGGCCGACGGGGCGAGCCATCTGGACGCCGGGCAGGATCCGCAGGCGCGCCGGTACAATGCTACTGGCGACGCGTCCAGTGAAAGGGATCTGCGCGGAGGCTGGTACGACGCGGGCGATTACAACAAGTACACCAACTGGCATGCGGACTACCTGATCTCGCTGCTCCATAGCTACCGCGAAAACCCCGCAGTGTGGACCGACGATTTCAATATTCCAGAATCCGGCAACGGCATTCCCGACCTGCTGGATGAGGTGAAATGGGGCATGGACTGGCTGGTGCGCATGCAGGAGAGTAACGGTTCCGTACTCTCGGTGATGGGCCTGTCTCACGCCAGCCCGCCGTCTGCTGCCAGTGGCGCCAGTACCTATGGCCCTGCCACCACCGCTGCCACCTACAGCAGCGCCGCCGCCTTCGCCCTCGGCAGCCACGTACTCGGGCAGATGCCGGGCATGCAGAGCTACGCCGCAGACCTGAGCGCGCGCGCGGAGTCTGCGTGGCAGTGGGCACAAGCCAATCCCGCCGTCACTTTCCACAACGCCGATAACGGTGTTGCCGCCGGCGAACAGGAAGTGGATGACTACGGCCGCTTCGCCAAGAGCCTGATAGCGGCGATCAACCTCTACCGCGCCACCGGCAAAGCCGCGTATCGCAGCTATGTGGAGAGTAACTATCAGACAGCGCATCTCATGGAGTGGAGCTGGGTATCCATCTGGGAAACGGAGTTGCAGCATGCATTGCTCTACTTCGCGTCTCTACCCGGTGTGGACGGCAGCGTCGCCAGCAGTATCCGCAGTACCTATGCCACGGGCATGAATGGCGATGACAACTGGCCGGCGGTTACCGGCAACAGCGATGCCTATCGCGCTTACATCCCGCAGTACACCTGGGGCAGCAACCGCAGTCAGGCGCACCAGGGCAACCTGTTTCTGGACCAGCTCCAGTACAACGCGGGCACGGCAGGAGAAACCGCCGCGCGCAACGCCGCCCTGCGTAACCTGAACTACCTGCACGGCGTCAATCCCCAGGGCAAGGTGTACCTGTCCAATATGGGTGAGTTCGGTGCGGAGAATTCGGTGGACAGCTTCTACCACAGCTGGTTTGCCGACGGCAGCCCGCAGTGGGATTCCGTTTCCGGTTCTTCCTACGGTCCGGCCCCGGGCTTCCTGGTGGGCGGCCCTAACCCCAGCTACGATTGGGACGCCTGCTGTCCCAACAGCTGCGGCAGCCCGGAAAACAACGCCCGCTGCGGTATCGCCCCTCCGGCACCGCCCTACGGCCAGCCCGCACAGAAGTCATTCCTCGACTTCAATACCAGCTGGCCGCTGAACTCCTGGGCGGTCACCGAAAACCACAACATGTATCAGGTGGCGTATATCCGCCTGCTGTCCAAGTTTGTTTCTGACGGCAACTGATCCTTTCTATCGGGGGGCGGTATCGCCCCCCAATCTTCCCGATTTCCCAACGCACTCATCCAGCAGGGAATTGCCGGCCGCTTGCACTAGTCTTTAGACGATGCCTGTAACCAAACTGCGTCGCCTATGTCGAATCCCAGTCGCGTCCTTGTCCTGAACAGCGGCAGCTCATCGCTGAAGTTCGCCGTGATCGACCCGTACAGTGGCACGCTTGACCTGAGCGGCATCGGCGATGCGTTGGGGCAGGATGAACCAACGGTCAGCTGGAAGTGCGATGGTAGAACCCAGTCCAGCGGGTTGCCCGCGGAGGCGCAGCACAGCGACGTGATCCGTTTTCTGGTGGACGAAATCCTGAGCAAATGCGCGGATCTGCAGGAGCACCTGATCGCCGTTGGCCACAGAGTGGTGCACGGCGGAGAAAAGTTCTCCCACTCGGTACTGATCGACGACGCAGTACTCAATACCATTCGCGACTGCATAGCACTGGCACCCCTGCACAACCCCGCCGCCGTGCAGGGAATTGAGGCCGCGTTTAACGCGTTTCCAGACCTGCCGCAGGTCGCGGTGTTCGACACGGCCTTTCACCAGTCCATGCCGCGCCATGCGTATATCTATGCCCTGCCCTACGAGCTCTACCGCGACCATGGTCTCCGCCGCTACGGTATGCACGGCACCAGTCACCGCTTTGTTACTGAGCGCGCCGCGGAGCTGCTGAACCTGCCGGTTAACGAGGTCAATATCATCTCTGCCCACCTGGGCAACGGCGCGTCCATCACTGCGATACGCGACGGCCACAGTGTGGATACCAGCATGGGGCTGACACCACTGGAAGGCCTTGTTATGGGCACCCGCAGCGGCGATGTGGACCCGGGGCTGATAATGCATCTGGCCAGCCGGCTGGATTACCGAGTGAAAGAAATCAACGAGCTGCTGAACAGGAAAAGCGGGCTGCTGGGAATTTCCGAACTGAGCAGTGACTGCCGTGCACTGGAGCAGGCTGCAGCGGAGGGCCACGATGGCGCGCAGCTGGCTCTGGATATTTTCTGTTACCGTCTCGCAAAGTACATCGCCTCCTACCACGGTGTGCTATCGCAAGTAGATGCTCTCGTGTTCACTGGCGGCATTGGTGAAAATTCGAGTCTGGTGCGAGAAAAAGTACTCGCACATCTTGATGGCCTCGGTTACGAGCTGGACATGGCGCGAAACCTGCGCGCGCGCTTCGGTGAGGAAGGCCCGATCTCCACGGAGCGCTCTGCGGTAACACTGGTGATTCCCACGAACGAAGAATGGGTGATCGCCCGCGACACCGCCAGCCTGGCTCCCCCCAACAGGCCAAATGGCGACCCCAGTTCGAGGGAGTGATCCATGTCGCGCACCATCATGCTGGTTCCCATTAGTGCCGGTGTCGGTATTACCTCCGTCAGTCTCGGTATCCTGCGCGCGCTGGAACGTAACGGTGTCAGCGTCAGTTTTTACAAACCCATCGCGGAAGCGGTAAAAAACGAGAAAAACCGCGATCGCAGTAACGAGATACTGCGCACCGCCGCCAATCTGAAAGTACCCGACTCTTTCTCGATGCAACATGCGGAATCCCTTATCGGCCGCGGCGACCTTTCGGATTTGTTGGAAGAAGTCCTTGCGCGCTTCAACGACAGCGCGAATCAAGCGGATGTCGCGATCATCGAGGGACTAGTCCCCAACTCCGAAAACCAATTCGCCAATCAGCTGAACCTTCAGATTGCGAAAACGCTGGATGCGGAGATTGTGTTGGTGGTGTGCCCCAATCTGGACTCACCACAGCAGCTCAAGAATCGCCTTGAGATGGCCATGGGGAGGTTTGGCGGAAGCCGGTCGGGCCGAGTGGTAGGATGTATCGTCAACAAGGTAGGGGCGCCTTCGCAGGTACCGGATACCCCGGGCGCGGATATCACCGGGGTTTTCGAAGGCCCAAAGGTCCACCAGGGTAGCCTGGAAATTCTCTCGTTGTTTGGCAAAAGTCCGCTGCCCATTATTGGCTGTATTCCGTGGAATGCGGATCTGGTGGCGCCGCGGGCCAAGGATCTGGCGGATCACTTTCAGGCGGAAATCGTCAATTATGGTGAACTGGATACACGCCGCCTGCGCAGCGTTACCTTCTGTTCCCGCTCGCTCGGCAATATGATTTACCGCTTTGAGCCCGGATCAATGCTGGTTTCCTCCGGCGATCGCCCGGATGTCATCGTCGCCGCCTGCCTAGCCGCCATGAACGGCATTAAAATAGGCTGCCTGCTACTGACCGGTGGCTACAACATTGAACCGATGGTGCGCAAACTCTGTGCACCAGCCATGGAAACCGGGCTGCCGGTAATTCTGGTCGATACCAATACCTGGCAGACGGCACTGCAATTGCAGTCATTCAACATGGAAACCCCCACCGACGACCTTGAGCGCATCGAAAAAGTACAAGACTTCATTGCCGGACACCTGGACAACCACTGGGTGGAATCCCTTGGGCGGGACTCCAATCGACCCAAACGGCTTTCGCCACCGGCCTTCCGCTTTTATCTCACCGAACTCGCGCGCCGAGCCAACAAGCGCATCGTGCTGCCAGAGGGCGATGAGCCGCGCACCGTCAAGGCCGCACTTGCCTGTGCCGAACGCGGCATCGCGCGGCCGGTATTGCTGGGAGATCCAAAAGAAATCCACCGTGTCGCCGAGCAGCAGGGCCTCACCCTCAGCGACAAAGTAGAAATCATCGACCCGAAAACTGCGCGCAACAAATACGTCGAGCCAATGGTGAAACTACGCAAAAGCAAAGGGCTGACAGACATCGTTGCTAAAGAGCAGCTGCAGGACAATGTGGTGCTCGGCACCATGATGCTGGCGGAGGGTGAAGTGGATGGTCTGGTCTCCGGCGCCGTACACACCACCGCCAATACCATCCGTCCCGCGCTGCAATTGATCAAGACCGCACCTGGCGCAAGCCTGGTGTCTTCGGTGTTTTTTATGTTGCTACCGGACCAGGTACTGGTTTATGGCGACTGCGCCATCAACCCGGACCCAAACGCTGAAGAGCTTGCAGACATCGCGATCCAGTCCGCGGACTCCGCCAGCGCTTTCGGTATCGAACCCAGAGTGGCCATGATCAGCTACTCCACCGGCACCTCGGGTAGCGGCAGCGACGTGGATAAAGTGCGCGAGGCCACCAAGCTCGCCCAGAAAAAGCGCCCGGACCTGGTGATTGACGGGCCACTGCAGTACGACGCCGCGATCATGGAAAATGTGGCCAGGAAAAAAGCGCCGGGAAGCCCGGTCGCCGGGCGCGCAACCGTGTTCATCTTCCCCGACCTCAACACCGGCAATACCACCTATAAGGCGGTGCAGCGCAGCGCCGACCTGATCAGTATCGGCCCCATGTTGCAGGGAATGCGCAAACCAGTGAACGATCTATCGCGGGGGGCGCTGGTGGATGACATCATCTACACCATTGCGTTAACGGCGATTCAGGCCAGCCAGCTCGAATAAATGCAGGTTGCAGGAATAGCTGTGGCTGCGTCGTTGCCGGGTGCAGCCTTGTATCAGGAATCTTTTGATATCTCTGATCGTGCATTTGGCGCACGGCAGACTTCCCCCAGAGGACGGTCTTTTTCAAGAAATAACACCAGCGAACCTGCGACCAGATAAGCCTCCAGACGATGCTCAAACGTATCGCTGTATTCAAATTCCATGCGCTCAAGACATTCGTGTACGAATTTGTATTCCGGCGCAGTGCTTTTGCAAACGCTTCGCCCTTTGCGCACTATTGGCCACAGATCCCAGAGCTTGCGCCCCTCTTCTTTCAGTGCCTTCAACGCCACCGCGAGCCGGGCTTCTTCCAAAGTGAGGTCGGTACCGAGGGGGTAGTACGGCAGCAACTGCAGGCGGTGCCCTTGGGCGAAGACCGCATGTATGCGCTCTGGTGTGTTGTTACGGAATACTTCCGGAATGGTGTAGTCCGCCTCTATTTTGCCGGCAGCTTTGGCTTTGTCCAGCAGCTCCTGCTGGAAGCGTGAATCGGCAATGCACAGCATGGCAGCAATAACGTCGCGGTCGGATTTTCCGCGCAGGTTGGCAACACCGTACTCAGTGACAACGATATCCCGCAGGTGTCGGGGAATGGTGCAATGGGGATATTCCCAGATGATGTTGCTGCGTATGCGGCCACCGGCCAGACGTGTGCTGGCGAGAGCTATCACCGAGCGGCCCCCGGGTAATTCGTGGGCCTGGGCAACAAAGTTATACTGGCCGCCCACACCGCTGACCACCTGCCCATTTTCCAGCCCGTCGGAAATCACCGCGCCGTTCAGGGTGACCATCATCGCGGAGTTGACGAAACGCGCGTGCTGACGCTGGGCGATCTTGAGGTCGCGGTCTTTTTGCAGCTCATTGATGTAATCAATGGCGGTCATATTGATGCCGGCCATTTCCTGTGCCGGCATTTCCCGCAATGCGCGGTACATAGCGGTGGAGCCAAGATAAAAGCCACCGTGCAACCAAGTGCCGCCAGGCAGTGGCTTACCGGCGCAACTGCCCAGGAGTTTATTGCGCCCGGCGCTGCTGTGCAGATCGCACTCTTCGATCTCGCCATGCTCATCGAGAAAGCGGTGACCGCGCCAGCTATAACGAGGATCGACAATACCTACCGCCTGCAGGAACCGTGTGTCCGCCTCCGTCAGCGGGCATTGGATACGCCCGGCATCGCGCAGGGCAATCAGGGTGTTTTCGTCAATGGTATCGCTGATGACACCGTCATTCAGCAGCTTCTGCAGTGTCGCATCGGAAAACACCTTTCGCTTCAGCACTCCGGCGCGACGCAGGTGCAGGAAACCTTCGGGCACCATCTCACTGGCACCGTACAGGCCCTTCTGGAAATCGCTCAGTTCCAGCGGCTGCTTGAACAGGACACGCTCGGTATCCACATCCAGGGACTGCAAAATATCCCGGTAATCCGCATTGTTGCAGTGGCGCAGGCGCAGCACGTGACAAATGGCATCGCCCAGTGTACCGATTCCCACCTGCAGGGTACCGCCGTCGCGTACCAGGCCGGCAATATGAAACGCAAGCGCATAATCGGTCAGGCGTACCGGGGCGTTGGGAGCAGCGAAAAGCTCCTTCGTGAATGCTTCCCCCTCGAGCAGGAAGTCGAACCTGTCGGCGGCAACCCGCGCATCGCCACCGACAAAAGGCAGCCGCGGATTCACTTCTCCCACCAGCGTAATCGGCCCGTGTCCGCGCTCCCGCGCCAGCTCAAGTACCGGTAGCGTCAGGTCGGGATTGCTGCTTAGGCTGTAATCGCCGCTGCCGTCCGCAGCTGGCGAAATCATCTGTGCGATCACGTTGACGCCGCGATCAAGCAGGTCCCGCGGCACGTGGGTGTAATTGGCGCTGACGTAACTCTGCTGCACGGAGTTCACATGCAGGAAGCTGCCGGGCTGCAGAAAAAATTCGCACACCTCCACATTGGCCGGCAGCAGTCCGTTGCGACGGGCCTGGTTGTAGGCCAGGTCCTGATAGTCCGCGTAGAGCCGGTCCAGCAATGGCTGCACAAAACGCCGATGTAATTCATTGTCCGCGGATGGGCGCTCAAGGGTCAGTGCGGTATAGATAGTAAGTTCAATTTCCGGGTCTTGTTCCGCTCGCGCGTACAAGGTATTGGCAAACTGGTTGGCCTTGCCAAGCCCGAGGGGCAGCCCCAATACAATGCGTTTTCCAACCTTCTCCAGCACCGCATCCACACAGATCTCGGCTGCATTGAACGTTTCCGGTTTTGCCATGGATGCTTCCAACCTTTATCTGCCAGCCGGGGAAAGCGACTCGTAGTGATCCACCTGTATGGCTTTGTTGACGGCGGCAGCCGTCGCGCGGATTTTCTTCGCCTCGTCTTCACTGATCAGTTTTTCCTCCAGCGCAGCGTCGATGGCATCGTCATTCAGTGCGCGCAGTCCACCTTTTCTCATCCTGTTGCGAATACTTTCAGTCTGGTGGCTGCTGATGAAGGCCTGTTCGACGATGTCGATGCCGTCGCCGGGATTGCCGAGAAATACACCGCGGGTCAAACGGTCGCGGGTATCACCGGGCTTCATGATCAGATCGGCACAGGCGCGCGCCTGGCGGTCGGAAGCGGCGCGAATACTGTGGCCCCAGGGCATGGTGAGGAACTGCATTATCTGGCCTACAAAACGCACCGGGAAGTTGTGGAACACCTCGATCAGACTTACCTCGATATTGTGGAAACCGGCGCGCATGGCGAATTCCAGCAGCGGGCGATCGGATGCGGGGCTGCCGTCGTCATTGAAACGCTTGAGGGTGGCACTCATCAGGTAAAGTTCACTGAGCACGTCCCCGAGCCGCGCGGAGATCAGCTCTTTGCGCTTCAATTCTCCACCGAGCACCATCAGGGAAATTTCAGTCACCAGCGTCAGCACTGCGGAATAACGGTTCATCTGGCGGTAGTACTTAGCCGCGCTGCCAACGCCTTGCGGGCTGCTGGCAAACAGGCCGCCGGTCCAGCCGTGGAAAACGGCCCGGCAGAAGGTTTTGAACTGGAACAGCACGTGCTTCGGCAACAGCGCATCCAGCTGCTTCAAGCCTTCAGCTTCGTCTTCATTGGTGGCCGCCTCCATTTCCTGTAACAGGTATGGGTGGCAGCGGATAGCGCCCTGCCCGAAGATCATCAGGCTGCGAGTGAGAATATTGGCACCTTCTACCGTAATCGCCACTGGTACCGCGCGGTACACATTACCGAGATAGTTCATCGGCCCGTCCATAATGGCCTTCCCAGCGTGGATATCCATGGCGTCATTGATGGCCTGGCGCAGCCCATTGGTGGCATGGGCCTTCATGATTGCCGAGACTACCGCCGGCTTGCGCCCCTGATCCAGCGCGCGGGTTGTTGTCATGTGCGCGGAGTCCAGCACATAGGCAATTGCGGCTATCTCTGCGAGTCGGCGCTGGACACCCTCGAACTTTCCGATGGGAATGCCAAATTGCTCGCGGATGTGCGCATAGGCCCCGGTTGTACGCGCTGCGAGTTTCGCACCACCCGTGGAGAGCGATGGCAGTGAAATACCGCGGCCAGCCGCAAGCGCACTCATCAACATGTGCCAGCCTCGCCCGATATTCTCCTGCCCGCCTATGATCCAATCCATGGGGATGAATACATCCTCACCCCAATTGGGTCCGTTCATGAACGCCTGCAGCGCCGGCAGGTGACGCTGGCCAATCTTCACCCCGGGTGTGTCGGTGGGTACCAGAGCCACAGTAATACCGAGATCCTCCTCCTCGCCGAGGATGTGATCCGGGTCATAGAGTTTAAAAGCAAGCCCTAGAATCGTCGCCACCGGACCAAGAGTAATGTAGCGCTTGTGCCAGTTCACACGCATACCGAGGGTTTTCTCGCCCTTGTATTCCTGATAGCAGACCACACCGTTGTCCACCATGGAGGCGGCGTCGGACCCCGCTTCCGGACTGGTGAGACCAAAACAGGGAATCTCACGGCCATCGGCGAGTCGCGGCAGGTAATGGTTCTTCTGTGCCTCGGTACCATGTGCCATCAGCAGTTCACCAGGGCCGAGGGAGTTCGGCACCATCACGGTGACGCCGACGCTGGTGCTACGGGTGGAAATTTTGGTGACGATCTGCGCGTGTGCGGTGGGCGAAAAACCGAGGCCACCGAATTCTTCGGGAATGATGATGCCAAAGAAGCGGTTCTTTTTGAGGAATTCCCAGATCTCTGGCGAAATGTCGTGATCTTCGTAGGAAATTTTCCAGTCGTCGACCATCTTGCACAGTTCTTCCACCGGGCCGTCCAGAAACGCCTGTTCCGCGTCCGTCAGCTCTGGGGGGCCCATATTCAGCAATTGATCCCAATCCGGTTTTCCGGATAACAGTTGCGCATCCCACCACACTTCCCCCGCCTCCATGGCCTCGCGTTCGGTATCGGAAATCGGCGGCAGTACTTTTTTGATCCACTTTAACAGCGGCGCGGTGATCCACTTCTGGCGCAGGTTGCTCATCACTTATCCTTGTCAGCTGAAAACAGCGACATTCACTGCCTATACAGCGATGCCACAAAAAATTGATACAGAGACTTGCCTGCAACTATAGGCAATGAACAGCCACTGGTTGCGATCAGGCGAATGCCAGAGTGCCAACACCGCAGAAAATTATCAATGCGGCGAGCAGACGCTGGGTGGAGAAACGCTCGTTGAGCAAAACCACGGAAATGATGGAGGCAAACAGGATGCTGACTTCGCGGGTAGCGGCCACCGCGGCGACGGGCATCATCGATGTGGCCCAGAGCGCAATACCGAAGCCGCCAGTGGCGAGCACGCCGGACAGAGAGCTGCGCAGCAGATTCGCGCGGGCGAATGCCAGCCCTTTCATCGGACGGGTAAACAACACGGCAAGGATGACACCGCCACCGGAGAGAATTTCCAGCCAGGCCACATAGCTGAGTGGGTTGGCGACACTGCGCACCCCCGCGGCGCCGAGTGTCGTGTACCCGGTAATGGCGATACCGGTGCCAAGGGAGTAAAAGATTCCGCGCCCGCTGACTTTCAGTTCCTTCATGATCAGCGCGAAGATGCCGCAGGTCACAAGCAATATGCCGGTAAGCTGCAGCGGTGCGAGCGATTCATCCAGGAACAGTAATGCGGCAATCGCTACCATCAGTGGTGTGACGCCCCGCGCCATGGGATAGGCGGTGCCGTAATCCAGTGCCTGATACGAACGGGAAAGCAGGAAGAAGTACAGATACTGGAAGAAGGCCCCACCGATCAGAAAGCCCAGCGCATTTTTTCCAGGCAATGGGAGTTGCGTCGCCAGGGCCGCGCCAACCAGCAAGCCGACACTGCGAATCATCGCCAGCTGCAGGAAACCTTCGCCGCTGTGCTTTACCACGGCATTCCACACGGCGTGGGCAAGGGCAGACAGCAGGACCAGCGCAAATAAAACGGTCTCAGATATTTCCAATTTGAATAAGAGGTTGGGGAGAAACTATCACGCCGTTATTATCAGCGTACAAATACTCTCCAGGTTTAAAGGTGACGCCGCCAAAAGTCACTGCGATATCGCGTTCACCGACCCCTTTTTTGTCGGTCTTCATGGGGTGGCTTCCGAGCGCCTGTACTCCTAACTCTAGTCCAGAAATGGCATCCACATCGCGGATGCAGCCGTACATAAGGATACCTTCCCATCCATTCAAGGTAGCCTTCTCCGCCAGAAGATCGCCGAGACAGGCGCGGCGCATGGAGCCACCAGCGTCCACTACCAGTACCTTGCCGGTGCCCGCTTCCGCCACCAGGTCCCGTACCAACGAGTTATCTTCGAAGCACTTGATAGTCACTACCTGGCCGCCAAACCGCTCTCTGCCGCCGTAGTTGATGAACATCGGTTCCACCACACGGACCATGTCCGGAAATGTGTCGCAAAGATCAGGGGTGGAAATTGTTGTGGCTTGCATAAAATGGCTCCTGCCGGATAACGGGTTGCAAAATATTGACCAACCCATCTTAGCGGCGAGCCCGGTTCCGCGCAGTGCACAAATAAAAATGCCGGGAATTATCCTGATGGATAATCCCGGCGAAGAACTCACCCTCTTCTATCTGGGCAAGCGGTTTAAGAGCCGGCAAGCTGGCTTACCAATTCAGACATTCTTGCCAGGGCACCGGCGAATTTTCTCCCTGTAACATCACCTCAATAGCTCACTCTTACCGGCATACCCACCCGGGCGTACTGGTAAAACTTGCTCGCCATGTGCGGGGGCATACGCACGCAGCCGTGGGACGCCGGATAGCGCGGCACATGGCCGGAGGCGTGCAAACCGATACCACCATTGAACCGGATGTAGTGATTCATTTTCGCCCCGCGATAGTGGGTACCGGGCGGGCGGCGATGCTTGCGCGTATCTACGTCGGCTTTCACCACGCGTCCGGTGGAACTATCGACGTAGCTGCCGTAGATGCTGGAGCGGTGGTTGGGGCGCTTTGCCAGCACGCGGAAATTACCAGGGCTTGTGCTGAACCCGCGCTTGCCGGAAGAGATCAGCGACACGCCGACCAGGCGCGAACCTTTGTAAAAGTAGGCTTTCTGCTCCGAGAGATTGATTCTGATGGAGGGCGAACCGGAAGAGTTCATCGCCGCTGCATCGTCGAACCAATTGACACCGCCATGAGCATTGACCGGGTTCGCCCACAAGCCGCCCACAAGCGCTCCCAACAACAGCATGAACATAAGCAGCATGCGCCACCAAGCCTGCGTGGAGTCCACAGATGTCGCAATCGTATGCCCACCACCGCGGGCAGCGAACACTGCGCCTGGAGGTGACGAGACCGGGGGACATTCAGTCTGGAGCTTTTGCAATGTGCATTTCGAACTACTTTGCATGGTGGCACCTCAATCAGGATTCAACTCGTCAGAACTTCAATCGAAGGTTTCAACTGCGTGCACAGTGCAGCAGTGCAAGTCAGGTTTCCCGAAAATCATCCGGGGAATTCCGGACTTTTTTCGGGAACCTTTCCGATTCTATTGACTGGGTACGATGCTCTTAGACTGATTTACATGCCCAGAACCCCCTGTTATGGGGATTGGCAATTGACTTAGTGTGGAGGAAAAATGTTCACAAGGTTATGAACCAACAGCCGGCAAAGATGCTTTTATTGAAAAGCGGGCAACGGTGGGAAATTGTTTCAGGCGGGGATGAAAAAAAAGCGACCGGAAAAGTCGCTTTTTTCAGAGTCAAGCTGAATCAGGGGCTGAGTCAGTGACGATCGGTGAGTTCGGGGCTTCTGTATCAGGTCTTCTGGCTGTTTGCCAGGTACAACCAGGTGTCTACCGCGGTATCCGGATTCAGGGAAACACTGTCGATGCCCTCTTCCATCAACCACTGGGCAAAATCCTTGTGGTCGGACGGACCCTGGCCGCAGATACCCACGTACTTGCCCGCTTTCTTACACGCCTGAATAGCGCGGGACAGCAGCATTTTTACTGCAGGATCGCGCTCATCGAACAGCTCCGCTACCAGCCCTGAATCCCGGTCCAGCCCCAGGGTCAACTGGGTCAGGTCATTGGAACCGATGGAGAAACCGTCGAAGTACTGCAGGAACTCATCTGCCAGCAGTGCATTGGATGGCAACTCACACATCATGATGAGCTTGAGGCCATTCTCGCCCCGCTTCAGGCCGTTCTCCTCCAACAACTCGACAACCTGACGGGCCTCATCAGGAGTGCGCACGAAGGGCACCATGATTTCCACATTGGTAAGCCCCATTTCGTCGCGCACTTTTTTCAGCGCGCGGCACTCAAGCGCAAAGCATTCGCGGAAATCCTTTGAGCGGTAGCGCGATGCGCCGCGAAAACCCAGCATCGGGTTTTCCTCACTGGGCTCGTACATCTGACCACCCACAAGGTGCGCATACTCATTGGACTTGAAGTCCGACAGGCGCACAATGGTGCGGTTTGGTGCAAAGGCCGCAGCCAGTGTGGAAATGCCCTCCACCAGTTTCTCGACAATAAAATCTTCCGGCGAGGCGTATCCGCCGATGCGGTTGCGGATATTCTGTTGCAGATCTGCCGGCAGACGGTCCAGCTCAAGCAAGGCCTTGGGGTGAATACCGATCATGCGGTTGAGGATGAACTCAAGCCGCGCAAGCCCCACGCCCTGATTCGGCAGATTGCTGAACGCAAATGCGCGGTCCGGATTGCCGACATTGAGCATGATCTTGAACGGCAGCTCCGGCATGTCACTCACTTCGGTGAGAGAACGCTCGAAGTCCAACTGACCGGACATCACAAATCCGGTGTCACCCTCCGCGCAGGTGACGGTGACCGGGGTACCAGTCGTCAGCTTGTCCGTAGCATCACCACAGCCTACGACCGCCGGAATCCCCAGTTCACGGGCAATGATCGCGGCGTGACAGGTGCGACCGCCGCGGTTGGTGACGATGGCACTGGCTTTCTTCAATACCGGCTCCCAGTCGGGATCGGTCATGTCGGTAACCAGAACGTCGCCATCCTGCATTTTTGCCATGTCTTCTACAGATTCCAGCACCCGCACGGGGCCGGCGCCAATACGCTGGCCAATAGCGCGCCCTTCACACAGGATGTCGCCGCGCTCCTGCAGTTTGTAGCGCTCAATGCTGGTACCGGTATCCCGGGAGCGCACAGTCTCCGGGCGCGCCTGGACGATAAAGAGCTTGCCGCTGTCACCGTCCTTGGCCCATTCAATGTCCATCGGACGCTGATAGTGGGCCTCGATTTTGCGCGCCTGGTTGGCGAGATCGGTAAGTTCTGCATCGCTCAGCGCGAAGCGCAGGCGGTCCTGCTCGGAGACCGGCACGGTTTTGACCGAGCGTCCACATTCGCCGCTCGCATCGTAGACCATCTTGATCGCCTTGCTGCCGCGGTTGCGGCGCAGAATAGCCGGTCGGCCGGCTTCCAGGGCAGGCTTGTAAAGGTAGAACTCGTCCGGGTTTACCGCACCCTGTACCACGGTTTCACCGAGGCCGTAGGCGGCGGTAATGAAGATCACATCGCGGAATCCGCTCTCGGTATCCAGGGTGAACATGACTCCGGAAGCACCGGTTTCACTGCGTACCATGTGCTGAATGCCCGCAGACAGCGCAACACCAACATCTGCGTAGCCGGTGTGCACCCGGTAAGCGATAGCGCGATCGTTATACAGGGAGGCAAACACTTCTTTTACTGCCTGCAGCACCGCGTCGATACCGCGGATGTTCAGGAAGGTCTCCTGCTGACCGGCGAAAGATGCATCCGGCAGGTCTTCCGCAGTCGCCGAGGAGCGCACGGCCACCGCCGTTTCGCCGCCACCGAGGGTGTCATAACCTGCGCGGATCTCCGCTTCGAGTTGCGCGGGGAACGGCGCATCCAGCAACCAGTTGCGGATCTCCTCTCCCGCTGCCGCCAGCGCCGTGACATCACCTACATCCAGACCTTTAAGTCGCTCGGCAATCCGGGTATCCAGCTTGGCACCGGCGAGAAACTCACGAAAAGCGTCAGCGGTAGTGGCAAAACCACCCGGAACGCTGACGCCCGCGCCGGAGAGCGAAGAAATCATTTCACCCAGTGATGCGTTTTTGCCGCCGACCTTGTCGACATCCGCCATGCCCAGCTTCGCGAATTCGAGAGTGTAACTGCTCAATGGATTGCCCTCTGCAACTGCGTGTTCAGGCCGCCGATTATAAGGAAGGGTTTTGTAAATAATACCCCGTGATTAACGCGAAAAATGGCTGTTTCCTGTTGTAATTTTTCTACAAGAATTTTTCTGGCCGGCGTTCCTGGATCAATGAGAAGGGCGTAAAAATCTGCACACGAATTTATCGCGCCGCTGGTATACCATGGCTGAAAAGTCAGTGGAGACCATCAACAATGAGCGGCAAGCAGCACAGCGTGCATCCATCAAAGCTGGGGGACTCCGTATCGAGCGCCAGAAAACGTACCGCGTTTTTCATTTCCGATGGTACTGGCCTTACAGTAGAGGGCATCGGTCACAGCCTGCTGGCACAGTTCCGCGACCAACAGGTAGAACAGGTCACAGTCCCTTATGTGGATTCGGAGGCCAGGGTCAATCAGGTATTACAGCGTATTGAGAACGCGGCGCGCGAGTCGGGCCTGCAGCCCATCATTATCACCAGTATCGTATCCGACCAGATACGCAAACAGTTGCACCAGAGCTCCGCACTGATGCTGGATGTGTTTGAGAGCTACCTGGCGCCGCTGGCGACCCTGTTCGGCACCGATCCCGCCCGCACCGTCGGCATTTCCCACGGCATCGCCGACAATCGCCGCTACACCGCGCGAATAGACGCCGTGCACTTTGCCATGGATAACGACGACGGCCGTCGCACCCGCGAGTTTGAAAGTGCCGATATCATTCTCGTCGGTGTCTCCCGCTCGGGAAAAACGCCAACCTGTCTTTATCTCGCTCTGCAATTTGGCCTGCGCGCCGCGAATTATCCGATCACCGAGGAGGACATGGATTCCACCTCTCTGCCGAAAATCCTGCGCCCATTTCAGCGCAAGCTGTTCGGCCTCACCATAGACCCGCGTCGTCTGGTCAGTATCCGCCAGGAGCGCCGCGCCAACAGCCGTTACGCCTCCCCGGAACAATGTGAGTTTGAAGTCCGCCAGGTAGAGCAAATGTTGCGCCGGGCGCAGGTACCATATCTCGATGCCACCGAGCTGTCTGTAGAAGAGCTGGCCACCCGACTGATGTCCCAGGCAGGGATTGAGCGCAGAATCGGCTAGATTCTCTATATTCGTGCGATTACCGGACTGGCATCGTTTTAGAGTAAAGTAGCGCCGCCCACAAGGCCGGCTCGCCAGCGCCGTCAGAGCCCGTTTGAGTATCAGTCTGAGCGGATAACCCGCCCGAACCCTTGGTTGACGTTTTGCAAATTGTTTCCCTGCCCTACTCGCTCAATACCGAGGCCGCATTTGCGGCGCTCGCAGATTTGCCCTGCCCGGTGTGGTTGGACTCAGGCCACCCCACTTCCCGCAGTGGCCGTTTTGACATCCTCAGCGCCGACCCGGTGTGTGGACTGGAACTCTCCGCTACGGACTCCGCCCCCTTCCAAGCGCTTGACGATCTGCTGTGCGAACTTGCCCCCCAGGAAGTAGATCAGCAACTGCCCTTCTGCGGCGGCGCCATCGGCTATGCCGGATATGAGCTCGGGACCACCGGCAACTTTCTCACTGCCGATACCCGGTCGACGCCACTACCTGCGGGGTTCTTCGGCCTCTACACCTGGGCGCTGATCGTCGATCATCAGCTGCAGGTCAGCCACCTGGTTTTCCATCCGGCCTGCACGGCGATCCAGATACGGGATCTGCGCGCGCGCTTCAACGCCATCAACTGGAACACAGCACCGCGCACGGAAGCATTCAGGTTAATTACGGGGTTCACGCACGAGTTCACCCCGGAAGAATACCGCGCGCGGATCGCGCGTATTCTGGATTACATCAGCGCCGGTGATATCTACCAGGCCAATTTCACCCAGCGCTTCAATGCCGCCTTCGAAGGCAGCGCGCTTACGGCCTACCTGACCCTGCGCAAGCTGGCTGCCGGCCCGTTTTCCGCGTTCCTGTCACTGCCACAGGGGGAGATTCTCAGCCTGTCACCGGAGCGCTTCATCCTCGCCGACGGTCGCTACCTGCAGACGGAGCCAATCAAGGGCACCGCACCGCGCAGCGCCGATCCTTCTCGCGACCGCGAGCTTGCCAGCGCACTGGCGGCAAGCCGCAAAGACCGCGCGGAGAATCTGATGATTGTCGATCTGCTGCGCAATGATTTTGGCAAGGTTTGTACGCGAGGCAGTGTGCGGGTACCGACACTGTTCGAATTACAGAGCTTCGCCAATGTGCATCATTTGGTGAGCACAATTACCGGGCAACTACCGGAAGATACCGAATTTACCCAAGTGCTGGCCGCCGGCTTTCCCGGTGGTTCGATCACCGGCGCGCCCAAGCGACGCGCAATGGAAGTCATCCATGAGCTGGAACGGAGTCCCCGCGGTGTTTACT
Organism: Microbulbifer sp. SH-1; assembly: GCF_011326135.1. Classification (NCBI taxonomy): domain Bacteria; kingdom Pseudomonadati; phylum Pseudomonadota; class Gammaproteobacteria; order Cellvibrionales; family Microbulbiferaceae; genus Microbulbifer; species Microbulbifer sp. SH-1. The sequence goes on along the minus strand of NZ_CP046948.1, from coordinate 1,057,636 downwards.
GCGGCAGCATCGGCTACATCAGCAGCAGTGGCCGTGCGGATACCAGTATCGCTATTCGCACCCTCACCGCCAGCAACGGCCAGATCAGTTGTGCGGCAGGCGGCGGTATTATTGCCGATTCCAATCCGGCAGCAGAGCACCGCGAGTGTCTCGACAAGGTGCGCCTGCTACTGGAAACACTGGAAAGCCACTACCTCTGATCGGTTATAAATCTATCGCCCTTCGGTATTTCCATGGGGATTTCGACTCTGCTAGATTCCGCGCCAATCCTAACCACATTCCAGCCCGATGGGCCGCACGATCGGCGTCGGGCCGTGAACCATAAGGCCGTTTCACATGCACATTACACTGGTCAAAAAAATTCTCGCCGATGGCTCCCTTTGCGCCAAGTGCAACGATGTGGAACAGCGGCTCAAGGAAAACGATCAGGAAAAATTTCTGGACGAGGTCCTGATTGCCGACGAGCGCGACCCACAGAGCCCGGGTATGCAGTTGGCTCAGCGCCTGAATGTGCAGCGCGCCCCGTTCTTTGTGGTCGAAGAGGAAGGCAAGGAACCGGAGGTGTACACCGTGTACTTCAAGTTCGTTAAAGAAGTGCTGAATCGCTGACAGCGGCAATATCTGCCTGCCCAAAACAAAAAGCCCGGTTTCAACAACCGGGCTTTTTGTTTGGGCGCGCGAAGCGTCAGCTCAATATACCGGCAATTCGAGATGGGAAAACAGCTCGTCCACCTCTGCGCGAGAAGATGCCTGTGCGGCCTCATCCACCAGTTCACGAGTGAGGTGCGGTGCGAACTGCTGAATGAATTCATACATGAAGCCACGCAGGAAAATACCCTTGCGAAACCCAATCTTGGTGATACTGGACTCGAACAACTCACTCGCATCCAGAGCCACCAGGTCGCTGTCCTCGTCTTCCACCGCCGCCATATCCGCGACGATTCCAATGCCGAGCCCCAGGCGCACATAGGTCTTGATGACATCCGCATCCGCCGCGGTAAAAACCACCTTGGGTGAAAGCCCTTTTTCCAGAAAGGCTTCGTCGAGTTTGGAGCGCCCGGTAAAACCAAATACGTAAGTGACAATGGGAAATTTAGCCACATCTTCAAGGGTCAGCTTGGAAAGCTGACACAGCTCATGGCCCTTGGGCACCAGGATGCAGCGGTTCCACCGATAGACCGGCATCATCACCAGGTCGCTGAACAGCTCCAGCGCTTCGGTAGCAATGGCAAAGTCGGCGGTGCCGTCTGCGGCCATCTCGGAGATCTGCATCGGTGTCCCCTGATGCATATGCAGGGACACCTCCGGATACCGCGCAATAAACGCTTTGATGACTGGTGGCAATGCGTAGCGGGCCTGGGTGTGGGTGGTGGCAATAGCGAGGCTGCCGCGTTTGTCATTGCTGAACTCCTGCGCCACCTGCTTGATGTTTTCCACCTTGCGCATGATCTCGCCGGCGGTCTTGAGAATGGCCTCTCCCGCCGGAGTTACCCGCGTCAGGTGTTTGCCGCTGCGGGCAAAAATCTCTACCCCTAATTCATCTTCCAGTAGGCGGATCTGCTTACTGATACCTGGCTGCGAGGTAAACAGACTCTGTGCCGTGGCAGAAACATTGAGATCGTGGTGTGCCACTTCCCAGATATAACGCAACTGCTGCAGCTTCATAGTCTCTCCCTGTCTACTACGGGCGCAAACCTGCCAACAATCGGCAGTGCTCAATTTTACGCCAGTTATTGGTTATAAAAACTAAGTGAGTTTATGCGGGAAAAGAATAGCAGTGAATCTGCTGACGAGCCAATAGCACGGTTTCCAGAGGCAGAAAAAACGAGAAAAAGGTTACCAAAAGTGACCAAATTGGCGGATCTACACGCGGAATCAGATGATATGGCGGAAAAATTTTCCGAAAAAGCCTGGCAAAAACCGCCGCGCACACGGGCCTCTAAAGCTCCAGGTTAGCAATGCCGTGGGGCACATGGCCGGTAGCAACGTGGGCTGCAGCGGAGGCGCAGTGATTGGGCTGATCGTCGAAAAATACATCGGCGCCGAACGCCCGCAGGAACTCGCCCTTTGGCAGTCCGCCCAGGAAAATGGATTCGTCAATACGGATATTCCATGCCCGCAGGGTGCGGATCACCCGCTCGTGCGCCGGCGCCGAACGTGCGGTGACCAGCGCCGTGCGGATCGGGCAGCTTTCCGCATGGAACTCCGCCTGCAAATGCTGCAATGCTTCAAGGAATCCTTTGAATGGCCCTCCCTGCAGGGGCTGTCGCGCGGATGCGCGCTCGGCGGAAGTAAAGGCGGCAAGACCTTCGCGCTTGAAGATTTGCTCCGCCTCGTCCGAGAAAATCACCGCGTCGCCATCAAACGCAAATCGCAGGGTATCGTCTCCCCGCTGACGAGCACCACCGGGGATCAGCGTAGCTGCAGCCACGCCCTGTTCCAACGCCCGGCGCACATCGCCGCCGTCGGTGGACAGAAACAGGTGACAGCCAAAGGGCGCAATATAGCGGTAGGGACTACCGCCATTGCAGAAGGCGGCGCGGCTAATCTGCAGTCCATAATGCTCGATAGAGTTGAACACCCGCAGACCGGTATCGGCGCTGTTGCGCGACAGCAGAATGACTTCCACCCGCGGCTCACCCTCGAGCCGTTCGTTGATCTGCAGGAATTTCTCGACCAACGAGAACGCCTCACCCTTTGGCAGCACGTCGTTTTCCCGCTCGATTTGGTATGAGGAGAACGCCTCCACGCCCTGCTCTTCGTAAATCTGGTGGCTTTCCCTCAGATCGAACAAGGCGCGGGAGGAAATCGCGATGGTGAGTTTGTTGCCTCTGGGGGTCTGCTGTGTGCTGCTCATCGTCGATCCGCGCTCAGGGCGCCTCCACATCGTCGAGCCCGGCGGGCTTCTCTTCGTCGCGGTGCGGCTCCAGCAGCACCATCAGCATATTCAGCAGGTCTTCGTGGGTGCGCTTGGCACGGGTGCCCTGCTGGTTGACGATCACCAGCATCATGGCGTGACAGGTTTCCAGTGTGGCGCGGGCGAGACGATTAGTCTCGTTGGGCGGACAGCGGAAACCGAGGCGTCGGAACATGCCCACCAGATGGTTGATGACCAGCTCATCATGCCGCTCGTCGAGTTCGTGCAGTTCTGGGATTCCCCACATGGCCTGTACCAAAGGCAGTAGCCCCCGCTGCTCGCGGTAGACCGACAACCAGCGATTCAACAAGTCGTCAAGAAAGGGCCGCAGCTCCAGTGTTTCCAACTCCTTCGCCGCCAGGTCGTCCAGGCGCTCGGTAAGACTCGCCAACCACTGCTCGCCCATGGCATAGAGAATGGCGTGCTTGTTGGGGAAGTAGTGATACACGGAACCAACTGAGACGCCCAGCTCCTTGGCGATCAAAATGGTGGTGAGGTCGTTCAGGCCGACCTGCTCCAGCAGGCGACCGGTGGTATCCAGTATCTGACGGGCGCGCTCGCGGGCGCGGGCCTGTACTGGCTCCCGTCGCGGCGACAACTGATTTCTGCGGCGATTCTGTTCTGCGGTCGACACTTCGTGATCCTTTCTACCGAAGTGGCATTTTTAACACAAATGACGGGCGTAATTAACAGAAAAGCCGGCAATGGGTGCCGGCTTTTATGCTCATCCTGTGAGATGAAAAGGAGAAAGATGCGCCGCGATCAGAACCGGTAGTCCAGGCTGACTCCCGCGACGCGACCGCGAGACGGATCCGTCTGGGTGGCCGGCAGGTTGTAATCTGCAGCGGCGTAGCCCCAGTGGTAATACTCCTCAGCAGTCAGGTTTTCCACGTAGACACCAGCTGTCCAATTTTCACTGGGGGCGGTGAGCGATGCCCGCAGGTTCACAAGGCCGCGGCTCGCCAGCTTCACTTCCTCGTTGTTTTCAAGATCGGCATACTGCTCACTGGTGTAGGTGTACTCACCGGACAGGGCCAGGGTGCCGAAGCCGACATCCGTGGTGTAAGTCAGTACAGTTGCGGAGGAAAATTCGGGGGAGAACGCCATCTGATTGCCGTCACAGTCCTCGCACAACTCTTCCGGAGCACCGGTGAACTCGGTATCGAGCCAGGCCAGGTCCATGTAGAGGTCGAGGTTGTCGGAAATCAGCCAGCGGGCATCTATCTCAAGTCCCTGCCCTTCACTCTCACCCACGTTGCGGGTCACCGCAGCGGCCCCAATAAAGAAGGCCTGCTGCAGGTCGTCATAGGTGTACTGGAAGGCAGCGGCATTGACGTGCAGGCGATTATCGAGCAGGCGCGCCTTAACGCCCAGCTCGTAAGACAGCACCTGTTCTTCATCAAAGCTGTTGGGCTCGCCAGTAGCGCTGTCGACGGTCCACTCATACTCTTCCAGCCAGGCATCCTGGTCGTCGGCAAAGGCCGGATCGGTAATGTGGTAGGTCAGGTAATCGAATCCCCCGGACTTATAGCCGGTGGCCACACTGGCGTAGCCGGTAACCGCGTCGGATAAATCGTGATTCAGCGTGGCGCGACCGGAAACGTTGCTCCAGGTCTTGTCACCGGTGATCGGGCCATCGGTAAACATGGCCTGGTAGTTCCAGCCCGCAGTCCAGGTATCCGGCCACGGGGAATCCACCGTGTATTTTTTCTGATCTTCGGTATAGCGCACACCGAGGCCAAGGCTGGTGGCCTCGGTCAAGTCAAAGGTGGTATTGGCGAACACCCCCCAGCCACTGAATTCGCCGCGGGTGTAGGCTTCTTCCACGGACATACCGTCCGTTACCATGACCCCGCCCGGGATTGCCATGCCGGCAGTGGGCGCGTATTCCCAGGCATCGCCGCCGGTCCAGAAGGCATCATCCATCTCATCAGGAAATGCCAGCGCCAGCTCTTCACAGGTCATGGAGGCGTTTACGTCGAGCTCGTAGTCCACTTCCATGGCACCGGCACAGATGAAGTCTTCCGAGTCGACGCCAGCAAAGTACGCATCCAGATCTTCCTGGTAGTAGCTTGCCCCCAGCACCCAGTTGAAGGGACCGGAGTTGTTGGAGGTCAGGCGGAACTCCTGGCTGAAGAACTCGCCGGATTGATCGCGCACAAAGGTGTCGATGGACTGCGCCGTACCATCGAAATCTTCCACATAGGTGTAGTTGTGGGTCTTGTATCCGGTGATGGAGCTAAACGTAACATCGCCCATCTGGTGCTCGATGGTGAGAATCGCATCGCCGATTTCGGCCTGATCCGTGCCCCGCTGGTCGTTATAGACCTCGTCGTAATCCCCTTCGGTGCCCAGTGCCCGGTAGATGGTGCCGTCGCTGATACGGTCTTCGTACTGGGTCAACAGGGTAATAGTGGTGTCCTTGATGCCATCATAGACACCGGTAAAACGCATGGCATCAGCCTCGCTTGCACCCAGGTTGCGGCCACCGGCGAGGTTTTTTACATGCCCCTCTTCCTCCTGGTGGATGCCGGAAATACGCACGGCAAAGTCTTCGCTCACCGGCATATCCACCGCGCCTTCAAAGTTCCGGCGACCGTACTGACCCGCGTTTACCGAGACCTCACCACCGAACACCTCGCCGGGTTTACGGGAGGTCATGGCGATGGCGCCAGACGCGGTATTGCGCCCAAACAGGGTGCCCTGCGGTCCCTTTACAATCTCTACACGGTCCAGGTCGAACATGGTCGGGGTGGCGCCGGTGCGGCTCTGATACACACCGTTGAGGAATACACCCAAGGCCGGATCGCTGCCGGTACCAAAACTGTTGTTGTTTACCCCGCGCACAGAGACGGTGTCGAAGAAAGAATCTGTGGTATCGCCAGAAATACCGGGAGTGATGGCAAACAGGTCTTTAAAATCGCTGAGGTTGGCATTCTTGATGGTCTCACCGGAAAAGGCACTGACCGACATGGGCACATCTTTGAGCGACTCCGCGCGCATCTGCGCGGTAACGGTCACTTCCTCGATTTCCGGCGCGGCGCTGGCGCCGCTGGAAATGGTAAATACGACGGCACCAATGGTGAAAGCCAAGAGGTGCTTTTTGGTGGCAAGCGGCTGGTCTGATTGCGTCATCGTTACTCCCCGTGGGTTATTTTTGTTCGGGTTTCTGCCCATTCATTACCACTCAGGACGGCCCCGGTAATTGAGCTGACAGCCTGTTATCCCACAAACCGAACAAACATTCAATTTTCATTTCATCGGCCCAGCTTGTCCTTCAAGCTGTAATAAAGCATCCCCGCTACCAGCCCAGGCCAACGCAACAGTGTTCCACCGGGAAAACTAGGCGTTGGAATTCGCGCCAATATATCAAATCTTTCCTCGGTGCCGGCAAGCACTTCTGCGAGTACCTTTCCTGCGAACGTCGCGGTCGGAACACCGTGTCCGGAATACCCCTGGCTGTAGTAAACGTTCGGTTCCAGACGGCCGATGCTGGGCATTCGGTTCAGGGTGATGGCGAGGGTGCCGCCCCAGCCGAAATCGACGCGGGTATCCGCCAACTGCGGGTAAGTCTCCAGCATATATCGGCGCACGAAGGCGCGAATGTCTTGCGGGAACCGGGAGGTATAATTCTCTCCCCCGCCAAAAATCAGCCGGTTGTCGCCGGAGAGTTTCCAGTAGTTAATGACAAACAAGGTGTCCTGAAGCGCGTAGTCATTGGCTATCAATTCCCGCGCCAACTCTTGCGGAAGCGGTTCAGTGGCAAGCACAAAGTTATTGATGGGCATGATACGACCAGCCATTCTCGGCTCGAGCTCTCCAAGATAACCATTGCAAGCCAGAATCACATTGCGCGCACGTACGCTGCCGCGCGCGGTGTTCACCACACAGGGATTCCCTCCCCGATAGCTGGTCACGCGGCTGTGTTCAAAAAAACGCACTCCCGCCTTCTTTGCCGCTGCTGCCAGACCCAGCGCATAATTGAGCGGATGCAGATGCAGGGAACCGCTGTCCACCTGCCCACTGTAAAAACGTTCGGAGCCCACTAGGGAGCGCACTTCACTGCGGTCGGCATAGCGGACCTTGTCATAGCCATAGCGCTCATTCAGTAGTTCCACCTCCTCCTTCAGCCAGGCATCGTGACTGGGCTTGGCCGCCAGATGCATGATGCCGCGCTTGAGGTCGCATTGAATGTGGTGCCGCTGAATCAGGTCCTCGACCAATTGCACGGCCTCCAGCCCCATTTCCCACAGGATTTTCGCCGTGTCCAGGCCGAGCATTTTTTCCAGCTCTTCCTGGCCTTTGCGCTGCCCTACCCCTACGTGCCCGCCGTTGCGACCGGAGGCCCCCCAGGCTATGCGCTCCGCTTCAAGCACTACCACCTTGAAACCTCGTTCAGCCAGGTGCAGTGCGGAAGAGAGCCCGGTGTACCCCGCACCAATAATGCACACGTCTGCTTCCGTTACCTCTTCCAGGGCACCAAATTCAGGCGCTGCATTTGCGCTGGCGGCGTAATAAGAGTCTGTGTGGCCGAGCAGTTTGGTTACAGTTCCACTGGCTGGCATGAATAATTCTCCGAAAACTGACTGGTCCAATCCGGTGACAGCGGCACTTTACAAAAAGCCCCGCAACAAAACCGAATCATTATTCGAAATTTATTGAATGATAATTCGGTTTCTTGCCATAATCAAAGCCCTGCCCGAAAACACACAGTTTTCATGTGCCGAGGTTCCCCCGCACCTGCCGGGGGCACAGAGGCGGGTTATATACTAATGAACCCCATTCAGGGGAAAGACCTTTCATCTACAAGGTGCAACATGGACAAGATTACCCAGTGGCTCGCAGAACACTCAATTTCCGAGGTCGAGTGCCTGGTGCCGGACATGTCCGGAAATGCGCGGGGTAAATTTACCCCCACCGATAAATTTCTCACCCAGGACAGCCGCCTGCCGGAAAGTATCCTGGTACAAACCGTGACCGGCGATTACGTCGACGAACACAATGAACTGGTAGATCCGGCAGATACCGACATGCTGCTGGAACCTGACCCCGGTACCATCCGCTTGAACCCATGGGCCAACGAGCCCACTGCACAGATCATTCACGACTGCTACACCCGCGATGGCAAACGCCATCCTATCGCTACCCGTAATATTCTCAGATTCGTGCTCGACAAATACGCCGAGCAGGGTTGGCAGCCAGTGGTTGCACCGGAAGTTGAGTTCTACCTGGTCAAACGCAATCTGGACCCGGATGAAAAGCTGTCCGCCCCGGTCGGCCGCTCCGGGCGCACGGAAAAAACCCGGCAGTCCTACAGTATTGACGCCGCCAATGAGTATGAGGCGATTATCGAAGACATGTACGATTTCTGTGAGGCGCAGGGCCTGGATGTGGACACCCTGATCCATGAATCCGGCACCGCGCAAATGGAGATCAACTTCCTGCACGGAGACCCCCTGAACCTTGCAGACCAAGTGTTTACCTTCAAGCGTACCGTGCGTGAAACCGCCCTGCGCCACGGCATCTACGCCACCTTCATGGCCAAGCCAATGGAGGACGAACCCGGCAGCGCCCTGCACCTTCACCAGAGTGTTCTGGATATCAAAACCGGCAAGAACATCTTTGTCGACGATGACGGCAACGAAACCGATCTGTTCATGCACTTTATCGGCGGCACACAGGAATTTACACCAGGCTTTATCACCTTCTTTGCCCCCAATGTGAACTCGTACCGCCGCTTTACTCCGGAAATGGCGGCACCTACCAGCCTGCACTGGGGTTATGAAAACCGCACCACCGGCCTGCGCGTACCGGACAGCGCACCCCAGGCAAAACGACTGGAAAACCGCTTCCCCGGCGCCGACTGCAACCCGTATCTGGCGATTGCGGCATCCCTTGCCTGCGGCTATCTCGGCATGATGAAAAAGGTCAAACCGAGCGAACCTTATCAGGGTAGCTGCGCCTCCGAACCGATCACCCTGCCCCGCACCCAGGAACACGCGCTGAACCTGCTGGCAGAGTGCCCGGAAGCCAAAGAAATGTTCGGGGAAAAATTTGTTCGCGCCTGGGCCGCGATCAAGCGCGATGAATACGAGGAATTCAACCGTGTGATCAGCTCTTGGGAGCGTGAATACCTGCTACTCAACGTATAAATACCGGCTTAAAGTAAAAAACCCGGCAATGCCGGGTTTTTTACTGAATTCAGTCTTGCATCGTTACTTATGGCTGGGATCTTTCCAGTAATCCTTCACCGTCTCTTTCATTTCTCGCGCCAGTACCGAAATCCCGAACAGGTTGGGAAGCGTCATCAGTACAATCGCCACCGCCGACAGATTCCAGATAATTGTGGTGTCTTCGATAGCTGCCCAGAAGAAAGCAACGACATACACCAGCCGGTAAGGCATGACCGCCTTTGGACCGAAAAGGTAAATCATTGAGCGGTCGCCATAGTAGGACCAGGCAATGGCGGTAGAGAAAGCAAACAGCAGAATTCCCAGAGTAACGATATAACTGCCGTACTCCCCAAAGAATCCCCGCTGAAACGCCCGATTGGTAAGCGCCACAGAGTGCAGCAGAGAGTTCCCCCAAACTTCCACGTTCGGATTTACCAGGCTGCCACTGGTGACATTCAGTACGCCGGAGAAATTGTCTTCACCCACCCGGAATTCGACATCTTCAGCCACGGAGCGAGAGTTAATAACGGTAAATTCGCTGCTGTTCAACGGCCGCCCATCCGCCACCACGATAGTGCCGGTATACGGACGGACATCGCTGCTCTCCCCACTCAGGAACCCGAACAGATGCTGGACATCCTCCTCTTCCTTGTCAGAGAAGGTACCGGCAACAACCATCATGTCCGCGCGCTCGAAGCGGTTCATGAACTTCTCGGTCCATACACCGGAAGAAAGGATGACCAAACCGGTCAGCGTACAGATAATCAAAGTGTCGATGAACGGTTCCAACAGGGAAACCATGCCTTCAGAGACAGGCTCGTCCGCCCGTGCCGCGGCGTGCGCAATTGGTGCGGAGCCCTGCCCAGCTTCATTAGAGAAAAGGCCGCGGTTTACGCCGCGGTTGAACGCGTAGGCAAAACTCGCACCGAGGAATCCACCCATCGCCGCGCTGCCATTGAATGCACCGGAGAATACCGCAGCGAAGGAAGGAATGATGTTCTGATAGTTGTAGAGAATAACCGCCAGTGCGCCAACGATATACAGCACCGCCATGACTGGAACAATCGTGGATGTGACTTTGGCGATACGGGTAATACCGCCAATAATTACCAGGCCTAGCAGAATGGCCAACACGCCGCCGGTCAACATTTTGCTGAGGCCGAAGGTGTCATGCATGGCCTGAGCAATGTTGTTTACCTGGGGGAGACTGCCGGTACCAAAAGAGCTTATAACCGTAGCGATGGCAAAGATCACCGCAAGCCACTTCATATTCAAACGGCGCTCCATGTAAAACATCGGACCACCGGCGTAATAGCCATCTGCCGCTTTGATGCGGTATTTATGTGAAAGTGTTACCTCGACAAATTTGGTCGTCATCCCCAAAAATGCTGTCACCCACATCCAGAACAGAGCAGCCGGGCCACCGAGAAAAATAGCGAGGCCAACACCGCCAATATTACCCGTACCGACAGTACCGGAAAGCGCAGTGGCGAGCGCCTGGAAGTGGGAGGTATCGCCCGGGTCGCTGGGTTTGTCATACTTGCCGCGCACAATCTTAATGGCGTGGCCAAAGTAGCGGATCTGAGGGAAGCCAAGGTAGAGAGTGAAGAAAAAACCCACTCCGAGAAGAACCCAGGGAAACCAGGCCGCAGAGCCCAACAAGCCATCCAGGGTTAACAACAACTGATTGAATGATTCCAAACCAACCCCCACTACCTAATTATTCTTGATTGATTTATCAACAAAACGGCAAAAATATAGGCAAAACCGCGCCTAATGAAACGCCGGCCGCCAGCAATTGCCGGGCAGATTATCAGCTTCACTCGCGCGAGAACAGTAAACCGCCAACCAACAGCAGCATAGTCCTTATTTCTGCCAAAATTTCAACAAATCACTAAATTTCTCGCTAAAACCGACAATTATGTCGCAAAACTTGTTATGCGTTGACGATAACCCCAAAACATCTGGTCAGTATTTATCAACACTCACTGTTGCCCCCAAGCGGCGCTGAATCCAGTGCGTTGGGGGAAGACGCCAAAGTGCCCTCCGGTATGGACGAATACAACGTGCCGGCAATCCGCATACAGCCCCTGTTCAATATCTTTCAGCAAGCCGTAAAACGCTTTACCGGTGTACACCGGGTCCAGCAAAATTCCTTCCAGTTGCGCAACAAGTGAGATGGTCTGAAAAATCTCCTCCCCGGCGACACCATAGCCCGGGCCAATGTACTTATCGCTCACATGAATTTGCTCGGCATCAAAAGGAAATACCTGAGAGTAAGCTTCGGCCCATAGTCTGATGTCGTCCCGTATTTTGCTTACAAAATAGTCTTCGCTGTCGCACACCGCATAACCGGTAACACGGGCTTGTGCGCCCAGCATCTGGCAGCCGAGTGTCAATCCCGCCTGGGTACCACCGCTGCCGCTGGCGCAAATCAGGCGATCAGGCTCGAAACCATTATCCCGGCAATCCGCCAGCAGCTCTTCCGCGCCCAGGATATAGCCCCAGATTCCAAGGCCGTCGCTGCCGCCGGTGGGAATACAAAGGGCGCGGTCTCCCCTCTTAAGGTAATAACTTGCCCATTCACCGAAGAGTTGCGGCAACTGATTTACGTATTCCTTTAACGGGTAAAGCGACACTTTGGCACCGGCGAGGTAATCCACCAACAGGTTGCCATCGGGAGTATCGCTCGTTGCACCACCGGCATTTTGCCGAAGGATCAGATGGGACTTGAGCCCGGTACGGGCTGCCGCCAGGGCCGTCGCCCGGCAGTGGTTGGATTGCTCGCCGCCGCAGGTAATCAGCGTATTGCATCCCTGCGCTTTTGCCTCTGCAATGATGAATTCCAGTTTCCGCAGCTTGTTGCCGGACATAGCGCTCTCGGTCAGATCATCCCTTTTGACCCAGATGTTTGGTCCACCGTAGGGGCTCGAGAATCGCTCCGTAATCTTGTGCAAAGGCTGCAATGGCGTGGGCAGGTTCGCCAGGCGTTCACGGGCCGGATAATGGATACTCAAGTTCTACTTCCTCTGCCAGTCAGTCGAAATATATATTCTGAACACAAAAAAACCCGGCGGAAAACCGGGTTTTTAGCGTTCGCGCATGTCTCGCTTTGGCGGTTGCAGCTCGATAGCAGCACCGGGATTGCACGATCAGATATTTTTTATGGTGCCTTTGGGAAGCACTGCGTGCACGGCCACCTTCTGGAACTTCAGCTTCATGTTGTCCGCCACTTCCAGGATCAGATAGTCATCGTCGACCTTTTCAACGCGACCGAGCATGCCGCTGGTCATAACGACTTCATCACCCTTTTTAAGAGCGCCGACCAGTTCCTGGTGCTCTTTCTGGCGCTTGCGCTGCGGGCGAATAATAAACAGCCACATGAACACAAACAGACCAGCGAACATCAGCAGGGTTATCAGCGGGTTACCCTGTGGAGCCGGTGCGGCCTCTTGTGCCATAGCAGCGGGAATAAAGAAATCCATGTTCCAAACCTCGATAGAGTCAGTCGTAAAATCTGGGGCCAACTCTAACGGCTTTGTCAAAATGAGGCAATCCAGAGCGCCGGGGATAAGTCGGGCACTGGATTACGTGATGCGAGGGTTTGGCAATTTTTATTCGAAGGGCTGCTAAAAAACACAGCCAACGCGCCGCTGAAGGTCTCCGCCGGAATACAGAAAGCAGAATGTAAGAAACACATCCCCCTCTGGATGCCGCCGGACAACACCAGCCGCACGCGCACTGGTTTTTCAGCAAGCCCTCAGAATCTTTGTCGAACCTGGCGGCGATACCCCGTGGGTGACATACCGGTCCAGCGCTTAAAGGCACTGGTAAAGCTGGTTCTGTCGGAAAAATCGAGGATACGGGAGATGCCATCCACACTCAGAGCAGTATCCTTCAGGAAATGCACTGCATGGCGGAAACGCACGTGATCACGTAGAGAGGCGAAACTCAGGTTGTGCTCCTGCAGGCGACGCTGCAGGGTCCGGGTAGACATACTGAGGTCAGATGCCACCGGGCGAATTGCCAGAGATGCCTTTCCAATCCGTTGTTCCAGCACGTCGATTACTCGGGCGGCGATACCGAAGCTGGTGGCTTCCGGCGGCGCCAGCAACTGGTCAAGAATGTTCGGATCTCCGGACAGTCTTGCCTGCTGCAAAGGTTTGTCTTCTGAGAGCGAAGCTTGGTCTGGCTGAATATGGTTCATTGAGCTGCTCCTTGATGGGTTCCTTGAGCCGCGGTTATTGTTCTACGCCCGCTTCCTGCGAGTCCCTATTTACCACTGCCAGCGATTGTACCCGCGGCCGATCTGTCTTTCGACGGTTCTGCCTTGAGCAACAGCTGACTACTACCTGGGTGCGGGGGCGCACCTGAAAACAAGCATCGAAGCCTACCCAGAGTGAATGTTTTTTGTACTACTTCCTCGCACCACACCCAATCGCTCTGGGCCAGACGGTTGAGCGGCGCTCCTTTACACAAGCCAGTATAGACCATATGGGGAGAATGCAAGGGACGACAGTGAATTTTTTTTAATTGCCGCACAAAACGGTACACGCGCCATCACCAAGACCAAAAAAGTGTGAACTTCCCGACCTTTTCAGCCACTTCACCGGCTCAAACCGGGCTTTCCCAGCCTTCGCTGAGCGCCCTTCGCAAACCCGTCTCTCACATTAGGTTTTCGTCGATCCAGTGCAGCACATCGTCGTGGTGCGTCTTGGTCTTCACCTTGTCGATAACGTGGCGCAGGCGACCACTCTTATCAATGATGAAGGTTGTGCGCAACAACCCCATGTACTCGCGCCCCATAAATTTTTTAAGCCCCCAGCAACCGTATTTGTCAGCAACCTTATGGTCATCATCCGCTAACAGATCGAAGTTGAGGTCATACTTCTCGATAAATTTCTGGAGCTTGGTTTCCGGATCGGGGCTGACACCGAAAACAATGGTATCCCGGTTGGCGAACTCGGCAGCGCTGTCGCGAATACCACAGGCTTGGGTTGTACAACCGGGTGTCAGTGCTTTCGGATAGAAATACAGCACCACGTTCTTTTCATCCCGAAAATCTTTCAGGGATACTTTTTCGCCGTTTTGATTGTTCAATGAAAAGGCTGGTGCCAGATTGCCGATCTTGGGAAATGCCATGTCCCCTCCCCCTCGGTGTTTGTGTCGAAAAGTGAATGGCGCGAGTCTCGCGCTGTGAAACGCGCGCATTATATCCAATCGACAGACCCACTGCCGGGCAAGGTCCCGTTCAGAACTCCTGCAGACGGAAGCTTTGCTCGCGGCGCGCACGCAAACCACAGCTGCCAAGCTTGTCCACCAGCGCGGCTTTTTCCGCGTCGGTTAAAAACTCACCCACTTCAAGACAACCTTCCGGACCGGTAAACGTTACCACCGCAGGCTCTGCCGGTGTGGTCCCCATACGCACTAATACGGCCAGACTATTGCGGTCAAACTCGGTGTGGTAGACGGGGCGCTTGAGACTGCCGCGACTGGTGTCGAGGATTACGCGGTCATCGCTGATTCGGATCACCTCGCGCCGGGTGCCCTCCATATATACGTAGCCGAACAACACGGCCAGCAGGAGTATTTCGAGACCTGCAAAGGGGATTACCATCCAGGCGCCTGCCAGCGCAAAGGCGATACTGATCCCCAGTGACACCGCTACCAGAGAGATGAACACCCAGAGGTTACCTTCCAGCGACAGGGATTGATTGGGCGCGAGGAGAATACAGGTCCGGCGCCCGCGCACGCCGCCGACTTCTTTGACCATGGGTACGGCTTCCATCACTGTGACCTTTTCAGTGTAGGACAGCCCTTTTTCGAACCAAGAGTCACGATTGTCCATTGGGAGCAGGCAGATTACCGCGCCCGCCGCCTCCGCTGAACTACACTCTCCCAGGGTTTGAAACCAGCAAGTCAGATGTTTGGCGACAGCAGCGCCGCTCCGCTGCGGGGCTGGATTTTCGCGCGATCAGGGGGCAAGATGCCGGCGTCTTTCGCCTGCGCGGCCACAAGCCGCGCCTATAAAAAGCCGCGTGAAAGCCGCGTGATGCCCTCAGGGGCATGCCCATCAGCAAACGCGAACAACAAGAGCACCATCATGCAAGTTGAATCCATTGATAAGCTTCTAAAATCCAGCCAGCGCGAAGGCGAGTCCGTGCGCATTCAGGGCTGGATTCGCACCCGCCGCGATTCCAAGGCCGGCCTGTCCTTTCTCGCCGTTCACGACGGCAGCTGCTTCGACCCGATTCAAGTGGTCGTGGAGTCCAACCTCAACAATTACCAGTCCGAGGTTCTGCGCCTGACCACCGGTTGCGCCGTGGATATCGAAGGCACGATCAAGCCTTCCGAAGGCCAGGGCCAGGCCATCGAGCTGCTGGCGACCCACGTCACCGTGGTCGGTTGGGTCGAGAACCCGGACACCTATCCCATGTCCCCCAAGCGCCACACTATGGAGCACCTGCGCGAGCACGCCCACCTGCGTCCTCGCACCAACGTGAGCGGCGCTGTGGCGCGGGTGCGCAACTGCATCGCCCAGGCCATCCATCGCTTTTTCCACGAGCGCGGCTTCAACTACGTGCACACACCCATCATTACCGCATCCGACTGTGAAGGTGCCGGTGAAATGTTCCGTGTGAGCACCCTGGACCAGTCCAATCTGCCGCTGACGGACAAGGGCGATGTGGACTACTCCCAGGACTTCTTTGGTGAAGAAACCTTCCTCACCGTATCCGGCCAGCTGAACGTGGAGAGCTACTGCTTGGCACTGTCCAAGGTGTACACCTTCGGCCCCACCTTTCGCGCAGAAAATTCCAACACCACCCGCCACCTGGCGGAGTTCTGGATGGTGGAGCCGGAAATTGCGTTCGCCGACCTGGCGGACTGCGCCAATCTCGCCGAAGAGATGCTGAAATACGTATTCAAGGCGGTGCTGGAAGAGCGCCCGGATGATATGACGTTCTTCGCCGAGCGTATCGACAAAGAGGCTATCAGCCGTCTGGAAAACATCATCGGCAACGATTTCGCCCGGATCAATTACTGCGAGGCCATCGAGATTCTCGAGAGGTGTGGCGAGAAGTTCGAGTTCCCGGTTTCCTGGGGCATCGACCTCGCGTCCGAGCATGAACGCTACCTGGCCGAGAAGCACTTCAAGAAGCCGGTGATCGTGCTGAACTATCCGAAGGACATCAAAGCCTTCTATATGCGTATGAACGACGACGGCAAAACCGTGGCGGCAATGGATATTCTGGCCCCGGGTATCGGTGAGATCATCGGCGGATCCCAGCGGGAAGAGCGCCTGGACAAGCTGGACGCGCGCATGGACGAGATGGACATTCCCAAGGAGCACCTGGACTGGTACCGCGACCTGCGCCGCTACGGCACCGTGCCTCACGGCGGTTTCGGCCTGGGCTTCGATCGCATCGTTTCCTACGTGACCGGCATGGGCAACATCCGCGATGTGATCCCCTTCCCGCGCACCCCGCGCAATGTGAAGTTCTGATTTTCACCTTCGCACAGCGATAAAAAAACCCGCACATTGTGCGGGTTTTTCGTTTTCACAAATCGGGATTCGTGAAATCAGGGCAGCAGGTGCGCAACCGCGTCGCGCTCTTCCGCCAGCTCTTTCTCGGTCGCAGTCATTTTCTCGCGAGAGAAATCATTGATGTCCACGCCTTGAACGATCTCCCAGTCACCGTTTTTGCAGGTTACCGGGAAGGAGTAGATCAGGCCTTCCTGGATACCGTAGGAGCCGTCGCTGTACACAGCCATGCTGGTCCAGTCGCCTTCTTTGGTGCCCAGCGCCCAATCGCGCATGTGGTCGATGGCCGCATTGGCTGCGGAAGCCGCAGAGGAAGCACCGCGCGCCTTGATGATGGCGGCACCGCGCTGCTGCACGGTCGGGATGAAGTCGGTTTCGTACCACTCTTGCTCCACTTTGCCCATGGCGTCTTCGCCATTCACCTTGGCCTGGTGCAGGTCAGGGTACTGGGTCGCAGAGTGGTTGCCCCAGATGGTCATGTGAGTGATGTCGTTCACCGTGGAATCGGTCTTGTTCGCCAGCTGGGTCAGGGCACGGTTGTGGTCCAGACGGGTCATGGCGGTGAAGTTGCGCGGATCCAGATCCGGCGCATTGCGCTGGGCGATCAGCGCGTTGGTGTTGGCGGGGTTGCCCACAACCAGCACTTTTACGTTGCGTGCAGCAACTTCGTTCAGAGCTTTGCCCTGAGCGGAGAAGATAGCCGCGTTGGCTTCCAGCAGGTCTTTGCGCTCCATACCCGGACCGCGCGGACGTGCGCCTACCAGCAGTGCGTATTCAACGTCTTTGAAGGCAACGGTAGCGTCATCGGACTGTACGATACCAGCCAGCAGCGGGAACGCGCAGTCTTCCAGCTCCATAGCCACGCCTTTCAGGGCTTCCAGTGCAGGAGTGATTTCCAGCAGCTGAAGAATGACCGGTTGATCCTTACCGAGCATCTCACCGGAAGCGATGCGAAACAGCAGCGAGTAGCTGATCTGACCGGCGGCGCCGGTAACTGCGACACGAACAGGTGCTTTCACGATTAATCTCCGTTGTTTTCAGGCGCCCGCATTATAGGGCCTTGCAAATAAATTTCATTAACCTTCGCGCGTTAACGGACCAAATCTGTCAGGCCAAATTCTTTACCGGGCCCGGATAGCGGTCTTTTAAGGTTTGATACAGCTGATTGCTGAAATTTTCTGCTGAAGCGTCCAAAGATTGAACAACTTCGGCAAGATGCTCGTTGTCTTCCCGGCCACTCCACAGTTTCTGGTAGCTGCCGTCTTTGTAGCCGTGGTCCTGGCGGAATCTGTTCAGAACGTTTTTACCCACATAGCGGCGATAAAGTTCATCGAACGGCAATTCCACGTCCGCCATCATCTGCGCGAACCCCACCAGGTCAAACTGCCTGCTCGCCAGAGTTTTCAGGGTAAAGGCTTCCAGGTTTTCGCGGAAATCACCCGCAATAGCGCGCTCGACAGAAAGCTGCTGCAGCATCTTTTCTGCAACCTGTTGCGGTGTGCCCTGCTGCAACTCCAGACTCAAACCGAAATGCCAGATATCCACGAGCTCAAGTTTGACCTGCTCCATTTCCGGTTGTTGTTTTTTCCACCACTTCCACCCGTAGTGATCCAGCAGCTCTGCGCTTTCCACCCAGATAGCCCGGTACCAGGGGAAATTCTGGGCGCGCCAGTTTTCATTCACCAGCGTGTTGATCTCGTCCTGCAGCGCCAGCATGGTCTGCAATTGGGTATACAACATAAACAGTTCTCGCTAAATCAGTCGTCCGCGCTCAAGCGGCGCGGGGGAAAAGTCGATGGAAATTTTCCGTGGTGGCTTCGGCCAGCGCTTCATAAGGAATACCACGCTGCTCGGCAATGAACTCCGCAACCTCGCGCACGTAGGCGGGAATGTTCGGTTTGCCGCGATACGGCACTGGCGCCAGATAGGGTGAGTCGGTTTCCACCAACAGCCGATCCAGCGGCACCTGTTTGGCGACGTCGCGCAGCTCTTCCGCATTCTTGAAGGTCACAATACCGGACAGGGATATGTAGTAGTTCAGATCCAACGCCGCCTTTGCCATCTCCCAACTTTCGGTGAAGCAGTGCAGTACACCGGCGTGTTCACGGCTGCCATGAGCGCGGATCAGGTCGATGGTATCTTCGCGGGCATCGCGGGTGTGAACAATGACCGGCAGCCCCACCTCACCCGCCGCCTGTAGGTGGGCAATAAAACTTTTTTGCTGAATTTCCCGGGTTTCAGTGCTGTAGTAGTAGTCAAGACCGGTTTCACCCAGCGCCACAACCCTGGGGCGCCCCGCCAGCGCTTTCAGCTTTTCAACATCCGCGAGCCCGGAATCCACGTCCAACGGGTGAACACCCACGGAGCAGACTACGTCTTCATAGCGGCTGGCAATGCGCACCACATCATCCACATTGTCGAGGCTGATACCGACACACAGGAATTTGCCCACACCGCGGCTTCGCGCGAGCGCCAACACGTCATCGAGGTCGCCATCGAATTTGTCCAGTTTGAGCCTGTCGAGGTGACAGTGCGAATCTACCAGCATGGAACCAGTCCCGTGGGTTGCGGACCGCCCCACACAACAGGCGGTCGGAGAAAGAAAGCCGGGAATTATACAGATTGGCGCCCCGGCGCGCTCGCAATCGCGCCTGGGTGTTGCTGCTAAGACAGCTGCCTCAGAGGGTGTGGGTGGGTCGGCTGGACTCGAGGGAGCCCGCCAGCAGAGTTTCTATCTTGCTCTGCGCGGTGTGCTCCTTATCACTGAACTGGATGCCAATTCCCGGCGTGCGGTTGCCCTGGGCGCCGGATGGAGTAATCCATACCACTTTCCCGGCAACCGGCAGCTTTTCCGGCTCATCCATCAGGCTGAGAAGCAGGAAAACTTCATCGCCGAGGTTGTAGCTCTTGTCGGTATTGATGAACAGGCCACCATTTTTAACGAATGGCATATAGGCCGCATACAGCACGGATTTGTCCTGGATTTTCAGTGACAGGATGCCGTTACGGGCACCGCCCCCCATACCTTTCATATTCAACCCCGCTTCACTGGTCGCAAATCCGCTGCGCCCTAAAATGATTCTGCAAACGTCTTTTTATACCCGCGGCTTCCGCTGCGGGTTGTCGCCGTAACTTACCCCGCACAGACGCTGTCTGTCTACTGGACAGAAGAATCCGACTCCATCCACAGGAATCCACCTTCTGATCAGCGGAACAGAGCCGACCAGCGGATCATCAGCTCTTCCAGCAGTAGTCGCTTGTTGGGATTGCTGTTCCCGGAAAGCAGGGCCCTGGCCTTAAGCAGCTGGTCGTAGAAGCCAAACAGACGCTGCATGCCTCCAGGCCCGGCGCCGGGCAAACGCTGCAACAACGCCATGATTTCGCGCTCCGCCGCGCTGTCGGTGCTACGCGCACGCAGCATCTGCGCCACCCAGCTTTGCCAGCATTGCAGCAGCGAATTGAGATCTGTGCCCTCCCCCGGTGTTTCCCAGCGCCCCGCCACAGTTACAGGGCTTTCATCCCCCCGAGTGAGCGCGGTAAGGTCCACGAGAAACTGCTCCCGCAGCTCGCGGGACTCGGGCTCCATCAGACTGACAGCCAGCAGTGGCGCGCCTCCCGCCAGAGTCAACGCACCGGTGGCCGCCTCCCCCTCTACGCCGCTGTCGCTCAACCAACGCAGCGACGACTGCTGCGGTGGTACCGGGAAGGCAATGGTCTGGCAACGGCTGCGGATGGTGGGCAACAGACCGGAAGGGTTGTCGGTAATCAGCAGGAAGACTACCGAACCGGAGGGTTCTTCAAGATTCTTGAGCAGAGCGTTGGCAGCGTTGACATTCATGGCCTCCGCCGGCGCAAGCCACACAACCCGGACACCCTCGCGACCACTTGTGCGGCCGACAAACTCACCCAACTGCCGTATTTGCTCGACCTTCAGCGGCCCCAGGGCTTTTTCAGGTACCACGCGGATGAAGTCCGGATGAGAGCCGGCGATGCGCAGCTGGCAGCCGCGGCATTCACCACAAGCGAGCCCGTGCCGCGGTTGATCGCACAGCAGTAGCGCAGCAAAGGCGTCCGCAAAACGCCGTTTACCGAGGCCAGGTTGGCCGCTCACCAGCAGCGCATGGGGGCACCGGCCGGCGGTCCACTGGGCGCCGAGTCTCTGCCACTGCGCCGCCTGCCAAGGCAGAGGCGACGGGATTGCCGGCTGCCGTTCTACGATGGTTTCTTCGCGCGCGGGATCAGATTTCACAGGCATGATTTACGGCGCCGCAGCAATGGTTTCGAGCACTTCAGCCAATTGCTGCTGCACTTCTGGCAGAGACATGGCAGCGTCGATGATGGCATAGCGCGACGGTGCCGCTTCGGCACGCTCGCGATAAGCGGCACGCACTTTTTCAAAAAATGCCAGTTGCTCGCTTTCAAAGCGATCGGCTTCGCCAGTGGCGGCCGCTCGCTGCAGACCGATTGCCGGATCAAGGTCCAGCAGCAGAACGCAGTCCGGGCGCAGGTCGCCCTGCACTGTCTGCTCAAGCTCCGCGATCAGTGCGCGGTCCAGCCCGCGACCACCGCCCTGATAGGCGTATGTCGCATCGGTAAAACGATCACACACTACCCACTTGCCGGCCGCCAGTGCCGGCAGTATAACGCGGCTCAGATGCTGTGCGCGGGCGGCAAACACCATCAGCAATTCCGCCGCGGGGTCGACCACTTCTTCGCGCTTTTCCAGCAGCAGTGTGCGCAGCTGCTCCGCCAGAGGTGTGCCGCCAGGCTCACGGGTCTGGATGAAATCAATACCACGCGCCTCCAGCCACTGGGTAATAAAACGCAGATTGGTGGATTTGCCCACACCCTCTCCCCCTTCCAGGGTGATGAATTTGCCTCTGGGTAAATCTGTCATGGTTTTTTCATTGAGCCTGTTGTGCGTGCGCACCGAATTGTTCTGTTGTTTTACCGCGTCGGTTCTTCATTCGCGATTCTGGGTTTCCGCGGGTGCCGACCGATAATCCGAGCGGCGCTTCAGCTGGTACTCCTGAACAGCGCGGTTGTGGTCTGAAAGCGTCGAAGAAAAATGGTGCGAACCGTCGCCCTTGGCGACGAAGTACAGAGAGTCACCGGCTTTCGGATTCAGTGCCGCATGTATTGCCTCCCGTCCCGGGAGTGCTATCGGCGTCGGAGGCATACCGCTGATCACATACGTGTTGTAGGGCGTAATTGCACGCAAATCCGCCCGCCGCAGATTGCCATCGTAACCTTCCCCCATTCCATAAATCACAGTAGGGTCCGTCTGCAAGCGCATATTCTTGTTCAGCCGGCGTACAAACACCCCGGCAATTTCGTCCCGCTCCCAAGGCACACCGGTTTCCTTCTCCACGATAGAGGCCATAATGAGTGCGTCATAGGGATCTTTGTAGGGAAGATTTTCTGCGCGCCGTTGCCACTCTTCCTCCAGAACAATCTCCATGCGCTGATACGCTTGACGCAGAAGGTCAAGATCGGAGGAACCGGAACGGTACACATAAGTGTCGGGGAAAATTCGGCCTTCCGGGTTGCCTTCAATGCCGAGTGCGGCAGCGGCGGCGGCCACGCTTTCGCCAGCGGCTGTCGCTTTTATCCGTGTGGCGTTGCGGATCTGTGCCAGGGCCTGCTGGAACGTCCAACCTTCCACCAGCGTTACCCGATAACGGGTGACATCGCCTCGATGTAAACGTGCCACCAGATCCATGGCGTTGCTGCCTGCGGGGACCATATATTCCCCCGGATGAATACTGCTCTGCTCCTTCAGCCGGGCATATATCCGCACCCAGATCGGTGAATGCACCACACCCTCGTCGTGCAGCCGCGAGAGAACACGGGAGAGATTACTGCCGTTTTCCACATCCATTCGCATTCCGTCCGGCGGCAGCGGCAAGGGTTTTACCAGCGCACTCTGCGCGGACCATAAGGCAGCGGCTGCACCTACAAAAGCGAGAAAAAAAATAAACAGAAATCCACGCAGCCAGGAATTCAAACCTCGCCCACCCGCATTGCTGCGCTTCACTTTTGCGTTCGTTGTTTTCTTCTTCTTTTCTATCACGGTGCCTCTACCATAATTTTTCGGCAATCGATTGCTGCAAAGCCCTTGTCGCAGGGCCGAAGGCGAACGGCTGTAATCGTTGGGACGGTGAGTTCAAAAGCCCCACAACCGGTACCACACCGCGCACGCTGTTACACACTGCCAGCTCGTCTGCTTGCTGCAAATCTTCCATCCGCAGGCGATCTTCGCCGATTTCCGCATGACCAGCCAGCCACTCGAGCATTACCCCCCTCACCCCGCAGTCAGAGAGGTCCGGAGTTACCCAGCGGCCCCTTCGATACAGCAACAGATTGCAGCGCAGCGTTTCGACCACATGGCCGTGGCAGTCAAAAAGCAATCCTTCCGCTAACGCCCTCCCAGGCAAGGAGCCCGGTAATTCCTTTGCCGCGCGATCGTACAGACTGCGTTGCAGTAATTTACAGCCAGTGACAGCGGCGGGCGTATCACTACTTCTCGTTTCCACGACACCCGCGGAGGTAAATGGAGAATGGGAGACTTCCGGTTGATGGAGTGTCTCACACCGGATCAGGTTAACCCCGCGATCCCATGGAGAAACCCGTTCAAGTGGTACCGCAGACACATCCCAGTAGATAGCCCCCCGCCAAACACCATAGCGAAAACGCATGCGTGCACCGAAAGGCCATTCCTCGGTGCTCCCGGCAACATTCTCCGCAGCGGTTTTGACCAAAGAAAGCAAAGAAGGATCCACAGAAGCGCAGCGGCCAAAGCGGCTCAGGTGCAGCGGCAATAGTGGAATCGTGCCTTTGTCGGCACGCATGGTTTCCAGCAAGCCACTGGAGAACTCGTCGTCGTCCGGCAGGGAACTCTGACGGCCCAGGGAAGAAAGCGACAGAGGCACTGGGTGAATCACAACGTCGGATAAGCGGCGCGGGTGCGACCGGCAACAGTCGCACCCGCGGCTTCCGATAATGTCAGGGAAGGCATCAGACCCGCTGAAAGATCAGCGAGCCATTGGTGCCACCAAATCCGAAGGAGTTGGACAGCACTGCATCGATCTTCATTTCCTGCGCGGTATGAGGCACCAGGTTCACCCCAGTACAATTCTCATCGACGTTGTCTAGGTTGATGGTGGGCGGTGCGATCTGATCCTTCAGTGCCATCACCGAGAAAATCGCCTCGATGGCACCGGCGGCGCCCAGCAGGTGACCGGTCATGGATTTTGTGGAGCTCACTGCGAGCTGATCCAGACACCCTTCAAACACCGAGCGCACTGCAGCAATTTCCGCTTTGTCGCCCAGCGGAGTGGAAGTGCCGTGTGCATTGATGTAGTGGATCGCAGATGCCTCAAGACCTGCATCTTTCAGTGCATTGGCCATGGACAGCGCAGCACCGGCGCCGTCTTCGGGAGGGGATGTCATATGATGTGCATCGCCGCTCATGCCGAAGCCGCTCAGCTCCGCGTAGATTTTCGCTCCGCGGGCTTTCGCATGCTCGTACTCTTCAAGTACCAGTACACCGGCGCCCTCACCCAGCACGAAACCGTCGCGATCTTTATCCCAGGGGCGACTGGCCGCTTGCGGATTGTCATTGCGGGTTGAGAGAGCGCGCGCCGCACAGAAACCACCAAGGCCAACAGGTGTGGTCACCATCTCGGCGCCGCCACACACCATGACGTCTGCATCACCGTACTGAATAGTGCGCAGGCCAAGACCAATCGCATGGGTGCCGGTGGTACATGCAGTGGTAGTGGAAAGGTTGGGGCCTTTCATACCGTATTTGATCGACAGATTACCGGACACCATGTTGATGATGGCACCGGGAACAAAGAATGGAGAAACCCGACGCGGGCCTTTTTCCGCGATCAGAAGGGCATTGTCTTCGATCGCCGCAATACCTCCCATCCCGGAGCCGATACAGGCGCCAATACGCTCAGCGTTGGCGTCGGTCACTTGCAAACCCGAGTTTTCAACCGCCTGAACCGCGGCACTGAGGCCATACTGCAAAAACATGTCCATTTTGCGCGCTTCTTTCTGCGCGACATGAGGTTCGGGGTCGAAGTTTTTAACCGTTGCGGCAAACCGGGTACTGAACGCCGACACATCAAAAGTATCAATCGGCACTACGCCGCTGGTACCGGCCAACAAGGCGGTCCAGGTATCTTCAAGGGTATTTCCCAGTGGGCTGACTGCGCCCATCCCGGTAATAACAACTCTTCTACGCGACACTTGCGTCTCCCCCGAAATCAATCAAACACGCCGGAAACTAAACTGTTTATGCCGGTCGCTATTTTACAAGGTTCCAATAGACGGAGAGCCGCGCTATGTAACATAGAACGGCTCTCACAGTACTTCAGTAACGGGTAATACTACCCCTTACCTGAGCTATCCAGCTGGGATCAACCGAGGTTCTGGTTGATGTAATCGATGGCCAGCTGAACAGTGGTGATTTTTTCTGCTTCTTCGTCAGGAATCTCAGTTTCGAATTCCTCTTCCAAAGCCATTACCAGCTCAACTGTGTCGAGGGAGTCAGCGCCCAGATCTTCAACAAAGGATGCTTCAGGTTTTACATCTTCTTCCTTCACGCCCAGTTGTTCAGCAACGATCTTTTTTACGCGCTCTTCAATGCTGCTCATGATTCAATTTAACTCCTAGTGGATAAAAATCTGATTTGGCCGCTGTTTAAAAGTTGCCCACTTCATGTGGTAATTCAGCAACCGGCTAACACAGCTTATGGTTAATGCGAGGCGGCATTGTACCCTGATTTTTTCGGGATGTAATGCACCGCCTCCCAGCAACCCTTGAATGATAAATTTTTCTTTACCAATCAATCAGTTATGGTGATTTTTTCGAAAAAAAATCACCCCATATACATGCCGCCATTCACGTGAATGGTCTCTCCAGTCACATAGCCGCCGGCGTCACTGGCCAAAAATGCGACAACGGAAGCAATCTCTTCCGGCGCACCCAAGCGGCCCAGTGGAATCTTGCCCATAAGCGCTTCGCGCTGGGCTTCCGGCAGCACTTTAGTCATGTCGGTATCGATAAAACCCGGTGCAACGGTATTGACGGTAATTCCCCGGGAACCCACTTCCGCCGCGAGCGCGCGCGCAAAGCCCGCTACACCGGCCTTTGTAGCAGCGTAGTTGCTCTGACCGGGATTGCCCATACTGCCCACCACTGAGCTGATATTGATGATGCGACCCCAGCGCGCCTTGGTCATATCCCGCAGACAGTTCTTGGTTACACGGTAGACGGCGGTAAGGTTGGTGTTAAGCACCGAATCCCACTCGTCGTCTTTCATGCGCATCAACAGATTGTCCTGAGTGATCCCGGCATTGTTGACAAGAATAGTGGGCGCGCCGAACTCCGCTTTTATAGAATCCAGAACATTGGCCACGCTGTCCGGACTGGTGACGTCCAGCTCCTTGCCAGCACCCTTAACGCCCTTCTCCGCGAAGCGCGCAGAAATTTTTTCAGCGCCTGCGGCACTGGTTGCAGTGCCAATCACGGTAGCGCCCTGCGCACCCAACAGGTCCGCAATGGCGGCTCCAATACCGCGGCTGGCACCGGTAACCAGAGCCACCTTGCCTTCGAGCGAAGTTGAAAAAGTCATAATTTCTCCCGTTCGCCAGTGCGTCACACCAACTGCCACCCGACAGTATCGCGACGAACAAGCTTGGTTTTATTGTGCGGTGGATTTTACGGCTTCAGTCAACTGTGCCGGTGTTTCGATATTGTGCGCGACAAGATTGCGATCGATTCGCTTCGCCAAACCGGCAAGTACCTTGCCGGGACCGCATTCGACCAATTGCTCGATACCAGCCGCCGTCATGGCCTGAACACACTCAGTCCAGCGCACAGGGCTATAGATCTGCTCCACCATCAGCGACTTGATCGCCGCCGGATCGGCTTCGGATGTTGCGTGCACATTGTGGATGACAGGTACTTGCGGCGCGAGGAAAGTAGTCGCCTCAATCTGTGGCGCCAGCTTCTCCGCCGCTGGGCGCATCAGCTCGGTATGAAAAGGCGCGCTGACAGGCAAAGGCAAGGCGCGTTTTGCTCCCGCGGCCTTACAGGCTTCAATGGCGCGCTCAACAGCAGCCGCACTGCCAGCAATCACCACCTGGCCAGGAGAGTTGTAGTTCACCGCCGCCACGACCGCCCCTTGAGCGGCCTCCGCACAGGCACTTTCCACTGCAGGATCGTCAAGACCGATAACGGCCGCCATAGCGCCCTCTCCGGCAGGAACAGCTTCCTGCATCAGACGGCCGCGTTCACGCACCAGGCGTACCGCGTCCTCAAACGCCAGCACACCGGCACAGACCAGCGCAGACCATTCGCCGAGACTATGGCCCGCCATCATTGCCGGCTTCACACCGCCCTGCGCAAGCCACACGCGATATAACGCGACGCTCGCCGTCAACAGTAGAGGCTGGGTGCGTTCAGTAAGATTGATGTCTTCCTGAGTACCGTTCTGGACAAGATCCCACAGATCGTAGCCAAGCACGGCGGAAGCCTCGGAAAAGGTTGCGTTGATTTCCGGGAAAGATTCAGCCGCTTCCGCCAGCATACCGATCTGCTGGGAACCCTGGCCGGGAAATACAAACGCTAAAACTGGATTGGTCATGGAACATCCTTCAACCAAATAAGTGGAGCCTTAACTGGGTGGGTCTGGAAGCGGACGACACAGCCCAGCGCGCAAACTCAGTCGCACCCTGCCTGGCGCTGTGCCTGCAGCGCCATAGCTCCGCCAATCTGTTGCGCCAGATCTGACTCTGCGCACTCTTTCGCTGTGAGCATGGCGCGGTAAAACGCCTCGCTACTGGCTCCGCCATGACTCTTGATGACATTGCCTTCCAGCCCCAAAAAGCTGGCGCCATTATAACGACCGGGTTCTAGCTGTGCGCGCCATTTTCGCAACAGATTTATGGCTAATTGGCCAAAAAAACGCTTGATCGGCGCCTTTTTGTCGATTGTAAATGTCTTTTGACCAATTAGTCGTATGACACCCTCAGCGGACTTCATCGCCACATTGCCCATCAGGCCATTGCACACCACCACGTCGACAATGCCAGTGAAAATATCGTGCCCTTCCACAAACCCCACGTAGTTGATGCCCGGGGCCGCCTGTAGCAACTGTCCGGCGCGGCGAATCTCTTCGGTCCCCTTGTGCTCCTCGGCGCCGATATTCAGCAGCGCGACGGTGAGGTCGGCCTTACCGGAAAAAACCCTCTGGGCCTCCAAGCCCATACGTGCAAACTGCAGCAGATCTTCAGCACTGCAGTCGATATTGGCACCGAGATCAAGCAGGAAGCAGGTGCCATTTTCTGTTGGCAGCGATTTCCCCAGCGCCGGGCGGCGCACCCCCTCAACAGTGCCGAGAATACTGCGACCCAGCGCCAGCAGCGCCCCAGTATTACCGGATGTGACCATGGCGCCGCAGTCGCCACTGGCAACAGCTTCCAGCGCCTTCGCCATAGAAGACTCTCGCTTGTGCCGCAGCGCCTGCACCGGGTTGCAGCCTTGAGTAATCACCTGGGAACAGTCAACCACCTCGAGACGTTCACGCACCGAGGGCGGCTCTTTGAGCAGAAGGGTTTGCAGCTGGGAGCGGGGGCCAAACAGTTTCAGTTCTGCCTGGGGAAAGCGGATGAGGAATCTTGCGCAGGCCGGAACGACAGAGCGGGGACCTAAGTCCCCGCCCATCGCATCCACGGCCAATCGTAATTGGCTGGACAAAACTTACTCTTCTTCGGAAGAGCCGCCGACATCAATCACTTTGCGACCACGGTAGAAACCGTCTTTGGTCACGTGGTGACGGTGGTGCTTCTCACCGGTAGTCGGATCTACGGACAGAGTCGGTCCGCTCAGCGCATCGTGAGAACGACGCATGCCGCGACGGGAACGGGTTTTTTTGTTCTGCTGAACAGCCATTTGGTGCTCCTAAACATAACTAACAGTTAACACCGGAACCGGGGCGCCTACCGGCGAGCCCAAACCCTTCAAACATCCCTCGAGACCAACGCTCAAGACTTGTTTGACGAACCCTTCAACTGTTCCAGTACTTTAAAGGGGTTTTCCTGTTGCTCCACCGCTTCCGACGCCTTGCCACTATGAAACTCGTCCCGCGAGACGCATTCCTCTTCGTGATAGGCAACCATTGGCAAGTTGAGCAAAATTTCATCTTCCAACACCTGATACAAATCCAGCTCATCGCCTTCCTGTATCACCGGATCCAAAGACCGGGGTAGATTTTTCCCCTGCTCTTCAGACCACACAAAGCCCCATGCAATATCCGCTTCAATCTGCTCGCGAACTGGTTGCAGACAGCGCTGACAGGTCAGCTCCACTTGCAGCTCAACATGGCCGGTGGCTATCTGGTTGCGCTGCAGATCCCGGGCAAAGGCCAAGGTGACTGCAACGTCGCCAACCACCGACTCCGCGGAAGATACCAGTCGCGGCAATGCATCCCGCGGCACCGTACCTTCCAGTTGCTGCTCGCGCTGCACCAGTTTTCGGGCGTCTATGCGGCGCGGAAGCGCAGATTTCTGGGGGGGTATCGACATAAGCGCGCAATTCTATGGACTCACCTGAGCCTTGTCAAAACAATTCAGCCAACGCATGATCAGCGCCCAATCCCCCTATGCCACGCCGGTCTCCCGCCGGATACCCGATCCGAACACCAAGCCAGAAACTCAACTCATGCGCCAACTGATTCTAGCCTCAAGCTCTCCCTATCGCCGCGCCCTACTCGCAAAGCTGGGCATCCCATTCGATTGCGCAGCGCCTTATATAAAGGAAGAAGCATTACCCGGTGAGTCGGCCGCAACACTCGCCAGCCGCCTGGCAACGGAAAAAGCACTTGCACTGACCGCGCAATTCCCCGGCGCCCTGATCATCGGCTCGGATCAGGTAGCGGAATGCGACGGACAACTGCTCGGAAAGCCCGGCAATACGGAAAATGCCATCGCGCAACTCCGGCTCTGCGCCGGGCGAAAGGTCAACTTCCACACAGGCCTCTGCCTCGCAGACGCCCTGAGCGGCAAACACAGCACACTGTGTGAAACCTTCAGCGTGCACTTCCGCAACCTGAGCCCGGAAGAGATTCGACGCTACGTCGAGCTCGATCAACCACTCGATTGCGCAGGATCCTTTAAAGCCGAAGGCTTAGGCATCGCTTTATTCGAAAAAATGGAAGGGAATGATCCCAATACTCTGATCGGACTCCCATTAATACGACTGATTGACCTACTCAGGCAGCACCAACTCGACCCACTCAGCCGCACATCAAGTTGACACCGCCAGCGCTGCGACACGGTGCGAGGCGTCCTCGCCACACCCTCGCACAGCGCAACACGGATTGTCACGCCCGCCGCAGATTGCCCAGCACTGCCTCAAGCTCCGCAGGCAGCGGCGCCGTGACATCCACTCTTTTACCGTCTGGCAAAGTACATTTCACGCCTGCGGAATGCAGAAACAGGCGCCTCAACCCCAGATCGCGAAAGGCGCTGTTCACCTCATCCGGCGTGTACTTGGCATCGCCAGCCAGAGGGCAACCCACAAACTGTGCATGCACGCGGATCTGGTGGGTGCGCCCGGTCACTGGCTCGGTGGACATCAGGGTTGCCCCATTAAAGCGCTCCTCAACCTGGAATCGGGTTGTCGACGGCTTGCCCTCGCCATCTACTACCACCATACGCTCACCACTTTTCAGCGTATTTTTCTTCAGCGGCGCCTCAACCAGCTTGCGCCCACGGGGCCACTTGCCCGCCGCCAGCGCCAGGTAGGATTTACCCAACTTGCCAGCGCGAAGCTCAGATTGGATATGCAGCAGGACCGCCCGTTTGCGCGCCACCAGAATGGCACCGCTGGTGTCGCGATCAAGACGGTGCACAAGCTCCATAAATGGACTCTCTGGATACATCTGCCGTAGCGCCTCAATCAACCCCAGGCGCACGCCGCTGCCACCATGCACCGCAAGCCCGGCGGGCTTGTTAACCACCAGCAGGCCGCCTTCATCAAACAGAATCGCACTCTCCAGCACCCTGCGCAGCGCTTCTCCAGCCACCGCCGGCACAGACTCCTCGGCCATACGAATCGGCGGCACCCGCACCAGATCACCACCCTGCAGCCGATACTCCGCCTTCACCCTTCCTTTATTTACCCGCACCTCGCCCTTGCGCAGAATCCGGTAGATGCGCGAGCGCGGCACACCCTTGAGGCGTGCCTGCAGAAAATTGTCTATGCGCTGCCCCGCCAACTCTTCGGGGACAGTAAAAAATTGCACACCGGAGCCCTGGGGCGATGGCGACTGATCAGTACTCATGAGGGAACGGGCGACCTGGGAAGTAAAAACGGGAGGGTTACTGCTTACCGGGCGCATGATAGCTCCATGCCCTGCCCTTTTAAAGCGCCGCAATTGAAGCAGGAAATACCCCGTGGTATATTCGGCCGGCCTGTATTGGGGCTGGTTTTCGGCGGTGCACGGTTTTTCTGCTATACAAAACTCAGGTGCCGCTCTTGAGAAAATACCGCCAATCGGGCCGGTGCGCGGAAAACCGCGTTATCAACAAAACTCTGTCGGCAAGACACTTCGAGAGCGCGTCGAAAGGCTTATCGAAAGATAGCGTCAAAGGGACCAGGCTAAAGAAGCCACTCCTGAAGCTCTCGCCGACCTGACCCCGTCGACACGGGATTTTTGCGAAGGTAAGACGGGCTGACGCCCGCAGCGCTTGGAACAAACTCGATTCGTTACATCTCGCTCCGAGAACGATCCGCCAGCGACCGAACTGGCCCCCGGCCTCTGCAACGATGCCCAATGCCATCCTTGCACCGCCGGTAACAACTAGATATGACCATCAGGGCCCAGCCACGAGCCGGCCCCGGAGCCAGAAGCGATGTAACCCATGTCTGCCCTAGCCGGCAGGCAGCCAGGACCCGCCCGGGAACTACACGAGGCCGGCCTGGCAGGAAACGGATACCAAACCGAGAACGGGTATCCGGAGTTAACAAGGTATGACGCCCGCAGGCGCCTATAGGGGCGGCTCCGTGCGGTGCGCGTACATACTGCCGTGAACACGGGATTCTCCCGTCTCACCGCCGTACCACCATAGCCTGCGAGCTTCAGCGGTGTTTTACCTTTGCGCAACGCAAGGAAAAGACAAACGCATGAAGAGAATGCTGATCAACGCAACCCAGCCCGAAGAGCTGCGCGTTGCACTGGTCGACGGCCAATGGCTGTACGACCTGGATATTGAAAACCGCACCCGCGAACAGAAAAAAGCCAACATCTACAAGGGTAAGATCACCCGTGTAGAACCCTCTCTTGAAGCCGCCTTCGTCGACTACGGTGCTGAGCGCCACGGCTTCCTTCCGCTTAAAGAAATTTCCCGCGAATACTTCAACAAACAGCCCAAAGACATCGAAGGCCGCATCAAGATCAAGGATGTGGTCAAAGAGGGTATGGAAGTCATAGTCCAGGTGGACAAGGAAGAGCGCGGCAACAAGGGCGCAGCCCTGACCACTTTTATCAGCCTCGCCGGCCGCTACCTGGTACTGATGCCCAACAACCCGCGCGCAGGCGGTATCTCCCGCCGCATCGAAGGTGAAGAGCGCAGCGATCTGCGCGACGCCCTGTCCGATGTGGAAGTCCCCTCCGGCATGGGCATCATCGTGCGCACAGCCGGCGTTGGCCGCAGCGGCGAAGAACTGCAGTGGGACCTCAACTACCTGCTGCAACTGTGGACCGCCATCAAAAAAGAAGCCGACGAAGCCAAGGCACCGCACTTCCTGTTCCAGGAAAGCAACGTCATCATCCGCGCCATCCGCGACTACATGCGCGATGACATCGGCGAAGTGATCGTCGATGAGGAAGGCGCCTACCAGCTGGCCGCCGAGTTCGCCCGTCAGGTGATGCCGAACTACGCCAACAAGGTGAAGTACTACGAAGACAACATCCCGCTGTTCAATCGCTACCAGATTGAAAGCCAGATCGAGACCGCGTTCGAGCGCGAAGTGAAGCTGCCCTCTGGTGGCTCCATCGTTATCGACGTCACCGAAGCGCTGGTCTCTATCGACATCAACTCCTCCCGCGCCACCAAAGGCGGTGACATTGAGGAAACCGCGCGCGCCATCAACCTGGAAGCCGCGGACGAGATCGCCCGCCAGCTGCGCTTGCGCGACATGGGCGGCCTGGTGGTCATCGACTTCATCGACATGCAGAACAAGTCCAACCAGCGCGAAGTCGAAAAGCGCATGGAAAAGGCCCTCGGCATGGACCGCGCCCGGGTACAGGTAGGCCGTATCTCCCGTTTCGGCCTGTTGGAAATGTCCCGCCAGCGCCTGCGCCCGTCCCTGGGTGAAACCACCTTCCGCGTCTGCCCCCGCTGTAGCGGCCAAGGCACCATTCGCGGCACCAAATCCCTCGCCCTGTCCATCCTGCGGCTGGTGGAAGAGGAAGCCAAGAAAGAGCGCAGCGCAGAGATTCGCGCGATCACTCCGGTGAACGTCGCAACTTACCTGCTCAATGAAAAACGCAAGGCCATCTCCAACATCGAAGCCCGCAACCACACTCGCGTGGTGGTGGTGCCAAACGCCGATCTGGAGACCCCACACTTCGAAGTGCTGCGCCTGCGCGATGACGATTCCACAACCGTTGAGACCTCCTACAAGATCTCAGGCACCATCGAGGAAACCGTCAACAAGAACCGGGAAGAAGAGCCCCTGCGCGCGCCGGTTGCCCAGCCTGCTGTACAGCAGATCGCACACACGGCGCCGGCACCAACTCCTGTGGCCAAGCCCAAGCCGAAAAGCGAGACGCCAGCCGAGCCTGGACTGTTCAGCCGCCTGATCAGCGCCATCGCCGCACTGTTTAGCAGCTCTGAAGAGAAAGAGTCCGACAGCAAACACAAAAAAGCCAAAGGTCGCGGCAAAAATTACCAGCAGCAGCGCAACCGCAACAACCAGCGCGGTGGTCGCGGACGCGGCCGCGGAAGTCGTGGCGGCCGTCGCGATGACCAGACTGGCGATGAGCGCGAAGAGCGGAAATCTGACAACCGCTCGCGTCGCGGCGACAGAAACCGCGACGACAGTGCGGCCGCCGAGCGCCGCCAGGACAGCGCCGAAACCTCACGTGACACTTCTCGCGACACATCTCGTGACAGCGCCCAGGACAGCCGCGACGGCCAACGTGATGGCCAGCGCCGCAGCCGCAGACGCCGCGGAGGCGACCGCGGTGATCGCCGCGAACAGCAACCGAACGTGGCGGAAGCTGAAAACACCAGCCTTGAAAACGAAGCGCAAGCATCGGATTCAGACCAGGACCAGCAGCGCCCAGCGCGTCGCCCAAGCAATGTGCGCGGACGACCGCAACCCCGCCGTCGCGGTCGTCGCGGAGAAACCGCCGATACCAGCGACAATGCGGAAAGAGCCGAAAGCCAGGAAAGCGCTGACAGCGAGCAGCAGGAGCTGAATCGCGAAGTCAATGAAGCCATTGATACAGCGGAGCGCGAAACGGCCGTCAGGCCTGCGCGCGCGGAAAAATCTGCCGCCGACAGCGAAAGCCCGCGCAAGCGCGATCCCTGGTCCGACAGCAAACCGCAGATATCCGCTGATTCAGCAGTGGAAGCGCCAGAGGTGAAGGCTCCTGAGGTCAAAGCTCCTGAGGAGAAATCCGAAGTTAAACCTGCTGCCGAGCCGGCCGAACGCCCGGTAAAAGCGGAGGCCACAGTCGAAACCCGCGACACGCACACTGCACAACAGCCCATAGTGTCCGAGGAAGCGGCGCCGGAAGCGGTCAGCGCGGAAGTACAGCCAGCCGAGGAAACTGCGCCCAAAGCCGAACAGGCTGCGGCAGCCCCTGCCGAAGCCGAAACCGCAGAAGTGGTTGAAACGGAAGAAGCTGGGGAAGTCGAGGCGGAAACGGTAGAAACCAAACAGACTGAACCCGCGGTGAGCACAGCGGCAGCTGAGACAAAAGCGACTGCGGAAGAGCCAGCAACCGCTGAGGTCACCCCTGTCGCTACCGCGCGCCAGCCCGGCCGTGCGGGGAACGATCCGCGTATCAACCCCAAACCGCTGATTGATTTCACCGTCGTTACCGCGCGCCCGGCAATCGGCGAACTGCGCCCGCTGGACACCGCTCAACCGGCAGAGATTGCCCATAAGCCACGCCCCCTGCAGCGCCCCGCCAATGACCCCCGTGTCAAACGCGATGTAGCAGAGGAAAATGGTTCCGGCTCCGCCGAAGCTGGCTGAGAACCTGTTGTTATACGGGAGCCCAATTGGGTTAGCTGATTAAAAATGCAGCTAACCCATTGAACTTCCTAAAAAAAATTGTCCGTGCACTTGTACCGGAAAAACAGCCCGGTATAATGCGCCAACAATTTGGAGGGGTGGCTGAGTGGCCTAAAGCACCGGTCTTGAAAACCGGCGAGTGTAACAGCTCCGTGGGTTCAAATCCCACCCCCTCCGCCATATAGAAGAACCCGGCTTTATGCCGGGTTTTTTTATACCTGCACTTTCTAGCGCGTCTTTCTAGCGCGTCTTTCTAGCGTGTCTTTCCAGCGTTCCTATCCAGCGCGCCTTTCAAACGTTCTCTGCGCGCCACGTTGCCCGTTCAACACAACATTACCTGCTACGCTGAATACTCGGATTCGATACCTGCCCTCCCCTTTTCGCTGCAAACTCGCCTGAATCTCCAGGCGATGTTCATCGTGCAATTTCGACAATCTGAGGACTCAGAAATGACCACCCCTTATACGAAACTCGATAAACAGAACGCCGCCGTCTTGATGGTGGATCACCAGGCTGGACTGATGTCTCTGGTGCGGGATATCGACCCGGACAGATTCAAAAACAACGTATTGGCCATGGCGGACTTGGCCGAATATTTCAAGCTGCCCACCATTCTGACCACGAGTTTCGAAGACGGCCCCAACGGACCGCTGGTACCCGAATTAAAAGAGAAGTTCCCGAATGCGCCTTATATTGCCCGCCCGGGCCAAATCAACGCCTGGGACAATGAGGATTTTGTCAAAGCGGTGAAAGACACCGGCAAAAAACAGCTGTTGATTGCCGGCATCGTTACCGAAGTCTGTGTGGCCTTTCCGGCATTGTCGGCCATCGAAGAAGGTTTCGATGTATTCGTGGTAACGGACGCCTCAGGCACATTTAACGAGTTCACCCGACATTCTGCATGGCAGCGGA
Organism: Microbulbifer sp. SH-1; assembly: GCF_011326135.1. Lineage (NCBI taxonomy): Bacteria > Pseudomonadati > Pseudomonadota > Gammaproteobacteria > Cellvibrionales > Microbulbiferaceae > Microbulbifer > Microbulbifer sp. SH-1. The sequence goes on along the minus strand of NZ_CP046948.1, from coordinate 1,021,764 downwards.
TGGCCGCAGCGGGTGCGCAAATGATGACCTGGTTCGGCGTCGCGTGCGAATTACACCGCGATTGGCGCAACGACATAGAGGGACTCGGCACACTGTTCAGTAATCACATCCCCGACTATCGCAACCTCATGACCAGCTACGCGCAACAAACGTCCGGAAAATAGCGAAGTCACCCATGAATAAACCTTCCCCCCAGATTGCTGCGCCCCCTGAGAATGCGATCACCCGCAGAAAAGCGGTAAAGAATGCGGCGGCGCTTGGCATGCTCGCACTGTTCGGTCCCCTGGCGGCGGGCGGGGCCCCCGGAGGAGAAACCGCCATGGCAGACCTGGTTCTGTATAACGGTAAAATCACCACGCTGGACCCGAAAAAGCCGGAAGTTACCGCAATTGCCATCCGCAACGGGCTGGTACTGGATACGGGCACTGACAAAGAAATCATGCGCCTGGCGGACAGCAAAACACAGCTAGTGGATCTCGATGGCAAGCGCGTTATTCCGGGCTTGAACGACAGCCATACCCACCTGATTCGGGGTGGACTCAATTACAACATGGAGCTGCGCTGGGAGAATGTTCCATCCCTGGCCGACGCTCTGCGGATGTTGAAGGAGCAGGCAGACCGCACGCCTGCGCCCCAGTGGGTACGCGTTGTCGGAGGCTGGTCCGAGTTTCAGTTCTCTGAACGCCGAATGCCGACGCTCGAAGAAATTAACAAGGCCGCCCCAGATACCCCTGTTTTTGTTCTCCATCTGTATTCACACGCGCTGTTGAACCGCGCCGCCCTAAAAGCAGCGGGAATTGACCGCAATACCCCAACCCGCCGGGCGGGGTGATAGAGAAAAATGCCAAAGGTGAACCCACTGGCATGCTGATTGCCAAACCCTCGGCGATGATTCTCTACTCCACACTGGCGAAGGGTCCAAAACTGCCGCTACAGGAGCAGATCAATTCCACACGACACTTTATGCGCGAGATGAACCGTCTGGGTATCACATCCGTCATCGACGCCGGTGGCGGCGGCCAGAACTACCCAGACGATTATGCGGTGGTGCAGAAATTACACGACGACGAGCAGCTCACCGTACGGATAGCCTACAACCTGTTTGCCCAGAAAGCCGGTTCGGAACTCAGTGACTACGAGCGCTGGGTTGCAATGACGGAGCCCGGTGCCGGCGACGACATGCTGCGGATGAATGGCGGTGGCGAAAATCTGACCTGGTCGGCCGCCGACTTTGAAAACTTCCTTGAACCCCGCCCCGACCTCGCTCCGACCATGGAGAAGGAACTGGAACCGATTGTCGAACTCCTGGCGGAGAAAGCATGGCCCTTCCGGATACATGCCACCTACGATGAATCTATCGACCGGTTTCTTACCGTGTTTGAACGGGTCAACGGAAAAACGCCGTTCAAAACCCGATTCATCATTGACCATGCCGAGACCATCAGCGAGCGTAATATTGAACGCATCAAAGCACTTGGGGGCGGCATAGCCACCCAGCATCGAATGGCGTTCCAGGGCGAGTACTTTGTCGATCGCTACGGCGCCGATGCCGCCAAGACGACGCCGCCCATCGCCAAGATGCTCGCTATGGATCTACCGGTCGGCGCCGGCACAGATGCTACCCGCGTCGCCTCATACGATCCCTGGACCGCGCTGTACTGGCTCACCACCGGGAAAACGGTGGGCGGACTATCGCTGTATGACCGCGAGAACATTCTCGACAGGGCCACTGCCCTGCGCCTGTGGACCCAGGGCTCGGCGTGGTTTTCCGGCGAAGACGATGTCAAAGGCAGCCTGGCACCCGGCCAGTATGCCGATCTCGCGGTGCTGTCTCAGGACTACTTCCATGTGTCGGATACGGCGATCCGGCAGCTTGTTTCGCAACTGACGGTCGTGGACGGAAAAATCGTTTATGCCGCAGGCCCGTTCGGCAAACTGGACCCTCCCCTGCCCCCGGCCAGCCCGGACTGGAGCCCGGTCAACCGCGAGCCATCGCCGGCCATGCGCCAAGCCAGTGCTGTGGCGCACGGACAGCAACCCGGGCCCGTTGCGCGCGCCTGCCACGAAGGATGCGCGAACGCCTGTGCGCTTCACGGCCACCGTCACCAGATCGCCTGGAATTCCCCTATTCCCGCACGTGATCCAAGGGATTTCTGGGGCGTCCTGGGCTGTTCCTGTTTCGCCATCTGAGACGCGGAAGGATAAAGGGTGTCGGTCGACCAGCACGTAGAAAACACCTCGGCGTGGGCGCCGTTTCGCCACAGTGCATTTGCGGTGCTGTGGATGGCGACCGTCATCTCCAATATCGGTACCTGGATGCACGATGTTGCTTCCGGCTGGCTGATGACGTCGCTATCACCATCTCCACTGATGGTGGCGCTGGTCCAGGCCGCCACCAGCGCGCCGGTATTCCTGTTCGCCCTCGCCGCCGGCGCCCTTGCCGATCTTGCCGGGCGCCGCAAGCTATTGATCACCGTCATGGTGCTGTTGTTTTTTAATACCCTGGCACTGGCTGGCCTGGTGTTCACAGACAGGGTCACGCCCTGGACCTTGCTCCTGTTCACATTTCTATCCGGTACCGGCGCAGCGTTTGTCGCACCGGCCTGGCAGGCGATTGTCCCGCAGCTGGTGCCACGGGCCGATCTGCAGTCCGCCATCGCCTTGAACGGCGTCGGCATAAATATCAGCCGGGCCATTGGACCCGCGCTGGCCGGAGCCATCATTGCCGCGATCGGCATTGCCTGGCCCTATCTGATAAACGCGGTGAGTTTTTTGGTGGTGATCGCCGCGCTGGTATGGTGGCACCCGCCACCCTCTCCCCCAAGCGACCTGCCCGCCGAGCGGTTCTTCAGCGCCATGCGCGCCGGATTGCGCTATGTGCGGGCGAGTCTCGCAATGCGCGCGACACTGATACGCGCTGTGGCATTTTTTCTGTTTGTCAGCGCTTTCTGGGCGCTGTTGCCACTGGTCGCACGCCAGGAGTTGAATGGTGGCCCGCAACTGTATGGCATTATTCTCGCGGCTGTGGGCGTGGGTGCCGTGGTGGGCGCGCTCTTTCTTCCCAGGCTGGCGAGAAAATTCGGCCCGGATCAACTGGTCGCACTGGGCACACTGGGCACGGCACTGGTTCTGATCGTTCTCGCGCTGGTCAAGCGAGCCGATGCCGCGATCTTCGCCAGTCTGCTCGCCGGCGCCTGCTGGATTACGGTGCTCTCGCGCCTGAATATCTCCGCACAGCTGGCGCTGCCCGACTGGGTGCGCGCCAGGGGGCTGTCGATCTTCATCACGATATTTTTCGGTTCAATGACACTCGGCAGCATCCTCTGGGGGCAGGTGGCAACGAGCATTGGCATTCCCTTTACCCAGCTGGTGGCGGCAGCAGGGGCGCTAATTGCCGCACTTCTCAGCTGGCGCTTCAGACTGTTGCAGGGAGACGAGCTGAATCACTCGCCGAGCAGCTACTGGCCACAACCGGTGGTCGCCAGTGACGTGTCGCTGGATCGCGGGCCGGTGATGGTAACCGTCGAATATCGTATTGATCCCGATAACATCCAGGAATTCGTGGCCGCGATCTGTGAGCTGAAGGCCTCGCGCCAACGACACGGAGCCTACGCCTGGGGGCTTTTTGAGGACGTGGCCGATCCGGGCCGAATGCTCGAATACTTTATCGAGGATTCCTGGGTGGCGCATTTACGCCACCACCGCCGCACATCGGTCCTGGACAGCGAGATCCAACAGCGCGTCCTGCGCTTCCAGGCAAACGGCAGCGCCCCGCGTGTTACCCACTATCTCGCGCCCGATCCCCTGCGTCCGGCCTCAGACCAGGCAGTGGTCGACGACCATTCCCTGCGTTGATGACATCACAAACCTTGTATGTGGTAGCTATTACCGGCGCTCTGCTGACCCAAGGCGTACTGGCTGATGCCGACGGCACACTGCCGCCATTAGCAAAGCTGCGGTTTGACGAAGATTATTCAGACATGCGCAACCAGCCGGCCGCAACGGGTTGGCCCGAGCGCGTAAAGTACATTCCCTTCGGAAAGTCCGGCCCGAGCTACGTAACCCTCGGCGGAGAAATCCGGCAGCGGTATGAGTACACGAACAATCCGACGTTTGGTCAAAGCCCGCAGGATGCCCATGGCGTCTGGTTTCAACGCTATTCGATTCTGGCCGACGTGCATTGGAGTCCGCGGTTTCGCCTGTTTGCACAATTAAACAGTGCGCTTGAAACGGGTCGAGCCGAAGGCCCAAGTCCCGTCGACGAAAACGAACTTGCCTGGCAAAACCTCTTTCTGGACATTGGCTTTGCCAGCGCTGACGCGCGCGTACTGACCCTCCGCCCTGGCCGCCAGGAAATTGTGCTCGGCTCCGGCCGACTGGTGGATGTGCGGGAGGGCCCCAACGTCAGACGTACATTCGACGGCGTCCGCGGGTTTTATCTCTGCGATCAGTTTCGCTTGGATCTGCTCGCTACCCGCCCCCGCACCGATGAACCCGGCGTATTTGATGACGAGACCAGCGACCGATACGCGCTGTGGGGCGCCTACGCAACCAAAGCGCGGCCGCTCGACACCGCGGGAAATCTCGACCTGTACTACCTGGGCTATGAAGACAAAAATGCGCTCTATGTCCAAGGCTCCGGCCGGGAGCACAGACATTCGATCGGACTTCGATACTGGGGCGAACAGAACGATTGGAGCTGGAATTGGGAAACACTGTATCAGTTTGGCCATTTCGCCCGCGATGACATCCACGCGTGGACGCTGGCGACGGAGACCGCCTACCGCTGGCAGCAGCACCCATGGAAACCACAGCTGCGCTTCAGCGTAAATATCGCCAGTGGCGACAAAAATCCGGACGATGGGACCCTGGGTACTTTCAATCCACTGTTTCCCCGCGGCAACTACTTCTCTGAAGCCGCCGTTCTAGGCCCGCGCAATTTTTACAATTTCCATACCTTCGTCAACATATTGCCCACTGCTGACTGGTCACTGACTGCCGACCTGAATTTTTTCTGGCGCCTGCAGACGGAGGATGGTCTATACAGTCCGAGTGGACAGATTATCCGCGCGCCAATGGGCAGCGACAGTCACTTCGCTACCACCGCCCTCTCATTGACCGCCGAATATACCTTCTTCCGCGGACTGGTGTTCACCGCGATTTATACGTTTGGCAATCCGGAAGCGTTTTTCCGGGACACTGGCCCTGCAGACGATCTGAGTTTTACCGAACTGACCTTGCAGTATAGATTTTGACCAACCTCGGAAAAATCTCTCGCGCCCCTCTTAAAACGCCATCAATTAATGCTTAATGCCGCCACCGGCACACATTCTTCCGGTAAACCGGGAACGCTTCGCCAATACTCATCAACACGATGAATAGAGCCCCCGAAACCACAGCGCCGCCGCCAATCCTGGTGGACACCGAAAGTATTCTCTCGTTCGCCATCGCATTGGGCCTGGGCCTGATTATTGGCTTGCAACGCGAGCGCACGACGGACCGCCTAGGGGGTATCCGCACTTTCCCGCTGATTGCCCTGTTTGGCGCTCTATCCGCCCATTTGGGCCGCAATCCGGGTATGGGCTGGATGATGCTCACCGGGTTGCTCATCATGACCGTGCTCATACTGCTGGGAAATCTGGAGCGATTGCGCGGTAGGGACGAGTACACCGGTATCACTACGGAAGTCAGTGCACTGCTAGTGTATTTGCTCGGAGCATTCCTGGTGCTTGGCGACAAAACCGTCGCTGTAGTCTTAGGCGCAACGATCGCCGTGCTGTTGCATTTCAAACCCGGAATGCACGCCTTTGCGGAAAAGCTGTCGGACAAAGACTTGCGGTCCATCATGCAGTTTGCCGTACTTTCACTGATCATTCTGCCAGTGCTCCCCAACCGCACCTTCGGTCCCTACGACGTACTCAATCCGTTTCAGATCTGGCTTTTGGTCGTACTGATCGTCGGTATCGGTCTCGGCGGTTACGCGGTATACAAGATGGCCGGCCCCAAGGTCGGCACTGTGCTCGGCGGGCTGATTGGCGGCCTCATATCGTCTACCGCGACCACGGTCACCTATGCCCGTATGGCGCGCAGCCAGAAGAAAGCTGTGGGTTTGGCGGCACTGGTCATACTGCTCGCCTCCACCAGTATGTTTATTCGTATGTTTGTGGAAATAGTTGCGGTGGCGCCACGCATGCTTAGCGCTCTGATCCCGCCACTGGGCATGCTGTTTGTGGTAAGCCTGACAGTTTGTGGCGTCGCCTACCTGCGTATCCAGCACCGCGAGAACGCCATGCCGGAGCCGGGGAATCCGGCGGAATTGAAACCGGCGCTGATCTTCGGTGCGCTTTACGCGGTGGTATTGCTGGCAATTGCCGCCGGTAAAGAGTACTTCGGCAGTCGCGGTATTTATGTTGTCGCCCTACTGTCCGGCTTTACCGACGTAGACGCCATCACGCTGTCCACCGCCAACCTCGCCGCTTCCGGTGCGATGGACGCCGATATCGCCTGGCGCGCGATGGTGATCGCCAGCCTTGCCAATCTCGTCTTCAAGCTCGGCGCGGCCGGGTTTCTCGGCGGCTGGATGCTATTGCGCCGTGTATTTGCACTGTTTGCCATCCCCTTTGCCGCGGGACTGGCTGCGCTCTGGCTGTGGCCTTAGGTGTACTCCTGATAGTCAGCCTCTTGAAAATACCAAACAGTTATATTCTTCGAAACAGGTGGACACGCCCGTCACGGGTTTGGCTAGTCTTAAGGAGTACACAATATTCGAACCCAGTTCGATTCCTTAAATACGGCCACCACAAACTCCGGGGCCAGTGGAACAATTTGGCGTGAAGTTTTCACCGATCTGGTTGATTGTCATCTGTACAGCCGCCGTTGGTGCGGCGTTGGGAATACTCCACTATTTCAATCTGGATGACGAAATTCTCAAACTGCTGCAGTGGCTCGACACGCTCGGGTGGCAGGCGGGTGTCTGGTTTATGCTGATCGTGGCCATCGCCATTGTTTTCCTGCTACCGGGCGTTATTTTCACCATGGGCGCAGGTTTTGTATTCGGTGTGCTGAAGGGCACAATTTATGTTGTACTGGGCACAGTTCTGGGAGCCGCGATTGCGTTTCTCATCGCCCGCTATGTCTTCGGCGAACGGGCCTCCCAGTGGCTTCTGTCGAAGATACACCCACCGAATCTCGGCGAAATCCTGCGGGACGAGGGCTGGCGTATGGTGATGTACACGCGCATGGTGCCATTCTTTCCCTTCAAGCTGTCGAACTACTTCTTCGGTCTTACACCTTTGAGGTTTCGGGACTTTCTCATCGGCAACTTGTTCGGGGTCATCCCCATCACTGTAAACAACGTATACATTGGCTCAATTGCCTCAGACCTTGCCAGTATTGGCACCGGACGTGCGGCGCGCACCCCAACTGAATGGACCCTCTACGGTCTCGGATTCCTGCTGGCGATTATCGCCATCATCGGCCTGACGCGGATGGCCCGCCGCGCGCTGAAGCAAAAAATCGGCGAAGGAGACCTTTGATGCCCTGGATGAAATGGCTTCCCTGGCGATTCTTTGTGCGCAAGTTCGCCACTGCCCATGGCTTCCTGGACCCCCTCGCGGTCATGGCCCGACTGCAGCGTTTTGCCGAGCCCTCGGAAGTCAGTGAACCAATTGAGCTGTTGCGCGCGGGTGTGATCTTCCACGCCCGCGCGCTGATGAACAGCAAAGTCATTCAGCACAACCTGGATTGGGTGTGGCCCTACTGGATCGAGCGCCAGTTCGATCCGGCGGATGTCTCGTTCATCCCGCGCGCCTTTTCCATTACCCACTGCAATCTGAGCCATCGCAACTGGACCGCAGTGGGCGTGCCCGGCAGTGAGGAAATGCCTATCGTCGATCCCCGTGGGCTGCTCACCCCCCACTACGACGGCTGGTCCATTGACAGCTGGGTCATCGGCGACGACGGTCAGGATCTCTTCCCCTCCCAGCACAATCAGGTCACACAGCACCTGGACCTGCAAGACGGTGTGGCGGTAGTCACAGAAACGCAATCGGATCACGCCACACTTGTCAGCCGTGTGTGGGCGGAGGTGGATGAGCGCAACAACAATTGCCTGCTGCAGTTGCAGGCGCAGCACAGAGCCGGCGGCTGGCTGGTCGTCGCACTGCGGCCGTGTAATCCAGAGGGCGTGGCCTTCATCAATAAAGTGGCACTCGATCAAAATCGCAGCCACTGGTTGATCGACAGTAAAGACCGGATTTTCTTCGACCGCCCGGTGGATCGCCACCACGCCTCTGACTATCGCAAAGGCGACATCGCGCTATACCTGCGCGAGGAAGGCAACGAGACACACGCAGAGTGCGACGTGGGCATGGCCACCGCGGCCGCACTGTTCCGGCTTGAGCCGGGAGAATTGTTCGACACCGTGGTAAAAATCCCACAGCACTGCAAACTCAACAGCGGCAATGCACCCGCTGGCTGGAAGCAGAATCTTGCGCATCACTGCGCCATGTCCATTCCCGACCCGCAAATGCAGTTTCTCTACGACGCCGCGGTGCGCACGCTGGTGCTCCATTCGCCCTACGATGTCTACCCAGGGCCCTACACCTACAAGCGATTCTGGTTCCGCGACGCCGCCTTCATGATTCAATCGCTGCTGCACGCCGGTCTGCTGGAGCGCGCCGAACGCGCCCTGGAGCGTTTTCCCTCGCGCCAGAAGCGCGACGGCTATTTCCATTCCCAGGATGGCGAATGGGACTCCAACGGCGAAGCGCTGTGGATCATCGACCAGTACTGTCGCATTACCGACAGCAAGCTCAAGTCTGAGTGGCTGGACCCGGTGCTGCGCGGCGCACAGTGGATTGACAACAAGCGCATGCCAAAAGACGGTAGCCTCACCGGCGGTCTGCTGCCCGCGGGATTCAGCGCTGAACACCTCGGCCCCAACGACTGCTATTTCTGGGACGATTTCTGGGGTATTGGCGGGCAGCTCGCCGCAGTAGCCATTTGCCAGCGCGAGGGACACCAGCAGGATGCGGATACGTTCCAGAGACAGGCCGATGACTTCATGCTCACCATTGACGACGCACTGCAAAAATGTGCAGAGCGCCTCAAGCGCCCCGCCATGCCGGCCTCGCCCAAACGCCGGTTGGATGCCGGCGCTATAGGTTCCATTGCCGCCGGCTACCCGTTGAAACTGTACCCCGAAGACGACGCGCGCCTGTTGGACCTGGTGGAATTCCTGATGGAAAAATGTTTTGTGTCCGGTGGTTTTTTCCAGGACATGATCCACTCGGGAATCAATGCCTACCTCACCATTCACGTAGCGCAAGTGCTGTTGCGCGCGGGTGACCCGCGTTGCATTGAGCTGATGCGCAATGTCGCCAATCTCGCCTCACCCACCGGTCAATGGCCGGAGGCCATTCATCCGCACTCTTTCGGCGGTTGCATGGGCGACGGCCAGCATGCCTGGGCTGCGGCCGAATGGGTCACCATGCAACGCAACTGTTTTGTGCGCGAAGAGGGCGAAAGCCTGATCCTCGCCTCCGGCCTGCCACCGGAATGGCTGCGCGATGCGAGCGCGCAAAAGCCGATCCGCTTTGGCCCCGCGCCCACCCATTTCGGAACTATCTCCCTGGAAATCACTCCAGGAGTAAGACCCAGAATTTCCTGGTCGGGAAAATGGCACAGGGACGCGCCCACCATTGAGGTCCGCGCCTTCGGTTATAACGCGGAAATTGCCGAAGCCGGTGTGGAAATGATGGAGTTGCAGCCCAAGTGAACATCGTCATGCTCACCAACACCTACCTGCCCCATGTGGGTGGCGTGGCGCGATCGGTGGATGCCTTTAGCCGGGAATACCGCCGACAGGGACATCAGGTTCTCGTGGTGGCTCCGGAGTTTGCGGAGAAAATCGACAACGAAAAAGATGTTGTGCGTATTCCCGCCATCCAGAATTTCAACGGCAGTGACTTTTCCGTGGCCCTGCCCTTATCCGGCGAGCTGACGGAGAGGCTCGACTTTTTTGAGCCGGACCTGGTCCATTCACACCACCCGTTCCTGCTCGGCATGACCGCCCTGCGCATTGCCCGCAGCCGGGAATTGCCGCTGATTTTCACTCACCACACCCTGTACGAACGCTATACCCATTACGTACCGGCGGATTCAGAGACACTCAAGCGCTTTGTGATCGAACTCGCGACCCGCTATGGCAACCTGGCGAGTATGGTATTTGCCCCGAGCGAGAGCGTCGCCGACCTGCTGCGCGAACGCGGTGTAAAGCGCCCTATCGCCGTAGTGCCTACCGGCGTACAGTTAGAAAACTATCGCAATGGCGACGGCGCCAGCGCCCGCCAGCACTACAACATCCCACAGTCTGCTTTTGTTATTGGCCATCTCGGGCGGCTTGCGGAAGAGAAAAACCTGGATTTTTTAACCGACGTCGTGATCGAACTGATGCACCGCAACGACGACATACATTTCCTGGTGGTCGGTGCAGGCCCGATGCAGCAACGGATACGTAGCCTCTTCGATACCCAGAGCCTCTCTTCACGCCTGCACCTCACCGGTACACTCCAGGGCGACGCCCAGCGCGATGCCTACAGCGCGATGAATGTTTTCGGATTCTCCTCCACCAGTGAAACCCAGGGAATGGTGCTGACTGAAGCCATGGCCGCGGGCGTACCCGTGGTGGCACTGGACGCAAGCGGCTGCCGGGAAGTGGTGGAGGACCGGATCAATGGCCGCCTGGTACTGAAGCACAGCACCCGCGAAATGATCGCGGCCCTGCAGTGGGTACACGATCTCGCACCGGAGGAATACCAGCACCTGTGCCAAGCCGCATTGCAGACCGCGGAGCGCTTCTCCATGGAAAACTGCGCAGCCTCCGCACTTCGGCACTACCAGTCTCTTGTTCACCAACACTGGCCACTGGACGACTCCCTTTACGCCCAGTGGATGCGCCTGCGCAACACCATCGGCGCACAGTGGGAAATTCTCGAAGGCGTCACCGGTGCCGCCACCGCCGCGCTCGACCCGGATCATGTATTGAAAAAATGAGTCGCGGAAGAATGACAGCTGAAGGACAGGTGGACGCAGCCCCATGATTACCCGCCTTGAGAGCACTCTGCGCCGCTGGCGTCGCAAGATCAGCCGCAGTGAGTGGCTGGCACGGATGCTCAAATTACAGATCAACGAACGCGATCCCGACGCGCCCGCACTGGTTTTGATCCAGATCGACGGCCTCGGCCGCCCACAGCTCGACCGCGCGCTCGCCGACGGCAAAATGCCCTTCCTGAAACGGCTGATTGAGCGCGAACACTACCATCTGGACCACATGTATTCCGGCGTTCCGGCAACCACGCCTGCCGTACAGGCGGAGATTTTCTACGGCGTGAAAGCGGCTGTGCCGGCCTTCGGCTTTATGTCCACCGATTCGCAGGAAATGCTGCGGATGTACGAATCCAACGCAGCCACGCAGGTGGAACAGAAACTTAAAGACACAGGTCACGAGCCTCTGCTGAAACACGGCAGCTGTTACGTCAGCCTATTCAGTGCCGGTGCCGAATTCAATGATGCACACTACTGCGCGGCCACCTATGGCTGGGGAAACAGTCTCAAACAGGCCGGCCCGTTGGCGCTGCTGGTACTTTTGCTGGCGAATATCTGGAGCCTGATCCGCACCGGTGCGCTATTGCTCTTGGAATTGATGTTATCCGTGGTGGACTTTTTCCGCGGCCTCATCGACGGCCAGGATTTTATTCGTGAGCTGATGTTCATCCCCGCCCGCATCGGCATCACCATACTGCTGCGCGAGCTCTCCACTGTGGGTGTGAAGATCGACATCGCCCGCGGCCTGCCGGTGATCTATATCAACTTCCTGGGGTACGACGAACAGGCCCACCGCCGCGGCCCCAGTTCCAAATTCGCCCATTGGACCCTGAAGGGTATCGATGACGCCATTGCGCGCATCTGGCGCGCCGCGCACCGCTCCTCGCGCCGTCACTACGATGTGTGGATCTACTCAGATCACGGCCAGGAAGACAGTATCCCCTACGAGACCCTGCATGGGCGCAGCCTGGCCGATGCAGTGAGCGAAGCCCTCTCCAGTCTGCCGCAAAGCCCCAAGGGCTATCTCGCCAACGGCGATCACGGCATACAGCTGCAGCGGATACGCCTGTTTGGCGGCCAGTGGGTACAGAAGCTCTTTCCCGTCGGAAAACAACAAGATCAACGTGGAGGAGAGACCCCGATGGCGCTCTCCGCCATGGGGCCGCTGGCGCTGTTGTACAACATCCATTGCAAAGATACCCCTCACGCCGAGATCGCCAGGCTGATCGTGGAAAAAACCAAAGCCCCCATGGTGCTCTATGAAGACCCCAACGCCACGGAAATAGGCCCCGACGGCAACGCGATAACCAAAGTGCGCGGCTGGTGGCGCCAAGGTGCCTTCTCTCTGCCAGAAGACGGACATCTCGTGTTCGGTGACGAACACCCGTTTGTCGATGAGGCCGTAGAGGATCTGGCGAACCTTTGCCGTCATCCAGACGCCGGCGATTTTGTCATCAGTGGCTGGTGCGCCGGCCACGAGAGCATCAGTTTTGCAATCGAAAGTGGCAGCCACGGCGGCGCTGGCCCCAATGAGACCCACGCCTTCGCATTGATGCCCGGCGACATCCACTTCCCCAGTGACGGCAAAGAACACTGGCGACCGAAGGATATCCGCGATGCGGCGCTCAGGTTCTTGCGCGCGCAGCCCGCGCGGAAACTGAAATCGCCACCGGCGGTTACGGTGGTCTCATCGGGCAATGCCGAAACACTCTCGTCTACGGTATCGGCGCCTGCCTCCCGTGAGGGCGAAACAACAAAACACCCCACGACGACAAAAATCCTGCGGGTAATGACGTATAACGTGCACATCTGCGAGGGCACCGATGGCAAGCTCTCCCCGGAGCGCATCGCGCGGGTCATCGCACGCTATTCGCCGGATGTCGTCGCGCTGCAGGAGGTGGATGTTCGACGCCAGCGCACCGGCGGTATCGACCAGGCGCACCAGATCTCGCAGCTGCTGGCCATGGATTTCCACTTTCAGCCCGCCATGCACCTGGAGGATGAGCGCTACGGCGACGCCATCATGTCACGCTTTCCGGTGCGCTTGATCAAGAAAGGCATACTCCCGGGCCCGCCGACAAAGTCACGCCTACCCGGTTTCGCCGAACCGCGGGGCGCGCTGTGGATTGAAATGGATTTTCATGGCGTAAAGATACAGGTATTCAATACTCACCTCGGGCTCAGCAAGGCGGAGCGTCTGCGGCAGATTGACGCCCTGACAGGAAAGGAATGGATGGGCAGCAGCCAATGCCAGCGGCCGCGCATACTCCTGGGGGACTTCAACGCCCTGCCCGGCTCCCAGGAGATCAGACGGGTTTCCGAATTGCTCAACGATACGCAACTGAAACTGAAAGGCCACAAGCCCAAGGGCACCTTCTTCAGCCGGCTGCCCAAGGCGCGCATCGATTATGTGTTTGTAGATCCGGAGCTCGAGGTCAATGACATCCACGTACCCCGCAGCGAACTCACCCGACAGGCGTCAGACCACCTGCCCCTGATCGTCGATCTCAGGGTGACGATCCCGATGGCCGGCCATGTCGGTCAAGAGCAACAGGGCGACTGATCCCCTGCCTCCAGCAACTCGCGCACCTGGGCTTCCCTGGCATCGCGCATGCCGGCGGAGCGCCCCTCCTCAAGCGCAATCTCCAACGGCACCCCCTTTCTTGTGCGATAGATCGCCCATACCGCCCCCACCCGGTTGCCGGACGCACAGTGCAGGAGTACCGGTGCAGCAGAAGCATCCTCAAGAACTTTTCCGAGTTCCGCAATCAACGCGTCAGAGGGCACACCAGCGGCAACGGGAAGGTTTACATAACGCATTCCGGCCGCCTCAACCGCCGCCTTTTCCTCTGCGGTCCCCTCCTCCGGTGTCCGCAAATCAATGATGGTGCGGAAGCCCTTCTGTTTCAGGGAATTCACCTCCGCAAGATCTATACTGCCTCCAGTGGCCAGTTGTGGGCGCAGGCGATTGTAATTCGCCACAATCGCCCCCATCTCGTCCGCAGAAGGCACCTGTTTTATTGATGTTTGCGCCTCCTGTGCCTCTGACTCAGCGGCCACAGCGGGGGTTGTAAGCAGAGTGAAAGCACAGAAAAACAGTGCCCACAGATATTTTGACAAATTCATTTCCAATCCTCGGTTTTACGCGCTATTTTGCCCCAAGTTTTTAAAGAAGGTCGAACCCGGTGCCTACTTGAAGGTCCAATGCACTGGTTATATGATCCCGGAAGATTTTATGTTCACTAGCAGGAGACGCTAATGCAGCCGCAAGTTTATTCACAGTCCGGAGCGCTGGAACGCTCGGAAGCCGCCAAGGTATTGCGTAACACCTACGCATTGCTGGCGATGACTGTTCTTTTCAGCGCAGTCACCGCTGGTGTGTCCATGGCCATCGGCATGGGCCGTGGCATGAGCCTGATCTGCTCCATCGCCGCCATCGCGCTGGTTTGGTTCGTACTGCCGCGCACCGCCAACTCCGCCGCCGGCGTGGGTGTGGTGTTCGCGTTCACCGGTCTGCTGGGTGCCTCTCTCGGCCCGATGCTGAACCACTATGTCGGCCTGCCCGGCGGTGGCCAGGTCGTTATGCAGGCGCTGGGCACCACCGCGCTGATCTTCTTCGCGCTGTCCGCCTATGTGCTGACCACCCGCAAGGATTTCAGCTTTATGGGCGGCTTCCTGTTTGTCGGCCTGATCGCGGTGCTGGTGTGTGCCCTCGGTATGATGATTGCCAGCTTCTTCGGTGTGTACATGCCGCTGGCGAGCGTAGCCCTGAGCGGTGTGATTGCCCTGCTGTTCTCCGGTTTCATCCTGTACGACACCAGCCGTATCGTGAACGGTGGTGAAACCAACTACATCATGGCCACCACCTCCTTGTACCTGAACATCCTGAACCTGTTCACCAGCCTGCTGCACATCTTCGGATTCGCTTCCGACGATTAATCGGCACGCGCTACAGGATCAAACAGTGCCCCGCTCTGCGGGGCATTTTTTTATCGGCAAAACAATCGGTCTGCCAATGCAATTCACCCTCGTCGTTTACGGCGCACCCCACGCCTCCGAAGGCGCCGCCACCGCACTGCGCTTTGCCCGTGCCGTGCTCGCGTCCGACCATGAAATCTACCGGGTGTTTTTCTACGGCGACGGCATCCACAACGGCAGCGCCCTGGCCGCGCCACCGCAGGATGAACAGGATCTGCTCGCCCAGTGGCAGCAACTGCAACAAGCGCACAATCTGGACCTCACCCTGTGCATCGCCGCCGCACAACGCCGCGGTGTGCTGAGTGAGAGCGAAGCCAAACGCCTGGAAAAGCCCGCCGCAAATATCGCCGCCGGATTTACCCTGGCGGGGCTCGGGCAACTGGCAGAAGCCGCGGCGCTTAGCGACCGCGTTGTGACCTTTGGAGGCTGATGCGATGCCCCGCAAATCCATACTCGCCATCTGCCGCCACGCGCCCTACGGCAATCCCCTCGCCCGCGAAGGGCTGGAAGCGATCCTCGCGTGTGCTGCCATGGATCAAGTTCCCGCGGTACTGCTGATCAACGACGGCGTGTTCCTGCTGCTGGAGCAGGATGCCCAGCAGATCGGCGAGAAAAACCTGCGCCGGAATCTAACCGCGCTGCCCATGTTCGGCGTGGAGACCCTGCATCTGTGTGAGCGCAGCCTGCGGGAACGCGGCATCGACCCGGCGCAGTTGAGCCTCCCCGGCACAGAACTGAAACTGCTGCAGAATCCCGGCGCGTTTATCGGCGGGTTCGACCAGGTACTGAGTTTTTGAAATGACCTTGCATATCGTTAATCAGTCCCCCTATGCCGGCAGTGCCCTGAGTGACTGCCTGAATGCGCTCCACCCCGGCGACGCTGTGGTGCTGATCGAAGACGGCGTTTATGCGGTCAATGACCCGCGGCTGTCGGCATCGGCCGACAACAGTTTCTGCCTCGGCGCCGACGCAATCGCGCGTGGCGTAACCGTTCCTGAGAGCATCGAAACCATTGATGAAGCCCGCTGGGTCGCGCTCTGCACCGAGCACAATCCCATCGTCAGCTGGTTCCGGTAAAAGCTATGGAAAACCTGGTGATCGAAGGCTGCGAAATCCCACTGGATAAAGAGGGCTTTCTGCGCAACCTGAATGACTGGAACCCGCAGGTGGCGGAAGCGCTGGCTGCGCAGGAAAACATTGTTCTTACTGAAGACCACTGGGATGTGATCCGCCTGTTGCAGGATTTTTATCGGGAGTTCGAGTTGTCACCGGCGATGCGACCGTTAGTGAAATATGTCGCGCAGTACCTGGGGCCGGAGAAAGGTCGCAGTATTTTCCTGATGCAACTGTTCCCGCCAAGCCCGGCGAAAATCGGCAGCAAGATCGCGGGCTTGCCCAAGCCCACAAACTGCCTCTGAAAATCCCGAATCACAACCATTCTGTAGGAGCCTGCCCTGCAGGCGAACCTTCCCTGTTCCGAACTGTTCGCCTGCAAGGCAGGCTCCTACAACGGAATTTTTCCGACAACTCAGCTACCCACATGCACAATTACCCGCCGCTCGCCCCGGTGGTGCCGGTACTCCCACAGATAAATCCCCTGCCATGTACCGAGCATCAACTGTGTACACCACCGCCAAAATCAGGAATCACTCAACTATCTCATTGAACTTAACAATAGCCTTGTGATTGCGGAGGTTTACTTTCTAGCCCTTAATCCTTTGGCGGAATTCTGGCAATAACCTTAATCTCAAAGTCAAAACCCGCCAGCCAGCTCACACCGACAGCCGTCCAGTTTGGGTAGGGGCGAGTACTGAATACCCTTCCCTTCACTTCCATGATTGCCTCAAATTGATTTTCAGGATCTGTGTGAAAGGTTGTTACATCGATGATGTCATTTAATGTACAGCCGGCAGCCGCCAATACGGCCTTAAGGTTTTCAAAGGCCAGCTCAACCTGACGCTTAAACTCCGGCTCGGGACTGCCGTCCGAGCGGCTGCCTACCTGCCCTGATACAAACAGAAGGTCACCGGATTGAATCGCTGCTGAGTAACCATGCTCCTCGTACAGTGCGTGCCTATCTGCAGGGAAAATTGCTTTGCGTTGGGTCATGTTAAACCTCTGAATCAACAGTCAATAAGTGGGGTAGCAGCCAAGAAGCGCCTTTTTGCTTCACAAGCAAGCCCAAGTTTTGTTATACGGTGCAGTGAGGCCACCTCACATACGTCGCGTATGTAGATTATTTCGCATACGCCTCGTATGTCAATACTCAGATACGGGCCGTATGTAGTTCAAGATTGGGAGTGAGAATGAATAAACGTGCAGAAAAAATGGCAGAAAATCGGGCCAAGCTCATTTCCGCAGCCAGGAAAGCATTTGCCGAAAAAGGGTATGCAGCGGCCTCTATGGATGATTTGACCTCGACCGTGGGGTTAACCCGGGGCGCGCTTTACCATAACTTCGGCGATAAGCGCGGTTTACTGGCGGCGGTGGTCGATCAAATTGATTCAGAAATGGCCCTGTATGCGCAAAAGGCCGGCGCAGAAATCGGGGACGATTGGCAAGGGCTGCTTGCCGAAGGCACTGCCTATATTGAAATGGCTCTTGACCCAGAAATTCAACGCATCGTTTTGCTTGATGGACCAGCAGTGCTCGGTGACCCGTCCCAATGGCCCAGTCAAAACAGTTGCCTTCAGGCAACAATACAGATCGTAGAGAAGTTGATCTCCCAGGGCATCATGAAAACAGTTGACGCAGAAGCAGCTGCTCGATTGCTCAACGGCGCTGCGCTTAATGCTGCGCTTTGGGTCGCTGCCAGCCCCACCCCAGAGGAAGTTCTGCCACTTGCCGTAGAGGCCTTCCAGGCACTGGCTTCGGGGCTGCTAAATCAGCCTGCCGGATAAGAATTCCCTGTTGCGTCCCAGGAGCGTACGAGGCATTGCCGGGTTTCGGCGCCCAGCGTTAACGCCTGACATGCAAAAGCATTTCCGCCGCCCGGGGCGGTTCAGAAAGTGCTTTCCCGGCTCTCGAAGGTTATGCAGTATCGATAATCTTGTCTGACTACCTAACGCTTTGAGTGCTTGTAGTATGTCCATACAGCCTAGTGCATTGCCATGTCGATAAATTGAAATATTTATTTATCGCCGTTAATCAAAATCAATTATTGCGGGGTGCGGATAACCAGCAGCCGCTCTTCCGACATGTCGGCAATCGCCCAGCGGATACCCTCGCGACCGAGGCCCGAGTCCTTCACACCGCCGTAAGGCATATTGTCCACGCGCCAGCTCGGTACATCACCGATTACCACGCCCCCTACTTCCAATACATCCCAGGCCTTCTGCGCCCTGTATAAATCACGGGTGAATATGCCGGCCTGCAGGCCGAAGACACTGTCATTGACCTGCGACAGCACAGCATCGAAATCATCAAAAGGTTCCAGTATCGCCACCGGCCCGAAGGCCTCCTGTTCAACCACAGCACAACCTTTCGCTACGTTTTCAAGTAGCGTCGGCTCGAGCATGGAACCATCCCGATCGCCTCCGCACAGCAGCGTAGCGCCCTTCGCTACGCCTTCCTGAATCCAGTTATGCAGACGGGTGGCTTCGCCCTCGGAGATCATTGGGCCGATAAAGGTGCCCTCGTCTTTTGGATCTCCCTTTTTCAACCCGCGGGTACGCTCGACGAGTCTTTGTTTGAGTTCAGCATAGATTGACACATGGCCGTAAATGCGCTGCACACCGATACAGCTCTGTCCGGACTGGTAAAAAGCCCCAAAGATGATGCGCTCCACCGCGTCATCCAGATCGGTGCCCTCATCCACCACACAGGCAGCATTTCCGCCGAGTTCCAACACGACTTTTTTGCGCCCGGCACGCGCTTTTAAATCCCAACCCACCGCCGGTGAGCCAGTAAAGCTGAGTAGCTTGAAGCGGTCGTCGACGGTAAAGAGGTCCGCACCCTCACGGTGACAGGGCAGTACAGAAAAAGCGCCCTTGGGGAGGTCGGTTTCAGCGAGCACCTCGGCGATTATCAGCGCGCCTATCGGAGTACGGCTTGCCGGCTTGAGTACAAATGGACAGCCGGCGGCAATCGCAGGCGCCACTTTGTGGGCCGCCAGGTTGAGGGGAAAGTTGAACGGCGAAATAAATGAACAGGCCCCTATAGGCACGCGCTTGACGAACCCGCGATAGCCCTTGGCGCGCGCGGATATCTCCAGATTGATGACTTCGCCATTGATCCGCACCGATTCCTCTGCGGCGACCTTAAACGTATCGATCAGGCGCGTGACCTCGCCACGGGAATCCTTTATCGGTTTGCCCGCCTCAATGCACAGCGCCTCGGCGAGTTCCTCGAAACGTTCCTGAAAGCGCCAGACACAATGATTAAGAACCGCCTGTCGTTCATAGGGTGGCACTGCGGCCATGGGCTTTTCGGCTTTCACCGCCCAGTCGATAGCCTGGTCGATGGTTGCAGTATCTGCCATGGCCACCCGTGTGGCGACGCTGCCGGAATATTTGTCCGTGACTTCCAGGTCGGTGTTGGCGAATACCGCCTCATTGGCGAGATAGTAAGGATAAGTTTCGCGAAGCACGATTTTCTACTCCCTGGCGGACCGTCATTGTCGCTTTGGCGGGCTGGTACTCTCAGTCGTTTCCACCTGGAAACTGGCTATAACTTACGGGAAAGTTCGCGTATTTCGTTATTGAGAATACGGTCGTTGTCACTGTAGTCGACCGGCACATCGATCAGGTGTACGCCACCCTCTGTACAGCACTTCTTGATCAGCGGTTGCAACTCGGCGGCGGCACTGACCCGGTGCCCGTGGGCGCCGTAGGATTCGGCATAGGCGACAAAATCCGGGTTGCCAAAGTCGAGGCCGAAATCGTGGAATTCCATATGCGCCTGCTTCCACTTGATCATGCCGTAACCATCGTCGCGCAAAACCAGAATGATGAGGTCCTGTTTCAGGCGCACAGCCGTCTCCAGCTCCTGGGAGTTCATCATAAAACCGCCGTCGCCACAGATTGCCAGCACCCTGCGCTCCGGGTACACCAGCTTGGCCGCCATGGCCGATGGCAGGCCTGCTCCCATCGTCGCCAGCGCATTGTCCAGCAGGACGGTATTGGGCGCGTACGCCGGATAGTTACGCGCAAACCAGATTTTGTACATACCGTTGTCGAGCGCAATGATGCCGTCCTCCGGCATGACATCGCGCACTTCCTTCACCAGTCGCTGGGGGCGTATCGGAAAGCTGTCGTCACCACAACCTTCGTGAATGTGCTTCTGCAGCGCATCGCGTATGCGGTGCGCATCGGCAAAGCTCCAGTGATCCTGGGGCTCGAGTTGTTCCTTCATCTGCCACAGGCTGTTGGCGATGTCGCCAATCACTTCGATCTGCGGAAAGTAGACCGGGTCCACCCGGGCCGAATTGAAATTGACATGCACGACTTCCGGGCCGCCGGGACGCATAAAGAAAGGCGGTTTCTCCACCACGTCGTGGCCGACATTGATGATCAAGTCCGCCTGGTCGATGGCACGGTGCACGAAATCGCCGTCGGACAGGGCTGTGTTGCCGATGAAATGCGGGCCGGATTCGTCGATTACGCCTTTGCCCATCTGGGTGGTAACCGTCGGAATAGCGAGCTTGGCGACAAACTCGCGCAGCATTTTTGCGGTCAGTTTCCGGTTGGCGCCAGCACCGACCAGTAGCAGAGGCTTGCGCGCGCCGGAAATTGCTTCTACCGCCTGCCGGATGGCTTTTTCCTCGGCGATGGGCCTGCGCGTATAGCTCGGTTCGAGCACCGGCATGGTTGAATGCTCGTGCGCAATATCTTCCGGCAGTTCCAGATGCGTCGCGCCGGGACGCTCCTCCTCTGCCTGGCGAAAGGCCTCACGGACATGGGCGGGAATGTTGTCGCCACTCACGATGGTTTTCGTGAATTTGGTCAGAGGTTGCATCATGTCGACGATATCGATGATCTGAAACTGCCCCTGTTTGGAACTCTTGATCGGCTTCTGCCCGGTAACCATCACCATGGGCATCGCGCCGAGCTGCGCGTAAGCCGCCGCAGTCACCAGGTTGGTCGCCCCCGGCCCCAATGTCGACATGCAAACGCCAGAGTTGCCGGTAAGTCGACCATAGGTAGCAGCCATAAAGCCGGCCCCCTGCTCGTGGCGCGTAATGACGAGCTTGATCTTCGAACCGCGCATGGACTCCAACAGGTCGAGGTTCTCTTCCCCCGGGATGGCAAACACGTATTCGACGCCTTCCGCCTCCAGGGCTCGAACAAACAAATCAGATGCCTTCATTTACCGTTCTCTTGTAATCAGCGGACTCGTGTACGCAAAAAACCAGCGGTTGAGTGGCGCCAATTTTATTATGGTGGCGTGCCCCGATTTCACTTTGCCAAGCGCGCTAGCGAACGAATAAATACGTGAGCAATCCTGCAACGCTGGAAAGTTGCTTTGGACTCTCGAAGCTTAGGTGCTGAGAGGCCCGATTACTAACGTTGAAACTGCAATTCTCACGTCGAAATTGCCGTGTCCGTTATCAGGGTACCGCTGGGCGTGCGAATGCCGGGGGATCATACACGCCGCTACCTTCCAACAACGCAGCAGCTCTACTCGCGTATCGATATCCACCCCATTATCACTGGAAGCGAGAACCTCAACGATCTGCAGGTCGACCTGTTCGATCAGCTACTCACATGCACTATCACTCTTCGTTTACCGCGATGGTGACGGTGCTCCCACAGGTAAATCCCTTGCCAGGTTCCCAGCATCAGCTGACCACTATGTATCGGTATGGAGAGACTGCTCGCGGTAAGTGCGGCCTTGATGTGCGCAGGCATATCATCGGCGCCCTCCATGGTGTGCGTGTACAAAGGGTCATTTTCCGGCACCAGGCGATTCAACCAGTTTTCCAGATCCACCCGCGCACTGGGGTCCGCGTTCTCCTGAATCAGCAGGCTCGCCGAGGTGTGCTGGATAAACAGGGTACAAAGGCCGTCGCCAGAAAATATCTGCCCCCGCAGCCAGTGCCCCACCGCATCGGTAAATTCGTGCAGCCCCTGTCCCCGCACTGCAATTTCCAGCTGACCAATCGCCATAACACCACTCCTTTATCAGCAGCCGCACGCATCTCGGTGCCCTGTTCATATGGGGGATTGTACCGTTTCAGAATTGCGATCGGTCAACCCGCCTTCCCGCTGTGGATCCGGCCAACAGCCGGTCAAGCGCCGCGTCCACTTTTTCAGACCAGGATCCCGAGGGGATTTCCTCAAACCCGAAATCGCCCGAAAATGCACTGCCAAACACCACATCTGGATTCAATGCACGCAAGATTCGCAGACTGCTCGCCAGTATCGGGCGAACCGATTCGTCATGCACGCCGGGAATAAAGCCCGCAGTCCAGCGATATTTCCGATCCAGGAACAGGGTATCTCCGGTGAACAAGTATTTTTTGCCCGTGGGCGAATCCACCTGAAAGCAGGTACTTCCCGGGCTGTGCCCCGGCGTTGGAATCACCTCGATACCGCCAGTATGGATTTCCCGACGATCCAACAGACGATCTGGCGTGCGCACTTTCGCGTACACCTCCAACTCTGCACGGTGACCATAGAGTACCGATCCATACCGGTCGGCAATCTCATTGAGTGTTTCGCCCAGCTCATCCTGGTGGCTGAGATACTGGCGCTCCACCCCACCGAACTCCTCCAAACGGGCAATCTCATGAGAATGCCCCGTGTTGTAGAACAGCACATTTCCTTCCTCGCGCACCCACAAATAGGCATGTGTCTTCAGCCCGGGAAAAGGACTCTGCATTTCGGTTTCCCAGATATCAGATTGAACCTGCTTCATACTCGTCTCTCCATGTTTCGCCGTTTCATGCCATTTCAAGTTGGCGAGTGCAGGCTAATACTTAAAGTTAACCTTAAGTCAAGACGCAAATTCCCTAAACTTGCGCCTGTTCAACAGGGAGACCGAGCGGATGAGCACACGACAATCGGACGAACAGGACATCTACAGCGTAGAGGGGAATGCGCTGACCATCGGCCAGGTCGCCAAGCGCACTGGTGTGGCCGCCTCTGCTCTGCGCTTCTATGAGAGCGAAGGTTTGATCAGCGGCACCCGCAACGCCGGCGGCCACCGCAGATACTCGCGGGACGTGCTCCGTCGTGTCGCCATCATAAAAGCGGCGCAGCAACTGGGAATTCCCCTGGCCGAGATCCGCAAAGCGCTATCGGCGCTACCAAAGCAACAGACACCTGGCGCGAAACACTGGGCAATGCTGTCTCAACAGTGGCACAGCGACCTGAATCGCCGAATTGAGAAGCTTGTGCTGCTGCGAGATCAGCTGGGTGACTGTATTGGTTGCGGATGTCTGTCACTGACGAGCTGTCCATTACGGAATCCGGGTGACTCCGCCGCCGAGTATGGCCCGGGAGCAAGACTATTTGATCAACCCGCTTACCCGTCGCAGGCCTGAGATCAGGCTGGCCACACCAGTCTCACTTTCAAGGGCCGCATCCGCTATAATCCGCGCCCCGACAAATTTGGTTCTTTTTACGGTTAATTGAATGGCACTGCACCGCGTAAACACCGACGACTACCAGCAGCAACTGGACCAGAAGGTGACCCGCCTGCGGGAGGCCTATGCCTCTTATACCAATCTCGCCCCCGAAGTCTTCACCTCCCCGCCCAGCCACTATCGCCTGCGCGCGGAGTTCAAAATGTGGCAGGAAGGTGGCCGCGTGGACTACGCCATGTACAAACAGGGCGAGTACAAAAAACCGTTTGTGATCGAAGAATTTACTGTCGGCTCCGAGCGAATAAACGAACTGATGCCGCAGGTTCTCGACGCCATCAATCAGAGCGAGATACTGCGCAAACGGCTGTTCTGCACCGAATTCCTCACCACCCTCTCTGGCGATGCACTGATCACCCTGATCTACCACAAAAAACTGGATGAGACCTGGGAGGCAGAAGCCCGCGAACTGCAGGCACAACTTGGCGTGCCGATACTCGGCCGCTCGCGCAAGCAGAAGATTGTACTCGACCGCGATTACGTGATCGAAAAACTCGATATCGACGGCCGCACCTACCAGTACAAACAGGTGGAAGGCAGTTTCACTCAACCCAACGGCGAGATCTGCCGCGCCATGATCCAGTGGGCCAGAAGCTGTTGTGAGGGCAGCGCAGAAAGCGACATGCTCGAACTCTACTGCGGCAATGGCAACTTCACTCTCCCGCTCGCCGAGAAATTCCGCAAAGTGCTGGCGACGGAAATCTCCAAAGTGTCGGTGAATGCTGCACAGGAAAACATTGCCGCGAATGGGGTTGAGAACCTGCATATCCTGCGCCTCTCCGCCGAGGAATTCACCCAGGCCATCGACAAGGTCCGCCCCTTCCGCCGCCTGAAAGATTTTGATCTCGACAGCTATGACTTCTCAACCGTCCTGGTAGACCCACCCCGCGCCGGCCTCGACGTCGACACCTGCGCGATGATCGCGCGCTTCCCGCGTATCCTGTACATCTCCTGCAATCCGGAGACCCAGCTGGAGAACCTGGCTGAGTTAACCAAGACTCACAGCATCGAACGCTTCGCAATCTTTGATCAGTTTCCGTACACAGACCATACCGAGTCCGGCGTGTTGATGGTGAAGAGGTAATTGGCGGCTGGAGTTTTGGTTTGAACCAGACCCCGCAGAACCTGGATCCCGGATCAAGTCCGGGATGACGGGGGCTAGAATTTGCGGCCAAGGATCCGCTTGGCTGCGTCCAGCGCGAAATCGCGGTACTCGTCTTCCACGCGCGCCATTTCCTTCTCGAATGCAAACTGCTCCTTGCGCGAAAGCTTTTTCCAGTCCTGCAGAATCGGAATATGGCTGGTCTGATCCGCAACTTTGTAAAACGCCACAAACTCCTTTTTCACTGGCTCGTCCACCTGCAGTGAATCCAGCAACACGCGAATCCGCAGCGAAGCCTCGGTAAGGCCCACGCCCTCGTCCAGCAGTGTCTTGGCAATAATCTGAATACTCGTATTTACCCGATCCCGCTGCGCATCCGCCGCCGCTTCAAGTTCCGCCAACTGCTGCGCCTGCCGCTTGCGCGCCTTGCGCAGTTCCAAACAGTAGTAGGTCGCGATGGCAGACAGGGTAAAAATAATCAGTCCGGCAATTACCAGAATCCAAACCGGTACTTCGGTCATGAGAGAGACACCTTCAACAGCGCCAGCCCCAGGCTGGCAGTAACAATGGAAAACAGGGTGCTGATCGCAATGATATTGGCCGCGAGCTGGCTGTTACCGCCCAACGCGCGCGCCATGATGAACGACGCCGAGGCCGTCGGTGCTGCGGCCAGCAGAAACAGAATCGCCATCGGCTGCTCATCCAGTCCAAACAACCAGCCAAATGCGAGCAGTACCAGCGGCACGATCAACAATTTAAAACCGCTCGCCGCAAACGCACCGAAGGAGCTGCGCTTCAGCATACTCAGATCGAGGCTCGCGCCGATGCAAAGCAGGGCCAGCGGCAGCGTCACCGACGCCAGATAATCTCCGGTCTGCACGATCATTGCCGGCAACTTCAGCCCCACCGCCTTGGCAATGAGCGCTGCCACAATGGCGAGAATCAGCGGGTTACGGCTGATATCCTTGCCGAGTTTGACCCAGCTGAATTTCGCCTTCTGACTGTAAACCGCAAACAGCGCCACCGCGGCGATGTTGTAGAAAATGGTGATCACCGCCATCAGCAGCGCCGCTTGCGCCAGGCCGTGCGGTCCATAGGCATTCGCCGCCCAGGCGAGACCAATAATGCCGAGATTGCCGCGAAACGCCCCCTGGATAAACGCACTGCGATCGCCAAACGCGAACGGGCGCGCCGCCAGCCACGCCAGTGGTACGGTGAGTACGGTACCGATAAGGCCCGCGGCCAACAGCGGCCATTCGTCGCCGAGGTGGGCGTCGGAGCCAAATATATTGAAAAACAGCAGCGCCGGCAGCGTGACCAGAAACACCAGTTTCGAGGCGTCGTCGACGAAACTCTCGCTCAGCAGGCCCACCCGCGCGAGCCCATACCCCACCAGCAGGGTCAGGAAAATCGGCGCAGTAACCGAGAGCGCAAACGTAAAGGTGTCCAGTACGGCGTTCAAGATTTATTCCGCTTCGCTCTCTTCGGTACGTTCTTCTTCCGACAACTCTTCATCCAGCAGCTCATCGTCGGCGTCGTACGCCAAAGCCGGCAACCGGTGCTCATCCTCCGCTTTTTCCCGCAGGTCCGCGGCGATTTGCTTGCGGGTTTTCGCCCCCAGCTTGCGCAGGCTGTCGATCCGTTTCACCGCATTGCCGCGGCCGGTGGCCAAGCGCTTGTACGTCTCCTGATAGGCCTCATCCGCCTGGCGGATACGGCTGCCCAGTGCATCCAGGGATTCCAGTACCAGCGCGAACTGGTCGTGCAGCTTGCCCGCCTCCGCGGCGATTTTTTCCGCATTTTTGTTCTGTTTTTCGTAGCGCCAGATATTTTCCACCGTACGCAATGTCGCCATCAGGCTCGTGGGGCTCACCAGCACGATCTGGCGCTCATAGGCAAAGCGGAACAACTCCGGGTCCGCCTGCATCGCCAGCATGTAAGCGGCCTCGATGGGCACGAAAATGAATACGAAATCCAGGGTGCGCACACCTTCCAGCTGCTCATAGGCTTTCTTGTTCAGACCGGTGATGTGCGCGCGCAGGGAATTTACATGCTGTTTCAGCGCCTGGCTGCGCTCCTCGTCGGTCTCGGCGGAGGCGTAGCGCTCGTAGTCCACCAGGGAGACTTTGGAGTCGATGATCAGATCCTTGTGCTCCGGCAGGCGCACGATCACGTCGGGCTGGCGACGGCGGCCGTCGCTGGTAAAGGTCACCTGGGTCTCGTACTCGCGGCCTTTCTGCAGTCCGGATTCCTCCAGCAGCCGCTCCAGCACGACCTCGCCCCAGTTGCCCTGGATCTTGCGGTCGCCCTTGAGCGCGGAGGTAAGGTTCAGGGCCTCGTCGCTGATGCGCTGAGTCTGCTCGCGCAGCGCCTTGATTTGACCGAGCAGGCTGTTGCGCTCGGCATTCTCGCGGTCGTAGACGTGCTCCACACGCTTGCGGAAGTCGCCCAGCTGGCGCTCCAGCGGGTCGAGGCTCTTGCGCAGGCTGTCTTCGCTGCGGCGCACAAACGCCTGTTGCTTTTCTTCAAAAATACGGTTGGCGAGGTTTTCGAACTGCTGAGTCATGGCTGCGCGGGTCTGTTCCAGCTGCTGCTTCTGCTCTGCCAGCGCCGCCTCGCCCTTCTCCACCAGAACCTGGTATCGCGCCAGCTGCTGGGATTTGGAAGAGAGTTCCTCCCGCAGCTGCTGGATTTCAGTATCCTGCCGGGCCTCGCGCTCCAGCGCACTCGCCAGCTGCGACGCGCTGACCTGGCGCTCCGCCTCCAGTGACCGGACCCTGGCAACCAGACGCGCCCGGCCCGCCCACCCTGCCAGTACCACCAGGATCAGTACGGCGACAGCGGCCAACACGGCCTGTTCAAGGGATAATTCCAAGGGAAACCAGGTCATAAAAATTCACTTAAACTTACAGAGACCACCAAAAATCTTACGACTTTTAGTGATCTCTTATTACAAATCGCGGGCTGAGTTATCCTTGGCCCCGCAACAAACCGTTACGGGAGACAGGTTTTTACATGCCAACAGGAAGCGGCCATTCTAACAAGGCCCCCAGTGCATTGATATTCGATTCCGGGGTGGGCGCCATTAGCATCGCCCGCGAGGTGCGCCGCCAGATTCCCGGTCTCACCCTGCATTTCGGCATCGACAACGGTTTCTATCCCTATGGCACCAAGACCGAAGAGGAGCTGCGCCCGCGCATCGTCGACACAGCCTCCGGCATGATGGCCGCGTGCGGCGCCGACATTCTTGTGGTGGGCTGCAACACCGCCAGTACCCTCGCCCTGCCGCCACTGCGGGAAGCCCTCAGCCAGCCGGTGGTGGGCGTGGTGCCAGCCATCAAACCCGCCGCCGCCGCCAGCGCCACCGGCACCATCGCGCTGATTGCCACCGAGGGCACCGTAAACCGCCGCTACACCCGCGAGCTGATCGAGCAGTTCGCCAACGGTGCACACGTCATCAATGTCCCGGCGCCGGAACTGGTTGGTCTCGCAGAGGCCAAGTTGCGCGGGGAAGCAGTCACCAGCACAGACCTGATCCCGGTGATTG
This sequence comes from Microbulbifer sp. SH-1, assembly GCF_011326135.1. Classification (NCBI taxonomy): domain Bacteria; kingdom Pseudomonadati; phylum Pseudomonadota; class Gammaproteobacteria; order Cellvibrionales; family Microbulbiferaceae; genus Microbulbifer; species Microbulbifer sp. SH-1. The sequence goes on along the minus strand of NZ_CP046948.1, from coordinate 993,447 downwards.
AGCGGATATTCTCTGTCCCCAATGGCAATCTGGTGGATACTGCAGTGCTCGCCTGTACCCACTTCCCCCTGCTGAAAGAAGAGCTCGCCAAGGCCGCCCCGCGACCGGTGAACTGGCTCGATTCCGGTGACGCCATCGCCCGCCGCGTGCGCTGGCTGCTTGATGAACTGAAACTGGAACTCCCGCAAACGCCGGGCGTCAGCCAACTGCTCACCAGCAGCGATGACAACCGCGAGCAGATTGAGCGCGCCTTTGCCGAGTTTTCCCCCAGTTACCTCGGCGCCGGCATCCCAATCAAAGCCTGAGCCGGTTAGACTGTAACCCGCCTTGCGGCGCCGCCCACACAGCCGGGCAGCGCCTGTATCTTGTCGATAATTAAAACCACAGCGCCACAGACCCCATGCTGCAACCCGCATTTCCGTTCAAGCAGATCCTCGACCAGTTGCCCGAGGGCGGCCTGCTGCTCACACCAACCAACCGCTTGCGCAACCGCTGCCAGCAGGTGTACGGCACCTGGCAACAGGCCAACAAGAACTGGGCACCGCCCGCGGTGGAATCGTTGCAGGGCTGGCTCGACAAGCTGTGGTTCCAGTTGCAGCAGCGCCAGTGGCAGCCCGCCATGTGCCGGGTTCTGAACCGGGAACAGCGGCAGCTTCTGTGGCAAGGCTGCGTGGAAGACAGCCTGGACAAGGGACTGATCAACACACAGCAGCTCGCTGCCAACTGCGACACCGCGCTGGCGCAGCTGATCCAATGGCGATTGCTGGACAACCTGGACCAGGCCGACTCCGCCCTCGCCCGCCACTGGGAAAAAACCGGCCTGCAGCCGGCGGACTATCCACTGTTCGCCGTACTACCGAAATTCCACCAGCAACTGCGCGCGCACAACGCCATCACCCAGGACCAGCGAGACCTGCTGATCGCGCGCGCGTTTGGCGAAGGCGTACTGGAAGAGCTGCCACAGCTCGCACTCGCCGGCTTCGTACAGAATTCCCCGCTGACCGAGCATATTTTTTCCTGCGCCGCACAACGGATTGAATCCTTTACTATCCCGGAAAAAACGCAAAGCGCGCTACAGGTAGCCCGCTGCCACAACCTGGAAGACGAACTCACCCAGGCTGCGCGCTGGGCCGCGGAAAAGCTGCAACAGAACCCGGATACCAGCATCGGCATCGTCGTGAACAACCTCGGCCAGTGCCGTCCTCAGGTAGAACAGATTTTTGCCCGTGTACTGGAGCCCCAGTGGCTCGATCCCACACAGCCCGCTTACACATTGCCGTTCAACTTCTCTGCCGGTACTCCACTGGCGAAAACACCCGTGGGCGCGGCTACCCTGCAGCTGCTGGAAACACTGCGGGACAAGTTCGATTACAGCCAGCTGCGCAACCTCTTGTTCTCGCCATTCTGGGGCGACAACAGCGCGCCGGAACAACACCTGCGCAGCGCCCTGTTTCGCCGCCTGCAAAAACTCGAACTGCAGGAAGTTCCCGGCAACATCCTGCGCAACTGGGCCGAGAAACTCGCCCAGGAGCTCGCGCCGGAAAGCCCGCTGCCCGCGCAACTGAACCAGCTGGGCGACTGGGCCCGCCGCTGGCAGCGCGCACCGGCAGAAATCTGGGCACAGCGATTTTCCGAACTGCTGACCAGACTCGGCTGGCCCGGACAGCGCAACCCGGACAGCCAGGAATACCAGCAGCTGGTACTGTGGGAACAGGCCCTGGAGAACTTCGCCGGCCTTAGTGAATTCACCGGCGCCCTGCCGCTGGCCAAAGCACTGCAGCTGCTGCGCCAGATCGCCAGCCGCACGCCGTTCCAGGCAGAAACCCGCGATGGCCCCCTGCAGATACTCGGCGTACTGGAAGCCGGCGGTCTCGCTTTCAACCATATCCGCCTAGTTGGCTTCGGCCAGCAGCAGTGGCCCACGCCACCGTCACCGAATCCCATGCTGCCAGTGCTGTGGCAAAAAGAGTGGAAAATGCCCCGCGCCAGCGCCGAGCGCGAACTGGAACTGGCCCGCCAGCTCACCCGCGACCTGCTGAACGCCAGCGACGATATCGTCGTCAGCTATGCCAGTGAGGAAGACGGCGTGGGCCAGATGTTGAGCGCGCTGTTCGACAGCAACGGCGAAGCGCAGGTACAGAACAGCGATGCACTTTCGCACCTGTACCAAACACTCACCGACGCCCCCGAACTCGAGCACATCACCGACACCACCCTGCCACCGCTCAGCCCCGAGGACTGCGCCCAGGTGCGAGGCGGCGCCGGCGTGCTCAAAGCCCAGGCCCTGTGCCCGCAGAATGCCCAACTGCGCTACCGCCTGGGAGCGGAAGCCTTTTCAGAACCCGCCCTTGGTCTCAGCGCCGCCGAGCGCGGCAACCTGATCCACGAAATGCTCGCCGCCTTCTGGCTGCAGTGCAAAAGCTCGCAACAGCTCGCCGCCATGGCCACCGTACAGCGCGACCTGCAGATTACGTCCGCCATCGACACTGCCATCGCCAAACTCAAGCGCAAGCACCCGGAACTGCCGGAAGCCTTTTGGCAGCTGGAACAGATCCGCCTGCGCGACATCTTCGAGCAGTGGCTGCCACTGGAACAGACGCGCCCCGAATTCACCGTCTCCCAGGTGGAATCCGAACTCACCGTCACCCTGCAGGGCCTCACCTTCACCCTGCGCCTCGACCGCATGGATACGCTGATAGAAGGCGAGGAACTGGTGATCGACTACAAAACCGGCCAGACCTCCGTGGCCGACTGGCTGCAACCGCGCGTGCGCGAACCGCAGCTCCCGCTCTACGCCCTGTTCCAGCCCCAGGCCAAAGCCATCGCGTTCGGCGTTGTCAGAAATGGCGATTGCAAATACCAAGGCTGCGGTGAATTAGCGGATCAGATCAGCGGGATAAGAACCGTCGCCGATAGCCAAAAAGACAAAGATCCCGAAATCATCCAGTGGGACCAGCTAAAACAACACTGGCAACAGGCCCTGGAAGGCCTCGCCGAAGAATACAAAACCGGCCATGCCGCCCTCATCTTCGACCGCGCGGCAGACAATGAAAACCAGAAAGCGCTCTGGCCCCTGAACCGCTGGCCGGAGAGGCAGTAACACCATGACCACCCACATACCCGTAGACGCCAGCGAACGCGAACAGGCGCTGGATATCACACAGAGCTTTGCCGTTTCCGCCCCCGCCGGTTCCGGCAAAACCGGCCTGCTCACCCAGCGCCTGCTTAAACTGCTGGCGGCCTGCCAGCAACCGGAAGAAGTGCTCGCGATTACCTTTACCCGCAAGGCCGCCGGTGAAATGCGCGAGCGTTTGCTGCACGCGCTGCTCGACGCCCGCGACAATCCCGAACCGGAAAACCCGCACGCAAAAATCACCTGGCAGCTGGCCAGCAACCTGCTCGCCCACGACGAAAAGCACCAGTGGCACCTGCTGCAGAGCCCACAGCGCCTGCGCATCCAGACCATCGACGGCCTGTGCCGCAATATCGCCAGCCAGCTGCCCATCGACAGCGGCCTCGGCGCCCCCGGCGAACCGCTGGAACAGCCGGCCATCGCCTATCAAAAGGCCATCGCCAATCTGCTGAAAAAACTGGAAAAGGAGCAACCGGACCAAGACCTCAGCCGCCTGCTGCTGCATCTGGACAACAACCTGCCAGAAGTCACCGACCTGCTGCAGACCCTGCTGGAAAAACGCGAGCAGTGGCTGGAACCCCTGCTGTCGGTACACCGCGAAGAAGCCGAAGACTATTTCCCCTTCGTCATCCGTGAATTGATCGAGGATCAGCTGGGGCAATTCCAAACGGCACTTGGCACCTTCGCCGGCGAACTGCTGGATCTCGCCGACTACGCTGGCAGCAATCTGCAGAAAGAAAAACCAGACCACATCATCAGCAGCCTCGCCGGCATCACCGAACTGCCGCCGTGCAACGACCAGGGGCTGCCCCAGTGGCTGGCGCTGGCGGATCTGCTGGTGACCGGCACCGGTACCTGGCGCAAGTCCGTCACCAAAACCACGGGATTCCCCGCTGCGGATAAAAAATCCCCGGACCCGGAGCGCGCCAAGGCACAAAAAGAGCGTATCACCACACTGCTGGAAGCGCTGGCAGACAACGATGAACTGCTGAACATCATTGCCGAAGTACGTACCCTGCCCGCGGGCATGGACGAGAGCCAGTGGCAGATACTGCGCGCCATGGCGCGGGTGTTGCCGCTGCTGGTAGCGGAACTGAAGCTCGTGTTCCAACAGCTCGGCAGCACCGACTTTACCGAAGTAGCCCAGGCCGCACTGGTGGCACTGGGAGACAGCGAAGCCCCCACGGATGTAGCGCTGAAACTCGACGTGCAGATCCGCCACATTCTTGTCGACGAATTCCAGGACACCTCGCAGCTGCAGTTGGAACTGCTGCAGAAACTCACCGCCGGCTGGGAGCCGGACGACGGACGCAGCCTGTTTATCGTCGGCGACGGCATGCAGTCCTGTTACGGCTTCCGCAATGCCAACGTGGGTATCTTCCTCGACGCTCGCAACGAGGGCATCGGTGAACTGCCGCTCACCCCGCTCAACCTGCAGGTAAACTTCCGCTCCAGCAATGCAGTGGTGGACTGGGTCAACCGCACCTTCCTCAAAGCCTTCCCGCCCCGCGACAACATCAGCCGCGGCGCCGTGCGCTATCTGGATTCCGTCGCCTTCAAACCGCAACAATGGGAAGGCGCGCCGGTGTCTTTCTACGGTTGCGTGGACGACGAGGAGCGCCTGAAAGAAGCCGAGCAGTGCGTGGAGATTATCCAGCAGCTGCAAGCGAAGGCGCCGGAAGACAACATCGCCATCCTGGTGCGCAACAAGAAACACCTGCAACAGATACTGCCCGCCCTAACCCGCGCCGGCATCGCCTACCAGGCCCAGGACCTGGCACCGCTCGCGAGTAAAATGGTAGTACTGGATCTGCTCAGCCTGACCCGCGCATTACAGGACCCCAGCGACCGCATCAGCTGGCTCGCCATACTGCGCGCCCCCTGGTGCGGTCTGGCGCTGCCGGACCTCTACGCCGTAGCCAATCACAATCCAGGTGAACACGGCCCGCGCGATCCGCGCGTGCCACCAATCCTGAACACCCTCGCCACGCTCGAAGAAATCCGGGGCATCAGCGACGAAGGTCGCAACCGCCTGCAAAAAACCGCCGCACTGATTCTGCACAGCTGGCAGCAACGCGGCCGCAAACCGCTGCGCGTGTGGGTGGAAGGCCTGTGGCTCGCCCTCGGCGGCCCCGCCACCGTGGCGGACAAACGGGAGCTCAGCAACGCCGCAGACTTTTTTCAGCTGCTGGAAAAATACGACGGCGGCGGCAGCATTACCGACTGGTCTGCGTTCGAACTGGCGCTGCAGCAGCTGTTCGCCCGCCCCGCGCAGGAAGCCCGCGTACAGGTGATGACCATCCACAAATCCAAGGGCCTGGAGTTTGAGCATGTGCTGATTCCCGGATTGGATAAAACCGGCGGCGCCGGCGGCAGCGACCAGCTGCTGCGCTGGTGCACCTGGCTCAACAGCGATGTGGAAAACCGCTTCCTGCTCGCACCAAAAAGTCCGCGCAGCGGCAAAGACCCGCTTTACGCCTACGTGAAACACGACAACAGCGAGCGCGAGCGGCTCGAAGGCACGCGCCTGCTGTATGTGGGCTGCACCCGCGCCATTCACAGCCTGCACCTGCTGGCCTGCGTGAAGTCGTCAGACAAAAAGAACGAGGACTTCAAGGCCCCCAGCGCCGCCTCACTGCTGGCAAGCATCTGGCCCGCGCTTTCAACCGACACGGACTGGTGCCACTGGCTCAGCGCCGATGAATTGGTGACGAACACCGAACACACGGGGCAGAGTTACCTGTTGCGCGTGGCGCAAAACTGGCAGGCACCACCGCTGCCCCGCGGGGAGTACCTCGCCCGCTACCGCATGGGGAACAACCAGCGCGGAGAAGAGGAGGAAATCAACCTGCCGGACCTAGGCCTTGTGCACCAGCGCTGGTTCCGCCACGCCGGTACCGTCGCGCACGAGACGTTCGCGACGCTCACAGAATCCCCCCAACGCCTTGCAGCCGCACCAGAACAACTCATACAAGAACTGCGTCCACTGTGGCAACTGCGCCTCAGCCAGCTTGGCCTTAACGGCGGCAGCCTGGAAAAAGCCCAGGAAAAAGTCGAACAGGCGGTACTGCGCACCCTGCACTGCGAAACCGGCCGCTGGCTGCTGGACGCGAGCCACCGGGCGTCCGCCGCAGAGCTGGAACTCCACAGTGGCGGTCGCGAACTACGACGCAACATCGTCGACCGCACCTTTATTGAAAGAAATGGCGTCGAAGGGAATGGCGACGGCGGAGGCACCCGCTGGATTATCGACTACAAAACCGCCGAACCCGCCAATGGTGAAACCGTGGAAGCGTTTATCGAGGCCCAGCTCGAGAAATACCGTCGACAGCTCGACGGCTACCGCCGCCTGTTCTACCAGCGCGGCGAACGCAATATCCGCTGCGCGCTGTACTTCCCCCTGCTCCAACAGCTCGCCGAACTACCGGCGGAGTAGCAAAAGACCCCAACGTGCGGGATGGAGCGCCGAGTGCGCCCATCCTACAATCCGCCATACACATCAATCGTTAAGCAAAACTATCCCATCAATCAGCAAGAAAACCGGACATCAGTTACGATAGAAGCCACCAAAGGTGACACTTAAAACTGTTTCAAATGAAACCCTAGCCCTACCCCTAGTCACTGGTTAGCATAACTGCCCCGCGGTGCGCATGCCGCGGGCAAGGAAGACGATCCCATTCAGCAAGTAGTGACAGAAATACCATGACCACGCAGCAGTTCGACGATTTAAATGTCCTCTCCCAGGACATCCTCATCACCCCGCAGGCACTCAAAGCGGAACTGCCCGTCAGCGACACCGCTGAAACCACCGTGGCCGCCGGCCGCGCCGCAGTTCGCAATATTCTCGACCGCAAAGACCACCGTTTGATGGTGGTTATCGGCCCCTGCTCCGTTCACGATGTCGATGCGGCCATGGATTATGCCCACCGTCTCAAGGCGGTAGCAGACCAGGTCTCCGACACCCTGCTGATCGTCATGCGCGTGTATTTTGAAAAGCCCCGTACCACCGTGGGCTGGAAAGGCCTGATCAACGACCCGCACCTGGACGACTCGTTCAAGATCGAAGAGGGTCTGCACATCGGCCGCAAACTGCTGCTGGATATTGCCGAGCTGGGCCTGCCCACCTCCACCGAGGCGCTGGACCCGATTTCTCCCCAGTACCTGCAGGACCTGATCTCCTGGTCCGCCATCGGCGCGCGTACCACCGAATCGCAGACCCACCGGGAAATGGCCAGCGGCCTCTCCTCCGCCGTGGGCTTCAAGAACGGCACCGACGGCAGCCTGGAAGTGGCCATTAACGCCCTGCAGTCCACCGCCAACCCCCACCGCTTCCTCGGCATCAATAAAGAAGGCCAGGTCGCCATCATCCACACCGCCGGCAACAAATACGGCCACGTGGTACTGCGCGGCGGCAACGACAAGCCCAACTACGACTCCGTCAGCGTCGCCGTGTGCGAAAAAGAACTGGAGAAAGCCGGCCTGATCCCCAACATCATGGTCGACTGCAGCCACGCCAACTCCAACAAAAACCACGAGCTGCAGCCGCTGGTAGTGGACAACGTCATCCACCAGATCCTCGACGGCAATAAATCCATCATCGGCATCATGGTGGAAAGCAACATCAAAGCCGGCAACCAGAAGATCAACAAAGACCGCAGCCAGATGGAATACGGCGTATCCGTAACCGACAAATGCATCGACTGGGAAACCACCGAATCCCTGCTGCTGAACATGGCCGAACAACTGCGCGGCCCACTAAAAGCGCGCAAAGGCTAAAATCAGCCCCGCCAAAACCCAAAAAAGCCGGCATCGCCGGCTTTTTTTACGCATAAACACTTCCAACCCCCGTCATTCCCGCGAAAGCGACATTCCAGTTCCAACCCCGTCATTCCCGCGAAAGCGGGAATCCAGCCCCCCCGAAGCACCGGCCTTACCAATAAAGGACGACAAGGAATGAACTTTCCTCCCCACCCCTATAAAATTGACGACCTAACAGCGCCAGCTGCAGACGAGAATAAAGAGGTAAACTCCATGGAAAACAACAACACATCCTTCACCAGAGCCGAAGAAAGCGGCAACGTATGGCTCTCCCAGGAAAACGCGCGCAACACCGGCCTGACCGATTACGGTATTACCCCCACCGTACTCGACTCAGAAGCAGAAGTCGGCCAAGCCATGCTGAATGAACTGTTCGAAACCGCCAGAGCAAAAACCGGCGATATCAATATTGCCCTCCTCGGCGGCCGCGGCGCCCAGGCCCTGCACCGCCTGCTGGGCGAACTGGCCAAAACCTCACAATACGACGAACTGCTCGACCGCCTGAACGTATTCACCCAGGACGCCCTCGCCCCCATGAGCATGGACAACGGCTTCAGCTTCGTGCGCGACTTCGAGCGCATCCTCGGCCCCGACTTCTTCAAAAAGATCAAAAGTTTTACACCCATGCAGACCGACACCGCCGACCTGGAAGCCGGACTGATCGCCTACCTGAACAAACTGGAATCCCTCGGCGGCCTGGATATCTTCTTCATCGGCCACGGCCCGGAAGAAAACGAGGCCTCGCACCTCGCCTACATCAAGCCCTACTCCGGCGCCAAGAGCCATCATGTGGCCGGCGTAATCCCGATTTCCAGCAGCATCCTCGAACACCACATCAGCAAATTCAAAGCCGGCGGCAGCGCAGTGAGTGAACAGAATGAAGCCGAATGCCGCGCAGCCCAGTACATTCTCACCCTGGGTCCGGCGGCGATATTACAGGCGAAGAAAGTGGTGCAATCCGTAGTCGATGCGGACTCCGCGCCGGCCAAGGTGCAGACGTATGCGAATGTGCTGAATACGCGTTTGAGTGCAGATAGTGAGGAAGCCCTGCAGCAGTTGAATGCGAATCCGGGGTTGTGGATCAGGCTGCACCCCAATACCAAGTCATTTGTATTGCCAAATTTGGGACTGTAATAACCACGGCATCAACTCACCTATAACCCAAAAGGGCTAATTAAATTTTAATCGAGCGTATTAAATTTCGCTCAAGCTAAAAGGGTCGGCACTGCCGACCCTTTTTTATTCACCAACTAAAGACGTAAATCAACATACGGGCTGACACCGAATACAAAGAAGGTTATAAAGACAGCAGAAAAACGGTCACCGCGCCCACTATCTCGGGCAAATCTCGATGGGGTGGATAATCCTACAGAAAAACAACGAGTTACGTCCGGCCAATGTTTGGCGTATATAAGGCATGGGGACCATTTTGCAGATTCAAATGCAGGCACCGAAATATCGCACAAAGCCCGTCTCGCATGTGGCTGAGAGACTTCAGATCAATTTTCAACCAAGCGATAGTGATCGTGAGAAATACGTTGAGAATGACCACTATATAACTGTTAGGCGGCACAACTAAGGAATTTTCGTGAGAGACGATGAAATAGAACCCGGGAGAGTTCTTAAAATATTCGATAATGCAGAGTCAAAAGACATTGAGCGAAAATGGATGGGTACTTTCTGCAAGAATAAGCAAGGATTCAATACCAAGCATTATAAATGGCACATATTCAGCGGCGGCGCCTATCCTTCAGTTGAGGGTGAGGATGCTCAGAAGGAATATGAACGTCATGTGTCTGCAAGGTACATAGTCATGTCAAATGATGGTGGCCCTGCTATCTTGACAGAATTGAGACCAACGAACCTCAATTATTATGATGCCTACGTATTTCCAGAAAACATGGCATGGACCATGGCATTCACTCATGAAGAAGGTTGGCTGGGCCCATACTTTGCAAAGCATCCGAGTTATTCCACTTTAGAAAAAGAGAATGAGGCACATCGGCAGAAATTAGAGCAAGTAGAAATTGCCAAGAAGAAAGGTTGGATGTAAGTGCGAGAATCGCGCCTAACAAAGCCGGGCAATTTGCTCCAGGCCTTCGGCCCTCCGCGGGACAGCTTACCTTGTGCGCGTTTTGCGCAGGTCGCTGCGCTCCCATTTTCGCGCAAAACGCACACAAGGTAAGCTGCCCCTGCCGGCGGCGTTAGTGTTCAGGTTCGAAGTGTCGCCGCCTGGAAAGTTAGAAGTATTCGGAAGGCATTCGGCGGCTCCGTGCTCCGTAAAGCGGAGTTCGCAAGCAGGGATTTTACGAGACGTTATTAATCACCTTCAGTGGCTTCCATTCTAAAAATTCGTGGAAGGCGGCGAGGATAGTAAAGTGGAGCGTTCCCTTTTGGCTATTTTGCCACTCAGGGGAAAGCGTGGTTCGGCAAAGGCATGAGTGTCACTCAAGGTCAGTTGGGCGTATAGCCAGTGCGTTTCAAATTGCCGGTGGGCATGTTTGTTGGTGTCAAAGTTCATCAACACTAACAATGCCGGGCAGCCAGGCTCCGGGCCTTCGGCCCTCCGCGGGACAGCTTACCTTGTGCACGTTTTGCGCGGGTCGCTGCGCTCCCATTTTCGCGCAAAACGCGCACAAGGTAAGCTGCCCCTGCCGGCGGCGTTATGTTTCTTAAATAAATGAGCAAATCAATAGATAGAGTTGCATTTGAATACTGGGCAGGAGTTGCTTCAAAGACTGATATTGAATCCTGGGCTGAGGGAGAACTCAGGAAAGACGAGCCTCACCCTGATGCTTGTGTAATGTTTAATCTGTCTGAAGATGAAGCAAGAAAACAATCTCTCAGGCTGGCTGAAGATATATGCAAATTTAAGCCTATTTCAGAGCAGGGGGAGAAGTGGGCAAAGGAGCTATTAAAGCAATTTTGTGAAAAACTGCTACATGAAGAAATAGCCCCTTATGAGTTCTGTCGACTTGTTCAGCTGTTTGATGCTAGCTTTCTAGGCATGCGCACTTTAGATGATGGGTCGCTTGAATATCCTGATTGGCTTGGTGATCTTTGGAATAATTGTGATTGGTGTGATGAAAGTTGGACATGCTCTAACTCACCACACTTGATTGAGGAGGCCCGCAAGGTTCTGCGCGGTGAAACATAACAAATAAGGATATGTTGCGCTTGCCGCAACATATCTGGTTGTTGAACGAGCCCGGCCAGCTCTATTCATGTAAATAAGTCGAAGGAGGATGGGCGGGGAAGGCCAACGTTAACCGCTAGCCTTTTCTACGGGCGAGCAAGACCCTCGCCCGGAAGGCGATAAAAAATTCGTTGTTACATCGTGTATTCGCTCCTTTAAGTTAGGCCCGTTAATCCTCGTGTTGGTAGCATCCGTGCTCTATCCGTTTTTATCCGGGCTGGGCTTTGCGAGGATAGATACCGGTCACCCGCATAGGGCTTCGGCAGTGAGGGCAAGGCAAACTCGCGGTTTTCTTCGTCGGTGGTGCAGGCCTCTGCACCTTCAGTACCCACTGTAGAATGTGCATAACCGCCTTCGCGTTGCCGTGTAAGTACCCATAATCTCGGGCACGGCGAAAGCCCTTTGGCAGGCAGTGTTGCAGGATTAGTGCGATGAACTGCTCACCGGTAACGGTACGGGTTTTCCATTGGTGGGTATTGGCGTCACGGTAGCGAAAGGTCACGTTGCAACCGTCATCGGACAAGATGTTGGTATTGCTAATGACACCGCGATACAGATAGCGCGCAAGATAGCGCAGCGCTTCCGTGCCTTTGCCGACACGTTTACATTGCGCCACCCATTTCTTTGGCGTTCTGCCGGGGGTTATCCCGGCCTGAAAGAGCGCCTTAAGAAACGCACCTCGAAAGGCTTTTGCCAAGGCGCGTCCATTAAACAGGTATTGGCCACGGACTTTGCACCACTGTCGGCGCGCTTTATTAACCGCTCCACCGGGTACCACAATATGAACGTGCGGATGGTAGTCCAGACGGCGAGTGTGGGTATGTAGGACAGCGCAGAAGCCCAGCTCTCCGCCCAAGGTACTATCGTTTTTGGCAAAGGTTTTGAGTGTCTGCGCGGCACAGCGCATCAGCAAGTCATAGCAAGTGCTGCGGTACTGTCGAACGACACCCCGCAGCTCCTTGGGAAGCGTAAAGGTGACCATGTAATAGTTCACCGGCAAGCGTTTTTGCTCCTGGCGTTGCAGCCAGGCTTGCGTACTCTGGTCCTGGCAGAGGTTACAGGCGCGATGTCCGCAGGAGCGTGGCGTGTGGGTGTTATGAGAGCAACGTTGGCAGGTCCATGCCATCTCACCGTAGGGACCTTGGCGGCAGCCCTCGATAGCGTTGAGGGCGGACCACTGGTCGCGACTGAGCGCGTGACCGAACTGCTCGATAAAACGGTGGCGGTAGCGTTGAACAATCGTTTGCAATGTCATGCTACGCCCCCCATACCACGCGCAGCTTGGCCAGCAGGCCGTTGATGCGCCGATCGGTATCGTTTTGCGTATAAGTGGATAGCTGGGTGTACAGTGCGGTGGTCTTGGGGCACTCGTGCCCCATCTGCTCTTGGATCGCCCGCAAACCCACGCCCGCGTCGGTCAGGAGCGTGCCATAGCAATGGCGCAAGGTGTGGATGGTAATCTCTTTGCGAATACCGACGTCGCTGACGATGGCTTTGAAGGACTTCTGTGTGCCGCCACGGTCCATAGGCTCACGAGCCTGGTGCTGCTCCTCGGGTGTGCGTCCGCGAGGAAAGAGCAGCGTGGGATTGCGATGTGTGACCCAGTACGCGCGCAGTGCTTCCAGCGTCATCTTGGGCAAGAAGACGAAGCGGTCCTTCTTCCCCTTTGCTTGACGTACGTGCAGAAGGCCGCGCTCGCTGTCGATGTCGGCCACGCGAATGCCAAGAGCTTCGCCCAAGCGCAGGCCCATGCTAAAGCAGGTGAGAATGAAGGTCTGGTATCGCCGCTCGCGGGTACCATTGATCAATCGCTCCAGCTCTTTGAGTGTAAGCACGTCGGGGAGGTGCTTCTCTTGAGGTGGTTTGACAATATCGACCCACTGCCAGTCGCGCTTAAGTACATGCTTGTAAAAGAACTGCAGGCCATTGCGATCCACCTTCACCGTTGACCAGGAGTGGGTGCTGATGAGGGACTCGAAATAGCCCTCAAGCTGCTCTTGCGTGAGGGTGTCGGGTGGGCTGTCAAAATACTCGCAGACGCGCCGTATGGCACGGCTGTAAAGATCAATGGTTGAGTCGGCTTTGCCCTGTCGTTTGAGTGCGCTAAGATGTTTTCGGTACAGTGAATCGAATCGTTTTTGCTGTGCTTTGTTCATAAAGATATTCCCCTAGTTGTCGTGCTCGGGGGTGAGCACGTAGGGGAATTATCTTTATTTACTGGGGGTTGAGCTTTGCCGCGTAGCGGCTTCGTTCAACAAGCGCATGTTGTCGGACTGGTTTTCCGCTGCGCTTCAAACCAGCCGCAAATGCGGGCGTTATGCACTATAAGGAAATACCACATGATTTCGCATACGACACTTGGCACTAATGACTTAGAAAAGGCTGAATTTTTCTATGATGAGTTTTTGAAGAAAATTAATGGTGAAAAGTTTCTCAAAACAGATCGTGCTATTTTCTACTCATTTCAAGGTCATGAATCAAAATTAGCCATTTCTCAGCCATTTAACGGTGAGCCAGCAACAACTGGAAATGGGACAATGGTCTCTTTCTCGGTAGAGAGTGAGGCGCGAGTTCAAGAGTTACATGAATATGCGCTTTCTTTGGGAGCCGAAAATGAAGGTGATCCTGGCGTGAGATACAATGGCATGTACTATGGTGCATATTTTCGTGATCTCGATGGGAACAAATTTGCCATATTCCACGTCCCTGCCAAGCCCGGTGCATAAGAAGCGCTGCAGGCCGACGCCAACGCTGGGCGTTAGGAAAACAAAGCATGAGAAAAATTTTTATTATCTTCGCTTATCTTCTGAGTTCTGGGTGTGCAATTACAGATCTTGAACGAGATCAAAAATTACATTTTTATAAATCAGATGATGCTGCTCGAAATGTAACATGGTATGAAGGCGTATGGTTCGATTGCGAAAGTCAGCTAGTTTCAGGCATGCTTTCACCCATAATTCCACTTCCGCCGGTAATCCCAACATTCTGGATGGATTCAAAATCCACGAAACTTAATATTGACCGCCCATCTGACGAAAGTTACTTAAAAGGTTTCAAACTCATTGGCAAGTCTGGAGAAATAATTTTTGAGCATAATTCACTTAATCATGAACATCTAAAGCTAGGCATGAATTTACCGTATAGCTGTCGGAATCTAGATCAAGTTAATTTGGTGTTAATGTTTGAGAAAAAATCATCGCGTGAAGATTTTCTTATAACAAAAAAATTGATCTATGAGTCAGGAAAAATGAGATTTGGCTGGGCCTACCTTAGCGCATAATTTCCTAGTATCAAGCTCTAAGTGCGACGTTGTTGGTTAACCATATAAAATGGATTAGCTAAGACTTGATCTGACAGTTACCGATTTTTCAGAAGGCGCCCGTCAGATCAAGTCTGAGCTACTAAGTCTAATCATTTATCTGAAGCGTATCTTTCGGATGGACTGCTATACTTTTCTGCATTCTCATTCTCTCTTCTAACCTCTTCCTCCAACTCTTCCGGAAGAAGCAGATCCTTTGTCACATAAAGGTTAGCCTTATAAAGCTAGCAGCGGCCAGGTTCCGAAGGAGATCGGTCTATAAACTCTGAAATTTCCTTGCCTTCACCAACAAGATCGTGAGAGATTTTATTCTGTATGTTTTTATGCACGATAAAGGAATGATCCAACCCTACTAACTTTAGCTTGGTAAGGTTTTGGTTCTTGAGCTCTCTCAGCTCCTGCAATTCCTTGGGGTTCATCGGTCTACCTTCTATGACTAAGATTTCATCTTCCCCGGACTTTACCAGCAATGGCTTTATAGATAAATCCTCTATTGCCGCTAATAATTGTACTGGGGTACAAGGTTTCTGAATAAACTCATCTACTCCTGCGGCCAGGCACTGATCTCTATAGCCGGGGTTGGCTGAGACGGCAACTATTGGAAAATATGGGAGCTCTCTTCGAATAGCCCTTGTCGCCTCAATGCCATTCACTTCCGGCATATCCACATCCATCAAACAGAAATCGTACCTTCCCTTATTGTTCAATGCGTAGTTGACAGCCTCCTCTCCATCTGATGCCAAGTCGAAATTGAACTTCCATTTACTCATCAATGCGCGGTTGAACACCTGTATAGTTGGGTCATCTTCAGCTATCAGTATATTCATTGATCTTGCCTTCCCTGACTTAACGAGATAAGAACTTTACTGCAACGGTTTCGCTTTCAGGTCCTCACCGAGTTCAACACCTTTTAACCCGTATTCTTTAACCAGGTTTTTGAAGTGTTCATCACAGTAGAGAGAGTGGAACAGGTCAAAGTTCGTTTTGAATACGGGGACATCAAGCGGATTCCGTGATCGCATTTCATTGCTGACTTTCCTTGTCCAGATATGGTAATAGTCGCATATATTCTTTGACCAGATAAGAGCGACGCGAAGCAGTCCGCCTATCCAGTAGGATCGAATCCTTCAGGTGCTGCACCCTGCCCCCTCCCAGACTCGCGATGTATACCAGAGATGCACGTTAAATGATGCGGTTTACTCTGGAGCAAATTCCATTTTTCGTTTCTTTAGCCGCGGCGCTTTTTCCATAATGATGTTGATTGACAGCGTTAATGCCTTGGCCTCCAGTGTTTGCCAGTCAGTTAGTACACCCAACTCCTGACATGCAAACCTTCGCTCTGCCTTTACCCTCGTGGCGGCCTGTCTCTGTCTAATCAGCTGTTCCGTCTCCTGGTGGGTAATATTCACATTGTCGGAGCTGCGGCAGTGCAGCCAGTCATCTATCACTTCGCCCAGTGGAATTGATTCCGCACAGATAAAGTTAGCCAAGTCCGTAGACAAGGCACTTGCCCTTCGGATAAGAGAACCCATTGTTTTTAACAGCTCGTCAGTATCTTCCATTATTCGGCCTCGCTGCGTATGTGGCGCTTAATTGTCTCAGACGGAGACTGTCCCCACCCCCAGAATAATGATATATCAGGAATATTAGACCAAACCTTATGGTATACCCGGAAAAGAATCAAGAAATCATGATATATCCGGTTTAATGGGCGCCTGATAGCTCTAACCTTAAGGCTTCGTCGTTGGGTGGTAACAAATGGAAAAGAACAACGTAGAAGCGCTTCTGAAGCAGATCGGCTCAAACATCAAAGCCCTCCGCAAGCAGAAAGGCCCAGGCTGGACGCAAGAGAAATTGGCGGAGTTGGCGGGGATCAGCTCCAAACATTTGTCGGATATAGAGCTGGGCAAGTACAACGTGTCGGTTGCCTATCTTTGCAGAATCGCCGATGCACTGGGAGTTTGTTACAAGCAATTGCTCGTTAATGAACCGGAGTAGTCTGTTCCGACTGAGGTGACCCGATTTCTCCGAACAGTAGACGCCTTCCTAATCCCGAGAGGTTTTTGGATGAGCCAGAGTTCTGATCAATCAGCCGATATAGCACGACGCTAGATCGTGAACGCTGATGTATGGACAGCCGTTGTTCGTGGCGGCGATATCGAAGGCCGCCGACTCGTGGCAGATTGGACTTCTTTATCTTGTGCTAACTCGTCCCCGGGACTGGGCCATATATGTGATTTCTGTTCGTCGGCTCACAGGTTTGCGCTCAGGCTTCCTTCAGACAACTTCTCGCGAGGTTGCCCTTGCCGTCGGGAAGTAGTTATGATCGCTGGTAAATCGGTGATCTGGCTCTCCTACAGAGGGCTTTCGCCTCATTAGTTCATGCCCATGCTGGGCGTACACAAGTGGCTGTAACCGACCGCAAAAACTGGCACTTGTTTTTCCAAAATCCCGGCAAAACAACCGCCAGTTTTTGCGGCGGCTGAGCCAGGCGTTATGCAATACGAGGCAAGAAATGAACAAAGGAGTATTGACATTTTTCTGCGGAAAAATGGGGGCAGGCAAGACTACAAAGTCTCTTGAAGTTTCCCATAAGCGAAACGCCGTGCTGCTTTCTGAAGACGAGTGGCTTGCGTCAGTTTATCCGCATAGCATCAAGACACTGGAAGATTACGTAAAATATGCTGGTTTGCTCAAGCCGCAAATGAAGAAACTAACTCAGTCTATCTTGGCGACAGGAACTAACGTGGTAATGGACTTTCCGGCAAATACAATTTTGCAACGAGAGTGGTTTAAAAGCATTTTCTCTGAGATCCAGGCTCCTCACGAGATGATTTACATCGACCAGCCAAATGAGATTTGCTTGGGGCAAATCGCAAAAAGGCGGATAGAGCAGCCAGAGAGAGCGGCAACTGATACCGAAGAGATGTTTGAGCTTGTTACAAAGTACTTTGTTGCCCCCACACCTGATGAAGGGTTCAACACAACCGTAATTACGGCACATGCATAATCGGGTAGCCGAGGGTATTTAGCCCTCAGCCCCCACAACACCCTGCATGCGGGTCCGCACAGGGCGTTTCACCGAGAATGGTGAAGCTTGATCCATCCATCGCGCAACGTGTATAACCCCTGTTTTTTAAGGTAGGCATTGGATAATGCCTGATTGATCCCCGGGGTTTTGGCGCTGCGCCACGGGCCTTTACTGGTGATACCGCTACTGGTGATACCGCAGGCCACCGCTGTTTCGATCTGAACGCCCAGCCTCAGCAGATTCCTGACCTTGGTACGCGGCTTGCGCCACTATCCCCAATAGGCCATTCGGAGGGCCTCCGGGCCTCCGCGGGACGTTAACTGTGACTATGGAAGTAATCATAAAAATTGGAATTCTGTTTGTGATTGTTGCTAGCTTGATCGCTTTCGCGGTTATGCTATTTGCGCTTCCTGTCGCACTATACAGACGCCGAAAAATACTAGATCCTAGGCTGGAAGGCAAAAATTACTTCGAAAAAACATTGATATCAGTAAAGTACGATTTTACGGAAAAAGTTCTCCCCTGGAGGAATAATTTAGCTAATAGTGTCTCTCGCTTAAGATCGGTTTTTGCATTTATTTTAATCATTATTCTTGTTATCGGAGGCGTCATTTATGGTCCAGAATTGGCCATAAATAGTTAACAAGACCAGGCTGCACTCTCCGGCGTTGCGCGCCTCAGCGGGACGGCCCACGCTGGCAACGTTAGCACTCAGTGTTACCCAAAATATACTAACCAAAACTTAGATGTTATATCTGCTTAAAAAACTACAGTTGATCTCGCTTCTTTTGTGGGCCTTCTGTCCGCATGCGGCGGTGGTAACGGCGGAGACAGTTCTGATCCAGTAGAGATCCCCCCCCTGAAATAGAAAGCTTTACCTCCTCCGAAATACTTTCAAGTGATCCTCCGGCCAGCGCTATGCACCTTTGTGCTGCTCGGTTCAGTTTGAGGCGGTGCGGCAGCGCGCCGCGGCGTGAGCGGACGGCTGATGGCCGCCCGAACTATTTCCCCTCTTCCCCTCTAGCTTTTGATCCTCTGATATAGCTATAGCGGCTCCAAATCGGGCGGTCTTTCCGATTCGAATCCTGTCAAGTCGTTGTTCAGTTCCGAAAATGGCCGGTCTTCGCGCGGTAGTAAGGCTAACTTATCGCCTTAACCAAGCCGCAAGCGAAAAAGCCAAATGGAGATTTTGATGAGCCAGTCGATGTATACAGAGTTCGCAAAACTGCACAGAGATTCCGTGCCGCTGAAACTGCCCAATATCTGGGATACCGGGAGCGCGGTGTTATTTCAGGCGGCCGGAGCCAGGGCGCTGGCCACTTCCAGTGCGGCCCTAGCCTGGTCTTTGGGCTATGCCGATGGTGGCGCCCTGCCGCGCGCGGGATTGCTGGGTGCAATCCGGCGCATTGCCAGGGTCGCGCGTGTGCCGCTGAGCGTCGATATCGAGGACGGCTACAGTGATGACCCCGCTGAGGTCTCTAAGCTGGTTGCCGCAATTGCGGAAGCGGGCGTGGTGGGGATCAATATCGAAGATGGGGCGGGAACTGCCGGACTCCTCTGCGACAAGCTCATTGCTGTGCGCAAGGCTTTAGGGGATAGGCCGCTGTTTATCAACGCGAGAACCGATGTCTACCTGCGCGGGCTTGCGTCGGGTGAAGAGGCGGTTGCTCTCACCCTTGACCGATTGAGGGCGTATCACAGAGCGGGTGCGGACGGCGCATTTGTTCCGGGTCTGACCTCTATAGATGAGGCGGCTCAAATTGCCGCCGGGATGCCGATGCCGCTGAATCTGATGGCGCTGCCGGGAATGGTTGGAGTTGCGGCGCTGTTTGCTGCGGGCGTCAGACGGTTCAGTGTGGGGCCGGCAATTTTTCAGGCCGCTTATGGGCGAGCCTTTGAGTTGGCGCGGCGGATCAGCGAGGGTGGCGAGGTGGAAGGACTGTTCGGGCAGGACCTCGATTACGAAAGGTTGAATGCCGAGTTTGCGGAAGTTGCTGTTAGTGAATCCGATGCACTGCCTGTATGAGTCAACCACCGGCTGAATTTCGCTACCAGCGGCCGGGGAAATAAACCGGCAGGCTGGCAGTAGCGGCGGTCAGAATAAAAGTGCTCACACTTCATGTGATGGCCGACTCGATCACCACTGGTCTCGTGGCTAGCGGTGATTTCGGTGATGTTGGGGATTTTCTCGATCGTCACCACTGAAATCCTGCCGATCGGCTTGCTGACCTCGATTGGCTCAAGCTTCACCATCTCTGATGGAATAGCTGGTCTGATGATGACCATGCCTGGTTTTTTGGCCGCGATCTCGGCACCAGTGGTAATGGTCGCCGCGGGACGCACCGACCGTCGGCTCATGCTGGGTGTGTTTATTCTATTACTGGCATTGGCGAATTTCCTGGCCGCGGTTGCGTCGAGCTACTGGCTGGTTCTGGTCTCACGTGTGCTGGTCGGCGTCACCATCGGTGGTTTCTGGTCCATCGGCGCGGGGCTCGCCGGTCGGCTGGTTCCTGCCGAATCGGTGGGCCGGGCAACCGCCGTTATTTTTTCTGCGGTGCCTCTGGGGTCCGTGCTCGGAGTCCCGCTGGGTACGTTCATCGGAGACGTCGCGGGGTGGCGTACCGCGTTTCTTGTGATGGGGATCCTGACTCTCTGTGTTTTCGTCTTGCTGCTCCTCGTGGTTCCGCCGCTGCCGGCTGAAAAGCCGACTCGTCTGAGTGTGCTCACGGGCATGCTCAGGAGTGTCAATACTCGATATGCCTTGGTGATGACGTTCCTCGTGGTACTCGCTCACTTCGGTGCCTACACCTACGTCACTCCGTTCCTGGAGCAGGTGACTCATGTGAGCGCCGGGCTCATTACGGTTTATCTGCTCATCTACGGAGCTGCAGGAATTGCCGGGAACTTCCTGGGCGGGTCGGCTGTGGCGCGGTATCCAAGGGGCACCTTCGCAGCCGCCGCCCTAATGATCGCCGGTGCGACTGTACTGCTGCCGGTGTTCGGCAAAGATGATTTTGGTGCCGTGGCCCTGCTGATTTTGTGGGGCGTTGCCTACGGAGCCGTGCCTGTCTGCTCGCAGATCTGGTTCGCCAAGGCCTCACCCGATTCACCCGAAGCCTGTTCCGTGCTCTTCACAGCCTCGTTCCAGGCCACCATATCCATGGGGGCATTGGTCGGAGGTGCAGTGGTTGATCACTCATCTCCGTCCATGGCCATGACGCTCGCTGGCACGGCCGCTGCCCTGATGGTGCTGGTCGCCTGGTCCCACTGCGCTCGGAAGATCTCGTGGCCTGGCCCGGCCAGGCCGTAAGGCCCATCCCTGCTCGACAGAGGTGGAGTGAAACGCCTTTCGTTTAGTGAGCAGGTGTCCAGATTCGGAGCGTCGCTGCAGAGGGACGGCCAGCGCTATACACATTTTATGCGGCTCGCTGCGCTCGCAATTCTCGCATAAAATGCGCCTAGCGCTGGCCCCCCCTGAGATCAACGTTAGCAGGCATGTAGATGGTATGTACCAAGTAATTGAGAAAGTTGCTTCTGTCGAAGATTTTCTTCGTCTGAGAATGATTACGGGTTTATCGCCCAGACCTAGAGCTGCGGCTGAAAGAGGATTGCCCCGCAGTCTATATGGTGTACATGTAATAAAAGATTCAAAAACTATTGCAATGGGACGTGTTGTCGGCGACGGGGCATTGAACTTTGAAGTGGTAGATGTGGCAGTTGACCCAAGTCATCAAGGAAATGGGCTTGGTCGTTTGGTTATGAATTATATTATGGCTTACCTAGAGCGTGAGGCACCATCAGGTGCGTATATTACGCTAATGGCTGATGTTCCTGAGCTATACAAGAAGTTTGGTTTTCAGTTAAGTCGCCCCGACAGCGAGGGCATGTACCTGATAAAGTAGTCTGCTAACCAGACAAGGTAGGCGATGACACTTTCAATCACCTTAAAAGGAGATCAGCGTGAAATTTGACCTGTCAATTGAGGATAATTTCGCCTCATTCATTGACGAGAAAACGGAGAAATCTGTTTTTATTGATTCTTTTGATAATCAAGAGTTTGAGGTTCGAATTGGCACAGTACGGGAGTCCCAATCTGCCGGATCAATTACAGCGCACTCAACAGAAGAGTTTAATAGCAGGGGTCAGATCAACATTCTGGCACCTTACTGATTGAGACCCCAGGCATATGTCGCTACTCGCAAGCCCATAAAGCGTCCTCAAAAGGACTATTGATCGTACTCCCCAGCAGGTAGATATTTTAATATCTCCGCACCACCGGGAATATAGTGAAGTACATCCCTGCAGGCGATTTCATCGCCACCACTCGTAGCACATACTTCAATATCCCGAACATGGTCCGGCACGATTAGTTCATCCCCCAGAACAAACCACTGGGACTGACAAGAGCAATCTGGCGTAGAATTTTCGAGTTTTCCCATGATGATGAAGACAGTGGGCTTTCAACACATTATTTCATGCTCATACTGGGAATACACAAGCGAGATAGTTTACTCTTGCTCTGCGGTCCTCACCGACAGCTCAACAATCCAAGGGGGCGCGCTTATTTGGAATTATGACGTGTGAATTTTCTTTTCTAAAAATTTCGAAGGTAAAAACAAAGGAATGATTTAAATGCCAAGATATCGTTGCGACAAACATGACTTCGAATCAGATTACCTTTACCGCTGTGGAAACATAGCCAGCACGGTGGACTGGAAGCCAAAAAACGCGAGGTTAGCCCAGAGATACTATGAAATTCTAAGAGCTGATGACATGGAGCGAATTGCAGCTGAAATGAGTGAAAGCCTTATGACGCACTCATTAGAGTCATCGCAGGACAGCGGCTACATATCTACCGCATCATGCCCACACTGCTTATTCAGAACTAAAGACCCCGAAGTCCAGGAAATTATGGCCCGGTACAATTATCGTTTGTACATTTTTGAACTCCCTGTGAACGGGGGGCAGCGAGCGTACTCCATGGCCATGACTGGGGATACCGTTGGCGGGCACGAAACAGAACAGCTTGTAGTGTTATTTCCAGGTAAGTCCCTAATAGACTATTGGACGGGAGGCTATGTTGAGCCGGATGTTTAACGCTTCAAATTCGCCGCAGGGCTTGTAGTCTCCGGACAGCGAAGATGGCATAGTGTGGAATGAAAATTGTTGATACAAGTCAAGCCGCCGGGTTGAATTTTCCTCTGTGGCTTGAATTGTATGCGAGGAAACCTGCGCGTACGGCTCTCAGTGGGTCAGGAGCCGCTGACGGCACAGCTCCCATTTTTGCCCAAAACGCAAACAAGGTAAGCCATTCTCGCTGGTGACGTATGCGAATAAGCAGATTACGGTTAATTATAAAGAAGTTTAGCAATGGTAGATTTTACACTGGGAAAGTGGATTTTTAAGCCGAACGTTAGTGAAGTTACTCCTGAATCAGTTTCGATAACAACAGAACCCGGTACAGATTTTTGGCAGCGCTCCTACTATGGATTTCGCAATGACAATGCTCCCGCATTGCAGATAGAGTCAGGAGAAAACTTTACATTTACAACGAAAGTAAACTTTGACTACCAAGCGCAGTTTGATCAATGTGGGTTGATTATTTATCTGGACAGCGAAAACTGGTTCAAGGCTTCTATTGAGTATGAAAATAAAGAGTTTTCAAGACTAGGAAGCGTGGTCACGAATCTTGGTTACTCAGATTGGGCAACATCTGATATTACGCTGCCAAAAGAAATTTGGTATCGCTTGAGTCGCCGGGGTCCAGATTTCTTAATCGAATCGTCGTTTGATGGTGTTGTTTTCAAACAAATGCGCATATTCCACCTACACAGACTTGGTGAAACTACGGCAGAAATGGGTAAATGCAATCCACCTTTGCCGGCCAAAAATGTAGTGAGTTTTGGTGTTTATGCGTGTAGCCCCCTGAATTCATCGTTTACAGCGAAGTTTACAGAAATGAGTATGGAGCCTTGCTTGTGGTTGGCGCATGAGGTTTAAACTCACACAACCACCCTGACACATAGGGAGGGGGCGGCCTGCGCTTCAAGCCAGCCATACAGGTGTTATAACTTTTAAGGGGCCTTCGCATCAATTTAGAAGAAAAAATAGCCGCTTGGTTTGGAGTTTTTCTAGCCGGTCTTGTTGTAATTGGCCTGGCGATAAAAACTGGAGTTTCACATCAAATTAGCGATAACTTTGTAGCGACGCTTCGGAGAGATTATGGTCAATACGTAGTAGAAACCCAGCTAGATCCGGATAAAAATGATTATTATATCGTCGCCTCAGTCAGAGGTAATACTAGCAGATCTCGAATTCTTTCCGCCGTCGTCGACATTCGGTCATCAAATGATAATAAATCAGAAACTTTAGAAGCAGGAGATTCGCACTCTACTAATTGTCGAATAATCCGACATTGCAAAGACCAAGTATTGAAGGGTTTTTCCGTTCAAGAGAGCGGGATGTACAAAATTTACTTAAGTAAGATTACTACAGTTGATCAAGTTGAGATATTGAGTTTAAGACTACACTCCCATCATAATATTTTTTTTCAGGCTTTATTCATTCTGACAGGAATTACTTTGCTATTCTTGGGAAAATTCATGGTCCTTATCAATCTTGGAAAATTCGGCTATAACAAGTTGATACAGTGGGTCAAAAAAATTTTTGATTTTTTACCCCTCCGCACAAGGCGTTAACGGTATCGCATGGGACATCGAAAAGAGTTAAAAAATATAGCGGGCGCGATCATCAACTCCTTCATTAGTAGAAACAATGACATCGATGGCTACTGGGAGTTGGGAAAGCTATACAAAAGTTTTGGCGAAAACAAAGTAACACTGGACCTTATGTCGGAAACAATTCAACCTGGATCTTATGGATTTTCCCCGCTTCTTAAATTTTGGAATCTCAAGCTTCATCAACATCTAGAAAGCAGGAGAATCCCCAAACAGTGGGTTTACTCTGCAAAAATTAACATTCAGTTTAACTCTGAATTTATTTACAAGCTTCACCACTGGGGGAGCGCGCTCGGAAATCCATGTACTTGTGTCTGCGAGATTATTGCGGATAATGATCGACGCTATTCTGTTATAGCTGGGACAAACTGCAGGCCACATAATCCAGAAAAAGAAACAAGAAGCAACCGCCGATATCCGGCGTCCAGATAAAATCCTCAATAGCATTAACTTAATTGTTCAAGAGTGACAAAATGCCTGATTGAGCGCCATTGAGGGGTAGTTTATTTTATGTGCCAGAAAGAAATAAATATATACCAGGCTCCAAAATCCGAAATATCCACATCTATGACTACCTATCCGCTTGAGGCGCACAAACGCTTCAAGTGGGTAATGCTTGCATTCTTAGCGAACGCTATATTCGCAGCATTAACGATTTTTTCCAAAGATATACTTCCCATTACTGCGACCTATTATCTAGCTCTATTTTGGACTGCAACAACTATTATTTATGCGTTTATGTGCGGCATGTTTTTCTGGTTGTTTGGCAAAACCAAATGTCTTTGGGGTATTGCAATACTCGTAACTCAGCCTGTCGGCATTATCGGTAGCTTCGGCTGGTTATTGTATAGAGGTATAAAGAATGGCTGGTACAAAAATGCATGAGGAGCAGCAGTTGTCACCCCTTCAAGTTTGAGACGACCTTTTCACTGCTTCGTAGCTCCGCCCCCCAACGATGGGTGTTATACGCAAGAGTTACCCATGAACAGTCAACACCCTCCTAATCCCGAGGTTTTTCTGAATGAGCCAGAGTTCTGATCAATCAGCCGATATAGCACAAAGCTGGGTCTTGAACGCCGATGCATGGACAGCCGCTGTACGTGGTGGCGGTATCGAAAGCCGCCGACTCGTGACCGATCGCGCCATGGTCGAGGCCGTTCTCGCTCAACAACCGAAGCGAGTGTTGGACTTGGGTTGTGGTGAAGGTTGGCTAATCCGGGCTCTTGCGAAGCACGGCGTTAACGGCGTAGGCATAGATGGCTCACCTAACTTAATTGAAGCGGCTCAGTCGTCTGGAGGCGGTATCTTTCACGTCTACACATATGCAGATTTGGTTGATGGGGCCAGCGATATAGGCAGCGGTTTCGATGTTGTCTCCGCTAACTTCGCGATACTTCATGAAGAGATTGCTGCGTTGTTGCGAGCCGTCAGGCAACTACTCGTTCCAGGCGGAAAATTAGTGATCCAGACGGTACACCCGTGGTCGGTAGGTGGCGATTATTTTGACGGTTGGCGTGAAGAGGATTTTCGAAACTTTGAGGGTGTGTGGCAACCGATGCCCTGGTACTTCCGCACCCTCAGCTCGTGGGTGAAATTATTGCGTGCGTGCGGGTACGCCATCATTGACTTGGCGGAACCCAGCCATCCGGATACAAAGTTGCCGATGTCGTTACTGGTCGTCGCGGAGACAAGATAAGCCAACGGATGGAAAAACATGGTCAGCACCCAATTAATCGCGCAGGCACCTCAAAAAATCGTCATTCCCACAAAGACGGGAATCCGGAAACCCCGTGGCTACTGGACCCCCGCCTTCGCGGGGGTGACGAGACATGAATTTTTAGAGGCGCCCAAGCTTAGTTGTCGATATGGACCGCGATCCCTGCCTCCCCTTCCGCGATATGGTCAGCAAGGATGTTTCCCTGGTACTGCCCGCTGTTCTGGCGTCGAAACGGAATGGGCGACTCGTCAAAAATATGTTTGAGACGTTCGCACCAGGCGGTCAACTCTTTATCTACCGTAGCTTCTGTCAAATTGCCGGTTCCGAAGACGGCATGGGTCGGCAATACATCCATGCCGGGAAAGAACAGTGCGCCGTGGGTGATGGGAAACAACAATTCTTCCAGCGGACCGTTAATGCCGCGGGGTGAGTAGTCGGTGGCCGGGCCGCCCACCATTACCGACAGTAACGCGCGCTTGCCTTTGAGGATGCCATCTCCATAGCGGTAGCGATTGCCCTCGTTTTTGTATCCGTAGGCGAAGCCATAGGCATAAACGCGGTCTATCCAGCCCTTGAGAATGGCGGGCATACCAAACCACCACAGCGGAAATTGCAGTATGACGGCATCGGCTGCGAGCAGCTTGGCCTGTTCTGCGGGGACGTCCTCGGTTTGCTGATTTGTGGTGTATGCGTGTCCCGACTCCTGAACATAGGCTAACCGATCGCGGTTTACCCGGTTGGGGAAGTCGTGCTCGTCAAATGTGGCTTTCCAGCCCATGCCGTATAGGTCGCTCTGCAATACGGTATGGCCCTGCCCTGCAAAAACCTGTTCAGTAACAGCAACAAACTGGCGGGTTAGCGAGGTTGGCTCCGGGTGTGCATACACTATCAATACGGTTTTGGACATTATTTCATCCTCATGTAAGCCCTGCCTGGTAGGGCATTCCGGTGTGTTCGATACAGTTGCTAGTGTGTGCTGGAACAAGCTATCCATGAAATTTGATGTTTTATGCCCTACTATCCAGCAAATGAATACCAAGCGACTCGATCTCAATCTGCTGGCGACACTGGAGGCATTGCTGGAGGAGCAGAATGTCACTAGGGCAGCTGAGCGTCTGCATCTCAGCCAACCCGCCGTCAGCGCCCAGCTGAACCGCCTGCGGGACATGTTCAATGACCCGCTGTTGATCCCAGCCCAGCGCGGGATGACGCCCACCACCATGGCTCTGGAGCTGCTCACTCCGCTGCGCCTGGCGCTGGACCAGGTGCGGGATACGGTGACAACGCACCAACATTTTGATCCGTTATCGGCAAATCTGTCCGTCACACTGGCGTGCACCGACTACCTTCAAACCGTTATCGGCTTGTCGCTTATTCAGACATTAAGACAGCAGGCTCCCGGTATCCGGATTGCTATACGCAATCTGGAACCGCAGCGGCTGGAAACGCAGATGGTGCGAGGTGAGGTGGATCTTGCGCTAATGACACCGGACGAGGCGCCCCCTCTCCTGCGCACCAGGCACTTATACGATGAGCACTATGTGCTGGTCGGCCGAAAGGACCACCCGCAACTCACTGACAACATGCCCCTTGAAGACTATGCGCTGCTCGAGCATGCGGTGGTTTCGCTAAGTGGTGGTAACTTTTCCACACCGGTGGATCAGGCTCTCCAGGCACTGGGCTTAACACGCAACGTGGTACTGTCCGCACCATCATTCCTGTTTATTCCGGAAATTGTTACGCACTCAAATCTGGTGGCACTGGTGTCGTGGCGATTGGTTGTAAATCGGACCGACCTGAAAATAGTCAAATCCCCCATCGTCGCGACGGGATTTCCGGTAGGCATGGTGTGGCATGAGCGCAATCACGGGCACGGCGCTCATCGTTGGGTTCGCGAACAAATAGGAAATGTTCTCGCGGATGGAGTGTCAGAAACTTTGGGAATATATTCCTCCGAATAGCACTTAAAAAAACACAATTATGGGACGTCAGTCCCATTGCGCCCCCATTGGTGTTAATTGCCTTTAGCCTTATGACTCTATCAAATGAACATTGAACCCGAATTTGCGAGATAGGCAGCTAAATTGTTAGCAACAAGCGTGTGATCAGGGCGCTAAATTTCCGGAATACTGAAGAAGGAGCTGAAAATTGAGCGATATGTTAGAAAAAGGGAAAGAAATTTTGTCACAGCAATCTTTCAGCTTACTTTTAGGAGCAAAGTTGGAAGCATTTGAAACCGGATCTGCTGAATTGAGCCTCGAAATTCGAGATGATCTCAAGCAAAACAATGGCTTTGCGCATGGTGGTGTCGTTAGTTATTTAGCTGACAACTGTATTACTTTTGCCGGAGCGTCAGTGTTAGGAAAATGTGTCACCTCAGAGTACAAAGTAAACTATGTTCGACCAGCAATCGGAGATAAATTGATCGCCAGGTCAACAGTCTTATATTCAGGAAAACGCCAATCCACATGTGAATGTAAGGTATACGCCCAAGCAGATGGTGAGGAAAAACTGGTTGCGGTTTCTCTCGGAACAATAACCAAAATTGACGCATCGTAATCTAACCAAGCTCCTCACCGGACGGCCAACGCTCAGCACCTTTGTGGCGGTCTCCGGTGAATGCGGCCTCAATCGTAATTTCCAGCGGCCATTGATTTAAACCTCTCCGATCCGCCTGGAATATAGTGAAACGCATCCCTGTGCGCGATTTCATCTAAATTCCTGTGCCAATACTACTGGCAGTAGCGAATCACATATCCCGCATCCGGTTCACGCCTTGCACCATCTGTTTGATCTGCTGTTCTTCCAGCGACTTCAGCTCTTCCATTAGCTCTCGAGTCTCCTCAATGTCGGCTCTGCCGTACAGGTAGCGGTAGAGTTCGATCACCTGGTCGTGCTGGTTGCTGACGACACTCATGATTTCATCGGGTTCAAGATCCTGGAAAGGCGCGTCGCAGTGCACGCTGTGCAATATGGGGTGCTTGTCCATATAGTCGTAGCACCAGGTATTCAGCGCCCGGGTTTCGGCGGTGTCGACGAAGCCGTCGACGGTCTCCGTGAGTTCCTTCTCGTGCCGCGCCAGGTATGCGAGCAGCATCTGGGAGCGTGCATTCTCATTCTTGCCCGCACAGTGTTGCAGGCAGGCGGCTAAGTTTTTGTGGAACTCACGGGTCCACACCAACACATCCCTCAGGGTCTCGACTTGCACGTTCAGCCTCCGCAGATAAAAGAAATTGGCGCTACCACTATAGCGAAGTGGTTTCGCCCGCCGCCTGACCATCCTCAAAGCGTAGCAAGCGCCCGGGCCAGCCTGTTTGCGGCGGTCATTATTTCAGGCATGTATTTCCACATAAATTCTTGTCTTGTGTAGAATCAACGGCTGACAGCGGACGTATTCAAGAACGGGGCGATCCTAGTTTTGAATTTCCACCTGTTGTTAGCCGTGAATTACGTTTTACCGGGGATTACGATGAAGCAGTGGGTGCTGGCAGTGGTATTGCTGTGTGCCGGTTGTGTGACGACGACCGATCGCAATGTTCAAAATGAGGCGGTCGTCAGCCGCAGCTGGATCAATGCCGATGCGGGCTATCCGCAGAGCCACGCTTCCACACTGGTGCAAACCGAAAGTGGTGCGCTGCTGGCGGCCTGGTTTGGCGGTACCCACGAGCGCCACTATGACGTGGCGATTTATGTGGCCCGCTGGGTCGATGGCGAGTGGCTACCGGCAATGAAGGTCGCCACGGGCCGCGACAGTGCCGGTAACGCGATGCCGACCTGGAACCCGGTATTGTTCCAGTCACCCGGCCAGCCACTCACGCTGTTTTACAAGGTGGGCCCCAATCCCCGCGAGTGGTGGGGCATGATGACGCAGTCTGTGGATGATGGCGTAACCTGGAGCCGCCCTGCCCGGCTGCCCGATGGTGTTATCGGCCCGGTGAAAAACAAGCCGATCACCACCGGTATGGGCGCCTGGCTGGCGCCGTCGAGTACCGAGGACAACGGGCAGTGGCGTTTGCATTTTGAGCAGTCGAAAGACCAGGGCCAGAGCTGGACGCGGACCCCGGAGGTGGACCCGGGCCCGGGGCTGGACGCGATCCAGCCGAGTATTCTCACCTACGCGGATGGGCGCCTGCAGGCGCTGGCGCGTACCAAACAGGGAGTGATGGCCAGCACCTGGTCTTACGACAGGGGCCGGAGCTGGACGCCCTTGGCCGCGATTGATCTACCCAACCCGAATTCCGGCACCGATGCGGTAACCCTGGCCAGTGGCCTGCAACTGCTGGTGTACAACCACGCGGCTCACGCGCCCAACACGCCCGGAAAAGGCCCGCGCTATCCAATGAATATCGCCCTGTCTCAGGATGGTGAACGCTGGTATCCGGTACTGACGCTGGAGGCGGAACCGATCAAGGAGGGCTACGGGTATCCGGCGGTGATCCAGACCGATGACGGCCTGGTACATATCTCGTATACCGTCGGACGCAAACGCATTCGCCATGTGGTGGTCGACCCCACCAAATTGACAATGAATCAACAGTAGCGCCCTGCCCGCTTCACTTCTCAGGCATCCTTGTCCAATTTGCGCAGGAAGACTTCAATGATATCCACCGACTGGCTAACGTAGGGTTCAAACAGCCAGTAGGTGTGAATCACTTCGGGAAATTCGTAGTACTGATAGGGAATATCGAATCCCTTGAGTGTCTCTCCGACCTGCTTGTGTCCGAGGGTAAATCTCGGCTGGCCGCTGCTGATGACGAGGGTGGCCGGCGAGGTTTTGGAGAGGTGCGATGTTGGCGCTGCCTGGCGCCACAGTTCAGGCGACTGCTCCCTGTCGCTGCCGAGCCACGCCTGCAGGGGTGATTCCGGATTGGGACGCTCGTGGTCGAGGTTGAGTACGCCGTCGAGGTCGATCAGGGCATTGACGCGCACATCGCTCTTGCCAAACAGCTGTGATGGCCCCGCGTAGGCCAGCAGCGATGCCATATACCCACCGGAAGAGCCTCCCAGCACGGCGATCCTGTCGGTAACGATGCCGTAGTCACTGGCATTCTGATTAAGCCACTGCAGTACATCGTTCACGTCTTCCATGGCCGCCGGATACGGCGCCTCCAGTGACAGGCGGAATTCCGGCAGCACCAGAGTGTAACCGCGCTGGGCGAGCCGGTTTGCCAACGCATACATGTGCGAACGCTGGCCGGAACGCCAGCCACCGCCGTGAATCATCACGATGGTCTGCTGGTTACTGGTTTCCGGCGCGGGCATGAACACATCCAGGTGCAGCTCGCGCTGGTCGACCTGCTTGTAGCGGCGATCGAAAAATACCTGCTGGCCAGCGGTAAAGGTCAATGCGGGCCATTTCAAGGAAGAATCTTGTTTTTTGTAGCGGTAATAGCGCTCTGACGGGGTGTAAGAATCGTCTACCGGTATCGTATTGAGGCTGAGGCTGGGCTGTGCGGTAACAAGCAGAAACAGCGCGATCGACGCGCGAAAAACGGGTGACATCAAAACGGCCTTAATTTCTCGGGTTATTGCTTTGCTAATGCGACATGTCGCACATACCGGAGCAGTAGAACATCTCTGCGCCCTGCTCTACAACCTTGGTCTAGTAGCCGCCGCTCCACCCGCGCATAAGCTGGGAGGGCAAACGTCCTCTGTGCGGTCTGCTCTCGGCCGTGCGCGCAAATCGTTTGTGCAGTCAAACATAATTCGAATAATGAAGGTACTAGCGATGAACGATAATCAACCGCCCTACAGGGGCGTCCTTACCCTATTCCTGTGTTTTCTCTCCGGGCTCTTTG
The DNA here is from genome assembly GCF_011326135.1 of Microbulbifer sp. SH-1. Taxonomy (NCBI): domain Bacteria; kingdom Pseudomonadati; phylum Pseudomonadota; class Gammaproteobacteria; order Cellvibrionales; family Microbulbiferaceae; genus Microbulbifer; species Microbulbifer sp. SH-1. Next base: position 961,698 of record NZ_CP046948.1, on the reverse strand, counting down.
CCACGGCTGCCAGCGCAGGCAGCTGGCAGCAGAGCCAGTCCATCGGCGGTTTTAATTCTGTGCATGTGTATACGCCGGATTCGGTGTCGCCTATCGGTAATGGCAAGGCATTGCTGATTGTGCTGCACGGCTGCGTGCAGCCCACCAGCAATTTCCTCACGGCAAAACTGGAGGTGGCGGCGGAGCAGTACGGCATGGTGATCGCGGTGCCGGATGCCATGAACAAGGCAGGCTACAGCTGCTGGTCTTACTGGCAGGGCACCAAGTCGCGCACGGCGGGCGACTATAAGAATCTGATCACACTCGCCAATACCATGAGCGGCGACGCCAGCCGCAATATCGACCCGGACCAGGTGTATATCGCCGGCCTGTCTTCCGGGGCATCTTTCGCCAATACCACCGCTTGTCTGGCACCGGATGTATTTGCGGGTATGGGCATCAGCGCGGGCCCGAGTATCGGTACCAGCTCCAACGGCGCTCTCGGTCCCTGTGAAACAGCGGATGTGGCCGCGCGCTGCAACAGCTATGCAGGTAGTTACAAGAGCCATTTCTCCACCCAGATCGCCTCCATTGCCCACGGCGACGCGGATACCACGGTGAACCTCTGCTACAACGAGCAGAATGCCAACGGCATGGCCGGGGTGTACGGCGTCAGCAAGCTGACCGGCACCAATACTATCAGCGAGGGCAGCAGCCGCACCGCGGAGGAAACCCTGTGGGAGGATGGCCGAGTTTCCATGCTGTGGCTGAACGACGTTCCCCACGCCTGGTCCGGCGGCGAAGGTGCCTCCGGCGGTTATATCTCGGCCAACAGCATCAACTACGCCTCCTACCTTGGCCAGTACTTTGCCGCCAACAACAAGCGCGTCGACCGCAATACCGGCCCGGCAGTCTCGAACCTTGCGGCCAGTGAGAACAGCGGCCTGCTGAGCATCAGCGGCAATGCGGTGGATGCCGAGGGCAGCGTGGCCGCTGTGGTCATCACCATCAGCAATCTGGATGGCGGCGCTCCGGTGGTGGTGGAAACGTTGAACGTCTCGTCGGTCGATTCCGCCGGGTACTTCAGCGCAACCAGTTCTGCTCTGGCCGATGGCCTTTACGAAGTGCGCGCTGTGGCTACAGACAACGAAGGTACAGACGGCGATGCCGCCAGCGTTACCACCCGCGTGGGACCGGAACCGGCAGCGAGCGCACCGGTGTTGAGCAATACCGCTGCCAACGTCAATGGCCAGTGCGCCACGGTGACCGGCACGGTGGTGGACGCAAACCAGAACCTGGCCTCCGTGGTAGTGGCGTTTGCCAATGGCTCTGTGAGCGCAAATGTGGCGGGCAACAGCTATTCCGCGCAGGGTTGTAACCTGCCCGGCGGAGCCAATACAGCAACGGTCACGGCCACCGACACCACTCAGCTCGCCAGCCAGGCTAGCGTCAACTTCACCATCGACGCCGGCCAGACCGGCGACTACAACTTCCATATCGGTGCCGGTCATATCACCTGGGGCGTGGGTTATTCCGCCTGTTACCTAGCTTTCGGTACCAGCCAGTTCACCATGCACGAGTACCCATCCGGCAGCGATTGCCAGTGGATTGCCGACGGCAACAGCAGTTGTGCCGGCCCCGTGCAGGCCTGTTCTTCTGGTAGCGGGAGTGGCGGCGGCGAACCGGCCACAGACACCGATGGCGACGGCGTGGAAGACGCGCAGGATAACTGCCCCAACACCGCCAACGCCGGCCAGGAGGACGACGATGGCGATGGCATCGGCAACGCCTGCGACAGTACTCCGGACGGCGATATAACCTGCACCGAGTTCACTGCCAGCAACTACAACCACGTGCAGGCTGGCCGCGCCACGACCACGGGCGGCTATGCCTATGCCGCCGGCTCCGGCGACAATCTCGGTCTCTACAACCTCTTTGTGACCACCACGCTGGCGGAGACAGCGGCTGGTTACTATGTGCTAGGCAGCTGCCCCTGACCCTGCGTAACGTCCTTGATGCAAGTGCAGTAAAGCGAAATCGGCCGTAAAATGTTGACCAGGCCCAGTCTTCACCATGTGCGGAGGCTGGGCTGGCAAAACATAAACCGATCATGCAGCACGGTTGTTTTCGCACCGTCGCCACTGCCATCGAGGACACACAATGCTCAAATTCCTGCTCTGGCTCATTCTGTTCGTTCTCTGCTGGCCACTCGCCCTGCTCGCCCTCCTGCTCTGGCCTCTCGTCTGGTTGATCTCGTTGCCATTCCGTCTCATCGGCATCACCTTCGAAGCCCTGTTCGCCTTCCTGCGCGCACTGCTCATGCTGCCAGCGCGGATGTTGGGCCATAAACCAGCACAGTAGGTAAGGAATACTCTTCGCCCATGACCATTAACAAACGCAATGAGGTACGCAGGATTCTGGTTCTCGGCGGTTATGGAAACTTCGGAAAACGTATTGTCGAAAGTCTGTCTGCTCTCAAGGGTATTACCCTTCTTATAGCCGGGCGAGATGCAGCAAAAGCAGACAAGCTGCGTCAACAGTTGGGTTCAAATAGCGCCAGAGCGGCACTAGAGACAGCCTTGGTGGACATCAATGATTCCGCGTTGACCCGACGGATCCAGTCCCTGGCACCGGATCTGGTAATACACACCAGCGGTCCATTTCAAGGGCAAAACTATCGAGTACCCGAAGCCTGTATCGCAGCTGGCTGCCACTATATTGACTTAGCCGATGACCGCCGCTTTGTTTGCGATATCACCTCGTTTGATGCCCGGGCGAAAGCCCTGGGACTTTTGGTTGTATCCGGAGCAAGCTCTGTACCTGGGCTCTCATCCACAGTCATAGATCGTTTCGCTGATGAATTCTCTGAGCTTGAAGAAGTTGATTTCGCGATCGCACCGGGTAATCAGGCCGAGCGCGGTGCGGCTACTGTGCGTGGCATTCTGTCATATACAGGCCGTCCATTTTTCGCGTTTCATAAGGGAAAATGGGTGAGTATTTATGGCTGGATGAACCCAAGGAAGCTGGACTTCGGCGGAACAATTGGCAAGAGATGGCTTGCAAATATTGATATTCCGGACCTTGAGCTCTTCCCACAACGCTACAATGGCGTCAGTTCTATCAGATTCCAGGCAGGTCTTGAATTACCCATTTTGCACTTCGGCATGGTCGCAATGGCATCTCTGGCTAGAGTTGGGATCGTGAGAAACTGGGCTTCGCTGACTTCGCCCATTGTCCGAGCAAGTGAACTTTTCATACGGTTTGGCACTGATATCGGCGGCATGCAGATAAATCTATCTGGCTTGGATAAAAATCAGCAACGCAAGCGCATTAAATGGACACTGTGCGCCGAGAATGGTGTGGGGCCTTATATCCCAACGATTTCTGCAATTATTCTCGCCAAGAAGCTGATTTCTGGCGATATTGAGGTGAGAGGAGCCACGCCTTGCCTAGGACTATATTCACTGGACGAATTTGATCAGGAGGCTTCACCACTCGGTATTTTTCATCAGGTAGAAAGATAACTTTGGAACATTATTTTCTCCTTAAATTGATACATATCCTGAGCGCTGTTGTCGTTGCGGGCACAGGAACGGGGATTGCATTTTTCATGTTTATGGCAAATCGGTCATCGAATATTGCCGCGATTGCCACCACGGCGCGACATGTCGTGCTGGCAGACTGGCTATTCACGGCGCCCGCAGTGTTAAGCCAGTTCGTAACCGGCGTACTTCTCATGCATAAACTCGGATATTCATTTTCTTCCACTTGGTTTCAGTCCGTCATTGCACTTTTCCTTTTCGTTGGGATCTGCTGGATACCGGTGGTCGTGATTCAATACCGGTTGAAATCGCTGGCTGAGGACTCGTTGGCTTCGGGTGTACTGAATCCGAACTTCAAGAAACTGATGCGATACTGGGTTGCACTTGGTGTTCCGGCATTCGCGTCGATACTGGTAATTTTCTGGTTAATGGTTTTTAAACCATTTCCCGTTGTATAGGTGCCTTTTTGCATTCCAACAACTACTTTTCGGCAAGACTCAGCCTCAGCTTCCTCTGGTTGGCTACGGCCCTTACGTCAGCTTTCTTCGCCAGAAATATCGGCTATGAAGTGTTGGCACACGGCGGAATTCATGGGAGCCTGGCCAGTATCTGTATATGGTCTGGCAGCGCACTGGATTTCTTGATTGGCGCTTGGCTACTCTCTGGAAGACAACTAAAGCTGTGCTATCTCATTCAGATTGCAGTAATCGTCACCTATACGCTTCTTCTGACCTTGATCAAGCCCGATTTCTGGCTCCACCCGTTCGGGCCATTGACGAAAAACATTCCCTTGCTGGTGATGATTTTCTACCTGTACCAAAATGACAGCCATTACCTCAACGACGGGCAACCTAAATGAAACCATTCGGCAGCTGCCACTGCGGCAATATCCCCCTGGAGGTCGCCAGACTCCCGACGGAAGTTACCAGCTGCAACTGCTCCCTGTGCCGGAGATATGCGGGGCTGTGGGCCTACTATGAGCCAAGTGAGGTCAACATCCATTACCAGAACCCTGTGAAAAGCTTTTATATCTGGGGTGACCGGGATATCGAGCACCATCGCTGCCACAGCTGCGGGTGTTTGACGCACCACATCACCACCGATAAATGCCCAGTGAAACGCATTGCGGTGAATGCGCGCATGGCGGCCCCGGAATTGCTGAAGAACTTGAAAATCAGGCAGGTGGATGGCGCATCCTTCTAGGCTGGTTCACAATTCCACTCTGCCCGCTTAAGGAATTTTTGTATGTCCGACGCACAACTCACCCAGATTGTCTGCCCCTCCTGCACTACTCCGAACCGTGTACCTCACCAGCGTTTGGGCGACCGCCCGCTGTGCGGAAAATGCCGCACTCCCTTGATCAGCGGCCATCCGATCAATGCCACAGACGCTAATTTCCGCCGCTTTATCGACAAGAGCGACCTGCCTGTGGTGGTGGATTTCTGGGCAACCTGGTGCGGTCCCTGCCAGCAGTTCGCGCCAGTGTTCAGTCAGGTTGCCGGGGAGATGGCGAACCAAGCAGTATTCGTGAAACTGGACACAGAGGCCAACCAGCAGACGGCGGGCGCTTTTCAGATCCGCTCTATTCCGACACTGATGGTGTTTCACCGGGGTCGAGAGATTGCGCGCCTGTCTGGCGCTCTGCCCAAACCACAGTTCGTGCAATGGCTGGCCCAGCAATTGCCGTAACGCCATCGCCAGTTTCATTTCGCCCTGCGGTTTTTGGGCACGTCACAGTTACAAAGTGGTAATCCGGTTGTGCTAAATCTATGGGGCTGCTCTAAAAATTCATCTCTCGTCTCCCCCGCGAACGCGGGGGTCCAGTAACTGCTGGGTTTCTGGATTCCCGCCTGCGCGGGAATGACGATTTTTAGAGATTCCCTATAGTCTTAATTTACTTCAGAACAGGAGAATAAGATGGCAACACCAGCAAAGAACACGGTATGCCTTTGGTACGATGGTGACGCCGAAGAGGCCGCGCGTTTTTATGCCGATGTATTTCCCGATTCCTCCGTTAACGCTGTTCACCGGTCACCAGGCGATTTTCCATCCGGCAAGGAAGGCGACGTGCTTACGGTAGAGTTCACGATAATGGGTATTTCCTGCCTTGGCCTGAATGGCGGGCCCGCATTCACGGTCAGGTAGACGGCAATGTCACCATCACCGCCCCCCACAGATCCGGACGTGCGCGATTAACGCATCCGGCTCCTCAACCCATCACATTCGCAGGTTAATGGTTATTAAACGCGCCGCAGGAAGATGGTATCGCAGCAACAGACGCTCTACCGCTTTCCAGTTCAGCCGATGGCGCTGTGAACGCCTCCGCAGCCACTTTACCCAAGTGTTCCTGACAACATACAAGAAACGCTTGAGGGCCTGACTGTTACCTCGTATACCAAAATACGCATAGTGACCTCTGATCTTTCGACAGAGGGCCGCATGGTATTCTGGCAGGGCCAGGTGACGGTTCTCGCTGCACCAGTTGCCGATGGCCCGGATACTGCGCGCAAACCGGGATTTCATGGTTTTACGGCAGATACTCCAGCCTCCGCGCTGACTCCGCTTCCAGTAATGCGTAAAGCCTAGAAAGTCGATACTGACATTCTCTTGTGGCTTGAATCTGGTAACACGGGTCTTTTCCGGGTGCAGGGCCAAGCCATGGCGGTGGAACCGCTTTGGCAATACGGCCATGACCCGATCAGCGTCCTCGGCATTCTTCATCAACAGAACCGCGTCATCCGCAAATCGTATCAGACTTGCGCTGCTGATGAGACGGGGCTTCACCTCTTGCTCAAACCACTGGTCCAGCACATGGTGCAGGTACACATTGGCTAGCATTGGGGAGATAACTCCGCCTTGCGGCGTGCCCTGTTCCGGGTAGTGGATGCTTCCCGCTTCCATAACTCCGGCGTTTAACCATTTGTTGATCAGGCGCAGTAATACGCCGTCTCCTACCCGCTGCTGGAGGAATACCCTCAGCTGGTGTTTGTCCAGAGTGTCGAAGAAACTCTGGATGTCCATCTCGATGACGTAGCCTCCACCCGACTCAGACAGTTGCTGTCGCAACTGCTCCAGTGCCTTATGCGGACTTTTGCCCGGTCGGTAGCCAAAGGAGTATGGGTGGAAGATCGGCTCATAGAGCTTTTCCAGGATTCTGACCACGGCTCGCTGCAATACTTTGTCTTCAAAGGTGGGGATGCCGATCGGACGCTTGCCATTGCCTTTCGGCACGTAGCTGCGCCTGACCGGCGGGGCTTTATAGCTGCCTTCTTTGACTCGGGCTAAAAGACTCTCGAGATGCTCATCTAGCCGCTGCCCGTAGTCGGCTGCCGTCTGCCCGTCCACCCCTGCCGCACCATCCTTGCGAGTCTGGTGGAAGGCTGCTCGCAACAGGTCTTGGGTCAGGTACTGGTTCAGGTTGGTAAAGCACCGCTGTGGATGTTCCTGACCCAGCGTCGCTAACCTCAGGAGTGCAGTGGACATGCTGTTCGCGCTCTGCGTCTGCGACATGTTTCCCTCCTGAGGACATGATGGGTTGGCTTTCCCTTCCCTCCACTGGCTCCCGGCGGATGTCGGTTCGCCCGCTTCAACGGTACTATGGAAAGCTCCGATTTCTGCTTTATCTTCTCGCGGACGTCCTTTTTATCGTTCGGCCGCGGTACCTTGGTTTGGTGCCTGAAATTCCGTTATCACAATCCGGCACCTGACTGCGATGGGCCAATTTATTAACCACCGGCCATAGGTGGTTGTCACCAAGGAACAAAACAGACCTCCCGAGTTCCCAGGGTTTCCTTGCCAGCATGCCAGGCTCTTCGACACCGGTGAGCCAATACTCCAGGTCGATACAGAGTATGGTTATAGCCTTCCGTCTTTGTGAAAACGTCGGCTCCCACGATTTGCCTATTTCGGTGCTCAATCACCGTGGCCTACTGACTCGCTGTCTACGCTTAACCGCGAACGTCGCCGTGCGCAGTCCAAGACTCGCTTCCGGGTGGGGACCAGCCTTGCCCGGGTGGGACTTGCACCCACGGGAAACCAACGCACAGTTTCCGTTAATCATCCTCCTTGTCGATCAACATTCCCTGCGCCTGAGCTTTGCTCGGCGCACCACAATGAAGCATTTTCCTTTCAGGTTGCAACGGAAGACCAGGCCGAAACTGACCGCTATTGGGATGCAATCATCAACAATGGTGGCGAAGAGAGTGCTTGCGGCTGGTGCAAGGACAAATGGGGAATTTCCTGGCAGATAACTCCGATTGCTTTGACAAAGGCGGTGACCAGCCCCGATCGCGCAGCAGCCAAGCGCGCGTTTGAGGCGATGATGGAGATGCGGAAAATCGACGTTGCCACTATTGAGGCGGCCGTCCGCGGTTGACCCAGTCGAACATTCTGACACAGCAATCTCTAAGTCCACTACATAATTATCTGCCGGACACACGATGAATCTACAGAAACTTTTCGGCATAGAATTGCCCATCATTCAGGCGCCCATGGCCGGTGTACAGGGCAATGCACTCGCCGTAGCGGTTTCCAATGCCGGCGGCCTCGGTTCTCTGCCCTGCGCCATGCTCAGCCCGGAAAATTTGAGAAACGAACTGGCGGCGCTCACGAGCCAGACGAACAAGCCTTACAACGTCAATTTTTTCTGTCATGTGCCGCCCGAGCCCGATGCGAAGCGGGAACAAAGCTGGCGAAAAGCACTCTCGCCTTACTTTGAAGAATTCGGGCTCGCCCCAAACGAGGTGCCTCAACAGCCGGGACGCACTCCCTTTAGCGCGGAGGCGGCAGATATTCTGGAGGAATTCAAACCGCCGGTGGTGAGTTTTCATTTCGGCCTGCCGAAGCCGGAATTGCTGGCGCGGATACGCGCATGGGGTGGGAAAATTCTTTCTTCCGCGACGACGGTCGACGAAGCGCTATGGCTGGAGGCACACGGTGTAGATGCCATCATCGCCCAGGGGCTGGAAGCGGGTGGACATCGCGGTTTCTTTCTGTCGAAAGACCCTGCCACCCAGGTCGGCACCTTTGCGCTGATTCCGCAGATAGTGCAAGCAGTGAGGGTACCGGTCATCGCTGCAGGCGGTATCGCCGACGCCAGCGGTGTAGCTGCAGCGATGGCGCTCGGCGCTGCAGGCGCACAGATAGGTACGGCCTACCTGCTCTGCCCCGAAGCCACCACTTCAGTGGTGCATCGGGCCGCATTGAAAACACGAGAGGCCCGCACCACTGCGCTCACGAACCTGTTCAGCGGTGGCGCTGCTCGTGGAATTGTGAACCGCTTGATGCGCGAACAGGGGCCGATGAATGGGCAAATCCCGGAATTTCCTCTGGCGTCAGCTGCCTTGGCCCCGCTTCGCGCCAAGGCCGAAAGCCTGGGCAACGGCGACTTCTCACCACTGTGGGCGGGGCAAAACGTAAGTGGCTGCAAGGAGATTTCTGCAGCCCAGCTTACCCGGGAGCTGGCAGACTATATCCAGAACTCCCGCTGATCATTTTAAAAACAATAACGCTCACACCGCACGCGTTTTTATTGCGACATGCTCGCGGTGTTATGCACATTAACGTGAGGTTTCGCGAAGGTTCGCGGTGGGCCGATCAATGGCGTTTTTACTGGTGTCGCAGCACCGGGAACAATCACAATGGAATTTTCGCCTGGGTTGATGTCGTACAGCGCCGGACCCGCTTTTTTCCAGTTGTTCATAAGCCAGATATTGCCTGACGGATCGATACCACCACCAGTCAAACGGTCCAGCGCATCACTGGTGTAGCCGGTGGGTGGCGATATGGGATCGCCCAGATTGAGGCCTTGCGGACATTTGCCGGAGCCGCAGAAATGGGAAATGGCGGTGTTGCCAAACTGGGTATCTTCGGTGATCCCCTCCACCGGCGACTGGCCAAAATTGAACACCCACAGTGAGTCCGCGCCGTCGATGGCATTGCCCCAAGGCAGGCCGAGCCCCCCTTGGTTTATGATCTGCATCGGCTCGCCGCCATCCGCGGGGAAAAACACAATGGAAGGATTGGGGCCGTCTTGCGGTTCGTAGGGATCCACACAGGGAATTCTCACCCCGCTGGTGCTGTTCACCCACATGTTGCCCTTGCTGTCACCAGAAATACCGATGGGATAGGAGATATCGACCATGGAGGTATCCTTAACTTGGATATCGCCGTCCACGGTGAGCATGTATACCTCTCCGGAGTTATTGCCGGTGACCCAGGCCCGCCCTTTGGGATCTATGGCAATCGCAAAGGGCTTCAGATTCGGCGCCTCCGGTGTTCCCGCACCTGGCAGCGGGAAATTTTTCGCGAGCAGCGGATTGCCGTTCGGTATCAGGGTAATGGTGTCGTTGCCGCAGTTTGCGATCCAGATATTGCCCTCCCTGTCAGAAACTGTGCCCTGAGGCCACCAGATGTTGCCTTTTGTAAACCCACTTTCGGGTGACAGCGGCTTGCCGTTGGGCAGAAAGAGAGAAACGCTATTGTGCGTTGCGGGGATTTTTTTTGCCGGGTCCGGGGGAATATTGCCGTTGGCACAGCTCGGCGCCTCAAACCCGTAGTTACCTACCCAAAGGAGCCCGCGGGGATCGAAGGTTACGCCGAATCCAGCACCGCTGAGGCCGCCGCCGGTGAAGGGTGACCCGGGAAAGGTTTCACCCCAGGGGTAGAACTTCAGCAGGCGCTGCCCGGTACAGGCGAATTCGTCGGGGGCGCGCGGCTTGTAGTTATTGATAACCCAGGCGTAGCCTTTCTCATCAATGGCCACGTTGCCCGGACCGTTCATCAGATTGTCGCTGTCCTGTTCAGAATAGAAACCGCCGGTGAACTTGATAAACAACAACCAGTTGGTTGGTCTCTCGGTCAGCGCCGGCTGGTATAGCGGCGACGCCAACGACAACAGATACACCGGATCGTCTGCCGCAGAAGGATAATTTGGGTAAGCGGGCGATTTCATAATATTCGCGATTGCCTGCAGTACATTGGTCGCCGGTGTTTCGCCCGCGTGGCTGGTTGCGGCAAACAATGCGTGACAATGAATCGAGTCGGCTACACAGCCGGCCACTACATTGGTCAGAGAATTGAAGGTCGCGAAGGTGGATGTTTCACTGCCGTTAGGGGTGCGGCGCAGCACTTCACCGACTTTGCCCGTTTTCGGGTCGGCCATATTTTCGGCCATTCTTACGGCGTTGAGCATGCCGTAGGTATTGCCGCGAACCCTATCTCCGTGCACAAACTGTGCGAAAGCCGCTCCGGTGGCAACGGTGGTGCGCTCGTTGATAACGACGTTCTCAAGCCTTCCCGCCCCGCTTCCGGACGCGGCCACCAACATGACTGGCCCTTTCTCCGCGATCACAAACAGTACCGGGCGCAGGTAGTCGGGTAATTGTGGCGGCATCCAATACCGGAGTTCAAACTCGCCTGCGGCATCGGTGTGCGTGGTTGCGAGGATGCGATCAAACGGCAGGCCGGCTACACGACTGGCGTAAAGCGACACTTTATAGCCGCGCAACGGCGCCCCATTGCCTTCTACTTTGCCGCGGAGTGTTTTGCCCAACGGCAGCCAGTTTCCAATCAGCCCCGGGAAACCTCCATTCTCCCAGTGCTGAGCTGCTTCATGCTGGAGGTTCGTACCGAGTGAAGGCTTAGGGGTTGAATTGCGGTGAACAGAACCCGAAGAATGAGCATCGGCCCAGTTAATCTGCGCCAGGGACTCTGCCGAGACGCCCGACAGCAGGCCTCCAAGCACCATGGTGAAAACCGTGACAGCTACTGATCTGCCGAATAAAACACATCCCGAACCGACAGAATCAATCATGAACCTCACTCCTTTACTACGCAGTTCACTGTCAGCAATTCCATTAAAAAAAGTATGGCACAGGACGATTTGACGTCCACATGGCGTTGTCCGGCCCGGTTGTTCCGGCGAGCTTCTGTTGGCGCCTGCGGTCTCTATGCCCCGCCTAATCCTCGCGCTGGGCCGCGCAACCGTGCGACGGGCGACCGGAAGAGCGGGTTGGAATTCCTCGCCATTCCAGCCACATTCCGCTAAATTGCCCACCTCTCGATGCCGCAAGGCAACCGAACCCTCATGCTGTAAGGAACCCCGATGTATCCACCCTCCTCCACCACCGCGCCGGTCGCGGACGGTGCGCCCGCTCATTCCCGACTCGCGGAAATCGCCCTGGCCCTTGGCGGCTTTGGCATTGGCACCGGCGAGTTTGTGATTATGGGGCTGATGAACCGTGTGGCGATCGACCTCGGAGTCACAGCGCCGGAGGTGGGGTATGCCATCAGCAGCTACGCCCTGGGAGTCGTGGTGGGCGCACCGATTATTGCGTTGCTGGCGGCGCGAGCGCCGCGGCGGACACTGTTGATTGTGCTGATGCTGGTATTCGCGGTGGGCAATATTGCCAGCGCCTTTGCGCCTGGCTTCTGGTCGTTCATCGGCTTGCGCTTTTTGGCCGGGCTTCCCCACGGTGCCTACTTTGGTGTGGCCGCACTGGTGGCTGCCGCGGCAGTGCCACCCAATCAGCGCGCACGCGCGGTTGCGCGGGTGATGACGGGGCTTACACTGGCAATCCTGATCGGCGCACCACTAGCAACTTGGGCAGGTAATCTGTTCGGGTGGCAGATTGCCTTTGTCGGCGTGGGTGTGGTGGCGTTGCTGACCGCGTTGATGGTCTGGCAGTTCGTTCCAGTGCAGCCACAGGATCCGGAAGCCAGCCCGACGCGAGAGCTGTCGGCACTGGTCAAACACAGAGTGTTGTTCACTTTGGGGATTGCCGCTGTCGGCTTCGGCGGTATGTTCTCAGTATTCAGTTATGTAATGCCGACACTGACTCAACAGGCGGGTATGGCGGAATCTCTTGGCCCTCTGGTACTCATACTGTTCGGCCTCGGCGCCATTGCCGGCAATCTGCTCGGTGCACGCGTAGCAGACTGGAATGTATTGCGGGCATTTCCGCTGATACTCACGTGGTGCGCCGTGGTGCAGGCGGGATTCTATTTCGCCGCGGATTATGTGTGGCCGGGCATTCTGTTCGTCGGCTTGGTGGGCACCAGTATGGCATTGGGCCCCGCGGTGCAGACACGTCTGATGGACGTGGCCGAGGGCGGCCAGACCATGGCGGCGTCTCTGAACCACGCGGCTTTCAACCTGGCCAATGCACTGGGCGCCTGGCTGGCAGGCGTGGCCATCAACGCCGGCTTTACGTGGTCGATTACCGGTCCCGTGGGCACGCTGTTGGCCATTGGTGGCCTGCTGGTATTTTTCGCCGGGCGTTTGGTGGAAAAGCGCAGCGAAACCGCAAATGCGGTACCAACGCCGCTCTAGTCAGTCCATACCGTTAATAATCTACATTGTCGTCACTCGATGCGCGGTATTCACCGCGCAAGCTTCTCCCGTTGGTCGCGCGACTCATTAATTGCCAATACTATTTTTCGCGGTTTTTTTGCTGCCATGCTGGGTATTCGACGTCTAGAAAGCTCGCGGGCCAGTAGCCGTACCAGCTGTATCCGGTGCGGCGCTCTGCATCCACTTCGGACAATTGATAGACCCGCTTACCATCGCGGTTGGCAAGAAACGGTCCGCTGGTTTCCAGATCGTAGAACCGCGCCCAGATGGGCTTTGCTCCGGCGTCTTTCACTACAACTAGATCGTAGTCTGCGGCGTGGTAATCGAAGCGCTGGTTGTCGGCTTCCACCCGGTCGATGCGAAAGCCTGCAAGTTTTGCGGATTCCAGCCAGGCCGCACCCGCGTTCACAGCCTGAATCACCTCTTTGGAGGGGGCCGGGATGGACATCAGATATTTCAGCACCGGCACGGTTTCCCAGGCGAGCACGCCGGGCAGTTCATAGGCTCGCCCCTGTGCAGGCCGCAGCGTCTTTTCATGATACTGGCCCGCCCAACCGGTGCGCTTGCCGCCGATACGCACCTGCAAATCGAGCAATAGCGCATCACCCTTGACCACCGCTTGCGCAGCCCGGTTGCGAAGTGTTTCGTCAATGTAATCGAAGGGATATTTACCCACAGCCACTTTGCGTAGAAAAGTGAGTACACCGGGCATGACTTCGTCGGCGATGGTGATATGGCGGAAATACGCAAGATCGGTGCGGTCCGGCGAGTGCGCCCAACCGCCATTTGGGTATTGGCGATCCAGTGTGTAGCGCAGCCCTTTCAGCGCCGCATCGCGGTAGCGGGTATCGTCGGTCTGCTTGAAGGCCTCTGACAGGTATTCAATCTGCGGGTAAATATTACGGTTGTCGAAGCTGGCATCCGCCAGGGATTTGTCTTCAAGAGCCCGTTTGCGCTCATCAGTGGACACAACTCTCAGCGGGTGCTTGTTGGTGGGCCAGCCGCCGCTGTCGCGCTGGTAGAGCAACAGGTTGTCTGCGATGGATTCGATCTGGTTCAGCTCGAAGTGCTCAACGCCAGCTTCGCCGGTGCGGTCGTTCCAGTGTTTGATCGCATCGTAGAAGCCGTCGATGGAGATGGGCTGATACGCCGGCTTCTGCGACTCCGCATTGGCGATGGAGATAAAGCCCGCCAGTACTGTGCCCATTAATGGAAGAAATAATTTGCAGCGATCTCTCGTCATTATTTTTTTCTCTGATTCTGATTATCTGTTGGCTTGCAGCAGCCAGACTTTCTCCAGAGCGGTGACCTTTCCCTTCAGTCCGCCGGGCACCTCCACCGCGTCAACCAGTTGCAGCTGGTATGCACCGCTGTACAGTCGTTGTATCTCCTCGTCACTCACACAAAATGGTGGGCCAGGCTGCAGGTTCTGGTCGTAATCGAAGGAAATCAGCAATTGCGACGCGCTGCCGGTAATCTGCTGTAAATGTGCGGCGTAATCCACCCGCATATTCTCTGGCAATGCCACCAATGCGGCGCGGTCGTAGATGGCATCCACGGAACCCAGAGCCTCACGCTGCAGCTGGAACATATCCCCCACAAAGACGTCGAGATTTTCTGCGCTATAACGCTTCAGCTCCCCCTGCTCAGCAACTTGTGGTGTAAGCGCCAGTTCTGCGAACAGCTGCTGGATTGCCGTTTCACTCAGCTCAGCCCCGGCCACACGGTAACCCTGCTCCAGCAGCCAGCGGATATCCAGGGTTTTACCGCATAAAGGCAGGAACAGACGCGCACCCGGTTGCAAGCCGAGCTGCGGGAAATGTTTCACTAGTAGCGCATGGGCCTCTGAGTTGTGAAAGCCGATTTCGTTTTTCTGCCACTTTTGCAGCCAGAAGGATTGTTCCATGGAAATGTCACTCTTCTCTTTTCTCTAGCTCAATCGAGCGCCGCTGTTTCTTCGTCTTCCCGCTTGACCTGTTTGTGCTGGTCCTCACTCAAACCGAATTTCCAGTAACTGGAAATATACCGCATAGAAGGTTCTATCGGTCGCTCGTTGCGGAACAGGTCGCGCAGCTGGCGCATGGTGGAAAACTCGCACGCGCACCAGACGGCCGCCCTGCCCTCTGGCCAGGCCAGGGCCCTGATCTCGGACAGCAGTTGCCCGCCAGGCACATTGATATCTCTGCACACTACCCAATGAATCTCCACCCCGGGCGGGCACTGCAGGGGCTGGCGATCTTCTTCGCTGGTAATTTCAATGATGGCGTGACCGCGGGCATTCTGGGGCAACAGCTCCAGGTTCACACTGATGGCCGGCAGCGCCGTCATATCTCCCACCAGCAGAAACCAGTCACCTTCGGGGTGGATAAGCTTGCGCGCTCCCGGGCCGCCAACCAGTATTTTATCGCCGGGCTTCGCCTGCATGGCCCATGCGCTCGCGGGGCCCGGGTGCTCGTGCAGCGCGAAGTCGATGTCAATTTCACTCTCCCGCTGGTGGCGAATGGTATAGGTCCGCATCAGCGGGCGCTGACCTTCCCCCTGGTTGAACAGAAGTTTTACGTAGGCGCTCTCCTGATCTTCAGGGAAGCCATGCAGCCCCTCACCGCCCAAAGTGACGCGCAACATGTTCGGTGTGATCTGGCGGCTGCCAATCACTTGCAGTTCTCTCGGTGCTGGTTTCGGCATTCAGGTTACCTCGGGAATTTCGTTACTCAATTGGAATTACACTCAGGGTCGGCATTGAGATTTGCCACCATTCGGGCACTCAGCTCGGTAAACAGCTGCAACTCCTTCTGCGTCAGGCCGCGAGTCATCCGGGCCGCAGCTTCCCGCTCTGCCGCCAGCAACTGCTGCATGACGGCGCGGCCTTTTTCCGTTGGAAACAGCAGCTGGCTGCGGCCGTCAGTGGGGTTCGGGCGCTTTTCAATCAGGCCGTCATTCAACAGCTCTTTGAGCACCCGGGTGATCTGGGCCTTATCGCGCTGCATACGCCGGGCAATGGAAAAGGCGGTGGACTCGGGATTGCGGTAGATGCCCTTGAGAGCGCGGATATGAGTGATGGGGAGCCCAAGCTCACGCTCCGAAACTTCCGCCCGCAGGCAACATTTATAGCCGTGTGCGAGTCGATGCAGGGTATCGCTCAGGTTTGAACCCGGTTTGTCCATGGTTTCTTCATCTACCGAATTAATTGATATTGTCAACTTATCCACGTTAGGTGACACTGTCAACTAATTTGTTTTATGACTCTTGAGTTACCGAGAAATTTCGCCGCTATAATCGCCGCCATGTCCGATTTACCCATCTATGAGGTGCTGCCAGCGCTGCTGGACACACTCAACATTCACAACAATGCTGTGCTGCAGGCACCTCCCGGTGCCGGCAAGACGACGGCCGTTCCGCTCGCGCTGCTGGAGAGCCCATGGCTTGCAGAACGCAAGATCATCATGCTGGAGCCCCGACGGCTCGCCGCCCGCTCTGCGGCGGCGCGAATGGCGGAATTGCTGGGGGAACCGGTGGGTCGGACGGTGGGATACCAGATCCGTGCGGAGCGCAAATCCAGCCGCGACACCCGTATCCTCGTGGTGACCGAGGGTATTCTCACCCGGCTGCTGCAGTCAGACCCGGAGCTTGCCGATACAGCGCTGGTGATTTTCGATGAGTTCCACGAGCGCAATCTGCAGGGCGATCTGGCACTGGCACTTTGCCTGCAGTCACAGGAAGTACTGAGGGAAGACCTGAAATTACTGGTGATGTCCGCAACGTTGGACGCAGAGGCCGTGGCCGGCCTGCTGGACAATGCGCCGGTTATCACCAGCGAGGGGCGCGCCTATCCGGTGGAAGTGGAGTATCTACCCCACCCGGAGGTACCCGATGCCCCCCGCCAGCTACCATCACTCATGAGCCGCAAAATACGTGAGCTGATTGAGCAGCACGACGGCAGTTTGCTGGCATTCCTGCCCGGGGTGGGCGAGATTCGCCAGGTGGAAAGCGACCTGCGGGAATCACTGGGCAAGCGCCCCGACATCTTGATTGCTCCGCTCTACGGCGATCTGAAAAAAGAACAACAGGACGCGGCCATCGCCCCCTGCCAGCAGGGTCGGCGCAAGATCGTGCTGGCGACCAACGTTGCGGAAACGTCGCTCACTATCGAGGGCATCCGCCTTGTCGTGGATTCCGGGCTGATGCGGGAGTCCCGTTTCGATCCCAACACCGGTATGAGCCGGCTAGTCACCACGCAGATTTCCCAAGCCTCTGCCACCCAACGCACCGGCCGTGCGGGGCGCCTCAGTGCTGGCCACTGCCTGCGCCTGTGGAGCGAATCCACCCAGCGCGGCATGGCAAAGAAAAACTCACCGGAAATACTGCTAAGCGATCTGGCGCCGGTGATGCTGGAGTTGGCCAAATGGGGCGTGAGCGATGCGCGCGAGTTGCGCTGGCTGGATCTGCCACCACCGGGGCCAACCGCCCAGGCGCAGGAACTGCTGATAGAACTGGGCGCGCTTGACCGGGAACTGCGTATTACCGGCCACGGCGAAAAAATGCTGAATCTGGGTACCCATCCGCGCCTTGCACACATGATGCTGAAAAGTGTGGAGTTTGCTCTCGAAGAACCCGCCACCCTACTTGCGGCCCTGTTATCCGAGCGGGATATTTTCCGCGGGGAGCAGCGCTGGGACAGGGATATTCACAAGCGCATGGAAGTGCTGAACGGCACTTCCAGAAACAGCAGCGCAGATTTCGCGGCGATCCAGCGAATTCGTCAGCAAGCAGCATCCTGGCGCGCACAACTGGCCGGTAACGCGCCTAGAACCACCCAGGCACCGGACCCGTACGACACCACCGGTGTACTGCTCGGTTTCGCCTACCCGGATCGGATTGCCAAAAGCCGCCGCGACCGCGAGCGGCGCTTCCTGTTGTCAAACGGGCGCGGTGCGCATTTCTCCCACGACGACGAGCTCGCGCTACAGGAGTATATTGTCATTGCCGATCTCGACGGGCAGGGTCGCGATGCACGCATTCAGCTGGCGGCCCGTATCAGCAGTGAGGCACTGTACGAATATTTTGCCGAGCTCGTCGAAACCAATGAATTTGTGCGCCGGGACAACAGTACCGGACGCGCAATTGCCAGCATTCAGACAAGGCTCGGCAAGCTGGTAATGGAAGAAAAGCCAGCACAGAATATCTCCCCGGCACTTTTAAGCCGCGCCCTTCTGGACGCCATCCGCCAAATTGGGTTGCGCGCGCTCCCGTGGAGCAACGAGGCGGAGTGTATTCTGGAGCGGGTACGTTTTTTACATAGCCAGCGCGAGCATTTTGGTGATCTGGTGGATACGCTGGCACTTCCCGATTGGAGCGACACTGCACTGCTGGAAACAATGGATGAATGGCTGCTGCCACATTTGAGTGGTTTCAGCAAACTGGATCATTTAAAACAACTGGATCTGAAGAACATCCTGCAATCGCAGCTGGAATGGTCCACCCAACAACGGATTGACGAACTGGCACCCAGCCATGTCGCGGTTCCCAGTGGTTCGCGCATCGCCATTCAATACCGCGAAACTCCTCCGGTGCTGGCCGTGCGCCTGCAGGAGATGTTCGGCCTTGCGCAAACACCAGCCATCCTCCATGGCCGCTATCCGCTGATGATTCACCTGCTCTCCCCCGCCCATCGCCCGGTACAGGTTACGCGGGATCTGGCGAGTTTCTGGAGAAATACCTATCAGGAGGTGAAAAAAGAGTTGCGCATCAAATACCAGAAACACTTCTGGCCGGATGACCCCACAACGGCCCAGGCGACCAATAAAACCAAAAAACGCATGGACCACTAACGCCCTGCTCTTCGAACCGGGCGCGCAGGTCGATCACGAAACAGTCAACCTGCCACGCCGGTACCAAATTCGCTTCCGACATTTGCAGACTGGTCATGCAGGTCTGCAACCCCGTCAACATAACGCTCCTGCCATCTCCGAGAAAAATAGCCGCCAAACTTCGGCTTTTTCCCGTACCACTTTCCAAATTGGACAGAACTGGGACGCCACCTTACCGTTTTCCCCGGATATTTTGGGAACCCGTCTTGTTCGACACAAAAAGCTGACGGGCCATCCCTCGCAATAAAAATGAGAAGGCGAAAATGAGAATACGAAAACACCCGGATCTTTGCAGAAACCTCTGCACACTTTTTGCCGGCCTGTGCGCGACGCTGCTGTTTGCCCAGGCCAATGCGACCCTGTTCCAAGCCGAGGACTATAGCGCCTTTTACGATACCACCCCGGGCAATACCGGTGGCGCCTACCGCGCGGACGACGTGGATATCGAGGCCACCAGCGACAGTGGCGGCGGCCACAATGTGGGCTGGGTGGTCGCCGGTGAATGGCTTGCATACAACAATCTGGTCATTCCCAGCAGCGGGCAGTACATCGTGCGTTTTCGCGTTGCCAGTGCGACTGGAGGAACCCTTTCCAACGACCTGAATGGTGGTTCGATTGTGCTCGGCAGCCTGAATGTACCGAATACTGGCGGCTGGCAAAACTGGCAGACCATTTCCCACCAAGTCCACATCGATGCGGGTACTTACAGTCTCGGCGTGTACGCCACTACCGGAGACTGGAATCTGAACTGGATTGAAGTGGTGCCCGCGACTCCGGCCAGTGGTGTTGCAACCATTTATCAACACTGCAATTACACTGGCTGGTCTGCGGGACTCGGGGTCGGCAGTTACAATCTTGCAAGCCTGCAGGCGCTGGGATTCGTGGATAACGATGCATCATCCATACGCGTTTCATCCGGTTACCAGGCAACGCTCTATGCCAACGACAACTTCAGCGGCGCATCGGTAACCGTCACCAGCGACGATAGTTGCCTCAACAACGAAGGCTTTAACGATAACATCACCTCCATCGTAGTCAGCCCCGCAGCCACCAATGGACTGGTATGGGCGGATGAGTTCAATGCAATCAACACCGCTGACTGGACCTTTGAAACCGGCGGTGGTGGTTGGGGTAACAGCGAATTGCAGTACTACACCGCGGGCCAGAACGCTTCTATTCAGTACGACGCCCAGGCGGGCAGTAATGTGCTGGTAATTGAGGCGCGCCGGGAAGGCGGCCACAACTGCTGGTACGGCGCCTGCCAATATACGTCGACCCGGATGATCACCGGCGGGAAAAAGGAATTCCAGTACGGCCGCATCGAAGCCCGCATTAAACTGCCGCAAACCCAGGGTATCTGGCCGGCGTTCTGGATGCTGGGAGGTAATATCCGTACTGGTACCCCTTGGCCGAACTCTGGGGAAATCGACATCATGGAGCATGTTGGATTCGAGCCGACACTCACGCATGGCGCCCTTCACGGTCCCGGTTACTCCGGCAACACTCCGATCATGGGCACCTACAATGTCGGGCAGAATGTTGACGCTGGCTACCATGTGTATGCGGTGGAGTGGAACAGCAACGGCATCAGCTGGTTCGTGGACGGCAACAACTTCTACAACGCCTCTCGCGCCCAGGTGGAGCAGTATGGCCCTTGGGCCTTTGATCATCCGTTCTTCATCCTGCTGAATGTGGCGGTGGGGGGAACCTGGCCGGGAAGCCCGGATAGCAGCAGCGTGTTCCCACAACGGATGTATGTGGATTACGTGCGAGTTTACCAGTAATTTTCCGTCTCACAGGAAAATGAAAAACGCGGGCAATGCCCGAATGCCAGTCAGTTAAGCCAACTGACTGGCATTACGGCTACGGCCGCGTTTTCTGCATTCAATAGTTCAGAAACTACAGCTAGGACTGATCGATACCAGTATCGACCGCTCTCAGCGACAGCCTCTCCCCCAGAAATTCCCAGACCGCATCTACTGAACGATTACGGGCCTTGCGCCCAAGGCACACCAAGTGAATCGGAGCGCTCTCTGGATGTCTCCACCGACGCAGAACCGGCACCAGTGCGCCACTCGTAAGTTCCAGCTCAATGATCAATGGGTCAACCTGAATGATCCCCAATCCCATGGTTGCCATTTCAACCAGTGCACTGGCATTGTCCGACGTAACAGCCGGCTCAATCAGTAATGACTCAATAGCGCCAGCTGGTGCCTCGGGATCGACAAATGGCCAATGGTTTGCATTCAGTTGTTGGCTGCGAAAAACCAAACATTGGTGATCCCGCAGTTGGGACGGATCAACTGGCTCACCATGCAATCGCAAATAGGCCGGACTCGCGAAATATCCCCAGGTCTTTACACCAATCTGGCGCGCCACCAGGGAAGAGTCGGGCAAATGCCCGATTCGCACCGCGATATCCACACCGGTCTCGATCAGGTCAACCTGCTGATCATCAATATTGAGGTCCAGGGTAATACGCGGAAACTCAGTTTTCAGCGCAGGCAGTATAGGTAGCAACAGTCGCTGAGTGATCAGTGTGGAACTGCTGATTTTTACCGAACCCGACGGTTGTTGCTGCTGGTCCAGCCGCAATTGCTCCGTATCAAATACCAACTGTTCCAGGGTTGCCGTGGCTTTCAGCAGGGATTCTCCGATTTCCGTCAGTCGCAGTTTTCGGGTAGAGCGTTGCAACAGACGCTGACTGAGATGCCCTTCCAGTTGTGCCACTTTTTTGCTGACCGCTGAACGAGACAGCTGCAAGTGATCCGCGGCCGCCTGGAAGCTGCCGCGCTTGGCAACCTGCTGAAATACATACAGATTGGGTAATTGCAAATGCAGTGGCTCGTCCATTATTCACATCTCCGCAACTCAAAAGATTCCCAAATGGAAACAATCCGTTTCCTTGAACGCCCCTAATCAGAGCGAATTGTCGGAGTTAGAGTGGTCACCGTCAATCACAAGCAATGAGCGTTGTATGAATCAGAAGCATTATTTGATCACCGGGGCGACCGCGGGTATTGGACTGGCAACCGCACGGAAACTGGCCTCTGCCGGCCATCATCTAACCATCACTGGACGCGACACAGGGAAGTTACAGGATGTCGCGGCAGAAATAGCCCAGCTTGGCGATGGTGAAGTTATCACTCAGCTGTGTGACAGTGCTGATATGGCGCAGATCACCGCCATGGCTGCCGCCCTGCAGCGTGACGGCCTTGCTTATGATGGCATTGTGCTGAATGCGGGCATCTTCCTGCCGCAGAACTTCTCTGACCTCAGCGAGACTAACTTTGATCAGACGATGGCGGTCAACTTCAAGGCGCCGCTGTTCACTCTGCACGCACTATTGCCCTGCCTGAATAACCCAGCGAGTGTCGTATTCGTATCATCGCTGGTGGTACACAAAGCCTTCCCAGGTGCCGCCTCATACAGTGCCAGCAAAGCCGCTTTTGAGGCCGCTGCACGGGTGCTCAATCTCGAACTCGCAGAGCGGGGAATTCGTATTAATTCGATACGGCCAGGTGTGACCGCAACCGAAATCCAGCGCAAGGCTGGAATGAGTGAAAAGCAAATCGCAGAACTATCGGGAACCATGCAGGACACGGCACTGGGGAGAATATTGACCCCCGAGGACATGACAGCAGCAATTAGCTACCTGCTGAGCGATGCCAGTGTGGGAATGCGCAACGCCTATCTGGACATAGATGGTGGCTTCGTCTTGTAACGATTCTCCCGCCACGCTGCATTTTTTACGCGGATACCCTAAGACGCTCCTGCGCTATAGGGTATCCGAGTGGGTCCCGGGTTTGGTGAGTTTATCCAGATGGAAGTGATGACCGCTACCAGTCAGTAGCGTAGAAATGGACAGTGCCACCCTGACGGGAGCCGTCCAATCTTGTTATAGTCCGCGCTCAAAGTTGCATCGTTTTGAGAGCACCCACGTGAAACGGATTTTTTCAACCGCTTTTCAGTTACCCGTCTTATTTACAATATGCCTTACGGCATCCCTCACCGCGTGTGATTTTGAGCGCGTACCCAACTTTTACCCTGAAAAAGGATACACCGATCACCCTCAGGAGATGCGCGACTTTGTCGCTGGTCTACGAGGATATGCCCGGGAACTGAAACCTGGCTTTATTTTTGTAGGGCACGGCGCTTTGCCACTGGTAAGCGCAAATGAACGCACCAATGGTACTCCGGACAGTGTGTATATCCGCAATCTGGATGGCCTCGCACAAGACGCTCTCTTTTATGGCCACGATGGTATCGACCAGCCCACAACCGACGGCCGTCGCAACGAACTGCGCAGCTATCTGGACATGGCCCGGAAGAATGGCAATACCACAATCCTGGCAACCGACTTCGCAGTGAGCGAACACAAAATCGACAATGCCTACCAACTGAGCGATGACGCCGACTACCTCGGGTATGTGGCCGACCACCGCGAACTCGACAATATCCCCCTCTACCCCGACGAACCTTACAAGGTAAATCGTCGCGATATCCTGGAACTTGACGAGGCGAGCAACTTCCTGGTTCTGACCAATACCACTCTGTACTCAACTCGCCAGGCGCTGGTAGACGCTCTCGCTGAAACAGATTATGACGTGATTGTGATGGATTTCTTTTTTAATGGAGAAGAATTTACGTCAGATCAGATTCGCCAGTTACAGCGAAAAGCCAATGGCGGATTGCGGCTGGTGCTGGCAACGGTGAATATCGGCGAAGCGGAAAGCAACCGTTACTATTGGAAAAACCACTGGGTATCCAACCCGCCGAACTGGTTGAAAGAAGAGATTTCCGGAAGCGGCCGGTATTACGTCAATTACTGGACTCCCACCTGGCAGAACATCATCTACGGCAGCAGCGGTTCTTATCTGTACAAAATTGCAAATGCTGGTTTTGACGGGGCCTACCTACTGGGCCTGGATGCCTACCAACATTTCCAGAATTGATCAGGCAACTTCCGCAAGAAGGAACATCCGGACACAAAAAAAGGCGAACTGAACAGTTCGCCTTTTTTTGTGTCCGACCAACGTCAACGCCGTGAATGCGCGAGCGGAATCAGATGCAATCAGACCAGATCAGTAGTAGGCCTGTGATTTATCCGTGTGGTCGGTGATGTCTTTCACCCCAGCCAGCTCCGGAATTTTTTCTTTCAGGGTTTTCTCTACACCCTCTTTCAGTGTCATGTCGACCATACCGCAGCCCTGGCAACCGCCGCCGAACTTCAGCACCGCGTACATGTCTTCAGTAACCTCCACCAGACTGACCTGACCGCCGTGTGAAGCGAGCCCTGGATTTACGTCGCTGTAGAGCACGTAGTTGATACGGTCTTCGATCGGGCTGTCGTCGGTAACCTTGGGCATACGCGAATTGGGTGCGCGGATGGTTAGCTGGCCACCCATTTTATCGGAGGAGTAATCTACCCTGGCCTCGTCCAGATAGGGCACGCTGCGGCCTTCAAAATAGGCTTTGAAGCCATTCAGCTGTACTTCCACATCACCCTCTTTTTCTTCGCCGGGGCGGCTGTAGGCAATACAGGTTTCCGCATTGGGCGTACCCGGGTTGGATACGAACATACGGATGGCGATGCCCTCGCAGTCCTGTTTGGCCAACAGATCGCGCAGGTACTCCTGGGCGGAGTCGGTGATGGTGACGTTCAATTCTGACGGCTGTGCTGACATAGACCTTCTCAAATAACCGGACTTCCTGAAACAGCGCCGAACGGGAATAACCAACCTCGGCAGTCGGGTATTCTACGCCCATCTGCGCGCGAGTGAAACCAGACTGCTACACACGCCTCGCAAGTGGGTTCAGCGCACCTGTGAGAGCGCCCCCAGCAGGGCCCGGGCCGTACCTTCCGAAGAAGCTGGATTCTGACCGGTGATCAGGAGCCCATCGGTGCAGATGTGACTCTTCCAGTCGTCGCCTTTGGAATAGCTGGCTCCCCGCTCTATGAGCATATCTTCCACCAAAAACGGTACCACGTCGGTCAGCCCCACCCCCTCTTCTTCGCTGTTGCTGAACCCCGTCATTTTCCTGCCGCGCACCAATGGCTCGCCGTGCTCATCCACCGTATGGCGAAACACCGCCGGGGCATGGCACACGGCGCCCACCGGTTTGCCCGCGCGGTAGAAACCCTGAATGATGACCACGGAACGCTGGTCCTCGGCCAGGTCCCACAGTGGGCCGTGGCCGCCCGGATAGAACAGCGCATCGAACTCGTCCGTATCCACCTCATCCAGGGTCAGGGTGTTGGCGAGCGCCTCTTGGGCGATGGGATCGTCGCGAAAGCGCCGGGTCGCCGCGGCCTGGGCATCCGGGGCGTCACTTTTGGGGTCGAGAGGCGGCTGCCCACCCTTGGGGGACGCAATGGTCACATCTGCCCCGGCATCCACAAACACGTAGTACGGCGCAGCGAACTCCTCCAGCCAGAAGCCGGTTTTCTTGCCGGTGTCTCCCAGCTGATCGTGGGATGTCAGAATCATCAGGATCTTCATGGGCTCCTCCCCTGTCGTCATTCCTGCGAGTGTAGTGTGGCAAAGCGACAATGCCGCGCCAGAAGCTCTGCTAGAACGGTCGGTTACAAGGTTATGCATACTCGGTATTGAACGGTGACTGCGGCGCCGAAGAACACCGGCAATTGTGCTAAGATTGCCGCCCTTTTGGTCCCCGTTTTAAGGAAATATCCATGTCTCAGCAGTCCCGCGATCAACGTCTGAAACAGCTCTACGCCGCCCTGGGCGAGCGCATCCTGATTCTGGACGGCGCCATGGGCACCATGATCCAGCGGGAGAAACTGGGCGAAGCGGACTACCGGGGCGCGCGCTTTGCGGACTACCCCTCTGACATCAAGGGCAACAACGATCTGCTGGTGCTGACCCAGCCAGACCTGATTGAGCGCATCCACCGGGACTATCTCGAAGCCGGTGCGGACATCATCGAGACCAACACCTTCAACGCCACCCGTCTGTCCCAGTCCGATTACGATATGGAAGACCTGGTGCCGGAACTGAACCGGGTTGCCGCGCAAGTGGCGCGCCGTGCGGCGGATGCTCTCTCTACGCCGGAGAAGCCGCGCTATGTGGCCGGGGTACTGGGACCGACATCGCGCACGGCGAGCATTTCTCCGGACGTGAACGACCCGGGTGCACGCAACGTGACCTTCGATGAGCTGGTGAAAAACTACATCGAATCCACTCATGCGCTGATTGAGGGCGGTTCCGACATCATCCTGATCGAGACCATTTTCGACACCCTAAACGCCAAGGCGGCGATTTATGCGGTGCACGAGGTATTCGACCAGCTCGGCTTCGAATTGCCGATCATGATTTCCGGAACCATCACCGATGCCTCCGGCCGCACCCTGTCCGGCCAGACGACCGAAGCATTTTATTACTCGCTGGCGCACGCCAAGCCGCTTTCCGTCGGTCTGAATTGCGCCCTCGGCGCCACCGAGCTGCGCCCCTACGTTGAGGCGCTGTCCGGCGTGTGTGCGGAATATGTGTCCGCCCACCCCAATGCGGGATTGCCGAACGAGTTCGGCGAGTACGACGAGACGCCGGAGGAAACCGCGTCTATCGTGGCGGAGTTCGCGCGCAGCGGCTTCATCAATATTCTGGGGGGCTGCTGCGGCACCACTCCCGATCACATCCGCGCCATTGCCGACGCCGTGGTGGACATTGCCCCGCGCAAACTGCCGAAGATCAAGCCGGCTCTGCGCCTGTCCGGTCTCGAACCCTATGTGGCCGACGAAAACGCGCTGTTTGTGAACGTCGGCGAGCGCTGTAACGTCACCGGCTCCGCGCGGTTCAAGCGTCTGATCATGGACGAGGATTACGATACCGCGCTGCAGATCGCCGCTGCCCAGGTGGAAGACGGTGCGCAGGTGATCGACTTCAACATGGATGAGGCGATGCTGGATTCCGTCGCCGCCATGCGCCGCTTCCTCAACCTGTGCGCCACCGAGCCGGATATTTCCAAAGTGCCGTTCATGGTGGACTCCTCCAAGTGGGAGGTGATCGAAGCGGGCCTGCAGTGCATCCAGGGCAAACCTATCGTCAACTCCATCAGCCTGAAGGAAGGCGAGGAAGAATTTGTCGAGAAAGCCCGCCTGTGCCTGCGCTACGGCGCCGCGGTGGTGGTGATGGCCTTCGACGAAACCGGCCAGGCGGACACCTACGAGCGCAAGATCGAGATCTGTAAACGCAGTTACGACATCCTCGTGAACAAGGTGGGTTTTAACCCCACAGACATCGTGTTCGACCCGAATATTTTCGCGGTGGCCACCGGGATCGAGGAGCACAACAACTACGCGGTGGATTTTATTGAAGCCACCCGCTGGATTCGCAAAAACCTGCCGGGTGCAAATGTCTCCGGCGGTGTTTCCAACGTGTCGTTCTCGTTCCGCGGCAACAACCCGGTGCGCGAGGCGATCCACTCCGTATTCCTGTATTACGCCATTAAGGCCGGCATGAATATGGGTATCGTCAACGCCGGGATGCTGGAGGTTTACGACGAGCTGCCCGCGGAACTGCGGGATAAAGTTGAAGACGTCATCCTGAACCGCAACGACAACGCCACCGAAGCGCTGCTGGATATCGCGGAAAAATACCGCGGCGACGGCGCCGCAGCCGAGCGCAAGGAAGACCTGGCCTGGCGCCAGTGGCCGGTGAACAAGCGCTTGGAGCACGCGCTGGTAAAAGGTATTAACAACTATATCGAGCAGGACACCGAGGAGTCGCGCCAGCAGGCCAGACGCCCGCTGGACGTGATCGAAGGTCCGCTGATGGACGGCATGAACGTAGTCGGCGACCTGTTCGGCGAGGGCAAGATGTTCCTGCCGCAGGTGGTGAAATCCGCGCGCGTGATGAAACAGGCCGTGGCCTATCTGCAGCCCTACATTGAGGCGGAGAAAACCGCAGACAGCAAACCCAACGGCCGCATTCTAATGGCCACGGTTAAGGGCGATGTGCACGATATCGGCAAAAATATCGTGGGTGTGGTGCTGGCCTGTAACAACTTCGAGGTGATCGACCTCGGAGTGATGGTGCCGGCAGAAACCATTCTGCAGACCGCGAAAGAAAAACAGTGCGACATTATCGGCCTCTCCGGCCTGATCACGCCGTCGCTGGATGAAATGGTGCACGTGGCCGCGGAAATGGAGCGCCAGGGCTTCGATATCCCCTTGCTGATCGGCGGCGCCACCACCTCCAAGGCGCACACCGCGGTGAAGATCGAACCCCAATTCAAGCGCAATCAGGTAGTGTATGTTGCCGACGCCTCGCGCGCGGTGGGGGTAGCCAGCAATCTGCTGTCCGACGAGCTGCGCCCGAACTTCGTCAAAGGCGTACAGGAAGAGTACGTGAAAGTGCGCGAGCGCACCGCCAACCGCAAGCGCAATGACCCGCGCCTGAGCTATGCGGACGCCCTGAAGGCGGGCCCGCAGTTTGACTGGGCCAACTTCGAGCCCAAGGTGCCGAACAAGCCGGGCCTCACCGTGCTCGACGATTTCCCGTTGGAAAAGCTGGTGGACACCATCGACTGGACCCCCTTCTTCATCTCCTGGGATCTCACCGGTAAATACCCGGCAATCCTGAACGACGAAGTGGTCGGTGAAGCCGCCACGGATCTGTTCAAGAATGCCCAGACCATGCTCGCAGACATCATCGATAACAAACGCCTCAAAGCCCGCGCGGTGTTCGGCCTGTGGCCAGCCAACGCCGACGGCGACGACATTGTGGTCTACACCGACGAGAGCCGCACCGAGGAGCGCGCGCGCCTGCACCATATGCGTCAGCAGGTACAGAAGCGCGGTGGCGACGGTTTGTGCCGCTCACTCGCGGACTTTATTGCCCCGGTTGGCTCCGGCGTGGCGGATTACGTGGGCGGCTTCGCCGTTACCACCGGGATCGGTGCGGATGAACTCGCCGCACAATACGAAGCGAAGCACGACGACTACAGCTCGATCATGGTGAAGGCGCTGGCGGACCGCTTGGCGGAATCCCTCGCCGAGTACCTGCACCGGGAAGTGCGCCGGAATTACTGGGGCTACCAGCCGGATGAAACACTCAGCAATGAAGAGCTGATCAAAGAGGCGTATTCCGGTATCCGCCCTGCTCCAGGCTACCCTGCCTGCCCCGACCACACCGAAAAGGCCACTCTGTTCAGATTGTTGAATGCAGAGGAAAATGCCGGCATCGAACTGACCTCCAGCTTCGCCATGATGCCGGCGGCGGCAGTCAGCGGCTGGTACTTTGCCCACCCGGAGTCCAAGTACTTCAATGTGGGCAAGATCTCGCGGGATCAGTTGGAAAGCCTGGCCGAACGCAAGGGCATGCGCGTGGATGAGCTGGAGCGCTGGGTGCGGCCGAACCTGGAAGATTAACGACCCTCAATTTGTAGACCTGCTGTAGGAGCCTGCCCTGCAGGCGAATGGCGTTCGGTGTCACCGCTTCGCGGTGTTCGCCTGCAAGGCAGGCTCCTACGGTTGCAGGTTGGGATATCTGTAGGAGCCTGCTTGCAGGCGAATCAAGGATCGGTTTCACTACTTCGCAGTGTTCGCCTGCAAGCAGGCTCCTACAAAGGCGCGGTGAGAAGAGGAAGGCATGGAAGAGAAAGATAAGAAACCATCATTCGGCCAGGTAGTACTCAGCACCCTGGCCGCCGCGATCGGCGTACAGTCCAACAAAAACCGGGAAAGGGATTTCAAGGGCGGCAGTATCAAGACTTACATCGCCGCAGGGGTGATCTTCACCGCCCTCTTCGTGATCGCTCTGATCCTGGTGGTGAAAACGGTATTGAGCAATATGGGATAAGCCCCAGAGCTCCACTTCGAACAGCTAAGGAATCGCGAAAAAACGTAGCAAGCCAGTGGCCGAGCTGGCGTCCCAGCACAGCCAGGACGCCGTCAGGCGCTCGCGCAGTATTTTCTGTGATTCCTATCCTTGGGAGGCCACCCAGAAAATACAGGTGCCCACGAAGATGGCCACTAACGCCACCGCCGCCAGGGCGTCTACCAGGTTATCGCTATCGTCGGATACAACTACTACTTCTCGGGCTGCATGATCGCTCATCGGAATACTCCGTCACTCAAGAACTCATTATTGTTTTTAAAGGTAGCAGTACCGCGGAAAAACGGCGGTTGCCCAAGTAGACCAAATCCCCGCAGGGGGCGCAACCGCAGGGCTTTCCGGGTTCCACACTGCCACCACCGGCTTATAACCAGCAGTTACTGATTTAGCGAAAAAAATTGTTATTTTTCGTATAAGGCGGCTGGTATGTTATGCGCCATCTCAGGGTGGCTGATAGGCTCCAGAAGTCCCGTTGGACACTGGCCAGGCACCGGGAGTCGGCGTAAAAAAGCAATGGAATCAAGCTCTTATGTATCAATACGACGAACAGGATCACAAGCTGGTCCGGGAACGGGTGGCCCAGTTCCGCGGCCAGACCGAGCGCTATCTCGCCGGTGAGCTGAGTGAAGAACAATTTCTGCCCCTGCGCCTGCAGAATGGCTTATATATCCAGCGCCTGGCGCCCATGCTCCGCATCGCCGTGCCTTATGGACTCCTGAACAGCACCCAGGTGCGCCGCCTAGCTCATATTACCCGCAAGTACGACAAGGGCTACGCCCATTTCACTACTCGCCAGAATGTGCAGCTGAACTGGCCAAACCTGGAAGATGTGCCGGATATTCTCGCGGAGCTCGCGGAAGTGGAAATGCACGCAGTTCAGACCAGCGGCAACTGCATCCGCAACACCACGACCGACCAGTTTGCCGGCGTTGCCCGCGACGAGCTGGTAGACCCACGCCCCTACTGCGAATTGATTCGCCAGTGGTCCACCTTCCACCCGGAATTCGCCTTCCTGCCGCGCAAATTCAAGATCGCCGTGTGTGGCGCTGAAGAAGACCGCGCCGCCATCCGCGCCCACGATATTGGCGTACAGATCGTAAAGAATGCCCAGGGCGAAACCGGATTCCAGGTGTTTGTGGGCGGTGGCCTTGGTCGCACCCCGATTATCGGCGTTGCCATCCGCGACTTCCTGCCGGAAGTGCACCTGCTCTCCTACCTGGAAGCCATTGTGCGCGTGTACAACCAGCTGGGCCGCCGCGACAACAAGTTCAAGGCGCGCATCAAGATTCTGGTAAAAGCACTGGGTGCAGAAGAATTTGCGCGCCGTGTGGAAGCGGAGTGGGAGCAGATCAAGGACGGTGCAGACGAACTGCCGCCGGAAGCCATCGAGTGGTCCAAGCGCTTCTTCCCACAGCCGGCCTACAAATCCATCAGCGGCGACCACGCGGAAGCCGTACTGCGCGATCAGGCGGGCGCCGACAAGGCCTTCTCCCGCTGGCTCGAGCGCAACACCTTCCCGCACCGGGTACCCGGTTATCAGGCTGTGACCCTCAGCACCAAGCCCACCGGCGTTCCCCCGGGCGATGTCACCGACCGCCAGCTGGAAGCCATTGCCGACCTGGCCGACGAGTTCAGCTTCGGCGAAGTGCGGGTCACCCACGAGCAGAACGTGGTACTGGCGGACGTGGAGCAGGAACGCCTGTTCGAGCTGTGGCAGGCAGCGCGCAAACACGGTTTCGCCACCCCGAATATCGGAACCCTTACCGACATGATCTGCTGCCCCGGCGGCGACTACTGCTCACTCGCCAACGCCAAATCCATCCCGGTGGCGGAGGCGATCCAGCGCAAATTCGACGACCTCGACTACCTCTACGATCTCGGCGACCTGCACCTGAACATTTCCGGCTGTATGAATGCCTGTGGCCACCACCATATCGGCCACATCGGTGTCCTCGGCGTGGACAAGAAAGGAGAAGAGTTCTACCAGGTACAGCTTGGCGGCAGCGCCAACGAGAAAGCGGCACTCGGCACTGTGCTGGGCCCCAGCTTCTCCCGCGATGAAATGCCGGACACCATCGGCAAGATTCTCGATGTATTCGTGGAAAATCGCCAACCGGAAGAGCTGTTTATCGACACCTACAACCGTATCGGGCTGCAGCCATTCAAGGAGCGTGTGTATGCCAAAGCCAGCTAAAACACCTGTCGGCGCACAGCCGGAAAATCCAGCCCGCCTGATTCTGGACGGCGCCGTAGCTGAAAACGAATGGAACCTGCTGCCCCTGGATGCGGACACGGAAATCACCGCAGCCAGTCTTGCACCTGGCAAGGTCATTCTGCCGCTCACCGTATGGTTGGCGCTGCGCGGTGACCTTCAGGCCCGCAAGGGCGAAATCGGTGTGTGGCTGGACAGCGACGAAACCGCGGATCTGATTGGCGATCACGCCAGTGAGCTGCCTCTGATCGCCGCGCACTTTCCGCTGTTTACCGATGGCCGCGCCTTTACCGCCGGCCGTCTGTTGCGCCAACGCTATGGCTTCACCGGCGAGCTGCGTGCGGTGGGCAACTTCATGCGCGACCAGTTGACCTACCTGAAGCGCTGCGGCTTCAATGCCTTTGCCTATCAGGGCAACCAACCACTCGAAGGTCTACTGGAATCGCTGCAGGACTTTACCGACAGCTATCAATCCGCCGTGGATCAGCCCCTGCCGATCTATCGCCGCCGCGCACTGGCTTGAGGTCTGTCGCGATACAAAATGACCGGGCGCCTAACGCCCGGTTTTTTGCTTTCCAGCTCGGCGCGATTCACTGCGCCTTGAACGGAACCGCTGTAATAAGCTTCCAGTTGTTCGCCGATTCTGCGAAATACCAGTGCCAGATTCTTCGGTAATTCAGGTTTCTGCGGCGTATCCATCACCGAACCCTCGTGCGAGCAGACAGGAAGCGAAGGGGGCGACACCTCAACGTTCTTCGCCGATGAAACCCCGCGCAGGTGATTTGAATTCAACGGCGCACTCCCGCGCCACTAACGTTCCCCCCCCGCGAACTCACTGATAGTAGCGCAGTCGCCATTTACCACCAGACTTCTGGCGCAACGTTTTCCTTTTATGGCATGTATAAACTCTTGTTTACTTCGCGCTCGCTATTCTTTCGTCACAACTTCCCGCATTGATTACTAGATCACGCCCTGCTCCCGCAGGCGCTCGATCTCGTCGTCGCCAACCGACAATACCGTCTGCAAAATTTCCCGGGTGTGCTGGCCGAGTACCGGTGGGGCCTGCTCGTACTGCAGGGTCGATGCGGAAAAGCCCAGGGGATTGCGCACGGTTTTTACCCTGCCGGCGATCGGGTGATCCTGCTCCACCACCATACCTCGCGCCTGCACCTGCGGATCGGCAAACACCTGCGCGAGAGTATTGATTGGCCCACAGGGCACATGCGCATCGCTCAGTTTTTCCAGCCACCACGCGGCGGGCTGCCGGCGTGTCGCCTGCTCGATCAGCGGCACCAGCTGATCGCGCGCTGCCACCCGCGCGTTGTTGCTCGCATAAGCCGGGTTATTCGCGATCTCGTCGAGGCCGGCGATCGCGCAGAATTTCTGGAACTGGGCGTCGTTGCCCACCGCCAGCATGAAGTGGCCATCGCTGGCGGGTACGGCCTGATAGGGAACGATATTCGGGTGGGCGGTGCCCTGGCGCTCCGGGCTTTTGCCCGAGGTCAGAAAATTCTGGGCCTGGTTCGCAAGCCACGCCACCTGGGTATCCAGCAACGCCAGATCGATCTGCTGGCCCTCGCCGGTTCTGTCGCGGTGTATCACCGCGGCGAGAATGCCGGAGACGGCATACATTCCCGTCATCAGATCCGCTACCGCCACGCCCACTTTCTGCGGGCCAGCACCAGGCTGGCCCTCGGGCACGCCGGTGAGACTCATCAGGCCGCCCATCCCCTGGATCATGGCGTCGTAGCCTGCCCGCTTTGCATAGGGCCCGGTCTGGCCGAAGCCGGTGATGGAGCAGTAAATGATTTTCGGGTTTATCGCGCGGACGGCGTCGTAATCGAGACCGTATTTTTTCAGGCCGCCGACCTTGTAGTTCTCCAGCAGCACATCGCACTGCTTTGCCAGTGCGAGGATCAGTTGCTGCCCCTCGGGGCGGGTGATATCGACAGTGATGGACTTCTTACCGCGGTTGGCACAGAGGTAATACGCGGCCTCGCCCGTATCCTCCCCGGCAGAATTCTTCAGATAGGGAGGCCCCCAATGGCGGGTGTCGTCCCCCTTTTGCGGGCGCTCCACTTTGATGACTTCCGCACCGAAATCCGCCAGCACTTGGCCGGCCCATGGGCCCGCCAGAATCCGGCTGAGATCGAGAACCTTGAGGTGTGCCAACGGACCGGCCATAACTACTGCTACTCCTAAAAAGTGATCACAAATTCGGGCACCTACAGTAACAGCCTTGCCGCAATAAAACAGTACCGATTGGTCTAAAACTGGAACGACCGTACAATCACAACAACGCAACCCGAATTGCGCATCCAAAATAATTCATAACAGGATAGCGAGATGACCGATACCGCGATGACTCAACAGCAGCGGGAAAATGGAGCACGGAAATTCCGCAGCTTCCGCGACTTCTACCCCTACTACCTGCAGGAACACAGCAACCTGACCTGCCGCCGCCTGCACTTTGCGGGTACCAGTCTGGTGATCGTGCTGCTACTTACCGCCTTATCCACTGGCCTGTGGTGGTACCTCGCGGCGCTACCCATCGCCGGTTACGGCTTTGCCTGGGTCGGGCATTTCTTTTTCGAGCACAACCGCCCCGCCACATTCAAACACCCGCTCTATTCCCTGTGGGGCGACTTCATGATGTATAAGGATATGCTGCTCGGAAAAATAGAGCGCTGAGCGCCTCTCAAGAAAGCCCATATTTACGCAACTTGTTAGCGACAGCGGTGTGGGAAATTCCCAACCGCCGCGCCAACTCCCGGCTGGAGCGCTGAGAGGCCGGCATTTCCGCCAGCACTTCCGCCAGAATCGTCCGCTCTACTTTTTCCATCTGCTCCGGCAGACTCAGCCCCCGCCCCCAGTCTCGCCATGGCAGGAGCTCTTCACCTGGCAGCCCCGGCAAATCCCCCAGTGCCAGCTCCCCGCCATCCCGTTCCCGCCTATGCGCCAGAGCCCCCTGCAAGTGTCCGCGAAGTCCGGTGAAATTAGTCGGCCAATCGTGCCGTTGCAGCGCGCTCACTACATCTGCCGGCAGTGGCGCAGTCCGGTCGCCGAGGTCACGCAGGATGATATGCGCAAATTTGCCGATAGCCGGCCGCATGGATCGCAGCGGCGGCAGGGAAATGGCGTTGGCGGCCAGCAATTGCCGCAATGGCAGGTACAGGCTGTCGAGTGAGCGCGCCGAGACAACCAATCGCGGCAGAAATCGCCCGCGCAAAAGGCGCTCCGCCAGACTGCGCTGTGAATCATCCGGCGCAAGATCGAGGTCATCCACCAGCAGCACGGCGGTTTCCGCCATTGCCGCCGCCTCAGCCACCTCCAGGGGCGCAAACTCAGCACCGGCGAACTGACGCACCTGCCCATGTTCCGCCAGTGGACTGAGATAATAGCCGGCGCCGAGAAAGGTACTTTTGCCACTGCCGCGCTCTCCCGCAATCAACAGCGCATCCCGCAAAGGCGCGAGTTGCTGCAGGCGCAGGCAGCATTCCCGGCGACGGTCTATATCCCAGAGTACGCTGGGCGGCGGTGGCTCACTTGATGGGTCCCTCTCAGGCGCCTCTTCCCGCTGCTGCAATGTCAGTACCGCACCCGCCAGGGAGCGCACTTCACCGGGATCGTCGGCCAGCGCTATGGGAGACCAGTCGAGCAGAAAATCGCGTCCACGCATCGTCACTGGAAAACCGTAGCGCGGCGCGGTAATTCCCCGCAGCAGCTCCTCAAGCTGCAACCGGGGCAGGAAGCGCTGCAGATGCATGCCCGCCACCTGTCCCTGACTGACCCCGAAGGCCCGCGCGGCAGCGAGGTTGGCTGCCACAATGGTGCCCTCCCGGTCCACAGACAGTACAGGAAAGGCCACGTGGCGCAGCAGCGTATCGAGTTCAAAGTGTCGGCGCTCGGAGGGAATCAGGGCGATCCGCCGCACCTTCCGCACCCCTGGAACCCGGTGTAGCGCCCGCTCGATGGATTGATACTGCGTCATCAACAGACCCGGCGCCGACAGATAGACCTTGTCCCCACTGTCACCACCAATCTCGCCGCTGCGAACGCTTATCCGAAAATCGGCGAATATCGCCATTATTTCCTGAAGAATACCCAGGCGATCGCTACAGGTTATTTCTATTCTCACAACAGACCCGTAAAGAAATGTTTACAGGCAGTGTAGCCACCAGTGGACTCTACCTTCAAGTTCCGGGCTCTCCCCACTGCCGAACCGGTGCCCGGGTGTCTAAGAATAGAGAGAGCAAATAACAACAGACGAGGCGGCACGACCGTGACCGCCCGCAACGGAGACCGCCATGAGCAGCGCCAAAAAGCCCAGTAAGTATGTCGCCCGCGAGCCCGATGCCAGCGGCTTTATTGAGTACACAGAGCTGGAACACCAGACCTGGCAACGCCTGATCGAGCGCCAGCTGGAGGTGGTCCCAGGGCGCGCTTGTGACGAATATCTACATGGTCTCGAACTGCTCGACCTTCCCCGCAATCGCATTCCACAACTGGAAGAAGTGAGTGCGGTACTGCGTCGGGAAACCGGCTGGGAGTGCGCGCGGGTGCCCGCGTTAATCGGCTTCGAGACCTTTTTCCGCCTGCTTTCCGAACGCAGATTCCCGGTGGCCACCTTTATCCGCACCCCGGAAGAGTTCGACTACCTGCAGGAACCGGATATTTTCCACGAGATCTTCGGCCACTGCGCCATGCTCACCAATCCGGCGTTTGCCAACTTCACCCAGACCTACGGCGAACTCGGGCTGCACGCGTCTCCCAAAGAGCGCGCCTATCTCGCACGTCTCTACTGGTTCACCGTGGAATTCGGCCTGCTGCAGACCAACGATGGCCTGCGCATCTATGGCGGCGGTATTCTCTCCTCGCCGAAAGAAACCCTCTACGCCCTGAGCGATGTGCCAGTGCGCGCGGACTTTGATGTGGTGGATGCTTTGCGCACCCCCTACCGCATCGACATAGTGCAGCCCATCTACTATGTGCTTCGCGACCTGGAAAACCTGCAGCAGCTCACCGAGATCGACCTGATGGCGCGGGTGCGTGAAGCCATCGCCGCGGGCCTGTTTGAGCCCATGTTCCCGCCGAAAGAAGCCGCCTAGGGCTTCAGAAAAACTACTGCGCAGGCGTCTGGCGGCGTCCGGCGGTGCTCGGCATGCTCATGTATGACCTATACACTCCGCTGCCTCCGCTCCGGCGGCCACCACCAGTCGCCCGCT
This sequence comes from Microbulbifer sp. SH-1, assembly GCF_011326135.1. Classification (NCBI taxonomy): domain Bacteria; kingdom Pseudomonadati; phylum Pseudomonadota; class Gammaproteobacteria; order Cellvibrionales; family Microbulbiferaceae; genus Microbulbifer; species Microbulbifer sp. SH-1. The sequence continues at coordinate 924,665 of NZ_CP046948.1, read as the reverse complement.
CGCTACGTTTTTCAGAAACCCTTTACCTTTTCCAAGGCACAATTTTCCAACATCCCCCTGTTGTTTGGCCGGGCATTGCCCGGCTTTTTTGATGCGGTAAATATGTGGAGAAAATTCCACTACTGATCCGTCAGATCAGAGATTATCGTTACCGGCATGATACGGGGCACAGCAAAGGATTCTTCCGAGGCTCACCAAAGTCGGATCTCGCTGCGCCCACCAAAATTAGTGGGGTATTTTGTTGCTAAGGATGGTGAAATGGAGCCACTTTATGGAACGGGTCCCCGCGTTTTCGGGAGATGTGTAGCACTATGTCCTCACTCGACGCGATTGATCGACAACTTCTTGCCATCCTGCAATCTGATGTTAGTCTCTCCATCGAAGAGCTGGCCGAGCGCGTGGGCCTTACCAAGACCCCCTGCTGGCGCCGGATACAGAAATTGGAGAAGAGCGGCATCATCCGCCGCAAAGTGGCACTGCTGGATGCTGAAGTGCTCGGCCTGCCGGTTTCGGTGTTTGCCCAGGTAAAGACCAACCAGCACAGCGCGGAATGGGCAGATTCCTTTTCCAGCGCCATGGCCGACTTACCGGAAGTGGTGGACTGTTACCGCATGGCGGGTGACTACGATTACATACTCCGCGTCGTGGTCAGCGACGTAGCCGCTTACGACCGCTTCTACAAAAAGCTGATCGCACACACCGGAATCTCCGATGTAGCATCCAATTTCGCCATGGAGCAGATCAAAAGCTCCACCGAACTGCCCATACCGCCGGGTGACTAGTCCAGCTCAAATACTGATTAATCTGCCCGCAGGTGATCCCTGCGGGCGCAGTCATTTGAGGTTGTCATGTCCGTAAACGGTTCACCAGAAGCCGGTACCAAAACCGAATCCCTGCTCCAGCGCATCCGCGACAATGTGATTGGCGAACGCATGCCGATGCAGACACCATTCGGCCAGCGCCCGCTGATTTACGCCGACTACACCGCTTCAGGCCGTGCGCTCCGTTTTATTGAAGACGCCATCCGCAACCGCGTGTTGCCCTGGTACGCCAACACCCACACCGAAACCTCCGCCACCGGCCGCCAGACCACCGCCTTTCGCGAACAGGCGCGCGCGGCGATCCGAAAGTCCGTCAATGCCGGCGACGATCACGCGATCATATTCTGCGGTGCCGGCGCCACCGCCGCAGTCAACCGTCTCGTGGACTCCCTCGGCCTGCGCACAGACTGTTACCGTCGGTTCGGCGGCAGCACCGCACAGATCCCCGACGACAAACGCCCAGTGGTTTTCATCGGCCCTTACGAGCACCATTCCAACGACCTGCCCTGGCGGGAGTCCATAGCCGACGTCGTCACTATCCCGCTGAATGCCGCCGGCGGAATCGACCTCGAAGCACTGCAGAATGCCCTCGACCAGTACGCCGCGCGCCCACTGAAAATCGGCAGCTTCTCCGCAGCCTCCAACGTCACCGGCATCCGCACCGACGTCAACGCCGTCACCCGCCTGCTGCACAAAAACGGCGCCCTGTCTTTCTGGGACTACGCCGCCGCCGCGCCCTACGTCAGGATTGATGTGCGGGGCGAAGATGAACTCAGCAGCAAAGATGCCCTGTTCATATCCCCGCACAAGTTCGTCGGCGGCCCCGGCACTCCCGGCCTGCTCATCGTACGCCGCTCCCTGCTGCCCCAGAACCAACCCGCCGTCACCGGCGGCGGCACCGTCTCCTGGGTAAGCCCCGGGCGCCACACCTACCTGCCCGCCGGCGAACGCCGCGAAGAAGCCGGCACCCCCGCCATCGTCGAATCCGTGCGCGCCGGCATGGCATTTGCCCTCAAAGACCAGGTAGGTGCCGATGTTATCGAAGCCCACGAAGCCCACTGGCTCGCCCGCGCCTTCACCCGCTGGAGCACCAACGAAAACATCCAGATCCTCGGCGGCACTAGCGCCGAACGCGTCAGCATCGTCTCCCTGCACCTGCTGCACGACGGCAAACCCCTGCACCACGGCTTCGTCGTCGCCCTGCTCAACGACCTCTTCGGCATCCAAGTCCGCGGCGGCTGCTCCTGCGCCGGCCCCTACGGCCACCACCTGCTGCACCTCACCGACGAACAGAGCACCGCCATCGAACAACTCGTCAGCCAAGGCGAAAGCATCCTCAAGCCGGGCTGGGTACGCCTCAACTTCAACTACTTCCTCGACGAGGAAACCGTCGACTACCTGATCGACGCCATCGAACTCATCGCCGAACACGGCCACCGCATGCTGCCCTACTACCAGTACGACACCAGCCACGGTGTATGGCGCTATCAGGGATTGAAAGCAGACGATCCGCTTGCGCTGTGTTTTGACACAAATATTTCAGCTCCGGAAAAGCTCGACACACCCCTGAGCGAATTTATCCGGCAGGCGCGCCCGATTCTGGGAAATCCGTCTGGGGAAAAATGTGAGCAGCCGGTCTTGTCTGAAAAAGGTGAGAGTTTGCGCTGGTTCAAACTTTGATTTGTACCCAATGCTTACGGAGAGCGTCACTCAAAAATGAAGGTCAAGCGTCGGGTACCCATTTTCAGAAGCGTCGCAAACAGGGACGTTTGCGACGCAGCTTACATGGATGTATTGAAGGGGGGCGCCTAGCTCGGTTCTGAAAATGGGTACCTGACGCTTGACCGCCACAGTGGCAAGCCAGAGCACCAAAACTCGCAGAGCCCATTGAAAAGCCTGCCAATCCACAACCATAATGCCCGAACAACGTAATTCTCCAGTCTGCTACAAGGACGCGCAGTGCCCGAGACCTCCCTGTTCCAGTCGTTTTTCCTGATCTTCAGCGGCGCCGCCATCGTCGCCTCACTCGCCCTTTGGGGACGGCAACCCTTATTAGTCGCCTACATCGCCCTCGGCGTCCTGCTCGGCCCCTCCGTCCTCGGCATCATCGACAACGTCGCACTCATGGCCGAAATGTCCAGCATCGGCATCGTCTTCCTGCTGTTCCTGCTCGGCCTCGACATGCAGCCCAAAGCGCTCATCTCCGTCCTGCGCAAAGCCACCTTCGTCGGCATCATCAGCTGTTTGATATTCCTCGGCCTAGGCTACGCCATCGGCAAACTCTTCGGCTTCACCAACACCGAATCCTGGGTCATCGGCATGGCCATGATGTTCTCCAGCACCATCATCGGCATCAAACTCCTGCCCACCACCGTACTGCACCACAAACACCTCGGTGAAATGATGGTCGGCCTATTGCTGTTCCAGGACTTCGTCGCCATCGCCTGCCTCATGATCCTGCTGAGCGGCAGCACCGGCACCGTCGACTTCCCCCGCCTCGGCATCTCCTTCGCTGCCCTGCCCCTGCTCATCGCCCTCGCGTGGGGCGCTGTTCGATATGTATTGCAGCCACTGCTGGCAAAATTTGACCGCTTTCACGAATACGTCTTCCTGCTCGCCCTCGGCTGGTGCATGGGCCTCGCCGAACTCGCCGAAGTGGTGGGCCTGTCGCGGGAAATCGGCGCCTTCATCGCCGGCATCACCCTCGCCACCAGCCCTATTTCGCAATACATCGCGCTCAGCCTGAAACCGTTACGGGACTTCTTCCTGATCCTCTTCTTCTTCAGCCTCGGCGCCCAATTCCATCTCGACATGGTCCCGGAAATTGCCCTGCCGGCGCTGGTGGCTGCCGTCGCAGTACTCACCATCAAACCGGTTGTATTCCGCTATTTGCTCGGGCAACAGAGCGAGAGAACCATACTCGCGTGGGATATCGGCTTCCGCCTCGGACAGATCAGTGAGTTTTCGCTATTGATTGCGTATCTGGCCATGAGCCAACAGTTGATTGGCAGCGCTGCGTCGCACCTGATCCAGGCGACGGCGATTCTTACCTTCCTGGTCTCTTCTTATATGGTGGTTTTGAATTTCCCCAATCCCATTGCGATCAAGGACCATTTGCGGCGGGATTAAGGCATTTTTGGGAGTGGCGCTCCGCAGCCCCCTCTTTGGAGTGTTGATGCAGGCCCTGTGGCGGCGGATCACTGGGTGGCTGCTTTCAGGACCGCTGTGAATACATCCCTGTACGCTCTGTCGCAAACGTCCCTGTTTGCGACAGTCCTGAAAGCAGCCACCCAGCGCTCCACCTTCGATTCCAATTTCATCACTCCGTAAGCGCCATTGCTAACGAAGTGCATAAAAATGAATTGAAGGGAAAGTGCTGGGTAACCCTTTTTGAAAGCGTCGGAAACAGGGATGTTTCCGACGCAGCCTACAGGGATGTATTCATGGCGGTTTCAAAAAGGGTTACCCAGTGCTTTGCCGCCACCACGCCAGCCCAAAGCACAAACGACGCGGAGTGAAAATCAGGAAGCTGGGCGATTCAGAGTTCGTCCTCTCATCATCCCAAACAGCGCCGGAATATCCCGAGAAAACATCAGATAAAGACAAGGGACTAACAGTAGGGAAATCGTGGTCGCCGCAAGAATTCCGTAGCCAAGAGAAATCGCCATAGGAATCATGAATTTCGCCTGCACCGACGTTTCGAAAATCATCGGCATCAGACCACAGAAGGTCGTCACCGTAGTGAGAATGATCGGACGGAAACGTCGTGCAGCGGCCGCCTTGATGGCATCGGTGATCGGCATACCCTGCTCCCGCAAACGGTTCCCGTACTCAATCATCACCAGCGTATCGTTGATCACCACCCCCGCCAGCGCCACCATCCCCAACATACTCACCATACTGAGCCCGTAGCCCATCACCAGGTGCCCCAGCAACGCCCCGATCACACCAAACGGAATCGCCACCATCACCGTCAGCGGCTGAATGTAACTCTTCAGAGGAATCGCCAACAGAAAATACAACACCGCCAACGTCAGCGAGAAGGTAACACCGAGAGAGGAAAGCCCCTCCCGCTCCTCCGCCTGGCGCCCCTCATAGGAAAGAGAAAGGCCCGGATACTGCGCGCGCAGCTGCGGCATCACACTCTGGTTCAACTCATTGATCACCAACGCCGCCTGATCCGCCGGCTCCACATTTGCCGTCACCGTCATCACCCGCCGCCCCTCGCGGCGATTGATGGCCGCGTAGGCGCGACCCTGCTCGATTTCTACCAGATCTGGCAGCGGCAACCAGAGACCGTTGTCCGCGCGAATCATGATGTTGTTTACATCATCAAGGGTTACCCGCTCCTGCTCCGGCAGCCGCACCATCACCTTCACCTGATCGCGCCCGCGCTGCTGGCGGAAAGCTTCCGTACCGTAAAGCGACGCGCGCAGCTGGCGGCCGATGTCTTCGGCGGCGAGGCCGAGGCTTTTTGCGGTATCGGTGAGGGTGAGGTCGAGCTGGCGCTTGCCCTGGGAAACGCCCGCGTCGATATCGCCCACGGCGGGAAAGCCTTTCAGAGCCTCCGCCAGTTGCTGTGCCGCCTGTTCGAGCAGATCCGTATCGGTGTGGCGCAACTCCACAGTTAGTGCCGGCCCCGCGCCGGGGCCGCCGCGGTCGCTGGCAAAGCTGGAGCTCAGTGCGCCGGGAACCGGGCCCACGGCTCGGCGCCAGCGGCTGACAAATTCGCCGGTGGTGATCTCGCGCTGATCGCCGGGGGTTAGGTAAACGTCTACTTGAACCGAGTCATCGCGGATCAGTCCGCGCATACCGATGAAAATGCCCTCGCGACCAGTTTCCTCAAGAATCTCATCCGCCGCACTCATGATCTGCTTGCGCGCGCGATCCAACTGCGCTTCCGCGGTGCCCGGCGGGAAAGTAACTTCCACGCGCCCGGAATCCCGTTCCACTTTCGGCATCAGGGTAAAACCCATGCGGCCGCTGGCGGCGTAGCCGGTCATCACAATCAGGATGGCCACAGAAATGGCAATGGTGATATAGCGGTGGCGCACGCACAGATCCAGAGCGGGCTTGAAGCGTTGCTCAACAAAGCGATCCAGACTGCGGGCGATCATTTTCTGGCGCGCGGCAAAGCGGCGCGCGGCGCGGCTCTTGTAGCCGCGTTTGGAGTGCGCAAGGTGCGCGGGCAGGATGAACAGCGCCTCCACCCAGGAGATGACGAACACCGCACCCACCACATAGGGAATCACGCCGAATATCTTGCCCATAAAGCCGGGCAGCTCCATCAGCGGGATAAACGCGACGATATTGGTGAGAATCGCAAACGTCAGCGGTACCGCCACTTGGCGCGCACCGGCCACCGCGGCCTCGAAATTGCTGTAGCCGCGCTGGCGCCATTCGTGAATGTTTTCCCCGGCGATGATCGCGTCATCCACCACGATGCCGAGCGCAATGATGAACGCGAACATGCTCACCATGTTGATGGAAATATCCATCGCCGGCAGGAACAGCAGTGCACCGAGAAAGCTGGTGGGAATGCCCAGGGTTACCCAGAACGCGAGACGCAATTCGAGAAACGCACCGAGCACCACGAACACAAGCAGCAGGCCGAGGAAGCCATTTTTCAGCAGCAGCGCCAGGCGCTCCTTGAAGATTTCCGAATCGTCGTCGCGCACGCTTACATGAATGCCCGGCGGCAGGGTCTCGCGCAAATCCGCCAGCACCTCGTGGGTGGCCTCACTGACGCTCATCGGGGTCTGATCGCCAATGCGGAAAACATCGATACCGGCCGCGGGCTCGCCGTTGAAAACCATATTGCGAGGTTCATCCACCAGCGCGTCGCGAATTCTGGCGATGTCCCGCAGGCGCACGGTGCCGCCCCCGTCCGTACGGGCTACGGCGATCTCGCCGAACTGACGCGCCCAGTCCTTGCGCTCGGTCACCCGCACCAGAATCTCGCCCGCTTCCGATTTCACCCCGCCCGCGGGAACGTCGACGGCGGCATTGCGTACCAGCGCGGCAATATCCGGCAGCGAGAGGTTGTAGCGGCGCAGATCGTCGCGATCGACTTCGATCGCCACTTCGTAATCCTTGACTCCATAGGCCTCAAGCTGGGTAATGTCCGGATGTGCTTCGAGTTTGTCATACACCTGCATGACAAACTCCCTGAGGGTGCGTTCATCCACGTTGCCGTGTACCACGATATCCAGTACATCGCGCTTGCGCTCCGCCAGGCTGACCTGGGGCCGTTCGATATCGGAAGGAAAGGTGCTGACGCGGTCGATGGCCGCCTGCACATCCTGGAACACTTTATTGCCGTCGGCGTCTTCGTCCAGTTCCAGCGTCAGGCTCGCACTGCCCTCCCCGGCACTGCCGCGCAGCTCCTTAATGCCCACAAGACCGGTAATGGCCTGCTCGGCCGGCACCAGCACCCCGCGCTCCACCTCTTCCGGGCTGGCGCCCGGATAAGAAATGTTGACGGTGACCATGTCGAGGCTGAAATCCGGGAATACCTCCTTCTTGATCGAGAAGGAGAAAAACAGACCGCCGATCAGGAATACCAGCATCAGCAGATTGGCGGTGACGTGATTGCGGGTCATCCACGCGATGGCACCGTGGCGGGTATCCACCGGCGAGCGGCGGCGCTTGCCGTCATACGCTTCGATGTCGTGATTGCTGCTCATCCGCGTTCACCGTCGGTGCCGGCCTTGCGGCTTTTCTCACTGGGTTCCGGTAATGGCGGAGGGCTCGACTCTCCCTGATCCTCGGGCGCAGACCTGCGTGGAGACACTTTCTCCTCCGGCAACGCTGACGAACCCGGCTGCCCGGACGGACGGCTGCGCGCTTCTTCCGCGGTGCGCACGGGCATATTTTCCGTCACACTGGTGAGGCGCGTGGTCACCAGGGTTTCACCACCGCGCAGGCCACTTTCCAGAATCGCGTATTCCCCGTCGAAATGGGAAACCTCCACCGGCTGGATATGAATCCTGCCATTCTCCACCACCCAAACCTGGTTGCCGTCCTGCAGTGCCGTCAGCGGAATACGTACCTGCTGGCCCTTGGCGCGGCCGGTAATTTCCACCCGTGCAAGGTCGTTCAGCAACAGCTGCGGATGGGACGGGTTTTCAATGCCCAGCGGATCGTCCAATTCTACCAGTACCCGCGCCAGACGCCCCTGTTCTTCCAGCACCGGAATCACCCGCACAAAACGCCCCTGACGGAACTCGCCTGAAGGCCACTGGCTGCCACGGATGCGCACCTGCGCTTGCGGCGTATTGAGCTGCGGAAGCTGGCTCGCCGGCACTTCCACTTCGATCTGGAAACGGTCCGCACCGGCGAGGGTATACATCACCGTGCCCGGGGCGACGCGGTCGCCGATATCGACACTGCGGGAAACTAATAGCGCATTGAAGGGGGCAGAGATACTGGTCAGGCGCAGGTCGCGCTCCGCCAGTCTGAGCTGCGCTGCGGCAGCATCGACGCGGGCGCGCGCGGCGGCCAACTGGGGCTCACGCAGTACCAGCGACTGGTCCGCATCTGGCAGCGAGTCGCCCAACAGCTCGAACTCCTCCTGCGCCACTTTGCGCTGCCCCTGTTCCTGTTGCAGTTCTGCGCGGCGCTCGGCGAGGGTACTGCGCGCAGTCTGCAGCGCAAGCTCGTAGGGTTCGCGTTCGATACGCAGTAACAGCTCGCCTTTTTTCAGGGTAGAGCCGGGTCCCAGATCATAATTGAGCCACTCCACGCGGCCGTCGACCTGTGGCTGCAATTCCACCAGTTCCCGCGCGCTTACCTTGCCCAGAGCGCGCACCGTGAGCGGGAACTGTCCGTACTCGGCGAGGGCCACATCCACGGTCAGTGGTGGTGCCTTCCGCTCCCCCCGCTGCATGGTGGGCTTTTCCCGCAGCAGCCAGCTTGAGAGCAGCGAAGCCAGCACGATCAGCAGCACCGGAATGGCAATACTCCAGTTGATTTTGTCCAGCAACGGATACTTCGACATCAGTTGTTCTCCGCCCGGTAAACTTCCAGCTCTACCGCCGCGGGCGCGGGCAGATCGTCTGCCGGCAGTCCCCCGGAAAGCGCTCGGTACAGTGTTACCCGGTTTTCCAGCAGTTCGCGGCGCGCTGTCAGCAGCTGCCGCTCGAGAGATTGTTGATTATTGGTGGCGGTCAGTACATTGAGAAAATCCACCGTACCGCGGCCGTAGGCGCGCCGCTGGCGCACAGTGATCTGATCCGCCAGCAGCGAGCGTGTTTCGAGATGCCGCAGGCGTTCGCGAATAGCCTCTTCATTGATCAGCGCTTGCTCCACCTCCGACAGTGACTGCATCACCGTATTGCGAAACGCCGCCCAGCGCTCCTGCTCCACCGCCTTCTGCTGGCGCTCGGCGGCGGCCAGATTGCCGCCATCAAAAATCACACCGTCGATGGCCGCGCTCAGATTCAACAGCCAGTCTTCGGCAATATCCGAAAGCGAACGACCGCCACCGCTGAAAAACAGGCTGAGCGTCAGTGCCGGCAGGCGCTCCGCCCAGGCCTGGTCCGCCAGGTAATGCCCCTGCAGCAACTCGCGCTGGGCGCGGCGCACATCCGGCCTGCGCAGCAGCAGTTCCGACGGCACACCCGTGGCGGGCAGCGCTGGCAGATCCGGCAGCGCCTCGCGCTGGTGAACAAACGCCGGCAACTCCTCCCCACTGGTGCCGAGCAGTGCGGCCAACTGGGTCAGGAGAATCCGGGCGTCCGCGCGGCTCTGGTCCAGCTCCTGCAGTGACTGCTGCACCAGCTGTCGCTGCTGCAATACGTCCGCCGCTGCGCCGACACCCCCGCCAAATCGCAACTCCAGCGCACGCAGGGTTTTGCGATTGATCTCCAGCTGTTGAGCGAGCAGGCGCTGCTGCCCCCAGGCTTCCTGCAGTTGCATCCAGACCCCGGAGACTTCCGCTACCAGGGTCAGCGCCGCGATCTGCAGGCTGTCCTCCTGGGCCAGGCGCGCCGCCTCCGCCGCGCGCGCGCCACTGCGCACCCGGCCCCACAGATCCACCTCGTAACCGGCGGCAAGGCTACCGCTCCAGCTGTTGCCTTCGTTCTCGGCACCGGAAAAATCAAAGTCATTGGTGGAAGCACGGCGCTGCTCGGTATTTTCCAGGGTACCGGTGAGACGCGGCCAAAAACCGCTGCGCGCCTGGGCCGCGGCGGCATCGGCCTGCTGCAGACGCCAATAGGTGGCCTGTAGGTCGGGATTGGCAGCGAGCGCCATGTTCACCAGCTGATCGAGCTCGTAATCGCCAAAGCTCAACCACCAGCGCTGATCCGGCGCAAGTGAACCCGAAGCACTGAATTGCTGGGGCAACCCGAGAGTCTGTTGTGGCAGCTCAGGTGGCAGCGGCTGGTTGCCGCAGGCAGTCAGGGAAAGCGCGCCCGTCAAGGCACCCACTAAGGTCAACTTCGGCAAAAAGCCCATAATTTCTATTCGAAATAACCGCATTTACCCATTATCGAAATTTCCACCGGGGCGCCAAGGCGTTTTACGTTTGTTTACCTGCCGGCGAGAAAACGACCATCCCGCATAATCCGCTGCAATCCACCCGCAAAAAAGTGATCACATTATCGAAGTCCCGGAACAGGTCGGCTATGATGACCCGGTATTCGAACCGGACGCGGCGCCACTTCGCTTCCGCGGAGCACCTTGCCTTCGCCGGAACCCGAGAGTCGCCGGCCATTTGCCTAAGATTGAACAAAGAGAGATGGGCTGCCCCGAATGCGCGGCGAATGCCCGAAATCCGCAAACCACAAACCGCACGGACCCGAACCATGAGCAAAAACCAGCCTTTGGCGCACTGGGACGATATCCTCCTGCTGGATCGCCAGCTCTCCGACGAAGAACGCATGATCCGCGACACCGCCCGCGAGTACTGCCAATCCAAACTGATGCCGCGGGTGCTCGAAGCCAACCGCCACGAGATTTTTGACCGCGAGATCATGAATGAGATGGGCGAGTTGGGCCTGCTGGGCTCCACCATCGACGGCTACGGCTGTGCCGGCCTCAACTACGTGTCTTACGGCCTGGTGGCGCGCGAGGTGGAGCGCGTCGATTCCGGCTACCGCTCCGCCATGAGCGTGCAATCGAGCCTCGTCATGCACCCGATTTACGCCTACGGCAGCGAAGCCCAGAAAGAGAAATACCTGCCCAGACTCGCCACCGGCGAATGGGTGGGCTGCTTCGGCCTCACCGAACCGGACGCCGGCTCCGACCCCGGCGGGATGAAAACCCGCGCTAAGAAAGTAGACGGCGGCTACCGCCTCAGCGGCTCCAAGATGTGGATCACCAACAGCCCGATTGCCGACGTTTTTGTGGTCTGGGCCAAGGACGACGAAGGCGATATCCGCGGCTTCGTGCTGGAAAAAGGCATGGAAGGTCTGAGCGCGCCGAAGATTGAAGGCAAGTTCTCCCTGCGCGCGTCCATCACCGGCGAAATCGTGATGGACAATGTCTTCGTCTCCGAAGACCACCGTTTCCCCGATATCAAAGGCCTCGGCGGTCCCTTCGGCTGCCTGAACCGCGCGCGCTACGGCATCTCCTGGGGCGCACTCGGGGCCGCCGAATTCTGCTGGCACGCGGCACGCCAGTACGGCCTCGACCGCAAGCAGTTCAACAAGCCGCTGGCCCAGACCCAGCTGTTCCAGAAAAAGCTCGCAGACATGCAGACCGAAATCGCCCTGGGCCTGCAGGGATCACTGCGGGTGGGCCGCCTGATGGACGAACAGAAAACCGGCTTCGACCCCACGATGATTTCCCTGGTTAAACGCAATAACTGCGGCAAGGCCCTCGACATCGCCCGCATCGCCCGCGATATGCACGGCGGCAACGGTATTGCCGATGAATTCCATGTGATCCGCCATGTGATGAACCTGGAAGCGGTGAACACCTACGAGGGGACGCACGATGTGCACGCGCTGATTCTGGGGCGTGCGCAGACTGGATTGCAGGCGTTTTTCTAACATTGCTTGATCAGCACCACTTCGCGTGATGCGAAGGTACTGATACCGGGCGCCGCCTTGTAAGACCTTCCGCGAGAGGGGCCGAAGGCGCCGCGAATACATGGAGCGGCCGGGCCACCTCGCGGAAGAGCCCCCATGGATGGGTTCACGGCGTGTCTTACAAGGCGGCGCCCGGTAGCAGTACCGCCACACCGCTCCATTCAAGCCGCCGCGCACTCTGTACCTTCTTCCCAAGTCCCACCATAATCCTCCGCTGACTGTAAACCTACGCGTGAATTCTTCTCCATGGAACAACTGCTGTACTGGTGCGACCTGATCGGCATCGTCGTTTTCGCCTTTACCGGTGTACTGGCGGCCGGTCATAAGCAGATGGATCTGTTCGGTGCGGTGGTTCTCGCCTGCGTGACCGCCGTTGGCGGCGGCACCACCCGCGACATCATTCTGAATATGCCGGTTTTCTGGCTCACCGACAGCCACTACCTGTGGATCGCCGTGGCCACCGGGATCATCAGCTTCTACCTCATTCGCTACCTGCAGGTGCCCATGCGCCTGCTGATGATCGCCGACGCCGCCGGGCTTGCGGTTTTTGTGGTGATCGGCACCCAGAAAGTCCTAGATCTCGGCCACTCCCCCGCCATCGCCATCGTCATGGGCGTGATGACCGGTACCTTTGGCGGCCTGATCCGCGACATCCTCTGTGGCGACATCCCCCTGCTGCTGCGGCGTGAAATTTATGCCACCGCGGCCTTGAGTGGCGCCGCAGCTCTGGTGATACTGGACGACATCGAGGCTCTGCCGGGCAAAGCCGTCGTGGCGATTGCGATCCTCGTTACCCTGAGTATCCGCCTCGCGGCGCTGCGCTGGAACCTGTCCGCGCCCATTGCCCGCATCGGCCCCAGACCCGGCCCCTGAGCGCCGGGAAACCATCAATCCAGACGTACCCGATTATGCCCACACGCTTTTCAGCAGCCGCCCTGACACTGTTTTTCTCTCTGGTTCTGTTCGCCACCACCGGTTGCGCCCCCGAAGAAAAGTCGGCGCCCCAGAACGTCAGCCGCCTGATTCCAAAACCCTGCTGGTTCGATACCGAGAGCAATTGGCCGACCACCCAGTGCTACATGATGGAAGTGCCGGAAAATCACGCCAAACCCGCCGGGCGCAAGATCCAGTTCCCGGTAGTGCGCTTTTTCGCGAATATTACCGATCCGGATAAAGAACCGCTGCTCCACCTGGGGGCCGGCGGCCCTGGCGCCAGCATGGGGCTGGAACCTGAAAATGCCAGCGATTGGCTGTGGGTCAACTACGCCGGCATGAGTGTTGAAGACGGCCGCGACCTGATCGTTATCGACCCCCGCGGCACCGGTATGGCTTCACCAAGGCTTGCCTGCGACGAGTTCATCAAAGACGCCGACCTGGCATTTACCCGCAATCTCAGTACGGACGAAGAATCACGGGTATTCACCTACAGCATGGAGCGCTGCTATAGCCGGCTGAGTGAAACCGCCGATCTCGCCCAGTACAACAGCGCTGCGGTGGCCAAAGACGTCGAAGCCCTGCGCCAGGCGTTGGGCGTTCCCAAACTGAATCTGTACGGCGTGTCCTATGCGAGCCGCTACGCGCTCACCGTCGCGCGGGATTTTCCCGACTCGGTGCGCGCCATGGTGCTGAACAGCGCGGTCTTCCCCAACATTATCTACACCCAGCAACTGCCCCAGGATGTTATCGCTGCCTACCAGCGCGGCATCGACTACTGCAGCAAAGATGCCGAATGCAACAAGCGCTATCCGGATCTGAAGCGCCGCCTGGAGGCCGTGGTGCAGAAGCTGGACGAATCACCACTCACGGTGGACACAGGCAATATTCATTCGGGCAAATCGTACCCCTTCGTGCTCTCCGGTCAGCGCCTGTTGCGAGTTCTGTTCCAGGCGCTGTACAACGAAAATTTCTACAAGGAATTGCCGGCCATCATTCAGGAGCTGGAGTCCGAACAGGCAGAACTGTTGAAACCCGCCATTGCGAATTTCATGGGCCTGGTGCTCGACCCCAACTTTGGCGACGCCGCCGGCATCAGCCACTTCTGTTACGAGGAAGCGCCGTTTGTGGACTTCGAGCAGGCACGCCAGTCGGCGGCCACCAGCGGCACCCTGGGCGGCTCGGTGCGCTCGGACATCGACATGATGCAGATACAGTGCCGTATCTGGGCCATTCCCTCGGCGGCCCTGATCGAATCCCGTGCCATCAAAACCGAAGTGCCGACCCTGGTGATGCACGGCGCACTGGACCCGGTACTCTCCGCCGAAGACGCCGACACTGCGCGCAAAAAACTGCCGAATCACCAATGGCTATTGTTTCCCCAGCTGGCTCACGATGTTATTTCCGCGAGTGACTGTGCCGAACAGGCGGCCGCCGCATTCCTCAATGAACCACTACAGCCCGTAGTGGAAACGGCGGCCAGCTGCCGCAGGGAAGAACTGGCACAGCAGGCGGAGCTTGAGAAAAAAATCGCGGAACTGGAAGCAGAGCGCGCAAAACAGGAATTGAACTCAGAAGACGAAACGGCGGTCTCGCCGCGGCCCGAGGAAGAAAAGACAGTTCAGTCCGCAGAAGAAAAAGAAGAGGCGCAACGGCTGCGACAGACACCCGCCGGAAGCCGCTATTCGGAGGCACACTGAGCTGGACAAATCCGGTTCGGGGACTTAATTTGGCCCCATAACGATTAGAAAAAAGCAGTAGCTATGAACTATCAGAGTTTGGTTGAAGCCTCCGAACTGGCACTGTTGCTTGCGCAGCGGGCGCAAGGCAGTGACCAAATCGTCATTCTCGACTGCCGCTACGATCTTGCGGATACCGGAGCCGGAAAGCGGGCGTTTCTCGATGGCCATATACCCGGAGCCCGCTACGCCAGCCTCCATCGGGATCTATCTGCACCCTGCGCGCGCTATGGCGGCCGCCACCCTTTCCCCACCGCACAACAGTTTTCAGAATTTGCCCGTGGCGCCGGCATCAGTGCCGAAACCCAGGTTGTCGTCTACGACGATCAGCGCTTCGCCTTTGCCGCCCGCGCCTGGTGGTTGCTGAGACATTTCGGACACGAGAGCGTCGCCATCCTGAATGGCGGTTTCAGCGGATGGAAAACGGCGGGGTTTGACATTGAAACCGGTGTGGCGATACCCACCGCAACAGGCAGCTTTTCCGCAACCGCCAACAACGACGAGCTGCTGCACTACGAGGACATCTATACGCACCTGGAGAATCCGCCCTGGCAACTGGTGGATGCCCGCGACAGCAAGCGCTACCTGGGCAATGAAGAGCCAATCGACCCCATTGCAGGCCATATTCCAGGAGCCGTCAACAAACCCTGGCAGTGTGTGACCGACGACAACGGCTATGTAAAACCCCTGCCCGCGTTAAAAGAACACTGGCAGAGTATTCCCGCCGACGACGATATCGTGTGCTATTGCGGGTCTGGCGTAACCGCATGCGTCAATTTGTTTTCACTGCAGCTGATCGGACGCAAAGGCCGACTCTATCCCGGCAGCTGGAGCGACTGGTGCGCACACATTCTGTATCCGCGCACTGAGTCTTCTGATACCTGATCAGCGCAGCAGGCAGGCGCCGGTACCGGCAAGACCACAGTAGCCGCCGGGATTCTTGGCCAGATACTGCTGGTGATCCTCTTCCGCGTAAAAAAACTCCGGCGCGGGGCGAATCTCGGTGGTGATGGCTCCGAACCCTTTTTCCTGAAGCGCCTGCTGAAAGGCCTTTTCTGACGCCTTTGCCTGGGCTAACTGCTCATCGCCGTAGGTGTATATGCAGGAGCGGTACTGCGTGCCCAGATCATTGCCCTGGCGCATACCCTGGGTAGGGTCATGCTCTTCCCAGAAGTAACGCAGCAGTTCCTCATAACTGACTTTGGCGGGATCGAATACCACCAGCACCACTTCCGCGTGACCGGTACCGCCACTGCACACTTCGCGGTAATTCGGGTTTGGCGTATGACCACCGGCATACCCGGCGGCGGTGACGTAAACCCCACCCACCTCCCAGAACAGCCGCTCGACACCCCAAAAACACCCCATGCCGAATACCGCCTGCTCCAGTCCCGCTGGGAACGGCGGTTTCATCGGATGCCCGGACACAAAGTGTTTCCCGCTGATAGGCATTGCATCCGCACGGCCCGGCAGGGCATCGTCGGCGGAGGGAATACTGGATTTGTCGTAGTGCATTGCAAACCTCAAATGAAGGGTTGAGAGGAGACTCTTGAAAAACATAGCGCGTGAACGCCACCAGGCGCTTGCGCACTAGTGATTCAGCGGTTCCTATGCACAGGCGTGCAGGATGCAGCCTGTAGCCTTGATTGGGCGCTGAGTCTGCCACTCGAAATAACCAGCGTCGAGTTTTTCCACCGCACGCTCGGCCAACTGCCGGAACGGCGGCCTTCCCGGATCGACCAGCACAATGCGGTCCACACCGGCACGCAGTGCGCGGCGCGTAAGATTGAAAAGCGGCGCTTCGAGCTTGTCCCAGAAACAGATATCGGTGCCGATCACCGCATCGAACTCTGCCAGCGCCGCCTGGGTAACCTTTTCGTAACGGCAATGCCAGGTTTTGATTTCCACACCGTTCAGCGCCGCGTGGTACTCCGCAAAGGGGAATACAGAGGGGTCCGCGTCCAGCGAGGTCACCTTCGCGTCAAATGCCTTGGCACAGAAAATTCCACCCAGCCCCCAGCCACATCCCAGATCCAGAACCCGCGCACCTTTGATCAGGGGATTCTTCGTCAGGTAATCCATCGTCAGGCAGGAACTCTTCCAGAACTTGTTACCGTGCAGGCTAGCATCCCCCGCTTCCCGCCGAAGCCGGCGCATGTCCGGATGCGCGTTTTTGCGCACCGTTAGACCAAACATCTGCCGGCTGAGAGAGTTGTTTTCTGCCAAAGCGCGCGCCTCCTCGGTTTAACCATTTTTACGATTGCTAATCTGGCGCTGGATTTTGGCATTTCAAGCCACTGCGCCCGAGCATCTTTCATCCGCGTTGGATGCGGTGTATTCGACCAAAAAAATGCCCGCACTGCCAATCGCGCGCACAAGATCCATTTCCGGCCCCCCGGAACAATGGGTTGTTCTACTTTAGCTAGTGAGGAAATTTCTATGCAGCACCGCTGCCCGACGCAATACGAGGCATGCGAGCAAGAGATCAGGGCATGAATAAGAAACTCCACACGCGATTTCTGGCGGCTGCGGGCATAGCCGCGGCTTCCGGTGCCGGGGCAGTCCCCATCTACCAGTCCAATCAGGTCACACTGTACATGGAGGGGTGGTTCAGCGCGCACATGGTCAACACTTTTGGCGATACCGCAATGCAGAATGGAGCCTCGCGTATCCGCTTTGGCCTGAATGTACCCGCCTATGACCTCTGGGATACGGGCTTCAACGTTGAGTGGGGCGTGCGGGCGATCAATTCTGCGCAGACACTCGTGATACAAGGGGATCAGCAGGCGATGCCCGGCGAAGAACTGCAATCGCTTTACCTCCGCCAGGGCCACGCATTTGCAAAGCACCCCACCTGGGGAGAGTTCTCCGCGGGAAAACAATGGGGGGTCTACTACGAGGTCACCTACATTACCGACTGGTATAACGTATCCGGTGGCCTTGCCAGTGGTACTTACGGCCTGGATACGGATGGGGGGCCTGCGGGCACCGGCCGTGCAGACAGTGCCCTGGCGTGGCGCAAGACCTGGAAGTTCGATGCCGGCGAATTCAAGATTGGCCTGCAGTCCGCTGCCCATGTGGCCGATCTGGACATCATGGTGGATGACATTGTCGGCCCCGATACCCTGCTCGTATGTCCACCGGGAGATTGTGAATACGGGCTCAGCCACGGCATCGCTCTGGTATACACGGCCAATGTCGGCGATGGGCTGTTTATCGGCGCAACCTACAACCGTGTCAAACTGGATATCGCCAGCCAGGATGGGTTGATTTTTGATACATCCGACGTCGAACCGGTACTGATCCGGGATGACTACGCGTTTAATGCCAGCAGCAATGACTGGGCCACGGCCCTTGGCATGTACTACGGCAAAGAGGCCTTTGCCAAAGGTTTCTACGGCGCCGTGGTCTTCCAGCGCTCGCAGAACAACCAACTGGCACCAGCAGGCTCCGTGGAAGGCATCACCAACTTTTTCAATGCCAGGGGATCGGAGTCTTTCCTCAGCTATACTTGGGGCACCGACAACTGCTATTCGTTCTACGGCGGGCATAACTACCTGGTATCCGACGATCCAGAATTCGACGCAGCGCTTATCCTGGCCGACCGATACAGGCTGGAGCAGTACTATTTGGGCTTCCAGTATCGCTGGAACGAGCGCGTACGCATTTACTTTGAAAATGGCTTTGACGGCAGCAACGCTGTGGCTGCGCAAGAATTTGACAGCTTCAACGCCATCGGCATCCGAATCGACATCTGATACGCTTGCGGCCTGACATCTCTTATCCTTCCCGGAGCAACACACCTTGGGCCGTATGATCCTGCTGATTGCCGTCGGCATTTTTGCCTGGCTGGCGATCCAGAAATTCAAATACACACCGCCGGACAAGCGGCGCAAGTTGCTCGTGCAATGGGTACTGATTGCCCTCGCGCTGGCGGCGGTTTTACTGGCGATCACCGGTCGACTGCACTGGGTTGGCGCCGCCATTGCCGTGGTTCTGCCGCTCCTCGGTCAGGCATGGCGTACATTTGGGCGGCACTTGCCGTGGATTGCCCCGCTGATTGCCAGGCACACGCAGGCACGCGCGGAAAAACAGAAATCAACCGATGAAAAGGCGCACAGAGACCACGCTTCTGCCACCGACCGGGAGCCGCAGCTCACGGTGGAAGAAGCCCGCAAGATCCTGAGCGTTTCCGCCCATGCGAGCCGCGAGGAAATCATCGGCGCCCACCGCAAGCTGATCCAGAAATTCCACCCGGATCGCGGCGGTAACGACTATCTCGCTTCGCGTATCAACGCGGCCAAGGCTCTGCTGCTGAAGCAACTGGATCGCTGAACAGACAACTGGCGACCGGTTTACGTCCGCCGGCACAGCAGATGCACATAGCGCGCCAGCTGCCGGTAGGGATCGATGCGGGAATAGAGCAATTCTTTTTGCACGATGGCCTCTGGCGGCAATTTGTCGCGCATTTCCGGCGTCATAAAGTCATGAAAACAACGAATACCACTGTGGGCGACGATATTCAGGCCCGTCTGCCCTACCCAGTCCAGCACCATTTCCGGCAGCAGCGGGTTCTTCGGTGTCAGGCTGCCGGGGTGCCCGCCCCAGTCACCACTTTCCCTGTTTCGATCCAGCTGCCGCAAACTTCCCCGCTGCAGCAGGCGAAACTCCAGGGCACGCCGGTTGTAGAATGTGAGCGACAGGTAGCCGCCGGGTTTCAGGCATTCCGCCAGCGCCTCCAACGCCTGCTGGGGTTGCTCCAGCCATTCCAGCACCGCGTGACACAACAGCAAATCCACCGCCGGGACACGCGGGTCGGAACTCAGTGCCTGCAGTGGCAAGCGTAGTGTCTGCGCCCGCGCCGACAGCCCGCGGGCATCGATCTGCTCCTGTGCCAGCGCCAGCATTTCGCCAGAGATATCCGTAACCCACACGCCGTGGCCGCGGGCGGCAAGATCCAGCGCGAATTGCCCCTGGCCGCCACCGGCATCCACCACGCACAGAGGTTTGTTGTCCGCACGATCGAGCAGTGGCGCCAGATCCCGGCCCAGGACCGCCAGCCGGATATCGCCCTTCAGCCCCCCATAGATACGTTTTCTGAAACGCTGGGCGAGGTCGTCAAAATTGCGGTCAGCCACGGGATTGGTGCCGCGAGCCAGACATTCCGAGTATCCCGCGCATCACTTCTCCCGCTTCTGGTCGAGGGAGCGCCCCTCAGCCGCAAGGATCGCCTGCAGAGTTCTGGAGTGGAACTCACGCATGTATAGCACCCAGACCACCGTAGCAAAGCCCGCGACAAACAATACCGGATGAACGAACCACCCCATTACCGCCATTGAAAAGTAGTAACAGCGCAGACCGTAGTTGTAACTATGCCCGGCCTGGTCGATCACCTTGGCCGCACTAATAGCGTAACGGCGACGCTCCTCCCTTGTTACCTCTTCTTCCTCAATCAACGGGGCAGCGCCGAGCAGCACATTGGCGAAAGAGTACTGGCGCAGGGACCAGGTGAAATTGAAGAAGGCGAAGATATAGATCAGGATCAGAACCAGCACCTTGAGTTCAAACTGCTGCACCGTAGTGGGCTGGGCAAATGGCAGGCTGCTGAGCACTTCCACCGCAGCACTGTTGGCCGACAGTGCGGTCACCAGACCCGCCAGGATCAGGATACTGGTGGACGCAAAGAAGCCGATGACACGCTCCAGATTGCCGAGGATGGCCGCGTCCGGGATACGTACCTCGCGCTCCAGCATGCGCAGCATCCATTCGACCCGATACCACTGCATGGACGACGCCAGACACCAGGCCGTCTTCGCCTTCCTGCGGGCAAACAAGGTGTAGCCCGCCCACGTCAGGCAGAACCCCGCCAGGCTTGCATAATCCATCCAGTTCAACACGCTTTCCCCTATCAACTACATTTATGGCAACTTTGCCGTACCTGTGAAATCTGCAGAGCGCCGATTGCACAGGCGCCTGTTTACTCATGTCGGAAGTTTCGCATCGGCGGCGCAGGTGTCAACTCAAACCTGTCAACCCTGTCAATTCGCCGCCCCGGAGCGCTAAAATGGCCGCCGTTTCTGCCAGCCGGCGCTACCGGCAACTGCAATTCATTCAATGGAGCCGTCATTTGAGCAACGTACATCCAGCATTCGAGCCGATTACCAGTGCCGAAATTGAATCTCTCGGTGTGCGCGTGGAAGAGTATCGCCACCGCCGCACCGGTGCCCAGCATCTGCATATCGCTGCCGACAATCCGGAAAACGTGTTCCTGGTGGCGCTGCGCACGGTACCGGAAGATTCCACTGGCGTCGCGCATATTCTCGAACATACGGCGCTGTGCGGCAGCGATAAATACCCGGTGCGCGATCCGTTCTTCATGATGATACGGCGTTCTCTCAATACCTTTATGAACGCCTTTACCAGCTCCGACTGGACCGCCTACCCCTTCGCCAGCCAGAACCGCAAGGATTTCGACAACCTGCTGGACGTATACCTGGACGCGGTATTCTTCGCGCGTCTCGATCCACTGGACTTTGCCCAGGAGGGCCACCGCCTGGAATTCGCGGAAGCCGACAACCCGGACAGCGATCTGGTGTTCAAGGGCGTGGTTTTCAATGAGATGAAGGGCGCCATGAGTTCGGTGACGTCCCAGCTGTGGCAGAAGCTGAGCAAATACCTGTTCCCCAGCACCACCTACCATTTCAATTCCGGTGGTGAGCCCGCGGACATTCCCGACCTCAGCTATGAAGAGCTGGTGAACTTCTACCGCACCCACTACCACCCCAGCAACGCCATTTTCATGACCTTCGGCAATATCGAGGCGGCGGAGCATCAGGCGATCTTTGAAGAAAAAGCCCTGCACAAGTTTGATCGACATCACGAAACCATCGAGGTAGGCAGGGAAAAACTCTACGTAGCGCCGGTGCGGGTGGAAGAAAATTACCCGCTCTCCAGCGAGGAAGGTCTGGAGGAGAAAACCCATATCGTGCTCGGCTGGCTGCTGGGCGATGTGACCGATCTTGAAGAGGCAATGACCGCGCACCTGCTCGCCGGTGTGTTGCTGGACAACAGTGCTTCGCCACTGATGCACCTGCTGGAAACCAGCGAACTGGGGCATTCCCCCTCCCCCCTCTGCGGCCTTGACGACTCCCAGCGCGAGCTGGTGTTTGTGTGTGGTATTGAGGGCAGCGAGCGCGAACGCGCCGATGAGCTGGAAAAGCAGGTGCTCAAGGTGCTCGAAGACGTCGCGGAAAACGGCGTGCCCTACGAACAGGTATCCGCCGCCCTACACCAGCTTGAACTGCAACAGCGCGAAATCGGCGGCGACGGTTACCCCTACGGCCTGCAGTTGATCCTTACTGCATTGACCGGCGCCACCCACCGCGGCGACGCCATTGGCCTGCTCAATATCGACGCCACCCTGGAAAAACTGCGCGAGCAGATCAAAGACCCGAAATTCATTGCCGACGCCGCACGCAAGCTTCTGCTGGAAAACCAGCACCGGGTGCGCCTGGTACTGTCACCGGACCCGGACATGGCCCACCGCGCCGAACAGGCCGAGAAAGCCCGCCTGGCACAGATCAAAGCCGGCCTCGACGACGGTGAAAAACATCAGATCATGCAGACCGCCAAAGCGCTGGCCGAGCGCCAGTTGCGCAAGGACGATGAATCCATCCTGCCTAAGGTGGGCGTGGAAGATATTCCGCCGGAACTGCCCAAAGTGGAGGGCGAGGAAATCGACCTGGACGGCGCCAAGGTCAGCCGCTACAGCGCCGGTACCAACGGCCTCGTGTACCAGCAGCTGGTCGCCACCCTGCCCGAGTTTACCGAGGAGGAGCGCAGCCTGCTCCCCTACTACTGCCAGACCCTGTGCGAGCTCGGCCTCGGCAGCAAAAGCTACCTTGAAGTGCAACAGTGGCAGGCTGCAGTAGCCGGCTCCCTGCACGGATTTACCAGCCACCGCACGGCGCTGGACGACCTGCACAGCCAATCCGGCCATTTCATTCTGTCCGGCAAGGCGCTGGCGGCAAATCAGGCCGCACTGACCGAACTGATGCAGGCAACCATCGAAGACGTACGCTTCGACGAGCTGCCGCGCATCAAGGAGCTGCTGTTGCAGACGCTCGCCCGCCGCGAACAGTCTGTGGTGGGCAACGGCCACGCCCTCGCCATGGCCGCCGCCAGCGCCGGCTTCAACCGCGCTGCCGCCGATGGCCACGAATCCGGTGGCCTGCTCGGCCTGCGACAGCTCAAGGCGCTGGTGAAGTCCCTGGATAGCAGTGCCGGGCTGGAAACCCTCGCCGGCAAGTTCGGCGCGATCCACCAAAAGATTGCCAATGCCAAGCGCCAGTTCCTGCTGATCGGCGAAGACGAGAAGCTGGGCGACTTTACCCAGGCGCTGAAACCTCTGGTCGCCGGCGGTGCGGAAAGCCACTTTGACGACAACGCGCCGTTCTCCCCGCACAAGGTCCAGGAGGTGTGGCTTGCCAACAGTCAGGTTAACTTCTGCGCCAAGGCCTACCCCACGGTGTCCATGTCCCACGCGGATGCCCCGGCGCTCGCAGTGCTCGGCGGCTTCCTGCGCAATGGCTTCCTGCACCGCACCATCCGCGAGCAGGGCGGCGCCTACGGCGGCGGTGCCAGTCACGATGTGAACATCGGCGCCTTCCGCTTTTACTCCTATCGCGACCCGCGCATGGCGGACACTCTGAAGGATTTCGACGCGTCCATCGACTGGCTGCTGAACGAGACCCACGACGATTCGCAGGTGGAAGAGGCTATCCTCGGCGTGGTAGGCGGTATGGACAAACCCGGCTCCCCCGCCGGTGAAGCCAAGAAAGCCTTCCACTCCAACCTGTACGGCCGCACCCATGCGGTGCGCCAGGAATTCCGCCGCAAGGTTACCGAAGTCACGCGGGAGGACCTGCAGCGGGTGGGCAGAACGTACTTGAAGCCGGAAAAAGCCAGCACCGCGGTGGTGACCGGCAGCCAGGGCCGCGAGGCTGGCCTGGCGCTGAACCTGCACGAAGAGAAGCTGTGAGTTGCCGGCAGTGAGCAAGAAGGACGACATCTTTGCCAAACCGCTCGGCCAGGTGGCCGGGTTCAGCTTCGACCAGTCGGTAGTGGAAGTCTTTCCGGACATGATCCAGCGCTCGGTGCCGGGCTACACCACCATCGTGGCGATGATCGGCACCCTGGCCGAGCGCTATGCCCAGGCCGGTAGCCGCTGCTACGACCTCGGCAGTTCGCTGTGCGCGGCCACCCTCGCCATGCGCCACCGGATCCCGGCGGCGGATTGCGAAATCATCGCGGTGGACAATTCTCCGGCGATGATCGAGCGCGCACGCACCGTACTGGCCGCTGACAGCGGCCAGATCCCGGTGCAGCTGGTGTGCGACGACCTGCAGAATGTGGCCATCGACAACGCCTCAGTGGTAGTGCTGAACTTCACCCTGCAGTTCATTCCCACCGACGAACGCGAAGCCATTCTGCAGAAAATCCACGACGGCCTGCGCCCGGGCGGCGTACTGATCCTGTCGGAAAAGGTCGCCTTCTCCGACGTGGATCACCACGAACTGATGATCGACCTGCACCACTCGTTCAAGGCCGCGAATGGCTACAGCGCGCTGGAAATCGCGCAAAAGCGCAGCGCGCTGGAAAATGTGCTGATCCCGGAAACCCTGCAGGAGCACCGCGCCCGCCTGAAAAATGTAGGGTTCAGCAGCGTCGATGTATGGTTCCAGTGTTTTAATTTTGCCTCGCTAATCGCCATCAAGCGCCGCGACGGCTGACAGACCTTCGTCATCCATGATTGACTACACCCCGCTTTACGCTGGACTGCAGCATATTCCCGCGCTGCGCCCCTGGCTCGCCACACTGCCGCAACAGATTGCCGAGGGCCTCAGCCCTGCGCGCTGGGGCGATCTGCCGGACTGGCAGGCCGTATTGCAGGCGCTACCGGAGATTGCACCCTCTTCTATCGACGTTGCAGACGAGGTGCGTATCGGCAGCGCCGCCGACACCAGCAATGAGCTGCGTCAACTGTTGGAATCGCAACTGCGCAAACTGCACCCCTGGCGCAAGGGCCCCTGGACCCTATTCGATATTTGCATCGACACCGAGTGGCGCTCGGACTGGAAGTGGGACCGCGTAGCGCCGCACCTGCACGATCTCAAAGATCGCGTGGTACTGGATGTGGGCTGTGGCAGCGGTTACCACTGCTGGCGGCAGTATGGTGCCGGCGCGCGGCGGGTCATCGGCATCGATCCCTCCGCCAAATTCGTCGCGCAGTTTTACGCGCTGAAGAAATACCTGGGACTGGAGAAACCGGTGGATGTGTTACCGGTCGGTATCGAGGCCCTGCCCACCAATCTGCAGGCCTTCGACACCACGCTGTCGATGGGGGTGCTCTACCACCGCCGCTCGCCGCTGGATCATCTGCGCGAACTCAAAGAGACCCTGCGTCCCGGTGGCCAGCTGCTACTGGAAACCCTGGTCGTCGAGGGCGGACTCGGAGACTGCCTGGTACCAGAGGACCGCTATGCGAAAATGCGCAATGTGTTTTTCTTCCCCAGTACCGCCACCCTGGAAAGCTGGCTGCGCAAAACCGGCTTTGTGGATGTGCGCACCGTGGATCTGGATCGCACCCGCCTGGAAGAACAGCGCAGCACCGACTGGATGCACTTTGAATCCCTAGTGGATTTCCTCGATCCGAATGACCACAGCAAGACCATCGAAGGCCACCCAGCCCCGCTGCGCGCGACCCTGACGGCCACCGCGACGTAACCGGCAGATCGCGACCAACCCTTCCCTTTGATCCGCAATATTCCATGCGCCATGGTGCAGCAAATTAGTCGTTTGTTGCACCAGCTCTAGCGCGCGCCAAATAATATTTTGAATTCCTGCCCGTATATTGCGCCGCTGATAGGCTTCAGCGAACGTGTCCGCTCTGAGCAATAGGCCTGCGGGCCATATAACTACACTTATATCTGCGCCGGGACTTCCGGCGCGCGACGAGAGACACCCCGCACACATGAGTATCAGTGTTTTCGAGCTGTTCAAAATCGGCGTTGGGCCCTCAAGCTCCCATACTGTTGGCCCCATGGTGGCAGCCAGGCAATTTGTCTGCGACCTGGAAGCCCGTGGCGAACTGGTAAAAACCGAGCGCGTCGAAGTACATCTGTACGGTTCCCTCGCCCTCACTGGCATCGGCCACGGCACCGATATGGCGGTGTTGATGGGACTTGAGGGCGAAGCCCCCGACACCATCGATGTGGATCGCATCGACGGGCGTCTCGCATATATCGACGAGCACCTGCAGCTGATCCTGAACGGCACCCGCGCCATCCACTTTGAGAAGGGGCGCGATCTGCAGTTCCACCGGGATGTATTCCTGCCACAGCACTCCAACGGCATGACCTGCAAGGCCTTCGCCGACGGCGAGCTGCTGTTTCAGCGCAGCTATTTCTCCATCGGCGGTGGCTTTGTGCTGTCGGAAGAGGATTTCCAGAACAAGGACCAGATTGCCACCCTGCTGCCCTATGACTTCAGCTCCGCGCAGGAAATGATGAATGTCTGCGAGCGCCACGGCTGGACCATTGCCGAGCTGGCAATGGAGAACGAGAAGGCATTTCGCAGCGAGCAGGAGGTAAAAGACGGCCTGTGGCACATCTGGGAAGTGATGGACGCCTCCATCCAGCGCGGCTGCCACCAGAAAGGTGTGCTGCCAGGAGGCCTCGGTGTGCGCCGCCGCGCCGAAGAGCACTACCGCGAGCTGTCGAAGCAGACCGAAGATGAGCGCCGCCAGGGGCTTGCCATCCTCGACTGGGTGAGCCTGTATGCACTCGCGGTAAACGAGGAAAACGCGGCCCGCGGACGTATTGTCACCGCCCCCACCAACGGCGCCGCTGGCGTGATTCCGGCCACCATCGCCTATTACGTGAACTTCGTGCACGAGGCGGAGAAGCACGGGGACCTGAAAGATCAGGTGGTGGAATTCCTGCTCACCGCGGGCGCTATCGGCATGCTGTTCAAGAAAAACGCGTCCATTTCCGCAGCGGAGGTGGGCTGCCAGGGAGAGATTGGTGTCGCCTGCTCTATGGCGTCCGCCGGCCTTGCGGCGGTCCAGGGCGGCAGCAATCAGCAGATTGAAAACGCCGCGGAGATCGGCATGGAGCACAACCTGGGACTCACCTGCGATCCGATCGGCGGACTGGTGCAGGTGCCCTGTATTGAACGCAACACCATGGGCGCGGTGAAGGCGATCAATGCCGCGCGCCTGGCCCTGCGCGGTACCGGTGCACACATCGTGCCTCTCGACAGTGTGATCGAGACCATGCGCCAGACTGGTATCGACATGCAGAGCAAGTACAAGGAAACGTCACTCGGTGGGCTCGCGGTCAACGCGGTCAACTGCTGAAAAAGCCCAACCTTTTCGTCACCCCGGCACGCCGTGCCGGGTATAGAGATCGAAGCGGCCGGATTTGCCCTCGAAACGCAGGTTCGGTTTTGCGCCGGCGAGGTCCGGCGCAAGCCGCGGTCTTTTCACCACGGTGCGGTAATAACAGGCCGCGTAGGCTGGCGCCAGCAGCGCATCCGCGTCTTCGTCAGCGCCCACGATTTCGTGAAACGCCACCATGTCTTTTTTCACCCTGGCGCTTTTTTCGCGGCTCGGAAACATGGGATCCAGATAGATCACCGGGATGGACTCCGCCGGTTGCGCTTCAAGCCATTCCACTGCGCTTTCTATGCGCGGTTCCAATACCAGGCGCTCGGCGATGGGGGCGAGCTCAATATCTCTCTCCGCGGCCTCCTGCAGGCGCCTGACGCCATCGGCCAACAACGCGTGTACCAACGGATTGCGCTCCAACATTCGCACTTCGCACCCGAGAGACGCCAACACAAACGCATCCCGCCCGAGACCCGCGGTGGCATCGACAACCCGCGGATAGAACCCACTGCGCACACCCACCGCCTTGGCAATCTGCTGCCCCTTACCGCCGCCGTATTTACGCCGGTGTGCAGCAGCGCCAGAGACAAAGTCCACCGCAATCGGACCCGGCGCCTTGCGCCCAGTGGCACAGAGCTGCAGCCGCTCGCCACAACTCAGCACATACGGCTGGTCGTCGATGTATTTTTCATCCACCAGCCCGAGAAACGGTAACTGCAACTGCGCCGCCAGTGCTTCGGCCTGCTCGGAATACGACGGCTCTGCGGCGATGACTGCCAACGGCATAACGGGCTTTTCCTTCGCTCAAAGCGGGGAATTTAACCGGGATAGAGCAGCCATTCCAGTGCGGATTCAGCGTCGTCGGCGGGAAACGGACGCACTTCGGCGCCAACAAAGTGATTTAGCAGCTGCGGCATAAAGCCGAGCAGTGCATTGTCGGAAAGCACCGCGATGCGATGCACATGGCGGTGCTGGTTGCGGGTAAACACACAGTGAGAAACCAGAGCGGCGAAATTCTGCCAGCCGCGAAAGTGGCGCGCATCGATCAACAGCCCCTGAAGATAACCATGCTGGCAGATAACGGGATCGACCTGCGCTGCGAGTGCGCGAAACTCCGCTGGCTTCAATTCCGCAACCGGGCGGATCTCCAGAATGTCGTGGTGGTGATGCCAACAGTGCTCAATCATCGGCTGTCAGAGTTTTGTTACTGCTCTTTTCAGCCTAGGAAAGAATGCGGCGGCGGGAAAGAAAAAAGGCCGCGAATATTCGCGGCCTTTGGCAGACACCGTTAACGGTAGGCTCCGGGCGCTTACTGCTGCGGCTCCTTTTCGGTTTTGTCTTCGCCGCGGAGCTTGTCTAAGGCATCCTCGGCGGCATCTTTGGTTGCGTCACCGGCATCCTTGATCGCGTCACCGGCGTCTTCGGCGGCATCTTTAATAACGTCACCGGTCTCCTTTGCCGCACCCTCGATCGCATCACCGGCTTCTCTGGCTTCATCGCGCAATGAGTCAGAAGACTGAGGCTCGTCGGTGATGGGCGCTACGTCATCGTCATCTGGTGGCATGGTGGACTCAGAGTCTGGCGGCGTAGTGGTGTCCGGTGGAGTAGTGGTGTCCGGTGGAGTAGTGGTGTCCGGTGGAGTAGTGGTATCAGGCATACCCGAGTCGCTGTCTGGTACCGGCTGGGTACTTTCCGCAGGCGGTTTCTCCAGTTTGTCATAGGCGTCGTCCGCACTGTGGTCCGTTCTCTTCGCCATAAAATAGCCGATGATCAACAGCAGAATTATCAGTGGTAACAGTAATTTCTTCATATACCCAATGACCCCTGGTCGGTTGTGCAGGATTCAGAACGAGCTGGGCCAACCTCTACCCGTTGCGCCAGTTGACGCGATATCAATTTGCCCTGTCGTTACCGGTCAGCGCCACAACGGATTTCGCAGAATGCGGGATTGCAGAAGAAGTCGGCGCCAATACTGATAAGAATAATCTTCAATGGCCGCACTTCAAGGAACATTGTTCCCGGAATCAAGTATTAATTGCTATTAAACAACCAGCGGATTATTTAGGCGGGATCTATATGGTTGCGCCTTTTGCGGGGAAACAGGCTGATGCAACGCGGGCAGATATGAGCGGTCACCCCTGTAGGTAGCGGTCCAGTTGTACCAGCAGATTCTCCGCCTCGCCATCCGCGACGGCCGCTTCGCAGCTTGTCAGCTGCAGGCGCCCCTCGGTGTCGACACTCGCAAAAATCAGGTACTGCTCGCCCTCATGAAGCTTTTCTTCACAGTCGTCCAGTGTCTGCCGGAATGCCAGTAACCTGGCGGACTCCCCTTTCCACACCTTCTCTGCCACACCGGAATAGACGTATCCGAGGATCGCCATCATACCCGGCTCCGATAGCGCGTGGTCGATCATACGGTGCACGCCGGTGATGCGGACTTTTGCCACCAGCTCGGCCTCGGCAACACGACGTGACACGGCTTCGTCGAGCGGCAGGTCACTGCCACCCTGAGACTTGTCGGACACCGCTGGATGCGCTTCGAGATTGCCCGCGTGCAGCGCGGCATCAGATACGCGCTCATTGGCACAGCCCGCGACGACTGCCACGGCTGCCATCAGTGCCATCCCGCACGCCATACCTGGCCCTGTATAAATAGATGGGCGATTCAACACTTCCCCCTTCGCAATCCCTGCGCTCTACCCTTGGTTTCTTTCCCTGCCATTTTCGCCTGTCACCAAAATCATCAACAAAAAAGGGCGCCGAAGCGCCCTTTGGGTCTGTTACTGCAGCGGCAGCAGTTCAAGCTCCACACGACGGTTGGCCTGACGGCCGGCGTCGCTGTCGTTGCTGGCGATGGGGTAACGCTCACCATAGCCGACCGCCTGCACGCGACCAGCGGCAACACCGCGGGAACCGAAGAAGTTGGCCACGGACTGGGCGCGACGTTCACTCAGGGTCTGGTTGGTAACGTCGGAACCCGTGCTGTCGGTGTGGCCGCTTACACGAATTGCTGTCTTGTCGAATTCTTTCAGCACCAGGACTACGGAGTCCAGAGTGCCGTAGAAATCGGTGCGGATTTCGTAGCCGCTGGTCGGGAAGGTGATGTTGCCCGGCATGATCAGGCGGATATTGTCGCCCTCACGCTGAACCCGTACACCGGTACCTTCCAGCTTCTGGCGCAGTGCCATTTCCTGGCGGTCCATGTAGTAACCGACACCGCCGCCAATGGCTGCGCCACCCAGCGCACCGGTGATGGCGCCTTTCTTGCGATCGCTCTTGCTGGCGGTTGCCGCACCGATGATGGCCCCAGCTACGGCACCAGCACCCGCTCCTTTGGCGGCATTGCTGGTTTTACTTTCCTGTGTGTAGGGGTCCAGAGTGGTACAACCAACCAGTGAGCCCAGGGCAAGAATTGCTACCCATTTTTTCATTTAAGCTTCTCCTAACGCTTTTACTGATAACCGGTAAAAATACGGCGGTTGAATGCAGTATCGCTTCCGAAATCTGACTGGAAGCTGAACCACATTCGCCTTGGGCACGAAGACTATGCGCAAAGTCCTCTAAGGTCTACTGCACAGATCCCAAATTTGACGCCCTCTGCATTTCATTTTGCCTGCCGCGAACAAACCCGGATTTCGTTTCCTTGGGAAACACCCGGCGCCGGTCATTGCCACCGACGGTTGATTTCGGTGTGCCCGCCTGTAATGGGTTCTTCCACAAGATCTGTGGATAACTTTGTGCATGAACGCAATAAAGTCGACCCAAGCCGGCGCCATCTCTTGCCCCCAGCGATTTGCGCACTTTTTGGCCCCAAAGATTTATTCCTTAAAAATCAGTAAGTTACAAGATAATTCGTTTTTCCCGTACCAATTTGGCGGCTCCATGCACCACTACCCACAGGCCGCGTGAACATGTGGAAAAAAACTTGTCAAGGCTTGACCGGGGGAGAACGGCAGGATTCCGGGAGATTTCCAGAAACTCGGGTGGAAATACGCGCTGCGGGAAGAGTTTACCCCGTTGCGGTGACAGTTTAGTGATGGCGCCCACGACGAGTTGCCGACATTTTGACCAGCGTCCAACAGAGAGCGGCGAAGACAAAGTGCGCGCCGGCACTGGAAACGGTTCAATAATGAGGTGGCTTTTCGTCCTCCGGCTTCGACCCCTTCTGCAGTTCATAACTGAGGTCCTGGTATTTTTCCGCCACGTCCTTAACCCGCCCCAGCAGGGCGCGAAGCTGCGCGTCCTGCACCGCAATCACATCGTTCAGTTGGGACAGGGTGTCCTCCTGGAATGCCAGGCGGGTTTCCAGTTCATCCACTCGCGCGGCAAGCCGCGTTACTTCATCGCTCATGGTGCTCTACCTGCGTTCAAATCCCGATTGCCGTTTCTGTATTCCGGTGTTCGACACTTACAGCAGTCGGTAAAGACACTGCATGAGCCCCACCGCTCGCTGATCCATAAACAGGCTTTGCCCCATACGCGAAGTGACGTAGCCGAAACCCACCTCCGCCAGCGGATCGGCAAAGCCGATGCTGCCGCCGGCACCGGGGTGGCCGAAGCCCGCGGGACTGCCGAAATAAAGATCCTGGGCCTCCCCAGATCGAATAAAGCCACAGGCGAATGCCACCTCGGCCTGAAGGATGGCATCCTGTCCGCGACTCTGTTCCTCAATGGACGTTCGCAGCAGATCCGCCGGCAGCAGCGCAGGTGCTTCGCTCGCGAGATCGCCGTAGATCGTCGCCAGGTCCCGCGCGCTGAAATGGCCGTTGGCCGCCGGAATCAGTGCACCCCGCCACGACGCCCCATTGGTTCCCATCATCAGGGTGACGGGGTTGGTAAACGCGGTAGCCACCGGGCCCTGCCGATCCTCCTTAATGGAGCGGCCAATGGCGTTATCGCGCAGTTCCGGCAGCGGCTTTTTCAGAGGGCCCACATCGGCAATGCTTGTTGAGCGGTGGCCCACCGCGCCGAAGCCGCCGTCCAATGCCAGGGGTTCCGCCACTCCCTCGCAGTACAATGACATCAGCGACAGGCCACTGGCCTTCTCGATCAGACCACCCAGTGTCCAGCCGTAGAGGAATGGCGCATAGCCCTGCCGCGACCCCGGTGTCCACCAGGGTTCCGTGGCCGCCACTTGCCTTAGTGCCGCCTCCCAGTCATAGATCAGGTCGTCGGCAACTTTTTCCCGAAACGCGATGACTCCGGAGCGGTGACAGAGCAACTGCCGACCGGTGATATCCTGCTTGCCGGCGGCGGCAAATTCCGGCCAATAGTGCGCCACCGGCAGATCCAGATCCAGCCGGCCCGCCGCTACCTGTTGTAGCGCAATGAGGGCGAGCACACCTTTGGAAGAAGAAAACACATTGGTGAGCGTATGCTCTTCGAATGGCCGCGCACCATCGCGATCGGCACTACCGGCCCACAGAGAGGCGACAATCTCTCCCCGCAGCACAGCACAGAAGGATGCCCCCGTATCTCCATGATCGCGAAAGTTGCTGGCAAAAGCGTCGTACAGGGCTTCATAGCCCGGTGCGCAGTATCCCTGGATATCCATTGGGAGAAGTCCGGTATCTGAGAGGGTTAGACAGACCGGCACACCTGGGGCGCGACCGGCCAAAACGGGGCGCAAGGATAGCGGATAGCGCAATGACTGTTAAGGAAACGGACAAAGGACTCCCCGAGACCCGGCGATGCGCCTGGTCAGTCACTCGGCGTGGGTTCGAACTCCTCAAGCCGGTAGCCGCAGTGCTTGCAGAATTCGGAGTCTGCATCGTGGCCGGCGCGGCCGCAGTTGTGACAGCGGGCCAGCTGTTTTTCCCGACCCAGCTCGTGTGCCAGTTCCGCGGTGACTATGCCGGTGGGCACGGCAATGATGGAGTAACCGATCAGCATGGTCATGGAGGCGATGGTTTGCCCGAGCGGGGTGTGCGGGGTGATATCCCCGAACCCCACGGTGGTGATGGTGACGATCGTCCAGTAGATACTCTTGGGAATACTGGTAAAGCCGTGCTGCGGTCCTTCGACCACAAACATCACACTGCCAAAGATGATACAAAGTACGAGTACACCAGCATAGAACACCAGTATCCGCCGCCGCGCCTGCCACAGGGAGCGCGCTAGTATGTTGGCGTCTCTCAGGTAACGCACCAGCTTCAGAATCCGGAAGATCCGCAGCACGCGCAGCAAGCGGATCACCATCAGGTAGGTGGCACCGGTGAAAATCAGAGCGAGATAACTCGGTAGAATCGCCAGCAGGTCGACAACACCGTAAAAGCTGAAGATGTACTCCCGCCGGTCCCGGGCACAGTAGATCCGCGTCAGATATTCCACGGTAAACAGGGCGGTAAAAAACCACTCCAAGACGAAAAAAACTTCGCCATAGCGCACCCACCAGCTCTGCACCGATGCCAGCAGCACCAGCGCCACGCTGAGCAGGATGGCCCAGATCAGGACAACGTCAAAAAGTTTACCCGCGGGGGTATCGGTACCGAAGATGACTTCGTTCAGCCACTTGCGGGCTCCAGTCAGCGCCATTCGCTCTTTTCCTTCTTGGCGGATGCATACTCGGACATTCTAGCCGAACCCGGCTCCGAAACCTCAACCTGCGCGCCCTTGGTCTGATCCCCTCTTTATCGAAATCCCGCGCTTCGCTATCCTTGCCCGCCCATCATCGACGTACCAGCAGCCCCATGAGCGACAAAAACCGACTCGTCTATTCCACTGACCGCGGCCGCATCAAAGAGGAACCGCCTAGTGAGAGACGCCACCAGGGCGACGGCTATGTGCGCATCCAGCGCGAGACCAAGGGCCGCAAGGGCAAGGGCGTGACCTGTGTGCGCGGCGTGGAGGGTACCGACAGCGAGCTCAAGCTGCTATTGGCGGAGCTAAAAAAGCGCTGTGGGTGCGGCGGTGCGCTGAAGGACGGCGTGATCGAAATCCAGGGCGACAAGCGCGATGAGATTAAGCTGCTGCTGGAGTCCAAAAACTACAAGGTAAAGCTGGCCGGGGGTTGATCCCGGCCTTCTCAACTCAAATGACCGCTGCCAGGCGCAGCGGCTTGATGTTGCGGCGCTTTTCTTCTGCCAGACACAATCCCAACAGGCGCGCGAGCAGTAACTGATATCCCTCGTGCACCACCGCACTCGCGTGTTTGCAGCGCAATTCCAGCGCCTGCAACTGGCTAATGAGTTCTCCTGACCGGCTGTGGCCGGTGATGACAACCTCTCCTTCCCCGCAGGCGGCCAGTTTCTGCAGCAGATCGTCACTCAGCAGGCCCTCGTTGTGCGTGGCAACCTGATAAACCTGGCGGATCTGTTGTACCGCCAGAGGTGGATATTTCTGCAGCAGCGCCGCGGGCAGCTCACCGACGGCGTGCTGCTCGATCATTTCGCACACCAGATCGCCAGTGCGTTCCAGGGCGCAGAGCGGCTCCCGCAGCTGCTCAAACAGGGCGAGTTTTGCCAGCAGCGCGCCAGCCGTATTGCGCTCCGGCGTATCCATACCCACTACCGTTTTGCGTATGCGCTGGAGGAACATGGCATGTATCTGCCCTCGTTGCTGCTGGCTCTCCTGGATGCGCACCCGGTTGTGTTTGCGGGTTTCGTCCGCGGCTGCAGGCGTGGTACCGGTGAGATGATATTTGCGCGGGTCGATACGCACGTTGGCGCGCACCAGCGCCGCCCCCAGTTGGATGCGCGCGCCGTGCAATTGCAGTTGTCCGTGGCGCTGTTCCAATTCCTGTAAGTCCACCAGGCGGGCGCGCAACCAGTCGATGGTCTGCTGCAGGTCCAGCTCCGCCAGCTCTGCATTGGCTGGTCCACTATTGGGTAGGAACTCCCGCGGAATCACCCGGTTGAAATACTCTGTCAGTGTCTGTTGAGCCTCCTCGACCTCCCGGCTGGCGGTGAGTAGCAGATGATTCTCCACCGCGCGGCAACTGTCGTCCGCCCCCACACGGCTGACTCTGATACATAATCCGTCGAAGTCCAAGAACAGCTTCGGAAAGGAAAAGTCACCGCGCGCCAGCAGAGGGTTGAAACCGCGCTCCTCAACCGCGGCAATGCGCTCGTGCCCGGCGGGCTCCGCCGGGCTCCAGCAGTCGGTGGTCTCACCCATCGACATTTCGATACTGGCCCGGGTTTGCTCATCGAGATTGGCACGCAACCAACGCACCGCTTGCGGGACATTGGCCAGACGCTTGCCCACCAATTGCGCCTCGCGGTTGATTTCTCCACATACCAGATCCGCATGTAATAACTGGTTCCAGCGCTCAGCAAAATCGGCAAACCCATCGCTGCCGATGATCTGCGCGGCGGCGCAGTCTGCACGGGTCTCCAGACGCCGGGCCAGGGGTCCACTGGCGGCGCGATGCAGCCTGAGCAGACGATCGGTAACCGGCACCAGCGCCAGCCCGCAACTGGCCAGCAAGCGGTGCAGCGGTTGAAGAATTTTTGCGGTTCCCGCCCCGGCGCTGAGCAAGGTCAGTTCCTGCTCCATCGCTTCCTGCATCTGCTGCAGTCGCTGCACTGGCGTCAGCGCGAGCTCGCCGGCAAGCCTGCTCCAGCGCCCGTGAAAGCCGCACATGGATCTGGCGATCAGCGCCAGCACGTCACTGGCTTTCAAACTGGCCACTGCGGCGAGCCCGAGACTCAGCCTCGGTTGCCCGGCCGTGTCCTTCCTCACGCGAATTTCCGCCCCGGGCGTCACCTCCACCAGCGCGCCGGTAGTGGCACTAGCGGCCGAGAGGTTGCGCGGCCCCGCCAGCCTGCCGGTAATCCCCAAGCCGACCTTTTGTTGCAGTATCTCGAGCAACAGAAACAGCCCTGGCGCCTCTTGCTTGCGCAACCGCTCACCGGCCACGCCATCCACTGGAGAAACCACGGGAAAGAAATAGGGAATAGGCAAAAGCGCCGCAAACACACCGAGCAGCACCAGCTTAACGAGCACGCCCCCCATCGTGGCGAAACCGAAAGAGCCCTCAAGAATGGCCGCCGGTATCGCCCACAGTGTCAGCCCCGCGTAATACACGCACAGGCCAAACATCAAGCAGAAAAGCGCCGGCACCAACGCCGCGCCGAACATACCCGGCAGTATGGCCAAGCGGCCGGTATTCACGTTAACTTCGGGCGCGCTCTCCGGGAGAAACAGCGCTTCCAGTTGGGCGCGGGCGCTCGCCATTGCGCCCGTGTCACCGCCAGGAAGCTCCTCACGGGATACCTGAACACGCGGCCGGTTGGCTGGCAGGTCTTGCGAAGACAGGCTGCCCCCTGCTTTTTTCGTATCCGCCGATGACGTATCGACTAGCCCGGCGGGAAGTGCCGCGACCGGAGCCGTTTCTGCCACCTCCGG
The DNA here is from genome assembly GCF_011326135.1 of Microbulbifer sp. SH-1. Lineage (NCBI taxonomy): Bacteria > Pseudomonadati > Pseudomonadota > Gammaproteobacteria > Cellvibrionales > Microbulbiferaceae > Microbulbifer > Microbulbifer sp. SH-1. The sequence continues at coordinate 888,340 of NZ_CP046948.1, read as the reverse complement.
ATTCAACTTCGCCTTGCGCTGGCGGGCAAACTGCAGTCGGGCAAGGATTGCGCGGTTGTCGAACTTGCCCGCCGGATGCACCTCGATTTTCAGGCCGATCTGCTGCAGCTGTGTGCGATACTGCACCACCTGCGCTGGAGTCAGTTGATCTTTGATCACCCAGCCCTTAACAAACAGTTTGCGCGCCTGCTCGGTCTTGATAGAGAACGCACTAGCCATCTGCTGCAATACCTCCGCCGGCGATTTGGCACGGAGAGTTTTACCCGCAGAAACAATCTGGAATTTTTGCTGGGCTGACATCGGGAGCTCACTGCACAGGGCTTGCTGGATATAGGAAGGCGTGAGAGTAAAAGATTCCCCTTGAGCGGTGTGCGCACTGGTTCTCAGACAGCCGGCCAGTCAACGGCGAATGACAAAATGGCAACGGGCATCACAAGGTGATCGCTAACGCCATCGCAGCCGGAACCCGATACCACGTCACGGGAAGTGATTGACGGCAAAGACTGCGCCTCTTCAATCAGGGTTTGGACTCCGGTGTCCAGACCTCAATCTCTACCCCGCGTATCGGATGCTGGCGGGCGTCGAATACCGGCTCTGCAATCCCATTGCGTCGCTGTGTCTCGTAATCCGCGAATACGCGAACTGCCACACCGGAGAGCAGTAGAATGGCCAGTAGATTGGCAGACGCCATAAACCCCATAGACATATCAGCCATATTCCACAGCAGCGCAAAGTTGTCGGAACTACCGCTATACGCTACCCAGGCCCCGAACAGGATGAAACAAAGGTACAGCGCCCGGTAACAGAAAATCGACGTGCGGGTATGCCAGAGGTAAAAGATATTGGTTTCCGCGTAGTAGTAGTTGGCGATGAGGGAGGTAAAGGCAAAAAACAGCAGTGCTATCGCCACAAAGCTGTTTCCCCAGGGCCCCACCTCACTGGCCAGCGCCGTCTGGGTCAGGGTTACCCCTTCTGCGGCGCTGCTCAGTTCCACATTGCTCAGCAGAATAATCGCTGCAGTAGCAGTACAAATCATGAACGTGTCGAGAAATACCGACGCCATCTGCACATAGCCCTGCACCACCGGGTGTTTTACATCTGCCGCCGCGCCAACATTGGGAGACGATCCCATCCCGGCCTCATTGGAAAACAGCCCGCGCTTAATCCCATTGGCCACCACCGCACCAAAGGTCCCTGCCCCTATTTCCCGCAAGCCGAAAGCACTGCGAAAGATTAATCCGAACACCTCCGGCATACGGGCGAGGTTGATCGCCACAATATACAGGGCAACGGCGATGTAACAGAGCGCCATAACCGGGACTACAACGCCCGCAAAGCGACCGATGGATTGGATGCCGCCGAACACCACCAGCGCTGCCACCAGCGCAATCGCCGCACCGATCAGCAATGGATTGATCCCCCACGCCGCATGTATCGCTTCCGCCATGGCGTTGGCCTGAACAGCGTTGAAAAAAAATCCGAAACAGAAAATCAGGAACACGGAATACACCACGGACAACCACTTCCACTTCTTGCCCAGCCCTTTATCGATGTAATACGCGGGGCCGCCGCGAAAGGTTCCGTGAACTTCCCCCCGCTCCTTAAACGTCTGCGCAAGAGTGTTTTCGATAAAACTGGTGGCCATGCCCACCAGCGCCACCATCCACATCCAGAAAATGGCACCAGGACCGCCAGTGGTAATGGCCACCGCGACACCGGCAATATTGCCGGTACCCACCCGCGCTGCGGCACTGGTGGCAAATGCCTGAAATGAGGACACGGAATCATCGTGTTCCTTGCGAAAACTCCGCGCCATTACATTGACCATATGGCCAAAGGCGCGGATCTGCACAAACCCGGTGCGCACCGTGAAATACACTCCGGCAGGTAACAGCGCCGCAATCAGGATACCCAGCCACCATATGCCGCCGATGCCACCCCAGGCAATGTGGTTGCCGACATTGATTACCGAGCTCAACCCATCAAGTAACGCCTGCATGTCCCGCTCCCTGCCCTGCTCTTCTCCGTGCTCACGTGCGCAATGTGCCGCCGTAAAAGATTAGCAGCCGCATTTTGCGAAGCGGGTATCTTTTGTTCAGACTGAAACCAGGCCGGGGAACGTAGAAATACTGTCCGCCCATTGTTATCAATAAACGCGGGCGTAAAATGCGTCCTTAGAAAATCCACTTCCGATCACCAGAGACGTTGACCGCAGCTATGCCCAACACTTCGCCACAGAAACAAATCGCGCCCTACGGCAGCTGGGCCTCAAATATCAGCGCCGACCTGCTCACCGCTGGCAATGTGCGCCTGAGTGAAGCGCGCCTGTTTGACGGTAAAGCCTACTGGCTGGAGTCCCGCCCCGCGGAAAAAGGCCGCTCGGTGCTGGTGGAATACGACCTCGACAGTGAAAAGCCTGCGCCCAGGGATCTTATCCCCGCGCCCCTCGGCGCCCGCACCAAGGCGCACGAATACGGTGGCGGCGTCTACACCGTTGGCAACGGGTATGTCTATTTTGTGCTCGCCGCCGACCAGCGCATCTACCGCATCGCCCCAGGCAGTGATATCCCCGAACCCGTCACACCGGCTGGTCCCTGGCACTTCGCTGACCTGCAGCTGGACCAGCGCAGGAACCGCCTGATCTGCGTGCAGGAAGAAGAAAGTGAGTCCGGATGCGAAGCCGTCGCGCGCCTAATTGCCATTGCGCTCGATCGTAAGCAGGGAGAGGAGTTCGGCAGAATCACCGTGCTCGCTGAGGGCGCGGATTTCTATTCCAATCCGGCGCTGAGTCCGGATGGACTGCAACTGAGCTTTCTGCAGTGGCACCACCCGGACATGCCCTGGGACGCCACCAAGTTGATGTTGGCTGAACTGGATGAAACCGGCGCAGTTGCCAAAGCCCGCCACATTGCCGGCGGCAACGGAGAATCCATTTTTCAGCCCCAATGGTCACCGAGCGGCCAGTTGTACTACATCTCCGATAAAAGCAACTGGTGGAATATTTACCTCGCAGGCAGCGACCAACCCCTGTGGGATCTCGACGCCGAATTCGCTACCCCGCAGTGGGTATTCGGGATGTCCACCTACGGTTTTCTCGATGATGCGCGAATCTTCTGCACCTTCACTCGGAGCGGCCGCTGGCAGCTGGCGCTGTTGGACCTGAACACCGGTCAACCGCGGCTGCTCGAGCACAGTGGCTGCGACTTTGAAAGCATCCACTGTACCGGCGACCGCGCCCTCTTCATCAGCAGCGGTACCGCGGACTTTCCATCTGTGGTGATGTACCAGGCCGACAGCAACCGTTTCACCACCATTGCCAGCAGCAGTGCCGCGCCAGTGGAAACCAGTTGGTTCTCCCGCGCTCAAACCATAGACTTTGAACACGAGCACCGTCTGGTGCACGCCTTTTACTACCCACCCTGTAACCCCACCTACACCGCGCCAGCAGGTGAGAAGCCGCCGCTGATCGTGTTCGGCCACGGTGGCCCAACGGGTGCCACCTCAGCCGGACTCAACCTCAAGGTGCAGTACTGGACCAGCCGAGGCTTTGCCATCCTCGATGTCAACTACTCCGGCAGCACCGGCTACGGTCGCAAATACCGCGACCGCCTGCAGGGCCAATGGGGAATCCTCGATGTGGAAGATGTGTGTGCCGGCGCGGAATACCTGGTGCAACAGGGCCTCGCCGACCCCGCGCGTCTGCTGATCAAGGGTGGCAGCGCCGGCGGTTATACCGTATTGGCAGCACTGACCTTCCACGACACCTTTTCCGCCGGAGCCAGCCACTACGGTATCGGCGACCTGACCACGCTCGCCCGCGACACCCACAAATTCGAATCCCGCTATCTGGACAAACTGGTCGGCCCGTGGCCCGAGGCAGAGTCTGTGTACCGCGCCCGCTCGCCTATTAATCACATTGAGCAATTGGATTGCCCGGTGATCTTCTTCCAGGGTATGGAAGACAAAGTGGTACCGCCGGACCAGGCAGAAACCATGGTGGTCGCCCTGCGTAACCGTGGTATTCCCGTGGCCTACATCACCTTCGAAGATGAGGGCCACGGCTTTCGCGGTGCCGACAGCATTAAGCTGGCGCTTGAAGGTGAACTGGAGTTTTACAGCCGAATATTCGGTTTTCCGCTGCCCACCCCGGGACCGGGAATCAAGATCGACAACCTGCGGGAGGTATGCTGATGGGGCGCTGGAGACCGCCGCGGCCTCGCGGTTCGCGCTACATCACACCGGAAGGCGCGCGCCGCATGCGTGCGGAAGTAAAGCAATTATGGGAAGTGGAACGGCCACGCGTTACGCAGGCAGTCAGCGATGCCGCCAAATTGGGGGACCGCAGCGAAAATGCTGACTACATCTACGGCAAGAAAAGACTGCGGGAAATCGACAGCCGGGTGCGCTTCCTCACCAAGCGCCTGGAAGAAATTACCGTGGTCGACCGTATTCCCGACGACCGGGAAAAAATATTCTTCGGCGCCTGGGTGACCCTGGAAGACGAGCATGGTGTAGAAGTGAAATACCGCATCGTTGGCCCGGATGAATTCAACGTTAAGGAAGGCCTGATTTCCATGGACTCCCCTGTCGCCCGCGCCCTGCTCGGCAAGCGACTGGATGATGAAATTGAGATCCAGCAAATGGAGCAGAGGGTTACTTACTACATTGTAGAGATTGAATACCCCTCCCCCAGTGCTGGCTAACAGCGACATATTTCATATGTATTCTTCCTTCTAGATTGGCAACAAAATGTGGTTGCATCTGAGTGGCGACCACATGAGCACTGACTATATTAGAAGGAACTGGCAGCGCCCGGCACCCACAAAACCGTCAAGTTTTCGCCCTAATCCATCTTACGAGTCTTTCTCAAATCACTCGGTGTCATGCCGAACAGCATTTTGAATTGGTCAGTAAAGCGCGATTGAGATTGGTACCCACAACGTTCTGCGATAAGTCCGATAGGCTCGATAGTGCTTTGAACCAAATGCAGCCCAAAGCCAAGTTTGGTTCTATTTTTAATGTCCTGCACACTGGTTTTTTCGGCCTTCAACTTGCGCCGCAATGTCGATTCACTCATACACAGCAAGGTACATAGGCGCTCTACGCCCCAATCATCAGCAATATTCTGATTAATAATTTCATACACTTGGTGACTTAAGCTCGGCGGCTCGGCGATGCCACATACTTCTTCGTGACCAGACAAATAAATAAGATTCAAAAGTTCTTGTTTACGAAACTTCAGCGCACCTTTGGGCACTTGGGTCGAAAACTCAATGAATTGTGCAAGAGCGATACTCAACGGCTTGTTGATCTCGCCCAGAAAGTACCTTTTAGTACTTTTCGGTTTATGCCTGAACTGACTAAAATCCGCGTAGTCAAATTCCAGCAGCACAGCAAAATATCCATCATTCCTGCTACTCGGAATATTTCTCATATCCACATCGGGACTATTGGAGAGAAAGACAAAGCTGCCAGCAGGACACTTTTCCCGCTCCTTTCCTAGTAGCTTGGTACCACCGAGGATAAAGATTAACAGCGGCCTGATGACTGGCACATTGGCCAAACGCTGTTCTTTGACCGAAGAATAGACAGAAAAAGGTAAATCAGAGTGAGTATCGACGGCAGCTTTAGCCATCTCCTTCAGCTTTTCATACGAGAGGCATGCTTGAGAATTTAGATTAACTGAAACCACAGCGCTTCCTATTCATCCATTGGCATAACGTCCACCAGCCTTTATTGATTATTAATCAAATCGGAGGCGTCTTAAGTTTTACACATTCTAACAGCATTTAAGACGCCAAATTTAGTCTGCGCTACAAACATACCAGATGACGGCCGATCACTTGCGCTCGTACAAAGCCTCAATTTTTGCTGTAGCCAGCGAGTGAGCTTTAACCATGTAGCCAGTCAATGCGCCAGAAGCCCCTTCAGGCAGCGTCAGCTTTTTCGACAGCGCATACAGAGTAAATTGATAACGGTGTACACCGTGACCTTTTGGTGGGCAAGCGCCTCCGAAGCCTTTAGCACCGTAGTCATTGGTGATATTGATGCTGCCCGCAGGTAACAAGTTCTTTCCCGGGTCGCCGGCACCGGCATCAAGATTATTTACCGAAGCAGGAATGTTGACGAGTTGCCAGTGCCACCATCCGCTTCCAGTGGGCGCATCCGGATCGTATACCATCAACGCATAGGCTTCGGTACCTTCCGGCGCTCCACTCCAGGAAAGTTGCGGAGATTTGTTGCCACCACTACATCCGAAGCCCTGAAATTCATGCTGTTTCGGCATGAATTCACCATTGGAGATGTCTTTGCTATCCAAAGTGAATGTCCCAGCCAAAGCAGTACCGGACAGAAAGATCGACAGCGACAAAGTCAGTTTAATAATCGAACGACGCACAGGAAGTCTCCAACTGTGATTTAAAAAATGAATTTACATGTTCTGCGACTCGAAAATTAGCGACAAAACCGCTAAATTTTCGCCCTGATCCGTCAATCAGCGGTATTTAAAGCCGGGGCCCCGAACGGCACCACTACAAGCAGACCAAGAAGAAAAGCGGAATTTTGCAATCCGGAGAGCTTCCGCTTCAAGAAGTCGCTGACATCGTTGGCGCTGAGCAACCTATTACATCTGTGCGATCGAATACCCGGAAATTTCAATGGGAGATTAAACTGCTCTCATTTTGAGATAGGCGCTATTTTCACACAGATTTATACAAAGCTGCTGGCGCTATCCGCACCCAGTCCTCGAGATCTTTTTGCGTATCAATATCGACCGACGCTTCCGGCATATTGTATTCGGAGACAGGGACATCCGAACTGTAAAGGAGCCGCTTGGCACCTCGGTCATTCGTGAGGGATTTCAGCTGCTGGAAACTGTTTTTTGCGAAAATTGCCGGTACGCCGCGGCGGCCGGCATAGTAACCGCAAGCGATGTTATTCCATTCAAACTGATCAATCAGGGCTTCAATATCATTGGCGGTAATCGCAACCTGGTCAGCCAACAAAATTAAAATCCCGTCAAAATCGCGCTCCAACTGCGATACGCCTGCGGCAATCGAGTGTCCCAAGCCATTTTTCCAGGCCGGGTTGTAAATCAGTGTTACGTCGGTCAAGTCTCCATCCCTCTGCGCCTGAACGATCGAGGTGTGCCAGGCACCGGTAACCACACAGGTATGCGACACCAAATGCCGCACCTGCTTGACCATTCTCTGCACCAGAGAGGTTCCATGAACGGTCGCCAGCGGCTTGCAACCACCGAATCTCCGTCCCTCTCCGGCCGCCATGATCATGGCGGCAATAGATCGGGATTTGATCGCTTCCGACGTCATCGGCATATCCATCATGAGAACTGATATTTAGGTTCTGGTTTCGGTGCTGGCAGTACCGGTTCCAGCCAAGTGAAATTTCCGGCGCGTTTTAGATCTAGTGACTGCTCGGTTACAAATAATGTCACCGGATTCATGGCAAAGCCCCCATCACATATAGGTTGGTGAGGTCTCAACCGCTAGGATGCGCCGCTCATTTTCATTGGGGGGAACACCATGTCAGTAGGACAACAGATCTATCACGCTATCGAACTCTTTGCGCCGCACGCACCTCATCGGGAGAGGTTCTGCACATCGCTGACCAAGGCACTGACCGATAATGGCTCCACGTCAATGGCGGCAAAGCGAATTGCATCCGTGATCGCGGATGCGCTCAGCGAACCCTGCGAGGACTTTCACCTCGCCATGGCCCACCTGATTGCCTTTCACCCACCGCTGATGATCGCGATGGAAGGTGATCTGGCCGCCGTTCACGCCATGCATCGCTATATGTCGTTCTTTCTCGATATGGAAGCAGCTGACACAGGGCCGCAAGCCCAGTACGCGATCAACTGAAGACGGTTTGCATGGAGCGCGGTGGCGTATCAGATGCAAGTACGCCACTCATTGAGCGGCCACTGCCCTGGTTTAGCGCGGCCTGACACTCCGCCAGAATCGACAGGGCAATGGTTTCCGGCAGATCGGCACCGATTTGCAACCCGGCTGGGCCAGCGATCACTGGAGAATGCTTATCCGGATTTATTCCCGCCTCCGCAATTACCTGTTCGCGGCGTTTGCGCGGCCCAAGCAGCGCGAGATAACGGAGTGACTCGCCGTGTAACACCAATAACGCGCGGGCATCCAGCGCGATATTATGACTCATCAACACGGCGGCGTTGACCTTGCAACTGCGCACAAATTCCGGCAAATGCTCCGCCGGAACGCTCAACAGTTCATCCGCGTCGGGGAAGTATTCTCTCCGCGCATTAGCCGGTCGCGGATCCCACACACTGATGCGCCAACCCAGTTGATGTCCGATAGCCGCCAGAGGTCGCGCGTCAATGCCACCGCCGACAATCAACAGATGGGGCGGCGGCGTGATGCCGGTACACAGCCAGTGGCTCTCGTCCTCTTGCACCAGCTGTGCCTTAACCTGGAATGATTCGATGCTAACCGCATCGTTGTCCATAAAGCGCGATCGTGCCGCGCCGTTTTTTTCGGGGACACACTGGTAGTAGTAACCGGAGCGAAACTCCTGCAGCGCCGTGTAAACCCGATCCAGTTCCAGGTAGCCATTCTCACGATGCACCGGCTGCAGCAGAATGTGTACCGTACCACCGCAGCCAATGCCCAGCTGGAACGACAAATCGTCTTCGTCGCTGCCATCATAGGTCAGCGTTACCGCACGGCCACTTTGCATTACGCGGCGGGCCTGTTGGTGAATATCCGACTCCAGGCAACCGCCACTCAGCATCCCGAGCTGTTGTCCATCGGCACTAAACAGCATCATCGCGCCCGCCTTGCGGTAGCATGGGCCCTCGGTTTTGTACACGGTGCCCAGTACCCAGTCGCAGAAATCGCGTAATGGGTACCAGGACTTCAAGAGCGCAAGCAGATGGTTCGACATGGATAAGTCAGACCTTGATCGGCAATGAGTAGTAGCGCTTGCCGGTGACAGCCGCCAACGCATTGGCTACTGCCGGTGCAATCGGCGGTACTCCCGGCTCACCGACGCCGGTAGGCGGCGCCGCGGAGGGCACGATATGCACCTCCACCTCGGGCATCTGGTTAATGCGCAATACCTGATAATTGTGGAAGTTGGACTCGACGACCTTGCCATCCTTGAGGGTAATCGCACTCACCAGCGCAGGGGCCAAACCAAAGCCGATGCCACCCTCCATCTGCGCGCGGATCACATCCGGGTTGATCGGCACACCGCAGTCCACCGCGCACACCACCCGCTCGACTTTGAACTTACCGTCATCCGCCACGGATACTTCCGCCACCTGGGCCACATAGGAATTAAACGACTCATGCACGGCGACACCACGACCCCAACCTTTCGGCAGCGCCTTACCCCAACCGGCTTTATCCGCAGCCAGTTTCAGCACACCCTGCCAGCGCGGGTGGTCAGCCAATAACTTCATACGCAGGTCCACCGGGTCCTGCCCTGCTTTCACGGCCAGTTCGTCGATAAAGGTTTCCGTGGAATAGGCCGTGTGGGTGTGGCCCACGGAGCGCCACCAGAGTACCGGGACCTGCTCTTCGGTGGAGGTAACTTCGACACGCAGGTTGGGAATGGCGTAAGGAAGTGTGCTCGCGCCCTCGACCGATGAATGATCGACGCCATTCTTGATCCCCTGCCCAAACGGCGTACCCGTTAGAATGGACTGCCCCACAATGTGCTGTTCCCAGCCGACAATATTGCCCTCCGCATCCAGACCGCCACGCACCCGGTGTACGTATGCCGGGCGAAAATAACCCGCCTGCATATCGTCTTCGCGGGACCACACCAGTTTGATCGGGGTACCCATTTTTGCTTTGGCGATGTGCACCGCCTCTACAAGATAATCAGACACCGGATTGGCGCGACGGCCGAAGCTGCCGCCGGCAAACAGCATATTCAGTTTTACCTTTTCCACCGGCAGCCCCAGCAACTTACCGATGTTCATCTGGTCTATCGACTGGAACTGCTCGCCGTTCCAGATTTCGCAGCTGTCCTTGTTGACCAGTGCCACACAGTTCATCGGCTCCATGGCCGCGTGCGCGAGATAGGGAAATTCGTAAGTGGCCTCAATGACGGTTTTGGCACTGTCCAACGCATCGCCTACGCTACCGTGATCGTGCGCCACACCACCGCGTTTTTTCGAGATCTCACGGTATTCCGCCATTATCTGGTCGGTGCTTTTGTCCATCGCCCGGGATTCATCCCATTCAATGTTGAGCTTGTCGCGCGCGACTTTTGCACTCCAGTAGTCCTTCGCAACCACGGCAATACCGGTGGGAATTTGGATCACGTCCACCACGCGGTTGGAAGCCTTGGCTTCCTTTGCATCGAAGCTTTTCACTTTTGCCCCAAAGCGCGGCGGGTGGGCAACCACTGCGGTGAGCATGCCCTCCAGCCACACATCCTGGGTATAGATCGCGGTGCCGTCGGTCTTGCCCACATCCTTGCGCGGCATCGACGTACCGATATAGGTAAATTCCTCAGGCTCCTTGAGGCGGATTGATTTTTCATCCGGCACTGGCAAGGTGGCTGCGAGTTCTGCGAGCTCACCGAAAGTCGCCTTTCTGCCGCTGCCCGCATGACTCAACACGCCCTTGTTAACACTGATCTCCGCTGTCGGTAGATTCCAGCGTTGCGCCGCGGCCGCCACCAGCATGGCTTTGGCTGTGGCACCGGCAATGCGCATCTGCTGATACGAGTTGGCGATGGCGGAGCTGCCGCCGGTACCCTGCATTGGGCCCCAGTACAGATTGTTGTAGCGTTTGCCATCGGCGGGGGCGCCAACGGCATCGATCTGCTCCCAGTCAGCGTCCAGTTCTTCGGCCACCAGCGTGGCAAGGCCGGTGTAAGTGCCCTGCCCCATTTCCACATGTTTGATGACCACCGCCACACGGTTATCGGTCCCGATACGCACAAAGGCGTTGGGAGCGAAAGCCTCGCCTTCTGCAGCAGTCACTCCTGTAGGAAGCATTTTCGCCAGCGTTCCCGGGCTGCTGACAGCCAGAGTCAGGCCGGCGCCAATGCCGCCGATGACCTTGAGAAAATGTCTGCGACTCTCCTGCGGACTTGCTAAGCCGTCAATTTCCTGAAAGCTCCTTGCCAGTTCTGCACGGGTTTCGTTATTAATCCAGCGCATGATCCCCTCCCTTTCAGACCAGTTGTTTCGACGCTTCTTTGATGGCACCGCGAATTCGCTGGTAGGTATTGCAGCGGCAGATATTACCGGACATCGCGGAATCAATATCCGCATCGGTAGGTTTCGGATTCTTTTCCAGCAGCGCAATGGCGGACATGATCTGCCCCGACTGACAATAGCCGCACTGGACTACCTGCCCGTCATCCCAGGCCTGTTGCACAGCCCTGCTCACGGGAGAAGCCGCGGATGAGGAAACGCCTTCGATGGTGGTGATTTTTTTGCCCGCCGCCAGCTGTACCGGCGTGGAACAGGAGCGGATCGGCTGGCCGTCCATATGCACTGTACAGGCGCCGCACATGGCCATACCACAGCCGAACTTGGTACCCGTCATTTCCAGGTAGTCGCGGATCACCCACAACAGCGGTGTATCCGGTGTGGTGTCGACCTGATGTTCGGCACCATTGACATTGAGCGTGATCGACATGGTATTCCCCTCGTTATTGATTGTCCCGGTAACGAATCCTTGTGAAGGACCAAATTACACGATTTGACCTGACAATAAATACCACGTGCTCTCGAAAATCTACTTTATTAGTTCGGCCGTAGAAGTTCGCGCCAATTAATGCGACGGTCAGCATTTCCTGCCCGTCGCACACATTAATCTTTCAGCGCACCCCCTCCAGCAGATGCCGCGCGATAATCAGGCGCTGAATCTCGCTGGTACCCTCATAGATAGTAGTGATGCGAACATCCCGCGCCATCCGCTCCAGTGGAAACTCCCTGGTATAGCCCACACCGCCGTGCATCTGGAGCGCCACATAGCAGGCCTCGTTGGCTTTTTCCGATGCGTAGAGCTTCGCCATGGAAGCCGCAGGGCCGAAGTGTAAACCGGCATCTTTCTGCCAGGCCGCTTGCAACAACAAGAGTCGCGCCGCCTCCAACTCGGTGTATTTGTCTGCGAGTTGCCACTGCAGCCCCTGAAATTGGGCCAGCGGCTTGCCGAACTGCTCGCGCTCCTGCAGATAAATGCGCGCGCAGTCCAGAGCTTCAAGGCCAATGCCCAATGCTAACGAACCGATGCCGATGCGCCCGCCCGCCAGTTCGCCGGCGGCGATGCGGAAGCCGCGGTTCTCTTCGCCCAGCATGCTGCTCGCGGGGATGCGGCAATCCTCAAACGCCACCTCATTGGTGACAGACGCTTTCTGCCCCATTTTTTCTTCCGCCTTGCCGATCACCAGCCCGGGAGTGCCAGCCTCGACCAGGAAGCAGGAGATCCCCTTGCCTTTCGGTGCCGAGGAATCGGTTACTGCCCACACCACAAACACACCGGCAAACTCGGCGCTGCTGATAAACAGCTTGCTGCCGTTCAGCACATAGTCGCCGCCGTCCTTGACCGCACGGGTGCGCATGGCGGCGGCGTCGGAACCGGAACTGGGTTCGGTCAGGCAGAAGGAGCCCGCAGCGTATTCGCCGCTGCAGATTTTCGGCAGGAAATACTCTTTCTGTGCATCGGTACCCATCGCCTGGATCACTTCCGCCACCATGTTGGTGACCGAGGTAGTGGTGGCGGTGGAAGCGCAGCCGCGGGCAATTTCGGTGATAGCGAGGCTGAAGGCGATGGTGCCGGCACCGGTGCCGCCGTATTCGGGGTCGATGTCGATGCCCATGAAACCGAGCTCCGCCAGCTCCTTGAGTTTCTGTAGAAACAGTGGACGGTTACCGGTCTTGTCCAGCTCCGCGGCGATCGGCTTCAGTTCGCTTTCGGCAAACTGGCGCGCGGCCTCCTGGATCATCTGTTGTTCTTCGGTCAGTGCAAAATTCATGGTGTTTTCTCGCTCATACTCGCCTTCCAAACCATGTGGTAAACACTGTGGCAAAGGCTGTTTATTGTTGTATCGATGACGGTGGTTTCGTAGTTTCGCTCACCGGGATGCTTGCCACCGGAACAGCAAGTGGCGCAGCGCACCCTGCTGGATCGCCACGCCCAGCAGAATCAGACCGAGGCCCGCAATGGTAGCCACGTGTATGCTTTCTCCCACCAGCAGTGCGATCAGCAATAGCGACAGCGGTGGTGACAAATAAATGAAATTGCTGATGCGCGCGGTATTGTCGCAACTGAGCAGCGCCCCCTGCCACAGCAGGAAGGCGATACCCATTTCAAACAGGCCCACATACAGAGCCCCCAGCCAGCCTTCCACTGGCGGCGATTGCCAGCCACCCTGCCACATAACAGCAGCGAACAGCCACGGCAGGCCGCAACAGAATGTCAGCAACAGATTCACTGCAGCATTGCCGCCGATACGGGTATTCAGCAACCAGTAACAGGACCAGATCACGGTACTGAACAGCGCCAGTGCCACACCGAATGGCTGATCAAACTGCAGGGAAAAAGGATCGCCTTTGGTGGCAATCACCAGTACGCCGATATAGCACACGAGCCCTGCCAGCAGATCTTGCCTGCGCAGCTTCTGTTTTAATAGAGGAACGGACAACAGGGCCAATACCACGCCCCAGGTGTAGTTCAACGGCTGTGCCTGCTGTGCGGGCAACAGCGCGTAGGCATTGAACAGGACAAGGTAGTAGAGGAACGGGTTGCAAAAGCCGAGGGCGAGATACCATTTGTAATTGGCACGCCAACTGGTGCGCAGCTCCGGTAATCGGCGCTGCCAGCAGATCACCGCGAACATAAACAGGGTGGAGACCACTGAGGCAATGGTCACCAGCTGCAGTGGAGAAAGATATTGCAGCGAGAGCTTGAAGGCACTAGCAACAGTGGACCAGCAGAGCACGGCTGCCAGCGCCAGAACCGTCGCCCGGCGATTGCCTTGCATTATGGAAGCGGATTGCTCAGTCATTTTTTGAAACCGCCAGACAGAACCGCTGAGTCATACGGCTAGGGATTTACCCGAACAAAAATTTATTCGGCCAATTATTTATTCAGCTATAAACGAAAGATGGCAGGCGCCCGGCACCTGCCATCTTTTCCCAACATACCCTGTCAGCGCTTGCCGCTTTTGGGCTCCGGGTCGGGAACCGCCACCGAGGTATCGGTTTTCACTTCCTCCATCACTACATAGGTGTGGGTTTCGCGCACACCGGGAACGGAGGCCAGCTTTTCGCCGAGGAATTGGCGGTAACCGAGCATATCCTTAATGCGGATTTTTACCAGGTAGTCGAAACCACCAGCCACCATATGGCACTCCTGCACTTCCTCTAAGCCGGACACGTGCTTATTGAACGCTTCCAGCGATTCGGTCGCGGTATCGGTAAGAGACACCTGGATGTACACCACCAGGCCCGCGTGTACCTTCAACGGGTCGAGCAGCGCTACGTAGTCCTTAATGAAGCCCTCGCGCTCGAGCCGCTTCACGCGTTCGAGGCAGGGTGTGGGGCTGAGGTTGACGCGACGGGCCAGCTCCACATTGGGAAGGCGGCCTGCTCGCTGCAGAATCCGCAGTATCTGACGGTCGATACGATCCAGATCTTCCAACTTACGAGACATGACAAAATACCCTACTGGTGATCAAGCAAATACGCCCTATATTTAACCACACTCTTTTCTAAAATGGCGATTAATTCTAGGACTCTTACCACATAATCTGGGTTTTTATCCTGCACCCATTTGTATCAGGGAGTTTTGAGGAAAAATCTATGCCAACTCACTTCGCCGGCCCATTGACCGAAGAGTTGAAAAACGCGCGCCAGAAAGCCCGCCAATACCTGCATGCCGACGAAAACCAGTGCGTCAGCGAACTGCTGGCGGCCCCCCGCCCGGGTGAGGCCCTGCGCGAGAAGATCCTCGCCACCGCCAGCCAACTGGTGGTGAAGTCCCGCGAGCAGCGCAGCAAGCGCGGTACTTTAGATGCCTTTCTGCAGCAGTTTGGTCTCTCCAATAAGGAGGGGGTGGCGCTGATGTGCCTGGCGGAGTCCCTGCTGCGCGTGCCGGATGCCGATACCGCCGACAAGCTGATCGCAGAAAAGGTGCACTCCGGCAACTGGTCCAGTCACCGTGGCCAGTCTGACTCCCTGTTCGTGAACGCCTCCACCTGGGGGCTGATGCTGACCGGCAGCATCGTGGAACTGGACCCGGACATCACCGAAAAGCCGTCCCACTGGATGAAGAAACTGGTCAGTCGCATGGGCGAGCCGATGGTGCGCACCTCCATGATGCAGGCCATGAAGATCATGGGCGGGCAGTATGTGCTCGGCCGCACCATCAAGGAAGCCCTGAAGCGCGGCCCCGCCGAAAACAAGCCCGGCACCCGCTTCTCCTTCGATATGCTTGGCGAAGGCGCGCGCACCATGGCGGACGCCCAGCGCTACTTCGACTCCTACATGATGGCCATCGAGGCCATCGGCGCCGACAACCTCAAGAAGAGCGAAGGCCAGCGCAACGTGGTGGAGGCAAACGGCATTTCCATCAAGCTCTCCGCCCTGCACCCGCGCTACAGCGAGCTGCAGCGCGAGCGCGTGATGAACGAGCTGTTGCCGAAAGTCATCGAGCTGTGCGCGGCTGCCGCCAAATACCAGATGGGCCTCAATATCGATGCCGAGGAAGCGGACCGTCTGGATATCTCCCTGGATATTTTTGAAGCCCTGGCGCGCGCGCCGGAGCTGCGCGACTGGCAGGGTCTCGGTTTTGTGCTGCAGGCCTACCAGAAGCGCGCCCCACACGTGGCGGATTGGCTGATTGCGCTCGGCCGCGATACCGGCCGCAAACTGATGGTGCGCCTGGTCAAGGGCGCCTACTGGGACAGCGAGATCAAACACGCCCAGCAGATGGGCCTGTCCGATTACCCGGTATACACCCGCAAGTGCCACACCGACCTCTCCTATCAGGTCTGCGCACGCAAGCTGCTGGACGCGAACGATGCGATCTATCCGCAGTTCGCCACTCACAATGCTTATACCGTGGGCCTGATCCTGGAAATGGCTGGCAACCGTACCGACTACGAATTCCAGCGCCTGCACGGCATGGGCCACCTGCTTTACGATCAGATCGAAGCGGTACACGGCAAACGCGCGCCGGTGCGGGTTTACGCCCCAGTGGGTGCGCACCGCGACCTGCTGCCCTACCTGGTGCGTCGCCTGCTGGAAAACGGGGCCAACAGCTCCTTCGTCAACCGCTTTATGGACGAGAAGACCCCGGTCAACGTGCTGGTGCAGGACACCTTGAAGCTGAGCGAAGCCTGCAACCCCTACCGCCATCCGGAAATCCCGGTGCCGGCGGATATCTACATCGGCCATGAGACACTGCCGCGGAAAAACTCCCACGGTTTTGAACTCACCGACCCGATTGCCTTCGCCCCACTGAAACAGATGGTGGAAGCGTCTGCAGGCAAAACCTGGAGCGGCGGCCCCATCGTGGACGGCATTGCTGGCAAGGCGGACCTGGCGGTGCTCAACCCGGCCACCGGCGAGGTGGTGGGCCACACCGCCAACACCGATGCCGCGCTGATCGACAAGGCGTTTACCTCCGCTGCCGAGCACCAGCGCGCCTGGAACCGTCTGGGCGGCGAAGCCCGAGCAAAAATCCTCGACAAGGTCGCGGACCTCTACGAGCAGCATCTGAACGAACTGGTGGCGATGATCTGCCGCGAGGCCGGCCGCACCCTGAACGACGGCATCAGCGAAGTGCGCGAAGCAGTGGACTTCTGCCGCTACTACGCCAACGGCGCGCGCCAGCACTTCGGCGAGCCCACCATTCTTCCCGGACCCACGGGCGAGAGTAATGAACTGAGCCTGTGCGGGCGCGGTGTGTTCGTGTGTATCAGTCCATGGAACTTCCCGCTGGCGATTTTCACCGGCCAGGTGGTTGCGGCGTTGGCCGCTGGTAACGCGGTACTCGCCAAGCCCGCGGAGCAGACCCCACTGATCGCCGCGCGCGCAGTACAGCTGATGCACGAGGCCGGTATTCCACAGAAAGTACTGCACCTGATCACCGGCACCGGTGCCGCCATCGGCAAGCCGCTGCTGGATCACCCGCGGGTTGCCGGTGTGGCCTTTACCGGCTCCACCGAAACCGCCAAGCACATCAATATGCAGCTGGCCGCGAAAGATGGCCCCATCGTGCCGCTGATCGCCGAAACCGGTGGCCAGAACGTGATGATCGTGGACTCCACCGCGCTGCCAGAACAGGTAGTGGACGACGTGATCCAATCCGCGTTCCTGAGCGCCGGTCAGCGCTGCTCCGCCCTGCGTGTTCTGTGTGTGCAGGACGTGATCGCGGACAACCTGCTGAACATGCTGAAAGGCGCCTGTGAAGAACTGGTGCTGGGCGACCCGTCAAAACTGGAAACCGACATCGGCCCGGTGATCGACGAGAAAGCCCTCGGCCTGTTGGAGAAGCACCGCGAGCGTATGAGTTCGGAGGCGAACCCCCTGTTCGCGTTCGACGAAAACAAGCGCCCGCAGCACGGCACCTTCTTCGGCCCGCAAGTGGTAGAGATCACCGACATCAATCTGCTAAAGCGCGAAGTGTTCGGTCCGTTCCTGCATGTGGTGCGCTTCAAGGCAGAAGAGCTGGAAGACGTGATCCACAGCATCAACGCCACCGGCTACGGCCTCACCTTCGGCCTGCATTCGCGTATCGAAGGCCGCGCCGGCGCCATCTTCAAGCGCATTGATGCGGGCAACTGCTACATCAACCGCGATATGGTGGGTGCGGTTGTGGGCGTGAACCCGTTCGGCGGTATGGGCCTCTCCGGCACCGGCCCCAAAGCCGGCGGCCCGCACTACCTGTTCCGCTTTGCCAACGAGAAGACCAAGACGGTCAACACCGTGGCAACCGGCGGCAACACGCAGTTGTTTACCCTGGGGCAGTAATCGCCTCACAAAAAGAAGCCCGGGAAATTCCCGGGCTTCTTTTTTTGCGCGACGAAAATACGTCTATGGATTATCGCCGCGCTTGTGTGTTTACCGGTTTGCGCAGTGCAAACTGGTCGATCACATTTCCGTTGTCGTCGATGGCGCGATACTTCAGTGAGCCGGAGAGTGGGTCCACGTCAATCACCTGATAGGTGCGGGTATTCACCGCACCAAAGGCGGCGAACTCCGGCAACTCCTGCTCGTACATTTTGGTCCCGGACACTGCCACCAGATAAATAGTGCCCTGCTCGTCCGCCGCCACCGGCTCGTTACCGCGCATGGGAACGGTGCGCATATACGCGTGGTCGTGGCCCTGGAACGCGATGTCCACGTGATGCTTGTCGAAGATCGGCCCCCACACGTCGCGGATCGGCTTGTTGTCCCTGCCCTCGCGGGAGGCATAGAACGGATGGTGATAGATCACCACTTTCCAGCGCGCCTCGCTCTCGCCCAGCACCCGATCCAACCACTCCGCCTGCAGCTCCGGTTCCACCAGGTGATAGTTGGAATCCATCACTACGACGAGCAAATCCTGATAGGTCACGTGATAGGTGCGGCCGGCATCCAGTTGCTCACTGCCGTTCGCCGGCAGCGCAAACTGCTTGAGATACAACGTGGGATGTCCGCCGTGACTGTCGTGATTACCCAGCGCCGGCACCACCATGGAGCGGTCGAAAACGGAACTGCCCTCGTGGAAAAACTGATCCCAGTTGTCCTGTTCCTGGCCGTGGTCGATGAGGTCTCCGGCAATCATGTAAAAGCGCGCGTGCGGGAATTCGAAATCTGCCTGGCGGATCAACTGCCCCCACTGATCCAGACCGTTCTGGGGATCGCCCAGATAGACAAAAGAAAACGGCTCGACAGGAGAACTCGCCGCGGTGCGGAATTCTCGTGGTGAAGTCCAGCTCTTGCCGTCATCGGTACTGACTGCATAGAGGTAGTCCGTGGCCGGCTGCAGGTCCCTCAGCACAACGCGATGCAGTCGCACCACCGGGTCATTCACCACCTGACGGCTGTGCAATTCTGTGTAGGTCGCGTTTTTGCGTTGACCGGCACGGTTACCGCGCGCGAGGAAGCGGTTTTTCGGGGCCACCCACAACCGGCTTTTTTCCACACTGTTGTCGGTGCGCCACTGTACCGTGGCGGATGTTGCCGGGTCGCCCTGCCAGGTCAACTGCAGATGGTCCGGCCGCGATGACGAGGGATAGCGGGTTTCGCGGAAGTAACCCACAAAGCGCGATACCAGCTCCCAGCTCTCGTAGCTGCGCAACACCGGCAGGCCAACCAGCGCCTGCGGCAAAGTGTTGAAGTAGTCGTTATCGTCGATAAACGGCAGGCCGCCGACTTCCGCGATCTGCACGTCCACACCTTCAATCAGCGGAGTGATGGTAACCGGTGCTTTTCCATCCAGCGCACCGGCAAACACCAGATAGGGCTTCAACTCACCGGACAGACTGGGCACACCCAAATTCACCTGCCCCGCTTCCACCTGCTTCGACCATACATGGTATGGGTCTTCTTCATCCACGATGAAGTCGAGTTCTGTTCTCCGCGAGAATTTTTGATCCTTAAGCCAGAACGGCGTTTCCCCGTAAGAAGCATCGAAGGCGACATAAATAACGGCCGGGCGATCAACGCGAAAATGGGAAAAGCTGGTTCCCAAATAATCCCGCTCATCCCGGGTGAGAAACCTGGCAGCAGAGTCCGCGGTCAACGCTATGCGTTCTTTTGGTGACAGATCTTCGGACATACGGGCAATAATGCGCGAAACCCTTTCCTCAAGATCTCGGTGAACATTGCCGGAAACATCGGCAACGGCAATCCCGCAAAAGCAAAGCAGCAGTAAGGTAAGTGTCAGGTTGGAAAATAATCGCATGGAACCCCCTGTAAATGACCCGGGGATTCTAAAGGCATAGTTTTTTTTTAGGCTTCAGTAAGATGAATTTTTTATGACAAACGGATTACAGCATCACCGCAAAAAAAAGCCGGAGGGTTACTCCGGCCAAGCCAAGTCCTGTGAGAGTTGCCGAATAGCACTTGGAGTTAATTCAATACACGGCTAGTTCAGCACACGATAGCCGCGTCCACGCAGGCAGTTACGGGTGATGTAACTCGCTTCCGCGCCAGAACTGCCCACCCCACTGACGCCACCGAGCAAGGCACCGGCTCCGGCACCCGCGAGAGCGGCACTACTGGTATCGCCAATGATCGCGCCGAGGGCGCCACCCAGTAGAGCACCACCAGCAGCCCTGGTGACACCGCGACGACCGGCATCGTTGCGCGCGGCGGTAGACAGACCTCGGCAGTCGGCGAGATCCAACTGATACTGACGCATGTTGACGCCGTAGGTATCAATCACGATGTTGCCGGCACCAGGCACCTGCTCCTGCTGGTAGGCACATCCAAATAGGGTTGCTGCGCTCAGGCCCACAGCGGCCAGGATATTCAGTCTCATTGGCGCTCATCACCACATTGTCGCCTGCTTCAACTGTAGGTTTAGACGACATTTTGGTTATGTGCCAACGGCATGGAAGAATTTTTGCCGAGTCGAGCTCACCTGCTGACTGCCTGTTCAGGCGATGCGTAGCGGGAATAATGCAGGCTTCATACCTGATTCCAGAAAGGAGACGAGACTCAAGGCCCTGCAATACCGAGGCAATTCAGGCTAGCGGTAGGAGTAGCGAATGGACAGCTTCTGCGCCGCGCCACGCGCGTCCTGCAGGTTTACTACACCGGTAAAATAGCGGAGCCGGCGATCCCGGGACGAGTAAGCCAAAAAGAGATCTCCAGCAAACCAGCGCAGCAGGGCATTGGCGGGCTCGACCCTGAGGCACAGATGCTCCGCTGCCGCCACGCTGCCATCGCAAGCCACTGCACGCGCACGTAAACGAACCACCTGGCCGTGCGGCGGCGAGGCAAAATTGAATTCGATGCTGCCGCCGGCCGCGAGCTGCTCCCAATGCTGCCGCACAAACGGGTCAAAGCCTGCATCGACTACGTCGACGTCGGAATCGGGCACCTCAACCTCGCCAACTTTGTCCTGGCGGTTTTTTCGATAACGCATCTGCCAGCGGTCGCCATCCCGTATGACCTCGCGAATCTCGCCCAGGCGAAAATCTTCCTGCATTACATCCGGCCGTGCTTCCTCCAACTGCGCCTCCCCAGAACTGGCGACCGTTGAGGACAGTTGTTTTTCGGCAATTTTCTGCCCACGGGGATCGTAGTACAGAACCCGGGCCTTGCCCGTATCATCGACCAGAAAGTATTCGCAGTATTGCAACGCAGCAGAGTCACTTCCGCCTGCTCCGACACTCCTCGCCAGCCCGATCACAGCCGCCTGCTGCACAACCGCTTCCGGGACAACGCACACCGATGTGGAGATGGCAATGGCTGCAATCGCGTGAATCATATTCAATACCTCAGGCAGGGTAACCTGGCCAATTTCATCGCCCCCACAAGGAACGGCAACCACAATAGTGAAAGCAGCGCGAGGGTCAGCCAGAGAGGTTCCTTCAGTGCCACGAAACCACCGATGGCGGCACTCAGAAATAACTAAGCGGCCCACCGAAAGCGTGGTTTTGCAAAGGTAAACTGAGCTGTGCTGATAACACGTTCAAGGAAGCCGCCCTCGCAATAGCAGAAATAGAAATCCCACATATTGATGAATCGCTGATCAAAACCCTGATGGCGGATTTCCTCAAGATTCTCGAAAAATGCACCGCGCCAAGCTGCCAATGTCTTGGCGTAATCAAATGTAATGTCATCCAGGCCGACAATCTGCATATCCGTATCTTCGGCAATATGTTTGGCGATGATGTGATTGGAAGGCAGGCAGCCACCCGGGAAAATATAGCGTTGGATGAAATCGACACTGCTTTTGTAGCTGTCGAAGCGCTGGTCCTGAATCGTGATCGCCTGCATCACCATGATGCCGTCCGGTTTGAGCAGGCGGCTGCAGCGGGAAAAGAACTCGCGATAGTACTCGTGCCCGACCGCTTCAATCATCTCTATGGAGACAAGCTTGTCGAACTGTCCTTCGGCGTCGCTGTCGAGCTCACGATAATCCTGCAGCAGCAGGGTAACCCGATCCTCCAGACCCTCGCGTTTCACCCAGGCTTGTGCGTACTCGTACTGCTCTTTAGAGATAGTGATGCTGGTTACGCGACAACCGTGGTGCTTGGCGGCATAAATCGCCATACCACCCCAGCCTGTGCCAATTTCCAGAAGATGGTCCGAAGGCTGCAGTCTCAGCTTGCGACAGATACGCGCAAGTTTGAACTGGGATGCCTCGGCCAGGCTCGCGTTCACACTGGGAAACACCGCGGATGAGTAGAGCATGCTCTGGTCGAGAAACAGACGGAAGAAGTTATTGCCAAGATCGTAATGGGCAGCAATATTCTTGCGCGCTCCCCGGATGGAGTTGGCATTCAGGCGGTGCAATCCTTTCAGCAGGAATTTCGAAACAGAACTCCAACGGGAGTCCAGCTGTTCCAACACAGCCATATTGACCACGAACAAACGAATGACCTGCACTAGGTCAGGTGTATGCCAGGCACCGTCCATGTAAGCCTCACCGGAACCGATGGATCCGTTGAGCAGCACCTGCGTATAGGCAGAAAGCTCGCGCACGTGGATATGGGCTTCGATATCGGAGCTGCCCGGTGCCTGACCGAAATGATGCACGGTATTACCACCTAGGGCCTGATTCCGCACGCCCTGTATACCGTGGTCTGATACTCGCGTTTCATGAATATACAGAGTGCCCACGGTGATGTCCGCCAGGCGGTGCAATACCAGCTTGCGAGCAAGCCGGTCAAACCAGCTCTCGGCTCCGCTGTCGGCCTCAAGCCCGGAAACCGTTGCAACCGACTGCAGGTTTACCCTACCCCGCGAGTAGGGATGTGCACTGCTCATCGCCGTTTGAACTGCTGACTTCATATCCTGTTGACTCCGTCTTATGAATGCTTCTTGCGCGGGCGACTAGCCAACGCGCCCAGCGTATTACCCGGATGGGAAAACAGCGGCACGCGTTTGACAAACAACTTGAGCGCCTGCCAATAAATGGCACTGATGACTTTTACGGTGAACAACGGGAACTGGATCAGCTTGTTTCGCAATACGGAAGCGGTTATTTCCTCGCGCGCAAGACTCATACAGGCATCGAACACGCAGTTTCCGGCTTCGATCGAGCGGATACTGACAGTGAGGCGGTCACCGGGCGTAGTGCTTCGCCACAGGTACACTTGATCCAGAGGCATAAACGGAGAGACGTGCAGAGTTTTCTGAAAACAGGTTTTCTGGACCCGGTTGCGATTCCGCTCCCCCAATGCCAACACGTAGCCGTGTCGTTCATTCCAGGGGGTATTGTGGACGTCTACCAGAAGCGCCTCCACGGCGCTCCCCGTACGATCAAAACAGTAGTAAATACTGATGGGATTCATGTTGTAGCCGAAGTAACGCCAGTTGGCGAGAAAGGCAATGGGTCCCTCGGGACGACAGCCGCCCTCCTCTTCCACACGATCCCGCACCGCCTGATCCAGTGGTACATCCGGATTACCGAAAAAATCTTCCCGTCGATATTGCGCCGGCGCCCAGCGACTTTCAGACCAGAGCGCTGTCTGCGCGAGGATTAGCGGCAGCTCATCCAGAAACGCATACACCATGAATCCGCGGTAGCGAAAACTGTGGTTCCGCGGAGCGAAGCGTCTGTGCTGGATCCAGCCAGTGTAAATACCACTGCGCACTAGAACTCGACTCCCAGACCGCGCGCCACGCGCATCGCACTTACCACCCCGTCTTCATGAAAGCCATTGGCCCAGTAGGCCCCACAAAACCAGGTTCGCCTTACACCGTTGATTTCGCCCCAACGGCGCTGCGCCCTGTTGCCTTCGGCGGAAAACTGCGGATGGTCATACTCGAAGCGCTGCAGAATCTTTTGCGGGTCAATGGCGCTGTCGGCGTTGAGGGTTACGCAATAGGTGTGCTCGCTCTTCAGGCGCTGAAGGATGTTCATGTTGTAGGTGAGCACCGGCAGCGTGTCATGCGCCCCTTGAAGACGATAGTTCCAGCTCGCCCAGGCGGCCCTGCGTGTGGGCAGCAGGCTGGTGTCGGTATGCAACACCACGGAATTTTTTTCGTACGGTATCTGACCCAGCACTTCCCGCTCCGCGGCATTCGAGTCCAGTAACATGTTCAAGGCCTGGTCTGAATGACACGCCAGCACCACCTCGTCAAAAGATTCACACTGATCACCGCCCTGAGCACCCTGGAAGCGCAATTCCACCCCCTTCTCCAGGCGGCGGACACCTGTTACCGGTGTGGAGAGGCGTATTCGATCGCGAAACCCCGCTGTCAGTGGGCCGATATAGTTGCGGGAGCCGCCCTTGATCACCCGCCATTGAGGTCGGTTAAACAGATTTAACAAGCCATGGTTGTAGAAGAAACGAATGAAAAAATGGACAGAAAAGTCCAGCATTCGCGCCATGCTCGCGGACCAAATTGCGGACCCCATCGGCACCAGATAGCGATAGGCGAATTCGCTGGAATACTGGTTGCTGATCAGATAACTGCCCAGTGTCATTTCCTCATCAAGTACACCCCGTTTCCAGTCTGCGACCGCGTCGCGGTTAAAGCGCACGATATCCCGGAGCATACGCCAGTGGCCGCCATCAAGCAGATTGCGACGCTGCGCAAAAAGTGAATTGACGCTGTTGCCGGCATACTCGAACTGCTCCAGTGGCGACACTACACTGAAGCCCATGTCCGTGGGCTGGGACTCCACTCCGAGCTGCGCCATCAACTTGATAAAGTTGGGGTATGTCCAATCGTTGAATACGATGAAGCCGGTATCCACCGCCAGCCTGTCGCCGCCGTGCACGACATCAACGGTGGCCGTGTGTCCTCCCAGCCTGTCCCCCGCTTCAAACAGAGTGATCTGGTGCTTCTGTTGCAGCAGATAGGCCACAGTAAGGCCGGAAATTCCGCTTCCGACAATAGCGATACGCATCAGGCGCTCCTCAACTTTCTGATTCTGGTGATACGTGGCGCACACAGTCTGTGCCACACAGGCTTCAAGACCCCGAGTATCCGCAGTGGCCAGCTAAGGCGACGGGGAAAATCGATGGTGGAACCACTCCCTGAAAGCCCACGCAGGATACGATCCGCCGCCTGCTCGGGACTCATCAATAACGGCATTGCAAAGTCATTGCTTTTCGTCAGCGGTGTGTCGATGAATCCCGGACGGACAAGTACCGTGCGCAGCCGCACGCGGCACGTATCCGCTCGCACCGATTCCATGAAATAACTGAGCGCGGCCTTGGAGGCCCCGTAAGCCTCGGCCCGGGGAAAACCCACGACGGAAGAGAGGCTGCCAACGGCGGCAAAGACCGGTACCCGGCTGTTTGCGAGAAGGGGGAGCGACTGGTGCAGGGTGTTCACAACCCCGAAAAAATTGACATCAAATACCCGCCGATACATGTGTACGTCCAGCTCGAGGTTGTCTTCGTACTCGCAGATCCCCGCACAGGCGATCACCAGATCGAGCTGGTCGGTGATCTCCGCGAGTTCCCGCCCGGCCTGCGCCATGGAGATGTCGTCGCCAACATCACAGGTGAGCACCTTGACCAATTTCGGCGACGGCTGCTGAATTTTGAGCAACGCATCCCGGTTGCGACCGCTGATAATTACAAAGTGCCCATCGGCAGCCAGCCTGCGCACCAACGCCGCACCAATTCCCGAGCTGGCACCGGTTATCCAAACCATCTTTTTGCAAGTTTGTGCCCGCTCTTTCTGCGTTGACGTTACATTCTGCCAGCTCATCTCCTTTCCTCCCCGCGGAAGGGCGTCGCGGCAGACATTGGCGCACGCCGGCTTCCGCTCGCCAGCCGACCCTTGACCAGATTCACGACCGCGCCGAGTACCGGAATCTGTTCGTAGACCATCGCTCCGAGATCGTAGATATCCTCATGTTCGAGCACCCGTTCCGCAGTCGGATCTATGGTGAGTAGTGAGGCACCGCGCAACGACAGCAACTTGCCGCCGGCCAGCTTCGGGTGGCGGTAGTGCATGGTCCACCACAGCGAGGCTCTGTCAGCGCTTGCCAGCGTCTGATCAAACACAAAGCGGCATTCACTCAGATTGGCGGCCATACCGGCGAAGTAATCTTCAACTGTCGGGAGGCCACGCAGCTTATGGATCGGGTCGCGAAAGATGACACTCTCCGCATAAACATCGCGCAATTGTCGGGGATCCACGGCGAGAAAATCCCCGTAAAGATCTTCGAGTTTCTCTAATAGCGGCGCCATTCAAGGCCCCTCCTCATTAAACCCAGTACTTAGGCTGCATACGCTGCCATCCGGGTATTGGATTACATGACCACCAGTTCACACTCATGCACTGAGCAGGGGGCGCAGAGGAAGGATGCACAGGTGATCCGAATGCGTTCACGCTGCGTAAAGTAAGGCGCGACTGTGATACCGGGCGAAAAAAGAGAGCGAATCGTATTACCATGGCGGCAATGGAATCAGGAAAAGGTGGCCTGAAGGCAATGCAGTCTTCCCCGCAAACACGAGACGACGAGTGGAGTACCCTGCTGGTAAAAGTTGGGGTATCGCGGGATCGCGTGGCATTTGAGAAGCTCTTCAACCACTTTGCGCCGCTGATCAAGGGGTTCCAGTTCAGTCGCGGTGGGCAGAGTTCGGCGCCGGAAGCCGCCGATGAACTGGTTCAGGAGGTGATGTTCCGGGTATGGCGCAAGGCGCCAAGTTTCGACCCGGCCGTCTCCTCAGCCAGCACCTGGGTATTCACCATTATGCGCAATTGCCGAATTGATGCGTTGCGCCGCAACAGTCGCCAACCGGATACCGATGACAGCCTGGAAGTGGATGACATCTGGGATGAACGCTTTGACAACCAGCCTTTGGTCTATCTACAGCAATCCCGAGCTCAGATTACCGTAGAAGCCGGTCTCAGCAGTCTGCCTCCGGAACAGAGTCACGTCATTGAAAAAGCCTATATGGAGGGAAAATCTCACAGTGAGATCTCTGCGGAGCTGGGGCTGCCATTGGGGACCGTCAAATCCCGAGTGCGCCTGGCATTAAAGAAATTGCAGAGCACACTTGTCAGGTAGGTAACCATGATTCAACACCATCCCGACAACAACATGCTGCTGGAATACGCCAGTGGCAGCCTTAACTGGGCACACAGCCTGGTGGTGTCCGCGCACCTGCAACTTTGCCCCAAGTGCGCGGCACAGTTGAAGTTGCTAAACAGCATTGGCGGCGCCTTACTTGAGTCCGCGGTACCGCCCGCAAATCACACCGATGATACCGAGAGTGCTTTTTCACGGCTGATGGGCAGGATCGATACAAATGAAAACGTGATGGATCGCGTGGTGGTGGACGCTGAGAATCCATCCCCTTCACGGGAACCGGTCTTTTCCAGTTTGCCGCCAGTGGTGAAAAAACTGATGCAGCGCAATCCCGTGCTGAAGTGGCGCCGACTGTCCAAGGGACTGCGGGAGGCGCGGTTGAAGACCGGCCAATCCCGTCACGAAGTGGCATTCCATCGCATTGCGCCCGGTAATAAGGTGGCCGAGCACGATCACCGCGGCAAGGAGATCACCATGGTGCTATACGGAAGTTTTTCCGATGCAGACGGAGTCTATTCACGGGGCGATTTTCTGGTGCGGGAACCCGGTGAGGTCCACCGCCCTACCGCCACCCTGGATCAGGAGTGTCTCTGCCTTTCCGTAGTGGAGGCGCCGGTGGCGCTCACTGGATTCCTGGGCAAGCTTGTGAACCCTTTTCTGTCCATAAAGCCGCAATAACGTCTACCTCGCGGCCGTTATCCGGAGGCCCGGAAAGCCCGGAGTTATCCGTAATACTGTTCACTTAAGCAGCTCTGTGGCGGTGCCGCTACCGAGTGAACAGCATTACGCAGTAATCCGGGCATTGCATTTATTGATAACCTAGCGTGCGCCGGCAATCACACCACTTCCCACAAAGGGACTACCGCCTTTCTTAAAGCGCTCCTTGAGCACCTCCCAGCGCTCGCGAATCGCCGCCATCTTTTCTGCCCGCACATGGCCGTAACCACGCACCTGCTGCGGCAGTGCCAGCAGTTCAGCCGCCAGCTCAGCATTGGCAATGCTCAGATTCCCAGCCACCGTGGTCACCACGTCGTGCACTTCCCGGGCCCAGCGGCGCTCCTCGCGACGCTCCGCGGTATAGCCGAACACATCAAAGATACCGCCGCGCAATACTTTGCCTTTGGCCAGTACCGGTAACACTTTTGCCAGCCACGGGCCAAGTGTAATTTTGCGGATTTTGCCGCTGGCGTCCGGTCGGGCAATCAGTGGCGGTGCCATCAGGAAACGGATTTTGTAGTCACCGGCGAATGTTTCACGCAACTGTTGCCTGAACGACGCTCCGCTGTACAGACGCGCCACCTCGTACTCGTCTTTATGGGCCATGGCTTTAAACAGGCTTCGCGCGGCGATACGGGTGAGGCTCCCGGTACTTTCCTGAAGACGGTTTTCCGCCCGCTCAAGCGCAGTGATCGCCGTGGTAAATTGTCGCGCGTAGCCGGCGCCCTGGTATTCAATAAGCTCATTGGCCAGTCGTGTCACCAGTTGTTCAGTAGTTTCCAGCGGCTCAGCAATGTGTACGGCCTGAGCCGGATTCACCAGTTGATCAAGCGCAGCGGCATCGACCGCAAGCAGGCGACCGGCGCGGAACGCGCGAAGGTTATTTTCTACGGCAACGCCATTCAGGGTAACCGCGCGCTCCACGGCATTCTGTGAAACAGGAAGCAACCCGCGCTGACAGGCGTAACCGAGCATCATAAGGTTTGCCGCAACCGAATCTCCGAACAGCGCCTCGGCGTAGTGGTTTGCATCAAAGCCGAAATATTCTCCAGCCACAGAGCGGATACTGTCCGCGGTGGCGTCCGCAGGAAACGCCAGCTCATTGTTACGCACAAATGCAGCCACCGGAACTTCCGCGGTATTCACCAGTGCTTTCATGCTGCCACTGGCAAACTTGTGGCGCTGCGCCGCCGCGGTCACCATATCGCAAGCGAGCAGCAGGTCGGCGGCACCATCGCGAATGCGCGCGGTGGTGATGTCTTCCGGCGTGTTCCCCACTTTCACATGCGCCACGACCGCGCCATTTTTCTGCGACAGCCCGGTGAAATACAGAGTGGTACTGCCCTTCTGTTCCAGGTGCGCAGCCATGCCCAGCAGCGCGGCCACGGTAAGTACACCGCTGCCACCGATACCGACAACCAAAATGCTCAGTGGCTGCTCGAGTTCTGGCGCCGGGGCATCCCGCAGATTTTCTGTGGCGCGGTCAATCGCCTCAGCCAGTGTATCCAGTGCCGGTTTTTTCAGTTCGCCGCCTTCCACACTGACAAAGCTCGGGCAGAAGCCGTCGGCACAGCGCATATCCTTGTTACAACTCGACTGGTTCACCTGGCGCTTGCGGCCAAACCCGGTTTCAAGCGGTTCCACGGCAATACAGCTCGACTGCACGCTGCAATCGCCGCACCCCTCGCAAACGCGATGGTTAATCAGCAGGCGTTTCGCCGGGTCCTGCATCTGCCCCTTTTTGCGGCGGCGGCGCTTTTCCGCCGCGCACACCTGCTCGTAAATGATCGCGGTGACCCCGGCCGTATCGCGCAACCGGCGCTGCACCTGATCCAGTTCGTCGCGATGGAATATCTGCAGGTCCGCCGGCAACAGATCGCGATGCTGCCGCCAGTGATCGGGGTTTTCACTGACCAGACACACCTGCCCCACTCCTTCCGCCAGCAGCTGCCGGGAGAGTGTGGGCACGGTGACTTCACCATCGGCAGGCTGGCCACCGGTCATGGCCACCGCGTCGTTCAACAGGATCTTGTAGGTGATGTTGATCCTGCTCGCCACCGCCTGGCGGATCGCCAGCAAGCCGGAGTGGTTGTAGGTACCATCGCCCATATTCTGGAAAATATGCTTGTCACTGGAAAAGCGATGCAAGCCCACCCAGTGCGCGCCCTCGCCTCCCATGTGGGAATAGGTATCCGTGCGCAATCCCTTGCCAAGCGCCATGATGTGGCAGCCGATACCGGCACTGCCGATGCTGCCTTCCGGTAATTTGGTCGAACTGTTGTGGGGGCAGCCGGCGCAGAAAATCGGTTCACGGGCGAGCAACCCACTGGCTTTCTGCACCACATCTTTTCCGAGTTTTTCTGCCAATGGCGACAGGCGCGTCGCGAGTTCGGTATCCGCCAGCCAGCGCGCAATGGCCTTCGCCACTTGATCCGGGCCAAAACCCCAGACGGCCGGCAGCAGGTCATTGCCGTCGAGGTCTTTTTTGCCCACCACTCTCGGGCGCTGCTGATCCGGCCAGCCGTAGAAGAGGTTTTTCATCTGGTCTTCCACCAGCGGACGCTTTTCTTCCACCACCAGAATCCGCTCCATACCGCGGGCGAATTCCGACATGCCGCGGGGCTCCAGCGGCCAGCTCATGGCGACCTTGTGGATGGAAATACCCGCGTCCAATAGATGCTGCTCCGTTAGCTGCAGCAACTTGAGCGCTTCCAGCAGGTCGCCATGGGCCTTGCCAACAGTGACGATGCCAAAACGTTTTACCGGCGCATCGATGATGGTCCGATCGAGCTTATTCGCATAGGCAAAAGCGCGCGCTGCAGGCAGACGCTCTTCCAACATGCGTCGCTCGTACTCGAGGCGCTCGGCGGGCCAGTTGAGGTGTGGATCGTAATTGAGACCGTGGGCCGGAACCGGGAACGAATCCGGCAGTACAAACCGAGGCAATTCCGGCACCACAATGGAAGCTCCGGATTCCACGGTTTCGGTGATGGTCTTGAAACCAACCCAAAGGCCGGAGAAACGGGAAAGCGCGATACCCGCAAGGCCCAGGGTAAGGTATTCGTCGATGGTGGCGGGAAACAGCAGCGGCATCATCACCGACTCGAAAATCTGGTCGGTGTTGTGGGAAAACATGGAGGACTCCGCGGTGTGGTCATCGCCACAGAGCGCCAGCACGCCACCGAGCTTCGAGGTCCCCTGGATGTTGGCCTGACGGAAAACGTCGGCGCTGCGATCCACGCCGTGCCCCTTGCCATACCAGATAGAAAACACCCCGTCGCGGGTGGCCTGTTGGCGGTAGTGATCCAACAATTGGGTTCCCCAGATGTTGGTCGCGCCAAGATCCTCATTGATACCCGGCTCAAAGTGGATATCCCGCTCGGCGAGCAGCTTCTTGTGGCGCCACAGTGCCTGATCGTATCCACCGAGAGGTGAGCCGCGATAACCGGAAATGAAACCGGCCGTGTTCAAGCCCGCCTGTTCATCCAACTGCTTTTGCATCAACGGCAGGCGTACCAGAGCATCGATACCTGTGAGAAACACGCGTCCGGATTCCCGGGTAAACGCCGCCGTCAGGGAGTACTCCCGGTCAAAGCCCAATTCCTGATCAGTTTCGACCATCGCCATGGTGGGGACCTTCTCGCTGTTTCCGGCGCCGGATGCAAAGGGGGGCAAGTCGGCGTAATCCGGTGATAATTTGTTGTTTTCCGTACGCTATCACCGGAAAGACGAGCAGGTCATACCAAATTCACTAGAAAACGCGAGCAAGACGGAAAGAATTCACCACTTCTCTAACGGTTTCTGCAATAATCAACAAGCCGTGGACAATTATTGAGAATCTTTATCAAATTGTGTCCCGCCGCCGGTTTCAGTGCCTGCCCGAGCGCGGGTAATTGGCGATTCCCGATTGAACCAGTTCAACAATCCGGTCACGGGAAGTATGCTTTTCAAGACAATGTCCGCGGTGGCAGCTGTCGCATTCGCTACCAGCGCCACCTAATTTGCACCTAGATCAAAAACAGACGGAAACACCAGGACCCCCCTATGGCCTATATGCTGGACGCCATCGACAAGCACATTCTGGAAATTCTTCAGCAGGACGCGACCATTCCCAATATTGAGCTGGCGGAGAAGGTCTGTCTGTCTCCCTCCCCTTGTTCCCGCCGTGTGAAAAACCTGCACGAACAGGGCTTTATCAAGCGCGCCGTCACCTTGCTGGAACCGGATATGGTGGGCCTACCGGTGAGCGTGTTTATTCAGGTGACCCTGAATCACCAGGTAAAGAAAGAATTGCAGCACTTTGAGTCCACCATTGCGCAGTGGCCAGAGGTAATGGAGTGCTATCTGATGACCGGAGATTTTGACTACCTGTTGCGCGTGGTGGTGCCAAATCTGCATGCTTATCAGGAATTTCTTGACAAGAAATTGACCGAGTTGCCCGGTATCGACCATATCAAGAGCAGCTTTTCACTGAAGCAGGTGCGCTACAGAACCGAACTGCCACTGGACCAGTTACTGGAAAAATGAGTCAGCGGCGAAACAAGCTGAAAAGTACACTCAACACCACGCTGATAATGATCATCGACGTAATCGGAAAATAAACCCGGCTGCGCTCGGATTCGATTCGAATATCACCGGGAAGGCGCCCGAACCAACTGAACAGGCTCGGAAAGAAATGCAGCAGCACGCCGACTAATACCAGCGCGCAGCCAAGAATGATCAGCCACTTTGACACGCTTCCGCCCCCTTCAAAGATTCCATTCAGTGTAGAAGTTTTTGCGCACTGCCGAGATAAAACAAAAAAGCCGCGATGTTTGCGCATCGCGGCCTTTTTGTTGAGCGGGTCAGCCCCGCAGGTTATTCACCCGCAGAGGCTGTAGCTTCTGCTTTTTCACCAGGGACGGGGAACCCGCGATCGCGCATCAGCGGCTCGATGCCCGCATCACGGCCACGGAACAAACGATAGGCTTCCGCCGGGTCGATGGCATTGCGCGGTGCGAACAGGTATTTCACCAGCTTGCCCGCCACTTCCTTGTCGTAGAAACCACCCTTCGCCTCGGCAAAGGCTTCAGCCGCGTCAGAGGTCAGCACGTCCGCCCACATGTAACCGTAGTAGCCGGCGGAATAACCCTCACCGGAAAAGATATGACCGAACTGAGGCGTGCGGTGGCGCATCACCAGTTCGCTCGGCATACCCAGCGCGTCGAGTGTTTCACGCTCAAATTTATCCGGGTCAATACCTTTCGGATCGGTGGTGTGCAGCTTCATATCCACCAGTGCGGATGCCAGATACTCGGTAGTGCTGAAACCCTGGTTGAAGTTTGCGGCCTTCTTGATCTTTGCAACCAACTCCGCCGGAATCGGTTCGCCCGTTTTGTAGTGCACAAGATAATTATCGATGACCGGATCCGTGCTCAACCAGCGCTCCAGCAACTGCGACTGGAACTCGGTGTAGTCACGCACACCGCTGTTCAACGTCGGGTAGGCGACGTTGGACGCGAGGAAGTGCAATGCGTGGCCGAACTCGTGGAAGAACGTGGTCGCATCATCCCAGCTCACCAATACCGGCTCGCCTTTGATGAAGTTGGAGTTGTTGGAAGCAAGTACCGTTTCCTTGCCATCAAAGGTCGTGTGGTCGCGGTACATACTGGCCCATGCACCGGAGCGTTTGCCGGCGCGGGCAAATGGATCGAGATACCACAGCCCGATGTGTTCGCCGGACGTCTTATCTTTGACTTCCCAAACTTTCACATCCTCGTGGTATACCGGCACAGAGCCCGCCTTCACTGGGGTAAAGCTGAAATTGAAGAGTTCCCCCGCCACATAGAACATGCCCTCGCGCAGCTTATCCAGCTGCAAGTACTGCTTGACCTCATCGGAATCCAGGTCGTACTTCGCTTTGCGTACTTTTTCCGCATAGAAACGATAGTCCCAGGGTTCGATCTTGATGCCGGCCTTTTCCGCATCGGCAACCGCCTGCATATCCGCCACCTCTTCGTGTACACGGGCAACCGCCGCCGGCCACACCGCCTCCATCAGTTCAATGGCATTCTCCGGGGTTTTGGCCATGCGGTTCTGCAGGCGCCACTCGGCGTAGTTATCAAAGCCCAGCAGACCTACACGCTCATCGCGCAGCTGCAGAATCTCAGCAATGATCGCGTTGTTATCGTGTTCACCGCCGTTATCGCCACGGCTGTAGTAATTACGCCACACCTTTTCGCGCAGCGCGCGGTCTTCCGAATAGGTAAGGAACGGGTCCATCGACGAGCGAGTATTGGTGATCGCGTACTTGCCTTTCTGCCCCTTCTCCTCCGCCAGCGCAGCTGCCGCTTTGACGAAAGATTCCGGCAGGCCCTTCAACTGATCACTGAGCAGGAAAATATCGTAGCCCTCCTCATCCGCCAGTACATTATTGGCGAATCTGGTGTGCAGTTCTGCAAGACGCTCGTTGATTTCCGCATAGCGCGCCTTGGCTTCACCGGTCAGGGTGGCACCGTTGGTGGCAAACTCGTCATAGACCAGTTCAACCACGCGCTTCTGCTCTGGCGTCAGGTCTGATTCATTGCGCGTATCAAAAACGGCTTTCACACGCTGAAACAGCTTATCGTTTTGAATGATCTTGGAATTGAACGCTGCGAGCTGAGGCGCCATCTCAGCCTGCACGGCGCGGAACTCAGGAGATGACATGTTGCCACTCCAGATGCCCCAGTACGTGAATACCTGATCAAGCGCCTTGCCGCTGCGCTCCATTTCTTCAATGGTATTGGCAAAGGTGGCGGCATCCGGGTTGCCGGCAATCTGTTCAATTTCCGCAAGATTCTGCGCCATCGCGTACTCAAGCGCGGGCTTAAGGTCTTCCACCTTCATTTTGTCGAAGGCCGGCACGCCGCCATAAGGGCCGGCCCATTCCGTTAACAGTGGATTAGCACCGATAGCATCGGCTGCAGTCGCAGCGGAAGCCACCGCTTGCTCCGATGGCTTGGCCACCTGCGCCTGTTCGGAATCTTTACCGCAGCCCGCAAGGGCCGCGAGTGCGGCGGCAATGGACATCGCGATCAATGTTTGACGCATCGACTCGATCCTCTTCTTTCTTTGGAAGTTTCTTTGACTATTTTTAAGATTGTTAAAATCCTGACCTGCCCGAGTGTACCCCGAGGCGGCAGATGTCGCTATGACGCACCGACCAGCCCGCGTTTTTGTATGGCGAAGCGAATTTCACACCGAACAACCCCCTGCTCCTGACCAACTTTGCGGAGAAAAGTCTGTGGGAGGAGCCAGTTCCCTAGTTTGATAACGGCTTATTAAGTGAATACTTTTAACCTGCTCATAGAAACCGGGCCTAAGCCCGGTTACACAAAAAAGCTCTGATCAGGCCCGACGGTCGTCCACAATCGACCCGTACATTTCCAGTTCGGCTTCGTGATCATGCTCGCGCCAGGTCTCGCGAAGTGCGTCGGCAATCCAGGCCTGCAGGCCCGGCAGTGCCAGTATGCGCTCGCAATAAGCCATGGCCTCATCCCCGAGTGAGAGTTGATAGCCCCGCAAGCGTATGGCTACAGGTGCGAAAAATGCATCCACCGCGGTAAACGAAGCCCCTGCAAGGAAAGGACCTCCGAATCGCCTCAAGCCCTGCAGCCACAATTCCTCAATTCTGTCGAGATCCTTGCGGAGAGCGGTACTTACTTCATGCAGCGCCACAGTCACACCACAGTTCATACTGCACTGACTGCGCAATGCAGAAAATCCCGAGTGCATTTCTGCCGCCGCACTGCGTGCCCAGGCCCTCGCCTGCCGGTCCTGCGGCCACACACGGGGGAAAGACTCGTAGAGATATTCCGCGATCGCGAGAGAATCCCACACGGTGGTCTCTCCATCCACCAGGCACGGTACCAGGCCGGTGGGAGAAAACCTGCGGAACTTGCCCCAGCTGCCACCTTCATCAAACGGCACAAGCTCCTCTTCGAAGGGAATATCCAGTTGGGTCGCCAGCAGCCAGGGGCGCAGCGACCATGATGAATAATTCTTGTTGCCGATAAATAACTGATACATCGCACTCTCCCTTTCAAAAAGTTCGGGTCGCCGGGCAATCCGGCACGCTCAGCCTGAAGCCATCGTACCGATGCCCTGCCAGGTTTTCAGTGTTTATGCGCCGCCGTTGCGGCCCTCGCGCAGCAACTCGGAAACGCAGAACGCCAGTTCGAGTACCTGGTCTGCGTTTAATCGGGGATCGCACTGGGTGCGATAGCAGCTGGCGAGATCCGCATCGGAAATTTTCCAGGCACCGCCTGTGCACTCAGTAACGTGTTGGCCGGTCATTTCCAGATGAATACCGCCGGGATGGCTACCCTCGGCGCGATGCACCGCAAAGAAGTCGCGAATTTCCCGCAGGATATTGTCGAAGTTTCGCGTCTTGTAGCCGCTCGATGCTTTCTCCGTATTACCGTGCATCGGATCGGTGCTCCACACCACCGAGCGCCCTTCCCTTTCTACCGCGCGCACCAGCTCCGGTAATTTTTCGCCCAAAGTGTTCGCCCCCATACGGGTAATAAGCGTCAGACGCCCGGGCTCGTTGTTCGGGTTCAGGCGGTCGATCAGACGAATCAGCTCATCCGTGGCCATACCCGGCCCGACCTTGACCCCGATCGGGTTCCACACACCCGCGAGGAACTCCACATGTGCCGCGTCAAGCTGACGGGTACGCTCGCCGATCCACAGCATATGCGCAGAGCAGTCGTACCATCGGCCGGTGAGGCTGTCGGTGCGAGTCAGCGCCTGCTCGTAGTTCAACAGCAGTGCTTCGTGCGAAGTGAACAACGTGGTCTCGCGAATGGCCGGAGTATTGGTGGAATTGATTCCACAGACTGCCATAAACTCCAACGCATCCTGCAAACGCTCAGCCAGTTGCAGATAGCGGTCCCGCTGCGGATTATTCTCCAGGTAGCTCAGGTTCCAGGCGTGCACCTGGTGCAAATCTGCGAGCCCGCCCTGGGCAAAAGCACGCAGCAGATTCAGCGTGGCAGCGGACTGGTTGTAG
The DNA here is from genome assembly GCF_011326135.1 of Microbulbifer sp. SH-1. Taxonomy (NCBI): domain Bacteria; kingdom Pseudomonadati; phylum Pseudomonadota; class Gammaproteobacteria; order Cellvibrionales; family Microbulbiferaceae; genus Microbulbifer; species Microbulbifer sp. SH-1. The sequence continues at coordinate 851,407 of NZ_CP046948.1, read as the reverse complement.
GCCGTCAACATGCGTCGCGGGTCTGGCACCCGCGCCTGTGCGGTAAAGTCAATGCCGTTGATGATGTCGCCGCGATAACTGGGTAGCTCTACCCCACCGATATTTTCCATATCGGCAGAACGGGGTTTGGCATACTGTCCCGCCATGCGCGCAACCTTCACCACCGGCAGATTGCCCGCAAACGTCAGCACTACCGCCATCTGCAGCAACACCTTGAAGGTGTCGCGAATTCGGTTGGCATTGAAATCGGCAAAAGACTCGGCGCAATCCCCGCCCTGCAGTAGAAACGCCTTACCCTGCGCGACTTCCGCCAACTGCCGGCGTAGCTCGCGCGCCTCGGCGGCGAAAACTAGCGGCGGATAGCTGGCGAGCTCACGCTCGACGGATTCGACTTCGGATATGGATTGGTATTTCGGCTGCTGGTGTGCGGTAAGCTTGCGCCAGCTCGCCGGATCCCAGGGTTTGACTAAAGGCTCGGACACAGGGGCATCTACCTCAACTTCCATTTTCGGTTTCACTTCAAACGATATGCAGGTGTTGCACGGCGAAACCGCCGCGCAGCTCAATTATTGACGGGGCTTAACAGGCCGCGCCGGCGGCGCGGCCGACATCCAGCGTCAGGATTCCAGAACTTCAGCAACAGACTGGCAGAAGTACGCCATGTTGCTCTGACTTAGACCGGCGATACTGATTCGGCTGGAATCTACCATATAAATGGAATAATCCCGTTGCAGTTTCTGCACCTGTTCTGGGTTGATTCCCAGAAATGAGAACATTCCCTTCTGGTTCTGGATAAACCGGAAATCACCTGCTGCCCCTGCGGCCTGTAGACTTTCGACCAACCCTGAGCGCAGGCCGTTAATACGCTCGCGCATTTCCGCGAGCTCCGCTTCCCAATTCGCGCGCAGACTGGCATCGGTCAGGATGGACTCGACAATGGCGCCACCGTGGTTGGGTGGCATGGAGTAATTGCCGCGCACTACATTCAGCAGCTGGCTCTGGCCACGATCCGCTGCGGCGGCATCGCTGTATATCACCATTGCCAGACCGACACGCTCGCGATAAAGGCCGAAATTTTTTGAGCATGAGGCTGCCACAAGCATTTCCGGTACTGACTCTGCCATCAGACGAAGACCATAGGCATCCGCATCCAGGCTCTCGCCAAAACCCTGGTATGCCATATCCACAAAAGGTGTGAACCCCTGTGTCTGCGCCATTTCTGCCAGCACTTTCCACTGCTCGCGGGAGAGGTCCGCACCGCAGGGGTTGTGGCAGCAAGCGTGGAACAATACCAGATCGCCTTCGCCCACATTCTTAAGGGTTTCCACCATGGCGTCGAACTGCAGACTGCTGGTAGCGCGGTCGTAATACGGATAGCTCTTGATCTGCAAACCCGCGTTGCCAAGCAGCGGAACGTGATTCGCCCAGGTGGGATCACTCACCCAAATAGTGGCGCCAGCCTTGGCGCGATTGGTGAATTCTGCCAGCACACGCAGTGCACCGCAGCCACCGGGCGTCTGCGCAGAGCGCACACGATTGCCTACCAGCGCGGGGTGGCCCGCACCCAACACCAGCTCCTGCATGGCGCTGTTGAACCCCGGGGTACCGGCCGGGCCAATATAGGATTTGGTTTCTTCGCTTTGCAGCAGACGCGTCTCCGCTTCCTTCACCGCCTGCAGCACCGGTGTATGGCCCGCTTCGTCCTTATATACCCCCACCCCCAGGTCAATTTTGTTGGGGTTTTCATCGGTACGATAGGTGGCCAGCAGGCCGAGAATCGGGTCTGCGGGGAGGCTTGTCAGGTGATCGAACATGGTAGCTCCTGATAATTCATACTGGCGCGTCCAGAGGGCGCACCTCTTGCAATTTGGGTGGGGGCGCGAATGGCCAGGGCAACAAAAGCCCGGGTCAGTCGATAAGGCCGCGGTTGGCCCAGTCCTGCGCGCGCGCCATCAGCTTTTCGATGATGCTGTCGAGCTGTTGGCGCTCATCGGTCGAGAGCGATCCCATCAGGTCGTTCTCATACTGTTGCGCAAGCGGCACAATGCGTTCGTACACATCGCGCCCCAGCTCCGACAGATTCAGCACCTGGCGACGGCGGTCCGCGAGGTCTTCGCTACGGGTGATGTAATCGTTCTTGATCAGGATCGACACGGCGCGACTGATGGCCACTTTATCCATCGCTGTCTGCTCCACCAGATCTGCGGCGGAGAGATTGGAAAAGCGCCCCAGTATTGCCATCACCCGCCAGGCAGGGATAGTGAGGTCAAAACGCGCACTGTAGGCATCCGCAATGGCGTTGCTCACTCGGTTGGAAAGTACCGACAGCCGGTAAGGCAGAAATTTTTCCAGACGCAGGTCGTCCGGACGCACAGCGTCAATAGGGTCCGCAATGGCGCTTGCCGGATCTACGCTATCGCTTCGTGTGTTATCTGTTGTCATCGCGGTTCATTCACCTGCTGAGGAACGGGTTGTACCAGGTTTCAAATGTAACTAAGATTGGTTTCAATTGTAACCACTGCCGCAGGAATTTTTGGCTGACACAGACTCCCGGCAGCCGCCGACAGGGACGAACGAGCATTGGCAACCCGCCCGGAGACGCTGATGGCTGCCCAGCCGGGCATTGTCCACTGGCGAACAAATCGGCAATTGGGCGCGGCCGTATAGCAGTTCAAGAAATCGGCCGCGCATTATACGGGGTTTGACGCCATTTTTGTCAGCAATTACAGGGTTTCACGCAAACTGTTTGCGTCGATGTCTCCCAATGACCTGCCGCAACAACATGGCACAGAGCCGGACTCGCGAATGCGACCTACCCAACGCTCAATAATCAGACAGGAAATCAGAAATGGAACTGCACGGCTACTTCCGATCCTCCGCCAGCTACCGCGTACGTATTGCCCTCAACCTCAAAGGGCTCCAATACGACTACCATCCGGTGAACCTGCTGGAAGGCGAGCAACGGGAGGCGGCTTACCGCAGCCTGAATCCACAGGGGCTGGTACCAGCCCTGGTCGATGCCGGCCACGTATTTACCCAGTCCCTCGCCATTCTCGAGTGGTTGGATGAGCAATACCCTGAGCCTGCGCTTTTACCCCGGGAATCGCTCGCCCGCGCACAGGTACGCGCCCTGGCCTATAACGTCGCCTGCGACATTCAGCCACTGCAGAATCTACGCGTGCTTAAATACCTGCAGTCCACACTGAGTGCGGGTGAAGAACAGAAAATCGACTGGATTCGCCACTGGATCGACGGAGGATTCCGCGCACTGGAACCGCAGTTGAGCTCAAGTGCCACACCATTTGCCGGCGGCGAGACCCCGGGGCTGTTTGAATGCTGCCTGATCCCGCAAATATATAACGCCGAACGCTTCGGACTGAAGGTGGATGACTACCCGCATATTGCGCGGATCGCCAAGGCGTGTGCCGCCCTGCCCGCCTTTGACCGGGCGAGACCGGAAAACCAGCCAGACAGCACGGTGTAAACCGCGCAGTATTCAACCCGGCAACATTTCATTGCCGGGTTAATTGCACCAACCTCTTACTCGCTGTGAGCCTCTTCCAACCTCAAGGGGTCTCTGAGCACCAGCGTCCGGTATGGGAAGGGAATTTCCATACCAGCGGCATCCAATGCCTGCTTGACCGCACGGACTACCTCCCCCCGGGACTCCCGCTCTTGCAGTGGCGTTGAACCGCCCCACCAGGTGACCTCGATTTCGATACTGCTGTCGGCAAAAGCACGCGGAAAGATCTGCACCGGTTCGTCGTCGCGCACCGACTCACAGGACTCCACCGCCTGTGTAATAACGGTCACTGCGGCTGAGAGATCCACGTCATAGCTGACACCCACAATGACGGTAAAGCGGCGTTTGTTGCGATCGGTGAGAATTTCCACCGGATTCTTGAACAGGAAAAGGTTGGGTACGATCACCAGCTCCCCAGTGGTGCGGCGAATTGCGGTATTGCGCACATCCACCTGCTCCACCCGCCCCTGCACCTCTTCGCACTTGATGACATCTCCAGCTTCGAAAGGAAAGCGCCACAGGATCAGGATGCCGGCGAAAAAATTCTCGAAAATATCCTTGAATGCCAAACCAACCGCCACCGACAGCAACCCCAGGCCACCCAGGGCACGCGCCGGCGTTAACCCCGGGAACATAATCATCGCGGTAAACAGCAGCCCGATCACCCAAACCACGATCTTGGCGAGGCGCACCAGCAGATGTTGCAGAGAAGGACGTTGAGTGGTTCGCCTGGCGAAGCGGAATACGCAACGCCCCACCAGCGTGGCCACCACCCAAGTCAGCACCAGCATCAGCATACTGGCGACGATAAACGGGATATGGCCGAGAAACGCCTTCCAGATGTTGAGAATAGAAGCCGTCACCGTATCCAGAATTTCCGGAAACGACGAAGGGGCGACCTCCGCGAGCTTCAGTGACTCCGCCAGCTCTTCCGCTTTGTCGCCCCCCGGGGGCTGCTCCTGCCCGCCCATCAGTCGCTCCGCGCCAGGTAATCCCCCAGGCGCAACCACTTGGTGGCAATCCATTTTTCCCCCGCCACCACGGGGCTGCCACCGTGTAGCGTCTGGTAATCCAGGCCGCCGGCATCATCGGCATAGGAGAAGAACAGGCCGCAGCCTTTCTTGGGCAGGATATCCAGGCCGATTTTGGGAAACACCGTAGAACCGCCGGCCTTTACATCGTTCAGGTAAATGATCAGGGTACCCACACGCTGCCCGCCCATTGACAGAACCCGCTGGTTTCCGGGGCGCGCCGGATCAAAGAAATCGTAGTGCGGCCGATATTCAGCCCCGGGCGGATAGTGAAGAATCTGCAGCGGTTCACCCCGGCTTTCGGCCACCCCCAACAGACGGGACAGGCGGGATTCGATGGCGGCGACCAGTGGGGTTTCCCCGCGCTGAAAGAAAGCCCCAGAGCTTGTGCGCACGTCGCGTTTAAGCTCGTAGGTTCCTTTGTCGGCATTGACCACGCGCGAAGGCGTAAGCTTCGGGCGCGACGATTCGATCAGGGCATCGCATTCCCAGTCACAGAGCAGATTACCAAACAGAACGACGTTGGGTTGCCGCATGGCCAGCAGCACCTCCACCTGGCGATCATTAAGGTCGATGCAATTTGCACTCAACTCAAACAGCCGAAAGCGCTTGCCATCCTCCACCGCGGTTGCAGATCCGTGCTCCGCGGCAGCCTCCGCCGTCACGGCACCGGTCTCATGGTCAGCCAAATCCTGACCGGCCAAACACTGTTGCACAGCGCGTTCAATCTCGGGCCGATACCCCGCTTTCAGCAGGGCATCCATCATTGCAGCGAGGCTCTGACCACGCTTTATGGCATCCCGTATCCACTGCTGCAGATCCGGCTGTAACTGCGCAAACTCCACAAGACACTCCTTTGCCCTACTTTGCCCTACGCCCCTCCAGTGTCGCTCCAAATTGACACCGTACTGGGACCAGAGTATAGCCCTGTGTACAAATCCCCGCGAAACCCGACGACTCAAACCGGGCTTCCCGGGTGCCCAGGTTGCCCGCGCGCTGAACCCTTTGTCGCGAATGCGGTCTTTTACCGACCAATCCAACCGTATCCCAAGGGGGAACAGTGAGTCATTTGCTTCCACTTTTTGCACGAATTAATCCGTCCGCCTACAAAGCGGTATGCCGGGCCATGAATGTACCCATTCTACTGGTCACTCTGCTGGTCGCCCTTTCCCTGCAGGGCTGCGCAACCCTCTCGCCGGATTTTGAAACCCCCGAGGTACAAGTGACGGCGCTGGAGCCCCTGCCGAACAACCACAGCGGCGATCTGCGTTTCCGCATCCATTTGCGAGTATTCAATCCCAATGACACGGACCTGGCGCTGTCCGGCCTCTACTACACCCTTAAACTGGCGGGACACAAAGTGATCACTGGCACGTCCAACACGCTACCGGTAATCCCGGCCTACGGACAGGAGGCCATTGTCGTCGACGCCTCCGCCAACCTGATGGGTTCATTTATGGCGGCCGCGGAATTGCTTCAGTTGCAGGGTAACACCGTGCCCTATGAGTTGGAGGCCAAGCTCGGGCTGCAGCGCACCCTCCTGCCCGCCATCCGCGTAACCAAGCGCGGCGAAATACCATTGGGGCAATACAGTCGATAAAGGGGGAGAGAGCAGAGACAAATAGAAGAGAGGTTAAAGCCGGAGGAAAACCTCCGGCTGGAAGGACATTGCCGCCTGGACGCCGGGATCAGATCAGCGCCGCGCGGCCAGAATTCCGCCAGTCATGGCAGCCATGGAACTCGCAATGCTCAGGCCCACCAGGCTGTACAGGCTGATGCTCTGCTCCACCAGTGACGCCAGTACCTGATCGAGCGGGAACTGCCAGCAGACGATGGCGGAAGCAGCCACCACCGCCGCATATTGAAAGCGGGAGGCTCGACGCTCTGCGCGTTTCGCCGGAACCGGAGGCAGATCTGCCATCACCCGTTCGCAAAAGCCATCATCGTCCAGATGCGGTTCGTTGAACTGCAGTTGCTGCGACAGCCAAGTGTCAAAATCCGGCTCACCGTCTGTCATATCCGGCCGCAGCCCGGGCTGCGCGAAACCGTCTTTGGTAACCATGCCTTTACTATCACTCCCAGAAGCATCACCAGATGTGTTTCGGGGTTGTGCTGACTGCTGTTTGAAATCAGCCATTGACTACCTCCTCTCGCCAGGCCTGCAGTAGGGTCTGCAGTTTGGCCCGCGCGCGATTGACGTGGGATTTTACCGTGCCCAGCGGCAACTTCATAATGCTCGCGGCCTCTTCGTGTGAAAAGCCGCGCTGCATGCACAGATGCACCGCCTGCCGCTGGACGTCACTCAATTCCCCCATAGCCGAATTCAGATCTCTGGCCATCCCCAGCTGCAGCGCTTCTTCGACGCTCTCGCTGGCCTGGGCCCGATCTACCGCATCCTGGTCCACGTCCGGCGCATTCTTGCGCTTGTGACTCATGACCAGATTGTAGGCAATGCGATACAGCCAGGTGCTGAATCGCGCATCCCCCCGAAAAGCAGGCAGCGCCTTATAGGCTTTGATAAAAGCCTCCTGCGCCATATCGTCGGCGAGCGCCTGGTCGCCATCGCACAGCTGACGAAGCGAGAAACGCAGCTGTGACTGATAGCAACGAACCAGCTGGGCATAGGCCCGCTGGTCCCCGTCTTCGACGACGCGCCGGATCAGGTCCTCATCATTGAGGCTCATGGATGGCCGCCCTTAACCTGCTTGCTGCTGCTGATCGAGTTTCCAGTTGATATAGCGGGCTATACCGATGAACAGCGGAATCAGGCCCAGGCTACCGACCCCCAGGCCAGCGGTCGCGGTCAGCCAGATAAAGATCGCAGCGCCCACAGCAATCAGTGTAAAGCCCCGGTCCTTGGTGTTGCGGCGCCCTTCACCTTCCATCGCATCGAGGAGTTCCGGCGGAATATCGCGACCTTCCGATACCAGGCGGTTGATGTTCTCCATCACCAGTTGCTTCTTGCGGTAGCTGTTGCGGGTCACCAGCCACACGATCAGGATCGGCATACCGAAAAATCCCAGAATGGCGAAAATGCCGATCAGCCACTCCATGTCCCGCGGGCGATATTGTTCGATATCGTGCCCATGATGCATATCTCGTTCCGCACGCTCGCGAGCGCGTTCGGCCCGCTCCCGCGCGCGTTCGGCCTGTTCCATCTCGGCCTTGATACCGATTTCGATGTTGCGTGGCACGGATTCCAGCGCCTCATCCACCACCAGGCCCTTCTCATCGAGAATGCCCTTCTCCTCAAGCTTCTCGTAGATCCGGCGGGTTACCGCACCGCCAAACTCCTCGCCGAGGTTGATCTCCACATTGGCACTCTCGCCATTCTCATCACGGGCGTGAATACGCAGACTCCCGTCCTCCTGGCGCAGAATCCTCACCTGCTTGGAGACCTTCGCCTCAGGTGCCGGCGCCACTTCGGGTGCGGGCGGCACAGGAGGTACTGGTGCAGCCGCCTCCCCCGCTTCCTGGGCAACCAGGTTTCCGGACAACCCCACAGCTAGGGATGCCGCCAAGGCGAAGCCCCAAACCGGTGACCGGCGCTGAACATGTGAATTGCTCGCTCTCATTCGTGTTATCTCGCTCTTACTCAAATTGGTCCTGGAAGCAGTACCGGGAAACAGCCCGCGGGCATATATTCCCGCGGCAAAGGCGCCGCACTGGCACCAGATTGTACCTTTTTCGATCACTCCGCATCAGGGGGGCGACTACTGGCCATCTGCCCGGCCCCGGGGACCGAATGCGTCTTACCCGTTCAACAGATGGACGCGGGAGAGTTCCGATTTGGATGCAATGGCCGCGAAAAATTCTCTCGCTGCGAATCTCCCCAATCGGTTCACCGGGGCTCAAATCGCGGTTGACACTGGATACCTATACAGTTACCTTGTGTGCATCCCGGCCAATAACAAGTTAACCAATGTTTGCGGGATACAGCCTGCGACTGCACTGGTCAGCAATCAGCCAAGACAATTTTTCCAGAGCAATTTTTCCAGAACAACAGGAGGCCCTTATGGCGGTAGTAGCCGTTTGGAAATGCGATAGAGACGGAGCCATGTTCGACAACAAGAAAGACGCCGAAGAACACGACAAGATGCTGGAACTGGCCGCAAACATTACCGCGCTGATCGAGCGCCATGTAGCGGGCGTTTCCGAGCAGGCGAGCGAAGAAATTGGCCTGATGCTGGCGAAGCGTCGCGAAGTCCTGGCCCGGGCCTGCAAGGGCAAGCCGGAAGACCTGCTCACTGAGGATGAAAGCTTCAACGAATCAAATGCCCAGAGCGAGAACGTAACTCCGCTCGCGGCAAACCAGTAATTCGCGCCGCCCGGCCTGTCCCCCGCTGGCCGGGCGACCCGATCCCGGGGCATCCCTCTCCTCTGGGGAGAATGGAAGCCTCACCTTTTTCCATCCCTGTACTCTGCCCGGCCCCCGCCGGGCTTTTTTTGTGGCCGCGGAATAATGGCCGCGCGCGTAGCGGTCACTCGATCAGAGCACAGCGGCGATATCTATCAGCGCCAGAGTGGCGATCACCAGCCAGGTCAGCAAGGTGCCGAAGAAGCGCCCCGGATGGTAGCCTCCCTTGCCGCCGATCAGACCGATAGCATGCAGCAGTCTCGCGAACACCAATGCGCCGCCGAGACAGTGCAGCCACAAGGGCGCCAGGCCGTTAAGTTCGGCGATCAACATCAGGATCAGCGCCAGGGGGATATATTCCACCGCATTGGCATGGGCCCGGATTAGTACCGAGCCCTCCTTGTCGCCGCCAGTGCCGATCCCCACCTTCTTGCCGCGGCGAAAACCCACCACTCTGAATGCCAGCGCAAGCACCAGCAACGCACACAAACCCGCGTAGAGCGCGGTAATTTCCACATTTTGCATTTTTATTCCTTACTTCAGTTTATAGCCATGCCCGGTACCGGCCTGCGGGTGCAGATAGCGGTCACGCAGGCGCGTCGAGCGGGTTACCAATGACTGCGGCTTGCCGTCAATCAGCACCATTTCCGCGAAACTGGTAACTTCCAGTGGATCGCCACTCCACAGCACCAGATCCGCCCGGCTACCGGGGGCCAGAACCCCGCCCTCCAGGCCGAAGATGGTCGCGACATTGGCACTGATGGCCTTCACACCCTCTTCAAATGGCAGACCGTAAGCCACGGCGTTGCCAGCCCCCTGGCGGGACAGGTAACTGTTATGAGAACCCGCGTAACCCGGGCCACTGATCGCCACCAGTACACCGGCTTTCTGCATCAGCGCGGCGTTGTCCAGGCGTGCGCCGAGTTTCTCGAACGCATCGGGAGAATTCCCCAGCGCGTCAATCACCACCGGCACCCGCGCGGCGGCCAACTGGTCCGCCACCATCCAACCTTCTGCGGCGCCCTGAATGATAAGCTTTAGATTGTATTTTTTGGCCAGCGCCAGCATCTGCAGCAGATCGCTGGCTCGGTTGGCACTGACCAGCAGCGACTGCTCGCCTTCTATCAGCGGTTGCAGCGCCTCGAGATCCGCGATGGAGAACTCCAGCTCCCGCCATGCACCCTTACGAATGGCATCGCGATTGCGGTTGTACTCCACAGCCTGTTGCAGTGCACCTTCAATCTGCTCGTAGGCCCGCGCGCGACTGCCACCCGCCAATTGCGCACCGTACTCGCCGAAATACACTTTTTGCACCAGCCCGGTATCGATAATGCTGTCGAATTCGCCGGTAAGTTTGATGGCGAAGCCCTGTCCCGCGAAGATTTTTTCCTCACTGCTCGGCACTACGACGGCGCGGGTCAGGCCACCAGCCCGATTGAACGGGATCAGCGTCGAGCGCGGGTTGTAGGCCACCGACGGATCGAAACCCGCCCCAATGGCGCTATCCAGCACCGCGCCATCGTTGGTGGAGGCGGCGGCGCCGATTTCGGTCAACCCAAGTTCACTGCTCGGCGCAATCAGGCCGGGGGTTACCACCTTGCCGTAGCCGTCTATGATCAGGTCCGCGTTCAGGTCCCCCAGATTGTCGGCGATCTGTTCAATGCGCCCGTCGCGCACCAGCAAATCCGCGGACGCCAGGGTACCCTGGTCCGTCAGCGTGACGATCTTTGCATTTTTGATCAGCACCGTCTGTGCCTGGGCCGCAGCCGCCAGCACCATGGCCACCAGTGAAACCAAAGCGAGCCGCGCGGCAATCCCGCAACGCTGTTTAACGCCGATCATTGTGCACCTCCCTGGGTTTCCACATCGCTGCCGGACAGTCGCACACCTTCCGCATCCATAATGCCCAGCTCAAAGTCACTGTGGGGCTGACGCTCGGGATTGCTGCGGTCGTACATCAGGTTGCCATCAATAAATACCTTTTCCGCCTTGGCGTACACGCTGAACGGATTGCCGGACCACACCACCAGGTCCGCCATCTTGCCCTTTTCCAGGCTGCCGGTAACGTCGTCGATGCCCAGCGCCTTGGCCGGGTTGAGAGTCATCCACGCCACTGCATGACGTGGTTCGATCGCGAAACCGGCGCGCTGACCAGCCACCATGGCCTTGGCGGTTTCCTCGTTCAGGTGCTGGATACCGATTTCGGAATCCGAGTGGATCATGCCGCAGGCCTTGGCCTGGTCAATAATGGCGAGATTGGCCTCGGTCATGTCGAAGGCCTCGTGCTTGAAGCCCCACCAGTCGGCCCACACCGCGGCGCAGACATTGTTCTCCGCCAGCAGGTCCGCCACTTTATAGGCCTCCACTGCGTGGTGGAACGCGGTAATCTGGAATCCGAATTCCTTAGCCACGTCCATCATGATGGCCATTTCCTCACCGCGGTAGCAGTGGTTGTGCACCAGGATTTCGCCATTCAAAACGCCGGCAAGGGTTTCCAGCTGCAAGTCACGCTCCGGTTCTTCACCGCCATTTTTTTCGTAGTCGTCCCACTTGTCGCGGTAGGACGCCGCGTCGATCCAGGCCTGACGATAACCCGCCACATTGCCCATACGCGTGGATGGAAGGGTTCCCTTGCCGCCGTACACCCGCTTGGGATTTTCCCCGCAGGCCATTTTCAGGCCATAGGGCGCGCCGGGGAATTTCATGTCCTGCACGCTGCGCCCGGGAACGTTTTTCAGGGTCACGCCGCGGCCACCAAACAGGTTGGCGGAACCGGGAAGGATCTGCAGGGTGGTCACGCCGCCGGCGAGCGCCAGTGCGAACTGGGGATCCTGGGTCCAGACCGAGTGCTCCGCCCACACCTGCGCCGTGTTGGGCGCGGTCATCTCGTTGCCATCCTGGGAGGATTCAATAGAGGGTGCGGGATAATTCCCGAGGTGGGAGTGCACGTCGATAATCCCCGGGGTCACCCACTTGCCGGCGCCCTCAACTACCATGCCTTTTTTCGGGGCCTTCAACCCCTCGCCGATGGCCGCGATCTTGCCATCTTTCAACAGGATATCGGCGTTGACCATCTGCTCACCGGTGCCGGTCAGGAGTGTCGCACCGCGGATCAGCACCGGCGCAGCCTCGCCTGCCTTATAGCTGGAAGGAAAAGCACTCTGACGGGAAAAGTCCGGCCCCTCATGTTTTTCCGCCTTGCCACCGCCGCAGGACACCAGTGCCGTTACCAGCAGCGCACCGCACACCACAGTCGACAAATGCCGCGCGGCGATATTCGAGTTCAGAGTGAACCGCATTCCCCCTCCTATGTCTTGCTATTATCAGGAAACCATGGTGAAAACTTCGCCATGCTAGCAGCAATTCGGGAATGCGCCAGTTGCCGCATGCATCAATTGGCAACGTAAATTCTGACTCAACAGATATTGGGAAGCGCAGGCGGAGAAGCCTGCGGATAGCCGGCGAGTTCGAAGGTCAGTAATGCAGGATTTTGATAATGCGTTCGCCGTTATCGCATTCGCCCACCACTTCCGGCTCGGAGAGCAGCGCCCCCGCCTGAACCACTTTGTTGGACGGGTAGGAAATAAAGCAGGCAAAATTGAAGTTCACCGCCCAGTTGCAGCGCAGCAGTCCGTCGTCCTGTTTGAAGAACCGCTCCTGGCAGAAGGCCAGGCTCGGACTCTGGCCTCCCCGCTGCTGCTGGCCGCTTTCCACCGTCTGGGAAACTGCCGCACCTGACATCACGCAGCCGATCACGGCACCGGCCGCTGCGTAAACCTGGAACGATCCGGAGCAGAGGGGCCAACATTTCATATAGACGATACCCGCGTAGTCGTTTACCACATTCTTAAGCCTAGCAGCTGTGGCGCGCCCTTCCCTCCCATAACTGACCTGCCAGTCTCACGCGCCGCTGTTATCATGCGCGCAAATTCCGACATTCCGCCGATCATTCCACAGACCATTCATGTCTCAACGCTATGTCCCAACTCTGCCACTGCTGCTCCGGTAAACCTTTCGCCCACTGCTGCGGCCTATATCTCTCCGGTCAGGCCTATCCCAATACGGCGGAAGCACTGATGCGCAGCCGCTTCTCCGCCTATGTGACCGGCAATCTGCCGTACTTACGCAAAAGCTGGCACCCGGACACCTGCCCGGACCTGAGCGCAGACGACCTCAACACCGACTGGTGCCGGCTGGAAGTCGTCAAGAGCAAACAGGGGCTGAAGAAATCCGTGGTCGAGTTTACAGCCTGGTTCCGCAATGGCGACGGTAGTGGCGAATCCGCTCTGCACGAAATCTCCCTATTCAAGCTATACAAGAAGCGCTGGGTCTATGTGGAGCCGCTCAGTGACTGGCCCTGAGTTCACAGCTCCGGGGGATATGCCGAAGCTGATTTTCGAAGACGAGTACCTTGTCGCCGCTTACAAGCCCGAGGGCTGGCTGGTGCACCGCTCCGATATCGACCGCCACGAAACCCGCCTCCTGCTGCAGACCCTGCGGGACCTGACCGGCTGCCATCTATACCCGGTGCACCGGCTGGACAAGCCCACCTCCGGCGTCATCGTGTTTGCAAAAAGCAGTGATGTAGCGGCGCGATTGCAGGCGCAGCTCGACAGCGACACGTCGGTTAAACAGTATCTGGCGGTGTGCCGCGGCTACTGTCCCGAGCAGGGTGTTATCGACCACCCACTGCCTCCGGTGGCGGACTTTAAACACCAGCGTAAGCGCCCCAAAAGCGAACTGCCTCGCCAGGATGCCGTCACACTATTCCGCAGGCTCAATACGGTTGAAATTCCGATTGCTGTAGACCGCTACCCCAGCAGTCGCTACTCCCTGGTGGAAGTACAGCTGAAAACCGGGCGTCGCCACCAGATACGCCGTCACTTCAAGCACATCCAGCACCCACTGATTGGCTGCCCCAAATACGGGAAATCGGTGCATAACCGCTTCTTTTCGGAGCATTTCGGCTGCGGGCGATTGCTGCTGCACGCGCACCGGCTGGAGCTGGTTCACCCTGTCAGCAATGAACGACTGAAGCTGGAAGCACCGCTACAGGGGTGCTTCCGTTCATTGGCTGAAATCCTGGACTGGGATATTCAATAGTCCGGGTTATCGAGTGGAAATCAGAGAATGATGTGTGGCAGATAACGGCTGGAGTCCAGTGTGATCAGGCCGCTGTCTTCGCGAATGGAAATACCGGCGGCCTCGTCGTCGATCAGCCAGCTACCTATCAAGGTGTAGTTCTTGCCGAATTTTGGCAAGGGGTACATGGCCTGATAGATATAGCCCTCCTCTCCGTAAGGCCCATCTGACAAAACCTCTGTCTTGTGGCCGGCCCGATCGGAAGACGCGGATTTGACGATGGAAATATTGGCTCCCTCCCGGGAGAAAATCGGCTTTTTCACCAATTCGTCAAATTCCGCAGCCTGATCCAGCTCGTCTTCAAAGAATGCCGGCAACAAGTTGGGATGCCCCGGAAACATGCGCCACAACATGGGCAACAGGGCCTTGTTGGAGAGAATGGCCTTCCACGGCGGCTCCAGCCAGCGGATATTGTTGCCACCCAAGTAATCGCCGAACTCTTCCCGGAACATAAACTCCCAGGGGTAGAGCTTGAACATCCAGCTGATCACCTGATCCTGCAAATCCGTGAAGCGCCCTTCCGCATCGCGGCCGATATCTTCAATAAAGACAAAGTGCTCTTCGATGCCCGCTTCCCGCGCACAGTCCTGCAAATACTGCACGGTACCGCGATCTTCCTCGGTACCTTTGCAGCAGGCAAAGTGCAGCGCCCGGCCGGGTGTCAGAAACTGCAGATCGCGAAAGCGATTGACGAGCTTTTCCTGCAGGCTGTTGAACTGATCGGCCTGACGAGGCAAGGCTCCCCGGTCGACATTGTCCTGCAACCACAACCACTGCCAGAAGCCAGTTTCAAACAGGCTGGTGGGTGTATCGGCGTTGTTCTCGTAAAGCTTTGCCGGGCCCTTGCCGGTATAGGCAAAGTCCAACCGGGAATAGAGGCTGGGATCGCCGCTCTCCCAGGAGTTGCGCACAAAATCCCAGTGGCGCTCGGGGATACAGAAGCGACGCATGAGTTCGTCGTCCGCCATCACGCGGGCCACGACCTCCAGACACATCCGATGAATTTCTTCACTGGGATCTTCCAGATCCCGCTCTATCTGCTCGAGGGTAAACTGGTAATAGGCACTTTCATCCCAGTAAGGCTCACCGTACATGGTATGAAAGCCGAAGCCGAACTCCCGCGCCCTTTCCTTCCAGTCCGGGCGCGGGTTGATGGGCATACGCAGCAAAGCTTAGCCTCCCCAGCCCCCGGAACGGCCGCCACCCCAGCTGGACTTGGCAGACGCAACGGAACCAAAGCCACCGCGGGACACAGTTTTGGTCACCGTGGGTTTGGGCTTGGTCGCCGTGGATGGAACCGTGTAGTTCACCTTGCCGGAACGGCCGATTACGCTGCCGTCGGAGGTCATCAATCGGTCGTAATGCCCGGAGTAAGGATTGGTGTAACGATAAACCGGATTGTAGTATTGACGGCGGTCGCGCCCATCCAGCATCTGTCCGACCATAAAACCGGTCATCAGCGGCAGGAAAAAGCTGCCGGACTGACGGCAATTGCCAAACTCCGCCTCACACAACTGGCGCGAATCGTATTTCGGGCCGGTGCGCTCGGCTTCCTGCAGGGCCTGCTGATACGCGGCCTCGCACTGGGCCTGATTGAGCTCGGTCTGGTCGACACAGTCCGCTACAGAGGCGACAACTTTTACTTCCTCCTTGGAACTACAGCCCATCAGCGCCGCCACGATGCCAAGTGCGATGGGACGCAGCACAAAATTGCGGCCCGGATTTTTGCGCATCCGGTCGAGGTTGATCGCCGCTGTACGTTTCAATGATTTCATTGCACGGCCTCCGTTCAGTAGGACATGCAGGCAGCGTTCAGTACGCCTACCGCAATGGTGGTCGCGGCCAGCATGACGCCCGCGCTGATCTCGCCCTCTTCAATACGGGACACGATGCGCGGCATAAACAGGAAACGAATAATGGCGAACGCCAGCAACTGCGCAACCAGAGCGATCAGCGCCCAGGTAGCAAAGTCCAGCAGGGAGACGGAATTGCTCGCAGCACCCCCAAGGGCAATCGCAAAACCCAGCACGGCACCACCAAAGCCAATGGCCGCTGCCGTATTTTTGTCTTCACGGATCAATTTCCATTCATCGTGGGGTGTGACCAGTGCATACAAAAATTTGAATGCGATCAATAACACCAGCGACAGGCCGAAATAAGCGGCAAAATGCAGGATGCCAGCCAATAAATCGTAAGACTGCTCCATGGGTACTACTCCTTGTTATCCGTGAATTGTAATTTGTGAAGGTGTGAGAGAAATGCCGGTACTGAGCACCAGACAGCGGCTGAGGTAACCCCCAGCCTCCAGTTTTTCTTCCGCAGAAAGAAATAAGGATTCGGTGCGCTGATCCGACAGCGGACGCTCAAACAGCATGGTGAACTGATCTGTACTGGAGTGGCTGCCGTCTTCGTCGTAGGTGGTTTCCACCATATGCACCGGGTTGTGGTAATCCCCGGTGGCCGTCCATACGCGCTCGTAATTGCGACCATCCAGCGTATAGCTGGCAGCGCCAATTTCGCGGTTCAGCAGGTTGTTCCAGGTGCTCTCTGTGGATACATCGCGGGTGTCGTAAAAATGGAAGAGCTTTACATCTACCACGTTTTCGTCCCGCCGACCGCCTTCCGCGACCACCTGCAACCAGGCATCGTCATCGGTATAGAAGCGGTATACCCAGGTACCATCCAGTTCGACCACACCAGCCGCCTTGATGATCTGGGTGGGTTCGAAGGTCTCAATCGCCAGCTCTTCCAATATCAGGCGGATTGCCAGCGGATCGACTTCAAAGCTTGCACCCATCCGCAGCCCCATAATTTCCGGAGTTTGCGGCTTCACTTCGGGCTTTTTGAATTTATTAATCAGCTTGTCAAACATTCCCCGAGCGCTTCCCTTTCGGTAATTTTTACGTCGAAACAGCGTTTTTCCGGCAAACGCTCCGCGGCGATGTAATAGAGGGTATCGCCGGCGGCGACATTCTCGTTCAGTGCCGGATTAATCGCAATCTTCTGTTCACCGGCCCGGCGCACACCGATCAGGGTTGCAGACAGGCCGTGCTTGAAATGATCAAACAGCGCACCCACCGAAAGCGGCTGCTCACCACACTGTACTGTGTCATACCGTAGGTGCTGTCCAGCAACTGCCGGTGCAGACGCGCAGAACCTGGATCGAGAGAGGACTTGGCGAGTAGCTCGACCGCGACAGACGGAATACATTCGATTTTCGGGCAGTGGCCACGCAGCAACTCCCCGACATTTTCGTCCTGAAAGTAAGCCGTTTTGTGGCTGTTCGGGCTCATTTTGTCGCAGAACAGGGCCGTAGTCAGAGTCACATCATCCAGCGGATTGTCGATGATGATTCGCGCTGCTTTATCCAGGCTGGCGCGCTGCATGCTTTCTGCGTGAGAGAAGGATTCCACCCGCACGAAATCAATCTGTTTCGGCATGGGGTTTTCAATTTCCGCCTCGACACAAAGCACTATCTCCGACGCATTGCCGTTGGTTTTGGACAGCAACAGTTCGATCAGGCGCAATGTGCGGGTGCCGTTCCAGCCGATGATAACGGTATGGTTTTGATGGTTCATTTTGCGTAAACCTTTCTTGCCCCGCTGTACAAATTCAGAAATACCAAAGCCCACACGTGTGACAATCATCGCAAATAGGCTCAGGCCCAGAGGAATAACCCAGAGACTGACCGCCAACTTGCCCACCGGCGTACTTGGAGAAAAATCCCCGTAGCCAACGGTGGAGGCAGTCACTACCAGCCAGTAGAAGAAATTCTCCGGCGCAACTATCTCCGCCTCACCGGCAAAAGTAAGCAGCAGATAACTGCTCAGTACATATACTGCCGCAGCAAGGATGACCGTGGTTCCGGAAGCCCTAATAAAAAGCGACGCCAAAAGGCGTCGCACTTTATACAGAACCATGTTTTAAGCCTGGGTGCGCTTGGCCAGCAGTTGAGCCAGCTTATCGCTACCGCTCACCTGGCCGCCCGGGGTAATACCAGCCTGCTTCAATTTGGCATCCAGACTGGAACCACTTTCTTCAGTGGCCAGCTCTTCCGCCGCTTCCAGCTCCGCCGCACGCTGCTGCTGCTTCGCCTTGATACGCTCCATGCTATCCAGCGCGGTCTTTACCTTGCTGTTGGCACCCATATGGCGGGAGGAGACCGCTACCTGGGCTTTCTGCACAGACTCAGTCGCCTTGATCTGGTCGATCTGCTGTTCCATGCGACGCACATTGGCCTTTGCCTTGGAGATGTTGCTCTTCAGGGTGACCTCGGAAGATTTGAAGCCCTGCAGAATGCTCTGCTCCATTTCCAGCTGGGACTCCAGATCCGCAACCCGCTCGGCACACTCAATGGCCAGGGCATCGTCGCCCTTCTCGCTGGCCGCGATGGCGTGGTTGGTGTAATTGTCGATATCCGCCTGCAGGGCATTGGCCTTGTTCTCGGCCAGCTTGCGCTTGGCCATGATCTTGGTCAGATTTTCGTCGCAGGCTTTCAGCTCGGTTTTAGCATCGCGCAGCTCCTGGTCCAGAATACGCAAAGACTGGCTGTCAGCAACAGCTTCAGCACCTTCATTGACCGCGCCGCGCAGTGCGGTCCAAAGTTTTTTCAGGCTCATGCTACACCCTCCAGTTCAAAATGTGCTGAGTACAAATCCAGGAAGTCACCCACGTTACCAAACAGGGTTTCAATTTCTTCAATCACCACTTCATCCTTACTGGACACAGACAGCGCCCCGAAAGCCACGTAGTAATCTTCACCGCCGATATGCTTGATGGCGACAGTGGTCAACGGCACCAGCTGGTGCGTTTGCAGGATCAGCTTGTTCAGTGCCGCCGCGTCTTCTACCTGGCTGACAGGAAACAGGATGCTCTCTACTACGATCTGCCGCTCGCCCACATAAACAAAGGCGTCGACGCCCTCGTCATTAGAAACGCTCAGGCAATCGCCCTCCGCCTCGACCACCCAGTCCGGGTGCTGCTCGGCCAGCTGGCGCAGGTTTTCGTTGTTCCAGGTCATTTCAACTCCCTTGTTGATGTGGAATATGAGTCACAAATATAACAGTAAAAATTGAGCGGTCAACACCTATACGGCACTTTTGTTGCAAATAAGACACGTAAGGTTATCATGAGCAACAAATATGAGCGGACAGTTGGATTACAAACAATGGATCACAAGCAAAGCCTGGAGAACCACCGCGCCCTGACCCCCTACAAGCAGGCCATCGCCCGCTATGTGCGCGCCTCGATGGCACTGAAAAATGTACGCTACAACGACCTCGCCGATGCCCTGGCTCAGCGGGGGATCACCGTCACCCCGGAAAACCTGCGCAGCAAAGTCAGCAAATGCATGTTTTCTGCCGACCTGTTTGTCGCGATTATCGATGTCCTCGGCGTCGAGAGCAGCGCGGTGCCCGATATTCTCAAGCAGACGCAGGAATTGCAAAACAATGATTAGAAACCAGACCTCTGCAGCTTTTATTACCGCCCTACTCGGCACGCTGATCTCAGCTACCACGACGGCCTCTGGACTCGCCGCCCACAGATCCAAGTGCATGCCTGGCGCGCCAGTGAAACACCGGACCTCAACGTTAAGGCAGCAAGCCCTACAAGGTCATGACCTACGAGAAAAGAACAAACCCCATCAGTGGTACGGAAAAAATGGTAACGAGTGGATTCCAGGAAATTTTCAAAAAACACTTGACTCACCCAGGCGCAATCCATATTGTTCGCACCCCAACGCACTCGTAGCTCAGCTGGATAGAGTACTCGGCTACGAACCGAGCGGTCGGAGGTTCGAATCCTCCCGAGTGCGCCATATATAAAAAGCCCGATCCGCAAGGATCGGGCTTTTTTGTTTCTTCGCTATATAAATAGGGCTTCACCCGGCCGGGGGACAAACCTCCCGGTTCGATCAACTCGCAAAGCGAGTTGATCCCGAGTGCAAGTAAGCCCGAAGGGTCACAAAACACCAGAGTGTTTTGTAAGTCCACTCTCCCCCCCGAAGCCATCGCTGTGAGCTGCGCGTTCCGATGTACTTGCCAGCCGGTGATCCCTTGCCAGCACGCTGTACAGGGTCGGCAGTACAAACAATGTGAACAAGGTTCCGATTAGCATTCCCGCCACAACCACTACGCCGATAGAGAAGCGGCTCGCTGCACCGGCACCATCCGAGAACAACAGAGGAATCAGCCCCGCTACCATCGCCGCAGTGGTCATCAGGATTGGACGCATACGAATGACGGCAGCTTTGCGGATGGCATCCACCGGCGCTTTTCCTTCACGCTTTTGTATATCGTTGGCAAAAGAAACCATCAGGATCCCATGTTTGGAAATCAAACCGATCAATGTCACCAAGCCGATCTGCGTATAGATATTCATGGTGGCATAACCCAGCCAGAGCGGCAGTAGTGCACCACAAATCGCCAGTGGTACCGTGACAAGAATCACCAGTGGATCCCGGAAACTCTCGTACTGTGCAGCCAGAACCAGGAAAATCACCACCAGCGCAAATCCGAAGGAAAACACCAGTTGATTGCCCTCCTTCACAAACTGGCGGCTATCGGAAAGCCAATCAATGGAGGCACCAGCAGGCAGCGGCTGACTTTTAAGAAAGTCCACCGCCTGCCCCATAGTGACGCCGGGCATCAACACCGCGGACAGGGTTATCGAGTTCATCTGGTTGAACTGCGGCAATCGGTTTGCCTGCGATTCCACGTGTACATCCACCACTGTAGACAGCGGTACCAGCTTGCCGGACTGCGCGCGCACATAGTAGCCGGTGAGGTCATCCGGGGTACGCCGGTTTTCCTGCAGCACCTGCGCAATCACATCGTAGGAACGGTCGAACCAGTTGAACCGGTTGATATAGTTCTCGCCAACCAGAGTGGCGAGGGTCTCGGCAATCTCATTCATGGTCACCCCCATTTCCCCAGCCTTGGCGGTATTGATCTTCAGCCTGGCCTGGGGGCTGTCGAAGGCCAGATCACTGTCTACATAGGCAAACAGCCCGCTGCCCCAGGCAGCTCCCTTGATCGCTTCCAGGCTGCTGTACAGTTCGGAAAATGCAATGGGCGCACGCAACACCATCTGGACAGGCAATCCACCACTACCCGCAGGTAGCGGTGCCGGTTGGAACGCGGTCACTGCGGCACCGGTAACACCCGCACTCTGACCATTGATCGCCCCCTCCACCTCAGAGGCCGACATTTTTCGGTCTTTCCATGGCGTCAGCACAATGCCACCAAAGGCATTGTTCTGTCCGCCCATACCGTTGACAAAGAAGCTGGCCTGATAATCCGGCATGGTGCGGAAGATACTTTCGACCTGATCGACGGATCGCTCGGTGTAATTGAGGTTCGCGTATTGCGGCGCCTTCACCGAGGCAAACACATAACCCTGGTCCTCACCGGGCGCCAACTCACGTTTGGTACCGAGAAACAGCACCACAATCGCGCCCATGATCACAACACACAACACCAGCACCGCAGCGCGCGCGTTCAGGGCATGCCCCAGCATACTCTCGTAACGGGTCGACAGGCGGTGCATGGTTTTCTCCACGCTTTGCGCAAAACGCCCTTCGGACAGTTTGCTGTCGAGCAGGTAACTACTCATCATCGGCGACAAGGTCAGCGCGACAATGCCCGACACGATCACCGAACACGCCAGGGTAAACGCAAACTCCTTGAACAGCGCCCCGGTCAATCCACCCATCAAGCCAATGGGTGCGTACACGGCGGCCAGAGTGATAGTCATCCCAATCACGGGCCAGACAATTTCCCGCGCACCGATCAACGCTGCCCTGACCGGTGACAACCCCTCCTCGATATGCCGGTGAATATTCTCCACCACGACAATGGCATCATCGACCACCAGGCCAATAGCCAAAACCATCGCCAGCAATGTCAGCAGGTTCAGGGAAAACCCGAACATCATCATCAATACCGCGGTACCGACCAGAGACAACGGAATCGTAACGATGGGAATGATGACCGCGCGCAGCGACCCCAGAAAGAGGTAGATCACGGCAATAACGATAATCACCGCTTCGAGCAGCGTCTTGATTACTTCATCGATAGAAGCATTCACAAAGCGCGCCGTATCGAACACATTGGCGATTTGCACACCGGGCGGTGCGGATGCCCGCAGGTCCGGTAGCAGATCTTCTACGTCCGCCACGATATTGAGTGGGTTGCCATCGGGCGTCGGGGTAATGCCCAGGGAGACAGCGGTCGAGCCACTGCCGTAAAAACTGGAGTCGTAGTTGTGTCCGCCCAGCTCGACGGTCGCCACATCGCTCAAGCGCACGATACTGTTGTCCGCGCGCTTCACCACCATGTTGCGAAAATCCTCGATGCTGCGCAGGTCCGTGGCCGCGGTGATGGGAATCAGCGTATCCCTGCCGCGCAATGCCCCTGGTGCCGCCTGTACGTTGTTGGCCCGCAGTGCGTTGGTCAGATCTCCCGCGGTCATTTCGTGGGCGGCCAGTTTAATGGGATCCACCCACAGGCGCATGGCAAAAGTCTGGCCACCGGAAACATCTGCCGAAGACACCCCGGAAATGGAAGTGATCAGCGGTTGCACTACCCGGGAAACATAGTCGGTAATTTCCGGAACACTCAGTTGATCACTGGTAAACGTCAAATACTGTACCGCCGAGACCCCGTCCGTCATTTTCTGCACACGGGGATCCGATGCGCCTTCAGGTAGCCGGAACTTCACCTCCTGCAGTTTTGCCAGAATTTCCGTCATCGCCCGGTCGGCATCCGCGTTCAATACCAGCTTCGCCTTGATCTCACTGGAGCCCATGGTGGACGTGGAGGTGAGATATTCAATCCCACTCGCGGTCGCCACTGCCTGGGAAATGGGCGTGGTAACAAAGCCCTGAATGACCTCCTGGGAGGCGCCCGGGTACTGTGTAGAGATCGCGATAGTGGCACTTTCCATTTGCGGATACTGCCGGACCGGCAGCGAGAAAAGCGCAGCAAACCCGGTTAATAAAATCATGATACTGACGGTGATCGACAGAATCGGGCGCTGGATAAACAGGTCGGTAAACTTCATGGCGCGTTTCCTTGTTGGGCAACCGCCTCGGCATCGCCATTGACGATCTTCAGCGCACTACCTTTCTGCACACGCAGCTGCCCTTCGGTAACAATCACGTCACCTTCAGCCAGCCCCCGGTTTACCATGACACGGTCTCCGATTCTCCGACCAATGGAGACCGGTACAAAGTCTGCCGTTCCAATTTTGTCTGCGGTGAGATCCCGCACCACGAGCACCGTATCGCCGGAAGGTGATGCCAACACCGCGGATGCCGGCAGCATCAGTGCGTTGGATTCAGGCGGCATGGCAACATGCACGGTGGCGTACATGCCCGGCTGCAGATTGTGCTGCCTGTTATCTACGATACCCTGCACCGTCGCGTTGCGTGTATCGCGCCCCACTTGCGGTTCGATAGCACTGATCGTCGCCGGCACCGTGTCTATCCCGGGAGTACCGACACTCACTGCCAGAGACTGCCCCACCTTCACACGGTTAACGACCTGCTGCGGAATATCAAAGTTTACGAACAGTTGACCGGCATCCGTCAACGAAGCCACCTCGTCGCCGGCATTAAGATACTGCCCAAGATCCACGCGGCGAAGCCCCACTTCGCCAGCGAAGGGGGCCACTATGCGCTTTTGCAGGATGCGCGCCTCCAACTGCTTTACCCTGGCCGTGCTTTGATCGAATTCGGCCTGGCGCTGTTGTAGCGTTTCCTTGGTGATGGCGCCGCTAGGGGCAAGCTCTTTTGCCCGGGTGAGTTGCTGCAAGGCAAACGCCTCGCTGGCTTTGGCGGCAGAGAGATCCGCCTGTTCGATAGAATCATCGAGCTGTACCAGCAGATCACCGGCGACGACCTGCTGGCCCGCAATAAAGTGAATGGAAGCGACCCGGCCAGACACCTCAGAAGCCAGGTCCACCTGCCGCACCGCGCGCAATTCGCCCAACGCCTGGAGGCTCACCTGCACTTCCTCGGGCTGGACCGTTTCCGCAATCACGTGGACCGGCCCGCGGCTCCAAGCCGCATTGGAAGATTTACTCACCCGCCACGCCCACATCGCGAAGGCGATCAAACTACACATCAGCAATACCGCGGCAATTGAAATCCATCGATTGCCACCGCTGGAAGATACAGCTCTTGTCAGTTGGTCACTCATTCATCACCCCTGGAAAACTCCGGTTAAAAGTCGCGATACCGCGTCTAGGGGCGCTTTATAAAACATCAACCTAAGTTAAGGTAAAGGGTCAATATCAAGTTTTTGACGGTCTTTCCAGAATTCTGGCTCCCGGGCCCTCCTTGCCGAGCACGTCGTCGGGATTTCTCAGGGGGCAGCATTTCAGCGACAGGCAACCGCAGCCGATACAGCCGTCGATCTCGTTGCGGAGCCGCAGCAGGGTTTCGATGCGCTGGTCGAGGCTATCCCTCCATTTGGAAGCGCTCGCCTTCCACTGAGTCGCGCACATCTTGCGACCATAGTCATAAGTCCCCAGTACCTCCCTGATCTCCTCGAGCGAGATACCCACCCGCTGCGCAACCTTGACAATGGCAAGGTATCGCAACACACCGGGGGAATACCGGCGCTGGTTGCCCGCATTGCGACAACTGTTGATCAGCCCCTTGGACTCATAGAAATGAATGGCGGAAACAGCAACACCCGCACGGCGTGCAACCTCTCCCACACTCAACTCACGCGCCTCAGCATTGACCGCTTTTGCTTTGGCCCCGGATTTCGCCTTTGATTTCATTACCGCCATAACTATAAAACCTCAATGTTGATTGAGGTTTTATAAATAATCAGAGAGTACTTTGGCAAGATGGCGGGACGTATTTTTGCAGACCAAGGCGTGATGCTAGATGGCCCGAGGGAGCGCTCGCCCCCAACGTCTCCTCCAGTCTCACCCACCACTCAATGCGGCTTGAGTACAAACCTTCCATAAGCGATAACCCCAGCTATCGCGGCAACAACCAGCCAGTAAACCACCGAGCTGTAACCCGCCTCGCCCGAAGCAAAGTGCAGCGCGCAGAAAAGCAACATCTCCATCGCAATCAAGACCGCGGCAATTGGCACAAGGACGGCCAACGGCTTATAGAAGGCCGGAAGCACCAGACACAAACTCAGTATCAGTTCCACAACCCCAAGCGCCAACCAGGCCCCGTGAGGAATCGCACCGAGGGAAGGCACGCTCTGTGCCGTATTGGAAAACTTCCACACCGCACCTGTTGCCGTGTGCAGGGCGAGGAGCACCTGAAGAACCCACAAAAAAATATTCACATTGCCTCCAATTAATTATTCAAACTTCCAATGACAACACCCGGTAGGCGCCTAAAATCGATTTATTGCCCTGTCACGCTTGCTCCAAAACGCCCTCCAGCGCTGAGAAAAAGTTCCTCCATCCAAACTTGGCACCCTGATAAGCCTGCTTCTGATGCGGCCTGAAACCCCGCTGCTCCATGCGTAGTCGTGTACCCGTATCCGTGGGCGTCAACGTGAATGTCACCACGCTTTCCAGATTGAATTCCTGATTCTCGTGCGGAAAATTCCAGGTATAGGACAGCCGCTTGTTCTGCTCGACGATCAGCACCTCGCAGTCCAGCACTCCGCCCCACTCACCCTGAAGATTGAAGTGATGCCCCTGCACCGGCCTGAAATTATTTTTCATCAGCCACTCTTCAAGCAGATGCGGCAACGTCAGCGCGCGCCAGAGCTTTTCGGGTGGATGCGAAAACTCCCGCTCGACCACAACAGTGCGCTCGTCGCCCGTCATAATATTGCTTGTTCTGCTCTGCGCTTCACTCATTGTTCCGCCTTATTTCCGTTACTGGTCCATTCGTTTCAGAAGATCTTCCAGATCATCAAAGCGCCGCTCCCAGAAGGCTGCCATTTCACTGGTCCAGTCGAGCAGTGGCGAGAGAGCATCGGGCTGGGGTCGATAGTGCGTTTCGCGCCCTTCTCGGCGATCGCGCACCAGCCCCGCCTGCTTGAGCACTCCGAGATGTTTGGAGACCGCCGGTTGAGAGACTTTGGCATGCGCGGTCAGCTCTCCTACCGTCTGTTCACCGCCGCGGCACAACTGCTCAAACAGGGCCCGTCGGGTCGGGTCGGAAAGCGACTTGAACAGTGCATCACGCGGATCGGTCATCTCAAACTCATAACTAGCTGGTTATGAGACAAAGCATAACCATTGGGTTATGGATCAGTCAAGCAGTCAGAAGTGGGAAATCACCTGCCACTTACCTACAATGCCCCGCTTTCCCTCCAAACAAGCCCCTTACGCCATGTTCGACGATAACAATACCCGCGCCCCGAATACCTCCACCCCGCGCGATTTCCAGTCGCTGCCGTTGCAGCCCTCACTCCTGCAGAACCTGCAGGACCTCGGCTTCAAGCAGCTCACCGAAATCCAGGCCGCGGCCCTGCCCGCCATCGTGGAAGGACGGGACGTTATCGGCCAGGCCAAAACCGGCTCGGGCAAAACCGTCGCCTTCGGCCTCGGTGTACTGCACAAACTCCAGCCCGAGCGTTTCCGCGTGCAGGCACTGGTGCTGTGCCCTACCCGCGAGCTGGCCGACCAGGTGGCGCGGGAACTGCGCAAGCTGGCGCGCGCCATTCACAACATCAAGATCCTCACCCTGTGCGGCGGCATGCCGTTCGGGCCTCAGATTGGCTCGTTGAAACACGGCGCCCATATCGTGGTCGGCACACCTGGCCGTATTGAAGACCATCTGCGCAAAGGCAACCTCAACCTCGGTGATGTACACACTCTGGTATTGGACGAAGCGGACCGCATGCTGGATATGGGTTTCCAGGCGGTGCTGGATCAGATCCTCGCCGAGTTGCCAAAGCAGCGGCAGACCCTGCTGTTCTCCGCCACCTACCCGAAAACCATCAACGCCCTGGCCACACGGGTGCTGCGCGACCCGGTGAAAGTGGAAGTGACCACCGCCCACACCCAAAGCACGATTGAGCAAAAATACTACCGGGTGGAAAACGAAGAGCAGCGGTCCACCGCGCTGTACCAGCTGCTGGCCAGCCATTCACCGTCTTCCGCGGTGGTGTTTTGCAACACCAAGAAGGAAACCGACGAGGCCGCCCAGTCCCTGAAAAGCGCCGGCTTCGCCGCCCTCGCGCTGCACGGCGACATGGAACAGAAAGACCGCGACCGCACCCTTGCCCTGTTCGCGAACGGCAGTGCCATGATCCTTGTTGCTACCGACGTAGCCGCGCGCGGGCTGGATATTGAAGAATTGCCCATGGTGGTGAACTACCACCTCTCCCGCGACCCGGAAGTGCACGTGCACCGTATCGGCCGCACCGGTCGCGCCGGCCAGAAAGGCATCGCCCTTACCCTCGTGAGCAAAAAGGAAATCTATAAAGTAGAGCGGCTGGAGGAATTGCAACAGCAACCCATCACGCTGCTCGAAATACCAACCCTACCTAAAGGCTTCGCCCCACCCCGGCCATTAATGTCCACCCTGCAGATCGACGGCGGAAAAAAACAGAAGGTGCGCGCGGGCGACGTGGTTGGCGCTCTGACCGGCGAAGGCGGGATCGACGGCAACCAGATCGGCAAGATTCAGATTTTCGACTTTTCTACGTTTGTTGCGGTGGAGAGAAGTGCCGCCAAAAAGGCATTGGGAAAACTCGGTAAAGGAAAGATCAAAGGGAAGAATTTTCGGGCGCGGATTGTTGGGGTTTGAGCAGACAGCTCGCCCCTTCAACACCGGCAACTCTGGCCGAGAAGCAGGCTGAGTATGACCGCATTGCCAAGCAGCCCAGAAATTACCGCGCAGCTTGGTACAAACAGTTCTGCACCCTCACAATGAGAGAGGGTGATATCGACCTCCAGGGAAACCATCACATTAGCTCTTTCTATAAAGAACTGACCGCCATTTATAGCAGCAGCAACGGTTACAGCGCGTTCGATCAAATGCCTCCCGAGGTTCAGATGGCCCTCTTCGATATGATTTTCAACCTCGGCGCCACTCGCTTGAGAAACCTATTTTTGAACTTCAACAACGCCATTAAAAAGAGTGATTGGAGTATGGCGAGCAGGGAATGTCACCGCCCAGATGTAAGCCCCAGTCGAAACAATTACGTCAAACAGTTATTCCTGAGCGCCCACAATAACTCGCTGAAAGCCATTCCATAGCTCGAGAAAAAAAGAATGAAACCGCTTCTATTTTTTGCAGTAATTCTTGCTCTATCCGCGTGTTCTCCGAACCAAAACGGAATCCCGAAGACAATCAACCGGAAAGAATTTTCGGGCGTAACATCAATTGGCGACACATTCAAGGAAGTCAGTTTAAATTACGATTTAGACAGCAAGGACGGTAAGCTAATCCACTTCTCAAGTTGTACCGATATTGATAAGACTCCCGAAAAGGACATAAAGGAAGATCAGTACCAACTATTTAGTATGTTGAAGCGCAATTGCCTTGCATTGAAATTGTATTTTGAGGCAACCAATTCGGCTAAATCTTACCTGCCGGCATCCCCATCCCTTGAATTTATCCGCACACTCCCGGCAAATGCCATTCCAGACCAAGGTGGCAATTCCAAAAATCTAGATGTTCCTCTAGGCGAGTCTCAACCGGAACTGACTGAGATCTCTGCAACAGCGAACAGTATTGAAGTTCAATTCAACGACTTGAACATCAACTATGTGGTATTAGCGAAGGGGGACTTTAATCACAACGGAATAGAAGACATGCTACTGCGCATGGACTGGAGAGTAACTTCTGCATTTGGGAGCGGGTTCGAACTGTTCGTGGTAGAGGCAAAGGATGGCGATATTCAAGTCATCAATCGCTACTGAGACACATATTTAGAACAATCGACGCCCTGACTGGCGAAGGCGGGATCAACGGCAACCAGATCGGCAAGATTCAGATTTTCGACTTTTCTACGTTTGTTGCGGTGGAGAGACCTGTAGCTAAGGTTGCACTGAACAAGCTTGGCCGTGGAAAAATCAAGGGCCGAAATTTCCGCGCGCGGATTGTTGGTGTGTGATTTATTGTTGAAAGATCAACCTGAAATATGGGCAAATAAATCGCCTACCAGCGCAAGAAAAAGGACTCTGCGTCTTCGGATAATGTCAGCGTCGCCCCTAGCAGATGACATTCGCGACCCAGGGTTCCCAGCAGCCAGTCGCGGTCGGCAGCGGCGGGCGCACGCAGGCGAAATCGACACATTTCCCACGGGATCAATTCCAGCCCACTCAGTGCACCACTCTCGCGCTTGAGATCCACGCAATACAGCAGCCGCAAGTGTGAACGATAAATCTCGTGGCCGCCGATACCTTCATAGTCGTTGATTAGATCACCACAGCCGTAAAAGATGGCGCGCTCACGATACACTTCACTACCCATAGGGTGGTGGGACGAGTGACCGAATATCAGGTCCGCGCCGCCATCGATCAAGTGATGGGCGAATTCCCTTTTACTGCGCTCAATAGCATAGCCCCAGTTTCCACCCCAATGAATGGAAACAATCACCAGGTCTCCCGGCTGGCGGTAGCACTCCCACTGCCGTGAAAGCGCCTGTGCCGTTTCCGCAGACAGATCGTCAATAAAATTCACTCCGGCTTTGCCGGTGGTCGCGGCCCATTCCGTCGGAATTCCGCTGCTGTAGTGGCCGACCGCGAATACCAGCAGTCGGTTGTTCCCGATGTGCATGATGACCGGTGACGCGGCCGCATCTCTGTCGCGACCGGCTCCGACCGTTTTCAGGCCAGCGCGCTGCAGGCTATGCAGGGTTTCCGCAAGTCCGTCGTAGCCCCAATCCAGCACATGGTTGTTGGCAAGGCTGCAGATATCGATTCCGGCGGAGGTGAGAACCGGAATATTGCCAGGGTGCATACGGTAGTTGATCCCCTTCCCCGGCCAGGCGTCATCGCAGCGGGTAACCGCAGTTTCCAGGTTAACGAGCCGGCAATCCGGCTGCCGCGCCGCCATGGCCGACAGCGCGCCACCCCAAACATAGGCAAAAGGTACCGGAGCCGGAATGCGGCCATTAAGCCCCTCGGCCAATGCCACATAGCCCTCCGCCGAGCGCAGGTAGGATTCGTAGATTTGCGGGTCGCCGGCGCACGGCAATATCTGGTCAATACCGCGGCCGGTCATAACGTCGCCCGCGAGTATCAAGCGAACACAGGGCGGCTTGCGTACAGACATAATATCTCAGCCTTTGATACAAATACGCGGCTCCATCCGCGCCACCTTGTGCGCCAGGCCGGCGTTTTGCGCGGCGTCCACCACGGCGCGCACATCCTTGTAGGCACCGGGCGCC
Organism: Microbulbifer sp. SH-1; assembly: GCF_011326135.1. Lineage (NCBI taxonomy): Bacteria > Pseudomonadati > Pseudomonadota > Gammaproteobacteria > Cellvibrionales > Microbulbiferaceae > Microbulbifer > Microbulbifer sp. SH-1. The sequence continues at coordinate 821,020 of NZ_CP046948.1, read as the reverse complement.
TCCTCGGCGACACTACGTACTGACACACAATGTCTACGGACTGCAGCGGCGCCACCCTTTCGGGCTCGGTAACCGTTGCCGTCAACGCCAGCGCCATCTGCTCGAACGCCTGTGCCTTGCTATCACCATAGCCCCGCAGCCCCATGTCCGCCGCATGGCTGAAATGTTCCCAGTGGGCTTTCATCGTTCACCTGCATAGAAAATTAAGCGTCGGTTTCGTTGCCCTCGTGCTCCACGGCAATATGGAACAGAAGAAGCGCGGTCGCGCCCTCGGCAGCAAAAGGGCCTCTATAAGATAGAACGGCGGGAAGATGGAAAAACTTGCAGGCGCGAATTGTCGGGATCTGAGTCTGCAACCGGACCAAATAGGGTGCCTATAATCAGCCTTGCTAACAGGAGGCGAATCATGAGCGAATATCAACCACTGAACTGCGATCAGCACGACTTCCTGGAGATCGCGTGCATGCACCGCTACCGCCTGCAGGTCGAGTTAATGGACGGGACAAGCTTTGTGGCCAAGGCACTGGATACGCGCACAGCACCAAGCAAGGAGGAGTTTCTTACTCTGGAAACCGACGAAGGCCGGCAGGAGGTTCGCCTTGATCGACTGTTGGCGATCACGCCACTGGATCAAGATGCCAGCTTCGGTCGCGTAGTACTGGCGGAAGATAACGGCAGGCTCTGAAACCGACCGCGGGAGCCTTCCCACTCCCGCGCGGCCTTTCTGGTTTGTTGTTTGCTGTTAAAGCGCTCGGCGGATTTTGCCCGGACGTGGGCGCCGCCTTTGCGCAACAGAGGATTCTGCGCAACCGGATTACCCGGCGCGCGCACTTCTTTTGCGGAAATAGTAATGGAAATTTTCCGCGCTGCTTTTTTCTTCACTAACGTCTCCTTATAAAATTGCTCACCCCTTGATACAGATCACCTGCTTCAGGGTATGCACTACATCCACCAGGTCGCGCTGGTTTTCCATGACCTGATCAATGTCTTTGTAGGCCGCGGGAATCTCATCGATCACACCCTTGTCCTTGCGGCACTGCACACCGCGGGTCTGGGCCTCGAGATCCTCGCGGGTAAAACGCTTGCGCGCCGCCGTGCGGCTCATGCGTCGCCCTGCGCCGTGTGCACAGGAGCAGAAGGATTCCGCATTGCCCAAGCCGCGAACGATGTACGAGCGCGCCCCCATGGAGCCGGGAATAATACCCAGCTGATCTTTCTGCGCGCTGATCGCGCCCTTGCGGGTGACAAATACATCGCGCCCGAAGTGCTGCTCCCGCACCACATAATTGTGGTGGCAGTTGATCGCCTCGGATTCCAGCGTAAACGGCGGCAGGTGCTGCTGCAACACATTCACCACCAGCTTCATCATCTCCTGCCGGTTCACCCGCGCGTATTCCTGGGCCCAGTGCACCGCTTCGATGTAGTCGTCGAAGTGGGTATTGCCCTCGCTGAAATACGCCAGGTCGCGATCCGGAAGGTTGTGCATGTGCCCTTCCATATCGCGCTTGGCCAACTGGATAAAGTACTGACCGATGGCATTGCCGATACCCCGGCTGCCGGAGTGCAGCATGATCCACACGCGGTTGTTTTCATCGAGACAGATCTCGATAAAGTGATTGCCGCCCCCCAGGGTACCCAGCTGGGTTACCCAGGTTTCGTGAGGATTGCGCAGCCTTTTCAGCAATTGCGGATGCTTCGCAAACAACAGATCCGCACCAGCAGCCAGCCTCTGTGCGGCCGCCTCGCGGGCACTGATCCGCTTGTGGCTGGCGAATCCTACCGGCACACGCCGCTCGATCGCCTCCCGCAGCGCCTTCAGATTATCCGGCAGCTGATTGGCATGCAGGGAGGTGCGCACCGCGTTCATCCCGCAACCGATATCCACACCCACCGCCGCCGGAATAATGGCGCCGACCGTGGGGATAACCGACCCGACCGTCGCCCCGATTCCCATATGCACATCCGGCATCGCCGCCACATGGGAGTGGATGATGGGCAGCTGGGCAATATTTTTAAGTTGTTGCAATGCCGCGTTTTCCACGTCGTTCGTGTAAATTTTTACCGGCACGGTACCGGCAGGCGCATTGCTATTGAGTACCATTTTTACAGGCATAACTCGTCCCTGGATTTCTCCACGTATATATTCATTTGCCTTTCAGAAAACCGGGAAGCAGAAACAAAAAACCCCGGCTATTGCCAGGGCTTCAGAGAGATCTGGCTTGAAAGGCGGTGTCACCTTTCAAGCGCGAGCACATGAAAGGTCGTTCAGTTAGAACTTGGTTTGCGACTCCGTAATGACATTTCATGGCTCCTATAACGTGTGTGGATTAACTGCGGCAAAGGATATTGCCTTAAATTTTTGTGTCAACCTGTTTTTGGAAATTTTACGTGTGGAACTGCTACTAATTTAGAGCGCTCAACATTCCCCGCACCACCCCGGTGTCTGCCCCCTCCCCCAATACACTATCGCGTCAAGCACGTCCTTGTGGAAGAATACGCCACCTACAAAAATGACCAGCTAATGGGGATATAACGTTGTACAAGGTATTTATAGCAGCCATCGCTGCGACCGCATCCATCTCAGCCAATGCGCAAGTCAGCGACCAGAGCCCGGGCTTCCTGGACAAAACCTACCTCCGCAGCAGCATTGGGGTAGCGAGCCTGGAGCTCGACGAAAAGGCCGAAGACTTTACCAAGGACCGCAGTTTCGGCTTCTCCGTGGTTGGCGGCTATCAATACAATCGCTATATCGCCTTCGAACTTGGCCTGTACGATATCGGCGAAAGCGACAGTCGCGTAGATTACGAGTATGGCGACCTCGAGCTCATTGGCCAGGAAGGCAGAGTTCAGGGAACCATGTCGTTCGCCGGGCGCGCACTCGGAGCATCCGTCCGGGTGCACACCGACATGCAACAACCCTTCTATGTCGGATTCTCGGCCGGATATCAATATTGGAGAATCGCTACATATTCCAACTTGATACAGGAATACACATACGACCCCGGCTTTTTTTATGAAGAAGACTCGGAAGAACCTCCGGTATCCGGAATCTATAGGTATGAAGGCACGAGAAGCGAAAACGGCCAGGATCCCTTCTACGGTGTATTTGCCGTATGGAACGCCCCAATCGGGGAACTGGGGCTGGAATACACCCAGTTCGCGGTAGATGGTGACCGACCTGCTTTGCTAACTGGGTCCTATACCTTTCGGTTTTAATGGAACAGGCTGATGACAACACAAGGGGGCCACGAGCCTCCTTTTGGGGGGACATACGACATCCCCCTTAGTCGTAGAGATGCACGCAATTCTGCGGGATTTCCTCCAACAGTGAGCGAATCATATCTGTGTACTCGACAGTACCCAGATCAGAACCATTAGCTGGAAATTCTCCGAAAAATTGGCGTGCGCAGTCATATGAAGCTTGTATTTTTAGAACGCCAGAATTCATATCACTACCTAATTGTTTTCCATTTCACCTAATCGGAGACGGCTTCAGCTGAGTTGCTTTCCAACAGAATTTCTCTTTGCACCTTTAATTTTCGAGTCTTTTCCAAGTGCTGCTCGAGTGCGAGGTGGAGTTCCTCAAGAGCTTTTGCACGATTGGTCCACCAGTCCGTGGACCAGACACGGAACAGGGTCCAGCCTAACCCTTCAAGCATCCCCTGGCGGATCTTGTCCCGCTCTCTTGCGTAGGCTGAGCTGTGGTACATCGCACCATCGCACTCGACGCCGGCCAGATAAATACCGGGCTCGTCTGGGTGAACAATGCCGAGGTCGATGCGGTAGGCGGATACTCCGATCTGGGGATGTACCGTCCAGCCTTTGTCCTGGAGCCCTCTGGCAACAGCCACTTCGAATGGTGATTCAAAATCCCCAACAGATCCCCTTACCGCCGCAGCCAGGGCAACAGGGCCACGCTCCGCGTATTCCAGGAAGTGTTTGAGATCGGCGACGGCGCGGGCCTTGGTGCGCGAAAGGTCTATGCGTTCCGGTGATATGGTGGCGAACACGACCATCTCTGAGCGCGCGCGGGTCATGGCGACGTTCAGGCGCCGCTCACCGCCGGTGCGGTTGAGGGGGCCGAAGTTCATGGTCATATGGCCCGTTTCATCCGGGCCGAAGGTGATACTGAACAGGATTACATCCCGCTCATCCCCCTGCACGGTTTCCAGATTCTTAACGAATACCGGCTCCAGGATTGTCTCATCGGAGAAGGCCCACTCGATGGATGGGTCTTCGGCGCGGGCCTTGTCCAGCAGGTCTTCGATCAGTGTCTGCTGTTCGGTATTGAATGTCACCACACCAATGGACTGGCTGCGCACCGCCACATCCGGCGAGGTGAGGCGCCGCACGATTTCGGCGGCGATGGCCTTGGCCTCACCCTGATTGTGCCGCGCCTTACCGCGCGCGTAGAAACCTTCGGGGCGCACCAGCGATACACCTTTATCGGGATGCACCGGGGCCGGGAAGGTAATCAGCGAGCTGTCGTAGTAGCGGCTGTTGGAGAATGCAATCAGGCTCTCGCGCCGTGAGCGGTAGTGAAGATTGAGTACGCGCTGTGGAATGCTCGCCCCGATCAGCTCATCCAGAATACTTTCCAGATCGCCTTCGGTTTCCTGTTCATCATCCGGGTCATCATCGGCGCGGGCAAAGAAATTGGTGGGCGGCATCTGTTTCGGGTCGCCGGCGATGATCACCTGCTTGCCCCGCGCCAGTGAGCCCACGGCATCCCAAACGGTGATCTGGGAGGCCTCGTCGAAAATCACAACATCAAACATCGCCTGCCCGGCCGACAGGTACTGGGCAATGGACAGCGGCGACATCATCAGGCAGGGTGCGAGAGAGGTAACCACATCCGGAATTTCTTCCATCATCTGCCGCACCGGCTTATGCCGGGTCTTTTTCTGCAGCTCGTGACGCAGCACGCCCCAGGAGGAACTGCGTTTGACATCGTCCGGATTCGGGACCTGTCCGCCCAACTTCGCGGCAATGTACTGAGCGGTCAGTTTGCTGAACTGGGTATCCAGCACACGGAAGTTTTGAATCGCGGATTCATGTTCTGGAGTCGAGAATGTCCTCAACACGTCATCTTCACCGATGACTGCCGACGACCACCAGGCGCAGTAGGCCGCCTCGAACACTTCGACCACTTCTCCCGGTTCTACACCGCCACTTTCGATAGCCGCAACCAGAGGACCCATCTGGTAATCCAGCGCCTCGGCGCGCCTGCGCACCCAGGCACACCAGTCTTTCAGGGAGATATGGTGGTCAATAATCTGCTGGCAAAGCGCGCCGACTGCCGGGAGCGTCCGAGAATTCCCCTCCCAATCGTCCTCCAGCCCGCTTCCGATCAGCGCTTCGAATTTTTCTCTGACGGCATTGAAGCGCTTCAATGTTTCCAGGAATTGCACTACAGCGCGACCGACAGACGCCTCCGGCGCAAGCAGATCATTGGCATCGAACAACAACCTGCGCACAGCCGCGCGAAGTGTTCCCAGGGATTCGGCATCGTCAGCGAGTTTACCAACGGCCGTGCGAGCGCGGGCGCCGAGTTGCTGGAGCGATGCGATATCGTCCGGATTGGAGTTATAAGAATTCCATGCACGCAGCCCCGTCAGTGTGCTATCGAGTTTGTCGATCCGGTTGCCGGTTTCCCGCAATTGTTTCAACACCGGGATATCGTTCTCCGGGTCCGGCTCACCTAGGGCGCCATTGCTGCAGATATTTTTAATAACCTTGCGTTTGGCAAAGAAGCTTTTTGGCCACCAGGTCTCGTTGGCGTCACGCAACGCCTGCTCCAGCGCATCGGCATCGAGCTTTTTCCAGGCGAGATCTTCATAGCGGCAACTCAATTGCGACTGCTGGGTGATATAGGCTTTGAGCTGGGTAACCGCCTCCTCCAGCGCATCCAGGCGATCGGCTGCATCCGGCTCCAGCGCAAATGCCGCCTGCTTGCGATAGGCATCCAGCAATACCTGCCCGAGTTCCGCCACCGCCGCGAGCCTTGATAGATCCACCTCTCCAAAGGCGAGTCCTGCAGCCTTCTGCAACGCCGCCAGACTGCCAGCTACCTGCTGAGCACTGGCCTTCAGCAGTCCTGTGGCCTTTACTACAGATTCCTGCCACTGTGGGCGCCAGTCGTGATTGGCTATCAGTTTGAGTGGATGGTCGGCGAGGTTGCCCACTGCCCTGGCCTGTACACTCAGCAGCCCGGCCATTTCCCGCAGTTTCTGCAATTGCGCCTGATCGTGATGGTCTGCACAGGGCCAGCTGAGTTTCACCTTCGCCGCCAACGCTTCATCGCGCACCTTAACGCCGATGGCGTAGTGCGCGGTCAATCCATTACGTCGAGGTGTATGCAGGGCGTTGACGACCCGGTTCAGGCGATCGCGCAATGCCTTGAGGCGATCCGCCTCCACCAGCCAGTTGTTGACGCCCGCCTGGGAAAAGCTGTTCCAGGAACTGCCCAGCTGCGCCAGCACGTCGGCCTTTTTCGCCTTACTGGAATGCAACTCCAGGCAGAACTGTCCAAGGCCGATGTCCTTCAGGCGACGGTGCACCACTTCCAGTGCTGCGGTCTTTTCGGATACGAACAGCACTTTTTTGCCGGTGCCCAGCATGTGCGCAATCAGATTGCTGATGGTCTGGCTTTTGCCGGTTCCGGGCGGGCCGATAATCACAAAATCCTTGCCGCGGTCTGCAGTGGCGATCGCCGACATCTGTGACGAATCTGCGGGCAGCGGCGTCAGTAAATCCGCCGGCGTGTATTCGCGGTCGATATCCCCGGGGTCGACAAAGCGGATATCGCTCTCGTAGGGCTCGCGGGGCGTATCCAGCAGATGCTTCACCACCGGGTTTTCTTTCAGGGCATCGGCCCGATCCACCAGGTCTTTCCACATCAGGTACTTAGCAAAGGAGAAATGGCCAAGCGCCACATCTTCGATCACTTCGAACCCAGGTACATCCTTGATCGCGTGGCGCACCCGGTGCCAGATACCCGCCACGTCGATACCGCTGTGATCCTGTGGCAGGGCACCCTGTAAACCGCCGATCTCGATGCCGAAATCCTTTTTCAGCAGTTCCAGCAGAGTAGTGTTGAACCTGGGTTCATCTTCGCTCGCAACCATCTTCACGCCACTGCGCACGGATTTGCGCTCCAGGGAGACGGGCAACAGGATCAGCGGCGCGCGGTAGCGGCGGTCGCCCTTGTCCTGCGGCTTCCACAACAGAAAGCCGATGGCCAGAAACAGCGTATTGGAACCGCCTTCTTTCAGTGACGTCTGTGCCTTGCGGTAGATTTCCACCGCGCGCTTCTCCAGCTCCTCACCGGTGAGCTCCACCAGCAACTGTTTCTTGTCCAGCGCGTCCCGCGCGTATTCGTGCTTCAGTTCCTGACCGGTGCGCTGACGGAAGATATCCTCGTCCTGATCCTGCCCCTGCAATTTCGGGAAGGGCGAAATAGAAATGCGCGCGCCGGTGGCCAGCACATCTTCCAGCGCACCCGGATCGTTACAGACAAACGTGAGGCTGGTTTTACCCGGCTTGTGATTGAGCAGCGGATTGCGCGCGGAAAGATCCAGCAGCTTGCGCTGCCAGCGATCCAGGCGGCCACCGGGTGTGTTCACGGTGGGATCGTCCGGTTCAGATACGGGAAAATCCGGCAAATCGGGGGCCGCTTCCAAATCGGGCTCGATAAACTCAGAATCAATACCGTCCGTTGCGGGAGAAGCAGACGGCGCCTTCAGACTGATCGGATGAATGCAGTGCGCCCGCGCACGGCGGATATCCACCACCGCAACGAACTCCTTCTCCTTTTCCAGCGCTACCGCTTCAGCCCCCTGCTGTACTGCTTTGGAAAAAGGGACCGCCGGATGAGACGTGACGAGCGTAGTTTCAATCAGGATCAACTCCTTCAGAGGCAGCCGCTGGCGCAGCACTTCGCCCTCGGTGACCACCACGCTGGAGAAATGGTCTGGCTGTAGCCAGAGACCGACGAGCGCATGCCCCTCGACCAATACAACCATCGGATTGAGCCCCGCCTGCTCAAACGCCGCGGCGAATAGCAGTGTGGAATCCAGGCAGGTGGCCAGTTTGCCGCTCTCAATCTGGGCGGGTAGACGAATTTTCTGGCCATTACGCTCAAAACTGGAAGGTGGCAGCGCGTAACCCAATTGCAGTTTGACGACGGCGGAGTAGATGGCCGACGCCATCAGCCACACGGCTTCGTGACTGCCTCCCTCGTAGCCATTGATGGCGGCGGGTTTGCCGGCCTTTTTCAGAATCTGGCTGGCCTGCCCCAACACACGGTCTACCGCCGGGTCGTTCGGGGTACTGAACGCGGCCAGCAGTTCCGGCATATAAGCCGTGCCACCCCACTCGTTGCAGGCCAGCAATTGCACCTCGATACCTTGCTCCGCCAGCAACGCTCCAGCGCGCTGTACGCGAACAGACACAGTGCCCCGCATGGATTCCGTCAACCCGAACAGAAAGCTGCCGTCGAGTTGCAGATCACGATCCTTGACCGCCAGCTCGCCACCGGCAGAGATCCGGTCGATCGTCCAGGTCTTCGGCTTCAGGAAGGCCGGGGAAGCCTCCAGTGTTATCACCAGATCAGACAGATCCTGTGTTTCATCCAGATTCTCGACTTTCAGCGAGCGCAGCACCGCGAAAGCGCTCTGGTGGCAGGCGAAGTTAATTTTTTCAACAAGCGCTGCGTGGATCTTGACGGTTGATGGCTGTTGGTCGGTCATGGTTTTACCTGTATTTATTGTTAGGCGACGTCCAACGCCTCGAACTCGAGCCCTGTGAAATTGTGGTTTTCGATCAGTTGACGGAATGTGTACGTGCAATAGATGGCGGTGTAATTATCTTCGCGCAATTTGAACACCGGGTTATCTGTCAACTTGTCTGCGGTGAATACAGGATGTGAAACGCCACCAAAATGATTGAAGCTGCTGCGGTCCCTATCAAGCACGTTCGCCACATTGGTAACGTTCCACAACCAAAGCCTGCGCTCACCATATTGCCAAGGCAATAAATGGCCGTACCGTTCAGCAATCTCTTTCAGCTCCGACCATGCCCCCTCGGTTAACACCAGTGAACAGAATGTCAGTATTCCGATATCTGCCTCGGTTGCACCATCCCTTTTGTAAATTCGCCTGCACATGATTTAAGAGCGGGCAAATTTACAGAAGGGATGGTGCACTAAGTGGCCAATCGATCTTGGAGTATTTTATTGTTGTTCCGCCTAGATAACCTTGTGATATTAATCACAATTGATACTGAATTAAACCTTCGTCCGCCAATCATTGCTGGCGATTGGAGAGTGAGGATTTATTGGCTAGAAAAAGTCTGATCGAATGCAGACAGCGAAGAGACTCAACGGATGCAACGCTGCGCGAGCAATTGAATTCGAGAAACAAAAAAGCCCGCATAGTTGGGCGGGCTTTCAAGTCGTTGATTGCTCAACGTGAATAATGGTCGGAGTGGCCGGATTTGAACCGACGACCACCACACCCCCAGTGTGGTGCGCTACCAGGCTGCGCTACACTCCGATAAGAGCAAATCAAGCCGGGTAAAAATCACCTAAGTGCTTGATTTATAAGGGGCATCGCTTGGCGATGAGGCGCAAATCATACCGAAGTACCGGGGGATTGCAAGTCCGATTTTTGCCTTTTTTGAATCAGGCGTCAGCCGCCAATAATTCAAGTACGCCTTCGAGCTCGGCGATCATCTGCGGGATCACCTGCTGCAGTTGTACGGTCTGCACCTTCTCGGAGTTTCCGGTTTCCATCTGCAGGCGGGCGCCGCCGATGGTGTAGCCTTCTTCATAGAGGAGCGCGCGGATCTGACGGATCAGGATGACATCCTGATGTTGGTAATAGCGTCGGTTGCCGCGACGTTTTACCGGGCTGAGTTGTGGGAATTCCTGTTCCCAGTAGCGCAGTACATGAGGTTTGACTGCGCACAGCTCGCTGACCTCACCGATGGTGAAATAGCGTTTCCCCGGGATTACGGGGAGTTCGCTGTTATGACTCGCTTCCAGCATCTTCTTCTACTCGTGCCTTGAGTTTTTGCCCTGGCTTAAAGGTAACCACCCTTCTTGCGGATATGGGGATTTCTTCGCCTGTCTTGGGGTTCCTTCCCGGGCGCTGGCTTTTGTCACGCAGATCGAAATTGCCAAATCCCGACAATTTGACCTGCTCGTTATTTTCAAGGGCGTTGCGGATTTCCTCGAAAAAGAATTCGACGATTTCCTTGGCTTCGCGCTTGTTGAAACCCAGCTCTTCGTACAACTTCTCGGCGAGCCCGGCTTTGGTCAGTGCCTCTGTCATTGGTTCCTGCCCAACAGATTCAGAGACGTCGACTCCCGGTGTTTAAGCCTTGTACCGCGTCGGCTTGTAACCCGGAGGCATACGCTCTCGGGATACGCTCGTCAGTGTGCGTACCCCGGAGCATAGACCGGTTAGCGCAGACTGGCGTTGTATTTTTGTTCCAGTTGACGGACGACCGCTTCTACAGCGGCATTGATTTCTTCGTCGTTAAGGGTGCGCGAGGGATGCTGAAAGGTCAAGCCCATCGCGACACTTTTACTATTAAAATCAATGCCTTTGCCCTGATAGACGTCAAAAATATTGAAGTCTGTCAAAAATTCGCCGGCGGCTTCAACGGCGGCCTGGGCGAGCTCGCCGACCGGGGTTTGCGCATCGGCCAGTACCGCCAGGTCGCGGCGCACTTCCGGGAACTTGGACAGCGGGCTGAAGGATGGAATCACCGCCTGCCCAAGACCGTCCAGGCTGAGTTCGAACACGTAGGCGGACTTGGGCAGGTCGTAGGCCTGCTGCAGCTGCGGGTGCAGCGCGCCGATATAGCCCACCGACACGCCTTTGCGCAGGACCTGCGCGCACTGGCCGGGGTGCAGCGCCGGATGCTTGGCCGGGGCGAAGCTGAACTCGGCACCGGCATCGTAGTGCGCCAGCAGCGCTTCCACATCGGCCTTGATGTCGAAGAAGTCCACCAGGTCCTTGCTGCCCGCCCAGCCTTCCGGGTGGCGGGTGCCGTAGATCAGACCGGCGATCATGCGCTCCTGCTTGAGCTCTGCCAGCGACTGACCGGGCACGAAACGCAGGCCGGTTTCAAACAGGCGCAGGCGGTCCTGCTGGCGGTTGAGGTTGTATTGCAGGGCTTTGACCAGGCCCGCCATCAGTGTGCTGCGCATAACGGAGAGTTCGGCGCTGATGGGGTTCTGCAGGGCCACCGGCTCCACTTCCGGATCGAAGCGCGCGGCGGTGTCGCGGTCGATGAAGCTGAAGGTGATGGCTTCCTGGTAGCCACGCGCCAGCAGGGTCTGCTCAAGGCGGGACTGGGCCACCGCGGCTTCCGCGCGCGGCACGACATCCAGCGCGGCGTTGAAGCTCACACTGGGGATGCGGTTGTAACCGTAGACCCGCGCAAGCTCTTCCAGCAGGTCGGCTTCGATGGAAATGTCGAAGCGGAAGCTCGGCACCAGGAAGCTCCAGCCCTCTTCGCTTGCAGAGAGTTTCTCCAGGCCGAGGCGGGTGAGGATCTCGACGATTTCACTGTCCGCCAGGTCGATGCCGAGGCCGGTTTTCACGCGCGCGCGGCGCAGGGTGATGCGGCGCTCGGCGGGCATGGCTTCGGCCACTTCGCGCAGGTGCACCGGGCCCGGCTCGCCTCCGACGATATCCAGCAGCAGCTTGGTTGCGCGCTCGATGGCTTTTTCTTGCAGGCGGTAATCCACGCCGCGTTCAAAGCGGTGGGAGGAATCGGTGTGCAGGCCGTAGGAGCGGGCCTTGCCGGCGATGGCCAGCGGGCTGAAGAAGGCGCTTTCGAGGAAGATGTCTTTGGTGTTTTCGGTCACGGAGGAGTCGAGGCCGCCCATGATACCGGCGATGGCCAGCGGCCCCTTTTCATCGGCGATCAGCAGTGTGTCGGCTTTCAGCTGGACTTCCTGCTCGTCCAGCAGCGTGAGCTTCTCGCCCTGCTCTGCCATACGCACCCGGATACCGCCGCTCAGTTTGGCGAGGTCGAAGGCGTGCATGGGCTGGCCGAGTTCCAACAGGACGTAGTTGGTGACGTCCACGACCGGGTCGATGCTGCGCAGGCCGCTGCGGCGCAGGCGCTCCTGCATCCACAATGGGGTGACGGCGGTAATGTCGATGTTGCGGATGACACGACCCACATAGCGCGGGCAGGCATCTTCTGCCATCAGGGATACCGGGAAGCTGTCGTCGATGGTGGCAACCACCGGGTCGATGGCGGGCTCGGTGACGGCGCAGCGATTCAACACCCCGACCTCACGCGCGATGCCGGCAACGCCGAGGCAGTCGGAGCGGTTGGGGGTCAGGTCTACTTCGATGGCGCTGTCGTCCAGCAGCAGGTATTCCCGCAGGTCGGTGCCGGTGGGCGCATCCGCCGGCAGCTCCCAGATACCGTCGTTGTCGGTACCCAGCTCCAGCTCGGTCTGTGCGCACAGCATGCCGAAGCTCTCGACGCCGCGCAGCTTGGCTTTCTTGATTTTGAAGTCGCCGGGCAGCGCCGCGCCTACCAGTGCGAATGGAATCTTGATGCCGACACGGGCGTTGGGAGCGCCGCACACCACCTGCATCTCGCCTTCCGGGTGGCCCTTCACTTTACACACGCGGAGTTTGTCGGCGTCCGGGTGTTGTTCGCAGGCGACGATTTCACCCACGACCACGCCGGAAAAATTGCCCGCGACCGGCTCCACGGCGTCCACTTCCAGGCCCGCCATGGTGATCTGGTCGGCCAGCTGCTGTGCTGTGAGGTCCGGGTTTACCCACTCCCGCAACCATGCGTTGCTGAATTTCATTGTGCTGTCTCTTTATGAATTCTGGTTTGCGCTATTCGCGGTTCGCCTGCAAGGCAGGCTCCTACAAGTGTGCTTCGTTAGTGCCGCAGGTTGGGCAGTGTGCAACCTGCCCAAAAACCTGCATCAGAACTGCTTGAGGAAGCGCAGGTCGTTGTCGAAGAACAGGCGCAGGTCGTTGACGCCGTAGCGCAGCATTGCCATGCGCTCCACACCGAGACCAAAGGCGAAACCGGAGTATTTTTCGCTGTCGATATCGCAGGACGCCAGGACGTTCGGGTGCACCATGCCGCAGCCGAGAATTTCCAGCCAGCCGGTGCCGGAGCACACGCGGCAACCTTCACCGCCACAGTTGGTGCACTGGATATCGGCCTCGGCGGAGGGCTCGGTGAACGGGAAGTAGGACGGGCGGAAACGCACCGGTACGTCGGCTTCGAAGAAGGCTTTCAGGAACTGGTCGATGCAGCCTTTCAGGTGCGCGAAGCTCACGCCCTCATCCACAACGAGGCCTTCCACCTGGTGGAACATGGGCGAGTGGGTGACGTCGGAATCGCAGCGATACACACGGCCCGGGCAGATGATGCGCAGGGGCGGATTGGTTTTTTCCATGGTGCGGATCTGCACAGACGAAGTGTGCGTGCGCAGGACCGTGGAGGGATCAATGTAGAAGGTATCGTGCATGGCGCGCGCGGGGTGGTGCGCGGGGATATTCAGCGCTTCAAAGTTGTAGTAGTCGCCTTCCACTTCCGGGCCCTGCTCTACGGAGAAGCCGAGGCGCTGGAAAATCTCTTCGATGCGGCGCAGGGTGCGGGTGATGGGGTGCATGCTGCCCTGGTGCTCACCGCGGCCCGGCAGGGTGACGTCGATGGTTTCTTTGGCCAGTTTTTCTTCGATGGCCGCTTTTTCCATCGCCTCGCGACGCACGTTAATGGCGTCCTGTACCTGCTGCTTGGCTTCGTTAATTTTGGCGCCCGCCGCGGGGCGCTCCTCGGCAGACAGTTTGCCGAGGCCTTTCAGCAGTTCGGTGATCGGGCCTTTCTTGCCCAGGTACTCTACCCGCACCTGATCCAGGGCCGCCAGGTCTGCGGCCTCTTCTACCAGTGCCAGCGCCTGCTCGGTGAGGGACTGCAACTCTTGCATTGAAATCTTCTCGTTGTGATCAATGAGTGACAAGTACTGTTATACACGCAGCCGGTGATACGCGCCGGAAGCGTTTGGAATCTTTGCGTCAAACCAATAAAAAAATAGGGAAGAGCTGAACAGCCCTTCCCTATTCTTAAAGCACAAATCCGCCCTTGCGGGCCGATTTATTCTGCAGGCGCTAATTAAGCTGCCAGGGCTGCCTTGGCTTTTTCAACTACGGCAGCAAAAGCGGCTTTGTCGTATACCGCCAGATCAGCCAGAACACGGCGATCCAGAGCGATATCCGCCTTTTTCAGGCCGGCAATCAGTCGGCTGTAGCTCAGGCCTTCAGCGCGGGACTGGGCGTTGATACGCGTGATCCACAGAGCGCGGAAGTTACGCTTCTTAACGCGACGGTCGCGGTAAGCGTACTGACCAGCTTTGATGACTGCCTGCTTGGCTACGCGGAATACACGCGAACGCGCACCGTAGTAACCTTTAGCCTGCTTCAGAATTTTCTTGTGACTGCGACGCGCCACTACACCACGTTTAACACGGGCCATACTTCTATCCTCTTAAACCTTTGCGAATGGTGCCAGTGTTATCTGGCGCGCATCATACGATCGACCAGGGTGGCATCAGACTTGTTCAGGGTCGAGGTGCCGCGCAGCTGACGCTTACGCTTGGTGGTCATCTTGGTGAGGATGTGGCTCTTGTTCGCGTGCTTGTGCTTGTAGCCCGCAGCCGTCTTCTTGAAGCGCTTGGCAGCGCCACTGTGTACTTTTGCTTTCGGCATTTTGTACTCCAAAGTTTTAAAGGTTCACCTGCAAGCAGGCTACTACGTTGATATTGGCCGCCCCGAAGGACGGCTTGCGGGAGTGAGAAGGCAGCCGTCGCCCGATCACTTCCCGAAAAGAAGACCCTGGTATCAGGTATTAGTACCGGGGACTTACTTTTTCTTTTTCGAGGGCGCGATGACCATGATCATCTGGCGGCCTTCCATTTTCGGCCGCTGCTCCACGACACCCAGCTCCTCGAGATCTTTCTCGATGCGCTGCATCATTTCCATCCCCAGCTCCTGGTGGGCCATTTCACGGCCGCGGAAGCGCAGGGATACTTTGGCCTTGTCACCGTCTTCCAGGAAGCGGGTCAGGGCGCGCAGCTTGATGTTGTAGTCCCCGATGTCGGTACCGGGGCGGAACTTCATTTCCTTGATCTGCTGCTGCTTTTGTTTCTTCTTGGCCGCATTCTTGGCTTTCTTGGCCTCAAATACATGCTTCCCGTAGTCCATGATTTTACAGACGATGGGATCTGAGTCCGGAGCGATTTCCACGAGATCCAGGCTGGCTTTCTGCGCCGCTTCCAGCGCCTCTTCCAGAGAAACCACACCTACCTGCTCACCATCCGCACCGATCAGACGTACCTGCGATGCTTCAATCTGATCGTTGATACGGGCCTTCTTGGACCGTCCTTTCATATCTCGGTTAATAACTCTCGTCTCCGGTTACCCAATAAAAATGTCTTTGGGGCGCTTATTCTTGTGCGCCCGCAATAGACGAACGGCCGCGGCGAGCGACATCCTCGCGAAGGATCTCAAGGAACGACTCGTAAGTCATGGTTCCCAGGTCTTCTCCGCTGCGGGTGCGCACGGCGACCGTCTGGTTTTCCACTTCCTTATCGCCAATAACCAGCAGATAAGGGACACGCTGAAGCGTGTGCTCGCGGATTTTAAATCCGATCTTCTCGTTTCTCAAGTCGGCGGCGGCGCGGAAACCTTCAGCGGCCAGTTTGGACTCGAGCCCGCGGCAGTATTCCGACTGGCGATCGGTGATATTAAGCACCGCCACCTGCTGCGGCGCCAGCCAGGTCGGGAAGGCACCCTCGTAGTTTTCGATCAGGATGCCGATAAAGCGCTCGAACGACCCGAGGGTCGCGCGGTGCAGCATAACCGGTGCCTGGCGCGAGCCATCTTCCGCCACGTACTGGGCGCCGAGGCGGCCCGGCATGGAGAAATCCACCTGGATGGTGCCGCACTGCCACACCCGGCCGAGGCAATCCTTGAGGGAGAACTCGATCTTGGGTCCGTAGAAGGCGCCCTCACCCGGCAGCTCTTCCCACGGCAGGCCGGCGGCGTTCAACGCATCCGCCAGTGCCTTTTCCGCCTTGTCCCAGCTTTCGTCGGAGCCGACGCGCTGCTCCGGACGGGTAGATAAACGATAGATCACTTCCTCGAAGCCAAAGTCCTTGTACACCGCGTGCAGCAGGTCCATGAACTCGGACACTTCGGATTGAATCTGGTCTTCGGTACAGAAGATGTGGCCATCGTCCTGCACGAAGCCGCGCACACGCATCAAGCCGTGCAGGGAGCCGGAGGGCTCGGCGCGGTGACAGGAACCGAATTCCGCCAGGCGCAGCGGCAGGTCGCGGTAGCTGCGCAGCCCCTGGTTGAACACCTGTACGTGACAGGGGCAGTTCATGGGCTTGATGGCGAACTGGCGCTCTTCACTGGTCAGGGTGAACATACCGTCGGCGAATTTTTCCGCGTGGCCGGACTTTTGCCACAGGGAGATATCCACCAATTGCGGAGTTTTGATTTCTTTGTAGCCGCGCTCGCGCTGGCGATTGCGCATGTACTGCTCGATGGCGCTGTACACGGTCCAGCCGTTCGGGTGCCAAAACACCATGCCCGGCGCCTCTTCCTGGATATGGAACAGGTCGAACTTCTTCGCCAGCTTGCGATGGTCACGCTTTTCCGCCTCCGCAATGCGGTGCAGGTAGGCATTCAGCTCTTTCTTGCTGGCCCACGCGGTACCGTACACACGGGTGAGCATTTCATTTTTGGCATCGCCGCGCCAATAAGCGCCGGCCACCTTGGTGAGCTTGAAGGCCTTCAGCTTGCCGGTGGACGGCACGTGCGGGCCGCGGCACAGGTCTTCGAAGTCGCCCTGGCGATACAGGGAGATATCTTCATTGGTGGGAATACTGGCGATGATTTCCGCCTTGTACTCCTCCCCCATCTCGCGGAAATATTTCACCGCTTCATCCCGGGGCAGCAGGCGACGGCTGACCGGAATATCTTCCTTGGCCAGCTCTTCCATGCGCGCTTCGATCTTCTCGAGATCTTCCGGGGTAAATTGACGCTCGTAGGCAAAGTCGTAGTAGAAACCGTCTTCGATCACCGGGCCGATAGTGACCTGGGCGCCCGGGTACAGCTGTTTTACCGCCTGGGCCAGCAGGTGCGCGGTGGAGTGACGGATAACTTCCAGCCCTTCCGGCTGGCGGTCGGTCACGATAGCGAGATTTACGTCGCGATCGATAACAAAACTGGTATCCACTTCCTTACCGTCGACCACACCAGCCAGCGCAGCCTTTGCCAGGCCGGGACCAATATCGTTGGCGACATCGAATACGGAAACAGGAGCGGAGAATTCGCGACGGGAACCGTCAGGGAGGGTGACAACAGGCATTGCACTTCCTTATTTATCAGTGGCGATCCCTACGAAAGACCGCGTGATTCACAGTGGTGATGGCGGGCACGGCGCCCGGAGCGAGCCAGATCATACTCAGTGAAAAAGCTCGCAGGAAAATGGTAGACCCAAGCAGACTCGAACTGCTGACCTCTGCCATGTCAAGGCAGCGCTCTAACCAACTGAGCTATGGGTCTGGAGAGTAGCAGACCAGGGAAGCACCCCGCTGCAGAGGACGCGAACTTTAGCACCGGTTTTCATGCAAATCAACAACTTAGGGATGACATTTTCACACCTCTCCAGCCGCCCCACCGCGAGCAGCGGCACAAGATCTACACCTTCAAGAGAGAGCCGCAAAACAGGCAAGCCCACCGCCACCCAAACCTGTTACCCTTGCCCACCCTACGCAGGGCAATGCAGGTGCCGCTGGCAGCCCGCAAGGCTCGGCTGTCAGCCGCCTACACAGGAGCTATAAACGGATGTTGTACAAAGGAAAAGGGGCGATCCTCGGCTATCAGGAGAATGGCTACCTGCTCGCCTTGGCCGCGGCTGCACTGTTTTCCATCAAAGCCATATTCATCAAGCTCGCCTACCGCTATCAGGTGGAGGTCGACACATTTATATTGCTGCGCATGCTGCTGGCCCTCCCCTTTTATCTGCTCATACTGGGGCAACTTAAAAACAAAAACGAATGGCGACCAGTTTCTGCACGCAACGGACTGCTGGCGGCGGCTCTCGGAATCTGCGCTTACTACGTGGCAAGCTTTCTGGATTTACAGGGCTTGCGTTTTATCAGCGCCAATTTCGAGCGACTGATCATTTACCTGTACCCGACGCTGGTGCTGCTCCTGGGCTGGATGTTTCTCGGCAGGCGGGTTTCACTGCGACAGTTGCTTTGCATCCTGTGCGCTTATGCAGGAATTCTGCTGATCTTCTGGCAGGATCAGCACTTTGACACAGGTGTTCCCGCGCCCGGCTGGGTTGGACTTTCACCCACCAGCTGGGGAGCTCTACTGACGCTCGGCAGCGCGCTGGCTTTCTCCATCTACGTGGTGTTCAGCGAGGATGTGATCAAGGCACTCGGCAGCCGACAATTTACCGCGCTCGCCATGATCGCAGCGAGTGCGGCCATTGCCGTACACTTCTTGCTCAAGGGGGAATGGAGCCGCCTGCAGCAGCCCTGGCCGGTCTATGGTTATGCACTTACCGTGGCCTTCGTCTGCACGGTAATTCCTTCCTTACTGATGAGCGCCGCGATACAAAAAGTCGGATCTGCCACCACCGGCGCAATAGGAACCACTGGGCCAATCGTGACGCTGATCGCCGCCGCATGGGTGCTTGGAGAACCATTTGGCAGCATGCATCTGATAGGAATGGCGATCATTATCGGGAGCCTGCTGCTGATGAAAAAGGCACCGGCAAGACCAAGTGCCGCCACACCAACATCCGCACCGCAGGCAAAATCACAAGCCGATTCAGGCTGAGGACAAATCGCCAGGCTCTTTAAGCCTGGCGATTTCGTCACGCAACTTGGCAGCGGCCTCGAACTCCAGATTCTTGGCGTGGTTGTACATCTGCTCCTCCAGCTCCTCAATACGCGCCCACCGCTGCTTTTCGGTAAGCGGTTTCTGGTCCGCCTTGTAAGAACCGCCCTTCTCTGCCACTTTGCGCCGTCCGCGCGCTGGCACCCCGGGCGCAACAGCGCCCTCCAGAATATCTGCAACACTTTTGCGAATCCCCACCGGGGTGATGCCATGCTCGGCATTGTGCGCCAGCTGCTTTTCCCGGCGGCGCTCGGTTTCGTCCAGCGCACGCTGCATAGAATCCGTAACCCGGTCCGCATACAGGATCGCTCTGCCCTCCAGGTTGCGCGCAGCGCGGCCGATGGTCTGGATCAGCGAGCGGTCGGAGCGCAGGAAGCCCTCCTTGTCGGCGTCGAAGATCGCCACCAAAGCGACCTCCGGCATATCCAGCCCCTCCCGCAACAGGTTGATACCCACCAGCACATCAAATTCACCGATACGCAGATCGCGAATAATTTCAACTCGCTCCACGGTGTCGATATCCGAGTGCAAATAGCGCACCCGCACCTTGTTGTCCTGCAGGTATTCGGTGAGGTCCTCCGCCATGCGCTTGGTCAGAACGGTAATGAGGACGCGCTGATCAGCCGCAACACAGCGATGAATTTCCGACAGGGTGTCGTCAACTTGGGTGGCCGCGGGACGCACCTCCACCACCGGATCCACAAGCCCGGTAGGACGCACCAACTGTTCCACCACCGCGCCGGCATGCTCCGCTTCATACTTGCCCGGCGTCGCAGAAACAAAAATGGTTTGCGGCGCAAGCTGCTCCCACTCCTCAAATTTGAGCGGCCGGTTGTCCAGTGCCGAAGGCAAACGGAAACCGTACTCCACCAGGGTTTCCTTGCGCGAGCGGTCGCCGCGGTACATGCCACCGATTTGCGGCACGGTGACGTGGCTTTCATCGATAAACAGCAGGGAATCGTGTGGCAGATAGTCAAACAAGGTGGGCGGCGGCTGCCCGGCATCGCGCCCCGAGAGGTAGCGGGAGTAATTTTCCACACCGTTGCAGTAGCCGAGCTCCTGCATCATTTCCAGGTCGTAACGGGTCCGCTGCTCCAGGCGTTGGGCTTCCAGTAATTTGTTGTGTTCGCGCAACCTCTCCAAGCGATCTTTCAGCTCCTCCTTGATCTGGTCGATCGCCTCAAGAATCGTCTCCCGCGGTGTCACGTAGTGGGACTTGGGGAAGATGGTGATACGCGGCACCTTCTGCAGCACTTCTCCAGTCAGCGGATCAAACAGGGTGATCTCTTCAATTTCCTCATCAAACAGCGACAGGCGCACCGCTTCCAGGTCTGAGTCCGCTGGATAGATGTCGATAATATCTCCTCGCACGCGATAGGTAGCGCGGCGGAAGTCGGCATCATTGCGGGTGTATTGCAGTTCCGCCAGGCGGCGCAATATCGTTCGCTGGTCGACAATATCGCCTCGGTCGAGGTGCAGCACCATCTTCAGGTACTTATCCGGGTCGCCCAGACCGTAAATGGCAGACACCGTGGCGACGACGATCACGTCCTTGCGCTCAATCAGTGCCTTGGTGGCCGACAAGCGCATCTGCTCGATATGTTCGTTGACCGAGGCATCTTTCTCGATAAAGGTGTCGGAGGAAGGCACATAGGCCTCCGGCTGGTAGTAGTCGTAATAAGAAACGAAATACTCCACCGCATTGCGCGGGAAAAACTCCCTGAGCTCCCCATACAGCTGCGCGGCCAGCGTCTTGTTGTGCGCCATGACAATGGCGGGCCGCTGCAGCCGCTCGATGACACTGGCCATGGTGAACGTTTTACCGGAGCCAGTCACACCCAGCAGCGTCTGGTGTGCCAGACCATCATTGACCCCCTCTACCAGCGCCTCGATGGCGGCCGGTTGATCACCCGCGGGCGCGTACTTACTGGCAACCTGAAACGGTCTAGACTCCATAGTATCCACCTGATCTGTCCTGGACCCGAAACGGGCACATGCAAGCGGGAAATTGTAGGCGCTATCCCCCGAATAGGCCAAACCGGCAGAACTCAGGTGGCGCTGGGCAGAATATAAACACAGTAAAATCAATGAGTTATTTTTGATTAAAGAGGGTTGACCTACCCGGAGGCGCTCTATAAGATACGCGCCATCTGAACGACGCCCCATTCGCGGACCGATCAGACACAATTCCGCCTTAGCTCAGTTGGTAGAGCAAATGACTGTTAATCATTGGGTCGCTGGTTCGAGCCCAGCAGGCGGAGCCAAACAGAAAAACCTCGCAGTAAAAACATGCTGCGGGGTTTTTATTTAGAGAGACCAGAAGAGCCTCTCAAGCACGATATTCCGCCTTAGCTCAGTTGGTAGAGCAAATGACTGTTAATCATTGGGTCGCTGGTTCGAGCCCAGCAGGCGGAGCCAAACAAAAACCCCGCACCTGAAAAGGTTGCGGGGTTTTTCTTTTTCACGAAGTTTGAAAACCAACAGGCCAGAGGAGATCACACCTCCGGCACCTCCCCGGTCAAACGCTGCACTCTTCCAGTAACAGGCAGGTGTTTGATCTCTGCACGAACAACCGGCACTGAAGATAGCCCCTCTTCGATTCCCGCCGAAGCCCGGACCCATACCGTATCAACCAGCGATTGCCGGGGTGCATAATCTTTCACCGATGCCACTAGCAGACGATGGACAGCCTCTGCATCCTGGTGGATACAAGCCTCTTTCAACTCGCTAATAAATAGTTGCAGCTGCTCGCTGGGCAAACGCTCCTCTTCCGCGCGCATGATCATCGGATGGTCGGTTCCTGCCACCGCATCTCCCAGTAAAAGCTCTTCGTACAACTTTTCTCCGGGGCGCAGACCGGTTATCTGAATTTCAATATCCCCATCAGGGTTGGTTTCATCGCGCACAGTGTGGCCCATGATCTGAATCAGACGGCAGGCGATGTCGAATATTCGCACCGGCTCCCCCATATCCAGCACAAAGACCTCCCCTTTGCGCCCCATGCTTCCCGCCTGTAACACCAGTTGTGCAGCCTCAGGGATAGTCATGAAATAGCGAGTTACTTTGGGATGGGTAACGGTAACTGGACCACCTGCATTGATCTGATCGGTGAACAAAGGGATAACGGAGCCCGAAGACCCAAGCACGTTACCAAAGCGCACCATACACACGCGGGTGCGCCCGAAACGGTGGCCAAAATCCTGACAGATTAGCTCAGCAAGCCGTTTGGTCGCCCCCATCACATTCGTGGGGCGCACCGCTTTATCCGTGGAAACCAGTACAAACTGCTCAACCCCACAGGCTTCCGCCGCCTCCAACACAGACAGGGTTCCCAGAACGTTATTTTCAGCGCCCATCACAACATTGTGTTCTACCAGAGGCACATGCTTGTAGGCCGCCGCGTGGTAGATGGTGTGCACACTGAAGGATCGAATAATTTCGCTCATGCGGGTGCGATTGCGAACATCCCCTAACAGCGCTGTCACTTCTACCTGAAGATTTTCATCATGCTGCTGCTGTCGCAGCTCGCGCTCAATCTGATAGAGGGCAAATTCGGAGGCCTCGACCATAATCAGCCTGGCCGGCTCCCAGTGCAGAATTTGACGACAGAGCTCCGACCCGATGGACCCCCCAGCACCGGTCACCAAAACCACTTTGCCGGCAATTGACGCAGAAATCAGTTCTTTTTGAGGCTCGACCGGCGCTCGCCCGAGAATGTTTTCGTAGATCTGGGAAACATCAGAAACCCGTCCGGCGCTGTCCACCAGCTCTTCCATACCGGGGATGACCTTCACCACAACTCCTCTCTCCCGCAGGTTGCGCGTGATTTCCCGCCGGCGGCGCTTCGGAACACCGGGCATAGCCAACAAAACTTCTGAAATGTCCCGCTCGGAGATTACCTCAAGGATATTCGCCGGGCTGTAAACCAGAACACCATCAATAAGGGTATTTTGCTTTGAGGCATTGTCGTCAAAAAAGGCCACAGTTTTATACATCTCACCGTGAACCAATCCCTTGAACAATTGCAGACCCGCGGTTCCAGCACCATAGATCGCGACGCGGGTTTTATGGATTTCCAGCGCCATCTGATAGTAGACGCGCACCAGCCAGCGTGAACCACCAACCGCGATCAGGGCAAAACACCAATAAATAACCGGTACAGAACGGGGCACACCGGCATAGGTGAGGTAAGACGCCACGGCAAGCACCACTGCGGAGGCAGTGACCCCCTGAAGTACAGCAACCAAGGCCTGCTGCCCCATATAACGAATGACCGTGCGATAAAGTCCAAGACGAAGAAAAATGAAACTGCTGGAAACCAGTGTCATGACAAGACACAGCATCATCGTGGAGTGGGCAACAAGCGCCGCACCGTTGAAGCGGACCGTCATCGCCAGCAGAAAAGCCACGGTCAGCATCAACAGGTCATAGCACAGCATCAATACCGGCTTGTAGTTATCTTGTGCGACTTTGTAAAAGCGCCTCACCATCCTCCCCCCAATGTATCCCCTCGCAGGGCCGCCTTGGCCCATCCCCTATATAAGTACATCAGAACCTTCCAGTGGAACTAAGCTTAGGAATCAAACCAAGCCGAATACTACCAGCAAAAGCGCCGCTGTCGACGTGCATAGCATCACGGTCATTTCTAGAAATAACGCAGTTTTCACGCCGAGTTTCAGTGCCGCCCGCTGATACAAATGCTGCCGGTGCGGCTCCCACCAACGCTCCCCTCTCACTCCCCTGACCAACAGCGTCAGTGTGGCATCAAGCCAGAAAGGCAGAAAAATCAGAAGTGGAACCACTAGGTCAAATACGCCCTGCTGCCATCCCGCCGTACTGACAGCAAAGACGGCAAGCCCAATGACTGTTGACCCGGCATCCCCCATGAAGATTCGCGCCTGCGGCCAATTGTAGTACAGAAACGCGACACTGCTTGCCGCAAGTAAAAAACAGATTCCCGCGAGCTCACCCGCCCCCTCTCGCAGACAGATTAACCCCAGAGCGCCAAAGCCGATAGCGCTCATACTGCCTGCGAACCCATCCATGCCGTCCATGAAATTGTACAAATTGACAACCCATACACCGCTCACAACCAATGGGATCCACAGTAACCAGTGAGAAAGCTCCGGCTCAAGGTTAATCGACAACAGCGTTACGGATGAGATTTGCACCGCAAATCGAAACCGGGCACTCAAAGAACGCAAGTCGTCTGCCAGTGATACGGCCAGTAGCAGAAAAAACGCAATCGCAGCACCAGCAGAAAAATCCACTCCCGCCACAAGGATTCCAACAGACACTCCACCCAGAATCGCCCAACCGCCAGTACGCGGTACCGGAACTTCGTGGAGCGAGCGATGGTTGGGTGTATCCAGAGCAAACTGGGACAATCGAGAGAGCAGCAGCCACAATCCAACAGCGGTCACGGCGGCGGACAGCATCAGCGGCATCCACCACAACTGCATTAGCGCCCCCATCACCCCCTCCTCAAGAATTCAACATATCGTGCCCTAGGCTGCCAAGCCAGGCGCGTTCTCAACCGCGCAGCACTATAAAGCTCACTTCTCCGTGCATCAAGAATAGCTGTCTTAACACCCAGAGCTGCCAATATCTCAAATGGCAACATGATAAATAGCGTCATAATACGGCTGCTTTTCATATGCCTTCCGCTGGCGGCTGAACCGATGGCCGCGAGATCGTAGTAAGCAGGCTCAGCGGCAATGAATATATCACCGTCACATGCGCGCTCCTCCAGCAACGTAATCGCGACCAGCAGGTCCTCAATCGCCACGAAACTGCGATACCCTGTCGCCGGAACAAACGGGAGGTAGCGACTCAGACGCTTTAGCCCGGATTTCCAGGCAAACGCACGGCTGCGGTGGACGCCCTGCACCCGGCCTTTCCCGCCATATTCACCGTAAACGGCGGCAGGGCGCAGGACATTGACCCGAATCTTACCCGGGTATGCCAGTAATCGCTGTTCCGCACGCCACTTACTTTGACCGTAGGGATCGCTGGCGGGCTGCCCGGAATCTTCGCAAGCGATCCCCCCACACAAAACCTTCTTCGCTTTCACACTGGAGAGATACAGAAAACTTTCGGCGCCAGCGCCGTTGGCCAGCTCAAGAAGAGCTACTGGCAGCCGACAGTTAAGCCAATCCGCCAGCTCTGGCTGTTGGCGACACCCGGGAATACTGGCAAGACCAGCGGCATATACGATCCTGTCGCCCGCTTTGAACAGACCGCGAAACCACTCATCTGAATACTCCGGGATTTGTTGATGATCGGCACCCTCCATATGCTCACCACGGCGAGAAACCGAGAGAACAGGGAGCCCCCGGTCAACCAGATAACGACACAAGGCCGATCCTATATATCCCGAACTGCCAATAATGACCCACCGCATAACGCTGAATTGTCACCTCTAGAAAAATTCAGCCCAGACACAAAATCAGGCATTACTGAAAAAAAACAGCGCCCTGAGGCGCTGTCTGGAGATTTAGTTACAACTGAATCCGACTCTTGTTTTTCTCCAAGGTCGCCATTCCAATCCCCTTTACTTCGAGCAATTGCTCAATACTGGAAAACTTTCCATTCTGGTCCCGGTATTGGACGATGAGCTCTGCCTTTGCAGGGCCCACGCCCTCCAGGGCTGCGGACAGCTCCTCCGCTGTTGCAGTGTTCAGGTTGATCAGAGTCTGCTCCTGAACAACAGCCTCTTCAGCACTGACCTGCTGGACATTAAGTAGCAACAGTGAAATTGCGAAGAGCGCCGCCAGCGGGATTCGGAAAAATTTCATGGTAAATTCCTTTTAGTCTGTTTATGGGTCTTCATTCCATGGGACCACATACTTCCCCAAGAGGGATTGACTTTACCAATAATTTCTCCGGCTTTTGACCCCTCCGCGATTACACGCCATTACACGCCGTTACAGGCAAATACAACTGGACACAAACTAAGACCCGGTAAAAGCGGCGGCCTCATCTTTCGTGTCCATCAGACACCGCTACTGCGGATATCCTCCACAATTGCCCGCAGAGCGGCGGAGGGATCTTCGGCACCGGTAATCGGCCGCCCGATCACGAGATAGTCCGAGCCATTTTTCAGAGCGTCAACAGGTGTCACGATTCTGCGCTGATCATCGGCGGCGGAGCCGGCGGGGCGGATACCAGGGGTAACAAGAGAGAAGGCACTACCACAGGATTGCTTGAGAGATTCTGCCTCCATCGCCGAACAAACCACGCCGTCGAGACCACTGTTTTTTGCCAGTTGCGCCAATGCCAGCACCTGCTCTTTCAATGGCCGGGTGACACCGACCGGCGCCAACTCCTCTTCCGCAGTACTGGTCAGCACCGTC
This sequence comes from Microbulbifer sp. SH-1, assembly GCF_011326135.1. Classification (NCBI taxonomy): domain Bacteria; kingdom Pseudomonadati; phylum Pseudomonadota; class Gammaproteobacteria; order Cellvibrionales; family Microbulbiferaceae; genus Microbulbifer; species Microbulbifer sp. SH-1. Next base: position 794,685 of record NZ_CP046948.1, on the reverse strand, counting down.
ACCCCGATCAACAGTGGACGCTTGTCACCGAACGATGCCAGCGCTTCTACCGCAGCGCGCATCATCCGCTCGCCGCCACTGGCGTGAACATTGACCATCCATACCCCCAGGTTGGCCGCTGCGCGCACAGCTGCGGCAACGGTGTTGGGAATATCGTGAAATTTCAGATCGAGAAATACGTCAAACCCTTTCCCTACCAGCACCCGCACCAACTCCGGGCCAGCGATGGTAAAAAGCTCCTTGCCCACTTTCACGCGGCATATTGCCGGGTCAAGTTGCGCAGCCATCGCCAGCGCGGCTTCCGCATTGTCGTAGTCCAACGCCACAATTACCGGGGATGCAACAGAGTCAGTCAAGGAACACCTCAAAATTTCAAAAAAACGTTTGCCGCTAGTTGCGACCCGCACGGGCGCTACTCGCCCTCGATGCCCTTCACCGAGCGCACGCTGCCCCAGTGTTTACAGCTCGGGCACAACCAGTGCAATTGATTACCTGAGAAACCGCAATTATTACAGCGATAATGGGGGCGACTGGCGATCAGCTGGTCGATCAGGTTTTTGAGCAGGGCCAGGTTTTCTCGGGAACGCCCTTCCGCACTGTCGACATGCAGATTGAGAAAATGCCCCAGGCCGCGCAACGACGGCCGCAGGGCGAGCTGCTGCCCCATGAAAGCTGCCGCTTCCGCCTCGCTCTGCTGTTGAATCCGCTCGGTGAGCGCTATCAGAACACTGTTGGACGGATGCTCCCGGAGCAACGCGCCAAGATATTGTTCCAGCCCCTGTTCGTCATCCACCGCTTCATAGCAGGTGATCAGCAGATCGAGAATTTCCGGAATATAGTCCGGGTTCTGTTTCGGCACCCGCTCGAGCACCTTGATAGCGTCTTGTGGGCGTCCAAGCAAATACTCCAGCCGCCCCAGCAGCAGATTGGCACGCACCGAGTGTCGATCGTAATTGAGCGCTGCGTCGATATGTTTACGCGCACTCAGATAGTCTTTGCCGTTAATCGCCTCTTCCGCGAGTTCGCAGCAAAAATGTGCCTGTACCGGAGCCCACTCTCCCGGCAACCGCTTGAAGCGACGCCCGTGCAACAGATTGACCGCGTGGATTGCCTTGGCCCACTCGCGTTCATCCCGGTATACCTCTACCAGGTACTCAAGACTGGTGTTGCGCAGCTCAGCAGAGGTTTCCACCAGCTCCTGCAGCAGGCGCTCTGCGCGGTCGAGCCAGCCTGCGGCGATATAGTCCCGGGCAAGTTCAAGCTGCGCTTTCTGCTGGCTGATCCGATTCAGGCTGGGGCGGGCAAGCAGGTTCTGATGCACACGAATGGCCTGATCGTGCTCACCGCGCTTGCGCAGTAAATTGCCGAGAGCGAGGTGGGTTTCAAAGGTGGCGCTACTGACTTCGAGCGCATCGATGAATTTTTCGATAGCGTCGTTGTGGCGTTCGCTGAGCAGGTAATTGAGGCCCTGCGCGTAGGATTGCGCCAAGGCGTGGTGCTGGTTGTTTTTGGCACCTTTCTTTTTGCCACTTTTGCGACCGAGATACCATCCGATGGCGATGGCCGCAAAAATGAAGATGAAAAACGTCAGGTCGCTCAACTCATTCTCCGGCAACCTGGCGACGCACGGTCTGCAGCTCGCGCTCGGTGCGCAACAACTGGCGCTCCAATCCTTTCACCCGGCGCCGCTCCGTCCAGTAGGGCAAAAGACTCGCGAGAAACCCCAGCAGTGCGCCGATCAATAAAAAACCGATCAGCCAGAATCCGACACTGCCCGCAAACAAGGGATAACCGGCAAATCGCGGCGTAATACTTTCCGGATTATCCACGGCGAAATAAACGCCCAGGGCAACACAGGCAAGAGCCAGCACCCCAAACAACAGACGCGAAATCCAGCGCAGAAATGACAAGAAAACCTCCGGCTCCCGAAGGAGTGAAAAACGATAAGTCCGTTACAGTGTTAGCTCACTGCGATCAGCCCGGCAATCACGCGCTTTCATATGTGTCGCGCTGCAACTGCTGATTTACCCTGTCCCTGAGTTCTTTCCCCGGCTTGAAATGCGGCACATACTTGCCCGCCAGCTCTACGGAGTCACCGGTTTTGGGGTTGCGCCCGGTTCTCGGCGCCCTATAGTGCAGGGAAAAGCTGCCAAATCCGCGGATTTCTATCCGCTCCCCTTCCGCAAGGACACTCGACATGGTGTCCAACATGACTTTGACCGCCAGCTCGACATCCTTTACCGGCAGCTGATCCAACCTCAGAGCAATCTTTTCGATCAGTTCAGACTTGGTCATGCAGTCCGCAATCCTTTCTAAGTCATTGATTATTCTGGAATAGCGGCAATCATCTAATAGAAAGCCGGACTGGGCAACCCCAGTCCGGCTTTCGGGCAGCTTCAACTCATGGAACTGAAGCCTTGAATAGCAAGGACCTATTAGTCTTTGTTATTCATTTGCGCCTTGATCAGGTCACCGATAGTCGCCGGCTGAACCTGTTCAGCCTGCTTCTTGCTGTGATCCTTGATGGCCTGCTTCTCGTCGTCCTGATCCTTGGCTTTGATGGAGAGGCTGATCACGCGGTTCTTGCGATCCACGCTGGTGATCTTGGTCTCAACTTCTTCGCCTTCTTTCAGGGCATTACGGGCATCTTCAACCTTATCGCGGCTGATTTCGGAAGCGCGCAGAACACCTTCCACTTCGTCCGCCAGGGTGATGATCGCCTGCTTGGCATCAACTTCTTTCACGGTACCGGTCACGATGCTGCCGCGATCGTTGGTGGCAACGTAGTCAGAGAACGGATCGGATTCCAGCTGCTTGATACCCAGGGAGATACGCTCGCGGTCGGAGTCGATACCCAGGATAACGGTTTCCAGCTCGTCGCCCTTCTTGAACTTGCGCACGGCTTCTTCGCCAGCTTCGTTCCAGGAGATGTCGGACAGGTGAACCAGACCGTCGATGCTGCCGTCCAGACCGATGAAGATACCGAAGTCGGTGATGGACTTGATCTTACCGGAGATTTTGTCGCCCTTGGCAAACTTACGCGCGAACGCGTCCCAGGGGTTTTCCTGGCACTGTTTGATACCCAGGGAGATACGACGACGCTCTTCGTCGATGTCCAGAATCATTACCTCGACCTCGTCGCCAACATTGACAACTTTGGACGGGTGGATGTTCTTGTTGGTCCAATCCATTTCGGAAACGTGTACCAGACCTTCCACGCCTTCTTCCAGCTCTGCGAAGCAGCCGTAGTCGGTCAGGTTGGTGACAACAGCCTTCACGCGGCTGTTCTCCGGGTAACGCTGCTTGATGGATACCCACGGATCTTCGCCCAGTTGCTTCAGACCCAGGGATACACGGCTGCGATCGCGGTCGAACTTCAGAACCTTGACTTCGATTTCGTCGCCAACGTTCACAATCTCGCTCGGATGCTTGATACGCTTCCACGCCATATCGGTGATGTGCAGCAGGCCGTCGATACCGCCCAGATCTACGAACGCGCCGTAGTCGGTCAGGTTCTTCACGATACCTTTAACTGCCATACCTTCTTGCAGGCTGGCCAGCAGAGCTTCGCGCTCTTCGCTGTTGGCCGCTTCCATCACAGCGCGACGGGAAACAACAACGTTGTTGCGCTTGGCGTCCAGCTTGATGACTTTGAAGTCGAGCTCTTTGCCTTCCAGGTGCGCGGTGTCGCGAACCGGACGAACGTCTACCAGAGAACCCGGCAGGAATGCGCGGATGTTGGCAACGTCAACAGTAAAGCCGCCTTTAACCTTGCCGCTGATAACACCTTTAACCACTTCGTCTGCAGCGTGTGCAGCGTCGAGGATTTTCCAGGCTTCAGCGCGCTTGGCTTTTTCACGGGACAGACGGGTTTCACCGAAACCGTCTTCAACCGCTTCCAGGGCAACCTGTACTTCGTCGCCCACCTGCAGCAGCAGTTCGCCTTTCTCGTTCTTGAACTGTTCCGCAGGAATCACACCTTCAGACTTCAGGCCCGCGTGTACGGTAACCCAGTCTTTGTCCACGTCGATTACAACACCGGTAACAATCGCACCCGGTGCCATTTCAACGCTTTTCAGGCTCTCTTCAAATAGTTCAGCAAAGCTCTCGCTCATTACATTACCTATATATATGGACCCCACCGATGGCAACTCTGGATATTAGTCAGCTACCAGTAAGAGTCCCACCGCGCTGCCAGCACGCGGGTCGGATTACAACTGCGGCCGGGCGATTCTGGCTGATCCCGGCCGCTGCTGTTAAAAATCAAATTGTAGGAACTGATTCCCAAAGCGGCATCAACGGATGCGCTGCTTGACCAGTTCGAGCACTTTTTGCAGAACACCGTCTATGTCGATGCTCGTGCTGTCCAGCACCAGGGCGTCTTCCGCCGGCGCCAGCGGGGAGGCTGCACGGTTCATATCCCGGTCATCCCGGGCGCGGATGTCCTCCAGCAGGTCGCGGAGGCTAACAGAAACCCCCCGCCCCTGCAACTGATCGAACCGCCGCCGGGCGCGCTCTTCCGCGCTGGCGGTCAGGAAGATCTTGACTGGCGCGTCGGGGAAGACAGTGGTACCCATATCGCGGCCATCGGCAACCAAGCCGGGAGGTGCGCGAAAGTCCCGCTGTCGTTGCAGCAGCGCATCCCGCACTGCGGGAACGGCAGCCACTTTGGAGGCCGCCATACTCACCCGCTCCATGCGGATGTCGCGACTGACATCCCTGCCTTCCAGCAGCGCGCTCACCTCGTTGTTGGCCACGGCAAACTGGATATCCAGATTGCTGGCGATTTCCGCCAGCCTCCCGGCATCCTCCAGGTCCACTTCCGCATTCAGCGCAGCGAGCGCCGTCAGCCGGTAAAGCGCGCCGGAATCCAACAGGGCGAAGCCGAGCTTATCCGCCAGCAACTTGGCGATGGTGCCTTTGCCGGAACCGCTCGGTCCGTCGATGGTGATTACCGGTGCTTTTGTGGTTGCTTCAGTCATAACTAATTCGGTACCGCGTGAGTTAGTTTTGGGGTCGTACGGGGATGGACGCGCGCGAAGCCCGCCCCCACCTGGCAGCACAGGCTTTCAACGCACGTCGAGATTCATACCCGCGCCGTTTGCCAGCTCGGCAAAATTCGGGAACGAAGTGGCCACATTGGCGCAGTGCTGGATGCGGATATCCGCACTGGCACGCAGCGCCGCCACCGCGAAGGACATGGCAATGCGGTGATCACCGAGACTGTCCACTTCGCCACCACTAAACACCGCGGCCTCACCATTGCCCCCCTTGCCCTGGATGATAATGCCGTCCGGGGTGGGCTCGGCATTGATACCCAGAATCCTCAATCCGTCCGCCATGGCCTGAATACGGTCGCTCTCTTTCACCCGCAGCTCTTCTGCGCCGGTAAGTACCGTCTGACCTTCCGCACAGGAGGCGGCGACAAAGATGGCTGGGAACTCGTCGATGGCCAGCGGCACCTGATCCTCCGGAATCTGGATGCCTTTGAGCGGCGCGTAGCGCACGCGGATATCCGCCACCGGCTCACCGCCCACCTCGCGACGATTCTCAAGGGTAATGTCCGCGCCCATGGCCCGCAGAATATTGATTGCACCATCGCGGGTGGGATTGATACCCACATGCTGCAGCAGCACATCAGAGCCCGGAGCAATAGACGCCGCCACCATAAAGAAGGTGGCAGAAGAAATATCCGCCGGCACATCAATGTGACAGGCCGCCAGCTTGCCGCCACCGGTCACGCTGGCGCGAGGGCCGTCGCGGCGCACATCGTAACCGAACCCCGCCAGCATGCGCTCGGTGTGGTCGCGGGTGGGCGCAGGCTCGGCGGTGCTGGTCTCACCCTCAGCGTAGAGTCCCGCCAGCAGCACACAGGATTTTACCTGGGCACTGGCCATGGGCAGGGTGTAATCGATGGCTCTCAGGGCCTGCCCACCGGTAATTTTCACCGGTGGGCGCCCGTCTTCCCCGGTCTCCACCGCGGCGCCCATCTCACGCAGCGGATTCGCCACGCGATTCATCGGGCGCTTGGACAGGGACTCGTCCCCCGTCAGCACCGAGTCAAACTGTTGCCCGGCCAGCAGACCGGCAAGCAAACGCATGGAGGTTCCGGAGTTGCCCACATAGAGCGGTCCGGGCGGCGCCTGCAGGCCGTGCATACCTACGCCGTGAATGGTGACGCGACCATTGACCGGCCCCTCAATCACCACACCCATGTCGCGGAACGCCTGCAGGGTTGCCAGAGCATCCTCCCCCTCCAGAAATCCCTCCACTTCGGTAACCCCCTCCGCCAGAGAGCCCAGCATAATGGAGCGGTGTGACATGGATTTGTCACCCGGTACCCGCAGATCACCAGTTACAGCGCCGCCCGGACGGGCGACAAACGTTACTTCCTTCGCTTCCATAGTTTCTGTGTACGCTTTTTTGGCCAGCATTTTAGTGAAATGATCCCGCGCCGCCTTGGCCCGGGTAAATACCCCCATCAAATGTTCGCTGTCGCCGCTGGCAATGGCACTGCGCAGAGATTCCAAATTGGAGGTATAGAGATCGATAGACTTGAGAATCGCGTCCCGGTTGGCAAGCATAATGTCCCGCCACATTACCGGGTCGCTGGAGGCGATGCGGGTAAAATCGCGAAAGCCACCGGCGGCGTAGCGGAAAATATTTTCGTTTTCCGCATCGTGGGCCAGGGTATCCACCAAGCCGAAAGCAATTACGTGAGGCAGATGACTGGTAGCCGCAAGTACTTCGTCGTGCTCTGCCACTGGCATGGACAACACTTCTGCCCCAACCGCTTCCCACATGGCGTGAATGCGCTGCACGTGATCCGCACCGGTATTTTCAAGTGGTGTGAGAATGATGCGATGGGCGATATATAGATCGTCGCGTGCCGCGGTCACTCCGCTCTGCTCGGAGCCGGCAATCGGGTGACCCGGCACCAGGAAGTCCGGCACCCGCCCCCAGACATTTTTTGCCGCCGCGATTACGCTGCCCTTCACACTGGCACCATCGGTCACGGTGACACCCGCGGGCAGACGGTCTTTCAGCTGCGCAAACACCGCCTCCACGGTCAGTGTGGGCACGGCGACAAAGATGACATCGCCCGCCTCCAGTTCCGGCAGGATGTCTCCGAGGTCCGTCACGGCCCGATCCACCACACCGAGCGCCACCGCCTGCTCGCAGGTCTGCGCGCGACGCGCCACGCCGATGACTTCACGACAGCCGCTGGCCGCCTTCAAACTCAGCGCCAGGCTACCGCCGATCAGACCGATACCAACCACCACCAGGCGGCCGACAATATTTCCGCGGGCTCCCTGCCCGTTCTGCGCTCCTGCCTCAGACATTTACAGCACTCCGCGGGGGTAGGAGCCGAGCACTTTCATATCCGAAGCGCAGGCGCCAACAGCTTTCAGCGCCGCCGCCACATTCTCGCGCTCGCGGTGCCCAACAAAATCGATAAAAAACACGTAAGTCCAGTTGCCGCTCTGCGCCGGGCGGGTCTCCACCCGGGTCAAGTCGATCTTGTGAGCCTGGAACGGCGCCAGCAGATCGTGCAGTGCGCCCGGTTCATTGCGCATGGACACCATCAGTGAAGTCTTGTCATCGCCGCTCGGCGGCACAGCCTGGGAGCCGATGATCAGAAAGCGCGTGGAATTATCCGGGCGGTCCTCGATCTTTTCATTGAGGATCTTGAGGCCGTACAACTCCGCCGCCATGTCGCCGGCGATGGCTGCCGCGTTCCACTCCCCTTTCACGCGCTTGGCCGCCTCGGCATTGCTTGCCACCGCCACGCGCTCCACATTCGGGTAGTAGGAATCCAGCCACTTGCGGCACTGCGCCAGGCTCTGGGCATGAGAGTAGATACGGGTGATGGATTCCTTGCGGGTGATATCGGAAATCATCAGATGCTGGTGAATCCGCAGCTCCACTTCGCCGCAGATTTTCAGGTTGGATGTCATGAAGTTATCCAGGGTGTGGTTCACCACACCCTCGGTGGAATTCTCCACCGGTACCACACCGTAATTGACCGCGCCCGCTTCCACCTCGCGGAACACCTCGTCGATGGCCGCCAGCGGCTTGGATACGGCAGAGTGGCCGAAGTGCTTTAGCGCTGCCTGCTGGGTAAATGTGCCCTCGGGGCCGAGATACGCCACCTTGATCGGCTCCTCCAGCGCCAGGCAGGCAGACATGATCTCGCGGAACAGCCGCGCCATCTCCTCGTTGGTGAGAGGGCCCGGGTTGCGCTCCATGGCCCGGCGCAACACCTGCGCCTCGCGCTCGGGGCGATAGTAGAGTGCGTTTTCGCCATTGGACTTTTTCACTTCCGCCACTTCCAGCGCACAGTTGGCGCGCTCGGAAATCAGCCGCGCAATTTCGCTGTCGATATTGTCGATGCGATCGCGCAGTTCGAGCAGGCGCTCGTCCTGCTTCGGCTTATCTTCAGACATAACTCTTGCCCAAATCCTTAAATTAGTTTCAAACGCCGCATCAACCGTGACGCTGCTCGAAGTCCGCCATAAAAGCAACCAGTGCCTCGACCGCCTCCAGCGGCACCGCGTTGTACAGGGATGCGCGCATGCCACCCACAGAGCGGTGCCCTTTCAGGTTCAGTAATCCGGCTTCCTCTGACTCTTGCAGGAACTGTTTGTCCAGCTTGTCGTCCGCCAGGACGAAGGGGACATTCATGCGCGAACGGCTGTCTTTTGCCACCGGGCTTGAGAAGAATGCGCTGCGATCAAGAAAACCGTACAGCAGCCCGGATTTCTTCAGGCTGAGTTCCGCCATGGCGTTCACCCCACCCTGGGCCTTGAGCCATTTGAACACCAGCCCGGACAGGTACCAGGCGAACGTCGGGGGAGTGTTGTCCATGGACTGGCCGTCGGCGGCAATCTTCCAGCTCAGGCTGCGGGGAATTTCCGGCAGCGCGCGATCCAGCAGATCTTCGCGCACGATACCCACCGCAATCCCGGACGGACCGATGTTCTTCTGTGCACCGGCGTAAATAAAGCCAAATTTTTCTACGGGGATCGGTTGCGACAGAATAGTGGAAGACATATCCGCCACGAGCGGGCTCTTCACCTCGGGAATATACGGAAACTCCACACCGCCGATGGTTTCATTGGGCGTGTAGTGGAAATAAGCCGCATCCGCGCTTTCCTGCCAACTGTCCGCTGCCGGCGCGTAGGAAAAATTGCGGTCCTCCGCCGAGGCCACAATGTTGACCTCACCATAGCGCTCCGCTTCCTTGATCGCCTTTTCGGCCCACTGGCCGGTGTGAATGAAGTCCGCCTTCTTGCTGTCGGCACCAAACAGGTTCATGGGGATCGCGCTGAACTGGGCGGTGGCGCCACCCTGCAGAAACAGCACTTTGTAGTTGTCGGGAATATGTAACAGATCCCGCAGGTCTTGCTCGGACTGCTCCGCCACCGCGACAAATTCCGGAGAACGGTGACTGATTTCCATCACCGAACAGCCCATACCCTGCCAATCCAGCAACTCTTCCTGCGCTTGGCGCAACACCGGCTCCGGCAGCGCCGCAGGACCCGCACAGAAATTAAACTTCCTCATTGATTTCAATTCCCAGAAGATAAACAGACCTGAAGGACGCCTCTAAAAAACATCGCCACCTGGCGCGCGTAGTAGATTTTTGAGGCGCCCCGGATTAAATCTTTGCCAATTCCAGCCATTGCTAAACTGGCAATCACGGAATTCACTCACGCAGGTTACAGGGCTTTCGCCCGCAACCCGATCTGGCCAGCTGAAGTCAAAAAAGGCCGCGAGTTATCGCAGCCTTTCCAGGGTTACAGCGGGCGCGGCCATCACTCGTCCGCAGCGCCATCATCGGCAACGGCCCCGTCTTCGCTGTTGGCATCGTCCGTTTCCTGGATCCGCGCCAACCCCACCAGCTTCTCGCCCTCTTTCAGGCGGATCACCCGCACCCCCTGGGTGTTGCGACCAAGTACGGAGACCTCATCCACCCGTGTGCGCACCATGGTGCCCTGATCGGAAATCAGCATGATTTCCTCACCGGGATGTACCTGGCATGCACCGATCAGTGCGCCATTGCGCTCACTTTCGGCAATGGCGATCACCCCCTGGGTACCGCGGCCCTTGGTGGGGAAGTCGGACGTAGCGGTGCGCTTGCCGTAACCATTTTCGGTCACCATCATCACCGAGCCGCCCTCTTCCGGAATCACCATGGCGATCACGGAAACCCCGTCTGCCATGCGGATACCGCGCACACCGCGGGACACACGCCCCATGGAGCGCACGTTTTCCTCGGCAAAACGGGCGGCCTTGCCGGCGCTGGTCAGCAGCAGTACATCGCGGCTGCCATCGGTAATCGCGGTGGCGACCAGACGATCGTCCTCATCCAGGTCGATTGCCCGCAGGCCGACGCTGCGCGGACGCGAGAAGGCGGTCAGCGGGGTTTTCTTCACCGTGCCATTGGCAGTGGCGAAGAAAATGAAATGGTCTTCATCGTACTCGGACACCGGCATCAGGCTGCTGATGCGCTCGCCCTCTTCCAGCGGCAGCATGTTCACCATTGGACGGCCGCGGGAGGCGCGGCCAGCGGTAGGCACTTCGTACACCTTCAGCCAGTACACTTTGCCGTGGTTGGAGAAGCACAGAATGGTGTCGTGGGAGTTGGCGATCAGCAGGTGCTCGACAAAATCCTCATCTTTCACCTGAGTGGCCGACTTGCCCATACCACCGCGACGCTGGGCCTGATAGTCGGCCAGCGGCTGGCTCTTGGCGTAACCGCCGTGGGAGATAGTCACCACTTTGTCTTCCGGGGTGATCAGGTCTTCTACCGACAGATCCTGGCGGGAGGCAACAATCTCGGTGCGGCGGGCATCGCCGTACTCTTTTTCCAGCACTTCCAGCTCTTCGCGGATCACCTGCATCAGGCGCTCGGGACTGCCGAGGATTTCCAGGTATTCTGCGATCTGCTCCAGGCGCTCGCTGTACTCCGCCAGCAGTTTGTCGTGCTCCATGCCGGTCAGGCGGTGCAGGCGCAGCTCAAGAATGGCCTGGGCCTGGGCCGGAGACAGGTAATAGGCGCCGTCGCGCATGCCGAATTCTTTTGGCAGCTCATCCGGGCGGCAGGCATCGGCACCGGCGCGCTCCAGGAACTGTTGCACATCACCCACCGGCCAGCCCTTGGCGAGCAGCGCTTCGCGGGCGTCCGCGGGGGTGGCAGAGGCTTTGATCAGCTCGATTACCGGGTCGATATTGGAAATGGCGATCGCCAGACCTTCCAGAATATGCCCGCGCTCGCGCGCCTTGCGCAGCAGGTATACGGTGCGACGGGTAACCACTTCCTGGCGGTGGCGAATAAAGTACTCAAGCAGTTCTTTCAGGTTCAGCAGCTTGGGCTGGCCATCGACCAGCGCCACCATATTGATACCGAACACGCTTTCCAGCTGGGTCTGGGAATAGAGGTTGTTCAGAACCACATCCCCAAGCTCGCCGCGCTTGAGCTCGATCACTACGCGCAGGCCGTCCTTGTCGGACTCGTCGCGCAGTTCGGAAATTCCCTCGATCTTCTTCTCTTTCACCAGCTCGGCGATGCGTTCGATCAGGCGCGCCTTGTTCAGCTGGTAGGGAATCTCGTGGATGATGATAGTTTCGCGACTGGTTTTTTCGTCGCGCACCACTTCCGCCTTGGCGCGCACGTAGATACGGCCGCGGCCGGTGCGGTAGGCCAGCAGAATACCGGCGCGGCCATTGATGATGGCGCCAGTGGGGAAATCCGGACCCGGGATGTACTCCATCAGCTCATCGATGGACAGCTCACTGTTATCGATCAGCGCCAGGCACCCTCTCACCACCTCGCTCATATTGTGGGGCGGGATATTGGTCGCCATACCCACGGCGATACCCGAGGAGCCGTTCACCAGCAGATTCGGCACCCGCGACGGCAGCACTTCCGGCATCTGCTCGGAGCCGTCGTAGTTGTCGATAAAGTTGACCGTCTCTTTATCCAGATCCGACAACAGCTCGTGGGCGAGCTTATTCATGCGGATCTCGGTGTAACGCATGGCCGCCGCGCTATCGCCGTCGATAGAACCAAAGTTACCCTGACCATCCACCAGCATGTAGCGCAGAGAGAATGGCTGCGCCATCCGCACGATGGTGTCGTACACCGCACTGTCGCCGTGCGGGTGGTATTTACCGATCACGTCACCCACCACACGGGCGGACTTCTTGTAGGGTTTGTTCCAGTCGTTTTTGAGTTCGTTCATGGCGAAAAGCACGCGCCGGTGCACCGGCTTCAGACCGTCGCGCACATCCGGCAGCGCACGGCCCACAATCACGCTCATCGCATAGTCGAGGTAGGACTGCTTCAGCTCTTCTTCGATATTGATCGGAGAAATTTCTTTGGCTAATTCGCCCATATTTTCAGGCATTCCTTATCGTTAACGCCAACCGCGGGGCAGGCCCCGGCTTCACCCATTGCCGCCGCCGCGCTTTGGGCGGACATCGCAACAGACTGGGAAACTGTTGGGGCCTGCTGCTCGCAGACCCCGATCAAGCGGGCGATTCTACCACAACTGGCGCGCGGTAGGACGACTTGTAGAGACTTGTTCACACCCCCACACATCGCTAAAGTCTGCGACTTTCTTCCAGAACAAAAATCGAGCAATGCCAAGCACCAGCACTCCCACTCAAAACAAGCGACAAACCATCGACACACTGATTCACGCCCGCTGGATCATCCCCGTGGTGCCCAGCCAGCGGGTGTATGAAAATTGCTCACTAGCGATCGACGATGGGGTCATCTCTGCCATTCTCCCCACCGCGGAAGCACGCCACCGCTTCAGCGCACGCGAGGAACACCAGCTCGACCAGCAAATCCTGATTCCCGGCCTGATCAACACCCACAACCACGCCGCCATGAGCCTGCTGCGAGGCTTTGCCGACGACCAGCCGTTGATGACCTGGCTGGAAAAACACATCTGGCCGGCGGAACAGCAGTGGGTCAGCCCTGAGTTCGTCGGCGACGGCACCCGCCTCGCCATGGCGGAAATGCTGCGCAGCGGCACTACCACCTTCTCCGACCAATACTTCTTCCCGGAAGCCGCAGCCGCCGCCGCGCGTGAAGCCGGTATGCGCGCCCAGATCGCCTTCCCGATCATCGACTTCCCCAACGCCTGGTCCAGAAACGGCGACGACGCCATCGAAAAAGGCCTGACACTGCGGGACGACTACCGCTCCCATAGCCGAATCGGCCTCGCCTTCGCCCCCCATGCCCCCTATACCGTGGGCGACGAAACCCTGAAGAAAATCGCCATCTACGCCGATGAACTGCAGATGCCCGTGCAGATGCATCTGCACGAAACCGCAGGCGAGGTGGAAAAAGCCCTCAAAGACACCGGCCTGCGCCCCACCCAACGCCTGCACAACCTCGGCCTGCTGTCTCCGCAGATGCTCTGCGTCCATATGACCGCCCTGGACGACAGCGACATCGCCCTGGTCCAGAAGACCGGCGCCCACGTCAGCCACTGCCCGCGGTCCAACCTCAAACTCGCCTCCGGCTTCACCCCCGTGGCGAAACTCCTCGATGCCGGCATCAATGTCGCCCTCGGCACCGATGGCGCCGCCAGCAACAACGGCCTCGACATGCTGCTGGAAACCAACACCGCCGCCCTGCTCGCCAAAGCCGTATCCGGCAATGCCGACGCCCTCCCCGCCCACCAGGCCCTCGCCATGGCCACCATCCACGGCGCCCGCGCCCTGGGAATCGACGACGTGACCGGCAGCATCGAAGTGGGCAAAGCCGCCGACCTGTGCGCCATCGACCTGAGCGAACTGGAGCAGCAGCCGCTGCACGATCCGCTCTCGCAACTGATTTACACCGCCAATGGGCACCATGTGCGCAATGTATGGGTGGCGGGGAAACTATTGCTGCGAGATCGCAGACTAATGACCCTGAACGAGGAAGAACTGCGGCAACGGGTTGGGGTGTGGCGTGATAGAATTGCCGGTCGCACAACCTGACACCTAGCGAACAAAGTCAGAACTTAGAATTGAAGCTGGCGCTCCCGGTAACCGTTTCCGGGACCGTCTGCGGCCAGGACGGCCGCAGCCGAGCCCCCATGGATGGGTTCACGGCGTGTCCCGGAAATGGTTACCGGGAGCGACGGCGCCAGTGAAGGTGGGGAAAAACGGACCCCACAAACGCAATAAGGCCCAAATGACCAACGTAGATCCGGCGGAAATCGCCAAATTTGAACAATTGGCCAGCCGCTGGTGGGACCAGCAGGGTGAATTCAAACCCCTGCACGAGATTAACCCCCTGCGCGCCAACTACATCGACCAACGCGCCCCCGTCGCCGGCAAAAAACTGCTCGACGTCGGCTGCGGCGGCGGCATTCTCACCGAAGCCATGGCGCAACGCGGCGCCGACGTCACCGGCATCGACCTGGGCGAAGCCCCGCTGAACGTGGCCAGACTCCACGCCCTGGAGAGCGGCGTATCCATCGATTACCAGCGCATTCCCGTCGAAGAACTCGCGGAAAACGCACCCGCCAGCTACGACATCGTGACCTGCCTGGAAATGCTCGAACACGTACCCGATCCGGCCTCGGTCATCCGCGCCTGCGCCCAGCTCGTCAAGCCCGGTGGCCACATCTTCCTCTCCACCATCAACCGCACCCCCAAAGGCTGGCTCTTCGCCGTGGTCGGCGCCGAGTACGTACTGCGTATGCTCCCCAAAGGCACCCACGAATACGGCAAATTCATCCGCCCGTCGGAACTCGGCCGCTGGGTGCGCGAGGCCGGCCTACAAACCCGCGACATCACTGGCATGACCTACAATCCCCTCACCAAGCAGTACAAACTCAACCCGAGGGATGTAGACGTCAACTACCTGATGCACACCATCCGCCCAGCAGAATAAATACTGAAGTACCCGGATATGAAAGCTGTACTCTTCGACCTCGACGGCACTCTGTTCGACACCGCCCCGGATTTCGTGGTGGTGCTCAACCAGCTGCGCCATCAGGAGCAACTACCACCACTGGCGGACGCCACCATCCGCGAAGTAGTCTCCAACGGCGCCCGCGCCATGGTGCGCCTCGGTTTCGGGGTCGACGAAGGCCAGCTCGGTTTCGACGATCTGCGCCAGCGCCTGCTGGATCTGTACCTGATGCACCTGGCCAAGCACACCGTGCCCTTCCCCGGGATTGAGCGACTGCTAAACCAGCTGGCAGAAAACGACATCGCCTGGGGTGTGGTCACCAACAAACCTTCTGCCTACACCATTCCACTGCTGCAGGCATTCGCGCACCTACCCACACCGGGCGCCGTAATCTGCCCGGATGACGTAACCAACCGCAAGCCGGACCCCGAGCCTATCCTGCTCGCCTGCAGCCGCATTGGTTGTGAACCCGCGGAAGCGGTGTACGTGGGCGATCACGAGCGCGACATCGCCGCCGGACGCGCCGCCGGGATGCCCACCATCGCCTGCAGTTATGGCTATATCGACAGTGGCGACGATCCGGAAAACTGGCACGCCGACCATCTAATTCATGATGCCAGTGAAATCTGGCCACTGTTGCAGCAGTTTTATCTTAAAAAGTGATCGCGGCGCGCGATCGACAATCCATCAACGAGCCCAATCCCCGATGTCTGAAACCATCACCGACTACCAGGCCCCTGCGGACCTGCTGAAAGACAAAATCATCCTCGTCACCGGCGCCGGCGACGGCATCGGCCGCGTGGCCGCGAAAACCTATGCGGCCCACGGCGCCACCGTGATTCTGCTGGGCCGCACCGTGCCCAAACTGGAAGCGGTGTACGATGAAATCGAAGCCGCCGGCGGCGCCAAGCCTGCAATCTTGCCTGTGGATCTGTCCGGGGTGAAATGGGAAGAACTGGAGTTTCTCGCGCAGGGCGTGGAGCAGGAGTTCGGCCGTCTCGATGGTCTATTACACAACGCCAGCCTGCTGGGGCAACGGACCCCCATGGCCAACTATCACTACTCCGTGTGGCAACAGGTTATGCAGGTGAACGTGAACGCGGCCTTCGGCCTCACCAAGGCGATGCTGCCATTACTAGAGGAAGCCAAAGCCGCGTCGGTGATTTTTACCGGTTCCGGTGTCGGCCTCAAAGGCCGCGCCTACTGGGGCGCCTACGCTGTGTCAAAATTTGCCACTGAGGGCATGATGCAGGTATTGGCGGATGAAGTGGATGGCGTGTCGAATATTCGCGTCAACAGTATCAATCCCGGCGCCACACGTACCAATATGCGGGCTGCCGCCTACCCTGCTGAAGATCCGAAAACCGTCGCCACACCGGAAGAAATAATGCCCACCTATCTCTACCTGATGGGCGATGACAGCATTGGCGTAAACGGAAAACAGTTCAACGCGCAAAAATAACTCATACCCGCCAGACCGAACCAAGCCCTCTTACACCTACCGAAGATTGACGCCCCGAAGTCCAGTGCTCATAAACACTGGACTTTGAAGAACTCCGTTAAATTTTTCACCA
The DNA here is from genome assembly GCF_011326135.1 of Microbulbifer sp. SH-1. Taxonomy (NCBI): domain Bacteria; kingdom Pseudomonadati; phylum Pseudomonadota; class Gammaproteobacteria; order Cellvibrionales; family Microbulbiferaceae; genus Microbulbifer; species Microbulbifer sp. SH-1. The sequence goes on along the minus strand of NZ_CP046948.1, from coordinate 778,185 downwards.
GCCTGCTGAAAACCATTTCCCTGTTGACGCAATTTCTTGTTTTTGCGCTTTTTTCCAACTTCGCTTCGCACCTCACCTTGAAAAAGATCCCGCCATAAAAAAAACATACACGCCTATTTTGCGTAAAAGTTCCTCAATGGCACGAAAAATTGGTTGTTTTTCCCACAGATCCAAATTTTCAGAATTACACTTTTCATGAACTTCGATGAGTTTTGTTTTCCAATGGTATTTAAGGGGTTACCTCGATGAAATTGACACATTCTTTTGCGCCTTTGTTGTTAGCACCGTTAGCATGCGCGATTTCCAGCGTGGCACTCGCAGGTGACTCTGGCTATGCACCAATGCCGCCGGCACCACCTGTACAGACACAGGAATTCATCGTGCGGGTCGGTGGTTCGTACATGTCACCGAGAAATGACAAAGTCAGCTTTGTGGACGAAACATTCCAGTACTTTGATGCATTCCGCGCTACCGTGGACCCGGATGACGAGTGGGGCTGGCTGATCAATGTCGAATGGAAACCGGTAGATCATTGGGGTTTCGAACTCGGCTATGTCAACGGTGAAACACATTCGGGCGGCGATGCCGACGGTTATCTTTCACTGGTTCTCGATGGTGAGCGCTTCGGCGATGTCGCCAGATTCGAGGCAGATGTCAGCACTGCGAGCCTCAAGTTCTACCCTCTGGATCCATCCTGCATGGTCCAGCCCTACGTTGGTGGCGGGATCAGTTACACCGATTTCAATGGGACCAATTTCCGGGGCGCTACCCGCGCTAATCTGGAAAGCCTGGGGCTTCGCGGTGAATTCGATATCGGATATTCCTGGGGCTATACCTGGCAAGCCGGTGTGGATTTCAACTTCGGCCATGACAGCTCCTGGCTGGTGAATGTCGCCGCCGTGTACGCACGCTCTGTGACAGACATGAGATTCCGGGTGTTCGACGACGTTCCCCCGCCCGCGGGTGAGGATGCGTTCTTCGATTCCTACTCCGGCGATTACATTTATGACCCGTGGATGTTCAATCTGTCTGTAGGTTATAAATTCAGTTTCTGATGATTTGATTCGGCGGATTAAACAGGGCGCCTCGGCGCCCTTTTTTCATACTGTGCGCAGAGCAGCGGCTTCCTTTGTGACCACCTACCCAGAGCACTCGACTCGCCACGGCGGGTTGAGCCGATTTTCCCCCGCCCAGTAGAGTTTGATCTTGTTGCCACTGGGATCATAAAGCACCGCTTCGCGCCACAGCCAGCGCATATCCTCCGGTAGCTGTGCGAATTCGACTCCCTTTTCCTGCAGCATCGCTACCCGCCGATCCAGATCCTGGCACTCGAAATAAATCACCGCACCATTGTGAAATTCGCCCTCATCCAGCGCCAGTGAAAAACTACTTTCGCCCTGTGGGCATTCAAAGCGCGCGTAGTGCGGCGTATCCACAATTTGCAGGCAACCGAGACGGCGATAAAAGGCCGCGGCCAGCGGCATATCGCGCACCGGCAGGGTTATTTGATTCAGATTCATTGATTGCAACCTAATGTTTTTTTATTCCGGCAAAGCATAACCTCTTGCCGAACTCATGTGCATCCGATCATTTCCCGGCAACTCGGTGGTGCCAACCATTGGGCAGGATTACACTTCAACCATGCACAGACATCGTCCTCCAGACTCACACCGCCAGGAACATGGACCCAAGCGGCCACAGAAGCGCGTATTACCCGTGAAAATAACCGTGCGCCGAACCGGCGGGGAAGATATGAAACAGACACTTGCCAGCGAACTCGGATCGCTCGCCAGCGAGTCGCGCAATCCCGACACACTGGATATCGACCTGCTGCCAACCCTTGGTATTCTGGAAAAAATCAACGATGCCGACAGCCATGTTCCCGGGGTGGTTCGCCAAGTACTGCCGGAAGTGGCGCAGGCGGTGGATGCCGTAGTGGACGCTTTTCGCTGCGGCGGGCGCCTGATCTACATGGGTGCGGGTACCAGCGGGCGTATCGGCCTGCTGGATGCCGTGGAATGCCCGCCAACCTATGGCGTACCGGAAGGCATGGTTATCCCGCTGATCGCCGGGGGGGAAGCGGCGGTACACCGCGCTCAGGAGGGCGCGGAGGACGATCCGGCACTGGGGGCTGAAGACCTCAAAAGCATCGGGTTGACCCCCCGGGATATTGTCGTCGGCATTGCCGCCAGTGGCCGCACGCCTTACGTGACCGGTGGGTTGCGCTACGCCCGCAGCCTGGGTTGCACTACGGTGGCGCTGGCCTGCAACAAGTCCGCAGCCATTGCAAAAGAAGCGGATATTGCGATCCTTCCGGAAGTGGGCCCGGAAGTACTCACCGGTTCCACTCGGATGAAAGCGGGCACTGCGCAAAAGCTGGTGCTGAACATGATCACCACCGCCAGCATGATTCGCAGCGGCAAGAGTTTTTACAACCTGATGGTGGATGTAAAGGCCACAAATCAGAAGCTGGTGGATCGCACCCGGCGTATTGTGGTGGAGGCGACCGGGGCATCCTATGAAGAAGCAGACCAGGTACTGGATCAGTGCGATCACAACGCCAAACTGGCGATCATGATGATCCTCAGCGGACTCGAGCGCGCGCCGGCGGAGGCCGCACTGAAGAACGCCGACGGTTTCCTGCGTCTGGCGTTGCAGCGCCTGGAGCGGGAGGCAAAATCCGACTGATCTGCGTCCGCTTACTATCGCTTCAAACAAAAAAATACCCGGCGTTTTCCGTAATACTGTTCACTAAGCAGAATATCGGGCGAAGGTGGCGATGGCGGGTGCGCTCTTGTGAGACCTTCTGCGAGAGGGACCTCGCAGAAGAGCCCCCATGGATGGGTCTACGGCGTGTCTCACAAGAGCGCACCCGGTAGCGGCACCGCCACAGAGCTGCTTAAGAGAACACCACTACGGCGTTTTCCGGGTATTTTTTGTCTGAAGCGATATTGGAGATGCGCTTCTGCTACTCGTGCGCGTGATCAATCTCGGCATCGGATTCTGGCACGGTTTCCATATCGCCCCCGGCTGTTTCCGAGGTTTCATCCAGCGCATGCTCCATGGCCTCAGGCACGTCCGCGAACACATCCTCATCCGCTGCTGCCATCACGTCCTTATCGGCCGGGCTGACGCTGGGCCCGGCGGCCTCAACCTCCGCCATCGCGGCCTGTACCTCTTCGACCATAGCGTCTTCGGCAGTAACCGCGCGGGGTGCCGTAACCTCGAGGTTGGTGTAGTAAAAGTAACCACCTACTGCCGCAATAACGAGCGCGGGAAGTATCAGTTTTTTCATTTCGGACCCCTGATTGTGTTGACTTATGCTTATTCTTACCTGCAATTCCATTGTTCCATGGCCTCACGGGAGGAAACGTGACAAGTGGCTCACTTTGCATTGTCCGCTCCCGCGGCTTGAGGCAGAATTTCCCGTACTCAACGATCGAAACTGACTAAATGGAAAAAATAATGCCGCCCCACTCCCATACATCTCTACTGCTTCCAGCCCTGCTACTGGCGGTGATCTCACTTCCCGCTGCCGCAGTCGAATCTCTCCGCGAACAGTTACAGCAGTGCAGTCAGTTCAGTGACAACAACAAACGTCTCGACTGCTTCGACCAGATTACCGGCAATCTGCACCAACACGCGGAGCAGCAGTTTGGCCAGGAACAGAAACAGGTCATCGACGAGGCTCCCGAGTCCATTACCGCCACCATTGCAAGCGCAGCGGAGGGGGCTTTCGGCAAGTACATCTTTACTCTGGACAATGGTCAGGTGTGGCAACAGGTGGAAAGTGGTAACCGCGCCATTTGGCGTGGCGGCGAGCAGGTCGCCCTGGAGCGCGGTGTATTCGGCTCCTTTTTTATGCGCAAGGTGAGCGGTGGACGCGCCTTGCGCGTCAAGAGGATTGAGTGAACAGATGTACCGCTACTCCCCCGCCAAACCTTTCCGGAATTATATTGTTGAGCAATAAAGCTGTAGGCTTTTTGAACATTTTTGACTATCCCCCCGCCTCAGGCGCGATCTTGCGGTGAGAAAACCCGGGAGTCGCTTTTTCTCCGGCGCACTATTCGACCGTCATCTATAGTCAGTAAGTAGACATGGCGATTTGTGCGCCATACCGCAATCCTGCGAAAGGATGACGCCGGTGGTTTTACGGCAGGCAGAACGGTCGAGACGGCTGCACCGCCCTGCCCCAGCATAAGGTTCAGACTTTGTCCCGAGTAAACATCAACTCAAGGGATGATGAATGGCTGAAGGATAATGGCAACAATCTGACCGGGGATGACTTCCAGCAGGAAGACCCTGAACAATCCATTGAAGCCTCCGGGGATATGATCGAGGAGGACTCCGTATCCGACGATACCCTGGGCGACAGTGTCGGCACACCGATGCAGAACTATCTGAAGCATTTGTATCGTCTAGACCTGCTGACCCCGGAAGAGGAGCACACCACCACCTGTCTGTTGCGGGAACTTGAAGAAAAAATCATCGCCCTGCTGCAGAAACGCGGCACCGATCTGGTTGAGCTGCGCAGTGAAGGTGTGGAGCAGCGCGGCAGTACCGGTGCCTACGATCACGGACTCATCATCGCCAGGGCGGAAGCGTTGCTCAAGGGAGATAAAATCTCTCACCGCGACCGCAGCACCCTTCAAAACCTGATGAAACGCTTCAAGGAACAGCGCAAGAAGCTGATCCAGTGCAACCTGCGGCTGGTTATCGCCATCGCCAAGCGCTTCCGCAATCCCTCAGTGCCGTTTATCGACCTGATACAGGAAGGCAACGTGGGGTTGATGAAGGCCATTGAGCGCTTCAAACCACAGATGGGCTACCGCTTCTCTACCTATGCGTATTGGTGGATTCAACAGGAAATCCAGCTCACCCTGCGGCGCAATGACGACCTGGTGCGCCAACCCGCCAATGTGCAGGACGACCTGCGCAATATCTATCGGGCTATCAATCAGGTGCGATCGGAGGGATTGCCGGCATCAGACGAGAACATCGCCAAACAGAGTGGGCTGGAGCTGGAACGGGTGCAGAGTCTGTTGAAACTGCCCGGCCCCACCAGTTCGCTGGACGACCCCATCTCCGATGATCAGAACAGTACACGGCTCGACTACGCGCCGGCAAACGAGATGCTCAATACCGACGAGCTCGTATCCAGCCAGGAACTGGCGCAGAGGTTGCGGGATGCAGTGGCCAAGTTGCCTCCACGGCAACGTACGGTGTTGAGTCTCCGTTACGGCCTGATCTCAGATCGCGACTGCTCTTTCCGTGTCATCGGCGAACAGCTGGGACTCAGCCAGGAGCGTGCGCGCCAGTTGCACTCGGATGCGCTGCGACAGCTCAAGCGGCAGTGGCGCTGACACGTCTTCATCGCCCTCTTCTCACCCCAGCACCCCCGGCAGTCCGGGCGGTGCTGTTTGCGATCGCGCCGAGAACAGCTAATCTTGCAAAGACCGGCAACCTTCTGAATTCCGGTATTTAAAAGCAATAACTGGCGAATCAACTGGCGATAGCACTATGCCCCGTCCCCGATCTGGCGTTTCCGCAATACGACATTTTTATTTGATGCTCCTGGTATGCGGCATTGCACTTATGAACGTTCCCGCACACGCCCAGGCACAGAGTAAAGGCGGCTGGATGGAGGGGGCTCAGGAGTTCATCTTGAGCGGTGGCAAGGGGTTGGGAGACGCGCTGATCCAACAGTACTCCATTGCCGGGGCCAATATGGTCGGCGCCAACTGGTCCTATCAGTTTTACGATTACCCCGGCAATCACCACTTCCAGTGGTGGGCCCAGGTGAGCTACAGCTATATGTGGCACGATTACCGAGGCGAAGACCAGACACAACATATCTGGGAGTTGAAACCCATAGTGCGCTGGTATCCACGCAGTGAGGCACAGGGCCTGTTCGGCGAAGCAGGCGTCGGAGTGGCCTACCTCGATGAACGCAGCTTTGGCCGGATTGATCTGTCCACCAACCTGAACTTCTCCCTGCACTTTGCCGCCGGGTATACCCTAAACAGCGGCGACACCCTGTCATTGCGCTACAGCCATTTTTCCAACGGCTATACCAACACCCCGAACCCGGGGTTCGACTTTGCCTCGCTGAACTGGCACAAAAAATTCTGACGCATCAACGACCCATCGCTATAACAAAACGGTCATATGGCAATCAAAAACCTGTCACACAGCGCAGTGACAATAGCGTCCTCATTAACAGCCTGAACTGGCTGACTGGCTGGCGCCGTAATCACACCGGAAGTCTCCGGTGCCCTGCCCAACCGCAATAACAATCATCGCGGCGCTCCAGAGATACCGGACCTGTAGCCGCATGATTCAAACCATCTGCCATCTTATTGCCAGCCGGGAACACGGCGGGCTCGAAAAACACGTTGCCGACCTGTCGCGCTGGCAGGCGCACAATACCGGCGCTCACATCGCTGTCATTGCCCATCCCCGCTATCTGCAAACTCTGGACGAACGCATCCAATTCATTCCTTTGAATACTGACCGCAGCCGCCACCATCCCAATCTGGTCTGGCGCCTGGCGAGCCTGATCCGCAAGGGCGGTTACCAGATAGTACATGGCCACGGGTCAAAATCTGCACAACTGATGGCCGCGGTGCAGCCCTACACGGAAACCCGCCAGGTCATCACTCGCCACAACGTGCGCCATCCGCGCGACAAACTCGCCAGCGCCTTCGATGCGCGTATTGCCATCAGTCACACCACCGTCGCCAATTCCAAACTGGAGTGGAACATCATTCCCAACGGAGTGGAGTTGTCGGCGCCTGCGGCCAACACGGTGCTGCCTGGGCTGCCGTCCTCTGACGGACCGACACTGCTGGTGGCAAGTCGCTTAATCAAAGCGCGCTGTGTGGACCAGCTGATTACCGCAATGCCGTTGCTACCCGGTACGCGGTTGATGGTGTTGGGCGACGGGCCGGAGAAAGAAGCCCTACAACAGCTGGTCAGCCGCCTGCAGTTGGACAACCGTGTCGCCTTTTTTGCGGGGAACAATACATTGGCAGACTTCATGCAAGCCGCAGATCTGGTCATCATCCCAGCAGCAGCGGAGAGTACTCCATACACTCTGCTGGAAGCACTGCTGCACCGCACGCCGGTGATCGCCAGCGCGAACGGCAATGCCATCGACCTGCTGCCGCCTGCCTATCTGCTCGACGACGTCGAGCCCATACACATCGCAGAAAAAATTCAGGCGACGCTGCGGAGCACGACATTAGACACGGATTTCGCGCCACTGTTTGCCCGCGCTCAGCAGGAGTTCACCCTGGATTCTATGGCCCGAGCCACCTGGCAGGTCTACACAGGGCTTATTGCCTGAGACGGCGGGCGCAAATCACGCAGTCTCTGCAACCCTGCTTCCGGTTGCCGCACGCCCTTCACATAACTGCCGAAACCATCCCACCGTCTGAGTCGTGGTTTCCGCCAGACTGAAGCCGGTGAAATTCACATTGGGTGAGTGGTTCAGAATGGACTCGCAGGTATCGGCAAGTCGCGCGGCCAGGGTCGCATTGCCGCTGCTGGAAAGATCGGGCAACAGCCCCTGCGGAAAACACTGCTGTAAAACTTCTGTGCCAGTTCCAGCCAGCGCCACGGCGGGACAACCCATGGCGAGTGACTCGGTGATGACCCGGCCGGTACCAGCCGGATCACCCGAGAGATCCAGTGTCAACCGAGCGCTGGCGTAAAGCTCACGCATGTCGCGGCGGGCCCCAAGAAACAGTACATACTCGGCAAGCCCCATGGTTTCAGCACGGTGCTCAAGACGCCGGGCAAACTTTTCTTGCCCCGGCACCACTTCACCGACAATCAGGCCAAAGATATCCGGGAGCGTCTGTTTCAGCACCGCCAGCAGTTCAAGAAAGCACTCCAGCCCTTTTCCCGGTGCGATGGGTGCCGGCAACAGCAGCCAGTTGCGCCCCTCCAACTGTGGAAACTGGTTCAACAGCTTCTGGTGCCAGTGTCCGGAGACCGGCGCCCGCCGGTCCAACTCACGGGTGTTTACCCCGCGGTAGCGCACCTGAGGCCCTGAAGACGCGTCACCATTTCCTCCCGCGGTCGCCTGATTGAGGATGGCGCCGTAGCGCAGTTGCAACTCGCGGGCCAAAGACCCGGATGAAGCCATGACTAACTCACCGCGCGCCAGCGCGCCGTTCACTCGTCCACGGAATAGACCACTGGGCGGCAGAGTATGCAGTGCGGTTACCAGACGCGGCCGCGTCGCCTCGGGGAGGGATTGCCACACACACCAAGCGTGCCAGCTGCACAGTGCGTCACGGGCCAACAGGATATCCGGCCGCAGATTTTCCAGCAGCCGGCGCAGCCTGCCGTGAATGCGCGCGCGAAAAAATGGTTTCTGGTCGACGGGTAATTGATGATGCTGGCAATTGTGCAACGTCAGGCGCGAGACCAGAGTTCCCCCTGCGGAGATCACTGCAGATTCATGCCCCTGCCTTGCAAGCTCCTGAGCGAACTCCAGCGTCTCTTGCGCCAGTTCGCCACCGTCCATAGAAGGTACCAGTTGCACAATCCGCATAGCCGAGCAAACTCCATTCCACGATTCAAGATCACCTGCCGCCCGTGCCGCTTCCCGCACAAGATCAATACTTGCACAGGATGCGCGATCAAAAGGCCGGAAGAAAATATCGGAAAAACACTTCCGCAACCAATCTCCCGTCAATTCGGCTTCACAATTGTACCGCTGATTTCTGCGCCAGGGCGCACAATTCTCGTAATGGCGATATAAATCACAAGTCTGGTGGAATCCGGTAGAATTTTTTGACAGAAAATATAAGGAGCACAATATGGAACTCTTCAATCCAGCCCGCCCACCCAGACATCGCACCCACAAAAGCCTCTTGCTTCACTGGTTACTGCTGTTAATTACCACGCTGGCAGCGGCTCAGGTCCAGGCGGCCAATGACCGCGGTCTGTTACTGCAGGCCACAAAGGGAGAACATACCGTCTACCTGCTGGGCTCGATCCACCTCGCCGACCAGAGTTTCTACCCATTGCGGGACACCATCATAAACGCCTACAACAACAGCAGTGCGCTGGTGGTAGAAGCGGATGTCGTCGCCATGGAATCCGACCCGCAACTCCAACAGAAAGTCATGCTGGAATCCTTTTATCCACCGGGCGATCAGTTGAAAAACCATATTCCCCCCACCTTGTATGGCGAACTGCAGACCTGGCTGCGAAAACGCCAGATTCCAGAGACACATTTCAGCCGTATGCGCCCCGCCATTGCCATGATTACCTTGAGCATGGTGGAGATGCAGGCACGCGGGCTGGACCCGAAAGCCGGCATTGACCGCCACTTTTTATTGCAGGCACGCCAGAAGGGCAAAACCACACTGGAACTGGAAAGCGTGATTCAACAACTGCAACTACTGAACAGCCTGGAAAAGCCGGAGCTCTATTTGCAGCAAACCCTGGATCAACTGGCGGAAATGGACAGGTTCGTGCCGCGTATGACCGGGGCCTGGAAGGCCGGCGATCAACAGGCACTTTACGACCTGGTGTTTCGCGAAGGAATTGACGAACACCCTGAATTTGAACAGCTGCATGAGCTACTCTTCTATCGGCGCAACCGCGAGATGGCGAAAAAAATCCAGGATTTCAGCCAGCAACACCAAACTCTGTTCGTGATCGTGGGCGCCGGGCATCTAGTGGGCGACAGGTCTGTCACCGATTTGCTGAAAGGTGTCGGCTTCCATATTACCCAGATCTGATTCGGCGCCCATTACATTAATTTTGTTACCATAATGTGACAGTTGGAAACATTTAATTTTATGGATGTCAATTGTTTCAAAAATGTTTCCAATTTCTGACGAAAATCATGGGCTGATAGTATTCGCCGCCAATAAGACAGCCAAATGATATGGAATCAACACTATGGACCGCCCCCACCAGAGCCTGCTGGCTCTTTCCATAACCTGCCTGCTCTCAGGTACCGCCGTTGCCGATCAAGCAGAAACCAAAGGCAACCTGAAAATCGTTTCCGATGACGGAAACTTTTCCGCGTCTCTCGGCGGCCGTATTCATTTCGACACCTACCTGTTCGACAGCGACCAGGTCAACGCTATCAGCACCACGGAGTTCCGTCGCGCACGTATTACTCTGAAAGGTGACATCTACGACTGGAGCTACATACTAGAGCAGGATTTTGCCGGTGGCAGCACCCTCGATGGCTTCCGCGACGTGTACCTGGCGCACAAGTTCCTCGACGGCGAGGTGCGTATTGGCCAGTTCAAACCCTTTCGCTCCATGGCGGAAATGACCAGCTCCAACGAGCTGACTATGCTGGAGCGGCCATTCTCCAGCGCTACTGGCCTCTACGATGGCAACCAGTTTCAGCAGGGTATCGGCTGGACCGGCGTCCTGGATTGCTTCACCCTCGGTATGATGGCGTTCAATCTGCGCGATGCGGGCACCCCCCGCAACGAGGGCCTGGGAGCCGCCGGCCGTCTGGCCTGGCATCCGATCAATACCGACCATGAAACCCTGCACCTGGGCACCTCCATCAGCTATGAAAACGCCAATCAGAACTCCAGCGACCTGATGGCCGAAGCCGATTACGCAGGCCGTCGCGGCCCGTCTCAGCTGATGGCGCTCACCCCGGGTGACCTTGGCGGAGACGCCAGCACCGCAGCGCTGGAGCTGGCCGGTAGCTACGGCCCGCTGTATCTGCAGGCGGAATACACCGTCGGCGGCTTCGAGGGAAATTACTATCTGACGGAAGAGGACTTCGAGGACGAATTCGGGGCGCCGGCCCCCTTCCCCTGCGATCCCGAATTCGGCTGCTTTATCGGCGACCAGACCATTCACACCTGGTATGTCCAGGGCAGCTGGATGCTGACCGGTGAGCACAAGCCTTACAGCCAGAAACGCGGTGCTTTCAGCTCAGCGAAGCCCAGCGGTGACGGTCTGTGGGGAGGCGCCTGGGAGTTGACCTTCCGCTACGACACTATGGAAAACCGGGATTTCGATCACCTGAAAGCCAACAGCACCACGGTGGGTCTCAACTTCTACGCTAATCGCAACGTGCGTTTCATGCTGAACTACATCATCGGCGACGATGATTTCACCGGTGACGGCACCGACCAGTTGGGGTTTCGGGCTCAGATCGGCTGGTAATCGGCTCGATTCACAAAAAAATGGCGAGCCAATCGGCTCGCCATTTTTTTACTTCCGGGCAAAAACGTGGGCATTGCTACACGCGGCGGTTTAGCCCACTTGCTGCGCCTTGGCCGGGTCGAATACTTCCACCTGTGCCGCCACATCCTGCATGCCAGTGCTGGGATTGTAGAAACGTTGCAAGGACAGCAGTTTTACGCGATTCGCCTTCTCTACATTTTCGTCTTTGATCAGACCGTATCCGCGGATCATGTCGGGGTAACTGAGCAATTCAATGGCCGCCGCGTGATTTTCCGCATTGAGCCTGCCGACAACTTCGTTGACCAGTTTTTCGTACTCCGCAATCAGAGCGCGCTCCATTTTGCGTTCGGCGGTATAGCCGAAAATATCCAGCGCCGAACCGCGCAGAAAACGCAGCTTTGCCAGTACACCGAAGGCACGATGCATCCAGCCGCCGAACTTCATCTTGCGCGGGCGCCCGAGGTTTTTATCAAAGCGGCTCAATAGCGGCGGTGCCAGATTGAATTCCAGCTCGAAGTCACCGGCAAAATTTTCCCGCAGGGACTGCATAAAACGACCGTCGCTGTAGAGACGTGCCACCTCGTATTCGTCCTTGTACGCGAGCAGTTTGGCGTAGTTGCGCGCAACCACTTCTGCCAGCGCTTCACTGCCCGGTACTTTCAAAATTTCCGCCGCCTTAACCCGATCCACCAACGCGCGGTAGCGGCGCGCCAACGCAACATTCTGGTAACCGGTAAGATGCGCCACCCGGTGCGCCACAATATCTTCGAGCCCCTGCGGCAGGGATTTTTCTTCGCCTTTTGCCAGCAGCCGATCCAGCGCCGGCCTGTCGGCCGCGGCGAGACGGCCGGCAGCGAACCCTTGCAGGTTGCCCTCCACCGCCACGCCGTTCAGTTCGATCGCCTGCTGGATGGCGTTGAGCCCGAGGGGAATCAGACCTTTCTGCCAGGCAAAACCCAGCATGAAAATATTCGCCGCCAGGGTGTCGCCGAGAGCCGCCTTGGTCAGGGTATGACCTTCGACCACATCGAGCTCCAGCACGGCATCCTTGATGGTGTCGAGTACCGCCTGGGGCGAGTGGATATCCTCACGCCCCAGCACCGAGGCCGCTGTCGGGCTAAGGTGGGTGTTGACCACGGCGCGACTCAAGGTTTCGTCCAGCTTGGCGAGACTCGCCGACAGGTTGCCGGCAGCAATCAGGTCGCAGGCCATCAGGGCATCGGCGCGACCGTCGGAAATCCGCACCGCTTGCAGCGCTTCCGGGCGCTCGGCAAAACGCACATGGGAGTAAACTGCCCCGCCCTTCTGCGCGAGACCGGTCTGGTCCAAGGTGCTGCAGGCGCGCCCCTCGATGTGCGCCGCCATCGCCAGCAGCGCGCCGATGGTCACCACACCGGTGCCGCCGACGCCGGTCACCAGCAGGTTGAAGGGCTCGGAGAGATCCGGCATCTGCGGAACCGCGAGCTTGTCCGCCGCCTGGCACAGGGCATCGCCAACCCCGGCGCGCTTGTTCAGCTTGCCGCCTTTCACGGTGACAAATGACGGACAGAAGCCATTGACGCAGGACATGTCCTGGTTGCACGTGGTCTGGTTGATCCGACGCTTGTCGCCGAGCGCGGTATCGACCTTCTCGACCGCGATACAGCTGGACTGGGTAACGCAGTCACCACAGCCCTCACACACCAGTTCGTTGATGAACGGGCGCCCTTCCGCTTTCGGCAGCAGGCCGCGCTTGCGTTTGCGGCGCAGCTCGGTAGCGCAGGTCTGGTCGTAGACGATGACGGTACAGCCGGGCTCTTCACGCAGCTCCTTCATTACAGTGGGCATATGGTCGCGATGGCGGACTTCCACTTCGCTGGGGAAGCTCAGTGCCCCCTTGAACTGTTCGGTCTTGTACTTCTCGGTGTCGTCCATCACCAGCACGACTTTCTTCACGCCTTCCGCCAGCACCTGCCGGCAGATCATGTCCGGGCGCAGCTCGCCGTCGTGGGGCTGGCCGCCGGTCATGGCGACGGCATCGTTGTAGAGGATCTTGTAGGTGATGTTCACCTTCGCCGCCACCGACGCTCGGATGGCGAGAATACCGGAGTGGAAGTAGGTTCCGTCGCCCAGATTGACGAATACATGGGGCTCGCTGGTGAAGGCGGCCTGCCCGATCCAGTTGACGCCCTCGGCCCCCATTTGGGTAAAGGTGTAGGTTTCGCGATCCAGCCACTGGGCCATGTAATGGCAGCCGATACCTGCCAGTGCACGACTGCCTTCCGGCACACGGGTGGAGCGATTGTGCGGGCAGCCGGCACAGAACATGGGCAGGCGCGCGACGCTGGAACCTGCCTGGGCGGAAATACGCTCCGCCAGCGCGTCGAGGCGCATCAGGCGGTGGCGGGCGCGCTCGTGCAGTCGCTCCTCCCCTAGCAGGTAACCCAGTACCTGCGCCACCACGGCCGGCGACAGCTCGCCGTACATAGGTAACAGCGGGTTGTCGTGCTCATCCACCTTGCCGAGGATGCGCGGAAAATGCGGATCGCGTACATGCACGTTGTACAGCTCTTCTTTCAGCTGCACTTCCATCAGGCTGCGTTTTTCTTCGAGCACCAGCAAGCTGTCGAGACCGCGGGCGAATTCCTGAATACCGGGCACGTCCAGCGGATAGGTCATACCGACCTTGAGGATGCGGATACCCAGCGCGCGAGCGCGCTCTTCGTCGATGCCCATGTCCTCGAACGCCTGCATCAGGTCGAGATGAGCCTTGCCGGCGGTGACGATACCGAGTGTGGCATCGGGGTTGTCGAGCACCAGCCTGTTCAGCTGGTTGGCGCGGGCAAACGCCAGCGCCGCGGGCCGCTTGTAGCGCCACAGGCGCTCTTCCTGTTCGAGGGGGTTATCCTGTTTGCGGATGTTGAGCCCGCCCGGTGGGCGCTCGATTTCGGGATAATTGAAGGTGACACTTTCCGGATCGACGTCGACCGTAGAAGCGCTGTCCATATTCTCGGCGAGAGTAATCATTGCCACCCAGCAACCGCTGAAGCGGGACAGCTCGAGTCCGTAGAGGCCATAGTCCAGAACTTCCTGCACGGTGGCGGGGTTCAGCACCGGGATATGCATGTCGACGAACGCGAATTCGGACTGCCCGGGGTAGGAAGAGGATTTACAGCCGTGATCGTCGCCGGCAATGATCAGTGCCCCGCCCTTGGGGGACGATCCGGCGGCATTGGCGTGGCGGAAGGCGTCACAGGAGCGGTCCACACCGGGTGTCTTGCCGTACCAGATACCGCACACGCCATCGACCTGGGCGCCTTCAAATAGCCCTACCTGTTGGGAGCCCCATACTGAGGTCGCGGCCAGTTCTTCGTTCACACCGGGGACAAAGCGGATGTTGTATTCACTCAACAGTTTCGTGGCGCGGCTCAACTGCTGGTCGTAGCCGCCGAGCGGAGACCCGCGATAGCCGGAGATGAAGGTGGCGGTATTGAGGCCGCGGGCGCGGTCGATACGCATTTTGTCGATGGGAAGCCGCACCAGGGCCTGGATGCCCGAAAGCAGTACCCGCCCCTTGAGGATGGTATACCGGTCATCGAGAGAAACCGGTCTGGTGGCTGGGGCCTGAGACTCGGTGTTCACTTTATGCTCACTCATACGCCTACTTCTTTCCTCTGCTGGATGCCTGCCGTAGTGACCGGCATCCGGTAATTATTGTGATTCGAGGCGCGCGTCGCGGGTTTCGGCGCCTGCTCAGACGTCTTATGCTGCGGCAGCCGGAAGTTGCGACGGCGTGGTCAAGCCATACTAGTGCCTTCGGCACATGGAAACATTGCTTTATTTACGGGTTTGCACGTAAAATTATGACAGCCATCTCGATCAAGACTAAGACTGTAGGATAGGAGTTTATATGAAGCGCTCAACAGACCTGGATGATTTCGACCGCAAGATTCTGCGGGCGCTGCAGGAAAACGCCGATTATTCCATGGCTGAGCTTGGAGACAAAGTAGGCCTTTCCCACACTCCCTGCTGGCGACGCATCAAGCGTCTTGAAGCTGAGGGTATCATCCGTGGTCGCGTTACTCTCCTTGATCCGCGCAAGCTTGACTTGGGGGTCACAGTATACTGCTATGTGACGATTCACAACCACGACGAGGATTCCCTGAACAATTTTGAATCCGCCGTGCAGGATGTGCAGGAGGTGGTGGAATGCTACTCCACCAGTGGCGACAAAGACTACGTTCTGCGAGTGGTGGTCGACAGCGTGGAGCACTACGAGCAGCTGCTGAAGCGCTCGCTGGTTCACCTGCCCAATGTGGCTTCTGTGAATTCTACCTTTGCTTTGAAGCAGGTTAAGTACACTACCCAGCTTCCTCTTTGATTTTTGTCCAGAGCTCCTATTCCTTTGCGGAGCTCTGTTCTGGGCTATGTAGCGGCCGGGCGCCAGGGCTCTGTTCATAGAATTGTGGCAGTCAAGCACCGGGTATTTGTTTTTGAAACCGCCATGCATACATCCCTGTAGGCTGCGTCGGAAACGTCCCTGTTTCCGACGCTTTCAAAAACAAATACCCGGCACTTGCCCTTCAATTCAAATTTCTTCGCTTCGTAAGCCATTAGTGGCTTTAGCAAAGTGAGAAAAATTCACAAGACTATTCGAGAAGGTGTCGATACCGGGGACAGCCTTGTGAAACCTGCACCGCCACAACACCATCTACGAAGCCCGAAGAAAAACCTCAGTGGCTGGATAACTCGCGAACTACCTGCGCCAATACCTGCTCAAGATCCCTCCCATCACAATCCACCACAATATCCGCATACCGGCGATACAGAGCCTGACGTTCTTCAAACAATTCCTCAAAACTCTGCCCCGGCGCCTTGGCGATACCACGGCTTTCATAGTTGTGAATCCGCCGACGCAACTCATCCGCCGTACAGTTCAGAAACACCGCAGGGCCGAATTTCAGTAGGTTGTGCATGCCCTCTTCGCTGTACACCGCACTGCCACCGGTGGCGATAACATGATTGGGCAGAACCGCTTCGGCAATCACCTCCCCTTCGATACGGCGCAGGTTCAGATAGTCGCTCTCGTTCATGATCTCCTGCAGGGTCTTGTCTTCCCGCAGCTGGATTAGCACATCGGTATCCACAAAATCCTTCGCCAACTCCTTAGCCAGCAACACCCCAAGCGTACTCTTGCCGGCACCCGGCATCCCGATCAGTACCACACTGCCCTGTTTACTCATTTTTTCAAACTTCCCGCTATCAGACTTCCAAATTGATGACCCAGCGAACGGCCCGATGAATCAGTCTCCACGCCGCGGCAGAACAACCGACCGCAGCCACCCCAGCAGACTGTTGCCGGTGAGCAGCATTTTATCCAATTCATCCAGGTTATGCGCCTGGCGGAAGCTGTCGGCGAACAGCGCTTCGCGGGTGATCATCCGCCGGCGGGGGTTGATCTGCTTGATCTCACGGGCGGGGTTGCCGGCCACGATGGCGTTCGCAGGGACGTCTTTCGTCACGATGCTCCCCGCCCCTACCACCGCGTTATCACCTATGGTCACGCCTTTACAGATGATCGCGCTGTCACCGATCCACACGTTATGGCCTATGGCAACGGCTTCCGTGCAGCGGAATGGACGTGTGCGGTTGTAGAGCCCGTGCCAGTCGGAATCGGAGATGTAGACGTTGGCGGCGAGCATGCAGGCATCGCCGATGGTGATGGACTGGCCAGCAGAGATGCGCACGCCAGGGGAGATCAGTACGTAATCACCGATGGTGATTTCCGCATCACCACCGCGGTGTCCCATGGCGGTAAAGCGGATGCAGTTGTCCGGGGTGGAGATCAAGTGGGGGAAATCGCCCAGGCGAATGTTGCGACCGAACACCTTGACCGAGGCCGGATGCATCACTTCCGGCTCACGGCCGACGGCATCGAATTGTGGCAACAAGAAGTGTCGCGTGCGCCAGCTGCGAAATTGCAGCATCAGGCGCTTCAGCCAGTATGGTCTATGATCTTTACGCATATTTTTCACATTACCTGCAGACGTCACTGCCGGGAAATTTTCAATCGTTTGTGTGGAAACTATTTGCCAGCGGATTTGCGCTTCACATCCATTGCAAACCCGGTGTTCCGCCGCTACTGTCTTGTGCGATCAATAAGGCCGAAGAAGAACATGGAAATTTCACACACACTCGAACAGCCTCTCGCCCTGCCCCAGGACCTTCCCGTCGACATTGACAGCATTAAAGGTTTTCTCGACCCGCAAGAGGGCGCGGCACTTTATCGACTTGCGGCTGAGGCCGGCGAGCTGGGACCCTGCCTGGAAGTGGGAAGCTACTGCGGTAAATCCACGGTTTACCTGGGCAGCGCCTGCAAATTGATGCGCAACACCCTGTTTGCAGTGGATCATCACCGGGGATCGGAAGAGCACCAGCCCGGCGAGGAGTACCACGATCGCGATCTGTTTGACGAGCGCAGCCAGCTGATGGACAGCTTTCACCATTTCCGCAGCAACATGCGCGCAGCCGACCTGGAAGAGTTCGTGGTGCCGATCGTGGCGCCGTCCGCGGTGGCGGCTCGCCACTGGAGCACGCCCCTGGGCCTGGTGTTCATTGACGGCGGCCACTCGCTGGACGCAGCGATGACCGATTACCGCAGTTGGTCCCGGCATATCGTGCCCGGCGGTTACCTCGCCATTCACGATATTTTTCCCGATCCCGCCAACGGCGGCCAAGCACCTTACGAAATCTACAAACTAGCCCTGGCCTCCGCTCAGTTCGAGCTGGTGGCGATGGTCAAGACGCTCGGCATTCTGCGCCGAATCCAGTAGCGCCACCCTGGTAAATAGCGTGCTGGCGGGCGTGAGCCCTGCCAGCGCATCCGCGGCGAGTAACATGGCACCGACGGTCCAGGTGGTTTTTTCTTCCGGCCAGATGGCGTCGTCACGATAGACATAGCCAGTCCAGTAACCGCCGTCTTTGTCCTGCCAGCGGTGTAAGCCGCGATAGAGTTCTTCCGCCTTACGCATTTCGCCGGCGGCCACCAGTGCCATGGTCAATTCACAGGATTCCGCTACTGTCACCCAGGGCTCGTCATTCACACAGCGGCAACCGAGCCCAGCCACTACAAACTCATCCCACTTCTGCCGCAGACGCGCCTTTGCATCCGCACCATCAAAGACACCCGCAAGCACCGGATAAAACCAGTCCATGGAAAAACGTGCCTTGCTCTCCCAGGTGCGATCAAACCGCTCCGGCATTGCTCGCAACGCATAGCCCAGTTTCGAGCGCGCAAGGGTCCAGTTTGGTTTCGGTCGGCCCAGCGCCTCAGCGATATGGATTCCGCACTCGAAACTCTTATAGATAGAGGAACAGCCGGTGATCAGAGAGTCCCACATGGGCTCACCCTGAGCATCCACCGCCCACTGAATATCACCATACTCCGACTGCAATGCCAGCACGAAATCCAGTGCCTTTTCCACCATTGGCCAGAAGCGCGATAGAAATTCGCGGTCGCCAGTAATCAGAAAGTGGTGCCAGATACCTGTCGCCACGTAAGCGACAAAGTTACTTTCCCGGCGCTCGCGACTGTCGGCTTCACCATTTCTGTAGGCGGCCCACCAGCTGCCATCCGCGAGCTGTTCTGCCGCAAGCCAGGCATAGGCCTTTTCGGCGGCGTCATACTCGCCGGCGATACTGAGCCCCATGGCGGCCTCCACGTGATCCCACGGGTCCGCGTGGTGACCAGTAAACCAGGGGATGCAGCCACTTTCCAACTGCTGCGAAAGAATATAGCTGGCGCTGTGCCGGATAAAATCGCGGGGAAACAATGTCTGCTCTGTACTGTTGGCGACAGCTGCCGCAACAGGCCGGCTCACGCGGCCACCTCGCGTTCCGCGTCCTTACTTGGCAATTCGGATCTCCGCTCCGGTGAGCCCCCCAGATCTGGCTCCGGGTACGATGCCTTCACAAAATACAGTGCGATGCTTTTGCCGAGCACCGGGTTGAGCAGCTTCTCCATCCAGCGGGTCAGTCTCGGTTTTTGCATTAGATCCCACACCAACAGGCGATGATAAGCCGCCACCAGCGGTTGCCTGTCGCGCTCCCAGAACAAACATTTCAACCACCAGTAAGGCGCGTGCAGTGCGTGGGCCTTATGGCGGGCAAAGTATTGATACCCTTGCTGTTCTACGCTCATGCGTAATTGCTTCTCGCGGAAAATCCGGATATGTCCACCTTCCACCTGGTGATAGGCGTCAGACAGTTTCCAGCAAACCCATTCAGGGAAGAACGCCGGCACTGTCGCCGCGAAGATGCCCGCGGGTTTCAACACCCGGGTAATTTCGTTCAGGACGCCTTCGTAATCCTCGATATGCTCGAGAACCTCGGAGCAGATCACCACATCAAAAAAATCGTCGGAAAACGGCAACCGCAGGGCATCGCTCACGACAAACTGCACACGGCCGGATACATTACCGGCTGCCATAAACGGCTGTGCTTTATCGCAGGCAGTGCGAATATCTCGCTGGCTCAGGTCCACGGCGAAAATATCCACGGCATCGGTGATCAACAAATGGATGGCGTGACGGCCTTCGCCACAGCCGAGATCCAGAACCCGCTGTCCGGGTCTGAGATTCAGCAACCCAGGGTTGACGGTAATCATCAGGCCGCCTCCCCCCGGTTCTTCCCTTCTGACGGATAGGTGTCCGCGGAGATTCCCGTGCTGCCGGTATAATTCTGGACCTGCAACGCAGTACCAGTAGCTGCGGATTCAGGAACGTCGCCGAACGCCGCAGCAGCACCGATGATATCGCGGTAATAAGACACCAGACTTTTCGCCGCCACCTGCCAGGAAAACTGCTCCTCAATTCTCCGTCGCCCGGCCTTTGCCATTTCAGCGCGCAGCGACGGGTCCGACAACAGGCGTTCAATCCCGCGGGCGAGCGCACCGCTGTCTCCCGCAGGTACCACCAGACCGGCGTCGCCCACTACTTCCGGCAGAGCTCCACCATCACTGGAAATAACCGGCACGCCACAGGCCATGGCCTCGCCCGCTGGCAGTCCGAACCCCTCATATAAAGACGGGCAGACCACCATAGCCGAAGAGGTATAGTGCTCAACCAGTTGCTGGCTGGATATACCCGAGACGAAGCGTACGTGTTTATCCAGCTTTAGCTCCTGCAAAAGCTGCTCTGTCGCGCCGCCCTCTTTCAGCTTTCCAACCACCAGCAACTGCAGCTGCGGGAAACGCCCGTGCAGCAATGCCATGGCCTGCAACAGAAAACGCAGCCCTTTGAGTGGTTGGTCCGCAGAAGCGGTGGTCATGATCTGGAAAGGATTGACCGCGACCTGGGGCTGCGGCGAAAAAATATCCGTGTCGATACCGTTGTAAATCAGTCTGAGCTGGGACGGCGAGACACCGAACTGTTCAACGACATCGTTGAGAGACTGTGTGGAAACGGTCACGATATGCTTGAGGCGGCGGGACACCTTGATCTGCATATTCAGAAAACTGTGCCAGCGGCGCACCAGAAGGCGATAAAACCAGTCCGGCGCAGCGTCCAACGCCAACTGGCGGTCGCGGGTGATCGGATGGTGAATGGTTGCCACCACCGGGATTCCCGCCGCTTCAATATCCAGCAGTCCGTAGCAGAGTGACTGGTTATCGTGCACGACATCGTAGTGATTGCCGTGGCGACGCAGGTAGCGCGCGGCCCTTCTCCCAAACGCATAAGGCTCCGCAAACGCCCCGGTCAACTTGCCAAACCACTCGTAAAAATCCGCCCAGCTCAGCAGGTGGCGCAGCTTCAGCGCACGAGTGGGATTTTCGTGTTCGTAAAGATTGAGACCGGGCATTTTGATCAGGCGCACGCGCGCATCCAGATCGGGATATGGCTGCCCGGAGATAACATCGACGTTGTGACCGGCCTCCACCAGCGCCTTACTCAGGTAATGCAGGTAAATGCCCTGGCCGCCACAGTGGGGATGGCTGCGATAGCCGAGTAAACAGATATTCAGTGGCCGGTTGCTGGCCGTCGGACCGTCTGTATGATTGCCCAAGGCGGTCATAGATTCCCCAGAATTATTGTTTTGGCGAACGCAAAAAGCTCAGGCGCCGTAAAAGGCGAAGAATACACCGGCAAAGAAATGACTGCCAGACCGAATCCGTCCACACCAGAGGAGAGACCAACCAGTCTGGATGTTTGTGAGCCCCGAGACCAACACCCTCAAAACAAAGCCCCGGTATGCGCTGGTGCGGGCATACCGAGGCAAGAGTGTCTGGAGCATTCACTAAAGATCAGAAGCTGAATTTGTAACCAACGCCCAGGTTGAAAATCCAGGCATCGAGATCCAGATCGTCCCTGTAGCGGATACTGTTGACCGCCAACCCATTACTGAGAACAACCGAGTCAACACCAATTTCGATTTCGGGCTCTGCATCCACATACATGGCAGAGGCATTGAAGAGCCAGTTGGCGTTGCGCCCAAACTCAATATCCACACCAATCTGCGCGGTCCATCCCCAGGAACTGCCGAGATTGATCAGGCCGTAATTGACATTGTCATAGGTAAACGCTGGACGCAGGAAATCCTGCTCGATGTCCGTGTAATTGACGCCAATGCCCATATACGGCTGAATCCAGGACTCCACGCACACAGGGTACCAGTCGACAAAAAAGCTGGTTACCGATGTTTCGAAATCCCCCAGTCCATTGGAGCTCCGGGCGTTAATTCCTGCACCACGAATATCGGTGTTGAAATTTGCATCAAGGTCCGCGCTGTTCAGGTGATAGAGCTCAACAGCCACATGATCCATAATGAAATAAGTGCCGTTGATAAACCAGGTCGTATCGTTATCAAGACCCACAGATTCTCGAATATCCACCGTGATGGTGGCATCCGGATCGTTGGGGTTGTTGGGATCGGGGATTACTACACGCTCCGGTCGCGAAAATACGGAATCGTCGGCCTCCATATAGCCAGCACCAACGCGCAGAATGAAATCGCCAGCATTGAAGTCGGCGAATGCCGGCGAAGTTGCGCTTGCGGCGGCAACTGCCAGTGGAAAAAGCAGGGACTTGGTTCGCATGAGTAACTCCTTTTAGCTCTGAAATGCTCCATGACGGCCGGGCCATAGGGTAACTGTGACCCGCGCGTACGGTCAGAATCAGTATAGGTGGAGTTTCGGATGAAACAGCAAGTACTGCCTAAGCATTCGCTGACAAATGGGAAGAAATTTCTGCTAGTTTGCGTCCTCCAAAAAAATGCCCGCCATAAGGCGGGCCAGTTTTCTCGAACACACTTTCAGGAGGAGAGTTTGCGACGCGCTGCACACTCAAGTGCACAGCTGTCTGATTAAGGTATAGCAGAGCATTTTCCGCTGCCTGCCACACTGACACAAAAGCCGTTGATTACGGGTCGCAATCCACGCCTGTACATTCACCCGCAGCGCATCAAACCCGTTGCAGATAACTCTCGTACTCTACATCCGTCACCCGGGAAGCAATTTCCGCCTGTTCCTGACGCTTCAACATCACAAACAGATCAACGAACTCCGGATCGAAGTAGTCTTTCCACAATGTGCTCTCTTCGAACTTGTCGAGCGCGCCACTCCAGGTGTTGATCAGTTGCTCTTCACACTCCATCTGGTAGGCATCCCCTTCCACCGGCTCTGGTGGCTGCAGGCGATTTTCCAGGCCGTGGCACACGCCAGCCAGAATGGCCGCCAGTACCAGATAGGCATTCACATCGGCACCTGCAATGCGATGTTCGATACGTCTGGCATTGGAGTCACCGGCGGGGATGCGGAAGGTGACGGTGCGGTTGTCATACCCCCAGCACAGATTCAGCGGCGCGTGGCTGCTTTCCTGGAAGCGCCGGTAGGAGTTGCTGTGGGGTGCAAAAATCGCCATGGCATCGTTCGCCGTCGCCATCATGCCGGCCACGGCATGGCGCAACAGATCGGTGCCCTCTTCGCTGCCATCGTCAAATACATTGTTGCCGTCTTTATCTTCGAGGCTCAGATGGACGTGCATCCCGTTGCCGGCGAGATCGCCAAACAATTTGGCCATGGTGCTGACACGCAAACCGTGGCTGCGGGCCACCCCTTTCAACAGCCGCTTGAACAGCAGCGTCTGATCGGCCACCTTTACCGGATCGTTACAGTGCAGTAGGTTGATCTCAAACTGACCGGGAGAATATTCAGAGATAATCGAATCCGCAGGGATATCCTGAGCCTCACAGGCTGCGCGCACATCGGCGAAGAAGTGGCGCTGGGAATCGAGTTCCGAAAGGTCGTAAACGTCGGTGGAGGGCACCAGATCTGAGTCGTTGTCGCTGACAGGGCGAGGATGGCCCAGCTCATCAGCTCCTTCCCGCAGGAGATAAAATTCAAGCTCGGTGGCACACACCGCCTTGTAACCGAGGCGCTCAATCCGCGCCACGACTTTTTGCAGCTGGGAGCGCGGATCGGCGAACAACACCGAGCCATCGGCCTCGAACAGCTGCATATGCAGTTGTGCCGTCTGCTCACGGTGCCACGGCGCCATGCAGATGGGAGATACCGGCATACAGATGCCATCACTGTCGCCACTGGCGAAGACCAGCGGACTGTTCTCTATATCCCGCCCCCAGATATCCAGGCTGACGGCACTGCGCGGCATCTGCAGGCCGCCACCAAGCAGCTTGTGCGCAGAATCGGCCGGTAACCATTTTCCTCTAGGAACGCCGTTGATATCGAATGCAAACCCTTCAATCCATTTGAGTTTCGGATGCGCGTCAAGAAAGGCTTCAGACGCTGCAAGCAATTCCCTGGACGGCTCATATTGTTCTTGTGCTGCCATAACCAATTCACTTCTGGAGGTATTTCAATTCCCACGCCCGCGCGGGAAATCCGCGCGAACGGGTACTGTATCATGCAGTTTACGCCATGGCTTTGGCAGTATCATCCAGCGCGCGGCGGGCTTTTTCCACCAGTTCGTCAATTTGTTCGGTGGTGAGAATCAACGGTGGTGCGATAATCATCGTGTCACCGGTGGCGCGCATCACCAGCCCATTCTTGATGCTCATATTTCTGCAGACGCCGCCTGCGCTGGCCTTGTCGTCAAAGCGCTCCCGGCTGGACTTGTCTTTGACCAGTTCCAGCGCACCGACAAGCCCGAGCGACCGCGCCTCACCCACAATAGGATGATCCGCCAGCTCCGCCCAACGCTTGGCCAGGTATGGTGCCGTGTTGTCGCGCACGTTTTGGATAATGCCTTCATCCCGCAGGATATTGATGGTGGCGAGTCCCGCCATACAGGCTGCGGGGTGCGCGGAATAGGTGTAACCGTGGGTGAACTCTCCCCCCCTGGATTTGATCACTTCGGCCACACGGTCACCGACCATTGTCCCACCCAATGGGAAATAGCCGTTGGTGACGGCCTTCGCAAAGGTCATCAGGTCCGGTTTCATTCCGTAATAGTCAGATCCGAACCACTCGCCGGTGCGGCCGAAGCCGAAGATGACTTCATCCATCACCAGCAGTATGTCGTATTGATCCAGAACTTTTTTCACTTCCGGCCAGTAGGTTTGCGGCGGAATGATCACACCGCCAGCCCCCTGAATAGGCTCGGCAATAAAGGCGGCGACCTTTTCCGGCCCCAACTCCTGAATCTTTTCATCCAGACAGCGCGCGGCGTAAATACCGAATTCATCGGGCGACATGTCGCCACCCTCACCAAACCAGTATGGCTGCTGGATATGTTCGATATAGTCCAGCGCCTGGAATTGCTTGTGCATGCCACTCATGCCACCCAGGCTGGCGCCGGCGATCGTCGAACCGTGATAACCATTTTTGCGCGAGATAACGATGCGCTTCTCCGGCTGATCTTTCAGATCCCAGTAACGGCGAATAATGCGCAGATTTGTGTCGTTGGCCTCACTGCCGGAGCCGGTGAAAAATACATTGTTCATGTGTGCTGGGGTGACTTCCGCCAGCAGGTCCGCAAGCTCAATGGACGGAACCGTGGTGCACTGGAAAAAACTGTTATAGAACGGCAGCCGATTGAGCTGCTCGTAAATAGCCTCGGAAATTTCCCGGCGGCTGTAACCCAGATTGCAGCACCACAGGCCGGACATACCGTCGAGCATTCGGTGGCCGTCAATATCGTTGATATAGACCCCTTCCGCGCTGGTAATTACACGGGTGCCCTGCGCTCCCAGGTCATGAAAATCGGTGAAGGGGTGCAGCAGGTGCTCGCGGTCATGTTGTTGTAACTGGCTCTTGTTCATGAACTCACTCCTGTTTGTGTAGTGCCTGCCTTACTGATTGCCCCGATGGCGGCAAGTGACACCAAAATGTGATCACATTCTAGCTACTGGGAAATGGAGGGTGCAAGCGATATTCAACAAAAGCTGGAAGCCCCGGTCCCAGCACAAGCGTAGTGCCAACGGCCACCGTGTGGTGGCCACTGGACGCTTACTGAGCATGTTTCAAGCAGAATAGTCTGTTGTCAGACAACGGCGACGGGTGAACACAAGGCAAAAACCGGAGGTGGAGGGAGACCGGGAGATCGACGGGACGGCGTGGCGCCTCGACACGAGCACGCCACTTGACCATTAAGTCAGCCCTCAGGGACGTGAGGAAACGGAGACGGAAACAGGCGCTATCTCCAGCTCAACACCCACAACAGAGTACTGGTCCTTGGTACCGGAGCTATAACGCCAGTAACCGCGGCTTTCATCGGTCTGACGAAAACGAAAAAGGACACCCTTTCCCGATTCTTCGTCGAAAGTAATACGGCGCAGCTCGCGGGCTTCAGTATTGTCCAGCAGAGAGAATCCCAGCAGCTGATCCAGCCGTGGATTGCCGAGAGCCATACCCGCGCCGTGGATTACCTTGTAACCAAACGCTTCCCGCTGTTGCGTTTCGCCGCCGGAAAGGCCGTAGCGGTTTGTGCGCCAATTGTAAGTGTCGCCCGCGCTCAATACTGAGAGCTGCAGGCCCCTCGCCGCAAATGCCTGCTCCCCGTCACTGAACACCGCCCCGCGCCCATCCGCGAATACAAGATTGCCAGCCCCCAGCACGGTCATTTCCGCGCTGGCAAGGTCTACCAGTACCGCGGTGTCCTCGTCGACACCAAAGCCCAGGCGGCCCGCCGTATCCCCCACCAGTGCCAGGGTACGCACAAGTCGCCCGAGCCGCGCCTTGCGGTCGAAGTGCTGATCCACCACGCCAACGGGCAGAAATCCCAACCCCTGCGACAGCATCAGCTGGCCGGACTCCTGGCTCTCCATTCCCACATACTGATCCGTCGGTGGCATTGTCAGAGCGCTCAAGGCGTCTCCGGCGGCAATCATGGTGCGACTCATGATGGCCGCTCCCGCACTGGTCCCTCCAATGACCGCACCGCGCGACAATTGCCGACGAATCGCTTGCAGCACCGGCGTTTCCATATTGTTCTCTGCGTACAGCGCAGTAGTAATACGGGTCTGATCACCACCGACAAACCAGATGCCACCGACCTCACTCAAGCTTGCTGCCAATGCGAGGTCGCCGCCGCCGGAACGCCACAGGCTTTCATCCTCGGCGTCGGTAGACGGGTCATCCACCATCGCAATGGGCAGTATGCGGATGTCGCCGTTAAACCCATGGCGACGGAGGTCTGCTGTGAACTGCTGTGCATAATACGCCGGTCGCCCCGACGCGACAGGCACAATAGCAATCTCGGGAAACTGTGCGGGTATGGCGTCGATAAATGCGCGATATACCGCCGTGTTATCACTGCGCAGTGCGCCACCGACGATCAACAGACTGCCAGATCCTTCCGGTGCATCCCGGGATACTTCGGCACCATCACATGCGCTCAGCAGAGCCACGAGCAAGCCGAGAATCGCGCGCGTTTTAATTTCCGCTTTCATGAACTGTGCTCCACGCCAAAGAATTCAGATTTCAGTGAACTCGCGAAAGCGTGTTGCAGACGCGCAGGCATTTCCCGCCGTTTGCGCTCCTCTCGCGGACTGTGCCCAACAAAGTCCCGGAAGCAACGGCTGAAATGCGAGGCGGAACTGAAGCCGCAGCGCCGCCCGATTTCATCAATGCCCAGCCCGCTGCCGTGCAACAGACCTCGTGCCAGCTCCAGCCTCAGTGAGCGATAGAAGCGTGCGGGTAACTCTCCGGTATATCGGCGAAATATCCGCTCCAACTTCTTGGGAGTAATACCGAGATAAGCGGCCAACTCGCCAGTCTGTAATGGCTCGGAGAGATTGTTGTGCATCAGTGCCAGCGATTCCTCAAACAGATGTCGATCTTGCCGCATCATTCCACCCTCACCATTCAAACAGACACCCGCGCAACGCGGAGTTGGTGGTCCACCATCTGCCATCGCCCTCGCGCCATGACATGCGTGATCTGGAAACGATCGGGATCAACCAGGATCAGGTCGGCATCCCGTCCGGTAACAATCTGGCCTTTGCGCTTGAGCCCGAGCGCGCGCGCAGGATTGAGCGTAACGACCTGCAGCGCCTGCGAGAGTTCTATCCCTTCGTCTTGCACCGCGCGCCGGAACTCATCGAACAAGCTGGCAATTGAACCCACCTCAATATCCCGCAGTTCACCCTGTTCGCAGAAGTTGGTCAGCGACCCCTGTGCATCAGAAGAAAACGTCATTTGGTCTATTGACGCCCCCTGCTCCTGCGCCATCCTCAAAGCCCGGCTCGCGCGTAACTCGCCTGTGGCGAGGATTTCCGGAGTGGTTGAAGTGGTAAAATCAATGAAGCCGCCAGCGCGCACGAAGCGAACCCCATGCGCCAGCAGGGCGTCGTTGCGGTTCATGTGCGTCGGGTAAAACTGCGTAACCGGGATTTCAGAGTTTTCAACGGCGTCGAATAATGGTGATAACCGCCCGGGGCCATCCCCCACATGTACAGAGACCACGCCACCCTTGCCACTGAGCAATCCCGCAACGCGTGCGTCAGCGGCGATCCGGATCAACTCATCGCGGGAGGGGTGCGAAGAACGATGATCAGAAATCGCCAGCTCACCGACGCCGATAATGTTGTCCACCAGCATGACATCACTGCGCACACTGCCGGTCAGGGTGTTGACCGGTACCTGGTAGGAGCCGGTCTGGATGAAACAGGTAATCCCCTGCGCTTCCAGCGCCTTGGCTTTGCCGAAGAGTTCATTGAGTGTGCGGGTGATTGCATCGGTTCCAAGGGCGCCCACCACGGTGGTCACGCCCGAACTCACAGCATCCCGCACATCCAGCTCCGGCGTGCGCGACGCAAAGCCGCCCTCACCACCACCGCCACTGATGTGCACCAAAGAGTCCACCAGCCCGGGCATCAGCCAGGCACCGTCGGCATCCACCGTCTGTCCAAGATAATCCGGAAGATCGATGTTCTGATCGATTTTGGCCACACGCTCACCGGCCACCAGCACATCACAGCGACCCAGACTGCGCGGGGCGAATACGTTCGCGTTCTTTATCAGAGTAATTTGAGACATATCCCTACAACTTAATTATTCAGAATCCAGATATCGCGGCGATAACCACGGCGGCGGAGGCAAATAGAAACAACATGCCCATCAAAGGAAGCACGAAGCGCAGCCACACGCCCCAATCCAGACGCGCAGCCCCCAGGCACCCCATCAGCGAAGCGGAAGTCGGCACCACGATATTGCTGAAGCCGTCCCCCAGCTGAAAGGCGAGCACCGCAGTCTGCCGGGACACACCGACAACATCCGCCAGCGGCGCCATGATCGGCATGGTCAATGCGGCCTGGCCAGACCCCGAGGTAATGAAGAAATTGAACACGGTCTGGAACAGCAGCATGAACCAGGCGGAAACCGCGCCGGACACATCCGCGAGACCATTGCCCGCAGCATGCAATACGGTGTTGAGGACGCTGGCGCCCTGTGGGTCATCGCCGCCGAGCAGCAGCACAATGCCCTTGGCAAACGCCACTACCATGGCCGCGGGCAACAGCTGTTGCGCCCCTTCACGAAAAGCCGCAGCTGCCTTGTTGGCAGTGAGCCCATTCAATCCGAACAGGATGGCGACTGCGGCAATTACAATGCCCATGGTAAAAAACTGGGTGGCGATCTCCGGCAGAAAATAATTGCGCTCCACCACCCCCCAGATCATCCAGGCGATGCCCGCACAAAACAGCAGCAGCACCCAACCATCGCCGCGCACCATGGATTTCAGTGCTGAGACAGACTGTGTCTGATTGCGAAAAACCTGATCAGAGCAGTACGCCAAGGACAGCGTCGGACGGCGCTGAATGCGGCGCGCATAGATCACGGTGTAGAGCGCGAGCCCACAGGTGGCGAGCAGCCACAACAGCATGCGCGGAACACTGCCTGACATCACCGGAACCCCGGCAATACCCTGGGCAATACTGACCCCGAACGGATTCATCCACGACGTGGCGAAGCCCACCTGGGTGGCCACATAGGTCACCATTATTGCGGTGATACTGTCGTATCCCATGGACACCAGCAGCGGCACCAGAATCAAGGCAAAGGGAATCACCTCCTCCCCCATTCCAAACACAGCCCCGCCAATGGAGAACAGAAAACACAGCAGTGCCAGGTAAAAATGTCCCGCTTCCCGTTTGCGCGCAATCACCTGAAACAGGCCGCGCTCCACCGAGCCACTGGCAAAAATCAGCCCGAAAGCACCGCCTGTGAGTAATATGAAAGCGAATACACCGATGGACGCTCCCCATTTGCTGCCGGACACCATACCTTCGAAAGCAAAATTCAGCAGGCCGATTTCTCCACCCTCGGCGAAGAGGGATAAACCAGCCGGTTCATCCGACACCTGCTGGTAACTGGCCGGGTCGATAACGCTGCGCTCGCTGCCATTGACCACGCTGGTCACGGTCTCGTAGGTACCGGCGGGAATGAGGAAATTGAGCGCGAACGCAATCAGAGCTACCGCGAGCAATATCAGATACGTGTCCGGCATTGCCCAGGTTTTGTTTACGAACCGCTCCACCACGTCCGGAGACTCTGTTTCACTGGTCTGCATGAAATAGCACCGCAGTAAGTTGAAAATTGTCGGCAGGTGCAAACCGCGCACCTGCCGTGATCAGTTCCTGTGGGACGCCGATCAGAAGGCGTGGGTGTAACTCAGGGTGTAGAAACGCCCCATGGAGTTGTGGTTAAAGTTATCCACGTTGGCACTGGTACCCAGCACCAGCGGCGGCTCTTCATCCAACAGGTTATTGACCCGCAGGCTCAGCCAGCTGCCGTTGCTGAATTCGCGATTGACACTCAGGTCAAACACCAGCCACTTGTCCACTTCCACATCGCCGTTCTTGTCAAAGTTAACGCGGGACAGGAAATACTCGGCTCCCGGCTCCTGGATTGCCTCCAGCACACGTGGGCTGGGGTCATCGGCATAGCTGTGGGTGTAGCGCGCGAACAGCGTGGTGGACCAATCCTCCATACGCCAGCGCAGCGAGCTGTTGGCCAGCCAGCGTGGGTAGGTGTAGTTACCCGCTTCACTCACAATGCCCAGCGCCTCAGACGGCAGCTTGTCGAACTCGGCCATGTAGGTGCCATCCAGGGTGAAGCGGAAGCTGCCCCAGTTTTCGGTATCGAAATACTGGGTGAACGCCATATCCACACCGCTGGTTTTCTGCCAGCCCAGGTTCGCCAGCTGGAAGTGGGCATCCACCACAAAGCCGTTGGCGACCTCTAGGCCCGGCTGACCGGTGGCTAAGTCGCCCTCGCCCACGACTGGAAAATCGCCAGCAAGAGCGCGCAGAATGAAGTCATCTTCCTCAACGCCGATCAGGTTTTCGTGCTCGATATTCCAATAGTCAATGCTGATTTCGGTGTCCTTGCCGGGCTTCAGCAGAAAACCCATGCCCCACGTGGTAGCAGTTTCCGGCTTGAGGTCGTTGTTGCTCACTTCTTCCGAAAACAGTGCCTCACCGTCTTCGTCGTCGAGTCCGTCACAGGCCTCCGGCGTCACACTGCAGTCCACGGTGTAGCTGGAGAGCAGCGTGCCCGCGCCGACCTGTGCCAGCGACGGTGCGCGGAAGGACGTGGACCAGTTGCTGCGGAAAATGATCGCGTCGTTGAAGGCATGGCGCAGGGCGAGTTTCGGGTTGGCATCGCCGCCGAAGCTGTCGTAATGGTCGTAGCGCAGCGCCAGTTGCAGTTCCGTGTTAGCCGCGAGCGGGATCATCTGTTCCATATAAAGCGCCCACTGGTTGCGCGCGGCATCGGCGGAGGTGGAGCTGAAACCGAGAATCGGCTCGGGATTCAGGGTGGTGGAAATGGCATCACCGGACGGGGTGTCCGCCACGGATTCGCGGCGGAATTCACCACCGAATGCCACCTGGATGGCGCCCGCAGGCAACTCGATCCACGAACCTGAAATATTGCCGTCGATGGCGTAAAGGCTGGATTCGCCACTGCGACGGGCATCGGTGCGCACGAACTGGTCGATGGCATCCACCTGCTCGGCCTGGCCATTGAAAGGGTTGTACCAGGCAGTAGTTTTGCCCAGGTCTTCACAGGTTTCGCCGGCGCCATAACTCGTTCTACGCGGCGTCTGCAAATTCACATCCCAACGATTCACCAGCGACCCATCGGAACAGAGGTTACCGACCAGGGCATTGATGAACCCTTCGGATTTATACAGACCGGACAGGCCGCGCTGATCTGACTCCGCGCGGCCGATATTCAGTGCGGTTTCCCAGCTCCAGCCACTCAGTTCACCGCGCAGACCGCTGAGGAAGCGTACGGATGTGCTTTCCACTTCAACGGCACGGGGATCGGGGAATTTGCCCCAGGCATAAATCGGATAACCGTAAAAATCACTGAAATCACTGGTAGGAGCATCCGGGCTGAATGAGCCTTCCTCGACAATATCCGCCTTGAGCGCATCCGGCCAAAGCGGGCTCTCTGGATCCACCGGCACATAGCTGAAGTTCGCCGGTGACGAGGTACCGCGAGAAGTGTTGGTCTGCAGCATCAAGTTGTTGAACCACTCCAGCTTGTCTGAGATGTCGTAGTTGAATGTTGCCACGACACTGGCACTTTCGTATTCGTCTTGTGTGGCCACTAACGAGTTGGTGTTGAACTCGCAATATTCGCCCAGTCTTCCCGATCCAAACTGATCCTCCGGACAACCGCCGGTTTCAGGCCCCTCAGTCTGGTCGTAATACATCGAATATATGTCATTGAAACTCGGGTAAATCCCCTGCTGGCTCGGGCGCACGGAATTGGCCGTGAGTTTGCGGTCGCGATCGTACATGGCATTGCGGGAGAACAGATCCACCACCACCATAGTGTGGCTGCGCTCGCCTTTACTGCCCCACACCCAGTTCAGGTTGTATTTGCCTTCATCGCTGCCCGCGGTGGAGTTGCCGTGGGTCAGGGTAACTTCACTGCCTTCAAAGTCATCGCGCAGAACGAAGTTCACCACACCGGCCACGGCATCGGCACCGTAGGTGGCGGCGGCGCCGCTGGGCAACACTTCCACGCGTTCAATCGCGGACAGCGGAATGGAGTTCACATCCACAAACGATTCCTGTCCCTTGGCGAAGGAACTCACGGAAACGCGGCGACCGTTCACCAGCACCAGTGTGGAACTCGCGCCCAGGCCGCGCAGGGAAACACCCGCGGCCCCCACCGGGGTATTGCTGGACAGCGGACCGCCGGTAGCCGTGGAAAAGGTTCCGCTGCCGCCGCCGGTCTGGGTCAGCTGCTGCAGGATTTCGATGGGTGACGTTGCACCGGACGCTGCGATATCGTCGCGATTGATCTGCACGACCTGCACCGCGCCCTCGGTATCGAGTCCCTTGATATGGGTACCGGTAACCAAAACTTCTTCGACGGTGCTTTCCACCGGCTTTTCCTGGGCAACGGCGCCGACACTGACCAGCGAACAGCCGAGCGCCAGATGGATCGCGTTGTAGAGACCTGTTCTGTGATGTTGCTTTTTATTATCCACGTTGATTCCCCTTCCGGGCGTCTCGCCCTGTGTTGCATTGGCAATGCTTGTTATTCATGGCAGTGATTGTGCTGTTCAGACAATCATGGGAACTGGGTGCGCCAATGACGCAAAGCCGGACGGGACTGCAGGTACGCGCGTTATGACCAGCCGGAAGCCGCACGACGGGCCCGAGCCAGCACCTGAGCAATTCAGGCCACACGTAAATCCTGTTAGATTGTGGAGAGCAAACGATACGGAGGAATTCCGACGTATAGCTTCCCTGTGCTCGACGGCACGCTAAACAGCGTCGAGCGCCCGGCTATGCCGAGGCGGGAAAGCTACTCGTCGAACCACTCACTGAGGTGGTAGTCGGAAGAGCAGCGCTCAATGGCAGCAATGAAATTCACGTTGCTTTTTGTCATGGCGCTTGGCTTGGTTTCTCAGTTGGCTGATTAAAGTTGTTATCTAGCAAACTTCACGCAATTTTTATCACGGCGAAAAAATACTGTAAAGCGTTTCTTGGGGCGCACACAGGTCCGCCATCGGCGCCATCAAAAACCGAATTATCTGCGAGCCAGAAAAGGGAAACCGCGTTTTATTCAAGCCGCTTTATTGAAAACACCAGAAAATAAAAGGCCCCGGAAAGAGCATTTCTCCCCGGGGCTGAATTGACTTGCCGGCCACAGATTTTGCGGCCGACAGTGAACATGCTAGGAATTACTGGTACGGCTGATTGATATAGAAGTTGGCCGAACGCCCGTCGACACCAATACGCTTGGGCGCCACTGAACTGGCACCGTTCAGGAGATTGAACGTATCGTTCTCACCCAACTGATAGCGCAGCACATCCTCGTAAATTACTGCCTGGCCACATTGCGCCTGGGTGCGGGAGGTCGCCCCATCTTCGGCGAGCACATAGACACTACCGGCCCCATCCACCACACCATTCCCATCGCTGGTGAAGAAAATAGAGGTCGCTTCGTCCACACCGATCCCCCGGGTAGCCGCCGGCAGCCCCGCCATAAATGTCATCAGGCGGCCCATACGATCGCGCTCGGCGAAATGGGTGTCCACTATGCTGTTGTTCATTACCAGGGTGGTCAGGAAGTTCGAGGATATATTGATGTACTCGTGGCAGAGATCCGTTACCGCCTCCGACGAATACACACCGAGAATGCCATCCGGATCATAAATATGCTGGGATTGTACGGCTGCATCAGCGGACGTACCGCCAATCACGCCACCTCGCGCCAGTACATTGTCCAGCGCCTGTTCAAGTGCCGTGCCCTGCCATTGATTGAGATAGTCGGACTGGTCACCGCCGGCAATCCATACGAACTCCGCCGAGTTGACCGCCCAGACGACGTATTCGCTATTGGCGAACTGGGTCCGGTCTACCATCAGGGTTTCCACGGAATCGGCATCCAGCAAACCCATCAGGTAATCGTTGTAGCCATCACTGCCGGAGGTGCGCAGCACCACCACGTCGCCACCGCCAATTCTCGGTTTCACCCGGCGGGTGAAGGCATCATCCACATCGCTGCCGCCCCCCATCACCAGGACGCCTGGATCATTCTGACTCACGCAGACATCCGCCTGACTGCCGCTCAGATAGCTGGTCAGCCCGCCCGGCTTTGACGGCCGCGAACCGACACTGCAGCCACCACCGCTGCCGCCGCTACTGCTGCCACCACTGCTACTACTGCTGCTGGTACCACCGGAAGGAATACCGTCCACGTCGAGAGCGTAATACCCGGTTCCAGAGTAGCGGGTGATTTTCAGGGTGTAGAGACCGGCTCCACCGACGTTGACACTGGCCGCTTCCGGGCGATTGCCCGTCTCAGCACTGTAGAGTTTTTGCGAGGGGTCATACAGATGCCAGTCAAAATCATCGCCACTGGCATGGTCGAGGGAAATATTCAGGCTGGCCGCCTGGTTGATGTTGAAGTAGTACCAGTCCTGATCCCGGCGATTGGCGATATTGCCATTGACGGTCTGCTCCGAGCAGACCGGGCCGTCGGCATCGGACTCGGCGTCGTTAGATTCCGATTCGGAGGAAATGCAGGCAAATGCGCCCTGCCCAGCCCCAAGCAACAACAATGTGAGTACCCAGTGCGGAATTGCGGCCGTCAACGGCCGCGACGAAGTCATCTGCATAAAATGCTCCTGTTAGCTGATTTTTATTCTGCAGATCCAGACTATATTCATCAGCGCAGGAAAAAATGCCCCGTTCCGCAATCGGGAGAAAACCGTCAAGTTTTGGCGAAAACAGAACACTTACGCAAAAAAATGCGCAGGAATCAGAGGCCGCAGTCGATGGCATCCAGCAACATATGGGTAATCAGGCCGATACCCAGCCAGCGCACCGGCTTCCACGGCAGGAATATCATGGCCCCGTAAAAAGAGATCGGAAACATGGTGTGTAATGGATGGAAATTGATACTGCAGCGATTGGGGTCATACATCGGGGAGGCCAGCAGATGATCCAGGTCCACCAGGTTTGCGGCCAACATAAACAGTGCGGCTTTTTTCCATTCATCGCGAAAGAAAAACCAGGCAATGGCCAGTGGTACAAGCAGATGTAAAACGATAT
The DNA here is from genome assembly GCF_011326135.1 of Microbulbifer sp. SH-1. Classification (NCBI taxonomy): domain Bacteria; kingdom Pseudomonadati; phylum Pseudomonadota; class Gammaproteobacteria; order Cellvibrionales; family Microbulbiferaceae; genus Microbulbifer; species Microbulbifer sp. SH-1. Next base: position 742,482 of record NZ_CP046948.1, on the reverse strand, counting down.
GGAGATAACTGAACATCAGGTCGGCAACAACTCTTCGGCGGAAATGGAACCCAGGCCTTCTTCAATGTCCTGGCGAATGGCGGTGCGTACACGCAGCTCATCTTTCTGAGCGATAGCCCGGATCAGATCCTGATGGCGATCCGGCAATTCCTGCACACCGAAACGCTGGAACACCAGATGCTGCAGCGGTGCCGTCTGCAACCATAGGCTTTCGATCAGTGAGAGGATGATGTAGGGGCGACCGAGCCGGTACAGGGTGAAGTGAAATTCCAGATTGCCAGTGACGTATTCCTGAATGTCGTGTTTGGCCAGCGCTGCGGTGATCCGGTCATCCAACGCACGCAACGTCGCGATCTCGCTTTCCCCTACGAATGGCAGTGCCTGCGCCGCTGCCTGGCACTCCAGCGCAACGCGGGCCGCACAGATTTCATCCAGTTTTTCCCGGGTCAGGGTGGGCACGGTTACCCGGCGGGTGTCCGACAGTTCCAGCGCGCGCTCAGACGTCAGGCGACGCAGCGCCTCGCGCACCGGCATCGGGCTGCAGTTCAGCTGCTCCGCCAGACCGCGAATGGTAATCGCCCTGCCCGGCAGGAACTGGCCCCGCAGGATGGCATCGCGCACCTGGTAGTAAACACGCTCCTGGGTGGTGCGGAATTCTTCCTGCGGCTGGGTAAATTCGGCGTCTATCACTGGCGGGCCCGTCGTTCACAATTGAGTTAGTGGCGCCGCTCAAAATCGTAGCGAGCGCGCCGCCAGGCGTACGCGCATTAGACTTTGGGAGGCACTCAGGCAGATAGCGCCAACTTATGCAGCGCCTGATCACCACCGACTTCGATCAGTTCATCGGCAATGGCGCCAGTTTGCCACAATTCGTAAAAATCCTCTGCAACCTGTTTGCCCGCCTCGGTTACTGCGTTCCAGTAGCGCAGACGCTCCTCGGTAGAGAGCTTCACGAAGTCGTCCCTGTCCGGGATCTTGCCGTATGGCAACTTCGCGACCCAGCCCGGCGACGGCGCCACCAGGATCACATTCTGCATGGCGCCGCCGCGCACCCAGCGCCAGCGAAAACTCTTGTCGAACCAGCCGGGCACCAGATAGGGGAAAAAGTGCGGGTACAGCACCAGTCCGTCCGGGTGCTCGAAGCCCAGGTCAAAGTGATAGTCTGTGATCCCCCCGTCCCGATAGTTGCCAACCGGCGCTCCCGCTGGGTTCTGCACTCCGGCCATAACCAGAGGAATGGAGCCGGACGCCAGCACCGCCGCGCATACGTTATCCGCATTGAGCGCGGTATTTACGGTATAGAGGTTGCGAAAATCCACACTCGGGTTGGCGCCGGAGTGGAACACCACCCGGTCCCAGAAGGCGCGCAGACTGCGGCGGCTGACGGCATTGGCCAGGGCGGACGCCAGCAACGCCGGCGCCAGCAGCGCTTTCTTTTCACTGGCCAGCGGCCCGCGACCGCGCACGGTGACGAAATGGCTGTGCCACACCGGGTTGCCCGCCACCTCTTCAGCCCCGCGGCTGCCGAGGACATCCCGCAGTATCCGCTCGCCGGCGGCCGTGATCTCCGCCGGCGTCGGCCGCGCGCTGTCGTAGGTCTGGTTTACGTAGCCGTATTCCAGTGTTTCCAGCGCCGCCATGGGGCTGGAGGTGGCGTAACACATGTTGCGGAAACTGCCGATGGAGGAGCCGAGGGTCGCGATCGGCGTAGTTCGTTCACGAAAAAACTCACCGATCAACACCCGGTCGAGCTGGCTGATGCACAGCCACTTGGGCCCCCCGGACGCGCCTACCAGGGTGGAAATACCATCCGGGCGCAACCCCTCATCTCTTACCCGGCGCGCCGCATTGGCACCCGCCAGGATCACACAGCTTCTCTGCTTCTTCACTATTGCCACTTCAGTCATTGCTTACTTGTGAAATCTGCTTACCAGCTTCCGGTGTTTTCCATGGAAGCCCAGGGTTCCTGCGGCTCCAGGGGGTCCCCTTTCTGCAACAACTCGATGGAAATATTGTCCGGCGAGCGCACAAACGCCATATAACCGTCCCGCGGCGGGCGATTGATGGTCACCCCCATATCCATCAGCCGCTGGCAGGTTTCGTAGATATTGTCCACGCGATAGGCCAGGTGGCCGAAGTTGCGGCCACCTGTGTAGGTCTCCGGGTCCCAGTTATAGGTCAGTTCCAGGCAGGGGCGTTTTTCATCATTGGCGGAATCGGCGTCCCCCGGGGCGGCAAGAAAAATCAGTGTAAAGCGCCCTTTTTCGTGCTCCGTGCGGCTGACCTCGTACAGACCGAGCTTGTCGCAATAAAACTCCAGAGATTTTTCAAGATCGGTGACTCGCACCATTGTGTGTAAATATTCCACTGCAACGTCTCCTTTGTGGGATTACAATCCCCGTACATCAACAAGATGGCTACTTTAGCCACCCGACAAAAAGTTACCAGCGCGAAATGTACCAAAAATACTATCGTCATTTTTTACAGGCTGCCCAAAAGGCGGCCCCGGCCACATGCGACCTGCCGGTTCTGCATATGGCGTGCCACTCTCACCACTATTGGCCCGACGTCACCCTGGAGGCCATCAACGCCTACTGGCAGGACGCGGCGCAGATGGCCGATAGCAAGTGGGAGAAGATTTTCGGTGAAAAGATCCCCGCCTTCCAGCGCGGCATCGCCGCGGCCCTGAACCTTCCAGCGCCGCAGCAGATTGCACTGGCACCCAACACTCACGAGCTTGTGTACCGGTTGATCAGCGCGCTCGATCTGAATAAGCCCCTGCGCATTCTCACCACCGATGGAGAGTTTTATAGCTTCTCCCGCCAGCTGTTGCGCCTGGAAGAGCTACCCAATGTGGATGTGGTGCGTATTGCCACCCAGCCTTTCGCCACCCTGCCCCAGCGCTTCGAGCAGGAACTGCAGAGTGGCAACTACCAATTGGCCTACGCCAGCCAGGTGTTTTTCGATTCCGGGGTCGCTTTCCCCGGTTTGCTGGAACTCGCCACACGCAAACCGGATGCCACCCAGATGGTGATCGACGGCTACCACGCGTTCTTTGCCCGCCCTACGGATCTCTCCGCCATTGCCGACAAGGTGTTCTACACCGCGGGTTCCTATAAATACCTCGGTGCGGGCGAAGGTATGTGTTTTATGACCATCCCCCGGGACTGCCAGCTGCGCCCGCTCAATACCGGCTGGTTTGCGGAAATGGCGGAACTGGAAAACCGCGCGGAGGGGGTGGGCTTTGGCAACAACTGGCTGCGCTTCGCCGGCGCCACCATGGACTACTCGCCGCTGTACAAGGCGCTGGCGGTGCTGGACCTGTACGAGCGCGAAGGCATCACCGTGGAGAGCATCCACAAATACGTACTGGGCAATCAGCGGCGCTTTCTCGCCGCCATGGACGCCGCCGATCATCCACTATTGAATCGCGGCAACCTCATCGCCCACGACCTGGAAAACGGCCACGGGCATTTTTTCACCTTCCGCTGCGGCAGTGCGGAAAACGCGGAAACACTGCAGGCGGAACTGCGGCAGAAAAATGTACTCTGCGATCGCCGCCAGCAATTACTGCGACTTGGATTTGCGCTCTACCACCCTGAAGAAGAAACTTTCGAACGTCTATTCACCTGATATTCATCTTTCCGGCGCAACAATACGCGTCGTCAACAAGTGTTACTGGCAATATTAAGGATTCGCCATGCAAAAGACTATGAAACTGTTTTCCGCTGGCCTGCTTGCAGGTCTCGCTATACTCGCCACCGGTTGTGGCAGCGATGCCGACAAGCGCCCTTCCGGCACGCTGATTTCCATCTCATCCCAGGCGGAAGCCAGCCGCGCACCGGACATCGCGAATATTTCCGCAGGTGTAATTACCGAAGCGAGCGAAAGCGACGCGGCGATGCAGGCTAACGCCGCGCAGATGGACAAACTGATGAAAGCCATCAAAAAGGCCGGTATCGACGACAAGGACATACAAACCAGCGGTATCAACCTCATGCCCCGCTACGACTATCAACCCAATCGCGAGCGTCAGTTGCTGGGTTATCAGGCGCACAACAATGTAAATATTACGGTGCGCAAACTGGATGAGCTGAGCAAGGTGATCGACCTTCTCGCGGCGGAAGGTGCCAACCAGATTCACGGCCCCAGCTTCTCCATCGGTGAGCCGGAGCCCCTGCTGGCGGAAGCCCGCGAGAAAGCCCTGAAACAGGCCCAGGCGCGCGCAGAATCCTATGCGGATGCGCTCGGCACCAAGGTACGCAGAATCGTGAGCATTTCTGAGGGCAGCCACGGCGGCATACCGCGTCCGATGATGCGCGCGGAAATGGCTTCCGCCAAAGACAGCGCCGGTACACCGGTTGCGGTGGGTGAGACTTCGGTTTCGGTGAATCTGGAACTGGTGTTTGAGCTGACGAAATAAGATAGTGCCACGGCACCTGCTCACACTAAGCAGGTTCTGTGGCGGTACCGCTGCCGGTGCAGCGGTACCTTCGCGAGACGTCCAACTGTGTGATCAAGCATTTTTAATACTCTATTTTGGGCTCTGCTTACTGCAGATTAAATTTACTCCGGCTGTTTAAACACTTCCCCACCCTTCATCACAAACCGCACCCGCTCCAACGCGGTAATATCTTCCAGCGGATTGCCAACCACCCCGATCATATCCGCCCACTTACCCGGGGCGATGCTTCCGAGTTCGTCTTCCATTTTCAGCAACTGTGCCGCGTTCAGGGTGGCTGCGCGAATGGCATCAGCGGGGCTCATGCCACCACGCACCATCAGGGAAAATTCCTTCGCATTGTCCCCGTGGCGACTGACACCGGTATCGGTACCGAAGGCGATTTTCACTCCCTTTTTGTGCGCGCGCTGGAAGGTATCCTGGATCAGCGGACCAATGGTTGCCGCCTTGGTGCGCACCATATCCGGGAAGAATCCCTCCACCGTCGCCTTCTGGGTAACCCAATCGCCCGCCATCAGCGTCGGCACATACCAGGTGCCGTGCTCCAGCATCAGCGCCATGGTTTCCGCGTCCATGTAAGTGCCGTGCTCCACAGAATCCACACCTGCGCGGATCGCCCGCTCCATCCCCTCCTTGCCATGGGCGTGAACTGCCACGGTAAAACCGTAGTCTTTCGCCGTTGCAACAATAGCCTCCAGTTCATCCTGCATGAACTGTGGATTCTGGCCACTCTTGGCCACACTCAGCACGCCACCGGTGGCCGTGATCTTGATCAGGTCCGCACCATCCTTGTAGCGCTGCCGCACCGCTTCACGAGCGCTGGCCGTCCCATTGATCACACCCTCAGCCGGGCCTGGGCTGCCCATCAGATCCTGGCGGTAGCCGTTGGTGGGATCGGCGTGACCCCCGGTGGTAGCGATGGACTTCCCGGCGGTGTACACCCGCGGGCCAACAATCTCGCCGCGATTGATGGCGTTGCGCAAACTGATGGTGACGTTGGCCCTGTCTCCCAGGTCCCGCACCGTGGTAAAACCTGCCATCAACGTGCGTTCGGCGGTATTGACCGCGCGCAACGTGTAATCCGCGGGGTTCCAGGTGAAAGTCTCAGTGTAGGTCCGCGGACCATACTCAAACGCGAGGTGGGTGTGCATATCCATCAATCCGGGCAACACGGTAAATGCGCGAAGGTCGATAACGCGCTCTCCACTGCGCCGGGTAAATCCGCGCTCCACGGATTCCACTCTGCCGTCCACAATATGTACCGTGCGTTGGTGTTGCAGTCGGCCGCGTTCGCTGTCGAACAACCAGCCGGCCTGCACGGCAATATTTTCCGCACAGGACAGGGAAGACCAGGCCAATAGAGTGATTGCCAGCAGATTGCTGAAACCGCGGATTGCGGAGTGCGGTTTTGCGAAAGGAGTAAACATTGCGCCCCCGGGTCACTTCGACCCATTTTTATAGTGATTTTTGGTGTGTTACTCGTGACTTGCCGTTTAGCCACTACCACGGCGGGCCAATGTAGCGCACTTTCGCGTTATAAAAAAAGCCCGGCGTACTTGCCGCCGGGCTTCCATGGGACCTGATGTGTAAACGCAAATACCGCTATTCGCTGGATGGAATCACTTCCACTTGCCCGATACCCAGTGCCTCAATATCCTTCTGGATCTTGCTCAGGTCACCCACCACCATCCAGGTAAACTGGTCCGGCGCAAGGTATTCCTTCGCCGCCGCCGCCACCTGTTCGATGGTCAGGGCGCTGACGCGCTGGGGATAGTCAGCGATATACTCCGGCGGCAATCCTTTTTCTACCTGCCAGGCAATAGTGGACAGCAGCTGCCCTTTGGTCTGGAACTGGGCACTCTGCTTGAGCACTTCGTCGTCCTGGTAATCCTTAAGTTCCTTTTCTTCAATAGGACGCGTACTCAGGTATGCCCTGAATTCCTTCAGCAACTCCTGTATGGCCTGTGCGGTCTTGTCGGTCTGAACAGGCGCAAACACGATATACGGACGCTGCCCCTCGGTATCCAGTGACACGGCGCGCGCGCCATAGGACCAGTGTTTGTCCTCCCGCAGGTTCATATTGATACGCGAGGTGAATTTTCCAGCAATGGCAGAGGCCATTGCATCGAAAGCTTCGGCGTCTTCCGGATTCCACTCGGGCATTACCAGTCCAGCCATGATGTAACTCTGCTGGGCGCCCGGGCGGTCAAGCAGGTAAATGCGCGGTTTGTCCGGCCTGGCGACTTGGGGAATAGCCAACTCCGGCAGCGGCTCCCTGGGTGCGCGCCAACTACCGAGCGTTTCGTTAAGAAGCTTCTTGAGTTCGTCTTTGGTGACATCGCCCACCACGGTAAGCTGGGCATTGTCCGGGCGCAGCCAGGTGTTATGGAAATTCACTAAATCTTCGCGGGTGATGGATTTTATCGCCTCCGGTGTTCCGGAACCGGTCAACGGCACACCGTAGGGATGCTCCTGGCCGAACAGTAACGGCGGCAATTTGCGCATCGCCAGCCCCTGGGGCTGGGCCTCTTCCTGACGAATGGCATCCAACCAGTTGGATTTAACCCGAGCCAGATCTTCTTCAGGGAACAGCGGGCTGGAAATGACATCGCGGAACAGTTCCAGCGACGGCTGCAGCTGGGATTTCAACGCGCTGAGACTCAGCGTGTTGTAGTCGAGACCACTGCCGGCGCCGATACTCGCGCCCAGCTCTTCCTGGCGGGCGCTGAACGCGAGACTGTCGTAGTTGCCGGCGCCTTCGCTCAGCATACGGGCAGCCACAGAGGCAAGTCCCGGTCTATCGCCGTCGGTGGCCGCGCCACTGCGGAACTGGAGACTCATGAGTACAACGGGTGTGTCGTGGCGCTCGGCCAGCACCACGTTCAGTCCGTTATCCAGAGTGAAGGTCTGCTGTTCCGGCAGTTCGAGCTCAACCGTCTTGTCCACTGCCGGCAGTTTACTGCGATCCACATCGGTTTCGACCGCAGCATATTTTTCTTTGGGGTTGATGATCAATGTGAAGTGCTGGGGCTTAAGCCACTGTTGCGCCACATTTTGCACATCAAGCGCGGATACACCTGCGTAATCATCGAGTCCATTCACAAATGCACCCGGGTCTCCATAATAAAACTCCGAACTGGCGAGAATATCCGACTTGCCACCGAAGCCGCCGATCTTTTCCAGCCCCTTTACCAGGCCTGCGAACTCACTTTGTTTGATTCGTCGCAGCTCATCGTCATTAACGCCGCTGCGGGCGAATTCTCGCAGTTCCTTGTCGAGAAGCTTCTCCACTTTCTCCACCGACTGCCCGGGCTTCACATCGACCATGACAATCAGCTGGCCCGCAAGCTGGCGGCCGTAATAGAACGCACTGACGTTGGTGGCCACCTTTTCTTCACGCACAAGACGGCGATACAGCAGGGAGTTCTTGCGATTCGCCAACAGCGAAGTCAGCAGATCCAGCGCGTTTTCTTCATCGCTGCCAACCGCCGGAACATTCCACACTTTGTAAATGCGGGTCTGCGGTACCTGGTCGGTAATTTCAAGGCGCTTGTTGACTTGACTTGGCAGCTCCCAGTTTTTCAACTCCGGTGGTACGGAGGTGCTGGGGATACCGCCAAAGTACTGGCGGGCTTTTTTCATCGCCTCCTCGACCGTGATATCGCCAGTGATAACCAGGATCGCATTGGCAGGCTGGTAGTAATCCGAGAACCACTGTTTGACGTCTTCGAGGCTGGCATTATCCAGATCGTCCATGGAGCCGATGGTAGTCCATGAATAAGGGTGATCAGACGGAAAGGTATTGGCGGCAATCAGATCGAACGCCTGCCCATAGGGGGCGTTTTCCCCCTGGCGCTTTTCGTTCTTGACCACACCCCGCTGCTCATCGAGTTTTTCCTGACTGATGGCGCCCTTGAAATGCCCCATGCGGTCGGACTCCATCCACAACGCCATATCCAGCGCGCCCTTGGGGACGGTTTCAAAATAATTGGTACGGTCGTTATTGGTGGTGCCGTTCATATCGGTGGCACCGGAGCGCTGGAAAGGCTCGAAGTATTCGCCAGGGAAATTTTCCGAACCGTTGAACATCAGGTGCTCAAACAGATGGGCAAACCCGGTTTTGCCGCGGGTCTCGTCCTTGGAACCTACCTTGTACCAGATATTGATCGCCACTACCGGCGCCTTGTGGTCCTCGTGCACGATAACGGTGAGCCCGTTGTCGAGCGTTTCCTTGTGGAATGGCAGTTCGATTTTCGGCGGTGCCACAAACGCCGCATTGCCACTGGCCGCAGCCTTGCTGCTTGCCGCCGCCTCCTTGTCGACGCTCAGCGCCTTGTGCACGCTTTCCTTCGCACCCGCTGTGTCCTGGTGCCGGTCGCAACCGACCACAGCGGTCAGAAGTACTATCGTAAGCAGGCGAGCGGGCCATGATGCGTGTCGCATGTTCATTGTCATTTATCCTGAATGCCTCGGTAAGTCCTGGAAAATGTGATCGACGTCGCGCAGAGACGGAAATATCTTCTCTGACTGAACAATTACCGAGGAGGTTCCCCGGGCGCGAATACCGGTGAATAGTGCAAGCGGATAAAAGTGTAGGCGAAAAAGCGGGCGCCGTAGCGCCCGAAATTACTTCACAGAGGGACGATGACGTCGTCAGGGAGACTGGTGTAAATAGCAGTCAGAATGCGCGCTAACGCCACACTACGCGGCTGCGGAATCGGCTTTGTTGAGCGCGTCTTTATGGCCAAAACGCTCCTCGGCGATACGATCGGCCACATGCGCGGTGGTTTCACCGGATTCGTCGGCGCGCTGGAAAACTTCTCGCATGGTCGTACCAATGGTCTCGATATGGGCTTTTACCTGCTCGGCGTTGTATTCGCCCTGCTCCTGACCAAGCTGCTGGTAGTAGACGTCAATGATGCCACCGGCGTTGATCACATAGTCCGGCGCATACAGAATGCCCTTCTCTTTCAGCACCTGCGCGTGGCGCTCTTCCGCCAGCTGGTTGTTGGCGGCGCCAGCGATGGCACCTACCCTCAAACGGCTGATGGTGTTGTCGTTGAGAATGGCACCCATTGCACAGGGAGCGAACAGGTCTACGTCCAGATCGAAGATTTCGTCGGCGCCCACAGCGGTCGCACCCAGCTCATCCACCGCACGGTCAATGTTGTCCTGGAAAATATCGGTGACGTAGAGCTCAGCGCCAGCTTCTTTCAGTAGTTTGGCCAGGCGGAAACCTACATTGCCCACGCCCTGAATGGCGACCTTGAGGCCGGCCAGATCCGTGCGCCCCCAACGATGCGCAGCCGCGGCCTTGAGGCCCACAAAAACGCCATAAGCGGTGGACGGTGAGGGATCGCCGCCGTGTTCCTGGCCGGCAATAACTCCGGAGACGAACTTGCTGCGCTCAGCAATGATCTGCATATCCGCCACGCTGGTGCCGGAATCTTCCGCCGTTATATAACGACCGCCAAGCGTATTGAGGAAATCGCCCATGGCGCGCAGCAGTTCCGGCGTTTTCTGCTTGCGCGGGTCACCGATAATCACAGACTTGCCGCCGCCCAGCTTCAGTCCGGCCATAGCGGACTTGTAGGTCATACCGCGCGAAAGGCGCAGCACGTCATTCAATGCTTCGGAATCATCGGCATAGGGCCACATGCGGCAGCCGCCGAGGGCCGGGCCCAGATTGGTGTTGTGGACCGCGATAATCGCTTTCAACCCGCTTTTGGCATCGTGGTAAAACGCCACTTCTTCGTGATTATCGTATGCGGGGTGGGAAAATATGCTCATTTCATTCCTCTCCGGAGGCCGGTTTTACAACGGCGCCAGACTCGACCGATTTTGTCGGCTCTGTCCGCAACCGCGCATTATTCTGGGTCCCTAAGAATATAGCCTCAGGCACCGTATGGGCATTGCGATCTTTGCGCATTTAGACCATTAGGTATCAACCTCATCCCCCACATCGACATTTTTTAGGATAAACCAACCTTGCGAAATAGCAGGCGTCCCGCAGTCACCTGGCCTGCAGGCATTGTGTCGCCTACTCAGCTGGCCTGTAATCGTCCGTCTGGTAGAATCCGCGCCCAACAAAACCTTGCTCTGCGCAGAGAACCCCCGAGAAACCACCAGAGAAGTCTCCATGCTGAACGCCGACGCCCTCAAGCAGCTGACACAGCTGAAAACCGAAATCCGCTCCTCCAAGGAATTTGCCGAGGGGCGAGTGCGAGGCAGCAGCGGCAAATTTGGGTTCATTGTTCTTGACGATGGCCGCGAGGCATTCCTGCCGCCGTCAGAGATGGACCGGGTTTTCCCCGGCGACCGGGTGCGCGTAAGCCTGACCGAAGAGGAGCAGGGAAAACTCACGGCCGAACTGGACCAACTGATCGAATCGAACCTCTCGTATTTGGTGGGCCAGTACATCCAGCGCGGGCAGGGCCATTTCATCCAGCCCAGCGAACAAGGCCTGTCACGTTGGATCTTTCTGCCACCCAAGGCCCGCGGCAAGGCACAGCCGGGTGAGTTCATCGCCTGCTCTATCGCCCGCCACCCTTTCAAGGACGGCAAGTCCCAGGCAAAGGTGGAGAGTGTGATCGGCAAGCCGGATATGGCCGGTATCGAGCATGCATTCATCGTCGCCCAGCACCGCCTGCCGAACCAGTTCAGTGAAGCCGCCCTCGCACAGGCCGCGTCCATTCCGGCAACGCTGGAGACGCTGTGCGCAGAACGCCAGGACCTTTCGGAACTGGGCTTTGTTACCATCGACGCCGAAACCACACAGGATATGGACGACGCCCTCGCGGTCACTACCGCCGAGAACGGCTGGAATCTACACATCGCTGTGGCTGACCCTTCGAGCCTGATTGAGCCCGGCTCGCCTCTCGACAAGGAAGCGCGCCAGCGCGCCAACAGCGTTTACCTGACCGGTGAAACCCTGCCGATGTTGCCAGCGAGCCTGTGCGAAAACAGCTTCTCACTACTGGCGGGCGAGCTGCGTCCGGCACTGGTGCTGCATATCGCGGTCGGTGCGGATGGTGCTCTGAATGGCTTTGAGTATGAATTTGCCGCCATCCGCTCCCGGCACAAACTGAGCTACAACCAGGTGGCGCGCTTCATTGAGGGCGACGACAACGCGGTGCCCGCCGACCAACACCAGAGCCTGCGCCTGCTCGACAGCCTGAGCAAGGCCCGCGCCAGCTACCGCGCTGGCCACTCCCTGATGATGGAAGACCGTCCCGACTACGAGCTGGTATTGAACGAGCAGCGCAAGATTGAGCGCATCGAAAAGCAGGAGCGCACCGCCGCGCAACGGATGGTGGAAGAAGCCATGCTTGCGGCCAACATCTGCGCCGGTGAGAAGCTTGCGGAAATCGGTACCGGCTGTTTCTCCATTCACTTGGGCTTCCGCGACGAACGGATGGCCGAAATACGTGCGCTGTTAAAAGACGTGCTGCCGGTATATGCGGAGCAGGATCTGCACCAACTGGAGGTGTACCTGCAACTGGTTAAGGAGCTCGAAAGCAGCGAAGACGCGGAAATGAAAAATGTGCTCGCCGTGCTGAAGCGCATGCTGCGTCCCGGTGAGCTGTCCAACAAGGCAGCACCGCACCTGGGGCTCGGCCTCGCGCATTACGCTACCGTCACCTCCCCTATCCGCAAGTTCAACGACCTGCACAACCACCGCGCTCTGCGTGCCGCCCAGGCCGGCGGCGAGCTTCCGTCACTCAACGACGAACAGGGCGAAGCTCTTCAACAGACTGTGGCCACTGGCCGACAGGCGGATCGCGCGCTGCAACAATGGCTCTACTGCCAGTACCTGGAAAGCAAGGTGGGCGAAGAATTTACCGGCAAGATCACCCTGGTAAACGGGGCCGGTATCGGTGTGCGCCTGGAAGAGAATGGCATCAACGGATTTGTTCGTTTCAATGGCAAAAAGAATCCGTTCGAGTTTGATGGCAAGCGCCTGCGGATTTCCCGCGGCGAAGAACGCTTCCAGCTGGACCAGGAAGTACCAGTCAAAGTGAGCGCGGTGGATACCGACAAGCGCCGGGTTGCCCTGGAGCTGGTGGTAAATACCCCGGAGGAACAGGCGGATTCCCTCCCGGCGCAGAGCAAAGACACCGCCAGCTGATCCCCGGTACCGTTTCCAAAACTCAATTCCAGCCGCGGCGCCACAAGCGCCGCGGCCTTTTTCGGCCCACCCGGATTGCGGTCTATACCCCCGGGCCCAAATACAAGGAAATTCCATGGTAAACATCGCCGCGCTCAACCCCACCCCTCTGTGGAAGCATTTCGCCAAACTGTGCGAAATCCCACGCCCATCCAAACACGAAGACAAGGTGGTGGCGTATATCGTCGAATTCGCCCAAAGCCGCGGCCTCGATGTGAAGCTGGATCAGATTGGCAACGTCATCATCAAGAAACCGGCTACCCCGGGAATGGAAGACCGCAAAACGCTGGCCATGCAGAGCCATGTGGATATGGTGCCGCAGAAGAACGCCGACACCGAGCACGACTTCCTCACCGATTCCATTAAGCCTTATATCGATGGCGAATGGGTGACCGCAGAGGGCACCACCCTCGGCGCAGACAATGGCATTGGTGTAGCCGCGATCCTTGCCCTGCTGGAATCCACCGACATTCCGCACCCCGCGCTGGAAGCTCTTCTGACCATCGACGAGGAAGCGGGCATGACCGGTGCCAAGCATCTGCAGCCGGGCCACTTCGAAGCGGAACTGCTGCTGAACCTTGACACTGAAGATGAAGGCGAACTCTACGTGGGCTGCGCCGGCGGTGTGGATGTAAATGTGTCCCTGCCCTACTCCGCGGAACCAACACCCGCTGGATACCAGGCATTCAAACTGAGCGTGCGCGGCCTGCGCGGCGGCCACTCCGGACTGGATATCGATAAGGGACGGGGCAATGCCAACAAGATCGCCAACCGTATGATCGACAGCGGCCTGACGCAAATTGCCGAGTTGCGTATCGCCAGCCTCGATGGCGGTAGCCTGCGCAATGCCATTCCGAGGGAATCGTTCAGTGTTATTGCCGTCCCGGCAGAAAAAGTCGCCCAACTGCAGGACGTCGTACAGGCGGTGGCGGCGGTCATCAAGGCGGAGCTGGACAACGAAGCCAAACTGGATATTACTCTGGAACAGTGTGATGTCCCGGCAACGGTCATGGACACGCAATCCCAACAAAAGCTGATCCGCGCCATCCGCTGCTGTCCCAATGGTGTGGAGCGCATGAGCACCGCACTTGAGGGCATCGCCGACACCTCCAACAACCTCGCCCGGATCGTTACCGAAACGGAAAATGGCAACAGCCGCGTGCGCATCCAATGCCTGGTACGCAGCCTCTCCGACAGTGCACGCGATGAACACGGTCTCAACGTGGCCGCCGCCTTCCAGCTCGCCGGCGCCGAGGCCAGCCTCGACAACGCCTACCCGGGTTGGACACCAAATATGCAGTCCCCGCTACTGGCTCTGATGAAAGAGGTCTACCGCGGGATGGAAGGCCGGGAGCCGGACGTTAAAGTGATCCACGCCGGACTCGAATGCGGCCTGCTGGCCAAACCCTACCCCCATTGGGATATGGTCTCCTTCGGCCCCACCATCCGTCGTGCGCACTCACCGGAAGAACGGGTGCATATCCAGAGCGTGGCGAATTTCTGGGCCTATTTTATCAAGGTCGTTGCGGCCATTCCCCGCCGCTGATTCACCTTTGCTGTTTTTCCCCAAAAGGCCCGGCAGACTCACCGGGCCTTTTTGTAATTGGCGGGCAATCGGGTGAAAATGCGCGAAACCTGACAGGAACGTTGGAAATGACCCCTGCCGTCAATAGCGCCATCAAAGCAAAAATCACCTTCCAGCTCCACGAATATACCCACGATCCTGCAGCCGAATCCTACGGGCTGGAAGCCGCGGAGAAGCTCGGACTGCCTCCGGAGAGGGTTTTCAAAACACTGGTGGTCGCACTGGATGGAAAGTCCCTCGCCGTGGCGATATTGCCAGTGGAATGCCAGCTCAATATGAAGCTGATTGCCCGGGCCGCCGGCGCAAAGAAAGCCGCCATGGCGGATAAAAACGAGGTAGTGCGTTCATCCGGCTATGTGCTCGGGGGCGTAAGCCCGCTGGGACAGAAAAAACTTCTACCGACCTTTCTGCACAACTCGGCGGAAACTGCGCCCACCATTTTCGTCAGCGCCGGTCGACGGGGGCTGGAAATTGAGTTGGCACCACAGGATCTGCTACGTCTCACCCGAGGCCAGTTTGCGCCGTTGGCAGTCTGAATTCGACGATACATAAATTTGCAAGGAGTGATCCATGGCCCACTACGAATGGCTGCTTTTTGACCTGGACGGCACACTGAGTGACCCGGCCGAGGGCTTCATCAACTCCATGAACCACGCGCTCGAATTCCACGATTTTACCCCACGCCCCGCCAGCGAGCTTACGCTCCACATTGGCCCGCCGCTGGAGCAGACCATGGCCCACCTGACAGGTAGCAGCGACGAGAAGCTTATCCGCGCTATGGTGGACAAGTACCGCGAGCGCTATGGTGAGAGCGGATATGCAGAGAACACACTCTACCCCGGCATCACCGAGATGCTGGAAAAACTGAGCCGCAACGACAGTATTCGCCTCGCGGTCTGCACCTCCAAGCGCGCGGATTTTGCCACGCGGATTCTTAAACAGTTCAACCTTCACCACTATTTCGAGTTTGTTAGCGGTGGCGATGTGGGAATTGCCAAATGGCAGCAACTGGAAAAGCTTTTAGCGGAGCGACGTATTACCTCCCGCACGCTTATGATCGGAGACCGCCACTTTGATTTGAGTGCGGCACATAAAAACAAGCTCCACGCCGCCGGAGTACTATGGGGGTATGGCTCGCGCTTAGAACTGCAGGAGCACAAGCCCACGTACCTATTCGAGCGGCCGGGCCAGATTGATGAAACTTTCACTTAAGAAGTGAATCACACAATCGTGTTGTACATCAGAAAATAAAAATCTGTATATGAAGGTATAACTATGAAATATGCTTCCTTTCTGTCCTGCGCTCTTGGCTCCTTGCTTCTCTCTGGTTGTGGCACTGTCACCACGCTTACAAGTACAGATCAGGAGATCGCGACGAATCTCAACAAGCAGAAATCCTCATGCATCAGTATGCCGCGGGTATACAGCGGCGTTGCTTACAATATGTGCAAACTGAACTCGAACGGCAGTTCCATTTACTTCACTCCACTGGTCGGGGTGTATCTGATCGACAGTGTCTTCTCCGCGGCCACCGATACCGTTGCTCTGCCCTACACCATTTACACACAAAGCCAGCAAGGCAATCTGGACATCTAGCAAACAGAGAACACGCGGCCGCCCCGGGCGAGATCGAATTGCCAGTCTCGATTTTGACTGGCTCCACTTCCGCATACATTGGATAATGCGCGGCCGCTTTGACGATCCCGATAAATCTGACAACAAACGGCCTGCTGTATGTGGTTTAAAAACCTGCGCGTCTACCGCCTCACCCGCGAATTCAACCTCTCCGCCGAACAGCTGAACGAGCTGCTCGAACCCACTACCTTCACGCCGTGTGGAAGCCAGGATATGACCCGCTATGGCTGGGTGGCACCGCTTGGGCGCCACGGCAGCGAACTGGTACACGCCGCTAACGGCTATCTGATGGTATGTGCGAAGAAGCAGGAGAAAGTAATCCCCGCTGCAGTGGTGAATGAAAAAGTCGAGGAACTGGCACAGGCCATCGCCGACAAAGAGGCCCGCAGTGTGGGGCGCAAGGAGCGGCAGAATCTGAAAGACGAAGTGCTGTTGGAAATGCGCCCCAAGGCCTTCGCCCGCTCACGCCTGCAATTTGCCTATATCGACCCCAAAGATGGCTGGATAGTTGTAAACGCCTCTTCCGCCAAGGCCGCCGAAGAGCTGCTGGAAAACCTGCGCGAAGCCATCAGCAGCCTGTCCGTGGTACCTCTTGCCGCAAAAAATATTCCCCAGCAATCCATGACCCACTGGCTCTCCGCACCGGAAGCCCCAACCAATTTTGAATTCGGCAACGAGTGCGAGCTGCGCGACCCGCAGGAATCCGGCAGCGTAATCCGCTGCAAGAACCAGGACCTGTGCGCAGAGGAAATCCACAACCACCTGGTGGCCGGCATGCAGGTGCACAAACTCGGACTTGTCTGGCGCGATGGTGTAGAGCTGATGGTGGACGACCAGCTCGCGATCAAGCGCCTCAAATTCAGTGATGCGGTCACCGAGAAAGCCGACAATGTGGATGCCGACAGCGCCGCGCAACGGTTTGATATTGAATTTTCGGTGATGACCCTGGAAATTTCTGCGCTGCTGAAAGACCTGTTACAGGCATTCGGTGGTGTGAATACCGACACCGCCAGCGTCGACGAGATTGTCGCCCGCGCAACCCAGAGTGAGCGCGACCGGCAACTGGCAGAGGAAGTCGAGGAAGTCTGACCGAGAAGTTTCCCCGCTATCAACGGACGTGGTTTCAGGCCAATCCCAAACTAAGCTGGTGCGGGTCAGTAGCAGAGTAGTTTCGGGATTGGCCCATGAAACAGAATCGCCATAACACTGTCCGCACGATGACCGCGTCAACGCTGGTTGCCCTCGCCACGCTCGGTGGTATTTTTACCGGCACTGGCTGCGCCAGCCCGGATACACAGCACACCGCATCCGCAGCCTTAGGCCCTTATCAGACATTTGGTTTTGGCCCCATCACCGGCAGTAACGGCCGCGCCATATCCCTGGCACAGGATGAGGTCTCCCGGCAGCTGATGGCTCGCGGCCTGATGCCAAGCAGTAACCCGGACCTGTTGGTGAATGTGCAGGTGCGCGCAAATCCTGCGGTCCGCATGCCGGGAACCACATATCTCGGCCGGGCCCACGCCAACATCAACCACACCACTGACGGGCACCTCACCATCGACCTGAAGGATGTGCGCCAGAATCACCTGGTGTGGCGCGGGCATACTTCACACCCCATTACCAGGCAGGTGCTGGACAACCCGCAACGGTCCATGGACCGGGCGGTAGTGGAGGCATTCCGCAGTTTTCCTCCCCACACGCATTGAGTGTTGTGTTGCCAATGAAAAATGGCCGCGTTTGCGGTCATTTCTACTAAGCGTTTTTCCATTCAGACTTTCTTCACCGGCCGACCGGGCTCACCCCACAGCACGTGGTATTTTTCCTGCTCCGGCCGATCCACCCGCGAAAAGGTGTGTGCGCCAAAGAAATCCCGCTGCGCCTGCAGCAGGTTGGCCGGCAGGGATTCGCGGCGGAAAGCGTCGTAGTAGCTCAGCGCCGAAGACAGCGCCGGCACCGGAATACCGCCGAGAGAGGCATCGGCCACCGCACGGCGCCAGTTGCCCTGGTGATTGGCAATCTGCTCGATAAAAAATTCATCCAGCAGCAGGTTGGAGAGTTTCACATCCCGCTCATAGGCATCACTGATGGATTGCAGGAATACAGCGCGGATAATACAGCCGGCGCGCCAGATCCGTGCGATTTCAGCGAAATTCAGCTCCCAACCCTGTTCGCGGGCCGCGAGTTTCATCAAATCGAAGCCCTGGGCATACACACAGATTTTTGCGCAATAGAGCGCATCATGCAGCTGCGCGATGATCTCGTCACGCTCGCCTTTCGCCACTGGCGCCACGTCCGGTCCCACCAGTTTTTTCGCCGCACGGGTGCGCAGCACCTTGCGAGTGGAGAGCGCGCGGGCAAAAACCGCTTCGGCAATGCTCGGCGCCGGGCAACCCAGCTTCAGGGCGTCCACCGCGGTCCACAGACCGGTGCCTTTCTGGCCAGCGCGGTCGAGAATCATATCTACCAAAGGTTTGCCGGTGACGGAATCGGGGGTATCCAGCACTTCTGCACTGATATCGATCAGGTAGCTGTTGAGCACTCCTTTGTTCCACTCCCGGAAGACGGCGGCGATCTCCCCCGGGGTCATTTCCAGAGCACTGCGCATCACGTCGTACACCTCGCAGATCATCTGCATATCGGCGTACTCGATACCGTTGTGTACCATTTTTACGAAATGACCGGAACCGATAGGGCCGATGTAGGCCGCGCAGGGCTCGCCTTCGGTGACCGGATTGCCCGGTTCAAAGCGTTCAATGGGCTGGCCGCTGGCAGGATCCACCTTAGCGGCAATGGCATGCCACACTGGCTCGATTCGCGCCCAGGCGTAGCGATCGCCACTTGGCATCAGCGATGGCCCAAAGCGGGCACCCACCTCACCACCAGAAACCGCAGTAGTGAAGAAAATCAGTTTGCCCTCATAGCGTTTGGCGCGCTTGACCGAGTCCGTCCACAGGCTATTGCCGGTATCGATCACGATATCGTCGGCTTGCAGCCCCGCGTCCAGCAGCTTATTGCACACGTCGTCTACCGGTGCCCCTGCGGGCACGGAAAGGACCACCAGATGCGGGGCTTTCACCCGTGCGAGCAGCTCTGTGTAGGAGTTGCAGACCTCCACCCGCGGCGGCTGGTCGCCGCGCTCCAGGACGTCCTGCGCTTTCAGGGCTTCCAGGCGACTGTGATCCAGGTCAAACGCACACACACGGTATCCGTTGTCGACGAGATTGAGAATGAGGTTTTTCCCCATGACGCCCGCGCCAATAAAACCGATATCGCAGCGTGAATCCGACATGAATTTCTCCAGAATTTGGGTACAGCTTGAAGCGCGCGGAGTATAGCAATCGACAGCGCCGACCGGGAGCTGAAACTAGACAGTCACGGCAAATATGACCGGGGATTTCCCCTTGCTCCACGGTGCCATTACACTCCCGGAACACCCTGTGTCCATCCACTTTCGGCCCAAGGCGACTGCCCGTGACCATACAAGTTGTACCGGCCAGTGAGTTTTCCGCCCCCAGGAACCGCGCGGTGATCATCCAGCTGCCAGCTCGGTCCATTGTAGTCACTCAGGAGAAGCCCGAGCGGTTTGTGGAAACATTGAAGCCGCTCGCGGAGACTCAGGTCAGTTGACCCCTGCACATCCCTCATTCTCGGGAAATTTCCCGGCTTCCACTTCATGTTTGGCGGTGCGGGGCTGCTGCTCGGCACCCGCAACATGAGCGAGCCTAACCAGCTTGGGGCCGCGAATTTTGATGTCGGAATTATTGCAGGTACCAGAAGTATTAATCCGATTCTATCCACCCTGCTGCCGAGTAAAGATGACGGTAAGGTCTCGGTTTCGCGCACGCGCCTCGCGGGCATGAACGATCACCTGGAGATGCCGGTGACACACGTTTTCATGATGAAAAACCAGACCGTCACCGACCAAGTCATCCACTATCTCCGGCTCGGACAATTTCAGCGCGAAGCCGGGCACACCACAGACGACTGATTCTCGCCCCCCGAAACTACACTGGTTGCCCGGTTCCAACAGTTTTTTAGAGCATCCAGTGCAGATATCACGATGGCTTCTACTTTTTCTATGGCTGCTGTTCCAGTCAAATGGGTCATTCGCCGCCGGAGCAGGCTCGCCCGGCGCGGTCCAGCAGGAAAAAGTTGAGCTCCGCAACGCCCCTCTCAAGCCTGGTGAGGTAACCTCATCACGCAGTCAGACCGCACATATCACCGCCAGAATCAATGGTCATCAGTCCATTGAATACCTGATCGATGCCAGAACCGGCCAATCGCTGGAGCTGGATATACAGAGTTCTAACAGCCAGGCCAGCTATCATGTCACTGCGCCGGCAGCGCCGCGCGCATTGCACAAGGGACACGGCCACCACTCGCACTTTATCGCCACTCTTCCCCGCGACGGTACCTACCGGGTATTGATTTACCTGATGCACAGCGCCGCTCAGGATGGAGAGAGCGCGGACTTCGCGCTGAATATCCGGCTGCGCAACCCAGGTTAACTCCAATCCCATTATGCTGATCAAGATGCAGGAAAATGAACCGCGGAGTACTGAAACGGATAAGGAGCAAACCGTTTCCGCGGACTACAGCGCGGCAATTGACCAGGTCGACAGTTGGGTGGACGGCGCCATCCGGTTGCTGCCCAACTTCACCGTCGCATTGGTGGTATTGCTATTCGCCCTTTTAGTCGGAAGTGTTCTAAGTTTTCTGATCCGCCGGCAACTCAAACGCCGGTCCCGGGACAACCTTGGCGACGTACTCGGCAGCCTGGTCAAATGGTGCTTAGTACTGGTGGGATTCCTGCTCGCCGCGACCATTGTCATGCCAAGCCTCAAGCCTGGAGACCTCATTGCCGGGCTGGGTGTCGGTTCCGTCGCCATCGGTTTTGCCTTCAAAGACATCCTGCAAAACTGGCTGGCGGGCCTTCTGATTCTCGTGCGCCAGCCGTTTGCCATAGGTGACCAGATCAAAGTCGCCGAATTCGAGGGCACCGTGCACCGTATCGAAACCCGCGCGACGCTGATCGACACTTATGACGGCGAGCGAGTGGTCGTACCGAATAGCGACATTTATACCAATGCAATCGTCGTGAAAACGGCCCATACCCGGCGTCGCAGCGAGTATGAAATCGGCATCGGCTACAGCGATGACATCGATCAGGCCTGCGAAGTGATCCGCAATACTCTGGCAGACGTCGAAGGTGTCCTGCATGAGCCGGCGCCGGAAGCCCTGCCCTGGGATTTGTCAGCCAGCTGGGTATCCATCAGCATGCGCTGGTGGACAAACAGCGCAAAATCAGACGTGACCCACGTCCGTGCCCGGGTGATTCAGGCGGTGAAAGAAGCCTTGGATGAAGCTGGTATCGACATGCCATTCGAGACACAGGTCCACCTCTTCCACGATCAGACCGATGAATCCGATGGCGAGCGCGGGGTCCAGCGGGAGGGCTGGCCGGCGAACCGGGCGGAAAAACCGCCGCGTCCACGCTGGAAAGCCAGTGAGGAGCAGAGGGCCACTGGCCAGGGTACGTCTGGGCAGAGTAGGAATCGGGGATCCGGGAAATCCGCAGATGGAAATGAATGAACCCACCGGCCGGTGGGTTCTGTAACAGTCACACCCGAGCAGTCGCTCAGCCGATCTTGCGGATACCCACAGCTTCGCGGAGCTTGGCCAGGAACGGACGGGAATATTCGCGGGCCTTGTGCGCACCCTTTTCCAGTTCCACCTCAATCTGCGCCGGATTGGCCAACAGTTCGTTGTAGCGCTCGCGGGCCTCACCGATCTGGCCATTGATCAACTCGAACAACTGCTTCTTGGCCTCACCCCAGGCGATGCCCTCTTCGAAGGCCTTGCGCATTTCCGCGGCCTGCTCCGGCGCGGCAAAGGCCTGCCAGATCTGGAACACGGTAGAGGTATCCGGGTCTTTCGGCTCCCCGGGCTCCAGCAGGTTGGTTTTGATCTTGTTAATGTGCTTTTTCAGCTGTTTTTCCGGCAGGAACAACGGGATGGTGTTGCCGTAACTTTTGCTCATCTTACGGCCATCAAGACCCTGTAATACCGAGACATTCTCATCCACCACCGCTTCCGGCAGCACAAAATGCTCGCCGTAGTGATGGTTGAAACGGGCTCCGATATCCCGTGCCATTTCAATATGCTGGATCTGGTCCTTGCCTACCGGCACCTTGTTGGCACTGAACATCAGGATGTCGGCGGCCATCAGGATTGGGTAGCTGTACAGGCCCATAGTGATGCCAAAATCGGAGTCCTGGCCATCGTCGCGGTTGCTGTCTACTGCCGCTTTGTAGGCATGGGCGCGATTCATCAACCCTTTGGCGGTCTGGCAAGTGAGCAGCCAGGTCAGTTCGGGGATCTCGGTAATATCCGACTGGCGGTAGAAGACTACGTTATCGGTATTCAGCCCCAACGCCAGCCACGTGGCGGCGATCTCAAGAGTGGACTGATGCACCTGTTCCGGGTCCTGACATTTGATCAGCGCGTGGTAATCCGCCAGGAAATAGAAAGACTGATTGCTCTCCTCCTGACTGGCGGCAATGGCCGGGCGAATGGCGCCCACATAGT
The DNA here is from genome assembly GCF_011326135.1 of Microbulbifer sp. SH-1. Taxonomy (NCBI): domain Bacteria; kingdom Pseudomonadati; phylum Pseudomonadota; class Gammaproteobacteria; order Cellvibrionales; family Microbulbiferaceae; genus Microbulbifer; species Microbulbifer sp. SH-1. The sequence continues at coordinate 720,045 of NZ_CP046948.1, read as the reverse complement.
TGCCCAGGTGAGGGGTTCCGGTGGTGGTAATGCCGGTGAGTACGCGCTGCTTGCTCATAAATCCTTGCTGTTCCGTTCTTCTGAGTTGCTGTCGGAGAATGCACGTCGGAATGATACCTGTTTCCCGCACGAGGGGGTACGCTCAGTCCACGCGCGCGCCAGCCCCGGCACACTGCTCCAGCAGCTGGCGATATTCCCCTTGCAGGGCATTCCAGCTCAATCCGGAAACATCCGGCACACGCAGAGCAACACCGCGTTGAACAGCCAGAGCACTTCGCTCCATTACATTGGCGAGATTTGCCGCGCTCAATGCGACATCTCCGCTATAGCGCCAGCCGCCCGGTCCAAACCACTCGGGATAGGCGAGATTATCCGGCACCAGCGGTACACACCCTGCCGCCACGGCCTCCAGCACAGCAAGCCCCTGAAAGTCATGTCGGGCAGTGGAAATAACCGCATGGCTTTGCCTCAGAATATTGCGGTAGTCAGAGAGGCTCTCCCGATAACCCCATACCCCCTGCGCACCAAGGTCTTTCAGCAGCTGGTGTAGATGGGTGAATTCCACTGGCTGCCGCCGAAACTGTTGCCCCACCACATGCAAGGTAAAGGGAATCTGCAAGCCTCCGAAAAGCTGCACCGCAGCCAGCAATATGTCCGGCCCCTTGTCGTACTCCCAGCGATGATTCCACACAAAAGTTGGTCGAGACGGCTTCGTCTGTGGTATCTGATACGCCGCGACCTCCAGCGGCACCGGCAATACGCGGGATTTCCCGGCGATTTCCTCACAGATACCTTTCGGCACCTGGTCCGGCAATCTCAACAGCAGCGTTTCGGCGCCGTCAAGCAGGGTCCTGCGGTTGTATTCGGAATTGAACAGCAACAGGTCGCCGCAAAGGGCCGTGTATATATTCAGAAGCTGCGGTTCGACACTCGCCACCGCATCTTTGCTGCGCGGATAGTCAAACTGGTTTTCGTGAAAATAGACTGCCGTGGGCACACTGGCAAGGGATGGCACCAGCCCTCGCAGGGAGGCGAGATCGGTCATTGAGGTAGTGACGATCAGATCCCAGGGCTGCTGCAGCAATGCGCGGGCTTCACCCCGCCCCCAACTGAGGCTGTTGCCGCGCACCCGCCAGCTGAAATAACGCGGTGGCAGGGTGAGCACCGTCCATTGCCATTCGGGAATCGCGGCCACGAGGCCGCGCCGCCAGCGCTTGTGACTGTCGGCATCGTAGGCGGAAAGCAGGAGCACTTTCACGGTTGCCGGCCTGAGGCGCGTATCGCAGGTCAGCTGAAATCGCGGATATTCGTCAGGCGCGCAAACAGGCTCGAAGTATCCCAGCGGCTGCCGCCGAGCGCTTGCACTTCACTGTAAAATTGATCCACCAACGCAGTCACCGGCAGCAAAGCGCCGTTGCGCTTGGCCTCATCAAGCACGATACCGAGGTCTTTGCGCATCCAGTCCACCGCAAAGCCGTGTTCGTACTCTCCAGCGAGCATGGTCTTATAGCGGTTTTCCATCTGCCAGCTCTGGGCCGCCCCCTTGGAGATCACTTCCACCACTTGCGCGGCGTCAAGCCCCGCGGCGCGGGCAAAATGCAGCCCTTCCGAGAGCCCCTGCACCACCCCGGCGATACAGATCTGATTAACCATCTTGCACAGTTGCCCACTACCCACCGGGCCCAGCAAGTTGACGGCGCGGGCATAGCACACGAGCAACGGTTTGACCCGCTGATAGACGCTCTCGTCACCGCCGACCATGATAGTGAGCGCGCCGTTTTCCGCACCTGCCTGCCCACCGGAAACCGGTGCATCCAGAAATCCAATACCCTGCGCTGCCGCCGCAGCGGCGAGTTCACGTGCGACATTGGCCGACGCCGTGGTGTGATCCACGAACACACTGTCCTGGTCCATTCCGAGAAAAGCCCCATCCGGGCCGGTGGTGACCTGGCGCAAGTCGTCGTCGTTACCTACGCAGGCAAACACAAACTCGGCGCCACGCGCCGCTTCCGCCGGCGTCGCGAAAGCTTCACCGCGATAGGCTTCCAGCCATTTGTCGGCGCGGCTTGCGGTGCGGTTATAGACCCGCACCCGATACCCGGCATTGGAAAGATAACCCGCCATGGGATATCCCATTACGCCAAGCCCAATAAATGCCACTGTGGTTGTCATAAATACACCTCATGTCAGGCAGGCCCGCTTGCACCGGCACGCGCCTGCGTCCGATTGTTATGGAACCAGCTATTGCGCCAGTATCAGCCAGATCAGGGCGCCACCCAGCAGCAGGCGATAAATGGCAAAAGGCGCCATACCGATACGATTGATGAATTGCAGGAAAAAGTGAATACAGAGGTAGGCACTGATACCGGAAAGAATCACGCCAAGAACAATACTGTCCCAGGGCACCGACTCGCTTTCCAGTAACTCCAGGGTAAGCAACAGTGCGCTGAGTGCAATAACGGGAATCGACATCAAAAAAGAAAAACGCGAGGCCGCCTCGCGATTCATCCCCAGCATCAGTCCGGCCGTCATGGTAATTCCAGAACGCGACGTACCGGGAATCAATGCCAATGCCTGCGCAGCGCCAATCATCAGCGCCTTTTTCCAGTTCAGTTTACGAAGATCGTCCCTGCGCTTGCCGTGCACATCCGACCACCACAACAGCAGGCCGAACAGGATGGTGGTAGCCGCAATGACGGCGGAGGAACGCAAATGGGTTTCGATGAAATCTTTAAAGGCAAGGCCGGCAACCCCGGCGGGAATGGTTGCCAGCACAATCAGCCATGCCAATCGCCCCTCATCCGTAAACTGCCCTGTTCTAAAGCCGCCCAGCCCATCGCAGATCAGTTGCCAGACTTCCTTGCGAAAATACAGTAACACGGCCATCAGTGAGCCGAAATGCACTGCCACATCGAATGCCAGCCCCTGGTCCGGCCACCCGAGAACCTGATTGGGAAGTATCAGGTGCGCTGAACTCGAGATGGGCAGGAACTCGGTAATGCCCTGGATTAACGCCAGAATGACAATGTGAAAAATATCCATAAATTCCGCTACTACTTGTCGGTCGCCTGTTCCGAGACGCGCTGTGAACGATTCGTGATTTGCTGAAGCTGTTTAATAGACAACGTCAGCGCTGACGGATGCGCGCGCGCTTTTTCCACGTCACCTCATTGCGCAGGTATGCGGGCTCAAGCTCTTCCGCACTGACCTGAATTCCCCGCTGCCAGAGTTCTGCCGCCAGCACCGCGATATCCTGTGCATGGATGGCCGATTCAGTGGACACAGCCAGCGGCTTCAGTGCTGCCAGCGCCGGATATTCCCAACCTGGCCCCACGGCATACAACGAGCAATTCGTGGAAGCGGTGTCGGCCGTTAGGAATCCAACCGACTTCAATGACGAGACCACCTGCTCGGGGGTGGAAACAGCGTCGGCGAGCAGCGCATTTGCACCCTCTCCCGGCGGGTACAGCCCCCAGTACACTTCTTGCATTCGCGCATCCAGCGCCGCCAGCACCGGAGCGTCACCCCAATCCGGGTGTGACCGCCGCGCCCCCCGCGAGAGTACCGCCAGGCTGGATACCGGCACCACCGGCTTGTCTGCGGCAAAAGCGAGCCCCTGTACACAGCTGATGGCAATCCGAAGGCCGGTGAAGGAGCCGGGCCCCTGACTCACCGCCAGCGCATCCACCTGCGTCAGGCTACTCTGCCCCTCTGCCAATACCGCCTCCACCATGGGCAGCAGACGGCGGGTATGATCCCGCTCCGCCCGGAAAAACTGCTCACAAATACGCCCATCGGCGTACAGAGCGGCGGAACAGGCACCGGAAGTGGTATCAATGGCCAGGATTTTCAAGGAAAGTGCCCCGCACTGGTATCACACAGACGAACCCGGCCCCCGGGAAAGGGGGCCAGAAGATGGGGGCGAATTGTGGCACGACCAGCGGCAAACGCAAACCGCGTAACGTTGCGCCTGAAGGCCTAATTTACAGGCAGAGCGGAGAACTGTTGGCGAATACAGCAAAACCCCGGCACTTGGCCGGGGTTCTCGGATCGGAAAAAGCTCAGGCAGACTTTGGCGGGCGGCCGCGACGGCCGGGTGCCTTTTTGGCTGGACGCCCGCGAGCCGCGGACTTTTTCGGAGTGGTTTTAACCGCTTTGGTGGCTGCCTTCTTGGCAGCGGCCTTCTTCCTGGCGGGAGTCTTTTTCACGGCCGTTTTCTTAGCCGGGGATTTTTTGGCCGGAGTTTTCTTGGCCGCCGCTTTCCGAACGGCCTTTTTCTTACTCGCAACCTTTTTTGCCTTCCTGGCTTCGGCCTTAGCCTTGGCAGCAGCCTTTTTCTCCAGCGCTTTGGCTTTCGCCGCCGCTTTCTTCGCCGCAGACTTCACTTTGGCGGTGGCTTTCTTTTCCGCCGCTTTTACTTTTTTGGCATCGGCCTTGGCGCGGGCCTTCTTCCAGCGGCTGGTGAACGCTTTTACCGCCTTATCGAGTTCTTTGTCTGCCTTGGCCGAAAGCTTTTCGGCCATATCCGAGACGGCTTTCTTCGCGGATTCCTCAGCGTGACGCACGGCATCCATGGCACTGGCCTTGGCCAGGCCAAGCTTGGCCTCAGCAAGCTTGACGCGCTGCTCCCTCAGCTTGGCATTGGCTGATGTCAGCGACTGCTTTGCGGCAGCGGAATTGCTTTTTTGCGCGCGGGCACGGGCTTTACCCACCCTGTCCAGTTGCGCATCCAGCGCCTTGGCTGCGGCATCCACCGCTTTCTGAGCTTTGGTTACGACCGGTGAAGTATTTACCGGTGATGTGGTTGCTTTGGCCCTGGCAGCCGGCTTTGCTTTCGCAACGCGTTTTGCTTTGGCAGCTTTCTTTGCGACTCGTGCCATCCCTTGTCTCCTCTTTCTCTGTAAAAGAAGTCACTCTGAACACAGATATGTGCCGGCCAGCCATAGAAAATGACACGGCTGTATCAAAGTTAATAAAAAAAAAGGCGTTTGCAAGAAATTAAGCAAAAAAACAACCAAAATTATTAAAAAATTTCCATTTTTTATGGTTCAACGGTGTTCAGAGGGTAAATTTCACCGTTGGGAAGTTGGAAACCCAATAAATATTACCGGGAAAATCCTGCAGGCATTCTCTCCCGCACGATCGCTTCAATGGCTGCCAGGTGATCCTCTCGCGCATTCAACGCCGGAATATATCGGTATTCACTACCACCGGCATCAATAAAGTTAGCGCGATTCTCTACCGCGATTTCTTCCAGGGTTTCCAGGCAGTCTGCAGAAAACGCCGGACAGATCACATCCACACTCGCCACACCCGCCCGCCCCCACTCTACAAGGGTTCGATCGGTGTATGGCTGCAACCATTCCGCCTTGCCAAATCGGGACTGAAACGTAATCTCCCATTGATCCCGGGGCAGCGCCAGTGCCGCAGCCAGCCGCTCAGCGGTGCCGCAGCATTGCTGGTAGTAGGGATCCCCCTTGCGGATATTGGCTTTGGGAATACCGTGAAACGACATCAACAGTTTTTCTGCCGCACCGTATTTCTCCCTATGTTCACGTACCGAGTTAGCCAGCGCCTCAATATAGAGGGGATGGCTCCAGTAATCATGTACGACGGAGATATCCGGGACATTGCGTGAGGCGCGGATGATTTTCGCCACTTGATCGTAAATAGCGCCAGTGGTTGTGGCGGAATATTGCGGATACAAGGGTAAAACGACGAACCTGCTGGCACCCTGTTTTTGCAACCTGGCAACCGTATCGGCAAGGCTCGGGGCGCCGTACGTCATAGCGTAAGCCACCAAACTGTTCTGTCCACCACTTTCCTGCGCACCCTCTCCCGGGAACCGACGCTCTGCCGCGGCATCAAGACGCTGCTGCAGAAGCTCGACCTGACGCTGGGTATAAAAGGTAATGGGAGACCCCGTCACTGCTTCGCCATCGAGACCGCGATTCCAGATTTCCCTGTAGGCGGGAGCAATCCGCGCGGGTCTCAGTGGCAGCACAAACAGATTAAGGATCAACTGCCAGACTGGCCGGGGGATTTCCACCACCCGGGGATCAGAAAGGAAGTCCCGCAGAAACTGCCGTACCGCACGGGGTGTGGGTTCGGCGGGGGTACCAAGGTTCATCAGAATGATCGCGTGAGCCATGATCGTAAACACTCCAATGGGGTCAGGAGGCGGTCCCGGTTCTGCTCTAGAGAGGATAGGTCGTCTCTGCAGCGGGATTCCGCGCCTAATACGGGCGGCAGTATTCCAGAGTCCGACGCAAAAGTATTTAGCCGTGCTGCAAACGGCCATATAGGCAGGGACAATGACAGGTCGCATCAATAAATGAAAAAGGCTCCAACTGGAGCCCTTTCTATTTCTATCATTGCCGGCCGTTAGCGGCGACGGCTTCAGCTCAGTGCAGCGATTACTTTTTCGCGAATCTGATCCATGGAGCCGACCCCTTCTACTTTGCTGTACTTCGGGGCGGTCTCTGGCGCGCGCTGGCCCAGCTCACGATAGAAGCCTACCAACGGTTCGGTCTGCTCGTGGTAAACCGCAAGGCGCTTGCGCACGGTGTCTTCGCTGTCGTCACCACGCTGAACCAGTGCTTCGCCGGTCACATCGTCCACACCTTCGTTTTTGGGTGGGTTGTACACCAGGTGGTAGACTCGACCGGAACCTTCATGCACCCGGCGGCCGGAAAGACGCTTGACGATCTCCTCGTCATCTACAGCGATCTCCAGAACATGGTCGATAGCGACATCCGCATCCAGCAGTGCCTGAGCCTGGGGAATGGTGCGCGGGAAGCCATCGAACAGGAAGCCATTGGCGCAGTCCGCCTGGGCAATACGCTCTTTGACCAGCGCGATGATCAATTCATCACTTACCAGTTTGCCCGCAGCCATCACATCCTTGGCTTGCAGCCCCAAAGGAGTACCCGCCTTGACCGCAGCACGCAGCATGTCTCCGGTAGAAATCTGAGGAATTCCAAACTTCTCGGTGATGAACTGGGCCTGCGTGCCCTTTCCGGCGCCCGGTGCGCCCAGAAGTATGATTCGCATAATCAGATAATCTCCAGATCATACCGGGGGGCATTTTTACCCCCAGTGATAAAAAGAGCGCTACCTTACACTTTGCCCCAAGGCAGAACAAGTCCGTAAGTGGTCAGGCCGAATTCGGTAATTTTTTTACAGAAATCCAGTTTTTTGGGGTCAATCCTTGCGGACTACACCCTGTTCGGTGCATGCGGACCACCGCCGGATTCAGGGGGTCATTGCGTTTTTCGCCATTTCCCAGAGCTGGTCCAACTCCTCGAGGGAGACATCCGAAGGCCGCTGATTGCGCTCCGCGAGCACCGTTTCCACGGCGCCGAAGCGCTGTTCGAATTTGCGATTGCACTGGCGCAATGCGGTTTCCGGATCGACACTCAGGTGCCGCGCGACATTGACACAGGAAAACAGAAGATCGCCCAGTTCTTCGCGGGCGTGTGCAGTGTCTCCGGAGGCGATGGCTTCGCGCAGCTCCCGCAACTCTTCCTCTACTTTTTCCAATACACCGTCGATTGCGGGCCAATCGAATCCCACCTGAGCCGCACGCTTTTGCAATTTCAGCGCGCGGGTCAGCGCCGGCAGGCCAGCAGCCACCCCGCCGAGTGTACCGGATTCACCCTTGGATTCGCGCTCCGCCGCTTTTATCGTTTCCCAGTTGGCCTTGACCTGCTGCTCATCGATTGCCACGTTTGGATTGTCGCCGTAGAGGTCTCCCGAGGGAAACACATGGGGATGCCGGCGTACCAGTTTCCGCACTAGTGTGTCGACGATTCCGGGAAAATCAAAGTGCTGCCGCTCGCATCCCAGTTGAGCATAAAAGATCACCTGAAACAGCAGATCACCAAGCTCTTCCCGCAAATGCGCAAAATCTTCCCGTTCAATGGCTTCCGCCACCTCATAAGCCTCCTCAATTGTGGAAGGCACAATGGAGGCAAAGGTCTGCTTCAGGTCCCACGGACAACCGCTTTCCGGGTCGCGCAGCCGCGACATCAAGTATTGCAGGTCTTCTACGCTATAGCGCTGTTTCATCGGTTTCACCCGTTCGCTGTCCCCTGGCATGCCGCGCTCACCGGATTCAATGCAAAATCCGCCGCTTGGCGGATGCCACGTTGGGAAGTTGGTTGATGCGGTGCAACACGTGGCTCAGTTCTTCGAAATTGTGAATTTCCGCGGTAATCACCATATCCACCGTGTGCTTGTGCTTGTTCGAGCGGGTCTGCATGGCGGTGATATTGACCCGCTGACTGTCGAGCATGGTAGTGATATCCCGCAGCAGGCCGTGTCGATCGTAAGCCTCCACCATGATTTCCACGGAATAGACTTCGGTGGGTTTTTCGGCCCAACTGACCTGCAGGATACGCTCGGGTTCATCGGACTGCATGCGCAACATGTTCGCGCAGTCCTTGCGGTGAATGGACACTCCGCGCCCGAGAGTGATGTAACCCATGATGTCGTCCCCCGGTACCGGATTACAGCAGCGGGCGATATGCGTCAGCAGATTGCCGACGCCGTCGATATAGACATCGGTCTGCCCTTCCCGGGCGACTGGCGCGGTAAGCGAGAGCACCGGTTCGCCCTGATCAACTTTCACCATGCGCTGGGCGGTATTCAGAACCTGACCCACGCCGATATCGCCGGCACCGACCGCGGCATACAGGTCGTCCAGGGAGTGCATGTTGAGTTTTTTCGCAAGCTTTTCGAAGTCGAAATCCGCGAGCGCCAGCTGTTTGAACTCGCTGTCGAGAATGGTGCGGCCCTCGGCCACATTCTGGTCCCGCGCCTGCATCTTGAACCAGTGGATGACTTTTGCCCGCGCGCGCGAGGTATTGATGTACCCCATGCTGCGGGAAATCCAGTCGCGGCTCGGCGCCTCCCGTTTGCCGGTGAGGATTTCCACCTGATTGGCCGTCTGCAGTTCATGGTTCAACGGTACAATACGGCCATCCACCTTTGCGCCACGACAACGGTGGCCGATTTCAGTGTGGATCTTGTAGGCGAAGTCCAGGGGCGTCGCCCCTTTGGGCAGATCCACCACGTGGCCATCGGGCGTGAACACATAGATACGGGTGTCCACATCGCTCGCCTGCAGATCCTCCTGCAGGGGGTTGCCGCCCACCTCTTCGTGCCAGTCGAGCACCTGGCGCAGCCACGCGATTTTCTGTTCATAACCGTCCTGCCCATCGAGCTGGCCGGATTTCTTATCGGTGCCCTTGTAGCGCCAGTGCGCGCATACCCCATACTCCGCCTCTTCGTGCATGGCGAAGGTGCGGATCTGTACTTCGAGCACCTTGCGGTCGGGACCGATCACTGCGGTGTGCAGCGAGCGATAGCCGTTGTCTTTGGGCGAGGCGATGTAATCGTCGAATTCATTGGGGATGTTGCGCCACAGGTTGTGCACGATACCCAGCACGGCATAGCAGTCCCGCACCGTAGGGACCAGGATGCGCACCGCACGGATGTCATAGACCTGCGAAAAGCCGATATTCTTACGCCGCATCTTCCGCCAGATACTGTAGATGTGCTTGGCCCGGCCAAACACCTCCCCTTCGATATCCGCTTTCGCCAGTTCGCTGCGCAACAGTTGCAGCACATTGTCGATATAGTCCTGCCGCGCCAGACGCTTTTCATCCAGCAAGCGGGCGATCTGCATATAGTCGTCGGGTTCGAGGTAGCGGAAGGACAGATCCTCCAGCTCCCACTTGATGTGACCAATACCCAGGCGATGTGCCAGCGGTGCGTAGACGTCCGCCACTTCTCTCGCCACGCGGCGACGCTTGGCTTCGGGCGCGTTCTTGGCAGCGCGAATGGCACAGGTGCGCTCCGCCAGCTTGATCAGTGCCACGCGCACATCGTCCACCAGTGCCACCAACATGCGGCGGATATTTTCCGAATGCTCCTCTACCGCACCACTCTGGTTTTCGACCCCGGTATCGGCACTGCGGCTGCGAATAACCGCCATCTGCAGCACACCGCGGATCAGTTTGGCGATGGTCTCCCCCATCTCCTCTTCTACGACCTTGAGAGGCAGGCGCTTTTCCCGCACCGCGCGATAGAGCATGGCGGCACACAGGGCTTCGCCGTCAATCTGCAGGTCTGCGAGGATTTCGACCATTTCCAGGCCGGTGAGAAAACTGCTGGCACCCTCGGCCCAGATGTTTTCCGCATCGATGGCTTTCTGCTCCGCCTGCTCGCTCATTTCAATAGCATTGCGAAGTGTGACCAAGCTGCCACCGTCCAGTTTCGCAAGCGCCTGAATGTGACGCAGCCAAGTCTCCCGATCCAGGGTGCCGTCGGCCAGTCGCGGATATTTTTTTCTGACTTGTACCAATGTATTAACTCGCGGTCAGAACAATAGGATGGGTACGATCGCCACTATGCCCTGTATCAGGGCTGCTCTGCGTTGAACAGCCCGGACGACAGGTAGCGGTCTCCACGGTCACAGATGATCGCGACGATGGTGGCATTCTCCACTTCGGCGGAGATTCTCAGCGCACCCGCGACAGCACCTCCGGAGGAGACGCCGCAGAAAATCCCCTCTTCCCGCGCCAGCCTCCGGGTCATCGCCTCGGCTTCCCGTTGACTGATGTCCATCACCCGGTCGACCTCCTCTGGGACAAAAATTTTCGGCAGATATGCCAGAGGCCAGCGACGGATGCCGGGAATGGCCGAGCCCTCGGTGGGCTGCAGGCCGATAATCTGGATGCCCGGATTCTGCTGTTTCAGGTAGCGGCCGCATCCCATGATGGTGCCAGTGGTACCCATTGAAGAGACAAAATGGGTAATTTCGCCCCCGGTTTGACGCCAGATTTCGGGGCCGGTTGTTTCGATATGCGCCGTTGGGTTGTCGCTATTGGAGAACTGATCCAGTACCAATCCTTTGCCCTCTGCTTGCATTTGCAGTGCCAGATCCCGCGCGCCCTCCATGCCCTGCTCGGCGGTGACCAGTATCAGCTCGGCGCCGTAGGCGGTCATGGAGGCCTTGCGCTCTTCAGTGGCGCTGGCCGGCATGATCAGGATCAGACGATAGCCCTTGATGGCCGCGGCCATGGCCAAAGCGATGCCGGTATTGCCGCTGGTGGCCTCGATCAGGGTGTCGCCGGGGCGGATCTGGCCGCGGGCTTCCGCGCGGCTGATCATCGACAGGGCCGGACGGTCCTTCACCGAGCCCGCGGGGTTGTTGCCCTCGAGTTTGAGCAGGATGGTATTGGAGGTATCCCCCTGCAGTCGCTGCAAACGCACCAGGGGCGTGTTGCCTATGCAGTCGGCAATCGTCGGGTATTCCATAGTCAACTTCTGATCCATCGGCATATGCGGGCGCACATTCTACCCCCGCACCGCCGCTGCTGCGAATGCGCCTTGCCGGCTGCCAGCACAATTGCCGCCCGATGTCGCGAAATTGGGGTGGCATCTGCGGGCAGCAGGGGTAGAATCGGACAAAAATAACACAGTATTTTCACTGCCGTGGCCCCCGCTTCAAAGTCCCAAGCTACGCCTGAGGCGGTCGCCCATATCGGATCAATAATGGAACAAAACCCGCAACCCGGTCGCAGACACACGCGTGCCAGCCCGCGACGCACTCATGGCCGGCGCTTTTCCCTGCGCGCCATTCTGTTCCGTTACACCATGGCACCGGCACTGATCCTGTCGCTGCTGCTGGCACTGCTGTTTACCCTGCAGCAGATGCAGGACCGCCGCGACCTACTGCTCAGTCACGGTCGCGCCAGTGCCGAACAGCTGGTAGAGCTGATTCACCTGAGCGAGGGCCACCCGTTCGAGGAGCGCATTCAGTGGCTCGACAAAGGCCTGATGGCGTTGATGCTCGAGCGGGACATGATTCGCTCCGTACAGCTCTACCGCGCCGACCGCAACGAAGCGGGAGAGGAAAAATTCACCCTGCTCTCCAGCGTGGGGCCGCGCCCCCGCACCAGTTTCAGCGCCGACCAGCTGCGCGGCAAGCAAGCGCACGTGTACGAAGACCTGAACAGCCTGCAGGTGTTGCACCCGCTGCGCGGAGAAGACACCAACTGCTGGCTGACCATTGAGCTGCACCGCCCCTACTTTCTCGTCGGCACGTATCAGGTGGCGCTGGTCGGCCTCATCGGGCTGATCATCTGCACCCTGATCGCGCTGGTATGGGCAGTGGCACTCGCCGAGCGCGCCTCCAGAAGTCTCGAGCGCATCAAGGAAACCCTCCGCGCGGTGGGCCAGGGCAAGTTTGCCACCCGCGCGGCCGGCTCCCGCAACCTGGAACTTTCGCAACTGTCAGAAGAGATCAACCTGATGGCGGAAAATCTGGCGGAGTACCAGCGGGATTATCAGGACGGGCTACATCAGTCCATGGAGGACCTGCGCCAGTCGCTGGACGCCATGGAGGAACAGAACATTGAGCTGGAACTCGCGCGCAAGAAAGCATTGGAAAGCAGCCGGATCAAATCCACCTTTCTCGCCAATACCAGTCATGAAATCCGCACCCCACTGAACGGTATCATCGGTTTTACCAACCTCCTGCTGAAGACAGAGGTGGACCAGTTGCAGCAGGACTATCTGCAGACCATCCTGCGCTCTTCCGAGAGCCTGCTCACTACTATCAACGACATTCTGGATTTCTCCCGCATCGAATCCGGCAATCTGGTGCTGGACCACAGCCCTATGAACCTCGGGCAGGTGCTGGAAGAAACCTTGCAGATCCTCGCGCCCTTCGGTTACGAGCACAATCTGGAGCTGGTGCCATTCGTCGACCCGCAGCTCCCACCGTCGCAGATCGGCGACCCGCTGCGCATCAAACAGATTCTCACCAATCTGGTCAGCACCGCCATCCGCTGCTCGGAGAACGGCAGCATACCCGTGCGGATAGCCGTACAGAGTGGCAAGGAATCCGAACTGATGGTGCAAATCAGCATCGTTGACAACGGTGCCCGCTGCGATGAACAGGGGCGTCGCGAGCTGCGACAACTACTCAATTCCAGTCCGCTACAACAGCAGGTGACGAACAACGGCATGGGGCTCAGTACCGCCCGCAGCCTGGTGCAATCCATGGGCGGCGAACTCGGAATGGAGAGTAACGAGCAGGGTGGCAGCAGTTACTGGGTACAGCTGCCGCTGACCATAGACCGCAATCGCGCGGCAATCACCCGCGAGCAGTTCCCCGGTTGCCGGGTTCTGTTGGTCGACCCCAACCCCATGACGCGCCAGCAGATATACCAGCAACTCAGCCACTGGCAGGCCGAGGCGCAGGAACACTGCGACGGCCAGAACCTGGTGCCAGCGATTGAGCAAATGTGGCGACACGATGCCCTGCCGGACGCGCTGATTATCGACACGGCCATCGCCGCGGGCAATTTCGACGATTTCATTGCCACCGTTCAGCAGCTGGTGGACACCTATCAGTGTCGGGTGGTGGTCCAGGGTTCGCCGGTGGATCTGCGTCGCTGCTATGACGCGCTGCGCACCCGGGTATTGGCATTTCTCGGCAAACCGGTCAGTCGTGAGGGGCTGCTGAGAGCGCTCAAACGGGTGGTGCCACACCAGGCCCAGTCGCGACCACAAACCGGCGCATTTCCGGCGCTCCCGTGGCCATCGGCACCGCGGGTACTGGCGGTGGATGATCACGAGGCCAATCGCCTGCTGATGAGTGAGTTGTTGCGCGCACAGAATATCGAAGCGGTAGTCGCGGCGAGTGGGGCAGAAGCCCTGGCGCTGTGGCGGGAGCAGCACTTCGACATGATTTTCATGGATATTCAGATGCCCGGCATGGACGGCATCGCCACCACACGTAAGATCCGCGAGGAGGAGTCGGGCCGCCGCACACCCGTGATTGCCCTCACCGCCCATGTCGGCACCGAGGAAAAATCGCGGTTGCTAAGCGCCGGGCTCGACGACTACCTCAGCAAACCGGTGAGTGAAGTCCAGCTCACCCACACCGTAAAGCGCTGGATGGAAGTAAACGGGTCCGGCGAGGATATCGCCATCCCCCCTCTGGTCGCACCGCGCTTGGTAGATATCGGCGAGAGCCTGAATCTGGCCAATCAAGACCCAGGCCTCGCCCGCGACCTGCTGCGCATGCTGCTGAAAGGGCTGCATGAAGACGAACCGGAACTGACCCGGTTATTTGCCGAGAAAGACCACAAAGGCCTCTTTGAGCGGGTACACCGCCTCCACGGCGGGTGTTGTTACTGCGGCGTGTTGCGCTTGAGATCGGCCACCGGACAGCTGCAGGAAATGCTGCGCCCGGTCCAGGATCAGGCTCTGGTAGACACCGGTGAATTCGAAGGCGCCTATGAGCAGGTGCGACGGGAAATTCGCAGCCTGCGCGAATGGGCCACAGAACAGGATTTGGACGCGCTGTTCGGACTGGAAAGCGTCGGTGCGAAGGGCAGTAACGGTCGAGTGATTCGTGAGGGGGAAAACTCCCACTGAACGCCGGATCGCCCGACTATGACGCGCCGTACACCTGTCGGAACAATTCACGGCTCTTTAACGGTCGGCTCCCGAGTAGTGGGGCCAGGATCAGCCGACACAGACGCTTGGCTGCAACCAGCACTTCCGCCCGGTGCTCCAGCGAGCCAGCACCCTCTTCTCCTCCATTTTCGTCGCCGGCAAACAGCCACGCATTGAGAATCAACAAGTGCGCACCGGAAAAGTCGTTGCCGCGCGGCACTGCGCCCGCAGGAAGATGGACCGGAGCAAACCCCTCTTCCATCGTCAAACGGTAGATCAACTCCGCGCGTATCGGCCCGTTGTCCAGAGGGCTGAAATCCAGCTCGGGGCAGCTACCCAGCGCCTGCAGCAGATGCAATTCAAAACATCGCAGGGGCCACTCCAGCACAGCGCCCTGCTCCCCTCGCTCTTCTCCTGTCAGGCGCGCCAATTGCGTCAGCAGTCGCTGGTAGGCGGAAAACACCAAGGGATGTGACTCCCCCTCGGGCAGTAAGCGCACCAGCAGCTCGTTCGCGTAGAGGCCGGCGTAAACTGCGCGCCCCTTTAACCACAGCGGCTGGCCGGCGCTTTCAACAGGACCGAGGGTTTTCAGATCGTGGCGTCCCAAAAGGGTCACCAGTAGGGGGGCGAATGGCTGCAGGGCGCGCTGGCGCCGCTGTTTGTCGCGGCGCGCGCCCTTGGCAATACAGGCAATGCGTCCATAGTCCGGGGTCAGCAACTCCAGGATCAGGCTCGTATCCCGGAACGGCCGCGAATGCAGGATGTAGGCCGGTTGCGGGGGCAGCTGCTGCACGGAGAGCGGGAACGGTTACTGCTTATCGATATAACCGAGACTGCGCAACGCGCGCTCGTCATCGGACCAGCCGGACTTGACCTTGACCCACAGATTCAGCATCACCTTGCTGTCGAATAGCTTCTCCATATCCAGCCGCGCCGCCTGGCCGATCTGCTTGATGCGCTCACCCTTGGTGCCGATGAGGATACGCTTCTGGCCGTCGCGCTCTACCAGAATGGCCGCACTGATGTGCAGGACATTGCCCTGCTGCGCAAATTCTTCCACTTCCACGGTAACGGCATAGGGGATTTCCGCCCCCAACTGCCGCATGACCTTCTCGCGTACGATTTCCGCGGCGAGGAAGCGCGAACTGCGGTCGGTGATCTGATCTTCCTCGAAGAAGTGCTCGCCCTCCGGCAGTCGCTCGGCAATGACCTTTTCCAAAGACTCCAGATTGGTTGAGCGCAGTGCGGACAGCGGTACAATCTCCGCCTTGGGAAAACGCTCAGACAGTGCCTGCAACTGCGGCAGCAGATCGCTCTTGTCTTCCAGCTGATCCACCTTGTTAATCGCGATGATCAACGGGCACTTGAGGCCCTGCAACTTCTGCGCCACCAACTCGTCCCCCTCGGTCCAGCGCGCGCGCTCCACCACAAATACCACCACATCCACATCTCTGGTGGAACTGATGGCCGCCCGGTTCATGTAGCGATTGATCGCCTTTTCTTCCCCCGCGTGCAGCCCGGGAGTATCCACGAAGATAATCTGGTTCGGGCCTTCGGTCTTGATCCCGAGCATATTGTGACGAGTGGTCTGCGGTTTGCGCGAGGTGATGCAGATCTTCTGCCCCAGAATATGGTTCAGCAAGGTCGACTTGCCGACGTTAGGCCGGCCGATAATAGCCACATAGCCACAGCGGGTCGGCGAGGAATTCAGCGGGGCGGCGGGTGAAGGGGTTGGCGGGATGGTTGTGTCGCTCAAGAAAGGTCTCCGGACGGCCGACACCCGTATAGAGGGTCGGCCAGGCAAATAAATTGGGCATTGGCTGTTGACGCAGATTATAGAGTCAGTCCTGCCCGGTCAGTCGAGTATAGGCTTCGGTGGCGGCAGCTTTCTCCGCCGCGCGCCGGTTGCTGGCAGTGCCACGCACCGGCACTTTGAGGCCCGCCACCCGGCACTCCACCACAAATTCCTGGGAGTGTTCTTCACCCCCGACATCTACCACCGTGTATTCCGGCAGTGGTTTCTGGCGGGCCTGCAGCCACTCCTGGAGGCGGGTTTTCGGATCTTTGGCAGTTTCCAGCGACAGGTTCTCAAGCCGCGGTGTGAACCATGCCAGTACACGTGCCCGCGCAGCCTCAAGGCCGGCGTCCAGATAAATAGCGCCGATTATCGCTTCCACGGCATCCGCCAGTATCGAGGCCCGGCGGTGGCCGCCGCTTTTCATTTCGCCCTCGCCGAGACGCAGGCACTCGCCGAGTTCCAGCTCCCGTGCGACTTCAGCCAGCGTCTCCCCACTCACCAGCTGTGCGCGCAGGCGGCTCATCTGGCCCTCGCGGCCATCGGGGAATTTTTCAAACAGCGCTGCGCTGATGGTAAATCCGAGGATGGAGTCGCCAAGGAATTCCAGCCGCTCGTTGTTACGGCTGCCGTGGGAGCGATGGGTGAGAGCGAGGGAGAGCAATTCCGCCCGGGCAAATTGATGGCCCAGGCGGCTGCAGAGTCGCTGAAGCAAGAGGTCTGTCACGTAAGTCTGTCGTCTTTCACTATGAGCGCCCACCGTGCGCTGAGCGCGCCCGGGGGCACTCAGTCTTCGCGACGGCGGAACTGCTCGATGTCTACTAAAGGTTCACAGCACAATTCCGGCTTGGCAGTATTGAGCTGCTTGTCGAACTTCATCACCACATCCACATTGTGGAACAGTGGTTGGCGCAGTTCGTAGTTGATGCTGACGAGAGTACTGTCGGCACCGCGAATAATCTTCACCGCCTGGGTGGGCTCACCGCGCACGTTGTTGATGGTGAAATACCGGTCCAGCTCGCGCTTGATTTCGGTATTGCTCATCTCGCGGATACTGGAGTTTTGCGACAGGGAATGCAGCCCCTCCTCCACGAAATGCGCGTCGATATAGGCCGGCCCCAGTTTGGATACAACGGTCAGGCCAAAGCCAAACACCGCAATCACCAACAGCCAACCCCAGTAACTCATACCCCGTTGCGCCCGCAACAGACGCCCCCCCGAAAGGTGTTGTATCGCCATCTTCTGCTACCGTTTTATCATTCTAATAAACGACGGTCATCCCTGGTTTCAGCGCTTGGCTGGGTTCATCGAGTCCTATTCGATGCCAACTATTCGATGCCTCCTACCCGGTCAAAACTGGGCAGGCTGAGTAGTTTGTCCCAATGCATCCAGATTGCAAAGGCCTTGCCGACAATGTCTTTCTCCGGCACAAAGCCCCATCTGCGGCTATCGAGACTGTTGTCACGATTGTCACCCATCATGAAATAGTGGCCTTCGGGCACGGTAATGGTCGGGATATTGCCGAACTCACCCGGGACAACATTCTTGGCCATCAGGTGGCGCTCGCCGTCAATCTCCTCCCAAAGAAATTCTCTCTGCGGGTTTCCGGGCGACGGCGCTTGGATAAGCTCCTGCGGAGCGGGCTTGCCGTTGATGTACAACTGATTGTTCACCACGCGGATCTTGTCGCCGGGCAGGCCGATCACCCGCTTGATGTAGTAGGTTTCATTGGCGTGCGGAGGGAAAAATACCATGACGTCGCCGCGTTTTGGCTCACCGATATCCAGCACCTTGGTGCGGGAGACCGGCAGACGCAGGCCGTAGGCAAACTTGTTCACCAGAATGAAGTCGCCCACTTCCAGAGTGGGGTCCATGGACGCGGAAGGAATCTGGAAAGGCTCCACCAGGAAAGAGCGCAACACGAATACGATGGCCAGCACCGGGAAGAACGATTTGGCATACTCCACCAATACCGGCTCCGCTGGCGGCTGCCCCTTGCCCGCGAGCGCTTTGCGCCCACGCGCCAGAAACAGTGCATCGAACAGCCAGATTGCCCCTGTTGCCACAACCAGCAACAGCAAAATAAGGGGGAAATTGATATCCATTCAAGTGTCTCTTTTTCTGACTGGTTCTTGTTATTCAGCGGCGCAGGGAAGAGCCGCCTGGCCTATCAGCCGTCGACCTTCAGCACCGCGAGGAAGGCGTCCTGGGGCACCTCCACCCGGCCGAGCTGCTTCATGCGGCGCTTACCGGCCTTCTGCTTCTCAAGCAGCTTTTTCTTACGGGTGACGTCGCCACCGTAGCACTTGGCGGTTACGTTTTTGCGCAGTGCCTTCACCGTGGTGCGGGCGATGACCGAACCACCGATGGCGGCCTGGATCGCCACATCAAACATCTGCCGCGGAATCAGGTCTTTCATTTTTTCCGCGATGGCACGGCCGCGGCTCTGCGCGTTGTCGCGATGCAGGATCACCGCCAGCGCGTCGACCCGATCGCCGTTGATGAGGATATCAAGACGCACCAGTTTTGCCGGGTCAAAGCGCACAAAGCTGTAATCCAGCGAGGCAAAACCGCGGCTCACGGACTTGAGGCGATCGAAGAAGTCCATCACCACTTCACTCATGGGCAGCTCGTAGCGCAGGGACACCTGCCCCCCCACGTACTGCATGTCTTTCTGGATGCCGCGCTTTTCGATACATAGCGTAATCACGTTGCCCAGGTAGTCCTGCGGCACCAGGATATTTGCCTCGGCGATGGGCTCGCGCATTTCTTCAATGGAGCCAATTTCCGGCAGGCGCGATGGGTTGTCCACGTAGACGATAGAGCCGTCGTTCATCAGAACTTCGTAGACTACGGTGGGCGCGGTAGTGATCAGGTCGAGATCGTATTCCCGCTCCAGACGCTCCTGGATGATCTCCATATGCAGCATGCCGAGGAAGCCACAGCGGAAACCGAATCCGAGCGCATCGGAAGACTCGGGTTCGTAAAACAGGGAGGCGTCGTTCAGCGACAGCTTGTCCAGTGCATCGCGGAACGCTTCGTAGTCATCGGAACTGACCGGGAACAGACCGGCATACACCTGCGGTTTGACCTTTTTGAAGCCGGGCAGCATCGCCACATCTTCAGCACCTTTGGCGTGGGTCAGAGTATCGCCCACCGGCGCACCGTGAATGTCCTTGATACCGGCCACTACAAAGCCCACCTCGCCGGCGCGGAGTACACCGGTTTCCTTGCGCTTGGGAGTGAAGACACCGACGCTGTCCACCACATGCGGGCGACCGATAGACTTGGTGACGATTTTTTCTTTGGCCTTGAGGGTACCCTGCTTCACCCGCACCAGCGACACTACGCCTAGATAGGAGTCGAACCAGGAATCGATGATCAGCGCCTGCAGCGGCGCATCCACATCGCCCTCTGGCGGCGGCACCAGACGCACCAGATCCTCCAGCACATCCTCAATGCCCAGGCCGGATTTGGCGCTGCAGCGGGTGGCGTTGGTAGCGTCGATACCGATAATGTCTTCAATTTCCTGCGCAACGCGCTCAGGTTCCGCCTGCGGCAGATCCATTTTGTTCAGCACCGGAATGACTTCCAGCCCCTGCTCAATCGCGGTATAGCAGTTGGCCACGGACTGGGCTTCTACACCCTGGGCGGCGTCCACTACCAGCAGCGCACCTTCACAGGCTGCCAGTGAACGGGACACCTCGTAGGAAAAATCCACGTGTCCGGGGGTGTCGATAAAGTTCAGCTGATAGGTTTTGCCGTCGCGCGCGGTGTAGTCCAGCGTCACGCTCTGGGCCTTGATGGTAATACCCCGCTCCCGCTCGATATCCATGCTGTCGAGTACCTGGGCGGCCATCTCGCGGTCACTCAGACCGCCGCAAACCTGGATAAAACGGTCTGCGAGGGTGGATTTCCCGTGGTCGATGTGCGCGATGATGGAGAAATTGCGGATATGGGAGAGATCAGTGGCCACTGCGAGGACAAAACCTTTTAAAAATCAGTGAGTTAATAGGCGGACCGGGCCGCGCTGTGGGCGCAAGTCTAACAGGTTGCGGGAAAAGTGCATCCAGTCAGCGCTATACCCCCGGGTATTGGGGGCCAAGGACCGCCGGCGGGCTCCCGGGATGCGGCGTGGCAACCGCTGGAGCCCGTCGGTCACAGTTCAACTCACTCTCAGTCCTCGTCGATCTGGATGGTACGGAAGGTAGGCTGACCGCCGCGGAAGAAGCGGATCGGCAGCAGCTCGCCCTTAGGAAGCTTCTTGACGATTTTCTCGTAGTCATCGAGAGATTCCACCTGATCGAATCCCAGCTGGGCGATGATATCGCCACTGCGCAGACCGGCATTGGCACCCGCCTTACTGGGCACCACCTGTTTTACCTGCACACCGGATTCAACGCCCAGGCGCTGTTTGAGACTGTCGGGGATATCATCGACCACCAGACCCAGTCGACCGCCCACATCGCTGGCCGCTGGGGCACTGCTCGCCTGTTGCTGACCGTCGTCATCCCCGGGCAGAGCACCTACGCGCACATTGAGCTTGCGCTCCTTACCCTCGCGCATCAGCAACACCGGCACTTCGGCACCCGGGCGGGTCTGGCCGACCACGTGCGGCAAGTCGCCGGGCATCAGAATCTGCTGGCCGTCAAAGCGCATGATGATATCGCCCACCTCAATACCGGCCTGCGCCGCGGGAGACCCGGCTTCCAGCTGCCCCACCAGCGCACCCGCCGGCTTGCTCAGTCCCATGGCAATAGCCAGCTTGCGGTCGACATCCTGGATACCCACGCCGAGCCAGCCGCGGTCCACGCGCCCTTTTTCCCTCAACTGCGCCACCACGTCCTGGGCGAGGCTCGCCGGAATGGCAAACGACAGACCGATGGAACCGCCGCTCCGGGTGTAGATCTGGGAATTGATCCCCACCACTTCACCATTCAAATTGAACAGCGGGCCGCCCGAGTTGCCCGGATTGATGGCCACGTCAGTCTGGATGAACGGCACATAATTCTCGCGGCTTTCGTTGGGAATGCTGCGCCCCATCGCGCTCACGATTCCCGCGCTGGCGGAGTAATCGAGGCCGAACGGTGAACCGATGGCGACTACCCATTCACCAACTTTCATTTTCTCCGAGTCGCCCCAGCGCACAGTGGGCAAATCCGAGGCTTCCACTTTCAGCAGTGCCAGGTCGGACCGGGGGTCGGTACCGATCACCTTGGCTTCAAACTCGCGGCGGTCGGTAAGGGTGACCAGCACTTCATCCGCACCGTCCACCACATGATTGTTGGTCACCACGTAGCCATCAGAGGAAATAATGAAGCCAGACCCCATGCTTGCCACCGGCCGCTGCTGGCGCTCGCGGGGCTCCAACAGGTGGCGGAAGATATCCGGAATTTCCTGCTGGTATTGGGGCGGAACGGAGTTTCGCGCAACACGACTGCGCTCCACCGTGTTGATTTTCACCACTGCGGGAGAGTTCTGCTCGACTAGATCGGTCAGCTCAGGAAACCCGCGTGCGTAAACCGCCGTTGAAACAAAAAGACAAAGCACAAGCAAAAACTGCGTGCAGCGTGCAATCATATTTGCCACCTGTGATAAACCATTCTATTAATATGCCAAAAAGTGTGTTCCAAATTGCGCGCAGTGTAACTATCAATCAGCGTTACCATCGCGCGCGTCTCACCAAAATCCGGGCTGGCACGGAAAACCGCATGCGCCCACCAGCGAGAGACAATCAGTTAGTCGAAAAATTCGCGGAAAAGTTCTCACAATCCAGTGTAAAACAGTGTTAAGGACTTAAAGGCGCCACGGCAGATGAGACAACTTCAGCAATCAGCCAGATCCGGGAACGGCAAATCGAACAATAACCACGGTCCTGCGCTACGCCCCCGTACCGAGCGGGGGCTGTTTGCGCATCGGCGGCTGCAGTATGGCCTGTCCGCCCTTGGCGCACCGCTGCTCTACTTTCCCGCGGAAGTTCAAGACCAGCATACCGGTATGGTGATGGCCGGTACGCACGGCGATGAAGTGGCTGCGGTGGTCACCCTTTCCTGCGCGCTGCGCTCCCTGGGCGCGGGGCAGTTGCGCCACCATGTGATCTTGGCGGTCAACCCTGACGGATGCCAACTGGGTACCCGCTCCAATGCCAACGGCGTTGATCTCAACCGGAACTTCGCCACCGCTAACTGGAAGTCAGACGGCACCATCTATCGCTGGAACAGCGCAGCCGATGAGCGCGATGTCTATCTGTCCACCGGCACCCAGGCCGGTTCCGAGCCGGAAACCGACGCCTTGTGCCGCCTGGTGCACGACCTCAAACCGGTATGGCTGGTATCCATTCACGAGCCACTCGCCTGCGTGGATGACCCCCAGCAGAGCCCGCTGGGCCACTGGCTGGCGGAGCGCATGGAGCTGCCGCTGGTCACGGATCTCGGCTACAAAACGCCGGGCTCGTTCGGCACCTGGTGCGAAGAACAGCAATACCCATGCATCACCCTGGAATATCCGCCGATCTCCGCTGATGCCGCGAGCGAGGAATATCTGGCCGCCATGATTGAACTGCTCTGCTACACCCCCTGACGTTGACATGCCCGGAGCACCCAAGGATTTCTCGTGTCAGGTCCAGTAGACCCGACCACCCTCAAAGCGCAGCGGCTCCACGTCTTGCGCCAGCCAGGTCGGGCCGTCCAGGTCCACAAACCGCGCAAACTGCCCCAGTGGCCAGGCCGCCCTGACTGCGCGGGACGTGCACAACATGCACCCCAGCATCACCTCAAAACCCTGCGCTGCTGCAGCCTCCGCCAATGCCTGCGCCTCGCAGAGACCACCGGTTTTGTCCAGCTTGATATTCAGCATGTCATAGCGGCCGGCTAGGTGCGGCAGGTCGGCGCGGGTGTGGCAACTCTCATCGGCACAAATCGGCAGAGGGTGGGTGAAGTCAGCCAGCAACGCATCTTCACCAGCGGGCAGCGGCTGCTCCAGCATCGCCACTCCATGTTCGGCAAGGGCCTGGCAAAGCGCCGGCAGGCCCTCCCCGTCCCAAGCTTCGTTGGCATCGATCACCAATTGGCAATCCGGCGCAGCCGCCCGCACCGCAGCCACTCGCTCCAACACCAGCTGGCGGTCCAGCTTGAGCTTGAGCACGGTCACCCCGCGTCTGGCGGCAGCGCGCGCTGCCTCGCTCATGGAGTCGGGATCGGCAATCACCAGCGTCTGCACCGTCGGCAGCCAGTCAGGGCCTGAGTGAGCCGCACCGGATTTTCGCCACTCCCAGTCCGCCAGCGCACAATCAAGCGCATTGCGGGCGGCGCCGGCGGGGAGGGCCTGCTGCAGCTGCTCGCGGGTAAGCCCCCGGCGCAAGGCCGGCAGTACGGAGGAAATTTCTGCGAGCACCGACTCCACGCTCTCCCCGTAGCGGGGATACGGCGTGCACTCACCAACACCGGTAACCCCATCGGCGGAGACCTCAACCACCACGACGCGAGCTTCGGTCCGCGCACCGCGGGAAATCACGAACGCCGTTTTCAGTGGCCAGCTTTCCGCATAACAATGTACGTCGAAATCGCCATGCACGTCGAAATTGGCACGCGTCTCTCTCATCTGAACGCTCCCGGATAAAATTCGCTTACCGCAAGGTGAGCCGCCACGAGTCCATCACTCAGTGTAGAGAGATATTCGGAAGCAATAAGTAGAAAAGAGGAACCGGCGGACTCAGCGGACTTCGGCAACAGGAATGCTGGAACAGGAGTATTCCCGTTCCAATCGCAAGAATTGAGGTGTTAGCGCTGGGTTTGCGCGATTGATATGACTGTAGAGGCGAATCGCCAACGCGCCCAGCGCCAGCCCCGCCAGAGCACCCAGAATGGCCCAGATTTCGGCACCGAGGGACTGCCCGATCACGGCTCCCAACACCAGAGCAACCAGTGGTAACAGGTAGACGATCAATGCGCTGCTGGCGAGAGTGTTCTCGGCAATTCCAATCACCACCGTGTCATGCAACCGGATGTCCATGAGCGCTTGTGACGACACCTCGACACGCACCTGGGATGCGCGACGCCAGAAATCTCCCAGTAAACCGGTCCCGCATCCGGATTTGGCGGCACAGCTGTGGCAACTGCTGCGCTGCACTGTTTCCACCCAGATACCGGTTTCGTCAAGGGCTAAGACCCTGCCGCGCTCTTCAATCATCGCCTTGAAACCACCCCTGCCCGACATCCCGTGTCACGGTTGATTTTTTACCGATTTCGCAACCAGCTGCGCGGTATTGTCGGGAATTTCCCCCACCACCGTCACCGTATAGTGTTCGTCGTTGACCTCGATATGATCCATGTAGGCCACAGTGGCTCCGCGCACTGCGCGCCCGCGATAATTCATGCCCGGCCCGAGCTGCTGCACGAATACCGTAAACGCATTCAGGCCGTCACTGAATACCTGCATCTCGCCATCAGGCAATTCTCGTGCCGCTACCGCCTTGAAACCATTTGGCACCCATCCCAGCTGCCAGCGGCTCACCAGGGTGCCGCAGTGACCGGTGCTATCTCTTTCCCGCGCGGAGTCAGAGTGTGGCTGCAACTCACTGTCGGCCACCGGCGCCAATTCAAGTTCGACAAATTGAAAACGCTCCAACACCCGACCGGCCGGTGCCACCAGCAGGGACTTCAGCGGCAGGCCGGTTTCGCGGTCCACGCTCACCACCATTCCGAAACGATGCATGTCGCGTGGACGCGCTTCCAGCACCACGGTTTCGCGGTCGGCGATACGCTCTTCTCCACGCAGCAGAAACTGATAGTTGTCCTGCACATTTTGCAGTCCCAAATTGCTCCAGAGACCGGCGCGGGACAGCGGGCTGCCGTCGCGGCGACACTGGGCATCGTGCCCGCGACTCACCATTTCCCGGGGTGCCCCCGTCAGGAAGCGGATTCGCTCCACCGGCTCGCCATTGCGAATACCGTGTACCACCTCCAGGGTTTCCATTACCCCCACGTGTTCAAAGGTCACGAGGCCGCGGTATTCCAGATTGGTTACCGCGTTGGAAAGCTTACCCAGCAACGCCTGGATCTCGGCGCCCCCAGCCTGCGGATCAGTGACGGCTTCAGGAGGTACTGCTTGCCCGGCGCCTTGCACAAGGGCCGTATCGCTGGCGGCAGGCGCGGACTTCTCGGCGCGTGAAACATCCAGACCCTGAGCATTTGCCAGTGGTAACGCCGGACCAGTGACCAGTAAAAAAGCCAACAGGGAACTGTTGGCTTTCAGGGCAGTGACAGGAATTTTTTTTGCCATGATCAATCTTTATTCAAAGTAGACGTGCGCTGGCAACCTAACGGGATAGCGGTGCGGCAAGCGGCAGCCGCCCGCGCACTGCTATCACCTCACCGTTACTCCGGCGGGCGTTCACCATAGGCGGCACGAGCGAAGGGCACCATGCCCTGGCTCCCCACGCGGGCAGCCTGTTCAGAATGCTCCATCATCACCCGGTTAAGGTGGCGCATCAATTCGGGGGACGGGACAGCCTGCATTTGGGCAGACGCGCCCATACCGACTCTTTGCTCAGGAACCAACTGAGGATTGGTGCTCACCGAGCGGGTATTCAGCGAAGGGACCAGAAAACCACTGGGCTGCGGCACCGACTGCACCGGTTGCTGCGCCGGGCGCTCTACCTCGGCCACCAGCTCACCACCGGTCTGTGGGGCCTGCATCTGCTGCACCCCGAGTACCGCGGCGAATGCCACCGTTGCCGCCACCGCCCCGCGAGACAGCGGGCGCCACCAACGGCTTTGGGCAGCTCCTGAATCGTTGGCCGCCTGCGGCTCCGCGATTGCCGCCAATGGCGGCTCGTCGGCGATAGCCGCAGAAATACTCGCCGCAAGGCCGAGATTTACCGGCGCAACCTTTTCGCCACGCAGAACACTGGCGGCGAGCTGATAACGGGACCAGCGCTGGCCCTGTTCGCCACCATAGGCATCCGCTTCTCGGAGCAGGCGCTGAATTTCCAGCTCGCTGGCCTCGCCATCCATCAACGCGGAAAGCGATTCATTCAAACGCTGCTGATGATTCCCGTGAGACATACGGGGCAACCCTCTTTCAGTGCAATCCAATGGGCGTTGTAACCGCCCTGTCTGTTGGTATCTGAGACCGGTGTCCACCAGAAAAGTTTTACTCGCAGGCAAATTTTGTGTGAATTCCACGAAAAAACTGCCTGTCGTACCGGTCATCGCTACTGGCTAGACCGGGAAACTCTCTAACACCCTCTGGATAAAACAATTCTGACTATGTGCCGATCAAATAATAGACGCAAACCCCGGCAGAATGACATGCGACCGGGGCCGCCTCATCCGCGCCCACCGACCGGTTCCGGCTCACCGGCCATGGCCGCCTGTACCGCGCGGTCAATGGACTCGCGCGCGCGGAAAATCCGCGAGCGTACCGTACCCACCGGGCAACCCATGACCTCTGCGATTTCCTCGTAACTCAACCCCTCCAGCTCCCGCAGGGTAACCGCGGAGCGCAGGTCTTCCGGGAGTTCGCGAATCGCGCGGTGCACAGTAGCCTCCAGCTGATCGCGGAACAGCTGGTTTTCCGGGGTATCGTTATCCCGCAACATCTCGGCGCCGGAGTAAAACTCGGCGTCTTCGAGATCCACATCGAAGGATGGCGGACGGCGGCTGCGGGAAACCAGGTAATTCTTGGCGGTATTGATGGCAATGCGGTACATCCAGGTATAGAAGGCGCTCTCCCCACGGAAATTCGCCAGCGCCCGGTAGGCCTTGATAAAGGCCTCCTGCACCACGTCGTTGACCTCGGCGTGATCATTGATATAACGGCTAACCACCGCCGCGATCTTGTGCTGATACTTGAGTACAAGCAGATCAAAGGCACGCTTGTCCCCTTTCTGAACCCGCTCGACCAGCTGTTGATCACTCGGCGACGCCTGATGACCTGTCATCCCCTACTCCCAACCACGGTCCCGACGCACAATGGCCCGGACCACAGGATTATTCTGTTGTGTCGAAGACAACCCGTTTTGGTCATAAGTTCCTGACAAATCGGCAATTTTTGAAGATAGCGTATACTACGCGCCCTCCGACTCGAATAAAACTCCAGGGCGCCTCTAACAATCCTAGCGAGCAGACGCCGTCAGGCGCACGCGCAGTAGATTTTAAAGGCGCCTTCTACCAGCAAAGAGGCGATGTCAACCTTGAACAACTACGACGTTCTCGTTATCGGCAGCGGCGCCGCGGGGCTCACCCTGGCCCTGCACCTTGCCGCCCGCCACCGCGTGGCGCTGCTTTCCAAACAGCGGCTGCAGGATGGTTCCACCTGGTTTGCCCAGGGCGGTATCGCCGGCGTGCTGGACGAGACCGACTCGGTGGATGCACACATTGCCGATACATTAGATGCCGGGGCCGGACTCTGCCACCCGGACGCCGTGCGATTCACCGTGGAAAACAGCAGCGATGCCATTCACTGGCTGATCAACCAGGGAGTGGACTTTACCCGCGAACAGGCGGGCGACTACCACCTCACCAAAGAAGGCGGTCACAGCCACCGCCGCATCATCCACAGCGCCGATGCCACCGGCCGCGCGGTGCACAGCACCCTCATTGAGCGCGCGCGCAACACCCCGAATATCGACTGCTTTGAGCACCACATCGCCCTCGACCTGATTCGCCAGCCCGACGCGGCCACCGGCCGCTTCCGCTGCGCCGGCTGCTATGTCTACAACAAGGACACCGAAGAGGTAGAGGTATTCCAGGGGCGTGCAGTGATTCTCGCCACCGGCGGTGCCGCCAAGGCCTATCTCTACACCAGCAACCCGGACGGCGCCAGCGGTGACGGCATCGCCATGGCCTGGCGCGCCGGTTGCCGGGTGGCCAACATGGAGTTCAACCAGTTCCACCCCACCTGCCTGTATCACCCGAAAGCCAAATCCATGCTGATTACCGAGGCGCTGCGAGGCGAAGGGGCACAGCTCAAGCTGCCGAACGGTGAGCGCTTCATGCAACGCTTCGACAAGCGCGGCGAGCTGGCACCGCGCGACATCGTCGCCCGCGCCATCGACCACGAGATGAAGCGACTTGGTGCCGACTGCGTGTATCTGGACATTTCCCACAAGGACGAAAAATTCGTCCGTGAGCATTTTCCCACGGTATACAAGAACTGCCTCCAGTACGGGATCGACATCACCAAGGAAGCCATCCCCGTGGTACCGGCCGCCCACTACACCTGCGGCGGCGTAATGGTGGACCAGTACGGGCGCACCGACCTGGACCAGCTGTACGCCATCGGCGAAACCACCTTCACCGGCCTGCACGGCGCCAACCGCCTGG
Source organism: Microbulbifer sp. SH-1 (assembly GCF_011326135.1). Classification (NCBI taxonomy): domain Bacteria; kingdom Pseudomonadati; phylum Pseudomonadota; class Gammaproteobacteria; order Cellvibrionales; family Microbulbiferaceae; genus Microbulbifer; species Microbulbifer sp. SH-1. The sequence goes on along the minus strand of NZ_CP046948.1, from coordinate 691,446 downwards.
CCAGCAACTCACTGCTGGAATGCGTGGTCTATGCCCGTTCCGCCGCCATGCACATCGACAGCACCCTGGACAAGATTAACCCGCCGCGGCCGGCACTGGCATGGGATGCCTCGCGGGTAACAGATTCCGATGAAGACGTGGTTATCTCGCACAACTGGGACGAGCTGCGCCGGTTTATGTGGGACTATGTGGGCATCGTGCGTACCCGCAAACGCCTGCTACGGGCGGAGCACAGGGTGCGGCTGCTGCAGCAGGAAATCCTGGAGTTCTACGCCAACTACCGGATCACCAGTGACCTGATTGAACTGCGCAATCTGGCGGTGGTGTCAGAACTGATCATCCGCTCCGCGCTGGATCGCCGCGAGAGCCGTGGTCTGCACTACTCACTCGACTACCCGGGGCTCAGGGAACTGGCGATGGATACTATCCTGGTGCCCGAAAATTACGCCAACCAGCGACAGTTTATCGATGTGGACTGAACTGGCGGGAATTCAGCGGCAAATTATCGAGAATAACGCAACGCTACCAGCAGCCGGCGCCAGTCGTCGGCACTGGCCCCGTCACTGCTGAGCACAAGCCGCAGCCTGCGCCCCTCAAGATCACGGCCGTTGATCACAATCAGCCAGCGCCACAGAGTCAGTTCTCCGCAGAATTGGAACTCCCGCTTGGCACCGCCCGTCGTCTGCCAGTACCAGCGTTTCTCCGCGGTCGACAGTCTCCCCACCGAGCGATCAAGGCGGCGCCACTCCCGCCAGACGAAAACGCCGATCAGGAGCAGCGCGCCCCCCACCGCCAACCACGGCAATCGGGACACGACGAGCAGAAACAGGGTTTGCGCGGTTATCAGCCACAGCAGGCACTGCAACCGAAGGGAGGATGAGAAATCACAGGCGAGTCGTGCGCTGCGTTCACTGCGGGCGCCCGCGAAGGCACTGCGCAACGGCGCAGGCACCTCGCAGGCGGGAGATACCGTGGAGTCAGTCCTGTAGACCGGTGTTGTCACGGATAATCTGCACTATTTTCAACAGCTCAGGATCTTGAGGATCTTCCCGGCGCATGAACCACGCGAACAGATCCTGATCCTGCTCGTCCAGCAGGCGGATATAGCGCTGCTTGTCTTCCTCGGAAAGCGTTTCGTAGACGTTATCCAGAAACGGCAGCAGCACCAGATCCAGCTCCAACATGCCGCGGCGGCTGGCCCAAAACAGGCGGTTGCGATCCATACTTCTTTTCTCAATAGCCGGTTGCAAAGTGCGCGCAGTATACCGGTAGTTGAAATCCCGCCGCAAAACCCCAGATACTGCACCACTTCAACAAGCGGTCGACGAAGGCGAATTCAGCATGGATCAACAGCAATGGCAGGAATTTCTCAGTAGCCAGGGCGCACAATGGAATGACGGCGCGGCGGATTTTTCCCCGGCAGAAAACGGCAGCTCAAGTGCCGAACTGCGACTGATCGACCTTAGCCCCATGGGCGCCATTGCCATCAACGGGCCCGATAGCCAGAAATTCCTTCAGGGCCAGCTCACCTGTGACCTGGTGAAACTACCGGACGAACACCTTACCCTCGGCAGCCATTGCAACCCCAAGGGCCGCATGATCAGCGCATTTCACGCCCTGAAAATTTCCCAGACTGAGTTCGTCCTGCTGCTGCCGCGGGACCTGGTGACCACGGCACTCACTGCCCTGAAAAAATACGCGGTATTTTTCAAAACCCAGCTGGAAGATGTCAGCGACAGTCAGCACTGGCTCGCTCTCTGCGGGCGCGATGCCGGCGCCGCTGCCAGCCAGCTCCTGACCCTGTCCCACGACAGCGGCTCCGACCTGATACCCGGCCAGCTGCGCAGTTTTGATCACAACGGCCACCGCGCACTGGCGGCGTGCCTCGGCGAGCGCAATGTGGTGATCCAGCTGCCACTGGAGCAGACTGCCGATCTGTGGCAGAAGCTCGCCGGCAGCGGCCCCGTGCCCTCCAGCTACTGTCGCTGGCAGTATCAACTGATCGAAGCAGGCGTGCCGCAGGTTTACCAGAGCAGTAGCGAAATATTCATTCCGCAGATGGTGAACCTGCAGGTATTGGACGGCGTGAGCTTCAAGAAAGGCTGTTACACCGGACAGGAAGTGGTTGCGCGCATGCAGTACCTGGGCGCCGCCAAACGTCGCATGTACCGCGCGCGCATCGACGGCGGTGAACTGCCACAGCCCGCAGCGGAAATCTTCACCCCCGCCGGCGGTTCCAGTGTCGGCAATATTGTGCAGGCCAGCCGCGCGGGCGATGACGTCGAACTGCTGGCAGTGCTGACCAAAAGCAAGGTGGCGGATGGCGAGAGCCTGCAACTGGCCGACGGCCGCGTGCTGGAACTGCTCGAACTCCCCTACGACGCCGACGCCGATCCCTTAGCCTGAACTGCGCTAATCCCTCCTGTAGGAGCCTGCTTGCCGGCGAACCTTGCTTGACACAGAGCGTTCGCCTGCAAGCAGGCTCCTACAAGACAGTTCAGATCTCCACCGCTACTCGGCGCAAGGCATCCGCGGAAGGCAGCGCCCAGTCGATGGGCGCTTCGCCGCGTTGCTGCAGATACGCATTCGCCTGGGAAAACGGCCGGGTGCCGAAAAAACCCCGGTGCGCCGACAGCGGCGATGGATGCGGCCCGCGCAGCACCAGATGCTTGCGGCGGTCGATAAAACTTCCCTTCTTCTGCGCGTAACTGCCCCACAGCACAAACACCAGCCCTTCCCGCTGCTCCGCCAACGCGTGCACCGCGGCGTCGGTAAACTGCTCCCAGCCGCGCCCCTGATGGGCCCCCGCCTTGCTCTCCTCTACTGTGAGGGTGGCATTCAACAACAGCACACCCTGCTCCGCCCAGGGCTGCAGGCAACCGTGATTCGGCGGCACGATGCCGAGGTCTGAATGCAATTCCTTGTAGATGTTCTGCAGCGACGGCGGAATGCGCACGCCGGGCATCACGGAAAAACACAGGCCGTGGGCCTGGCCGGCACCGTGGTATGGGTCCTGCCCGAGAATAACCACCTTGACCTGATCAAACGGGGTGGAATTGAAGGCATTGAAAATCTGACCACCGGGTGGAAAGATTTTTTTGCCCGCCTGTTTCTCCTGCTGCAGGAATTGACGCAGCTCGGCCATGTAGTGCTTGCTGAACTCGGGCTTTAGTACCGAGAGCCAGCTGGGGTGGATTTTTATCTTGTCGGAAACCTGCATATTTTTTCCAAAAGTAACCTGGTTCGCTTGCAAGCAAGCTCCTACAGAATCGAGCGAACCTGCTCGCGCAACGCCGGCACCACTTCCTCTTCGAACCAGGGGCGGCGCTTCAGCCAGAGGGTATTTCTCGGGCTCGGATGCGGCAGCGGAAACAATCCGTGTGGCAGCGCATCGGCGAAGTGGTAAACGTTTTCGCTAATGCTCCCATACCAATGAGGCAGGTAGTAGCGCTGGGCATACTGGCCAATCAGCAATGTGAGCTGGATATTTGGCAACTCCGCCAACAGGCGCGCATGCCATGTTGGCGCGCATTCCGGGCGCGGCGGCAGATCACCGCCCTTACCACGCCCCGGATAGCAGAAACCCATGGGTATGATCGCAACGCGGGACGGGTCATAGAAGGTTTCCCGGTCAATCTGTAGCCACTCGCGCAGGCGGTCGCCGGAGGGATCGTTCCAGGGAATCCCGGTAGCATGCACTCGGGTACCGGGTGCCTGGCCGACAATCAGCAATCTCGCACTGCGGGCCGCACTCAGAACCGGGTGCGGACCGAGCGGCAGGTGGGCCTCGCACAAACGGCAAGCACGCACCTCTTTCAATAGTCGATCCAGCTTGGTGACCGCCAAAATCTGTTACCGTTTTTCCATAGGCAGTTCGGGGAAAGCCAGGTGCAACAACAACCCACGGGAATCTTCCGGCGCCGCGACGCGACCGGCACCGTTGTTATCCAGCACCACAAAAATACCCTGCGCGCTCACCGCAAGCCCCTCCCCTTTTCCGAAACTGGTCTCCCGGTAGACATATGCCGGTCCTTCTTCGATGCCCCGATAGTGGATGCACCACTGGGCTTTCAGGTTGTCGAAATTGCGACGGCATACGGCAAACGCGTTGCGCTCAAGTGTAAACAGCGCGCCGTCGTACACCGCAAGCCCGGCGATATCCTCCGAGCGACCGCGAAAATCGAGCCCGTCGACAGCGGGTATGGCACGAAAGTCCCACCCCACCTTATCGCCAGCACTCAGCTTTAGCAGCCCGCGGGGGTCCCGTTCCAGTGCGACCCAGAAGTCGTCGCCGGCCTTGGCCAGACCTTCACTCTCGCCATTGAACTGCTGCAAAAAACCGCGCGCCTTAGCCGCTTCCGACCAGCGCACCGGTAGCCACTCACCCCGGCGCTCGTCCTGATTGAGCAGGCTGATGCGATTGTGTCGCTCGCTCAACAGATAGATCCCAGCTTCATCGCAGGTGATCCCCTCAAAGTCCATGCTGAGCGGCACGCTTACATGATGCATGATGCGGGCTTTCAACAGCACCGGCTGATCATCCGGCAACGGCGGCCGGGCGAAATCTGCTTTGGTTTCGAGTGCTACCGCGTTGCGGCCGGATTCGGGAGCGAGGCGAAAAATAGACTCCGACACCTTGTCGGCCACCGCCAACAATTCGCCATCGCAGAAACTCAGACCGGAAATATCCAGCCCCTCACTGCCGTCGACCCACCAGGCATCCACCAGCCCCGCCGGCAACACCGGAACCGCAGAACGCGTCTCAATCTCCGCAATAGGTGAAGCTACCGCGGGCAGACTCAAGAGCCCGGCCACAGCAGCAACAAATAACGGTTTCGAAAGATACTTCAAAAAAGGAATCCCCCGTTATGAGGAGACCACCTCAATCGCGGAAGTTCTCAAACTGCAACGGCTGCTCCAGTTCTTTGCTCCGCAGCATGGCAATCACCTGCTGCAGGTCGTCGCGCTTCTTGCCGGTAACCCGTACGGCGTCGCCCTGGATAGCGGCCTGCACCTTGAGCTTTTCCTCCTTGATGATCTTGACGATCTTTTTTGACAGCTCTTTGTCGAGACCATTTTTCAGCTTGATCTCCTGTTTCACCTGCTTGCCGGACTGCACCGGGTCGCCCACATCCATCACCAGCGGGTCGATGCTGCACTTGATCAGCGCCTGGCGCACCAGGTCTTCCATCTGGCCGATTTGCATGTCGGAATCGGCGCGCAATGTCAGCACGAACTCATTGCGCTCGACCTCAGCATCCACACCCTTAAAGTCATAGCGGGTGGTGATGGTGCGGTTGACCTGGTCCACCGCATTGGTCAGCTGGTGCTTATCTACCTCGGAAACAATGTCGAATGACGGCATAGTAAGACTCCTTGATCTCGCCCGCGCCTCTGGCGGGCCGTAAAAATTTGCGGGCACCTGTAAAAATCGTAGCGAGCAGGTGGCTGGCGGTAGACGCCAGGCGCACGCGCGTAGATTTTTTGAGGCGCCCTTATTTCCAGCGTTCTGGCAGGACTTCAATATTGCTGTCGCTGCTCGCGAACCACAGGTGCCCGTCTTGGATAGTGACGGACAAATCCATGGTGCGCTCCGCCATCGCCGCTAGTTGCGCACAACTTTCCGCAGGCAGATAGAAAATATCCAGATTGTCGAATCGCGCCGTGGCGGACTCCATTTTCTGCCACCACACCGACGCGGTGCGTTGACCGTAGGCGTAGATCACTACCCTGCGCGCGCGCCCGCACGCCTTGCGAATTCGGTCCTCCGCCGGTACACCCACCTCAATCCACGTTTCTATTTCTCCACTCAGACTGTGCTGCCACAGGTCCGGCTCGTCATCACTGGAGAGGCCGCGGGTAAACTCGAGCTGCTCACTGGCATTGTGCGCAAAAGCCAGCAGCCGAATCATCATCCGCTCATCGGTCTCCGACGGGTGGCGCGCCAACGTCAGCAGGTGTTCCGCATAATAATCCCGGTCCATATCCGCTATCTGAATGCGGGCTTTGAATACAGTTGCTTTTAATGCCATTACTGCTCTCTACAATTCCAACCGGGAACAACTTGCGTGATAGCACCGGATTGAAGACTATTATTGTCAGGTTCGACACCGACATGGATGGAAAGGAATGCACACCACACTTACCGGCTCCGCCCCCCGGCCCGTCAAATCCAAGCGCTACGGCAACCGCATGTGGCAAGTACTGCTGCTCGCTCTCACGGCCTACGGCCTGAGCGGCTGCGGTATCAATAACATTCCCAGCTACGACGAGAACGTAAAAGCCACCTGGGCCCAAGTGCAGAACCAATACCAGCGCCGCGCCGATCTGATCCCCAACCTGGTGAAAACAGTGAAGGCCTACGCCGCGCACGAACGCGAGACCCTGGAAGCGGTCACGGAAGCGCGCGCCAAGGTCAATTCCATGCAGGTGGATTCCGGCATCATCAACGATCCCGCCAAACTGCAACAGTTCGAGGCAGCCCAGGCCCAGCTCAGCAGTGCGCTTTCCCGCCTGATGGTGGTGGTGGAACGCTACCCGGACCTCAAGGCCAACCAAAACTTCCTCGCCCTGCAGTCCCAGCTGGAAGGCACCGAAAACCGCATCAGTGTCGCCCGCCGGGATTATATCGCCGCGGTGGAACGCTACAACCGCGAGATTCGCACCTTCCCGGGCCGCATTTGGCACCGCATTCTGTACAGCGACTTGCCCATTCGCGACACCTTTGAGGCCACCACGGAAAATGCCGACAAGGCACCCGACGTCGACTTCCAGTAGATCATTGCCATTGACTGAACTGTGCGAGCGGAGCCCTGAATGACGATCCGGCGGATCGCCCTGTTGTTTCTCCTGCTCCCGACCCTGTTGTGGGTCGGGAGCGCTGCTGCCGAGGTGAAATTTCCTTCGCTCAGCGGGCGGGTGGTGGATAACGCCAACCTTCTAAGCCAGAGCACCCGTTACCAGCTCACTGAACTGCTGCAACAGCATGAAAAGGAAACCAGCAACCAAATCGTGGTGGTGACACTGCCGGACCTACAGGGGCTCACTATCGAAGAGTATGGCTACCAGCTGGGGCGGCACTGGAAAATCGGCCAGAAAGGCAAGGACAATGGCGTATTGCTGATGGTGGCTCCGGGCGAACGGGCTGTGCGTATTGACGTGGGTTACGGTCTTGAAGGCGCACTGACCGATGCACTTTCCGCCAATATCATTCACACCAAGATTCTGCCTTACTTTCGTCAGGGCAATTTCGACGCCGGCGTCGTAAATGGCACCGAATCCATTATTGCCGCGATCAAAAACGAGTATGTTCCAGAGCCAACGGAATCCAAGCGCGACCGCCAGCTGGCGCTGCTGGTAGGCATTTTCCTGCTGTTTATCATGCTGCAGATTTTCGGCGCTTCCGTGCTTGGCTCACCGGCCAGTAGCGGTACCTTTCGCCGCGGCCGCTACGGCGGCTATTACGGCGGTGGCGGTTTTGGCGGTGGTTACAGTGGCGGAGGGTTCGGCGGCGGGGGCGGCAGTTTCGGTGGTGGCGGCGCTTCCGGTGGCTGGTAAGCAAGCACTGAGCGGCGAATAACGGACAATCAACATGCTGAATGCAGGCGAAAAGCGCAAAGTCGCAGAGACCATCAAGGAAGTGGAATCCCGCACTGATGCCGAGCTGGTAACGGTGCTGGCGCGCCGCGCCGATAACTATCTGTATATTTCCACATTATGGGCGGCGTTTCTCGCTCTATTGCTGGCACCACTGATGCAGTTCCTGCCCTGGTGGATTGAATACCAGCAGGCATTCACCCTGCAGTGGATCCTGTTTATTGCCCTTGCGGTCCTGTTCCGCTGGCGGCCTCTGACCATGGTACTGGTCCCGAAAAAAGTGAAGTACTGGCGCGCCTCCAACCTCGCCCGCCGCCAGTTTCTCGAGCACGAATTACACAGCACTGAAAACCGCCTGGGCCTGCTGATTTTTGTCTCCCAGGACGAGCACTATGTGGAAATCCTCGCCGACCGCGGCCTGGCGGAGCAGATCACCAATGAAAGCTGGCAGGAAATCGTGGAAAACTTTATTCGCGAAGTAAAGAGAGGGAAAACCGGCGAGGCCTTCATCCACTGTGTGGAAAAGTGCGGTCTATTGCTGGAAGAAGCCGCACCTGCCACAGTGGTTAAGAACGAGCTTCCGAACCATCTAGTCCTTCTATAATTGGCTCACCCCCTACGCTGAAGTCGATTGGTGACCCCATGAATCTGCACAGACATGCCATTCCACTGGCGGTTTCCCTGCTCCTCGCAGGGGCCGCAGCGGCCTACTGGGGCAGTTCCGACACCCCTGTTGCGTCGACCATTCGCGAACTGCTGATCTCCGATAGCGCCGGGGCGGCAGCACCGGGCGGCGATCTGACGAAGCGAGTGCAACAACTGGAAAAAAACTTGGAGCAAACCCTCAGAATTCAGGGTCAACTTCTGGAACTGGTGAACGATCTCAGCGACCGCCTGGATCCTGAGTCTGCACTGGGCGACGTGCGCCACGCGGCCCTGGGCTCCCCGCCGGAGCCCGAAGCAGCCACCCTGCAGCAGCGCTCCCGCCCCCACCAGAATGCCAACCGCTTCGAGCGCATGCGGGAAAACCAGATCAAGCATTTTACCGATGCTGGATTCAGCTACGAACGTGCAGCGTTTATCGTCGACAAGCAGGAGCGAATTCAGTATGAGCAGATGCAGTTCAGTTACGAGTACCATCACCTGCAGGACAAACGCTCCACGCGCGCCAAGGAATTGCAGGAAAAACTGCAGACTTACAGCAACCCCCGCCGAGTATTCGAGCAGGAACTTAACCGAGAGGAATACGAGCAGTATCTGACGGCCACCGGCGGGCGCACGGAATTCGAGATCGGTGCCATCCTGGAATCCGCTCCGGCCCATGACGCGGGACTGCGCGCCGGTGACAAGATCATCCGCTACAACAACCAGCGGGTTTTTCATATGGGCGACCTGCGCTCACAGGTCTATCAGGTGGCGCCGGGCACGTCGGTGGCAGTGGAAATCCAGCGCCAGGGCAGCTCCGCACCGGAAACCATTTACCTGCCGGCGGGGCCACTGGGCATTCGCCACTGATCACCAAAAGAACATTATTCGAGTCAATAAAAAAGGGCGATGGCCGCAGAAGCCATCGCCCTTTTTCGCACCCGTTAAAACTTATTCGACGGATGTCTCCGGACGCATATGCGGGAACAGCAGCACGTCGCGGATGGACGGAGAGTTGGTTAGGAACATCACCAGGCGGTCGATGCCGATACCCTCACCAGCGGTGGGCGGCAGACCGTATTCCAGTGCGCGCACATAGTCGGCATCGTAGTGCATGGCTTCGTCGTCACCGGCGTCCTTCTCGGCCACTTGCGCCATAAAGCGCTCGGCCTGGTCTTCCGCGTCGTTCAGCTCGGAGAAGCCGTTGGCAATTTCACGGCCACCGATAAAGAACTCGAAGCGGTCGGTCACAAACGGGTTGTCGTCGTTGCGGCGCGCCAGCGGCGACACTTCGGTGGGGTATTCGGTGATAAAGGTCGGCTGATCGAGCAGGTGCTCTACGGTGGCCTCGAAAATTTCGATCTGCACCTTGCCGAGCCCCCAGGTGTCCTTGACCTGGATATCCAGTTTCTCCGCAACCTTGCGCGCACCTTCCATATTGTCGATGTCGGCGGCGCTCAGTTCCGGGTTGTACTTGAGGATGGAGTCAAACACGCTGATGCGCGCGAACGGCTTGGCGAAGTCGTAGCTCTTGCCCTGGTACTCGACGGTGGTGCTGCCGATGACATCGGTGCAGATACCGCGCAGCAGGGCTTCGGTGTGATCCATCATGTCGCGGTAGTCTGCGTACGCCTGGTAGAACTCGAGCATGGTGAACTCGGGGTTGTGGCGGGTGGACAGACCTTCGTTGCGGAAGTTGCGGTTGATTTCGTACACGCGCTCAAAGCCGCCGACCACGAGGCGCTTCAGGTACAGCTCGGGCGCGATGCGCAGGTACATGTCGATGTCGAGCGCATTGTGATGGGTCACGAACGGGCGCGCAGCGGCGCCGCCGGGGATGACCTGCAACATGGGGGTTTCCACTTCCATGAAGTGGTTTTTGTTCAGGTACTGGCGGATGTAGTCGATGATCTGGACGCGCAGCTGGAAGACTTTGCGGGATTCCGGGGTGGCGATGAGGTCGACGTAGCGCTGGCGGTAGCGCATTTCCTGGTCGGCGATGCCGTGGAATTTTTCCGGCAGCGGGCGCAGGGCTTTGGTAAGAAGGCTGTACTCTTCGCAGTTGACGTAGAGGTCGCCTTTGCCGGATTTATGCAGTTGACCTTTGACGCCGACGATGTCGCCGATGTCCCAGGTGCCCCAGCGTTCTTTGATGTTGGCCTGGGCTTCTTTGTCGGCGTACAGCTGGATGCGGTCGGAGACGTCCTGGATGACGAGGAAGGGGCCGCGCTTGGCGAGGATACGACCGGCAACGCAGGCTGTATTGCCTTCGGCTTCCAGTTCTTCCTTGGTCTTTTCACCAAACTCTTTCTGCAGGTCGGCGGCGAGGTGCTCGCGGCGAAAGCTGTTCGGGAAGGCATTGCCCTTCTCGCGCATGGCGCTGAGTTTGGCGCGGCGCTCGGCGATCAGTTTGTTTTCGTCTTGCTGAGTTGGTGTATTGCTCATTGTCTATCACGTCTTTTGGGAAAAAGTATTGAGCTTCGTAGCTCATTGGAGCTTTATTTGGGCACCGGGGCGGCTGAGCACCGGGGATCCCTTTTCGAAACCGCTGTGAATACATCCCTGTACGCTGCGTCGGCAACATCCCTGTTGCCGACGCTTTCGAAAAGGGATCCCCGGCACTCCGCCTTCGCTGCGAAGCAATTCACTTCGTAAGCCGCGAATGACTCGTGCCGAATCGTAGATTGGGCAAAGCGAAGCATGCCCAACAATCATTGGAACCTTACAGCCCCGCCTTCAGGCTCGCCTCAATAAACTGATCCAGGTCCCCGTCCAGCACCGCTTGGCAGTTGCTGGTCTGGACGCTGGTGCGCAGGTCTTTGATGCGCGAGTCGTCCAGTACGTAGGAGCGAATCTGGCTGCCCCAGCCGATATCGGATTTGCTTTCTTCCAGCGCCTGTTTTTCGGCGTTGCGCTTCTGCATTTCCTGTTCGTAGAGGCGCGCACGCAGCATTTTCCAGGCTTTGTCGCGGTTCTGGTGCTGGGAGCGTTCGCTCTGGCAGGCGACGACGATGCCGCTGGCAATGTGGGTCAGTCGCACTGCGGAATCGGTTTTGTTCACGTGCTGGCCGCCGGCGCCGGAGGCGCGGTAGGTATCTTCGCGCACCTGGGATTTGTCCACTTCGATCTCGATGTTGTCGTCGATCTCGGGGGAGACGAACACGGAGGTGAAGGAGGTGTGGCGACGGTTGCCGGAGTCGAACGGGGATTTCCGCACCAGGCGGTGTACGCCGGTTTCGGTGCGCAGCCAGCCGTAGGCGTATTCGCCCTGGAAGTGGATGGTGGCACTTTTGATGCCGGCGACGTCACCCGCGGAGGCTTCCTCGAGGGTGGTTTTAAAGCCGTGGGCTTCGCCCCAGCGCAGGTACATGCGCAGCAGCATTTCGGCCCAGTCCTGGGCTTCGGTGCCGCCGGAGCCGGCCTGGATATCCAGGTAGGCGTTGTTGGGGTCGGTTTCGCCGGAGAACATGCGGCGGAATTCGAGGGTTTCGAGTTGCTGCTCGAGGTTGCCGAGTTCGCTGGCCACTTCGGCCACGGAGTCTTCATCGCCCTCTTCCACGGCCATATCGAGCAGTTCGCGGCAGTCGCTGAGGCCACCGTCGAGGTCTTCGATGGTTTTGACGACGGCTTCCAATGAGGAGCGCTCGCGGCCCAGTTCCTGGGCGCGGTCGGGGTCATCCCAGACGCTGGGTTCGGCCAGTTCGAGTTCGACTTCGGTCAGGCGTTCTTTCTTGCCAGCGTAGTCAAAGATACCCCCTAAGAACGTCGGTGCGCTCTGCGAGGTCTTTCATCTGGTTGAGAAGCGGGTTGATTTCCATAGAGCAGTCGGCTTCGGTCGGTTAAAGCGGGCGCGCATTCTACCTCAGGCAGCCTCGCAAAATAAGGGGCGCGGCACCCTTGCAGGTCCATTCCGGCACAATTCGGGGCACCGGGATGGGTTGAGCCCTCCCGAGGGCGGACGCTAGAATGGTCTGACCAATAAAAAACTGACCTTACCAATAATTAGACGGAGCTGTACCAATGGTGATAGACAACGCCTCGCGCGCATCGAGTTTGAGCAACCCGATCCGCCACACCTTATACAATCCTCTCACCAGGGCTGGTTTCTGGCTGCTGGCCTTGTTTGCCGTCGCCTCCTGCGCCCAGACCAGTGACCAGCGCAAGTATGACGCAGTGGTCGGTACTGCGACACCGACAACCGAAGGCGCTCCCGCCTTCCCCACCATTGCCGAGGCGCTGGCAGCGGCGCCGGAGAATGGAGCAAAACCTTATCGCATCTACCTGCCCGAGGGCATTTATAGCGAGAAGCTGCTGGTCAGCAAACCGAACATTCATCTGATTGGCGCCGGGCGCGACAGCACTATCATCAGCCACGGGGATTACGCCGGCATGCCGGCGGAGCCCGGCTCCGAAGCCAAAATGGGTACCTTTGCCACCGCAACTCTCACCGTGGAAGCGACGGATTTCCGCGCGGAAAACCTCACCATCGAGAATAGCTTCGACTTCCTGTCTACCGACGCCCTCCCCGATGACCACACCGACAAGATCAATGGTACCCAGGCGGTGGCACTGGAAACCGGGCTCAACAGCGATCGCTCCGCCTTCCGCAATGTGCGTCTTCTCGGTTACCAGGACACCCTGTTCGTACAGGCGGGCCGCAGCTATTTTGTGGACAGCGTGGTCGAGGGCAATGTGGATTTCATTTTCGGGGCCGGCCAGGCGCTGTTTGAGAACAGCGATATCGTCACCCGTCCCCGCGGCACCGAACGTCAGAACGTCGGCTATGTCACCGCACCGAGCACGGATATCAGCAACGAGTTCGGGCTGGTGTTTCTCAATTGCCGCCTGCTGAAGGCGGAAGGGGTGCCCGCCAACTCCACTCCGCTCGGCCGCCCCTGGCACCCCACTACCGACTTCCCCGACGGCCGCTACGCGGACCCGGATGCCATCGGCGCGGCGGTGTTTATTCGCTCCTTTATGGACGACCACATCACCACCGACGGCTGGGGTTCCATGCGCGGTACCAGCCGCGACGGGACCAAGTCCACAGTGTTCACACCGGAGAACTCGCGCTTCTTTGAATTCGAAAGCTACGGTCCCGGTGTTGCAACCAGTGACAAGCGCCGTCAGCTGAATGAAGACCAGGCTGCCGCCTACACCCGCGAGCGGATTCTCGCCGGGTGGGCGCCGAACTTCTAAGCGACTTATACTCGATTCGCAAGCTGCGACAGGATGGCGCACTCCGGTGAGTCATCCCCCGCACAGCTGTCCGCCAGGCCCCGCAACGTCTTCTTCATTATTTTCAACGTCTGCAGCTGCTGCTCGATCTGTTGCAGTTTTTCTTCCACCAATTGCTTCGCATCGTGACTTTGCCGCGCCGGGTCCCGGTGCAATGCGAGCAACTGCCGCACCTCCTCCACAGCAAACCCGCAGGCCCGCGCGCGCTGGATGAACTGCAAGGTTTCCACGTCATCGCGGGAGTACTCCCGATAGCCATTGGGCCCGCGTGCCGGTTGTAACAGGTTGATGGTTTCGTAGTAGCGCAACGCCTTGGATGAAAGCCCCGCCCGCTGCGCTGCCTGTGAAATATTCATCACTCGCCCCTCTTCTCTTCCGACCAGTTATGGTGGTATAGCCTCAAGGTTACCGCAAGGGGAAGGTCAAGCCCGGCAATGCCGTCCATACGGTGTCGGCCCCTCCTTCGCAAATTTTTTTGCCTCTACTGCATCCAGAATCCTCTCCCGTCGAGTCCATTCACCATACAGCCAGGACGTTCGCCGCCAATTCCGTTCGTCCCGGCTACTAACCAATAGCTAACAAATGGACTTCGTGCTCCCATGGAAACTCCAAACCGGCAGTCCCCACTGGCGAACCCGCAAACAGGCAAAATAAAACATATGAAGAAAAAAATCCTGAAAGCCGCTGCACCCGTACTGGTACTGGCAGCAGGCTTCGGCGCTGTGCAATGGATGTCCGCTGCAAAACCGCAGCCGGAAAAGAAAGAAGAAGAGCAGCGCCTGGTTTCCCTGGTGTATTCCGAGGCTCGGGAAGAATCCGTGGCTCTCAGTGTTACCACCCAGGGCGAAGTACGCCCACACACTGAGATCGATCTCACCCCGCAGATTTCCGGGCGTATTGTTGCCATCGCCGACAGCTTTGCCGAGGGCGCCGGATTCGAGGCTGGCGAAACCCTGATCCGACTGGACGACGCGGATTACCAGCTGCAGGTGGCACAGGCAAAAGCGCGCGTAGCCCAGGCAGAGGTCCTGCTATTGCAGGCCGAGGCCAATGCCACCATCAAGCGCCAGCAATGGCTGGAGCTCAACCCCAACAGAGAGCCCACACCGTTACAGGTGAACAAGCCGCAGGTGATCGAGGCCCAGGCCAATCTGCGCGCCGCACAGGCGGAACTCGCCGATGCGGAGCTGAATCTCTCGCGCACGAAAATCCGCCTGCCCTACCGCGGTCGCGTTGTCAGCCGCGACGTGGGCGTGGGCCAATACGTCACCGCCAGCACGTCGCTGGGCCGCATCTTCGCCACCGACCGGGTAGAAGTACGCCTGCCCCTCACCGACAGCCAGTTGCTGGAGCTGGATCTGCCCATGGGCTTTGTAGCAGGCCCGAAGAACCCAGGCCCGGAAGTCACCCTCTCCGCCCTTGTCGGCACTCACGAACAACAGTGGCATGGCCGCATCGTGCGCACCCAGGCGGCCGTGGACCAGCAGACCCGCCTGATCTACGCGGTAGCGGAAGTAGAGGATCCCTACGGCAAGGGGGCGAGCAACGGTGTGCCACTCGCGGTGGGACTGTTCGTTACCGCGGAAGCGGAGTCCACTCTGCAGCGCCAGGCCGTGGTGGTACCGAGAGAAGCACTGCGCAGTGCCGACAAGGTGTTTGTGGTTGATGACAATAACCGCCTGAACATCCGCACTGTAGACGTACTCTCCACCTCGGAAAATCGCGTGGTACTTGCCTCCGGCGTCGTCGACGGCGAGCGCGTGGTGACCTCCACCGTAGCCAATGCGGTGGACGGTATGGAAGTTCAACCTATTACCCATCTGGCACGCCGTTAAGGGAGCCCATCCATGAACAGTTTGATTGCCTGGTGGGCGCGCAACAGCGTGGCCGCCAATTTGGCCATGGTCGGCATTCTGGTGGCCGGTGTACTTGGCTTTTTCAGTATGGAACGGGAAATGGACCCGCAGGTCCGCTTCCCCGGCCTTGAAATCCGGGTGTCCTGGCCCGGCGCCGCGCCGCAGGAAGTGGAGGAACAGATCGTCTCCCGTATCGAGGAAGCCGTAAGCGACCTCGACAATATCGACTGGGTCCGTTCTACATCCTCCGAGGGCATGGGCGAGGTGTATATCCTCGCGGAAACCTCCGTGGACTTTTCCCGCTTCATGAACGACGTGAAGATCCGTGTGGACGGCATCTCGTCGTTCCCCCGCGATATTGAACCACCGCAGGTACACCAATGGGTGAATCGCGAAGAATTCATCCGCGTGGCACTACACGGCAATGTGGGCGAGCGTGAACTGAAACGGCTGGCGGAACAGCTGCGCCGCGAAGTGGCTACCTTGCCCGCTATTTCCGTGGTGGAGCTGTTCGGCACGCGCATGGAAGAAGTGTCGATCGAAGTGAGCGAGCAGGCCCTGCGCCGCTATGGCATGACTTTCCAGGACCTGGCGGATGCGATCCGCAACAGCTCCATCAACCAGTCCGCCGGCACCGTGCGCACCGAAGTGGGCAGCTACCAGCTGAAAGTACGCAACCAGGCGGACAGCGAACAGGATTTCGCCAACATCATCGTGCGCCAGACCGCCGACGGCGGCACCATCCGCGTGGGTGATGTGGCCAAAGTGGTGGATGGCTTCGAAGACAACGAGATCCTCGCCACTCTGAATGGTGAGCCGGCGGTACTGCTGCAGGTCATGAGCACCGAGACCATGGACATCGTCACCGCATCCGACTCCATCCGCAAATGGATCAAGGATCGCAGTGAAACCCTGCCCGCAGGCGTAAAACTCACACTCTGGACCGACAACGCCGAAGACTTCAAGGGCCGCATGGAAACCATCGGCAGCTCTGCCTTCCAGGGATTGTTGCTGGTACTGCTGGTGCTGGTGTTCAGCCTGCGCCCGAAAGTGGCCTTCTGGGTATCCATCGGTATCGGCACCGCCTACGCGGGTGCCTTTGTGCTGCTGCCCAGCGTGGGGGTATCCCTGAACATGCTGTCTACCTTCGCATTCCTGCTGGTGCTCGGTATCGTCGTGGACGACGCCATCGTGGTCGGCGAGAGCATCCACACCGAGTCCGAAAACCCGGAGCACCAACAACCCGGTGGCAGTCTCAATGCGGCGACACTCGGTACGCAACTGGTGGCAAAACCGGTAATTTTCGCGGTGCTCACTACCATCCTCGCGTTCCTGCCGTGGATTTTCATCAGTGGTTCCACCAGCGAATTTACCCGGCATATCACCTGGGTAGTAATCCTTGCGCTGCTGTTCTCGCTGATCGAGGCACTCTTTATTCTGCCGGCACACCTCAACAACCTGAAACCGCAGACCAACCCGGGCCGCTTTGGCCGCGTACAGAATCGCATCGCCGACAGCATCGTGCACTTTGCGCAGACCCACTACCGCCGCATCGGCAGCTGGGCTGTGGAGCGCCGCTACCTTACTGTCAGCATTTTTATTGCGGTCATGATGATCGGCTTCGGTGCATTCGGCAGCGGCTGGGTGAAAAAAGGGTTTATGCCGGATATCGAATCCGACCAGATCATCGTCAACGTGGTGATGCCCGAGGGCGCTCCCTACAGCCGCGCGCTGGAGGTCCTGGCACAATTACAGGATGCGGAAAAGAGCCTTGAGGAAGAAGTTAACCAGAGTGCCATTGAACAAGGCAAATCCGGTGAAAATGCCCTCATCGAGAACTGGTATACCCGTTCCCGCCGCGACAGTGTGATGGCCATCGTGCAGCTGGCACCGCCGGAAACCCGCTCCATGACCGCAAAGGACGCCGCCCTGCGCCTGCGCGAACTGCTTGGCGACGTACCGGATGCAAAAGAAGTCTCGGTGCAATACTCGCTGAACAACAACGGTCCAGGCTTTGAGCTCTCCATTCGACACCCGGATCTGGATGTACTGCGCGAGGCAACAGCGGACCTGGAATCCAAACTGCGAACCTATGAAAGCCTCTACGACGTGCGCAACAACCTTGAAGGAGCATCGGAAGAAATCCGCATCGACCTCAAGCCCGGTGCCACCAAACTTGGCCTGACACTGGCGGAAGTAAATCGTCAGGTTCGACAGGCTTATTACGGGGAAGAAGTGCAGCGCCTGCCCCGCGCCGGCCAGGACGTGAAAGTCATGGTGCGCTACCCGCTGGAATCCCGCCGCTCCATTGAGAGTCTAAAGGACTTCCGCGTGCGTACTACCGACGGCCGCGAAGTACCGCTGCTGGCGGTGGCCGACCTTGAATACGCGCCTGGCATCAAACGCATTCAGCGCTGGAACGGCAACCGAGCCGCACGCGTGATGGCAGACCTCAAAGACGACGTGCGCGGCGACATCATGAAAGATCTGGAAGAGAACTTCTTCCCGGATTGGGAAAAGCGCTACCCGGGCATTGTGCGCGGCGCCGTCGGCCAGGCCGAGGGAGAGAAACGCTTTATACAGGAAGTACTCGGCCTCTACGTCATGGCCTTCTTCGCGATGTACAGCCTGCTGGCAGTCGCTTTCCGCAGCTACTTCCAGCCGATCCTGATCCTGGTGGCCATTCCCTTCGCGTTTATCGGTGCCATTTTGGGGCACGGTGTCATGGGCATGACTATGGCCATCTTCAGTTACTTCGGTATCGCCGCGGCAGCGGGTGTGGTGGTGAATGACAACCTGGTATTGATGGACCAGTGCAACCGCCTGCGGGAAAAAGGTGTGGAACCGCTGAAAGCCATCGTCGAGGCCGGCGTATCCCGCTTCCGCCCCATTCTGCTCACCACTGTCACTACCATTGTCGGCCTGCTGCCGATGATGCTGGAGCGCAGCATCCAGGCCGCGTTCCTGCAGCCGATTGTGATCGCACTGGCGTTCGGGGTGTTCGTGGCCTTCTTTGTGACGCTGCTGTTGGTGCCGGCCATGTATGGGGTCGGGGTGGATATCAGTGCGTTTTTTGCGAGACTGAAGCAGAAGTTGTTTTCCCTGGGCGGGGATGCTGCTCAGGGGAATGTGGTGGCTGCGGACTGATGAACTGGTGGCGGCCACTCCAACAGGGTTGGAGCGGCCGCCTTTCACAAGCTGGCTATCTAAAATATCTCGTCAATTCCTGCCTGTCGGTGCCCCGTCCCTGAGCGCACGGTAAATTACCCGCACAAGAAACCCGAACGGGATCAGCCCAAGCAGAAATAATCCACCAAGATTCAGGAAAAATTTGGAAAACCGGCAAATTCGTAGCCGAAGATTGAGATGGGATCGCTACGGCAGTGCAATATGGAATCAAAATACGCTCAGGCGTGTTTTGATTCTGCGGGCTCGGCTTCGCCTCAGTCTCAATTCGCTTTGCGAGTTGAGCTGAGGTGAGAGAGGGAGGGATTAGCTTCGCTGCGCTCGCTGGTCTCCGGCGCTATGCGCCTCCGGCTCGAACGGGGTTCTCATCCAAACCTCCCTCACCGCACATACGAAAAAGCCCGGCTATATGCCGGGCTTTTTCGTATGTGGCGGTGAGGGAGGGATTCGAACCCTCGATACCTTTCGATATACACACTTTCCAGGCGTGCTCCTTCGACCACTCGGACACCTCACCAAATTGTATGCGTTGTCACGGTTTGTTTAGCGAGCTTACCGTCCGCACGCTTGCGGGCTCGTCGGCGTTTTGCCTTGCTAATCAGTAACATAGCTCCCCGATCAGCGAGCGCGAACTTTACAGAAAGGCGGCGGTGGGTGCAAGTGCATTTCGAAAAAAATCCTGCCAGCCGCCTCTCTGTGTGCGCCCTGTGGACTTATTCGCCCTGCCAGTCGGCAAAGAAATCGCTCACGGCAAGTTCCGGTGCGGGGCGCGGGGCTTTTTGCGGGGTGCCCATGTAGATGAAGCCGCTGATCTCTTCGTTGTCGGCGAGGCCGAGGGCACGGGCGACCTGGCGGTTCTCGGCAAGCTCACCGGTGCGCCAATAGGCCCCGACACCTTCGGCAAAAGCGGCGGTGAGCATGGCCTGCACGGCGCCAGCCGTGGACATGCGCTGCTCATTGAGTGGGACTTTGGGGTGTTCCTGCAGACGGGTGACGGCAACGAGAAGCAGGGGCGCCCGCAGGGGCATGGCGAGGAAGCGCTCACGCTGAGCGTCGCTCAGCGGTTCGCCCGCAGTGGCGCCGCTCTCACTGGCGCTTAAGTATATCTCCCCAAGGCGCTTGCGGGCGTCTCCTTCTATGACGAGGAAGCGCCAGGGGCGCAGGTTTCCGTGGTCTGCGGCACGCAGAGCGGCGCGGAAAATATTGTTGCGCTGCGCGCGACTAGGAGCCGGGTCTGTCAGTGCGCCGATTGATACGCGGTTGTGCAGCGCTTCCAGTGCGTCCATGGTTGCCTCCTGAATCTGGTTACCATTGGCACCGAGACACTGAGTATCGGGCCATGAAAAGTGCGGGATTCTACCCCATGGCGGAGAGATTCCGATGCCAGACGAACATCTAATATTAGGAACTTGTCCCGATTGCCCGTCGCTTTCCCCTGTTCATGAGGGTAAACTTTGCGCCTGTCCGTGACCCATCCCTCGAAATTGCTACCAAAGCGCTGAATTTAACGTCGAGAGATAAACTGAGCCGAGCCTGCAGAGCTGGCCAGTCAGAGAAAAAACAACAGGCTCCGGACGTCCCAGACCAAGCTATCAGATAAGATCCAGCGTTCATGCAGAATCCGCCAGAAGAAACCAGCGGCCGCCAGACGGAGTCCCGGTATCCGCTCTATTTCCGCGCCCTGATCTGTTTTGCGGCATCGGGCACCCTTCTGAACAGCATCAACTGGTCCTCCGTCTTTACCCAGAACACCCTGATGCAGCTGGCCATGGCAGCCCTGCTGCTGGGCTACATCCCCATCGCCTACCAGATCGGACGGTGCAGCGACCCGGACAGCAGCACGGAAGTGCGCCGCTGGCTCGCCTTCAGCGACGCATTGCTGATCGGCATGGCGATGGCGATGTCCAACTTCAGCCTGCTGCCCTGCCTGCTGTTCCTCACCATGATCCAGTTCAACGCCCTGACCGAGGGCGGCGGGCGCTGCTGGTTTGAGCACAACACGGCGATGCTGCTGGGTGTGGCCATCGGCTACCTGATCCACCGGCCGGCGCTGGTGGTAAATGCGGATCTGAACATTAGTGCCGCCAGCCTGATCGGAGTATTTACCTACTTCTGCTGCTACGCCTTCTATACCCACAAGCAGATCTCGCGCCTGAAGGCGGATAACCAGCAACTGCACAGGGAACAGCGCACGGCCAACCTGGCCAGCTACAAGCTCTCCCGCTACCTGTCCAAACGCCTGTGGCGCTCGGTAACCAGCGGCAAAGAGAAAGATATCGTGACCGAGCGCAAGCTGCTGACCGTGTTCTTCTCTGATATCAAGGATTTCAGCCAGCTGAGCGAGGAGATGGAGGCGGAAACCCTGACCCGCCTGCTCAACAATTATCTGACCGAAATGTCCCGTATCGTTGCCCACTATGGTGGCACCATCGACAAATTTATCGGCGACGCGGTGATGGTGGTGTTCGGGGACGACCAGAGCAAAGGCCCCAAATCCGACGCGCTGCGCTGCGTGGCCATGGCGTTGGCGATGCGTAAACGGGTGCGGGAAATGATGCAGGAGTGGTACGACCAGGGTATTTCCCACCCCCTGCAGATCCGCATCGGCATCAACACCGGTTACTGCACCGTGGGGGTATTCGGCACCGCGGATTACCAGACCTACACCGTAATGGGCACCCACGTGAACCTGGCCGCACGACTGGAAAGTGCAGCGGAGCCGGGCGAAATTTTGATCAGCCACGAAACCTGGGCAATGATCAAACAGACGGTGATGTGCCGAGACAAAGGCCACGTGAGCGTAAAGGGATTCAGCACCCCGGTTAAGGTGTACTCGGTAACTGATTTGCGCAAAAACCTTGGCGGCCAGCTGAGCTATCTGGAAGAGCACGCACCGGGCTTCGCCATGCACCTGGATCTGGACAAGATCCGCAACTACGACAAGGACAAGGTACTGCAAGCGCTGCAGAAGGCGCAGGAGCGCCTGAAGAGCAAAGTGATTATCTGATTTCGTGGGCGGACTTCGACGCCCACACCTCCCTTACTTTTCTCCCTTACTTTTCTCCCTTACTTTTCTCCCTTACTTTTCTCCCTTACTTTCCCATTCCATCCCGTGTCATTGCCGCGCAAAGCGCCCTGGAAAAACGATTTCGCCGGTTGAGGTGCGCAGCGGATTGATGTCCAGACCGCCGCGGCGGGTATAGCGGGCGCACACGGTGAGCGTTTCAAACTCTGCCAGATTCTGCAGGTCGCAGTAGATGCGCTCTACACAGTGCTCGTGAAAATCCTGGTGCTCACGGAAAGAAATGATGTAGGCGAGCAGTGCAGCCCGGTCCAGCGCTGGGCCGCGGTACTCGATCGTAACGGTGGCCCAGTCGGGTTGGCCGGTTACCGGGCAGTTGCTGCGCAACAGGTGGCTATAGAGCACCTCTTCCACCGCTTTACCGCCCTCCTCCAGCTTCAACAACGCAGCGTCGGGCTGGTAAGTGCGGGCTTGAATATCCAGTCCATCCAGACAGAACCCCGCGGGCTTGTGCACGTCGAGCGCGGTGTCTTCCACATCGAACAGGGTCACTGCCACATCGCTGCCGGCGGCCGCACCCAGATCCTTTTCCAGCGTCGCCTGAACCGCTTCCCGCGAGGGGAACTCGCTCTGGTTGAAGGAGTTCAGATACAGCTTGAAGGATTTCGATTCGATCATCGCCGGGCTCGATGCTGCGAAGCGGAACCGGGCAACGGCCACCTGTGGCACACCTTTTGGGTTCAGCCACGAAAGCTCAAATCCCCACCACTCATCCGCGCCGGTAAATGGCAGCACCTGCCCTTCCAGCCCCAACTGTGCACGCGACACCGAGCGCGGAATGGGGTGCAGTAGCTTGGGATTGTAGCTCGATTCGTAGCGGGTCTCCTGACCCAGGGGAAGGTTTTGCCAGTCTTCTCGGTTCATGTTTCTGCTCGATCAATTTGTTCGCCTGCAAGCAGGCTCCTACAAAGTGCACTGTAGGAGCCTGCCTTGCAGGCGAACCAAATCCAATTAATGACGCAAACGCTTGCCGTGTTTCATCAGATGCAGCGCCCAGCCGGAAAGCAAAGTGATAAACACCAGCACGCCGGCAAAGGCCCAGCCCACATGGATATCGGAAACGCCGAGCACGCCGTAGCGGAAGGCGTTAACCATATACAGGATCGGGTTCAGCTTCGACAACCCCTGCCAGAATGGCGATAGCAGCTCGATGGAATAAAACACTCCACCCAAATAGGTCAACGGTGTGAGCACAAACGTGGGAATGATGGAAATATCGTCGAAGCTGTTGGCAAAAATCGCGTTGATAAATCCAGCAAGGGAAAATAGCACCGACGTCAGGAACACAATCAGGATCGTCACCCCGATATGCTGCACACTCAACGATGTGAAGATCAGCGCGATCAAGGTCACAATAAAGCCGACGATCAGACCGCGGGCCACACCGCCCAGCACATAACCGGCCATTACCACCCAGTTGGGTGTCGGTGAGACCAGCAGTTCCTCGACATTGCGCTGGAACTTGGCACTGTAAAACGACGAAACCACATTGGCGTAGGAGTTGGTGATCACCGCCATCATGATCAGCCCCGGCACCACGAACTCCATATAAGAGAAGCCGCCCATGTCACCGATACGGCTGCCGATCAGCGCGCCGAAGATGACGAAGTACAGGGACATGGTGATGACCGGTGGCACCAGCGTCTGCGGCCAGATGCGGGTAAAGCGCCGCACTTCGCGGCGGAGTATGGTGGAGAAGGAGGTCCAGATCAGTTGCGGGCTCATGACTTCACCTCCTTGTTTGCGGCTTCCTGCATTTTGTTTTGTGCCAGCAGGGAAACAAACAACTCCTCAAGGCGATTGGCGCGGTTGCGCATGCTGGTCACGGAAATATTCTGTGCACTCAAATGCGCGAACAGGTCGGACAGGGACTGCCCCTTCTCTACGGTCACCTCCAGGCTATGCTCGTCCAGACGGCGACCTTCAAAGTCACCAAAGTCCAGCGTCGCACTCAGGATCTCGCGGCTGTCGAGAATGAACACCTCTTTATTCAGGGTCTTGATCAGGGATTTGATCGAAGTGTTCTCGATAATATCGCCCTTATCGATAATGGCGATATTCCGGCACAGGCTCTCCGCCTCTTCCAGATAGTGGGTGGTGAGAATGATGGTGGTGCCCTGGGCGTTAATCTCCTGCAGGAACTCCCACATGGAACGGCGCAGTTCGATATCCACACCTGCGGTGGGTTCATCGAGAATCAGCAGGCGCGGCTCGTGGATCAGCGCGCGGGCAATCATCAGCCGCCGCTTCATACCGCCGGACAGCATACGCGCCTGGGCGTTGCGCTTGTCCCACAGGCCCAGCTTGCGCAGATATTTTTCCGTGCGCTCTTCGGCCAGCGCGCGCGGCATGCCGTAAAAGCCACCCTGGGTGCAGACAATATCGTACACCTTTTCAAACTGGCTGAAATTGAACTCCTGCGGCACCACGCCGAGCATTTGCTTGGCCGCGGGAAAATCCCGGTCGATGTCGATGCCGAAGATCGACACCTCGCCACCAGTCTTACGCACCAGTGAACAAAGAATGCCAATAGTGGTGGACTTGCCGGCGCCGTTGGGGCCCAGCAGGGCGAAGAAATCTCCAGGCTGCACTTCAAAGCTGATGCCCTTGAGCGCCTGGAAGCCGTTGTCGTAGGTTTTTTCGAGGTTCTTGATGGAGAGCGCAGCGGTCATGGTGCCTCCTTAAATGGGTGGCGTTATTCAACGCCCTTGGTCTGCAGATTGCAACGGCGGGACGCTACTTCCGTGCTCTGACAGCACGACCCGGTCCATTGGCAAAAAAAAAGCCGCTCATTGAGCGGCTTTGAAATTGGAGCGGGAAACCGGGTTCGAACCGGCGACCTCAACCTTGGCAAGGTTGCGCTCTACCAACTGAGCTATTCCCGCTTTTTTTGTCATCGAAACTGCTTGCGCAGCCCCGATAAAATGGCATCCCCAAGGGGAGTCGAACCCCTGTTACCGCCGTGAAAGGGCGGTGTCCTAGGCCTCTAGACGATGGGGACAGAAACTTCGCCTTGACTTGGTACTCAAAGCAGCCGGCCTGTCAGACCGGGGTGACAAAACAGAACCTGTCCCGTCAGCTCATACGCCCCTAGAGTGGACGACTGAGCAAAATTTGGAGCGGGAAACCGGGTTCGAACCGGCGACCTCAACCTTGGCAAGGTTGCGCTCTACCAACTGAGCTATTCCCGCGTGGCATCCCCAAGGGGAGTCGAACCCCTGTTACCGCCGTGAAAGGGCGGTGTCCTAGGCCTCTAGACGATGGGGACCCAGAAACCTTCTTGGCATTCCTCACTGCGTTTCGGCAAGTGCGTACTGCGTCGAAGTGGGGCGCATTCTATGGAGACCCCCGGGGGCTGTCAACACTTGGATGAAAAAAAATTTAAGAATTTTTCCTTTGCATACAGGCACTTACCGGACCCCCGCCACAAAGCGCGACAAACGGCAGGCAGCTGCCGGATGAAGATCAACGCGCCAGGGAATAAACGATAAGTACCGGGAGAATCAGCACCTCTCTTCAGCGCCCTTCTGCACGGCTCGTCATCTCCTTCAGGAAAGTGCGAATACGCTGGCCATTACTGCCAAAATCCGCCGCCCTGCTGCGGGAAGCGGACCGGATGTCCACTGTTACGCCCTGCCCCTCCTTTTTCACCCGCACCACCACATCCTCGGTAAAGCCGAGCACCGGGGTGCGCGCCACCGCTTCAAGACGCCCTTTGTTGGGGCTTTTCGCCACCACCCGCCAGCCGAGTTCTTCCGCCACGGAGGCGGCGAGTTCCGTGGCCTCGGCCACGGTCATATTAAGCAGCAGCGGCTGAATATCTTCATAGAGGGGCGAATTGCGCTGTTGACTGGCCACCGCGTCACCCGCGTAATCCGCGCGGTTATCGCCCGGACCGCGCAAAGACAGGACTGCCTCGAACGCCGGCGGGTTCTTCAGGTCAGTGGAGATATCATGGATGGGAGGTGCGCGGAAGTTGTGTTCCCCCACTGTGAACAGCGGAATCGCCACCGGTATCGCGCCCAGAATCGTGGCCCAGAGAGCCGCGCTGCGGGCTTCGGGGTGACGTTTGACCAGCCCCCAGATAAATACCAGTATCGACGCCAGCGCAACGGCGACTGCCGCCAATCCGGCATACTTGAACACCTCAAAGGCGGTCAGGTAGTGCAACAACCCGAGCCGCACCGCCGCCACCGCCAGGGCAATGATGGCAAGCAGCGTCCACTGAACGCGGTACAGCCACCGGCTCCAGTGGCGTTTTCGGGCGGATCGGATCATGGATACCCTCTGGTCAGTGCCTTGCAGTCACATTTTTCGGCTTGCACTCAGTCAGCGCCCTCCTCCCGCCCGGGGTCGAGTTTTACCGACAGTGAATTAACACAATAGCGCAACCCAGTGTCGGTCGGTCCGTCGGGAAACACGTGTCCCAGGTGACAGCCGCAATTGGCACACAGGATCTCGGTACGCTGCATACCGAAGCTGTGATCCGGGCGCTCCTCAATCGCACCGCCGCTGGCCTCTGCGTCAAAGCTGGGCCATCCACAACCGGACTCGAACTTGGATTCCGAGTCAAATAACACCTCACCACAACAGCGACAGCGGTACTGGCCGTCCTCGAAGGTAGCCCAATATTCACCGGAAAATGGCCGCTCGGTACCGCCCTCCCGGCAAACCCGAAACTCTTCAGGAGTCAGGCGCTCGCGCCAGTAGTTATCGTCTTTCTCTTTTGACATACTGTGGTTCCTTTTTCGCCTGATAAGTCAGTATCCAGCGGCACTACCCTGCCCGGCCCAACGCTTAGCAGCAGCACCACGATTATCCACGGTGCCAGATCCGCCCCGCTACCGATAGCAAGCCTACAAGAAAGCCGGATGCAGGTTGGAAAAATTTGCCCACAAGATGGCCTCCCGCAGGCTCTCTTTCAAAAACATCAGTTGGAGACTCTAAACCAGTTGAAGGCTCTCTATCAGTTGAGGACTCTACGAAGTACACAGCAATGAAGGATATTCACAAGTCGGAAAAACTCCACGGCGTCTGCTACGAAATCCGCGGTCCGGTCATGGAGCAGGCATCGCGCATGGAGGAAGAAGGCCACCGGATCATGAAGCTGAACATCGGCAATCCGGCACCATTCGGTTTTAATGCGCCAGACGAAATTCTGCAGGACGTGATCTACAACCTGTCCCAGGCACAGGGCTATGTGGAATCCAAGGGGCTGTTCGCGGCGCGTAAGGCCATCATGCACGAGTGCCAGATCCTCGGTGTGCCGGGAGTCGATATCGACGATATCTATTTGGGCAATGGCGTGTCCGAGCTGATTTCCATGTCCACCCAGGCACTGCTGAATAACGGCGACGAAATGCTGTTGCCGATGCCTAACTACCCGCTGTGGATGGCCGCTACCAATCTGACCGGTGCCAAGCCGGTGCTCTACCGCTGCGATGAGCAGGCGGGCTGGCTGCCGGATATTGACGATATCAAATCCAAGATCACTCCCCGCACCCGCGGTATTGTGGTGATCAACCCGAACAACCCCACCGGCGCGGTGTACCCCAAAGCCCTGCTGGAGCAAATTGTAGAGGTTGCGCAGCAACACAATCTGGTCATTTTTGCCGACGAGATTTATAGCAAGATCCTGTATGACGACGCTGAGTTCACCCCGATGGGCACTCTGGCCCACGATGTGCTGTGCCTGACTTTCAACGGCCTCTCCAAGTCTTACCGCCTGGCTGGTTTCCGCTCCGGCTGGATGATCGTGAGTGGCGCCAAGCAGCGCGCGCGCGGGTTTATTGAGGGCATGGATATCCTGTCGTCCATGCGCCTGTGCGGCAACGTGCCGGCCATGTTCGCGGTGCAGACCGCCTTAGGCGGCTACCAGAGTATCAAGGATCTGGTGCTACCCGGTGGCCGCCTGCGCGAGCAGCGGGATTTGGCGTGGCAGATGCTGAACGATATTCCCGGTGTCAGCTGTGTGAAGCCTCAGGGGGCGATTTATATGTTCCCGCGTATTGATCTGGACCGTCACAAGATAGAGAACGACGAGAAGTTCGTGCTCGATTTCCTGCGCCAGGAAAAAATTCTGCTGGTGCAGGGCAGTGCTTTCCACTGGGATGCGCCGGACCATCTGCGGATTGTGTTCCTGCCGCGGGTGGATGATCTTTCCCATGCGATTGAGCGTTTGGGCAGTTTCCTTGAGCGTTACACTGGTTAATAAGCTGTAAGCGATCAATGTTGGACGATCTGCATATTCACGATTTTTACCGCGATGCGGGACGGATTCTGCTGGCATTGTTTCAGCGGTTTCCGGCCCCGGCCACGATCTACGTGGAAGATATCGCCGGTCCCGACACCCCGGACGAATTCGGCCTTCACTCGCCCCGCCATCTCGCCTGCCTGGGTGCGATGACCTGGCTCAAGCAGTGCGGTTATATCCATTTTTTGCAGTTGGTGCGCCAGGAAGCGATCGAGGATGCGACATTGTCTCACCGGAGTTTTCTGGTGCTGGTGAGTCGCGGGGAGGATGGGATCAGCAACGCTGAGAAGCTGGATCAAGTTGTGCGCGGAGGATCTTCGCCTCAGCTCGAGGAGTTGATGGTGGGGTTGATGGCTCAACTTCAGAGCTAGATCCCAGTGGAACTTCGTAGTCGCCTTATGTGGCGGCAAAGCACCGGGTACGGGTTTTCAGGACCGGGCTAGGCGCCCCCCTTAAATACATCCCTGTTGCCGACGATCCTGAAAACCCGTACCCGGCACTCCACCTTCGATTCAAGAACATGGCTTCGTAGCGCTAAGCGCTTCGACAATACCTCACATGCAGCATCTTTAGCGCCGCATCCGGATCACTATCCGGAAAGTCAGGATTCTGCGGTAACCGTTCAATTACCGAATACCCTGGATTTGCAGAGCTGATTAGTGCACGGAATTCAGCCTCACTGATCCAGGGCGAGTTCACCACCAGCAGCAAATCCGCTTTATCCGCCAGGCAGGCCGGCAGCAGCTCTAGCATCCGAGCGTAATTCTCTCTCACATCGAAACTGCCTTTCTGAAATGTGGGCGGATCCACAACCGCAAGTTGGAAAGGCCCCCGACGGTCATAACTGCGGAAATCCCGCAGTGCATCCTTCGCCAGAAAACTGATGCCCTTCAACGGCAACCCATTCGCACGGTGATTGGCCTCCCCACGTCTAAGCACACCCTTGTTGAGGTCCACATTAAGCACCCCCAACTCACCGGCAGCGCGCGCCACCACCGAAAATGCGCAGGTGAATGCAAACAAGTTGAGCAATTTCAGGTTCTCAACCTGCCCCGCCTTCTCCTGCACCTGTAGCTCCAGCCAGCGGCGTCCGGGCTCGATATCGAGAAAGAAACCAACATTCTGGCGATCAAAAGTCAGTGGAATCTCAAGATCGCCACGCCTCGCTACCGGTGATTCCACCGGCGTGCCGGCCTGCCACACGATGGGCGCACCACGCTCGTAGCGGCGCTGTACCGCAATACCGGTGTAACCAAATGGCTCCGCCAGCGCCCACAGCGATGCTACCAGCACGTCTTCACCGTCATAGGCATCAAACAGCGTTACCAACATTGCCGGGTGATAACTATCGACACAGATACTTTCAAAGCCCGGGTAGCAGCGCCCTCGGCCGTGAAACAGGCGGCGGCTGTCCGACTTTTTTTCTTCCAGTTTGCCGCGCACAACCCGCAACAAAGGTTCCCAATCCATCATTTACTCGCTTGTGTTCTGTGCTGCCGGAACTTCCCCGCTGCCATCGCCAGACAGCGGGTAAAGGATTTCATCGCGGTAGCCGGTAATCACCCGCACAAAGCCGCTCCAGGCTTCATCCAGTGATGGCTCGCCGCTGTCGATCAGCAACGGGCGCCCACCCAGTTCGGTGATTTTGGTTTTGGTGGCAATCACTATCAGATTCTCTCGCCCCACTGCGCGCAATACCTTCGGGCTCAATTGCTGATTGCCGCGGCCGATGAGATGGCCCTGGCCGCCGATGGCGGTGAGAATGATTCTGACCGGGAGATGGGGTTGCGTTGCGCGATGTGAGGCGATGGCCTCCTCGATCTGTGGCGCACTCACGTCGGCAGCCAGCGGATTGCCGTCACACCACAGGTCCACCCCCAACAAGGTGCCCCCCTCCCCCAGTTCGGAAAGCACCGCGAGCGTGGTGGAGCCGGGGCCGACGATGTAGAGCGTCTCCGGGTCGAGATGATGGATTTCCTCCACCACTTGCGCGGCGATATCGGCCACCGCCAGCTCTTCCACCTCACGCCCGGCGTTTTTTACTGCCTGCAGGAAATGCCCCTCTTCCGGCACCAGCAACTCACCGTAGTAACGTGTGCTGACACGTCCCTCGCGGAAGGAGTTCTCGTCGATATCGCGCACTTCCCGCTGGTGCAGGTCCACCAGTTCCCCCGCCATCAGCCGTCGCAATACCTCGCCCCCCGCTCTGGGAGAAATAGCAAAACACGCGGAGTGCATTTTGACTCCGGCAGGAATGCCGAGTACCGGAAAGCTGTCGCCAAGGGCGTTGACCATATTGCGGGCCGTGCCATCGCCACCGGCGAAAACGATCAGGTCGGCACCGGCGTCGCGGATCGTGCGCGCGGCGGCCTCGCTGTCTTCCGGTGTCGAGCGCGCATGCCGTGCGGCCCCCACTACGACTACCTGGAAACCCAGTTCGCGGGCGAGGTTTTCGCCCATATCGCCGGCGAAGGTCACTAGCTCAAGTTGTGGGGTAAAAGGTTTTAGCGCTTCCAGCGCGATGGCCACGCGCTTGTGCGACTGGGGCTGGATGCCCGCTGCCAATGCGCGCTCGACGGTATCGGCTCCATCGCTGCCCTTCAGGCCGGCGGGACCGCCGATGCCCGCCCATGGGTTGATAACAAGTCCGAGTTTTTTCAGTTTCACGGTTCGACCTGATCGTCAATTGAGCCCGAGAATAGCCAGCTGCTTGCGCGCGGCGTCATCCAGGTTTGGTGCCTGTACCTTGAAATGGGAAAACTCAAGGCGCTGTGGGTAGTGCTTGCGCAGCAGGTCGAAGGACCTCACCATGGATTGATCGCCGGCTGCGGCGTCCCGCAGTCGACGGTCATCCGCTCTCGGGTCGTAGACGTTGAGCAGCAGCTCACGAATGGCGGCGAAGCCGGACTGCTCACTGACAACCGGCGGCTTCGCTTTCGCATCGGTGTCCGGCTGCGCCACTTCCGGCCATCCCAGCACGCGGTTGAGCGCATCGCGAATCATACGGGTGCCGGCGAGTTTGCCATCGTGGCTGTAACCGGCGATATGCGGGCTGCCGAGATCCACCCTTGCCAGCAGGTCGGTGCGGATATCCGGTTCGTTTTCCCAAACATCCAGCACGGTGGTGATGTCGGGCTTACCCCGGAGACGCTCAAGCAGTGCCGCATTGTCGATGACAGCGCCGCGCCCGGCACTGATCAACACGGTACCAGGCCTGATCGCAGCGAGAGCCGCGGTGTCAATCATGTGCAGGCTCGGATGCGGACCGTCTTTTACCAGCGGCGCGTGCAGGCAGACAATGTCCTGTTGCAATACAGATTTCAGATCGCTGCTGTCGGGATTTTCGGTTAGCCAGGGATCGTAAACCTTGCACGGGACCTGAAGTGCGTGGAGTTTTTTCTGCAACAGACCACCCACATTGCCACAACCGACGATACCGAAACTGCGCCCGCGCCAGTCAACGTTCAGCGCAGCAAGCGCACAGAATACGTATTCGACCACCGAATTGGCATTGCAACCGGGTGCGGCACTCCAGGCAATTCCCTGTGCCTCCAGCCACGCAGTATCCAGATGGTCGGTACCGATGGTGCAGCTGCCCACGAAGCGCACCGGGGTGCCCTCCAGCAAAGACTGGTTCACTTCGGTGACCGAGCGCACCAGCAACACATCGGCGTCTGCCAGCTGCGTCTGCGACATAGTGCGTCCGGGGATTCTGGTAATTGCGCCCAGATTTCCGAACCAGGTTTCCAACCCCGGGATATTCTCATCGGCGACGATGTTGAGCTGCGGATTTGCATTCCCGTTGCTTTTCATGAAATTACGGACTCCATATGTTCGCGCGCTGAATTTGCATCATTGGAATGCGCGCGGTTGTCCAGCGTGCGGCGGATTTTGTTGGCGAGACCGCCAATGCCGAATTCCTCCGCGAGCGCAATGGCAAACTCCGGCTCCACGGCTTTGCGAGCCAGGCTATCAACCTCAATCGCGAGAGGAACCTCATATTCCAGCTGCGCCAGTTGCCGTGCCATGCGGATCTGTCGGGAATGGCTGGTAATTTTTTCTGCGATGGATTTCGCCCCGCGCAGTTTGAGACTGGCGATCTGCGCGACATTGGCGATCAGGGCTTCCACGTCGGCAAACGCCGCCAGCAAACGCGCCGCGGTCTTGGCTCCGATCCCGGGCACACCGGGAATATCGTCGATGTTGTCGCCCACCAGCGCGAGATAGTCGGGTATCTGCCGTGGCTCCACGCCAAATTTCTGCCGGATACTCTCCCGGTCCAGAATCTCGTTTGCGGCGAAATCCCACAGGCTGGCGGCGCCACAGTCCAGCAGCTGCCCCAGATCCTTGTCGCGGGTGAGCACCAACGGCGCGCGGTCGTTCGCCGCGCACATTCGGGTCAATGTCGCCAGAATATCGTCCGCCTCAAAGCGTTCGCTGGCAAAGCTTGCGATCCCCAGCGCTTCCGCCATCTCACGGCAGGCCGCCAGCTGATATGCCAGGGCCTCATCCGGCAGTGCGCGGCTGCTCTTGTAATCCGGATAAATGTCGTTGCGGAAGCAGTTGCCGAGAGACTCATCAAAGGCACAGGCGATGTGTCCGGGATCGCGGGACAAGACATCCAACAGGAAGTTACTGAATCCATACACCGCCTCGGTACTGTAACCGGAGCGGCTTACCCAGTTGGGAGGTAGGGCAAAATAGTAGCGGAAAATATAGACCGAGGCGTCGATCAGATAAGTCTCACTCACCCGAGATCCTCCAAACGATAGTGTTCCGCTAAAAACGGTTCCGGCTGCGCACAGGCGCGGGCGAGCGCGCCGGCAAACTGGCGGGCCCTGGAGGGCAGGCCGTCGCGGCAGTAGTTCTGCACCTGCTGCCAGATATCGCTTTTGAATACCGCACTGGGGCCGAGCCCGGCATCGAGATTGTCGGCGCTGACGCGGAACTTTAAACCACAGGCGCGGGCAAAGACCCACTCCAGCGCCTGGGGTTTCACTTCTACCCGCTCAAACTCCGCCTGCTGTGCGCTGGAGCGGCCGTCCGGTGCATACCAGTATCCATAGTCAGGCAGTTTCCGGCGCGACTCGCCTGCCACACACCAGTGTGCTGCTTCATGCAGGGCGCTGGCGGGATAATCGCGGGTGAATTCCACCTGATGCCAGCTGGCGCCGTTTTCCGAGGCTGGACGGTAATAAGGTTCTTCAAAGCCGCCCATGAGGCGGGTATTCAACCCGTCCGGCGACGAAAAACAGGTATCGAACACGCTGACTATACGTTCAGTCACCGATTTCTCCGCTGCCTGGTGCGCGGTCGCCCCCTCCGGATGGTACGAAACTTGCTGGTCTTGGATATCTGCCGGGCAAAGGTGTGACAACTGTGGCTCCTGAACCTGTGCCATGAACCGGTGCCAGAAACAGTCGACACCTCATATTGTGAATTGGCGCGGACTATAACAGCGAGCGCGGGGGGATCAAGGCCATGCCCCCATAGGCGAAATACGCAGATCAGTGACGATTCAGCCAATCGGCGCCACCACCTGTGTTTTCGGTGCTGAAAGGCGGGAAAACGAGATAAAGAACCTGCATCCGCCGGTTGTATTTCCACGAATCAGAATATACCTTTGAATACAGGGATACCGGAAACCTGCTGCCGCTCAAAGCGATCATAATGAGGGCTATGGGTGGTTGTTTTCGGTTGCGGTACCGGCTTCCCAGGGAGGCAATAAAGGCGCCTCCGGAGTCAGGATTCGGCGATTGGTCGCCCGGCCTTCGCTCGCTATCTCTGCGCCGGTTGCACTTGATAAGCAGTACAAGACCTTCCCGCCCTACTACCGGCCCTGCAAGGAGGTGCACTATGACCGACCACCGCAACAGCAACGTGGTTGACCTCTTCACCGGCAAGCCTATCGAAACTTCAGAGAGCCGGCGGTTTATTCGCCTATCTCCGGAGCTGGATGGCTTGGAAATGCTCTACTCCAACAATTCCAGCGGAACTGATCTCTACAGTCTGAAAATCCTTTGCTGGGGCCTGCGTGCTAACGGCGAGGTCGTCGGACTGGTTCCCTGGTTGAACTCCATCACCGCCTGCCCGGATATCCAGGATCCCCTGGACGGCCGGTTTGAGGGCTACTACGACCCGGGTATCGAGGAAATTTTCCATGAGCCCCCCATCCACAAGATCGTCGAGCTGGAGACTGCGGCGGAATACTTCGAATTTGAAAGCAACCAAGCGGACGAGGTTGTACAGGAGATCCCCGACACCATTGGTACCCACGCGGTATTCATGGATGCGGACCGGGAGAACCTGACTCTTTCCGAAGTCGTGAGCTGGCGGCTGTTTGCCAGCGGCGAAATCCACGGCATGCTGATTGATCACAGCAGTGTGGAGACTACGCCGGTTCTTCCCGGGGACGATTGCCTGTACTCGGCCCAGGAATCGGAATGTTTCCGCTATTTCTTCCAACACCACATCGCCAACAAGATCAAATCCGAGGACCCGGAGGCCCTGGCCGCGATCGCGGCGCTTGTCACTTCGCCCTAGACACTTCCCACAAATCCAGAAAAGACAAGGGCGACCAGTGGTCGCCCTTGTTGTTTCCGGACAAATAATCATTCCTCAGATTTTCTGATCCAGTACACAAACTCATCGTTCTCCTCCCGGTGTTGCACCAGCTCATAACCGAGAAACTGACAGAATTTAGGCACATCGCGCTGGGTGGAAGGGTCAGTGGCAAACATCTGCAACACCTCACCCGCCGCGACCTTGCGCACCGCAGAGTGAAGCATCATGACCGGTTCCGGGCACAGCAGGCCGCGGGCATCGAGGGTATGGTGTGATTTCATGGGGCTATTGTCGGAGATTTGCCATGGCGCGTCATCCACAAAGACTGACCGGACAGAATAGAGCCGCCTGACGCCTCACCGGTCGCTGTTGGGAAAGACTAGACTGCAAGTTGAGGTGTCACCAGAAGTGCACACCGGCTGAGGATCACAAACACCGATGATTTACGTACTGATTGAACGGGAAATAGCCGAAGATCTGGAAGCGACCTACGAGGAGGCCGCACGGCGACTGCTGACCAATGCCTACCAGACCGATGGCTTTGTCGACGGTCATACCTACACCGAACTCGACAACCCCCGCCGCCGCTTCACCCTGTCCCAGTGGAAGTCTGTCTTGCACTGGCAACAGTGGTACAGCAGCGAACAACGCCGCGAACAGATGGCCCAACTCACTCCCATGCTCGCGCACGAGGAGCGCATCACGATATTGCAGCGCGCATAAACGCTGCGGCCCCATCCGCGGCGGCCCGCCAGTGTTGTAGCTGGGTGAAACCGCTGGCTTTGCGCGGCTTGAAATCGTGGTCACCGTCTTCCAGCCACAACACCTCAATCGCGGAGGACAGCGCATAGCCACCCACCTCTGCACGATCCCCCAACCTGTCCCGGGTTCCCTGCACCATCAGTGCGGGACAATCGAGGCTTTCGAGATGCCCGGTGCGCAAGCTCTCCGGCTTTCCCGGCGGATGGAACGGATACCCCAGGCAAACCACCCCATCCACCCTTCCCGCCCGATGATTTTCCGCCGCCAGCATACTCGCCACCCGGCCGCCCATGGACTTGCCACCGATAAATAACCGCTCTCCTGGGAAAACAGCACGGAAATGCTCGATCTGAGCCTGAAAATCCGCGAGCAATACATCCAGTTTATTCGGCGGCCGCCGCTTACCGGCTTCCCGCCGCTCCGCCATATACGGAAACTCAAACCGGATCACCCCCACGCCCCGCTCTGCCAGCAACGCCGCCAAAGCCTGCATGAAATCACTATCCATCGGCGCGCCAGCGCCGTGTGCAAACAGAAACCAGTTTTCGGGAGCGTCCCGCGGTCGGTCCACCAGCCAGCCATCCAATTCGGCCATCAGTAATCACCATCCCTCGGAATATCTTCCGCCAGAATCAGATTCACCGACTCCTCACCGGGCTCAAACCAGATGACCACGGTCTTTTTCTCCAGCTGACGGCGCAGGCTGGCCACCTTGTTTTCCAGGCTCACCTCCTGCTCACCGTAATCGGTGCCGTCACGAGTGGCATATTCCTCCAGCAGGTTTTGCAGGGTTTCGGGGTCTAATTGGTTATGGGGAATGATCATTTCACTCTCACTACGCGTGAATGTATTTAACGCTTACAAAGCACATGACTCGAACTGAAGGACAGGTGGCGGGGATTCGTTTTCGAAAGCGTCGCAAACAGGGATGTTTGCGACGCAGCGTACAGGGATGAATTTAAGAGGGGCGCCTAGCCCGGTTTCGAAAACGAATACCCGGTGCCTGTCCGCCGCGGAATGGCAAAAAAAGCCCCGGATTGTCCGGGGCATTTTATCTAGGTAATCAGCAATTATCAGGACTTCGGCTTGCGGAACCGCAATGTCATACGGTCACTTTCCCCGATCGCCAGGTATTTGTCCTTATCCTCATCCCCCAGACGCAGGGACGGGGGCAGAGTCCAGACACCTTTCGGGTGATCCGCGGAATCCTTCGGGTTCGCATTGATCTCACTGGACTCCTCCAGCACAAACCCCGCGTTTTTCGCCAGCTCAATCACATAATCCTGAGTCACATAACCGCTCTTTTTCATATCTTCAAGGCTGGTACCCGGCTTCGCCCGGTGCTCCACTACACCCAGCACACCACCCGGCTTCAGCGCCGCGTAAAACGCCTTGAATGCCGCCTGCTCATTATTGCCGCCCATCCAGTTGTGCACATTGCGGAAGGTCACCACCGCATCCGCTGAAGCCGCCGGCGCAATCTCACTACCACCACCCGGCACGAACTCCGTCAATTTCACCGCACCGTAGGTATCCTTGTCCGCCGCCATTTTCTCTTCAAACTTGGCCAGGGAATTTTTGAAATACCCCACCTCCGTTGCTTTCGGGAAATGCGCCGCATACAGCGTACCCTTGTCCTTCAACATCGGCGCCAGAATCTCAGTGTACCAGCCGCCACCCGGCCAGATTTCCACCACCGTCATCTCCGGCTTCACATGAAAAAAGGCCAGCGTTTCCGCCGGGTGGCGGTACTTGTCCCGCGCTACATTCGCCGGTGTGCGCTGATCCCCCTTGATAGCGCCCTGAAGGGTATCGGCCTGAACCGCCCCTGCAAACGATACCGCACAGGCCAGACCGGCCAACCAGTGTGCAACTTTCCTCGGATCTAACATCGGGCTTCTCCTTTTGAGAGCTTGCTTGGAATTATTTTCCTCGATTGGGGATTCAACACTCCCGATCTCCTCTTGTAAAGCCTCAGACCGCCCCCGGGGTTCCATAGCGAGAACTTTGCCCACCGGGCGCCATACTGGCTACAATTCAGCTCAGCCAGCAGGTATCGCAGCCAGGTACCTCAATCCAGCAGTGCCAATAAGGACATCCCCATGCAGCAACACCTCGTCATCTCCATTATCAGCGACGACAAACCCGGCGTAGTGGAAATGCTCTCCGCCGCCGTGGCGGAAAATGGCGGCAACTGGGAAGACAGCCGCATGGCCCACTTTGCAGGCAAGTTTGCCGGCATATTGCGGGTCAGCGTGGCCGCCGAAGACGGTCCGCGTCTCAAGGAGGCGCTGATGAGCCTCGCCGGCGCCGACTTTAAGCTGCAGGTAGAAGACGCCCTTGCGGTAGCCGCCGACAGCCGACAGACCCTGCAGCTCAAACTCGTGGGCAATGACCGCCCCGGGATCGTCAAGGAAATCTCCCGCGCCCTCGCTGCCCGCAAGATCAATGTGGAAACCCTCGACACCCGTTATGGCAGCACCCCCTGGAGCGGCGAGCCCCTGTTCACCGCCGAGTGTACGATCAGCGTGGCGGAAGACGTCAGCATCGATGGCCTGCACGATGAACTGGATGAAATTGCCGACGAACTCGGAGTCGAGATCGACTGCGAAGAGACCTCCTCCGCGCTATAATCCCCGCCCTTCGCGGCCCGGCTGTTCATAAATCGACCTGGGCCGCCTGTCTGCCCCCACAACGGGGTATTAATGGTCAAACCCGATCAGCCCAAGTTGTCGCCATGTTCAAAATCGTGCTCTACCAACCGGAAATTGCTCCCAACACCGGCAATATCATCCGCCTGTGCGCCAATACCGGTGCCGAACTGCATCTGATCGAACCCCTCGGTTTCGCCATGGACGACAAACGCCTGCGCCGTGCCGGACTCGACTACGCCGAGTACAGCCGCGTCGTGCGCCACGGGGACTGGCGGGCCTTTGTGGAGTCCGAGCGGCCGGCGCGGGTGCTGGCTCTATCCACCAAAGGCTCCCGGGCCCATTCGGAAGTCGAGTTTCACGACGGCGACGCCATCGTCTTCGGCCCTGAAACCCGCGGCCTGCCCGCGGAATTCCTGGCCATGGCCGGCAGCGAGCACACCCTGCGCATCCCTATGTGCGCCAACAGCCGCAGCATCAATCTGTCCAATGCGGCGGCGATTGTGATTTACGAGGCCTGGCGGCAGCTGGGTTATCAAGGCGCGGTATAAGCGCTTGATAATTTTTCAATACGATTAACTCCCCGGAATTCTGACCGAACCATGCGCGCACCCATCGGACTTTTTTACGGCTCCAGTACCTGTTACACCGAAATGGCGGCGGAGAAAATCCGCGATCGCATCGGCGAGGAGTGGATCGACATCCACAATGTCGCAGACGACGATGTCACCCAGATGCGGGAGTACGACTTCCTGATTCTCGGCATCCCCACCTGGGATTACGGTGAACTGCAGGAAGACTGGGAAAACTGCTGGGACCAGCTGGCAACCCTGGATCTCGCCGGCAAAACCGTCGCCCTCTACGGGCTCGGCGATCAGGCGGGCTATCCCCAGTGGTATCAGGACGCACTCGGCTACCTGCACGCCCAAGTCCTTGCCCTCGGCGCCAAAGCCGTGGGCTACTGGCCAGCGGAAGGTTACGAATTCGAAGAGTCCAAAGGGCTGACACCGGACGGCAGCCAGTTTGTCGGTCTGGCCCTTGATGAGGAGAACGAATTCGAGAAAAGCGATGAGCGCCTCGACCAGTGGTGCGCGCAGATCATGCGCGAATTCGGCCTGCGCTGACCGCCTCCATGTCTGAACAGCAACACACTCCGGTTATACTGGCGCAGCTCGAATGGAAAGAAGACGGCCAGCCTGTTTCGTCGGCCTTCGACGACATCTACTTCTCTACCGCCTCGGGTCTGGAAGAAACCCGCCACGTATTCCTGAAGCACAACCACCTCAGTGAGCGCTGGGCGAACCTCGCCGACAACGCCACCTTCAGCATCGGTGAAACCGGCTTCGGCACCGGTCTCAATTTTCTCGCCGCCTGGCAACTGTGGCGGCAGACCGCGCCCGCAACGGCACAGTTGCATTTTGTCAGTGTGGAAAAGTTCCCCCTTGCCCCTCACGACCTTCGCCGCGCCCTGGCGCTGTGGCCGGAATTGCGCGAGCTCAGCGAACAACTAATCGCGCAATATCCAACGTATCTCGCGAGCGGCGTACACCGGCTGAATTTTGCCGGCAATGTACACCTGACCCTGATCATCGACGAGGCGAGCCGAGGCTTCGAGCGTATACAACTGGATGATCCGCACAGGGACAGCTTGGTCAACGCCTGGTTTCTGGACGGGTTCGCCCCGGCGAAAAACCCGGAGATGTGGAGCGACGACCTGTTTCGGGCCATCGCACAGCTCAGCGCTCAGGAGAGCACACTCGCCACCTTTACCTGCGCCGGCATCGTCAAGAGGGGATTGAAAGCCGTCGGCTTTGCGCTGGAAAAAGTACCGGGTTTCGGGCGCAAGCGGGAAATGCTGCGCGGGCGCTTCAGTGCGGCAACACCGGCCGAACAAGGGCCGCACCGCACCACCCCCTGGCACCTGCCCGTCACAAACACCGAGCCCCCAGCCACCATCGCTGTGATCGGCGCGGGCATCGCCGGAGCAACCGCCGCGCGCGCACTGGCGGACCGCAATTTCCAGGTCGCGGTGTTCGAACAGGGCAATGAACCCGGCAGCGGCGCCTCTGGCAATGACCAGGGCATCCTGTACGCAAAGCTCTCCCCAAAACCCGGCCCCAACGGCGACTTCAACCTACTGGCCCTGCAATTCGCCCAGCGCTTCTACCGGTCGCACTGCCCCGACGCGATCCATTTCGACGGCCTGCTGCAACTGGCAGAAACGGAAAAGGAGCAACAGCTGCAACAGCAGGTCATCGACCACCTGGAGCTGGACAGCAATTCCCTGCTCGCGCAACCGGTATCCGCGCCGCAGGCAAGCGAACTCGCCGGTGTCGATCTCAATATACCGGGGCTCTACTTCCCGGAAGCCGGCTGGCTGCGTCCGAAACAGGTCTGCAGCACCCTGCTGAATCACCCGAATATCCACTTCCATCCGGAAACACCCGTACTCGGTATTCAGCAGACCGCAGCGCGGTGGGAACTGGAAACAGAAAATCGCGGGAAAAAGACATCGCATCAGTTTGATGCCATCATCCTGTGCAGCGCCAACTTCAATCGCCAGTTCCCCAACACCGCCCCCCTGCCACTGCAGCCAATACGCGGCCAGGTTTCTTTCGCCCGGGCGACACCAGTATCACAAGCCCTGAACATTGCCCTCTGCGGCGAAGGCTACATCGCCCCCGCAGCGCCGGTTTCAGAACCTGACAAAACACCACAACACAGCTTCGGCGCCACCTTCAAACTGAAGCAAACGGATTTGGAAATACGCGAAGAAGAACACCAGGAAAACCTGGCAACACTCGCTTCCCTGTTACCGCAAATCGCCGAATCACTCAGCCACCAGCAACTGCGCGGGAGAACCGCCCTCCGCGCCGCCACCCCGGACTACCTGCCGATGGCAGGCCCGGTCGCCGAATGGGCTCAGCTGGAAAATACCTACGGCGCGCTGCGCAAAAACCGCAAGCAACGGATCGACCGCCGCACTCCATACCAGCAAAACCTGTATGTGCTGGCGGGACTGGGATCACGAGGATTTACCTATGCACCGCTCGCCGCGGAGGTGCTGGCCGCGTGGATCAGTAAAGAAGTGATGCCGGTATCAGAAGATCTTGTGAAAGCACTACATCCAATGCGCTTCGCAATAAGAAATCTTGGAAAAAACAAAGCGCCGCACTGAACAGTGCGCAAAACGTGACGCGAAGGGGAAGTGCTGGGTATCCTTCCTAGAACCACAATTAATCAAGAATCCTGGGTAGCAGGAACCCGTAACAACGCCCCACTACCAGACCCACAAGACACAATAGACTTCATAGCCGCCTCCACCGTCACATGGGGCAGAATCTCCACACACTCCGGAGGCAAGTGGTACACAAAACCCGAAGTCGGTACCGGCGCCGTCGGCACATACACCGTGAAATCTCCGTTCGGATGCTGGGATGTCACAATCGCCGTCACCGAAAGCGGATTATCCGCACCGTGAATCCGCGCCCGCGCCACCGGCCCAGATAACACCCCCTCCGTACCCGCACCACCAATAAACTGCAGTACCACATCCTTGATCGTGCTGTACCCCGGTGCCAACCTGCCAAGCCAGTGATCCAGGTGCCGGTGCGCCCAGCGCCCTACACTGGTTTTCACCAACAGACCGATCAAAAAACACAAACCGAGAATCAGCCCTAGGACGATCAGGCGGGCAAAGTTATCCTTGAACTCCGTATGTGCCTGCATCCACTCCGTGGCCGGCGCCACCAACTCGCTGATCTGGCCGAACAGCCACTGAAACAACAGGATGAAAAT
Source organism: Microbulbifer sp. SH-1 (assembly GCF_011326135.1). NCBI lineage: Bacteria > Pseudomonadati > Pseudomonadota > Gammaproteobacteria > Cellvibrionales > Microbulbiferaceae > Microbulbifer > Microbulbifer sp. SH-1. The sequence continues at coordinate 649,815 of NZ_CP046948.1, read as the reverse complement.
GGCAATGGGCAACACCACCGCCAGACCACCCAACAGCGTCAAAGTGACAAAGGCTTTTACTCTGGTCATAAACTACTGCACTGAACAATAACGGTTAAACAGGAATACGTTCGGCCAACCATGAAATCCTACATTACCGAACTGCTGTCGCTGCTACTCCTGACGGTCGCCGTGCCGACCGCAGCGGCATCAACGCCACCACAACTCGACTATCAGCTGCTCGACAGCAAAAAACGCCCGGCGGATCACTTTACCCAGGGACTGTACTACGACGGCGAGCGCTGGCTGGAAAGCAGCGGACTCTATGGCCGCTCATGGCTAGCGGAGTATACCGACCCCGGCGCCAGTCCCGTAAGACGCAAGTGGCTGGCAAGTGACCGTTTTGCGGAGGGGATCGCCGTTTTCGGTGAACGGCTCTACCTGCTCACCTACCGCGCAGGCGAGGTGCAGATATACCGGCGGGGGGACTTTTCACTGGAAAAGACGCTGAACTACAAAGGCGAGGGTTGGGGGCTCACCAGCGATGGCAAACAGCTGATCATGAGCAATGGCAGCGACAGCCTCGTGTTTCGCGATCCGGACACCTTCGCCGTCACCCGAACACTCAGGGTCACCGGTGGCGGAGAGCGCTGGACACGGTTAAACGAGCTGGAATATGCCAACGGACTGATCTGGGCCAATATCTGGCAGGACCCAAGGGTTATCGCTATTGACCCACAAAACGGTGAGGTGAAGGGCGTGCTGAACCTGGAAAAACTGCGCCAGGACAGCGTCCGCGACCAATGGAATGTAGATGCCGTCGCCAACGGCATTGCCTGGGACCAGAATCGCAAAGGACTGTGGGTGACGGGAAAATTCTGGCCGAAACTCTACCTGATCCGCCCGCATGGGCTCGGGTTCTAAAGCACCGATCCCGCCCTAGGGCAATCAGTTCCGGCACCGATCAATTGCGATAATAGTCGATCACCGTAAGAAAACCGCCGCTGCGAATGGATTCCAGCGCCGTACCCTGCAGCTGTAGCCGGTAACCACGCTGCTGGCGCTCTAAAGTCACACCATCTGCCCCTTCCGCACCGTCAAACAGCATGGCGTGCTCGCCGCTGCCCCCCCGCCACTGCACCCCTTCCACATTGCGCATCCCCGGCAACTCAATAGTGACCGTCTGCAGATCTGCGGGTAACTCACGCACTTCCATCCGGGCGATACCGCTGGAAGTGGCCAGTGAATAATTGAGCTGATGAGCGGGCGCAGGTTTCCACCCGAGATGAGTATCCGCCACGGCGGACTGGGCCAGGTTGCGGGGGTTGATGGCGCTGGGGCCGCTTGTGGTGCAGCCAGCAAGCCAGGACAGAGCACAGGCCATCAGAGTGCCGATCAACACGGAGGAAGTTGTAGTTGGCTTCTCAGCTGACGTCGTTGTCATTGCGCGCATAGCATTGTCCCTGTCTATGTCTGCGGTGGTGGGATTATAGACCAAGCTCACACTACTTGAAGCAAACAGACGCCAGTAAAGGACAAGAGGGCGCCAACAATTGGACATCTGACTGCCCGAACCGGTTCACACTGGGCACCGGGCAAACGGTATACTGCCGCCCATGACAGAATCACACCCGGCTCCGGCCACATCCAACTCCGCGGGCAACCCCCACTTTATCCTCGAGCACACGTTCGGCTACACCGGATTCCGCGGTGATCAAGAAGCGATCATCAACACCCTGGTAGCCGGTGATGATGCACTGGTGCTGATGCCCACCGGTGGTGGCAAATCCCTGTGTTACCAGATTCCGGCGCTGGCGCGCCCCGGATGCGGGATTGTGATTTCGCCACTCATCGCACTGATGCAGGACCAGGTGGAGGCCCTGCGGGCCGCCGGTGTGGCCGCGGCTTTCCTGAACTCGTCGCTGGATTTCGACGAGGCCCAGCAGATCGAAAGCCGGCTGCTGCAAGGCGAGCTGGACCTGCTCTACCTGGCGCCGGAGCGGCTGTTGCAACCCCGCACCCTGGATCTGCTGGCGCGCGCAAAAATCTCGCTCTTCGCCATTGACGAGGCCCATTGTGTGAGCCAGTGGGGACATGATTTCCGCGCCGACTATCTGCAGCTTTCCTGCCTGCATCAGCGTTTTCCCGAGGTGCCGCGGGTTGCCCTCACCGCCACTGCAGACCAGCGCACACGACGGGAAATTGCCCAGCGCCTGGACTTGGCGAATGCGCGCCACTTCGTCAGCAGCTTCGACCGCCCGAATATCCAGTACCGCATCGCCCCCAAAAACAACCCCAAGCGCCAACTGCTGCAGTTCCTGCACAGCGAGCAGCAGGGCAACGCCGGCGTGGTCTACTGCCTTTCCCGCAACAAGGTGGAATCCACCGCGGACTGGCTGCAACAGCAGGGATTCAACGCCCTGCCCTACCACGCGGGCTTGTCGGCCCATGTCCGCGCCGAGCACCAGCGCCGCTTCTTGCGGGAAGAAGGCGTAATCATGGTGGCCACCATCGCGTTCGGCATGGGGATCGACAAGCCGGATGTGCGCTTCGTCGCCCATCTCGACCTGCCCAAAAGCATCGAAGCCTATTACCAGGAGACCGGGCGCGCCGGGCGCGACGGCGAACCCGCCACCGCGCTACTGCTGTATGGCCTCGAAGACGTGGTGAAACTGAGCCAGATGGCGGCCACCTCAGAAGGCAGCGAAGAGCACAAACGCCAGGAGCGCCAGCGGCTTGATGCCATGCTGGGACTATGCGAAATCACCAGCTGCCGGCGCCGCGCCCTCCTGCGCTATTTCGAAGAGGAACTGGCGGCGGACTGCGGCAATTGCGACACCTGCCTGGAAGCGCCCGCCACCTGGGATGCGAGCGAGGCCGCACGTAAGTTAATGTCCGCGGTCTACCGGACCGGCCAGCGCTTTGGCGCGGCCCATGTGATCGACGTGCTGCGGGGGGCTGATACCGAAAAAGTCCGCCAGTTTGGTCACGACCGGAACTCCACCTACGGCATAGGTGCCGATATGAGCGCCAATGAGTGGCGCGCCATCGCCCGTCAGTTGGTGGTGCGAGGCTATTTGCAGGTCAACGCTGAAGCGTTCAACGCACTGCAATTAACCGAGCAATGCCGGCCGGTGCTGCGCGGTGAGGAAACCCTGTTGCTCCGCACCTTGCCGAAATCCGCTCCCGCCAAAGCCTCCGGGCGCGATACCAGCGCCGGCGCCCCCCGCGCGGAAATTTCCGCGGAAGATCAACCGCTGTGGGACGCACTGCGCGCTCTGCGCAAATCCCTGGCGGAGGAACGCGGCGTGCCTCCGTACGTGGTTTTCCACGACGCCACCCTGCGGGAAATGCTCAGCGCCCGCCCCCGCAATCGCGACGAGATGCTGGCAATATCTGGTATCGGCGACAGCAAGTTGGCGAAATTCGGGGAACCGTTTCTGGCGCTGTTGCAGGAGTTTGAACCCGCTTGCACAGACGTCTGAGAGTGCCCAATCTCTACAGGCAACGTTCGCGGACGTTGCCCTGCAGGGGATGGGCAGCTGTTCAATCTCTCCTGCAAGGCGACGGCAGAGCCGTTACAATCGCCTCCGCAATCGCCACGGCCGTGGCTAAACTCAATCCCTCCAGATTAAGGATGCCCATGATTCTTCCCTTGCTCGCCATCGTTGCCGGATTTGCTCTGTTGGTATGGAGCGCGGATCGCTTTGTGGAAGGCGCCGCCGCAACAGCCAGGCATCTCGGCATGCCGCCGCTGTTGATCGGTATGGTAATTGTGGGATTCGGTACATCGGCGCCGGAAATGGTGGTATCGGCCATGGCGGCAATGGATGGCAGCCCGGGGCTCGCGCTGGGTAATGCCTACGGCTCCAATATCGCCAATACCGGCCTGATCCTGGGTGCCACCGCGATGCTGATTCCGCTTACGGTAAACAGCAAAATCATCAACAAAGAACTGCCGTTGCTTCTGGCGATCACTTGTGTCACCGCGGTGTTCTTCTGGAACGGGGCTCTCAGCCGCACAGAGTCGCTTATTCTGCTGGCAGGCTTTTTTGGCCTGATCGGCTGGTCAATATTCTCGGCGCTGCGCGGCAAGGGCGACATCGTCGAAAGTGAAATTGAAAAGGAGCTGGCAGAACACGATATGCCCCTGGGCAGAGCTCTGTTCTGGGTCGCGGCTGGTCTTACCCTGTTGATTCTGAGCTCGCGCCTGCTGGTGTGGGGCGCAGTCACCATTGCCCAGCAACTGGGCGTCAGCGATCTGGTCATTGGCCTCACCATCGTTGCGCTCGGTACGTCACTTCCCGAGCTTGCCGCTACCGTGGTCGCCGCTCGCAAGGGAGAACACGATATCGCCATCGGCAACGTCGTTGGGTCAAACATGTTCAACCTGCTAGCGGTGGTGGGAATCGCCGGCGTCATCGCGCCGATGCCGAACATTCCCCCCGAGCTCCTAACCCGCGACTGGCCAGTGGTTATCGGTTTGACCCTGGCACTGTTCGTGTTTGGCTATGGATTTGGCAAGCGGCACGGCCGCATCAACCGCGTTGAGGGCGCCCTGCTGCTCGCAGGCTATATAGCCTACACGACCTATCTGGTGGTCGAGATCACCAACAAGGCGGCGTGAAGGCCGCCGCTATCAATGCCGCTCCAAGCGGCGAATTCGCGCGCGCAGCTGCTCGATCTCCTCGAGCAGCTCCAGCGCCAGCGCGGCGCCAGCGTGGTTGACGCCGAGGTCCTGCTCCAATCGCACCATACGGTGCACTTTGCGCACGCACACGCCACTGAAATACAGTGTTCCGGAAACCTGCTGCGCCTCTACCACCCCCTCATCCATCAGCGCCGTTACCTGTTCCGCTGTCAATGCGCAGGCCTGACATAGTTCGCGCAACGTGACCCGGCTGTTTTCATCCAGAAGTACCGCCGTCAATTCGTTCGTGTCAAATTGATTGTCCATTGCAGAGATCCTTTAGCTGGCACCGGTACGAGGGTCGAACCGGAACGAGTCGCGAAAATTTCGATAGGCTTCCCGCTCCTGCTCCGTATCGGCAGGTGGTGTCACAATATCAAGTACCACATACAGATCCCCAGGCTCTTTTGCCGGTAACCCCCGTCCTTTCAAACGCAGCTTGCCCCCGCTTTTACTGTTGGGGGGCAGCGTGAGGTTCACGGTACCGCTGGGGGTTTGCACCGGAACCTTCTCACCGAGCGCCGCCTCCCAGGGCGACACCGGCAGGTTCAGATACACCGTCGTGCCCTCCACACTGAAACGGGGATGCGGGTTGAAAACGATCTCAAGATACAAGTCGCCCGGCTTGCCGTCGCCCATTCCCGGCTCGCCTTGCCCCGCCAGGCGGATCTGCTGTCCCTCGGTCACACCTTTCGGAATGGTAATATTGAGCTTGCGCTCCTTTACTACCGGGCGGCCATTGGGTCCCAGCTCAGAGTGCTTGAGCGTAATCTGTCGCTTGCTGCCGGCGTAACTGTCTTCGATGTCTATGGCAATACGCGCATGGGTATTTTCCCCCTGCGCGTGAAACCGCTGGCCTCCACCGTGAAAACTCCCACGACTGAAGCCACCGCGGCCAAACAAGCTTTCAAAAAAGTCGCTGAAGGCCGCTGGGTCCGCCTCGGTGTAGCCACCGCCGTGAAACTCGAACCCCTGATCCCAGTTGGGCGGTGGCCGGAAGTCCTGACCGCTATTCCAACTGCTGCCCAATTGATCGTAAGCAGCCCGCTTTTCCGGATCTTTCAGCACTTCGTAGGCTTCATTAACTTCCTTGAAGCGCTCCTCCGCAGCATCTTCCTTGCTGACATCCGGGTGATATTTACGGGCGAGCTTGCGGTAAGCACGCTTGATTTCATCTTGGGCGGCACTGCGCTCCACGCCAAGGATTTTGTAATAGTCGCGGTATTCCATACAGAAATGCTTACTACCCTGTCACACGCTCTAATTTTTCCGATGTATGAAAAAGGCACCCGCAGGTGCCTTTTCCGTTCGTCCTTGAACGCGACTCTTTGATACCCGATGAATTCAGGGATCAGAAAGAGTAGCCAACACCCAGATTAAACACCCAGGGGCTGTAGTCCACATCGGTAATCTCGTTGGTGAAACGAGCCGGCGGGAGCAACAGGTTGTCTGTGTAGGAAACGCGATAGTCAGTATCGGCATCGATGTACAGCACCGCAGCATTCACAAGAAATGCACTCTCGCGACCGAATTTGAAGTCCACACCGATTTGACCAGTGAACCCCCAGGAGTGGCTGAGGCCGTAATCAACATCGATGAGATCAAGCGAATTCAGATCATCCCTGAATCGGCGAGAAAAGCTTTCATCGCTGAAGTCGGTGTAGTTAACACCAATACCAACATAGGGTTGAACCATGCAGTCACGGCTCAGCGGATACCAGTTGAGGTAAGCATTGGCATAGCTCGCGTCAAAATCACCGACATCATAGTCACCAACATCAACGTAGACATCGTCATATCTGATGCGCTCTAGATCCAGATCGTGGTTGGTGGAACCGATATACATCAGTTCCACACCCCAATGTTCTACCGGCAACCAGGCCGCGGAAATATTCCAGGTGGTATCGGCATCGATGTCGAAGTCTTCGTGGATAAAATCTTCAGTGAAGCGAAGATCATTATGACTGTCATCAGGGTCAATCCAGCTCGCACCAACACGAACAACAAAGTCACCATCACTCAACCAATCTGCAGAAGCCTGCTGGGCACTTACCATTGCAGCTACAGCGATTGCAAGCGGTGTCAGAACGCGTGTCATTTTCATTGAGAACTCCATCGTATTCGGCAAATTAAACAGCAATCAACCCAATCACTTGTCAGTCTAGACACGGGACGATATCGGTGTAGAAAAAACAGCCGAAAAAAATCTTTATCTTTGGAACTTTTGCACGATTGGGTCGCCCGCTTTCTTTTATTCGATGTAATACACGCCAGACGTTAAAGACTTTGCCACAACCAGCAAGGAAAAAATCACGCCGATTTCGGTGTATTGGGTGCCAATTAGGGCTCGGCAGAACATTATTCGCGCCAAGAAACGCAGAGCAGCAACGTGTGGCAGGAAAAAATAGGAAAATTTCCGTCAGCCATTCAGACGACATTCAGGTCGCGAATTTGGACGTACCAAAAGAGTAAAGAAGTGTTGTTTTCAGGAAAAGGCGCGGAAATGAATCGCCCAGAGAAGGCGGGTAGCAGCGCAAACCAATCGCGAGCCGAAACGCCGGCCCGCATACACGGCTAGCGGCAGAATCAGCCCTTGCTGCCCCCCATACACTGCGGACTGGCGGGCGCCTGGCCGGCCCATTCGGCATCGGTATACAAATGCAGGGCCAGCGCGTGAATCGGTCCCGCCATTTCATCCGCAAGTACCGCGTAAACCTTCTGGTGCCGCTGCACCTTGCGCGCATTGCAGAATGCGTCGCTCACCAGCACCACGCGGAAGTGCATTTCCGAACCGGCAGGCACATTGTGCCTGTGGCTTTCACACTCGACTTCAATATGAGAAGGGTTGAAAGCGTCGCTCAGTTTCTGCTGAATCCGTTGCGCCAAAGACATATTAAGCTCCCATATCTGTTATGCCCGCTCAACCGCAGCTTGCCGCTTGCGCGCGGCAACAATGGTATCGTACGCCACGGTAACACTCTTCATCTGATCCTCCGCATGGCGCATGAATTCCTCCGGCAATCCCTTGGAGGCGATTTTGTCCGGATGGAATTCCGCTGCCTTGCGGCGATAGGCCAGCTTCAGCTCCCGATCATCCACCTCCGGACTACAGCCGAGCACATCGTAATGCGCCTGCAGCGAGTCACCTTGGGGGCCGTGCCCCTGACGCGCGAACTCGTTGAACATGGTGGTAAAAATGGAGGCATTCAGCCCGAGGGCTTCCGGAATCCGGCGCAGAATCTGTTCTTCCGCCGGGTGCAGCTCGCCATCGGCGAAGGCCACCGCAAACAACAGTCGGTAAACCATCTCCCGCATTGCCTGATTGCGAATCAGCTGGCGGTATTGATTCGCGTAATCGTAAATGCTGAACTGGTCGTCTTTTGCATTCTGGAAAATCTTGATCGCCTGCTGACGATCTTCGGCACTGAGACGCAAGTTGGTGTTGATGAAATCATCAACCAGCTGGACCTCCGCCTTGGAAACCTGACCATCGGCCTTGGCCATTTTCGCCAGCATGGAGAACAGTGCGACGATAAATACCGTCTGCGCGCCATCGCGGTTCAGAGTAACACCGGCATCGCTGAGCTTCTTCAGGCCGGAACCGAAAGAGCTGCCCACCCAGGCGCCCAGCGCCGCGCCAATAGGGCCGCCAAACATCATGCCGATACCGGCGCCGATACCCGCACCCAACCAGGACATAACCACTCCTTCCGGCACCGACAGTGGCGCCATCATACAGTCAAAAAGGGCCGCCATCTTAACACGCCCGGCCGGATTCCCCGGAACCCTTGGCGACCAGCCGGTTCCCTTCACCGCATATGCATAAAAAACCCCGCCGCAGCGGGGTTGATGAGCCCTGGAAGCCAGTGTCAGCCCGTCATGGCACGCACCATGGTGATCATCACGCCCGCGGCTACCGCAGAGCCGATTACCCCGGCAACGTTCGGCCCCATGGCATGCATCAACAGGAAGTTATGCGGGTTTGCCTCAAGGCCCAGCTTGTTGGAGACCCGTGCCGCCATTGGTACCGCGGAAACACCCGCAGAACCGATCAGCGGGTTGATCTTGTTCTTGCTGAAGGCGTTCAACAGTTTCGCCATCAGCACACCAGCTGCCGTGCCGATAGCAAAGGCAACGATACCGAGCGCCAGGATGCCAAGAGTCTTCGGGTCGAGAAACTTGTCCGCCGCCAGCTTCGATCCCACCGAAAGCCCCAGAAAAATCGTGGTGATATTGATCAACGCATTCTGTGCGGTGTCGGACAGGCGGTTCACCACCCCGCACTCACGCATCAGATTGCCAAAGCAGAACATACCGAGCAGCGGTGCCGCATCCGGCAGAAACAGCGCTACCAGAATCAACAGCACCAGGGGAAACACGATTTTCTCGCGCTTGCTCACGTGGCGCAGCTGCACCATCTCGATCCGGCGCTCCTGCTCGGTAGTCAGTGCACGCATGATCGGAGGCTGAATCAGTGGCACCAGCGCCATATAGGAGTAAGCCGCCACCGCAATGGCACCGAGCAAATCCGGCGCCAGCAGGCTGGAAACATAAATGGCAGTGGGGCCGTCGGCGCCGCCGATGATACCAATGGCCGCCGCGTCGGCGATAGAGAAATCCATGATGCCGGCGGCAGACATAGCCACCGCACCCAGTACCGTCGCGAAAATACCGAACTGGGCCGCTGCACCGAGAAACAGGGTGCGCGGGTTTGCCAGCAGCGGACCGAAGTCCGTCATGGCGCCCACCCCCATGAAAATCACCAGCGGCGCAACACCGGAGGCAATGGCCACACTATAAAAGTTGTACAGCATGCCATTGGAGAAACCAGCGTCCGCAGCCACCTGCGCGGCGCGCTCCTGGGCCGCCGCCGGCGCAAGCTCAAGCGCAGCTTTCAGCCCGTCAACCGATTCAAACCCGGCGAGGCCCACAGCCTGCGCCAGTTGCGCCAGAACCCCGGCATCGCCGGCATAGATCGCCGCCTCCACCGCAGGGGCGGCCAGGTTGGCACCGGGAATATTCGCAAGAATGCCTCCAAACCCGATCGGCACCAGCAGCAGCGGCTCGAAATTCTTGCGAATGGCAAGAAACAGCAGGCCCAGCCCCACGAGGATCATGATGAACTGCCCGGAGGTCATCTGATAGACCCCGGACGAAAACCACAGACTTGTCAGATTGTCCACTTTCGCCCCCGTTACGCGATGGTCAGCAGGGCATCGCCCACGGCCACAGAATCGCCCTCTTTAATACTGACGCCGGTCACGCTGCCAGCACGCGGCGCACTGATGGCTGTCTCCATCTTCATGGCTTCCAGGATCACAATACTCTGCCCTTCCGCCACCTGATCCCCAGGCTTTACCAGCACCTTGAAGATATTCCCCGCCAGCGGCGCTTTCACCGGTGTTCCACTACCTGCAGTCGCCGGTGCCGGCGCGCTGACACCCGCCGCAGTGCCACCGCCGATGCGGACCATCCCAGTCAGATCCCCGCCGTCGCTCACGGTCACGGTGTAGCTCTGTCCTTCCACGGAAACGGTGTAGACACTCTCCCCCTGATCGTTCTTGATCTCAGCGCCCTCTTTCCCGGTGGGAACAGGCTCAAATGCCGACGGGTTACCGCGGTTTTTCAAGAATTTGAGACCGATCTGCGGGAACAGTGCGTAAGTCAGTACGTCGTCGATTTCGCCTTCGCCACTGGTGAGCGCGATGGAATCTTCCGCCGCCTTCTGTTGCAGCTCCGCCGCCAGTTTGTCCACTTCCGGCGACAGCAAGTCCGCCGGGCGGCAGGTGACGGGTTCGGCGCCGTCCAGCACACGATCCTGCAGTTCTTTGTTCATGTCTGCCGGGGTCGCTCCATACTCGCCCTTGAGGACGGCGGCCGTTTCTTTGGAGATAGACTTGTAGCGCTCTCCGGTGAGCACATTGAGTACCGCCTGGGTACCCACGATCTGGGAGGTCGGGGTTACCAGCGGGATAAAACCCAGGTCTTTGCGCACGCGTGGGATTTCCTCCAACACCTCATCGAGGCGATCGCCCGCGCCCTGCTCACGCAGCTGGTTTTCCATATTGGTCAGCATGCCACCGGGTACCTGGGCCACTAGGATGCGGGAATCCACTCCGCGCAGGGAGCCTTCGAACTTCGCGTACTTCTTGCGCACTTCGCGGAAATAAGCCGCAATTTCTTCCAGCAGCTTGATATCGAGACCGGTATCGCGCTCGGTGCCCTCGAGAATCGCCACCACCGCCTCCGTGGGACTGTGGCCATAGGTCATGGACATGGAGGAAATCGCCGTGTCGATATTGTCGATGCCCGCTTCCACGCACTTCAGCGCGGTGGCGGTGGACAGGCCAGTAGTGGCATGACACTGCATGTGGATCGGGATATCCACCGCGGCCTTGAGCCGGGTCACCAGCTCAAAGCCCTCGTAGGGACGCAGCAGGCCAGCCATATCCTTGATCGCAATGGAATCCGCACCCATGTCCTCGATCTGGCGGCCGAGGTCCACCCACATATCCATCGTGTGTACCGGACTCACGGTGTACGAGATAGTGCCCTGCGCGTGCTTACCCTGCTTTTTCACCGCGGCCAGCGCCGTCTGCAGGTTGCGCATGTCGTTCATGGCATCGAACACGCGGAAGACGTCCACGCCATTGGTAGCCGCGCGCTCGACGAATTTTTCCACTACATCGTCCGCGTAGTGGCGGTAGCCGAGGATGTTCTGGCCGCGAAACAGCATCTGCTGCGGGGTGTTCGGCATGGCTTTTTTCAGCTCGCGGATACGCTCCCATGGGTCTTCGCCGAGGTAGCGGATGCACGCATCGAAGGTGGCGCCGCCCCATGACTCAAGAGACCAGAAACCGACCTTATCCAGCTTCTCCGCAATCGGCAGCATGTCATCCAGCCGCAGGCGGGTTGCGAACAGCGACTGGTGGGCGTCGCGAAGGACTACATCTGTAATCCCCAGGGGCTTTTTAACCTCAGTCATGGGTCGTCTCTCTTGGAAAATTGATCTTTGAATCTGAAAATTTGCGTGGACACCCGAAGCACTGGCGAAGAGCTACGGGTCGTCTTGCATTCTGTGGTGTATTCGCCCCGGCAATGTATCGGCAGATATCAGCGGCGCTTGTTGCGGTGTTGCCTGATCGCGGTCTCGATGACTTTTCTGAGGTGCGAATCGCTGGCGGGGTCAGCAACGGATGCCCCGCTCGTCGGCGTGGCCACCGGCTCTGGCTCAGGGAAGAAGCGCGTCATTACGCGAGACATGATGCTGGTGCAGATCACGAGCAGTAGTAGAAACGTGAACACGATGCCCATGCCGAACAGCGTGATATCAAGACCTTGCTGCAACAGTGATTGCTCCACCTTCCCCTCGCTTCTTTGCTCGTAAATAGGTTTGTTATTGCTTTGCTGTGAATCAAGCGGGCCACATTATCAATACAAGATCCCTTAAAAATCAAACACTTATTAGTTACAGAAGCAACCAAGATCCAGAACAAAGCCGGTGTTTTCGCTCATTTTCACTACCAGATTCGACCAACTCATCAAAGGCTCAGGAATGGCATCCGACTGCCGAAAAATTGCGCATATGGATCACTGATTACGTACAATACGCGCCCGAGCCATCTTCCTTGCAAGCCGTAACCCTGCACATGCGCGACCAGCAAACTTATTCCACACCCCACAGCGAAGCTTCTTATGCACTGAAAATCTACCAGGCACCAATGGAAGGCGTCATCGACCACCATGTGCGCGAGCTGCTCTCCGCCATCGGCGGCATTGATGTGTGCGTTACGGAATTCGTGCGGGTTACCCATACCAAGCTGCCACGCAAGGTGTTCACCCGCTTCTGCCCCGAACTGGAACAGGGAGCGGCAACCCCGAGCGGCACTCCCGTGAAGTTGCAACTGCTGGGCGGCAACCCCGAATCCATGGCCTGTAATGCCGCCCGTGCCGTAGAGGCCGGCGCGCGCGCCATCGACCTGAACTTTGGCTGCCCGGCCAAGTCTGTCAACAATAGCGACGGCGGCGCCTGCCTGTTGCAGTCGCCATCGCGGGTAGAAGGCATTGTTGCAGCAGTGCGCAAGGCTGTCCCCGTGGACGTCCCGGTGTCAGCAAAAATCCGCCTTGGCTACGAAGACCGCCGCAGTTACCTCGACAATGCCCGCGCCGCAGAAGCCGGCGGCGCCTCGGAACTCGCCGTGCACGCCCGCTCGAAGGTGGATGGCTATCGCCCACCCGCCTACTGGGAGTACATCGGTGAAATCCGCCAGCACATCGACATTCCAGTCATTGCCAACGGCGATCTGTGGACCGTGCAGGATTTTCTGCGCTGCCGCGACGTGACCGGCTGCAATGCCTTCATGTTCGGCCGCAGCCTGCTGGCGCGTCCGGATATCGGCCTGCAGATCCGAGCTTATTGTAGCAACCAACCCTATGAGCCTATGAGCTGGTCAAAGATTGTTGCGCTGCTGTACCGCTATTACGAGACCACCCGTTCAGATTATCCTGGGAAATATCTCGGCAACCGCATCAAGCAATGGCTGGCATATCTGAAACTCAGCTATCCCCAGGCCGCGCATTTTTTTGAGGAAATCAAGCGGCTGCGCGAACCGGAACTGCTTGAACAGGCCTTTGCCCGCCAGCTGGGTAACAGCCCACGAGAAATTGAAGCTGCCTGATTCCGTCCGTACCACATCCCGGCCAAACCCGACGCCTGTTGCCGCGCCGAGGGTTTGCACTTCCTTCTATACTCCCCCCTGGTCAATAACCTAATCCCACGGCGGCAGTAGATTAGGCTCGTATGTTTCGCGCAATCTCGCGTCGATTTCTGAATACGCCTATGAACTTCAAAAAAAATCCGACCACCGATTTTCAACCTGTCGGCGAACTCAGCCAAAGGCAGGCCGAAAAGCAGGTGCGTGCATTGCGCGAAGGAATCAATTACCACGACCTTCGCTACTATGTGCAAGATGATCCGGAAATTGCCGACTCGGTATACGACAGGCTGTTCCAACGGCTACAGGATCTGGAAAATGCCTTTCCGGATTTGAAAGCTCCGGATTCACCAACCCAACGCGTCGGCGCTGAGCCGGTACCCACTCTGGAAAAAGTGGAACACCGGGCACCTCTTCAGAGCCTGCAGGCCACACTCGAAGCTACCGCCGTACAGCGGTTTATGAAGAACGCGCGAGAGAAAGCGGGCAAGAACAGAATCAACTTTGTGGTAGAGCCGAAGTTTGACGGGTTATCGGTAGAGGTGGTTTATGATAGTGGCCGCTTCCGTTATGGTGCCACCAGGGGCAATGGCAATACCGGAGAAGACATTTCCCACAACCTGAAGACCATCCGGACACTACCACTAACCCTCCAGCATCGCAACAAGGCACCAGATACCCTCTCGGTCCGCGGAGAAGTTTTCATACCCAAACAGGGCTTTACCACACTGAACCGCCAACGGGTCGAGTATGGAGAGGAACCGTTTGCCAATCCGCGCAATGCGGCGGCCGGGCTTATGCGTCAGTACCAGTCGCGCCGGGTTGCAGGAAAACCCTTATGTATCATTTTTTATGAAATCTTGGCGATGGATGAAGAGATGCCGGCCACGCATCAGCAGGTGCTGACACAACTCGGCGACTGGGGCCTCAAAACCAGCCCACTGAACAAAACGGCCACCACCTTCAAGGACGTCGAGCACTTCCACCGTCGACTGAACGAGGAGCGCGACGACCTCGACTTCGAGATTGATGGCATCGTGATCAAAGTAGACGACCACGCACTGCGCGACACCCTCGGCAGTCGCAATCGCAGCCCACGCTGGGCACAGGCATGGAAATTCGAACCGCGCCATGAGATCACCAAGATCCAAGATATTACGGTGCAGGTAGGCCGCACCGGAATACTAACCCCTGTCGCCCTGCTGCAGCCCGTGGATGTGGGGGGTGTCACAGTCAGTCGCGCCACTTTGCACAACGAGCACGAGGTCCACGAAAAAGACGTTCGCGTCGGTGATTATGTGCGTGTTATCCGCGCCGGTGACGTTATCCCTGAAGTGGAAGAACGTATCAAAAAACCGGGTAGAAAGCGTTGCGCGCCGTTCAAGATGCCGCACCGCTGCCCGGTATGTAGCGCCAAAGTCGCCCGAGACGGAGCCTATCACGTATGCACAGCCGGCCTCTCCTGCGAGGCCCAACTCAGCGGCCGCATTAAACATTACGCGAGCCGCAATGCAATGGATATTGATCACCTGGGCGAAAAGGCCGCTGAGCAATTGGTAACACGCGAATTGGTGGCTGACATTGCCGATCTTTACACCCTGAAGGAAGAGGATCTGCGACAGCTGCAGGGATTCGCCGAGCGTTCAGCAGCGCAGTTGCGAAACGCTATCCACGCAGCCAAAAATCCGCGCCTGGATCACTTCCTGTATGCACTGGGCATTCCCCATGTGGGAAGGCGGGCAGCACAGCTGCTCGCCGGCGAATTCCGCACACTGAAAAGGCTCGCGCACGCACCCCTCAAGAAAATTGAAGGGATATCGGGTATCGGCAGCGAGACGGCCAGTGCCACAAAAAATTTCTTTGCAGATAAACGTAATCGTGACGTTCTGGAACGTCTGCGAAAAATGGGCATACACGTGCAACCGATGCCAAAAAAACACGGCAGCCTCTCCATGGAGTGACGTTTGTATTCAGTGGCGCATTGGAAAATTTTACCCGCGATGAAGCCAAGGAAGAAGTTGAGGCGATGGGTGCCCGCACCACCTCCAGCATTACTGGCGAAACCGATTACCTGGTAGTTGGCAAAAACCCGGGAAGCAAACTGCAGGAAGCCAGAGCACAGGGAGTGAAATGCATTGACGAACACGCGTTCAAGGAGTTTCTCGAGGGCAGCTAATCTCTATGAGTTGACGTGAGAGCATTCTGTGGAGGCCGTCGTGCAATCACGCATTCACCACCCAACTATTCTGAAGCCATCAGCCCTGGCCATTCCCAGTGACGAGACCTCTACCATGCCTATTCACAACCGTGAGATCGCTACCAAACTCAACCGGCTCGCCAACCTGCTTGAAATAGAGGGCGCAAATTCCTTTCGTGTGCGCGCATACCGCAAAGCAGCCAGCACGGTACGCGGCTATCCGCGTAGTATGTCCGACATGCTGGACGACGGTGAGAACCTGAGCAAGCTGCCCAACATCGGTGACGATCTCGCAGAAAAAATACAGACCATGGTAATGACCGGAGAGCTGCCATTGCTGCAAGAAGTAGAGGACCGTACACCTCCAGCGTTGAGCGAACTGATGAAAATAGAAGGTTTGGGACCAAAGCGCGTACGCAAACTGTACGAAGAGCTCGACATCCAGTCACTGAATGACCTTGAAGAGGCAATCAAGGCAGGGAAAGTCCAGAAAATTTCGGGTTTTGGCAACAAAAGCGCAGAAAAAATCAAGCAACGCCTGGAGAAATACTCTGGCAATGAACAGCGTACCCTGCTCATCGATGCCGAGGAGATTGCGGGCCCCCTACTCGACTATCTGAAAGACGCCAAAGGTATTGGAAATATCATCATCACAGGAAGCTATCGTCGCCGCAAAGAAACTGTCGGCGACCTGGACATACTTATCACAGCAAAGGACAGTTCCCCAGTGATGAATCATTTCATCAGGTACGACGATGTGGAAGAAATCGTGTCCAAGGGCGAAACACGCTCTACGGTTTACCTGCGCTCAGGAATGCAGGTAGACGTACGTGTTGTCCCGGAAGAAAGCTACGGCGCAGCAAAGATCTATTTTACCGGTTCCAAAGCCCACAACATCGCCTTGCGTAAACTAGGCACAAAGAAGGGCTATAAAATCAATGAATATGGTGTATTCGAAGATAATGAACGCATTGCCGGCGAAACAGAAGAGTCAGTATACGAGTGTATCGACCGGAAATATATCGAACCTGAACTGCGAGAAAATCGCGGTGAACTGGATGCCGCCGCGGACGGCTCCCTACCCAGGCTAATTACCTTGAGCGACATTCGCGGTAACCTCCACGCTCACACCAAGGCGAGCGATGGCCATCATTCATTGAAGGAAATGGCCAAGGCCGCGGAAAAACTGGGCTATGAATATCTCGCCATTACCGAACACTCCAGGAGCCTTTCCATCGCCAGCGGTCTGGATAGAGATCAATTATCCAGACATCTGGATGAAATCGACGAGCTGAACGCGCAACTTGAAAATATCGTTCTGCTCAAGTCCAGCGAGGTGGACATTCTGGAAGATGGTCGCCTCGACTACCCCGATGACATTCTCAAAAAACTCGACTTCACAGTCTGTGCTATCCACCAGAAATTCGATCTCTCCCGCAAGAAACAGACAGAGCGCATATTGCGCGCAATGGACAACCCCTACTTTCATGTTCTCGCACATCCCAGCGGTCGTCTAATCAATGAGCGAGATCCCTATGATACAAACCTGGAAAAAATCCTTGAGGCCGCCAAAGAGCGTGGTTGCTTTATTGAACTCAATGCGCAACCTCAGCGACTTGACCTGACAGACGAAGGCTGCAAGATGGCAAAGGATATGGGCGTAAGGATCTCCATTGCATCTGATGCCCACAGCACGTCAGACCTTAAGCATATGCGCTGTGGTATCGACCAGGCACGTCGCGGCTGGCTGGAAGTAAAAGACGTAATCAACTGTCTGCCGCGCAATCAGTTGCTGGAACTGTTTAAAAGATAATTTATGCTGGAAACAGCCACTGTTGAATACTTCCTGTGCAATTTTTTTGCGCTCCATATTCACCACCTGCTACCTAAGTTCGCGCTCCGGTGCCCGCTGCCCGTCGGCACGACACCCAGGTGCGCGCTGTTAGAATTCAACACCGAAAACTACCGCCAGCTCTACCGCCTCCGAACTCGGTATTGTGTGCATTGCTCAAAAATAATGCACAGAAAGACGCCCTGCCCAACTCTGCGCACATTCTCATCGAGAAACAGGTAGCCATTCCCACGAACGGCCCCGAGTGAAGCCCCTCCTCTCTCTGAACGCGCCCTTTAGCCCGTGCGAGCCACAAGAGCCCTCGCGCAGGGCCTCGTGGTTTGCCGGTCAGCACGCCAGGATTCCACCATCCCTTATCATAGCGGTCGTCAAAAAATGCTTGCAAAGCACCGCCGGCCAGGGCAATATGCGCGCCCTATCGAGTTGAAGCAGCCGACTTCGGCAGTCCCAAGAGCTCGGTAACCTGCGGATTTTTAAAGAGTTTTTACAAAAAATCTTTAAAAAATAGTTGACGAGGCCAAGGCAGATCACTATAGTTCGCAACCACAACGACGCACTCGTAGCTCAGCTGGATAGAGTACTCGGCTACGAACCGAGCGGTCGGAGGTTCGAATCCTCCCGAGTGCGCCAAATAGAGAAGCCCGATCCGAAAGGATCGGGCTTTTTTGTTTGAAGCACCTTTCTTCGCCCTCAAGGCAGCAGACAACTTCCAGCTTTGATCGGCTGTCCAGCCTCCTCATCCCCCCCCAATATAGGGCTACGCACCATCTTTCCGACTAATATCAGCCGATCAGTCACAGACATAGATACAGACCCGCAGCTAAGCCGGTTATGAGTCAAGCTAGTAGCCAAGCCTTGTTAAATGCTATCGGGCTCCGGGCTACATTACGAGTTGAGAACCATGGAAATTCGGCCTACCATTCAGATGCGCACAGGTATGCGCATTGTCGGGAGCCCCACTATGAACCCTCTTTTTGACGCAAATGCCCCAAAAAAGGCAACAAATCTCAGCATAAATAGTGACTTATTGATCAAATCTAGATCAATGCATATCAATTTGTCTGCCACTTTAGAGCAGGCCTTGAGCCAAGAGCTAGCCAAGCGTGAGGCCCAAAAGTGGAAAGACGAACACAAGGCGGCAATAAAGGCCTACAACGAGTTTGTGGAAGAACATGGCTGCTTCGGCGACGAGTTTAGAACTTTTTGATGTCTCAATTTGACGTATACAAAAATCCCAGCACAAACACCCAGCAAGCCTTCCCCTTTATCCTGGATATTCAGCACGAACATATTTCAGATATAGGCACAAGGATCGTGCTTCCACTCGGCCGTTTAAAATATTTTCGAAACGAGAATTTAGGCAAGCTAACGCCGATAATCGAGTATGACGGCGAAGAGCTTCTAATACTTACCCCACAAATCGCTTCAATGCCGACTAGCAAATTGAAAAATCCCGTTGGTACTCTCGAACACATTCGAGCGGAAATTTTAGCCGCTCTAGATTTTGCCATTACTGGTATTTAACGCTGTCTGTTGTTCCAGCTCCATATGTTTTATTCCTCAAATCTCTAACGCTCGGTTTAGGGGCGGCTGAAGCATAGCGTAAGCCGTCCCAGCCGCGTCTTTCGCGGCGATTACAACCGCTTGTTGAACGAAGCCGCTACGCGGCAAAGCTCAACCCCCAGTAAATAAAGATAATTCCCCTACGTGCTCACCCCCGAGCACGACAACTAGGGGAATATCTTTATGAACAAAGCACAGCAAAAACGATTCGATTCACTGTACCGAAAACATCTTAGCGCACTCAAACGACAGGGCAAAGCCGACTCAACCATTGATCTTTACAGCCGTGCCATACGGCGCGTCTGCGAGTATTTTGACAGCCCACCCGACACCCTCACGCAAGAGCAGCTTGAGGGCTATTTCGAGTCCCTCATCAGCACCCACTCCTGGTCAACGGTGAAGGTGGATCGCAATGGCCTGCAGTTCTTTTACAAGCATGTACTTAAGCGCGACTGGCAGTGGGTCGATATTGTCAAACCACCTCAAGAGAAGCACCTCCCCGACGTGCTTACACTCAAAGAGCTGGAGCGATTGATCAATGGTACCCGCGAGCGGCGATACCAGACCTTCATTCTCACCTGCTTTAGCATGGGCCTGCGCTTGGGCGAAGCTCTTGGCATTCGCGTGGCCGACATCGACAGCGAGCGCGGCCTTCTGCACGTACGTCAAGCAAAGGGGAAGAAGGACCGCTTCGTCTTCTTGCCCAAGATGACGCTGGAAGCACTGCGCGCGTACTGGGTCACACATCGCAATCCCACGCTGCTCTTTCCTCGCGGACGCACACCCGAGGAGCAGCACCAGGCTCGTGAGCCTATGGACCGTGGCGGCACACAGAAGTCCTTCAAAGCCATCGTCAGCGACGTCGGTATTCGCAAAGAGATTACCATCCACACCTTGCGCCATTGCTATGGCACGCTCCTGACCGACGCGGGCGTGGGTTTGCGGGCGATCCAAGAGCAGATGGGGCACGAGTGCCCCAAGACCACCGCACTGTACACCCAGCTATCCACTTATACGCAAAACGATACCGATCGGCGCATCAACGGCCTGCTGGCCAAGCTGCGCGTGGTATGGGGGGCGTAGCATGACATTGCAAACGATTGTTCAACGCTACCGCCACCGTTTTATCGAGCAGTTCGGTCACGCGCTCAGTCGCGACCAGTGGTCCGCCCTCAACGCTATCGAGGGCTGCCGCCAAGGTCCCTACGGTGAGATGGCATGGACCTGCCAACGTTGCTCTCATAACACCCACACGCCACGCTCCTGCGGACATCGCGCCTGTAACCTCTGCCAGGACCAGAGTACGCAAGCCTGGCTGCAACGCCAGGAGCAAAAACGCTTGCCGGTGAACTATTACATGGTCACCTTTACGCTTCCCAAGGAGCTGCGGGGTGTCGTTCGACAGTACCGCAGCACTTGCTATGACTTGCTGATGCGCTGTGCCGCGCAGACACTCAAAACCTTTGCCAAAAACGATAGTACCTTGGGCGGAGAGCTGGGCTTCTGCGCTGTCCTACATACCCACACTCGCCGTCTGGACTACCATCCGCACGTTCATATTGTGGTACCCGGTGGAGCGGTTAATAAAGCGCGCCGACAGTGGTGCAAAGTCCGTGGCCAATACCTGTTTAATGGACGCGCCTTGGCAAAAGCCTTTCGAGGTGCGTTTCTTAAGGCGCTCTTTCAGGCCGGGATAACCCCCGGCAGAACGCCAAAGAAATGGGTGGCGCAATGTAAACGTGTCGGCAAAGGCACGGAAGCGCTGCGCTATCTTGCGCGCTATCTGTATCGCGGTGTCATTAGCAATACCAACATCTTGTCCGATGACGGTTGCAACGTGACCTTTCGCTACCGTGACGCCAATACCCACCAATGGAAAACCCGTACCGTTACCGGTGAGCAGTTCATCGTACTAATCCTGCAACACTGCCTGCCAAAGGGCTTTCGCCGTGCCCGAGATTATGGGTACTTACACGGCAACGCGAAGGCGGTTATGCACATTCTACAGTGGGTACTGAAGGTGCAGAGGCCTGCACCACCGACGAAGAAAACCGCGAGTTTGCCTTGCCCTCACTGCCGAAGCCCTATGCGGGTGACCGGTATCTATCCTCGCAAAGCCCAGCCCGGATAAAAACGGATAGAGCACGGATGCTACCAACACGAGGATTAACGGGCCTAACTTAAAGGAGCGAATACACGATGTAACAACGAATTTTTTATCGCCTTCCGGGCGAGGGTCTTGCTCGCCCGTAGAAAAGGCTAGCGGTTAACGTTGGCCTTCCCCGCCCATCCTCCTTCGACTTATTTACATGAATAGAGCTGGCCGGGCTCGTTCAACAACCAGATATGTTGCGGCAAGCGCAACATATCCTTATTTGTTATGCATGATGCAGCTCCTGAAGCCTTTCAAGGACTGGATCCAGCCTCCTATTTTTTAGAATTTGCTCCCAAGATCCATCACAAAATCTTTCAGACCTGGCCGCAGCAGTTAAGGCCCACTTAATCTCTTCTGTGGTCGCGCTTTCTATTGACGCTAGAATCCCGCTAATTTCGTTTGGCTGATATTCATATGCAACCCAAGGTGGAGACTGCAACAATTTCATGAAACTTGAAATTTCTTCCGGATAAATCGGGTATCCATCACTACGAGAGATCTCATGAACCGCTGAAACTGCTGCTTGATAGCTCAACACCAACTTCCATATATCGTCGATTTTCACTATCTCAACATTCCTTTGCATAACGCCCGCAGCAGGGGCGACCAATGCTATGCACATATTGTGCTAAAAAGGGAGCGCAGCGACCAGCACAATATGTGCATGGCGTTGGGCGTCCCGCGGAGGCCCGAAGGGCCGGAGCAAACTGCCTGCGTTTGTTGAACGAAGCCGCTACGCGGCAAAGCTCAACCCCCAGTAAATAAAGATAATTCCCCTACGTGCTCACCCCCGAGCACGACAACTAGGGGAATATCTTTATGAACAAAGCACAGCAAAAACGATTCGATTCACTGTACCGAAAACATCTTAGCGCACTCAAACGACAGGGCAAAGCCGACTCAACCATTGATCTTTACAGCCGTGCCATACGGCGCGTCTGCGAGTATTTTGACAGCCCACCCGACACCCTCACGCAAGAGCAGCTTGAGGGCTATTTCGAGTCCCTCATCAGCACCCACTCCTGGTCAACGGTGAAGGTGGATCGCAATGGCCTGCAGTTCTTTTACAAGCATGTACTTAAGCGCGACTGGCAGTGGGTCGATATTGTCAAACCACCTCAAGAGAAGCACCTCCCCGACGTGCTTACACTCAAAGAGCTGGAGCGATTGATCAATGGTACCCGCGAGCGGCGATACCAGACCTTCATTCTCACCTGCTTTAGCATGGGCCTGCGCTTGGGCGAAGCTCTTGGCATTCGCGTGGCCGACATCGACAGCGAGCGCGGCCTTCTGCACGTACGTCAAGCAAAGGGGAAGAAGGACCGCTTCGTCTTCTTGCCCAAGATGACGCTGGAAGCACTGCGCGCGTACTGGGTCACACATCGCAATCCCACGCTGCTCTTTCCTCGCGGACGCACACCCGAGGAGCAGCACCAGGCTCGTGAGCCTATGGACCGTGGCGGCACACAGAAGTCCTTCAAAGCCATCGTCAGCGACGTCGGTATTCGCAAAGAGATTACCATCCACACCTTGCGCCATTGCTATGGCACGCTCCTGACCGACGCGGGCGTGGGTTTGCGGGCGATCCAAGAGCAGATGGGGCACGAGTGCCCCAAGACCACCGCACTGTACACCCAGCTATCCACTTATACGCAAAACGATACCGATCGGCGCATCAACGGCCTGCTGGCCAAGCTGCGCGTGGTATGGGGGGCGTAGCATGACATTGCAAACGATTGTTCAACGCTACCGCCACCGTTTTATCGAGCAGTTCGGTCACGCGCTCAGTCGCGACCAGTGGTCCGCCCTCAACGCTATCGAGGGCTGCCGCCAAGGTCCCTACGGTGAGATGGCATGGACCTGCCAACGTTGCTCTCATAACACCCACACGCCACGCTCCTGCGGACATCGCGCCTGTAACCTCTGCCAGGACCAGAGTACGCAAGCCTGGCTGCAACGCCAGGAGCAAAAACGCTTGCCGGTGAACTATTACATGGTCACCTTTACGCTTCCCAAGGAGCTGCGGGGTGTCGTTCGACAGTACCGCAGCACTTGCTACGACTTGCTGATGCGCTGTGCCGCGCAGACACTCAAAACCTTTGCCAAAAACGATAGTACCTTGGGCGGAGAGCTGGGCTTCTGCGCTGTCCTACATACCCACACTCGCCGTCTGGACTACCATCCGCACGTTCATATTGTGGTACCCGGTGGAGCGGTTAATAAAGCGCGCCGACAGTGGTGCAAAGTCCGTGGCCAATACCTGTTTAATGGACGCGCCTTGGCAAAAGCCTTTCGAGGTGCGTTTCTTAAGGCGCTCTTTCAGGCCGGGATAACCCCCGGCAGAACGCCAAAGAAATGGGTGGCGCAATGTAAACGTGTCGGCAAAGGCACGGAAGCGCTGCGCTATCTTGCGCGCTATCTGTATCGCGGTGTCATTAGCAATACCAACATCTTGTCCGATGACGGTTGCAACGTGACCTTTCGCTACCGTGACGCCAATACCCACCAATGGAAAACCCGTACCGTTACCGGTGAGCAGTTCATCGCACTAATCCTGCAACACTGCCTGCCAAAGGGCTTTCGCCGTGCCCGAGATTATGGGTACTTACACGGCAACGCGAAGGCGGTTATGCACATTCTACAGTGGGTACTGAAGGTGCAGAGGCCTGCACCACCGACGAAGAAAACCGCGAGTTTGCCTTGCCCTCACTGCCGAAGCCCTATGCGGGTGACCGGTATCTATCCTCGCAAAGCCCAGCCCGGATAAAAACGGATAGAGCACGGATGCTACCAACACGAGGATTAACGGGCCTAACTTAAAGGAGCGAATACACGATGTAACAACGAATTTTTTATCGCCTTCCGGGCGAGGGTCTTGCTCGCCCGTAGAAAAGGCTAGCGGTTAACGTTGGCCTTCCCCGCCCATCCTCCTTCGACTTATTTACATGAATAGAGCTGGCCGGGCTCGTTCAACAACCAGATATGTTGCGGCAAGCGCAACATATCCTTATTTGTTAAGCATTGAAGGCCCTGCGCTCTCTCTGAAAGCCTCTGGCTTTACCTTTATGGCTACAACCTGGAAATGCCCAGCCACGAGAAAATGTACTTTTATACTGATTTTCCTGCTGTTTTGAGATGCCGCTGGATTTCGCACTCACATTGGTTGGATAGCCTCCACCTGCAGGCACGTTAAAATTGAACTCAATTTTGCAATTGAGGCAATTTAACTCAAGCGGAGTTGAAACAGCTATTGGCAGCAACTGCCCATGGCCATCTCTTTGTTCCATACCACATTCTCTTACTTGGATAACGTCCTTATCTAAAGGGATCGTACTAGCTAGCAACAGGCCAGGAAAAATTCCAATTATGAGCGGTAAAAATTTCATAACTTGTGATGCGCCGAGTAGCCAGGAGCCGTTACCGACTCCCAGCCCTCTAAGAACCGTACGTGCGGGTTTCCTCGCATACGGCTCAAGCCCCTCAAAGGCTCAAGGAACCCGGCAGTTTGACTCGTTATAAACAATTTTGCTTTCCACATTACGCCGCCAGCTGGTATCTGGCAAGGTAGGCCCGGTCTGCCCTGCGGTTGCTCTGCCCCTGTTGCCAGCGCTTGCGGAAGTAGCTTCCACAGCCCGGCGTATGTGGGGTAGCCTTTGCCACTATCTTGGTGTGGCGCCGGATTGGCAGGTCGCTCAGTTTGAAGAGGGTTATCCTGCGGATAATCCCCAGAGCGGTGCGGGTCTGGCCGGTGAACACCCGCCGATAGCTGCCGTTGGGCGTGCGTTGTGGACGGGTGTAGTGACCGTAAAGCCAGTGTTTCTGACGGTTTTTGTGTCGCCGTCGCATCCACCACCACAGCGCCCGGTAAACCAGGGTATCGATCAAGGCGAAGGTCGCCTTGGATACCCAGGGGCGGTAGTAGTTGAACCAGCCTCGCAACACGCGATTGAGGCGTGTGAGCAGCTGGAAGGTGGGTAGCGCGACGCCGCGCTTGATGAGGGTGCGGATCTTTCCTGCGAAGGCCCGGACCTTGTCCGTGGCGGGCCGGGTCAGCAGCTTGCCACTGTACTTGCGCAGGTTGCAGCCGAGGAAGTCGAACCCTTCGTTGATATGTGCAATGCGGGTCTTCTCGGGAGACAGAATGAGTCCGCGTTCGGCCAGGAAGGCTTCGAGAGCGGGTTTTACCTGTTGCTCCAGTAGTTCCCGGCTGGCGCCGGTGATGACGATGTCGTCCGCGTAGCGAACGATATTGACGCGGCTGCCACTCTTGGGCACGGCAGCCTCGATGGCAGCTTCCAGTCCGTCCAGAGCCATGTTGGCGAGGAGTGGGCTGATGATGCCACCTTGCGGCGTACCTTCGTCAGTCTGGTAGTAGACCTGTCGATCGATGTAGCCGCACTTCAGCCACTGCTGTAGCAGGTGTTTATCCATGGGGATATGCGCTAGCAGCCATTCGTGGCTGAGGTGATCGAAGCAGCCCTTGATATCCACATCCAATACCCATTCAGCGCAGGTTCTGCGGGACAGGGCGATATAGCACTGTTGCAGGGCATCTGCGGTCGAGCGTTTGGGGCGGAAGCCGTAGGAATGGCGATCGGCTTTCGCTTCTGCCCAGGGTTCCAGCGCGAGGTGCTGCAGGGCCTGGGCCGCGCGGTCGACCATGGTGGGAATGCCCAGGGGGCGCTCCTTGCCATTGGCCTTGGGGATGGAGATGCGGCGCAGCGGCTGAGCGCGATAGCCTCGCCGCTGCAGGGACTGTATCGCTTCAGCGCGATCTTGCGGCCACTGCCAGGTGATACCGTCGATACCGGGAGTCTTGCGGCCGCGGTTGTGCATGACACGGTGCGCGGCCAGCAGTTTGCCAGCATGGGAGCTGGTGAGAAGCCGTTGCAGTGCGCGGGCTTTGTTGTAACGTTTGTCTTCAACCGCCTTCGCGATACGCCGCTGCAGCCGGTGGACGTGGTAACGGGCTGTCTCGATGGCCATTGCCGGCCTGTCGGTCTGGCTCGCCGTTCCCGCTGGGGGCGCACCGGCACTGGAACGCGGCCTGTCCGTCTCCGGGTGCTCCACGATCGCCGTCATTTGCTTTCCCCCACAAAACCGGTTCTCCAACCTCTCTCGCGATGAGGCACCAGCTGGACGTCTGCTCGCTTTCGCGCCGGGCAAAGTTGGAACCCGTATCCGCGCCATTACAGCGCGGCATTCGCTTCTTCCAGTCTCCTACACCCGCACCGCAATCGGCTCGCCTCACGGCTCGCTTTCCGGTTGCCCGGTACGATACGGGGTTATCGTGTTCCATATAAATCTCGGGATAGGTTAGGTCCTGCCCGTCCCCCGGTGGAGCGGCATCTACGTGGCAGGACGTTATAAGCCCACCAGCCTGTCCACTTACCTTTTTGGTTAAAGCCTGTCAGCACCTTTGGCTTCTTGCGCGTAACGGGAGTGCAGCAGTTCACCTGGGTTGACCATACTATCCGTTCCTAGCCCCTTACCGCCTCGATGCTGGCAGAGTTGAGAATGCCTCGCGGTTATTCTCTTCCGGGCAGAGCCCGCAGGTTACATTGTCCCGGCAGCTTCACACCCGGAAATTACTCTCCACGCATGTGCCGGTAGGAAACCGATGGTAGAACATCGGGTTACATCGTTCTGAGAAATAACCTCCTGTGATTTATCAGAGTGTGTAACAGAAATTTATACGACTTCACGTCGCAAATAACGCCGCGCTCAGCCGCGGACAATTTTGGGCGCTTTATGCGCAATAATGGGAGCGCAGCGACCGCGCATAAAGTGCACAAAGTTGGCCGTCGGCCTGCAGCGCCTTGTTAACTGCTTACCACCAGAGATCGTGCAAGTAGAGCTGAATGCTTCTTAGATGCAAGCCCCAATGCGAAATGTAACTTTGCTCCAAGTGCCATAACGCATCATCTTCTGAGGTGTTTTTAAAATACCAGAGAACATCTAGTAGATCACCTACGATATCTGCCAGATCGTCTACAGCATCCCCGACTGAAATCTCCGTATTTTCAAGCTTTTCAGAGATTTCTAAAACAGTGTTGTAGTAGCCAATCTTTGGAAACCTTGACTCAATCTTTGACCTAATTGTTTTGTAATCTTTACTTGGAGTATCAGCATACTCTTTTTCATCAAAGGTAAACTTTGCAGAAGAAACTATGATTGGAAGTTTATCGAGATGCTCCAATAGCAATCCGAGATCATCCCCATCTACAGATTCCACCAGGATGAAATCTACAAATTCTTTGATTGATGCTTCGATATTCATCTTGCAGTTAACGCCCGCAACAGGGGCGACCAATGCTATGCACGTTTTGTGCGAAACTGGGAGCGCAGCGACTCGCACAAAACGTGCATAGCGTTGGGCGTCCCGCGAAGGCCCGAAGGGCCGTAGCATACTGCTTGCGTTTGTTAGCTTTGGATGCAAGCCTTCTACTCGATCAAGCACGGGAGTAATTTTAAGAGAGCATTTGCAACTGCAGCATTTGCCGTATTTGGTTCAGCTGCAACAGAAAGCCCTTTATTACTTAGCCTCATAGTTGCCACCAGATCCTTTTGTAAATTCAAGAATTTGTCGTTACTGGCATCGAAGCAATTAGGTATGAATGGCCTACCAGATTCAATAGATTTTGTAAAAATAATGCCCGATAAAGTTCCCTTGGTAACCCCTACACAATAATTTAGCAATGCTCTATCTTCGATAGTGAATTCACTTTTGTAGACAACGGAACAATTATCTACATACTCCGAAGCGCTCCACTCATACGAAAATGAAAACGGAGATAGAGCCAACAGAAAGGAAATAGAGATTACATTTTTCAGTTTCATGGATTTCTACACCTTGTTCTTGTTAAGGCCAACTTTCACCGCTCTGAAAGCTAACGCTCACGGCAGGGGCGGCTTACCTTATGCGCGATTTGCGCGAAAATGGGAGCGAAGCGAGCCGCGCAAAACGTGCATAAGGTAAGACGTCCCGCGGAGGCCCGAAGGGCCGGAGTTTCACTGCCCGTGATTGTTATGTGTTTTCCGCAGGACTATACCGAGTACCCCGGTAGCTATAGCCAGATGCCCTATACCCAAGCTTGCCTGCATCAGAACAGACAACCATGCCCTCATATTCACATAGCTCTCATCGATACGACCTAAGTCTACCGCAAATTTTGGGATTCCCAGAATAATCATTGTGTAGCAAACTATTATGACTATCCCGCCCGCGAGTAAAAGCGAAGAGCTAAGATTTCTATATCTTTTTAAGGCAATCACTCCCGCTATCAGCATTACGACGAGCCCTACATATATAGAAATATTACCTAGAGCCTCTATCAGATTTCTCATGATTTTCTACTCGGACACATAACGCCCAGCGCAGGCGCAGCCAGCGCGGAGCGCATTTTGTGTTAATGTTTGAGCGACAGCGAGTAACACAAAAGGTGCGTAGCGTTGGCTGTCGCTCTGCCGCTGTTTGTTATGTGCCACGGGGCATCTGACCAGTCGGCCTGCTCTTTAATTCACCAATATACTCAATTTCTAAAATGCAGCCGTAGCTCTCAAGGGTTCCCGGCCACCTTGGTATTGACTTGAACTTAATACTCACTTCCAGGCCATCATGGATCTTATCTCTCTGATCAATGCAGGGAATCAAGGACTGCATTCGAAATTTCACACCCTCCACCTCAAAGGATGAATACCCGTTGTACGTCCAAAGAGCTGAAACTTTTCCACTTACAAATTGTGTTTTCTCAGACTCAATAGCCCGATTTAGACTGAAGTATTCATAATAGGTAGCTGCAGCTAATGCAGGAATCAGAAATAACCATCCTAAATACTTCAATTTTATGCTCGAAAGTCATTCATAGACGACACATAACGCCCAGCGCAGGCGCAGCCAGCGCGGAGCACCTTTTGTGTTAATGTTTGAGCGCCAGCGAGTAACACAAAAGGTGCGTAGCGTTGGCTGTCGCTCTGCCGCTGATTGTTATGGCTTGAACCGTGGAGCAGCACCAGAGCCGCTACCGAGGCAAAACCTGAACTCGAGACGTAAAGACTCCATGAAAAATTTATTTAATATGCCTTGAAAAATCATTGTATGAAAATGATGGACAAAACCCAGAGTCTTCATCTAAAAGTTTTACTCCACAGTAGGGGCAAAACAAAACATCTATAGAAACGTTATCAATAGTTTGACCTGCGTACTCCAGATAGTGGTTCTCTTCTAGATCCGCCTCAGAGGCGACGTGGTTAATATATAAACTGCAATGATCTTCATCGCATTCTATCCAAGACTCCACAAGCTTCATTTTTTCACATTCATGAACTTTTTTCATAACTCGGAATTTTCTACTAAGGAGCCATAACGCCGCCAGCAGGGGCAGCTTGCCTTGTGCGCGTTTTGCGCGAAAATGGGAGCGCAGCGACCTGCGCAAAACGTGCACAAGGTAAGCTGTCCCGCGGAGGGCCGAAGGCCCGGAGCTTTACTGCCTGGCATTGTTATGCGCCCCACTGCTTATAGAGAACATTATTTTCATAAAGATACTTCCGGCCTAATTTAGTTAACCTATATAAAGGTTCTTCTTCATCAAGATCCAATCGGTTAATTATTTCTATTAGATTTAGTTCATTTAGAACATCAAGATGATATTGGGCTTCTTGAATATGGGCCTCAGCCTGCCCCCCCAGTAATGTAGATGCACATTGTCCATTACCCAGCGGAAGGTCTTTATGCATTGACAGTATATACTCTTGATCCTCTGTCAATTTCGGATGTTTATACGATTTCAGTTCTCGATAAGTTCGTCTATAAATAATACCAAACCATAAAATAAGCAAAATTGAGACAACAACCAAACTTCTTGGAAGCGTGTAATCCTTTAGGTAAAAGTAAGAAACCAGCCAGTTGAAAATTACGGTTATTGATACTAACTGTACCAGCAAAGCTATAGCTGCTTTTTTGTACTCGTCAAAAACCTCTTTCACCAAAACACCAATTTTACTTAATCTCATATATTTTTACGTGATCCCAAGACCGCATAACGCCGCCAGCAGCGGCGGCCGTAACGTTTTTAGCGCGAAGCGCGTTGTGTAGGCCGTCCGGCGGAGGCGCGCAGCGCCGGAGCGTACTGCCTGGCCTGGTTATGGCTGGCGCCGCTCTGAGCTCACTACAAGCACTCTGTCCGTAGCGCAGCGGAGGGCCACCGCCTATTTAAGATGCGGAAGAATACCAAAATTTCCGCACCAATAAATTTTCTTACTGCTTACCCACAATGCTGGCTTGAACTTGCCGCGGCGATCGCCCCAGAACAAAGGCACCGGGAACGAAACTGCTTAACCGAAATTGTGCACTGTGCCATCAAAATGGAACTTCACAAAAATCACGGAAACATTCCCAGGCACTAACTTTTTAATTTTTGCCAAGCCACCATAACGCCAAGCTCAGGCGCGGACAATTTTGTGCGCTTTATGCGCAATAATAGGAGCGAAGCGACTGCGCATAAAGTGCACAAAGTTGGCCGTCGCTCTGCAGCGCCTTGTTAGTGTTTTGGGGCTCTACCGACCGTTTTCGTGGAATGTTGCTTGACGCAACCACCGTGGAGAACGAACGACATGCACCTTTTCTACGAAACTGAAATATACCACGGTGCGGCGCCGCCGATCCTGGCACAGACTTTCCACACCGCAGATCGTGGGCGAAGCCGACGATTAACCTATTGGCGGCGCTGCACAAGCAAAACCGCCGAGAATTTCTTCATTACCTGACCGAAAAAGCCAAATGGTGGAGCCACGTTTTCTACAGTGGTTTTGAGAAGTCTATGGCCTGAAGCCCCCACCATTCATTATTCTTTACTTTCTACGAAGCTGTATTTTCTTTCGACAGCTCTTGAAAACACTAACGCCCAGCGCAGGCGCAGCCAGCGCGGAGCGCATTTTGTGTTAATGTTTGAGCGCCAGCGAGTAACACAAAAGGTGCGTAGCGTTGGCTGTCGCTCTGCCGCTGTTTGTTATGTGGAATCTCACTCGGAGCCACCAGTATCTGGCAGAGATCTTCTTGCTGCCTTTTTCTCTCTTTTTTCTCTATCTTTTACTTCTAACGAGCGTACATCGTCTGGAGACGACTTTCCAAATTTACTTTGATACAAATGCTCGAGATATTTTGGAAGAGGCAATTTCCATTCTTCCTGGCTATTTGCATCCATTTTCGAAAAGCTTTTTGGGCTAAGACCTAGCTCTCTTGCCATTTGTATTTGAGCGTGAGATAGCTGATATTTTTCTCTAGCCTCAATCCATGGCTTAATCTTATTTGAAACAAAACCTTTCTTTGCCACTTGTGATCTCGAACTCATACTCACATAACGCCGCCAACAGGGGCGGCTTACTTTGTGCGCTTATTGCGCGAAAATGGGAGCGCAGCGACCCGCGCAATAAGTGCACAAAGTAAGCCGTCCCGCGGAGCCCCGAAGGGGCGGAGCGAACTGCTTGGCTTTGTTATAGCCGGGCTCGCTCGACACATAAACTATGCACACCTGCTTTGGGCACCAAGGACTGACTGAGCCAGTTTAGAAAACTGCCAAAGCACTTAACTTTCAGCACGCACTTACTATCTTAAAACCACTCTACATTACTTGTTCGGAATTGGCATTTCTACGATCTAAAACGAACCTGCTAGGAACGAAACTGCCAATCATACATTTCTCGGAAATTCCTAAATTGAAACCACTCTACAATGCTGGTTTGGATCTGCATCAACTGCGAACCAGAACGAACCCACTAGGAACAAAACTGCCAAGCATAAATTTTTAGGAAAATGTTCAATGTTGGAGAACTGGACAAAGAACAAATTACTTGCCGCTTACACAATAACCCAACAACTCTTACCGTGGGCTATAACGCCCTGCGCAGGCGCAGCCAGCGCGGAGCACATTTTGTGTTAATGTTTGAGCGCCAGCGAGTAACACAAAAGGTGCGTAGCGTTGGCTGTCGCTCTGCCGCTGATTGTTAGTGTTTTGGGGCTCTACCGACCGCTTTCCTGGAACTGCGCTTTCCGAAACCACCCAAGAGAACGAACGGGACATTCCCTTTACGAAACTGAAATATACCAGGGTGCGGCGCCGCCCTCCTGGCGCAAAGCTTCCGCACCGGATCGTGGGCGAAGCCGACAATTAACCAAATTTGTGGCGCGGCACAAGTAAAACTGCTGAAAAGTGCCGCATTGCCTGACCGCAAAAGCCAAATGGTGGAACCACGATTTCTACGATGTTTTTGAGAAACCTATGGCTTGAAGCTACCACCGTCCATTATTCATTACTTTCTACGAAGCCGTATTTTCTTTCGACAGCTCTTAAAAACACTAACATTTTAATCGTAGCCCCGAGGGCTGCTATTCAATGGATTCTATTCCATAAGCCATTTAATGCCAAAAGCCAAAAAAATCCAAGCTGGGCCAATGGCTTAAATTTGCTCCCACCTCCACTACCCAAACTCAAAATAGGTCGCCACGGCTACTATTTCGCTTTGCGGAACCAACGTTAACTTATTGATATATATATCATTTTCCACTACCTCAACGCTACCGTGCGAAATAGTGGTCGACGTGTGTGAAATACGTGTTGACTTTCAGTCAACATTAGCGAATATACTGTATATAAATACAGTCATAATTTGGATGCAAAGGACTGCATGATGGATGATATTCCGATTCCCCTGCCCACTCATCCCAGCAGGTTTATGGATTGCTTCAGGGCGTTTATTCGTTCACGGCATCTTGCTTACAAAACGGAGAAGACCTACTGCTTTTGGGTGAAGGACTTTATCCGGTTTAATGGTATGCAGCGTCCGGAAGAGTTGGGAAAGACGCAAGTCGATGAATGGCTTGGCTATCTGGCTAATCGTCGCGCGGTTTCTGTCAACACTCAGAAAACAGCACTCAACGCTGTTGTTTTTTTGTACAAGCAGTTTTTGAATGTTGATCTGGGCGATCTGCAGTTTGTGCGAACCAGTAAAGGGAAACGGCTCCCGGTAGTATTTACCCATGAGGAAGCCATAGCGGTCCTTGCGAATATGCAGGGCCACCACAAACTCGCCGCCAGTCTTATGTATGGCTCTGGTCTACGCGTGATGGAAACGGTCCGATTGCGAGTTCAGGATGTGGATTTCGGCCACCAATGCTTGTTTGTTCGTGAAAGCAAAGGAGATAAGTGGCGGCGAACGATATTGCCGCGTTCCCTTTTGCAGCCATTGCAGACCCAGGTCGAGTTCGCGCTAGCATTACACAAGCGTGATCTGGAGGAAGGGTATGGCGAAGTGTATTTGCCTGGAGCCCTTGCCAAAAAGTATCCCAATGCCGCAATAAGCCCTGGTTGGCAGTATGTGTTTCCCGCTCCGGAGAGAGCGACGGACCCCCGCAGTGATACCATTCGCCGCCATCATATCGGTGAACAACAAGTTCGCAGGGCGGTGGCAGCGGCATTGAGGGCTACCGACATCCGTAAGAAAGCAAGCTGCCATACGTTCCGGCACTCATTCGCGACAAACCTGCTGTCCAAAGGTACCGATATACGCAACATTCAGGAACTGCTAGGCCACAGTGACGTCAATACCACCATGATTTACACCCATGTCGTTGGTGTGCATGAGCGCGGTGTGGTCAGCCCACTGGACTAAGCCATAAAAAAACCCCGCAAAGCGGGGTTTTTTGTTTGGCTGGAGGCCGGCTTACATCATGCCGCCCATGCCACCCATACCGCCCATGCCGCCCATATCAGGCATTGCGGGCTTGTCTTCCGGAATATCAGCAACCATGGCTTCGGTGGTGATCATCAGGCCGGCGATGGAAGCAGCCGCCTGCAGTGCAGAGCGGGTAACCTTGGCCGGGTCCAGGATTCCCATTTCCAGCATGTCGCCGTACACACCGGTAGCGGCGTTGTAGCCGAAGTTGCCTTCGCCCTGCTTCACTTTGTCGACAACAACGGAAGCTTCTTCGCCGGCGTTGGCAACGATCTGGCGCAGCGGCATTTCCATTGCACGCAGAGCAGCGGCAATACCATGGTTCTGGTCTTCGTTGTCGCCGACGACCTTGATCGCTTGGGTAGCGCGCACCAGAGCGGTACCGCCGCCGGGAACAACGCCTTCCTCTACCGCAGCACGAGTCGCATGCAGGGCGTCTTCAACGCGGGCTTTCTTCTCTTTCATTTCGACTTCGGTGGCAGCACCAACCTTGATCACGGCAACACCGCCAGCCAGTTTTGCTACGCGCTCTTGCAGCTTCTCTTTGTCGTAGTCTGAAGAGGACTCTTCGATCTGGGCACGGATCTGCTTGACGCGCGCTTCGATGTCAGCAACGTTGCCGGCACCGTCGACGATCACAGTGTTCTCTTTGGACAGGGTTACGCGCTTGGCGGTACCCAGGTGCTCCAGAGTGGCGCTTTCCAGCTCCAGGCCGACTTCTTCGGAGATCACGGTACCGCCGGTCAGGATAGCGATATCCTGCAGCATGGCCTTGCGGCGATCGCCGAAGCCCGGAGCCTTGGCGGCAGCTACTTTCACGATACCGCGCATGCTGTTCACAACCAGGGTGGCCAGCGCTTCACCTTCCACGTCTTCTGCGATGATCAGCAGCGGCTTGGAGGCCTTGGCTACCTGCTCCAGCAGCGGCAGCAGATCGCGGATGTTGGAGATTTTCTTGTCTACCAGCAGGATGAATGGGTTATCCAGCTCGGCAGTCATGTTTTCTTGGTTAGTAATGAAGTACGGAGACAGGTAGCCGCGATCAAACTGCATACCTTCAACCACGTCCAGCTCGTTCTCGAGGCCGGAACCTTCTTCAACGGTGATTACGCCTTCTTTACCTACTTTTTCCATCGCTTCTGCGATGATGGTGCCCACGTGCTCATCGCTGTTGGCGGAGATGGTACCAACCTGGGCGATAGACTTGCTGTCTTCACAGGGGGTGGCCAGGCTGGCGATGTGCTCGACGGCTGCAGCAACGGCTTTATCGATACCGCGCTTCAGGTCCATGGGGTTGAAGCCAGCCGCTACTGACTTGAGACCTTCGGTCACGATGGCCTGTGCCAGTACGGTAGCGGTAGTGGTGCCGTCACCAGCGGTGTCGGAAGCCTTGGAGGCCACTTCTTTCACCATCTGCGCGCCCATGTTCTCGAACTTGTCTTTCAGTTCGATTTCCTTAGCCACGGAAACGCCGTCTTTGGTTACGGTCGGGGCACCGAAGGATTTGTCCAGTACCACGTTGCGGCCTTTCGGGCCCAAGGTGGTTTTTACCGCGTTGGCCAGGATATTTACGCCGTTCAGCATTTTCTGACGGGCGTCATCACCGAATTTTACGTCTTTAGCTGCCATGATCTTATTTCCTCAATTCTGTGTGCGATGAAGGTTCAGGAGGCTTATCAGCCTTCCAGAACGCCGTAGATGTCGCTTTCGCTCATGATGATCAGCTCTTCGCCGTCCACCTTGAGGGTGTTGCTGTCGGCGTAACGGCCGAACACCACGGTGTCACCCACTTTTACGGACAAGGCGCGTACGTCGCCGTTGTCCAGCAGCTTGCCTTCACCCACGGCAACCACTTCGCCTTGATTCGGTTTTTCTTTTGCAGCGCCCGGCAGAACGATACCGCCGGCGGATTTGGCTTCTTCTTCCTTACGGCGTACTACGACGCGGTCGTGTAAAGGACGAATTTTCATGGATTGGCTCTCCATTGAGTTATTTGGGGTTGCAATAACAAGTGGAATCCACGCCCTTATCCGGTCGTGGGACCAGCCCCACTGCATCAAATGCACCGGGGCAAAAACTTGAGGTGCAGGCTATCTAAGGGCCGAGCGGAGGGATTTCAACGGCGGTAGGAAAAAAACTGGGAAAAAATCTGCAACTAACACCAGCCGGAGGTGGAGTAGCACAAAAAACAGGCAACTCTATGGACTTAGTGATTGTCGCCCCCGGAATTTTTACTCGATTTTTGATCTTTTCCCTCCCGCTGATAGTCACCATCAATGATATTTCCTCCCCCCTGCTCCGGTCCATTTCCTCCTGGGCCGTAACCAGGCCGGACTACAATGATGCGACCGAGCAGTTTCCCGAGCACCAGCTGACGCAACCCCGGAATCAGGCAGATGAACCCCAGCGTATCGGTGATAAAACCCGGGGTGAGCAATAGCACTCCACCAACCGCAAGGAAAATACCCTCCGCTACTTCCCGCGCGGGCACCTCCCCCGCGCGCATCTTGTCCTGAGCGCGCATTAGGGTGGAAATTCCCTGATGACGCAGCAGCGCCACCCCCACAACCGCCGTCAACAGAACCAGACCAATGGTGGGCAATGCGCCAACTACGTCTCCAATAGAGATCAACAGCCATATTTCGAGAATCGGCAGGAGGATAAACAGTATCAACAATGGACGCATGGTCTTGGGCTCCCCAGGTGTACCGCGCCTAGGCGCTGCCCCTGTGTTGAATACCGGCGAATTCCGGTATTTCTAATATGCTTAACGGGAAAACGCGCAGAACCCACAGTAGGGGGAAATCGGCGCAAGTCATCGGGTTCGCAGTGTAGCCACTCCCCTGTGTGACGCGCAAATCCGCGCTACCGAACCCTTATCCACAATGACACGGAATCAGCTGCCAGCTGGTTCCGGCAGTGATAGGAGAGACGGCAATATGGAAAGCGACACCGTTACCAACACCCCGCGAAAGAATGCCCGCACCAAGTCCAGCGCAACAACGAGTTCCTATGCAACACACCTGCTGGCTGAGCTATTGCGGGCCGCGGACATCAGAATAAATGGCGACCGACCCTGGGATATACAACTGCATCAAACCCGGGCTCTGGATGAAATTGTCGCCCGCCACAGTCTGGGCCTCGGTGAAACCTATATGCGTGGAGACTGGTCCTGTATCGCGCTGGACGAGTTCTTCTACCGACTCCTACGGGCAGATCTGCAAAACCAGATCAAACCATTTCGCCATCTATGGCGAGTCGCGCGCAGCTATTTCATCAATCTGCAGAGCCAGCGCCGGGCGTTTCAGGTGGGCGAACATCACTACGACCTCGGCAACGATTTCTACCGCTCAATGCTGGACAGTCGGATGACATACAGCTGTGGCTACTGGAAGGACGCCGAAAATCTGGAACAGGCACAAGCGGCAAAGCTCGATCTGATTTGTCGCAAACTCGACCTGCAACCGGGCATGCGCTTACTGGATATCGGTTGCGGCTGGGGCAGTCTCGTCAGCTACGCCGCGGAGCACTATGGCGTTGAATGCGTGGGGGTAACAGTTTCCCGCGAACAAAAACAGTTTGTCGACGAGCACTACGCCAACTTCCCTATTCGTGTCGAACTGATGGATTACCGCAAGCTCAGCGGAAAATTCGATCGCATCGCCAGTGTCGGTATGTTTGAGCATGTTGGCCGCCATAACCACCGCACGTTCATGCAGGTCGCGAAACGCTGCCTAGACCCTGACGGTCTGCTATTACTACACACCATCGGCAAGAACCTGCGCCATACCACCTGCGATCCCTGGATCGAAAAATATATTTTTCCCAACGGGGACCTGCCCGCCAACAGCCAGATCTGCGAAGCTGCGGAAAGCCTCCTGCTGGTGGAAGACCTGCACAATTTCGGTTGCGACTATGATAGAACCCTGATGGCCTGGCATCAGAATTTTGAGAACAGCTGGGAGCGTTTCGCAGACCGATATGGGCCGGAGTTTTATCGTATGTGGCGCTACTATCTACTTTCCTGCGCCGGTGCGTTCCGAGCCCGCCATATACAGTTGTGGCAGTGGATACTTTCTGACCGCCGTCACGGCGGCGTGGTCAGGGTGTGCTGAAGCCCGCACCGCGGGCATCTCTGGAAGACAAGCGCGAAGAGCCAGCAATGAACTACATTCTCGCGCCGCCATCCACCTCGATAACACGCCCACTGATGTAATCGTTGTCGATGATAAAGGCCACGGTGCTGGCGATTTCCGCGGGCTCCCCGATACGTCGCAGCGGCACCTGTTTCACCAGGCTGTCGAGAATTTCCGGGCGCATCTGCGCCACCATATCAGTACCGATAAATCCAGGGGCAATGGCGGCAACCCGCACACCGTAGCGCGCGAGTTCCCGAGCCCACGTCACGGTCATAGTGGCAACGCCCGCCTTGGAGGCCGAGTAATTGGTCTGCCCCATATTGCCGGCGCGCGAAACGCTGGAAATATTGACAATCACACCACCTTCGCCCCGCTCCGCCATAATGGCCGCGGCCGCGCGGGTGCAGAGAAACACGCCGGTCAGATTCACATCAATTACTGACTGCCATTGCGCCAACGACATCCTCTCGGTCACCTTGCCATCTTTCACTTTGAGCAGCATACCGTCCCGCATGATTCCGGCGTTGTTCACCAGTACATGCAACCCACCGAAATCCTTTGCGATCGCGGCGAAGGTGCGATCAACAGCCTCCTCCTCAGCGACATTCACCACATAACTGCGCGCTTCAGCACCGATGCTGACGCAGGCGGCAACACTCTCGTCAAGACCGGCCTGATTAACATCGAGCAACGCAAGCCGTGCGCCACGCTCGGCGAGATAAACGGCCATGGACCGACCGAGGCCCTGACCAGCTCCGGTAATAGCGATAACACTGTGTGCAACCTGCATAGCGCCCTCTAAATTGAATGATCGTGCAGCTTCCGGTAGTTCTTTTATCGTCTTACCAGGAATAGCCTACACCGACGGTCATTTTTGTGTCTTCTTTTGCACTGTCGAGCGATGGCGTATTGTCATACTGCCAAGCGTATTTCACTTCCATCAAAATGCCTTTCACGAGCGGGGTCCGGACTCCGATTTCCGCATTGCTCTGATAATCTGCGCTACGATCCAGTGACTGCAGCAGTTCCTGGTTGTAATACACCTCGGGGCCCAGTTCGAATTTGTAGCGAAAATCCCACGCGGTACGGCCCGCCGCATAACGCTTGTCGGACGTTTCACTCAGAGAAGGGTCTATGAACTCGTCTTTTACGCTGCTCATACCCCCCTGGATAGAAAATGCAGACTTGTCCGTATCGAAAAACAGGTAACCAAGGCCGAGACCCACGGTGGTACTAAGATCCAGATTGCGTGCTTCTTCATGCAGGAAGGCGCTGTTGCCGGCGGCAAACCATTTCTCGGAAAAGATCCAGCGCAGATCATAGTTGAAACGATATTTTTCCAGATTATCCACGTCGGCACTGTTCTGGTTCTGGTACTGGGTACCCACCAGATGGTGAAAGTCGCCATTGCGAACATCAAAATTGGCGTTGATATCCCAATCCTCTCGCTCGCGGTTTCCATTCTCGAACACTCCGGATGCCGCCACGTTACCGCGGAATACGATCGGGTCGCCCACAAAGTTGACATAGGGTTCTGCATGATCAATGGCGGGAAAGTCCATCACCCAGCCGTCGCCTTCATCGCAGTAAAGCTCCCACTGTTCGCGACGGTGTCCAGCCAAGGCGCAGGGCTCATCCCTGCCGGCTATTTTCAGATCCTTGTCGGTCTCCAGAGACAGAATTTTGCCTTTCTCTACAGTAATATCTCCGAAGGTTTCCGATTTCCACACCACGTGATCGCGCTCCACTACCACGAGCTCGCCGTAAATCCGGTCTCCATTCGCGAGGCTCAATACACCCGCACTGACCTCTGAAACAGCAGTGGTCAACAGTGCGACAGTCAACAGCGCCGTGGATAGCGGGCGGAGAACTGAGGAAAAAGAGCGGAAAGTTCTGGAAACTAACGTTCTGGATACATCAGAATGCACGAAACAACCTTTAAATAGCCTGGAGTTATTAGCTGAAAGTGCGCAATAAATCTGGAAGTGAAACTGTTAAGACTTCAGGGACCAGTACAATGCGGAAAATCAAAAGCGAGGCCAATGATGCCACAAGTCGCATCTGCCTTGCACTTGCACAGGTCCCGTCGGGTCGGGTTGTCACCTACGGACGCCTCGCGGAGCTGGCCGGATTACCGAGGGCGGCTCGCCTTGTGGGACAAACTTTGCGCAAATTGCCTAAAGATACCAGCTTGCCGTGGCACCGGGTGCTGAATGCGCAAGGGAAAATCTCTCTGCCCCAGCCCGGTGCCCAAAGACAGATAAAACGGCTTGAAGCGGAAGGAATCACCTTGATGAACGGAAAGGTGGATCTCGGGATTTATCTCTGGCCGCAAGAAAAAGAACTTTAGCCATCGCCCCGGTTCCTCAAGTGTGGCTAACTCTGCAGTGTCTCCCTTTTTTCTGCGGCATTCGCCGCTTCCTCATCCTTGTAGCGGTACCAGATATAGATGGACAGCAGAACAGCAGGAATACCGAGAATGGCCACGAGGATAAAGAAGGAGTAATACCCTTCAGCATCCACGACGATGCCGGAAAAACCGCTGATAAATTTGCCCGGCAGCGTCATTAAGGAGCTGAACAGCGCATACTGGGTCGCGGTATAGGATTGATTGACCAGACTCGAAAGAAAAGCAATAAATACCGAGTTGGAAATGCCCGCGCTGATGTTGTCTGCACTGATCGCAATGGCCAGCCAGGTTTTATCCGCACCCAGAGTGGCCAAATGCGCAAATAGCAGGTTGGTTGCGGCAACCATCACCGCGCCCAGTATCAGAGGGCGTAGAATGCCGTACCGCACAACCATAGCGCCACCCAGAAAGGCTCCGATCATGGTGCAAACAAAGCCGAACAGCTTGCCGATCTGGGCGATATCGTTCTTGCTAAAACCGAGGTCCAAATAGAAGGGATTCGCCATGACCCCCATGGCAATGTCACTGACGCGGTAGATACCGATGAACAGCAGCAGTACGATCGCAAAACGACCATTCCTTTCAAAGAAATCGATAAACGGGCACGCAACAGAGCGCACAAACCACTCACTGATTCTGCTGTGTTTACCACTTCCCAGTACGCGGTCCACCCACTCGTGTTGAAACTCCTCTCCTTGAGCGCGCGCCTTTTGATGGTCAGGTTCAGACACCAGCAGTGTGGTGACGATACCGACAAGCATCAGCGCCGCCATGGACATATAGGCAATGCTCCAGTTGGCGTACTCCGCAATAAACAGAGCGCCCGCCCCGGCAATCAGCAACGCCACCCGGTAGCCAAACACGTACATTGCCGCCATGGCGCCCTGATACTGCTTCTCCATCGCCTCGATTCGGAATGCGTCAATCACCACATCCTGAGACGCCGAGCAGAACGCCACCAGTACACCAAACCCAAAAATCGCGGGGAGCGCAAGCTGCGGATTGATTCGGCTCATCGCAAACAGTCCTGCGGCAATGCCAATCTGAGATACCAGCATCCAACTGCGCCGCTTACCCATGAGGTTGGTAACGAACGGGATACGCAGTGAGTCTATCACCGGCGCCCATACAAACTTGATGGAAAAGGTAATGCCAATCCAGGCTGCAAACCCGATCGTGGTGCGGCTGACACCGTAGTCGCGCAACCACGCCGTCAGTGTGGAAAAAACCAGTAGGAGCGGAAGACCAGCGGATATCCCCAGGAAAAACATGGCCAGCACTTTTGGTCGTGAATAAACCTCAAGTGCCTCTCCCCAGGTCATTTTATTTTGCTGCATGGGCGAGTTCTACATCCTTCCTGTATGTGGCAGACAACCAGCGGCCTAACCCGGCAGATCAATGACGGCTGCTCCCGGGGACGGGATCAACGGCCATAAATGACTTCCAGTTGCGCCTCAGCCAGCTTGTTGGCATTAACGTAGTAAGCCACCATGGCTGCCGGACTGTTCTCGTCCAATGGCAACTGGTCAACTTTGAGCGCGTAGATCCGGAACTGGTAACGGTGGTCGCCGTGTCCCTCCGGCGGGCAGGCTCCACCATAACCTGAGCTGCCAAAATCGGTGCGGCTCTGAATCGCCTCGGGAATCAGTCCTGATTTGGGATCTCCCGCCCCTTCCGGCAGTGAATTCATATCCGCCGGGATATTGAATACGATCCAGTGCCACCAGCCACTGCCAGTAGGTGCATCCGGGTCATGTACCGTCAACGCAAAACTGCGAGTGCCTTCTGGCGCGCCGCGCCAGTGCAGCTCCGGGGATATATTTTCACCACTGCAGCCAAAGCCAAAGTACAGCTGTGCGGGCTGCATACGCGCACCGTTGACAAAGGTTTTTGATGCCAGCGTAAATTTTTTAACATCCGCATGCGCAACCGGAGGCACAAGCAGTGGCAGCAACAGCAGAACAGCCGCAAACCGGGATACAACTGCACACAGTGTAGCAGCAGACCACCTAACACATCGCGCCGCGCGTCCAGGTTCCAGCCGCGCCGCAAAGAAAATATCACCGCGTTTCATCCTGCCCTCCAAGTGCCGTTCACAATTGGTCATTCTCTGGATCGGTCAGCAAACCTGCCACTGCCGCGAGATCCATATTCCCCCCACTCAGCACCACAACCACTCGTTTATTGCGAAAGCGTGCTCCGTGTTCGATTACAGACGCCAGTCCCACCGCGGCCGAAGGCTCTACCAGTTGCTTCGTACGGTGCCACAACAACGCCAGAGCCAATCGAATTCCCGCCTCCGACACCGTCACGATGTCGTTAACGTGCTCGCGGATCACGGCAAAATTGCGCACTCCCAGCGTCGTGCGCAAACCGTCCGCAATGGTCTCGGGAACCTGCTCCGTGACCCGCACGCCGCTACGCAGTGAGCGCTGGGCATCGTCCGCACCTGCGGGCTCAGCGCCGAGCACCTTGATATCCGGTGCCATTGCGGAAATAGCCAGGGCGATACCTGCCAGTAGTCCACCACCTCCCACCGGGGCAACAACCAGATCCGGGCAGAAACCCCGCTCACGGCATTGACCCACAATTTCCTGCGCCACAGTGCCCTGCCCCGCAATGATGTGAGCATCATCAAATGGCGGTACCACATGGGCGCCAGTCTTCGCCACCAGCTCTGCCAGTGCGCCCTCCCTCGCCGCCAGCGTAGGGGCGCAGTAGATGATGTCTGCACCGTATGCGGCCACAGCGGCTTTCTTGGCCTCAGGCGCGTTGTCCGGCATAACCACAGTACAGCGAATGCCCCGCTCAGCTGCAGCCCAGGCCAGCGCCGCGCCGTGATTTCCAGAGGAGTGCGTGGCAACCATTTCCGTGCCCGCCGGCAGCTGCAGTACCGCGTTGGCCGCACCCCGTGCCTTGAAGGCCCCCACTTTCTGCAGATGCTCGCACTTGAAATAGATTTCCGCCCCGAGCCACTGATTGATACTTGCAGACGTCATCAATGGCGTACGGTGAATCCACCCATACAGGCGTTCAGCGGCGGTAAACACGTCCGCTGCCGAAGGCAGATCAGACGGCGGGCTGTCGGTATCGGTCACGTAATCCTCAATGCGCAGATTTCAGGAAATCAAAGTGTCCAAGAGCTTGTGTCGTTAGCTGCCAAACAGCACAGCCAACGCCATCACCGTCAGCCACATCAACAGCGCACGGGAGAGCACGCCCTGCATGGCTTCGAGCTCCGCACCACATAGGCGCTGCCCCTCGCTCACCATTGCGCCTGCGCTGCATTCACTGCTGTCGATTCCACCCAGAGCACCTTCAAGATAATTCTCCAGAATATCTTCGGTTCGACTTTCCCGGCACGTCAAGTGTTCACGCCATACCCGGTAACAACCGGCGAAAT
The DNA here is from genome assembly GCF_011326135.1 of Microbulbifer sp. SH-1. Taxonomy (NCBI): domain Bacteria; kingdom Pseudomonadati; phylum Pseudomonadota; class Gammaproteobacteria; order Cellvibrionales; family Microbulbiferaceae; genus Microbulbifer; species Microbulbifer sp. SH-1. The sequence goes on along the minus strand of NZ_CP046948.1, from coordinate 605,984 downwards.
TGCCAACGATTGCCAGGGTGAACCCCACGGCCCGCACCGGCAACCACTCGATAAGCCACAGCCAGCGCACGGCCAATTCCCGGTCCGCTACGGGAATGGGAGACGCCTGTGTGTCAGTACCGTCCAGCGCCAAGGTGTCTACCGCAAGCCGGCTCAGTCGATACAGAATCGCGCCCGGAATACCAAGCAGCAGGAACCAGAACAGCACGGCGAACAGGCGTTCAAATGCGCGATATGCAGCGGCGCGAAATACCAGTTGATGCAAGACCTGCGGATCGCTTACCGATGAGACCTCTGCCATATCTCCCGGCGCCAGCAACGGCTCAGCAGCGGCTTTGGCAGCGTCCATATCCCCCTGATACCAACTCCGCAGATAACCGGACATCGCGCCATTGAAATTGCCGCGCCCGAAGCTGTACAGCAGTGCCGGGACACTCACCAGCAAAAGACCGATACCGCCGAGCACCGACTCCGCCGCGACCAGCAACAATGCCACCAGCAGTGTGGGCCCCAGTACCAGCAGACCAAAGCCGATTCCCGGCCTGTCGCGTACCAGCGCGCGCCGGTAGATGAGTTGCTGCCAGTGGACAAACCAACTGTCCCGATGCACAGGTCCGCCGGAACCCCAGATCTGCACCAGTCCCAATGCCAACAGTACGATCAAAAGCGCCATACTACCCCCGCTTCAATTTCTGATTATTAATTGGTCGATCAATGGACGGTACAACTTCCATCAGCGAGCGTCGGCGCCCGATGATCCGGCTTCCACCAGTCGATCCAGTTTTTCGAAGTACAGAGCCCAGTCGAACCCTGGACCAGGGTCCAATTTCCTTCCTGGCGCGATATCCGAATGACCGGTGATGCGCGACTTGTCAATCAACGGGTAGGCATCCATGATCGCCAGCGTCACCTCAGCCAGGGACTCGTACTGCGCCGTTGTATAAGTGTCGGTATCCAGCCCTTCGAGCTCGATACCGATGGAGAAATCATTGCAGTTTTCCCGGCCACAAAATGCGGACTGCCCCGCATGCCAGGCGCGCTCGGAGAGCGGGACATACTGGGTAACATGACCATTGCGGTCAATCAGCAAATGTGCAGACACCTGCAGACTGGCGATTTCAGAAAAATAGGGGTGTGCATCTACATCCAGATGCCCGAGGAAGAAGTCATCAATGTAGGGCCCGCCATACTGCCCTGGCGGCAGGCTGATGCTGTGAATGACCAGGAGATCCACAGCCGAGCCTTCCGGGCGGCTGTTGCAGTGTGGGCTCGGCAAGCGACGTGCGCCGGACAACCAGCCGGACTGGACCTGATATTTCACAAACGCGACTCCGCTGGAATTAAGCAGAGTACATTTTATGGAAGCAACGTACCAACTGCCACTGGCAATATCCGATTCTGCAGGCCCACACCACCACGGCCAAGCGCGCGCGCAACATCAGAAATCGCCGAACCCCATCCGCAACGCCGTATATGTAACGCATCCGGGACTGCTTTGCTATCCGTTGCCCGTTACAGCCTTCCGATAATAGGGAGGCGGCCTTCAAACGCTGATGGCGAGTCGGCTTTCACCACAGTTTCCCACCACATGCTGCAGCGCGCGCTCGAAGAGAGGCCCCTGTTCCAACGGCAGCAACTCCTCATCGCGCAACGCATGGGCAAGTTCCAGGCGAGAGTAAACACCCACCTTGGCCCCCTGACGATTGACGAACATGAATTGGTCCAAGTCAGAGATGATCGCCGCCAGGCGGCACCGTATCGGCAATTTTTCCAGCTGCCGCAGCAGGAACCAGCTGTCTTTGAGGTGATAGGTCTGCAGCCAGTAGTCGTCATTCTCGGGTAGTGCGGTCAGACCGCCGGATCTGGTCACACTCGCTTTGGTGACCACCTGCTGGATTTCTTCAACTGCGGGGAGAGCCTTCTGAGTGGAAGGCAGTTCACGTGTATCATCCAACCTTACGGTCAACACATCAAATTCTTGCGTGGCGGCAGAAGTCACGCCATCCGCCACCGGTATGGCCAACACGCTGTCCGCCTCCCGGCGCAATTCCTGGACCAGGCGCTCGCGGATACGGCGCTCGCGCTCGGACTCCACACGCTCACCGAGTTTCTGCCGCTCCCGGTATAGTACCTCGAGCCCACCCAGCAAGCGCTGGAGATCACCACCGCTCAGAGACAATGATTGCGCCCCCTCTTCCAACCGTTTTTTAAGATCCGGCAGCAACTGACGCATTTTAGCGCTGCTCTCAGGCATTGGCGCCGCCACACTCCAAATCAGGTCGCGCGCGGTCAACACATGCTGGCGCCAGGAACCACTGTCGGTCCCGTCTCTCAGACAGGTCCGAAACAGCACGCTGCCCCAAACCCGGTCCAGCCATTCGTGCACAATTTTAGGCAGCTTGCGTTCCGCGGTGAGCGCATCGAATACCGCAGCCACCCGGGCCTTGGCCGCCTCTACTCGGGCGGAACCCCGGGCCTCATCAATGGTGCGCCGCTCCATAACCGCGGCCCGCTTGCGCTCACGCACTGAAAATTCGCGAAAGGATTCCAACAACCGGGCAAACACCTGCTCATCTTCACCGTATTCCGACAGCACACCATCCACGATGGCGCAAATTTCATGATACAAGGGATCGTCGAGATACTTTTCACCGGGCTGCCAGCCAATCGCGGCATCGGCCAGCTCGTTCAGCAAACGCCGAGCCGGGTGTCCACTCTTGCTGAAAAATGCCTTATCCGCCACCGCCAACTTCAACATGGGCAACTGCAGGCGGATCAACTGCGCCTTGATGGGTTCCGCCAAATTGCGGTCTTCCAGCATGAACGAAAACAGCATGTCTACCAGCCGGATCACTTCGCTGTCCAGTTCGTGCAGTGAGGCGCTCTGCTTACTGGCGACAAGACTCTGCTGGATAAGCTCGGTAACATTCACCAACTCACCCGTTGCACCGGATTGGACTGGCAAGGACATTTGGAACTGCCCCAGATGTTGCAACAACGTCGGTGTTGCCATTGGGGCAGCACCAGACCCCAAAGGCATTAACCCCGCAATGAAATTGCCGTGGCCGGTGGCGCCGCCGCCCGCAACCAGCGCGCCCTCCCGCACTGCGGCAGACTGCTCAGGAGTACGCGCATCGACGGCGCCCGGGGAGCCGGGTACTCGCCCCTGGCGACTGCGGCGGTGCAGCGGGTCCTCAATTGCGGGCAGCACCCCCTGCTCAATCAACAGGTTGTTGCAGATCTTATACAGTTCGCCCAGGCGGTTGACCAGCTGCAATTCGAACTTCTTGAACACGGTCATGCGCGCGCGCAATGAGATATCTACATCATCAAGCGCATCGGCAAAGGCGGCACAGATAGCTGCCGGGCCCAGGGGCATGTTTTCGCCGTAAATTTTGCCAGGCAACAGCGTGTCGAGGCGAAGGGACAGCGACGCAACGGATTCCGCCTGGTCCCGTTGGACATTCGACACCATGGTGCGAATGGCCACCTGTTGCTCCAGATCGTCGTCGTTGAGTAGCGACAAGGGAGGCAGCGCAGAGGATGGATCGCGCTCAAAATCCTCCCCCGGGATATCGTTGCGCGGAGCGTGAAATCGCTCTTCTACACCGTCGCAGAAATCGCTCAACAGTTTACTGTGCGCCCCTCGAATAGCGCGAATCGCCAGAAACAGGCGATCCTGCTCCTCCTGCTGGTGGGACTTTTCGGCCATGCTGAACAGGGAATCGTCCACCTGGGCAAGTACTTCTTCCGCCCGGGCCTGCAGCCACTGAATTGCTTTCTGATTAACGAGATTCACAGTTTTGGACAATTGTCGCGGTGCCGATATACGGAGATTCGCGCGGTTTTTTCGATTGCCATTTGTCATTCTCTTGTCGTCATCCGAAGCACCACCGTCGATGACAAATAGCTTTTTATTATCTCTTTCCATATCGTCCATGCTCACCCCAGCTGCCCTCCTGGCAATTGATTTGAGTACTTCCACCGCAGAGACGTTTACTGCGTCCCCCAATACTCCGCGGCAGACAAAAAGACATTCCACCTGCCGGACAAGCGCATCAAGCGCAAAACCGTAACGGTGTACAGCCGACCCCCAAACGACGCCTCAGCAGAGGATGGCCATCGATATAAGCGGAACTTTTGCGCAATATCCGGCAAACATAAACGATACACAAGTACCAAAAAGGGCCATTTTTGGCCACTTGGAGTGTATAAATCAGGATTTTATTGACAAGTCAGGAAAGTCACGCACGGAGGGGGCTCAGGGGCGGCAGATTGCTGCTCTTCGCCGCCCTGGGAGCATTCCGCGACAATATGCGGCGACTGCATGAAAAGCCGCCGGAAGGGTTTAAACGTCGAGATATGCCGGAAGACCCGGTTAGTGCATTTCTCCACGGGATTTGCGCACAGTACCAATAACAGACTGCAGCGCGCGCTCAAATAGCATGCCGTCATCCAGTGGCAGCAGCTGTGCCGCTCGCAATGCCTGCGCCAGCTCCACACGGGTGAACTCTGCCACCTTGGCGCCGTTGCGATTGACGAAGATGAACTGATCGATATCTTTGATCACCGCCGCCAAACGGCAACGGAATTGCTCTTCGCCTCCCCGCTTCAATTCGAACCAACTGCCCTGGGCGAGACGGAAGGTCTGCTGCCAGTAGGAATCATCCTCGGGCACCGCCTCGGTTTCCGCTGTTTGTACCTTGAGTTCGACCTCGGCAACCACCTGCTCCAGCTCTTCCATCTGCGGAAGCTCGACGACCTCTTGCACCTCTGCCTGAGCAACTTGCGAGACCGCGCGGACCTCCTCAAGCACCTCGTCGCGCAATTGTTCTCGCACTTCGTCGCGGGCTTCTTCGCGAGCCAGACGGGCGCGCTCTTCAGTAATGCGCTGCGCCAGCGCAAAGCGTTCGCGGTATACCTCTTTTAGGCCGGCAAACATGCGTCGCGCTTCAAACGAGTTGAGCGACACCGCCTCCACCCCCACTTTTAGGCGCTCTTGCAACGCAGGTAACAGCCCCTGCAATTGCTTGCGACTTTCCGGCATCGGCGCGTGCACACTCCACACCAGATCTCTCGCGGTGCGCACATCACGGCTCCAACTTTCGCTATCGGTACCGTCCTTGATACAACTCAGGAACAGCATGTTGGACCAGACTTTGTTCAGCCACTCAGTGACCACCGGCGGCAGATCCCGCTCCGCCACCAGGGCATCCATAACGGCAGCCACCCGCGCGCGTGCGGCCTGGGTTTTGGCGCGGCCGTCGGCCTCGTCCACGATACGTTGTTCGAGTTTCTGGGCACGCTTGCGCTCGCGTTCAATGAACTCGCGAAAGGACTCCAACAGCAAGGAAAAGACATTGATGTCCTGATCAAACTCCGCCAACACCCGGGCGACCACCTCACTGACCTTCTTGAACAGCGGGTCGGACTCAAAATTATCTTTTGCCTGCCATCCGGTGCAGGCGTCCGCCAGCTCATTCAGAAGCTTGCGGGCGGGATGGCCGCCTTTGCTGAAGAACGATTTGTCGGCAATGGCCACTTTGAGTAACGGCAACTGCAGGCGCCCCAGCTGAGTCTTGATTGGCTCGGCGAGATTGCGGTCTTCGAGGATGAACGAAAACAGCATTTCCACCAGCTTGATAATGTCGCTGTCGACCTTGGTAAGCGCCGCCGACTGGCGCACATCAACCAGACGCTCCTGAAGCAGACTATTGACGTTCAGCAACTGAATGCCAGCGTCACTATAACTGCCAGGCAGGTGGCTCTGTAGAGCGCCGAGATGAGAAAGCAGATCCTGCGCCGCCATGGGAGCAACACCAGAATTCACCGGTAGCAGCCCGTAACCCGCTGCGGTAACACTGCCCCCCAATGCCGCCGGACTGGCGGGTTGCGCGCCCGAGTGTGGCACCGATGTGCTGGCAGCAGGCCGCTGCTGCTGACGCGCGGCACGGCGCTGCTGCTTGAGCGAGGGCAACACACCCTGCTCTACAAACAGGTCATTGCACTGGTCGTAGACTTTTCCCAGATTGAGCATGACAACCTGCTCGAACTTCTTCAGCAGGGTCAGGCGGGCACGGATGTGCAGGTTCAGCGGGCGCGACGCCTCGACGAATGCATCACAGATAGCGTCGGGGCCTAGAGGATTGTTCTTGTCATAGATTTTGACAGATAGCAGGGTATTGAGCCGCAGGGATATTTCGGTCAGCGGCTCGGCAAAATCCCGCTTGGCATTGGCGACCATGGTGTCCACCGCGACCAGCTGTTCGAGGTCGTCGTTGTGCACCAATGACAGGTTATCGGCCGAATACAGATCTTCACGCCCGTCTTCGGAGGAATCCCGCACCAGGAATGCGCGCGCCACATTGTCTGCAAACTGGTCCACCACCTTGCGCCGCTCCACCCGCAGCAGACGCAGCGCCTGGAACAGGCCGTCCTGTTCCTCCTGGCCGTGGGCTTTTTCCGCCATGGCGAAAAGTGAGTCGTCCACTTTGGCAAACAGTAACTTGGCCTGCTCCGCGAGCAGAGAACGAGCCTTTTCGCGCACTGCGACCACTGGCGCGGGAAGACTGGCGCCTCTCTTGTTCTCGCGCGGCTCCCGTTGTAAACCCTGAATGGATACCACGTTGTTGGAGTCTGTCATTGCCATTTAGCCTCGGCCGGTGGCCCCGTCGGGCAGCCGGGTGATGCAACCGCAGAAGTTCTGGGAAACCGCCTGCGGACCTGATGTCTTATTTTCTGCGCCTACCGCTCGCCATGTGGCAACCACAACATTACCGCTGGTAGGGTTACGGGAGAGCGGAACAGCCGCGCGAAACGACCTATTCTGGTCAACTCTCGATTCTACGGACTTACGCGCGGGCAACACAACCGCCGCATCGCTCGCGCGAACCATTTTGCGACAGTAGTCACAGCCCCCGCATGCGCGAGTCGGCGGAAAATAATAATCCGAGTACAACCGCCAATTCGCTTCTGGCCCAGCCTGCGAATTTGCTAGTATTGCCAGCCGCAATATCCGGCCGCCCTTTGCGTCGGACTAACCTAGCCGAGGTTCCCTATGACTCCCGCCGACGCCGCTATCCCCAATCTGCAACAGGATATCCAGAGAGCCGTGACAGTCGCATTGGCGGAAGACATCGGCGATGGCGATATCACTGCGCAGCTGATTCCACCGGAGCGCCAGGCGCGCGCGCGGGTAATTACCCGAGAGGACTGCGTGTTCTGCGGAAGGCCCTGGGTAGAGGAAGTGTTTCGGCAGCTGGACCCGGCGCTCCAGTTGCAGTGGTACGTGCAGGATGGGGACCGGGTCGCAGCTGGCAGCACGTTGTTTGAGCTATGCGGCACCGCGCGCTCGATCCTGACCGGCGAGCGCTGTGCACTAAACTTTGTACAGACACTGTCCGGCACGGCAACAACGGCGTCAGAGTATGCGGCTTTGGCCGCGGACTCCGAAATCCGTATTCTCGACACCCGCAAGACCATTCCGGGTCTGCGTACTGCGCAGAAATATGCGGTGCTGTGTGGCGGCTGCCACAACCACCGCGTCGGCCTTTATGACGCTTTTTTGATCAAGGAAAATCATATCGCCGCTGCCGGCGGAATTGACAAAGCGGTAAGTCAGGCGCATCGAATCAAGCCCGGTGCCCTGGTGGAAGTAGAGGTGGAAAGCCTGGAGGAGTTGCAACAGGCACTGGATGCCGGCGCCGATGTGATCATGCTCGACGAGTTCACCGATGACATGACCGCACAGGCACTAACACTCGCGCGCGGCCGCGCAAAAATAGAAATTTCTGGCAGTGTGAATGAAGCGCGACTGAAGCAGCTTGCAGGGCTCGCGGTGGATTACATTTCCTCCGGCAGCCTGACCAAGCACCTGCGCGCTATCGATCTGTCCCTGCGATTGCTGTCGGAATAATCAGGAAATCCGACACCCCGATGCGCCCGCGGCATCCCCGACAGTAAACCGCCCGTTCCGACATCAGAGACCGGGTCGGCACCCACCACTTCCCGCAGATGGAACCGCGGGCGGCGCTTCACCTCTTCGTAGATTTTGCCCAGATACTCTCCGATCACCCCAAGGCAGAGCAGCTGCACACTGCCGATAAACAATACCGGCACCATGATAGATGCCCAACCGGGCACGGCAGAGCTGGAAAAAACCTTTACAAACAACACCCAGGCGATCAACCCCAGTGCCAACCCACCGGACACCAACCCAAGCAGGGTGATCGCCCGCAGCGGTGCAATGGAGAACGCCGTTACTCCCCTCCACGCCAGCGACAGCATCCGCCGCAGCGGGTACTTGCTCTCACCTGCCATACGCGGTCTGCGCGCATAGGCAACCGTGGTGGAGCGAAATCCGAGTTCGCGCACCATGCCGCGCAGAAACAGGTTGGTTTCAGGATACTCGAGCAGGGTATCTACCGCGCGTCGCGACATCAGGCGAAAGTCGGCGTGGTTGAACACCAGATCTACGCCAAGGCGCTGCATCAGCCGGTAGTAACCTTCCGCTGTCATACGCTTGAACCAAGTATCCGTGCCCCGCTCTTCACGCACCCCAAATACCACCTCAAAGCCGGCGCGGAAGGCGTCTACCATGGCGGTGATATTCTCCGGCCCATCCTGCAGGTCCGCGTCAATACTCACCACCATGTCTTCTTGGGTCTGCGAAAGGCCAGCGTACAGCGCATTCTGATGACCGCGGTTACGCGAGAGTGCTACCGCCACGACGCGGTTATCGTCACGCGCGATCTTTTCCAGCATCGACCAGGTGGCATCGCGACTGCCATCGTCGACGTAATAGATTTTCGACGTCGCCGCGATTCGCCCCTCCGACGCCAGATTCTCCAATGTCTTCAGCAATTCCGCAGTGGTATCCGCAATCACCTCCTCCTCGTTGTAGCAAGGGACAACGATGGCCAGCGAGGGGGCCAATAGATCAGCTTCAGTTACGAATTCCATTGGGACTCCCGGTAGATCCAGAATTGATGCAGGAGAAAGTTGCCGATCAGTGTGATCAGCGTGGCGACCAGCTGCGCCAGCAGATAGGGCAACAACAGCAGTGCCAGGGAAAAACACAGGGTGTTAGTGGCGAGCCCGATGGTCGCGACTGCCACGAATTTGGGCAGTGCCTGCCGGTGGCGTGCACCACCGCCGAAGGTGAAGTAGAAGTTCAACAAATAGTTGAGTGCAGCGGAGAGTGTAAACGCAAGCGCGGACGACAGCACCGTAGCCATCGCGGCCAGCTCCACCAAAACCACCAGCAGCAGGTACTGGACCAGTGTGGCTAATCCCCCCACCAGGGTAAAGCGCCCCGCTCTACCCAGCAGTTGTCGCAACCACCGGGATGTGCTGATCGCGGAATCAGACGACTGCATCATTTCTTTCCCGCCGCTCTTCCGCCACCCAGACCTCGGCGGCAGCTGGCAGCCCTGCTTTCGCGGTCGAACCTGGTGTCTGCCACAGCGGCGCTTCGACTTCACTGTCACTCCGCCGTCGCGTGCGGCGGCGAAGGACAGTGGCCAGCAAAATGGCCTGAGTCAGCAACATCCCTTCCGCGGGCTTGCGGTAACGCCCTTCGTTGACCGCGATGGGGAGCAGCCCCTGCACCAGAATCCAGGTCATCAGCAGCACCGCAAACAGGCGTGCACCCCGCAGCCGGCGCCAACAGAGCACCGTGCCCACAAGCAGCAACAGGGTCAACGGAGCCCACAGCCAGCGGCTCTGGTGGTTCACCGCTTCCAGCCAGCGCTCGCGATTGTTATCCGGCCACGAAGAGCCAAAAAACAGGTAGATCAGGTTCTCCCCGGTCAGCGTCAGGTAGCGCTCTACCGTCCAGGGATATCGCGCCAGAGCGCGGTCCCAGTCTTCGACGCCATTCTCAATGCGGATACGCGCGTGCACCTGGCCTTCGCGGGACGTGGTCCAGTCACTGAGCGGTGCCAACGGTTTTTCGCCGGTGGAGGGAGATCCGAACCAGTAATTCCACTGCGCCCCTTCGCGGCTGTAATGCACACGAATTTCCCGTTTGCCGGAACGCAGGTACAGCGCTACCAGCTGTCCGATGCCGTGGGGTGAGACCATATGCATGGCGGCGTAACTGCGGTAGGCCAGTGGCCCCATCAACAGCCCGAGTAACAGCAGGCTGTAGCCGGCCTTGGCGAGTTTCTGCGACTGCACCAGCCACAACCAGGTGGCCACCACCGCCGCCAGAGGAATGGCTATACCGCGGGTCAGTCCCGCCAGCGCCCACACGGTGACCATCAGGAGAAAGCTCGCCAGTGTCTGTTTGCGCCGGCAGCGCCAGCTAGCATAGAGCGCGGTACCAAGCAGAGGCAGTAGCAGCGTCTCCTGCATGAAATAGCTGTAGATGGCAATCCATGAAGGTAACAGGGAGAGCGCAGCCCAGACCGCCGTCGCCTGCAATCGCCCGGGCAGCAACTCGCGGGCAAAGCGATACCAGATCCAGGGCGTCAGACAGGCCAGTAAAGCAGTAAAAAAAGCCACAAGCAGTGGCTCACCCAGAGTGAGCTTGGCGAGCACCCCCACATAGACCTGGTACATCACCGGATCGGTCAGGGTCATGGGGTCCCGCCGCAGGCTCTCGGTACCCTGCTCCCAGTGACGCTGCGGGTCACTCCAGATGTGGTCCATGGGATTGTGGGTAAACACCTGGTCCACCCGCAGCCAGATACCAACGGCGATCAGCAGGTAGAGCCCGGCGTAGGTCCACCAGCGGTGATTCACCCGTCGCACAGCCGGCGGCGTCCTCTCCCATACCCCGAGGAATACCCCCGCTGCTCCACCGTTGGCGCTAAGTCCCGCACTGCGGTCACGCCACCAGAGTCGCGCACCTGCGGCCAGCCCCCCCACAACATTCCCCACCATCTGGCACGACTCCTCAATTTCGCTCAGGGGTTGGCCGACGCGGCAATACCTGAGGAAACACTCCCGGTGACCAGCGGTGCCGGCGGCGGCGCGCCCTCTCCGCGATAGAACAAACGCCCGTTGCCGAAGCGCAGAATTGGGAACCAGCGGCCGAGACAGGCAAACAGTCCCCGCTCCCCAATGTAATTGGCGTAGGCGACATAGACCGGGTCCCAGGAGAGATGGCGTTCCTCGGTGCGCGCCCGCATGAAATAGATGAAGTTCACCATTAGCAACAACAGCGAATGCCGCAAAGCTTCAGGCACACTGGCACTCACCATAAATGGCATGGAGATCATCCACCAGGAGATATTTTTACTGATGTAAGCCGGGTGTTTGGTATAGCGGTAGGGACCATTGGTAAGAATGCCGCGATGGGTCAGGTTGGAGAAGCGGATTCCGAATGGGATGCTCGCCCACACGTACACGGCGATCAACAGCAGGATAATTGAACCCCAGATGCCATACGCCAGCGGAGTATTCCAGAACCAGTATCCCCAGGCCGGGACATCGTCGTACTTGAGGTAGGTACCGGAGAACAGGCTCCAGAATGGCTGGTAACCGATCAGCGCCACCCCCCAGCCAAGAAAGCTGGGTTCGGCAGTGCGGATATGGGAATCAAACAGCCGCAAGGTGCACACATAACCCACAGTAACAAACAGCAGATCGATGTAGAACAGGAAGTTGAAGGTGAAATCGAAGACTGCCTTGAAACTCTGCAGCAGGCGGGAAAAATCAAAGGCCAGCAATGTGCCGAGATTATTGCCCATGTACACGAACATCAACGGAAGGAAGAACAGCTTCACCAGCCATCCGAGGTATAACTGGCCGATGGCCTTGCCGGAAACACCCCGGCGCTTGCCCAACAGCCAACTGCCAAGTTGCCAGTAACTGTCTTTAGGCGAGTGCATGGCACCATCAAGCAGGTAAAAATATGGCACCGCGAGCAGCATCCACCAGGGCAGAACGGCGCGTACCACCGAGAAATAGTTGTCGTAGAAGGAGCCGTGGTACTCGGGGAACAGCCAGTATACGAACGCTACCGAACCCACCGCGAAATAAAAGCCCAGCAGCTTCACCGCCGTGCGGCGCAGGCTGTGATTCCTGCGCCCGAAATCCAGCCCTGCGGACGGGTTGCGGTAGGGCTTCAGGAAAAACCACTCAAGCACAATGATCGGTAGGGCGAGCGCCAGTGCCACGATCACCAGTGCCTGTGTTTTCACCTCCAGATCCTGGCCATAGGCGCGCAGCCAGTAAACCGCCGCGAGTGAGACCGCAAGCGCAAACAGATTGATCCAGATACTGGTGGGGGCATCGGGGCAGCGTTGAATTACTGCGGATTCCGAAGTCGATTTTCTACGCTCGGTACCGTTCGCACCGGCTGATTTGCTTTTTATTTTTTTCATAGCCAATCCAGCTGTCACTTCGCAACGTTCTGGCAACATCGAGTACAGTCGAGTTCACGGCCCAAGTGGTCAGGCCAGAAATTGCACAGGCGCCAGTGTACCTGTAACGTCGGAGATCCGCCACGCCGCGAAAAACGCTTCGGACGACGGCGGGATTCAGTCCGCAGAACCGGCGCCGGAGTTCTCACCCGGATGCGGGTTATGATGATGACTACCGTGGCGATCATCCCGCTCTTCCTCCTGAGACGAATTGGCGGGTACAAAATGATGCTCCACAGGCTCAGAATGGTGTGGAGGCGCGGAATTCTGACCAGAATCGTGATCGACATCATGTTCTGGCGCATGTATGTGCCCGGCAGAGTGATTACTGTGCGCACCGTGCCCCCGATGCCCCAACGCGCCCCAGATGGTCCAGATTCCAAACAATAACACCAGTGCCGCCATGGTAAGGCGTACTCCTGACCGACGCACGATCTCCCGCAAACGCGTCGCCGCAAAACCTGTCGCAAGTACCGCCGGCAATGTACCAACCCCAAATGCGAGCATGGACAGCGCAGCCTGCCCACCGCTGCCCTGAGCCAGCGCAAAAGTGAGCGCGCTGTACACCAGACCACAGGGGAGCCAGCCCCAGAGGGCACCGAGAGCGACGGCCTGTGGCGTGGAACTGACCGGCAAGAGCTTGCGCGACAGCGGCTGTATTCCTCGCCACAGCACAGCCCCCGCGCGCTCAAGGCGCGTCAGCCCACGCCACCAGTCCGCCAGATACAATGCCATGGCAATCAACATCACACCCGCGGCCAGGCGCAGTGGTGCCAGGCTGTTGGCAATATCTGTCGCCAGGTAGGCCCCCAGCAACCCGACTAACAACCCCATCAGGGTGTAGCTGGCCACGCGACCGGCAGAATAGCCGAGCAGGCGTCGCCAGGCGGGTTTCTGCCCGGGCACCGCGAGCCCGAGGGCACCGGAAATACCGCCACACATGCCGATACAGTGGCTGCTGCCCAAAAAACCGATGGCCAAGGCCGCTGCGAGGCTGCTCCACTCAGGCATCAGTGCCGCTCCGGGGTGTCATTCGAAGTTGACGACGGTGATGACTCGCTCCCCTGCCCCGCCTGGTCGATACCGGATTTCCGCGGCTGATCGTCATCAAACAGGATGCGCCGCCCCTCGGTCTCCAGGTCATCGTACTGACCGTTGTTCACCGCCCAGAAGAAAAGCTTTACCGCACAGGCGATAAAGAAAATAACGATAGGAACCAGCAAAAATATACTGTCCAAGACTTACCTCAAACGATTTCAGAGACGGTGGCGGGATTTTCCCGGCGGACCTCATAGTTCCGACGGCAGTCAGATTGCCGGCTGCCAACGGGACAGACGCAGCGCATTGGCCACCACGATCAGTGAGCTCAGCGACATACCGATGGCCGCAGCCCACGGCGGCACCAGGCCGAGAAACGCCAGCGGCAGCGCCAGCAGATTGTAGAGAACGGCCCAGGCCAAATTTTGGCGAATGATTGTGCGGCACTTGCGCGCAAGCGCAAAGGCGCGAGGCAGCGCACGCAGGTCCCCCTGCAGCAGAATGGCATCCGCACGCGACTGGGCCAGGTCTGCAGCGGACATCATCGCGATGGAAACATCCGCCCCAGACAACACTGGCACATCGTTGATGCCATCCCCCACCATCAGTAATCGCTCACCGCGCGCCTGCAGCGACTGCAGATGCGCGAGCTTCTGCTCGGGAGAAGCGCCTCCGCGGAAGTGGTCTATCCCGGATAGTCTGGCCAGTCTCGGCACCTCTGCGGACTGGTCGCCGCTCAGCAACTCCGCCTCAAGCCCCTGCTCGCGCAGCTGTGCAATCGAAACGGGCGCGCTTTCGCGCATGGAATCCCCCAGCCCCAGCCACGCCAGAGGTCCGTTGGAGTCTCCCAGCAGCAGCCACTGTCCGGGCTCCGCCGGTGCCTGTAGTTGTGCCAGCTGACACGCCGTCCCGGCGAACCCCTCCTGCACAAAGTCAGCACGCCCGAGGCGAAAACACTCTCCACCACAGATACCAGACACCCCGCGCCCGGTAACCGAGCGCAATTCCTGTGCGGAGCGATTCCCCCCCCAGGGCCGGAACGCCCGCGCCAGCGGGTGATTGCTGTGGGCCTCCAGCGCGGCGGCGATCTCCCGCACCTCAATATCGCTTCCACCCGCACGCAGGTGCACGATCGTTTGCAACCGCGGCTCGCCCTCCGTGAGAGTACCGGTTTTGTCGAAAATAACCCGGCTGAGTGTTGGTAACGTTTCCAGCACATGGCCCCGCGCCACCAACAGCCCCAACTGCTGCAGGCGCAGGGTTGCGGCGGCCAGCGCCGCCGGCGTCGCCAGGGAGAGCGCACAGGGACAGGTCACGACCAGTACCGACAGCGCAATCCAGAAGGCCCGATCCGGCGCCTGTTGCCACCAGAATACAAAAGCCGCTGCCGCGATACACAGCACTGCGGCAATAAACCGCCCCGCCAGACGGTCCGCCAGCGCCACCTGCGCCGGCTTGTCCAGCTGCGCCCGCTCCACCAGCTTTTCGATAGCGGAGAGCCGGGTGCTCTTGCCCGCTGCAGCCACCGCCACAGTAAGCGAGGAGTCACCATTTACACTGCCCGCAAATACGGCGCTGCCTACAACCTTCTGCTGCAGCGCGGACTCACCGGTGAGTATGGACTCATCAACACCACTGGCGCCGTCGATCACCACACCGTCAACGGCAATCGTGTCTCCCGGGCGCAGCAATATACGGTCGCCCACTTTCAATGCGGTGACCGGTACCGACTCCTCGACGGTACCGTCGCCCGCTTCCCGCAGCCGCTGCGCCGCGAGCGGCAGCAATTGGGCCAGTCCGCCGCTGGCGAGCCCCGCTCGATGGCGCGCGCGCATTTCCACCGCGCGCCCCAGCAGCAGGAAGAAGGTGAACATGGAAATCGACTCGAAATACACCTCCCCGGTGTCGAATACCGTGGCGTATACACTGGCGCCGTAGGCGAGACCAATCGCTAGGGACACCGGCACATCCATTACCAGCTGCCCACTGCGCAGTGCCCGCCAGGCCACGGCGAAGAAGGGCTGTGCCGCATAGCACACCACCGGCGTGGCCACCACCAGCGACACCCAGCGGAAAAACTGCTCAAACGCGGTTTCTATGCCCTTGCTGGCGCCAAAGTAGAGCGCGATGGCGAACATCATTACCTGCATGGTACCGAGCCCCGCCACCCCCAGCCGGCGCATGGATGCACGGCGTTCCTGTTGGATCAGGCGTTCACTGTTGGCAGCGGTGGCAGGTGCAGGGCGGTAGCCAATAGCGGCAAGGGCGGCAAATAGCAGGCTGACAGCCACCTGATCAGGATCAAACACGATCTGGGCGCGATGGTTACTGGCGTTAACGGATACCCGCTCCACGCCGGGCATCCGCTGTAGCTGCTTTTCGATCAGCCACACACACGCCGCACAGGTGATGCCGCCGACCAGCAGACTGGCAACCCGCAGGGTGACACCCTCGCCCGCGCGCGCCGGCTGATCGAAATCCCGCACGAATTCATCCTGCACTTCCACCAGGTCATAGGCGCTCCAGCGATCGGCCTCAGGTACCGACTCCGGACGCTGACTGCTCTGCTCGCGGAAGCGATAGAAGTTATCGAACCCACCGGCCACAATCGCGCCCGCCACCGCCTCGCATCCCGGGCAACACATGGGTCGACGTACGCCGTCGATCGCGACAGAAAACGCGCTGCCCTCGGCTACCGGCAGACCGCAGTGAAAGCAGTCCGCGGCATCTGCCGACGCAGGGATGTGTGCGGGAGGGGGAGCAGGCGATGCGGTCATACGCTTACTGCTCGGCGGGTTTCAGGGGCACTCCATTGCCGAGGTCGAAATTGATTTCCCCTTTGAGTCGCCACGGGGCGTTGCGAAACTCTTCCGGGTTCAGTTGCGGCGTTACCTGCAGATACCAGCGGTGTTGCAGCGACGCCTGCACCTCGCCCCGGTAGCGGCCGATGGACAGCTGCTCCAGCAGAATATGCTCATCCAGGTCTGCCTCCACCGGATGACTCAGGGACAGCAACAGTTTGTCCGGGTATTCGAGCTGGCCGCGCAGATCCAGCGTGACGACATTCTCCTCCGGAGAAAACAGCAGTACACCGGCCAGGTTCAGCTCCTTCGCCCGCTGATCCTGCTCCGCACTGTAGTGATACAGACGGCTCTCCTTATAGTAAGTGTCACTCACCACGTCATCGCCGTGGCGCACCGCAACGGAGACCAGGGTGAAAGAAATAATAACCACCAGTACCAGTGGCGACATCACCAGCCAGAACCAGGGTTCGCGGTACCAGGGGCGCGGTGTATCGGCGTTTCGATCGACTGTCTGTGACACTTTCTGTTTAACCATCAATATTCGTTACTGCGCAGGTTAGACGGCATCCGTCCGTCGCCCCACGGTCATTTCGGCCCGATAAACACGGTCTTGTGGCGATCTTCAAGCTCTGGAGCATCTTTGGCCTGAATCACGATCTCGATATCGTGCTTGGTTTCCTTCAGCTGCTGCTGAGGCACACTGACCCGGATGGGCACGGAGTATATCTCACCGGGGTTCACCAGAGCGCCCCGCTGCATCCGCAGTGAGTAGTCGTACCCCTCCTTGCCCTCGATTCGGATAGTGAACTCGTGGGGCTTCTGGTCCATATTGTTGATCTTGACCGTATAGACGTTCTGCACCAGCCCCTGGGATACCCGGTACATACGCGCACCGCGGTCCCGCAGCACTTCAGCCTGGACCGGACTGCGGGTCAGCACCTCGAGAGAGAACAGACCGACCATCAACAGCAGCACCAACGCATACCCGAACAACCGCGGTCGTGCAAACCTGGTTTTCGCACCCTCGAGTTCATCTTCTGAAGTGAAGCGAATCAGGCCGCGAGGGTACTCCATCTTGTCCATGACACTGTTGCAGGCGTCCACACACAGGCCACAGTTGATGCACTCGAACTGCAGCCCGTCGCGGATATCTATATCCACCGGGCACACCTGCACACACCAGTAACAGTCGATACAGTCGCCCATACCCTGGGCCTTGTAGTCGACATTCTTCTTGCGCGGCCCGCGGGCCTCGCCGCGGCGGGCATCGTAATAGACCGCCAGGGTGTCTTTGTCGTACATCACCGACTGGAAACGCGCATAGGGGCACATGTACTTGCACACCTGCTCGCGCAGGAAGCCGGCGTTCATGTAGGTGGCGAAGGTGAAAAAAGCGACCCAGAAGGCGCCCTGGGGATGGGCATTGAAGGTGGCCAGATCCACCACCAGATCGCGGATTCCGTAAAAATATCCCACGAACGCCAGCGCGGTGGCGAGAGAAATAAGCAGCCAGATCCCGTGAGTACCGCTCTTGCGCAGCACTTTTTCCACGCTCCAGGGGGCGGCATCCAGCTTCATCCGCTTGCTGCGATCCCCCTCACATACCCTCTCCGCCCAGATGAACATCAGCGTCCACACGGTCTGCGGACAAGTGAACCCGCACCAGACACGGCCGAGCCAGGTGGTGACCGCAAACAGCGCAAAGGCCGCAATGATCAGCAGCCAGGCCAGCAGGAAGCCGTCCTGGGGACCGAACGTGGCCCACAGAATATGGAACTGTCGTGCGGGGAGATCGAAATGCACCGCCTGGTGCCCGTCGATGTTGAGCCAGGGGATAAAGAAAAACGCCAACAGCAGCGGCAACCCGGTGTATTTTCGAATTCGGGTAAAGACGCCGCGGATATGGCGGATATAGACCTTGTCGTCAGACTCGTAGAGCATGCGATAACGGACTTCGCCGTCGCCGTCCTGCTCTTCTCTGGTGGGTATTCTTTCGCTCACAACACCTCGCTCCCCCGAATAGTTATTCCCGATCAGGGCATGACTGCAGTTACATGCAATGAGGCTTGTTATTCTTCCCTGCGGTGCCCTTCCCGGCGATGCAAGTGGCGGCGATGCCGCCACTTTCCTTTCACACCAGTTCGCTCAAATGAAGCTTACTGCTGGATCTCATCCTGACGAGACAGGCTGTAGACATACGCTGCCACCAGACGGATCTTGTCTTCGCGCAACTTTTCTTTCTGCGCTGGCATATGGTTGCTGCGACCACCGCGAATGGTGTGCTGGATCTCTTCGCGGCTGCTGCCGTAGAGCCAGATATTGTCGGTCAGGTTCGGTGCGCCCAGCGCCTGGTTACCCTTGCCATCGGCACCGTGACACGCCATGCACACAGTACCGAATATCTGCTTGCCCTGCTCCGCCATGGCCGCGTCGTGCTCGAGACCATTCATGGCCAACACGTATTCCGCGGCATTTTTGACACCCGTCTCACCAATCACAGGCCCCTGCGGTGGCATCAGGCCCTGACGGCCATTGTGCAGGGTTTCCAGGATTTTTTCCGGAGTGCCGCCGTACAGCCAGTCGCTGTCGGTCAGGTTCGGGAACCCGTAGTTGCCGCCACCGTCAGCGCCGTGACACACCGCGCAGTTGTTGGCAAAAATCCGCGCACCCATTTTTAGGGCTTCAGGGCTTTCGGCAATTTTCTCGATCGGCATATCCACGTACTGGCCGAAGCTCTCTTTGAATTCGGCCTGCGCTTTGGCCTGATCGGCCTTCAGCGCGCCGACAGAGGTCCAACCACCGATTCCCTTATAGTTTCCCATACCCGGATAGATCACCAGGTAAGCGGCGGAAAACACCAACGTCAGAATGAACAGCAGGAACCACCACTTCGGCAGTGGGTTATCGTATTCCTCAATGCCATCGTACACGTGGCCAGTGGTGCGGTTTTCCGGGTCGTCCTGGTCGCTCACCGCTATTTTGCGGTTGGCAAACAAAACCCAGGTTATCAGTGCGAGATTGGTAAGGGTGAGCACAATTACCCAGATACTCCAACCTGTAGTCATTTGTCTTGCCCCTGTTCCTGTTCCTGTTCCTGTTCCTGTTTGGCTCCGTCTTTATCATCGGAGCGGGATTCGCTCTTTTGAGCGCCCTTTTCAGTTGATTCCTGTTCGTCCGCAAATGGCAATTTGGCGTCCTCGTCAAAGCGCTGTTTACGCTTCGGGGAAAAGGCCCACCAGCAGATTGCCAGGAAGGCAATGGACCCGAGGACCACGCCTATCTGCCGCAAAATATTGATATCCAAAATTTCGCCCCGCCCTTAGCGCTTCTGCTGAACCAGCGTGCCCAGCTGCTGCAGATAGGCCACCAGCGCGTCAATCTCGTGAACGCGACCGCCGACAAATGGCTTGCTGGCATTGGCAATATCTTCATCGGTATAAGGCACACCGATCGCTCGCATCGCGCGCATTTTGTCCGCGGTGTGCTCGCCGGTGACCACGTTGTCAAACAACCATGGGTAGGACGGCATGATCGATTCCGGTACCACGTTGCGCGGGTTGTACATATGCGCACGGTGCCACTCGTCGGAGTAGCGGCCGCCAACACGGGCCAGATCCGGGCCGGTGCGCTTGGAGCCCCACAGGAACGGGTGGTCGTATACAAACTCCTGCGCCATCGAGTAGTGGCCGTAACGCTCCACTTCTGCGCGCAGCGGGCGGACCATCTGGGTGTGGCAGACATGGCAGCCTTCACGGATGTAGATGTCACGACCTTCCAGCTCTACCGCGCCAAGCGGCTTCAGGCCCGCAATCGGTTCGTTGTTGTCCTTGAGATATAACTGCGGGACGATTTCTACCAGTGCGCCAAAACTGATCGCGACAATGGTCAGGATGATCATCAGACCGATGTTTTTTTCTACGATGTCATGATTCTTCACGATTCGCTCCCCTTATACCGACTTCGCGATTGGCAGATGTTCATCGTGACGCACCTCATCTTCTTCAGGCTCGTCGGTAATGGTGCGGAATACGTTGTACGCCATCAGGAACATGCCCGTCAGGAAGAAGGCACCGCCCAACCAGCGCACGATGTAGCCAGGATGGCTCGCGATGACGCTTTCGACGAAGCTGTAGGTCAAAGTGCCGTCGGCGTTGAAAGCACGCCACATCAGTCCCTGGGTGATGCCGTTGACCCACATCGCCGCGATGTACAGCACCGTACCCACGGTAGCCAGCCAGAAATGCGCGTTGATCAGCTTCACGCTGTACATCTGCTTGCGATGCCACAGCACCGGCACCAGGTGATACAGCGCGCCGATGGAGATCATCGCAACCCAGCCGAGAGCACCGGAATGCACGTGGCCGATGGTCCAGTCGGTGTTGTGTGACAGCGCGTTCACGGTCTTGATCGACATCATCGGGCCTTCGAACGTGGACATGCCGTAGAAGGACAGGGATACCACCAGGAAGCGCAGGGTCGGGTCGGTGCGGAGTTTGTGCCAGGCACCGGACAGGGTCATGATGCCGTTGATCATACCGCCCCAGGATGGCGCCAGCAGGATCACGGACATCACCATGGCGAGACTCTGGGTCCAGTCCGGCAGCGCGGAGTAGTGCAAATGGTGGCCGCCGGCCCAGACATAAATGGAGATCAGCGCCCAGAAATGCACGATGGACAGCTGGTAGGAATAGACCGGACGACCAGCCTGCTTCGGCACAAAGTAGTACATGATCCCGAGGAACGCCGCGGTGAGGAAGAAGCCCACCGCATTGTGCCCGTACCACCACTGGACCATGGCATCCTTGGTGCCCGAGAAGATGGAGTAGGACTTGAACGCGCTGACCGGTATCGCCAGATTATTGACGATGTGCAGCGCAGCAATGGTGATGATGTAGGCGCCGAAGAACCAGTTGGCCACATAGATATGGGAGGTGCGACGCTTGGCAATAGTGCCGAAGAACACCACCGCATAGGCAATCCAGATCAACGCGATCAGGATGTCGATAGGCCACTCCAGCTCCGCGTACTCTTTGGTCGACGTCAGACCCTGCGGCAAGGTAATGATGGCGGCAACAATGACGGCCTGCCAGCCCCAGAAGGTAAAGGGAATAAGCCAGCCACCCCAGAGGCGGGTCTGACAGGTGCGCTGAACCACGTAGTAGGAAGTGGCGAACAATACGCTACCGCCAAACGCAAAAATCACACCGTTGGTGTGTAGCGGACGCAGACGACCGAAATGCGTGAATGGCTGCCAGAGATCATTCAGAGCAGGCCACGCGAGTTGTGCGGCGATAAGTACGCCGACGCCCATTCCAACAATACCCCAGACCACCGACATGATGGTGAACTGGCGCACAATGTTGTAGTCATAGTCCGGCAGCTTGCCGGCCTCTGCCACTGTTGTCGTCATTGTGTTACTTCCGTTGCTTTTAGAGATTCGTTTCCGTCAAGCGCGAGGATATCCACCACTACGCTAGTGGCTGGGTCCCTTCACGGTAGACCGAGCGGGCACAGGAACGACGATTTAAACGCTTCTATCGCCGTTCCCGACTGATTCAGATCAAGTCTCTGCCTTTACCGGCAGCAATTCGCAGACGCAGCGCATTCAATTTGATGAACCCTTCCGCGTCTTTCTGGTTGTATGCGCCGGCATCGTCCTCAAAGGTAGCGATACGCTCATCAAACAGGCTATCGGCAGAGCGGCGACCGACAGCACTGACACTGCCTTTGTACAGTTTCAGGCGCACTTCACCATTGACCACCGCCTGCGACTCGTCAATGGCGGCCTGCAGCATACGGCGCTCAGGAGACCACCAGTAGCCGTTGTAGATCAGTTTTGCATAGCGCGGCATCAGTTCATCTTTCAGGTGTGCAACTTCGCGATCCAGCGTGATGGATTCGATGGCACGATGCGCCTTCATCAGGATGGTGCCACCCGGGGTTTCATAGCAACCGCGGGACTTCATGCCCACGTAGCGGTTTTCCACGATATCCAGGCGGCCGATGCCGTTGGCGCCACCCAGTTTGTTCAATGTTTCCAGCAGCGTTGCCGGGCTCATGCGCTCGCCGTCGATGGCAACGGGGTCGCCCTTCTCAAACTGCAGGGTAATGTAAGTCGGCTCGTCGGGAGCGGCCTCAGGGCTGACACTCCAGCGCCACATATCCTCTTCCGCTTCCGCCCAGGGCTCCTCCAGCACGCCACCTTCGTAGGAGATATGCAGCAGGTTGGCATCCATGGAGTAAGGAGACTTTTTCTTCTTGTTGGAAAAGTCCACCGGAATCTTGTGTTGCTCGCAGTACTGCATGAGCTTTTCGCGGGAGGTCAGATCCCACTCGCGCCAGGGAGCAATCACCTTGATACCCGGCTTCAGGGCGTAGGCACCCAGCTCGAAACGCACCTGATCGTTACCCTTGCCTGTGGCACCGTGGGAAATCGCATCCGCTCCGGTCTCGTTGGCAATCTCGATCAGGCGCTTGGCAATCAGCGGGCGGGCAATAGAGGTGCCCAGTAGATACTCGCCTTCGTAGATGGTATTGGCGCGGAACATGGGGAACACGAAATCCCGCACAAACTCTTCACGCAGATCGTCGATATAGATCTCTTTCACGCCCAGTGCCTGAGCCTTGGCGCGGGCGGGCTCGACCTCTTCGCCCTGACCGATGTCGGCGGTAAAGGTAACAACCTCGCATCCGTAGGTATCCTGTAGCCAACGCACGATAACCGAAGTATCGAGACCGCCAGAATACGCCAGTACCACCTTGTCGATCTTGCTCATTACTATCCTCTGTATAGTGGCCCCGTATATGGGGGCAAAGCCGTCACCAGCGGGTGTTACAACGCCTCAGGAGAAGCCGATCACCCGTGAATGTTTCAGTCTGGGGAGATTTATTTTGGATATGTGCCCAGGAAGTGCGGAAAGGCCGCCTTTTTTCGGGGCGCGATTGTAGCGCCTAGATTCGCCCGCGACTAGCACCCGACAGATTCTCAGCGGGTTGCCCACAAAGCAAACAGCAACCCTGCTTACTTTATATTCAATCCACCGGGGGACGAGGCGATTCCCCCAGTTTTCGCAATTTATTGGCGCTTCAGGTAGCATCGGCGCCGCGATCAATCCGGAAGGAGATATTCGGTGGACTCCAGACAGCAAATTACCCTGCGCGCGCCTGACGACTGGCACATTCATCTGCGGGATGGCACCGCCCTTGGGCGCACCGTTGGCGACGCCGCCCGACAGTTCCGCCGCGCCATCATCATGCCCAATCTGGTACCGCCGGTGGTCAATGCCGAAGGCGCGCTGGCTTACAAGGCCCGCATCGAAGCCGAAGTGCCCGCAGGCAGAGCATTCACACCGCTGATGGTCATTTATCTGACCGACAAGACTTCCCCCGAAACCGTGCGGGAAGCCCATGCCGCGGGCGTCGTTGCCGCCAAGCTGTATCCCGCCGGCGCCACCACCAATTCGGATTCCGGCGTCACCGACATCGCCAACATCTACCCCGCACTGGAGGCGATGCAGTCCTGTGGTATGAAGCTGCTGCTGCACGGGGAAGTCACCAGCAGCGACATCGACATCTTCGACCGCGAGCGGGTGTTTATCGAGAATATTCTCGGCCCGGTGGTTGCGGACTTCCCCAACCTGAAAATCGTCCTCGAGCACATCACCACCGCACACGCGGTGGAATTTGTCGCCAGGGCCCGCAAGGGTGTCGCGGCAACTATTACCGCCCATCACCTGCTGTACAATCGCAACCACATGCTGGTGGGCGGCATTCGCCCCCACTACTACTGCCTGCCGGTCCTGAAGCGCAGCACCCACCAGGACGCGCTGATTGAAGCGGCAACCAGCGGCAGCCCGAGGTTTTTCCTCGGCACCGATTCCGCACCCCACGCACAGGGGCGGAAGGAGACCTCCTGCGGTTGCGCCGGCTGCTACACCGCCTTCAGCGCCATTGAACTGTACGCAGAGGCCTTCGAGCGTGCGGGCAAACTGGACAGGCTGGAAGGCTTTGCCAGTGAATATGGCCCCGATTTTTACGGCCTTCCGCGCAACAACGACACCATCACGCTGGTGCGGGAACCCTGGACGCTGCCCAGTGCGCTGCCGATGGGCGCCGACGCTCTGATACCGCTGGCAGCTGGCGAAACGCTCAACTGGCGACTGCTGTGAACGCAGCGACAACAAACGACGAAAGATAGAAGTACCAGGAACCCCCGTGACCCCAGCAGAAACACCGACAGGCCCCAAATCCCTCCTGGCCCAGCGATTCCGCGGCTTCCTGCCGGTAGTACTGGATCTCGAGACTGCGGGCTTCAATGCCCGCACCGATGCCCTGCTGGAGGTTTCCGCGGTGATCCTGAATATGGATGAACAGGGCACCCTCTATCCGGAGGAAACCCACAGCTTCCATATCGAACCGTTCGAGGGGGCGAATATCGAGCAATCGGCACTGGATTTTATCGGTGTCGATCTGGAATCACCGGAGCGCGACGCCTGGCCGGAAGAAATCGCGCTACCGGAGCTTTTCCGTCAGATTCGCCGTGCAATCAAACTCCACAGCTGCACCCGCGCCATCATGGTGGCGCACAACGCCCATTTTGACCTCGGCTTTATCAATGCGGCGGTTAACCGCTGCGGACTGAAGCGCAATCCGTTTCACCCCTTCTCCTGCATGGATACCGCTACCCTTTCAGGTCTCGCTTACGGCCAGACAGTGTTGGCAAAGGCGTGCCAGACCGCGGGTATCGCCTTCGACAATAGCGCCGCTCACTCTGCGGAATACGATGCGGAGAAAACCGCGGAACTGTTCTGCGGCATCGTCAATCGCTGGCGCGATCTGGGTGGTTGGCCGCTGATGCCACTGCAGACAGAAACTGATACTCCCACTGACGAGTAGTCTGCCCTGCGGCCGAGATTAATACCTAGGTCGCATGTTCATCGTTACTACGCCCCGCTAGGCTCAGGCGGCAACTAATAGTGATAACGGTGGATGCCATGAACAGAATCGAGCGTGCGCTCCTGACCTCCGGCTTGGGGCTTTCCCTGGCGCTGGCCGCCGGCACCGCAAGTGCCGGCAGCTGGCAACAGAACGTCGCCGCAGGCGGCTTCGACAAGGTCCACATCTACACCCCCGACACCACCTCCCCCATCGGCAACGGCAAATCCCTGCTGATCGTGCTGCACGGCTGCGTTCAACCAACCGACGCCTACCTGACAGCCAACCTTGAAGATGCCGCGGAAGAGTTCGGTATGGTTATTGCCGTTCCAGACGCCATGAACAAGGCCGGTTACGGTTGCTGGTCTTACTGGGAAGGCGAAAAGACCCGTGAAACGGGAGATTTCAAAAACCTGATCAATCTGGCCAACACCTTGAGTGGCGACGGCAGCCGCGATATAGACCCGGATCAGGTATACATTTCCGGACTCTCTTCCGGCGCCACCTTTGCCAATACCGCCGCCTGCATTGCGCCGGATGTCTTTGCCGGTATGGGTATCAGCGCCGGACCAAGCATTGGCACCAGCCCCGGCGGTGCCATCCGCAATTGTGAATCAGCCGATGTAGCCAGTCGCTGCAGCTCCTATGCCGGCAGTTACGCCAGTCACTTCAGCTCCCAGATTGCCTCCATCACCCACGGCGTCAATGACACGGTAGTGGACCACTGCTACCACACCCAGAATGCGGAGGGTATGGCGAAACTTTACGCCGTCGACCAGGTGCCCGGAAGTAACACCTTCAATGACGGCAGTCATACCGCGAATGAAACCCTGTGGCAGGATGGCCGGGTTTCCATGTTATGGCTGAATGGAGTGGATCACTCCTGGTCCGGCGGAGAGGGTGCCAGCGGCAATTATGTCAGCGATGCGGGCGTCAACTATGCCCGCTATCTGGGCCAGTACTTCATCGACCACAACAAACGCGTCGTTCAGGGTACTGCTGGTGAATAATGGACTATACAGTCCAAAGTTCAGCGCGGATTCCCCCGATGAGAGCTCCACTGTCTGGCAACATCCAGCTCCCCGCGCCTTAATCAGAGCCATTCCGGGCCGTCAATAGGTGTGGGTGATTTTTTGCACAGATTGCGGTAATATCTGCCGCTCATACATGAATAGTGGACAGAATAGTGGCTAAGAAAGCATCCAGCGTGAATAAGCGGGGCAAGGAAACCGTGTCGACCGAGTCACGCGAAGCAATTGAAGCGCAAGTTCAGGCATTTCTCGCCAATGGCGGGAAGATTGAACAGATTCCCAAGGGCGTCAGCGGGCAAACCAATACCGCCGGCCCCAAGCACATCACACTGGGCAAAAAGCCTCGCGCCTGAACCTTCCCAGAGCTCTCGGTGAACGCCCGGCCAGACAGCAAAAAGGCGGGAAAATCCCGCCTTTGCCATACCTGAAAGTAATTTCGATCAGGGCATTTCATCCAGGTCTGCGCCCTCTTTAACTGGGGGCATCAAGTCTTCGCAAGATATATCCATCGCCATCAGCACTCCCACCGCCACATAAATGGACGAGAATGTCCCGACTACAACCCCGACGATCATTGCCAGTGAGAAGTTGTGGATCAGCTCGCCACCGAAAAACTGCAGTGCCCACAGCACCAGCAAGGTGGTGAATGAGGTCATCGTTGTACGCCCCAGAGTCTGGCTGAGAGAGATATTGATAATATCTTCGGAGGTCGCCTGGCGTACTTTGCGAAAGTTTTCACGGATACGGTCATACACCACGATGGTGTCATTGATCGAGTAACCGATCGTCGCGAGAACTGCCGCGAGCACGGTAAGATCGAAATCCAGTCGAAATATCGCAAAGAAACCCAGCACAATGATCACGTCGTGAACCAGTGACACCACCGCACCAACGGCAAATTTGTACTGGAATCGCAATGCGACATAAGCCATTACCACCGCAAACGCGAACAACATACCGAGACCGCCGTCATCGCGTAATTCTTCGCCCACTTGTGGCCCAACGGTTTCTACCCGTCGCAGTTCCACGCTACTGTCACTGCCCGCACGCAGAACCTCAACTACCTTGCCACCAATAGTTTGAATCGCCTCTTCATCTCGCGCATTGCGCTGAGACAATCCATCCCCCTCTTCCGGAGGCAGCTTGATCAGGATTTCGTTGTCAGAGCCAAAACGCACCACAGTGGCCCCTTCAAATCCCGCCGCCACAAGCTGACTACGCACGGCTTCCAGTTGCGGCGCAGTCTGATACCCCACCTCAACTTGGGTGCCACCGGTAAAATCCAGGCCAAACTTCAGTCCATTTACCGCCAGCGCCGCCACTGAGCCGATTACCAACACAGCGATGAACGCCAACGCGAGCTTTCGCCAGCGCATGAAATCCCATACACGTCTGCCCATGTACTCAGTGATGCGGCCGTTCTCTTCTTTGGTTTCTTTCATCACCAACCCCTTAAATCCAGAGTTTCTGTACACGGCGACCGCCGTAGAACAAGTTAATTAACGCGCGAGTCCCCATGATGGCACTGAACATGGTTGTCAGGATGCCAATGGAAAGTGTTACCGCAAAGCCCTGCACGGGACCGGAACCAATTGCATAGAGAATGACCGCGACGATCAGGGTGGTGATGTTCGCATCCACAATCGCGCTGTAGGCGTTGTCAAAACCGGCACTGATTGCCGATTGTGGTGGAACTCCTCTGCGCAGCTCTTCCCGTATTCGCGAAAAAATCAGCACATTGGCATCCACCGCCATACCCATCGTCAACACCATTCCAGCAATACCGGGCAATGTAAGCGTCGCGCCGAGTATCGACATGACCGCGACCAGCAGCACTACGTTTACCGCAAGTGCAATGTTGGCTGCGAGACCGAATACCCGATAAAACACCAGCATACATATCAGTACGGCAATAAGGCCTATCTGGGCCGAGGTCACACCTACCTTGATATTGTCGGCTCCAGCCGAAGGACCAATCACCCGCTCTTCCACAAAGTACATGGGTGCCGCGAGTGCACCGGAACGCAGCAGCAATGCCAGTTCCTGTGCTTCCGCCGGACTTCCCAGACCGGTAGTGCGGAACTGGCGACCGAGCGGACTCTGTACCGTCGCCAGGCTGATGATTTTCTTGTCATCAGTGCGCTTCTGGACAACGATCTCATTGCCTTCGGCATCAAGCTGCTTTTCCGGCGTAAAGCGGCTTTCCACAAACAGCGTCCCCATACGGCGGCCGACATTTTTCCAGGTTGCCCGATGCATCATTTCACCGCCGCGGGCATCAAGTGTGATGTTCACCTGCGGAAAACCACTCTCGTCGTAACCTACTCGTGCATCGGTCACCCTTTCGCCGGAAATAATGACTTTGCGCTCCAGCCAGGCGCCACCGTAGGCTGCACGCTCCTGCTCGTTGCGGTACTCGAAAAACTCCTTGTTTGTTACCAGCGCATCGGGCTTAGCCTCCATGCGGTATTCCAGATTCGCAGTCTTGCCGATAATCCGCTTGGCTTCCGCGGTGTCCTGAACTCCGGGGAGCTCGACTACGATGCGGTTGCGCCCCTGACGTTGAACAATTGGCTCGGCAACACCAAGTTCGTTCACTCGGTTGCGCAACGTCGTGAGGTTCTGGGTAACGGCATAGTCTTCCAGTTGCTTGATTTCCTGTTCGGAAAGTGTGGCCCGGATCTCAAGGTTTTCGCCACTCCCCGCCTCAGTCAGTTGCAGGGTGGGAAATTCTTTGCGCAAGGTGCGCATCCCAAGGCTGCGCAGTTCCTCATCACGAAAGCTGGCAACGATCTCGCGATCACCGTCCAATGCGACCCCTCGATAACGGGCATTTGCCGCACGCAGCTTGGACTTCACGTCGGATACATAGCCTTCCATGTTGGTCTTGACGATGGAGTTGGTATCCACTTCCATCAGGAAGTGTACCCCGCCAGCGAGATCCAGCCCGAGCTTCATCGGGCTCGCCCCCATTCTGTTGAGCCACTCAGGTGTAGTCGGAGCCAGGTTCAGAGCCACCACATACTCGGTGTATCCCAACGCATCCTGGATAGCCCGCTTCGCTGGAAGCTGCTCTTCAATCGACTTTAGGCGCAGCAGGACAGATTTTTCCTGTACCTCACCGCCAAAGTAGGCAATACCGGCATCATCCAGTGCCTTTTCGGCGAGGCTGAGCACATTCTGATCAACTTTCAGCGCACTGGACTGCCCGGAAATCTGTACCGCGGGATCGGGGCGATACAGGTTTGGCGCCGCGTACAGCAGCCCCAACCCGGTAATGATCAGGATCAGGAGATATTTCCAGAGGGGATAGCGATTCATGCTTTTCTCATTGTTGGAATGGCCCGCTGGGCGGGCTCGTTTTTAGCGATATCCTTGGATATGCGGGCTATCTCTTACCATTACAAGGTCAGTTCACGCTCGAACGAACCGGCCCCCCGCTTCGCAGAGGTGATAAAAGGTGGTCGCTGATTATACGGGGATAGAAAGTCGGTACAAATGCACGGCGCCCTCACTCATCCCAACGGGGGCACCTCTCGTCCGAGGCCGCGATAGAAATCTGCGACAAAACGGTCGAGATCTCCCGCATCCAATGCATCCCGGATCCGCTGCATCAGACGCTGATAGTGCCTCAGGTTGTGAATGGTATTCAGCTGGGCACCGAGAATTTCCCCGCATTTGTCGAGATGATGTAAGTAACTGCGGGAAAAATGCGTGCAGGTGTAGCAGTCACATTCTTCTTCTAGCGGTCGCGTGTCATGGCGGTGAACCGCGTTGCGTATCTTCACCACCCCAGCGAAGGTGAAAAGATGGCCGTTGCGCGCATTGCGCGTGGGCATCACACAGTCGAACATGTCGACCCCGCGGCGCACGGCCTCGACGATATCTTCTGGCTTGCCAACCCCCATGAGGTAGCGGGGCTTGTCTTCGGGCATCTTATAAGCAATGTGGTCAAGCACCCTGATCATATCTTCTTTCGGCTCTCCCACAGAGAGTCCGCCGATGGCATACCCATCAAAGCCCAGTTCGGACAGCCCTGCCAAAGAGATGTCGCGCAGCTCCGGGTACATTCCACCCTGCACTATGCCGAACAGGGCCGAGGGGTTATCTCCATGGGCATCCTTGGATCTCTTGGCCCAACGTAGTGAAAGCTCCATAGACTGGCGTGCTTCGTGGGTAGTGGCCGGATATGGAGTGCATTCGTCAAAAATCATCACGATGTCCGACCCCAAGTCCCGCTGAACCGCCATAGACTCTTCAGGCCCCATAAATACGGGGCTGCCGTCTACCGGGGACTTGAAAGAAACCCCCTCTTCGGTGATTTTGCGCATCTGTCCCAGGCTGAACACCTGGAAGCCTCCGGAATCGGTCAGTATTGGCCCGTGCCACTGCATGAAATCGTGCAAATCGCCATGCGCTTTGATGACTTCGGTACCAGGGCGCAGCATCAAATGAAAGGTATTGCCAAGGATCATGTGGGCACCGATAGCCTCCACATCGCGCGGCAACATGCCTTTAACCGTTCCGTAGGTTCCCACAGGCATGAATGCGGGGGTTTCCACTATCCCGCGGGGAAACTTCAGGCGGCCTCGCCGGGCTTTGCCTTGGGTAGTGTCCAGCTCAAACTGCATAAAACACTGGCGACTCACAGGTTTCTCCTCAATTGAATTCCGGGCTCAGCTTTCAATAGACCTACGGCCTTATTCAGAGCACCCGACTTCCGCAGGATCCACAGCGGGATTGCGGTCGATCAGCATGGCGTCGCCATAACTGAAAAATCGGTACTTTTGATCTACGGCTTCGCGATAGGCATGCATTGCGTGGCGATAGCCGGCAAATGCGCTGACAAGCATCAGCAGAGTGGATTCCGGCAGATGAAAATTCGTAATCAGGCGGTCGACCACTCGGAACTCATAACCGGGATAGATGAATATTTCGGTTTCCCCCACCGTCGGCCGCAGCTGGCCGGAAGCCGCGGCGCTTTCCAAGGCCCGCACACTGGTGGTGCCCACTGCCACCACCTTGCCCCCCCGGGCGCGACAGGCAGCCACCGCTTGGCACACCGCTTCCGATACATCCAATACCTCGCTGTGCATTTTATGGGTATGGATATCATCCACCCGTACAGGCTGAAAAGTACCCGCGCCCACGTGAAGGGTAACAAATGCGGTCTCGATATCATTTGCACGCAAGGTATCCAGCATCTCTTCGTCGAAATGCAAACCTGCCGTAGGCGCTGCCACGGCACCGGCTTTGCGGCCATACACCGTCTGGTAGCGCTCGCGATCGGTGTCATCGTCCGGTCGGTCAATATAGGGCGGCAGAGGCATGTGTCCAAGCCGCTCCAGCACCGCCAACACCCCTTCTTCAGGGAACGCGAGTTCGAACAGTGCATCGTGGCGCTGCACCATCTGCAGCGGCGTGCCATCGTCCAGAAGGATTTCAGCGCCCGGCTTGGGCGACTTACTGGAGCGCACATGGGCCAACACCCTGCGGTCATCCAGGACCCGCTCTACCAGTACTTCCAGCTTGCCACCGCTGGCCTTGCGGCCAAACAGCCTTGCGGGAATTACTCGCGTGTCGTTGAACACCAGCAGATCCCCCGGTGCCAACAAGTCTGGCAGGTCGGTGAACTGTCGATGAGCCATCTCTCCGCTTGGGCCACTCAGGCACAATAGACGGCTGCCGCGGCGCTCCTTTGCGGGCGAGCGGGCTATCAACTCATCGGGAAGGTCGAAATGAAAATCCTGGCGGTGCATGCAATCAGTCTAGGTGGACAATTTACGGGCGCGAAGATTAACGGAATCCGCCGGCTTCTCCAAATCTGGTTGACCGAAAACGGGCCATCGCTATAATCGTCACCCTTACCGAGGCACAGGAAAGCACATTTGCCTCGTGTTCATGCCAGAGTGGTGAAATTGGTAGACACAGGGGATTCAAAATCCCCCGCCCTTAAAAGCGTGCCGGTTCGAGTCCGGCCTCTGGTACCAAATAAAAAAGCCCTGATTGCGACAGTAATCAGGGCTTTTTTATTTGGTGCTGGAAATTGGCGAGCCCTGCACTCGGTTCGACCACCTGGGCCAGCAGTTGGGACGCTGAAGGCACCCGCTGGGGCACATTGGCGCAGCCAATGTGATCAGTCCAGCCTCGGGCAGTTGGCTGCGGGATTGCCGACCCCCAGTTTTCGCAGGCATTAAAATTTTCTGCAAATATCAATGATAAGGCCCTGAGCGCGCTGGCGGTCAGGGCCTTTTTGGTTTTGATCCGGGCCTGTGCTGGCGGGGAGAGCGATGACCTACAGTGGGTGGCGAGCGGTGCTCGCCATCGCGGTGCGACGCCCTGCGGGCGCCCCAAGCCCGCACCTTCGGTGCTGCCGGGGTCGCGCACGACCTTTCACATGGCAGCGCGGTGCGCTGCGAGGTCGTGGCAGGAGTTCATCGTATCCAAAATAAAAAAAGGGCCACCCGTTTGGGTGGCCCTTTCTTTTATTTAGAAGCCTGACAAACGGCAACGCCGTTTGGACTGCCGCAGGCAGCCCGAAGGGTGAGGGCCGCAGGCCCGAATCACCATGACCTTCCCGCGTAGCGGGAGAGTAGGTTATCGGTAGGTTCAATGAAAAAAGCCCTGACCGCGTTAGCGATCAGGGCTTTTGGAATAAAACCTGACGATGACCTACTCTCACATGGGGAAACCCCACACTACCATCGGCGATGTTGCGTTTCACTTCTGAGTTCGGCAAGGGATCAGGTGGTTCCACAACTCTATGGTCGTCAGGCAAACTGGCTTGGGTTGGTGCTGGTCTTACGGGCTGTGCCCTGCGCTACCGTTTGATTGTCTGTCTGCCTTCGCTGTATTCAGCGATAACAATCAACCCAAATAAGTCGGCGAAACATTCTGTAGTAATACACCGCAAGTCGATCTCTTGCGAGTAGCTTGCGCGTCTCTCGGTTGCTTTCACAATCCGTTCGTTAGTAACCATCTCTGTTGTATGGTCAAGCCGCACGGGCAATTAGTACTGGTTAGCTCAACGCCTCACAACGCTTCCACACCCAGCCTATCAACGTGGTAGTCTTCCACGGCCCTTTAGGAGACTCGAAGTCTCAGGGAGATCTCATCTTGAAGGAGGCTTCCCGCTTAGATGCTTTCAGCGGTTATCCCGTCCGAACATAGCTACCCGGCAATGCCACTGGCGTGACAACCGGAACACCAGAGGTTCGTTCACTCCGGTCCTCTCGTACTAGGAGCAACTCTTCTCAAATCTCCAACGCCCACGGCAGATAGGGACCGAACTGTCTCACGACGTTCTAAACCCAGCTCGCGTACCACTTTAAATGGCGAACAGCCATACCCTTGGGACCGGCTTCAGCCCCAGGATGTGATGAGCCGACATCGAGGTGCCAAACACCGCCGTCGATGTGAACTCTTGGGCGGTATCAGCCTGTTATCCCCGGAGTACCTTTTATCCGTTGAGCGATGGCCCTTCCATACAGAACCACCGGATCACTATGACCTACTTTCGTACCTGCTCGACATGTCTGTCTCGCAGTCAAGCGCACTTATACCATTATGCTCATTGCATGATTTCCGACCATGCTGAGTGCACCTTCGTACTCCTCCGTTACTCTTTGGGAGGAGACCGCCCCAGTCAAACTACCCACCATACACTGTCCTCGATCCGGATTACGGACCAGAGTTAGAACCTCAAACATACCAGGGTGGTATTTCAAGGATGGCTCCACAAGAACTGGCGTTCCTGCTTCAAAGCCTCCCACCTATCCTACACAAGTAGGCTCAAAGTTCAGTGCAAAGCTATAGTAAAGGTTCACGGGGTCTTTCCGTCTAGCCGCGGGTACACTGCATCTTAACAGCGATTTCAATTTCACTGAGTCTCTGGTGGAGACAGCGTGGCCATCGTTACGCCATTCGTGCAGGTCGGAACTTACCCGACAAGGAATTTCGCTACCTTAGGACCGTTATAGTTACGGCCGCCGTTTACCGGGGCTTCGATCAAGAGCTTCGCTTGCGCTAACCCCATCAATTAACCTTCCGGCACCGGGCAGGCGTCACACCCTATACGTCCACTTACGTGTTTGCAGAGTGCTATGTTTTTAATAAACAGTCGCAGCCACCTGGTCACTTCGACCGGCCTCAGCTTAGGGAGCAAGTCCCATCACCAAAACCGGCGTACCTTCTCCCGAAGTTACGGTACCATTTTGCCTAGTTCCTTCACCAGAGTTCTCTCAAGCGCCTTGGTATTCTCTACCTGACCACCTGTGTCGGTTTAGAGTACGGTTCGCAATTGCCTGAAGCTTAGAAGTTTTTCCTGGAAGCAGGGCATCAACCACTTCGTCTCTAAAAGAGACTCGTCATCAGTTCTCAGCCTTAGGGGACCGGATTTGCCTAATCCCCCAGCCTACGACCTTAAACATGGACAACCAATCGCCATGCTGGCCTAGCCTTCTCCGTCACTCCATCGCAGCAATTGCAAGTACAGGAATATTAACCTGTTTCCCATCGACTACGGCTTTCGCCCTCGCCTTAGGGGCCGACTAACCCTGTCCCGATTAGCGTTGGACAGGAACCCTTGGTCTTCCGGCGGGGAGGTTTTTCACCCCCCTTGTCGTTACTCATGTCAGCATTCGCACTTGTGATACCTCCAGCAAACCTCACAGTTCACCTTCAACGGCTTACACAACGCTCCTCTACCATGCTCATAAGAGCATCCGCAGCTTCGGTTACCAGTTTGAGCCCCGGTATATCTTCCGCGCAGGCCGACTCGACTAGTGAGCTATTACGCTTTCTTTAAAGGATGGCTGCTTCTAAGCCAACCTCCTAGCTGTCTGGGCCTTCCCACATCGTTTCCCACTTAACTGGTATTTGGGACCTTAGCTGGCGGTCTGGGTTGTTTCCCTTTTCACGACGGACGTTAGCACCCGCCGTGTGTCTCCCGCGATTGCACTCCTCGGTATTCGGAGTTTGCATGGGGTTGGTAAGTCGGGATGACCCCCTAGCCCAAACAGTGCTCTACCCCCGAGGGTGAGACGCGAGGCGCTACCTAAATAGCTTTCGAGGAGAACCAGCTATCTCCCGGCTTGATTAGCCTTTCACTCCGATCCACAGGTCATCCGCTACTTTTTCAACAGGAGTCGGTTCGGTCCTCCAGTTGATGTTACTCAACCTTCAACCTGCCCATGGATAGATCGCCGGGTTTCGGGTCTATTGCCTGCAACTAAACGCCCTATTAAGACTCGATTTCTCTACGGCTCCCCTATGCGGTTAACCTTGCTACAGACAATAAGTCGCTGACCCATTATACAAAAGGTACGCAGTCACACCACGAAGGTGCTCCTACTGCTTGTACGTATACGGTTTCAGGTTCTATTTCACTCCCCTCTCCGGGGTTCTTTTCGCCTTTCCCTCACGGTACTGGTTCACTATCGGTCAGCTGGGAGTATTTAGCCTTGGAGGATGGTCCCCCCATATTCAGTCAAGATAACACGTGTCCCGACCTACTCGATTTCACTCAATGTGCCTTTTCGTGTACGGGGCTATCACCCTGTATCGCGGAACTTTCCAGATCCTTCCACTAAGACATAAAGAGCTTAAGGGCTAGTCCCCTTTCGCTCGCCGCTACTCAGGGAATCTCGGTTGATTTCTTTTCCTCCGGGTACTTAGATGTTTCAGTTCCCCGGGTTCGCCTCACATAGCTATGTATTCACTATGTGATACCCGCAAGCGGGTGGGTTTCCCCATTCGGACATCCTAGGATCAAAGCTTGTGTGCCAGCTCCCCTAGACTTTTCGCAG
>NZ_CP046948.1:0-565000 GCF_011326135.1 Microbulbifer sp. SH-1 | reverse complement strand
CCCAAATCGCGCGTGTCGCGCACTTAATCACCAAACCCGAGGCAAATCAACTGCAACGACGCAATTAGTGCTGAAGCGAAGCTTGCGATTCCCGGATCGCCGATATAATCGGCTGATTGGTTTCACTTGATATTGTCTTTCACCCACTCTGGCACTGCTTCGAGCAGTGCCGGCAGTGCGTCGACATTCACACCGCCGCCCTGCGCCATATCCGGGCGACCACCGCCCTTGCCGCCCAGCTCACCAGCGGCAAAACGCATCAGATCGCCAGCCGCCAATCGACCGGTCAGGTCCTTGGTTACCGCGGCAACCAGCGCAACCTTGCCTTCACCTGGCGCAGCCAGCAGCAACACTCCGCTGCCCAATTTGCTTCTCAGCTGATCCGCCAGGTCCCTCAGGGACTTCGCATCCGCACCTTCGATAGAGGTCGCCAGCAGTTTCACACCAGCAACTTCAACCACTTCACTGCTGAGGTCGCCGCCAGCACCGCTGGCAAGCTTGGTTTTCAATTGCGCCAGCTCTTTTTCCAGCTTGCGATTGTTAGCCAGCAGCTGCTCCACCTTCTCCGCCAGATTTTCCGGTCGGGCTTTCAGCAGCGCCGCCGTGTGATCCAGTCGCTGCTGGGCCTGGTCAAAAAGAGCGAGCGCATGCGCGCCGGTAACAGCTTCGATACGTCGCTGTCCGGATGCAATACCGCTCTCCCCCACGATGCGCAGCAAACCGATGTCACCGGTGCGCTTTACGTGGGTGCCACCGCAAAGCTCCACAGAGAAGGTTCCGGAATTACTGTGTTCACCCATGGACAGAACGCGAACGGTATCCCCGTACTTTTCACCGAATAGCGCCATGGCTCCTTTCGCTTTAGCGCTTTCGATATCGGTTTCTTCAGTCTCTACCGGTGTGTTCGCGCGGATTTGGCTATTGACCAGCGCCTCAATCGCACGCAGTTGCTTGGTAGTCACAGCTTCGGGATGAGAAAAATCGAAACGCAAGCGTTCGGAATCCACCAGCGAACCTTTCTGGGTGACATGCTCACCAAGCACTTTACGCAAGGCGGCGTGAAGCAGGTGAGTAGCCGAGTGGTTGAGTG
The DNA here is from genome assembly GCF_011326135.1 of Microbulbifer sp. SH-1. Classification (NCBI taxonomy): domain Bacteria; kingdom Pseudomonadati; phylum Pseudomonadota; class Gammaproteobacteria; order Cellvibrionales; family Microbulbiferaceae; genus Microbulbifer; species Microbulbifer sp. SH-1. The sequence goes on along the minus strand of NZ_CP046948.1, from coordinate 563,910 downwards.
CGGTGGACTGGCGCACCTCTGCCGCTACATCGGCTTCAACCTCGTCACCTACCACAATGCTTCCGGACAGGAGTTTGCCGTGATGCAGGTGGTGGCCACCCAGCTTGGTGCAATCGGAAACCTCGAAACGACCAGACGCTCCCTGCAGGTAACCACTGTCGCCGACTTGGCCGCCAGACTCCGCGTAAAACGGCGTGCGATCCAGAACCACGGCTCCCGATTCGCCCTCCTCCAGGCGCTCAACCTGCTCGCCATCTTTGACAATGGCCAGAACTTTACCAACTGCAGAAGTGCCGCTGTACCCGAGGAACTCTGTTGTACCTTCGATATTCAAACTGCCGGTATAGTCCTGCTTGAATTTGCCCGCCGCGCGAGCGCGCTGACGCTGCGCTTCCATGGCGGTTTCGTAACCGGCCATATCCAGAGTCAGGCCGCGCTCACGGGCAATATCCTGCGTCAGATCTGTCGGGAAACCGTAGGTATCATGCAAAGTGAAAACGAGGTCACCCGGCACTTCGGTACCTTCGAGCGTCTCCAGAGCCTCATCCAGCAGCGCCAGTCCTTTGTCGAGCGTTTTAGCAAACTGCTCTTCTTCTTTACGCAGAGCGTTCTCGATGATGGACTGCTTTTCACGCAGTTCGGGATAGGCCTCCCCCATTTCCTGCACCAGCGCCGGCACCAGCTTGTAGAAGAAAATCTCGTTGTGGCCGAGTTTGTGACCGTGGCGGATCGCGCGGCGAATAATGCGGCGCAAAACAAACCCGCGCCCCTCATTGGACGGCATGACACCGTCAGCAATCAGGAAAGAGCAGGAGCGGATGTGGTCGGCAATCACGCGCAGGGACTTTTCTTCGGTATCGGTACAACCGACGATCTCTCCAGCCGCCTTCAACAAGGCCTGGAACAGGTCAATTTCATAATTCGAATGCACTCCCTGCATGACTGCGGCGATACGTTCGAGGCCCATACCAGTATCTACGGAAGGCTTGGGCAGCGGGTGCAGTTCACCGTCGGCGGAACGCTCGAACTGCATGAATACCAGGTTCCATATCTCGATATACCGATCCAGATCGTCATTTTCCGAACCGGGCGGGCCACCGGGAACATCCTCACCGTGATCGTAAAAAATTTCTGAACTGGGACCACAGGGACCGGTGTCGCCCATCTGCCAGAAGTTGTCTTCATCCAGACGGGAGAATCTGTCCGCGCTGACCCCAACTTCTTTCAGCCAGATATCAGCAGCTTCATCGTCGCTAATGTGAACGGTAACCCACAGGCGCTCTTCCGGGAGATTCAGCACCTTGGTCAGAAATTCCCAGGCAAACTGAATCGCTTCACGCTTGAAGTAGTCACCGAAGCTGAAATTGCCCAGCATTTCGAAAAAGGTGTGATGGCGCGCGGTATAGCCGACGTTTTCCAGATCATTGTGTTTGCCGCCGGCGCGCACACAGCGCTGCGAGCTGGTCGCCCGCACATAGGGGCGCGGATCCTGCCCGAGGAATGTATCCTTGAACTGCACCATGCCGGCATTGGTGAACAGCAGGGTCGGGTCATTGCCCGGTACCAGAGAGCTGGACGCCACACGGGTGTGCCCCTGCTCGGCAAAATAGTTGAGAAATGCTTCGCGTATCTGTGCGCTCTTCATCCAGCCAATTTCCACATCGTCAGTAGTAAACATCGGTACCGGCGATCGGTACCATTCTTCGAAATCTCTGCTCAGCCCTGCAGACCGTCGGCCAGCCCAGCTTCAGGCATCTTGCGTTGAGCCAACAAATGGATGTGCAGGTGAAACACGGTCTGCCCCGCGCCGCGGCCGTTGTTGACCACCAGGCGGAAACCATCGTCCAGTTTGAGGCGCCGTGCCATTTCAGCGGCCACCCACATCAGGTGCCCCAACAACGGCGCGTCTTCTACCTGCGCCTCCGCGAGACTGACCAGCGGCTTGCGGGGAATGATCAGAAGGTGTGTCGGCGCCTGAGGTGAGCGATCTTCTATGACGATACATTGATCATCGTCGTATAGCCGCCGAGCCGGTAGCTCCCCGGCCATGATCCGGGTGAACACACTACTTTCCGCCATTTTCCACCTCCCTGGTAAGGCCGTATTCGCTGCGGATTTACTTTTCCAGCTTTTCGTCCGTTGTCAGCTGACGGGCTTCCGTCTCCAGCATGACCGGGATGCCGTCCCGGATCGGGTAGGCAAGACCACTGGCTTTGCACACCAGTTCCTGGGTTTCTTCACGATATTCAAGCGGTGCCTTGCTGACGGGACAGACCAGCAGACTCAACAGTTTCTTGTCCATGATTCACTCTGCGCAGGCCCGAAGCCCGGGATGACCGGGCCTCAGGTCAAAAATGACCGCGTATGGTACAACGCTTTTCGGGGGTTTTCACCGGCCGTCGGAGGAATTGCAGTAACAGAAATCGCGGGATTACAGCCGGCCTCAAGGGCTGACTGCATCGCGCAGGGCTGGAGAGGGGGACCGGGAGAGCGCATTGAGGTGGCCAACCAACAGATCCAGGGCTTTATCACCATCTTCCGGTTCGTTAAAAATCTCGTGGTAGGCACCGGGAAAGCGGCAAAGTCGATGCACACTGCCCGACAGGCCATTGAACCAGCGGTGACTGGCAGATACATCGACCAGCATATCCTGCTCAGGCAACAGCAGCAGGCAGGGGATCTTTAGCGCTTCGGGTTGCGCCAGCAGCTGCTCCCGCACCCGTCGGTAACCCGCATACCACCGCGGGGTTATCCTTCCGTGCACGAGCTCGTCGCCGCGGTAGGCCTCAACAATGTCGGGATCGCGACTGATCCACTGGGTCTGCAGGCGATTTGACAGTGGCAGCCCCGGGCATATATGACCCAACAGTTTCAGTAACCCGAACTCAACGCCACTCGGTTCGTTAGCCCCGACGAATGCGGGCGCCGAAAGCACAAGACTCTCAACGGCGCAGTCGTCCATCGGGTATACCACACTCGCACAGGCAATCACCCCACCCATACTGTGGCCCAGCAGATGAAGCGATAATCCCGGGTTTTCATGCCTTACCAGGCGGACAAATCGACACAGATCCCGAGAATAGTCGAAAAAATCGCCAACATCTCCGCGGCGGCCTGGAGACTGCCCGTGCCCGTAGTGATCCAGGACATACACGCTATAGCCTCGGGCGTTCAACTCGCCCGCCAACCGTCGATAGCGACCACTGTGTTCACCGAGACCGTGGGAAACGACTACGACACCCAGCGCGCATTCCACCCACCATCGCCGGTAGTGCAACCGGATTTCTCTGGATTCGAAATACATGGCACTCCTTTTCTTATGCTTATGTACGGATACTGCCACTTCGATGTTATCGAAGTATTTCCGAAAAGGGCTTTGTGCCGACCGCACCACAGGCCGAGCACTCCCTATTGGTTGATGTCATCTCATCATTCGCGTCCATCTGCGCGATAACTGCGACAGGCCGCCACCGCCCGCCCCCAACCATCAAGTAAGGCGCGGCGCTGAAGTTCGCCCATCTGGGGCAGGAAATCCTGCTCGATATCCTGCAGGGATTCGGGAAAGCGTTCACTTTCCCAGATACCGACACCGATCCCCGCAAGAAGCGCAGCCCCCACCGCGGTGGACTCAATCTGACGCGGCCGTTCGACCCGCAAGCGGGAAATATCCGACTGGAACTGCATCAGAAAGTTGTTAGCACTGGCGCCACCGTCTACCCGCAGACATCGCAGTTCCACGCCTAACGCCTGCGCCATCAGGTTCGCCAGCTCATGACTCTGATAGGCAATGGACTCAAGCGTTGCCCGCACCAGTTCCGCGCGCCCGGCCCCACGGGTCAGGCCAAAAATTGACCCGCGCGCTGCTGCATCCCAATGAGGGGCGCCGAGACCACTGAATGCAGGTACCAGATAAACACCACGCGTGTCAGGAATTGTCTGCGCAATTGACTCCGTATCCGCCGCTCTTTGAATGATACCCAGATCATCCCGCAGCCACTGCACCGCAGCGCCAGCATTAAACACCGAGCCCTCAATGGCAAATTGCGGTTGCCCAGAGCGGTCACAGGCAATCGTTGTCAGTAGACCTTCCGGTACCAGCGGCCGGCGCTTCCCCGCACTGGCGAGCATAAAGCACCCAGTACCGTAGGTATTCTTAAGACTGCCGGGCTGGATACAGCCCTGCCCGAACAGGGCGGCCTGTTGGTCGCCGGCGACACCGGCGATAGGCACCTCGGCACCGAGGAAAGCATCCGCCGCAGTCCGCGCGAAGATACCGGCAGAGGGCGCGATATCAGGGAGAATCGAGCCTGGACAGTCGAACAGGCCCAACAGATCCTCATCCCACTGACGGCGATCGAGATTGTAGAGCAAGGTCCGGCTGGCATTGGTGTGATCGGTAAGGTGCGCCCGGCCGCCAGTCAGGCGCCAGATCAGCCAGCTGTCCACGGTACCAAAACAGAGTTCTCCGGCTCTTGCACGGTGATGGAGTTCAGGAAATCGACGGAAAATCCAGCTCAATTTACTGGCGGAAAAATAGGCATCAAGCAGTAGTCCCGTACGCGCCCGCACCATGGCTTCGGCACCGGCCTGCTTAAGTTCTGTGCAGATACCCGCAGAACGACGGCATTGCCAGACAATGGCGCGATGTACGGGCTCACCGGTCTTCCGATCCCAGAGAACCGTAGTTTCGCGCTGATTGGTGATTCCCATGGCGGTCAGGTCTGTGGCGGCAATTCCGGCACGCTGCAGGGCGGCAGCACTCACCTTGAGTGTCACCTGCCAGATCTCCTCAGCATCGTGCTCAACCCAGCCAGGACGAGGGTAGTACTGGGGGAATTCAGAATAGCTGCGACCACGCAGCTGGCCGTCAGCATCGAAAATAAAGGCGGTGGTACCGGTCGTACCCTGGTCGAGAGAGAGGATCATCGCGGCTCGCTTCTGGTTATTCTACAGCCGGTCGACCCACCGGGGTGGGTGCTGTTGCTCACCCGGGCAGTATATACGCTGTAAACAGCCCTGGGGCAGCCCAGATGTTTACCACTCAGGAGCCACACTGCCCGCAATCAACTTTGCTACTGGCTTCGCCCGGCGTCTAACTCGGCCAGCGCAAACTGGATTGCATCGGAAAAAAAGCCCCGGTAGGCGAGGTAACGCTGTCGGCGGGCGCGCTCTTTCATCTGTTCTTCCCGGGTTGCCGCAGAGTCTATGGGGCGGTGGAACTTACGCTGCAGCAGGTCCAGTGCGAGCTGGTACCAATCGACCTCCTCCTGCATCTGATCCATGGCGCCCTGCACCAGCGCGGATTCCACCCCCCGCAGCTGCAGTTCCTGGCGGATGCGCAACGGCCCCTGCCCCCGCTGTACACGGGAGCGACAGAATACTTCCGCAAAGCGTTTGTCGGACTGGTAATTAAGCTCCTGCAAACGCACTAGCACCCTGTCGAACGTAGCCTCGAAATCCCCATCAGGGTACTTGGAACGAAGTTTCTGGCGCAGCTCCTGACAGGAGTGCTCGCGGCGGGAGAGGAGATCGAGTGCGCTGGTGAACAGCGCCTGAAAGAATTCGGTGGAATCCACCGCAGCTGTAGGACTGGTAGAGAAAGCAGTCTCCGACAGCCCACCTTCGGGGCCGCCGGAAACGTATCCTGGCACAGACAAAGTCAGTCTTCCGCAGCTTCCACTGCCGGTTGGGCAGCGCCGGCACCAGCATCACCCAGTAGCAACGCACGCAGCTGGGACTCGATGTCGTTGCGGATATCTGCGTTTTCTCGCAGAAACTTGACCGCATTAGCCTTGCCTTGACCGATCTTGTCGCCCTTGTAGCTGTACCAAGCACCAGCCTTGTCCACTAGACCATGCTTCACGCCATAGTCGACGATTTCACCCAGCAGGTTGATACCCTCACCATACATGATCTGAAATTCGGTCTGCTTGAACGGTGGCGCCACCTTGTTCTTGACCACTTTGACGCGGGTCTCATTACCGACCACTTCCTCGCCATCTTTCACCGAGCCGATGCGGCGGATATCCAGACGCACAGAAGAGTAGAACTTGAGCGCATTCCCCCCGGTGGTGGTCTCCGGAGAGCCGAACATCACGCCGATCTTCATACGGATCTGGTTGATGAAGATACACAGGGTGTTGGTGTTCTTGATATTGCCGGTCAGTTTGCGCAGTGCCTGGGACATCAGGCGCGCCTGCAGGCCGACGTGGGAGTCACCCATTTCACCTTCGATTTCCGCACGCGGGGTCAGCGCCGCCACGGAGTCCACAACCAGCACGTCCACCGCACCGGAACGCACCAGCATGTCCGCCACTTCCAGCGCCTGTTCGCCGGTGTCCGGCTGGGAGACGATCAGCTCATCCACATTGACGCCGAGCTTCTCCGCGTAAATCGGGTCGAGCGCGTGTTCCGCATCCACGAAGGCACAGGTACCGCCCTTGCGCTGGGCCTCGGCAATCACCTGCAGGGTCAGGGTTGTTTTACCGGAAGACTCCGGGCCATAGATCTCGACAATACGGCCGCGGGGCAGACCGCCAATACCGAGAGCCACATCCAACCCCAGTGAGCCGGTGGAAATGGCGGGAATACGCTCGCGCCCTTTCTCCCCCATGCGCATGACGGTGCCCTTGCCAAACTGGCGCTCGATCTGAGACAGCGCCGCCTGTAATGCCTTGTCTTTGTTGGAATCCATGACCTTTCCCGTGTACGTGAAGATTGGTTATTGGGAGGGAGCTTAGAGAAAAATTACTGTATAAGCAACCAGTAATCTGGAATCAGCGGTTCCCGGTCGGCAAAATCTACCGGGAGTTCGAACGGAGGAATTACTTGCGGTGGGACTCGGCAATCGACAGCAGACCGCGCAGCGCCTCGGCCACCGTCTGCGCCTGAATCTCGGCACGCGTGCCATGAAAGTGCATGCAGCGCGCATCCGCCTGTAGCGGTTCCTGCCCCACGCCGTGCGCCCATGCAATCCAGACGGTACCCACGGGTTTCTCATCGCTGCCGCCGTCCGGTCCGGCAATGCCACTGACCGCGACCGCAATGTTGGCATCCAGTCGGTTCAGTACACCCACCGCCATCTGTCGCACCACCGGCTCACTGACAGCGCCAAACCGATCCAGGTCCTGTTGGTCCACGCCGAGAAAATCCCGCTTGATACGGTCTGCATAAGAGACCACGGCGCCATCAAACCAGGCAGATGCCCCCGCAACCGACGTAATGGCGGCGGCAATGCCGCCCCCAGTGCAGGACTCAGCTGACGTCACCCGCCACTTCAGCCTCTGCAGCTCACTACCCAGCGTCTCCGCCAGGCCTTGAATATCGAGATCGACCAATTTACCCCTCCTGATCAGTCGCAGTGCATCAGATATCGCTGGCGCCAGACCCTGATCCCTGCTTCGGCGCGCAACTGGAGAACTGATAGGCTACATTGCCCACCGGATCGAAGCCCAGCTCCAGAGCCGCATCCAGCATAGCTGTGGGAATACGATGCAGCAGAATGTCACCGGTGGCACCACCACACACCGACGGGTACATGCGATCCGTGCGCACCCCGCAGCGGGATTCAACCACCTGAATGCCGCCATCTGCCAGCTTACCGCGACTCTGCTCCACAGTCAGACCGCCACCTTCACACTGTTTGGTACCGCGCGACTCCATCACCCACAGGGTGTCTGTCACCTGCCCCTGAGGACCGGTACCCTGTTGTGCTTCCGGTGCAGAGGGCGCCGCGCCGCTTTCGCTGTCCTCCGATTCTGTCGACATCGTGTCGCCTCCCGCATTCCTCGGGTCAACCGATTTGGTGTCGCGATCACCACAGCCTGCGAGCGCCAGCACCGCAAGAGCCGCTATCGCCACCATCCACTTTCTGAAGTCCATTGTCTGCTCCTCTGCTTTTCCGGTCTCTGGCTGACGGACACGGTGCAAAACCGTGTGCCGCCCCTGTCAGCTTAGCGCGAGCCAAACGCCCACGCCCAACATCAAGGTTCCCGCCATTCGATTCATCAGGCGCACATTCTCGCCCCGGCGCAGCAGCCGACTCAAGGTTCGGCCGCCACTGGCATAGATCAGCAGGCACACGAGTTCCAGAAGCAGGATAATCGCCAACAGGACACTCATCTGCGGCAACAGAGCCCTGTCCTGCTGAATAAACGGCGGCAGCAGCGCGATAAAGAATGCCCAACCTTTGGGGTTCGCCACAGCAGTAACAAACCCCTGGGTCATCATCGAAAACACAGACATCATCGGCATGCCTTGCGTGCTCGGCTCCACCAGTAGCATGCGTCCACGGGCACGCCACATCTGCACACCGAGATAAGCGAGATAGGCCGCGCCGCAATATTTGAACACCTGGAACGCGGTGGGGTACTTCAGCATGAACGCGGCAATCCCGAGTACCGCCGCGATAGCCACCGTTGCCACCCCACACAGCTCCCCCAGCATCATCCACAGCGTGCGGCGCACCCCGTACGTCATCCCCATGGTCAGCGCCAGGGTCATACACATACCCGGGGTGATAGAGACAAAGAAAAATGTCGGTACAAACAGCGCCAGAACAGACCAATCGAGCATAACAACATCCAGATGCAATCGAACATTCAGTGGTGCGCGACACTGTGGTTGCCGTAATGGCTGACGAACATGCCGGCCAGCATCAACCCGCAACCGATCAGCTCTTTCGCGCTTAACAACTCATTCAGGAACAACCAACCGGCGGCAACGGCGAACACCGATTCGAGACTCATAATGACCGTGGCGTGAGACGGCGCCGCATTGCGCTGCCCGAGCAGTTGAAACGTAAATGCGATCGCGGTGGAAAACACCATCATGTAGGCAATCGGCCAGGCCGCGTGCCACGCCGCCTGCAAGGTCGGCTGCTCTACGACGAATGACGCCACTGCCGACAACACTCCGCACACCAGGAACTGGATCGCCGCCAGACGCAAGGCATCGTACCGGTGCACCAGATAGTCTGCGGACAACACCTGAATCGCAAACACGAAGGCACTGGCAAACACCATCAAGTCGCCGATGAGCTGCGCCTGCTCGGAAAAATCCGCCAACCAGTAGAGACCGAGCAACGCCAGGGCAACGCCGCCCCAGGTCCAGCGGTTGGTTTTATGACCGAGGGACAGGCCGATAATCGGCACCAGCAGCAGGTAAAAACCACTGATGAAGCCCGCGCGACCGGCGGTGGTATAGACCAGGCTCGCCTGCTGCAGCGCCGCGCCGAGAAACAACCAAAAGCCGAGTATCGCGCCACCAGGCAGACATTTGCGCCAACGGTGATGGATGATCGCGCCCGCTGCTTCCTGTGGGTTCAGGTCCCGCCGGGAAGACAACCAGTAAACGATCGGGATCAGCAACAGGCCGCCGAGAAAGAAACGCCACGCGTTGAACGCCAGCGGCTCGATATGCGCCATGGCTATTTTCTGGGGAACAAACGCCACGCCCCAGAACAATGCTGCCAGCAGCAACAACACTTCAGCCTTCGCCTGCTTTTGCTTCATACCGCCCACCTGGCGAGCAGAGACCTCTCGGCCTCCGTCGCGAAAAAGAAAAATTTGATTCGTAAAAACGCGTCACCGCGGAATGATATGACTCACCAGCAACTGCAATGACTGCCGACCACGGAACTCATTGATATCCAGCTTGAACGCCAGCTGCACCTTTTCCACAGGAGCCGGCCAGAAATCCGTGTCGATATTGAAAGCGATAGCGTCCAACGACTGTCGCGGCGCGGCCGCCGGCGCCACCACCATTTTCAGATGGCGCTCACCGACAATCCGTTGCTGCTGCAGTACAAACTCACCATCGAACTCGGGCTCCGGGAAACCCTGCCCCCAGGGCGCGCATGCGCGCAGCATCGCAGCAGTCTCCATGGTGAACTCGTCAGCGCGCAGTTCGCCATCAGTCTCGATCACGGCCTGCAGCTGCGCAAGCGTGAGCCGGTTGCGTACGGCATGCTCGAACGCCGCGGTAAAGGCCGGCAGATTGCCCGCCGGCAAACTGAGCCCGGCGGCCATCGCGTGTCCGCCGAACTTACTGATCAATTGCGGGTGGGCGGCAGCCACATCGCTCAGGGCGTCGCGGATATGCAACCCGGGTATCGAGCGCGCCGAGCCCTTTACCAGACCGTTGTCGCCGTCGGCGAAGGCGATCACCGGGCGATGGAATTTTTCCTTGATGCGGCTGGCGAGAATACCCACCACGCCCTGGTGCCAAGCGGCGTCATACAGACACAGGCTCCACGGCAATTCGTCATTCGCCAGCTGCAACTGCTCCAGTGCCGCCATGGCCTCCCGCTGCATACCGGCCTCGATGGACTTGCGATCCCGGTTCAGGCCGTCCAGCTCCACCGCAAGTTCGCGCGCCTCTTCGGGGTCATGAGTGAGCAGACAGCGGATTCCGGTGCTGATGTCATCAAGGCGCCCGGCGGCATTGATCCGCGGACCGAGAATGAACCCTATGTCCGTAGTCGAAAGCCGGGAAATCTCGCGACCCGCAACCTCCATTAACGCCCGGATTCCCACGCGGCAGCGACCGGCACGCATCCGCGCGATTCCCTGGTGCACAAGCACCCGGTTGTTGTGATCCAGCGGCACCAGGTCCGCCACCGTGCCGAGCGCCACCAGGTCCAGATATTCGGCCATATTGGGCGCGGGAATACCGCATTCCTCAAACCAGCCTGATGCCTGCAGTGCGCTTTTCAGTCGGCTCAGCAAATAGAAGATCACCCCTACCCCCGCAAGATTCTTACTGGGGAAGTCACAACCCGGCTGATTGGGATTAACAATGGCATCCGCGTCCGGCAATTCACTGCCGGGCAAGTGGTGATCGGTTACGATGACTTTAAGACCCGCAGCCCTGGCAGCGGCCACGCCATCGATGCTGCTGATGCCGTTGTCGACAGTGATCAGCAGATCCGGCTGATACTCACGCGCGACCTGGACGATCTCAGGCGTGAGGCCATAGCCAAATTCGAAGCGATTCGGCACCAGAAAATCCACCGGACCGGCGCCGAGCGCTCCCAGCGCCAGCACCGCCAGGGTGCTGCTGGTGGCGCCATCCGCATCGAAGTCGCCAACGATCAGGATCTTGTGCTGCTGACGCACGGCTTCCGTTAACAGCGAGACCGCAGCATCCACCCCGCGCATGGATTCAGGACTGTGCAGCCGGGCAAGCTGGTGGTCGAGAGCCTGGTCGCTGTCAACCCCGCGCGCCAACAGTACCCGCTGAAGAATCTCCGGTGTGGAGGAAGTAAAACGGCCAGTGGACAAATCCACTGGCCGTCTCTGAATAATGGCGTTCATCGCGTCCGCTTGTATCCGAATCCTGTCGCTGCCGGCCAAACCGGCAAAACGCCATTCTACCGCCCCACGGGCGCGACTCAACCCGGATTCAGGTCAATGCGCGGGAGATGAAATCGTGTACCGCGGAAAGGTCGTTTGGCAGGACTTGCAACCGCTCTTCGCGCTGCAACAGGTCCTGCATATGGTGTGGCAGTGGCACACTGGTGCCCGGCAGCGCTTTGTCCACTGCTTCGGCAAATTTGGCCGGGTGCGCCGTGGCCAGGCAGACCATGGGCTCGGCGGAAGACTTGCGCGCGCGGCGCGCGGCCTCCATACCAATAGCGGTGTGCGGATCCAGCAGATATCCGGTGGACTCGAACACCTCGCGTATCACCTGCACGGTGCGCTCGTCGCCCACCCGTTCGGACGAAAACAGGCCGCGCGCTTTGGCGAGCACCCGCTCGTCGAGCTTCATTGGCGCGCTGCGGTCCGCCAGCAGCTCGGCAACGGCGGGACCATTGCGATCGTAGAGGTCGAACAACAGGCGCTCGAAGTTGCTGGATACCATGATGTCCATGCTCGGCGACAGGCTGTGTACCAGCGGCTGCGGCGAGTGGTCGTTGGCGCTGATACAACGGTGCAGAATATCGTTGGCGTTGGTGGCGATCACCAGCTGATTGATCGGTAGCCCCATACCGCGAGCCAGATAACCGGCAAAAATGTCGCCAAAGTTGCCTGTGGGCACGGAGAAATTAACCGCGCGGTGGGGGCCGCCGAGGCTCAGTGCCGCGTGAAAATAGTACACGATCTGGGCCATGATCCGCGCCCAGTTGATCGAGTTCACCGCGACAAGACGGCGCCCGTCCGGCAGGAACGACTGATCCGCAAAGCTGGCTTTCACCATGTTCTGACAGTCGTCAAAATTGCCTTCGAGCGCAATATTAAAGACGTTGTCTGACACCACGGTGGTCATCTGCTTGCGCTGCACCTCCGACACCCGGTTGTGCGGATGCATGATAAAAATGTCGATGTTCTCGCAGTGGCGACAGCCCTCGATGGCGGCCGAGCCGGTATCACCGGAGGTCGCGCCCAGCACCACCACTTTTTCGCCACGCTTTTTCAGCAACAGATCGAACAACTGACCGAGGAATTGCAGGGCAAAATCCTTGAACGCCAGTGTCGGCCCCTGAAACAGCTCCATCACCCACTCGTTGTGGCCGGTTTGCACCAATGGTGCAACGGCCGCGTGGCGGAAACTGGTATAGGCGCGCTCGATAATACCGCGCATTTCATCTTCGCTCAGGTCCTCGGCAACAAACGGCCACATGATGCGAAAGGCCAGCTCGCGGTAATCCAGGCCCGCCATATCGGCGATTTCCTGCTGGCTGAACTTGGGCAGATTTTCCGGGACATACAGGCCGCCATCGCTGGCGAGTCCGGTGAGTACAGTGTCGGCGAAGCTGAGAGACGGCGCGCGGCCGCGGGTACTGATGAATTTCACGGTGTATTCTGTTCGATTGGATTCGGAAATAGATGGGTTTTGATTAAAACGGGTTCGGCAGGCCTTGAGCGCCTGCCGTCCTTCTAAGTGCAATTAGCCGAGGGATTCAACCCGAATGCGGACCACCGGCGCCTGAATTGTGCTCAGAGCCTCGATCTGGTTGACCGCCTCCTGCAGCTGGGACTCGCGGGCGCGACTGGTGAGCAGCACAACCGGTACCAGCTCTTCGTCTTCCGCCGGCTCGTGCTGGATCAGCGCCTCGATACTGATGCCCTGGTCACTGCAGATCTTCGCCACTTGCGACATTACACCCGGCTTGTCGTGGGCGAAAATGCGCATGTAATAGCTGGTGACGGTGTCGCCCATGGGCAGCACGTCATCCAGATTGCCCTGACTGTCTTGAGTTACACCGGCCAGCGGCACCCGCTGATCCGGACGCACATTGAGCGTCCGCGCCACATCCACGATATCGGCAATCACCGCGGAAGCGGTGGCTTCGGCACCGGCGCCGGCGCCGTAATACAGGGTCGGCCCCACCGCATCGCCAGAGACCAGTACCGCGTTCATCACGCCATTGACGTTGGCAATCAAGCGACGCTGGGGGATCAGGGTCGGGTGCACCCGAAGCTCGACACCGTCTTCTGTACGTCGGGCAATACCCAAGTGCTTGATGCGATAGCCCAGCTCATCGGCATACTGGATATCCTCCCGCGCCACACCACTGATACCCTCGGTGTATACCTTGTCGAACGCCAGCGGCATACCAAACGCCAGCGACGCCATAATCACCAGCTTGTGCGCGGCATCTATGCCCTCAACATCAAAGGTAGGATCGGCCTCGGCATAACCAAGCGCCTGCGCCTGCGAGAGCGCCTCAGCAAAGCTGCGGCCCTTCTCGCGCATCTCCGTCAAAATGTAGTTGCCGGTACCATTGATGATCCCCGCCAACCACTGGATGCGGTTGCCGACGAGCCCTTCTCGCAAGGACTTGATGATCGGGATACCGCCGGCAACTGCGGCTTCGTAAGCAATGGTCACACCCTGCTCCGCCGCGGCGGCAAACAGTTCGTTGCCGTGCTCGGCGATCAACGCCTTATTGGCGGTAACCACGTGCTTGCCATTGGCAATAGCCGTCAACACCAGCTCTCTGGCCACCGTGGTTCCACCGATCAGCTCCACCACCACATCCACATCGGGGTTATTCGCCACATCGAAAATTTCGCGGGTTACGTTCAGGTGGCTGGTATCGCAATTGGGGTTGTCGCGGCGGGCACCGATCTGGACGATATCAATCCTGCGGCCACAACGGGCGGCGATTTCGTCGCAATTGCGCGCCATGACATTGACCGTACCGCTACCCACGGTCCCAAGACCACAGATACCAATACGCACTGGGGGCAGTGCGCCCGCAGTTAAGGATTTTTCCGATACCTTGATAGCTTCGTCGGCAAATGCGCTCACAACTTCCCTCCGCGCATGACTCACTGGAACACTGCGCAATAACTGGCGTATAAATCAAAAAAAGGTCGACAACCTTACTGAGATCCGGGTGAAATTGTCAATTAAATTGCGCGAGGCGATCAAATTACAACCGCCGCGCCGGATACCGACACGCCCACCTGCAACTCGCTTACTCCAGATACAGCGAGGCCGGCTATTGCCGGCCTCGCATACATCTGTGTGACCGGGTCAGATACCCAGCGCCTTGACGAGAGTATCCGGCGGCAGATACCCAGGCACCACAGTACCGTCTTCCATCACAATGGTGGGCGTGCCGCGCACGTCAATGACTTCGTTGCCCAGCTTGTACTGCGCAGCAACCGGGTTGTTGTTGCACACCTTGAGCGGAACGTCCTTGCGACTTTTCAGGTCGGTGAGCGTCTTGTTAGGGTCATCCGCACACCAGGCAGTGGCAATTTTACGGTATCCCACGGAGTTGAGCCCGGCGCGGGGAAAAGCCAGGTAGCGCACCTCGATTCCGCGGCGATTCAGTTCTGGCACATCGTCGTGCAGCTTGCGGCAGTAACCACAGTCTACGTCGGTGAATACATAGATGTGCGCCTTGGTCTCGCCCTTGGGAGAGAACACGATCATGTCCTTGAGATCCTGCTGGTCCATCACTTCCGCACGGTGGCGACCGCGACGCTGCTCGGACAGGTTGACCACCTGCTCGGCGCCGACCTCAAACAGGTCGCCGGCAATGAAATGCCCACCATCTTTGGACACAAACAGGACATTCCCGCCATTCACTTCCACTTCGTACAGCCCTGACAGCGGGCTTTCACGCACATCCCCGAACGTGGCATTGGGATTTCCAGCGGAAAGCTTGGCCTTGATCTGCTTGGCGACAGCGTCGTCCACCGCGGCAAAGGCAACCTGCCCGAGCAAAAGGGAGGTTGCGGCAACAAGCGCCGTCAGCGGTTTGGCAAGAAAGGTCATGATTCGGTTTGCTCCAGATTATTCGTTGTTCTGACCGCGAATGCGGACACCAGTTCCCGCCAGTATGGCACCTGTCTCCAGTATACGGACCACCAGGACGCGTTTTACTACAGACTGACCTGCGGTTCCACAACCCCGGTCGCACTAGGGGAACACTTTGCCAGGACCTGACCCCAAAATAAAAAAACCGGAGACAAGCTCCGGTTTTTTTGCATAAGAAAGACTCAGTTGAGCTTCTCTTTGATACGAGCGGCTTTACCAGTCAGGCTGCGCAGGTAGTACAGCTTGGCCTGGCGAACGTCACCGCGACGCTTCACAGCAATGCTCTCTACCAGCGGGCTGTGCGTCTGAAAGGTACGCTCAACGCCAACACCATGGGAGATTTTACGCACAGTGAAGGAGGAGTTCAGGCCGCGGTTGCGCTTGCCGATCACCACGCCTTCAAACGCCTGCAGGCGCTCGCGGTTACCTTCTTTTACCTTTACCTGCACCACTACGGTGTCGCCGGGGGCGAACTCAGGCAGTTCGGTTTTCAGCTGCTCTTGCTCCAGCTGCTGGATGATTTTGTTGGTCATTTGGAAGCCTCCAAAAGGGTTTGTGTAGCCTCACGGCTAGATCACCGAATTACTCTCGCCTCACGGCGAATCCGATATTAATTCTCGCCCCCGACCGAAGACTCCTGCAGGAATTCATCCAGCAGTTGCCTCTGTTCCGGGGTAAGCGCCAGCTTTTCCAACAGGTCTGGCCGGCGCTGTTGCGTGCGCCCCAAGGCCTGCTTGAGACGCCAGCGGCGTATTCTTTCGTGGTTCCCGGAAAGCAGAACCTCCGGAACCCGACTGCCCTGATAATCTTCAGGGCGAGTGTAATGCGGGCAGTCCAGCAAGCCCTGGGCAAAGGAATCCTCCACCGCGGACTGGTTATGCCCAAGGGCTCCGGGAATCAGCCGCGTGATGGCATCCACCATCACCATGGCCGCAAGCTCACCGCCACTGAGCACGTAGTCGCCAATGGACCACTCCTCGTCGATCCAGGACTCGACGATACGCTCATCGACGCCCTCGTAACGACCCGCCAGCAACACAAGGTTGCCGGATTGTGCGAGGTGCTCCACCCCGCCTTGATCCAACTGCCGCCCCTGAGGGGACAGATAGATCGAGCGCGCAGTGCCGGTCTCTTCCGCCCAGCTGCGCGCCTCGCGGAGCGCCTGCGACAGCGGCTCTGCCAGCATGACCATGCCGGGACCGCCGCCATAGGGCCGATCATCTACGGTGCGGTGTCTGTCGCTGGTGAAATCCCTCGGATTCCAGCAGCGTACCTCCAGCAGACCATCTTTTACCGCACGGCCGCTGATGCCGTAATCGGTCAGTGCAGCAAACATCTCCGGAAAGATACTCACCACAGCAATGCGCCTGGCCGCCATCAGAACTCGGGATCCCAGTCGACGATCATCTGTCCAGCGTCGAGGTCAACCTGCGTAATGAATTGGCCGGGCAGATAGGGAATCAGGCGCTCGCGCCCATCTTCACCACCGCGGACCACCATCACGTCGTTGGCACCGGTTTCCATCAGCCGCACCACCTCACCGAAGCGGTATTCGCGACCTTCGAACTGACTGATCACCTGCAGCCCCTGCAGTTGATGCCAGTAGTACTCACCGTCATCCAGTTGCGGCATTTCACTGCCGTCAACCGCGATATCCCGCTGGCAGAAGGTGGCCGCGATGTCGCGATCATCCACACCCTTGATATGTACGATCAGGCCTTTGCCGTGGCGCTTGCCGTCGTCGATCTCAAGAGGTTGCCAGCTCGCCTTACCTCCCTCACAGGGAGCCTGCAGCCACCAGCCGGAAAACTGCAGAATATTCTCCATCGGCTCGGTATAGGAGTGCACCTTCACCCAGCCGCGCACACCGTAGACCGCGGTGATACGCCCAACAGTGACCAGATCTTCGTTTACTAGCGAACGCTCAGCCACGGACATACCCCCGGTTACAGCCAGTCAGGAGAGATATCAGGCGGCTTCTTTCAGCAGCTTGCTGACGCGGTCAGACAGCTGAGCGCCCTGACCCACCCAGAATTCAACGCGCTCGCGGTCAACGCGCAGACGCTCTTCCTGACCGCGGGCAACCGGGTTGAAGAAACCAACACGTTCGATGAAACGACCGTCGCGGGAATTGCGGCTGTCAGTCACAGTCAGGTGATAAAAAGGGCGCTTCTTCGCACCGCCACGAGCCAAACGAATGGTTACCATGTAGCTATCCTGTAGTTTCAACACCAACCAGTCACCAGGGTGACCGGAACATTCCGCCTCACGGCGGTATTGCAGATTTTGCCGGAGCAAAATTCTGTTACTAAATCAATGTTCAGCGGCCAAGGGCCAGCTGAAAGGCGGCGTATTCTAATGTACCGATCCCGGTTTGTATAGCGCGAATAAACCCGCCGCCAAGCGCCGATACTGCGCTTACTTCTTGCGGAAACCCGGCGGCAGGCCGCCGCCCATTCCGCCCAAACCACCACCTACTCCGCCTGCACCGCCGCCCAACCCCGGCAAACCGCCGAGACCGCGCATCATTTTGCTCATGCCGCCACCTTTCAGCTTCTTCATCATTTTGCCCATCTGCTTATGCTGTTTGAGCAAGCGATTGAGATCCTGAATCTGGGTGCCGGAGCCTGCGGTGATGCGGCGCTTGCGGGAACCGGTCAGTATATCCGGGTTGCGACGCTCCTCCGGGGTCATGGATCCGATAATGGCATCCATACGGCGGAACTCCTTGCCCATATCCGCCTGTTGCGCTGCCTGAGCGAGCCCTCCCATGCCGGGGAGTTTGTCCATCAGCGCGCCGAGACCACCCATGTTCTGCATCTGCTGCAACTGGTCGCGCAGGTCTTCCAGGTCAAAGCCCTTGCCCTTTTGCACCTTCTTGACCAGCTTCTCCGCCTTGCTGCGGTCGATCTTCTGCTCGGCCTGCTCGATCAGGGAGAGAATGTCGCCCATGCCGAGAATACGCGATGCAATACGGTCGGGATGGAAGGTTTCCAACGCATCGGTCTTTTCGCCGACACCGATAAACTTGATCGGCTTGCCGGTAACGTGACGCACCGAAAGCGCGGCGCCGCCGCGGGCGTCACCATCGGCCTTGGTCAACACAACCCCCGTCAGCGGCAGCGCATCGTTGAACGCACTGGCGGTGTTCACCGCGTCTTGACCAATCATGGCGTCGATTACGAACAGGGTTTCCGCCGGCGTCAGTTCGCCGTGAAGCTCGCGGATCTCGTCCATCAACTGCTCATCGATATGCAGGCGACCAGCGGTATCCACGATCAGCACATCGGCAAACTGTTTGCGCGCGGCAGTCACCGCGCCGCGGGCGATATCCAACGGCTTCTGGTCCGGTTCGGAGGGGTAAAAAATGGCTCCGACCTCACCAGCGAGAGTTTCCAGCTGCTTGATGGCTGCCGGGCGGTAGACGTCCGCACTGACCACCATCACCTTTTTCTTTTCCCGCTCCTGCAGGTACTTGGCGAGCTTCGCCGCGCTGGTCGTTTTACCCGCACCCTGCAGGCCCGCCATCAGAATGACAGCTGGAGGCTGAACCGCGAGGTTCAGCGGTGTGGCCGCCTCCCCCATGACCTTGACCAGCTCATCCTGCACGATTTTGACGAACTGCTGCCCAGGGTTCAGCGCCTTGCTGACATGCTGCCCCACCGCAGCGGTGCGCACCTGCTGCACAAAGGCCTTGACCACCGGCAGTGCCACATCCGCCTCCAGCAGCGCCTTGCGCACTTCCCGCAGGGTGTCGCGGATGTTGTCATCCGTCAGGCGTGCCTTGCCTGTGACTTTCTTCAGTGCCGACGACAGACGGTCGCTCAGGTTATCGAACATATCACCTTCTCAAATCGTAAAAGCCTGATGGCCCGGGTGCTACCGGTCCCCGAAAACGCGGCAGTATAGCCCAGCCGGGCTTTCCAGCACAGGCGCGCTGTGACACACTGCTGGCCCGGAACTTCAAGATAAAAGACGACGGATCTACCCCGATGGCGGCTCTGGCCCACTGGATAGCAATCGCACTTTATATAGCCACTACCGTTGTAGCGGTTGCGTCCTTGTCTCGCCCATCTTCCACTTCCCGACGGCCTCTGCTGCTGGGGCTGTTCGCCTGCGCGATCATTGCCCATGCAGTATCTCTGAAATTCACCCTGCTTTCAGACCAGGGGTTTCGCTTCGATCTCGCAGCGGTGCTATCCCTGATCACCTGCTCGGTGGCTGTATTGCTTCTCTTCCTGTCACTGCGCCACCGGCTCAACCTGCTGATCCTCGCCATAGCCCCACTAGCGGCCCTGACAGAGATGGCCGCTGTTCACGCCTGGGGCGGGGTGCCGCCGCGCGCGCAGATCTCCCCGGGTATTGCCGCGCACGCCCTGTTTTCCATTTCTGCCTACTCGCTGCTGACCCTCGCCACCCTTCAGGCGATTTACCTTTACTGGCTGAATCAGCAGCTGCATAACCACCGCCCGTCGGGTATCAGTCGCCAGTTGCCACCGCTACAGACCATGGAAAGCCTACTGTTCGGGCTGATCGCCTTCGGCCAGATGCTGCTGACCGCATCACTGGTGACCGGCGCGCTGTTTGTCGACGACCTGTTTGCACAACATCTGGTGCATAAAACCGCACTGTCTATTCTCGCCTGGATTCTCTACAGCATTCTTCTGTGGGGACACTGGCAAAAAGGCTGGCGCGGCAATACCGCCGTGCGCTGGACACTGTCTGCCTTTGCGGTGCTGATGCTGGCGTTTTTTGGCAGCAAACTGGCGCTGGAAGTCATTTTCGCCCGACACTGACCGCAGCAAACTTGCGAGCACTGGCAAACTGTTCCAATATCGCCCTGATTCCATAAAAAGAGTTCCCCCTTGAACGAGATGCCCCCCGGCCTACTGTTTGCGCTGATAGGCCTGCTGATAGTTATTTCCGCTTTTTTTTCCAGTTCTGAAACCAGCATGATGGCGTTGAACCGCTACCGCCTGCGCCACCAGGCCAAGAGCGGCCATCGCGGTGCCAAGCGCGCCGTGGATCTGCTGTCGCGTCCGGACAAGCTGATTGGTGCGATCCTGATCGGCAACAACCTGGTCAATATTCTCGCCACCGCCATTACCACCGTGCTGTTCACCCGCCTCTACGGCGAGGCAGGTGTCGCCTACGCTACCGCGGCACTCACGCTCGTCATCCTGATCTTCGCAGAGGTGACACCGAAGACCATCGCCGCCCTCCACCCGGAGAAAGTTGCCTTTCCTGCGAGCCTGGCGCTGCGCCCGCTGATGTGGCTGATGGCACCTTTCGTGTGGCTGGTAGGCAGTATTTCCAACGGCCTGGCGCGGCTCGTGGGTGTGGAAGCTGGCAAAGAGTCCGAAGCCGAGCATCTGGCACCGGAAGAACTGCGCACCGTGGTATTCGAATCCGGCGCGCTGCTGCCCACAAAACACAAGGGTATGCTGCTAAATGTGTTGGATCTGGATCAGGCCACGGTGGAAGACATCATGATTCCCCGCAACGAAGTCATCGGCCTGGATCTCGACAGCTCTGCCGAGTTGATCCTGAAGCAGCTGGCGGAAAGCAGTTACACCCGTCTTCCGGTATACCGCGGGGATATCAATCATGTGGTGGGCATTCTGCACTTGCGGCGCGCCGCACAAATCCTGCGCGACGGCCCGGAAACTCTCACGGCAGAAACGCTGAAGTCACACCTAGATGAACCCTATTTCGTACCCGAGGCCACTCCCCTACCCACACTGCTGATGAATTTTCAGCAGAAGAAGCGGCGCATGGGGCTGGTCGTGGACGAGTACGGCGAGGTAATGGGGATTGTGACCCTGGAAGACCTGCTGGAAGAGATTGTCGGCGACTTTACCGCGAGCCCGGTGCCCAGTGACGATGAGGAAATCGTTGAGCAGGAGGATGGCTGGTACCTGGTGGATGGCGGAACTTCGATACGCGACATCAACCGCACCCTGCACTGGAACCTCCCCACCGATGGGCCGAAAACCTTCAACGGCCTGATCATGGAGCATCTGGAAAGCATTCCGGAAGGCAATATCAGCCTGTATATCCAAAACTATCTGATAGAAATCGTGGAAGTGTCAGACAAGATGATCACCAGCGCGCGAATCAGGAAAGTCCACGGCTGACATCGGTAAAATTTCCGCGCTACACCAGCGCCAGCTGCCGCTGCACTGGCGCAAAACTCTTACGGTGTATCGGTGTTACACCCAACTCCGCCAGAGCTGCCATATGTGCCTTGGTCGGATAGCCTTTGTGGCCGGCAAGACCGTACCCCGGATACTTCTGATCCAACAGAACCATTTCCCGGTCCCGCGTAACCTTGGCGAGAATCGACGCTGCCGCAATCGCGGCAACCCGATCATCTCCTTTTACCACCGCATCGCAAGCATAGCGCCAACTGGGTTTGCGATTGCCATCCACCAGCACGAATTCCGGTTGCACTGACAGTTGCTCAACCGCACGCTTCATTGCCAGCATACTGGCATGCAGAATGTTTAGCTGGTCGATTTCCTCGACGGTCGCGCGAGCAATGGAGAAGCTCAGCGCTTTCTCTCGGATTTCATCGAACAATACTTCGCGCCGTTTCTCGCTGAGTTTTTTCGAGTCCGCCAGGCCCTCAATTGCATTCGCCGGGTCGAGTATCACCGCGGCAGCCACCACATCCCCCGCCAGTGGACCGCGCCCGACCTCATCGACACCGGCCAGCAGCGTGCCGGTGTAGGAGCAAACATACGGAGGCAGGGATGCACTGTTCTTCATAGGGAATGTTTCCGCGAGGGGTAATGCACTGGATTGAGAGTCAGCCGTGCAGCAATTTACAGACGGCATCCGCCGCTTTTTCTGAAGCGTCGCGACGCAGTTGCTGATGCAGCTCGCTAAACTCCCGACGCAGGCGATCGCCGAGCAGGGGGTCATCAAAATAGTTCAACAGCGCCGCCCCCAGTGCTTCCGGAGTCGCATCGTCCTGAAGAATTTCCGGTACCAGCTCGCGCTGCGCCAACAGATTCGGCAGAGAAACCCAAGGGGTATGCAGCATTCGCGAAAAAATCGCATAGGTGAGCGGCGCCATTTTATAGGCCACCACCATTGGCTTGTTCATCAACATGGTTTCAAGAGTGGCGGTACCCGACGCAATCAATACCGCGTCGGCGGCAGCCAATGCCTGCTGGGAGTTGCCATCCAGTACGGTTAGCGGAAGCGCCTCGATACCTGCCAACTGCGACAGTTGCTGCTCAATTTGCGCCTTGCGATCCGGGCTCGCCGCCGGCAGCACAAACTTCAGACCAGGGCGCCGCTGAGAACACCAGAGTGCCGCCTGCAGGAACAACGGCCCCAACAACCGGACCTCGCCACCGCGACTGCCGGGCAGTAGCGCGACGACCTCATCTTCCGGAGCAAACCCGAGCGCCTGTCTCGCTGCCGCCACATCGACATCCAGCGGAATCTCATCGGCCAACGGGTGGCCGACAAACGTTACCGGTACCTGATGTTCGCGATAAAAATCCGCTTCAAACGGCAACAGCGTAAGCATATGGTCCACGGCGCGGGCGATCTTCTTTATCCGCCCCTGACGCCAGGCCCACACGGATGGGCTGACATAATGCACCGTGGGGATGCCCGCGGAGCGCAGCGCCTCCTCAAGCCCCAGATTGAAATCCGGTGAATCAATACCGATAAAAACATCAGGAGGATCGGCGAGAAAATTCTCGCGCAGAGTGCGGCGAATACGGAGCAGCTCGGGAAGACGCTTCAGCGGCTCCACCAGCCCCATGACAGACAACCGGTCCATCGGGAACAGGGATTCCGCGCCCAGTGCCAGCATACGAGGGCCGGCAATACCGCGCACCTCCACGGCGGAAAAACGTTTCTTGAGCGCCGCAATCAGGCCCGCACCGAGAATATCGCCTGAAGCCTCTCCGGCCAGAATACCAACCCGCAATGTGCGCGCTTCCGACCCTGGCACCTTCAACGGACTATTCCGCGCGTAGAATTTTGCAGAGAATCTATCCATGGCTGGATCACCGCGGATTCCTGCCGCAACTGCAGCAAAGACTCCAATGCCTCATCGGTGGTCAAACCGCGGCGGTAAACGACTTTATAAGCGCGATTGATCAGCGCGATGTCCTCACGACTAAATCCCCGGCGCCGCAGGCCTTCAGAATTGATCGTCTTGGCCTCCGCGGGATTGCCTGCCACCATCACATAGGCGGGCACATCCTTGCCAACACCGCATCCCATTCCGGTAAATGCGTGCTCACCAATGGTGCAGTACTGGTGAACAAGGGTATAACCACTGAGGATAGCCCAGTCGCCTACATGCACATGCCCCGCAAGCGCCACATTGTTGACGAGGATGGTGTGATTGCCGATCACGCTGTCATGGCCAATATGCGCATAGGCCATCAGCAGATTGCCGTCACCGATTGTAGTCTCACCTCGGTCCTGCACTGTACCGCGGTGAATAGTGACGCCTTCGCGAATCACATTGTCATCACCAATCACCAGTGTGGTGGGCTCTCCCTGATATTTCTTGTCCGGGGTGTCCTGCCCCACAGTGGCAAACTGGTAAATGCGATTGTTTTTGCCCAATTTTGTCGGCCCACTGAGCACGACGTGGGAGGCAATCTCACACCCATCACCAATCTCGACATCCGGCCCGACCACACTGTAGGGGCCGATGTGCACACCTTCGCCAATTTTTGCCGAGTCATCGACGATGGCGGTCGGATGAATACTCGTCTGCATTCTGTGGTTATCTCCTCACCGATTTGGGCCGCGCAACATCGTAAAATCTGTCCGCGCAAATCGCTGTTTTATCGCAACCCGTCATTCACTGGCAGCAGCTCAGATTTTTTTAACTGCGCACAGAATATCTGCGGCTGCCGCCAGCTCGCCATCTACACTCGCCTTTCCGGAGAACTTCCAGATACCGCGACGCTCGGAAACCACTTCCGATTCCAGCTGCAGGCGGTCCCCCGGTACGACCTGACGCTTGAAACGCACATTGTCGATACCGGCAAACAAGTACAGATAACCGTCTTCCGGCTTCTGCCCCAATGTTTTAAACCCGAGAATGCCGGAAACCTGAGCCAGAGCCTCCACAATCATTACACCCGGGAAAATTGGCATTGCCGGGAAGTGGCCATTGAAGACCTCTTCATTGATTGAGATGTTTTTATAGCCCTTGATCGACTTGCCTTCCTCCAGCTCGACGACACGATCTACCAAAAGAAAAGGGTAGCGGTGCGGAAGGTATTGACGAATTTCCTGAACGTCCATCATGACGAATTGTCCCCAGAAACCACTTCGGGGCGCCGAACGCCCCGAATCTGCTAAAAAATCTGATTGTTTGAAACCGGCAAAAAATCCGGATTCTAATTCCTGTCACCTGGCGGTGTACTGCCCGCCTTATGGTCGAGGCTGCCCGCAAGCGTCTTTTCGAGCTCACCCAGACGCCGGGCCATCTGATCCAGCTGCCCGAAGCGCACCGCATTCCGCCGCCATGAGCGACTATCGGAAAATGGCGTGCCACTCGAGTAGGAGCCGGCCTCATCTATGGACTTGGTCACCAGTGTGCGGGCACTAACATGACTATGATCGGCAATAGTGACGTGGCCGACAATACCGGCGCCACCAGCAATGGTGCAGTGTTTGCCGATAACGGCACTACCCGCAACGGCGGAGCATGCCGCCATGGCTGTATAGTCACCAATTTGCACATTGTGCGCGATCTGCACCATGTTGTCGATCTTCACCCCGCGCCCGATCACCGTATTTCCCAGCGCGCCGCGGTCGATACAGGTGCAGGCCCCAATCTCCACTTCATCGGCAATTTCCACACCGCCGAGCTGGTGGATCTTGACCCAGCGCCCCTCGCTCGGTGCAAAACCGAAACCATCGGCGCCGATAACAGTGTTGCTGTGCACACTACAGTCGGCACCGATAAAGCAGCCATGATATATGACAACATTGGGGTAAAGCCGTGAACGGGCACCGATTTCGCTGCCCTCACCCACCACACACCCGGGGCCGATCACCGCGTACTCGGCGACCTTCGCATGGGCTTCGATAACCACACCCGGACCAATAAATGCGGTGCTGTGTACTTCCGCGCTGGGATGTACGCTGGCACTTGTATCTATACCGGCGGCATATTGCGGGGTACTGTCGTAAATCGCCGTTGCACGTGCGAATGCGTGATACGGGTTCGCCACCACCAGCGCCGTTACCGGGCAGGATTCCGCGTGCTCAGGTGACACCAGCACCGCGCAGGCGCGCGTGCTGGTGAGAAAACGCCGGTAGTTGGCACTAGCCAGAAAGCTGACTTCATACTGACTGGCATCCTGCAGCGTACTGAGGCCTGCGGGCACCAGATCACCACTGACTCCAGCAGCCAGACGCAGCTCGGCGCCCAGTATTTCAGCCAACTGAGCCAGCGTTGGCTGTTCGCTCATGGATTTTTTCACCGATGGGAAATTATTTCGCAGCGTTCAGACGCTTGACCAGCTCTTCGGTCAGGTTGGCACCATCACCCGCATAAACGGCCGCACTGGCATCCAGCACCAGATCCAGTTTGCGCTCTTTGATCACGGCTTCCAGTGCTTCCTTGGCCTTCGGCAGGAGATCCTTTTGCAGATCCTGCACCGCCTGCCCTTCCATTGCGCGCAACTTTTTAACCGCAGTTTCAAAGTCTGAGCGCTTGAAGTTCATCTTGCGCTGCTCTTCCGCTTTTTTCTCCTCAGACCAGGTCACGCCATTCTTCTGTGCGTCTTCGGCCATTTTCTGCACCTCTGCGCGGATGTTTTCCGCACTGTTCTGCAGCTGAGAGTACTCGGAACTGGTCTTGAGGGCATTGATTTTCGCGCTCGCCTTTTCTGTGCTCATGATCGCGGCCTGGATGTTGACTACCGCCACCTTGGTTTGCGCAGACGCAGCACCAGCAAACAGCAGACCGACCAACAGAATTGCACCAGCTTTTGCAAATTTGAACACGTTTACTCTCCGTAACTTATAAATTTAGGTGCACAAAAAGGCGCACATTATTATCAGAACCGCCGGCCGCCCCACACAAAACCCCAAGCGGGACAGCGGCACCCCCTTATCAGAAACTGTTACCCAGCGAGAACTGGAACACTTCCACATCGTCGTCTTCGTTCTCACGCAGCGCCTTGGCCAGGCTGAAGGTGAGAGGGCCGAACCCGGTAATCCAGGTCAGGCCGATACCCGCCGAGACATTCAGGTGATCGACGTCGATATCGTAACAGTTAAGCTGGGTGGCGCCACAGCTTGTATCGAATACGTTACCCGCGTCGATAAAAAACGCCGACTGCATGGAGCGCTGATCTTTCACGAAAGGAATCGGGAAGATCACCTCAGCGCTGCCTTCCACCAGGATATTGCCACCGAATGGATCGGGGCGGCGATTAGAGGAATAAGTTTTCAGTTCTCCGGTAGTCTCATCGAGCAAATAACAGCTCTTGGTCACAGCCCCCTCAGCATCAATCGCACAGGCTACCTCATCATAAAATTCTGCCGGAGTAGAGCGCGGTCCGAGTGTGTTGCGCTCGAAGCCGCGCACCGAGCCGAAACCACCGCCATAGAAATTTTCAAAGAACGGCAACTCGCCGGTGTCCCCGTAACCGTTCGCGTAGCCCAGGCGAGTGCGCAGCCGCAGCGTCAGATCCTTGGTCAGCGGGCGAAAATACTGCGCGGTATAAATGAACTTGTAATACTCCAGATCCCCGCCGGGCAATGCAATCTCCATCGACGCCTGCTGCGACGCACCGCGGGTGGCGAGAATACCGCGGTTCAGGGTCGAACGTGCATAGGAAGTGGTGAGTGACCAGGAGTCAAATTCATCGCCGTACAGATCAACAAAGCCATCGAAGTTCGTATTCAACAGATCAGGGCCCAACGGCATACTCAGGTCGAGCGCAACATCATCAGCATCGGCCTCAGCAAGCTCTGCTAAAATTGCCTCCCTACTCCCAGCCACTTCAGCAGTCACACCGCTAAGCGGACGAGGGCTGGCCACAATCTCCTGCACCGAACTGCTATGGGTGCTCAACTCCAAATGGTTGAAACCGATATTCAGACCGATACGGGAAATTTCCGAAATGGGGTAACCGAAGCTCAACCCCGCGCCATAAGTGGTGGTGTTATAGCTGGACAGGTTGATCTCGGAGTAGTCGCGCTCCTGGTAGAACACGTTGAAGCCGCGGCTGACGCCGTCGGGCGTAAAATAAGGATCGGTGTAGGAGAAGTTGAGCACCGTCTGGTACTTGGAGGTGTTTACCGCAAAACCGACGGATTTACCGGTGCCCAGCCAGTTGTTTTCCTGCACATTGGCCCCGAGCACCAGGCCACTGCCCTGGGCGTAACCCACGGTGCCACCGATAGAGCCGGAGGGCTGCTCTTCTACGGTGTACTCCACGTCGATCTGGTCAGAGGTGCCGGGTACCTCGGTGGTTTCCACCTGCACTTCTTTGAAGTAGCCAAGGCGCTCGAGGCGCACCTTGGACTGTTCAATACGTGCGGAGGATGCAGAAGCGGACTCCATCTGCCGCATTTCCCGGCGCAGTACATCATCAGAGGTCCGGGTGTTGCCGCGGAAATTGATGCGGCGCACATAGGCGCGCTTGCCCGGGTCGATAAAGAAGGTAACCTTGACGGTTTTGTCTTCTTCGTTGGCTTCGGGCATACCGTTCACTTCTGCGAAGGTGTAACCCTCATTACCCAAGCGCTTGGTGATGTAATCCGAAGTGGTGGTCATCAATACCTGAGAAAAGGTCTGCCCCTTGCGCACCAGCAGCAGGCGGCGGATCTCTTCTTCTGACACCACCGGGTCACCGGCAAGCTCCACATCGGAAACGGTGTAGACATCGCCCTCGGTGATATTAACGGTGATAAAAACACTTTTCTTGTCCGGGCTCAGCGACACCTGGGTGGAGTCGATCTTGAACTCGAGATAGCCACGGTCGAGATAGTAGGATTCGAGCCGTTCAAGGTCGCCGGTCAGTTTTTCCCGCGAGTATTTGTCGTCGCTGTTCAACCATGACAACCAGCCAGTGGTCTGCAGCTCGAAAATTTCACCCAGCTCGTCATCGGAGAAAGCCTGGTTGCCCACCACATTAATGTGCTTGATTGCGGCAACAGAACCCTCGTCCACCACCACTTTCAGCTCTACCTGATTGCGCGGCAGCTCCTTCACCTCGGTGGTAACGCTGGCGCCATAGCGACCCTGGGCGACATACTGGCGCTGCAGCTCCTGGGCCAGACCCTCGAGCGTCGCACGCTTGAATATCTGGCCTTCCGCAAGACCGTTATCATTCATGCCCTTCAGCAGGTCTTCGGTCTTGATCGCCTTGTTACCGGTAATTTCAATCTTGGAAATGGCCGGGCGTTCGCGCACGGTGATAACCAGCACCCCGTTCTCGCGGCCAATCTGGATATCCTGAAAGTATCCGGTGCGAAACAGCGCGCGGGTAGCACTCTGAATCTCCACGCTCTCGACCTGATCGCCCACCCGTACCGGGAGTGCCGCGAACACGGTGCCGGCGGAAACCCGCTGCAGACCCTCTACGCGAATATCGTTGACCACAAACGACTGGGCATAGGCAGTAATTGGCAGAGCCAGGCCGAGCGAAGCCGCTTTCAGGAAATTTTTCATCTACTAATTCCGAGTTTTTATTCGCAATTCCAGCCGGGCGTCGGGCCCGTTCATTTCTCGCGTGCCTTCAGGCACCCGTATATGACAACTAAAGTCGAAGAATGTCGTTGTACAACGCCAACGCCATGATGCCCAACACCATGGCCATGCCCACCTGCAGGCCAATCATCTGCACCCGCTCGGAAACTGGCGAGCCTTTGACGGCTTCGATGCCGTAGTAAAGCAGATGTCCGCCATCCAGTACCGGAATGGGCAGCAGGTTCAACACTCCGAGACTGATGCTCAACAATGCCAGCAGAGACAGGAATGACTGCCAACCGGCGTCCGCCGAAGTGCCGGCCACTTTAGCAATCGTGATTGGGCCACTCAAGTTGCGGGTCGAAAGCTGCCCGAACAGCAATTTTTTCAGGCTGTCGAGGGTGAAAAGTGTTTTGTCCCAGGTTTCCTTCAGGCCCTTGTTGAGCGCACTCAATACACCATAGTGATAGCGACGCACCTTCTCTTCCGGCCAAGATGCAGCGACCGGAGCCACACCAACACGCCCGATCGTCTCGCCGCCATCCACTTCGACCAAATCAGGAGTGACAGTCAGCGCCTGTTCCACACCATCCCGCACCACGGTCACCTGAACCGGCTGCTGCGGATGCGCCTTGATGTAACTGGTCCAGTCATCCCAGGTGGAGAACGCCTGCCCGTCTGTGGCCACAATCTCATCACCCACCCGCAAGCCACCCTGCTCCGCTGGGCTGCCGGGCATCACCTGAGACAGTTTCATACTGGCCTCAGGCACCCACAGTGACAAACCGATCTCTTCCAGCGGGTCAGGCACCTCGCGCCCTGCCAGCCAGCGGTCGATATCCGCATACATGTGGTATTCCAGGGAGGAATCCGGATAGCGCACGGAAAACTTGATATGTCCGCTGTCACCAAGGCGGTTAGCCAGGCGCCAGTTCAACGCCTGCCAAGTGGGTGTGGGCTCGTCGTCGACTGCGAGGATTTCCTGCCCCGGCTCCAGACCGGCGACCGCCGCCAGGCTGCCGGCTTCCACATCGCCAACCACCGGTACCGGGCCGGAAGTGCCGCCGAGGAACACGCCCCAGAACAGCACAATTGCGAGTAGAAAATTGGCAATGGGGCCCGCCGCCGCAATGGCCATACGCGCCCACACGCTTTTGCGATTGAAGGCCCGATCCAGTTCCGCCGGTGCCACTGCCCCCTCGCGCTCGTCCAGCATTTTGACGTAGCCGCCGAGGGGAATCGCGGAAATAGTGAATTCAGTGCCATGGCGATCGTAGCGGGAAACCAACCGGCGACCGAAGCCGATAGAGAAGCGCAGCACCTTGACGCCACACCAGCGCGCCACGATGAAGTGGCCAAACTCGTGAAAGCTCACCAGTACGCCGAGGGCTACCAGGGCCCAGACTGCAGTCTGTAAGAAATCTAGCATGGTGTCAGTTTACTTTGATCTCGTTTGCGGGCTCGGTGCGCCCCCATGGGCGCCGTACAACTCTGCCAACACTTCCACTGCCCGTTTACGAGCACTCTGATCAGCCAATTCGACTGCATCCAGGTCTGTCAGTTCAACCACTTGCGTGGTTTTCATGACCTTTTCGATGAGCCGCGCTATCCCGGTAAACGGTAGTTCGCCGGCAAGGAAAGCGTCTACAGCAATTTCATTGGCGGCATTCAGGGTGGTCGGCGCACTACCGCCGGCCTCCATGGCTTCGCGCGCCAGCTTCAGGCATGGGAACCGGGACTCATCCGGTGCCTCGAAATCCAGATGCCCCTGAGCAATCAGGTCCAGCGCGGCAACCCCGCTGTCGATACGCTCTGGAAATGCCAGCGCGTGCGCAATCGGCGTGCGCATATCCGGGTTGCCCATCTGCGCCAGAAGCGAACCGTCCCGGTATTGCACCATGGAGTGCACAATACTCTGCGGATGCACCACCACCTGGATTTCTGCGGGAGTGGCGTGGAAAAGATAGCAGGCTTCGATAAATTCCAGCCCCTTGTTCATCATGGTGGCGGAATCCACGGAAATCTTGCGCCCCATGGACCAGTTCGGATGCCGGCATGCCTGCTCCGGCGTCACGGAATCCAGTGCCGCCAGGTCCGTGGTGCGGAAAGGTCCACCGGAGCCAGTCAGCAGAATCCGCTCCACACCGGCGCCGCCAAGGCCGTCGAAGGGGTAAGGCAGGCACTGGAATATCGCGTTGTGTTCACTGTCGATGGGCAGCAGTTGGGCGCCGCTCTCCTCCAGGGCCGCCATAAACAGCGGCCCAGCCATGACCAGGGATTCTTTGTTTGCCAGCAGAACTTTCTTGCCAGCGCGCACTGCCGCCATCGTCGGTTGCAAGCCGGCGGCCCCCACGATGGCCGCCATTACAATCGCCACCGCATCGTCTGACGCTACCCGGCAAAGGGCGTCAACGCCGCTCAGGACTTCGGTCGCGAGATTGTCGGCCTGCAATGCAAGACGCAGCTGCGCGGCCTTGTCATCGTCCAGCACGACCGCATAGCGCGGAGAAAAACGCCGGCACTGCTGCGCCAACTGCTCGATACGGTCGCGGGCGGTGAGCGCGTACACCGAGTACTTCTGCGGATGACGCGCCAGCACATCCAGAGTGCTGACGCCGATGGAACCGGTTGACCCGAGAACACAGACAGGTTGCGGAAGGGTGGAATACATTGAACGAATAACCTCAGCGGCCCGACCGGACAGTGGTTGACACTGCCAGTGTGGAGCCGAATCTCGTCGGCGGGGATGGCTGCCTGGGATCTACAGACAAACGCTTGCCCCGCTTAGCAGATGCCACGCACAGATATCCAATCACAGGTACTTGGGCAGTTCGCTGGCCAACGCCGCCATGGTAAATACAGGCAGGGCTGCGGTGAGACTGTCGAGCCGATCCAGAATACCGCCGTGTCCGGGCAAAATCCGGCTGCTGTCCTTGATCCCACGGTGGCGCTTGAACATGCTCTCCACCAGATCGCCGATCACGGATGCTAGCGCGGTAACCAGCACACCGAAGGTGAACAGCACAGTATTTTTCGCCGGCAGGTCAAACGCAAAAGACACCACCAGCGCGAGTATCAGACAGGCGGCCAGCCCCCCGAAAAAACCCTCCCAGGATTTACCCGGGCTCACCTCTCGGGCGAGTTTGTGCTTGCCATACTTGCGGCCGACGAAATAGGCCCCTACGTCGGCAGCCACCACCACTGCCACAACAAACAGTACCAGCCAGGCGCCGTGCTCAAGTCCCTGGAGAATTACAACCGATAGCCATGCCGGCACCAGCACCACCAGCCCGATCAGTCCGCGTGCCCAGCGATTACCCCAAAGCATGGCGCTGGCGGGATATCCCTGCACCCAGAGAAATGCCAGTGCCCACCAGCCACAGGCCACCGCAAGAATCTGGCGCGCGCGGTCGATATCCGGACTTGTGAACTCGAAGTTGAAAACGTAACGGGCAGTACCGATAAGTGCGGCACCGAGGGCACCGAGGAATACAAAGCGCAGCGCACGGTTCAGGTTTGAAAGGTTCGCCCACTCCCAGCCCCCTAGCAGAATGATTGCCGCTACCGCGATCGCAAACCACTGCATGGGCACAAAGAACAGCAACCCGAGGAACAGAGCAACCAACACCAGCGCGGTAATTATTCTTTGTTTTAGCACCGTTTAACCCTTGATCAGTTCAATCTGGCAGCCAGAAGAGCACGCCTGAAGCATCCGCCGAAACCTGTGTTCGCATCCGCTATCGGGCCTGCACCTCCCGTCCATCCTCACTGCGACCGCCGTAGCGGCGGTCCCGCTGGCAAAAAGCCGTTATAGCTTCATTCAGCGCATCAACCCCGAAATCCGGCCACAGCGTATCGGTAAAATAAAATTCACTATAAGCCGCCTGCCATAGGACAAAGTTGCTGATTCGCTGCTCCCCACTGGAGCGGATCAGCAGATCCACTGGCGGCAGGTCTGCCAACTGCACCCGCTCCGCGAGCGCCGCCTCATCTATTGACTCGACAGAGCGCCGGCCGCTGGCGACTTCTTCGGCCAGAGCGCGGGCCGCCTGCGCGATATCCCACTGGCCACCATAATCCGCCGCTATCACCAGCGTGCCGTGCACGCCGCCGCGGGTCATTGCCTCGGCTTCCGCGATAGCGCGTTGCAGCCGCGGGGAGAAGCGGTCGCGACGACCGATCACCCGCAGCTCCACACCCTGCTCCTGCATCCTCCGCGCTTCGCGCCGCAGGTAGGAGTGAAACAGGGTCATCAACAGCTCCACCTCTTTCGGCGGACGCTGCCAGTTCTCACTGGAGAACGCAAACAGCGTGAGGACCTCGACACCGAGCTCCTTACAGGCCTCGATCAGATCCCGGATCCGCTCCACCCCCGCCTTGTGTCCGGCGGACGGCGACAGGCCCCGGCGCGCGGCCCAGCGACCATTGCCATCCATGATGATGGCAATATGACGCGGTCCTGCAGCTTCTCGTCCCGTCACATCCGTACCGCGCTCAGACATCAGATTTCCATCAGATCCTTTTCTTTTGCCGCCAGCGCTTTTTCCACTTCGGCAACGTACTTATCGGTCAGTTTTTGGATTTCGTCCGCCGCGCGGCGCTCGTCGTCTTCGGAAATTTCCTTCTCTTTCTCCAGCGCCTTCACTTCCGCCAGTGCATCGCGGCGCACATTGCGGATGGCCACGCGGGCGTTTTCCGCCTCACCCTTGGCCTGGCGGATGAAGTTCTTGCGGGTTTCTTCCGTCAGCATGGGCATCGGGATACGGATCACGCTACCGGCAGTGCTCGGGTTCAGACCGAGGTCGGACTTCATAATTGCTTTTTCGATATCCGGAACCAGGTTCTTTTCCCAGGGCGTTACGGAAAGCGTGCGCGCATCTTCCACATTCACGTTGGCCACTTGGGACAGCGGAGTGTCAGAGCCGTAGTAGGAAACCATCACACCGTCGAGGATACTCGGGTGCGCACGGCCGGTACGGATCTTGTTGAAGTTGGTTCCCAGCGCTTCGATGGATTTTTTCATGCGCCCTTCGGCGTCTTTTTTAATGTCATTGATCACTGGTTCAGGTCCTCTTCAATAAGTGTGCCCTCTTCGCCACCCACAACGATGTTCAGCAGTGCACCGGTCTTGTCCATCCGGAATACGCGCACCGGCATATTGTGTTCGCGACAGAGGCAGATTGCGGTTAAATCCATGACCCCGAGCTTTTTGTCGAGCACCGCGTCGTAGGTGAGGCGGTCGTAGCGGGTGGCATCGGGCACCAGTTTCGGGTCCGCAGAGTAGACGCCGTCCACTTTGGTGGCCTTGAGCACCAGCTCGGCTTCAATCTCGATCCCACGCAGACAGGCGGCGGAATCGGTGGTGAAAAACGG
The DNA here is from genome assembly GCF_011326135.1 of Microbulbifer sp. SH-1. Lineage (NCBI taxonomy): Bacteria > Pseudomonadati > Pseudomonadota > Gammaproteobacteria > Cellvibrionales > Microbulbiferaceae > Microbulbifer > Microbulbifer sp. SH-1. The sequence continues at coordinate 529,562 of NZ_CP046948.1, read as the reverse complement.
ATTACCGGTACCGGCGGCAAAGATCAGCACCTCGCCCCGCTCCAGGTAACGGATGGCCGCGCGGCGGTCGTAGTGGTCGACGATACCGCTCATCTGGATCGCCGACATGACCCGCGAGGAAATATTCGAGCGCTCCAGCGCATCGCGCAGCGCCAGCGCATTCATGACCGTCGCCAGCATTCCCATATGGTCGCCAGTCACGCGATCAAGGCCAGCGGCATTCAGGGCCGCGCCGCGGAACAGGTTGCCACCGCCGACCACCAGGCCGACCTGCACACCGATTCCCACCAGCTGGCCAATTTCCAGCGCCATCTTGTCCAGTACTTTGGGGCTTATTCCAAACCCCTGTTCGCCCATCAGCTCTTCTCCGCTGAGCTTTAACAGGATTCGCTTGTACTTACGGTCTTTAATACCTGGCATCCCTTGTTCCTCAACTGTTACGGGCAAAATTCATTGTTGAGACGCTACCCTATTCCGGGTTACGCCCGCCGAACATTACAACAAAATCGGCGCTTTACCTATGGCTTGCCCTGCGCGGGGGTTCCGGAAGGCCAGATTCGGCTACTCACGCAACCGCTCACTCACTCCGCAACCAGCAGGTTGCTACAAGCCAGATACCAGCGCGGGGTGCCCCGGTGACATTCTGATGAACTCACCGGGAACACCCCGCTGGTGCCGGCGGCCTGCGGCCACCGGCTGTCAAGGCATCAGGAGCTGGATTTGACCTGAGCGGCAACCTCTGCCGCAAAGTCAACCACTTCCTTCTCGATACCTTCGCCTACCTCAAAGCGCACAAAGCCCAGAACATCCGCGCCCGCGTCCTTGGCCAGTTTGCCAACGGTCACGTCCGGGTTCTTGACGAAAGGCTGCTCCACCAGGCTGTTTTCCTTCAGGAACTTGTTGATACGGCCGCCCATCATCTTCTCGACGATCTCTGCAGGCTTGCCTTCCATATCCGGCTGGGCACGGATGATTTCCTTTTCCTTCTCCACCACTTCCGGAGACATATCTTCCGGCTTCACAACCTGCGGATTCACGGCAGCGACGTGCATCGCGATATCACGTGCGGTTTCCACGTCAGCGCCGCTCAGGGCAACCAGTACCGCAATGCGGTTATTCGAGTGCACGTAAGCACCAACAACCGGAGCTTCGACCAGCTGAATACGGCGCACGCCGATGTTTTCACCGATTTTCTGCACCAGTGCTTCGCGGTCGGTTTCCAGCGCACCGTCCATCAACGCGGCGACATCCTGTTGGCGCTCGGCAAATGCCTTGTCTACTACTTTGCCAACGAAGTTCAGGAAGTTTTCATCGCGGGCGACGAAGTCGGTTTCGGAGTTCACTTCAACCAGAACGCCGTAGCTGCCATCTTCGGCAACTTTGGCAGCAACAACGCCGTCGGCGGCGGTGCGACCAGCTTTCTTGGCGGCCTTCAGGCCGGATGCCTTGCGCAGGTCTTCAATCGCTTTTTCGATATCGCCATCGGCTTCAGTCAGTGCTTTTTTGCACTCCATCATCGGCAGACCGGTGCGCTCGCGCAGTTCTTTTACCATTGACGCGGTAATCGCCATGATTCAATCCTCGGGTTCAGATTCAAATTCTTTGATGGATTTGAAAAAAAGGGGCCAGATAGGAGGCCCCTTTTCCCTGCAGCGTAACTCAGATGTGTTACACCGCCAGTAGCCTTACGGCTTATTGCGCAGCGGCTTGATCGTCGCTGGCTTCGACGTACTCGCTCGGAGCAGCGCTGCCACCCGCATTCGCGGCGCCGGCCAGTACGGCGTCGGCCACAGCGGTGGTGTACAGCTTGATCGCGCGGATCGCGTCGTCGTTACCGGGGATAACGTAGTCAACACCTTCCGGGCTGCTGTTGGTATCGACGATACCAATCACGGGAATACCCAGCTTGTTGGCTTCCTGAATGGCGATACGCTCGTGGTCAACATCGATCACGAACAGCGCGTCCGGCAGGCCGCCCATATCCTTGATACCACCGATGGAGCGCTCGAGCTTCTCCATCGCGCGGGTACGCATCAGCGCTTCTTTCTTGGTCAGCTTCTCGAAAGTGCCGTCCTGGGACTGGGCTTCCAGATCGCGGAAACGCTTGATGGAGGCGCGGATGGTTTTGTAGTTGGTGAGCATACCACCCAGCCAGCGGTTGCTGACGTAGGGCTGACCTGAACGCTCTGCCTGCTCCTGAATGGCCTTCTGCGCAGCGCGCTTGGTGCCAACAAACAGAACCTTCTTCTTCTGCGCAGCCATACCCTTGATGATCTGCAGCGCTTCGTTGAAGGCCGGAACAGTGTGCTCCAGGTTGATGATGTGAATCTTGTTGCGGGCACCAAAGATGTATTGACCCATCTTCGGGTTCCAGTAGCGAGTCTGGTGACCGAAGTGGACACCAGCCTGCAGCATATCGCGCATGCTTACTTGCGGCATAATAAACCTCAAAATCAGACGGAAGCGGCGGTTTCAAACATACCGATCACTTCCCGGGTTGCATCCTCCACATACCCCATTCACCAATCTCCGACAGCGGCAGCCGAAGCCACGCTCGCGGAGACACCCAGGCGAATGTGCCGGTATATGTGCGGCGTTTGTATAAGAAGCAGGCGCAAGCCACGCTTCCAGATAATAGTTTTCGCCCGGGACATGCCCAAAGCGGCGCGCTTTATACCACATCCACAGGGTTGCGGGAAGCGCAAACCCCGCCAGATACCCGGCGCGCGCGCCCTGCATCCCGACCACCCGACCGAGAGCGGGCGAAAAATCGCCTCAGCGGCGCTCTGATGCCGCCGGGCACCAATTCCGCTACAATACCGCGCCGCAACCGCCCGCCGCGCGCATCAGCCCGGCGGACACGCCATAGAGACACGAACGAGTTACCTGGAAAGCTTCATGACCAATGCTGTAAAGACACCGGAACAGATCGCCAAAATGCGTACCGCGGGCCGCCTGGCTGCCGAAGTGTTGGAAATGATTGGTGACTACGTGGTTCCCGGCGTCACTACGGAGGAGCTCGACCGCCGCTGCCATGACCACATTGTCAATGTGCAGCAGGCCATCCCCGCGTGTCTCGGCTATCGCGGCTTCCCCAAGTCCATCTGCACCTCAGTCAACGAGGTCATCTGCCACGGCATTCCGTCTGAGTCCAAGGTGCTGAAAAAGGGCGACATCATCAATATCGATGTCACGGTCATCAAAGATGGCTGGTACGGCGACACCTCGAAAATGTTCTTCGTAGGTGCCCCGCTCCCCCACGCCGAGCGGCTGGTGAAAATCACTCAGGAGTGTCTGTACAAGGCCATTGAAATCGTGCGTCCGGGTACCACTCTCGGCGATATCGGCCATGTGATCCAGCAGCACGCGGAGAGCAACTATTACTCGGTGGTGAAAGACTTCTGCGGCCACGGCATCGGCGACGTCTTCCACGAAGACCCGCAGATCCTGCACTACGGCAAGCCCGGCACCGGGCAGGTGCTGGAGGAAGGCATGACCTTCACCATCGAGCCCATGATCAATGCCGGCAAGCCCGGCAGCCGCGTACTGCGCGACGGCTGGACCGCCGTCACCGTAGACCGCCGCCTGTCTGCCCAATGGGAACACACCATGGCGGTGACCAGCACCGGCGTGGAAATCCTGACCGCGCGCAAGGAGGAGTCTTTCTAAGCGGCCTCAATCGGAGGCGTCGCAACCGCGCGAACATGGCCTGTAGCGGCCAGGGAAGGAACAACCGGCACTGAGTTGAGCTCCGTGCCGAACCCGGAATCTAAACAGATGAATTCCATGCAGCTGGCCCAAATCCCGCATTTTGAAAAACCCCTGTTTTTCTTCGACCAGTCGCGCTTCCGTCGCGATCTCGAAGAGGGAGCCCGCCCGCGCCTGGAGATTTTCCGCGACGCAGTGGGCGCCGCCAACACCCAGATGGCACGGCGCTTTCGCGAAGGCGAGGACGTGCGCACCCTGGTCTACGAGCGCGCACTGTTCGTAGACTGCCTGCTGCACTACGCATGGCACCAGTACCAGTGGCCACAGAACATCGCGTTGCTGGCAGTAGGCGGCTATGGCCGCGGCGAGCTGCACCCCAAGTCCGACATTGACCTGTTGATCCTTAGCGACGACAAGCCCGATGCGACGGTAGTCGACAACATCGAGCGTCTTGTAGCTTTCCTGTGGGACCTGAAACTCGACATCGGCCACTCGGTGCGCACCATTGAACACTGCGTGGAGATGGCGGCAGCAGACATCACCGTGGCCACCAACCTGCTGGAGTGCCGCACCGTGGTGGGCAACCCGGCGCTGTGCGAGGCGCTGGCCGAGCGCATGACACCAGACGCCATCTGGCCGGCGGACAAGTTCTTCCAGGCCAAGTTTGAGGAGCAGGAAGAGCGCCACCGCAAACAGCGCGGTGCCGAGTACAACCTTGAGCCCAACATCAAGAACGCCCCCGGTGGCCTGCGGGATATCCAGACCATCAACTGGGTAGCCAAGCGCTATTTCCAGGTGCGCACCCTGAAGCAGTTGCAGGGCAAGGGGTTTTTCACCGAACAGGAATTCGCCATCCTGCAATCCGGCGAAGATTTCTTATGGCGGGTACGCTACGGCCTGCACTTACTGGCGGGCCGCCCCGAAGAGCGGCTGCTGTTCGACTACCAGCGCGAACTGGCACGGGAGTTCGGCTACAAGGACAACGAGGCGCACCTCGCGGTCGAGCAGTTCATGCACACCTACTACCGCATCGTGATGGCCCTGCGGGAGCTGAACGATGTGCTGCTGCAGTTCCTCGACGAAGTGATTCTGCAGCGCGGCAAGCACCTGCCGGTCACCACCATCAACGAGCGCTTCCAGCTGCGCGGCAACACCATCGAAGCCGCGGTCACCCGCACCTTCACCGAGAACCCCTCGGCGCTGCTGGAAATCTTCGTACTGATGGCGAAAAACCCGGAAATTCAGGGCGTGCGCGCCTCCACCATTCGCCTGATCCGCGAGCATCGCTACCTGATCGACGAGCGCTTCCGCGCCGACCCCACCAACGCGCGCCTGTTCATGCAACTTTTGCGCAGCCCCCGTGGGCTGTCCACGCAACTCACGCGCATGACCCGCTACGGTATTCTCGGCCGCTATTTACCCGAGTTCGGCCGCGTTACCGGGCAAATGCAGCACGATCTCTTCCATATCTACACCGTGGACGCCCACACCCTGCAGGTGGTGCGCAATATGCGCGCGTTCCGCGGCGACGACGCCTGGGAGAAATTCCCGCTGGCAGCGGAAATCCTTGCGCGCATGCGCAAGCCGGAACTGCTGTATATCGCCGGCCTGTATCACGATATCGCCAAGGGCCGCGGCGGCGACCACTCCAAACTGGGCGTAGTGGACGCGGAAGCCTTCTGCCAACGCCATGGTCTCTCCGCTCGCGACACCCGCCTGGTGTGCTGGCTGGTGGAGAAGCATCTGCTGATGAGTGCGGTATCCCAGAAGCAGGACATCACCGACCCGGAAGTGGTGCACGCCTTCGCCGCGGAAGTAGGCGACCGCGAGCACCTGGACTATCTCTACGCGCTGACCGTGGCCGACATCAACGCCACCAACCCGGATCTGTGGAACAGCTGGCGCGCTAGCCTGATGCGCCAGCTGTATCAGTACACCCAGCGCGCGCTGCGCCGGGGCCTCGAAAACCCCATCGACCGCGACGAAGTCTACGAGGAAACCCAGGCACAGGCGCGCAACATGCTGCGCGCCATGGGGATACCCAGCAATGCTGTGGAAGATATCTGGTGTGAAATGGGCGAGGATTATTTCGTGCGCGAGAGCGCCGACAACATTACCTGGCACACCGCCGCCATTTATCAACTGCAGAAAGACCCAAAGCGCGACGCCGACAGCGACACGGTGGTCCTTACCCGCAACTCCGGCCCCGGCGAACACGACGGTGCCACAGAAGTGTTCGTATATACCCCGGACAGGCCCAACGTGTTTGCGGCAGTGGTTACCGGTCTCGACATGCTGAACCTGAATATTCACGACGCGCGTCTGTACAGTTCCGCCGGCGGTTACACGCTGGACACCTTCTATGTGCTGGACGAAACCGGACAGCCGCTGCTGGACGAGCCCCAGCGGCTGGAGCAGATCCGCAATACCCTGCAGAAAGAACTGAAGCTGGTGGGCGACTACTCCAAGGTGATCAAGCGCCGCACCCCGCGCCGCCTGAAGATGTTCCACCTTTCGACCCAGGCCCATATCTCCACCGAGCCGGAAGACACTTACAGCACGCTGGAAATCATCAGCGCCGACCGCCCCGGTCTGCTGGCGCGTATTGCGCGGATTTTCATCACCCACGATCTGCGCCTGCACAACGCCAAGATTTCCACATTGGGGGAGCGGGTCGAGGACATTTTCCATATCACCGACGCCAACGACGAACCGCTCACGGACCCGGCACTGATCGAATTACTGGAACAGGCCATCTGTCAGGAACTGGATGCGCACCAGGCGACGCTGCCACCGCAGCCGTAAATGTCAGAGCCGAAGAAAAGAACACGCGAATAAGCAGAAAAGACGATGAATCCAAATTTGCAACAACTGCAGCCCTACCCTTTTGCCAAACTGGCAAAACTGAAAGCGGGCATTGAGGGCCCCGAGGATCTCGCTCATATCGCGCTGTCCATCGGCGAGCCCAAGCACACACCGCCAACATTTGTGCGCGATGAACTGATCGACAATCTCGACAAGCTCGCCGCTTACCCGCTTACCAAGGGTATAGACCCACTGCGGGAGACCATCGCGCAGTGGCTGCGCAATCGCTTTCAGTTAAATGCCGTATGCCCCGACACCCAGGTAATTCCGGTCAACGGCACCCGCGAGGCGCTGTTCGCCTTCGCCCAGGCCGTAGTCTCTCCCGGCGCCACAGTGCTGATGCCGAACCCCTTCTACCAGATCTACGAAGGCGCGGCATTTCTCGCCGGTGCGATACCGCACTTTATCAACTGCAGCGCGGAAACCGGCTTCAAACCGGACTTCAGCAGCGTACCGGAATCCGCCTGGGCATCCTGCGACCTGCTCTATCTGTGCACCCCCGGCAACCCCACCGGAGCCCTGCTGGATCTCGACGAACTGAAACAGCTGATTGCACTGGCGGATAAGTACGATTTCACCATCGCCTCCGACGAGTGCTATTCCGAGCTCTATTTCGACGAGAATAATCCACCGGCCGGTCTACTGCAGGCCTGCGCGGAACTCGGCCGCGATGATTACCGCCGCTGCGTGGTCTTCCACAGCCTGTCGAAGCGCTCTAACCTGCCGGGCCTGCGCTCCGGTTTCGCCGCCGGCGACGGCGAGATCCTGGAAAAATTTCTGCTGTATCGCACCTACCACGGCTGCGCCATGCCAGTGCCCACCCAATACGCATCCATCGCCGCGTGGCAGGACGAGCAGCACGTACAGGAAAACCGCGAACTCTATCGGCAGAAGTTCGATGCCGTGCTGAACATTCTCGACGGCTGCCTGGAAGTGCAAAAACCGCAAGCGAGCTTTTACCTCTGGCCCAAGGTGGGCGACGGCGAGACCTTTGCCCGCGAGCTGTTCCGCCAGCAACACATCACCGTACTCCCCGGCGCCTATCTGGCCCGCGAAGCCAACGGTGTGAATCCCGGTGCGGAATACGTGCGCATGGCCCTAGTTGCCACCCTGGAAGAGTGCATCGAAGCCGCGAAGCGCATTCGCCACTTCCGTATGTAGGGGCCTGCTTGCAGGCGAACCAATGACCGCAAAAAATCTCTTAAAACAGGAACGCGTAGACTACATCCAGAACCGCCTGGAAGAACTCTACCCGGAAACCCCGGTCCCCCTCGACCACTTCGACGCCTACTCCCTGCTGGTGGCGGTACTGCTGTCCGCACAGTGCACCGACGAGCGCGTTAACCAGATCACACCGGCACTGTGGAAACTCGCGGACAACCCCCACGATATGGCGCAGGTGCCGGTGGAGAAAATCCGCGAAGTGATCCGTCCCTGCGGCCTGTCGCCACAGAAATCCAAGGCAATACAGAAGCTCTCGGAAATCCTGGTGAACCAGTACCACGGCAAAGTACCGGAAAATATGGCAGCACTGGAAACCCTGCCCGGGGTAGGACACAAAACCGCGAGCGTGGTGATGGCCCAGGCCTTCGGCCACCCGGCATTTCCAGTGGACACCCACATCCACCGCCTGGCGCAGCGCTGGGGGCTCACCTCCGGCAAGAACGTGGTGCAGACCGAAAAAGACCTGAAGCGCCTGTTCCCGAAAGACAAATGGAACAAGCTGCACCTGCAGATCATTTTCTATGGCCGCGAATACTGCTCCGCCCGCGGCTGCGACGGCACCGTGTGCGAGATCTGCACCACTTGTTATCCCGCGCGCAAGAATCCGAAAAAAGTCAAAAAGGCCTGATTCCGACGGCCCCAAACTTCACAGGAAATCCGATGATTACCCTTTACGGCATCAAGAACTGCGACACCGTAAAAAAGGCCCGCCAGTGGCTCGAACAAAACAACGTGGATTACACCTTTCACGACTTCCGCGAAGACGGCATGAACGGCGTGCCGCTGGCGGACTGGCTGGGTGAATTCGGCTGGGAGCAGGTATTGAACCGCCGCTCCACCAGCTGGCGCGAACTCAGCGATGCACAGAAAAATGCACTCGACAATGCGAGTGCGCAAGTGCTGGCCAATGACATGCCAACGCTGATCAAACGCCCGGTAATGACGCGCGGCAATGACACTCTGTTCGGATTCAAGGCCGACAGTTACGCTGCTTTTACCAAATAGCCAATACGCCCAGCGGCTTGACCGAAAATTCAGATGAAAGAAAAGGAAACCAACATGAGTAAAGTATTTAGCATCGGCTTCGGTGTAGGCACCTGCAATGAAAAGGGCGAGTGGCTGGAAGTGTATTTCCCCCAGCCCATGCTCTACCCCTCCGAAGGCGTAGCCAAAGCGGTTACCAGTGTTCTCGACATCAGCGGCGGCAACGTCGCGGTAGCGCTGGATGAAGCACAGCTGGAACCACTGGCAAACCAGCTGGAAAGCGCTGGCTCCACCGCGCAGGCCGCCATTCTGCGCCAATTCGCCAACAGACAGCGTCCGCTGGTAGCGGTAGTGCTGCACAGCGACGACGCGCCGCAGTCTGTGCCCGAGTCTTACCTGAAACTGCACCTGTTATCACACCGCCTGGTAAAGCCCCACGAAATCAGGCTGGACGGTATCTTCGGCCAGCTGCCGAACGTAGCCTGGACCAACAAGGGCGCCATCGACTTGACCGAGCTGCCGGCGCGCCAGCTGGAAGCGCGTCTCAACGGCGAAGTGCTGGAAGTTTCCTGCGTGGACAAGTTCCCGAAAATGACCAATTACGTGGTGCCAAAGGGCGTCCGTATCGCCCACACCGCGCGTGTGCGTCTCGGCGCTTACCTGGGCGAAGGCACCACCATCATGCACGAAGGTTTCGTCAACTTTAACGCGGGCACCGAAGGCCCGGGCATGATCGAAGGCCGCATCTCCGCGGGCGTTTTCGTGGGCGCCGGTTCCGATCTCGGCGGCGGCAGCTCCACCATGGGTACCCTGTCCGGCGGCGGCAACATCGTGATTTCCCTCGGCGAAGGCTGCCTGCTCGGTGCCAACGCCGGCACCGGCATTCCGCTGGGCGATCGCTGCACGGTAGAATCCGGCCTGTACATCACTGCCGGCACCAAGGTTGCGGTGCTGGACGACAAGGGTGCGGTGGTTGAATCCGTGAAAGCCCGCGATCTGGCGGGCAAGTCTGATCTGCTGTTCCGCCGCAACTCCTCTACCGGTGCTGTTGAGTGTTTGACCAACAAGAGTGCGGTTGAATTGAATGCGGAACTGCATAGCAATTAATTAGAGCTATGAGTGCTTTTCCGCCGCGGGGTCCGCTTGAAGCGGGTCCGGTGGCGGCAAATCACTGGGTGGAGCCTTTCGGAATCGCTGTAAATACATCCCTGTACGCTCCGTCGGTGCCATCCATGGCACCGACGGTTCCGAAAGGCTCCACCCAGCGCTTTGCCTTACTCGACCTTTTGCACTTCGATTACAACAAATTGGTCGTACTACTTAATTAATTCAGTGTGATTAATTTCAACGCGAAGGCCTGCCTGCCGGGGGCTGTTCGCGAGACCTTCTAAAACAGGGATGTTTTAGAAGAGCCCCCAGGGATGGGTTGAGGGGGGACGCCTAGTCCGTGTCTCGCGAACAGCCACCGGCAGGCAGGCCGCCACAAAACAGGAACAGTGCTTCGACAAAAACCCACGAAGCCAGATCAACCCAAGATGACCCCAACAGTACAACTCACCTGCGACCTCATCCGTCGCCAATCCGTCACCCCCGAAGATGCGGGGTGTATGGAACTCATGCTCGAGCGCCTGGAAAATATCGGTTTCAAAACTGAACACCTGCGCTTCGGCGACACCGACAACATCTGGTCCGTGCGCGGCGAAGAAGGCCCGATTTTCGCCTTCGCCGGCCACACTGACGTAGTGCCAACCGGCCCAGAAGCCAACTGGCAAAACCCGCCATTCGAGCCCAAAATCATCGATGGCATGCTCTATGGCCGTGGCGCCGCCGACATGAAAGGCTCACTCGCCGCCATGGTCGTCGCCTGCGAAGAATTCGTCGCTGCCCACCCCGACCACAAGGGCCGCATTGCATTCCTCATCACCAGCGACGAAGAAGGCCCAGCAAAACACGGCACCGTGAAAGTGGTCGAATGGCTGGAAGCGCGCAACGAAAAAATCACCTGGTGTCTCGTCGGCGAACCGTCCAGCACTACCCTCGCCGGCGACGTGATCAAAAACGGCCGCCGCGGCTCCCTCGGCCTTGAGCTCACCGTATTCGGCATCCAAGGCCACGTAGCCTACCCGCACCTGGCGGAAAACCCGGTGCACAAACTCGCACCCGCACTCGCCGAACTGGCCGCGGAAGAATGGGACCAAGGCAACGACTTCTTCCCGGCTACCAGCTTCCAGGTTTCCAATATCAACGGCGGCACCGGCGCCACCAATGTGATACCCGGCGACGTCAAAGTTATATGTAACTGGCGCTTCTCCACCGAGACCACCGCCGAAGATCTGGAGCGCCGCGCGCGTGCCATTTTTGACAAGCACGGACTCAAATACGAAGCCAACTTCAACCTCTCGGGCCACCCCTTCCTCACCGCCGAAGGCCCGCTGGTAGAGTCTGCCCAGGCCGCCATACGCAAAGTTACCGGCCGCGAAACCGAACTCTCTACCGCCGGCGGCACTTCCGATGGTCGCTTTATCGCACCGACCGGCGCGCAGGTCGTGGAACTCGGCCCTGTGAATGCCACCATCCATAAAGTCGATGAGTGCATTAAGGCCGACGACCTCGACCTGATCAAGGACATGTATCGGGAAATCCTAGTGGGCCTGCTGGTCGATTCACCGGTTGAATAACCGGCGACTCCAACTCCAAACAAAAAACGCGGCTTAAAGCCGCGTTTTTTGTTTGGAGTGAGCATTCAATGCAGCCTGCCGTGGCGGGTAACCGCGGCGGGTGGTTCGTGGACATCGTAGCCATGGGCCATTACAAAATAGTACAGCACCTGCTCCTCACCATCGGCGTCCGCCATCAGGTCGAAGATCACTTCCTCCTTCTCTCCCGGCGTGATACGCACAGAGCTGACCAGGTCCGGCTCTATGAATACCTCACCGACCAGCCGCTTGCCCTTCACTACCTGAACCAGGAGAGTGTTGGGGTTTTCATGGGTGAAGCGCCAGAAAAAGTCGTCATCGTCATAAAGGATGGAGTCCGGCGTGCCCGCTCGCAGGATGCAGTTGCAGTGATCCGCAAGCCAAGGCCAGAAATCCTGCAGTGAAAGGGTATCGGGATGGGTCATAGCAGCGTCAATCCTCCAACAGGGCAATGCTGTCAGCGCCGCCTTCCAGGCCAAACTCTTCGGCGATCTGCTCGCACCAGTCGTTGAGGCGCGCACAGGTCAGCTCCTCCTGCTGGTCCTCATCTATGGCGAGGCCGACAAAGATATCCTGCCCAGGCACCTGCGCCTTGGAGGCTTCGAACTCGTAGCCCGCCGTGGGCCAGTGACCGACGATTGCTGCGCCGTTGGCCACAATCACATCGTGCAGCATCCCCATGGCGTCAAGAAAATAATCGCCGTAGCCGAACTGGTCGCCAAGCCCGAACAGCGCCACGGTTTTGCCGCTGAAGTCGATTTCCTTGACGTCCTCCCAGAAATCCTCCCAGTCGGACTGAATCTGGCCAAAATCCCAGGTGGGGATACCAAAAATCAGCTGCTCGTAACTCTCGATCTCAAGCTGGGTAACGTCGGCGATATCGTGCAGGTCAACCCGTTCCTCACCCAGGCGGGCAACGATGCGGTGGGCAACGCTCTCTGTGTTGCCTTCGTCACTTCCGTAAAACAGGCCGATCTTGCTCACACTCTCTCCTCAACGGTTTCGGGGCACTCTGACCCCGGAGCCGCACTGAAACGGGTCCGGAGATCGCCCGGTGGGCGGGCATTTTCCCAACATTGGGCTGGTACGGCAAGGCGCGAAAAATGGACGCAGCGGATATTTGCGCAAAAAAAAAGCCCCTGTAATACAGGGGCGTCAAAGGATGGTCGGCCGGCTGTTGGGGTGGGCACCGGCAGGCCACGGATTACTGACTCAAGAGGGAGGGGGGGTGTTCGACGCGGGTGCTGCCCCGACAGGCAGACTCACTCGTCGTTCTGACTGTCCTTCCAGCGCTGCATGCGCTTCTCATGACGCGCTTCGCGCTTGGCCTTGAGCTCGCCAAGCCTGGTCTTCTGCTCGGGCGTCAGAATAGATTCGAACTGCGCGCGCTGCTCGTGTATCCGCTGGAATTTCTTGACTTCGAGCTGCCCGAGCTTCACCGCCAGAGTGTCAAGCGCAGCCTGGTCGGCGCCGGATTCGATAGCCTCACGCAACTGCTTGTGCACTTCACGCATCGCTTTTCGGTCCGCCTTGCGGTTCTCTTTGCCAGCTTCGCGATTGGCTTCCAGTTGAGCAATCTGGCCTTCGGTCAGGTCCAGCTCATCCGCGAGTCGGTCAAACATGTGCTCCCGGTGGAAGCCACCCTTATGGTGACCGCGGGGACCGTGATCCCCATCGGGGAAGGCCATAACTAGCCCGGAGGTGGTGAGTGCGCCACCAATAATCAGGCTGCCTGCAAGTGCTTTCCATTTGTTCATAACTTTCATCCTCTAGTGATGCTTCGTGGCGTTATCGCCAGGCGATAGGTTCAAACTGCAAATTGCTTTCTGTGTTTCCCGATTCGGTAGGTGCATAGTAGGCCGGCGCTCTGTAAACAGGGGCTAAGCGCGGTAAACAAATGTTAAGAACGGTAAAACAGGCAAAACCGTTCCCCTTTGCAGCATCGCCATGCGCATATAATCCCCTCACATCGAAACAGCCATGAATGTATGACGGAGGCCCTATGAGCCACATCCTGCTGGTCGACGACGACACCGAGCTCACCGAACTGCTGGAGGAGTTCCTGCGCGGCGAGGGATTTGAGGTAACTGTCGCCAACGATGGCGGGCGCGGCCTCGAACTGGCCCGCAGCCGCTCTTTTGACGCACTGGTGCTGGATGTGATGCTGCCAATCCACAACGGCTTTGACGTACTGCGAAAACTGCGGGAAGACGCCGCCAGTCCGGGGCACTCGCTGCCGGTGGTCATGCTGACCGCTAAGGGCGACACCGTGGACCGCATCGTGGGCCTGGAAATGGGAGCCGACGACTATCTACCCAAGCCCTGCAACCCGCGGGAGCTGGCGGCGAGGCTGCGGGCGATTTTGCGTCGCGGCCGCTCTGAAACGAGCAGTTCCGACGACAAGCTCAGCAGTGGTGCTCTGCACCTGCTGCCGAGGGAGCATCTATGCCTGTGGCTGGAGCAGCCTGTCAATCTGACCGGCGCCGAGTTTTCGGTGCTCAAGGTCCTGGTGGAGCACACCGGTGAGGTGGTCAGTAAAGAAGTACTTACGGAACAAGCCCTGGGAAGGAAACTCATGCCCTACGACCGCTCCATCGACGTGCATGTCAGCAATATCCGCAAGAAGCTGGCGGAACGGGGTGCGGGCCGCGAGCTGATCATCAATATCCGCGGCGCGGGCTACATGCTCACCAGTCCCCAGGGATGAGAGAAAACCCATGAGTCTGTTCGGCAGAGTGTTCATCGGCGCCTGGCTCACTGCAGTGATCATGGTGCTCGTGGCGGTATATATCACCCACTTTCGGGAGTTTGGCGATCCACGGCAGAAGGACCGCTGGGAGGGCCCGGAGCTGTTTCGGGAAGTCACCCACAATCTGCGCATGGCCCGCCGTCACGACCCCGACCATTTCCGCCACTGGCTCGAGGACCAGCCCGCCAAAACCCAGAGGCGGATTTTTGCCGTCGACCGCCGCGGAGAGGAAATCCTCAACCGCCCGGTTCCCCCGTCCATGGCTCCGCTGCTCGAATCACTCAGCTTTCGCAATCGGGAGTCCCACGCGCTGGTAGACAAAAAGCCCAGCGTCGGTTTTTTCGTACCTCAGCGGGACGGCGAAAGCCTGCGTGTTGTGTTTATCGCCGGCAAGAGTAAGGAGGAACTGCTGCTGCGGTTTATCCTGCGCAACTTCTGGCCGATTCTGGTGCTGGCGACGCTGGCCTCGGGCCTCGCCTGCTATCTGCTCGCGCGATACCTGAGCAAACCGCTCGACAATCTGCGTACTGCTACCCGCCGGGTGGCGGCCGGGGACCTCAGCTACCGGGTAAGCCCGATACTGCGGGGCCACAGCCGGGAGCTGGGGGAACTGGCCGCCGACTTCGACTCCATGACCGCGCAATTGCAGGAATCCATGGCGGAACAGCGACGCCTGATCAAAGACGTATCTCACGAGTTGCGCTCACCACTTGCGCGATTGCAAGTGGCCCTGGGCATCGCCCGGCAGAAAAATGTGCAGGCGCTTGACCCGGAGCTGGATAAGATCGGCAAGGCAGCGGATTACCTGGAAGATATCATCGGCGATATTCTGTCGCTGCCGGTCAGCGGTGGCGACGAGCGCGCCCTTGACGATGTGGTAGAGATCAATAGCCTGCTCACCGCGCTCACCGATGACCTGAAGGAAGAAGCCGCCGCCAAACAGGCGCACTTCGCAGTGCGCACCGATGATCGTGAGCTGCTTGTGGCGACCCGCGGCAGCTCGCTCACCGCGGCACTGGAGAACATCCTGCGCAACGCGATCAAATACAGCCCGGTGGGTGGTCATATCGATGTCGTTATACGCCACCAGGGGGAACGCTGCCAGATTCAGGTCACCGACAGCGGAGACGGTGTTCCCGAGGCCGAGCTGGAAGCAATTTTCCGCCCCTTTTACCGTACTGATGAAGCGCGCAGCCGCGAAAGCGGGGGATTTGGTCTAGGCCTGGCCATCGCCCAGCGCACGGTGGCCCAGCACAACGGCAGTATTCAGGCATTCAATGCGCCAATTGCCGGCCTCGCGGTTTGTGTCACACTGCCACTGCTGGAAACCAGTTTCTAACCCAGGGGCGCTTGTTCCATAAATCACCGTACTGGCGAAGCCAATTTCCCAACGGTAAACTCGAGTGAGAAGTAACACCCGGGGCCAGATCCGCCTGCGCGGGTCCGGCCAGGCTGCATGCCTCAGTTCGCTGGCAAGCAGACCGACAACCATGGGGTCAACCTCTGGGGAACATCCACTATGCGCTGGATACTGTACATTCTGGTTTTTCTCGCCCTGCTGGTGCTTGCGGGCTTTCTCTTTCCGCGGGTCGCCACCACCGAGCGCAGCGTGTACATCACCGAGCCGCCGGAAGTGGTTTTTCCCTACCTGAACAACTTCCGCAATTTCAACCAGTGGTCGCCCTGGTACCAGATTGATCCCGATACCGAATACAGCTACGAGGGCTTTCCGGAGGGCACGGGTGCGGTGATGAAGTGGCAGAGCGACAATCCCAGTGTGGGCACTGGCTCGCAAACTATCACCGCCAGTGAACCCTACTCCCACGTTGCCATGGACCTGGATTTCGGCACCCAGGGCAAGGCGAAATCCGAGTTCCAGTTGCAGTCCCAGGGCAGCGGCACCAACGTAACCTGGTCCTTCTCGGCGGAAATGGGTGGCAGCCCCATCGCCCGCTGGATGGGGCTGATGGTGTCAAAAATGGTGGGCAAGTCCTACGAAGAGGGGCTGCAAAAACTGAAAACGGTGGTGGAATCGGCGGGCTCCCCGGGCTCGCCCAGCGGTGCTGACGACGCAGTTCCCGCCGGCCCCGGCACTGTCGAACCGGAGGCGATTGATCCCGGTATGGAAAACGAGATCATCGACGAAGATGAGATAGAGGAGCCGGATACCGACGGAGACGCGCTGGAAGAGTTTGAGCGGGAACAGCCCTGAGCGAGACAAACAGCCCTGAGCGAGACAAACAGCCCTGAGCGAGACAAACAGCCCTGAGCGGGAAAATACAGCCCTGAGCGAGACAAACAGCCCTGAGCTGATACACCGGGACCGAATAAGAAAGGGCAGCCAAAGCTGTAATGGTGTTCACTTAAGCAGCTCTGTGGCGGTGCCGCTACCGGGTGCGCTCTTGTGAGACACGCCGTAGACCCATCCATGGGGGCTCTTCTGCGAGGTCCCTCTCGCAGAAGGTCTCACAAGAGCGCACCCGGCATCGCCACCTTCGCCCGATAATTTGCTAAGTGAACAGCATTAAGCCAAAGCTGCCTTTTCTTTTTGTGCGGACAAAATTGTTCGGCGCTTACTTGCGCGATCCGGGACCAGGACGTGAGCGCCCGTTCGTGTTTCTAACACCGCCGCTCTTGCCGGAGGCGCCCCCCTTGTTCGGCCCGCTTCTCCCTGGAGATTTTTTCACCGCCGCGCCCTTTGCGGGTGTCGCGGTTTTGCCAACCACGGAGCTGCCCGCAGTCGGCTTCAGCGGCGCACGAACCGGTGCGGACGTCGGCGCTTTGCGCAGCTTGCGTCGCTGGCGCTGAAGGTTTTCTTTCTCCGCCTGGGTCAACGGGCGCTGGCCCAGTTTCGGCAATCCGGCGGTGATACACAGATCGTCGATTTCCTTCGGTTCCATCTCGATCCACTGCCCCACGCGCACGTGGGAGGGGATGAATACGCTGCCATAGCGCACGCGCTTCAGGCGGCTCACACGCACGCCCTGGGACTCCCAAAGGCGGCGCACTTCGCGATTGCGGCCTTCCATCACCACACAGTAGAACCAGCGGTTACTGCCCTCGCCACCGCTCTCGACGATATCGGTGAAACGTGCCTCGCCGTCCTCCAGCTGCACGCCTTTTACCAGGCGTTTCTTCATCTCATCGTCCACCTGGCCCTGAATACGCACCAGGTATTCGCGGTCGATCACCGAAGAGGGGTGCATCAGTTTGTTGGCCAGCTCGCCGCTGTTGGTAAACAGCAGCAGGCCGCTGGTATTAAAATCCAGACGGCCGACGGAAATCCAGCGACCACTACCCAGGCGCGGCAGGCGGTCATACACCGTTGGGCGACCTTCCGGGTCGTGGCGGGAACAGATTTCGCCGATGGGCTTATTGTAAAGAATGACCCGCAAGCGGTTTTCATCGCCGTCTGCGACACGCTTGCCGTCGAATTCGACGCGGTCGTCGTCAGTTACCCGCTCGCCCAGCCCCGCCACTTCACCATTAACGGTGACACGGCCCGCTTCGATGGCCCGCTCCATTTCTCGGCGCGAACCGAGGCCCGCTCGGGCCAGTACTTTTTGCAGTTTTTCGCCCGCTGGCGCTGCGTCTTCACTCATGAATTGAGATTTTCCGGGGATTTGTTGTCATCTTCATCCAGCGCTTCAGCGGTTGGATGGTCGGGAGTTACCGGTTCGTCAGCACCGGTCTCGTGGTCAGCCTCATCCGCATTGCTCTGCGGCTCGGCGTCGTCATTACCTGCCTCAGTTTCCGGAGTCAGCGCTTCTTCAGCGTAGCTTTCCGACGCTAGTTCCACCGCTGCACCTGTTTCATCGGCCAGTTCTGTTTCTTCCGGCGCCGTCTCCAATGTCTGTTGATCGGATCCAGCTTCTTGCAGGCCTTCTTCCAGCTGCTCGTCTTCGGATTCAGAAGAGCGAGTATCGGCGCCTGCCTGGGGGGCTTCGCCAGCCGCGTCCGCTTCCGGCTCGTCGTCATCGGCACCGGTTGCGTCAACACCCAGATCCAGCACCGCATTCAGGCTGTCGATATCGCGGATCTCCGCCAGGGTTGGCAGATCGTCCAGGCTCTTCAGGTTGAAGTAGTCGAGGAACTCGCGGGTGGTGGCGTAAAGCGACGGCTTGCCAGGCACGTCCCGCTGCCCCACTACCTTGATCCAGCCGCGATCCGCAAGGCTGCGCACAATCTGGGAGCTGACCGCGACGCCGCGGATTTCCTCAATATCGCCGCGAGTGATCGGCTGGCGATAGGCAATGATGGCCAGGGTTTCCAGGGTGGCGCGGGAATACCGCTGCGGCTTTTCCTCCCACAACTTGTTGACCCAGGGAGCCAGATCTTCCGGCACCTGGAAGCGCCAACCGCTGGCCACCTGGCGCAGCTCAAAACCGCGGCCTTCGCAGCGCTGGGCGATCTGCTCGAGCGCTTCGCGCAGCTGTCCGCGCTCGGGTTGCTCACCCTCCTCGAACAGAGCGAGCAGGCGGTCTTCCGACATGGGCTGGGCCGCCGCCAACAGTGCGCCTTCCAGGATCCGGCTGAGTAATTCCGGGGTAATGCTCATGGTCTGGTGTTCACTCGCTTTCAGCTGAACAGTGACGGCGTTGTCGCCGCGCCTGTCTCTTGTTCTGTTTCTTGTCCGGCTTTTTCCTGATCAACGGTTTCGCCGTCATGGTCCAGGTTGCCCACTTGCGCCACCTCGGGGGCATCGTCATGGGGATCGCTCAATGCCGGCGACGCACCATGGTCGTCGCCGGAGAATTCGTCATCCGCCGCAAGGAGATCGCCAGCATCGTCGTCGTCAAAGTCACGGTCAAAATCGCCTTCGTCAGGAGACCGCTGCACCTCGCCGCGGGAGCGTACGTGAATCGCGCCAAAAGCCTCGTTCTGCACCAGCTCCACCAGAGATTCCTTGACCAGCTCCATCACCGCGAGGAAGGTGACCACGACCCCCAGGCGACCTTCTTCGGCGCGAAACAGGGCGACGAAAGGCACGAACTGGCGGTGGCGGATCTTGTCCAGCACCTGGGTCATACGCTCGCGGGTGGAGAGCTTTTCCCGCTCCACCTGGTGGCTTTCGAACATGTCGGCGCGACGCAGCACCTCAGACAGAGCCAGCAGAACCTCCTTCAGGTCCACTTCCGGCTCCGGGCGGGTGAGTTTGCGGTCCGGCCCCGCAGCGCTGGCCTGGTGGATGTCGCGGCCCATGCGCGGCAGCTCGTCCATATCTTCCGCCGCGGTTTTGAAGCGCTCGTATTCCTGCAGGCGGCGGATCAGTGCGGCGCGCGGATCCTCGCCCTCCTCTTCCTCCGCTTCCGGCGGGCGCGGCAGCAGCATACGCGACTTGATCTCCGCCAGCATCGCGGCCATCACCAAATACTCCGCCGCGAGTTCAAAGCGCATCGCGGTCATCATTTCCACGTAGGACATGTACTGGCGGGTGATATCCGCAACGTTGATCTCGAGGATGTCGAGGTTCTGGCGGCGGATCAGGTACAGCAGCAGGTCCAGCGGCCCCTCGAAGGCTTCGAGAATGACTTCGAGGGCGTCCGGCGGGATATACAGGTCGCTGGGCAAGTCGGTGAACGCCTTGCCGGCAACCATCGCGAAGGGCATCTCCCCCTGACGGGGGCCAGCAGCGGGCTCGGCATCCACGGCCTGCGCATCGGCGTCTCCGGCTGCGGGCTCGTCCTCGAGCACCTCTACCGAATAGGTCACTTCCGCCACGGGCGCGGGGTCCAGGTCGGTCCCGGCCGCCGTGGATTCCGCCACCTCAGCCTCGCCGGATGCGACACCGGTCGCTTCTTCTACGTCGTCACTGGACACACTGCCGTCCTAAGCCAAAACCAAACGGGCGATTATACATCAGCGTCAGCCGAGAATTTCATCAATCGCACCACAGCCCTGGCGCACCAGCACCGGCTCGTCGCCGGTCAGGTCGACCACTGTGGTAGCCTCGAGACCGCAGAAACCGCCGTCGATCACCAGCTCCACCTGGTGCTCAAGGGTGTCGCGGATGTCGTACGGGTCGGTGAGGGGTTGATCGTCGCCAGGCATGATCAGGCTGCAGCTCATCAACGGCTCGCCGAGGGCGCTGATCAGCGCCTGCACAATGGCGTTGTCCGGCACCCGCAGGCCAATGGTCTTGCGCTTCGCGTGCGCCAGGCGCCGCGGGACCTCGGAAGTAGCGGGCATGATAAAGGTGTATGGCCCCGGGGTGTGATTCTTCAGCAGGCGAAACATCTGGTTGTCTACCTTGGCGTAACTCGCCAGTTCTGACAGATCCCGGCACATCAAGGTGAAATTGTGGTCCTTGTCCAGTTGGCGCAGGGCGCGGATGCGCTCCACCGCCACTTTTTCCCCCAAGCGACAGCCAATGGCATAGGCAGAGTCTGTGGGAAAAACGATCACGCCGCCGGACGAGACGATCTCCGCTGCCTGACTGATCAGACGCGCTTGTGGATTATCCGGATGAATCTGGAAGAACTGCGCCATTCATACCCCCTGAGACGGTAATTTTCATTAATCTGAAGTGGCGCCAGTTTGCCACAAAGACCTCGGGCAAGCAGCCGCCCACGGAGCTACCGCCAGGCCGTCGTCGGCCCAGCGGCTCTATGTATTCGCGAGCGGTGCTTATTAAGTGTGCCAAAGAGTTAAGTGCGCCAAAGAGCCCAAACAGGCTCGACGCCCTCCGGCAGGCGCACACTGCCCAGCTCGCGCCACGGCTGATCCGGTTGGTGAAAGTCGCTGCCGAGGGAGGCCAGCAGCGGCTTGCCCTTTTCCCGCACAGCGCCGACCCGCTCCAGCAGCGCGAGGATTTCCCGGGTCTGCACAGGGTTCTGCTGCCCGCACACCACCTCCACCGCGTCGCCACCGGCACCGTGGAATTCACCCAGCAGTGACTGCAGACGCATGCGGGTAAGTCCGTATTTAAGGGGATGAGCCAGTACCGCGGCACCACCGGCGGCGTGAATACTGCCTATGGTGTCCGCCATGTCCGGCCACGCCACAGCGACATCGCCAGCTTTACCGCTGCCCAGGTATCGCTTGAATGCCTTGCCTTCATCCGGCAGATGCCCAGCTTCCACCAACCAGCGGGCGAAATGGGGACGGCCGATGACCCCCGCTCCTGCGAGCCGCCTGGCACCCTCCAGGGCACCGACAAATCCCCGCTTCTCCAACCTCGCGGCAATCTCCCGCGCGCGCTGGTCGCGCAGCTGGTCGCGCGTATCAATGGCCACGCCCATGGCCGCGGACGCCGGGTCGATATTGAGACCGACGATATGCACCACCTGCCGCCCCCAACGCGCCGTCAGTTCAATGCCGGGCAGCAGGACGATGTTTTCCTGGTCGGCGGCGGCCTGAGCCGCGGCGAAGCCCGCCACGGTGTCGTGATCGGTGAGTGCCAACAGTGTCACACCGGCCAATTTCGCCCTCGACACCAGCGCTTCAGGGCTTAAAATACCGTCGGACGCGCTACTGTGGCAGTGCAGGTCGACCTGACCAGCCACTGCCTCAGCGGTCAGCAGGCGTTGTGATAACGGCATGTCAGGGTCCATATTCAGGATTCATAGTGGGTTGCCCGCGAAGTCAAAAACTGTGTTCTGAAAAGTGTCCGATTAATGGAACAATCCCTCTGTTTTTCGGCCTGCTTTGCCAATCCGACACCGGGTGGCCATTTTGAAGGAACCGCCGTTAACTACCGCTGTCTTAAGTTCGTAATTGCGACCTCAGGAAGCCGGTTGCCCAGCGGACCGGCTCACCGGTTTCAGGGATAACGCCCCGCAAGCGGGGGAATCACCATCGCCACTGACAGCTGTACCGTCAGCCAGCGGGCATTATCACCGGAACAGACGATGACTGATACCAATCAAAACCCTACCCGCCAACCGGAGCAGGCTCCGACGGCCGCGGGCTCCGACAAACAGATCGCCGAGACAAAGCCGCAGAAAGAAAGCCTGCTGGCTAATCTGCTGCTCAATATCGTCATTCCTACCGTCATCCTGTCCAAGCTGTCCGGAGACAGCTGGCTTGGTACCAAGTGGGCCATCGTGGTGGCACTGGCATTTCCGCTGCTTTATGGCCTGCGCGACCTGCAGCGCTCCGGCAAGGTGAACTTCTTTTCCGCACTCGGCATCATCAGCATCCTGCTGACCGGCGGCATGAGCCTGCTTGAGTTCGAAGCCAGATACATCGCCATCAAGGAAGCCGCCATTCCCGGTCTTCTGGGCATCGCCACTATTGCAAGCCTCTACACCCGCTGGCCACTGGTGCGCACCCTGATCTACAACGATCGCATACTCGATACCGGTAAAGTGGCCCGCCGCCTGACAGCCCGCGGCACCGAGTCCGCATTTGACCGCACTCTGCAACAGGCCTCGTGGATGATTGCCGGATCTTTTTTCCTGTCGTCTGCGCTGAATTACATTCTTGCCGAAGTCCTGTTGAAAAGCCCCCCCGGCACCGAGGCATTCAACGAAGAACTGGGAAAAATGACCGCGCTCAGTTTCCCGGTAATCGCCTTGCCCGCCACGGTAATCCTGATGCTGGTATTAGTATTCCTGTTTCGCCGAATCGGTAAACTGACCGGGCTGACACTGGAAGAGATACTGGTACAACAGTAATCACCCCCTGACCGTTGCATCAGAAAAAATTTGAACCCGCAAAAACAGAACACAGGAAACAGAACCCGCCTATGTGGTATGTCATTATCAGCCAGGATGTTGACCACAGCCTGCCCCTGCGCCAGTCCGCACGCCCGCAACATATCGCGCGCCTCAATGACCTAAAGGAACAGGGCCGTCTGCTGATCGCCGGGCCACACCCGGCTATAGACAGCGAAGACCCCGGCGAAGCGGGCTTTACCGGCAGTCTGGTGGTGGCCGACTTTCCTTCACTGGAAGATGCCAGAGCCTGGGCAGACGCCGACCCCTATGTAGCCGCCGGCGTCTACGCGGCGGTAACCGTCAAACCCTACAAACTGGTATTGCCCTGAATCCCCGGCATTTGGTACCGATGAATTGCCGAAAAATTACCGCCACGATAACAATTATCCGACCCGACTTATCCCAGACCATGAACAGACTCCGCAACATCTTCGCCGCCACCCTGATCGCACTCGGCGCCAGCCACACCCAGGCCATCAGCTCCGACCGCTACATAACAGACGAGCTGCACGTGCCCATGCGCTCCGGTCAGGGCAACGAGTTCCGCATCCTGCACCGCGGCCTGCCGAGCGGTACCAAACTGACCCTGCTGGAGGACGCCCCCGATACCGGCTGGGCCAAGGTGCGCACGCCCGGCGGTGAAGAGGGGTGGGTTCGCCGCCAGTACCTGGAAGACGAGCCGGTAGCAAAAATCAAGCTGGCCCAGGCGGAAGCGCGCCTGAGCCATGTCGAGAGCATGCAAGGTGATCTCGGCGGTGAAGTGCGCCGCCTGGAAGCATCCAACAGCAAGCTGAGTTCCGAGCTGCACGCCGCATTGGAGCGTGCCGACGCCCTGGAACGCGAACTGAAAGAGCTGAAGTCCCTGTCGTCTGATGCAGTGGCGCTCAACCAGCGCCACCAGAAACTGCTCAACCAGCACGAGCTGCTGAAGCAGCAACAAACCATGGACAAAGCGGAAATCCAGCGTCTCGCCAGCAGTGAGACCCGCAAGTGGTATATGTACGGCGCCCTTTCGGTGTTTCTCGGCGCCTTCCTCGCGATGATCGCCCCACATTTCCGTCCGCGTAAACGGCACTCGGAGTGGGCCAACTGATTTCGTCCTTGTTTCCGTCGTCATGAGCTGCGGTTAGAATCCAGAAACCGGCTCACAAGGCCCGGTCAGCGACCGGGCCTTTTTTGTTTTGCGTTTCGAAAAACTATTCAAACAGGGATAACCGATATGACACGCCTGTCGCTGCTCAAATCACTCGCCGCCACACTGCTGGCCTGCCTGTCATGCTTCGCCTCCGCCCTCAGTGAAAACCCACGGGTCGTGTTGGAAACCGACCTCGGCGATGTGGAACTGGTGTTGTATGCCGATAAGGCGCCAAAAACCGTAGAGAACTTCCTCGCCTATATAGACAGCGGCTTTTACAACGGCACCATTTTCCATCGCGTCATCCCCGGTTTTATGGCTCAAGGCGGTGGTTACACCTTCGACTTTCAGGAAAAGCCGACCCGCGACGCCATCGCCAATGAGTCGGCCAATGGCCTCTCCAATGCGCGTGGCACCATCGCGATGGCACGCACCAACGATCCCGATAGCGCCACCTCCCAGTTCTTTATCAACCTGGTGGACAACAGCCGCCTCGATGGCAGTGCCAACAAGGCCGGCTACACCGTATTCGGCAAGGTATTGCTGGGCATGGCGGTGGTGCAACAGATTGCCGCTGAGCCCCGCGGCCAGTACGCAAGCTTTCCCGATGCCCCCAACACCCCAGTGCGTATACTGAAAGCCAGACGCGCAGACAGCGCCAGCGACGCCAACCCCACCACCGACAGCATCGGAGGCAACAGCCAGTGATTGCACTCAGCGTCAATCTCAACAAGATCGCCCTGATCCGCAATTCCCGCGAAGGCAACTACCCGGACGTGGTCGCCCATGGGCGCACCTGCCTGGATGCCGGCGCCCACGGCATCACCGTGCACCCGCGCCCGGACCAGCGACACATCCGCCCCCAGGACGTGCGCGATCTATCCGCCCTCTGCGCCAGCCGCCAGGTGGAGTTCAATGTGGAAGGCAACCCTTTTGCCGGCGCCGTGGGTAGCTACCCGGGTCTGCTGCCACTGGTACTGGAGACCCACCCGCAGCAGTGCACGCTGGTTCCCGACAGCGATGACCAACTCACTTCGGACCACGGCTTCGATCTGAACAAGGACGGCGCGCGCCTCGAACCCATCATTCGCGAACTGCGCGACGCGGGCATACGCGTCAGCCTGTTTATGGACCCGGACAAAGCCCAGATCAGTCTCGCCAGAGAAGTGGGCGCGGATCGCATTGAACTCTACACCGGCCCCTACGCCGAAGCGGTCAGCAATCAGAGCCCAGCTCTGGAAAAGATTTTCGCCGCCCACTGCGCCGCCGCGGAACACGCGTTGCACATGGGCCTGGGCGTCAATGCCGGGCACGATCTCAATCTGATCAACCTGCCCCGCTACCGCACCCTGCCCGGCCTGCAGGAAGTCTCCATCGGCCACGCGTTGACGGTCGACGCCATCAGCATGGGGATGGCCAACGCAGTGGCGGCCTACGTTAACTGTCTGGCAGGCAAATAATTGCAAACCCCAGAACTCCCCACGCTGAATATCATTGGCGCCGGCCGCCTGGGACGCACCCTCGCGCGCCTGTGGTACCGGCGCGGGGTGTTTGCCATCGGCGGAATCTGCAATCGCAGCATCGAAAGCAGCGCCAGTGCCCGGGAATTCATCGGTGCCGGCAACGCCGTGGACAAGCTCCATGCCATGCCGCCGGCTGATGCGTGGCTGATCGCCGTCCCCGACGACCAGATCGCGGCCACCGCGGAAACTCTTGCGCCACATCTGCCTGCGAACGGACAGGCGCTGGTGTTCCACTGCAGCGGCGCCCTCCCCGCCAATGCGCTCGCCGCGTGCACTCCCGCGCTCCTCGTCAGCGCCCACCCCGTCCACAGCTTCGCCGACCCACAGCGCTCGCTGGACGAGCTGCCCGGTGCCACCGTAGCACTGGAGGGCGACGAAGCCGGCGTAGCACGACTGCAGCACGCTTTTCACGCTCTGGATTGCCACTGCCTTTCCCTTACCCCGGAACAGAAAGTGCTGTATCACACCGGCTCGGTAATGGCGTGCAATTACCTCACGGTACTGATGGATATCAGCTTGCAGACATTCGCCGCTGCCGGTATCGACAACGAAACGGCCAAAGAACTGCTGGCGCCCATTGTGCTGCAGACCGCGCGCAATAATTTTGCCCTCGGCACAGAACGCGCCCTCACAGGGCCACTGGTGCGCGGCGACGTTGGGACCGTGGCCCGCCAACTCCAGGCCCTGGAAGCGCTGGCACAGCGCGAACCGGAGCACTCCGCACCGTCGGAGGCGTACCGCACCCTCGGCAAGGCCGCGCTGCCACTGGCAAAACGCGCGGGACTGAGCGAAACTGCGCGCCGCCAACTGGCTGCACTATTCTCTGCCCACCGCAACGACACAACACCGTGACCGACTCCCCCGAATATCTGAAAAAACGCGCATTTTTCGACAGCCTGCTCACTATTTACGGGCGCAAACCTGTACTTGAGGCGCTGGAAGACAACAATCTACCCGTGCACAAGCTGCACCTGGCAGACAGCAACCGCAAAGACCAGCTGATCAGTCGCATCGAGCAGCTGGCAGCCGAACGGAGAATTGAAGTCGCACACTGCGACAGGAAAGCGCTCTCGCGTATTTCCAAAAATGCGAAACAGGATCAGGGGGTAGCGCTGGACCTGGCGCTGCCCCACTACGGCGATGCGGAAACTTTCCTGAAGGAAAACCGCCAACAGCATTTCGAGTTACTGGCACTGGACGGCATCACCAACCCTCAGAACCTGGGCATGATCATCCGCTCCGCCTGTGCCGGTGGTATTGACGGCATAATCCTGCCACGCAAGGGCTGTGCACAGATTGATCCGCTGGTGATCAAGGCCAGTGTCGGCACCCTGTTCAAAACCCGGATTCTGCGCTGCGACCAACTGGCGCCGGTTCTGCAGAAATTCTCCGAACGGGGCACACGCGTCTACGCCCTCTCCTCCCATGCCAGCGACACTCTCCGCACCGTCGACGACCGGGAACCAACAATCTTTGTGCTCGGCAACGAGACCCACGGTGTCAGCCCGGCGGTGGAAAAGGCCTGCACCCAGCGCTTGCGCATCCCGATGCAAAATGGCGTCGAAAGCCTGAATGTTGCCATCACTGCGGCGCTGATCAGCTTTCGTCACCAGCACTGAGCCCAGGTCGCAAGGAAATTCCCGCCATTCGCTTGTGTTCCTCAGAACAGCAGCCACGAAAAAGAAATTTTGCGCCATTAATTCGCCTTTTTATCTCGGCCCTACTGGAAAAGTCGCCGGGATCAACTAAAAAGTAACGGGTATAACGACGGATTCCGCCATCCGGTCACAAAGGTGTACACAAGTACCAACCAGAGATTTGACGCCGGCACTTTCCAGACACACGAATATGCTGCGGCGCGCTGAGCAAATAAACCATAAAACCAAGGATGAAATTTATGCCTTTTAAATCCATGTCCATCGCAAACAAACTGGGGATCGTGCTGGCGACCTCCATGATCGCCAGCACCCACGTGATGGCACAGGAAGACCGCTATGTCGACATTATGCCGTTCGTCACGCGCGTAGACTCCGATCGCAATACCGACCGCCAGTCCGCCGGGCTGCGCGCGGTTTATGGATGGCAGACCAGCGGCAACTGGTTTACCGAGGTACAGCTTTTCGGCACCCAGCTCGACAGGAGATCAAACAGATTCCAGTCTCCGCCGGTTGTGCCCAGCCCCTATGTGTATACCGGCAAGCTTATTCCTAGCAGTGAAGATGACCTGGCCGGCCTTGGTATGGATGTCGTCTACAGCTTCAGCGGGCGCAATGGCTACGGCCCATTTCTGCTCGGTGGCCTGGGGGTTTCCCACAACAACACCAAGTTCGATTACGGTGTGCAGGAAACCAATGCGTTCGTTAATCTCGGCGCCGGTATCACCAGTGGTGCCATCAGCCAGAATGGGTTGAAAGTCCGCGCCGAGGTCCGTTATATGCGTGACTTTTTTGCAGAGGATTTCGACGATTGGCAGTTCGGCGTCGGCGTCAGCATTCCGCTTAGCCAGCCGCCGGCGCCTGCCCCCGTCGTCATGGCACCGCCACCGGAGCCGAAACCTGAAATCGTCAATATCGACAGTGATGGCGACGGTGTGCTGGACCAGAACGACCGCTGCCCCAACACCCTGCCAGGTGCCAAGGTCGACGAATATGGCTGTGTAATCAAAGACCAGACCATCACCCTGGAAAACATCCAGTTCGAGTTCAACTCCGCCAAGCTGACCCCGAGAGCGGAGGCCTCACTGAACAAGGTGGTTCAATCGCTGCGCGACCAGGCCAACACCCAAGTGGAAGTGGCGGGCCACACGGACAGCCAGGGCAATGACGGTTACAACCTGCGCCTCTCGGGCCAGCGAGCAGAGTCCGTTCGTCGCTACCTGATCGCAAGTGGAATCGACGCCGCGCGCATCACCGCCCGTGGCTACGGCGAAACCAAACCAATCGCATCCAATGCGACAGAGGCAGGCCGGGCGCAAAATCGCCGGGTGGAACTCACCTTCCGCTGAGTCGGGTCAATCGTCCGAGCGAGGCTGTAGCGATGGGAGAAACGCCGCGCTCGGGAGGTATGACCAAATCACTTCCGGGGACGCAAATCCCCGGATAGCAGAAAAGCCGGCATTCGCCGGCTTTTTTTATTCACAATCCACAGAATCTGTGGATATGTCTGTGAGCAACCAACGGGAAAACGCCGCCAGGCCCCATTACTTCGTCGTGACAACAATGTGAAGAAATTTTAACCAAAATGATTTTTTCCTTGTAAATCAGATGGTTGCAATTAACTTCAAATCAATCTTGACAAATTTCCGATGTAACTGAAACACCACATTCGTTCTTCACCCGCTGTGGAAAGCTTTTTGGTGTAGCCCTTCCTGGCTACTGAATTTGGCGCTAGAAGCAGGAGAAGTGGCGGTGAAGGGAGAGTTGCACAGTATGAGAGCGGGTTATAGCGGGCGCGCCCCAGCGCGGCGCATTGGCTGACCAATTGGCCAGCAAAATCCGCGGCCCGCCACAGGCGCTTCGCGCCGGATTACTCACCGCGAATGGATCAGGGGAAGGTTCAGCCTGTGCGGGAAAAAGCCGCCAGCGGGTGTGTCGTGGTAATCGCCATCTGTACGCGGTCACCGGGCTTGCCGTGTACTTCGTGACTGGTTCTCACCCGCAGCTGGGCGCCGCCTTCCACGGTCACCGCATAAAGTCGGGAGCAGCCCTCATAGCGGACCCAGTCAATGACACCGTTACCGATCGACGATGGCACCAGCGAGAGGTCGTCTGGACGCAACAACAGGTCCACAGGGCCTTCGCTGGTATCGATGGGGATCCCCGGCGCCGGACCGAGTGCGGTGGATACCTGGTGCGCGCGCAGTTCACCAGGCAGGAAACTTGCCTCCCCAAGAAATCCGGCCACAAAACGGCTCGCGGGCTCCGCAAAGCAAATCTCCGGCGTGTCCAGCTGCTCCAGCACTCCCCCTTTGAGAATACCAACGCGATCCCCGACCGACAGCGCCTCTTCCTGATCGTGAGTCACCCAGATGGCGGGCACGCCGGCTGCCTTCAGTGCCTCGCGGATCTCCCAGCGCAGGTTGTCTTTGAGCGCTGCGTCCAGGTTTGACAGCGGCTCATCCAGCAGCACGAATGCCGGCTGGTGGGCCAGGGTGCGTGCGAGCGCCACCCGCTGTTTCTGCCCGCCGGACAGCCGCGCGGGTTTGGCATGACGGAAGCTGTCGAGCCCCAGCAGATTCAGCCAGTGATCCGCAAGTGTCGTATCGGTGAGGCGGAAGCAGACATTCTGCTCAACCGTGAGATGCGGGAAGAGCGCGAAATCCTGAAACACCATGCCCACATTGCGTTTTTCCGGCGGCACGATCCGGGTGGCGCTCGCGCGCCACGCACCCAGCTCGATCTCTCCACTGGAAATGGGAATCAGCCCAGCCAGCGCCTGCAGGATCGTGGTCTTGCCACAGCCTGTGGGGCCAACCAGCATCAGCACTTCGTCTTCCGCCAAGGCCAGATTGAGATTTTTTACGACGGCAGTCGCGCCGTAATGTACCGACAGATTACTAACCTTCAGCATCAGGATTGGGGAGTCTCAGTAACATCAATTTCAGCCCGGCGCTCACCGGACAACATCAGCGCAAGCCCCAGGGCGGACATCAGAACCAGCAGTAAGCCGGGAATCGCAGCGCGGCCAAAATACCCCGCTTCATATACCCGCCACAAGTAAGTGGCCAGAGTTTCGAATCCCGTGGGACCGAGCATCAGCGTTGCAGGCAGTTCACGCATGGCCTCCAGGAACACCAGCGCCGCGCCGGCGACCATTCCGCGCACCGTAAGCGGCAGAGTCACCCGCTGGAAGGCCTCGCGGGGGCTGGCGCCCAGCACGCGCGCGGCCTTTACCAGGCTCGGGTCCAGCCCCTCGGCTGTGGAGCGCACTGAACCCACCGCCAGCGGCAGAAAACGCAGCACGTAGGCGAGCACCAACAGTCCCAACGTCTGGTACAGGAACGGCAACTGCAGACCGACGTACACCAGCGCCGTACCCATCACAATACCCGGCACGCCAAAACCGAAATAGGTCATACGCTCCATCAGGCGCCCGGCGCGGCCCGCAATAGCCGCATGGGCCACCGGAATGGCAAGAATTACCGCAAATATCGCCGCCAAAAAAGAAGCGTGTGCTGAGTTCCATGCGTAACTGAATTCAAATCCTTCGCTACCCTCGCGTACCAGCCAGATCCCGAACACCGCCAGCGGCAGCGCAATCGCGAGCATCAGGATCGGCACCACCGAAAGCACAATGGCAAACTGCTGGCCGCGCCCGGGCCAGAGGGTGAGGTGGCGCCCCGGCCGTTCGCGGCTGCCGCGCACGCGGGATTCCAGAAACAGCACCAGACCGACAATCACCAGCAGTTGCAGTGACAGCATTGCCGCCTGGCTGAGACCAAACGCGTTGTATTCAACGAAGATCACCCGGGTGAACGTATCCAGACGCATGATCGCCGGAGTACCAAAATCCGACAGCGTATACAGGGCCACCAGCAAGCCGCCGGCGGCGATACCGGTAACGACGCGGGGCAGAACCACCCGCCACAGACTCGCCCCAAGGCTCATTCCCAAGGTGCGGGCGGCGTTCACCAGGCTGGCATCCAGGCTGAGCAGGGATGCCCGGGTGGTGAGCATCACAAACGGATAGGAATACAGGATCATCACGATAGTGGCGCCCATCAGCCCATCCATTGCGGGTACCGGCAGGCCCAGCAGGTTTTCAATCTCACCGCCGCGGCCAAATGCCGCATAGAGCGTGAAGGCACCGATGTAACTGGGAATCGCCAGCGGCGCGGCGAGCAAAATCAGCCACAGCCGGCGGCCCGGCATCTGCGCATAGGCGGTCAGCAGCGCCAGTGGCACCCCGATCAGGATTGCCCCAAGCACCGTGAACACCATCAACAGCAGGGTGTTGGTCAGAACCTTCAGGTTGTGGGCATCGAACAGTTGCACATCATCGGAGGCAAGCCCGAACAGCACCCCCACCGGCACCAGCGCCATCAACGCAACGATCAGTGCCAGCGGATAGGACACCGGCCAGCGCAGCAGAGACCCTGGCGTCATAGAACGCCAACACTGCGCATGAGGTTGAGTGTCGGACGCAGGTCAGCCAGCTGGGTGAGATCCACTTTGGGCGGGGAAATACTGCTCAGGGGCACCAGACCTTCCGGCGGCTTTACACCGCTGACCAGCGGAATTTCATAGGCCTCGGAGGCGAGGTAAGACTGCACTTCGCGGGACAGCAGGTAGCGGATGAAATTGATCGGCAGATCGCCCTCACTGAGCGCCAGGATTCCGCCCGCATTCACCAGGCATCCGGCATCGTTTCTGGTGAACGCAAGATCCACGTTAGCGTCGGGTTTTCCGCTTTTCAGACGCAAGGTGTAGTAGTGGTTGGCAAGGCCGACGTCCACTTCACCACGCTCAACGCCCATCACCACGCCCAGCTCACCGGCGTAGTTTTTGGCGCGTTGATTAACCGCCCGCAGCCACTCGCCCGTCGCCTTGTCGCCTTCCAGCAGGCGCATGGCAGTAACGAAAGACTGAAACGCGGCATAAGCCGGCGCCCAGCCGATGCTCAGGTTGCTGTCCGCCAGCGCCATAATGCTGTCGGGGATCTGCTCCGCGGTCAGACGCTCGGTATTGTAGGGCACGGTGCGGATGCGGCCGGTAACCGGTGCCCACTGCGGATAGCGGAAGCCGGGTTTCAGCTGCGCGATCAGATCTGAAGGTAGGGAGCGCGCCAGGCCGGCATCCGCGACCAGGCCAATAGCGCCGGAATCTACCGCCCAGAACACGTCAGCACGGCGCACTCCGGCCTTGGCTTCGGCCACAATCGTATTCGCCAGCGCGGCGGTAACACCGCGACGGATCTGCAGATTCAGCTTGGGATTGCGCTTCTTGATGGCTTCGAGAACATTCTCGTAAAGCCCACCCTCCCCGCGCCCGAGATACAGGGTGAGGTCACCTTCCAGCTTCGGCAATTGATCGACGGAGACGGCACCTTCCCCGGAATTGGCCATGGGGCTCGCAGCCAGTGCGCGGGCTGCCGGCAGACAACCCAGCGCGCCAACCGCAGCCAGGCTATGCAAAAAAGCTCTGCGCTGCACGATGATTCCTTACTGAAAATAAAGAGCGGAGCCGGCAACATACCGATGCCGGCGGAACCTTAGAAGACGTCTTTACGTTTCTTTTCTGCTTCCAGCAGCAGGCTCTTGGCCTTGTCCAGCTTCACCTGCATGGCTTCTACCACCTTGCGTACGTCATCAACGCTGGTTTTGCCATCCAGTGCCTGGGGCAGGGTCACGTTGAAGTCTTTTTCCAGATCCTCGACCAATGCCGCGTCCTGCTCGATCAGCGCGCCCTCGACACCTTCAAAGCGGTGCAGATAGGTGTCGTGCACGATGGAAGTCGCCGCTTCCGGCAACTTTTCCGCATACTTGGCCACCACGCGATCCAGGCGATGCTTGATGTCGTCGAGGGTCTCCGGCATGGTGGTGGGCTCGGCTTCAGTGGTTTGCACCTTGGCCAGCAGACCTTTCTCCTGGAACTGGGCGGCAAGCTTCACCGCACCCAGTCCCTGCCACAGTGCCTGGTTCAGTTTGGCCTGCTCTTCACGCACCTTGGCGACGGGGGCACCGGCTTCAATCGCCTGCTTCACCCCGAAAATGCCCTGCCAGATATTGGCATAGACCGGGACATAATTGGTTTCGATCGCGGAATGGAAGTCTACCTCTTCCCAGTACTCCACCATGACCTTGGTATCGGTACCCTTCTGCCCTTTCTTCTCGTAGGTATCGACCACCTCGTCGAACTTGCTCACCAGCCAGTTCACCTCCTCGCTATAGGAGCTGATATGAGCCTTAAGGTCATTCACATGGTCGCCAATGGCGCCATTGGCGGAAACCTGACCGGCTGTCAGCAGGGCAAAAAGGCCAAAAGCGAAGCCCAGGCCGCGGTGCTTCCGTACGATGTTTAGAGATTGCATGGTCACTCCTGATATCTGATCCCCGCAAATGATATTCATTATCAAAGCGAAGATAAAGCGCAATCACCTCTTCGTCCTTCATCTTACGGGCCTGGGCCCTGTTGGCAGATCAGAACACTGGCGAGCGCGGCCGGAAAATCAGATCAATGGGGTTGTGTTACTGCGAGTACTGGCGGAAACGATAATCTATCCACCTTCTCTATTGCGGCAGGATGCTACCAGCCCGGGACGGGCATTTCACCCTTTTCCTCTTTACGACGAGCGACAACAGGTGGGAATCACATCTTCAGTACCGGGGTAGACAGGCACCAATATGGTATCGAGAACCACGCCATCATCAGGCAGGTGATTCAGCGCCGTCCTGATGAAAACGAAAATGTCAAGCAAGTTCGAGGCAAAGGTACCCCGCAGCTGTTGTAATGAATTTCCTCATATAAGGATATCTATGAACGTTTATTGCCAGGCAATCCGGGCTCACCGCTATTCCGCTTGACCACTCTTGGCCTCGCGAGGAAGCGGTGTCAGCACAAAGTCCAGCAGCCGCCAGTCCAGCGCTACGGCGATCTCGCAGGCACGGCGCAAATCGTCGTCGGTCGGTGCGCAGCCGGAGCGGCTGCAATAAAAGCCCTCGCCGAAAAAGAGATGCCCTTCTTCGCGAAGTCGTACCTGCACCGATTCCGCCCATTCCATTTTCGCCAGCTCTCGCTGGATCTTCTCCGGCGTATCGCTAAATTTACCGCCCAGCTCTTTTGGGGCACGACTCAGCAAACCATTCAGTGCGTCCGATGTCTGACGCAAGCCATCTTTCAGGATGCTTACCGAAATAAACAGCGCAGCCGCCGCATCCGTCCACCACAAGCCGACACCAATACCAATTACGCCCACCATAGCCGCCACACCGGTTTGCCAATCGGCCTTATTCATCTCAGCATCGGTATAGAGAATCTTGTCGTAAAGTGGCTTTGCCAGTTTTGCCTTGGCATGCCCGAGAATCACCGGCGGTATTACAGCCCATACCAGCACTGGCAGCATCCACCAGCCGAGCCAGATATCCACACCAAAGTACGACTGCAAGCCGATGGTGGGGTGATGCTGTTGCAACAGTTTTAGCAGGGCATCCACTGCGAGATAGCCACCAACAATAAGCAGCGCCAGCGCCGCCACCAGGTACCCGAGCGATGTCGCAGAGTGGAGTCCGTAGGGAAAGTGATTATCGGGTTTCCGTTTGCGCACGCGGTTGGCGATCAGGAATACCACCGGCGGAATCATACTGAGCAAATCTTCAATCCACGCTGTGCGCATCGCTTGGGAGGTTCCCATCACCAGATACATCAACACCGCGACACTCAGTAGATAAGCGAGAGTCAGCCACTCCAGGCACACCGCACGGCCAAGATACTTTTCCTGCGTAGTGGAAAATTCGTGTTCCGGTGCCAGTCTCATGAGGTTGGCCCCGGTTGAATTCTGAAGGACGCACCTTTGAGAAATCGCTCCAGAGTCACCAGCCAGCGGTTCTCACCGCGACGGACAGCCATGACCTGTGCTCGCTGCTCACCCTCCTCAGGTGTGAACTCGACATAAGGGCGGGTGAATCCCACTTCGCGATAGGGTGACGATTTGAGTAGACCGCCGACCACGATATCCAGTTCTCCGCGCTGCAACTGTTGCATGGCGGAATCCACATCTACAATGCTCCACTTCGGTGACGCCCCCAACTCCGAGGCGAATTGCTGTACCAACTCAATCTCCAACCCCCGCGGCACATCAGAGCGGATGTCGGTCCAGGGTGGATTGTGTATCACACCGACCCTGATCCTCTTGTCGCGCAGAACCTTTTCAAGCGTATCGTGAGGATCTTTGGGAATTTGATCGCAGGCGGCGAAAAATGAAAAAAACAACAGGAAGGAAAGCAGTCTAAAAAAAGTAACGATCCCCCAACCTTTTAGGATGCTAAAAGACATTTATCGCCACCATATTGTTGATACCCCCTCTCGACAGAGAGGGGCAATTACTGCTCAGTGACGCTGTTGCGCAGATTGGGAAATTCCGTAATGACCATAGAGATCTTGACGGAACTTGGGATCGGTCAAATCTGGCCAATTGTTTTTATCAAAACCTTCAGCACTTTTTAATAGCTTCTTATCAACATTCAAAATGAAGCACTTCTCCGCCGTATCCACGCGCATTGCTTCTGGAGGAATTGCGAACAGATCATCGCCAATACCCATAACACCACCAAATGAAAGAACGTAGTAGGCGACGCTATGGGTTTCAGTATCAATCATGATCTCTTTAATTTCGCCAAGATCCTCGCCTTGACGATTCTTGACCTGATCACCTTCCAGAGATGAAGCAGAAAGCAATGTATGATTAGCCATGACAATATTCCCTATAAAAAATAAAAATAGTACGTTTACGCTATACAAGCGGCCCCTTTGATTAAACCTCAGGTACAACCCCCAGAGTATAGGAATACATATTTTCTCGGACCTATTTTTTTCGGACATTTTTTCTAAATAAAAAACCGATCATAGAATTCCGGATGCTCACAGCTTTTAAAGCAACCATCAATTCATGATTACCATTGCGAGCACCAGCAATTCACACAGACAGCTGTGGAACATTACGCAGCGATTTATGACTCCCATCACACATAATCAGGACAAAGGATTTTTTGTATCAGCGCCTAATTCAGTCTTTTTTGTGCCACTTGTCGTCATCGCCTTTTTCATATTTTTCTTTCACAGCACTCCAAGCGATCTTTGCTGCACGCTCTTCCTTATCGCTTTCGCTCTTGTGTTGCTCATATGCACTGTTATAGGCACTCTTGTAGATTTCCTGTGCGTGTTTCGGCAAGGGATTGCGGACATTCTTCGGCAGGTCGTCGATGGACTTATACGGCATAACAAGCCTCCATAGTTGGCGGGTCTGGCTTTTAACGGCAACTCGCGGGCACCCCTGACTGTAGCGGATATATCTCCGGCAGTTTGCATTACGTTTGAACGAGCGTGGACAGAACCGCCCTCTTTGTATAGCGCGCCGAAAAATTGCAAACTCATCTGCAATTTGTTGCAGACAACACCCCGCCGCGACGCCAGAAATTTTATGCGTGACCAAGGAGACTTTTATTCCGCCCGCACCCGCAGGATGTTCGTCGCGACCACCATGTTTTTTAGTGTCACAGTTTTCCGGTGGCGAGAGTTGAGCAAGTAGCCAAGGTTCATCCACAGGTATTCCGCGGAAATACGCTTCGCGGTGTTTTGCATCATCTGCACATTACAAGAGATGCTGGCGCACATTGCGGGTTCGGAAATCAACACCGACTCCGCTGGGGCGTCGGATCAAAGATCTTCCCCCCCCCTCCAGGTGATGCGACACACGACCAAGGCAAGAACTGCTCAGGTGGTGCTCAATAACTGATCCAATAACTGATATAGTCCCCTACCTATTCACCCCCCCCCAGCTCATAATGCCGCCGATGGAGTATCACCGTTGACCACCAAGACCAAAGCCACCTTGCGGCACATCGCTGATGGTCTACAAGTGCGCCTTGCTCGGCTGCTACCGCGCCACATTCCCATTGCCTTCAAACTGGCGCTGGTCATGACCCTGCTATTGGTACTCGGGATGACGAGCCTGGGTATGTTTATCAGCAATAACCAGAATCAACTGATGCGAGCCCAGTTGCATGATTTCGGCAATACCATGGCGCTGCAGCTGGCGAAACTGGCCAGTGAACCGATCCTGTCGGAAAACAACCTGAACCTGCGGATGCTCACTACCAATCTCGGCCAGGATGAGAAGATCCTCGGCGCGGGGATTTACGCCCATGATGGCCAATTGCTGTCGGCAACCGGTCTCCAGCCCGATATTGCCTCGCCACTTGTGAGCTCTGGCAAGGTTGCGGCACTTCCCTGGTTCCGGCGTGCGGCAGACGGGTCTTCGGAGCGGTTGATAAGCTTTGTTGCCCCAGCCACCTATCAGGATGTGCGGGTCGGCTCAGTGGTGGTAACCCTGTCCGCCTCCCAGATGGACCGGGCGGCGCTTAATGCCCGCGATGCGATCATCTACGCCACCCTGGCCATGACAGTACTGGCCTCCCTGCTGGCCTACTGGCTGAGTCGGCGCCTGTCGCTGCCCATCCACCACCTGATGGAGGCCACCCAGGCCATTGGCCGCGGTGACCTGGCGATCCGCATCGACCAGCGGCGCAACGACGAGATCGGTTTTCTGTTCGAAGGATTCAACAATATGGCCGCCGGACTGCTGAAAAAGTCCCAGGTCGAGCAGGTCTTTTCCCGCTATGTGTCGAAAAGTGTGGCCGACAAGGTGCTGGCCAATCTGGACGAGGTCCGGCTGGTGGATCGACCGATCGAGGCGACAGTACTGTTCGCCGACATCACCGGTTTTACCGCCATGTCGGAAAAGCTGGAGCCGCAGCAGGTCTCGGAGCTGCTGAACGAGTACTTTTCCTATATTTCGCGCGCCTGCACCTTGTATGGCGGCGTCGTCGATAAATTTATCGGCGACTGCGCGATGCTGGTGTTCGGCGTACTCGAGGACGATACCGACCACGCGTTCAATGCCGTCAGCTGTGCGGTATTGATCCAGCAACTGGCAGCGCAGCTCAATGAACAGCGCCGGGCCGACGGCCGGCCCGAAGTCCATTTCCGCATCGGTATCAACTGCGGCGCGATGCTCGCCGGCAACCTCGGCTCCGACGAACGCATGGAGTACACGGTGGTGGGCGACGCGGTCAATCTCGCGTCCCGTCTGTGCTGCGAGGCGGAGCCGGACCAGATCATTATCCGCAAGCAGCTGTTTACGCTGTTGCAGCCGCGCATCGTCGCGCAGGCCGGGCAAACGCTGCCGATCCGCGGCAAATCCGCACCAGTGCAGATCTACTCGGTGCAGGATATCCACGGCGACGCGCGGCCGCAGCTCGCAACCAATCTGCGCATGGTTCTGAACAGCAAAACCGTGCAGCAAAATCTGCGAGCGGCCGATCATGCGTGATCGCCGGTTAACATTTCTGCGCGCTCTTCCGTGGCTGCTTTTGTTGCCGCTGCTGCCGGCCTGCAGCCTGGTGCAGGCTCCCCAGTCACTGGAAGGTTTTCCACCCGGAACGCTGCAGGAAATCCGCCAGCAGGTAACCGAGCTGGGGGAACTGCAGAAACTGGACGACGCAACCCCGGCCCAGCGACAACATATCCAGAGGGTGCGACGCAATCTGCAACAGTTCGAGCGCGACACCATTCGCACCGCAAACCGGTTGGAAAAGAAGGACGACTGGCGCGCGGCCAAACAGGTTTTGCAGAGCGCCGCACGCGTGCTGCCCCACAGCGCGGCAATAGAGAGTGCTCAGCAGCAGTTGGCGGCGCGGCGGCAATTACACGAAGCGCGCGTGCGTATGGAGCTTGAGATTCACCGCGGCGAGCAGCTGCTGAAAGATGCCGAGGCCTACCGGCGCCTGCAGCAGCTCAAAGAGCCCGGTGCCCTGACATGGCTGGAACTGAAGAATTACGATCGCCAACGGCGCGCGTCGGCCGGAGCACTGCAGGAGTCTGCACAAAAGGCACTGTTGAGAGAAAAACCGGAAGATATTGCACTGGCGCGGAAAGCCTTGACGATCGCTCGCGGATTGTACGGCGACGACCTGCAACAGGATGACGTACTGCGCCAAAGCCTCGAACAGGATCTGGCTGCCGCCAATCGTCACTTGCGCCGGGCCAGCCCGCGCCCCGCCAGAGCCCCACAGCAAAAACCGGACGAGAACCATGTCGCGGAACTGCAACGTGCGCTGGAGAGCGGCGACCTGCCCAGTGCCCGCCAACAACTGAACTGGCTGCAGCAACACTCGCCGCAGCACCCGCAACTGCTGCCGCTGCAATCGCGCTTCCGGATGCAGCTGAATACCCGCGTCGACACCGCCCTCACCCGCGGCAATCACCTGTACAGCCAGGGCGAGATCGAGCGGGCCCTGCAGGTGTGGCGCGAGGCCAATGCGCTGGACCCGGACAACGTCGAATTGCTGGGCAATATTGCCCGCGCGGAGAAAGTACTGGAAAACCTGCGGGCCCTGTCGGCGCCCGCAGGCACTTCACCCTGACGGCCTTCAGTCCTTGACACAATCCACGCAGTAGCGCGCTTTTCCGTCTTTCACTTCCTTCACCAGACCGTGGCAGTCGGTTTCAAAGCCGGGGAACTGCTCGTTGAAGGTGCGCGCAAAGCGCAGGTAATTGACGATGGTGCGGTTGAAGCGCTCCCCCGGGATCAGCAGTGGAATACCGGGCGGATACGGAGTCACCAGCATCGCCGTGATGCGGCCTTCCAGCTCCTCGATATCCACCCGCTCCACTTCGCGGTGCGCCATCTTCGCCCAGGCATCCCCGGGGCGCATCGCCGGCACCATGTTGCTCAGATACATTTCCGTGGTCAGCCGGGCCACGTCGTGCTGCGCGTACACATTGTGAATCGCGTTGCACAGATCGCGCAGGCCCCAGCCCTCGTAGTGTTTGTTCTTCGCCAGGAATTCCGGCATGCAGCGCCACAGCGGGCTGTTGCTGTCGTAGCAGTCCTTGAACTGCTGCAGTTCGGTCACCAGGGTATTCCAGCGGCCCTTAGTGATGCCGATGGTGAACATGATAAAGAAGGAGTAAAGGCCGCACTTCTCGACGATGATGCCGTGCTCGGACAGATACTTGGTGAGGATGGCCGCGGGGATGCCCCAGTCGTCGAAATTGCCGTCCAGATCCAGGCCCGGGGTAACAATAGTCGCCTTGATCGGGTCGAGCATGTTGAAGCCCTCGGCCAGATCGCCGAAGCCGTGCCAGTTGTCACCGGCGCGCAGCATCCAGTCCTCGCGTTCGCCCATGCCCTCTTCGGCAATATGGTCCGGGCCCCACACCTTGAACCACCAGTCGCTGCCCCACTCCTCATCCACTTTGCGCATGGCGCGGCGGAATTCCATCGCCTCGGTGATGGACTCCTCTACCAGCGCGGTGCCGCCGGGCGGCTCCATCATTGCCGCCGCCACATCGCAGGACGCGATGATCGCGTACTGGGGCGAGGTGGAGGTGTGCATCAGGTAGGCCTCGTTGAACAGGTCGCGGTCCAGTTTGCGGCTGTCGGAATCCTGCACCAGGATCTGCGACGCCTGGGAGATGCCCGCCAGCAGTTTGTGGGTGCTCTGGGTGGAGAACACCAGCGACTCCTTGCAGCGCACACGGCCTTCGCCGATGGCGTGGTAGTCGCCATAGAAATCGTGGAAGGCGGCGTGTGGCAGCCAGGCCTCGTCGAAATGCAGGGTATCGATCTTGCCGTCCAGTGCCTCCTTGATCTCCTCGACGTTGTACAGGACTCCGTCGTAGGTGCTCTGGGTAATGGTCAGCACCCGTGGCTTGGCGCCGTTGTCGGTAATGAACGGGTTCTGCGCAATCTTCTTCTGGATGCTCTCCCAGTCGAACTCGCTGCGCGGAATCGGGCCGATGATGCCGAAGTTGTTGCGCGTCGGCATCAGGAAGATCGGGATGGCGCCGGTCATGATGATGGAGTGCAGGATCGACTTGTGACAGTTGCGGTCCACCACCACGATGTCACCCGGTGCCACAGTGGAGTTCCACACAATCTTGTTGGATGTGGAGGTACCGTTGGTGACGAAGAACAGGTGATCTGCGTGGCTGATGCGCGCGGCGTTGCGCTCACTGGCAGCAATGGGGCCGGTGTGGTCCAGCAGCTGGCCAAGCTCATCCACCGCGTTACACACGTCGGCGCGCAGCATATTCTCGCCAAAGAACTGGTGGAACATGTGCCCCACCGGGCTCTTCAGGAATGCGACGCCGCCGGAGTGGCCGGGGCAGTGCCAGGAGTAGGAGCCGTCGGAGGCGTAGTGCACCAGCGCGCGGAAGAACGGCGGCGCCAGGTTTTCCAGATAGGCGCGGGCCTCGCGCACCACGTAGCGCGCGATGAACTCGGGAGTGTCCTCAAACATATGAATGAAGCCGTGCATCTCCCGCAGGATGTCGTTCGGCAGGTGGTGCGAGGTGCGCGTCTCGCCATAGAGGAAGATCGGGATATCCGAGTTGCGGAAGCGCAGCTCCGCCACAAACGCGCGCAGCCGTGCCAGGGTCTCGTCCTGGTTGGCTTCACTAAACTCGTCGTCGTCGATGGAGAGGATGTAGCAGGAGGCGCGGCTCTGCTGCTGCACGAAGGAGGTCAGATCCCCGTAACTGGTCACCCCCAGCACTTCCATCCCCTCGGCCTCGATCGCGGTCACCAGCGACCGGATACCGAACCCGGAGGAGTTTTCCGAACGGAAATCCTCGTCGATCACGATGATGGGGAACTGGAAGCGCATGCTCTCTCTCCGGATGGGTTGTAAGGAACTTGTTGGTGGTTTGTGGCCGCGTATTTTCCGCGGCAATGTATTCCCGCGAACAGATGCTGTCCAGCGGCATTCGGCGAACCCGCCCACATTGTAGCGGGGGTTGATCCCTCGCACCTTGGCGGGTTCCGCGGGGGCGGGCCACAAAAAAGCCCGGCGCTTGGCCGGGCTCCAGACTGCAGGGCAACGGACGTTAGGCCGTGGGCGCCTGGGTGCGGTTTTTGTAGGAACCGTCACGGGTATCGATTTCGATCCAGTCGTCGATTTCGCAAAAATCCGCCACCTTGACTTCGGTGCCGTTGCGCAGCTTGGCGGGTTTCATCACCTTGCCGGAAGTGTCGCCACGGGCGGAGTTTTCGGTGTAGGTGATCTGGCGAACGATGGTGGTCGGCAGATCGACGGAGATTACTTTGCCATCGAAGA
Source organism: Microbulbifer sp. SH-1 (assembly GCF_011326135.1). Lineage (NCBI taxonomy): Bacteria > Pseudomonadati > Pseudomonadota > Gammaproteobacteria > Cellvibrionales > Microbulbiferaceae > Microbulbifer > Microbulbifer sp. SH-1. The sequence continues at coordinate 487,184 of NZ_CP046948.1, read as the reverse complement.
ATACAGCTTCGCAGATGTCGGTCATGCCCTCTTCGATAAACGGCAGGACGCTTTCCAGGTCTTCGGCGCGCAGCTCATATGAGTTGAACTCCGGGTCCATGAAGACGTAGTCCTCGCCATTGATGTAAGACAGGGTCACTTCCTTGCGATCGAGGATGACCGGTTCCATCTTGTCGTCGGCCTTGTACACGGTCTCGGTTTTGGAACCGTTGACCAGGTTCTTCAGTTTCATCTTGACGATGGCACTGTTGCGGCCGGACTTGGTGAACTCAGCTTTCTGAACCAGCCAGGGGTGGCCGTCGATCAAGGCCACGCTGTTGGCCTTCATTTCTTGTGCGGTTTTCATTTGGAGTATCCGGATAGGGATGGGGATACCTTTTTCAGGCGGCGCATAATAGCCAATTTCGGTGAAAACGCACTAGTGCCAACGCAAGATCCGGACGCTTGGCCTGCTCCCGGCACCAGCCCTCGGCACGGGAAGAAAGTGCCGCCATTTGTGGCTGCGCCGCAACCCAGGCGGTGTGCATGTTTCCCCGGCCGTTCCAGGCATGCCACAGCGACTTTTGCGCCGCACCGGCTTGTGGCGACAGCCCGCTACAGTACAGGTCGAGGAAAGCATCCAGTTTGGTCCAGTGAGCCCCCTCCTCCTGCGGGTAGATGTGCCAGAGCAGCGGCCGACCAGCCCACTGTGCCCGCACAAACGAGTCCTCGCCGCGCACCGCGTTGACGTCGCAACTCCACAGCAGCCGGTCGTAGTCCTGCTGACGGAGAAATGGCAGTAATTGCACCTGCAGGTTCCCTCGCCGCCAGCAATGTCCCGGCGACGATTGCGCCCCAAACCAGCGCTGCAACTCGCCTTCGATACGCCCCCGCGGCACCAGCAACAGTGTCGGCTGCCGATCCGCCGCCAGCGCCGTCAGCCAACCTGCCAGCGACGCATTCTCGTAGGCAAACAGAGATATCAGCCGGGTGTTGCCCGCCGGTCTGACCCCGAGGTGCGCAAGGAACTCACCGCGCGCTCCGGGCGCCGCCTGAAACGCGCGCCGCTGCGCCAGCAGATTGCGCTCGCGCAACAAACCGCCGGTGCCATCGACAAACCCCGGGAAAAAAAAGAACTTCGGCAAACCGCCGGCCTGCGGCGAAGGGAGTCCATGACAGCCAGTGACCCACGCCTCAGCGCTGAGGTACTCCAGGTTTAGCCACAAGGGCTTGTGTTGTCGCGCGGCCATGGCTTCCACATAGCGCATCGGCAGGTGACAGGCGAAAGCCTCGATAACCACGTCCGCCACCTCCACCGGCGGGAACACCACCGGCCAATGCCGCACTTCCACGCCCTCAATGCACTGCCCGGACAACGGCGCTTCAGCAGCAGGGCACAGGCGTAGGAAGGCGGCCGGTTCATCCACCCACAGGCGTACGACCAGTCCGTACTCGGCGGCCAGTTGCCTGGCCAGGCGCCAGGTCACGCCGATGTCACCGTAGTTGTCCACTACGCGACAAAAAATGTCCCAACGGTTGCTCATGGATAACTACCCGATGCCAAAGGCCAGCACCATAGGCTGCCGCCGCAGGGCAGTCCAGATTTTACCGTTCGCAACTTATTGTCGAGCCGAGTCACCCGGCCGAGTTCAGCATAAAAATTTACGGAAACATTGAGTGTCGCGAATTTCCACCAACATTTGAGAAAATCTAAGCATATATGCCCAGTTTGCCGCTGGTATCAAATAACAATTGGGCGTATCTTCAACTGCACACGAATGACAACGCTATCATTTTAAATGACAGCGCTGTTTCTCGCTGGCCCGGCATAGGGGGAGATCACCGCAGTACCCCGCCGGGCGGCCAGCGCAACGACTTGCACATTCGTGTGAACAATCTCGCTGTAGCAGTAGGGACAAAGGCAGCAGTGAGGTCGCGGCGGAGATTCGTGGGGTTTGCGCATTGATCCGCCATTGGCCTTTTCGGTTTCACTCCAGAAAATTCAAACCAATAAACGGTGATCACAATGAAAATAATGACTTGTTTACGGCTGGCGGCGGCAACGCTGCTCAGCCTGTTGGCCGCACAGGTGTATGCGTACGACTGTGGCGGCCTGCAGGTATACGTGGATGGCAGCACCTACAGCACGGGCGACACAGTACAGAACAACTCTGTGGCCTACAGCTGCAAGGTTGGTGGCTGGTGTACCGTCGGGGGGCCCTACGCGCCCGGTGAAGGCTGGGCATGGACTGAGGCTTGGTCCGATCTGGGTACCTGTACCGGCAGCTCGTCGTCCAGTTCGTCTTCATCTTCTTCCTCATCATCCAGCAGCTCCTCTTCCGGCGGAAGCTCCAGCGGATCGTCCACCAGCTGCGCTGGTCTACCGGTGTGGGATGCGGCAACAGTTTATGTCGGTGGCAACGCCGTGCAGCACTCGAGCGCAAAATACACCGCCAAGTGGTGGACCCAGGGAGACAATCCGAGCGAGAGCGGCGAATACGGCGTCTGGCGCAACGACGGAAACTGCTCGGGCGGCTCCTCCAGCTCTTCGAGTTCCAGCTCATCCGGTTCGTCCGGCGGCTCCTCGTCCAGCAGCTCATCCAGTGGCGCCTCCTCCAGTGGCGGGAGCCGACTGGGTGGCTACTTTGTTCAGTGGGGCGTTTACCAGCGCAACTACCATGTGAAAAACATTGTCACCAGTGGGTCTGCAGAGAAACTGACCCACATCTATTACGCCTTCGGCAATGTGCAGAACGGCCAGTGCACCATCGGCGATTCCTATGCCGATTACGACCGTTTCTACAGTGCGGCAGAGAGTGTGGATGGCCAGGCGGATACCTGGGATGCCGGCGCACTGCGCGGCAGTTTCAACCAGTTGCGCAAACTGAAGCAGATGTACCCGCACATCAAAGTGCTGTGGTCCTTTGGTGGCTGGACCTGGTCCGGCGGCTTCGGCCAGGCGTCGCAGAACCCGCAGGCATTCGCGGATTCCTGTTACAACCTGCTGCACGACCCGCGCTGGGACGGCGTGTTTGACGGTATCGACCTCGACTGGGAATACCCCAATGCCTGCGGTCTCAGCTGCGACAGCAGCGGCTATTCATCACTGACCAACGTCATGGCGGCCATGCGCGCGCGCTTCGGCGATGAACTGGTGACTGCGGCCATTACCGCCGACGGGACGGCCGGCGGTAAGATCGATGCGGCGGATTACGCCGGCGCCTCGCAGTACGTCGATTTCTATAACGTCATGACCTACGACTTCTTCGGCGCATTCGACGCGGATGGCCCTACCGCGCCGCATTCGGCCCTGTACGACTACCCGGGAATTCCGAATGCCGGTTTCTATTCCGACAGAGCCATTCAGGCACTGAAGAATAAGGGTGTACCGGCCAGTAAACTCAACCTGGGCATTGGCTTCTATGGCCGCGGCTGGACCGGCGTCAGTCAGTCTGCCCCGGGTGGCTCCGCAACCGGTGCCGCCGCCGGCACCTACGAGCCCGGCATCGAGGACTACAAGGTTTTGAAGAACACCTGCCCGTCAACCGGACTCGTCGCCGGCACCGCCTACGCGTTCTGCGGCAACAACTGGTGGAGCTACGACACCCCCTCTACCATCGCCGGCAAGATGCAGTACATCGCAGATCAGGACCTCGGCGGGTCTTTCTTCTGGGAACTGAGTGGTGATACCGGCAATGGCGAACTGATTGAAGCCATGCACAGCAATCAGTAAGTTGAACTGAAGTACTGCTCTGCGCGGCCTTGTGGTCCGCAGAGCAGATTGTTGCGGCAAATATCGTGAGAAAGCCATCACCCACAAATTGCCAAAAACTTGAACCAACAACTATACAGGGCTGTCGTTCATGCCGTCCTACCCCACAACCGCCTCAACGCCTCCACCACTCCGGCGGTTTGTCGACTGTCTTTTTCCGATCCATGAAGCCTATTGCCCTCAGCCCTGAGATTTTCGACGCCGAGTGCTTTCGTCAATGTATCCAACGACGGTCCTCTATCACTGCAGGGTAATTTCATCGCCTGTGCCCAGGGAATAGCAGCTTTCTGGCTACAAAACACACCTTGAATTTCGGGAGCCACTAAGTGGTATCTACCCACATGATCCAGCAAGATTGGCCAGTCATAACTGGCGTTGTGGATAACAACCAGCTGTCCTTTCAGATACTCGGCGATCTATACAGTTTTCAGACTGCCGGATTAAGAACAGGTGTCACTCGGCACGGACACGGCTCCAGAACAGTCCCGCGACTCAACGGAAGCCACAGGTCCGCGCTATCGAGGCATGCTCGTCTTCCTCACCCAAGCCCGCGCGGGGCGGCAAGCGTGACTCCCAGCCCTGCTCCAGCAAACCGCGAACCCATTGCGTATCGTTGAGATACCGCACCACACTGGACTCGTAGAAAACGACGCTGGCAGGCTCTATATCACTGCGGGCATCGGCTCGTCTGGGCAGGGCACGCAACCGGGCAGAACGATTAATATATTCATAATCAAAGGTACGCGCGGCAACGCGAACCATGTAAGGCGCGGCGCCATAGGAAAGTTTGCCGGAACCATCCGCAAACAGCGTCAGGCTACATCCTCCAGAAGTCTGCGATAAGACCAGTCGCCAGGTCATTTTCTCCTCACCAGCCTGTAGCGCCGACGACAACGTGAGAAAAATAAAAAGAAAGAGAGTTGCCAATCGTGGAACTTTCATCGGTTTCTCCTAGAAACGACGGACTCACGCTGAGTCGAACAATGCAACTGCAACCAATTCAGCCTGAACAAACCCTATCGGACAACCACTCGTCTAGAACCGGCTCCAGCTGCGGTGACACGGCGCTATCGCCAAACAGGTGGAGCTTGGCAAGAAATAGCAAACCGGGACTCTGTGTGTTGAATTGGCGACTCTTGAGCAGCGAGTGCGTCGCTGCGGGCAAAACTACCGTGCGGAAGCTGGGATGGGTTGCCGAAAGTGCCGCCAGCCTGTCCCGGGTGTCGACAATATCCACATTCAGGTCGTCCTCACCCAGTAACATTAACAGGGGCTTGTGCAATTGCCGGTAGTCATCCATCGCGTCGGCCTGAACGTTTTTCAGCGCAAAGCCGTAGCGATCCCGGGACATAGGCTTCTCACCCGCGTCCACTGAGGCCAGATAAGCTTCGTAGGTCGGCATGGTCGCCAAAAAAGCCATATCGTCAATATATTGTGTTCTGGCTTCATCGATTTCGGATTCACTGGCGCCCTCCCCTTGCAGGCGAGACAATGTCAGATACCAGCCCTGCTCTATCCAATTGATAGCAAAGCCCACACCGATAACAAAATCCACACTGGGGTTTTGGTTCGCCACCGCGGGCACAACCCAGCCGGCTTGACTGAAGCCCAACAGGCCGATTGACAGCTGATTCGGCGCGAAACGCCGCTCGATATATTCGATGGCCGCCGACACCTCCCGCTGGCGGTCTTCCATGCTCTGATGCAGCCAGTTGCCGGTGGAACCGCCTATTCCCGGTTTATCCCAGGAGAGCACGGCGTAACCCCGGGCCCGCAACAATTCCCAGATCAGCGGATAGTAGCCAAAGGCCTCCCTATCGAGCGGGCCGTCACCGTGCACGGTCACAATCACGCCGCAGGGTTGGGTGTTTGTGTCAGGAGGGAGAAAAATTCCTGCGAGCCGGTTCCCGCCGCTGTGAAACGTAATGTCCTCCGCACCCAGACCGCAACCACAAAGCAGCAAGAATAGTACTATGGCAGCAACGCGCGCCTTCATCCTTCACTCCCCAAAACCGCACCGCTGTCGACCGCAAGCGATCGCAAGCGCAATTCGAAACTACCGCTGACGGTGGACTGGCGCAGCATCGAATAATGCGGCCACCCGTTTTCTCCCGTGTCCAGGCAGAATTCCAGGCTATCCAGTTCATCGGAATCCATGCGGTAGCAGCTGCCCGCACGACCAAGATTCTCAACGGCGACCACATTCGCACGCCAGACCCGGTGCCCGGAAATATCGAGGATATTGACTTGTTCCGGCAACGATTCGCTGGCCAGTTGCCAGAACTCAGGCAAAAAATGCAGAGTCGAATCATAGCCGCTGTCCGGGAGGCGATTATTGCCCTCGGCGTTTTCACTATCGCCCAGCAAAATACTGGAGTAAGACACCACCTGCCCCACCAGTGGAACGGCATCCGCAACAGCTGCGAAGGCAAATCCAACAAACTGTGCATCTTCCTTTTCGGACAGGCTTTCCACCGGCGAACGGATGGCCCAGAGTTCACCACCGACCGATTCGATACGCGACCAATAGGCAGCCTTTCCCCGTTGCTGTTTTGTATCCGCCAACTGTAGTCGGCCCAAAGGGCCGTAGCGTTCGCTGCGTGAGATGCTCACTTCGACATCTTTATCAATAGCAGGCTCAGTGTATACAACCGTTTCCTGTACCTCAGTACTGCTGCCTAACTTATCGACCTGCCGGGACACAGTACCGACGATATCGCCATCGAGATAGAAGTCGTACTCATAGCGCCATCCTTCAGCCAACGTTTTCGCGGGCAATATCGCCAGCGGTGCAATCAAAAGTAAGACGATCAGAAAAGACGCCGTACCGCCAATTGAGCAGTTACTGTTCTTAATATTCCACATGCCACGCGTTCCTTGTTGATGTTTCACCGGTGTGCGACTCAGTACGGTCAATCTACAATTGAACAGGCATTTAAATCAAGTATATACTTGATTTAAATGTAGACCAGAGTGTGGCATGAACAATCAGACGGAATCTACCCAACCAAACAAGCTTTACCGCAGCGCAGTTATTGACCTTCAATCAATACGCACGCGCTATGACCAGTTTGGTCATGATGCCGACCCAGCGGTGCTTCTGGTGCACGGTCTCGGCGCTCAGCGTATCGCCTGGCACAACGGTTTCTGCGCGACATGGCGCGGGATTGCATCGACTCAGCACTGCACCAGAACCTTGTGGCCCACATTCACGCCTTCTTCGAACAAGAGTGAGCGAGTCAAAAAATAACAGCGTGGAGCAACTGTTCCAGCAATTCCAACAGCATGGCGAACGCGGTAACAAGGCACAGAGGCGTGAGCTAATAGCGCGCCCCCCCTGCTTATCCAAGGCTGCAGGCGCCGTTGCACTGGAGTACTCCACACCTACAGAGGACGATAGGCCTGCCGTGTGTGGCTCAACAGGCACTCGACGTAATTGTTTTTATCAAATCCCTGCTCCATATGGATGTGATCGGCCAGGCGCAGAAAGAAATCGTCAGGATCGACGCAGGCTTCAGGAGCCATAACACCACGCCGTTGAATCTGGCCGTCCAACAGCATCCCGACAATGATCGCCGTGGGTACGCAGGTCGAATGCGCCATGTCGTCCGCCTTGGGCTTGCCCCGCAGATGTACCCCTACCAGACTCGTCTTCCCATACCGCCCCGCCCCCCTGGCTACCGCGCCGAGTGACGGCAAGAAACTGCGAAGTACGTCCTTCGCGCCGTGCGCGAAATACTGGGCAATATCCCCCAACCCCTGCCCGTTATCGGATAGCATGCGTGTCAACTCGACACTGGCATCGTAGATCGACTGCTGATCGCCCTCCACCACCCTTGCCGCCGCCTTTTCCAGAGCGTAAATGACGTAGCCCGGCATATTCATCAGGTTATAGGATTGTTTGATACCGGGGTAAGTCCGCGGGAGAGTGATGGGTTCCGGGTGGCCCAGGATATGGCAGCGATCAGCGCCTCTGCGCGGAAATTCCAGCTTAACCGCTTGCAAAGGCTCAACCTCGCAGATACCACCACTCCTGTATACCTTGACCTGTCCTGATACCTGCTGGACCCAGTGTAGCGTGGCCGCCGCCGGCCCGGAGGCACTGCTTCCGAGCTCGGTCCCTTCATCGTCGCGCAGGGGGCCACCACTTCCCCAGAAGGTATAAATCTCCGTTGCCTGTGGCAGTAGCTGCATCGCTTTCGCCGCCAGCAGATTGGAAGTCCCCGGACTCGCCCCTGCGCCGATAATCGCGGTGATCCCCGCTGCCTTCGCCTGATCGTCCAGCGACAACATCTCCAGCGTTGGCTCCGGGTCGTCACAGATATCGATATAGTGAACACCGGCATCAATCGCCGCGGACAGTACACGGGGACCGAACAGATAGTAGGCCCAACCGTTGACACCACGATATCGCAAGCTCGCAATGCCGCAGCCAGTGACTGATCGCTGCGCACATCAACCTCAATAGCCCTGGCCTTTGGCCCCAGGGATTTCGCGAATAGCTTCGCTTTGACGAAGTCGATATCCGCTATCACCACCTCAGATACCTTCGGCTGGCCGATGATTTCACGCACCGCTACCTTGCCCATATCACCGCAACCGCCCAAAGCCAGAATTTTCATAGATTACCCTTCCTCACGCTGGAGTGAACTGCATGTTAGGGATGGGAAATATTATTTTCAAGTTTTTACTTGATAATAATTCAAAGCGGAGATTATCCTAGCGCACGGCATTCAGAGCGGCGTTCTCGTGGTGCTCACTAAAGAGGAATGATCAAGATGACGCAGTCACCCCTGCATTTCGACGTACTTATTGTCGGCGCCGGAATCTCCGGCATCGGCGCCGCCTGTCACCTGCGCCGCCGATGCCCAAACCTGACGTTCGCCATCTTGGAAATGCGCTCCGATCTGGGCGGCACATGGGACCTTTTTCGCTACCCCGGAATCCGCTCCGACTCCGACATGTACACACTCGGGTATTCGTTCAGACCCTGGTCCGAACCCAAGGCAATCGCCGAGGGCAAGGATATCAAGCGCTATATTCGCGATACCGCCAGGGAGGTGGGAGTGGAACAGCACATTCGATATCGGCACAAAGTGCTGGCTGCGAACTGGCACAGTGAGAAGTGCCTGTGGCAAGTGAATGTCGATACAGGCGAGAACATGTCCACGATATATGAAGCGCGCTTTCTCTTCTCATGTTCGGGCTATTACGACTATGAGAGTGGCTATAAACCGGACTTCACTAACGAGGCAAAATTTTCCGGCCCGGTCGTTCACACGCAGGACTGGGATCCCGCACTGGACTGGCGTGACAAACGCATCGTAGTAATTGGTTCGGGAGCCACCGCCATTACTCTGGTGCCAGCATTGGCCAAGGAAGCAAAGGAAGTGGTCATGTTGCAGCGATCACCGGGTTACGTGGCAAGCACCACCTCAAAGGATCCGTGGGTAGACCCGCTATCAAAGTTTCTGCCTGAATCGCTGGTGCATCGCATACTGCGGTGGAAGCATATCTCATTGTCGATCGTCCTCTACCAACTGGCCAAAGCCTTTCCCGAGCAGTCCGCGACAATATTAATCAATGGCGTGCGCGAGGCCCTCGCAGGGCACTGCGATGTCGACCGACATTTCAGGCCACATTACAACCCCTGGGACCAGCGGGTCTGCGTGGTGCCGGAGAGCGACTTTTTCCTGGCAATCAAGGAGAAAAAGGCCTCTGTTGTGACCGGCCACATCGAGCGCTTCACACCCGATGGCATTCTGCTGACATCCGGCGAAAACCTTGAAGCCGATATCATCGTCGTCGCCACCGGGCTCAAACTGAAGGCGCTGGGTGGCGTGACTCTGCAGGTGGACAGCCGGGACATCCCGGCATCGGACTGTACGAGTTACAAGGGCATGATGCTCTCCGGCATTCCCAACTTTTTCCTATTCATGGGCTACAGCAACGCCAGTTGGACCCTGAAAACCGATCTCACCGCGCGCTACGCCTGCCGATTGATCAAGCACCTGGACAAAAAGGGTTACCACTACGCAAAACCCAACCAGCCAGATTCAACCGTCGCCGAGCAGGATATTATGCCGCTGTCCGCAGGATATATTTTGCGGGGCAAGCACCTGCTGCCAAGGCAGGGCAACAAGCACCCGTGGAAGATCTATCAAAACTACCTCCTGGACTGGCTCAGCCTCGAACTATCCCCGGTGATCGACAACGAATTGAGCGTGGGGCAACGACCATCAAACAGCGACTGGAAAAATCTTGAGTAACTGAGGAAGCGACCGTGAGGAAAAGTCGATACAGATGGATTATTTTGCCATTCGCCGGATTACTGGCATCCTGCAGCTCCATGTTCGATGAACTGCTGTTCAAACTGGTTCCCCGCCCGCAGGAGCCCAGTGAAAGGTTATACAATATCGTCCAAGTGAAGTTCATCAACCCTTGGCACGGCACCGAACTCAGCGGAGAGTTGACCTACCCGGCGGAAGGAAAATGACGAGCGCGTTATCGACCAGGTAGATAGTTGGGTGAGGTCACTGCCGAATTAGGGCGACCATCATTTCCGCACAATGCTCGGCAATGGCCGGGTATTCGGATTCGTCCATATCCGCCGCGATGCTGATCGCACCCCAAATACTGACCAGCATAAAGGCGGATGGTATCGGCAGGCGGGATTCTTCCGTCTCGGGCCGATGTGCGAGGATATCCTCGGCATAGGCAGTGATTGAACGTTCGACGATGTCATTGTCCAGTGCCAGGAGATTTTTCCGCGTTTTTATCGCGCGTTCCAATTCCACCGCGGCCCGGGGTGGAAAGCCGTCGATACGCAATAAATCCAGTACATAGCGCGTATAGGCCGCCCTGAGCTTATGCGCTTTATGACGGTCTTCACGGTGCTTTTCCGCCACGGTGCTCAATTGCTCGAACCACCGAGTATACAGGGCGTGAAGTATCGAATCCTTATTGGGAAAATAGTGGTAGAGGGTCGAGATATTAATACCGCAGTCGAGTGCGATACGATTGGTATTCAGCGCCTCAACCCCTTCCCTTGTGATGACGTCCAGGGAAATTTCCAGAATCCTGTTGAAGGTATTCAGCGCTCGCCCCTTCTCCGGCTGGTAATAATCGATTGTCTCTGCTTGTCGCGAGGTTTTGCCCACCGTAAATCTCCCTAGGATGCGCTGCAATGCATACCGTGGTTTTCACCGGCGCGATTGTAGCACAAGTCCCCAAAACCACTTATCAAGCTTTTACTCGCTCTTGTGCCCGAGCGGCGCTACGGTACCGGGCAGCGCTCAACAATAGGGTTGGGAGTATACGGACAGTCGGTTGTCGCGAAGGCAACCTTTCCCGCCGCCCCGACAGCCAGTGAAGCACTGCTCAGCAGATCTTATGGCCCGCGGAGCAGATCGCCGCCCATGGGAAATCAGGCACACAAATAATGCCTCAGGGCGAAGTCACAGGCTGGGCAGACAGCGCTGCGCGCTGGAAAGCCGCTGCGCCAAGTGCGATCAATTCATCGCGAACACGCGCTGCAGGCAGGTTCGTGTCATCACCGTATTTGACAATGAGCAACATTGGCTCATCGTAAATAAACAGGTTGATCTGCGAATCGCTATCTACAGTCAGGTGAGCCTCTTCTCCAATTCCCGGGATGGCCTCAGCGTTTTTCAAGGCCTCGGCAAACACACCCTCAAAAAGTGGGCGAGGATATTCATAGTACACGGGTAGCGAGATGGACATGACACCACCGGGCGATTCCCGCCAGATACAACTTGTGGCGTCAGACAGCTGCCACCCTGCTTGACCGACGTCAACGCGATCTGTGATGCGCGCGGGCTCACCGCCGAAAACCGTCGAAACCTCGGCCAGACTCACAAGATCACAGGCGTTGTCACCAAGGTGCGGCTCTGGAACCTCTTCATCCACGAACTCTTCGTCATCGGAAAAATCCTGTTCGACCGTTTCTTCATCGACAATATCTTCTGAATTTCGGTCACCGTGACCACATCCACTTACCACGCAGCCCAGCATCAAACCGAATACCAGCCACAAGGTCGCCTTCTGCAAGCTTTTCATGAAAAATCCCTTCTTATGCGTTTGTGCGAAAGCGAAAAAATACCAAAAATGGCGGATTACCCCTAATGAATTTTCAGTATTGTATGCCGTTCTCCCATGTTCCCACCGAGGATACCCATTTCCAGAGCGGGGAAAATCGCGACCGCGAGCCCTACGTAGGCACTGATTCCGGGCCGCTGCAGGTGTTTTGAGAGAGTAAAGTGAGAGGGGAACTGCAAACTCCAATTACTCTCTAGTTCAGTTCTACTAGAGTGAAATTCGCAGCCCCAAATTCCAAAGTCAGCGGATATCAAAAACCTGACCGTGGAGAAGTGTTATCTCCCGATCTGAAGAAGTTATTGGAACCATTTTGCCATTCGATACCGCCATTGGGATTTTGCTCCTCCCGTTTCAGGCATTTCCACTCAATAGGCTGATTGGATGGTAAATTGATCAGCCCATTCCAGGTAGGATAGCCATCTGGATTGAGCTTTTGTGCCCTGGCGGGGTCCCAACTGCCAAGCTCGTCTACGTTTCCGACCACGTATACGCTCTGCCCCCAGTAGGAGTAACCGTTGTAGCAGGTAAAGTGAGTATCGATGCGACTCCCGCCGGAACTACCACCGGAACCACTACTGGAACTACTACCGGAAGAACTGCTACTGGAACCACCACCCGATGAGCTACTGCTTGAGGTGTTGCAATCGTCGATGCAGGGTTCGCCAACGCGCGCTCCCACATGAATGGCGGAAGCATTGCGGTAATAGACACTGAAGTTGGCATTACCGTTACTATCCACAGTAACGGTTGACCCACTACATTCACCGGTGATCCTGTTGAAATCACCCTGAATAATGTCGCAGTACTGCCCCTCAGGCATTCCCGTCTGGAAACTACGGCGGAGGTCGTAACCCTCCATGTTGAGCACGACAAAGCCCAGTCCGCCACGCCCCCACGCCATCTGATTGCTGCCGTTATCCCAATAGTCAGTGACGCCCCAGTGCGCGGCAGTATGGTTGCGGAATCCCACCATGTTTGCAATTTCACGGTTGCGGTGTTCGCATAACCAGCCATTGCTGCAACTGCTTGCGCCGGATGAGGGCGGCCCCTGATCATGATCGTGCCAATCATAGCTTGACATTACTTTGGGATAGCCATAAGGCCAACCCAGCATAAATACGTGTGCCAGATTATTTGCGTAGTTACCATCTTTGTGGGTAATAATGTCTGCGGTTTTTTGGCGCTGGTTGTCGTGATTGGCAACAAAGACGACAGCGTCCTCGCTCGGCAGCCAACCTGACCATGTACCGATGTTACTAATTTCCCGCAACGGTCCACGAAGTTTAAAATAGTGCCCCATTGTATTGGTAAAATTAAATTCAGTGACATCACCGATCCAGCTGTAATCACCGGGCTGAACGGGTTCTCCACCAGCGCCGATTACCTCTTGGAAAATATACGGGTTTCCTGTCAGCCGGCTTTTTATTCCATTAATATCTTCCGCAGGAATATGTTTTGCTGCGTCAATCCGGAAGCCGGCGACACCGAGACTGGTGAGGTCATTCAAGTAGTCGGCGATCTTTTGCTGTACGTAGGCGGATCCGGTTTTCAGGTCATTCAACCCAACCAAGTCGCAGTGTTGAATAGACCAGGCATTACCGTAATCAATATCTGAAGTACAGCTGTTGAAATGCTCATAACTATAAGGAACTTCAGGGAAATTTCTATCCCACGCTGCCATATGGTTAATAATTGCATCCACATAGATATCGACGCCTACGGCCTTGCAGCGACTTACCATGTCAGAAAACTGCGAACGGTTTCCAGATCTGCCTTCAATCTGGTAACTCACTGGTTGGTAACGAGTCCACCACTGGGTTCCACTGATAGACTTCTGAGGAGGCGAAACCTGGACCGCGCTAAATCCTTTGGGACCGAGCACATTTTCGCATTCTGATGCAATATCTTCCCACTGCCATTCGAACAAATGAACGAACGCTGTCCTTGGTGTATCGGCACTGACTGCGGCACAAGAAGACGCAAGTAACAGTGATCCCACCATCGCTTTTATGGGTTTCATTCTAATCACCTTGTTATTCGGATTTTTAAGTGAAAGGCCCAGTTATTATCAGTTAACTTTTGAGCCCGAGCCTGAACAACAAACATCTCAGGAAATATCCCGTTTGGGACAGTTGGGCAAGCTACATAGAGGGAAGCAGAAGGGAATCCCCCCTGCTCCGAGGGGGGGAGAGGTGAAAGAGTGAGGCGTAGTTTACTTAGATGCCAAACCTCAAATCCCTAAATGAAAAATCCGTGATGGTACGAACGGCAGAGGAAAATCTACGCCACCTGGGCGCTAAGTCATTGGACCTACCTGCGTGGCTACAGCCAACGCGGGTTAGCCTTGCTCAACGATCTGGCAAGGAAAGGGACTCTGGACGGTAGCGGCGATAACAACCGACACTATTCTCACGGGTGGCAGTCTCGGCTGCCATCGTGGAGAGCATGATTCCCGCCGACCCTCAAACCACGCCAGGTGCGGTAAGACTGCAATATTGCCCTTTAAAATACAGCAGTGGCTGCACTGCAGCAGCTTTTTTCAGGTCTAAGGCTTTCACTTCACCGATCACGATCATATGATCGCCTGCCGCGTGTTCGGCGTGAATTTCGCAGTCAAGCCAGTGCAGGCTGCCGCCAATAATCGGATTGCCCAGCGGCGACTTCCGCCATTCAACGCCCCGCCACTTGTCCGCGCCCTGCCGTGCGAACTGGTTGGAAATCCCGACCTGCTCTCCTGACAGGATATTGACCGCGAACCGCCCTGCCCGGCGAATTTTCGGATAGCTGTACGAACTGGACATAACGCTGAATGATACCAGAGGCGGGCTCATCGACACGCTATAGAACGACTGGCAAGTGAAGCCAATCGGCTCATCACCAATATGTGATGTAATCACCGTGATACCGGATGCATAGTGCCCGAGCGCTTCACGAAAGCGCACTGGCTCGATGGACGTCTCAATAGCAGTATTAGGAAGTGACATGGTAGGTCCTGAATATTAGATGCAGTTTCAAATTCTAGAGCGAGAGTTCTTCCCGGACGATTTCTGCACCTGCACTTAGAGCATTCAGCTTGCCTCTTGCGACCTGACGAGATAAAGGCGCCATACCGCAGTTGGTACAAGGATAGAGCTTATCAGCATCTACAAACTGAAGTGCTTTTCGTAGCGTATTGGCCACCTCCTCAGGAGTTTCAATGGTATTGGTTGCCACATCAATGGCCCCCACCATTACCTTTTTACCTCGAATGAGTTCAAGCAGATCCATCGGAACACGAGAGTTGTGACATTCCAGCGAGATCAGATCGATATTGGATTTCTGCAGCTTTGGAAACGCCTCTTCATATTGCCGCCACTCTGAACCCAGAGTTTTTTTCCAATCTGTATTGGCTTTGATGCCATAGCCATAGCAAATATGGACAGCAGTTTCACACTTCAGCCCTTCAATGGCTTTCTCCAAGGTGGCGACACCCCAGTCATTTACCTCATCAAAGAACACATTAAACGCAGGCTCATCAAACTGGATAATATCAACACCTGCGGCCTCCAGCTCTCTGGCCTCCTGGTTGAGAATCTTGGCAAACTCCCAGGCGAGCTTCTCACGGCTCTTATAGTGACCATCATAGAGCGTATCGATCATTGTCATGGGACCTGGCAGGGCCCACTTGATAGGTTGCGTGGTTTGCTGACGCAAAAACCTGGCATCGTCAACAAAAACCGGCTTTTGGCGAGACACGGCACCAACGACCGTGGGCACACTCGCATCGTAGCGGTCACGAATTCTGACTGTCTCACGCTTCTCGAAATCAACGCCGTTGAGGTGTTCAATAAACGTAGTAACAAAATGTTGGCGTGTTTGCTCGCCGTCACTGACGATATCGATACCGGCCTGCTGTTGCTCTTGCAACGCCAAACGCAAAGCATCCTGCTTGCCCTCAACCAACTGATCATCCTGCAACTTCCAGGGCGACCAGAGCTTCTCGGGCTCTGCAAGCCAGGACGGTTTAGGCAAGCTGCCAGCGCTTGAAGTCGGAAACAATTTCTTCATAACAAATAATCTTATCTATATTGCCTATATCAAGCGGCGTAATTCGCAGCCCATTGTTCGAGAATGTCTTTATATGGCTTGATGAACTGCTCTTCCGTAAACTTCCCTTGCTTGATTGCCAACTGGCTTCGTTCTTCTCGATCGTAATCAACCTGCGTCAGCGAATAATCCTGATTCTTCAAACTCGGCTGATAGAGTTTCCCCGCTGCAGAATTCGCATTGTAAATTTCAGGTCGGTAGATCTTTTGAAAGGTTTCCATCGTACTGATGGTACTGATAAGTTCAAGATTCGTGTAATCGCCAAGCAAATCACCTTGAAAATAAAATGCCAGAGGTGCAGCGCTATTGGGTGGCATAAAATAGCGGACCTGCAGGCCCATTTTAGCGAAATATTCATCAGTCAAAGAATATTCATCTTGCTGGTACTCAACACCCAACACCGGATGCTGATTTTCAGTCCGATGATACGTCTTGCTACTTGAGACACTGAGACAAATAACAGGTGGCTTGCTGAAATTATCCTGATAAGCCTTAGAGTTCAGAAAAGACTTAAATATTTTTCCGTGAAGATCGCCGTAGCCCTGCGGGAGGCTGAACTGGGACTGATTCTTGTTGTGTTCCAGCAATAATACGCTGAAATCATAATCCCGCACATATGAGGAAAAATTGTTTCCCACAATGCCTTCAATGCGCTTATTACTCTTGTGGTCAACAATATTCGTTTTCAGTATTTCAATCGTGGGGAAGGTCTCACCATTACCTTCAACATCAATATCAACAGATATGATTTCGAGTTCAACGGAATAGCGATCTGCCTTGGGGTTGTCCCAATGCGTCAGGGTATTGAAACGATTATCGATCATCCTCAAGGCGTTGCGCAGGTTGTCTTGACGGCGCTCCCCTCTAGCCAGATTGGCGAAGTTGGTGGTGATGCGCGAGTTGTCCGATGGATGGTAGTTTTCGTCGAAACAAATGCTCTTGATGGTGAATGTAAACTCTTTACTCATTGCGATCCGGTATCCTGGTTCCTGCGATAAAACCTGAATTCATTTCTTGTCTTTCAGAGTTTTACAACGTTTCTGGCTTTCTCTTGGCGGCCTTTCTATCGGTCACCGCTAAGGGATGCGCGCATTCTATGCCGGGTCGTAGTTGAATAAAATTGAATATATCTCACCCAATCATTAGTTATATTCATGATGCGGTCTGCACCTTTACAGAACACTGCGATGCGGATGAGTTGCCCCTGTTTCGCTGCTTAACGGCAAACCGCAATAGGTTGGCTGGAGTAAGAAGATGAAGGGTTGCTTTGGTTAACGGTTGCCAAAGAGCCGCTGATTGCGCCACGCCACAGTGCACCGGCGGCCGTCAGGCAAGTTTCAGGAGAGGAACTCGCGGGAAGTAACGGTGCAACACCTGCGCCGCTGCCTCAAATCCCCCTTCGCGGACGACGGCGGTAAAGCACTGCAGGTACTGACCGGCTTGGCGCTGATGTCGTCTTTTCTTCCCATGTTTGCCCACGCAGACACACAATCCGATCCTGTCGCCAGCAAGTCGGTGGCGTCGGGTGACTCGGGCCTATCATTCATTACCATCGGGGATAACACGCGCATCGCCTACCGTCTGGATGGCCCCGATGACAAGCCTGTGCTCGTGCTATCGAACTCCATCGGCACAACGATGCGGATGTGGGACCGCCAGATTCCGGAGCTGACCAAGCATTTTCGGGTACTGCGATACGACACGCGCGGACACGGCGCGTCGGATGTTCCGGCGGGGGCCTATTCGATAGGCCGACTCGGGAGGGACGTAATAGAACTACTGAATAAACTTGAGGTGGAACGCGCTCACTTCCTCGGCCTTTCGCTCGGAGGCTTTATTGGGCAGTGGCTGGGTATCCATGCACCCGAACGCATTGATCGTTTGATTCTCAGTAATACAGCCCCCTATTTAGGGCCGGCGGAACAGTGGGACGAGGCCATCAGTTCGATATTGCAGGCCGAGGACATGCAAGAGACCGCAAATATGTTTCTGCACAACTGGTTTCCGGCACAAATGCTTGAGAATGGCACGCCTGTGGTTGAGGAATTCCGTTCGACATTGCTGGCAATGAACCCGGAGGGGCTTGCGGGCAACTTTGCGGTTGTCCGCGATACGGACATGCGGCGGACTATCACCCTAATCGATCGGCCAACACTGATTATTGCGGGTGAGCACGATACCGTTACCGCGGCCAGCTACAGTGAAGCGATGGCAACCGCGATTCCGAACGCGCAGATATTGGTGCTTCCCGCCGTGCACCTCTCCAACATCGAGAGGCCGGCGGAATTTATGAAAGCGGTGCTGGAGTTCCTTCAAGTTCCCGGTGCCGGCGCATAACAGTACTGTTGTTGGGATTGAGCCTGAGCTGCTAGGGATTTGCCGCCCCCAAGTAAATTGCTGTCGCTGTGCAGCAGCTCAGGCAGAAGCCTCAGCTGCGATGCCAACCAGTGCCAATTACTCCCACTCAATCGTCGCCGGCGGCTTGCTGGAAACGTCGTAGGTGACCCGCGAAATGTGCTCGATCTCGTTGATGATGCGGTTGGACACTTTCTCGATCAGCTCATACGGCAGGTGCGCCCAGCGTGCGGTCATAAAGTCCACAGTCTCCACCGCGCGCAGTGCCACCACGTACTCGTACCGGCGGCCGTCGCCCACCACGCCCACGGACTTGACCGGCAGGAACACCACGAAGGCCTGGCTGGTTTTGTGGTACCAGTCCGCATTGTGCAATTCCTCGATAAAGATCGCGTCCGCTTCGCGCAGGATGTCCGCGTACTCTTTTTTCACTTCACCGAGGATGCGCACACCGAGGCCCGGGCCCGGGAAGGGGTGACGGTAGACCATGTCGTAAGGCAGGCCCAGCTCAAGGCCGATCTTGCGCACTTCGTCCTTGAACAGTTCGCGCAGCGGCTCCACCAGTTCAAACGCCATGTCTTCCGGCAGGCCGCCTACGTTGTGGTGGGATTTGATCACGTGCGCCTTGCCGGTTTTGGCGGCGGCGGACTCGATCACATCCGGGTAGATGGTGCCCTGAGCCAGGAATTTCACGTCCTGGAGTGCGGAGGCTTCTTTGTCGAAAATTTCGATAAAGGTGTTGCCGATGATCTTGCGCTTGGCTTCCGGCTCGTCGACGCCGGCGAGGCGGGACAGGAAGGCCTCTTCCGCATCAGAGCGGATAACGCGCACGCCCATGTTATCGGCGAACATCTGCATCACCTGGTCGCCTTCGTTTTTGCGCAGCAGGCCGTTGTCCACGAACACACAGGTCAACTGGTCACCGATGGCCTTGTGCAGCAGTGCCGCCACTACGGAGCTGTCGACACCACCAGACAGGCCCAGCAGTACTTTCGAGCTGCCAACCTGCGCGCGCACCTTGGCGATGGAGTCCTCGATGATGTTCTCCGGGGTCCACAGTTTTTCGCAGCCGCACAGTTCGATGACGAAGTGCTCGTAAATGCGGGTGCCCTGTAATGTGTGGGTCACTTCCGGGTGGAACTGCACACCGAAGAAATTCTTTTCTGCGTGGTACATACCGGCGATCGGGCAGGACGGGGTGGAAGCCATCAGCGCGAAGCCCTCTGGCATTTTCACCACCTTGTCGCCGTGGCTCATCCACACGTCCAGCAGCGCCTTGCCGCTGTCGTCCAGATGGTCCTTTATGTCGTGCAACAGTGCGGACTGCCCTTCCACGGTCACCTGCGCGTAACCGAATTCGCGCACGTTGCTGCCTTCCACCGCACCGCCCAGCTGGTGCGCCATGGTTTGCATGCCGTAACAGATACCCAGCACCGGTACGCCCAGCTCGAACACGGCCTGCGGCGCGCGCGGGGAGCCCTCTTCCGGCACGGATTCCGGGCCGCCGGCCAGGATGATGCCCTTGGGCGCGTATTCACGGATTTCCTCGTCGCTCATGTCGAAGGCACGGATCTCGGAAAACACACCCAGTTCGCGCACGCGACGGGCGATCAGCTGGGTGTACTGGGAACCGAAGTCGAGGATCAGGATTCGGCTGGAATGGATATCTTGGCTCATGGCTTACTCGTAACGGTTTTATAAACGGCAAACGGACCATGAGAGGTCCGTTTGCGGTTCACTTGAAAGTGCACTTCTAGTCTTTTGGCCGAGACCGGGCCCCGGCTGGGAATCGTCTTATCAGCGGCCACCCACGGGGTAGTTCGGCGCTTCCTTGGTGATCTGCACGTCGTGCACATGGGACTCGCCCATGCCCGCGGCGGTTACCCGCACAAACTGCGGTTTGGTGCGCATGGTTTCCATATCCACGCTGCCGGTGTAACCCATGGCGGAGCGCAGGCCACCCATCATCTGGTGCACGATGGCGGAAATCGGGCCTTTGTACGGCACGCGACCTTCGATGCCTTCCGGTACCAGTTTTTCCGCGCCCTTGCTGGCGTCCTGGAAATAGCGGTCGGAAGAACCCTGAGTGCGGGACATGGCACCAAGGGAGCCCATGCCGCGGTAGGACTTGTAGGTACGCCCCTGATACAGCTCCACCTCACCCGGCGCCTCTTCGGTACCGGCAAACATGGAACCCATCATCACGGCGTAGGCGCCGGCGGCCACTGCCTTGGAGATATCGCCGGAGAAGCGGATACCGCCGTCGGCAATCAGCGGTACGCCGGTGCCTTCCAGCGCCTTAGCCACTTCGGCAATGGCGGAGACCTGGGGCACGCCGATACCGGTAACGATACGGGTGGTACAGATGGAGCCGGGGCCAATACCCACTTTGACCGCATCCGCACCGGCTTCCGCCAGGGCGATGGCTGCTTCCGCGGTAGCGATGTTGCCGCCGATCACATCCACCTGCGGATGCATTTCCTTGATGCGACGCACGCGGTCAATCACGTTCTTGCTGTGGCCGTGGGCGGTGTCCACCACCAGCACGTCCACGCCCGCCTCCACCAGCGCCGCGACGCGGTCGTCGGTGTCCGGGCTGGTGCCGACAGAGGCGCCCACGCGCAGGCGGCCGTCGCTGTCTTTACAGGAATTCGGATACTTCTCGGCCTTGTTGTAATCCTTGACGGTAATCAGGCCCTTGAGGTGGAACTGGTCGTTCACCACCAGCACCTTTTCGATGCGGTGCTTGTGCAGCAACTCGCGCACTTCAGACGGAGCGGCACCTTCATCGCAGGTTACGAGCCGCTCTTTCGGCGTCATGATACTGGCAACGGAAACGTCCAGATTGGTCTGAAAGCGCACGTCGCGGCTGGTGACGATACCCACCAGGTCACCCTTGTTCATCACCGGCACGCCGGAAATATTGTGGTGGGTGGTGAGCGCGATCAGCTCGCGCACCGTGGCGTCGGCTTCGATGGTGATGGGATCTTTCACCACCCCGGCCTCGAATTTTTTCACCGCGCGCACTTCCAGAGCCTGTTCCTCGATGGACATGCTCTTGTGGATGATGCCGATACCGCCTTCCTGGGCCAGCGCAATGGCCAGGCGGGATTCGGTCACGGTATCCATGGCGGCGGACACCAGCGGAATATTCAGGGTGATGTTGCGAGACAGCTTGGTCTTCAGGGAAACATCCTTGGCGGTGACCTCGGAGTAACCGGGCACAAGCAGGACGTCGTCGAAAGTGAGGGCTTCGCGCGCGATGCGCAGAGATTCAGACATGGACACTCAAACCTCAAACTGAGCGGGAATGGGTATCGGCGCGATTATAGCCACATTGCGCCCGGAAGCAAAAGACTATTTGCCGTGGATGGGCAAAACTCTTTACCCGAAAGGACTTACTTGCAATATTGGCCGCCCAGATCACACCCCATGAGAATGAAATGCCAGATTTCCCACCAGTTATGCCCACTTCCCGATCCCCGCTGCCCACCGACGGGCGGCCCGTCCTGACGGTCAGCGATCTCAACCGGGAGGTGAAGCAACTGCTGGAGGGTAGTGTACCGCTGTTGTGGGTAAGCGGAGAGATCTCCAATTTCGCCGCGCCCAGTTCCGGGCACTGGTATTTCACCCTCAAGGATGCCCGCGCCCAGGTGCGCTGCGCCATGTTCCGGGGGCGCAACCAGATGGTCCGGTTCCGGCCGGCTAATGGCCGCGAAGTGCTCGCCCGCGCCCGTGTCAGCCTGTATGAGGGCCGCGGGGAATTCCAGCTGATCATCGAGCACCTCGAAGAGGCGGGATTCGGCGCCCTGATGCGCCAGCTGGAGGAGCTGAAGGCCAAGCTGCAGGCGGAGGGATTGTTCGACCTCGCACGCAAAAAGCCCCTGCCCTACCTGCCCGCCACGATTGGCATCATCACCTCCCCCACCGGAGCCGCGGTGCGGGACATGATCCAGGTGCTGGGGCGGCGCTACCCGGCGGCAAAGATCGAACTGATCCCGGTGCAGGTGCAGGGACAGGGCTCCGCACAGCAGATCGCACGCGCTATTGAGCTCGCAGGCCGTCTGCAGCGGCACGACCTGTTGATTGTGGGACGCGGTGGTGGCTCGCTGGAAGATTTGTGGTCCTTCAATGAAGAGATTGTCGCGCGCGCGCTGGCAGCCTGCCCCATCCCCACCATCTCCGCGGTGGGCCATGAGACCGATACCACCATTGCCGACCTCGTGGCCGACGTGCGCGCACCCACCCCGTCCGCTGCTGCTGAGATCGCCAGTGCCAATGCCGCCGCGCTCAGCGAAGAGATCGACGGGATCCGCTGGCGGCTGACGCGCACCATGGAACTGCAGCTGCGCCATCTGCGCCAGCAGGTGCAACTGGTGAGCAATCGCTTGCGCCACCCGCGCGAGCAGCTGCAGAACCGTGCGCAGCAACTGGACCACCTGGAAATGCGCTTGCGCGCGGCCATTCGGCTGCGCACAAGCGGCAATGCACAACGCCTGGCACAATTGGAACGCGCGCTTGCCCAGGTACACCCCCGCCACCGTATCGAGCGTGCGCAGGTCCAGCTGAAACAGCATACACAGCGCCTGCGCAAATCCGCGCTGGCACTGCTGCAACACAAACAGGAGCAGATTGCGCACACCGGCCAGTTGCTGCACAGCGTCAGCCCGCTGGCGATACTGGAGCGCGGTTACGCCATTGTCCGGGATGACCACAATCAGGTCCTCCGACGCGCCCAGGACACCTACTCCGGGCAGAGAATCCACGCCAAACTCGCAGAAGGGGAAATTACCGCGGTGGTTGAGTAAAACCACCGTTTTTTTCCAGCAACCATCCGCTCCGCCGGCACCTTAGGATTACACCGTCGCTTCTGCCGGAGAGAGCGGAGTAATCCATGGTCGAAAAGCACTCCCATTCGATTCTGCTGTTCACAATTACCGTCGCCGCAATCACCCTACTGTTCACTGCCGGGTGCGACAACAGAGACCCCAAAAGCGAGAAGACCGGAGCACGGGCCCTGAAGACACCGCGGGAATACCACGTGGAAAAGGATACCCGCTTCGAAAACTACACCGAGTCCGGCGATCTAAAGGCCATTAAAAAACGGGGAACTATCCGCTTTATCACGCTCGCCGCGAACGAAGGAGATCTGCTTCCCCGCGCCGCTATTGTCACCCAACTGCACTACGAGCTGGCGACAGATCTCGCCAAGAGACTCAAGCTCACCCCTCGCTGGCTGGCCGCGGCCTCGCCGGAACAGGCCCTGCAGATGATTCAGAGTGGGCGAGCCGATGTCTTCACCGGCAATCTCACCCGCACTAAACAGCGCGAGCAGAAATTTGCGTTGTCAGAGACCATTACCAGATCCCGGCAGCAACTGGTAAGCGGAGTAAACGGCCCCGACATCAGCAACCCTTCCAAACTTGGGGACGTCATTATTTCCGTCATGGAAGGTAGTACCTATGCAGCCACAGCCGAAGAGCTGCAGAGAAAAAATCCCACGGCACGCATGGAGATGCGGGCACTGCAGCCGGACGACACCGTCGACAATATTCTCGACAGTCTGAACCAGAGTAATAATCTAGTAACGGTAATCGACAGCAATATCGTCGAAGGGGTGAAAAGCTACCGCGATGATTTCAAAACAGGCGCCTTCGTCAGTGAAGAAGAAGATATTGTGTGGGCGATGCGCAAGGACTCACCGGAGCTCAAGTTGCGCATCAACAACTTTCTCACCAGAAAAATGGTAACCGTGCCCAAAGAGCGAAAAGCGGATTGGGCGACTATTAAAAAATCCAGAGTAATCCGCTTCCTCACCTACAACGGCCCCACCAGTTATTTCATGTGGAAAGGCGTTCTAATGGGATTTGATTACGATCTGGCAAAGAAATTTGCCGACAAGCACGACCTGGAGCTGGAGCTGGTCGTAGTGCCGCACGACGAAGCACTGATCGACTGGCTGAAGGCCGGGCGAGGCGATTTCGCCGGGGCCTCCACCACCATTACCGATCAGCGTAAATCACAGGGAGTGGACTTCAGCATCCCCTACATCGCAATGCCAGAACAAATACTGAGTAGCAGTAGCAAGCCACCCATCCATAGCCTGCAGGATCTGAATGGGCGCACGCTCACACTTCGCGCTTTTACCATATTTGAAGACATCGCCAAAAGCCTGCAGAAAAGCGGTATTCAGGTGAAGATTGAAATCGCTGCCCCCGAGGTAAGTTACGAACGCATCGTCAACATGGTAGCCGAAGGAGAAGCCGATGCTACGATTGTCGACGCCAGTGCGGCGGAGGTCAGCGCCTCCTTGCGCGACGAACTGCTGGCGGGGCCACTGGTCAGCGGCCCGCTTCCCCAGGGGTGGATGGTGATCAAGGGCAATGAATCGCTACTGAAAAAAATGAACGCCTTTCTGACTCGCTATAAAAAATCCAGCGAGTACGCCAAGAAAGTCGGCTTCTATTTCAAACCGAACAAACAAGGCACAGAAAAGATACTGGCAAGACTACGCCCCGGGGAGGCCCTATCCCCGTATGACAAACTGGTGAAGCAGTCTGCCAGTGAACATGAATTTGACTGGCGCCTTATCGTGGCCCAGATGTGGCAGGAAAGCAGCTTTAACCCTAAGGCAGAGTCCCCCGTTGGTGCCCAGGGTCTGCTACAAGTCATGCCCCGCACCGCCGAAGAAGTCGGCTATCCACCGCCGCTGTTCGAACCGGTACGCGGTATCAAAGCTGGTGTGAAATATCTGGACTGGATTCGCAATCGCTTCCCGGGGAATGTCAATCTGGAGAACCGGCTGTGGTTTTCGCTTGCGGCCTACAATGCCGGCATCGGCCACTTGTACGACGCACAGCGCACAGCAAAAGCGCTGAACCTGGACCCTAACGTCTGGTTCGACAACGTTGAGGTCGCCATGCTCAAGTTGTCGGAACCGCGCTATTTCAAGAACGCCCGGTATGGTTTTGTGCGAGGCGCGGAGCCGGTGCAGTATGTGCGCAATATCAGCAAGCTCTACCGCGCCTATACCGCCCTGACGCCCGGCGAGGTGGCGCTGATACGTCTGCTGTACTATCCGCAGACCACACAACCTCGCCACAGCGCACCGATTCCACCATTCAGATCGTCAGTACTATCTTGCCAATATGGCTACTTGAGGCCATCAGGCGATGCGCAGCCGCGACCTCTGCAAGCGGGAATGTTGCGGCAATCTGCGGACGGATTTTGCCGGCCGCAATCAACGGCCACACCCGCGCCTCCAGGTCCCGCGCGATAGCCGCCTTTACCTCTGGCGGTTGCGGCCGCAGGGTGGAGCCGGTCAAGGTCAGGCGCTTCACCATCACCGGCAGCATATTGACCTCAACTTTGGCACCGGCGAGAAATGCGATATTGACGATGCGCCCGTCGCGGGCCGCGCATTGGATGTTTCGATCCACATAGTCGCCGCCCACCATATCGAGAATAACGTCTGCCCCCCGGCCACTGGTGGCCGCCAGGACCTCCGCCACAAAATCCTGCTCGCGATAATTGATTGCGCGCTCGGCACCGAGCTTTTCACAGGCCGCGCATTTGTCCGCGCTGCCAGCGGTGGCAAGTACCCGCACCCCAAGGCTGGCCGCAACCTGAATCGCGGTGGTACCGATACCGGAGGAGCCGCCGTGTACCAGCAGCACCTCTCCGGGCTTGAGCTGCGCGCGGTGCATGAGATTGCTCCACACCGTAAAAAAAGTCTCTGGCAGGGCCGCGGCCTCCACCGCAGTCAGCCCATCGGGAATCGGCAGGCACTGCGCGGCGGGAGCAAGTGCAAACTCCGCATAGCCGCCACCATTGGTGAGCGCACATACCCGATCACCCACATGCCAGCGGCTCACACCGTCGCCGACAGCGGCTACTTCACCCGCCACTTCGAGCCCAAGCACCGGTGACGCGCCCGGTGGTGGCGGGTAAAAGCCCGCGCGCTGGATCAGGTCCGGGCGGTTTACACCGGCGGCAGCCACGCGGATCAGTACCTCGCCAGCACCCGCCTCCGGTATCTCGCCGTCTGCAAGTTGCATCATTTCCGGGCCACCACATTCAGGCAAGTCGATATAGCGCATTGGTTATAACCTCTGTTCCCTGTGTGCGATGCGTAAATCCTACAACAAAAAAGGCCCGGCAGAGCCGGGCCAATCAAGACTGGAGGAGGTAAGTGTCCGGTTAGATTTCGTAGTTCAGCTCGATGCCCACAATACGTCCGCGGTTGAGCGGGGTGAAGCTGGCGCCCGGACCCAGAACCAGTGTTTCGGTGAAAGCGTATGGCAACTGGGTATCGTTGCCCTCGCTGACTTCGTCCAGCATGTTTTTGCCAAACAGCGCTATGCGATAGTTGCCGCCGTCCGGTTCGATGCCGATGCTGAAGTCCACCATTTCCACCTCGCTCAGCATACCGAGGTTGTTGTCGGTATAGGCGGAGGCATCGCGGTGGTTGTAGTTGATACGGGAGGTGAGCGCACCCCAGCTGCCCAGCTGCAGGTCGTGCACCATGCCGACCCCGTAGGTCCAGGGGGCAAGACGCGGAATTTCCAGCGCGTAATCCGCGCCATCCACCACACCGTCGCCGCTGATATCCAGCCAGATATCGTCGTACTTGCCATCCACGTAACCCAGATTCATGGTCAGCAGCAAATTGTCGGTGGCCGCCGCCATCAGCTCAAACTCGGCGCCGCGAATGGTGGCGTTGGCGGTGTTGCGGATCAGCTGCGCCACACCGGAATCCTGGCTCGGCAGGTTTACTTCCCGCTGCATGTCGTCGATGGTGTTGTGGAACAGCGCCATATTGGTTTTGACGCGGCCACCCAGCCACTGCACCTTGGCACCCAGCTCAAAGCTGTTCTGCTCTTCCTGGTCGGTCGGCCCAGGGGATTCACCGGGGACGGTATTACGCATGTTGTAACCGCCACTGCGGAAGCCCTTGGTCCACACAGCGTAGCTCTGGGCGGAATCGCTCATCACCCATTGCAGGCCAACTTTCGGCGTAAACGCGCTCCACTTTTCACTGTCGTTGAACTCGTAGACTTCGCAGCCGTATAGGTCACAGCCATTATTCTGTTGGATGGAGGCGATCTGTACTTCTTTCTCTTCCCAGGAGTAGCGACCACCCAGAGTCAGCACCCAGGATTCGTTCAGGTCGATATCCGCCTGGGTAAATACGCCCCTGGCTTCGTGATCCTGCAGACCGCCGCCGTTTTGCAGCTGCGGGAATCCGGGAATACCAAATGCGGCCAACACCCCCAGGATCTGGCGACCTTCCATATATTTCAGGTCCTGGCTGAACCAGTAGAGACCGGAGGTAACGGAAGTGGAGCCAAAGCGACCGGCGTAACGCAGCTCATTACTGATTTGGTCCTGCTCGATCAGGCTGCTGGAGTGGAACAGCGGCAGCGGCGTAGAGTCGATGTCGCCATCGCCAATGGTTTCGTAATCGCGCCACGCCAGCACATTGGTGATGGTACCGTTACCGAAGGCCACATCCTGGTTATATTCTGCAATCGCCTGGCTCCAGTCGGTTTTCGCATAACCCTCTTCGTCGATGGCGAGTTCGAACGAGTCTTCGCTGTTGTCCCAGTCGGTAATACCGACGGATGCGGCCAGCGCTTTGGCGCCTTCGCCGCGGTTGATACCGGTAATACCATCGGCATCCACATGCCCTTTTTCCAGGCGCACAATCAGGTCTGCGGTCTCGCTCAGGTCGACGGTGAAGCTCGGGCGTACAAACCAGGTTTCTGAGGCACCGAAGTTGTCGTTGCCGGTGGCCTTGTTTTCGAACCAACCCTGGTCATCGCTGTAGTAGGCAGTCAGGCGTCCGTTAACGCTGTCGCTGATCTTGCCGGAAATGGTGCCCGCAAGATTGGTTTCCTGCTGGGCGGTGGTGGAGAAGCGCACCTTGCTGGTGAACTCCTCGGTGGGCTTGGCGGTTTTCACGACCACTGCGCCGCCGGTCACGTTGCGACCGAACAGCAGCCCCTGCGGACCGCGCAATACCTCAATCCCCTCCAGATCGAACAGATCCAGAATCACACCGGCGTTGATCCCCATGTACATGCCATCCACAAACACACCGACCGTGGGGTCGATGGAGGGGATGGAGCTGTTTACCCCAAGGCCGCGCACGGTGAAGTTGGCGGTGCTTTTGATGGTACCGGCATCGTCCATCTGCACATTGGGCATCTTGAATGCCAGGCTTTCCAGGTCGCGGGTCTGCAGCGCTTCCAGCTGGTCACCGGAATAGGCTGTGGCCGCTACCGGCACGTCCTGCAGGCGCTCCGCGTCACCGCGTTTGCGCGCGACAACCTGCACTTCTTCCAGCAGGGTGTCGATGGAATTTTCCATGGCGTGGGCGGTTCCCACACCACAGGCCAGCGACATGGCGGCCACGGAGCAGGCGGAAGCCAGCACCAGGTTCCTGCCTCTACCACTGGCGTAAGTCAAACGAAAGGATTTTGAGGTGAAAGCGTCAGATGGGCTTCCCATGTTTTCTCTCCATTGCACCGAGTTATTTTTATGTATTTTCCAGCAACAGAACCACCGCGATCGGTACTGCTTACTTCGTGACGCTCATTTATCACGATCCGATCAGCAACCGCGCTGTTTTCCGCCCGCACCGTAAAACGGCACACTGGCAGAGGAAAGACTACAAGAGGTTTTTCCGTTACAAAAGTTTATTTTTCTGAGTAATTCATTCTATTTATTCCCGGAGCGATGGAACCCCAGCCATGGAAATACACAAGAATAAATGACTCTATCGTCACTTCTTGGGACCGCGAGAATCTGTTTCCTAAATTCTCCCCTCTCCAGCCGCTGTAGCAATTTGGATATCCGTTGATTCCATTGGTAACAGCCTCTGCACCCCGCCACATTGCGCGAAGTAATAGCAGATATCCATTTCACGAATGCACCGGCAGCGTGTATCGAGTGTGGATTCCCTGCCGCGCCCGTACCATAACCTCATCGGTAATGCGGCACCCGCCCGGTAAAAATTCGCCGCAGGATACCGGCAGCAACGGCCTCGGGGAAATACTCCTACTCCGCCCTCCTGCACACCATTACCCCCGCGGTAGTGGTATGCCTGCGCCACACAGCGCACTCTTTTCCCGATCAGTCATTAAATTGACGTCACTGTCAAATCGGTATGAAACCGGAGGTAATCGGATTGTGAACAGCGAGTATACGCAGGCAGAGCTGCACTTCAGAGACGAGGTCAGACAGTTCCTGAGGGAGAAGCTGCCGGAAGATATCCGCAGGAAAACACTACTGGGCATGCACCTGACCAAGGACGACTGTGTGCGCTGGCAAAAAATCCTGCACAAACAGGGATGGGCTGCAGTGAACTGGCCGGTGGAGCATGGCGGTACCGGCTGGGACGCCACCCGCAAAAGTATATTTGAAACCGAGTGCGCGCTGGCCGGCGCACCGGAGGTAATCCCCTTCGGTATGAAGATGGTGGCGCCGGTCATCTTTACCTATGGCAACGAAGAACAGCAGCATCGGTTTCTGCCAGACATCCTCGCCAGCAATGTGTGGTGGTGCCAGGGATATTCGGAACCCAATGCGGGCTCAGATCTCGCCTCCCTGAAAACCAGCGCCTACCGCGACGGCGATCACTATGTAGTGAACGGCACCAAGACCTGGACCACCCTCGCGCAGCATGCGGACTGGATTTTCTGCCTGGTGCGCACCGGTGGCCCGCAGGAAAAAAACCAGACGGCCATCAGCTTCCTGTTGATCGACATGCACAGCCCCGGTATCAGCCTGTCGCCAATCCTGACCCTGGACGGCTATCGCGAAGTGAATGAAGTGCACTTCGACAATGTGCGGGTACCGGTGGAGAACCGCATTGGCGAAGAAGGCCACGGCTGGACCTACGCCAAGGTATTGCTCACCCACGAGCGCACCAACATTGCCCGTGTCGCCCACTCCCGCTGCCAGCTGCAGCGCGCACGCGAACTGGCCAGCGCCACGCCGGATGGCAGCGGCACCCTGATGCAGAATCCGGTGTTTGCGCACAAGTTCGCGGAAATCGAAATCGAGTTGCTGGCGCTGGAGTATACCGAGCTGCGCACCCTGGACGCTGTGCGCACCGGCCAGGCGCCCGGCCCGGAATCCTCCATCCTCAAAATCAAAGGTACGGAACTGGCCCAGAGTATTGACGAGCTGCACGCCGAGATTGCCGCCTGCGGCGGCCTGCCGTACGTGCCGTGGCAACTGGAAGACGACTTTGAAGGTGACAAGGTCGGATCCGACAGCGCCATCAACAGCTGGCTGCGCTATTTCAACAACCGCAAATCGTCCATTTACGGCGGCAGCAACGAGATCCAGAAAAACATCATCTGCAAGGCCGTGCTGGGCCTATAACCGGAGGAAGCGGACATGGACTTTTCATTCAGCGAAGAACAACAACTGCTGCGCGACAGCGTGATCCGGTTTATCCGCCAGGACTACGGGTTTGACATCCGCCAGAAAACCGTCACCAGCAGCGCCCCCTTTAACCGCCACTACTGGCAAACCTTCGCCGAACTGGGCTGGTTGCTGGTGCCCTTTGGTGAGGACGACGGCGGTCTCGGCGGCTCCGCCGTGGATATCATGGTGGTGATGGAGGAGTTCGGTAAGGGCATGGTGGTGGAGCCACTGCTGGCCAGCGCCATTCTCGCCGGTGGGCTCATTGCCGAAACCGGCAGTGCCGCGCAAAAGAATGACTGGTTGCAGCCACTGATGGACGGCCGGTTGCAGCTCGCCTTCGCCTTTGCGGAGCCCCAGAGTCGCTTTGACCTCGCCAATGTGGCCACCCGCGCGGAAGCGGATGGCGAGCACTTTGTTGTGCGCGGTCACAAGACCGTGGTGTTGAACGGCGGGGCCGCCGACACATTAGTGGTCTCGGTGCGCTCGGGGACAGGTGTGAGCCTGCTGGCGATGGACAGCAACACCCCGGGCATTACCCGCAACAGTTATAAAACGGTGGACGGCCACAACGCGGCGGAGATCTATTTCGACGCGGTGCGCGTGCCGCGCGCCAACCTGTTGGGTGTCGAGGGCAAAGCCCTGCCGGCCGTCGAAAAAATTATCGACCGCGCCACGCTGGCCATTTGCGCCGAAGCGGTGGGTGCGATGGAAAGCGCACTGCAGAAAACGGTGGAATACACCAAGACCCGCAAGCAGTTTGGCACCACCATCTCCAGTTTCCAGGCATTACAGCACCGCATGGCGGACATGTTTATCGAGTGCCAACAGGCGCGCTCCATCCTGATGATGGCAGCCATGCAACTGGATGCGGGTAACGGCGTGGCTCCGAGAGCGGTGTCTGCGGCCAAGAGCCGCATCGGCAAGGCCGCGCGCAAGGTGGGGCAGGAAGCGGTGCAGATTCACGGCGGTATCGGCGTCACCGACGAACTGGATGTGGCGCACCTGTTCAAGCGTCTTACCAGCATCCAATATCTGTTCGGCAGCACCGATTACCACACGCAGCGGTTTATAGGGTGAATATCGATCAGGGGCTCAGCCGCTCGATCTGCCATTGGCCATCACCGATGGCGCGGTAGACAAAACGGTCGTGCAGGCGGGAGGCGCGCCCCTGCCAGAATTCCACCGCGTGAGGGATCACGCGGTAGCCGCCCCAAAATTCCGGGCGCGGCACATCCTGGCCATCAAACTTTTTGCGGAAGGCGTCAAAACTGTCTTCCAGTACCTGGCGGGACACAATGGCATCACTCTGGTGCGATGCCCAGGCCGCAATCTGGCTGTCCCGCGGGCGGGTGCGAAAATAACCATCGGCCTCGGCGTCCGTTACCAACTGCACGTCCCCACGCACGATCACTTGGCGCTCGAGAAAATGCCAGGGAAACAGCAGCGACGCCTTGGGGTTGGCGGTGATGTCCCACGCCTTCTGACTTCTCAGGTTGGTATAAAACACAAATCCGCGCTCATCGAACCCTTTCAACAATACGATCCGTTGGGACGGCTGACCGCTGGCGTCGGCGGTGCTGAGGCACATGGCGCTCGGGTCGGAAATATCCGCCTTCACCACTTCTTGCAGCCAGGTGCGAAACTGGCTGATCGGGTCGTCCGCCAGATCACCGCGCTGCAGGCCACCCTGCAGATACTCGCGCCGCCACTGACCTATTTCCATCGCTGTCATAATCCTTCCCTTACCTCTAGTGCAACATTCGAAACGGATAACTCCGGCAAGTGTACGAAGTTACCCTGCCAATCCCAATCCAGCCGCGTCCGCTCGCGGCCATCACGCCTGGCGGCGCAGATATTCCTCGCGGCTCTTGCGGTAGTTCACCACGTAGGTGCGGCTCATACGGTCATGCAGCAGGTTGCCGCCGAGGAAGCAATTGATAAACCAGCCAACCTTCAAGGTCGGCACGGTGAGCAGGAAGCTCAGCGTACGCCACAGGCCGCGCAGATAACCCACCCGCTGGAAATTCCGGTCCATCACCCGGTAGCCCAGCAGCCATTTTCCCGGTGTGGTCTGCCACTGCGAGCACTCCGCCAGCCACGACAACAACAGGTAAGCGCCACCAGAGAACAGCACCCCGAAAAAGGTGGCATCCGATTCCGTCTGCCCGGTTACCTTCATGATCACTGCCGTTGCCAACACACCAATCAAAAGGTGAATCAGCCCGATATCCAGAATCACTGCCAATGCGCGGCCGAGCAGACCACCGAAAAAATAGTGCTCCAGCCGCTCCTGCACCACCCTCGCTTTCTGCCGCACCAGTTTGCCGCCGCCGCGAATGGCCGAAGTGGGGTCGCGGTCACCGGCATCGGTTTGCAACCGGTCGAATATGCTATCCGCCAGCGTCTCATCGAAGCGCTCGTAATAGGATTCCGCGCTGCCCGACCAGCCGAACAATTGGTCACACCAGGCGAGCACATTGTCGGTGATGACGGTGCGGTTTTTTTCCCGGCCTTTTCCCTTTCCTTCCAACGCGGCCTGATTAAAGCGGGCGAAACGCTCGAACACCGCGATGCCGAGGTTCCAGTTGTACTCCTCCTCCAGCATATAGGGCGATTCCGCGAGAAAATGCCAGCGGCTTTCGAGATGGACCCTGAGAGGGTCTTGCAGCGTCTGCTCCACCTGCTCGAGCACCCGGTGGTAGCCGTCGATCCGCAACTGCCGGGCAGCATCCTCATCCCCGTCGTCCGGTGCCGCCACAGCCACTTCCCCAACAACAGGCGCTGGAGCTTCCGGCTCCGGCTCCGGCTCCGGCTCCGGCGCGGAGAGAGTGTCGGTCTCGGAACGGACCGGCAATACTGGCGGTTCATCCGCTACCACCGAGGGACGCGTCTCGGAATCCGGCACAGTAGCATCGGTCGTCTCAGCGGTGGCGACATCCAGCAGCGGCTCGACCGGTTTTTCCGCGCTGACTTCCCGCCGAGACGCCCCGGCTTCGGCCAGTTTCAACGCGTGTTTGTAGGCACTGTGCAACTGCTGAAATGCCTCCGGCTTTTCATCCGGCCGGTTCTGCTTCAGCTGTACGGCATAGGCACGCTTGATCGCCCTCGGGTCATCGCACGGCTCAATGCCAAGAATCGCCCAGGGGCTCATCAGATCCAGTCCTCACTGTCGAAGCGGTCGAGGAATTCCCGCAGGCCCGTCTGGGCCTTTTTGATTTCCGCAGGATTCTGTCCGTTGAGTACCCGGTCGAACTCACCCAGGGCGCGGGAAATGATCTCGCGCTGTTGCCCCAGACTCGCCTCGTACAGGCGTTCGCCGCGGGCGATCAGCGCGCGATTGACCTCGTCTTCGCGCGGATGGAATTTCAGCGCCGCGAGCTTTTCCAGTGCCGCGGCCTTTTCCTTGTCATTTAACGCGCCGGGAGCGAACTCGATCAGCTTGTTGTAGGTCTTGCCGGTGGAAACCACGGTGACGTCCACTTCCAGCAGGCCGTTCATGTCGTAGCTGTAGCGGATATCCACCGACTCCTTGCCGCGTGGACCTTTCGGCACCGGCACGCTCAACTCCCCGAGGTATACGTTCTTTTTCACCAGGCGGTTTTCCCCCTGGTAAACATCGATCCGCAGTTCCGTCTGGTTGTCGCTGGCGGTGCACACGGAGCGCACCACACTTACCGGCACCACGGTATTGCGCTCGATGATCGGCAGGAAATACTCGCCCTGGTCCGGGCTGTCTTCATTGATGATGCCGGTGCCGAGGGTGTACGGGCAGACGTCGGTGAGTACGATGTCATCCAGCGCGGCATTGCGGGACTTTAACCCGGCCTGAATCGCCGCGCCCATGGCGACCACGGTATCCGGGTCCAGATGGCACGATGGCAGGCGCCCGAACATGCGTCCCACCATGGAGCGGAACAGCCCCATGCGGGTAGAGCCACCCACCAGCACCACCTCGTCGATGGATTGGGGGGGCATATCCGCATCGCGCATGGCGCGCTCGATCGGGCGCTTGGCGCGCAGCAATAGTGGCGTGGCGACTTTTTCAAACCACGCGGAATTTACCTGCCAGTGAACCTGTTCCTTGCCGAGCTCCAGTTCCAGCTGCTGCTCCGCCTGCTGGCCAATGCGGCGTTTGGCACTCTCCATCTGCATATACAGATTCTGTTGCTGGCGTGGCGACAGTGCGGCGCGATCGATACCGGACTCTTTCAGCACGCTTTCGATCATGGCCTCGACAAAATCCTCGCCGCCGAGGAAGTTATCTCCGGCACTGGCGTGCACCTCCATGATGCCGTCGAAAAACTCCAGAATGGACACATCAAAGGTGCCGCCACCCATATCCAGGATCAGGAAATTGCCCTCGCGCTTATCGTGCAGGCCATAGGCGATGGCAGCGGCGGTGGGCTCGTTGATCAGCCGCTCCACTTTCAGGCCCGCGAGTTCCCCGGCAAGCTTGGTGGCATGGCGCTGGTTGTCGTTGAAG
Source organism: Microbulbifer sp. SH-1 (assembly GCF_011326135.1). Taxonomy (NCBI): domain Bacteria; kingdom Pseudomonadati; phylum Pseudomonadota; class Gammaproteobacteria; order Cellvibrionales; family Microbulbiferaceae; genus Microbulbifer; species Microbulbifer sp. SH-1. The sequence goes on along the minus strand of NZ_CP046948.1, from coordinate 451,953 downwards.
TAGGCGGGCACGCTGATCACCGCTTCGGTGACGGTTTCTCCGAGAAACGCCTCAGCGTCTTCCTTCAGTGCGCGCAGTACCAATGCGGAGAGTTCGGTGGCACTGAACAGCTGGCGGCCGAGTTTGACCTTGTGATCGGTGCCCATAAGGCGTTTGAATGCGGCGACGGTGCGATTGCTGTGATTGATCAGGCGTTCCTTGGCGGTGCGCCCCACCACCAGCTCACCGGTGTCGTCAAGCCCCACCACCGAAGGTGTAAGCACTTCACCGAGACGATTCGGGATCAGTTTGATCCCCTCTTCCGTCATGACGCCACAGGCGCTGTTGGTGGTTCCCAGATCTATCCCGACAATGGCCATTGTTCCCCCTGAACCTAAAACCAGCTGTTTGTTATTTTTGCAGGCGCGTATTGAAGCATAGATTCCACAGCGGGAACTACGCCACTGCGCACCGGGGCACCTATGGGCAACAGGTGCGCGGGTCTATCTCACCACCAGTGACGACGCCCGCCAAAAACACAAATATCCTGCCGCCCACACCGCTGTGGCTCAATTTTCCTGCGTTTTCACCCACTGGGATGCAGACTCTGCGGGCGCTTGCAGCCCTCGCGGCGCGCGACTAGGCTCCGACCAGCAATGGCGCAAAGCGTGCAGCGAACACGCCGTGCGACACGAAGTGAAAAAAACAACAGGAACTAAGAATGGTCAACAGCCCTTCACAGACTTTTCCCAGTTGCGCTCAGACATTGATGTACCTGTTGCGCCAATATGGCGTAAACACAGTGTTCGGCATCCCCGGCGTACACACCATCGAACTTTACCGCGGCCTGCCCGGCAGTGGACTGACCCATATCACACCGCGTCACGAACAGGGTGCCGCGTTTATGGCCGATGGTTACGCCCGCGCCAGTGGCAAGCCCGGCGTGTGCTTCCTGATCACAGGCCCCGGCGTCACCAACGCTGCCACCGCCATGGCCCAAGCGTATTCCGATTCGATCCCCATGCTGGTGATCAGCGCGGTCAATCGCCGCGAGGATCTCGGCACCGGGCGCGGGCGTTTGCACGAACTGCCGCGCCAGCAGGACGTGACCCGCGGCTTCTGTGTCTGGCAGCACGCACTCACCAGCGCCGAGCAGTTGCCGCAAGTACTGGCGCGCGCCTTCCAGGTGATGCACGCACCGCGTCCGGGCCCGGTGCATATCGAAGTTCCCATCGATCTGTTTCCCGCACCCATGCAGATGCCGCTGGCGGAATATCGCGCGGTCAAACCCACCGCCCTGCCCATGGCTCCAACGGAAAGTATTGCCACGGCAGCGAAGTGGCTGGCGGAGGCCAGGTCCCCAGTCATCCTGTTGGGCGGCGGCGCACAAGCCGCCGGTAAAGAGGCCACCGCACTGGCGGAGAAGCTCGCGGCACCGGTGTTTCTGTCGCTCGCCGCCAAGGGTATCGTCGACGAACGCCACCCGCTGTGTGGCGGCGCCAATCTCAGTTTCAGCAAGGTGCGCGCGCGCATAGAAAACGCGGACGTGGTGTTGGCGGTAGCCACAGAGCTGGCGGAAACCGACCGCAATCTGGTGCGGGAAAACTACCAGTTCCACGGCAAACTGATCCGCGTGGATCTGGACCCCGCGCAGTTGGTGTGTAATGCCAACCCCGACCTCGCCATCTGCGCGGATGCCAGGGCCACCCTTGCGCAGTTAAACGATGCGCTGCCCGCGGTGGACAGCGAGCGCCAGCGGCACAGTGCCGCCGAGGTAGATGAACTGCTGCGCGAATGCCGCAGCGAATGGTGGCCAGGCTCCGAAGAACGCTACCCCTGGGTGCAGGCGCTGCGCGACGTGTTGCCGGAAGACGGTATTCTCGTCACCGACTCCACCCAACTGGCCTACAACACCAACCACGCCCTGCGCCTGTTCCAGCCACGCAGCCATATCACCTGTACCACCGGTTATGGCACCCTGGGTTTTGCGCTGCCGGCCGCGATCGGCGCGGCGCTGGCAAGCCCGCGCCCGGTGATCGGGCTGATCGGCGACGGCGGCATCATGTTCACCCTCGGCGAACTGGCGGCAGCGGTGGAACAGCAACTGGCCCTGCCGATTCTGGTGTGGAACAACAGTGGCTACGGCGAGATCCGCGACTTCATGGATGCCGCCGAGGTGGAACAGGAAGGCGTCAACCTGCACGCGCCGGACTTCGTCGCCCTGGCCCGCGCCTTCGGCGCCGAGGGTTGCCGTATCGACAAACCGGAGCAACTGGGACCAGTGGTGGCCGAGGCATTTGCGCGCAAAGGCCCAACCCTGATCGAGATCACCGCACCCTGAATAGACACGCTGTAGGAGCCTGCCTGCAGGCGAAATTGAGCCAAACTCAACTGCCGTTCGCCTGCAGGCAGGCTCCTACAACAGAAATACAGAAAAAAGATATTGGAACAAATCCATGACAGAAATCCGCAAACTGCCCACAGACAAACTCTACATCAACGGTGAATGGCGCGACTCCAAGGGCGGCAACCTGCACCCGGTGATCAACCCAGCCACCGAAGAAGTCCTGTGCGAGGTCATCCAGGGTACCCTCGACGATGTGGACGACGCCGTGGCCGCGGCGAAAGCCGCCTTTAAGGAATGGCGCCACACCCGCGCCGCCAAACGCCAGGCGTTGATGCACGCCATTGCCGACGGCATGGAAGCGCGCAAGCAGGATCTGATCGCTGCCGTTTCCCTGGCCCTGGGCTGCCCGCCACACATCACCGAGTGGCTGCATGTCGACGGCCCGATCTACGCCATGCGCTACTACGCCGACCGTGCGGCGGTAATGGAAGAAACGGAAAAGGCCGGCCATTCACTGGTACTGAAAGAGCCGGTGGGCGTGTGCGGCTTCATCACACCCTGGAACTACCCTCTGCACCAGTTTGTTGGCAAGGTGGCACCGGCACTGGCCGCGGGTTGCACCATGATCCAGAAGCCGTCGGAAATCACACCGCTGCAGGATTACGTGATGGCGGAAATCATCGACGCCGCCGGCGTGCCCGCCGGGGTCTTCAACCTGGTGCCCGGTGCCGGCCCGATTGTGGGGGCGGCGCTGTCCAGCCATGTGGATATCGACATGGTCTCGTTCACCGGCTCCACCCGCGCCGGCATCGAGGTGGCCCGCGCGGCGGCGCCCACGGTCAAGCGCGTAACCCAGGAGCTCGGTGGCAAGTCGCCGTTCATCATCACCCCGGACGCCGATCTGGAAGCGGCAGTGCGCTGGGGCTGCGAGGACGTGTTCATCAACAGTGGCCAGACCTGCACCGCGCTGACCCGCATGCTGGTACCGGCGGAGCGCTACGAGGAAGCCGTGGCCATTGCGCAAAAGGTGGCCGAAGAAATCGCCATGGGCACCGGCGCCGACGACTTTATGGGCCCGCTGTCTTCCGCGCGCCAGCGCGAGATCGTGCGCGGCTACATCGACAAAGGGGTGAAGGAAGGCGCGCGCCTGGTGGCCGGCGGCAGCCAAGCACCGGAAGGCTGCCAGCGGGGTTTCTATGTCAGCCCCACGGTGTTTGCGGATGTGAACAACGATATGGCCATTGCCCGCGAGGAGATCTTCGGCCCGGTAACCTGCATGATTCCATACAAGGATCTGGACGAGGCCATTGCCATCGCCAACGACACCCAGTACGGCCTCTCCAGTGGCGTGTGGGCGAAAGACGCCGAGGCGGCGATGCCCATCGTGCGTCGACTGGAGGCGGGGCTCTGCTTCGTCAACGGCGCCGAGTTCAATTACGACGCTCCCTTCGGCGGCGTGAAGCGTTCCGGCAATGGGCGCGAATTCGGCAATGCCGGACTGGACGAGTTTATTGAACTGAAATCCGTGCAGCTTCCCGCATAAAAAACTGCCGCGCTGCCTTTATGGGCGGCGCGGTTGACTGGCCGTTTTCCCCTCGCTATCTTTGCCCGCGACATCAAGAGAGTGGCTGACGCCAACGCCAACCTGCCTACCGGGGCAAGGTGGTTTCTCTTCACGGAATGCGCCTTTTGGGTGCAGCTGTGCAGGGGATGGGGCTCTTGCTGGCAACCGAGAAATTCGGCCCAGCTGTGCAATCCAACCGGATGCGGTTTGTCTGCGGACGAATCGCCGCTTCCGCCGTCAGCCCTCCAGACAATTTATTTGGAGGGAACATGTCCGAATTCACGCTATCCACCACCGACGTTATCGAAATCCAGATTGCCCCCCAGCGCAGCCGCACGGCAGTCCGGGCAGTCAAACGCAGCGATCGACAACTGCTGTGGCAATTGCTGTTCGACTCGACGGAAGACGCGCTGGCCTTTGCCACCCATTGCCGCGCCAGCGACGCACCAGTCACGGCCCACAAAGCCTGTGAACTGGCCGTGTGACCACTAGACTTGTGCCACGAGACACACGTCTACCTTACATAGCCCTATAGACTCAGGGAGCCAATAACAACGCCATGTCAAAGCCCGAGCACTTCTTCCAGCACCTGCGCGACGAACTGAAACAGATTGAGGCCGATGGCCTCTATAAGCGCGAGCGCATCATCACCTCGCAGCAGAGTGCTGAGATCCAGGTCAACAACGACACCCAGGTGCTGAACTTCTGCGCCAACAATTACCTCGGGCTCGCCAACCACCCGGAGCTGATCCAGGCGGCCAAAGAGGGCCTCGACCAGTACGGCTTTGGCATGGCGTCCGTGCGTTTTATCTGCGGCACCCAGGATATTCACAAGGCGCTGGAATTTCAGCTGTCTGAATTCCTGCAGACCGAAGACACGATTCTTTACACCTCGTGCTTCGATGCCAACGGCGGTCTGTTCGAGACACTACTGGGCGCGGAGGACGCGGTCATTTCCGACGCGTTGAACCACGCTTCCATCATCGACGGTGTACGCCTGTGTAAGGCCAAGCGCTTCCGCTACGCCAACAACGATATGGCGGACCTGGAAGAACAGCTGAAAGCCGCCGATGCCGCCGGCGCAAGAACCAAACTCATCGCCACCGACGGCGTGTTTTCCATGGACGGCGTGATTGCCAACCTCAAGGGCATCTGCGATCTGGCCGACAAATACAACGCGCTGGTAATGGTGGACGACTCCCACGCAGTGGGCTTCCTCGGCGAACACGGCCGCGGCACCCACGAGTACTGCGATGTGATCGAACGCGTCGACATTATTACCGGCACCCTGGGCAAGGCCTTGGGCGGTGCCTCCGGCGGTTTTACCTCCGGCCGCAAGGAAATTATCGAGCTGCTGCGCCAGCGCTCGCGCCCTTACCTGTTCTCCAATTCCGTGGCGCCGGCCATCGTCACCGCGTCACTGAAAGTGCTGGATATGCTGATCGAAGGCGGCGAGTTGCGCACACAACTGCAGGAAAATTCGGCCTATTTCCGCAAGCGTATGAGCGAAGCGGGCTTCACCCTCGCCGGCGCTGACCACGCGATCATTCCGGTGATGATCGGCGACGCGGCACTCGCGCAGAAGATGGCAGATCGCATGCTGGAAAAAGGGATTTATGTGGTGGGCTTCTTCTACCCGGTAGTGCCAAAAGGTCAGGCCCGTATCCGCACCCAGATGTCTGCCGCGCACACCCGCGAGCAACTGGACCGCTGTATTGATGCGTTTATCGAAGTCGGCAAAGAGCTGGAAATTATTTAAGTCGTTTTATGAAAGCACTATCCAAACTTCATTCAAAGCCCGGCATCTGGATGACCGATGTCGAAATTCCGGAGCCCGGTCACAACGACCTGCTCATCAAGATCCGCAAGACCGCCATCTGCGGCACTGACATGCACATCTACCACTGGGACGAGTGGTCGCAGAAGACCATTCCGGTACCCATGGTAGTGGGCCACGAATACGTGGGCGAAGTGGTGGGCATGGGCCAGGAAGTGGCCGGATTCAAAGTAGGCGATAGAGTGAGTGGCGAGGGCCACATCACCTGCGGCCACTGCCGCAACTGCCGCGCCGGCCGCCGCCACCTGTGCCGCAATACCTACGGTGTGGGCGTAAACCGTCAGGGTTCATTTGCCGAGTATCTGGTAATCCCGGCACTGAACGCATTCAAGATCCCGGATAATATCTCCGATGAGCTGGCTTCCATCTTCGATCCGTTTGGTAACGCGGTGCACACCGCGCTGTCATTTGATCTGGTCGGCGAAGATGTGCTGATCACCGGTGCCGGTCCCATCGGCATCATGGCTGCAGCGGTCGCGCGCCATGTGGGTGCGCGCCATGTGGTGATCACCGACATCAACGATTACCGCCTGGATCTGGCAAAAAAGATGGGCGCGACGCGCACCGTGAACGTGGCTCGGGAACATCTCAAAGATGTGATGAAAGACATCGGCATGACCGAGGGGTTCGACGTCGGCCTGGAGATGTCCGGTGTTGCTGTGGCCTTCCGCGATATGCTGTCGGCTATGAATCACGGCGGCAAGATCGCGATGTTGGGAATCCCTCCCGGCGAGATGGCAATCGACTGGAGCCAGGTTATTTTCAAAGGCCTGATCCTTAAAGGTATCTACGGCCGCGAGATGTTCGAGACCTGGTACAAAATGGCAAGCCTGATCCAGTCCGGCCTCGACCTTTCGCCCATCATCACCCATCAGTTCCCGGTGGATGACTTCCAGAAAGGGTTTGAGACCATGGGATCTGGGGAATCCGGAAAAGTGATACTGAACTGGGCCTGAGCCGAGCTGGCGGAGCCTCGCTCCGCCAGCTCAATACCCTTAGAGACCCGGCACGAGCATCACACCTATCCCCAGCATTTGCACTCGCGTTGAATAGTCGATCAGACTCTCGCCGTAACCGTCAAAGTATTTCACCACCCCGCGCACACGTGGCGCAATGGGAAATCCCCAGGACAGCTCCACAGCGCCAAAATTTTCTGATTTCAGGTTGTTGCGCAACATGATCGACGAAGTATACCCGCCGGCACTGTACCCACCTGTGACCTCAAAGTTACCGAAATAGGTACCAAATTCACTGCTGCGCCCGACTTCGCGATCAACCGAAATTAGGTACCAGGGCTTGAGATTGAGAAAGTAACGGCCTTTTTCAAAGGTAAAATCCGCATAAATCCGGTTCCATCCGCGCGAGTATATATCGCCACGGCCGTTGGACTGATGGCTGATTCCCATCCGCATGGGAATGTTTCGAAAGCCGAAAGCCTCCCAATCACCGACCCATGTCGCCAACAGTTCCACCTCGTGATTGATTTCCCGAAAGGGGGAGGAGGGTGCATACGCCTGCCAGAAACTCCGATTGGTGTAGGCAAAACTGAGAAACGAGTTCTCCCCCCAAAACCCGCTAAATACGGGCAACTGTAGCGAGAGCTGGAACTGCATTTCCGAGGGTTTCAAGCCTCGCACACTGTAGCGAGCCGCCGCTATCGAACTGTCTTCCTCCGGGAAATGGCGATAGGCCACAGGCAGCAGGTAATTCGCCCGGTAACCGATCAGTGAAAATGGATTGTCGATAGCTTGGCGAATTGCCTGTATGCGTTCGCTGTGATAGGGCTCGGGCGCGCTGTTTGCCTGGGCGTCTTCCGCTCGCGACCGTTTGGGCGCCGTTGCGTCGCCCTCTCCCTCGGTGATCGTCAACTCCTGCAACGACTCGTTAACGACACACTCACCTGCGCCATCTGCGGTCGCCCCCGAGGGTGTCGGGAAGGATGGATGTTCCTCGCTGCCAAGGCAGGCAAGGGAGGTCAGCGCAAAAACTCCCAGTACTGCCAATCTTCCCCTCAAATACAACAAAGCGGTTCCTCCCTGACATCAACTACCAGAGAAGCGTAGTTGTAGCGGAACAATTTCGCAGTCTGGGCGAGAAACCGCCGCCACTATTATTATTCGCCAGCTAATCCTGGCCGTTGGTGCATTTGTATTTCATCCGCCGGACTTGTATCTTCCGCCAAAAATTTGGCTCGCACGCCATTCTCGCCCGCACCCAAAAAGGCTTCACTGCATGCAACCGATCTCAACTTTGCGCTGCCTGGTATTGTCACTGTGCTTCTTGCTCTCACCACCACTGAGTGCCGCCGCGATCACTTGGGAAGGCACCCAAAAGTCCCTGCTGGATGCCAAATATGAAATTGCCGCGGTTGGCGGCGGCATTACCTACCTGGGCGTCAAGGAATGGAACTGGGGCAGCTCCTCATTCCGGTTCAACGATGAGGGCTGGTTTGGCATGGACACGGGGAGCGGCGGCATGGACAAACTCGGGCATATGTACTCGTCCTACCTGATCGCCGAGGCCATCGGCAATGGCCTTTCCCGCGAGAATGAACCGGAATTCGCGGCAACGTACAGCGCGCTCTGGGCCAGCAGCCTGATGCTCTACGTCGAGATGTTCGACGGATACTCCGCCGATCACGGCTTTTCTTACGAAGACGTCATTTTCAACACTACCGGTATTGCCCTGTCCTACCTGAGAACACGCAACCCGGAGCTGAAGAACCTGCTCGATTATCGCCTGGATTACCGTCCCTCAAAGGGAATGAAGGGTTTCCATCCGGTCACCGATTACAGTGGCATGCGCTATTTACTGGCGGTAAAAGCAGCCGGGATACCCGCACTACAGGACACGCCGTTCAAATACCTGGAGCTCAACCTCGGCTATATGGCCCAGGGATTCAAGGCTGAGGATGCGCCGTATTTTCCCGAGCGAAGCACTGAGTTCTTCGTGGGCATTGGGTTCAATCTGGACGAACTGCTGTTCAAACCTTTGGCGGGGCATCTGGGCAGAGTTGGAAAATATGCCTCCACCGTTTCCCACTACTACCAGCCGCGCGGAAGCTATATTAAAACAACGCTGCATGAACGCACTGACGAGTAATCAATAGCACCCAAAATACTGCGAGGGCCAACAATGCTCAGAGTCATCGGTGTACTCCTCTTTGCCCTGCTGCTGTTGGCCATAGCAGCCCACCTGTTCTATTCCCGCAAAGCCGGAGAAGAAGAAACCAGTTACCAGCAAACAATTCCCGCCTACCACTTTGCACAACCCCTTAGGGCTCGAGCTTCCGAATCAGGCGTGTACTCGTAGTTCCCTGCACCAACAGCGAAAACAGCACCACCCCAAATACCATTGCCTGTACCATTTCCCAGTACGGCAAATCCACCGGTAGCGACAGCACCAGTGCCGCCGCGATCACCCCGCGCAAACCGCCCCAGCTCAGAATCAATCGCCAGTTCTTTGTGATCGGCGGCCCCACAAAGCGCGCCATTGGTGCCACCAAAAACACAGCCAACCCGCGGGCGCCAATCGCCGCCACAATGGCAACAATCATCGCCAGCCAGTGATTAACAAACATATCGACTGTAATCACCAGTCCCATCATCACAAAGATCAGCGCATGGAACAGCAGCCCCAACCATTCCCAGGTCGGTGCCGCGTGGGCAAGGTAGGTTTGCTCCTGCTCGCGCAGACAAGCTCGGGCGACAATCGCGCAGATCATTACCGAGAGAATACCGGACACACCCACCACGTGTTCCGCCAGGTAAAAGCTGCCAAAGGCCGCCAACACCAGCACCACCAGTGCAGCACCGGCGGAGCGGAGAAACAGGATGGTAATGGCGGTCAACAAGCCGCAGATGGTACCGACCGCGAGCCCACCGAAGAAAACCACGGCAAAATACAGCGCGAAACTGCCCGCGCCCGCGATTTCTTCGCCTGTGGCAACAGCACCTTCCATGGCACTGTGACTGGCGATACCCAACACAAAGGAAAACAGCACAATCGCCGCCGCATCGTTGAACAGGCTTTCTCCTTCGAGCAAGGTAAGCAGTTCGTTATTGGCGCCGGTCTTGCGCAGGCGGGCAACAATCGCGGCGGGGTCAGTGGCGGCGAGGATGGTGCCGGTGAGCAGTGCGGCGATCCATGGAAAACCACCCGACTGCACGACCCCGAAATACACCAGCACTGCAGTAATCAACGCGCAGATCAGTACGCCCACCGTGGCCAGCAGCAGTGCCGGCGCGAGCCAGCGGAACAAAGCATCCGGATCGATCTTCCAGGCGGACTGGAAAATCAGCACCGGCAGTATGATGAAAAACACCAACTGGTGGATGTTCTCTGCGCGCAGGCCGGTGTTGTAATCAAAAACCGGCAACAGCATTCCGGCGAGCACGCCCGCAATCAGGCAGCCGAGGGTATCGTCGCGTTTCAGCAGACGCGCAATACCAAGGCCCGCGACGGCGGCAAGCGCCATATACAGCCCTTGCCCGACCAGTGTGGTGACGCCTTCCATGGTGCTCTCCCTGTTTCTCTTCAGCTCATCAATTCATACTGCGGTCGCTGGCGATCACGGATTTGGGTTTTATCTCGGGTACCAGATCGTTCAGCGGCACGGGCACGCCGCGCTCGTTGATCACCTCCACGTGGGCGCGGCGCAGCAGGCGCGGTTCCGGCACGCCGCAGGAATGGGCAATGGTGCCGACCTCGTATTCCATATTGCGCGCGTAGTGATACACGCGCTCCGCTTTGTCCATCGGATCCAGCCCTTGCTGCAGATCCGGGTTGTGGGTGGTGACGCCGGTAGGGCAGGTATTTTTGTTGCACTGCATTGCCTGGATGCAGCCGAGAGCGAACATAAAACCGCGCCCGCAGTTTACGAAATCCGCCCCCATCGCCAGCGCCCAGGCGACCATGGAAGGGGTGAGCAGCTTGCCGGCACAGATAACCTTCACCCGCTCGCGCAGCCCGTACTGTTCGAGCAAATCCACCACCAGCGGCAGGCTGCGACTCAGCGGCAGGCCCATGTAATCCATCAGACTCTGGGGGGCGGCACCGCTGCCGCCATCGGCGCTGTCGATATTGATGAAATCCGGCGCGGATTCGATACCGCGCTGCTGGATAGCCGCACACAAATCGTGCAGCCAGTCGCTGACGCCGATAACGCACTTGAAGCCGACCGGTTTGCCGGTGACGTCGCGGATATGATTGATCATATCCAGCAACCCATCCACGTCGCGGATTTCCGGATGGCCATTGGGGCTGATGGAATCCATGCCAACGGGAATACCACGCACATGGGCAATCTCCGGCGTGACCTTGATACCGGGCAGGATGCCGCCCTTGCCGGGTTTGGCGCCCTGGGACAGTTTCAACTCGAACATTTTCACCTGCTCGTGGGCCGCCACCTCTCGCAGTTTGTCGTCCGACAGGTTGCCCTCCGCATCCCGCACCCCGTATTTGGCAGTGCCGATCTGGAACACGATGTCGCAACCTCCGGCCAGATGATGCGAGGAAAGGCCCCCTTCCCCCGTGTTCATCCAGATGCCGGCCTTGGCTGCCCCCTTCGACAGCGCCGTCACCGCGGGCACCGACAGAGCACCAAAGCTCATGCCGGAAATATTGAAAATCGACCTTGTAGTGTAGGGCTTGCGTGCCACGCCTTCCCCCAGAGTCACTTCCCGCGGCGGTACTGCGTCCTTGCTCAGGGTCGGAAACGGGTGATTAAGGAAGACGATATCACCGGGCTGATTGAGCGGCCTGGTGGAACCGAACGCGAGGGTGGAATCCACATTTTTCGCCGCGCGGTAAACCCAGTTGCGCTGGGCGCGGTTGAACGGCATCTCCTCGCGATCCAGCGCGTAGAAGTACTGGCGAAAAAACTCGCCGAGATGCTCGAACTGGTAGCGGAAGCGACCCAGTACCGGGAAGTTGCGCCGGATCGCCTGCTTGGTCTGGCTCACATCCGACAGGTACAGGTACACCACGTACAGCACCAGCACCACTAACCCGAAGGCGAACAGCATTGCAAACAGCTGCAACACCTTGACCGCAAAGCCGTAAATCGCGGCCACTGCCTGAAGATCCATTCCCTGACCCCTGCTCTGATTGTTGATAGGTCGATAGCCAAAACTGCCCAGTCATTGTAAGTGTTGTCCGCGCCGGTTGCACCGTCCGGCACGCGGCAATAAACTGTATACACATACAGTACCCAGAAGAGCATCAGCGTGGCCAACGACTCCCCCAGCAACCCCACCCGCTTGCACAAGGGCCGCGGCGCCGTCAGCAATCTGGCCGGGCGCTTTGTGGACCAGGTCAGCAGCCGCGAGAGCGATGGCTGGGCGCTGGAGCTGGAACCGCTTGAGCGGATTGAAACCGTGGCCATAGAGGAAAAGGCGAAATCCATTATCGCCACCAACAGCTCCCCGGATATTCCTTTCACCCAGTCGATTAATGCGTACCGGGGTTGTGAGCATGGTTGCGTATACTGCTACGCCCGCCCCGCCCACGCCTATATGGACCTATCGCCGGGGCTCGATTTCGAGACACGGTTGTTTTACAAACCCAATGCGGCAGAGCTACTGGAACAGGCGCTGCGCAAGAAGGGCTACCAGTGCAGTCCCATCGCCATGGGCACCAATACCGACCCCTACCAGCCGCTGGAAAAAGACAAGCAGATCACCCGCCAGATACTGGAAACCCTGCAGCGCCACCGCCATCCTCTGACCATCGTCACCAAGAGCCAATTGATTGTGCGCGACCTGCCGATCCTGGCAGAGATGGCCCGGGACAACCTGGTGCATGTAGCCATCAGTGTAACCACGCTGGATAACGACCTGAAACGCAGACTGGAACCGCGCACCGCGGGGCCGGCCGCGCGCCTGCGCACCATCGAGGCACTGAGCGGCGCAGGGGTTCCCACCGCAGTGATGGCAGCGCCGATGATCCCGGCGCTCAACGATTCGGAGCTGGAAAATATCTTGACCAGCGCCAGCGAAGCCGGCGCCATCCAGGCCGCCTACATTCTGCTGCGGCTGCCGTTTGAAGTGGCGCCGCTGTTCAGGCAATGGCTGGCGGAGCACTATCCGCAGCGAGCCGCGCATGTCATGAGTCTGGTGCAGCAAAGCCGCGGGGGAAAAGACAACCAAAGCGAATTTGGCGAGCGCCAGCGCGGCACCGGCGTATTCGCCCAACTACTGCGACAACGTTTCAAGGTGCACTGCCGCAAGCTGGGCCTGAATGAAAGGAAACTGGCACTGGACTCCAGCCGCTTTACCCTGCCGCCGCGCGCCGGAGATCAGCAGAGTCTGTTCTAGGGTTCACATCGAGCGCTGGTCTATCCGCTTGCGGAATTCCTCGGCACTTTCCTTGCGCTCGGAGTAACGGTCTACCAGATAGTCCGAGCGATCCCGCAGCAACAGGGTGAACTTCACCAGCTCCTCCATCACATCCACCACGCGGTCGTACAGGGATGACGGCTTCATACGGTCGTTGTCGTCAAACTCCAACCACGCCTTGGGAATAGACGACTGGTTAGGAATGGTGACCATCCGCATCCAGCGTCCCAACACCCGCATCTGGTTTACGGCGTTGAACGATTGCGAACCACCACTGACCTGCATCACTGCCAGGGTCTTGCCCTGGGTGGGACGGATACTCTGCATCGCCAGCGGGATCCAGTCGATCTGCGCTTTCATAATGCCGGTCATGGCGCCGTGGCGCTCCGGGCTGCACCACACCATGCCATCGCACCACTGTGCCAGCGCGCGCAGCTCCTGAACCTTCGGATGGTCTTCCTCCGCATCGTCTGGCAGCGGCAATCCGGAGGGGTTGAAGGTGCGGGTTTCCGCACCAAAGAATTCCAGAATACGCGCGGCCTCTTCCGTGGCCAGGCGGCTGAAAGAGCGCGGCCGCAGAGAGCCGTAAAGCAACAGGATTTTCACGGGCGCCGGTGAGCGCTCAACAGAAAACAGCTTCGTCTCGTCGATCGGTTGCAGACAGTCGGCGTCAATGTTCGGCATATCGTTCAGGGGCACAACTCACTCCTCAAAGTAGTGGCGGGTTCGATTGGCAAAGGCCACCAGGCTCAACATAACCGGTACTTCCACCAGCACCCCCACCACGGTTGCCAGTGCGGCACCGGAATTGAGGCCGAACAGGGAGATGGCCACCGCCACCGCCAGTTCGAAAAAATTGGAGGTGGCGATCATGCAGCCCGGTGCGGCGATATTGTGCGGCAGTTTCATGGCGCGTGCCGCGCCGTAGGAGATCGCAAAAATCCCGTAGGTCTGGATCAGCAGTGGAATCGCGATCAGCACAATGGCCAGCGGTTGGGAGAGAATGGTCTCCGCCTGGAAGCCGAACAGCAGCACCACGGTCGCCAGCAGGCCGGCAATGGAAATCGGTTTTACAGTTTCGAGGAAATGGTTCAGACGCGAGTGATCCGCTCGAGAATCCAGTGCGCGGCGGGTCAGGATGCCGGCAATCAGCGGGATCACCACATACAGCACGACCGACAGCAGCAGGGTATCCCAGGGCACGGTCACATCGCTGACCCCAAGCAGAAATGCGGCCAGGGGGGCGAAGGCAAAAATCATGATGACGTCGTTCACCGACACCTGCACCAGGGTGTAATTGGCATCGCCGCGGGTCAGCTGGCTCCACACAAACACCATCGCGGTACAGGGCGCCACGCCGAGCAGGATCATACCGGCGATGTATTCCGTTGCCGTCTGCGGGTCCACCAGGTCGGCGAAAATCACCCGGAAAAACAACCAACCCAGGGCCGCCATGGTGAAGGGTTTGATCAGCCAGTTCATCACCAGCGTGAGCAACAGCCCTTTGGGTTTTTTGCCGATATCGCGAATGGAACTGAAGTCCACCTGCACCATCATCGGGTAGATCATCAACCAGATGAAGATCGCTACCGGAATATTTACGCGGGCCACTTCCAGCGCGGCGAACCAGTGGAAGAGTGCGGGAAATTGGGTGCCGAGCAAAACGCCCGCGACGATACACAGTGCCACCCAGACCGAGAGATACCGTTCAAACAGACCCACGATCAGTTGACCTCGGCGATGCTGACAAGTGCATTTCGCAACTCTTCGCGCGACAGGTTCTTCTCCTGCAGGGACAACAGGCCCTGCACGCGGTGCTCAATGGTTTCCATCACACGGTAGAACGCCTCGCGAATATCTTCTTCGCTGCCCTCCAGTTTCGAGGGGTCCGGCAGCCCCCAGTGCACCTTGAGGGTATCGCCAAACCACACCGGGCAGCTTTCATTGGCGGCACTGTCACACACGGTGACCACCACATCCGGCTGATTCTGTTCGAAGGCGTCCCAGGATTTGCTCTCGAGCCCCGCGGTATCTATGCCTTTCTCCCTGAGATAGCGGATCGACAGTGGGTGCACTTCGCCACTGGGCTGGCTGCCGGCACTGCAGGCCTTAATGCGCCCCTGCGCGAGATGATTGGTGATCGCTTCACTCAGGATGCTGCGGCAGCGATTGTGGGTGCAGATATACAGAATGTTCATTGATCCATTTCCTTGGGATTGTTCAGCAACAAACGGGGCGATCGGCCATGGCCTTGAGGCTGCTCCGCAGTGCCGATAAGCGACCGGCTTCAGCAGTGGTCGCGGTATCGATTACGCTGCTCGCCCAGCCCGGCAGCGACGGGTGAATGTTGTAGTAAACCCACTGGCCGCGACGGGTGTCCTGCAGCAGGCCGCAGTTGCGCAGTTGCGCCAGATGCCGGGAGATTTTCGGCTGGGATTCCCCCAGCGCCGCCATCAGTTCGCACACGCACAGCTCCCCCTCCGCTTGCATCAGCAGTACCAGCCGCAGACGGGTCTCGTCCGCCAGACATTTGAACAATTGCACCGGAGTCATCACAGTTCCTCACAATGGTGGTGCCAGGTTGCGGGCATTATATATGGATATTCGAATATGTAAATTTACCGAGACACAATAAGCAACCGCGGGCTGATACAATGCGCCGTCACAGCGATTACTCCACGAGTGGTAGAAAGTGTCTGACTGGTTTGTTTATCTGATCCGCACCCGCGCCGGCAGCCTGTATACCGGCATCACCCGGGACGTGGCGCGCCGCTTTGGGGAGCACAGCAACGGCGGTCCCAAGGCCGCCAAAGCACTGCGCGGGCGCGGCCCACTGACGCTGGAATTTCAGCAGGCGGTGGCGGACAAGTCGCAGGCGCTGAAGCTGGAATTACAGATCAAGAAATGGCCCAAGGCGCGCAAGGAAGCGTTGATTGCAGGCTACATTGCGCTTCCCCCTGCGCCACCTGCTCCCGAATCGGCGTAAGCGGGTTCGCGGAGGGAACGCCCGATGGCGAGCCCGGCGCGGCAGCGCAAAACCAATGATCGCATCACCAAATGCCAGCGCCGCCGCGGGATTCCGACATAAAACCGGGAGCCGCCCTATCTGACCGAACCAGGGGAAAATAATAAATTCAGCGGGGTGATCACCGGGCTTCCGCTGATACAATGCGCGCCACCGCAATACCTCGACTAAGGAATCCCATGGAACTCACCCTCACCCTGCTTCTGGTGTTGTTTGCCGTTGCCATGTTCGCGGGCTGGGTGGATACCCTCGCGGGCGGGGGCGGATTGCTGACCCTGCCGGCACTGCTGCTCGCCGGCGTGCCGCCGGTCACCGCACTCGCCACCAACAAAAGCCAGGCGGTGATTGGCACCCTGACAGCCACCACCACGTTGTTCGCCAAGGGTCACCTGCGCGAGCGCGCGCTGCTGCTGCCGGTTGTCACCGCAGCACTCGGTGCAGCGCTGGGCACCTGGCTGATCCAACGTGTCGATACGAGCTGGTTAAGCTGGGTAATTCCGGTTCTGCTGCTTTGCGTGGCGCTTTATGTATGGCTGACACCAAACATGGGCAGCAATGAAAGCCATCCCCGCCAGAGTGAAACCCAGTGGGCACTCACCTGTGCCCCAGCGGTGGGATTTTACGACGGTGCCTTCGGGCCCGGCACCGGTACCTTCTTTGCCGCCACCGGTGTCGCCTTTCGCGGCCAGACTCTGCTCGCAGCCACCATCCGCGCCAAGCTGTTCAACCTCACCACCAATGTGGTCTCTGTTGCACTGTTTGCCGCCGGTGGCAAGGTGATCTGGACCATCGGCGCAACCATGATGGCGGGCCAGATGATCGGAGCCATTATCGGCAGTCACACCATGCTGGCGGGCGGCACCCGGCTGATCCGCCCGCTGGTCATCGCCATGTGTGTGCTGATGTCATTGAGCCAGATTGCCCAACACCTGGGGCTGCTGCAGCTTGCCTAGTGGCCGAACCGCATTCGGAACGTGAGAATCGCCTCAGGCACAGTCCTTTTTCTGGTGGTATTCTTGCGCGCACGAACGCAAACATTCTGAATCTTTATGTACTACTCACTGGGCGACTTGTTCTGGCTGTTCCTGCTGATCCTGGCAGCCTGGTATTTCTGGGCCGGCATGGCCGCCAAAGACCGGGTGCGTCGTATCGTCAAGGCGCACTGCGCCGAGTCAGGTGTCCAGTTGCTGGACGACACCGTAATGCTGGTACGCACGCGCCTGAAGCGCGATAAAACCGGCCAGGTCCGGCTGCTGCGCCAGTATGAATTCGAATTCACCTCCACCGGCGAACGCCGCTACAGCGGTATCGCCGTGCTGCACGGGCAACGGGTCAACCAGATTCAGCTATCGCCCTTCCACCTCGCGTGAAATCCCCTGAGGACTCCCATGCAAAAAGGCATCTACCGTCACTACAAAGGCAATCTCTACCACTTGATGGAAATCGCCACCCACAGTGAAACCGGGGAACAATTGGCCATTTACCGCGCTCTGTATGATGAGTTCGGCGTGTGGGCGCGCCCGCTGGCAATGTTTTCGGAAACTATTGAAAAAAACGGTACGAGCATTCCGCGCTTTGCGCTGGAGAAAGCGCTCGACTGACCGCCCCCACAGCCCATTCCACCTCAGAACAAACACGGTCCCGCGACCACACAATAAGGACAACAGGTGAACAATAAGCAGATCCTGATTTACGGAGCGTACGGCTATACCGGCGAGCTGATTGCCCGCAAGGCGGTGGCCAGGGGCCTGAAACCCATTCTGTCGGGCCGCAGCGCCGTCAAGCTGCAACCGCTGGCCAACGAACTGGGGCTATCCGCCATTGCCGTCGGTCTCGACGATGAAGAGGTACTGGCGCGAACCCTGAAGGATGTGGCGGTGGTCATCCACTGCGCCGGCCCCTTCTCCGCCACCGCCGAGCCGATGATGCGCGCGTGCATCAAAAGCGGTACCCACTATCAGGACATCACCGGCGAGATGGCGGTATACCAGCAGGCGCACGCAATGGATGCCGAGGCAAAGGCCGCAGGCGTGGTGCTGTGCCCCGGCACCGGCTTCGATGTAATCCCCACCGACTGCCTGGCGGCGGCGTTGCGCAAGGCCATGACCAGTGCCACTCACCTGACCCTGGGGTTCGATTCCGATTCCGGCCTGAGCCCGGGTACGGCCAAAACCTCCATCGAGAGCCTGGGTGTGGGCGGTGCGGTGCGCCGCAACGGCAAGATCGAAGTAATACCCCACGGCGGGCTGACCCGCACAATCAACTTTGGCCGCGGCGAAAAGTTTGCCGTTGCCATTCCCTGGGGCGATGTGGCCACGGCCTACTACTCCACCGAGATTCCGAATATCGAGGTGTACGTCCCCATGAGCCCGCGGCGCGCGAAGAAGATGCAGCGACTCAACAGATTCCGCTGGCTGCTGCGCATGCAGTGGGTACAGAAGTGGCTAAAAAGCAAGGTAGACAAGAACGTGCAGGGGCCAACCGAGAATCAGCGCGCCGAGCAGAAAACCTGGGTGTGGGGCGAGGTGCGCAACGACCGCCGCGGCGAGCGCCGCGTGGGTCGCGTGGTCACTGCCAATGGCTACGATGTGACCGTGCACGGCTCGCTGGCAGTAATGGAGTTTCTGTTGGATTACGAGGGGAAAGGCGGTTACTTCACGCCCTCGAAACTCTGCGGTCACCAGCTGGTGGAAAAACTGCCGGGCTCCGGCGCCATCAAGATCGGGATCGACTGATTTACCCGCCGACGACCCACACCCTGTAGGAGCCTGCCTCGCAGGCGAAAAGCTACGGAGCCTGAACCTTCGCCTGCAAGGCAGGCTCCTACAAGTCCTTACGAAACACCCGAATTAATACCCGCCATCCCGAGCAGATTTCACGGATCTGACATATTTCGGTCAAGTCCGCGCAATATTGGCTTCGTACTTTTACCCCATGCGAAGCCTACCTATCACACTGAAAACGGTCGATGTCTCCCTGGTTCTGCGCATGGCGCAGCGAGCGACGCGACCGACATCGCGCAGGAATTACCTGCTGCTGTCCCGGTCTGCCGATGGCTGGCTGTATCTGCTGTCGCCGCTGGCCATTCTGCTGATCGACACGGTGATGGCACTGCAGTTTCTCTACACCTGCGGCGCCGCCTTCGCCATTGAGCGCTCGCTCTACTGGACCATCAAGAACACCACCAAGCGCAACCGCCCGCCGGAAACCATTCCGGGGCTGCGCTCCATCATCATCGCCAATGACCGTTTCAGTCTGCCGTCCGGCCACACCTCTGGCGCCTTCCTGTTTGTGACCATGCTCAGCCAGTGCCTGAACCCGCTGTGGGCGCTGGGTTACTTCTGGGCGGCGGGTGTGGGTACCTCACGGGTGGGGCTCGGCGTGCACTTCCCCACCGACGTGTGCGCCGGCGCGTTGCTCGGCACCTGCGTGGGCTTTGCGGTCAGCGGCGCGCTGCTGTAAGCGGCCAACGGAACATTTCCTTCCCCCTGCTCAAACGGAGAAGCACCTTGAAAATACTCTACGGCGTTCAGGGCACCGGCAACGGCCACATCACTCGCGCGCGCGCCATGGCAGAGGCCTTCCGCCAGTTCCCGGATGTGAGCGTCCAGTGGCTGTTCAGCGGTCGCCCGCCGGAGAAGCTGTTTGCCATGGAAGCGTTCGGCGAGTATTGGTGGCGAGAGGGACTCACCTTTGTGCACCAAGAGGGAAAGATCAACCAGATCGCCACCGCCAGACAATTGAATGTCAGCCGCCTGCTGAAAGATATCCGCGAACTACCGGTGCAGGACTTCGACCTGGTGATCAGCGATTTCGAACCGGTCACCGCCTGGGCTGCGAAAAAACGTAAACATCCGAGCCTGGGCCTCGGCCACCAGTACGCGTTCAACTTCGCGATCCCCACCCCGCGCTTTGGCTGGACGGCCCGCGCCATCATGAAAATGTTCGCCCCGGTGCAGATGAGTCTCGGCATGCACTGGCACCACTTCGGCCACCCGATTCTGCCGCCAATCGCCGAACCGCACGGGCAGAGCGGGTTGGAACAACTGGATCACGTGCTGGTATACCTGCCGTTCGAGCATGCGGAACCGCTATTGCACCAGCTGGCGCAACTGCCCCATTCCTTTATCGTCTACGGCCTGCCGACAGCGCTGCCGGCGGCGGACAATATCGTGTTGAAAGCACCCTCCGTGGAGGGCTTCCGCCGTGACGTGGCCACTTCCCGCGCGGTGATCTGCAACTCAGGCTTCGAGCTGATTGCGGAAACTCTCACACTCGGCAAGCCGATCCTCTCCCGCCCGCTCAAAGGGCAGTTCGAGCAGGAGGCTAATGCTATGGCCCTGCAAAAACTGCAGCTGGCAACCGTGGTGGATCAGATGGATGCGGTCACCATCGGCAAGTGGCTGCAGGGCCAGCCGCGCGGTGTGCACATCGACTGGCCGGACGTGGCGGCCACTCTGGTGCAGTGGATTGCCGATGGCCGCAGTGAAAGCCCGCAACAGCTGTCCTCCCGTCTGTGGGCGGGGGTGGCGCCCGACCGCACCGGTACCCGCAGGAAAACCACCCCGGAAACCCGACCCGCGCCACCGGTGCAGGACATCGACGGAATCAAGGGCAGCGAAGGTACCTGACAAGCGCCGCACTCCATTTCAGACTGGCTTTTCAGGGATGGTCACTGATTTCCAATAGATCAGTGACCATTACCTGAAATGTCATTGCCCGCTCTCTTCCCACTGCCTACCCTGATCCGCTTCCTATAACACCAGAAGCGGAGTGGTTATGAGCGAGCAGTATCTGAAAGACCGGGATATCGAGTTCCTGCTGTACGAATTTCTCGATACCGAGGCACTGCTGCAGCGCCCCCGCTACGCCGAGCATTCCCGGGAGGTGTTCAACGCGACCCTCGACACCGCCAGAACCATCGCGGAAAAATACTTCGCCGACCACTACACCAAGGGCGACGCTTGCGAACCCACGTTCGACGGTGAAACCGTCACCCTGATCGAAGAAACCCACAAAGCCTGGCACGCGTTCGCCGAGGCCGGTTTCCTCGCCGCCCACTACGATTTCGACGAGGGCGGCATGCAACTGCCGGAAGTCATCCTCCGCTCCGCCATGGCCTACATCAACGCCGCCAATGTGGGCACCGCCGCCTACCCGTTTCTCACCCTGGGCGCGGCAAACCTGGTGCGCAGTTTTGCCAGCGAAGACCTCAAAAATACCTACCTGCCGCCAATGATGGACGGCCGCTACGCCGGCACCATGGCACTGACCGAACCGGACCAGGGCTCGGCGCTCGCGGACATTCGCACCACCGCCACGCCAGCGGAAGATGGCAGCTACCGCCTGCGCGGACAGAAAATGTTTATCTCCGGCGGCGACCAGTCCATCACCGAAAATATCGTGCACATGGTATTGGCACGCATCAAGGACGCGCCGCCCGGGGTCAAAGGCATTTCCCTGTTTCTGGTGCCAAAATTTATTCCAGCGACCGACGGCGCAGCACCGATCCGCAACGATGTGCAGCTCGCCGGCCTGCTGCACAAGATGGGGTACCGCAACACTACGTCCACCGTGCTGAGCTTCGGCGAAAGCAGCGGCGCCGTCGGATACCTGGTGGGAGAACCGCACAAGGGCCTCAGCTACATGTTCCAGCTGATGAACGAAGCCCGCATCGGCGTCGGCACCGGTGCGGCAGTGCTCGGCTACCGCGGTTACCAGCACGCCTTGCAGTACGCAAAAGAGCGCCCGCAGGGGCGCCTGCCTTCCAACCGCGATCCGCAGTCGAAACAGGTCCCCATCATCCAGCATGCGGATGTGCGGCGCATGTTGCTGATGCAGAAAAGCTATGTGGAAGGCGGCCTCGCTCTCTGCCTCTACGCGTCTTCACTGTTCGAAGATGCCCACAGCGCGGAAACCGAAAATGAGCGGCAGCAGGCCGCGGAACTGCTGGACCTGCTCACCCCCATCGTCAAATCCTGGCCGTCGAAATACTGCCTGAAAGCCAATGACCTGGCGATTCAGGTACTCGGCGGCTCTGGCTATATTCGCGAATACCCCCTCGAACAGCTCTACCGCGACAACCGCCTGAACCCGATTCATGAGGGCACCGAGGGTATTCAGGCCATGGACCTGCTGGGGCGCAAAGTGCCCGCAAAAGGATTGGCCGGTTACCAACTTCTCGCTGGAGAAATCGGCAAAACCCTCGCCGCCTGTGGCGACAGTGACGAACTGAACGCACTGGCGCAACGTCTCGGCGACGGCCTCGCCCGGCTCAGCGGCACAACCGAAAGTTTACTGGGACAGATGGCAGCGGACGCCGACCTGGGGCTCGCCAACGCCGCACTCTATCTCGACGCCTTCGGCCGCGTGGTGGTGAGCTGGATCTGGCTGCGCCAGGCGCTGATCGCATCGCGCCGACTGAACACAGACCTCAGTGAGGACGAAGAGAATTTCTACCGCGGAAAGCTGCAGGCCGCGCGCTTCTATATCGAATGGGAATTACCGGAGATAGAACCGCAGCTGACACTGCTGGAAGCCGGCAACCGCGTGCCGTTTGAGATGCAGCGGGACTGGTTCTGAGCCAGCCTCCGCAAAAAAAGCCATTAAAAAAGGGACTGAAATTTCAGTCCCTTTTTTATTGATGGAAACACTCTGGCGAAGACCTACAGATTAGCGATTTCGATCATCATCGCCGTATACATTTTCAGGTTCAGGCGCAGCTGATCCACGGTGATAAACTCGTGCTCAGAGTGGCCGGTGTAGGCTTTGCCCGGCATCGACGGGCCAAAGCTGACCGCATTCGGCAGCAGCTTGGCATTGGTGGAACCGCCAATCGATACCGGGCCCGCATCTTTGATACCGGTGAAATGACGGAACACCTTCAATAGCGGTTCCACCTGCGGCGCATCGTCCGCGCGGTAGGGTTCACCGAGATGCACACCCACTTCCGCCATCCGGATTCCGGTCTGTTTCTGCCAGTTATCGAGGGCACTGCGGATCTGCTTGTCCAGGAGTTCTGCGCTCTTACCGGTGGGACGGCGCAGGTTCAAGTGGCTGGTCAGCCCTTTGTCATCCGCCTTCACCATGGTCAGGGCACCGGTCATCGGTCCCATAAAGTCATCGCGGTAGGCAATATCGCCGAACTGCTCGGCGACAATACCGGTGCCGATCAGGTCGTTGATATAGCGCACCATGGCGCCGGCGGCATTGGCCGGCCAATCGTAGCTACCCAGCGCATCCGCCAGGAAAGCAATGGCATTGATGCCGTGTTCCGGCTCGGAACTGTGAGTCGCCACACCGCGGGCGGTGATTTGCAGCACGCCGTCGTTTTGCGCGAACTCGAACTTCACCTGCGGATGTGCCGCTGCGCGCGCGCGGATCGCCTTCTCCAATTCCGCGGTCGGGTTGACGATACGGGCATGGGCCTCGTCCGGTACCTGGCTGCGGAAATAGCCACCGTGGAAATCGCTCAGGTAGGGTTTGTTGTTGTCCGCCACCGGGGTGTCGGCAAAGGTAGTGCGCACTTCACTCCAACCCTTCTCCGCGGTCACCACCGGGTAATTGGCATCGATGGTGATGTTGTAGGCGGGCATATCGTAATCTTTCAGGAAGGCCTCCAGCGGACCCCAGTCGGATTCCTCACCCAGGTAGACAATCAGCTCCACGCGCCGATGCATCGGCACGCCCTTGTCCTTGATCGCTTTCATCGCAAAGAGGGCGGTGGCAATAGGGCCCTTGTCGTCCTCGCTGCCGCGGGCGATCAGCTTGCCGGGCTCGCTGGTGCGATCCAGCTCAAACGGGCTTTTCTTCCACTTGGCCGGGTTGGCCGGCTGCACATCGCCGTGGGTGACGATACCGATTTTCTCCTCACCCTGGCCCAGCGCCACGATCACCACGTAGCCGTGGTCCTCGCACTCAAGCCCCAGGTCCCTGGCGGTACCGCACAAGGTGCTTTTGAAACCGGTAAATTCGGGGTTCTTTTCCAGCGGCAGGTCTTCCCGCGCCACGGTCTTGAATTTCACCAGTTCGGCGAGGGTATCGGTCATCGCCGTCTCGTAGCGCTTTACCGCATAGTCTGCGGTGTTCTGCGCTTCCGGCGAAACATTCGCCACCGCAACCAGCGGACTGAGCAACAGCGGAGCTGTAATCCGCGCAACTTTGGATCGGAATTTCACAGGGTACTCCAGGAGTCGGGAAAAGGCGCATTGTACCTCCCGAGCGCTGCCAGATCCTGCACAACGCGGTGCGGCGATCGGCCGCTGCGACCTACCGAAAGACAGAACCCGAACGCAGAGAAGGCTGTACCCTGCAACCTTACAACGACTGCCGCACCTGCTCCCGCTTCAGGTGTGCAACCGCCTCCTCCATGGTGGCCACCCAGTAGCGCTCCGGGTGTGCCGCCAAGTGTTCCACCAGCGCCTTGTGTGCCTCGGACGATACGGTGATGTAGTCGCCGCCCACGCCGTGGAACATAAAGCCCACCAGACTGTGGTTTTCCCGCGCGGCTTCCACCACGGCAATCAGTTCTTCCGCATTTTTTTCCGCGCCGTCGAAGGACGCTATGCGGTAAAAATCGCGGTCACTGATTTTGTGCTGGCCATCGTCGGAGAACAGCCGCGCTGCGGGTACAAGCTTTTTCAATTCGGGGATCACATCTTCACCACCGGCGGTCATGTCGCCACAGGGATAGGCGAAGGTGCGCTGTTTCCTGCCGTCGATGGCTTCGAGCATGCTGTTGGTGGCCAGCACCTCGTCCACGAACTGTTCCAGGGTGTAGTTATCCAGGTCCTGCCAGGGTTTTACCCAGCTGCGGTTGGAGAGGGACTTGCGGCACGGGTGGTAGAGCATGTGATTGCCCAGTTCATGCCCGCGCTGGGCGGCGCGGCGCCATTCGTGCAGGCGCATGCGGATGGATGGGCGAGCGCCGCTTAAATAAAACGTGCCGGGCAGTTTGTGTTCGTTCAGCTGGGGGATGGCGACATCCAGATGGGAGTCCAGTGCGTCGTCGTAGGTGAGCACCACCGCCACTTCCGCGCCGCCCGGCCAGGGGGATTTGGTTTCTGCGGCGGAGGGTGTGGTGGCGACGGCTGCCAGCATCACGGCCAGTGCCGGCAGCGCGCTTTTG
Source organism: Microbulbifer sp. SH-1 (assembly GCF_011326135.1). Lineage (NCBI taxonomy): Bacteria > Pseudomonadati > Pseudomonadota > Gammaproteobacteria > Cellvibrionales > Microbulbiferaceae > Microbulbifer > Microbulbifer sp. SH-1. The sequence goes on along the minus strand of NZ_CP046948.1, from coordinate 426,737 downwards.
GAGAATTTCCTGAATGGTTGTAAAAACATAAAACATCCTTTTTATTTTTTGAGTTATCTCAGAAATGCCATTCGCGTCACCCCCACGAGCGCGGGGTCCAGCCTCTGGATTCCCGCATGCGCGGGAATGACGAGGTAGAGAGATGCCTGTTTGGTTCTATTCGTTACAGCGTAACCCGCAGGGTGAGTCCCCCGAGGTCCACATCACCGCGTTCCTGTGCGGGCATTATGGCAATCCTGCCGTGGTAACTCTCCACAATATCCACCACTACCGCAAGTCCGATGCCCTGCCCCTGCTGTTGCTGGTCGGCACGCACGCCGCGCTGGATTACCTGTTGCCATTGGACGTCCGTAAGCCCGGGACCATTGTCCGCCACCACGATTTCCAGCCCGCGCTGATCATCCGTGTTGGCGATTTTCGCCAGCAATTTTCCACCGCCGTATTTGTAGCCGTTGTCCAGCAGATTGCCGAGCATCTCCATCAGGTCGCCCTCGTCGCCGTAGAACAGCACCGAGTCGTCGCACAGCAGTTCTGCGTCCACGTGCTTTGTGCGGTAGACCTTGTCGAGAGCGGTGAGAATTTTTTCTGCAAGCGGCTTTACCGCCACCCCGCGCAGGATGGACTTGGGCGAGCTGGCGACGGCGCGCTTCAGCTGGTAGCTGATGATGCTGTCCATGCGCTGCACCTGCTCTGCCAGCGCAATCTGTGCGGATTGCGGATCGGCAGCCAGATCCATACCTTTCAGGACTGCCAGCGGCGTTTTCAGGCTGTGGGCGAGATCGCCGAGGGTGTGACGGGTTTTCTCCCGTTGGCGGCGCTCGTTCTCAATCAGCAGGTTGAGGTTGTCGGTAAGTGGCACCAGTTCCCGCGGGAAGTTGCCCTGCAGGGTATCACTGCCCCCCTGCTGCATGTCTTTCAGTGCGTGTGCCACGCGCCGCAGCGGCGCCAGCCCCCAGCGCAGCACCAACAGCTGCACCGCGATCAGCGCCAGTGCGCCGATACCGAGCCAGCGCCACAGGGTATCGCTGAACTGTTGCACCTGGGCGTGCAGCGGCGCCGCGTCCTCCAGAATCACAAAAGTGAACTGCAGCTCACTGTCGAGCCCCCAGGCAATGCCCTGGCGGAAACTGCTGAAGCGGGTGTCGAGCCCCGGCAACTGCAGCTCGGCAAACGCCTGCTGCCCCTGGCGCAGAGGCAATGGCAGCGGCATGGTGGAGAAGTTGGGCAGGCTGAGCGCGGACTGGGAGCGCCAGATCACCCGGCCGCGGGAGTCCATCACCGCGCCGATCAGGCCGGAATCCGGCTGGTTGAAGCGCTGTTCGGGCAGGTTGAACGGCAGGTGCAGACTGTCGCCGTCGGGCTCCGCGACTACTAGCAGGGTGTAGATATAAGCTTGCAGCTCGCGCACCTTGGCCTCGTCCAGTGAGGTGCGGTAGGCACGCTCAAGCACGCCGGAGAGCACCACCAGAAACACCAGCAGTACCAGCGTGGCCATCAGCGAGAGACGGCCAGAGAGAGAGTGCAGCCAGCGGGTCAGCAACGCATCAGCTCACAGCGGAAAAGCGGTAACCGCGCCCGCGCAGGGTTTCGATGGGTTTCACCCCGCCGGCAGCGTCGAGTTTTTTGCGCAGGCGGCCGATGAAGACCTCGATCACGTTACTGTCACGGTCGCAGTCCTGCTCGTAGATGTGCTCGGTGAGCGTGGTTTTCGACACCACTTCGTCCGGGTGCAGCATCAGGTACTCGAGCACCTTGTACTCGAACGAGGTAAGTTCCAGCTCACTGCCGGAGACCTTTACCCGCTGGGCGCTGGTGTCGAGTTCAATGGGGCCTGCGTTGATGGTTGGGGAGGAGAATCCCGCGGAGCGGCGCACCAAAGCGTTGAGGCGCGCCAGCAGCTCCTCGGTGTGAAACGGCTTGGTGAGATAGTCATCGCCGCCCGCTTCCAGACCTCGCACCCGCTCCTGCCAGTGGCCGCGGGCGGTGAGGATCAGGATGGGAAAATGACGGGACTCCTTGCGCAGGGTCTCGATCACGGCAATGCCGTCGATTTTAGGCAGGCCGAGGTCCATGACGGCCACGTCGTAGGGGTATTCACGCCCCAGGTACAGAGCCTCTTCGCCGTCCGGTGCTTCGTCCACGGTGTAACCGGCCTTGCGCAGGGAAGCGGCCAGCTGCTCCCGCAGGGCGAATTCATCTTCCACCAGCAGTGCGCGCATAAAAATTCCTCTGTTGCTATTGTGTGGAGCGTGAGTGCGGAGTGTGAGTCCGAGCGGCATTAGCCCGAAATCTGTCCGGTCTCTTTATCCACGTACACCACATAGACCTGACTTTTGTCGGAAAGCCCCTTAACCCGATACATGGTGCGACCGTTGCGCTGCACTTCGCTGATCGCCAGGATCTTGCCGCCGTAGCGGCGCTTCACCAGGGAGGCCGCCTGGTCGCGGGAGATGCCTTTGTTCTGCATGCGAATACTGGCCAACGGCTGTACTTTGCCAGCGTGGCGCTCCATCTGCACCCGCGGCAGCGGATTGCGCTCCCCCGGGTGTCCGCCAACCTGCACACCACCAACGGACGGCCCGGCGTACAACGGCGCGGCCAGTAGCGCCGCCAGCAGGCCGGTCACCAATAGCATCGCCGCTTTTACCTTTGAGGCTCTGGGGGTAGCGGGAAGTTTCACAATGCAGCTCCTGTTATTCCGAAAGCAATGACGTGTGAACGCCGGTCAGCATCCATCACAACACCGGCGTCACATCTACACGAACCCGGATTCTATCCCCAGGATGCTGGTTGGTGCGAATCAGATATGTCTGGCCGTTGTATTGGTAGTTGACGTCGTACCCCACCAGCTCGCGGCGGGTGTTGACCTGTTCCACCACCTGGCAGCGCTGCTCGGTACCGTACTGCACCGGCGCATTGTGGCTGTTGATGGCATTGCCGACCACCGCGCCCACCGCGGCGCCGGCTACCATCCCCGCGCCTTTATTGCCGCGGTGGTAGTGGCTGTGACGTCCCCAGCCATGGCGGTAACCCCGCGCCGCATCACGCCCGACCGCGGCACCGATCAGGCCGCCAATAATGGCGCCCGCAGGGGAAGGCTGGCGATAGGTGACGGTTTGATCCCAGCACTGGGTGCGGGGCTCAACCACCTGAATGTCGTTGTAGACCGGCGTGACGGCGGTGACGGTGGCGTAATCGTAGCCGTCGTGCGGATAGTAACCGCTATCGCCGGCGGCGGAATGAGCGCTGAGGCCCACCAGACAGGCGGTGAGGCCGACAAGGCCCAGCTGCTTGCAGAGATTGTGGATATTGACCATGTGACGTGCTCCCTGAGACCGAACCGGGTGGGTGGTTACCCATCTGGCATTGACCTTTTGACCTCTTGGCCTATGGGAGCACTTTAGGATGGGCAGGCTGAATCCTTCCTGAACTCGGGGAAGCTTTTCGACCACTGTGGAGCCTTCACTCCGGGAAAAGCGCGGCTCAGGCCGGCGCAACCTCTGCGCCATTTCCCAGCCAGCGCTGGGTCAGGGTGCCGGCGGTCATCGCCCCATTCACATTCAGCGCGGTGCGCGCCATGTCGATCAGCGGCTCGACGGAAATCAGCAGTGCGGCGATCTGTACCGGCAGCCCCATGGTAGGCAGTACCACCAATGCGGCAAAGGTAGCACCGCCGCCGACGCCGGCAATACCGAAGGAGCTGATTACAATCACCACCACCAGCGATGCCAGCCACATAGGGTCAAACACGTTGATCCCCATGGGCACCGCCACCATCACCGCGAGCATCGCCGGGTAAATGCCGGCGCAGCCGTTCTGGCCGATGGTGGCGCCGAAGGAGGCGGAAAAGTTGGCGATGGCCGGGGAGTTTTTCAGCTCGTCGATCTGGGTTTCCACATTCAGCGGAATGGTCGCCGCACTGGAGCGGGAACTGAAGGCAAACACCAGTACCGGCCATACCTTGGCGAAATAGTGCAGCGGGCTGATGCCGTTCACCAGCAACAGTAGCGCGTGCACCACAAACATCAGGGCAATGGCGACAAACGAGGCAGCAACAAAACTGAACAGATTGAAGATATCCGCCCAACTGGATTTGGCCACCAGCGCCGTCACCAACGCCATCACACCATAGGGCGTGAACGCCATGATCAGGCGCACCAGCTTCATGACCCAGACCTGGGCGATGGTGACAAACTGCTCGATGGCTGCCCCCTGCTGGGGATTTTCGCGGCGCACCGCCAGCGCCGCCAGCCCCAGCAGTACCGCGAAAATCACTACGGCAATCACTGATGTGTCGCGCTGGCCGGCGAGGTCCGCAAAAATATTGCGCGGGATAAACGAGGTGAGAATTTGCGGAAGGCTGAGATCGCTGACGCGGCCAATGCGCTCGTTCAGTACTTCGACCCGCGCGGCTTCGCGTGCGCCTTCCACCAGCCCTTCCGCCGACAGGCCGAACAGGTGGGCAATCACCACACCGACCAGCGCGGCGACGGCCGTGGTACCGAGCAGTACCGCCAGTACCGATACGCTGATCTTGCCAAGATCGCTGGTATGGCTGACCCTGACCACCGCCGAGAGAATACACACCAGCACCAGTGGCATCACCAGCAGGTGCAGCAGATTCACATAGCCCTCGCCCACCAGACTGATCCAGTCGAGCACAAATGGCAGGTTCACCCCCAGCCTTCCGCCAGATGCATGAAACCGCCAAACAACACCCCCAGCAGCAGACCGGCAAATACCGCCGGCGCCAGCGAATGGCGGCTGCGGTGCCAGCGCGCAAGAGGCCACATCAGGAGAAAGTAGAATGCGAGGAGAAGCAGTGCACTCAATTGCATTGGATTTGAGTCCGGATTTTCAGAATTTGCCGCCAGAAAACTGTCCGCATCCTAACAGCCGGCACCTTTCCCCCAAAAAGACACTTTGGTTATAGCGCTAGAAGTGAAATTCCAGCTTAGTGCGGCACAAGAAACCCTGCCGTGCTTTGCCGGCTCAGTTCTGCACTTGCGCGACGGCCTCCGCGAGCGATTGTGCCGTCTGTGGTCCCACCAGAGTCCGCCGCCACTGGCCGCTGGCATCGATGATAAAAGTAGACGGTAGCACCTGCGGCATGGCCTGGCCCCAGCGGCCTGCCGGAGCCTCTGCCAGCAGCGGAAATTCGATGGCAAATTTGTCCGCCTGTTGCTGTACCTGCTCGGCGGGCAGCTGATCGAAATTGATCCCGAGTACCAGCACCTTATCGCTGTGTTCGCGATAGAACGCATTCAACTCGGGAATCTCCTCGCGGCACGGCGCGCACCATTCGGCCCAGTAGTTCACCAGCAGGATCTTGCCCTCGGTGCGCAGCGGCTTGCCGTCGAGGGACTGCAGTCCGTCGCGGCCACTTTCACACCCGCCGAAAAAGGACGCGGCGAGTGCGAGTATCAGCACAAGGGAAAACTGTTTACGAGTTGGCGGTACGGCTCGAGGACTTGGCGCGGACATTGCGGCTGTTTCCTTTGCTGGCTGATTGGTTGTCTTTGTTGTTTTCTGGTGCCGGCAGCTCTTTGGTATCCGCCACCGGTTCCACGGACTTCTCCAGCATTTCCTTGGCCATGGACTCGCGAAACAGATCGCCGAGGCTCTGGGAGAGATGCTCGTGAGCGTAGTCCCGCGCCTCGCGAAAGCGAGCGTCCACTTCGCGAAACCAGGCGCGCGCCTGCAGTTCGCGGTGGCCACTCTCCGGCACCGGTGCAGGGTGCAGCCAGTCGACCATCTGTTCGAGGGTAATGGAATCCAGATCCCGCACCAGCACGTAGTCGTTGCGGTCGGTCTGCGCGATCACCTTGTGGGACTGCAGTATTTCGCGGATACGTCGCCACTGCACGGGGCGGATGCCCGCGCGGGAAATATCCTGCTCACTCACCGGCAGCCCCCTCTGGTAATTGCTGAAAAATTTCGACATCAGCGCCAGGGTCGCCACCAGATCTGAATAATTGCGGCCCTGCGCGGCGGCATGGTACACCGACAGCGTGCGCACCAGCACACAGCCCGCCAGCACGATCATCCACATGGTGTAGATCCAGATCAGAAACAGCGGCACAAACGCAAAGGCACCGTAAATCGCCTGCACCGAACTGCGCGACACGATGGCACCGAACACATACTTCGCCGCCTCGAACGCAACTGCGGTAATCACACCGCCGGCGAGCCCATGCTTCAGTCGCACCCGGCAATTGGGCACCGCCACAAACAGCAGAGTGAAAGCGACCGCAGTAAAGATGAACGGAAGCACCCGCAGCACAACGGGCAGCACGCCGAGACTGTCGTTCTGCGCGAGGACTTTCTGTGAGAACAGGTAGGTGGTGGCGGCCATACCGGCGCCGAGCAGAATCGGCCCCAGGCTCAGGATGGCCCAGTACAGCAGGAAACTGGAAACGCCTTTGCGCCCACGGGGGATATCCCAGATCGCGTTGAAGGTATTTTCGATGTTCTTCAGCATGAAGCCCGCAGTCAGCAGCAGTATCGCGATCCCGGCGCCGGTCAGCCGCTGGGCCTGCACGGAAAAATTGTTGATGTATTCCTGCACTTCGCGGCCACTCTCGGGCACGAAGTGGGAAAAAATCTGTTGCTGGATCCTGCTCTCGAGACCGGCGAAATCCGGGAACAGCGACAGCATGGCGTAGCTCACCGTTACCAGCGGCACGATGGCGAACAGGGTCATGTATGTGAGGGCGGCGGCGTTCTGTCGGCAATTCTTTTCGTTGAAAACCGTCCACAGGGAAAAAAAGAAGCGACGCCAGCGGTGCACCATTTCAGTCATGGGTCTTCTCAGTTTGTTATACGACTTGTTATACCAATTGTTATAAAGCGGCCACCGCCGGATTCTTCGCTGAATCCTGCGGGGAAAACCACGCAATTTGTGTAGAAAGTACGCCATACCTCAGCGTAGACGACCAACAGCAGGCTGTTAGAATACGCCAAACCGTAACAGGATGCCCTTTCGATGTGGACGATCTACCATAACCCCCGCTGTTCAAAATCCCGCCAAACCCTGCAACTGCTGCAGGACAACCAGATTGAACCGGAGGTGGTGCTCTACCTGGAAACCCCGCCGGATGCCGACACCCTGAAGACCCTGCTAAAAAAGCTCGGTATCCGTGCCCGCGACCTGCTGCGCAAAGGCGAAGACGCCTACAAGGAACTGAACCTCGGCGACACCAGCCTTGGGGACGATGCGCTGATCGCCGCCATGGCGGCAAATCCCAAACTTATCGAGCGCCCCATCGTGGTTAAAGGAAATACCGCGGTGCTCGGCCGCCCACCGGAAAATGTGCTGGAACTCATCTAATGTCGCCTGAGCCCTATGTACTCATTCTTTACTACAGCCGCAATGGCGCCACCGCCAAAATGGCGGCGGAGCTCGCTCGCGGCGTAGAAGAAGCCGGCCTGACCGCGCGTCTGCGCACTGTGCCGCCGGTTTCCCCGGACACCGAAGCCAGCCTGCCGCCAGTGCCCGACAGCGGCGCAACCTACTGCAGCGCCGAAGACCTGCGCCACTGCGCCGGCCTGCTGCTCGGCAGCCCCACCCGTTTCGGCAATATGGCCGCGCCTCTGCGCTACTTCCTCGACCAGACCAGTGACATGTGGCTCGACGGCAGCCTCACCGGCAAACCCGCGGCGGTCTTCACCGCCACCGGCAGTCTGCACGGCGGGCAGGAAAGCACCCTTATTTCGATGATGCTGCCACTGCTGCACCACGGCATGCTGATCGCCGGCATCCCTTACTCCGAAGCCGCACTCATGCACACCACCACCGGAGGCACCCCCTACGGTGCCTCCCACTGGGCGGGCAGTGGCACCAGTGACCTCAGCCGCGACGAAGTTGCCCTGTGCCGCGCCCTCGGTACCCGTGTCGCCGATCTGGCACAGAAACTCGGAGACTGAACGTGGCCAAACAACCCAAAACCATCGACATCGCGCAGGTCGCGCGCAAACTGGACATTGCCAGAAAACTCAACTGGATCTGCTACAGCGGTCTTCTGCTACTGTTCGCGGTGTGGAATCTCTTTCTGGACGGTTCCCTGAAATGGTGGCTGCTGCAGACTATCCCGCTATTGCTGGTATTGCCGGGTATGCTCAAACGCCGGCAGCGCAGCTATTTGTGGCTGTGCTTTATCCTGCTGCTGTACATCACCGCCGGAATCGTCGACGTAATGATGCCCACACGCGGTTGGCAGCATGGCGTACTTACCGCCCTCAGCCTTATCCTGTTTGTTTCCGCGATGATGGCCAGCCGCTGGCAAGTGCAGTTGCAAAATGCGAAAGCCCGGTAGCAGTACCGCCACAAGACTCAATGAAAATACAACAGACCGACAACAAGGAGTTCAGGTTTGACTGAATCAACACATCGCCGCGGCCCCATGCGCCGCTTTTTCGGTGCCATTGGCGGTGGCATCACCTGGTTGCGCCGGGTGTTTACCAACCTGTTGTTCCTGTTGCTGTTGCTGTTTATCGGCATCGCCATCTTCGGCGGTGAAGAGCGTATCACCGTTCCCCAGGGCGGCGCCCTCAAAGTCGCACCCGGCGGCTATCTTGTGGACGAGCTAAGCCAGCCCAGCGGCGTGCCCGCCTTCCTCGGCGGTCCATCCACCCCACCGGAAACCCGCGTCAAAGACCTGGTCGACGCCATCGACCACGCCGCCAACGACAACCGTATCGCCGCACTGGTCCTGGAACTCGACTATCTGGGTGGAGCCAGCCTCAGCAAGCTCGAAGAAGTCGGCGAAGCCGTCCTGCGCTTCAAGGCCAGCGAGAAGCCGGTCTACGCCATTGGCGACAACTTCACCCAGGGCCAGTACTTCCTCGCCAGCTATGCCGACAAGGTCTACATGAACCCCATGGGCTCGCTGTTGCTGACGGGGTTCGGCAGCTACCGCAACTACTTCAAGAGCGCCCTGGACAAGCTGAAGATCAACTTCCATGTCTTCCGCGTGGGCGACTACAAGGATTTCATCGAGCCTTACACCCGCGACGACATGTCCCCCGCCTCGCGGGAAAACAACAGCCGCTGGCTGCACCAGCTGTGGACCGAGTACACCGAGCAGGTGACCGGCCTGCGCAACCTGCCGCCGGAGTCCATCGACAACTACATCGCCGACCTGCCCTCGCTTATGCGCGCGGAAGGTGGCAGCTGGGCGGACGCTGCACTCGCCAACAAATTCGTCGATAAGCTGCTCACCCGCCGCGCCGCCGTCGCCGAGGTGCAGGAGCTGGTGGGTGTGAGCGAAGCCGACAAAACCCAGTACAAATCCATCGACGCCATGAATTACCTGCGTCACACCAAACTGGCGAACCTGCCGGACCCACGCAAGCAAAGCGACAAGATCGGCCTGATCAGTGCCGCCGGCGCCATCGTGGATGGCGAAGCGCCCGCCGGGCAGATCGGCAGCGACACCCTGGGCAAGCTGATTGCCGAAGCGCGCGAGAAAAAAGTGAAAGCGCTGGTATTGCGCATCGATAGCCCCGGCGGCTCCGCCTTCGCCTCCGAGGCCATTCGCCAGGAACTGCTCGCCACCCGCGAGGCAGGCATCCCGGTGATCATTTCCATGGGCAGCGTGGCGGCCTCCGGCGGCTACTGGATTTCCGCCGGCGGCGATCGCATCTGGGCATCGCCTTCCACGATTACCGGTTCCATCGGTGTGTTCGGCGCTTTCCCCACGTTCGAGGAATCTCTCGAACATCTGGGTATCTTTAATGACGGCGTCGGTACTACCGAACTCGCGGGCACTATGCGCATCGACCGCGCGCTGCCGGAAACCGCTGCCGACATTCTGCAACAGGGGGTGGAACACACCTATGCGCAGTTCCTGCGCCTGGTGGCGGAAGCCCGCAACAGCACCCCGCAGGAAATCCACAAGATCGCCCAGGGCCAGGTATGGACCGGGCGCATGGCGCACGAACTGGGGCTGGTGGACGAGCTTGGTAACTTGCAGGACGCCATTGCCGACGCCGCGCAGATCGCCAACCTGGAAAAATACGAGGTGCTGGAAATCCAGCGCGAACTGACCCCGAGTGAAAAGCTGATGCGCGCGCTGGCAGAGAATGTGGACGCGAGAATCGCCGCCAGCGTGGAGCAGAATCTGCCGCTGGGCGCATGGCTAAGCAGCCTGCAACCTGCGCTGCAACCCTTTGCAGAACTGAAAACCTTCCGGGATCCGCGGGCACTGTATGTGCGCTGCATGAGCTGCGTCGCACCCTGATCCCATCCAATTTGCACCCGCTGCCGCCATCAGCGCCGGCGGGTGCACAATTACCTCCCCCCTCTTTCACACTCCCGTAACCGATGATCCGGAACGTAGACCGATTCACTTACGGTTCAGACGGCGATTGATAGTATTCACGCCAGTTAGATAAGTAACCGTGACCGGAAACCAACAATGAAAGCACTCTCCACTGCCATCGCCGCCCTGCTGTGCGGCAGTCTGTCCATGTCACTGTACGCCGATCCCCCCGAGGGCCGCGGCTGGAAGAAACACGACAAGCACCACAAACATGAACACAAGGAAGAGTTCTGGGATGGCAACTGCAAGGTAGAGCGCAAGTGGAATAGCAAGGGCGACTACAAAGAGGAGCGCACCTGCCGGGCGCCACGCTATGCCGACCACCACCATCACCACGACCGACAGCCGCGCGTCGTGGTTCTGCCCCCCTGGTTCAACCAGCAGGCCCCGGAACCGGAATACCGCCCGGAATGGCGCCCGACAACGCAAACCTCCGGCACCGGCTGTAACAGCAACAAGGTTGGCAGCGTACTCGGCGGACTCATCGGCGGCGTGATTGGCCATCAGATCGGCGACGGCCGCGGCAATACCGCGGCGACTATCGGCGGCGCCATTGCCGGCGTACTGATCGGCGGCGAAGTCGGTCGCCGCATGGACCAGCGCAACCAGGCCTGCCTCGCGCAGGCACTGGAGTTTGCACCGGAGGGGGAAACGATCAGCTGGCAGAACGCGCAGGGCGGCGAGAATTACACCGTCATCCCCGGCGCCGTGGAACAGCGCGGTGACCAGTACTGCCGCTCCTTCACCGCCGCTTACGCTGCCAGCGGAGATTCCCGCAGCTCCCAGGGAGTCGCCTGCCGACGCCAGGACGGAACCTGGGTTCGCGCCAACTGATCCCTGATCCATGCCGCCGGCCCTGCGCCGACGGCACGGATTTGCCCATTTATCACCCAGTAGACCGCCCCCCAAAACGGTGCACCAGATTGGTTCGCCGACCGCATCCCGCCCTGACAACATCCCCACACTGAAGCACGAAAGCAAAAATCCGACGCCAATCCTCCCGCCGCAGGCACCGCTGTGGCTCACTTTCCCGCGACTGGCACTATTTTTGGATTACCCCAGGATAACGACGCACAATTTCGCGGCGTCGACGATGAACCAACGCGCGGATAAGAATGACGCAAGCACAACAGTCTCAGGCGCAGTGGCTGATCGCCACCGACCTGGACGGCACCCTGCTCGATCACTACACCTATTCCCACAGCGCGGCGGACAGTACGCTGCGACAACTGGAAGCGGCCGGTATTCCGGTTATTTTGAACAGCAGCAAAACCCGCGATGAGATGCTCAACCTGCGGCAGTCCCTGCACAACCGCCACCCGTTCATTGTCGAAAACGGCTCGGCGATTTTTATTCCCCTGGGCTATTTCCCGCACAAGCCGGAACTCGCTGATGAAAACTCCGGCTACTGGGTACTCGAGCCCGGGGCACCGCGACGTCGCATCCTCGAATTCATTCGCATGGACAGCGAGCAGCACGGTGCGCCCTATCTGAATTTTGCCGCCGCGACGCCGGCGGACATTGTTGCCGCCACCGGCCTCACATACGCGCAGGCGGAAAAAGCCAACCGGCGCGACTACTCCGAGCCGCTGCTGTGGCAAGGGAACGAGTCGCAGAAGCGCGCATTTATCGCCCGCGCCAACGCCGCCGGATTTTCCACCCTGCAGGGCGGACGCTTCCTGCATGTGCTCGGCCAGACCGACAAGGGCGCGGCCACGACCTTGCTGAAAAACATCTATCAGCGCTACAGCGAGCGCGCGTACCGGCTGATTGCCAGCGGCGACGGTCCCAACGATCTCGACATGCTGAAGGCGGCGGATATCGCTGTCCTGGTGCGCTCCCCGGCCCACCCGCCGCCGCAGCTGACCGGGCACCCGGACCTCATCGTCAGCCGCAACACCGGCCCACAGGGTTGGGCGGAAGCGATTCAGCACATCCTCTCCCGCCGGGCTCAGATTCCGAAATAACGCACGCAAAATAGGAAGCACAACGTGACCGACTTTTTTCAGAATGGCGACATCACGACCCTGCACAACCTGTCCAACCGCAGCCTGGAGGATATGGAGTCTGACCTCCTGCGATTCTCACAGCAGCGCCCCATGTCACTGCTACTGCCTTCGCTTTACTCGGAGCTGAAAGGCGAAGCACTGCCGCGTATCCTCGAAATTCTCGCCGAGGTGCCCTACCTGTCCGAGATTGTGATCGGTCTCGACCGCGCCGACGAATCCCAGTACCGCGACGCGCTCAAACAGTTCAGCGTGCTGCCGCAGCATGTACGTGTGCTGTGGAACGATGGCCCCCGCCTGCGCGAACTGGACGCACAACTGCAGCGCGACGGGCTCGCGCCCAAGGAGGCCGGCAAAGGCCGCAACGTGTGGTACTGCCTGGGTTACATTCTGGCGTCGCGCCGCGGCGAGGCCATCGCCCTGCACGACTGCGACATCGTCACTTATGACCGCATGATGCTGGCGCGACTGTTCTATCCGGTAGCCAATCCCAACTTCAACTACGAATTCTGCAAGGGGTTTTACTCCCGCGTGGCCAACGGCAAGATCAACGGCCGCGTCTGCCGCCTGCTGGTCACGCCGCTGATCCGCACCCTGAAAAAAATCTACGGGCACACCGCGTATCTCGAATACATGGACAGTTTCCGCTATTCCCTGGCCGGGGAATTCTCCTTCCGCCGCGACGTAATCAACGATCTGCGCATTCCCAGTGACTGGGGGCTTGAGATCGGCGTACTGTCGGAAATGCACCGCAATTACTCCACCAATCGCCTGTGCCAGGTGGACATTGCCCATGCATACGACCACAAGCATCAGGATGTGTCCTTCGACGACGAACACGGCGGACTGTCGAAAATGTCCATCGACATCGCCAAGTCCTTTTTCCGCAAACTGGCCACCCAGGGCACGGTGTTCTCTTCGGAAACCTTCCGCAGTATCAAGGCCACCTATTTCCGGGTCGCGCTGGATTTCGTCGAGACCTATCGCAACGACGCCATCATCAATGGCCTGAATTTTGATATTCACAAGGAAGAGCAAACGGTGGAGCTGTTTGCCAGCAATCTGGTGAAGGCCGGCCAGGCGTTTCTGGAAAACCCGATGGAAACACCGTTTATTCCCAGTTGGAACCGCATCACCAGCGCGGAGCCCGGCTTTCTGCAACAACTGGTGCATGCGGTAGAGGCCGACTACGAGGAATTCAACAGCTGACGCTTCCGTATCAATCACCGTAGAACAAGAACAGAGTTGGACCAGGGGGGACCATGAACAACAGCAACACGCATTTGCCAATCCGGGAAGTGCTGCACCAGAAGGTGGTGGACCATCTCCGCTTCATCTACCCGCAGATGGAAGTGGAACCCATTGCCCATGAGCTGACCCGTCTGATGCGCCTCGACGAAGACTGCCAGCACCCGCTCGCGCACAAGAATCTGTGGGACCAGACGGATATCGCGGTCATCACCTACGGCAACAGCATCCTGAGTGACAACCGGCCGCCGCTGAAGACCCTGCACCACTTTCTGCAGGCGCACTTCCCCATGCTGATCAACACCGTGCACATCCTGCCGTTTTTCCCCTATACCAGTGACGATGGCTTTGCGGTCTCCGCCTACAAGCAGGTGGACCCGGCACTGGGAGACTGGAGCGATATCCTGCGCATCAGCACTGACTTTCACCTGATGGCGGATCTCGTTATCAACCACTGCTCGGCACAGCACGACTGGTTTATCAACTACCAGCAGGGTGCAGACCCCGGCAGCGATTTCTTTGTGGAGGTAGACCCGGATGAAGATCTCAGCAAGGTGGTGCGCCCGCGGGTGACGCCGCTGCTGCGCGCCACCACCACCCCAACGGGCACCAAACATGTGTGGTGTACCTTCGGCCACGACCAGATCGACCTCAATTTCGCCAACCCGAAGGTACTGGCAAAAATCGTCGATATCATCCGCCTCTATCTGGACATGGGCGTACGGATTTTTCGTCTGGATGCGGTGGCGTTTATCTGGAAAAAACTCGGCACCAACTGCCTGAACCTGGAGGAGACCCACGAGATCGTGCGCCTGCTGCGCACGCTGATCGAACACGCCAACCCCAACGCGGTGATTATTACCGAGACCAATATTCCCAACCGGGAAAACCTCTCGTATTTCGGCAACGCCAACGAAGCGCACTGTATTTACAACTTCTCGCTGCCGCCGCTGCTGGTCAACACTCTGGTGACCGGTAACTGCCGCTACCTGAAGAACTGGCTGATGAGCATGCCGCCAGCCCAGAACGGCACCACCTATTTCAATTTCATCGCCTCCCACGACGGTATCGGCCTGCGCCCGGTAGAAGGCTTACTGGATGACAGTGAGCAGGAAGCGCTGATCCAGACCATGGAAAATTTCGGTGGACAGATTTCCTGGCGCGCGCTGGACGACGGCAGCAGCAAACCGTACGAAATCAATATTTCACTGATTGACGCGTTGAAGGGCACCACCGCAGGGGAAGACGATTGGCAGCTGCCGCGGTTTATCTGCGCGCACGCGATCATGCTCGCACTGGAGGGGATTCCGGCGTTTTACCTGCACAGTCTGGTGGGTACCACCAACGATTACGAGCGCATGAAAGAACACGGCCACAACCGCGCCATCAACCGCCGCCAGTGGCAGGAACTGGAATTGAATAAGAAACTGGCGGACCCGGACAGCCACCACCACCGGGTTTTCCACCAGCTGCGCCGGCTGATCCAGCTGCGCCGCGAGCAGCCCGCCTTTCACCCCAACGCCACCCAGTTCACCCTGCATCTGGGGGATCAGATTTTCGCTTTCTGGCGCCAGAGTCAGGACCGCCGCCAGAGCATATTCTGTCTCAACAATATCTCCGACCAGACGCAGACAGTGTCACTCAATGCCATCAATCTGATCGGCACGGATCAGTGGAAAGACCTCGTCAGCAACGCGGTGTTCGACGATATGCTGGCGACAGTGACGCTCGATCCTTACCAGACGATGTGGATCAGTAATCGGTGGTGAGAGAGAAAAAAAGTTTAGTGGCGGTGACGTTACCGGGGACAGCTTTGCGAGACACGCCGTGAACCCATCCATGGGGGCTCTTCCGCGAGGTCCCTCTCGCGGAAGGTCTCGCAAAGCTGTCCCCGCTATCGCCACCTTCTCGGAAAGTATTCCGAAATTAAAAGGCCTGAGAATTTAGTCGGGGTGTTCCTCGTCGATGCTTTCGGCGGACTTTACCCAGTGGCCGTTTCTCAGGGTCACTTCGAAGCGCGCCCAGCGGCGGAAGTCGTCGCGCAGGCAGATTCCGGTATCGTAGGAACCGTCACCCGCCAGCACCTTGTAGATCACCCGATCCTGCACCGGCGGCGGCTCCATGGATTCGTCCACCACCTGGCGCACGCTCCACAAGCGCCCCAGTTTGCCATTGCTGTAACAGCGCCCCGCGATGATTTCTTTCGGGTGCACCACATTGCGCTCCGCATGCTGTTTGGCGAGTTCAAGCAGCTCCGTCAAACCCTCTGCGGTGATGTCCACAAAGGAGTCCTGCTCCTGGATGGCCGCGGCAAAATCTTCCTGGGTGATTTCCGTTTCCCGGTCGGAGGGTTCTGCGGTGACGACCGGCTTTGCGCGTCGGCCCAGATGCACCGGGTAACGCCGCCAGGAAAACAGGCTGTTGAACAGCACCGCCACCAACAGGATCAACAGCACATTGGTGAAAATCGGCACCAGTAGAAAATTGAACCCCAGCTGGTACACCGCATCGCCACCGGTCACCGCGGTGAGTGCAGTGGCGCCACCGGGTGGATGGATACATCGCAGGTAGTACATGGCGGCCACCGCACTGCCAACGGCAACGCCGGCGGCCAGGGTCTGGTGAGCGATCAGTTTGTGGCAGATCACACCGATCAACGCGGAAATCAGGTGCCCGCCCACCAGTGCCCAAGGCTGCGACAAGGCGCCGTGGGGCACCGCGAACAGCAGCACGGCGCTGGCGCCCATGGAGGCGATGATGAAAAAACTGGTGGATATGTCGATCAGCCCCGCGCTCAGGGCGCGCTGGGTGGCCCAGAACACACAGGCAATCGCCAGTGCCGCACCCAGCGCGGAGATAAGTTTTTCGCGGTGGCTGGTGTTGTTTCTCTCGATGCCGAGATAAGCGCGAAGCTCGTGAAAAAAGCCCAAGTAATCCCCCATAAAACCGGTTCTTTTACGCTGTCGCGCCGGGCGCAGCCACCCTGCCCCAGCGCACTTCATTGCCCGCCGCCGGCAACGCCGGAATATTCTGGGCCAGCAGCAGTGAGCCCGCGGCCATGGCCGCGCCACACCAGAACACCGCCGCCGGCGATACCAGCCACATCAGGCCGAACGCCACCGGGATAATCACCGCGGCGATGTGGTTGATGGTGAAGCTCACGGCGGCCGATGAAGCGATGTCCCGCTCGTCGACAATTTTCTGAAAATAGGTCTTGATGGCGATGGCCATAGAGAAGAACAAATGGTCGATGATGTAGAGCACCGCCGCGGCGGTGGCGGTTTCCACCAATGCGTAACCGCCGAACACCACAATCAGGCCGATATATTCCACCGTCAGCGCGCGGCGCTCGCCAAAGCGCACGATAAAGCGGCCGATCTTCGGCGCCAGGTACAGGTTCAACAGGTGGTTGGCAATAAACAGCTGCGCCACTTCAGCCACGCTGTAGCCGAACTTTTCCACCATCAGGAAGCCCGCAAACACCACAAAAATCTGGCGGCGCGCGCCGCTCATAAAGGTGAGCGCATAATACAGCCAGTAGCGTTTGCGCAGGATGATTTTCTTGTGCTGTACATGGGGTTGCGGAAACGCCGGAAATGCCAACCACAGCGCAGCCACCAGCAACACGGTAAGCCCGCCGCCGATCAGGTAGATCCAGGTGTAATCCAGCTGCAGTTTTTCCGCCGCAAGCCACACCAGGCCATAGGCCGCGAGCGACGCAAAGGAACCCGCGGCCATGATCCGCCCGAGCCAGATCGCCGAGGTCTCCTTCGGCAACCACTGCAGCGCCAGTGAGGTTTTCAGCGCTTCGTAGTAATGGAACCCCACGGACATCAGCAGCGTGGTGCACAACAGCCCAAGAGTGGAGGGAAAGAACCCGGTAATCGCCACCCCGGCGCCCGTCGCAATCAGTGAGATAAACGCGAGGCGCTGCTCCCGCACCAGCAGCAGTACGAACACCACGGTAAAGGCGAGAAAGCCCGGGATTTCCCGCACGCTCTGCAGCAGTCCGATTTCCGCTCCCGTGAACTGCGCGCGCTCGATCACGAAATTGTTCAGCAGCGCCTGCCACACACCGAAAGACAGCGGCATGGCGAGTGCCAGTAACAGCAACAGGATTTCAGGGCGGCGCCATTGGAGGGGCTTCAGCATGGTTTGAGGCTCGTCCTAGGGTTGTGAGTGGGGGTCGTGTTCTGTGGGAGAGTCGCGGTGCAGCGTCAGTCCGCGCAGTGCGCCGCTGTACCAGGCCAGTGCAAAGGCGATGAGGCTGAAGATCCCCGCCCACAACAGAGTGGTGAGCGGCGCGGAAAATTCGCTGATGGCGCCGGCGGCCAGCGCGCCGATGGCGGCGGAGCCGAACAGGGACAACTGGTAGATGGAAATGATGCGGCTGCGCACCTGCTCTGGCGCCAGCAGCTGGACAATGGCACGCCCAAGCCCGGCGGAGGCCGCGGCCACCGCCCCCCAGCAGGCGCACAGCAACATCAGGCCGAAGGGCGTGGGGCCAAAACTGATGGCAATCAACAGCGCCGCGCTGTAGAGCAGGCACATCAGCACACCGCGCCCGGGCTGGTCCCCCTGCCCCCGCCGCAGCATGGCGACGGTGGCAATCACGGTACCCACCACAAACGCGATCTGCAGGCTCGCGTAGTAGCTGGCGCCGCGGCCGTAACTGTCTGCCATCAGCGGCAGCACTACCAGGAATACGCCGATATGCACCAGGCCGTTGAAACCCACCAGCAAAACCAGCTCAAGGATCGCACGGCTTTTTTTCACTTCCGCAAATCCCTCCAGCAGTGCCGAGGGCAGTTTCTGTGCAATGGATTCCGGCGCGGGGCCGTGATGCCGGATGGAGATGAATAACAGCGCGGCGATGGCGAGGGCGCCCACCTGAATCAACAGCAGCGGCTCCGCGCCCCAGAGGTCGAAGCGACTCGCCAGCAGCATGCCCACCGCCTGCCCGCCGTACTGGGCCAGCATCATCCAGGTAACCGTGTGCTGGACCCGGGCCTCGCTTAGTCTGGCAGTGCCATCTTGCGGTGTGCGCGCACAGCGATGCACCAGATTGTCCCGCGCCGGCTGCAGGAAGGCGGTGAAGATACCCAGGCTGACACCATAGGCGAGCAACAGCACCAGGTTCGGTAACCGCTCCAGCAGATATATGGCCAGCAGCGCGTGGCATAACGCCAGCCCCACGCAGGACAGCGCCGCCACCCGCGCCGCGTCGAAACGGTCGGCGAGCGCACCGCCAAACAACAGGAACACAAGGTTCGGCAGCAGTACCGAGGCCTGCACCCAACCCAGCTGCAGGGCCGGCAGCTCCACCAGGGAAACCGCAATCCACGGCAGCAGAATCACCTGCAGGCCGGTGGCCAGGGAAGTGCCGCTGTAGCCGAAAAGAAAAGTTCGCAGTCTTGCCGCCAGTGCGGGAAATGCCATTACAGAATCCGGGATCGGGTTTACACGCTACGCCGGTGCAGCGTTTCGGGCTGCTAGGGAGCCGCCCGAGGGGGCGCTATTGTCACACAGATTGCACGCTTGTGGGGCGGGCCCGTCGCCGCGGCCAGAAGCCCCGCAGCAAGCGTCGCAACTGCCGTTCTGCCGCCGCACTGCTGCCACTATCACCATAGGCAGCGCGCTCGTAGGCCAGGGTGATCTGGCGGGCCATGGGGCCGAGCCGCGGTACCTCTCGCTCGATGCGACGGGCGTAATCCCCCGGCGCCTCGCCGGGATTGCGCGCAAAGCCCGCGCGCGCCATACGCCGGCAAAAGCGCAAATAGAGTCGGCTGACCGTGGGCAACGCAGGCCCCCGGCTGCTGAGATGCAACCACAGCAGCAGGGCCGCCAGTGCCAGTAATACAGGCAACCCCAGCAACAGCGCCAGGCGCAGGGGCGATACCTCTCCGAGCAGCCGCGTCAGCAGGCCGTCCTGACGCTCCCGGTCAAAACTCACCACGGTCTGGTACCAGCGGTAGTTGATCATGTCCCACTGCAGGCGCAAGCGGGTGACCAGGGCGATCTTGTGCAGGGGCAGCAGTGCGTCCTGCATGAACTCCTCGGCCGCGGCGGTCTGCAACCCGTCGCGGATACGCTCCGGCGCCACCGCGGCGGTGGGGTCAACGCGCACCCAGCCGCGGCCCGGCAGCCAGATTTCCGCCCAGGCATGGGCGTCGTACTGGCGCACCAGTAGATATTCCTGCTGTTCCACCCACTCGCCACCCTGGTAGCCGGCCACCACCCGCGCGGGCACGCCGGCGGCGCGCATGGTGAACACGTAACTGCTGGCGAAGTGCTCACAGAAGCCCTGGCGGGTACTGAACAGAAATTCGTCCACGCTGTCGCGGCCCAGTGCCGGCGGGCGCAGGGTATAGGTGAAGTTGCGGTGATACAGATCCAGCAGCGCCGTGGAGATCTGCTCGGCACCCATGCCCTCCGCGAGCCGCGCCTGAGCCCAGGCCCGCGCCTCCGGGTTACCGGAACCGGGCAGCTGCAGATGGCGGCGCTCCTCGGCGGCACTCAGCGGTTCATCGCGGGCGAGGCTCTCCCGAGGCCAGGAACGCACGTCGTAGGCGAGACGACTGGCAACCGGCATACGGTACACCAGGGTGTCGTCGCCGGTGGCGCTGACACCCTCGGTTTCCGAATGCGGTCGCGCCAGTGAAAACAGCCAGGGGCTGTGACTCGCCTCCTGGATTACCTGATAGCGGTAGCGCGGGCCCACCGCCGGTAGTGTCTGCTCACTTTCTGCCGCGCCCGACACCCCCTGAGACCGACCACGTCCCCGACGCCAGCTGGCGTAATACTGTTCCAGATCCGGCTCGCTCCAGCGGCGGCCGTCGAAGTGGGTGTACACCAACCCGCGCCAGTAACGCTGCTCCGGTGGCGGCAGCGGGCCATCAAAGGAAATGCGCAGGGCGGGCTTGTCCGACTTGGACAGCTCGCTGAAATCCCCCGGGCTCATAGAGTCGCTGATACCGGTAGAGGCCTTGGCACTGTTCTGCGGCACCGCCCACAGCGGGCCGAGGCGCGGCATCACCACAAACAGGAGCAGCATCACCGGCACCGCCTGTGCCAGCAGTTTCGCCGATAATCCCAGCGCCCGCCCGGGCCGCGCGCTGCCCTTCCCCTGCTGTGCCGCCAACGCCGCGGTGATCAACACCACGCACAGCATGCCGTAGAGGGCGTAGGGAATGGTCTGCTCAAATACAAACAGGGTGGCGGCAAGGAAATACGCCAGCATCAGGCTCAGCAACGCATCGCGCCGGCTGACCAGTTCGATGTTTTTCAGGGTGAACGACACCGCCAGCAGCGCCACCATCGGTTCCAGCGCAAACCAGCGCCGGTAAGTGAACACCAGCCCCAGAACCGCCAGGGACACCGCCAGCAGTTTCACCAGCCGCCCGGGTATCTCGCGGCGTCCGCGGTACACCTCGAGCCGCCAGTAGACTGCAACCGTCCAGGCGCCCAGCAGCCACAGGGGCAAATGGGCGAAGTGTGGCAGCAGCACCGCCAATTGCGCGGCGAAAATCCACAGCAGGCTCTCGCGCGGCAACAGCGTCTGCAGCTGGCTGTGACCGTGAGGATTTGCGGAGCCCTGAATCACGCACGCACTCCCTGCACCGGGAACAGCGCCAGCAGGCCCAGCAGATACGTTTTGTGCGCACTGCCAAGTGCCGGTGCGACCGTCTGCCCCGGCAGGCGCAGGCCGTAGGGAACCTGGGCGCGCTCGGCGTCGAGAATCCAGGCACAGAGGTTGCTGAGACGGGTCTCCACGTCGCGCCCGGCCAGCAGATCCCAATCGAGCCACAGACGCGCGTCGCTGCCCGAGGCGTACTCCTTGCTGTACAGGTCGCGGCCACCGGCGTACTGCTTCCAGGCCACATGGCGCAGGGAATCGCCGGGTTGATAGTGCTTGAGGCCGGCGAAGTCGTCGCCACTCTGGGTGCGTGCCAGCTCGCGCTCGCCGTCGCCGGCACTGGCGCCAAGCGGCAGTGGCCCGGCGGATTTTGGTTGCGGATAGACCAGGAATTCCACATCCAGATCCACCCAGCTCCAGCAGCGGAACAGACCGAGGGGGAAACGGCTCTCTACCAGGATGCGCGGCGCGCGCACCCGACCGCGTTGCACCAGTGGCAGGTCCAAGCGAATCTCGCGGCCATCGCGCCCCTCGGTGACATCGACGAGCAGGCCCTCTTCCGGGGGCCATGCGAGCCGCACCCGTTCGTGGAAACGCTTGCCGCTTTTATGGAGCCGAATCCGCGCCTGGCCGTAGTCACCGGCGAAGGTGGGTTCGGCTTCCACCAACTGCAATTTCAGCCCGGAGAGATTGGCAAAGGTGTGCACCGGCAACACCACAAACAAACCCACCAGCAGGAAGGTGAGCGCAAACACCAGATTGTTTTCGTAGTTGGTGCCGAGCAGCCACAGCAACGCGATCACCAGCACGAAGCCCATACCCGCGAGGCTGGGAATCACGAACAATTTGCGGTGATTGAGGGTGACACTGTTGGCGGCTGGCGCGCGGCGACCCAGCCAGCGCTGCCAGTGCTTATGGAACAGGCGCCGGGGCTGGTCGCCGCTGTTTGAGGTTTCGCGATTGGCCGATAATTTCCCGAGCACGCTGCGTTCGCCCTAAGTTCATCTCCGCCGGGGTCAGGCGGCGATGATGTCCACCTGGTGCATCATGCGCTCCACCAACTGCGCACCGTCACCGCCATCGGTCTGCAGGCGGTGGCCGGCGACCGCCGGCAACACGGCCTGCAAATCTTCCGGCAACAGGTGGCCGCGGTTGTGGATCAGCGCCCAGGCGCGGGCGGCATGCAGCAGCGCCAGTGCACCGCGCGGTGACAGGCCGACGGCGCACTCCGGGCTGTGGCGGCTGTGTTGCACCAGTCGCTCGAGATAATCGAGCAGTGAATCCGAGGCCTTTACCTGCCCCACCAGCGACTGCAGTTTTTTCAGACCTTCGCTGTTGATGCGCGGTTTGAGTTGGGCCAACTGAGCGCGCGGGTCTACACCCTGAAACAGTGCCCGCTCGGCTTCGCGGGTGGGGTAACCGAGGCTGATGCGCATGAGAAAGCGGTCGAGCTGGGATTCCGGCAGCACGAAGGTGCCGGACTGCTGCAGCGGGTTCTGGGTGGCGATGACGAAGAAGGGTTCCGGCAGCGGTCGGGTCTCGCCGTCGATACTGACCTGGCGCTCTTCCATAGCCTCCAACAGGGCACTTTGGGTTTTGGGAGAACTGCGGTTGATTTCATCGGCGAGCAACAGCTGGCTAAACACGGGGCCTTCGTGGAAACGGAACTGCCCGGATTCGCGCTCGAAGATGCTGACGCCGAGGATGTCGGCGGGGAGCATGTCACTGGTAAACTGAACCCGTTTGTAGGAAAGGCCGAGAACCTGCGCGAGTGCGTGGGCGAGGGTTGTCTTGCCCATACCCGGCAGGTCTTCAATCAGCAGATGCCCGCGCGCCAGTAGACAGGCCAGCGCGAGTTTTACCTGATGTTCCTTGCCCAGCAGGACTTTGCCGATATCGGCGACAATGGCGGAGATGATTTTTTGCACGGCAAATCCATTACTGCTCGGTTTTTCTTCACTAGCCACTAATGATAGGCCCGCAGTGAGCGGGCACTATCCAGCAAGTCACATTTCGCGCCATTGTGACCGCTTTATGCGAGTGACGACAAGCCTCGCGTCAGATCCCCTTTCAGGTCCTCGACATTTTCCAGACCGACAGAGATGCGAATCAGGTTTTCGGTGATGCCCGCCTTCGCCTTTTCCTCTTCGCTCAGACGACCGTGGGTGGTGGTGGCCGGGTGCACGATGGTGCTCTTCGCGTCACCGAGATTGGCGGTAACGGAAAAGATTTTGCACGCGTCGATCACCTTCCACGCCGCCTCGCGCCCACCTTTGACGGTAAAGCTGAACACCGCGCCGAAACCACTCTGCTGGGCAGCGGCGAGCTGGTGATTGGGATGGCTGGGAAGACCCGCGTAATTGACCTTTTCCACTTGCGGCTGCTCCTTCAACCACCAGGCAATATCCAGCGCACTGTTGCAGTGGGCACGCATGCGCAGGTTGAGGGTTTCGAGGCCTTTGAGGAAAACCCAGGCATTGAACGGACTCATGCTCGGCCCGCAGGTGCGCAGGAAGATGACGACTTCGTCCATCACCTCTTTCCTGCCCACCACCACACCGCCCACACAGCGGCCCTGGCCATCGAGGAATTTGGTGGCGGAATGCACGACGATGTCAGCACCGAGTTCCAGCGGGCGTTGCAGCGCGGGGGTACAGAAACAGTTGTCTACCACCAGCTGCGCGCCGGCGCTGTGGGCGAGATCCGCCATGGCGCGGATGTCGGCGACTTCGCACAGGGGGTTGGACGGGGTCTCCATAAACAGCAGCTTGGTGTCGCCATCCAACGCATCCTTCCACGCCTGCAGGTCGGTGAGGTCGACGAAGCTGACCTTGACGCCAAACTTGACCATATAGCGGGTAAACAGCGCTGTGGTGGTGCCGAACACACTGCGGGAACAGATGACTTTGTCACCGCTTTTCAGCAGCGCCATGCACAGGCTCAGGATGGCGGCCATGCCGCTGGACGTGGCTACTGCGGCCTCCCCGCCTTCCATCGCGGCGATGCGCTGTTCGAACATGCGCACGGTGGGGTTGGTGTAGCGCGAGTAGACGTTGCCGGGGGATTCCCCGGAGAAACGCGCGGCGGCTTCTGCCGCGGAGGGAAAGACGTAACTGGAGGTGGTGTAGATCGGCTCTGAGTGCTCGCCTTCCGCCGACCGGCTCTGGCCTGCACGTACCGCCAACGTTTCCAGTGCGTAGCCGTCGTCTTCAAACATGGATTAACCGTCCCGGGTTGGTGTGATTGAGCCGGTAATCTTAACCTATGAATCGAAGAGTGTTCGCACAAGAAGCTAAATTGATCTGAAGCTCAATCGGCTAAACGTACAAAAATTCAATGCGAAGGCGGAGTGACGGGGATTCGTTTTCAAAAGCGTCGCAAACAGGGATGTTTGCGACGCAGCGTACAGGGACGTATTCACAGCGGTTTTGAAAACGAATACCCGGCGCTTTGCCGCCACAAATGGGGACTACGAAGCGCCCGGCGGAGGTGGGAGAACTCCGTAGCCCGTCCGGTGGCAGCGCCGCTACCGATAGTTGCTTGCGAGACACGAGCTAGGCGCCCCCCCTCAACCCATCCCTGGGGGCTCTTCCGCGAGGTCCCTCTCGCGGAAGGTCTCGCAAGCAACTATCGGTATCGACGCTTTCGCATCTTGTGTAAACACTTCGGCCCACCGATTGGTGGGCCGAATGTATGAAGAGTAATTCGCTTAGGGAATTACATCGAGCTCTGCTTGCCCTTGGTTTCCTTCGCATTGTCATTGCGCGCCGCGTGCAGGCTGTTGAGGTATTCCTCGGTGACATCGCCAGTGATGTACTCACCGTCGAACACCGAATTCTCAAACTGCTTGATCTCGGTATTGCCCTCACCAGAGGACACGATCAGGTCTTCCAGCTCCTGGTAAATCAGCCAGTCCGCACCGATCTCCTCACGTACTTCTTCCGTGGTGCGACCGTGGGCCACCAGCTCAGTGGCAGACGGCATATCGATACCGTACACATTCGGGAACTTCACCGCAGGCGCCGCAGAAGCGAAGTACACCTTATTGGCGCCGGCATCGCGGGCCATCTGGATAATCTGCTTACAAGTAGTACCGCGCACAATCGAATCGTCCACCAGCAGCACATTCTTGCCGCGGAATTCCAGCTCGATCGGGTTCAGCTTCTGGCGCACAGACTTCTTGCGCTGCTTCTGGCCCGGCATGATGAAGGTGCGGCCGATATAACGGTTCTTCACCAGACCTTCACGGAACTTCACGCCCAGACGGTGCGCCACCATCTGGCCCGCGGAGCGGGAGGAATCCGGGATCGGGATAACCACATCGATGTCGTGATCCGGGCGCTCGCGCAGGATTTTTTCGGCGAGATGCTCGCCCTGGCGCAGGCGCGCCTTGTGCACGGAAACACCGTCCATGATGGAGTCCGGACGGGCAAAGTACACATGCTCGAAAATGCACGGGCGCAACTGCGGATTCTCCGCACACTGCTCGGAGTGCAGGGTGCCATCCAGCTCGATGTACAGACACTCACCCGGCGCCACGTCGCGCACCAGGGTGTAACCGAGCACGTCCAGCGCCACAGACTCAGAGGCCACCATATATTCGGTGCCCTGGTCAGTATCGCGCTTGCCGTACACCAGCGGGCGGATACCGTTGGGGTCGCGGAAGGCCACCACGCCGTAACCGACGATCATGGCCACACAGGCGTAACCGCCGCGCACACGTTTGTGCACCGCGCGCATTGCGGTGAAGATGTCTTCGGCTTTGGGCTGGAGTTTGTGCTGCTTGTGCAGCTCGTGGGCAAAAACGTTCAGCAGGACTTCGGAATCGGAGTCGGTGTTGATGTGGCGCAGGTCCTGCTGGAAGATTTCCTCGCTCACCTCTTTTACATTGGTGAGGTTGCCATTGTGGGCCATGGCGATGCCGTAGGGGGAGTTGACGTAAAACGGCTGGGCCAGCGCGGGGCCAGAGCTGCCGGCGGTGGGGTAGCGCACATGGCCGATACCGAAGTTGCCGGTGAGGCGCTGCATATGGCGCGCGCGGAATACATCCCGTACCAGGCCGTTCGCCTTCTGCTGGTTCAGGCGGTCACCGTCACAGGTGACGATACCCGCGGCATCCTGGCCCCGGTGCTGCAACATGGTGAGCGCGTCATACAACTGCAGATTGACGTCACTCTTGCCAACGATTCCAACGATGCCACACATACTTCAGATAACCCCAGTCGTTTCGAAATGGTCAAGGTGATCGGGTACTGCCTCCTGCAGATCTGCGATCAATCAAATTGCCCTGCGAAGAAATCCTTGACCGCGCCAGCCGCTTCGCGCGCGCGGTCCTCAAATTCTAGAAAGCGAGGTATCAGCGTCGATTCCTGCCACCACTTGTCTTCATTCACCGGCGCCAGCGCCGGGGCAAAGATCAACAGTGCCATCACGATGATGGCACCGCGGAACAGTCCAAACACCATTCCCAGTACCCGGTCGGTTCCGGAAAGGCCGGTGGCCTCCACGAACGCGGACAGGGTCATATTCAGGCCGGCTCCTGCCAGCAGGGTAGCAATAAAGAGAATGGCGAAGGCCGCTATGGCCTGCAGTGAAGGCGTATCGACGAGGTTGGAAAGGAGTGGTGCTAACTCGTCGCGGAACATCATCGCCACCACGAATGCGGCCACCCAGGTGAGCAGCGACAGGACTTCGCGCACGAAGCCTCGGCCCAAGCCGATCAGCGTGGAAATGGCGACAATTGCCAGAATGGTCCAGTCAGCCCAGTTCATTCAACCCTACCTGCTACGCGGCGGCCGCCGCGAAGAGCGCGCATTCTAACGTACCGACCGGGGCCAGTGAAGCAGTTCACTAAATCCCGTGAAATTGGGTGGAACATTGCGAACCTGACGGTCGGGACGACCGCCGGTCCGGAGTGCACAAGAGGAGGAATGATAAGGTCCCGCGGGGAATCGCCGTATCAGGCCTTGTAGCGCAGGATCAGGGTATCTGCCTTCAGCAGTTTATCCAGCTTCTGCTTGTCCGACTGGGCATCCACCCGGCTGAGTTTGGGGCCCACAAAGACCCGCACAAAACGACCCTTCCCGGTATCGACCGCCCGGGTATAGGCGCGGAAGCCGGCGTCCAGCAGTTTGCCGCGCATGCGCTCGGCGCTGGCGGCATCCTTGTAAGCCGCCACCTGAATCACCCACCCCTCCGGCAAACCCTTGTCATCCAGCTGGGTTTTCTCTGCCGGCAGCTGCGGCTGCTTCTCGGCAACAGGCTTAGTTTCCGCAACCGCGGACGCAGGTTCAGGTTCCGCCTTGGGTTCCGGCTGCGGAGTCACGACTTCCGGGTCCGGCGCTGGCGATTTCTGTTCGACAAATTCCGGCTGGAAGACGTCGTTGACCGGAGGCGCCGGCTCAATGTCCGCCACCGGTTCAGGCTCCGCAATGGAAATAGGCTTGATATCCGGTGCCGGGGGAATCTGACTGGTCACATCCACGAAGCGCGCGCCCTCGCGGTCAAACAAGCTGGGCAGGAAGATCACCGCCAGCGCGGCCAGTACCAGCGCGCCCACAATACGCTGCTTGACCCCGTCGTTCAGGCGGCGGGGGGAAGCGGAGTAGGAGTCATTGTCCCGACTGGCCATGCTGGTGTTCTCTCAGTGTATTTGCGCAGTTACTCGATAACGCTCAAGGCTTCCGCAACGGTAAAGAAAGAACCGAAGACAAGCAACCTGTCATCTCTGCCCAGATCCGTCGCGGCCCGCGCCAGCTGCCCCGCGACCGGTTCGCAGCCCCCCTCAATACGCCCCGCATCGACACCGCCGGCGGCGAGCCCCGCCAACAGCTGCTCCGCGCCCGCAGCACGGGAATTGTCCGGCAGCAGCGCCGGATACCAGTGATCGATCCGCCCGGCGAGAGACTGCACCAGACCGGCAATATCCTTGTCCGCCATCACCGCCACCAGCGCCAGGGTGCGCCCCGACACCGGATGGCGGTCCAGCCAGTCCGCCAGATACTCCGCCGCCGCAGGGTTATGACCCACATCCAGTACCAGCCGATGCCCCTGCCAAGTCAGCGACTGGCAACGCCCCGGCATGCGCAGGTGCTCCAGCACCTCGCACACCCGATCCGCCCCCGGCAGCTCACCGGCAATGGCCAGCGCGGTAATCGCCGCCGCCACACTGGCAGGTGGCAACTGCAACACCGGCACACCAATCTTCAGCTCCGGCTCCGCATACAACTGATAGTGGTTGTCCTGCAGCGAGAACTCGTGACCGATAAAGAAACTCTCGCAACCGAGATCCCGCGCCGCATCCACCACCGATGCCGGCGGCTTCGGGTCCGCGCACACAAACGTCTTACCCGCCCGCAGAATGCCCGCCTTCTCGCGCCCGATCACCTCCCGGTCACGGCCCAGCCACGCCTCGTGATCCACCGCCACACTGGTAATGATCGCGATATCCGCATCCACCAGATTCACCGCGTCCAGACGCCCACCCAGCCCCACTTCCAGCAGCGCAAACTCCACACCCGCCCGCTTGAACAGCCAAAACGCCGCCAGCGTAGTGAACTCGAAATAGGTCAGACTCGTCTCCCCCCGGGCCCGCTCCACCGCCTCAAACGCCTCAATCAGCGCCGCATCGGAAACCTCCGCACCGCCAATCCGCACCCGCTCATTGAAGCGCAGCAGATGTGGCGAACTGTAGGCACCCACCGTGTGATTCCCCGCAAGCAGCAGCGCCTCCATTGTGCGCACGCAACTGCCTTTGCCATTGGTGCCACCCACCGTAATCACCCGGCGCGCCGGTGTTTCCACATCAAGCGTGCGGGCAACGGAGGAGACGCGCTCAAGGCCGAGTTCGATTTCCGTGGGGTGCAGTTTTTCCAGACGGGAAAGCCAGGATTGGAGGTCGCGCATGAGGTCACCGGCAAAAAATAAAGCAGAGGGGATTCTAGTCAGGATGACGGAAGGGAAACAGAGCAAAAGCGTGGTGGGACGAAGCGAAAGACCTTATGCGAAGGTGTCGATGCCGGGGACAGACTTGTGAAACCTTCCGCGAGAGGGACCTCGCGGAAGAGCCCCCATGGATGGGTTCACGGCGTGTTTCACAAGTCTGTACCCGGTGGCGGCACCGCCACTTAAGGTGCCTGAGGCACCAAGACTGAAGACACCTGAGGCACGAAAATACGCATCAGTTATTGGAGAGCTTACCGAGCAGGCGACCAACCGTATTCCGCATATCGTGACGCGGAATGATCATATCGATGGCGCCGTGCTCCAGCAGGAACTCCGCGCGCTGGAAACCCTTCGGCAGCTTCTGGCGAATGGTCTGCTCAATGATGTTCGGACCGGCAAAACCCGCGCGGGCACCCGGCTCCGCCGCATTGATATCACCCAGCAGCGCCAGCGACGCAGAAACCCCACCGTACACCGGATCCGTCATGATGGAGATATAAGGCACACCCGCCATCCGCAGCTTCTCCAACACCGCCGACGTCTTCGCCATCTGCATCAGCGAAATCAACGCCTCCTGCATACGCGCACCACCGGTCGCCGAAAAACACACCAGCGGAATCCGCTCCTCCAACGCACGCTGAGCCGCGCGGGTGAACTTCTCACCCACCACATAACCCATCGAACCACCATGGAAATTAAACTCGAACGCCACCGCCACCAGCGGCTTGCCTTCCAGCAGGCCCTGCATTGCAATCAGCGCATCCTTCTCGCCAGTCGCCTTCTGCGCCTGGGTCAGGCGGTCCTTGTATTTCTTCACATCCTTGAACTTAAGGCGATCCACCGGTTCAACGTCGGTGGCCAGCTCCTCGCGATGCTCTTTATCCAGGAACATATCCAAACGCCGGCGCGCGCCGATGCGGAAGTGATGGTCGCACTTCGGACACACGTCGAGATTGCGCTCCAGTTCCGGCAAGTACAGGGTGGAATCGCATTTCACGCACTTCTTCCATACCCCTTCCGGCACCTTGCTGGCTCCGGTACGGCGCTCGGTACGGATCACCGAGGGGACAATTTTTTCTAACCAGCTCATTTTGCTTCCAAAATCCGATGCTTGCTGAATTCTCTCACTGCCGGGGACGGCCACCCCTTCACTAGAGGGACAAAGATAAATGACCGGCAGCGCCAAAACCGCGAATTAAACCACTTTAAAAAAAATTGCACTTGGCCAGATAAGCCGCACACTCCGGCTTTCTGGCCAACAGTTCAGGACTTCGCCGATGCCTCAAGTATCCAGCGCCGTGCGCATTTCAGCGACCAACGCACCGATGCGATCCTTGGCCGCCGCCGCATCCGCGGATTCACCCACAGCGGATACCAACACACTGCCTACCACCGCACCGTCGCCATCAGCGCTCACGGCTTTCGCAGAAGCACCATCCTTGATACCGAAGCCGACACACAGGGGAAGATCCGTGTGACGGCGGATGCGCGCAAGGTTTTCGTGCACCGACGCCAGATCCAGGTGCCCGGCGCCGGTGACGCCTTTCAGGGAAACATAGTAGACAAACCCGCTGGCGAGACGCGTGATCTCAGCGATACGCGCATCGCTGGTGGTCGGTGTCAGCAGGAAAATATTACGCAGATCGCGCGCCTTCAACAGATCGTTCAGCGGGCCCGCCTCCTCTGCCGGCAGATCCACCGTCAAGGCACCATCAGCGCCAGCCTCTTTCAGCCCATCGGCGAAGGCCTCGGTGCCCATTCTCACGATCGGGTTGGCATAGCCCATTAAAATCACTGGCGTCTCGGCGTCCTTTTCGCGGAACTCCTTCACCAGTGCCAGGCATTTGCGCAGGGATACCTTCTGCTCGAGCGCGCGCTCATGACCTTTCTGAATCACTGGGCCTTCTGCCATCGGGTCGGAAAATGGCACCCCGAGCTCAATCAGGTCGGAGCCGCTGGCCACCAGTTGGTGCATCAGGCCTACGGTATTTTCCAGACCGCCGTCACCGGCGACGATGTAGGTCACCAGCCCCTTGCGGCCCTCGCTGCGCAGCCTGGCAAAGCGCCGATCAATTCTGTTTGCTTCAGTCACCATGCCACTCCTTAAACCTTGATGCCGTCGATGGCAGCGACGGTGAAGATATCCTTATCGCCGCGACCAGACAGGTTCACCACGATGTTCTGGTCCGGCCGCATGGAAGCGGCGAGCTTCAGACCGTAGGCCACCGCGTGGCTGGACTCCAGCGCGGGAATAATGCCCTCCGTGCGGGTCAGCTTGCGAAAAGCCGCGAGGGCTTCGTCGTCGTTGATCGCCACATAGTCTACCCGGCCGATATCCTTCAGCCAGGAGTGCTCGGGGCCAACACCGGGATAATCGAGACCAGCGGATACCGAATGCGTCTCGATAATCTGACCGTCCTCATCTTCCATCAGATAGGTGCGGTTGCCGTGCAGGATACCGGGTATGCCCTTGTTCAGCGGCGCGGCGTGGCGACCGGT
This sequence comes from Microbulbifer sp. SH-1, assembly GCF_011326135.1. NCBI lineage: Bacteria > Pseudomonadati > Pseudomonadota > Gammaproteobacteria > Cellvibrionales > Microbulbiferaceae > Microbulbifer > Microbulbifer sp. SH-1. The sequence goes on along the minus strand of NZ_CP046948.1, from coordinate 395,082 downwards.
TTCGATGCCATCACCCCCCGCCTCTACCCCGTACATTTTTACGGACTCGTCGGCGAGGAACGGGTGAAACAGGCCGATGGCATTAGAGCCGCCGCCCACGCAGGCCACCAGCGCATCCGGCAGCTGCCCGAACTGCTCCAGACTCTGGCGGCGCGCCTCGCGACCGATAACGGAATTGAAATCCCGCACCAGCTGCGGATAGGGGTGCGGGCCAGCCACGGTGCCGATGATGTAGAAGGTGTCGTCCACATTGGTGACCCAGTCGCGCATGGCTTCATTCATGGCATCTTTCAGGGTCTTGGAACCGGACTCCACCGGGATCACTTCGGCACCAAGCAGCTTCATGCGATAGACATTCGGCGACTGGCGTTTCACGTCTTCCGCGCCCATGTACACCGCGCACTTGAGCCCAAGGCGCGCCGCCACGGTGGCGGTGGCCACACCGTGCTGGCCGGCGCCGGTCTCCGCGATCACGCGGGACTTGCCGCTGTGCTTGGCCAGCAGTGCCTGGCCAACGGTGTTGTTCACCTTGTGCGCGCCGGTGTGGTTCAGGTCTTCGCGCTTCAGCCAGATACGCGCGCCGCCGGCGTCGGCAGTCAGCCGCTCAGCCAGATACAGCGGCGAAGGACGGCCCACATAATGGGCCAGGTCGTAATCGAATGCGGCCTGGAATTCCGGATCGTTCTTGAGACGCTGGTACATTTCCTGCAGCTCATCCAGGGCGCTGATCAGGGTCTCGGACACAAAGCGTCCGCCGAATTCCCCGAAGTGCCCGCGAGCATCCGGATAGGCCCCGTAATCGACGGGGGAAGTGGTTTTAGTCACTACTCAAACTCCTTGTGTCAATTCTGTCTGGCCTGCACAGGCAGCGCGGGCGGCGCGAATAAATGCGGTTACTTTGGCGGCATCTTTGCGCCCGGGAGACGCCTCAACTCCACCACTCACATCCACCGCCTGCGGATGCGCGGCGGCAACCGCTGAGGCCACATTTTCCGGCGTGAGACCGCCGGCAAGAATAATCTGGCGGCCGCTGTCCCGGGGCACCCGCTGCCAGTCGAAGGTATCTCCGGTACCGCCGGGAACGCCCTTGCGATAGGCGTCGAGCAAAATACCGCGGGCATCGGGAAAACCCGCCATAACTTCGACCGGATCCAGCTCCGGCCTCATGCGCAGGGCCTTGATATAGGGGCGACGAAACTGGCGGCAGTAGGGCGCGTTTTCATCGCCGTGAAATTGCAGAAGATTCAGCGGCACCTGCTGCAGCACCGCCTCCACCTGTTCCGGGTGCGCGTTTACAAACAGCCCGGTGAGCACCACAAACGGCGACACCGCGCGGGCAATTTCCGCCGCCTGTTCCGGGGCCACATTGCGGGGGCTCGGGGGATAAAACACCAGGCCCAACGCATCCGCACCGGCATCCACCGCGAGCAAGGCGTCGTCGACACTAGTGATTCCGCAGATCTTTACGCGCATATTCCATACACCGCTGACGCGGCCAGCTGGCGTCCGCTACAGGAACCGCCACGAATCCCGTGCGCTGGCAGCAGAGAAAATCGGAGAGCACGGGATACTAGCAGATCGGGGGGGCCGGCGAAACGCGGTGTTACCGACCTGTGCCGGCAATGGCATTTAGCGGCAGAGGCACCAGCAAAGGCCCCGGCGGCCACTCCGGCAGGGTGAACACTTCCGGGTACTGCACATTGACCAGATACAGCCCATGGGGGGGGGCGGTGACGCCCGCTGCGGCGCGATCCCGTGCGCCCAGCACTTCCGCCACCCATTCCGGTGCGCGGTCGCCACGCCCCACTGCCATCAGTACGCCGGCAATATTGCGCACCATATGGTGCAGAAACGCGGTGGCGCTGACCTCGAGCACAATGAGCTGGCCGACGCGGCCGATATCCAGCTTGGTAAGCCGGCGCACCGGGGAGCGGGCCTGGCACTGGGCGGCGCGGAAACTGCTGAAATCGTGTTCGCCGATCAAGTGCTGAGCCCCCTCCCGCATCAGATCAAGATCCAGGGTGCGCTCACTCCAGGTCACTTCCGTGGCCGCCTGCGCGGAGCGTGTCGGCGCACTGTGAATCAGGTAGCGATAGGTACGGTTGCGCGCAGAAAAACGCGCGTGAAACTGCGCCGGCATCTCCTGCGCCCAGTGCACCCGCACATCAAACGGCATCTGGGTGTTCACGCCCTGAATCCAGGCCTTGGTCGGCCGCACCGCACTGGTATCGAAATGGATTACCTGCCCGGTAGCGTGTACGCCGGCATCGGTGCGCCCGGCACACACCAGAGTGACCGGTTCCGCCGCCACTTTAGACAACGCCTTTTCCAGGGTTTCCTGCACCGTCAGCGGATCGTGACTCTGCTTCTGGAACCCCCGCAGCCGCGAGCCGCAGTACTCCACGCCGAGCGCAATACGGCGCAATCCCGGCGGCAGGGATTCACCCTCGGGCACTTCACCATTCGCTTTGTATTCGTAGATTTTGTTCATCATGCAGCGGAGTTTACACCTGAGCGAAAAAGAAAGACCCCGCGTAAAGCGGGGTCAAAGTGTTGTCGCTGTAGATAGCGTGAATAAATCGTACTGAGAATCAGCCCATGCGCGCGAGCATGTCTTTGGCGCGCTGCTGATGTTCACCGGCGGCCTCTTCCACCACCTCTCCCAGAATCTCGCGGGCGCCGTCTTTGTCACCCATATCCAGGTAGGCCTGGGCCAGCTCCAGCTTGGTGCTGACTTCATCACTGCCTTCCAGCAGGTTCAGCTCGGAATCGAGATCGTTTTCCAGATTAAAGCCCAGATCGCTCAGAGCTTCGCCATCAGTGGCGGGGCTGGAAACAGGCGTTTTCTGGCTTGCGGATTCCTCGGCCACCGCAACATCCAGGTCCTCTTCCAGATCCAGGCTGGTGCCAGTACCAGTGCTTCCAGTATCCAGCTCTATATCACCCAGGTCATCCAGCTCACCAAGGTCGATGGCATCAAGGTCGATGGAATCGAAATCCAGACCATCCATACCGCCATCGTCAACGGAGAGTTCGATGCTGTCGCTCGCGGACGCGGCCGCATTGTTGGAGGCATCGTCACCATCCAATGTCAGTTCGCTGTCTTCGCCCATCGGGGTCAGGTCGAGTTCGAAATCGAGACCACTTTCCTCCACCGCAGAATCTGCACCAGAAACCGGCTGCTCCGTTTCAAGCGCAAAGCCGGAATCCAGATCCAGGCTGTCCAGGTCATCCAGGTTGTCGAGATCCAGCTCGCCGTCGGCAATCAGATCCTCAAGCTCCCCGTCGCCTTCCGCCTCGGACCTGGTCTCGGGCTCGGCACTGGTGCTCAGATCGAAATCGAACGCGGTGTCTTCTCCGCTATCCAGAGAAGAATCTTCCAGCGCACTGCCGAAATCACTTTCCAGATCATCGCCCAGATCCAGGTCCAGGGAGAAGTCATCGTCGGCTTTGACGGACGGGGACGCGGTCTCGACGGTATCGTCGTCGAGATCCAATGACAAATCGTCCAGATCGCCCAGGTCGTCCAGCGCAAAGTCTTTATCGTCGTTCGCCGTTTCCGCAGCGGCAGATGAAGCATGCTTGCTGCCGGAGAATTCGTCGAGGTCATCGAAGCTCGCTTCGAGGTCGAAGCCGGCACCGTCGAAATCGTCGCTCATGTCGTCGAGCTGCGCGGCTTCCAGGGATTCGCTGGAGAAGTCCATTTCCGGAGCCACGAAGGGCGCTATGCCGGGAATGGTTTCGCGCAGGCGTGCGGCGCGATCTGCCGCAGGGCCATCGCTGTAACTCAGCAGCTGGCGGTAATGATCGTCAAATTGCTCGGCACTCTTCTGCTGGGCGTACACCTCCAGCAACATCAGGCGTGCATCCACATTCGCGGGTGCCGCCTTGAGACCGGTCAGCAACTTGGCCTCGGCCTCCTGGTACTGCGCCAGGGACAAGTGGATTTCCGCCTCGCCGATCGGGTCGTCGGTTTCCACTTCGCCCAGCTGGTCCAGGTCGAAACTTTCGCTGGCCTCCAGCTCTTCCACGGCGGCCAGGTTGTCGTCTTCTTCGGCAAAATCGACAGACTCCGTCTGAGCGCGCTCCGCGGCCATTTCCGCCTCGACCTGACGGATGGCCTCCTCCTCTTCCTTGCGGCGACGCCAGGCGAGGAAGCCGAACAGCGCCACTACCAGAGCGCCGGCACCGGCACCGATGGGCACAATATTATCCATTACGCGCTCAACCAGGGTCGGTTCGGGGCGGGTCTGCACCACCACGCGGTTGCGCGATTCGTCTTCTACCGGTGCCGCCTCAACCGTCTCCGGCTCACTGATCGCGGCCGGTTCCTGGACGGCATCCACACTATCGTTGTCTGTAGCGACGTCCGCGGTGTCTTCCGCGGCGACATCCTCGATGCCAGCATCAACGGCATCGGACTCGCTGCTCTCGAGCGACTGCTCCGCTGCGGTCTGCACCGCCTGCAGTTCGTCGTTAGAGACTTCCACCATGCGCTCCATGGTGTCGATCTGTTCGTTGAGTTCGCCGATGCGCTCCTGCAGTTCGGCATTCTCCAGGCGGGATTTATCCAGCTCTTCCTCGCTCACCGCCAGCTCGCCCTCAAGGGCCTCGCTTTCACCGGTGCCGCTGCCGGAGCCGGACAGCACGGATTCGTTGTCGCCGGGTGCCGCGAGGGACACGCGGCCCTCCAGCGTATCGCTTACAACGGTTTCTTCCGTTGCCGCGCGTCCGTCCAGTGGCGCGCCGGTAACATCGGCATCGCCCACCCGCTCGCGCCAGGAATCATTCTGGGTCGCCACCAGGGCAACCGCTTCAGTGCGCGTCAGGCTGCGCACTTCATCAGTGGTGGGCAGGCGCAGCACCGCACCTTTCTTGAGCAGGTTGATATTGTTGTTGATGAACGCCTCTGGATTGAGGCGCTGGATTGCCAGCATGGTTTGCTGCACAGACACCTCACGGGTTTCGCGGCTGTCGCGCGCGATCTCCCACAGGGTTTTGTTGGCTTCCACCGGGCCGTATACGCGGCTGCCGGAATCCGCGGCGCTTCCACTCTGCGGCGCAGGCTGCAGATCAGCGGGCTCATCAAAGACTTGCGGTGCCGGTTCAGCGGGTGCGGCCTCCTGGGGAGGCTGATATTCCGATTCGGGCTGCTGCACCGGCGCCTGTACAGGCTCCGGCTGGCGCTTCTGCACGGTGGGTTGCAGCGGCTTCTGTACTGGTGCATCGCGGCGCACCTGCTGGCGCTCGCGCTCGGCAGCTTGAACCGGCTGGGCAGCGGTATTGGTGGAGAAGGCCGGGAGGTCCATCAGCAGGGTGTACTCCCGCAGCAGACGGCCGCTGGGCCAACGGGTTTCCACCAGGAAATTCAGGAAAGGTTCGCGGATCGGCGCGCGGCTGGAGATACGCACCACCGGCTCACCGCCGGAGTAATCCACGCTGAACTGCAGTTCATTGAGCAGGTAGGTACGATCGACGCCAGCGCGCTCAAAGTCCTCGGAACTGGCCAGGCGCACCTTGATTTCATTGTCGTCAAGGCCGCGTGTCTGCAGCAGTTTGATTTCCGCATTGAGAGGTTGGTTCAGAGTTGAGTTCAGTTTTATCTCACCCAGACCAAGCGCCAGAGCCCCATTACCCCCCAGTGCGCTGACCAGACCAACTGCTAGTGCCAGCTTTTGCACACGCATAACCGATTCCCTTTATTTTTAGAATCACTCCGGCATCTGTCTGTTCACCACCCAAAGCGCCAAAAACAGAAGCCGGATCGCGCGAAAAACCGCGCGTTTTTTAAACAAAAGAACCAGTGTTCATACACCAGGCTCTACTCTCCGGCGAAGCTCTCCAGCGAAAGTCCGCCCCCCGATAAAGACTCAGCCCCTCGGGTTTCCTCAAACATTTTTCCGGCAATACCCCCCAGGCAGTGCCGCGCCCTATCCGGGGTAACCCATTGGGCAATGTTAAGAAGAAACCTTCAGAAAGGTCGCTAAGTATTAAATATCAATGGGTTTTTAGCAACAAGTGGACAAACTGTACACAGTTTATTGCGATGTCTTTCCGCAAATTGTCGGATGCTGCACAGAAATTGATCCACGCCGGCCCGAGCAGTCCGCTGCGCAGGCGCCCTACCAGGGTGTTCTCACTGCCCACGGCATCCTGCGCCGAAGGGCGCTCGCGCATTTCAAGGCGTGCACCATTGGCCAGCAGGCCGCGCACCGTGGCGAGTTCCACCGGCGCTTCCAGTTGCACACTCAGGTTCGCCAACTGGCCGTGAAATACCGACGCCGTATTGATGGTGGTGTCGATCGCTATGGAGTCGCCAAGCAGGCGGCGCAGTTCCAACACCAGCGCCAGCTCGCTGACACTGTGACCACTTTCCAGCAGAGCTTCTGCAGAACTCAGGTGATTGAACGCCAGTCGCTGCCCGGTAGTTTCATCCACATCCGGCTCCTGGCCATTGAACAGGCGCGCGGTCTGCGCCGCGGTGGCGTCCACACAGGATTTTCCGAGGGCCGATACCGGCTGATTCAGCACCACTTCAACAGACTTCAGCTGTGACCTCAGCGGAAACAACGCCTCAGCAACCATCGCCGCAGCGGCACCCGGCACCGCAACCACCCTGCGCTCCACCGCTTGAAGCGCCTCCGCATTCAGCAGCGGATGAATCAGCGCAACGGATTCATCGCCGCGACTGATACCGGCGGCATCCACCACCCAGGCGCCGGCCTCTTCCGCCTTGCCCATTGCAGCCATCGCCGCATCACCGCCGGTCAGCAGCAGCACTACCTGCTCCGGAGTGAATACAAAGTCCTTCAGCGGCACGACCGGAATACTGCGATTGGCAAAAACCTGCGGGTCGGCCTCCGCTTCATCGCCCACGACCAGCTTCAGCTGCGCGGGCGTAACGGTATTGCGCTCCTCGAGGATTTCCAGCAATGCATCAAACGGCGCACTGCCGACGCCAAGGATCACCAGTTCCCGGTTGGATTCAGTCATATCTGTACTCATTGGGTGGTTCGTCTGCTTTTACGCCAGTTCGGCGATAAATTCAGCAGCGTGAAAAATGCGGGGATTATACGCGTGACGCGGACGGAGGGAAGCCGCCCCCAGCCAGGGGCAGCGAATTGCGCGCTATAAAGTCTCAAGGCGCCTTTAAAATCGTCGCGAGCGGGTGTCTGGTGGTACCCGCCGGAGCGCAAGAAACGGAATGTATGAGTAATACATGAGCATTCTGAGCACCGCCGGGTGCCGCCAGACGCACGCGCAGTAGATTTTTAAGGTGACTTACAGCTTGCCGAGCAGGATCAGCAGTACGCGACGCAGCGGTTCGGCGGCGCCCCACAGCAGCTGATCACCTACGGTGAATGCGTTCAGGTACTCCCCCCCCATGCTCAGCTTGCGCAGGCGGCCCACCGGAATATCCAGCTTGCCGGTTACCGCGGTGGGAGTCAGCTCTTTCACGGTGATGGCGCGGTCGTTCGGCACGACTTTGACCCAGTCGTTGGCAGAGGCGATCAACTGTTCGATTTCTGCCAGCGGCACATCTTTTTTCAGCTTCACGGTAAACGCCTGGCTGTGGCAGCGCATGGCGCCAATGCGTACACAGGTACCGTCCACCGGCACAGTAGCGCTGGTGCCGAGAATCTTGTTGGCCTCCACCTGCGCCTTCCACTCCTCGCGGCTCTGGCCATTTTCCAGCTGGGTGTCGATCCACGGCAGCAGACTGCCGGCGAGCGGTGCACCGAACTCCGCGGTGGGGAAGTCACCGCCGCGCATGGTTTCCACCACCTTGCGGTCGATATCCAGAATCGCGCTGGCGGGGTCCGCCAGTTCCGCGGCCACGCCGTCGCGGATCGCACCCATCTGGGAAATCAGCTCGCGCATGTTCTTGGCGCCGGCGCCGCTGGCCGCCTGATACGTCATGGAGCTGACCCACTCCACCAGGCCCGCCTTGAACAGGCCGCCCAGGCCCATCAGCATCAGGCTGACGGTGCAGTTGCCACCGACGTAGTTTTTCACGCCGGACTCGATGCCGCGGTCGATGACATCGCGGTTCACCGGGTCCAGTACAATGATGGCGTCGTCCGCCATGCGCAGACTGGAGGCGGCGTCGATCCAGTAACCGTTCCAGCCACTTTCACGCAATTTACCGAAGACTTCCTTGGTGTAGTCACCGCCCTGACAGCTGACGATCGCATCCAGCTCCGCCAGCGCTTCCAGATCGTAGGCGTCTTTTAACGGCGCAACTTCCTTGCCGATATCCGGCGCAGCGCCGCCGGCATTGGAGGTGGAGAAAAATACCGGCTCGGCGATGTGCGCGAAGTCGTTTTCTTCCAGCATGCGGCCCATCAAAACGGAGCCGACCATACCGCGCCAGCCTACGAATCCTACTTTGTTCATTTCTTTACCCTGTTGAATCTGTTTGTTTACTGGATCCCGGAGCGGCCGCGCCGCATGAATAAAGAGACCGGGATGACGTAATTAATGAGGCCTCTCAGAGGGCGGCGACGACGGCGGCACCCATTTCGGCGGTGGAGACTTTTTTGCAGCCTTCGGTGTAGATGTCGGCGGTGCGCAGCCCCTGATCCAGCACCTTGCTCACCGCCGCCTCGATCGCATCTGCAACGTCACCCATATCCAGCGAGTAACGCAGCATCATTGCCGCAGAAAGAATGGTAGCGAGCGGGTTGGCAATACCCTGCCCGGCGATGTCCGGCGCACTGCCGTGGCAGGGTTCGTACAGACCGAAGCCGCTTTCGTTCAGCGACGCGGAAGGCAACATGCCAATGGAGCCGGTGAGCATGGCGGCGGCGTCGGACAGGATGTCGCCGAACATATTGCCGGTCACCATCACGTCGAACTGTTTGGGCGCGCGCACCAGCTGCATCGCCGCGTTGTCCACGTACATATGCGAAAGCTCCACATCCGGATATTCCGGTGCCAGGCGATCCAGTACCTCGCGCCACAGCACGGTGACTTCCAGCACGTTGGCCTTGTCCACGGAACACAGCTTGCCGCCGCGCTTCTGCGCCGCTTCAAACGCGGTGCGGGCGATGCGCTCGATTTCGGACTCTTTATATACGTATGTGTTGAAGCCCTGCTTTTCGCCGTTTTCCAGCGTGCGAATACCGCGCGGCTCACCGAAATAAATACCGCCGGTAAGTTCGCGCACGATCAGGATGTCGAGACCGGAAACCACTTCCGGTTTCAGCGAGGAAGCATCGGCCAGCTGCGGATACAGAATGGCCGGGCGCAGGTTGGCGTAGAGGCCGAGACCGCTGCGGATTTTCAGCAGGCCTTTTTCCGGGCGAATGGCGCGATCCAGTTTGTCCCACTTGGGGCCACCCACCGCACCCAGCAGCACCGCATCGCACTCGCCGGCCTTTTTCAGCTCGGCATCGGTCAGCGGCTCACCGTGGGCGTCGATAGACGCACCACCGATCAGGCCTTCGCTAAATTCGAGGCCCAGGCCAAACTTTTCATCGGCGGTTTTCAGCACCGCTACTGCCTGCTCGACAATTTCCGGGCCGATACCGTCGCCCGGAAGGATCATGATTTTCTTGCTCATCAGCGTTTCCTGTATTCCTTTTATTCCTTTGCGCGATCACTTCACCGCGTCAAACAACCAGGGCGCCTGTTCGCGGCGTTTGGCTTCGTACGCGCGAATATCGTCCGCATCCTCGAGAGTGAGACCGATATCATCGAGGCCGTTCAGCAGGCAGTGTTTGCGGAACTCATCCACCTCAAACGCAATGGTTTCACCGTCAGGTTTGATAATCTGCTGTTTCTCCAGATCGATGGTCAGCTGGTAGCCTTCGTCCGCGTACATCTCCTGGAACAACTGCTCGACGGTGTCTTCGTCAACAACGATCGGCAACAGGCCGTTCTTGAAACAGTTGTTGAAGAAAATATCCGCAAAACTCGGCGCAATCACCGCGCGGAAGCCGTAATCGTCCAGCGCCCAGGGCGCGTGCTCACGGCTGGAACCGCAGCCGAAATTCTTGCGCGCCAGCAGAATGGAGGCACCCTTGTAGCGCGGAAAGTTCAGCGGGAAATCCGGGTTCAGCGGACGCTGACTGCAATCCTGACCGGGTTGCCCCTCATCGAGGTAGCGCAGCTCGTCGAACAGGTTCGGGCCGAAGCCGGTGCGCTTGATGGATTTCAGGAACTGCTTGGGAATGATCAGATCCGTGTCCACATTGGCGCGGTCCATCGGCGCGACAACGCCGGTTACCCGAGTAAACGCTTTCATTTCACCCCCCCAAATTCACGCACATCCACAAAATGACCGGCAATCGCCGCCGCCGCCGCCATACTCGGGCTCACCAGATGGGTGCGGCCGCCGTAACCCTGACGGCCTTCAAAGTTGCGGTTGGACGTGGAGGCACAGTGCTCACCGGCGCCGAGTTTGTCCGCATTCATCGCCAGGCACATGGAGCAGGAGGGCTCGCGCCACTCGAAGCCCGCCTCGATAAATACCTTGTCGAGCCCTTCTTTCTCTGCCTGCGCTTTCACAGACTGGGAACCGGGCACCACCAGTACCTGCTTCACGCTGTCGGCTTTCTTGTGGCCCTTGGCCACTTCCGCCGCCGCGCGCAGGTCCTCGATACGGGAGTTGGTGCAGGAGCCAATAAATACGCGGTCCAGATTGATGTCGGTAATCTTCTGGCCAGCGCTCAGCCCCATGTATTCCAGCGCGCGCTCGATACCGGCTTTTTTGGTGGCATCGCTCTCGTCCGCAGGATTGGGCACTACAGCGTTTACCGGCACCACCATCTCTGGTGACGTACCCCAGCTCACCTGCGGCTCAATCTCTTCCGCTTTCAGCTCGACGATCGCATCGAAGTGCGCGCCGTCGTCCGAGTGCAACCGGCTCCAGTTTTCCACCGCGCGATCCCACTGCTCGCCCTTGGGCGCGTAGGGTTTGCCTTTCACGTAGTCCAGGGTGATCTGGTCCACCGCCACCATGCCGGCACGGGCACCGCCCTCGATGGCCATGTTGCAGATGGTCATGCGACCTTCCATGGACATAGCGCGGATCGCGGAACCACCGAACTCGATGGCATAACCGGTGCCGCCGGCGGTGCCAATCTTGCCGATGATTGCCAGTACCACATCTTTCGCGGTCACGCCCGGGCCGAGTTCACCGTCCACGCGCACCAGCATGTTCTTCATCTTTTTCTGGATCAGGCACTGGGTGGCCATCACGTGCTCCACCTCGGAGGTGCCGATACCGTGGGCCAGTGCGCCCAGCGCGCCGTGGGTAGAGGTATGGGAATCGCCACACACCACCGTCATACCCGGCAGGGTCACGCCGGTCTCAGGGCCGATCACGTGCACAATGCCCTGACCGGGATCGTTGATACCGAACTCGACGATGCCGAAATCCTTGCAGTTCTCGTCCAGGGTCTTGACCTGGATACGGGACACTTCGTCCTGGATACCTTCGATACCTCCGGCGCGCTCTGCAGCGTCGGACGGCACGTTGTGGTCCGGGGTGGCCACCACGGAATCCGTACGCCAGGGCTTGCGGCCCGCCAGGCGCAGGCCTTCGAATGCCTGTGGTGAGGTCACCTCGTGAATCAGGTGACGGTCGATGTAAATCAGTGCGGTGCCGTCGTCGCGGCTTTTGACAAGGTGGTCTTGCCAGAGCTTGTCGTAGAGCGTCTGCTTCTTATTTTCAGGGTGGCCCATAGCCCCATCTCCTCTATGGATAACATGCGGGAGTCTAGGGGGGGCATTGAATAACATCAATTTATATTTATTATATGGCGCATTCGTTTTTGGAATACGCCAACAAGGTAGGCAAATACCATGGAAATTCAGTGGCTTAGAGCCTTCCTCGCCATCGCAGAACAGGGCTCCGTGTCGGAAGCCGCGGAGCAGCTGCATCTGACCCAGCCCGCGGTGAGCAAGCGCCTCGCCTCCCTTGAGCAGCAACTGGGCGCCCCCCTGTTCGACCGCATCGGCCGCAAACTCCAGCTCACCAACGCCGGCCGCGCCCTGCTGCCGCGCGCCCGCCATATTCTCAACGAGGTGAGCGACGCGGAGCGGGAACTCAGGAGCCTCGGCGAAACCATCGGCGGCAGCCTGCGCATTGCCACCAGTCACCACGTGGGTCTGCACCACCTGCCGCCGGTATTGAAGGATTTCAGCACCCGCTACCCGGACGTCGCCCTGGATATCGACTTCCTCGATTCCGAGCAGGCCTACGAGGCCCTGATGGCCGGCGAATACGAACTCGCCGTGGTGACCCTGGCGCTGAAGGACTATCCCAGCCTCAACGCCCAGATCATCTGGCCCGACCCCTGTGTAGTGGTGGCCGCCCCGGATCATCCGCTGGCGCAGATGCCCGAACTCGACCTGCCGGCTCTCGCCCAGTACCCGGCCATCCTGCCGGACATGAACACCTATACCGGGCGACTGATCAAGCGCGAGTTCGACGCCCACGGCCTCAAGCTCACCGCCAAACTCGCCACCAACTTCCTCGAGACCATCAAGATGATGGCGGGCGTCGGCCTCGGCTGGAGCGTACTGCCGAAAACCCTGGTGGACGAGACCCTCGCCGAGCTGCCCATGCCGCAACTGAGCATCGTGCGCAACCTCGGCATCATCTACCACCGCAACCGCACCCTGAGCAACGCCGCCAACGCGCTGCAGCAACTGCTGTTCAAGGAGGCGCGGGGGCTCTGACCGAGGTGTAATGGTCAGTCAGATGCAGAGTAAAAAAATCTCAAAATCGCCAACTGGTCAGGGAAACTTCATGTAAACCCGGTAGAATGCGTCGCAAAATCCAATGGGAGAGACTCCAATGAAAAAAATAACCCTGGCCTTCTGCGCCGCCCTGGCCTCCGCCGGTGCCAGCGCCGACACTATTCTCGGTTTTGATGCCACCCTGGGTGCCTGGAAGCCGGCCTATAGCGGCACCATCGGTGTCAACAACTTCAATGTGGACGAGTTTGCCCTCGCCGAAGATAACGTCACCTTTATTCAGGCTGCACTGGAACACCCGATCCCGCTGATCCCGAACATCCTGTTGGCACACAGCAAGATTGAAACCAATGGCTCTACAGAGATCACTGACGAAGTTACCTTCGACGATGAGACGTTCCGAGCGTATTCCACCGTGAGTGCGAACATGAGCCTGACTCACACCGACGCCACCCTGTACTATGAGATTCTCGACAACTGGGTGAATTTGGATTTGGGCTTAACCGCCCGCATGTATGATGGTGAATTTAACGCGACCGGTCAGGGCGGGATCGTATGCATTCCCACTGTTCCCTCAACCCCCTGCGGCGATACGCAATCTGAAACCATCGAACTCTCCGGCGTTCTGCCCATGGTCTACGGCGTAGCCCGCTTCGACCTGCCCTTCACCGGCTGGTCCATCATCGCTCAGGGCAACGGCACCAGCTACAAAGGCGACCGCCACACCGACCTCACCGCCAAAATCCGCTGGGACTTCGTACCCGCGCTGGACTTTGCCATTGAGGCCGGTTACCGCTCCATGACCCTGGATGTGAAAGAACTGGATGCATTGCAGAGCGATCTGGAAATCAAGGGCCCCTACCTGGGCCTGAACCTGCACCTCTGATTCTCAGGCGGCAGTCAATAAAAAAGGCGGAGCGCGCAAACGCTCCGCCTTTTTTGTATCTACCGGCCTGGCCGGAAATCAGGCTGGCTCACCCGCCGGAATCTTCAGACCAAATTCCACATCCCCATTCTGCCCCCGCTGGCGCAGCACATGATCCATCAGCACGATCGCCATCATCGCCTCGGCAATCGGCGTTGCGCGGATGCCGACACAGGGATCGTGGCGGCCGGTGGTGACCACTTCAATCGGGTTGCCGTTGATATCCAGGCTTTTACCGGGAATACGCAGGCTGGACGTGGGCTTCAGCGCGATATGCGCAATGATCTCCTGGCCGCTGGAGATACCACCCAAAATTCCACCGGCATTGTTGGACTGGAAGCCATCTGCGGTAATCTCATCCCGGTGTTCGGTGCCCTTCTGCTCCACCGACGCGAAGCCCGCACCGATCTCCACGCCTTTTACCGCGTTAATGCTCATCAGCGCATGGGCAAGATCCGCATCCAGGCGGTCGAAAATCGGCTCGCCGAGACCAGCGGGGACACCACTGGCGTGTACGGAGATACGCGCACCGATGGAGTTGCCCTCCTTGATCAGGGCCTGCATATACGCCTCCATCTCCGGCACCTTGCTTTCATCCGGGCAGAAGAAGGGGTTCTGATCGACCTGGGACCAGTCGAGCGTCTCCACCTTGATCGGACCGAGCTGCGACAGATAGCCGCGAACCTCGATCCCGAACTGCTGCTTCAGCCACTTTTTGGCAATAGCGCCGGCCGCAACGCGCATGGCCGTCTCGCGCGCCGACGAGCGGCCACCGCCGCGATAATCCCGCAGGCCGTACTTGGCCCAGTAGGTGTAATCGGCATGGGCCGGGCGGATCTGCTCGGCGATATTCGCGTAATCCTTGGAGCGCTGGTCGGTGTTCTCGATCAGCAGACCGATGGGCGTACCGGTGGTCTTGCCCTCAAACACACCGGAAAGAATTTTGACTTCATCCGCCTCGCGACGCTGGGTGGTGTAGCGGGAAGTACCCGGCTTGCGGCGGTCCAGCTCCAGCTGGATTTCCTCCGCGGAGATTTCCAGCCCGGGCGGGCAACCGTCGACGATGCAGCCCAGCGCCGGGCCGTGGCTCTCGCCAAAAGTGGTGACACAGAACAGCTTGCCAAATGTGTTGCCCGACATATCCGGAATTCCCTACCCCAGTGAATTATTCGATTTCTTTCAGCGATATTTGTCGATGAAAGCCGCGCATTATAGAGGAATATGCCGCAGCAGGCTCGCAGGATTCCGGGCGCGGCAGTCCGGTTGAACGATCAACCGGCACCCTTTTCAAAAAACGGACGACAGGCCAGCAGGTCTTCACGGGTCAGCATAAAGACCCCATGACCGCCATCCTCGAGTTCGGGCCACACAAACGGCACCTGCGGATACGCTTCCTCCAGCGCCAGCCAGCTGTTTCCCACCTCGCAAATCAGAATTCCCTCGGGCTGCAGATAATCCGGCGCTTCCAACAGCAAGCGGCGGGTGAAATCGAGGCCATCGTCACCGGACCCCAGTGCCAGCCCCGGTTCGGCGTGATATTCCGCAGGCATCTCCGCCAGATCCCGCGCATCCACATAGGGTGGGTTGCTGACAATCAGGTCGTAGCTGCAGCCCGCGAGCCCGGCAAACAGGTCTGACTGCACCGCCCGCACCTGCTCGTTCAGATCGTGACGGTTGATATTGATTTGCGCCACCTCAATGGCATCCGCGGAAATATCGCTGACATCCACCCGCGCATCCGGAAAAGTCTCTGCACAGGCGATACCGATACAGCCGCTGCCACAGCACAGATCCAGAATCGCCAGCGGCTCCTCGACAAGCCACGGCTCAAAGCGCTGGCGGATCAGCTCGCCGATGGGGGAACGCGGCACCAGCACCCGCTCATCCACATAAAACGGCATGTCACAGAACCATGCCTCATTGGTGATATAGGGGGCCGGCAGGCGCTGGTTGATGCGTTTTTCCAGCATATCCATCACCCGGTTGCGCTCATCCATGGTCAGGCGCGCGGCGAGAATGTCCGGCTTGCTGTCTACCGGCAGGTACAGCGCGTGAGTGACCAGCAAGACAGCTTCGTCCCAGGCATTGTCGGTTCCATGACCGAACCAAAGCTTTGATTCATTAAAGCGGCTGGTGCCCCAGCGGATGTAGTCCAACACTGTGTGCAAATCCTGCAAAGTGGACTCACGTTTCTCTATCATTGGCGAAATTCCTTAATTACTGGCACCTGGTTCTTTGCCACTTTACTACCGCAGCACAAAGGCTTAGGGTAGCGCACCCTCTGGAGCCCCTGAACATCGGCCCTCCGCAGCCACACGGCGCGGCACCTCTGTGGGCGAGACGTTGGAAGCATACTGATGAAAGAACACTACGCACACATCATTGAAGCCATTGGCGAAAACCCGGAGCGCCCGGGGCTGAAAGATACCCCCCTGCGCGCCGCCAAGGCCATGCAGTATCTCACCCGCGGCTACCAGCAGACGGTGGAAGAAATCGTCAACGACGCGCTCTTCCCGTCTGACTGCAGCGAAATGGTGCTGGTCAAGGATATCGAACTCTATTCCCTGTGCGAGCACCACCTGCTGCCGTTTATCGGCAAGGCGCATGTCGCCTATATTCCCGACGGCAAGGTGCTGGGCCTGTCAAAGGTGGCGCGCATTGTAGACATGTTTGCCCGCCGCTTGCAGATCCAGGAACAGCTAACGGTAGAAATTGCCGAAACCATCCAGCGGGTCACCGGCGCTGCCGGTGTTGGTGTGATCATTGAAGCGAAGCACATGTGCATGATGATGCGCGGGGTGGAAAAACAGAACTCGGTGATGAAGACCTCCGCCATGCTCGGCTCCTTCCGCAGCCAGCAGGCCACCAGAACCGAGTTTTTGTCCCTGATCCGATAACCGCAGCGAGGAGAGCACGGCGATGCCCCATCTGGTAATCGAATACTCCCAGCAACTGGAAGAGGCCATTTCCATCGCAACCCTGGTGAGAAATGGCCAGCGGGCCATGAGCGACACCGGGCTATTCAACGCCAGCGCGATAAAAACGCGCGCCGTACCCTATCGGGATTTCGCGCTCGGCAATGATGAAGGTGGTGGAAATTCGTTTATCCATGCAGAAGTGCGAATACTGGAAGGCCGCACCACCGAGCAGAAAGAGGCGCTGAGCGCGGCCATTTTCAACAGCCTGTGCAAATCCGCACCGGAAGTGCCGGAAATTTCCGTGGAAGTGCGGGACATGCAGAAAGCGAGCTACTCGAAGCGGGTACCGTTCTGAACCCGATCGCCGTGATCAATCGTGGCTCCCTCGCGCCAAAGCAGCATCCCGCGCGCTTAATTCGTCTCTGAAGCTGGCGCTATCGGTTCAGTGCTCCGACAACACGTCACCATATCTCCATTTCAGATTCACATAATCGTGGATATGTTTTTTCAGTGCATCGAGTGATGCTGTTTCCCCGCGGAAGTCGGGATCGGGAAGCTGTTGCCGGATATCCTCCCAGTCTCGCCCGGTGAAGAATTCCGGGTCTACGGTTGCCCCCTCAAGATCAGCAAGCGGCGCGAGATAGATATAGCCGTCGAACAGCTTCCTGAGGGTAAACCCCGCATCACATATCGAATAACTGCTGCTATCGGTCAGTGCACCCACCGGAGAGTCCAGGTCAAAGCCCATTGGGCCACCTCCCAACGCGTGCATCAGCCGTTCGATTTTTCCATTGGCTGGAGATACCAGGCGCCTGCCGCTATTTGCCCTGGCGGGAAATGGCTGGTGAAGTGCGATAGAAAGCACCCTATCCGGATACTTTTGAAACAAACGATTGCCGAGTGTCCACGTTACGACATCACAAAAATGGTCACTCCAGGAGTTAAACACCGGCATCTCGAATCTGCTGAACGCGTGAACGGTGCCGGTAAGAACGAGTATTTTCTGGTTCTTTTCAAGCACTTCTCTTTCAATTACCTCCGCCCTATACATATCGGGCGTCCCCTTCGCGAAGACTGCATTCATATTCTCCGGGGTTCTCGCGTCACCAACACCGAAGTGGCGCCAGTCATACCGGTAACTGAGATTCAGGATCCTGAATGGTTCTGCGCCTTCCGGTAGCCCTCTGTTGAATGCCCACGCGGCCCGGTACATATCCTGATATTCCCGATAAGGCCAGGCGACATTGTATGAGTACATCAAATCACGGGCCGCCTGCGGGTCGTAGGCCGGCGCAGAGAGCAGAGCATCGAGCGTTTCCTGATCCTCCCAGGCCCCAAACTCCATGCCGAGATTGCGAACGCCGGCATCATAGAGCTTGGGAATCAGCCCTTGCACGAACAGCAGATTGTTCTGCACCGCGTGATCTTCCGCCAGCAGGACAACATCGCTGCGATCAAATTTCTGGATGATGTAACTTTCCGGGTCCACTCCATTGCGGTTGAGATATGTCAGTGCATCCTCGGCGTAAACTCTGGGCACATTAACAATCGCAAACAAAAGCGCAAGCAGCCAAATTTTCGTCATTTCACAGTGCATCTATTGATTCTCTTTTTCCAGAACATGTCAGATGTTCAATGTATTTTCTTCGATTCCCAGAGTGTTACTCGGGAGTGCTTCCAGCAGCAGCACGCGGTTCAATACACGGAATTTGGCGTAACCATCGCGCACTGGCTGCACTTCTCCTGTGTAAGCATTGCGCAGGCGCGTGCCGTCGGCGAAGGTGTCGCCGACGGCGACCTTGTCGTGCGCCCGGTCGCTGAGTTTGATAATTACCTTGTCACCGCTGGCCGCATGCACCCGCACGAAGGTCTGTTGCGCGATACGAATCTGCGCACCGGCACCTATCGCCAGGTGCCGGCGACGGAACTGGCCGAGCTTCTGCCAGTGCGCCAGCACTGCCTGATCCTGGTTGTCCCAGTTGTAATCGGAGCGGTAGTTTTGAATGGGATCGGAAATATCGCCCAAGTCGTCGGCTTTGCGCGCCACTTCATCGCCGTAAAAAATCTGTACCGCGCCGGGTGCCAGCAACAGGCTGGTACCCAGGTCGATACTATCGGCCGGGTTGGTGTCGCGCTTGTAGGTGTTATTCAGAAAGCTCAATGTCGACCAGTCGGCACGGTTGTTGAGCTGATCTGCGTACTGCTGCCAGATGTCACCGATACGGCTCAGGTCGCCACTCTTGGGAAAGGTGAAATTGACGATGGAATCGAAACCCAACTCGGCATATTGGGGATAGAAGCGGATATCCGAGTCCCAGACATCGCCCGTCATCCAGAAGTCGTCGCGCCATTGTGACGCGGGCGATTCGGGGTGCGTGCGCCGCCACTGACTCAACGCGGCGTTCGCGGCCTGATGCAACTGTTGCCAGCGCTGCGCGTCTACATTGTCGATCACATCGCAGCGGAAGCCGTCGATGCCAAACTCCCGCACCCAGGCGGCGAGCCACTGGATGACATAGTCGGCTGGCGCCAGTGGCTGATCGCGGCGGTAGGGCACAGCGCTTGGGTTGACCCAGGGCGTGGCGTCACCCTCTTGCTGCCACTTGCGACGCAGGAAGTCGGGGATGGCCACCGGTTGCGTGCTTTCAGTGCGAAAGTCCGGCAGGCCGTAGATGCTTTCGGTCAGCAGGTCCTTGTCTACCTCGTCCGGCGCGCGTGTCCAGTCGTCACCCCACCAGCGGTCGCGCTGGTGTTTTTCTGACAGCTGGAACAGTTCCAGATAATCGAAGCCCTCGCGATGTTCGCGGGCGCTGGCCTCGTCGAGCCCCACATCACCAAACCCGAACTGCACCGCGTCTAGCAGGGTGTTGTAGCCGGGGTGGTTGAGACCGGCATCCATAATGACACGGATGCCCTGCCCGTGAGCCAGATCCACGAAGCGACGAAACTCCTCGACAGTGCCGAAGTTTCGGTCCATGGAGGTGAAGTCCATGGGGTAGTAGCCGTGGTAGCCGTAGTGAGGAAAATCGTTGCGACTGCCACCGCCGACCCAGCCATGCATCTGCTCGTAGACGCCGGTAACCCAAATGGCACTGACCCCCAGACGTTGGAAATAACCGTCCTCAAGTTTTTCGATCACCCCGGCGATGTCACCGCCGTGAAATGTGGCAGCGTTCTTCTGCGCCGAACCGTAGTCGGTCTTGCGGTTGTAGTTCTGGTCGTTGCCTGGGTCGCCATTGCGAAAACGGTCTACGAACAGGAAGTAGACGCTGGCATTGTCCCAGGAAAATTCCAACGGCGCTTTCCCCGCAGTCTGCGCCATCGCCTGCGTCGCCAATTGTCCGCAACCGAGCAGCAGGACGAGGGCAACGGAGAGCCGCAACATGGTTGCGGTGTTACTCAAATTCATGATCAGTCCTTATTATCATTTTGGAATACAGCCATTTGCATTGCGCGGTGAACTCATATTTTTCATGCGAAGAAGAGCTTATTAGTAGGTTTTTCCCTCACGAAAAACGGGCGTATCTACCTGTATTTCATAGGCATCCTTTTGCCTCACCTCGTTCGCGTATTCCAATCGCAGTTCTTTTGCCCTGGCAATCCAGTAGTGCTTTTGCTTGCGCATACTTGGTATCTTCCAGCAGGCGTCACCTCCATTTTCCCCGCAGGGCCACTCCCGGTGCACCAGTTGCCAGCGCACCTGGTTGACGATCTGACGCACGCGTTCGGGGCACAAGCCGTACTTGGCGCCTATGGACCTGAAAGAATCGCCGGCGAGCAGCTGCTCGAACATTGCCAACGCTCTCAGCGGAGCATGAGTCTTCACAACTACATCCTTTCAATGGCCGGTCTGTTCTCTGGCGGTCAATCCCGACAACAGCGTCGGGAAATCCGCCCGGCACAGGATCTGGCGGCCGGCGTCCAACCTGATCATGTAGTTATTCCTCTGCCGACCGCCGGCAGCAGGAGAGCGATCTTTAGAAAATAAAGCATTGCTGTTTTTCCCTTTCTGTTGAAAGGGATGTGCCCCGCCGATCCAGCGGGGCACATCCGCTACCTCGCTGCTCGTCAGAACTCGTAACTGACGCCCAACAGATAGGTGCGGCCGTAGCTCTGGTAGTCGCGAACCTGCAGTTCATTGTCGCCGCTCAGTGTGGTGAACGGTTCCTCGGTCAGGTTTACGCCCTGCAGGAATACGGACAAACCCTCCAGACCACCGATGCCAGCGTCGGCAAAGTCATAGCCGATCTGCGCGTCGACGATGGTTTCACCCAGCACGTCGACCTGGGTGGATTCAAAGCCAATACCGTAGACCTCACCGTTGAAGTCGGAGCGTTTGCGCAGGCTGGTACGTGCCGAAAAACCGTAGTTTTCGTAGTACAGCGTCAGGTTTTGGATACTGTCGGACAGTCCCGGCAGCTGAAAGTCGTTGCCATTCTGATCTTTGATATCGGAGCTGACACCGGTGTGGCTGGCCAGCAGGCCGAAACCATCCAGGCTCTCGCTGAAGATATTGAACGGCAGGGTCAGGGAAACCTCATAGCCCTGCAGGGTGCCGCCGCCACCATTTACGCTACCACTGCCGCTAGCCCTGGAATTCTCCGGAACCATACCGGTGAGAGGATCGGCGACGCCGACCAGGTCCACTTCATAGGTGCCGTTGAAGACCCACTGGTCCAGGTCCTTCCAGAACAGGGCCACGGAGAAGTAACCCTCGTCACTGAAGTAGTTTTCGTAGGAAAGGTCTACCCCCACAGCCTCCTTAGGTTCCAGCAACGGGTTGCCTCCACTGATGCCCCAGTAGTTACCATTGGCATCCGCTACATCTCTGTAGCCAACGCTGAGCGACGCGTTCATTTGATCCATGCGCGGACGGGAAATGGTTTTGGCGGCCCCGAAGCGCACGGTCTGCTGCTCATCGAGAGCCAACGACAGATTCAGGCTCGGCAGGAGGTGGCTGTAGTCGTGGCTGATGTCCGTGGGTTCGGCGACGACACGTCCGTCGATTACCTGACCGGCAAAGCCCTTGGAGCGCTGTTCGGTATAGACATAGCGCAGGCCGGCATTACCGGCCAGCGACAGACCGCCAACCTCTGTTTCAAATTCTGCCTGCGCAAACGCGGCAGTAACCGTTTCGTTAACGGAGTAGGAGTCGGTTACATGGTTGAGGTTGATATCCGATTCGGTGGTCAGGTCGTAGTAACCATCCGCCAGTAGGCCAGCGGCATCATAGGCAATAACGTCTCCCATGCCGATAAAGTCCAGGGAGGCAGTGCCCAGGCGGTATTCTTCCGGAACGACCAGCCGGCCCGGGAACGCATCCAGGGTCACATAGTAGCCTTTGGTGCGTCTGTTTTTTTCCCGCTCACGGTAGGAAACGCCATAGCTGATTTCGTTTACGATTCCGACATCCATAAGCTGAGAGGCGGCCAGTTTCAGCGAGGTCAACTCGTCGTCGACTTCCGGCGCATTGATAAAGCCGTCTTGCGCGGTGTTTTCCCACTCAGTACCGACAAGGTCATACCTGTCGTTCAGCGCCCCACCCCAGCTCAGTGGGCCGCCCAATTGGATCAAGTCATAATCGCCATAGTCGAGCTCATGCTCAAAAATGGCACCCGAATTTCCGGCGCCCATATTGTAGGTCACGGTATCGCGCAATCCCTGGCTGTCTCCGCGACCGGTGCCGGCATAGCTTTCGAAGCTCCAGATTTCGCGCTTGACGTTGGACTGACTGGCATCGAACTCGAGCTGTAGCTCTTCGCTGACATCGTACTTGAGGTTGAAGCCGAAGGAGTTCAGTTCAGCTTCACGGTGTTCGTCTTCGTTACGAACCAGCGGTTTCATATCCACGAAGGTTCCAGAAGTGATAAAGCCACTCTCTGGGTCGATTTCGTTGGCGATTCCCTCGGTTGCGATGTAAACGGGAATATCGAAACCGCGCAGGATTTTCTGATCGGAGAAGTCCACGTACAGCGCATCAAAGGTAGTCTGCAGCTTTTCATTCGGTCGCAATTCCACTACCAGCATCGCGCTGTCGCGCTCCAGCACCGAGGAGCGGACCAGGGGCTTGGCGCCCGTCATGACGGAATAGGACTGGCCGTCGGCATCGACATTCTGGTAGCCCCAGGCGTGCCAGCGCTCTTCCTGGTTCGGAGAACTCATGGTGTTGTAAGCGAAGGCCACACCGATGGTGTCGTCGGCAAACTGGTCGATATAGGAAATGGTGGCGCGGTGCCCCTGATCTTCACCATCGGGATTCAGCTTGTCGAAGCCGGTCTGCTCCAGCTGGCCGTTGAACTTGACCACGCGCTCGCCGCGCTCGAGTGGCTTGACGGTCTGCATATCGATCACACCGGCGATCCCTTCGGCCTCGATGTTGGCCGTTGGGGTTTTGTGCACGGTGACACCGCTCATGATCTCAGAGGGATAGAGGTCGAACTCCACACCGCGGTTGTCGCCGATGGATACCTGTTCGCGACCGTTGAAGGTAGTGGCGCTCTCGTTCTCACCGAAGCCGCGGATAGTCACACGGCTGGCCCGGCCATCCAGGCGCTGGGTGGCCAGGCCCGGCAAGCGCGAGATGGCTTCGGCGATGGAGGAATCCGGCAGTTTGCCGATATCCTCAGCAGAGATGACCTCTACTACGGACTTGGCATCGCGCTTGGTGCTGATGGAGTCCATCACACTTTTGCGGAAGCCGACGACCGTTATTTCTTCGAGTGACGCATCGTAGCTCTCCTCTTGCGCCTGGACGCCGTAAGAGGCCGTTACAGAAACCGCGACAGCACAGCTGATCGCTGCCGGCAACAGTCTTTTTTTATTGTCATACATCGCATGAGCTCCTTATGGTGCTTTTTTGGTTGTTTTGCTTTTATCTGCTGAGTGAAGAAGGAGGCTTCGTCGTGTTACAGGCGAACCGCGTACAGCTTGCCTCCGGCGGTACCTGCATAAACGTATGAACCATCGGTAGTGAGATTGAGGATGGCGTCCAGACCCGAGAGCATGCGCCGCATGTAGGCAACGCTGCCGGCATGACTGCCGTCTTTCTCCGCCTCTTCGTCCATGCGAATACCCCCTTCAGGGCGCACGTAGATCGCCTGATTGGCCCGGCTGCGAGTGGACTGGAACAGGGCGCGGCGCGCGCCAGTCTCGAGGTCGACGGCGAACAGTTCACCGGCCAGAGTGCCGACAACCAGTTCCCGGCCGGCAATGGCCGGCTGCGCGAATACAAGGTGGTTGGTGGGGGCAAAGAATTTCAGATGCCCATTGTTGAGATCCTGGCCCATCACACCGAGGCCGTCGGACAGGCCGAAATACACGGTGCCGCCGCTGATCGTGGCGGGGGAACCGATCCAGGAGTTGGCGTACTTGCTGCTCCACTGCTCGACGCCGGTGCGGGCATCAATGGAATAAAAATAAGCACCGCGGCTGCCCACATAGACGCGCCCCCCGTGCAGCTGCGGTGTCAGGTTGAAGCCCGGCCAGCCGTCCCAGCCGGCCATGGCGCCCTGGGGCAGCCTGCCGACAAACTGCCACGCAATGTCGCCGCTCTGCGCATCCAGTCCGTAGAGGTGGTTGTCCCAACTGCCGACGATGACAATTCCCTCGTGGTGCACCGGGTCCGTATGCACTACCCCGGTTTCCTGGCGCCACAGCGGTTTACCGTCGCTGAGAGACAGCGCCTGCACGCCGCCACCGATGCCGACAAAAATCCGCTCCCCCACCACCAGCGGTGCCGAGCGGTACCAGGCCCAGGTGCGGGAGAACCGGCCCTCGCCCCAGCCCCAACTGGTTCCGTCGGTGGTGGCTTCGGCGTCTTGCGCGGCAAAGAACCACAGCCGGCGGCCGTGCCGGTCCAGGGCGTGCACACCGTTGTCCGCGTGCAGCAGTATTCGCTCGCCGGCGAGGGCCACTGCCGCGGCGATTGCCGCACCCGCATCGTACTGCCAGCGTTTGTGTCCGGACTTGTCCAGCGCGAAGAGGTGTTTACCGGCGGAGGTGTAAATGGTGTCCCCGTCCAGCACCGGCTTGCCGATCACCATATCCGGCGCCTCGAACTGCCAGGCCAGGGCACTGTCGGTCTCCGCCTGCAGCAGCCCGCTGGCTGCCAGGGCGAGTGCCATCAGAATGTTTTTGAGCATCAGTCGTTCCCGTTTGGAAACCCGGACCAGGCCCGCTGGGGCAAGGCTGGCACCGGGTTCAGTTGCAATCGGGAGCAGAGACTAGGGATAGGTACCGTGGGCGTCCTGAAATCGGCCCAAGGCGTTCCAAGGAGTTCCAAATGTCAATGGAATCAATAAGTTAGAAGCAGTGTTTGCAGGTGCCGCGGGGACGGGAGGGCGCGGCACCCGGGGTGGTTTCAGGGGTGGTTCGAGGGGTAAGAGCCGCCCTGGGGCAGCCCTATTTGGCGCAGCAGCGCGGTGAATTCCGGCCGGCCCCGCAGTGGTGCGTATTTGGGATCGACCGCAACCCACAGCAGCTCCAGCTGCCGGGCCTGCAGCGCCTGTTGCAGCCACTCCAGGGCGCGCTCCTGCTCGCCGGCTGCCACCGCGTAACGGGCAAGGGAAAGGGGTGCCTGATACTGGCCGATATTGCGCAGCTCCCGTTTCTCAAACGCCAGCCAGCGGTAGAAGCCACGGAGACCGCTCTCCGCGAAGGCCCGCTCGGCGGCGGCCAGTTCCCGCTCGCCGTAGTCCATTTCTGCCAACACCTGCAGATACGCCCGGAAGGACTCTTCCTCCCGGCCCATATTCTCCAGAATCGCCTGCCGCGACCACAGGTGCACCAGAGAGGGTTTCTGCAGCGGCATCCGCTTGTCCAGTTCGGCCAGTGCCTGCGGATAAGCGCCCATCATGTTGTAGATCCAGGCCACCGAGGGCACCGAGTAGGAAAAAGGGTCCAGAGTCCGGTAGGCGCGCACCTCGTGCATCGACTCGTCAAAACGCCCCATGGCCAACAAGAACTGCGAGTAGTGGAAGTGGGCCAGACCGTGGCTGGGATTGCTCGCCAGGGCACTCTTGAAATGACGTTCAGCGCTGGGGAAATCCCACTCGTAGAGGAACACCAGGTTAGCGAGCTCCAGATGCGCATCAGCAAGTACCGGGTTCAGTTGCAAAGCCTTTTCCAGCAGCTGCCGCAGCTCCGGCAGAGCACGCCGCACTTCGCTATCATCGCCCAGGCTGCGTATCCGCGCCTGGGCCAGCCCCACATAGGCCGGAGCGAAGTCCGGCGCCGCGACCAGGGCCTGCTCGAAGGCAGTGACGGCCCGTCGCCCATACTCGGGCTCCGCCTGCAACAGGAGGTAGCGCCCAAGCTGATAGTGCTCCAGGGCCTTTTCCGGCGGCAGGTATGGCGCCCTCCCAGCCTCCTGTAGCGATGCCTTCTCACCAGCAACGGCAGCCGCCAGCTGCGTGGCAACCTCCTCTGCAGTGTTCGCCAGGGCATTGCGCCCGGCTTTGTCCATTAACAAAACCTTCGACCACCGCAGATGATCGCTGGCCGAATCGATCAGCCTGAGCGAGAACTCGATCTGCTCCCCACGTCGCACTACGCTGCCTTCCACCAGCGCACTGGCATGAAGTTCCTCGGCGATTTCCGGCAGCTTCTTGCCGGTGTCGCGGTAGACCATAGAAGACGTGTGGGAAATGACCCGGATACCGGTGTGACGCGCCAACCCGGCGACCAGGTATTCGGCGAACCCCTCGGCCAGTGCCGCGCTGTCGGCATCTCCGCCCGGATTGCCGATGGGCAGCACGGCGATCACCGGCGGCGCCGAGCTTCCAGCAGTCTCCACCGGCATGGGGGTTGACGTCACCTTGCCGGATATCAGCCACCAGGAAGCAGCCAGCGTGACGCCCAGCAACAGCGACAGCAACACCGGCACACGCCAGTGCCAACCGGTGCGGGGCTGGCGTGGTGAGGGGGCCTCGGCAACGGCCGCAATCAGGCGATAGCCATACCCAGGCAAAGTCTTGATATATGCGGGACGCCGCGCATTGTCTCCCAGCGCCTTGCGGACCTGGCTGATCGCCACGGAAATCGCATCTTCCGTCACCACCTTGCGGGGCCACACTTCGTCGAGCAACTGCTGCTTGGAGACATCCTCTCCGGCGTGGCGAATCAGGCACAACAGCAGCTGCAGCGGCGTGTGATCCAGCCGTCGTGCGACGTCGCCGTCCACCAGCGTTCCCTCGTGAACGTCGAGCAGCCAGTTGCCGATGTAGATGGGGTTTTGCATGGGGTCGCCGTACCGGGAGATGTTATAGAGCTGAATCAAACCAGATCGTCTAGATCCAGTTCGATGCTATCGGCGAAATACCGGTGCATCGAGGTGCAGCGGCACACAGGGGTGCTCCCGGGCCTCCATTACGCCGGTCATCATTGCCAGGCTGAACGATTTCGCCACGTCTTAATATTGAAAAAAACACACAGCGTCAATCGGCCGGCCAACGAGACGAGAGTGCTACGCCCTCCCCCCCCTGGCTTTTCGGCCGACGATAGTCCGGTTAGATTTTCGCTTCAAGAAACGGCAGAAACCACCGGGCAATGGTCTCCGCACTCTCCTCCATGTGCAGATGGTGCCCACCGGGAAATTCATGGATTTCTATATTCGGTATGCGTTCGGCAATGGGACGGATACGCTCGATCATGCCCTGAATACCTTCTTTGCCCAATGCGAGACGAATGGGCATGGTGGCGCGGGACAGAAACGCCATCACCTGCGCCTCATTCAGTTTCGCCAGCGAACTCGCCAGCAGTTGCGGGTCATTGCTCCAGGTGTAGCCGCCTTCACACGGACGCACGCCCCGCTCCACCAGCGCGCGAGCCGCGCTGTCGCTCAATTTGAACAGGCCGTTCTTGCGTGCCGCCGTGGCCACATCCAGCGATGCAAATACCTTGGTGCGGCGGTCGCGGTAGCGCGCGCGCTGCTCAATGCCTTTGCGCAGGGTTTCCGGGGCTTCGGAATCTGTGGTGGGTGGCGGCACAAGACCGTCAATCAGGGCGAGGCGGTTTATACGCTCGGGAAAAGTGGCGGCGGCAATGGTACCGATTACCGCACCACGGGAGTGCGCCAGTACGGAAAAGCGCTGCCAACCGAGGGCATCTGCCATGCCCAGCACATCCTCAATTTCCGTCCATACGGTGTAGTTGGCATCCCGGTGACGGTGGTAGCTCTGGCCGTGCCCGGCCATATCCACCGCAACCAGATTGAGGCTCTGATTCTGACTCAGCAGATGGGGCGCCATGGCATCGAAGCTGGCGCAGTTGTCCAGCCATCCATGTAACGCCAGGACCGGCACGCCACCGGGATTGCCCCACTGGCGCGCAGCGATGGTGTTGCCCTGAATATCCAGGATGATTTCTCGGGGGGATGGGCTCATGGCAGCAGCTTCCGCTAAATCGGCCCTTCATGCTGACAGCCCGGAAACCGCGGCTCAATGGCGGCAGGCGCCAGACTCAATGGCCGTTTTTCCACGGCCAATACAACGCACTTCACGCCCGACTATGGCTTATGTTGCAACCATTCGAGTTCGGCACAATCGCGGGCCCACACATCGGCACTGAGACAGGCGATACTCGAGGTACCCATGGGATGCTCATCGCCGGTGCCACACAGACCGTTGACGAGGCTGCCCACCAGCGGCTGATGGCTGACCAGCAGCAGTGGAAAGAGGTCTTCATCCGCATCCGCCAGTGCATCCAGCAGTTCATCCAGCGGGGTATCACCGGTCAATACCTCCTGGATCTCCACCTCGCGCTCGAAGGTTTCCGCTACGATCTTCGCCGTCTGGCGGGTGCGCACGAAGGGGCTGGCCCAGATTGTTTTCACCTGTGCCAGCTCCGAGGCGCGCTGCTCGCACACCGCGGCCACTTCTTTGCGCCCTTCTTCCGTGAGTGCGCGGGTTTCATCACTCTTACTGAACGGCTCGGCGTGGCCGTGACGCATGACAAGCAACAGCACTACTTTCTCCCGTCAAATCCTGACTGCCAGACTTCGTGGACACGCTCCGGGATTATTTGTCGCCGGTGTTTTTTTCGACATCTGCGGAGGTGTCACTGCCGAGTTCAATGACGGTTTCATCTTCCGCACTTTCATCCCCGGACTTCGCCGCCTTGGGCTTTCTTTTCTCCGCTGGCTTTTCTTCCGCCTTTTCCTGCGGTTTCTGCTCAGCTCTGGCAGACGGCGCTTCGTCCACTTCCTCAAACTCCGCAGTAACCTCTACATCGTCACTGCCGATCACTTCGCCATCGATTTCCTCCGCGCTTTCATAAGAGGAGAGATCTTCCTCCTCAGACTCCGGCCACTCAGAGAAGGGAAAAGGCTTCTCCTCGGTGTTGTAGATAAGAAACTGCAGGCTCTGGTAGATAAAAGTGGAAATCTGGTCGCCGAGACGGCGCAGATTGTCGTTGGCCCCCCGCTGAAAATGGCGAACAGGAATTGGGCAATAATCACAGCCAGCATGACAAAGCCGGCAACTTCCAGCAGCACCGCAAACAGCACCATATAAACCAGGCGCAGCCATTGGTTGGTAGAGGTCAGGTTTCGTTTCAGTTCTTCATTGCTCATGGGCATTCACCAGTCCGTTGTTGGGCACCATTGTTAAAGTCGACGTTAAATACAACACCAAAGACAGCCGGCCACTCGGGCCGGCAATCAGGAAGCACCGTAGTCCGGTATCGTTTCAGTCCTGCGGCCACTCCGAAAACGGGAAAGGCTTTTCTTCCGTGTTGTAAATCAGGAACTGCAGGGTCTGGTAAATATAGGATGCAATCTGATTGCCGAGCTGGCGAAGGTTGTCGTTCGGCCCGCCAGATACAATCGCGAAAAGAAATTGCAGGACGATGGTCGCCAGCATTACGACCCCGGCCACTTCCAGCAGTATGACAAACATCACCATGAACACCAGCCGCAGCCAGTGATCGGTCGACGTCAGGTTGCGCTTTATTTGTTCGTTATCCATCGGTAGTTCCGTATTCAGGGGTTCCACTCGGGAAATCCACTCAGGGTTTGGCCGAATAAGCCACATCAAAGGTCTGCGCCCCGGACATCAGTTCACGAATGACCGTGGGGATCGGGGTACCTTCAAATAATATGGCGTGAATTGCGGAAACCAAGGGCATGTAAACGCCCAGTTCGTCCGCTTTCGCCTTAATCAGACGAACGGTGTTTACGCCCTCGGCCACCTGGCCGATCTCCGCCACCGCGTCATCCAGTTTTTTGCCCTTGCCCACCAGGTAACCCACCCGGTAGTTGCGGCTCAGGTCCGACGAGCAAGTGAGGATCAGGTCGCCAACGCCGGCAAGACCGATAAAGGTCATGGGATCTGCGCCCACTGCTTCGGCAAAACGCATCATTTCCGCAAGTGCGCGGGTGATCAGAAGGCTGATTGTATTCTGGCCACGCCCCAGTGCGACCGCCATACCGGTGACAATCGCGTAAATGTTTTTCAACGCCCCCGCCAGCTCCACGCCGAACACATCGTTGCTGGAATAGACGCGAAAGGTCTCCGAGTGCAGTACTTTCTGGATGGTGGTACAGAGAGACTCGTCTTCGCTCGCAATCACGGTGGCGGTGTAGTGGCCGGCGACGATCTCCTTGGCAAAATTGGGGCCGCTCAGCACCCCCACGCGCATGCCCTCGGTTTCCTCCCGCAGGATATCGCTCATCAGATGAAAGCGGTCGTGCTCTACGCCCTTGGTCAGGGAAATCAGCATGGTTCCGGGTGCCAGTACGGGTGCCGCACGGTGCATTACCTCGCGGAAGGACCCGCTGGGAATGGCGACAAACACGATCTGGCAACCGCACACGGCCGCCTCCAGGTCACTGGTGACCCTGAGCCCGGGATCGAGGGCAACGCCCGGCAAGTAGCACTGGTTTTCCCGATTGGCCATACAGGCTTCGGCGCGTTCCGCGTCGCGCATCCACTGCCGGGTATCGTGGCCGTTACCAGCGACGATATTGGCAATCGCCGTACCGAAGCTGCCGCCACCAAGTACCGCAACGGTGTAGCGGGATTCAGGGGCGCTTGAAGTTACTTCTTTCTGGGTCATAACGCTCTGTGATTCTTGCTTTGCAGCGGGGGATTATACGGAGGCGGATGCCGGCACCCAACGACCGAGGAGAAATTTGATCGTTTTTGCCAAGTTCACCGTGATTTGTCACCGTTTCAGCGTCATTTCGCGCAAAAAAGTGGTTAGCAGATAATCAATTAGCAAATATAGCGCAGTGCGTTGGGTCTGCCGCGCAGGAGGGATGGGAAAGACAATCAGGGGGCAGCACCGGCCGGGCGCTGTGCCCGGCCGGTGCGAACGCGGGAAACTCAGCGATTGAGCTCCAGCAGCAGTGCATTCAAACGGCGCACATAGTCCGCCGGATCCTCCAGCTGGTTGCCTGCCGCCAGATTGGCCTGATCCAGCAGGATGTTGGTGAGATCCGCAAAGCGGTCCTCGTCCTGCTCCTGATCCAGGCGCTGCACCAGCGGATGGTTGGGGTTCAATTCAAAGATCGGCTTTGCATCCGGCAGGGTCTGACCGGCCTGCTCCAGGATACGGCGCATCTGCAGGCCCATATCGTTGTCGCTGGCCACGAGACAGGCGGGAGAATCCACCAGACGGGTGGTCGCGCGCACCTCTTCCACGCGGCTCGCCAGCACTTCTTTGACCCGCTCTACCAGAGCGCCAGCCTCTTTCTCGACTTTTTCGCGCTCGGCCTTGTCGTCGGCATTTTCTGCATCGCCCAGATCCAGCGCGCCCTTGGCCACGTCCTGGAACTGCTTGCCGTCAAATTCGCGCATATGGCCGACAAACCACTCGTCCACCTGGTCGGTGAGCAGTAATACCTCGATGCCCTTCTTGCGGAAGACCTCGAGATAAGGTGAGGACTTAGCGGTGGCGAAATTGTCCGCGCACACGTAATAAATATGCTTCTGGCCGTCTTTCATGCGGCCAACGTACGCTTCCAGCGACTGGTCCTGCTTGGCGTTGTCGGTGTGGGTGGAGGAGAAGCGCAGCAGCTTGGCGATTTTCTCGCGGTTGGCGAAATCTTCCGCCGGCCCCTCTTTCATCACAGAACCAAACAGATCCCAGAACTTCTGGTATTCGTCCGCATCCTTGCTCGCCAGCTTGTCGAGCATGTCCAGCACACGCTTGGTGAGCGCGCTCTTGATGGCGTCGGTATTCTGGTCTTTCTGCAGGATCTCGCGGGAGACGTTCAGCGGCAGATCGTTGGAGTCCAGCACCCCTTTGACGAAGCGCAGGTACAGCGGCAGGAACTGCTCCGCGTCGTCCATGATGAACGTGCGCTGCACATACAGTTTGAGGCCGCGGGCGGCGTCGCGCTGGTACAGATCGAACGGCGCGCGCGCAGGGATATACAGCAGGCTGGTGTAATCCAGCTTGCCTTCGACGCGATTGTGGCTCCAGGTGAGCGGATCGTCGAAGTCGTGGGAGATGTGCTTGTAGAACTCCTTGTACTCCTCGGACTTCAGCTCCGAGCGCGGACGGGTCCACAGGGCCTGGGCGGCATTGACCGCTTCAAATTCCGGGGCCTTGTCCTCTTTCTTGTCCGCATCCTCACCGAAGTTGTGCTCTTCTTTCAGCATCTCCACCGGGATGGCGATATGGTCGGAGTACTTCTTGATGATGGAGCGCAGGCGCCAGCCGTCGGCGTATTCCTGGGCCTCGTCCTTCAAGTGCAGCACCACGCGGGTACCGCGGTTCGGCCACTCCACATTTTCCACCGAGTACTCGGCCTCGCCGCTGCACTCCCAATGCACGCCCTGGCTGGCGTCGAGCCCGGCGCGGCGGGTGAACACGTCCACCTTGTCGGCGACGATAAACGCGGAGTAGAAACCCACCCCAAACTGGCCGATCAGATGCGCGTCTTTCTTCTGGTCGCCGGAGAGGTTCTGCATGAAATTGGCGGTGCCGGAGCGGGCGATGGTGCCGAGGTTCTCAATCACTTCATCGCGGCTCATGCCGATGCCGTTGTCGGTGATGCTGAGGGTGCGGGCATCCTTGTCGAATTCGATACGGATGCGCAGGTCCGGGTCCTCTTCCAGCAACTCAGGCTTGGAGAGCGCCTCAAAACGCAGCTTGTCGGCGGCGTCGGATGCGTTGGAAACCAGCTCGCGCAGGAAAATCTCCTTGTTGGAGTAGAGCGAGTGGATCATCAAGTGCAGCAGCTGTTTGGCTTCGGTCTGGAAACCGTGGCGTTCTTTATGCGCCTCTACAGTCATGGGTCAGTTCTCCCCTAAATCAGATCAACGTCAAGACTGGGGATATTGGGCCGGCCGGCACCTTTTCAAGCGCCGGCCGGTGATTGACTGCACACGGATTTGGGGGAAGAAACGGCGGGATTACTTTTTCGCCGCGGCGATGGCGTGTACCAGCTTGCCCCGGCCGGTGATATCGGCGATGAAATTGCCGGTGAGATCCGAAATAACGCGGGACTCCGCATTCATCAGGATCGCGATGCCCACCTTGCGTTTTTCTGAGTAGGCAACGGCCGCGCGGAAGCCCGCCACCCAGCCGCCGTGGAACACGATGCGATCGTCACCCACGGTGTAGAGCCGCCAGCCGAGTCCATAACCGGCGTGGTCAATATAGTCACGCCAGATACGGTGCCGCATATGGCGGCGGGTTTCCACCCGCTCGGTGGTCAGGTCGCTGATCACCTCCCGCGACAGCACCTCGGGGTAGTATCCCATCTGCGCCTTCAGCCACTGGGCCATGTCGCTGATACTGGCATTCACTCCGGCCGCGGGTGCCGCCAGATAGTATTCTTTCTCTACTTTTACCGGGCGCCAGCCGTTGCCGGTCTGTACATGGGGCGCGGCGCGATTGCTCGCCGCCATAAACGCTTCCCAGCCGAGGGAGGCGTCCTCCATCTGCAAGGGGACAAAAAAGCGGTCTTTCAGCTGCCGGCTGTAAGGCACGCCGGTGGCCTTCTGGATGACCTCTTCAATCAGGCTGAACAATACATTCTGGTAGCCGTAGCACTGGCCCGGTTCGCAGTTGGGGTCGATGGTGGAAAACATCGGCAGGATCTTGGACAGAGGCCGGTTGTCTTCCAGGTAGTTGTCGTAGGCGTTGGGCGTCAGCCCCGAAGAGTGACTCAGCAGGTGCTGCACCTGCAACTTCATCGACAGCGCCGGGGTCTTGAAGCTGAGTTCCGGCACATAGCGTACGACCTTGTCGCCCCAGCTGAACTTGTGCTCGTGCTCAAGCACCGCGGCCATACTGGCGGCAAAGGTTTTGGACACCGACGCCAGCCGGAACACGGTATGGTTGGTGACCGCTTCTTGCTTGCCCTTCACGCGGACACCAAAGGTATCCATCGCCACCACCTGGTCGCGGTCCACGATCACATAGGCGGCGCCGGGAATGCCGTGTTGTTTCAGTATCTGGCGGAAGTAACGATCAAACTCGCGGGCACTGGACTCAACGCTCCGGCTGACGGACTTGCCGCCCTCACGCGCGGACTTATCCCCTGCCGTCGCGTCCGCAGCGGTCACGGTATGTGCGACGGAGAGCAGCACCAGCAACACCAGTGGCGGCAGCAGTCCGCCAGCAACAGGCTGGAACATGTCCCGAATACGGTTGGATACGCCCTGAATCACCTTGAAATACACCATATGCCGTACTGCAGACCACCGCGACAACGACGTCCCCCGAACCCGGGTCAGACCGGAGCCCCGTGAAAAACGCTATCGGATGTTGTGGGAAAACCTGTATGTAAGACTAGCAGCCCGCACAAAAATTCTCGGGCGGCACCCTTACTTGCCATCGCCTCAATCCTCTCACAACGTCACCGGTTGATCGGACGGATCAAACGACCACCGCACCGACTTGGCCGGGATTGTAATAAAACTGGAACAAACGCGCACATTAGCCGATTTTTCAACCGGTATCACCGGGTTTGCCCGGGCTGATTCCGGAACGCGGCGATTTGCGGGCGAAAAAAAACCGCCGTAAGGCGGTTTTCTTTGACCGAGGAAGCCGCATGGCTTCCCGGTCAGCGTAGCGCTCGCAACAAGACTTACAGCTTGTCGGCATTCTCGCTCAGGTACGCAGCCACACCCGCCGGAGAGGCGTTCATGCCCTTGTCACCTTCCTGCCAGCCAGCCGGGCAGACTTCGCCGTGCTCCTGGTGGAACGCCAGCGCGTCAACCATGCGCAGCATCTCGTCAACGTTGCGGCCCAGCGGCAGATCGTTGACCACCTGGTGACGCACAACACCTTCTTCGTCGATCAGGAAGGAGCCGCGGAAAGCGACACCGCCTTCGGACTCAACGTCGTAGGCCTGGCAGATTTCGTGTTTTACGTCGGCAACCAGAGTGTACTTAACCGGGCCGATACCACCGTCGTTTACCGGGGTGTTGCGCCAGGCGTTGTGAGAGAACTGGGAGTCGATGGAAACACCGATCACCTCAACACCGCGCTTTTTGAACTCTTCAAAGCGGTGGTCGAATGCGATCAACTCAGAAGGACATACAAAGGTGAAGTCCAGCGGGTAAAAGAAGACCACAGCCTTCTTGCCTTTGATTGCCTCGGCCAGGTTGAAGGTGTCAACGATCTCGCCGTTGCCCAGTACCGCGGCCGCAGTGAAATCCGGAGCGGGCTTGCCTACTAATACAGCCATGAGAACCTCCTCAGTGAGATGGGTATAACGTTATGGAAATGGTCAATTTATAACCAATGGCTATAAATTGATTAAAGATTGATAGTGGGCCGCTATCTTACACAGGGCTTTATGCCAGTCCCATTAAATTTTTATATAAATCCAATAGCTGGCGCTCCTCACCACCTGCGGCGCGTTTCTCTCCCGCCCAGCCAAAGCGGTGCCGACTCTTCAGTCAGCCGAAAGCCCCAATCCCCCCTACCAGACTGTGCACCGCCGGCTAGAATAAATTTTGAGCGATCGCATAATCTTATTGACACACATTCTCATTACCAATAAGATCCACATCCGTTCAAGAGTTGATTGTTTTTGCGCCAGGGTCACCGCGATGTACGTATGTATCTGTAAAGGCATCACTGACAGCCAGATCAAAGAGGCCGTGTACGACGGCTCCACCTCGGTCAAAGCCCTGCGCCGTCATCTGGGCGTATCCTCACAGTGCGGTCGCTGTGCAGAACTGACCCAGGAAATCATCGACGAGACCATGGCAGGCGGCGTAATGGCCACAGCCAACAGCGCGCTCTTTTATTCCGCCGGCTGATTCCAGCTTCAAGGGGCTATGGCGGCTAGCCTTCGATACCTGCCAACAGCGAGCCCTCCCGCAACGTAGCCCCCCTCCCTGACACCCCACTCTTCCGGACCGCCGTCCGCCGACGTATAAACTTTTCCTCCGATTGCAGATCATTCTCCGCGTGACCGACTAGGCTTTTATTGGCCCTGATTGCGCGAGCCTGACATCCCGACCATGAAACACCAGCTGCTGCATTTGTCTGAACGCCTCCGCGCCAGCTTCTGGGTGGTCCCGGCGCTGATGATGATTGTCGCCCTGCTACTGGCGCAGGGTCTGCTCGCCGCCGACCGCATATGGGAGATCGACCACCTGCCCGGCTTTGGCTGGCTCAGACTGCGCGACCCGGATAGTGCGCGCGCCCTGCTGGGCGCCATTGCCAGCTCCACCATCACCGTGGCCGGCACGGTGTTTTCCATCACCACCGTCGCCCTCACCCTGGCCTCCAACCAGTTTGGCCCGCGCCTGGTGCGCAACTTCATCCGCGACCGCGGCACTCAGGCCTCCCTTGGCATTTTTCTCAGCACCTTTGTGTATGCGCTGATGAGCATGCGCGGCATCGGGTCAGACACCACGGAACATCGCCACACCTTGACCGTAACGGTTGCCCTGCTGCTGGCGCTCGGATGTATCGCCTTTCTGATTTATTTCATCCACAACGTTGCCCAATCCATCCAGGTGGACAACATCACCTATCACATCAACCGCGAGTTCCGCTCTGCGCTTGAGTCTATTTACCCCCGCGAAGAAGCGAGAAATCGCCGCAACAGCCGCTGCGACCTGCGCACACTGCAACTCGGCGACGACAGCCTCTGTGTGCGCACACAGAAAGAAGGCTATGTGCAGATCATCGACCGCCAGGCACTGATCGACTGGGCAACCAAGCACGAGTGCCGTATTCAGCTGTTGTGCCATCCGGGAATTTTTGCCTTCCACTGGAGTATCGTCGCGCGGGTTTACGATCCACCCCGCAATCTCGACAGCCAGGACATCGCCAGGGCAATTCTCAGCGCAATTACTCTGGGCCCCCAGGCAACCGCGGAGCAGGACATCATTTTTTCTGTTCGCCAGCTTGCGCAGATCGCGGTGCGCGCGCTGTCTCCCGGCATCAACGATCCGTTTACCGCCTACGCCTGTATCGACAGACTGGTGGACGGTATGGGCGTTGTGCTGCAACGGCCACAGCTGCCCAACTGTTTTCACGATGACCAGGAACAATTGCGGCTGGTGGTCAATGAACTGGACTTCACCGACGTGCTGGCGGCCGCACTGGATGAAATCCGCGAGTACGGACGCTCCAGTGGCGTCGTTATGCGCCACCTGATCGGCGCGCTCATTGAGCTGGCGGAAATCTGCTCCCGCCGGGAGGACTGCAGAGCATTGAGCGCCTTGGTCAAGCGACTGGCGGAAGACTGCGAAAATTGCATCGACGACAGATTTGATATCGCCACCATCCAAAAACAGCTGTCAGTCATGCGCCGGGCACTGGAGTAAATGAATTTTGTCGCCGTTCTTTATACACACCTCTTAGCAGCTCTCCCCACCTTATGAATTCGTTGCGGCAAAAGAATTTCATTTTTTGCTTACAGTCTGCGACCGCGCAAACAAATCAAATGGCAATCATTCTCGTTGTAGTTTTCGGCCTTTTTCCCGTTAATTTTCGTGCTTTTTTGCCTGCAAAATAAGTGGCACGGCAACCTTGACTTGCCACAGAGCGCAACGCAAACTCACCTCGCCAGCCATTTGTGGCCCTACAATTGTGGGCAGACAGGGACGTCGAGAATCGTTTGAGACGCCCGGCACGCAACTCGCATTTTCGCAAATCGCAACCGGTACTCAGACCGTTTCAGACAATGTTCCCAGGGTGTCCCCGGGGTGAAAGGAGAAAACAATGAAAGGCGATCCCAAAGTCATCGAGCACCTGAACAAAGCACTGGGCAATGAACTGATTGCCATCAACCAGTACTTCCTGCACTCGCGCATGTTCAAGGACTGGGGCCTGAAAGAGCTGGCCGACAAGGAATACCACGAGTCCATCGACGAGATGAAGCATGCCGACTGGCTGATCGAGCGGATTCTGTTTCTCGAGGGTATCCCCAATCTGCAACACCTGGGCAAACTGCTGATCGGAGAAAACACCGAGGAAATGCTCAAGTGCGATCTCAAGCTGGAGCAGAAGGCCATCCCGGAACTGCGCGACGGCATCGCCTACTGCGAATCCGTGCGCGACTACGGCAGCCGCGAACTGCTGCAGCGCATTCTCGATTCCGAAGAGGAACATGTGGACTGGCTGGAAACCCAGCTGGGCCTGATCGACAAGGTGGGCATCCAGAACTATCTGCAGTCGCAGATGGAAAAAGCTTCCGAGGAATAGCCCTTATTTTGTAGGAGCCTGCTTGCAGGCGAACCAATGGTGCAGAATCCGGTTCGCCTGCAAGCAGGCTCCTACAGACAGTCCGGTGATTAATTCCGGGCACAAAAAAACCGCGAAAACTCGCGGTTTTTTTGTGCCCCGGAAACGAGCCCCGGGTAACAGCAACGATTACTCGCCCTGCTCCGCGCCTTTGGCCGCTTCTTCGATCAGGGTCTTCAGCTCGCCGTTTTCATACATTTCCATGATGATGTCGCAGCCGCCGATCAGCTCGCCCTTCACCCACAGCTGCGGGAAGGTCGGCCAGTTGGCGTACTTCGGCAGCTCCTGACGGATGTCCGGGTTAGCCAGAATGTCAACGTAGGCAAAGCGCTGGCCGCAGGCCATGATCGCCTGGGAGGCGCGCATGGAGAAGCCACACTGGGGCGCGTTGGGGCTGCCTTTCATATAAAGCAGAATGTCGTTGTCCGCGATCTGCTGTTTGATGTTTTCCAGAGTATCCATAGTGGAAGCTAACCTCGGGTTGGGAAATGTCCGACGCGGGCCTCAGCCGGCGTCATGCCGTCTTGAATGCGCGCATTGTACCCGATTCCCCTTTTCGCGCACGTCCCGCAAATGCACTGGTGGTGCCGTAGCGCGGCTGTGCTAGTATTGCCGGCTTTCCGGGGAAATTGCTGCCAGAGTGTGTCTTCGACGCATTTTCTGCGGTTTCCCTTACTTTGGCCCACCGACAGAGGAGATATCGCAGTGGCCACTCCCGCACTTATGCAGAACTACGGTAACAGAACCCTGACCCTGGTCAGAGGTGAAGGCAATTACGTGTGGGACGATGCGGGCCGACGTTATCTCGACGCACTCTCCGGTATCGCCGTGTGCGGCCTAGGCCACTGCCACCCGGCGGTCACCGAGGCCATCGAGCAACAGGCCAACACCCTGCTGCACACCTCCAATCTGTACAACCTCCCGCCCCAGGAAAAGCTAGCGGAGAAGCTTGTGGCGCTGTCCGGCATGGACAACGTGTTCTTCTCCAATTCCGGCGCGGAAGCCAATGAGGCGGCCATTAAACTGGCGCGCCGGCTGGGCAACGAGCGCGGCTTCGCCGTCCCGAAAATTGTCGTGACCGAGGGGGCATTCCACGGCCGTACCCTCGCCACCCTCACCGCCACTGGCAACCCCAAGGTGCAGATCGGTTTTGCCCCCCTGACGGAAGGTTTCCTGCGGGTGCCGTATAACGACGTGGCGGCCATCGAAAAACTCGCCGCCGAGCACAACGACATCGTCGCCATTCTGGTGGAACCCGTGCAGGGTGAAGGCGGCATCCGCATTCCCGACGCCGACTACCTGCCGCGCCTGCGCGCCCTGTGCGACCAGCAGGACTGGTTCCTGATGCTGGACGAAATCCAGACCGCCAACGGCCGCACCGGCAAAATGTTCGCCTACCAGCACTTCGGCGACCTGCTGCCGGACGTGGTGACCACCGCCAAAGGCCTCGGCAACGGCGTGCCCATCGGCGCCTGCCTGGCCCGCGGCAAAGCGGCGGAACTGTTCACCGCCGGCAGCCACGGCTCCACCTTCGGCGGCAATCCGCTGGCGTGCAGCGCCGGCCTCGCCGTAATGGAGACCCTCGAGAGCCACTGGCTGCTGGAGCGCGCGGAAAAGCTCGGCAGCGACCTGCTGGCTCAGCTGAAAAGCGAGCTGGAGGGCTGCGCCCAGGTAAAAGACGTGCGCGGCCTCGGCCTGCTGGTGGGTATCGAACTGGATCGCCCCTGCGCGGAACTGGTGGACCAGGCCCGCGCCGAGGGCATGCTGATCAATGTCACCGCCGGCAATGTCGTGCGTCTGTTGCCGCCGCTGACCCTGACGGACGACGAGTGCCGCCAGATCGCCACCACCGTCGCCAAACTGGTGCGCAACTTTGCCCCACAGGACGCCTGATTTACGGAGGAACCCCTATGGCAGTCAGACACTTTCTCACCCTGCTTGATCTGAGCAAGGAAGAGCTGCGCGCGGTCATCGAGCGCGCCATCGAACTTAAAGCCCTGCGCAACCAGGGCGTTACCAGCGAGCCTTTCCGCAACAAGGTGCTGGGGATGATCTTCGAAAAAGCCTCCACCCGCACCCGGGTGTCTTTTGAGGCCGGCATGGCACAGATGGGCGGCCACGCCCTGTTCCTGTCGCCGCGCGACACCCAACTGGGCCGCGGCGAGCCGGTTGAAGACAGCGCGCGCGTCATCTCGCGCATGGTGGACATGGTCATGATCCGCACCTTCGGCCACGAGATCCTCGAGCGCTTCGCCGAGTTCAGCAAGGTGCCGGTGATCAACGCCCTGTCCGACAGCTACCACCCCTGCCAGCTGCTGGCGGACCTGCAGACGTATTTCGAGCATCGCGGCAGCCCGGAGGGCAAGGTGGTGGCCTGGGTGGGTGACGGCAATAACATGTGCAACTCCTACATCAGCGCCGCGCGCCAGTTTGATTTCGAACTGCGCATCGCCTGCCCCGAGGGCTACGATCCGGACCCGGCCATCGTCGCCGCCGCCGGCAACCGCGTTACCGTGGTGCGCAAACCGGAAGATGCCGTGCGCGGTGCCGACTGGGTTGCCACCGACGTGTGGGCCTCCATGGGCCAGGAAGACGAACAGCGGATTCGCATGAAGGCGTTTGCGGGCTACCTGGTGAACCACGAACTAATGAGCCACGCCAACCGCGACGCGGTTTTCATGCACTGCCTGCCCGCTCACCGCGGCGAGGAAGTGAGTGGTGAACTGCTGGAAGACGAATCCATCTCCGTGGTGTGGGACGAAGCGGAAAACCGCCTGCACGCACAGAAAGCCCTGATGGAGTTCCTGCTGGACAACAGTAACTGACCGTTATTGTCCGAGCAGCGCGAAGAGGCGCCGGAATACTACCGGCGCCTCTTTTTTGACCACGAATGCCGCGCAAATTTCGACCTGTCGGTACCTCTTTGCACAGGGAATAACCAGGCCCAAATTATTATTGCCACGCTTAATTTGGGGCCTCGTTACTATTAAAAAATATTCTTAGAAAAACCGCGCGGTCGTCCAATCTGATCACTTTTCATACCCGCCCAGTAACGGCGGGCGCTGCAGGCCGGGAATAAACCGCGCCGCACCGCCTACCCACAAATTATCCACAAGTAACCCCGAAGTTATCCGCCTTGAATTAGCCTCCCAATCGCATTATCTTGTTGGTCATTCGAGATCGGACCCCAATATATTGGG
Source organism: Microbulbifer sp. SH-1 (assembly GCF_011326135.1). Classification (NCBI taxonomy): domain Bacteria; kingdom Pseudomonadati; phylum Pseudomonadota; class Gammaproteobacteria; order Cellvibrionales; family Microbulbiferaceae; genus Microbulbifer; species Microbulbifer sp. SH-1. Next base: position 353,668 of record NZ_CP046948.1, on the reverse strand, counting down.
TTTGAGGGCGAATCAGCCCCCAACATCTTCTAGGGAAAGCGGCGCAGGGCGCCCAGGACCCACCACAAGATATTGTGTCCGACCGCTATCGCACCAACTAGGCCAGACCTGTACACAGCCCGTGTCAGGGCACCGGAGCGGTGGATAAGTGCTTGCCGGCGGCGCGCCGGGCATATCCACAGGCAATCCGGCAACAGGGTGCCCCTGAGTTTCAGACGCAGTATCAAGCAGTACCCCAACAAGAGTTACCCGAGCGGCGCCCCGGCACCGCCGCCGCTGCTTGTGTCTGTTGTCTGAAGAACCCCGGGAAAGCAGGAAGGCCCGGCACTGGTAAGCGAGCGCAGATATTTTCCGGCCACAAGCCGACACATCCAAAAGACCAACGCAAAAACCAGGCAAGTCACACTCGACGCGCACACAGAACTACGGAGAAATTCATGCACACAGAGACAGGGCGCCCCCAGTCTGTGCCAAATGGCACTACCAAGGATTCGGTAACAGACCAGGCCAGCAGCAACACCACCCTGGCTGCCACTGCCCCCGGTCAGATCCGCGTGATCAAACGCAACGGCACTGTTGTCCCCTACGACGACAGCAAAATCTCCGTAGCCGTTACCAAAGCCTTCCTCGCCGTTGAAGGCGGCACCGCCGCCGCTTCCCGCCGTATCCGCGAGCGCGTGGCCGATCTGGTTGCCCAGATCAGCGCCACCTTCAAGCGCCGCATGCCTTCCGGCGGCACCATCCACATCGAGGAAATCCAGGACCAGGTAGAGCTGGAACTGATGCGCGCCGGCGAACACAAGATCGCCCGCGACTACGTACTCTACCGCGAAGAGCACGCCCGCCTGCGCGCCGAGAAAGAAAAGCAGAAAACCGCCGGCACCGAACCCGCCGATGCCCATCCGAGCATTCGCGTCCCCTCTATTCGGGTAAAACGGGAAGACGGCTCCCTGGTAGCGCTGGACATGGAGCGCCTGCGCACCATCGTGCGCGAAGCCTGTGAAGGCCTGACCGACGTCGACGGCGAACTGATCCTGCGCGAAGCCCTGAAAAACCTGTACGACGGTGTGTCTGAAACCGACATCAACACCGCACTGGTGATCACCGCGCGCACCCTGGTGGAACAGGAGCCCAACTACACCTACGCCACCGCCTTCCTGCTGCTCGACAAACTGCGCGCCGAAGCCCTGCGCTTCCTCGGTGTGGCCGAGTCCGCCACCCAGAAAGAAATGGAAACCTTCTACAAGCCGGCGCTGGCCGCCTATGTGGAAAAAGGTATCGCGCTGGAACTGCTCGACCCGGCCCTGGCCAGCTTCGACCTGGAGCGCCTGGGCGACGCCATCAAACCCGAGTGCGATCACCAGTTCACCTATCTCGGCCTGCAGACCCTGTACGACCGCTACTTCCTCCACTCCGACGAAATCCGTTTCGAACTGCCGCAGATTTTCTTCATGCGCGTGGCCATGGGCCTCGCCATCAACGAAGAAGACCCGAACGGCCGCGCGATTGAGTTCTACAACCTGCTGAGCTCTTTCGACTACATGAGTTCCACCCCGACCCTGTTCAACGCCGGTACCCTGCGCCCGCAGCTGTCCTCCTGCTACCTGACCACCGTGCCGGACGACCTGCACGGCATCTACGGTGCCATCCAGGACAACGCCATGCTGTCCAAATGGGCCGGCGGCCTGGGCAACGACTGGACGCCGGTGCGCTCGCTGGGTTCTTACATCAAGGGCACCAACGGCAAATCCCAGGGTGTTGTGCCCTTCCTGAAAGTGGCCAACGATACCGCGGTAGCGGTCAACCAGGGCGGCAAGCGCAAAGGCGCCGTGTGTGCGTACCTGGAAACCTGGCACCTGGACATCGAGGAATTCCTTGAGCTGCGCAAGAACACCGGTGACGACCGCCGCCGCACCCACGACATGAACACCGCCAACTGGGTGCCCGACCTGTTCATGAAGCGCGTATTCGAAGACAAGGAGTGGACCCTGTTCTCTCCGGCCGATACCCCGGACCTGCACGACCTGTTCGGCGACAAATTCGAAGAGCGTTACAACCACTACGAACAACTGGTGGCCGAAGGCAAACTGAAGCTGCACAAAAAAGTGCGCGCGGTAGACCTGTGGCGCAAGATGCTGGGCATGCTGTTTGAAACCGGCCACCCCTGGATCACCTTCAAGGACGCCTGCAACCTGCGCAGCCCGCAGCAGCACGCCGGCGTGGTACACAGCTCCAACCTGTGCACCGAGATCACCCTGAACACCAAGGCCAACGACGAAATCGCCGTGTGCAACCTGGGCTCCGTGAACCTGTCCCAGCACATTGGTGAAGACGGCAAGCTCGACATGGGCAAGCTGGAAAGTACCGTGAAAACCGCCGTGCGCATGCTCGATAACGTCATCGACATCAACTACTACTCGGTGGAAACCGCGCGCCAGTCCAACATGCGCCACCGCCCCGTAGGCCTGGGCCTGATGGGCTTCCAGGACGCGCTGTACAAAGCCGGCATCTCCTACTCCAGCGATGAAGCCGTACAGTTCGCCGACATCACCATGGAAGCGATCAGCTACTACGCCATCTCCACCTCCAGTGATCTGGCGGCCGAGCGCGGCGCTTACAGCAGCTACAAAGGCTCCCTGTGGAGCCAGGGCATACTGCCAATCGACTCCATCGAAATTCTGGCCAAGAACCGCGGCGAGCAGTTTATCGATCAGGACACCAGCAGCACCCTCGACTGGAGCCTAGTGCGCGAGAAAGTCGCCAGCCAGGGCATGCGCAACTCCAACGTGATGGCCATCGCCCCGACCGCGACCATCGCCAACATTACCGGCGTGTCCCAGTCCATCGAGCCCACGTACCAGAACCTGTACGTGAAATCGAACCTGTCTGGCGAATTCACCGTGGTGAACCCCTACCTGGTACACGACCTGAAAGCCCGTGGCCTGTGGGACAAAGTGATGGTCAACGACCTCAAGTACTACGAGGGCTCGGTGCAGAAGATCGACCGCATCCCGGAAGACCTGAAAGCCAAGTACGCCACCGCGTTTGAAGTGGAGCCGCGCTGGATCGTGGACGCCGCCAGCCGCCGCCAGAAGTGGATCGATCAGGCCCAGTCCCTGAACCTCTACATCGCCGGCGCCAACGGCAAGAAACTGGACCTGACCTACCGCATGGCGTGGTACCGCGGCCTGAAAACCACCTACTACTTGCGCGCCCTGGCCGCCACCACCACGGAAAAATCCACCGTGACCAGTGGCACCCTGAACGCAGTGAGCTCTGGCGGCGCCCCCGCCGCCAGCGCCGCCCCGGCTGCTCCGCAAGCCTCGGTTCAACAAGAACCAGTCCCGGCCGCAGTGCCCCAGGCCTGCTCCCTGGACGACCCAGACTGCGAAGCCTGCCAATAAGCCGGTAAAGATGTAGGAGCCTGCCCCGCAGGCGAACCGAGAGCCTCCAAGGCTCTCGGCACGAACCCAAAAGACTCTCGGGGGAGAGCAACCGCACGAGCCTGTTTTTCACAAACAGCACTCGCGCACCAAGACCATAAGCGCCGCCCCGGCGCCGGACCCGAAACGCTCACGCAGCGTCACGGCCCGGTCCGGGCGCAGGTCGCACGACACACAGATTGAAGATCCCCAGCCGCTACAAACGGCACGGGAATTGCTCAGGAAAGATAAGGGGAAGTCATGCTCAGCTGGGACGATTTCGAAGCACCAAAAGCCAAAACCACCGAACCGCAACCGGTGCCGGGCGCACTGCAATCCGAGCAGCAGGCAGTCACCGAACCCGGCGCAGCCTATGAATCAGGCAGCGCCAGCAGTGCCCCGGCACCGACCGCGGCCCAGAGCCAGGAAAATGCAGATTCCAGATCCTCAGCAACTGCCGCAGCGCCCTCTTCCGCCGTAGAAGCCGCGCGCGCCGCCGTTGCCGACCTGGACCCGGCCCCGGGCCTCGAAGAACTGGAAATGGGCGCCGCCCGTATCCAGGTGGACGAAAAGCGCATCATCAACTGCCGCGCCGACCTCAACCAGCTGGTACCGTTCAAATACGACTGGGCCTGGCAGAAATACCTCGACGGCTGCGCCAACCACTGGATGCCGCAAGAAGTAAACATGAACAAAGACGTGTCCATGTGGAAAGACCCCAATGGTCTGACCGAGGACGAGCGTCGCATCGTGGAATACTCCCTGGGTTACTTCTCCACCGCCGATTCCCTGGTAGCCAACAACCTGGTACTGGCCATCTACCGCCACATCACCAACCCGGAATGCCGCCAGTACATCCTGCGCCAGTCGTTTGAAGAAGCCATCCACACCCACGCCTACCAGTACTGTGTAGAGTCCCTGGGCATGGACGAAGGCGAAGTCTTCAACATGTACCGCGAAGTACCGAGCGTCGCCAAGAAAGCCGCGTGGAGCCTGTCGCACACCCAGTCCATCGGCGATCCCACCTTCAAAACCGGCACAGTAGAAACCGACCAGGAACTGCTGCGCAACCTGATCGCGTTCTACGCGGTGACCGAAGGCATCTTCTTCTACTGTGGCTTCACCCAGATCCTGTCCATGGGCCGCCGCAACAAAATGACCGGCGTTGCCGAGCAGTTCCAGTACATCCTGCGCGACGAGTCCATGCACCTGAACTTCGGCATCGACGTCATCAACCAGATCAAACTGGAAAACCCGCACCTGTGGACCGAAGCGTTCAAACAGGAAGTGACCCAGATGATCCTGGAAGGTATGGAACTCGAAGTCGCCTACGCCCGCGACACCATGCCCCGCGGCGTACTCGGCATGAACGCGGCCATGATGGAGGAATACCTCCACTTCATCGCCAACCGCCGTTTGAGCCAGCTCGGCCTGAAAGAACAGTTCCCCGGCGCCCAGAACCCCTTCCCCTGGATGTCCGAAATCATGGACCTGCGCAAGGAGAAGAACTTCTTCGAAACGCGGGTAATCGAATACCAGACTGGCGGTGCGCTGCAGTGGTAAGGCACTGACTATGCATCGACTGTAGAAAGGGATTTACTACAATGAAGAGTCGCTCACAGGAAGAGAGGTATTGAAGCGGGCGAAAGCCCGCTTTTTTTATATTAGAGGACTTGGCGAAGCCGTCACTTCCACCTCGATAACACGGTTGTGTGTATATTTGGATATGAGCTCCTAAATCTAGACACTCACATCTGCACACGTTTTTGAATAAAATTGTTAGCAATCCGAAAGTTTTTAGAATCGAGAGTATATGAAAATTTTTGTAAGCTGGTCAGGGAAAAGAAGTAAAGCCGTCGCTGAATTAATGAGCGACTGGCTTAAATGTGTAATCCAAGCTTCTCAGCCTTGGATTTCTACAAGAGACATCGACCGTGGTGCAATTTGGTTTTCTGAAATTAGTGACAAGTTAAAAGATGTTTCTGTCGGTGTGGTTTGCCTAACGCAAGAGAATAAGAATAAGCCTTGGATACTATTTGAAACCGGGGCGCTGGCTAAAGGACTAACAACAAATAGAGTTTGTACATTTCTCATTGACCTCAATCCCGAAGACTTACAAGACCCTCTAGGCCAATTCAATCACACTACCCCCGATAAAAGTAGCGTTTGGGAGTTGACCAGAACAATCAACGACTGTTTAGATGAAAAGTCCCTAGATGAGCGAATTTTGAGTCAAGTATTTGAAACATACTGGCTTCAATTCAATGAGAAATTTCAAAAAGCGTTGAATGACAATCCTCCAGAAGAGGTTGTTCCTCCTCGGTCAGAGCAAGACATTTTGTCTGAGATTCTTAATAATACTCGAAGCCTGACCCATCGTATTAGAGATCTTGAGTCGGAAGTTCATTTCAAATCTCGTAACCTCAAAAATATCGATTTCGACAAAAAGGCCAGAATAAAAATACTTAACATGATTGAGTCGGGTAACTATTCATTAGAGGAAATGGCATCGTCCTTAGTTGATTACGATATGCCCGAAAATTATGCGATGGATCTAGTTAAGAAAACTTTGATGAATCATAAATTGAACATGAAGCGAGAAATTGCTAACAAGTAAATACAGCCGACCGCTAACGCATCGGCTGATTCAAGCGTTGAAATTCGGCAAATCGGCAATTTATGAATGAATATAAATTACTAATACATATTCTTGAGTGTTGCGAAGAGAGCGGGAATAGGCATGATCATGTTCGCTTCGATGTAGACCATAAATTGCTTGAAGAACTCTATGATAGATATGGATTGCAGCCTTCTATAGATGAGCTGAAAAAAATAGTTGACCGTTGCTATTCTAGAGAATGGCTTGAGCATGCGTACCTTGGAAGCGGTCGCCATAATGGGCTAAAGCTAACTAAAAAGGGAATGGGCGTTGCCACTTCTAAAAGAAAATCAGAAGAGTTGCGTAAAAACCGACTTTTGCCCAAAAAAATTTCAGACTACATCGAAGATCATAAAGGCCTTTTTTTACTCTTGGGTTCTGTTATTGCTATCGCAGGTCTAATAATTAGCATCCTTAAAATGGGTTCCGACAATGGATAAAAATTACACTATTGAAGTAGTTTGCTTGTTTTGTGATGCGGCATTAAAGGTTGAAGAAGGCAAAGAGTATCAATCTGGAGATATGATCGAATGCTCCGAGTGTGGTGAGTCGAATGATTATGATTCAGTCTTAGATATTGCTGAAGAAAAAGGTGTTGAACTAGCCAAAAATGAGTTGGAAAAGGAGCTTAAGTCAACGTTTAAGAACCTTTTCAAGTAATAGTTCTTACAAAGCCAAGCAGTTTGCTCCGGGCCTTCGGCCCTCCGGGGGGCAGCCCTTATCGGAAATTTGGACATGGCTGTAAAAAATCAGTACCAGGACTTACTAAGATCCAAAGTTGTATCTGCCATATCTCAAGCAAATGCAGCTGCAGGGTTCTCACACCAAGGAGTAAAGGGCACAGTTCTTGAATTATTAGTTAGCCAGCTATTTACACCATTATTACCAGCTGACGTCGGAGTTGGCACAGGGCAGATAATAGATAGCTATAGTGGGAAACTATCGGGCCAAATAGACATTATTTTATATAATAAGGCCATCTTGCCCCCAATTCTGATGGATGAAAAAGTTGGCATTTTTCCAATAGAATCTGTTCTCTATACCATCGAAGTAAAAACAACTTTAAATGCTACCGAGCTAAAAATGGCGCATGATAGCGCAAAAAACTTAGCTCAGAATTTTAGTTATCGTCCTGGCTTAAAAGGTGAAGATGGCAAAGAGAAGCATCACACCATTGAAAAAGTAAGGTCGGTAGTATTTGCTCTTCACTCAGATCTTAGTGGTAATAAACTAAATGAGGCCGAGCGATATCGAAAATTATACGGTGAAGATGCGGCACATATACGAGCCATTTGTGTTGCCGGAAAGGAATATTGGTACGATAACGGGAATTACTGGATAGGTTTTAAGGATGGTCAAGACTTCGATGAGATTCTTGCATTTATCGGTGGGGTAACCAACACCTATCGAGAAGTTTCGACTAGTCGAGGTCAGCCTTGTTTAGGTCACTATGTTATTCCAGAGGCTAGGGGGTTCATCACAACAAAATCTAAAAATGTGCCCTCTGTAGCATTGACATGTGAAAATTGCGGCATTGAGGGGAAAATGACTCCGAATATTGGCCCAATGGATATTACTATTAATGGAGCAATTTCCTCAAAAGAACCTTGCCCCAACTGTGAAGGCAAAATGTCTTCCAAAAATGGAACCTACGTTTTCAAAAATGGGAAGCTTGTTGATAGCAAGTTGGGCTAAAGAAATACTGGGGTCAGAAATACTGCTGGGGTCAGAGTAAAGTTATGGCGTACATAGCCTCAAAGGACCCAAACACCAAATATTGCATTGACCCCAGTTTTTCTGGATAAAGCTGTTTGGCCTGCGCGCAAAAAACTAACGCTCTACTGTCAATAAAAAATAGCACTTCACCTGAGAATATGGAAAAGCAGAAAATAGATTTACTTTCTAAGCTTCTAAAAACCACACCTACAATCACAGAAGGTATAAAAGCAAAACAATTTAGAGCCAAAAACCACCAACACTTGGATGAAATTGATCAACTAGAATCCGGTGGCTACATTGAACGAAGGGCAGAAAATTATCATATCAACCTACGCGCCCTATCAATAATTGACAAAAATTCTGGCGAAATAGAACAAATTTTTGACGTTTGCGAAAAAGTTTTCCAGCTCCTAAAGAACATTTACTTCAATGATCAAGATGAAAGAATTTCACTGGAATTCATCAGCAAATCATTAGATTTTTCAAGAGAAAAAATTAACACTGCTATATATTATATATCGCAGTCAAGCCTACTTAGTGGCTACACCTCAGACTTTCAAGCCAAAAATGACGCATGGGTTATTCCGTCCGAAGACCTACTCAGGTTCGAAAATTTCAGGGAAGCCAGCACCAGGTTTGAAAGACCCGACGCCGCCCCAATAGACGACTTTTTCTTACAACATCAATCCGAAAGCCTATTTAGTTCCGACGAGAGCCATATTGCATTTTCTCAGTATTACATAAGCAGCGACAGAATACGCGAATTAAAAGTTATAAAACACATAGACTTTGATCTTTCACGGCTCATCAGAATATGTGAAGAGATAAATTCAAACTATCAAAACAAAAACTATATTGCCCTCGGAGCACTACAACGGATATTAATAGACCACATCCCACCCATCCTAGGATTTAGAACATTCAAAGAGATTGCTTCAAATTACCAAGGAAAATCGCTCAAAGCCGTATTTCAACATCTAGAGAATGGCTGCAGAAAAATTTCAGACAATTTAATACATCAAACAATCAGAAAATCAGAGTCACTACCGACTTATACGCAGGTGAACAACTCTCAATATCTAGATGCACTCCTAGCTGAAGTAATAAGGACTTTAAAGGAATCAAAAAATACCACACATCAATAGAAAGATAGCTGGAGTCAGAGTATAAATTTGACACAAGTATCTTCGCCTACTCGATAATTCCATGGATGAAAAATGGACGAAACAAAGCAGAAAATTGCGCTTTTCATCGACGCCGACAATGCGCCCGCGGGCAAGTTCGAAGATGTCCTGAGCGAGGTCGCCAAATACGGTGTGGTCACCATCCGCAAGGCCTATGGCAACTGGAAATCACCCACACTCAGGGGCTGGGAAGAGCTGCTGCACGAACACGCCATCCAGCCGGTGCAGCAGTATGACCTGACCAAGGGCAAGAACGCCTCCGATATCGCGCTGGTGATCGATGCGATGGATGTGATGTACACCAAAGACATCGACGTGATGTGCTTTATCTCCTCGGACTGTGACTTCACCCCGATGGTGACCAGGGCACTGGCCGAGGGCAAGGTGGTGCTCGGGTTTGGCGAGCGAAAGACGCCGATGCCCTTCGTGAACGCCTGCTCCAAATTCCTGTTCCTCGACAAATCAGACGTGGTCAAGGAAGAGAACGGTGAAAAGCCCAAGAACATCAAATCGGATGCCAAACTGATCACCCTGCTGCGCCAGGCCATCGAGGCTACCGAGGACGACGATGGCTGGGCGGTACTCGGCGCCGTCGGTTCCAACATTTCCAACCGCACGTCGTTCGACTGCCGCAATTACGGTTTCAAGAACCTGAGCAGCCTGTTCCGCGCCATCGACCTGTTTGAGTTGAAGCGGGGCCAGGGTAAGTCCTACCTGGTCAGGGATGCAAGAAAAAGCAAAAAGAGCTGATCGATTCGCGACGAGCGGCATCGGGGTTGAGACGCAGTCCTTTTCAGCTATGAGCGTGGCGGAGGTATCCAACAATGCTTCAAGTGAAACGCCCCCTGCAGGCAAGATCGAGGATGTCCTGAGCGGAGTTGCGAAATATCCATCCGCAAGGCCTATGGTAATTGGAAATCATCCACACTGGGAGCAGGAAAGAGCTACTGTACGAACGCGGGATCGAGCCCGTGCAGCAGTATGACCTGACCAAGTCCAATATTGCACTGTGAACGATGCGATGGATGTAATGTACACCAAGGATATCGACATGATACGTTTTATATGCTCGGACCGTGATTCTTGCGATGCCATACAATAGCGAAGAAAAATCAACTGATACAGGATACAAGCTATGTTTAATCACATCATGGTAGGCTCGAACGATATTGAACGTTCGAAGAGCTTCTACGACGCCGTACTTGGAACACTCGGAGTAGGCGAACCACTGCGCAACAAAGCTGGCTCAGGCCATATCCGGCTCTTCTATCGCCACGATGGCAACACCTTCTGTGTCACAGAGCCAATAGATGGCAAAGAGGCAGCTCCCGCAAATGGAGGTACTATTGCCTTCAAATGCAGCTCACCCGAGCAAGTTCAAGAATTTCATGATACAGCGGTTGCACATGGCGGGCAGACGATTGAAGAGCCGCCGGGCCTGCGCGAGAGCAACTTGGGTGCAATGTATCTTGCCTACGTTCGCGATCCTGATGGAAACAAGCTCTGCGCAATCTATCGCGTGAAATAAATCTATCAGCCAACATGGATTTTTCACGCCCAACCAAACGAGAAACCCGGGCAATTTAAAGCATTAAAATATCTTGGAACCACGGAAGGACCTGATCTAGATCGTCCAGAAGTTCAACTTTTCATTACAGCGGGTAGTGTAAATGTCATCTAAGGGTTTCTCTTCGCCAACAAATGAATATCACATATTTTGGAAAGCACTGTGAACGATGCATTCTTGATCACTTCCAGCTGACCATTATCTGAAGGAGAAAAGGAGCAAGGAGTGAATATTCTAATTGCAGAAGACGATCAAATGATCCAGGTGGCTCATCGGATGGCCATGAAAAGCTTTGGATTCAAATTTGATATGGCATCAAATGGAAAGCAGGCCGTAGATTTTGCCAGGAAAAATCAAGGTAAATACGATTGCTGCCTTATGGATGTCAATATGCCAGAGATGAGCGGTATTGAAGCCACGAGAGTAATAAGAAAAATCAGCAGCTACTTTCCTATACTGGCGTTAACAGCCAATGAATCCTACAGAGAAGCATGCTTTGCAGCAGGGGTGGATGATTTCGCTAAAAAACCGTGTTCGTTAAATGAATTGTTCGATAGAATCAAGAAGTTGTCAGTAAAGTCATATAGACTCATAACCAAGTCAAGCAGTTTCGGTGTGAAAGAGGTGATGCCAGTGGACAAGCAACAAGCTGAAGAACTAAGAGAGCTTGCAAGAAAAAACTTGTGCAAAATGGTTTTGTTCGAGAACCCCAATCGAGCATTGATTGTGCACAAGAACACCATTAATAAGATTTCCCATGACTTTAACGTAAAGGGCCAGCTGCTTACTACGTTCCTTAACCGAGACGAAGACAAACCAACGTTATGCCATCTTTTCAAAGAGAGTAGCAATCTGTTGCCACAGACTCTACTTACCGAAGATGATTTTAATAATATGCTGGAAGCGGAAGATCGCGAGTTGAGTGCGTATACCGCCCTATCACTGAATTCGACGAATGAAGAATAGAATCATCTTACATTAGCAGGGCCTCCTTCCAAGGACAGCTTACCTTTTGCACGTTTTGCGCGTTTCGCTGCGACCCCATTGTCGCGCATAAGGTAAGCTGCCCTGCTGGCGGCGTTAATTCTAAACTCATGGAGGAGATTATGTACGGCTGGAGAGATGATCACATTCGGACTGAGGAAAAATACAGAATTTTCCGAGAGGTAACATACGAGTCCGTCATGGAAGAATTTCCCGAGATTGAGGCGATGGGAATATCATATAAAGATGCCTTCACTGCAGATTCTTGGAAAAACATCAATTCAGTCGAAGCGCGCAGAAGTCGAGGCGGCTGGGAGTGGGTAAGGGAGTTTTCTTACTATAAAAAAAGACCAAATCGGTTTGAGATATCTTTGTGGAGGACTGGAATTTTAGGTGCACTTTGTTACGGGCAAACCTCTAAACAAGGTACAACCGTTAGAATGAATCTGATTGAATCTATTCCAATAAGACCTACGCCACTAGGCATGAAGGCATTCCCTATCATGTCATATGCCGCAGCAGTTTTTGCGGATATTGTGGGTGCGGATGAGCTTTGGGTTCTAGATCCAGATCCCAACTTGGAGAGCTTTTACATGAAGGAAGGTTTTAGCTCTAGAACGATCTATCATGGTAAGCGAGTCGGACAGCGGAGGATATTATGATCCCTGATCCAAACACAAAAGAAGGTCGAGAAGAAATAGTGCGCAGGGCAAAAATGCGAAAGAAAGAAGCAGCCAAAGTCAGAGAGCGCGCTCAGGATATTTCTGATGCGGAACCATCAGGAAAACTAACTAACCCTAGTGATCTTGATAGAGTTAAGGATAGAAAATCAGATGATTAATAACTCAGTACATGACAAAGAAAAATTGAAGCAGCAGGTCAAAGAAAATAATTCGAAAATCAAACAAAAGGCAAAAAGTATTGAGCAAGTTTTAAAGAGTAAGAACTCCGATAAATCCCCCCCTGCATAGAGGCATAGTCCCGAGTTAACGAAGCGCTGCAGAGGGATGGCGTTAGGCTAAGTGTATCCGTGAAAAATATTTACGAACTAATTGATCTAATTAGCGAAAGGACTGCGATGTACACCGGTGAGTGTAAGCTCTCTAACATTAGGTCATACCTGGATGGGTATTACCATGCGGTTGGCGACGTCGAATTTTTAGATGATTTTCCTGGGTTCCACGACTGGATAGCTCAAAAGTACGGGTTCAATGAATCCACCGCCGGATGGCAGAATATGATACTAGCCGTAGAATTGAACCTTAAACCCAACAACTTTAGCTGGGTCGGCTTTGATGACGGAGCGAGCAACTCCATTCATGAAAACTCAGTGAGTAGGTTCTTTTGTCTCGTTAGCGAGTACAGGAGCCGCTTAACAAGTGGCTCTTTTTAGCAGCGCAAAGCGGTGCAAATGAGCCAAGTGTTAAACGTAGATATCCGGCTAATCAAGAAGTAGCCCGCTTAAAAAAGCAAGCCGTGGCCGATTGCGGCGTTAGCGATATACAGAAACTCGGAGATATAAATGAAGTATCCGATAAAAGGATTGAACCGCCCCGGGTTTCGCGGAGACTCCACTTTTTGAGAGAATGGAGCCCATATGAGTAAGCACCCCAAATTTTCCCCTGAAGTCCGTGACCGGGCCATCCGGATGGTCTACGAAGTTCGGGAGTCCCACACATCGCAGTGGGCCGCCATCGAGGCCGTGGCCAGCAAGATCGGCTGCACCGCGCAGACACTGAGCAGCTGGATTCGCAAGGCAGCTGCGCCTGCGCCCCCATCCGCCTCGGCTGCCGATGCCCGCGTCAAGGAACAGGAACGCGAGGTTCGCGAGCTGAAGCGGGCCAACGAGATCCTCAAACTGGCCAGTGCTTTTTTCGCCCAGGCGGAGCTCGACCGCCGCTTAAAGTGATCTGGGCGTTCATCGACAACCATCGGGAGCGGTTCGGGGTCGAGCCCCTTTGCAGGAGCCTGCAGGTGGCCCCGTCAGCCTATCGCCGTCATGCCGCCCGACTGCGTAATCCCATGCAGGGGCCAGCGCCACCTGCTACTCCCTAATCGAAACCGCCAAGGCCAATCAGTTGGAGCCCTCAGCCTACATCCACTATGTACTGGACCGAATCGGTGAGGCCGACACGCTGGAGAAGCTCGAAGCTCTTCTACCGTGGGATGTGCCCTTGAAGCCTGTTTCAAAAAATGTGGCTCAGTATGGTTAGGGGAAGTGTGTCGATTTAACGGCGCTTACCCTGAAAGTGTGTTAAATAATGTGATATCTAATATGGATAATAGAGTTTATTCTCAGAGATATTCAGGCTTGGCTAAACTAACCCGCATAAAGACTCAAAAAATCTTATCAAGACTCATCCCTCAATCGATATATGAAGTACTTAACAGCGCCAGGTTATTGGTTAGGCACGTTACAATCCACTAGGACAACTTCAATACCACTACGCTCAAACAGCTTGATATCAGATTCTTTGGCACGCGAATCAGTGATTAGAACATCAATATTTTCCAGGGGCTCGAAAATGAAATTACTACGCTTTCCCAATTTTGAGCTATCCGCAAGCACAATTAGCTTTTCCGCCTGCTTTCGCAACTTGTGCTCAGCTCTTATCAAAAGCGGATCAGATTCCATAACCCCACAATTCCCAATTCCAGGGGTACCCATAAACATTTTACTCGCATGATAAAATGGTATGGTATCGTTTTCGAATGGACTCAATACGACCCCCTGCTTTCGATAAACTTCTCCGCCAGGCAATGTTATTTGGTTATCGCTATTCTCGATTAAATCCAAAGCCAAGTAGTATGAGTTTGTAAGAATACTAAGATTTCGGTCTTTTAAGAATTCCCCCATCATATATGTCGAGGAGCCGCCATTGATAATTATGGACTCCCCGTCTTCACACATCTCCACGGCACGCTTCGCTAACTGACGCTTTTCAGGAATGTTCCGTCCAAGACCCAATAGAAACCCACCATTCCTACGCTGAAGAAGTTGCTTGGTGCGTTCTGAAGCGGATATTTCAGCTCCGCCACGTTTACGTTTTATTTTCCCTTCCCGCTCGAGCTGTGTCAGATCTCGCCTAACCGTTGCCTCTGAGGCATCAACCTGTTCACAAAGAGCGCGCACGCTCGTGTAATCTTGCTCAGAAAGAGTGGTTAATATTAATTGGTGACGTTCACTTTCAAGCATTAAATTCTATTGACCTACACTGATTAAGTTTAAGTACTGTGGATAGCAGCCACCCCCTAGAAAACTAGGCAGAGCGCTAAAAAATAGCTTTTTCCCATACCCCAAACAAAAAAGCGCCGCAAAGCGGCGCATACAAGGTCTCCATCCAAGCGACAAGATGATGAGAAAACAAATTAAAAATTACACGATGCCGGAACCGCTACCTGCCATAGCAGGACGATCTTTTGCCACCTGGGCACGATACTCAGACTGGCGATAAGAATATATCGGATCTATAGCACCTCCAGACCGATATCTCGCCATTGCTAGTATTGAGTCTACGTCCATATTAAACGCCTTCTTAAGCGTGGCACTTGCCATCAAAGCATCATTCTTATCCTGAAACTCGTACAGAGCGTCCCGGTCTATGATTAAGGCTTTGATATATGAACGTTGAACTTCAATAGCAGAATTAATCAAACTTTCGATGGGATCTGTAACATTATGAGATTGATCCAACATATAGGAAGGATCAAATCCTTCCTGGCCACGAAATTCTGCATCTACCAGCTCATTAAATATTAAAAATTGCTGGTACGGATGAAGAGAACCGCTGTCTAGATCGTCGTCACCGTACTTACTATCGTTAAAATGGAAACCGCCAAGCTTTTTAAACTGGATCAAGCGGGACACGATCATTTCAATATTTACATTCGGTGCATGATGTCCCAGATCAACCAAGGACTTCGCCTTATCCCCTAGCTCCATAGCCGCAAGGATATTACTACCCCAGTCCTGCACTACTGTTGAGTAAAAAGCAGGCTCAAACATTTTGTGCTCAATATGCAGCTCCCAATCGGATGGAAGCGCACCGTAAATGGTCTTCATGCTGTCGAGATAACGCTCGAAAGCTCTTTGGAAATGCTGCTGCCCAGGGTGGTTGGAGCCGTCGCCGATCCAGACAGTCAACCGTTTGGATCCGAGCGCTTCCCCCCACTCAATACACTGAATATTATGCTCAATCGCTTGCTCACGCGTTTTAGCATCAGTATTAGTTAGACTACCGTACTTATAGGACTTTGCTTGATCAACTTGATCTTGGAACGTATTTGAATTAATCGAATCCCATTTGAGTCCCAAAGAATCTGAATAGCCTTTCAACTCCTTAAAATCATCGACAGCATCCCACGGAAAGTGTGGAGAAACACTCTGAGCACACCGCGATAGCTCATTAATTACCGAGCAATCATCCAGCTTCTCAAAAATATTTCTCGGTTCACCAATACCAGGGAATCGCGCAAACCTTGTCCCACCAGTGCCCACGCCCCATGATGGTACCGCAATTTGAAAATTTTGAGCCTTTTCAACCAGAGCCTCAATATCTAGGTTTTCTCTTGCGAGACGGCTTGAAAGGTAGGAATAATCTTCCTCCAACGCACTGAGCTTTACAGCATTCTGCTCGGAGAGCATATCTACATTAATTTTATTATTCATCTCAAGACCTATACTAATGAAGTTGCTTCTACCGGGTAAATGACGGCGCGTGGCCAGCGTCAACATTAATAATATTGCCAGTAGATTTGGCGGACTTATCAGAAGCAAAAAAGTAAACTGCTTCGGCAATATCTTCAGGGAATACGTTCAGCTTTAGCAGGCTTCTATTTCGATAGTGCTGCTCCAGTTCTTCCTCACCCATGTTGTAAGCTGCTGCTCGCTCCTCTCTCCATTTTCCAGTCCAAATTTTTGAACCGCGAAGAACCGCATCCGGGTTTACAACGTTACAACGAATTCCCAGGGGAGCTCCTTCTAACGCAACAGAGCGCGCCAGCTGAATTTCTGCAGCTTTTGCTGTGCAGTAAGCAGATGCATTAGGTGAAGCTACCAAGGCGTTCTTGCTTGCCACAAAAACATAGCTACCGCCAGTATTTTGAGCCTTTAATAGCTTGAATGATTCCCGGCTAATGATGAAGTAGCCAGTAGTCAAAATACTGATATTTTTATTCCAGAGATCCAGGGACGTTTCGTCCAGAGGCGCGGATGATGCAATCCCGGCATTCGAAACAATTATGTCCACGCCTCCGTACTCTCTCGATACGGAATTGAATGCATCAGACACACTGGCTTCACTGGTAACATCACATACGACACTCCGTATGAAGTCCGGACCAAACTCTTGCTTCAGCTCGCTTTCTGCCACAGCAAGAGATTCCGAATCGATATCAGCCAAAACTACGCAGCACCCTTCCTCCAGCATACGTCGAGCAGTAGCTTTACCAATCCCCCCTGCGCCTCCAGAGACAAAGGCTACATGCCCAGCAAGAGATTTTGGCTTCGGCATACGCTGTAGCTTTGCCTCTTCAAGTAGCCAGTACTCAATATCAAATGCTTCCTGCTCATCCAACCCCAGGTATGCGCTTACGCCACTAGCATCACGCATAACATTGATTGCGTTCACATAAAATTCACCAGCGATACGAGCGGTTGGCTTGTCCTTGGCAAAAGTAATCATACCTACGCCAGGTACTAGGTACACGACGGCGTTCGGATCGCGCATTGCGGGGCTAGTAGGGTTCTTACAACGCTCGTAGTATGCAGCGTAACCCTCACGGTAGCTCTCCAGCTGCGCATCCAACCCAGAAATACAGCGCTCGATCTCGATATCCAGATCAACGGCATCGGGATTGAAGTCCAGAACTAGAGGACAGATTTTGGTGCGTAGAAAGTGGTCCGGACATGAGGTCCCCATTGCAGCAAGTTCTTTCAGCTCAACAGAGTTTACAAATTGAAGTACTGCTTCTGAGGTGTTGAGGTGACCGACCTTCTTCTGTCCCTGAGTGATTTTTCCACGAATCAGGGGCATTAGACGCTCTGCCACTTTCTCTCGAGACCCCTGATGTAGCCCAAGCACAATTGAAGAACCACCAAAGGCTTCTTTAGTATTATTTCGAGCCAGCCAGTCAGAAGCCCGCTGAATCACCTCAATGGTATTCAGGTAACAGTCTTTTGAGGTATCCCCCCAAGTAAACAGTCCATGTCCTTCGAGGACTACACCTTTGATATTGGGGTTTTCATTACACACAGCTTCCAGCTGTAGGCCGAGATCATAGCCTGGGCGCTGCCATGGCAGCCACCCAAGAGCCCCCTCAAAGATCTCCTCAGTCAGTTTCTGACTGTCTTTAGTGCATGCAATTGCAATCACGGAGTCTGGGTGCATGTGATCAACATGCCTATGCGGAATGTAAGCATGCAACGGTGTATCGATGCTCGCTGCCCTGGCATTCAGATTGAATGTACAGTGAGGGAGATACCCCACCATCTCATCTTCAAACTCTTTTCCACGGTACAGAGACTTCAACTGCTGCAGTTTGTCCATATACAGCGTGGAAAACCCATTCAGCTCAATTGAACCAAGATCCCCACCAGAGCCTTTGACCCACAAAACCGTGGTGTCCGTTGATGTCAGCGGATCCTGCATTTGGATTTTTGCAGACGTGTTTCCACCGCCATAGTTAGTAATGCGCAGATCGCTCCCGAGGAGGTTTGATCGGTACTGCAGAAGTTCTGGTTCGTCCAACCGCGAAGCTACGGCGTCATCCCAAAGATTGGTCAGCGTTGAAGTCATCGATAAACCCATTATTGTCAGATATTACTTCATTGTACGTACGTTGATTTGGTGCATCTGAGACACATTCAGAGCAAAACCCCACCCCAGACCAAGAATGCACCCGGAACCCACTAGGTACCGCCCAACGATTGAGTACGATTGTATTTGATTGGTTTTAGCCTCGCAAGCAATCATATTCGATATTTTTGTTGTAACAACAATCACACCCGGATAACCTTTCGAGCATGAGGCACGGCCGTTTGCACAAGTCAAACCGCGTGACTGATCAGACATTCACCAGGTAAAACTGGCAGCAGAGGTATAGTCAATAGGCAGTAGCCTCCTGCAAAGCAGTGTCCAGCCCGCCGGAATGTACATGCCGCGGTATCGATCAGAGCCGGCCTAAAACCTAGAAATCTAATCGGTAATATCAGAAGAACTAGATCATGAATCACATCGCAATATTGGATATCGGAAAAACCAATATAAAGCTGCACTTGCGCTCGGAGACCGGGGACTCAATCAAACAGGCAACGAAGCCCAATTCAGTTTCAGATACCCCACCGTACCCACATTACGATGTTGAAAGCATCTGGAGATGGATACTTGATCATCTAGGCGGCTGGCAGATTGATCATAATATAACCACAATTGTCATCACTACACACGGTGCTACGGCCGCCCTGATTGACCGAACAGATCCCAGTACTCCATTAGTGCTACCGGTGCTTGATTACGAATATAAAGGTGTAGAAAGCGCGAATGAGAATTACCAAAGAGTTCGCCCATGCTTCTCCGAGACAGGATCACCAGACCTACCCGCAGGGTTAAATCTTGCCAGACAACTGTATTGGCAGTACTCAATGTTCCCTAACGAGTTTTCGAAAGTAACCGACATACTGACCTACCCACAGTACTGGGCTTGGCGCCTAACGGGAAAAAGATACTCCGAGGTCACATCGCTCGGGTGCCACACGGACCTGTGGAATCCTCAAAAAGCAACCTACTCGAGCTTAGTTGAGGCGATGAACTGGACTAAGCTATTCCCCGAGTTAAGACAGGCTACCGATATTGCAGGCGCAATTGCACCTAATATTGCGACGGCAACAGGAATATCCACGGACTGTAAAGTTTACGTAGGAATCCACGATAGCAATGCAAGTTACTATCGCTATTTAGCAAAAAAAAGAGGCGATGAGTTCACAGTAGTTTCCACTGGCACCTGGTCAGTTGCAATGTCGAGCCACTCAAAACCAAGTTCTCTATCTGAATCTCAAGACCTACTTCTCAACGTAGATGTCAACGGATCTCCAGTAGTCTGTTCAAGATTTATGGCGGGGCGTGAGACGCAACTAATATGCGACCAGCTAGACGGCACAATTGATGAGGACTTTACGGTATCTGATCTTCAACGCCTGATTGACAATTCATGCTTCTGCTTGCCCTCTTGGGCAGACGGCACCGGCCCCTACCCTCACAAAACCGGAAAAATTATTGGAGAACTGCCACTAAATACGCCTCCCGCGGCAGTAGCAACACTTTACCTAGCATTAATGATTGACAAACAGTTAGACCTTATCTCATCAAGTGGTCCAATATTTATTGAAGGCGCATATCAAAAAAACAACCTTTTACTCGGCATACTTTCTACGCTGAGGGGAAATCAAGAACTATTTGTTTCGAAAGATGAAACCGGAACTGTGACCGGCGCATTCATGCTAGCGAAAGAAATTGACTCGGAAGATGTTGTCTCCGTTAAAAAAATAGAGGCAGTAAAACTACGTGACATTCAACTCTATAAGAAAAAATGGTCTGACCATTGTGACAACTAAAAACCCATAGCTTTCTTACAACCTCAGAAAACCTTAGTAATTGAAGATCGGATTTTACCAACATGAAAAGCTTGAATAAATGCAATAACATTTCCGACATCCGAAATTTGGCCAAAAAGAAATTACCCGCCCCGATGTTTCACTACATTGATGGCGGTTCGGATGATGAGTGGACGCTAAGACGAAATACCGACGCATTTAACGACTATCAATTAGAACCAAACTACCTTCGCAACGTTTCAAGTATTGATCTGAAAACTAAGGTTTTGGGGTGCGAGATTGACCTTCCGTTTTTCCTGTCCCCAACAGGAATGTCGCGCTTATTCAACCATGAAAAAGAGCCCGCCGCCTGTCGAGCAGCAGATAAATTCGGCACGCTATATAGCCTTTCGACCCTCGCAACAACTAGCCTTGAAGATATAGCCGCTGAGACTACCGGCCCCAAAATGTTTCAAATCTATATTCTTAAAGATAGGGAGCTCACCAAGGAGTTTGTACAGCGCTGTAAGGATAGTAAGTATCAAGCACTTTGCTTGACTGTAGATACTATGGTCGCGGGAAACCGGGAACGGGACCTCGTAAATGGGATGACAATGCCCCCTAAAGTCACTAGCTTTAAGAATTTTTTTAGCTACGCAACCAGTTTCGAGTGGCTTTTTAATATGGCACTCAATCCTGACTTCAAACTGGCCAATGTTGCACATCGTGTTGATGCTCTCGGCGGCGGCTCTATGGGTCTAATCGACTACATTAACAGTCAGTTTGATAGAAGTGTGACTTGGGAAGATGCAGCCTGGCTTGCCGAGCAGTGGGATGGACCTTTCATTATAAAAGGAATCCAATCCCCTTCCGATGCACAAAGAGCCGTGGAGATTGGCGCAACAGGAATCATGATATCCAACCATGGGGGAAGACAACTCGAGAGCGCGCCTGCACCAATCGATTCATTAGCACCTATAAGAGATAAAGTTGGCGACAAACTCGAGTTAATTGTAGACGGAGGTATTAGGCGTGGCACCCATGTGATAAAGGCATTGGCACAAGGTGCCGACGCCTGCTCTATCGGGCGGGGATATTTGTTTGGCTTGGCAGCAGGAGGTCAGGCTGGTGTTGAGCGATGCATCAGCATACTAAAGACCGAAATAGAGAGATCCATGACTCTTCTCGGCGTCAGTAAAGTTTCTGAAATTAACTCAAGTCATATATCTAGATTGGCAAAAATTCCCAACCTCTGAGCCCTCACTTGAAACAACAAGAGCGATAAAAAATCAACCTAAAAAAGAGAGAGAAATATGTTGGTAAAATTGCAGAAAGCACTTTCTTCATGCCCGATCATTGCCATTATTCGCGGAGTAACGCCTGACGACATAGATATGGTGGCAAAGACCCTTCTGGATTCTGGCGTCCGAGCAATTGAAATCCCGCTGAACTCCCCAGTCGAACCACTGAAAAGCATTGAAAGACTGGCCAAGATAATGTCTGATTTTGATGACGTTACGATTTGTGGCGCAGGTACCGTAATCACCGAAGATCAAGTTGATAGTGTGAAGAATGCAGGGGGAGAAATTATCGTCTCGCCAAACTGCGATCCAAAAATAGTAAAAAAGACAATCAAGGAAAATTTGGTTCCAATACCTGGCTGTCTTACACCGACCGAAGTTTTCAGCGCGTTGAATGCTGGTGCAAGTGTTCTTAAAATGTTTCCTGTCGCAGATTTCACGCCCCAATATCTAGAGTCACTAAGTGCTGTGATCCCTCAAGGTATCCTGACCTTAGCGGTAGGGGGAGTAACCGAACACAATATGAAGGATTTCTGGAATGCTGGTGCACGTGGATTTGGCTTAGCCCCCAACATTTATGCCCCAGGAGATTCAGCGGAACAAATTTCTGACAAGGCAGGAATCATGGTTGAGGCGGCAAAGCGCGCCAGCCTATCTAAGTAAGTTAGAGATACTTTAAAGATTCTACTTACAAGTAGAAAGTAGTTGTGCGAGAACAAGTCGATCTCGCACAACTACACACTTATTTATATAAGCTATGACCCAGATCTAGAACCACTCCTGCTTCATGTCAAAGCTTGTACTATCGATATTTTTTACCAACGATGCCCAATGTTTAATCTTTGGCAACTCTGAATGGAAAAAGAATTTCATCGCTTGAATTTTTCCTAAGTAAAAATTCCGATCTTCATCGTGTGGGCCATTTCCAAGCCCAGCATACGCAACGATTCCCTGGCGCAGCCATAACCAAGCGATGACTACATGACCGAACATCTCAAGATAACTTACAGAGTTCGAGAAAACCAAATCTGGGCTAAATTTTTTCTGCGCGACGAACACGGACGAAGTGACTTGATGTATCAAGGACAATGCTTCGCTCAGTTGCTTTGCATAAAGGAATAGGTCAGCATCATTTGTCGACGCAACAGTTTTCTCTATTTCGGCTAGAACTGCATTGTATCCGGAGAAATTATCTGATGGAACTTTACGGCATAGCAGGTCTATCGACTGAATCCCTGTAGTTCCCTCGTGGATTGGGTTAAGTCGATTGTCACGATAAAACATTTCTACGGGGTGTTCGTTAATATAACCATGCCCGCCCAAAACTTGTATCGCAAGATTGTTGGCTTTAACTCCATATTCAGAAGGCCAGCTTTTGATAATTGGCGTAAGGAAGTCGAGTAACGTCTTAGCATGCTCTCGCTCACTCTCGGTCTCTGCTGTCCTCTCGTTATCAGCGAGATAGCTACCATATAGACACAATGCATAGGCACCTTCGGCATAGGCCTTTTGTGTCAGGAGCATTCTACGCACATCTGGGTGCTCAATAATATTCACGACCGGTGAATATGGGTCTCTATTAGACAGTGGACGCCCCTGAGGTCGATCAATGGCATAGGATAGCGAGTATTGAAAACCGGTCAGAGCTGTCAAAGCCGCGTTAGTTCCGACTATTATTCGAGCTTCATTCATCATATGGAACATGTATGAAAGGCCGCGATTTTCTTCTCCGACTAAGTACCCAATCGCACCGCTATTTTCACCAAAGCTTAGTGCAGTAGAGGTATGTCCCCGCCCCCCCATTTTGTGAAACAAGCCAGAAAGTGCGACATCGTTTTTATTCTCGATATCACCACTATCCGCCACCAAATACTTTGGAACAATGAAAAGGGAGATTCCCTTGACACCTTTAGGTGCCCCCTTAACTCTAGCAAGAACCAAATGCACTATATTTTCACTTAGTTCGTGATCACCGCCAGAGATGAAAATTTTGTTCCCGTATATACGATAAGTTCCGTCATCATCTTTTACCGCAGTAGTAGTTATATCAGCGAGACCTGAGCCAGCACCAGGCTCTGTCATTGCCATAGTCCCCATAAACCGCCCTTCCCTCATAGGAACTACCCATTTACTTATCTGCTCCTCAGTTCCATGAGCCTCTATCAAGTTTGCGTTAGCGCTTGTCAATGAGATGTATCCGAGTGTTGTACTCGCGATTGCGGATAGATAAGACTGCGCAGCGTTCGCCACTGTAATTGGTAGCTGCATTCCGCCAGATTCATAATCTAACGTCGATGTAGCCAGACCAGCATCAAACACGGCATCAAGCGCCGGCTTTATCTCCGGAATCAGCTCAACCCGCTCTCCATCGAAATCTGGTTCGTGTGTATCAATAATCTTACGAATAGGAAGAAAATACTTAAATGCCACGGACTTTCCAGTCTCAATTGCGGCATTGAAGGTTTCTCGATTGTGGTCTCGAAAGCGATCTCGGCTCGTCAGGGACTCTATATCAAACAGCTCATACAACATGAACTCAATATCGCGCTGATTGAGAATATTCTCTTCCATTTTCAACCTCAAACTAGGAACTAAAAATCTTTGGATATTTGAAAGTACCCGATATTGTCACTGGAAAGTTTTGGATCAACCATGACCTATTGGGTTAATATTTACATTCTCTACCCAACGTGCAGAAGGCCTTGAGCTCAAAAAATGGAGAGGGCTGTGACTAGTACAAACAACTGTGCTTTCGGAAATTTAACGAGGTTCTGGAGGAATCTTCGAGGTATTACTCAAGAAGAACTTGCACTTAGCTTAGGATTTTCCACACGTCATATTAGCTTTGTCGAAACAGGGAAATCACAGCCAAGCGAAGAGCTTGTCGATGCATTCGCCACAAAATTGAAGCTAGGTGAACGGGATAGGTGCTACTTGAGGCTATCGGCAGGGTACCTTTCCAAAGGTCAAGAAGTGGATTTTCACTCGCCAACTTATAAATGGCTTCGAAATGCTATGCTTCTATCTTTACAAGCAATGGACCCACACCCATCTGCCCTGATGGATCGGTATGGAAACCTTCTGATGGTTAATAGAAGCTGGGTGATTTTCCACCAGGATGTTTTACCAAAAAATACGCTTGGAAAAGTTCGTAATCATTATGAACTACTATTCACCAGGCCCCGTTCCAGCCACACCTCCACCCAATGGCAAAACACACTAGCCATGATATTAATGTCCATACAGCAAGAGGCATTGTTAACGAACGACCCAGTATATTATGCAATGGTTCGCGACCTGACAAATCTACCAAACGCACCTCAGGATTGGCAGAAAGCGGCTTCCGATCAAGAGCCGATGACCAGTTACCGTGTGGAACTAGAATACAAAGGTCGAGTTCGAAGCTACTACTCAGTCAATCTTATGGTTGGCGCACTTGGGCCAGCGTCTTTCACGTCCGCTCCCCAGCTATCGATCAATACTCTCTACCCTGCAGGCGAGAACGAAGGCTTCGACACTGAGAATCTAGCGCAGGCAGTTCACCCGCTGCTATTCTTCTAACCATTCAATATTCCCAGAATTTACCAGAGATAATCGCTCTTCACCGTGGAAATATTCGTATTTTAATTGGATCGATGCCTTGTTTCTCTGCCAACTACAGACACTAGAAACAAGGCATACAAGTATCTACTTATCTGGCAGCTGAACTTTCGACATTCCCTACCATTCCGCAGGAATAACTACCCGCATCACTAGTATCTCCCTCGTTGTCATAGATTGCCACCTCAGGCCAAGGGCATAAAGGATGTGTGCTGATCACCTCGACGTCTGGCCGAACCAAGCCGAAGAATGACGGCGGATCGGTCTCCAATGCGATGACTCGCTCGGGAGACTGCCCATTTTCGACCCAATCAACTAAATGATCAAACATATCGAAGCTAGTCGCACCAACACCTCCAGCACAGTGCATCATTCCAGGCACCATAAATAACTTTACATGGTCGCGTGCTTTTTCTCCCACGGAGTGATGGATAGCGTCAAAGTAGTTTACAGACGCTTCTGCCGGAATACCTGCATCGTTCCATCCATGGTAAAGAATCAGCTTTCCATCGCTCGCAAAAAACTCGCTAAGATCAGGGT
The DNA here is from genome assembly GCF_011326135.1 of Microbulbifer sp. SH-1. NCBI lineage: Bacteria > Pseudomonadati > Pseudomonadota > Gammaproteobacteria > Cellvibrionales > Microbulbiferaceae > Microbulbifer > Microbulbifer sp. SH-1. The sequence continues at coordinate 328,102 of NZ_CP046948.1, read as the reverse complement.
CATCCGCGTCTAGAATTGGTCCCATCTTTTCCAGTGCTGCGGAGTAATCCTTGTCTACATCAAAACGACTAATATCCCAATCAGGATCTTTGTAGACACCCCAACGAAAAAGCTCTGCAGCAATTGGGACGTTCCCCATCACCCACTCGTCCCAATTACTCCCCAGGGATTCACCGCCTGCGGTCAACCCCGGATATACTTTTCTGCCATTACTCAATCTAGGTCCGTCGTACAACTTCTTCAAAGCTGTTACTTCGTTTTCAAGCAGGCAATCATCTCCTTCACCACTGTTACAGAGAAGATCAACCGGATCGAAATCACACTGCATGGGGTTCTCGATAACCCCATCTATTACTCCATCGTTACTATCACACCGCTCTAGGACCGCGCTAGATACTAAATTCAGCTTATCTTTAAGCCCAGGTGCAGTTAATGCAGTTTGCTGAGTCCAAGCAAAGCTAACAGCCAACTTGGAATAGGCTGCTGCGGGAGCACCAGCAATCACCCCGTCGTACGCCTCTGGAAGACGCTGAGCGAGCATCAAGCCGTCTCTACCGCCGTTAGAACACCCCATAAAGTAAGATCTACTTACAGAATCTCCGTAATACCTAGAGATTAAATCCTTAGCGAACATAGTTCCGACTTCATTTGCGCGATAGGCATAGTCAATCAACTGATGGTCGGATTCGTAGGCGTATTTAAACGTTTCCACATCTTCCGGGTGCCCCGCATCTGTAACCAAGCCTGCGAAGCCTTTTTTTAGCGGTGCGTTAAGCGTCATACTTGCGCCTGAAAGGCCACCATTGAACCCCGCGCCCCCAGCACCAATCATTTTTCCATTCCAATTTTGCGGCAACCAAACTTCGGCAGTAATTTCAGACCCGGGTTCAGGGCGAAGTTTAGCGGTTACGCGGCAAAAATTGGCGGAAGCACGCATTTCAGGAAACCCCGGAGCTGCGAACTTAAGGAATACCCGTTTAAATAGTCCTACAAAAGCATCCCCTTTATTCACCAACTCCGCTTTTTCGATCTCGCCGAAGCTCGTTGATTCCCCAACCAAGGTATTACAACTGTCATAATCAGATCGATTTGCTACTGAATTACACGCGGATAATACGCCACAGCATGCTATCGCAAATATACGTAAGGTATTGTTTACTTTATTCATTGTTAAATACCTATTTTTATCATGGAATATATCGAACACTTTAGTTAACTCGAGTGACGAGTTGGCCCCCCTCCATTATCACAGGAGTAGGCAATCAAATACGCCACTTTGCTTTTCTACATCGTCAACCAATACCAACCGGTGAGCTTTCCTGGTCAGGAGACATCTTTGTTGCTTTAACAGATTCAACGACCGGCGCCACTAAAGAGTTGTTTTGAGCGATGCTGCCAAGAACAAGGGCCGAGGGTTTAATTCTTCTCAATTGTGTCTCTCGGTCTACGCCGATAAGGCCGAACTTTGGCTCATAGCCGGACATCCATTCGTAGTTGTCGAATAGTGTCCAATACAAATACCCCCGAATGTCTACTCCTTCCTGAATTGCCTCATGCACCCCCGCTAGTGCCTCCCGAATAAACTCGGATCGCCGAGAATCATCGTAACCAGCCCAGCCATTCTCGGTAACGATAATCGGCGCTCCCGTTTTCACGAAGACATATCGACACGTATTAGCAAGAGCTTGCGGATAATCTTCCCAGCCGATCATTGTTCGGGGTTTACCTTCTGCGCCGGTAGCAGTTCCATCTTTTCTTGCAATTAGGCGGGTATAGGTTTGAACGCCGATAAAATCATCATTCTTTAAAGCGTCGAGGCACTCGTCGTAGAACTGTGCGTTTCGCTCGTCACGGAACGCTTCAGCTCCCGGCTCAGCTTGTTCATCCTGAATAGATAGGGTTGCACCAACCTGGCAGCTCGGGTGATGCGCTTTAATTGCGTCTCGAGCCAGGGCGTGAGCTTTGAGGCCTTGCTTCAAAATGGCCTCTCGTGGGGAAAAAAGGAAGAAACTGTCGAGGCTTGAACCCAATGCAGTCTCCGCAGCCGTTTTTAACTCGTTATTTATAGCTGATACTAGTTTTTCGCGCATGAATAGCGGCAAGTTCAGCTCATTGATAGTACAAGCATGCTGGAAGCCACTCAGCTCACGAGCTGCCTTGTCACAAAATCGAGCAAACCTCTCGGGGAACTTCGCGTTTACTAGCCCGCCATCGCGAGCAACCCAAATTGGTGAGGTGAAATGATGAAACGTAGGAATTGGCTGTACTCCACGCTCCAGGCAAGCATTTATACAGCGCTGGTAATGATCAATGGCAGCCTGAGAGAACACTCCCTCTTCCGGCTCGACTCGCGCCCACTCGACCGAGAATCGGTACGCCTTAAGACCAAGCGCAGCCAATAGTGCCACATCATCCGAAAACCGATTCCAATGATCGATAGCATCTCCAGAAGGCTCACGAAAGATTGATGGAACAGCCCTCTCCAGTGCCCAGGCATCAGAATTGCAGTTGCCCCCTTCCACTTGGTGGGCCGCTGTGGCTGCGCCCCAGACGAAACCTTTAGGAAAATTGCTCGCCATCGTATAGCACCTCTTAATCATCACTTATTTTTCTTTGATTCAAGCCCAACATCAGGCCTGGCCATGTAGCGGCAGAGCCCAATCTGGTACAAGGCTCCAATACTTCATTTCCACCGAATCACCAAGGCTGCGACCTTTTGGACTGATCGCTATCATGACATGGTCACTCACAACCCCGTCAGCGTCAATCATTTTCAGTCATAAAGGCTGTAATCCCGACCCCTATCAATGGATCTCACACGAGTCAACAGATACACAGTTTTAGATCACAAGGTCGGAAATACAACAGTAAACAGCAAGTTTTCGGTGAAAATTACCTCACATTGCCGATTAATCACACTCAAAACTGATTGCCGCAATATGATTGCCCGTGATTCCTTTTGATCGTAGAATGAAGAATACCTACCGATCAAGGCAAGCATCTCAAGCCATGGTAGCCAAAGGCCCCTCGCCGGGGCCCAAATAAGAATATATCGGGTGCTTAGTAGCGTGAGAGACAAGAAGATATCCATGCAACCAGCGTGCATACCATCAGTCACCTGTCAAAAGAACGCACTTCTACTCGCTATTTGCGTACAGCGGTTTAACTAGACAATCGATTTAGGTCCATCCAAATCGCTGTGCCAACTTCAGATCAGACCAACCAGTCACTGACTGCCCAAATTACAAACAATAACCATTAACAGGTGGAGCCATGCTGAAACTCAAATCCTTATCGCAGACATTAGTCGTTACTAGCTGTCTCGCGGCATGTACCCCGTCGGGCGAAAACCCAATCCGCCCAACTGTATCAATTACTGAAAATAACGCAGTTGCAGCCGTTGATGGCCTCGGACGCTGTGAATCTCTCACAGCAGCGTCCATGGATAGTGGAACGGTTGTAGAAACAGAGTTTGTGGATGCTGGCGATGAGTTGTTCAACTTCTTCCAGCGGACAATGATCGGCTTTTTCGTGCCTGACTTTGCCGGCTTGCAGGCTCCCCTTGGGTTCTGCAGAGCTACCGCCAAATTACGACCAGTCAGCGGATCGGAAATAACGGTAGAAGCCTGGTTGCCTCAATACTGGAATGGCAAACTCTTGGCGCTCGGCGGCGGTGGATTGAATGGTGGTCTGACGGCAACGGCACCAATGATGATGGCCTCCCCTCTTGGCAGGGGATACACAACTTTTGTCACTGATGCAGGCCATGAGGAAAGTGATTCGGCTAAGTTTGCCTATGATAACCCCGAGCAACTGATAGATTTTGCGCACCGCGCCAACCATGTCGCGGCGAAATTTTCTAAAGAACTTGTCAACATTTACTACGAGGCGGAAGCAGAAAAGGCTTACTTTCACGGATGCTCCAACGGCGGTCGAGATGCCCTCATGGAGGCATCGAGATACCCCGATGACTACGATGGAATTATTGCAGGGGCCCCTGCATCCTCATGGATCCAGTTAACCTCCACATTTTCCTGGCTAGAGAAATCCGTTTTAACTAGCCCAGAAACCGATAATCTGGAAGAAAAGCTGGCGCTTGTGCAAAGTGCCGTAATGGAAAAATGTGACGCTAACGACGGGCTTGTGGATAACCTGATTCAGAACCCGGCAAAGTGTGACTTCGAACCGATAGAGCTCCAATGCACGAGTGGTAATTCAAAAAATTGCCTTACGGCAATGGAAGTTGAAGCACTGAATAAAATTTACCGGGGCCCCGTTTTCAAAGATGGAACCTCCCTGTACCCGGGCTTCGCGAAGGGTGGAGAAGCTCTTGAGAACAACTGGGATCTTTGGATCACCAAAGAAGACGGTCCGGGCATGCACATGAGCGAGGAGTTCATGAAGTGGGCCGTACATAAAGACCCAGAATGGGATGTAAGTAAATTCAACCTGGATACCGATCACAAGAAGTTGAAGAAGATTCAAGATGTATTCAATTCAGACAAACCTGACCTTTCTCCTTTCATGAGTAAAGGCGGAAAACTGCTGATATATCACGGGTGGAATGATGCAGCCATTTCCCCACAAGCCACTATCAATTACTACAACAAGGTCAAGGAAGTCTCTGGTCCCAACGCAATACAGAATACACGCCTGTTTATGATTCCCGGTATGCAGCATTGTTTCGGAGGTGATGCACCTACTTCATTCGACTCCCTTACGGCGCTAGAAAATTGGGTTGAACATGATCAGGCTCCAGAGGAGATGATTGCCTCTCAGTATGAGACCACACAGATAATTCCCATTCCCGGGAAAAAGGTGGTAAGGACGAGACCACTTTGCACCTGGCCCAAAATTGCAACATATGACGGTAGCGGCCCGGAGGATGAAGCCACTAGCTTCCAGTGTAAATAAGCCAATAATTGGCGGATTTTTCACAAATTTGAAATCCGCCAATTTCTATCTTAGATAGCATCGGCTTAAATCGGATCCAAGAGATAATATATTTACATTAAATATTAAGATGAAATCTACATTTACGTTGACACTAGTATATCTAATGCTGCTCGCGGCGCCCTCAGGCTCTGCATTGGCAATTGAATCCCACCAGCAGACGATAGAAATTTGGCCAAATGAAGCATTGGCTTTAGAAGCTAGAAAAGATAAGGAATCAACAACTACTGTAGTGTTACCCGCGGGAAATGTCATTCTAAAGAGAAATGTATCAATACCAACGCTAACCGTTTTCCCCGCACTAAAAAAGAATAATGAAAAAACCGCGATACTTGTTCTCCCTGGTGGTGCGTTTGGCGCATTAGCATGGGATGTAGAGGGAACTGAAATTGCTCAATGGCTTTCTGAAAGGGGAATTACTGCATTTCTGCTGAAGTATCGAGTCAAAGATTGGGCAGAATCAGATGCGGGTGAAGCACCAAAGTCTCTAGATGACCTTAAAAGAATCCTCGAACCTGGTCGAAAACTTGCTGTCGCCGATGCCACACAGGCCATTAAGGTTCTTCGAGAAAAATCCGACGCGCTAAATATAAACAAAAACAAAATTGGAATGATTGGATTCTCTGCTGGTGCGGTTACAACTATGGGCGTCTTACTTGAATCACCACGCGAAAACCAACCAAATTTCGCGGCACCTATTTATGGGATGACGATGAGCCGGGGGGTTCCAGAAGAAGATGCACCTCCAATTTTTATCGTGGCAGCTCAGGATGACTCAACAATTCCAGCACAGAGTAGTATTGAGATATTCACACTTTGGAATGAAATAGATCGATCCGCCGAACTTCATATGTATGAACTTGGCGGTCACGGCTTTGGGATGCGTCCCCAGGGTAAGCCTATCGATTCCTGGCCACAGGCATTTGAAAGCTGGCTGCGATCTAAAGGATTGATTCAGACCTGAATGTGCAAGATCTCCAAATATATAAATATAAGTTTTTGAGGTTGAATATAATGAAAAAGAATGACTCCAATACACCTGACTCCAAAATACTCCTTTCTCTATATGGAGCTGTTCTCGCAATTTCGACATTCTCACTACCAGTAGCCGCTGACAGCAGAGGCGATTCTCCTCTAAACTTCAAAGACCAATGTACTAGCTATGAGGGTAAGAAAATTGCTGGTGCTACTATTCAATCCGCATATCCTGTTGAGGAAGGCGACAAAATAAAGCGGATTTTTCTTATTAAAAAAATTGTCGCACCACTTGATCTATGCCGCGTTCAAGCAACCACAACTGACGGATCTGACATAAAAATTGAAATGTGGCTCCCTGAAGAGTGGAATGGAAAGTTTCTTGGTCAGGGCGGTGGTGGGATCAACGGTGGACTCAACAATACGGAATCAGACCTGGTCAAGGCGGTTGAAAAAGGGTATGCGGGAGTCACCAGTAACCTTGGTCATGACGGATCACTATTTTCGCCTGGTAAATGGGCAAATGGGAGTATGGATAAGGTTATCGATTTTGGACACAGAGCAAACCACGTTGTTGCAAATTTCGGAAAATCAGTTGTTTCGGACTTTTACGGGCGAGCCCCAAGTCGAAGCTATTTCCAAGGTTGCTCTGGTGGCGGTAGAGAAGCGCTCATGGCAGCACAGAAATACCCTAACGACTACGATGGAATTATTGCCGGTGCCCCCGCTGGTGATATGAGCTCCCTATTTTCTGCGGGCCTCTGGAATGCAACACGTTCACACCGCTTTCCTGAAACTGATAGCTTCACAGATAAGATTGAGGCACTTAATGCTGCTGTACTGCAACATTGCGATGAAATTGATGGTGTAAAAGACGGTATAGTTTCTCACCCTCCTGCCTGTAATTTCGACCTCGAGTCTATTCGTTGCACCTCAGGGAAGGATACGGATGAATGCCTCACAGAAGCCGAGGTTGCTGCCGCTAAAGAATTGTATGCCGGTGCGAAACTTGGTTCTGAAGAAATTCCCTTTCCAGGCCTGCCCAAAGGAAGCGAACTTGGCTGGAGTAGCTTCATTACTCCAGGAGGAATCGGGGCTAAAAGGCTAGCTATTCCGTATTTTCGGTGGTTCGTCGCGGGAGATTCGGATTGGTCGATTCAAGAGTTCGATGTAAAGAGTGACTATGACGAGGCTAAAGCCAAATTAGGCGATATCATTGATGCGACCAATCCAGATCTTAGTGGATTTATCGCACGCCAGGGAAAGCTTCTGATAACACATGGCTGGGAAGACCCGGCAATACCTGCAGGTGCTTCTATCCGCTATTTTTCAAGTCTTCAATCTGAAATGGGCCAAGCGGTAGATGATAGTGTCCGCTTATATTTGATGCCTGGTGTCGGACACTGTGGCGGCGGTCCCGGCCCTAGTACATTCGACGCCCTGGACGTAATAGATAAATGGGTAGAAGAAGACACAGCTCCTGAAAAAATCGTCGTAAGCAAATTTTCCGATGATGCCGCCGAGGGCAAGGCTGTTTTCAGTCGCCCAATTTGCCCCTGGCCGCAGATCGCTAAATACGATGGACATGGAGATGCGAGCTTAGAAACAAGCTTTGTATGCACATCTGATGTTACCGATGCTAGCGTCCAATAACTATTTATGATTGAACCCGTCTCCAGTATCGCCACTGGAAGTGATCCAATCCTAGCTTTTACCAGCGTGCATTTAACTGATCTTTCTCTGTAAGTCGTAATGCCATGAAAAATTTGGGTATATCATTTTGTCAGAAAATACTCCCGTAAACACTCAGGTTAGACCTACCCATAAACGTATGCATAAACTGGCTAATCTTGTGCCAGTATTACTCGCGCTGGTTCATTCAGGATGTGAATACGGCGTAACCGTTGCAGAAGAACCAGCGGAGCTCCTTTCCGTACAAAACCTTCATACAGAGTTCACTACTCCCCCCACTTCCGCATTTCCACGCGTGTGGTGGCACTGGATGGATGGGAATGTCACCAAGGAAGGTATCTCGAAAGATCTGAATTGGATGAAGCGTGTCGGAATTGGTGGAATGCAATATTTTGACGGATCGCTGGAGACTCCCCAGATTGTCGAGACACGAGTCCCTTTCCGCAGCGAAGCGTGGCGCTCTGCAATTCGCCACGCTGTCATTGAGGCGGAAGCTGCCAACCTTGAGTTTACTATCGCAAGCTCTCCTGGCTGGAGCGAGACGGGTGGCCCCTGGGTTCCCCCCGAACAGGCAATGAAGAAGTTGACATGGAGCGAAGTTGAAATCCATGGGGGCCAGCCTCTATCGCTGTCGTTACCAACTCCTCCCACCACGACAGGACCATTCTTGGATATTCCAGGTGGTGGCGCTGAGCCTTCTAAGGCTCCACCACCCGACCTTCCACAACTGTATCGTGACAGCCGAGTCATTGCGTACCGTATTCCGGCGGCTGATCAGAGTTTCGAAGCGAAGATCACCTCCTCAAGCCCTCTTGATGTACCTCTGTTGACGGATGGCGGGCGAACCAATTTTCAAAAGCTAGAAATTGAGCCCGAGCAATTAGGCTGGGTTGATTTTCAGTATTCAAAGCCCGTAACAATGCGTGCAGTGGAGCTGGTTTTAGAACCCGGACAACGCATAGGCCCAATTTACCCTTCGTGGCCTTTAGGTCGAATTGAGGCAAGTGATGATGGACGCAATTATCGGAATGTTGCCGATCTCCCAGAACGCGGCGCTCCACAGCAGACGGTTTCTTTTCCTGCGACCACCGCACAGCACTTTCGTTTAGCACTTGAGCCACGATTCAGTCCATTTCCAGTAAAAGCGTTCGCTCCTCCTGAAAAGCTGGTAGCTGAACATGAGATTGCCAGGATCAAGTTTATCCCAGAAGCCCGCGTCAACCGATTTGAAGACAAGGCCGGGTGGTCCACGATCCCAGGCCTGAGCGAGGTGGAGACACCGCCGGCCGATAACGATGCAGTCGTTCATACTAAAAACGTATTGGATATCAGCGACAAAATGGATGCTAACGGCACCCTCCACTGGACACCCCCGGAGGGGCGGTGGCGCATTTTGAGGTTGGGATGGTCGCTCACCGGAAAGCTCAATAACCCAGCCTCGGAAGAAGGCACCGGACTAGAGGTTGACAAGCTCAACCAAGAACACGTCAAGGCATACATGGACACCTATCTCGGTATCTACGAGCAAGCGGTCGGCCGCAGCAATATGGGTAGCCAAGGCATCCGTTACATGCTCAACGATAGCTACGAAGCCATGGCCGCTAACTGGACCGATGACATACTGGCAGAGTTTGAACGCCGCCGGGGCTACAACCCCACGCCATGGCTACCAGTGTTAACTGGACGGATTGTTGATAATGCCGAAGACAGTGATCGCTTTCTCTGGGATTACCGGCGCACGCTCGCCGACCTCATCGCCGAAGAACACTACGGAACCATCTCAGAAGAGCTTCGCGCCCGCGGTATGGGACGATATGGTGAATCCCATGAAGCTTTACGAGCATTCATAGGTGACGGTATGGAAGTGAAGAAGTCTGCCGACGTCCCAATGGGGGCCGCTTGGGCGAGATCCAATTTACCGAAACTGCTTCCGGACTTACGGGAATCGGCGTCAGTGTCTCACCTCTACGGGCAAAACATTGTCGCAGCCGAGTCATTTACTTGACTCTTTCCGGCCTACGGTTTTGACCCCGCACGGCTAAAGCCGATCGCGGATAAAATGATGGCGAATGGCGTTAATCGGTTCGTCATCCATACCTCTGCACATCAACCTGACGATTCTTCAGGACCGGGTATTGGATTGGGAGCTGTGGGCCAGTGGTTTACTCGCAAAGAAACCTGGGCCGAAATGGCCCGCCCATGGATGGAATACCTAGCACGATCAAGCTACCTGCTCCAGCAAGGCCGCTTTGTAGCCGACATCGCCTGGTTTTATGGCGAGGACGATAACATTACCGCCCTTTACGACGATCAACCTCCCTCCATTCCCGGCGGCTACGCATTCGATTTTGTCAACGCGGATGTGATCCGGACACTATTGCGAATGAAAGACGAATACCTAGTATCTCCAAGCGGTGCGAAGTACCGTCTACTCGCCATCGACCCAAATGTGCGCAGAATCACTCTGCCAACACTACGCAGACTAGATGCACTTTCAAAGGCTGGCTTGATCATTGCCGGGCCAAAGCCCTCACACTCGCCAAGTCTCGCTGATGATATATCCGAATTCTCCTCGCTCGCTGATGCGGTGTGGAGCCGTACAGACCGGACCTACCTGACCGTAGAAGCCGCAATTTCAGCGCTACAACTTGAACCAGATGTCGAGACCGAAGGTGAGTCTCTATCGTTCGTTCACCGCAAACTGCCAAACGGCGACCTCTACTACATCGCGAACCTCAGTAATAAGGATATCGATTCATTGGTATCATTCAGGACCAGTGGAAAGGCACCTGAAATCTGGCGGGCTGACGACGCCACCGTAACGCCGATAAGCTACAACGCCGTTGGTGGCCGTACTGCCATTCCGCTGACACTCTCCGCGAACGACGCAGTCTTCGTCGTGTTCCAGAAGCCTTCCAGTACAACTACCTTTCACACACCACCAACCAGCTTTACGCCACTTCAGTCGGTGACCGGACCTTGGAAAGTCAGCTTCCCGCCCGATCGGGGCGCTCCAAGCACTGTAACCTTTGATCAGCTGCATTCTTGGACTGAGAACGAGTCATCAGGGGTTCGCTACTTCTCTGGCGCGGCGCGGTATAGTAAAACTATCGCAATTACCGACATAGAGAGTGAAAAGCGCCTCCTGCTTGATCTCGGAAAAGTAGCGAATATCGCGGAAGTAAGTGTGAACGGACACTCTGCAGGTGTTGCCTGGAAGGCTCCGTACCGTGTAGATATTACTGACTTTGTGCATGAGGGCAGCAACCAGATTGATATCTCCGTTGCAAACCTTTGGCCTAATCGCCTTATAGGGGATCGTCAACCCGATGCTGAACGTCAATACGCGCAGGCTGCGTACAACCCATTTAATAAAGACAGTCCGCTACAACAGTCTGGCCTACTGGGTCCCGTCCGCCTGCTGACAGCCCCGCGGTAGCGGTTGCCAGATTCAGTATTCCTTTATAAACCTACTCTGCACGATACGGGCCGTCGCCGATTGGACGGCGGCCTTTATCATATACAAATTTTCCAGCAACTTACTCTGGGATAAGTGACCTCTCAAGAATGCTCGCTCTTATACTGATTCCATTTGGATCACCTGAGAATTTTGCTACCGTAAAAATATAGTCTGCTGGCTCGACCACAAATTCATCCAAACCTTCATCGAAATATGCAAGATCGTGGACACATATATCGATTTCAGCTGTTGTGACGGACTTTGGTTCCACCGCTACGCGCTTGAAAGATTTCAGTTCAGATAATGGCCTTTCGATATTAGAGTGGGGGACGCTAACGTAAACTTGAACAACCTCCTCCCCCATGAATCGACCATGATTCCGCACATCAAGCGTAATCCTTACGATTCCATCAGGATAAATCAGATCCGGTGATATCCTTATATTCTCATAAGAATATTCGTTGTAACTCAAGCCAAATCCGAACGGAAAGGCAGGGACATTATTGTCGGCATCAAGCTTGCGATATCCATGCCATAGGTCATAGGTTATTGCCTTAGCATCCCTATCGAATACAGGGAGATGCTTTGAGGATTTTGGAATAACAAAGGGAAGCTTTCCACTCGGAGATCGATCTCCAAAAACGAGGTCCGAAAAAGCGCTACCACCTTCCATTCCTGGATACCACATCATCAGAATACTCTGAGGAAAGTCTTTCCATTCTTCCATTGTAATGGCACTTCCACACATTACTGCAACAACAACCCTGTCATTCAAAAGACTCGCTTGCTCAATTAAATGCACGTCGCATTCAGAAAGGCCTAGAGAGAGCCTATCGCCCCCCTTCCCCAGCCTCGACTTTCCTGACGGGTTGTTCCTTTGATTTTTCCTATCCTTGTAAGTAAGTATTTTTTTGTTTAAATTTTTCCAGATATTTTTGGTGATGGCATTCGAGAACATCCATTGTATGGCCGGGGGAGGAGGAATCTGATGAGCGAAATCTGACAGTTTTGGCGGCTCGATATGCTCCCCCTCATCAAGATATGTGTAGCCAACCACAACAATAACGGCATCCGCCTCACTGACTGCATGACAACTCTCCACACTATCAATACCGTTAAAGTGCTGAATACTTCCTTCTGAACGCTTTTTAAGACCTTCCAATGGCGTAACAACATAATCAGGCCTGCAATCAGAGGAACCACGATCACCTAAATTTGGAGTATTAGCCAACGCACCAAGGACAACGATTTCATCAGACTTACTCAATGGCAATGCACTATTTGCGTTTTTAAGAAGAACCATACTCTGAACGGCTGCTTCTTTAGCAATTATTCTGTGCTCTTGGCTCCCAAGCATATCTTTTCCATAGAAATCACTGTCGGGCAATCTAAATATCGGATTAATCAGCCTTTCCAAGGAGGAATCAAGCAGTGATTCTTTAATTTCACCACGTTTTACCAGGTCTAGAAGATTTCTCCCCCAGACCATAGAGAACGGCATTTCTAAATCCATCCCGTTCTCTTTTGAAGCCTTTGGATCTCTAACGCCAAACACAAAATCGCTAAGTACAAAACCCTCAAACCCCCAACGTTCTTTCAGAATTTCCAGAAGCAGTTCTCTATTTTCACCACACCAAGATCCATTGACAGAATTGTATGCTGTCATGACAGCAGTAGCACCAGCGTCAACACATCTTTTGAAATGCGGAAGGTACATTTCGTGAAGCGCACGTTTCGAAATTTTTACATCCACCTGAAATCTGGAATTTTCTATTGAGTTTGCTGCAAAGTGCTTCACGCATGCTAGTGCATGTTTTTCGACTCCCTTTGTCAAAGCGGAACCCAGAAACCCGACATGAACTGGATCTTCACCGTATGTCTCTTGGGCACGCCCCAAGATGGGTGTCTTAACAAATTTACGCAAACACCACCAAATAGGTTTCCACCTAAAGAGCGCAACTCTTTACCGATTGCCTCACCAATTCGCTCTTCCAATTGAGGGTTCCAGGTGGCTCCACGAGCCATCGTTACTGGAAAACATGTAGCGCCCCCCTTTAAAACTATACCTCTTGGTCCATCGACAAAAGCGATTCCAGGTATCCCCAAGCGACGATTGGCCGCTGCGACAAATGGCTTTGTGTGATAACTATCCTCATTCAATAATGCATGCATTCCACTATAAAATTCCGAATCCCCTGAAAGCATGGATACTTTTTCTTCAAGAGATAGCTGCTTTATTAGCTCTAAAGTTTTTTTCATAAGGAAGTAACGCCTAAGACAGGCTGCACTGAAAATGTATATTCCCGCGATATTGGGTTGCCAGGAAAATAGTTTATTCAACTATTTCTAGTTTCCTGAAAATACATCCAGACACAAAAATTCAAATAAAAAGGCCTCTTAATAGAGGCCTTTTTCAGGGTAACAATCTACACTTAATTTCGACCATTTCACATTTAGGAAACGTGATCAGGGACGCAATAAAATGTGCCGGGGAAAATTAGAACTTCTTATTGACCCCGAGTATTGCTAGCCGACCTAGTGTCGAGCCATTGGTAAATCCTGGAAGACTTCCAAGCTCTGTACCACTAAAGAACGGTGGTTCTTCATCCAGTACGTTTTTAACATTGAAAGTTAACGAGGTATTTTCCAGAGCACCTTGGCCTTCGAGATCGTACTTAAAGAAAAGATCCATCGTATCAAACGAACCGACTTTGCTTTGCTCACCAAACCTAGCAGTCGTCACGACAGGATCAAGATCGTAGCCACTTGTGTGGTTCCAGGTTGCCTTAGCAGTGAAGTTGTCCAACTGCCAGCTAACTGACGCCTGGACCGCTAATTCACTTTCTCCTGGAGCTTCCAAAACATCGACGAACTCTTTACCGGGCCCGGACATTACTTCACGGTGTAGGGTATAAGTACCGCCCAAAGTCGCCAGCAAACTACCGTTCCCAACATCGGCCAGATAGCTGGCATTGAAATCAAGGCCATTCTGCTTCACTTCCGCGAGGTTATTTCTGCGGAAGTCCAAAATCGCGTATACACCATTCCCAAAACCGGGTGTGTACAATGTCTCAATAGGGACACCGATATATGGCGCGCCAGCAACGGCAGCCTCAACCTCTTCCTGTGAAGGGTTCATCACCCAATACGGTGCTGTAGCATCCGTATAGAACTCAGTATTGAGGGCAATCTGATCCTCAAAATGAATGTCGTAGTATGTGGCACTCAAAGTCAGCCCCGGGACAAACGGCAGATCGACTTCGGCTCCCAAAGACCAGGTTTCAGCCTTCTGAGGGTCAAGGTCCGGGTTGCCACCGAGTAGGGTAATCAGATTTTGCGCCATTGATGCCGGGGGAACTGCCGGGTTCAGTGCAAGGAACGCTGGTAGCGATTGAGAGCGTGTATCTGGCGCATGTGTGTCAGCCAAGCTAGGCGCCACGAACGACTTACCCCAGTTACCACGTATAGTCACGCTTTCGACTGGAACATAGGTGAACCCTACTTTTGGATTCGTTGTGTCGCCAAAATCTGAGTAATTGTCATAACGACCAGAAACGGAGAGCGTAAATTCTTCAATGCCAGTGACTGCGTTTTGCCCTCCAACGATGGGAACCACAAATTCAGCAAACACGGATTCAATATCACGATCTGCGCTTGTGGTAGGTGCATCCGCAGCCCCAGTAGCAGCAGGAAACTCTCCGTAAATGATATCGCTGAGACCTTGAGAGGTGTATTCAGCACCGACAGCGACACCTACCGCTCCAGCACCGGTTTCAAACCAATCACCATCCGCCACGAAACGTACGTTTGTAAGCTCTTGGGTTCCAGACCCAATAAAATTACCGAACGCACCAATCACGTCTTCAGATATAGAAGAACGCGGGTCATAGGGATTAAGAGCACCGCTCGCAATGGCAATTTGCTGCCCCGCACCATTGACCAGCTGGTCATAAGTTTCAGTTGAGCTTTCGCCATAGCTAGCTTGAGCCTGCAATCTCCAGCCATTTGCCAAAGAAAATGTCAGACTCGGTAAAACTTGGAAGGCTTCAAGATCATTTGTCTCCCGCTCATCAATTAGACCTGCGTAATTGAATTTCACGGTCTGGTAACCAACATCACCAGCCACAGGAATATAGCCAGGGAAAATTACCCCACCCAGTGCGGCACAAGTTTCGCCCAAGGCAGGCGAGCAAATTACTGCGGTCTGCCCGCCACCTCCGGCATCATCACTTTCCGGATCTCCCCACGCAATGCTTTCCCGTTCGGAATAGAATGCCTTGAGGTCAAAATTAATGGTATCGGAAATATCTTGGGTAAACCCTGCGAATACAGACTGCCGATTTACTTCCGGGTAGAAGGTGGAATCATCGGTGATATCACAGTCGGTGATGGTCCCCGGATCACGGCTTGGCAAAGCATGAGGAGTTGACCCGGAAAACACCGTCCCAGCACCACATTGCCCACCGTTCTCACTCACCTGCCGCATGAAGTCCTTATCTCGGCCATAAATCGCCTCGTTACCGGCATAGGTATACGAAACAAATGCAGAGCCCGAACCCCAATCATGGCCCGCACTCAGGTTCAAATCGACCTGGTTGTACGACCCTTCAACACCGTAATTCGCAGAAACTTCTACCCCATCGAAATTTTTCCGGGTAATGAAGTTAATTACCCCACCAACTGCATCTGAACCGTAGATTGAAGACCCACCATCGGTAAGTACTTCAACTCGCTCAAGCATGGAAGGCGGAATGACATCTGGATCAGGCGATGTTGCCAGAAGACCAGCGTTAATAAGGCGACGGCCATCCATCACGACCAAGGTGGTCGCAGCTGCCGATGGTCCGAAATTGCGCAAGCTTGGAGCCAGGTTCAGAGCTCCACCGCCCGTTAGCGCACGGACATTATTGAAGTTACTGGATACTTGGGGAATGGCCGCCAGCGCCTCGCTTGCGGACATCGCACCAGTCGCGACTATATCCTCTTGATCCAGGGATACGACATTGGCACCCGTTGGGGCGATACCGCGAATGAGTGTACCAGTAACGGTCACCTCTTCCAGCTCCGCCTGCTGAGCGTCGAATGCTGCATTCTCGGTTTGATCTGATTGTGCCGCGGCCTTAGTGGCCATCAACATCATCATGGCCGTGTACAAAACACGCCGTTTGCTATTTATCATTATTATCCACCTATTTTTACAGGCTATTGTTATAAGCCCTAAACCACAGGACTCACTCTCCGATCATCGTTTCGTCACAGGCTATCACTTCCAATCATCTTACGTCAACAAAACCCACATCCAATCTCTCGATCGCCCCCTGGCGTTGCTTTTCCCGCCAAAACAAAAGAATAACACTATGCTCGTAGGCGCATCGAACAAAATTTGCTCACTCTGGCAGCGACGCCTCCTCGACATCGCCGACAAAAGCTGAGCAAACCGATACAGGGTAGGCCCCGCCACCTTCGCCCCAAAAACTCGCATTAAATGTTTCCCTCCAGAAACACCACTAAATCTTCATTCCAGGACAGAAAGATGACTCATGGTTCAGTCAGTTCCATGCAAAATCCGTTGCACAACCAATCAAAAACCGATAGATTTTGCAAAATTTGATTGGAAGGAGAGGCCAGAGCGCCGTGCTGGAAAAACAACGTCATCAGTTAATTCTCGACATTCTCGATGAACGGGAATTTGCTAGCGTAAGGCACCTGACTGAGGAGCTGAATTCGTCAGAGGCAACCATTCGGCGCGATTTGCTGAAAATGTCTGAACAGCAGCAGATCGAGAAGATTCGCGGCGGAGCTCGCTCATTGCGCCAGAATGGCTCTGTTCACCGCCCCCATATCAGCGGAAGCGCATTCCTGGTATCAAGGGAGAAGCAGTCAGATGCGAAGCGCTTAATTGCTCAACGTGCTGTCGAACATTGTGACGATGGAGAGTCGATCATCATCAACGGCGGGAGTTCGACATATATGATGGGAGAGTTCTTGGCCAATCGCGAACTGAGCATTCTTACCAACTCGTTCGTACTCGCGCAGGAGCTTATCGAGAATAGTAGTAACCAAGTTACTTTACCCGGCGGTGAAGTGTACCGCCGCCAGGGCATTATTCTTAGCGCCTACGAACAAGATGCGATACAGCATTACTCTGCCAGTAAAATGTTTATGAGCACTTCAGGCATCGTCGAAATGGGGGTTACCGAATCAGACCCCCTTCTCATCACGGCGGAGCAGAAACTACTCCGGCAGGCGGAGAAGCTGATCATTCTGGCGGACAGCTCGAAACTAGACAAACGTAGCAAGTTCATTCTTTGCCCACTTGAGCAAGTAGACCTGCTGATAACGGACAGCAATGCAGATCCCGCTGTCATTAAAAAGTTAGAGAAGCGGGGAGTAAATGTGGAAGTCGTGGAGCTTTCGTGAACACCAAAATACCACTTCGCTTGGGCAGCTCAATGTCAAAAGTGAACATAGGGTGACAACGCACAGCCGGGTCACCCGAAGCCGGTCAACGTGAGCTAGAAAGCTGTACCGTTATTAGCTTTTAACATTTAGCCGGGTTGGTTCTCAGTTGGTTTCTAACCACAAAGCGCTGAACTTTTCCTGAAGGAGTCTTTGGCAAAGATTCCATGTAGTGTATTTCTCTTGGGTAGGCATGTGCTGCGTATTTTTGTTTAACCCAATCTTGCAGTGTAGCTGTAAGTTGATCTGATTCGGGTATACCTGATCGCAGCACAACGGCAGCGACCAATACTTCACCTCGAATTTCATCAGGAACAGCAACGATTGCACACTCCGCTATGGCGGAGTGACTAGAAAGTACCGACTCTATTTCAAACGGCCCTAATCGATACCCCGCCATGATGATTACGTCGTCGTCTCGCGATGCAAAGAAAAAGTCATCTTCACTATCCATGCGCGCCAAATCTCCGGTAAGGTACCAGCGCCCATCTTGCGAAAACTTCTCTGCAGTTTTAACCGGCTCATCAACGTATCCACGGAACCAAGCCAGCGGACTTTGATACAGATCAATTGCAACGCCGCCTAGCTCCCCAATATCTACGGGATTAACACTCTCTGAAGATAGAACCCTTGCAGTCCAGCCCGGAAGCGCTCTTCCCATTGATCCATCTTTCAGTTTACGGTTCAACGCCTTGTGCTGATGGTTACAAATAGTCATGCCCGTTTCTGTCTGGCCGTAGTGATCGTGAACCTCTACACCTAAATTCGCTCGTGACCACTCATTAACTTCTGGGGTCAAAGGTTCTCCCGCACTCGAGGCACAACGCAGTAAGATCCCGCTTGGAACAGCGGTGGATGATGCGCGGAGCGACCTGTAGACAGTTGGGGCAGCAGCGAAATTGGTAATTTTGAATTTTTTGAAAATGGCAAACGTTGACTCTGGTGAAAAGCTACCTTGGTAAAGGACGCTGTTCACACCAGTCAAAAATGTTCCAATTACTCCGTAGTACAGACCGTAAGCCCATCCTGGGTCAGCCGCATTCCAAAAGACATCATCAGGCAGCACTCCCAGCCCAAACTCCATATAGATGCGAAATGCCGCTAAAGCACGCAGAGGGACAATCACCCCCTTTGGGGTTCCAGTTGTTCCAGAGGTATAGATCTGGATTAATGGTGCATCACCACCAAGAGCCGCAGGCTGTATCTTGGGATAGTTTCCGTCAATCAACTGGCCGAAAGATATGTCCTCATCGACGGCCTTCCCCGTGGTCACCACCCGGCACGCAATCTCATCAAGTTTTCCGCGCTGATCCTCATCGCAAATAATCAACCGGCTTTTACTCGCAGACAGTCGCATTTGAATAGCAGGTGTAGCAAAAGCAGTAAACAACGGAACATGAACTGCCCCCAACCGCCATATCGCTTGCAATGTCACAAGAAATGAGCGGCTCTTTCCCATGAGGGTAGCAATCCGATCACCAGCCCTGAGCCCCATCGCGTAAAAGGCTGCAGCAAGTCGCTGTGACTGCTCCCGTAGCTCGCCGTAAGTTACAGAAACTTCACTTAAGTCAGGCGCAACTATTGTGTAAGCGGTCAGGTCTACGGGGTGCCGATCGCACAGTATGTACGCAGCACTAGCTTCCGACTGACCGCATTCATTCAATAGCGCCTCGACACGCTCTTGGATTTCCGGGTGTGCATTATTTATTATCATATTATGACCCTGTGGTAGCTTTTAGTCTTATTATTGCCTTTGAGGCAGGTCAAATTTCATGGCGAAAAGCCAATGGGGTTCAAGTGCAGAGGAACGTATAAGACTCCTTGGCCGTTGAGATTAACCAATGAGCCCATCGCTCATCATCAGACGTACCCACCCTCAGAGTGACCGTAGCATCCTTGTGGAAGTCGGGGCCCAGATCCTGACTTTCGGCTACGACTTCCCTGCACCCAACAATAATCACTATAAATCATAATCATCCGAAATCAATCAGGAATACCAAGATCCTGAATGAAGCTCCGCGGAGCAAGC
The DNA here is from genome assembly GCF_011326135.1 of Microbulbifer sp. SH-1. Classification (NCBI taxonomy): domain Bacteria; kingdom Pseudomonadati; phylum Pseudomonadota; class Gammaproteobacteria; order Cellvibrionales; family Microbulbiferaceae; genus Microbulbifer; species Microbulbifer sp. SH-1. The sequence goes on along the minus strand of NZ_CP046948.1, from coordinate 308,534 downwards.
CAATCCCGCCACACTTCAAGAGAGCACTTGAAATCCTCCCTCCTTGTTGATCCGGTGGAGCGCTCTCAACAGTACCCACTGAGCAGCATGAAGAGTGTGCCACAACAATCTAACCACCTACGCTCCGGCACCGCAGCTCAACACGCTACAAGATCGAAAAGCCTAGCAGCCAATCATTTGCAATCATTTAATTGCATAGGCAATCACTGATCGCTACAATCGGTCGAGTATCTACTGCAGGGAATATGCATATTCCTGAAGTGAGATACTGCGGGCCGGAGTACTAAACGACCCTTTAGAACAAAAATGAATAAGCTGCCACGTCGCAGCCCAATACAAAAATGTATAAGCTGCCAATTCACAGCTACTCATAAAAATGTATAAAAAGTGAGCATGATGAGCACTCAGGAATTCGAAAGAGAACCGGTCCGCCCGGAAAAACTAGAGCCCGCCAGAAACTTCGCCGCTAGCTATGCCGGTGAGCATGTGGCAGGTACTGAATTTGTCATCGGCGCCATGTTCGTTACATGGGGCGTTGGTACTGGAGACATACTTACCGGGCTTCTACTCGGGAACCTTCTCGCCGTACTCAGCTGGGCTTTGATCTGCGCTCCTATTGCAACAGATACTCGCCTCACCCTATACGCCTACCTCGAGAAGATCGGCGGACCAGGCACAGTCAAAATTTACTCAATCGTTAATGGGATACTGTTCTGTATCCTCGCTGGCGCCATGATTACGGTGTCCGCATCCGCCGTACGCATCCTTTTTGACCTCCCCTCTCAGGTGAACTGGTACCCCACCAGTATGGGCTTCGTCCTAGTTGCCCTGCTTGTAGGCGTGGTCGTGGTGTCTATTGCAATGCGCGGTTTCAAGCGCGTAGCGCAATTTGCTGAGATATGTGCACCCTGGATGATCCTAATGTTCCTCGCCGGGGCACTTAGCATGCTGCCAGTCTTGGTGGGCGCCACGCCGGGGGTAGATAGTATTGACAGCTACGCCCAGTTCAAATCAATTGCCGATACCTATATATGGGTCGATAGCGACAGCGATATGGGGATGTGGCACGTAGCTGCGTTTGCATGGATCTGTAACCTATCCATGCACGGTGGTCTTTCTGATATGACCGTACTACGGTTTGCCAGAAAGAAGCAGTACGGCTATTTTTCTGCGTTCGGGATGTTTGTAGGGCACTTCCTCGCTTGGATTTGGGCCGGAATAATGGGTGCTGGTGCGGCATTACTCATGAAATCCAGTATTACCGAGCTAGATGCCGGGGCAGTGGCGTTTCAGGCACTTGGTGCAGCAGGGATCGTAGCCGTCATCATCGCAGGCTGGACTACATCAAATCCCACTATCTATCGCGCCGGATTAGCATTTCAGTCAATTAACCCATCGTGGAGCCGCACAAAAGTAACGGCGGTTGTCGGAGCTGTAACAACCATCATTGCCTGTTTTCCATTTGTATTCAGTAAGTTGATGGATTTTGTCGGCCTAATGGGATTACTTCTGTCTCCAGTGGGTGCAATTATCGTGACCGAACATTGGGTGTTTCCCAAAATCGGTAAAACCCGATACTGGGTACACTACCGAAAAGCGTCTACAAATATTGCCGCAATCTTTACTTGGGTGGGAGCCCTCCTCCTTGCGTTCCTGCTCAACCAGCTGGGCTTGCACTTGTTCTTCCTCTTAATCCCGACCTGGTTCGCCTCAATGTTGCTCTATACCCTAATGGCGTCTCGCATGGGAGCATCTGGTGACTACGGTGAGCAAGTGGCAATGGATATCGCATCCGAGGAAGCAAGAAAGCGGGTTGAACGTAAGTACCTGGAAGAGCTTTCAAGCAAAGATCACCAGGGAATTGGAAAGTCACAACCTAGTATTTTCATGAATATTTGGGGGGTGTTATCCATCACTTGTTTAGTGGCGTGCTTGGCACTCGCAGTGATGGTGTACATCAACACCATTTCACTTGAGCAATTCCGCAATCTTTTAATATGGCCGACGATTATTTATTTCGTCAGTGCCACTCGCTGGGTAATTCAGAGAGAGGCATCTCAAGACACGAAGTCTCAAGTGTCTTCGACAACCAACGCCCCTGACTTGGTTTAACAGTTCCACAGCCTGCCTAAAGCGCGCAACACAATCTCAAGTAATGGGTTGCGCGCGGCGTATTTCGCAGATTCAAGGAGTTTTTCATGCGCAACCCTACACTTTTCTACGCAGGGATCCTCAGCGCCTCTATTTTTACAGGTTCAACCTCAGCACAAGCGCTGGATCCCAAAGTGTTCCATGAACCACCTTCAATCTATCGACCTACAATTACCATAGACGAAGGTGCCGGCTATAACGCACCTTTAGAGCAAGCTACTGAGCGTGCGATCAAAGAACTGCACGCAGGTGGAATTCTAGTCAGCCCCCAAGGTGACCCTGAGCGTAAGAAACCGTTTGATTACGCAGCTCTCGCCAAACTTCGCGTAGGGTTACTTGATGAGTATCCTGAACACGCCACCCCATGGTTACCAAAAGCGCTCCCCGGAGAAGCTCGATTTGGTAGTTACCTAAACGATGGTAACGCAGGTCCAGGCAAGCCCGAGAGCCTAGGATACATGACACCTGAATGGTTCAGTGTAATTGAAGGTGTTCTGGACGAAACCAAGCTAAACGGCCTGTATGCGATTTATTATGATGAGGCTGGATTCCCGAGTGGTAGTGCAGACGGGACTATTCCATCAGAATACTACCGAAAAATCCTCCGCCGCCAGGAGCTCACGGTCTCTGGAGGGCAACCGTTTAGCCTCCAGCTAGAACCCAACTCAACAATTCTGTCGGTAATGGCCATTGACACATCGACTGGCGAACGCATTGACCTGCTTGCTCAGGCGGATAAGCAAAATATCTCATGGAATGCGCCTCCCGGAAATTGGCAAGTTCAGCAGTACTACGTCACCACATCATCCGCGAAAGGCACTAGTCCAGATTATTATGGTACTGCCGATTATTTAGATAACGAAGCCACTCAATGGTTTATCGAGGCTAGCTATGATCGAGCTCATGAGGGATTCTCTGATCATTTCGGTTCAACCATCAAATATACGTTCTTCGATGATGTAGGAATTTTCAACGATGAAAAAACCTGGCACCCGTCAATAGACCAACGTTTCGAAGAGATTACCGGACAGCCGGCCTCTTCTTACTACCCGGCGCTCTGGCAAGATATTGGCCCTGAAACTGCGGCCGCCCGCGTGGGCTTCTTTAAAGCCCGAGCTGAACTTCTTGGTGAAACATTCCCGAAACTCATTACGGACTGGGCCCACGAACACGGCGTAAAATCAACTGGTCATGCACCAGGTAACTACGACCTCCAACCGACCGATACCATCGGGGACCCCTTCAAGTTCTACGCTTACACCGATATTCCGATGGCGGATGTACTCTGGGGGATTGGCTTTGCGAGAGGCGGGTTCAAGCTGATCAGCTCTGTATCGGCGCAAAGAGACCTCCCTCTCACAGCAGCTGAAGCGTTTAGTGTTAACAATGATGCAAATGGCTACCGTCGAATGATTGAACTCTACGTTAGAGGCTTCAATCATTTTATTACTGGAGCGCGAAAACCTTCGGATCCAATCAGCACCCCAGCCGAGTTTAATCAGTGGGCCGGCCGCAGTTCCTACCTGTTACAGGGTGGCCGTCACGTAGCAGATATCGCGATTCTCTTTCCGATTGAATCTTTACAAGCCTTTTATAGTTTCAATGCGAAAGAGCATTCAGAGGATCTTCCCTCGGGCACTTACGCTTATCAAGATGCAGACTATCAGGCCGTAGGCGAAATGCTTGTTAGCGAATTACATCGTGACTTCACATTTATTCATCCAGATACACTCTCAAGTGACAAAATCCAAGTCAAAGATGCAATTCTGGAAATGAGTAACAAAATCAACAATGAGAAGTATCGTGCTCTGATTTTGCCAGGTGGCGATGTAATCTCCGTAACCGCACTACAAAAAATCAAAGAATTCTGGGAAAAGGGAGGAACTGTAATTGCCACATCGAAATTGCCCTCTCGTTCAGCAGAATTTGGGAAAAGCCCTGAAGTACAGAAGTTAGTCTCTGAAGTATTCGGAAGCAATCCCGGTAAAAAATTATACAAGAACGCAACAGGAGGGAAATCTGCCTTCTTGGATAAACCAGATGCTGACTCTATCGCGAAGATTCTAGACCAGGCAAAGATTGCACCAGACGTAGAATTCAAGGGAAAGCCTACTCCAACTTCTGGGAACGGACAGTTTGGATACATACATCGTCAACGAGACGGAAGCGACATTTACTACTTCGGAAACTCTAGTGACGACAAAATAGAAACAATTGCTAAGCTTCGTGGCCAATTCAAAACACTATCCCTGTGGAACCCTCATGACGGATCCTCAGTGCCGATAACGCAGGTCAGGGAGCGAAAGCGCAATGGTGAGATCTATACCGAATTCTCTCTATCTATGCCTGAAGTATCTTCAATGGCAGTTATAGGAACTCGAAAGTAGCACTCATATACAGCCAGTGTGGGATTTCCATAGTAGTTGTCTCCACTGGCTGCAATTGTCCGAAACACCATAAGATCCTTAAGAATATACGGTCGAAAAACTAGAAGAATAACGGCGAAACAGCGAAAAAGACCGATCACAAGAAATTGAAATAGCGTGGTAGAACAAATGAGTCGGCCGAGACTTCTCTGTATTGCATTTTTAACCTTAGCCTTAACAAGCTTATACAACCATGCTCACTCAATGGCGTCCTCCCCCCCTCCTCAGCCACCAAATTCACTTACGGTAAATGAGGGAAGGATAGATCCACTTGGCTTTCACGACCCAACACCAGTGTTCTCTTGGAAGCTACAGGATGATAGAAGCGGCGCACACCAAACTGCTTACCAAATCCAAGCTTTCAAAAAGGATGCCTCTAAGAATCTCTTACTCTGGGATTCCGGAAAGGTGCAATCAGATCAATCAGTGTACGTAGAATACAAAGGGCCTACACTGAAATCACGTGAAAATATCTCCTGGAAGGTTCGCTACTGGGACCAATTCAACGAAGCTTCAAATTGGTCAAACTCTTCAGTAATCGAAATGGGTTTACTTGAAAAATCGGACTGGAAAGCTTCTTGGATTCACCAAGATCCGTCTGATTTTAAGGCCGGTAATAACGGTAACCCTGCCGTATATCTTCGAAAAACCTTCAATATTAAGAGCATACCTGAGTCTGCACGACTCTATTTGACAGCTAAAGGGGTCGTTGATTTCCGCATTAACGGACAACCAGTATCAGGTGACGCTTTCATACCGGGGTGGACGAACTACAATCAACGTATTGATGTTTACACCTACGATGTGACCTCCTTATTAGTACAAGGTGAGAACATCCTCGCAGCCAGCATTGCTGATGGCTGGTATGCGGGCACGATATCTGACCGATTTTATGGGAAGTATCCAGAACTTTTAGCCCAACTTGAAATCCGCACTAAAGAAGGAAAAGTCAGTCAACGCATCGTAACTGACGATTCTTGGTCTTACACAATACAAGGCCCGATCACTTTGGCAGATATATACCATGGTGAGGACTATGACGCGCGTAAGGAAATCGTCGATTGGGATACTTCTTCATCTGCAGGAAAGGATCTTTTCTCCCCGGTTAAGACTGCACCATTAGATACTGGAGTAAAGCTCTCACCAAAACCATTTAGGAATGTACGGTCCATCGAGTCCCTTCCATCAAAATCGTTCCACCACACTGATGAAGAAACGCTTGTCTATGATGTCGGCCAGAACATGGCAGGATGGATTCACATCAAGGTCCCGGGTAAAGAAGGGCAAAAAATTACAATACGTATGGCTGAAATGCTGAACGATGATGGAACGCTTTATCGCGACAGCTACCGTACAGCCAGGTCAATGGCAACCTATATCCCGAAGCAAGATGGCACGGTTGATTATACTCAAACCTTCACATTCTTTGGCTTTCGATATGTAGAGATCTCAGGCTACGATTCAACAGAAGAACCCCAGTTGAGCTGGGTTACAGGAGAGGTTCTTCACACGGACTTCCCAAGAACAGGAACTTTTCAATCCTCCAACTCAAAACTTAATCAGCTTTATCAAAATATAGTTTGGGGACAGAAAGGTAACTTTCTCGATATACCAACAGACTGTCCTCAACGAGATGAACGATGGGGTTGGACAGGTGATGCTCAAGTTTTCGCTCCTACAGCACTTTTTAATTTCGACTCTCACGCCTTTCTAGCCAGTTACCTCGATACCATGAGATCCGAAATGGGGGAAGACGGAAGTATTCCTTCTGTCGTCCCAAAGGCACACCTTGATATTTTTGGTAACTCAGCGGGATGGGGCGATGCTGCCTTCATCATGCCATGGGAACTGTACGTTAGAACTGGGGATATCAGCGTATTAAAAGAATTTTACCCCATGATGGTTCGGCACTTTGATTATTACGATCGTAAAGCCATAGATGGCCTGGTAGACGAGCCCAAAAGCTTTGCAGACTGGCTTCAACCTAAACGATACGGTACCGAGACAGTTGGCTGGGACGAGCGAAGTGGTGAAACGTCCACCTACCTTATTGCTAGCAGCTACTATGGTTTAGGTGCATCCATTCTGCAAAAAAGCGCGGCTATTCTGGGGAAACCTGAGGATTCAGACCGCTTTAGCGCCGCTTATTCTAAGACATCAGAATCTATCAAGAGCAAGTTCTTCGATGAAAATGGAAGGGTAATCGAGGGGACAGAGACTCAAACTGCCTACCTCCTTCCACTAGCCTTCGACTTGCTGGACCCTAAGTTTTCTCAAAAAGTGGCTGCACGCTTATCAGAGCGAATTGAACGAGATCAAAACCGGTTGAATACAGGCTTTCTCGGAACCTCTGTTCTCATAAGCACGCTTGAGAAATACGGTCTTCTAGATCAAGCAGTGTCCATTCTGTTCTCCGATAGATACCCAAGTTGGTTCTACTCTATAGATCAAGGTGCGACTACTATCTGGGAACGTTGGAACAGCTACTCCAAAGAAGATGGTTTTGGAGATGCGAGCATGAACTCCTTCAACCACTACGCTTATGGTGCTGTAGGAAGCTTCTTGTTTGAACGTATCGCGGGTATAGCTCCGACCGAGCGAAGCCCTGGATATAAGCAAGTTGTGATTCAACCGATCCTCAACGATCTAATTCCATTAAAGTCCGCCAATGCCACTTTAGATTCACGTTACGGTGAGATAGAAAGCAGCTGGGAACGCACACTTGAAGGTTGGATAGTAACCGTAGTAATTCCACCCAACTCGTCTGGAAAAATTAAAATTCCTACTAAGCCAACTTCGATATCAAAAATTACGGGTGAACTGCTCTTTACTTCAACAGATTATGGTTCTGAAGCTAATGCTACAGCAGGAACTTACAAATTTCTTGTTGCGGAAAACGCTATCGAACCACAAGTTGAAAACAGGCGAACCAATTGAATAGCGCAAAGAACTTTAAAACCACTATAGATTAATAATAAATACTCTCCTAGGTAGGCAATATAACTAGGTGATAAATTTCATGAGGCCATTTTGAATGTCGACTATAGCCACTAAAAGCCGCACAGAACCCGGGGCCGGAAGGATTATCAGTTACGGATTCGGGGACTTCGCTTTCAATCTTAGCTTTACGTTTTGCTCACTGTTCTTACTCTATTTTTATACTGATGTTTTAGAGTTGAACGCGAGTGTTGCCGGAATGATCATTATGATCGCCTTAGCCTGGGAGGGCTTCACCGATCCAATTATCGGCATGATTGCCAATCGAACATCGACCAAATGGGGAAAGTACCGTCCTTATTTGCTATTTGGCTCCGTCCCCCTGGCGATATCTGTGATTGCAATGTTTATTCCAACGGGACTTTCTGGCAGCGCATTAGTGGCATATTGCTTTGTGACGCATTTGATTTATCGGACGCTCTTTACAGTAGTCAACATCCCGTATATTTCAATGTCAGCACAAATGACTCGGAATAGTGACACTCGAGGTAAGCTAGCAGCCGCAAGAATGATATTTGCTATCGTATGCGGTCTGATGCTTGCCGCCTTGAGCCTGCCTCTAGCGAACGCTCTCGGTGGCGGTAAAATGGGCTTTTTCTATCTATCTATAATTTACGCAACTCTTGCCACTGTCATTCTTCTGTTTTGCTTCTCCACAACAACCGAAGTGGTTACAGCTACTGAGCAAAACCATCCAAGCGCTAAAGAAATGATCAAAATGCTCGGTATTAACCGGCCATTTCTACTTCTATTTATTGCCACGATTCTTGGTGCAACTGGCTATACGATGTCAGGTAAAGCTTTGATTTACTACCTGAAATACTGGACTGGTTCAGAAGCAGCAGTGACCACTGGTCTAGTGATTACTCTTGGGGCTGCCGCGTTAGCAATGGTTCCATGGGTACTTATTTCACGAAAAACAAGTAAACGCGTTGTTTGGATAAGTAGTGCCACGATAAACATTCTATCTTATTTAGTCTTTTTGATTGTCGCACCTAAGGAAGGCCTACTTCTCTGGTCATTACTTTTCCTTATAGGCATAGGGAATTCAGGGTTTATTCTGACGTTCTGGTCGATGCTCCCAGATACGGTCGAGTATGGTCAGTGGAAAACAGGTGTTCGTGCAGAGGGAGCCATTTTCGGACTTATCGCTTTTGCTCAAAAAGTCGCACTGGGTCTTGGTACTGGTCTAATAGGTATTTTCCTTGATTCTATTGGCTACATAGCAAATCAACCGCAATCTGAACACACCCTACAGGGAATCGTCTCCATTTATGGTGGTGGTCCACTGCTATTGTTCTTGGCAAGTGTCATTGCGATTTGGTCATACCCAATTAACCAGAAGACGCACATGAAATTGGTAGAAGAGCTTGATTCTCGTGAAGCCAGTGACCGCACCGGCGGTGCGGCAGCAGTGTAATCTTGGGTGCAAACTTTCAATTTCACCATTATGCAGACCTCACTACTTCATTCAGATTTTGATTTATGAGTTCAAACAAAACAAAGCGCCGTAGCCAGCTTAGCTACGGTAAGCTGGATAAAGACGGCTTTATCCACCGCTCCTGGATGAAAGCCCAGGGTTACCCGGATCACGTGTTCGACGGCCGTCCCATTATCGGCATATGCAACACCTGGTCTGAAATCACTCCCTGCAATTCCGGTCTGCGGGAAATCGCCGAATACGTGAAGCGCGGTATCTGGGAGGCCGGCGGTGTACCGCTGGAGTTCCCGGTCACCAGCCTCGGCGAAACCCAGATGCGCCCCACCGCCATGCTGTTCCGCAACCTGCTGGCCATGGACGTGGAAGAATCCATTCGCGGCAATCCCATCGACGGCGTGGTGCTGCTGGGCGGTTGCGACAAGACCACCCCGGGCCAGCTGATGGGCGCCGCCAGTGTTAACCTTCCCACCATTGTGGTTTCCTCGGGCCCCATGCTGAACGGCAAATTCCGCGGCCGCGACATCGGCTCCGGTACCGACGTGTGGAAGTTCTCCGAAGCGGTGCGCGCCGGTGAAATGAGCCAGGAAGATTTCATTGCCGCCGAGAGCGGCATGTCCCGCTCCCGCGGTGTGTGCATGACAATGGGTACTGCCTCTACCGTGTCCAACCTGGTGGAAGCCATGGGACTTAGCCTGCCCTACAACGGCTCCATCCCTGCGGTAGACGCCCGCCGTCAGGCCATGGCGCATATGAGCGGCCGCGAGATCGTGCGGCTGGTACGCGACGATATACGCATGAAAGACATCGTCACCAAAGATTCCCTGATCAACGCCATCAAGGTGAACTCTGCCGTGGGCGGTTCCACCAACACCGTGATGCACCTGCTGGCGCTGGCGGGCCGCTTGGAAATTGACCTGCAGCTCGAAGACTTCGACCGCTACAGCCGCGACCTGCCACTACTGGTAGACCTGATGCCTTCCGGTCGCTTCCTGATGGAAGACTACCACTACGCCGGTGGCCTGCCCGCGGTGATGAAAAAGATCGGCAGCCATCTGGAACTAAGCGCGACTACCGTCAGCGGTATAACCCTCGGCGAGCAGATCGAAAGCGCCGATTGCTACAACGATGAAGTGATCCGCGACCTCGACAACCCGGTGAAAGACAACTCCGGTATCTGGGTACTGCGCGGCAACCTGTGCCCGCAGGGTGCCATCATCAAGCCCAATGCCGCCTCGCCGGAACTGCTGAACCACACCGGCCGCGCGGTAGTATTTGAGTCCATCGAGGACTACCACGCACGCAAAGACCTGCCGGAACTGGATATCGACGAACACTGCATTATGGTGCTGAAAGGCTGCGGCCCCAAGGGTTACCCGGGCATGCCGGAAGTAGGCAACATGGCGCTGCCGAAAAAGCTACTGGAGAAGGGAATCAAGGACATGCTGCGCATTTCCGACGCGCGCATGAGCGGCACCGCCTTTGGCTCCGTCATCCTGCACGTGGCACCGGAAGCCAGCGCCGGCGGCCCACTGGCTGTAGTACAGAACGGCGACCTGATCGAGCTCAACGGCGAGACCCGCAGCCTCAACCTGAAAATTTCCGACGAGGAACTACAGGCCCGCCTCGCCGAATGGCAGCAAAACAAGCCCGCCCCCACCTATCAGCGCGGCTACGCAAAACTATACGTGGACACGGTACTACAGGCCGACCAGGGCGCAGACCTGGACTTCCTGGTGGGCGGGTCGGGTGACGTGGTCCCTCGAGAGTCACACTGATACAAAAGTTCTTACCGTAATACGGACGCCGAATGAGATTGGTATGGCACTACTCCCTACCGATCTCTTCAGCATACGACGTACTCTAAGCTTTCATTAGGATCTATCTCTGTCATCCGGCCTTGATTCTAGAAAAGTAGTCCGTAGTAACGATTAACTCAAAACGATCTACGCACTTAACCAGCTAACTCAGCGAATACCTGATCCCCAATATTACAAAGACGACATTTCGATGAACCAGAACCAGAACCAGAACCAGAACCAAATCGACGATTTTGACCAAGTGTTTGCCAGCGGTGAAATGAACAAAATTACTCGCTATCGGGATCTTGAGGGAAAGCGAGTGTTTATTACCGGCGGAGGCTCGGGAATCGGTGCCTACCTGACTGCAGCCTTTGCACTTCAGGGCGCACGAGTAAGCTTTGTCTCTCTACGCGAAGAGCCTGCGCAATTACTCTGCGATCAGATAGAGGCGCACACTGGCTATCGTCCGTATTTTACGGCCTGTGATATCCGAGATTTGAATGCCCTAGAAGAATCCATGAAAGAATCAGTCGCGACGCTTGGCGGCTTGGATGTGCTAATCAATAATGCCGCGCGCGATACTCGCCACTCTATTACAAGCTTTACGCCCGAACAGTGGGATGATGCGCTGAATACCAATCTTCGACCGCAGTTCTTTGCCGTACAATGGGCGACACAAGAGATGGAAAAGGCCGGCTCAGGCAGCATTATCAATTTGGGGTCTATTTCGGCAAATTTGGCACTGGCCGGCTACCCCGCATACGTGACCGCAAAATCTGCGATTGTTGGCCTGACTAGAGCAGCAGCCCGAGAGCTGGGAGGGAAGAATATCCGCGTAAATGCGCTAATACCCGGATGGATTATGACTGAGCGTCAGAAACGTTTGTGGGTTACTGAGGAGGCAATCGAAGAGTGCATGGCAGAACAAAGCCTAAAGTTTGCCCTTCAAGGAGAAGACCTAGTGGAATCTGCGCTCTTTTTAGCATCACATGCTTCAAGGGCTATTACCGGACAGCAACTAATTGTCGATGGTGGCCGCGTATAACAATTTGACCAGAAGTATCGATCAGCTGTACAGCTCACAGTTGGTTTCACGCTATAAAACCTATCAATTTCTTATTCGAGAAGTTTAATTGATTTTCAAGTTCTCGGAACTGACAGCCCGAACCTGATCGATCGGGCTGTCAGAATTTGCATCCTGCGAGACACAAAAATAGGGTTAACTATTACATACAAGTGTAATTTGCGGCGTCAGTGGTGGAGCCGGAACCATTATAGTGAGCTGTTTGTGGCCAAGGACATGCCGGATGACTGGACGTAGTACCCTCATCGGTAACCTCAATCCGATCCGGTGCTTGCCCCTGCTCAACCCAGTCTTCCAGATGCTGAACCACGTCAAAATCACCAGTACAATGATCTTGGCCAGGCATCATAAAGAGTCGAGCGCTATCTTGGACATCTGCACCAACGGTGTTGGCCACTGCCTCATAGTAACGGACAGAGTTTTTTCCTGGGACAATTGCGTCATTCCAACCATGATAGATAATTAGCTTACCGCCGTTTTGAGCAAATGCGCTGATATCAGGATTGTCAGAGTTTACTATCGGCTGAATGAGTGCTCGTGAGTTGGCGTAATCTCTATCGAGATCAAAGGTAAAACTGCTCCACCAAGGGTTATTGTAAACCATCCACTTATAGTACTGCTCACCGCCAGCCAAATCTGTGAGCGCAGCGCCAAGCCAACCAATACCTTCACTACCGACAGCCAATCCCGGTATGACAAGCTCGCCATTCGACAGCTTAGGACCCGCGTATATTTTCCTCAGAGCCTTTACTTCCTCACGGTTCAAACATGAATTGTTTTGGAAAAATCCGCATTTGATTTCCGCAGGGTCGAAGTTACAGTTCTGAGGATTCTCAAGTACACCGTCTGTGACACCGTCCAGAGCATCGCATTTATTCATCACTGCAGCATTAATAGCGTCCATCTTACTAAGTAAGTTCGGAGCCCAAAATGCAACCTCACCGCGCCAGATTTGACTAGACATTAGCTCACCCCAGTGCATTGGAGGGGCTCCGGCTATCACACCGTCATAATCTTGCGGGTATCGACTAACCTCCATCAATGCCTCTCTGCCACCGCCGGAACAGCCCTGAAAGTAAGCACGGCTCGCAGGGACTCCGTAGTAATCATTGATCAGCTGTTTGGAGGTAACCGCCAGAAGATGGTTAGCGCGGTGACCAAAGTCAATCACCTTTTCAGGTTGATTATGCGCCCACTCTACGTTGGCACCAGCCTCATGCCCCAGATCACTGGTTGCGGCAACATAACCACGAGAGAGACCGTCATTCATGGCCTCCTCGCTTTGACCGAGACCACCAGAAAATCCGCCGCCACCATAACCGAACATTTTTTGGTTCCAGGTATCTGGCAGCCAAACATCGACATTGATTTCCGAGCTGGACGTTGGCGCTAATACCATACTAACGCGGCAGAAATCTGCGGCTGCGTCCACAGGACCGCCACCAAAAATATCACCGTTGGTTATTGAATCGCCTTGAGAAACTCTAACAGCATTGGTCACTACACCGGTTTGCACTTGCAATCCGATTAATTCTGCACAACTTTCAACTGTTGGAGTGGTTTGAGCGCTCACTGCGCCAGAAAAAAGACTTGTGATGAAGAACCCCGACAGACCGCCGATCTTCATACACAGCTTTACGGTATTACTTCTCATTATTCTATTCTCCGTATCTATTTGCTGTTTTACTTCTTTCACATCGCTATTTTTTATTGGCCTTAACTAAGCCTAGATTCCTTAAGGTCCTCCTTATCTACTGACATATATTTACTGCCTCTCGTACGAACAGTACGGGAAAATCTAACGAGGGCCTTCTCGCCACAGCTACAGCTCTGCTCACACCTAAAGCGACTATCTTGCCGGCCAAGTCGAGCAGGCACCCTCCCTATAAAACCTAACTCCCAAAAGAGTCACAGTCAATCATTAGCGATCATAAACACTCTTATTGGGTCACAATAGGGCAAGTAATCGGCCGATTGGCGCATAATTCAACTTTAGGGTGAATAGAAAATTCGGAAGACGTTTACTTCGGAGCCTTCGAACAACGAGTGACCAGCTTCGCCTGCTCCCGGCAGCATGTGGATTCGAAGCTCTTGCTTGAGAGTCTTGAGCGCGGTAACTCAAAGCGGAAATCACTGTGGCAGTGCAATAAGAGAGTTGTGCAGGAAGTTTGCGCTGACTATCACATAAATGATGGAGTGCCATTTATAGCTCACGCAACGGAAGATGGTCATGATAAGCACATTGTAAAAATATCAGGTTGTCGAGAAATTGAAGAGGGCATTCAGACCTCTCGTCCACTGTGCTTCACTACTCCCCCGAAATGAGGGCCTTAGGCTAATAAAGTTATGAAGTTCACCTTTGTACTTAAAGAAGATATTTTGGAGGTGTGTGCTGCGGCAGCCTGCATTTATTCCGCGTATTTTGCATGGCACCTTCAAGAGCCATTTGGCATAGTATTCGTCTTATTGTTCGGTGTAGGCGCAGCATATTTCTACCTGAAAAAAACAATGCCAGGTGGTGCGCTAAGTGCGATACCTTGATGACATATGGCACTGAACCATCACAATCGAGCAATGACTTCGAAGTCGTCTACACATGTAAGAAATGTGGAAATAAAAATAGAGCTGGAATCGAAACAGAAAATCCGAGCCGATAGCTTATCGCCCTCAGAAAGCCGATAAAGCAACTTTTCTTCTGTAAATTCCCGATTAGCTGATCGCCGGGTTTCACATCGTTAAATACGTCTTTCCTGTCTGCCATTCTTCAGCGATTTCCATCGCTACGGCGGAGATTAATCGCAGACACGACTCTTCATTTGGGAACAGCGTTGCTACTCGCGTTCGACGCTTCAGCTCCCGGTTGACCCTCTCCAAGGGATTGCTGGTGCGCAACCTTCTCTGGTGCGCTTCTGGTAGCTGGTAAACCACCAAGCCTTCAGGAACATTTTCCTCAGCCCACTTCGCGAGCTTGGGCGCAGCCTTTTCGTGGCGGCCAACAAAGGCATCCAGCAACCGCCTGGCCTCGTGTGCATTGGGTGCGTTAAACACTGCTTTCAGCTCCCCTGCGATACTCTGTTTCATGTCCTGCCGTGGTACATATGCCAGCGCATTCTGCTGCAGGTGGAACTGACAGCGCTGCCACGGCGTAGCGCCGAAGACCGCCTTGCGCGCTGAGCGGAGCCCTTCGTGCGCATCGCTCACAATCAGCGTGATCCCCCGCAAACCTCGCTGCACCAGGGACTGCAGAAACTCTCTCCAGTGAACCTCTGCCTCCGACAAGGAAACCGAACAACCCAGGATATCCCGCTTGCCTGAATCATCCACACCCATCGCCACCAGCACTGCACAATCGACCACACTACCACCATGGCGAACCTTCTCGTAACGCGCATCGAGGTACAGGTAGGGGTAGTTTCCCAGCTCCCGTTTACGCCAGTGATCCAGCTCTTCATCGAGCAGCTTGGCTGCCCGGCTTACCTGTGTCGATGACAGGCTCAAGCCGCACAGCTCCTCAGTGACTTTAGCCATCTTGCGTGTCGATACACCCTGCACGTAGGCCTCAGCCAATGCCAGTCGCAACGCCCGCTCGCAGCGCATGCCCTTCTCTAGGACGGATGGGTAGAACTGGCTGTCGCGGGTCTGCGGTACCTGCAGCTCCAGCTCGCCCACACGGGTACGCATGCGCTTGGGCTTGAAGCCGTTGGCGTGGCCTCTACGCCCCTCTGAGCGCTCGTAGGCAGCGGCACCCAAGTACTGCTCTCGCTCTATCAGCATCAGCTCGTTGAGCAGCACTTCCAGAGCTGAAGCCAGGCCATCAAATCCTTGCTCGGATAGGATTTCAGCCATAGCGGTAATTGCGGTATTCTCATTGTCGCAGGTCACGGTTATTTCCTTTTGTGGACTGAACGTTTGGCGACAATCAGTCTAACCGTGGCCTGCTCCTAAATCATGTACAGGCGAATTTACAGAAGGGATGGTGCACTACCAGAAAGCCTAAAAAAGGTTAAAACCGTTTACTAAACATTAGCGTAAGTGTATCCGTGAAGAATATTTACGAACTAATTGATCTAAGGAACCTCTGCGCAAGTCCTGAAACTTTAAGAAAATTCAGATTTTCTTCGGAATTTCCCAATTCCAGGCAGATGACGGCTCACGTTTGTACCTGTTTTTCGCCTTAAATCCGCTTTTGGGCGGATTTAAGGCGCACCTCCCCTACGCGAGGAGGTGATCTTTGCTCTTTAACAAATTCGTAAACCCAGCCAGAAAATGCAGACGCTCTGCATTTTTTGCCAGACCGCGATAACGGACTTTACTGTATCCGAAGATACGCTTGATCGTGAGAAATGGGTGCTCAACTTTTGCACGAACCTGAGCTTTAATTTTCTCAGCCTTGGCCAGATCACTGTTCTTCGCAAGCTTACGTCGTTTACCGGGGCGCATGGCGATATACCACTCTACATCTCTATTTTTATGCTCAGGTCGCTTCTCTACACCGAGATAGCCTGCATCTCCCCAAACTCGCGTTTCGTCGCCATGCAGTAATTTTTCCGTTTGCGTAATATCGTGCTCATTCGCTCCGGTGATTTCAATGCTGTGAATCAAACCCAACCCTTCATCTACACCAATATGCATCTTCATCCCAAACTGCCACTCATTGCCTTTCTTGGTCTGATGCATCTCTGGATCTCGCTTCCCCTCACGATTTTTTGTAGAACTGGGGGCGGCGATGATCGTCGCATCAACGATCGTCCCTTCACGCAGGGTCAGCCCATGTTCAGCGAGGTGCTTTTCGATCTCTCGGAATAACTTCTTGCCGAGATTGTGCTTCTCCAGCAAATGGCGAAACTTCAAAATCGTGGTTTCGTCAGGCAGACTATCTGACAGGCGCAGGCCAGCAAAGCGCCGCATAGATTCGATTTCATATAGCGCATCTTCCATCGCGGGATCGCTAAGGTTGTAAAACAGCTGCATGCAGTGGATACGAAGCATCACGGACAATGGGTATGGACGTCGACCATTGCCGATTTTTGGATAGACTGGCCGAATTCGATTCTCGAGCTTTTTCCATGGAATCAACGCATCCATTTTGGAAAGGAACTTTTCGCGGCGGGTCTGGCGCTTCTTGTTGCTGAATTCTGCTTCTGCAAAGGTCAGTTGAGACATTGGATTAGGCACGAAGTTGGGTTTAGGCTATTTTACCGGAATTCGGGGGCTTAATCAGAGGTTCCCTAATTAGCAAAAGAACCGCGATGTACACCGGTGAGTGTGAGCTTTCTAACGTTAGGTCATACCTGGATGGGTATTACCACGCTGTAGGCGACGTCGAGTTTTTAGATGATTTTCCTGGGTTCCACGACTGGGTAGCTCAAAAATATGGGTTCTATGAATCCACCTCCGGGTGGCGGAATATGATACTAGCCGTAGAACTGAACCTTAAACCCAATAACTTTAGCTGGGTCGGCTTTGATGATGGCGCGAGCAACTCCATTCATGAAAACTCAGTGAGTAGGTTCTTTTGTCTCGTTAGCGAGTACAGGAGCCGCTTAACCAGTGGCTCGTTTTAGCAGCGCAAAGCGGTGCAAATGAGCCAAGTGTTAAACGTAGATATCCGGCTAATCAAGAAGTAGCCCGCTTAAAAAAGCAAGGCGTGGCCGATTGCGGCGTTAGCGATATACAGAAACTCGGAGATATAAATGAAGTATCCGATAAAAGGATCATGTCAATGCGGAAGTGTAACGTATCAGTTACTCTCTGATCCTCTGATGGTTGTAGCGTGCCACTGCAAAGAATGTCAAAAACTATCTACAAGCGCGTTTAGCATAACTGCGATTGTAGACACTGACACGGTCGAATTTCAGGGCGATATGACTGAATGGAGTAGAGTCGCAGATAGCGGCAATGTAAATGGGGCAAAGTTTTGTCCAACCTGCGGCAATCGAATATACCACTTCGACCCAAAGGAACCTGGAAAAATCAAGTTAAAACCCTCAAATTTATCAGATACCAGCATTATTAAACCGACCGCTCATGTTTGGATAAGCGAGAAGCAAGACTGGTATTCCTTACCAGAAGGCGTAGCGGTATATGACAAGCAGCCGTAACTCAGCCATCGCTAACAAGCGCATGTTGTTCGCCGCATAAAATACATACGCCTAGGACAACTACGCTGTCGCTTCGCCACCCCAAAGTACAGGCGTTGGATGACCGGGATGCAAGAAAAAGCAAAAAGAGCTGATCGATTCGCGGCGAGCGGCATCGAGGGTTGAGACGGAGTCCTTTTCAGCTATGAGCATGGCGGAGGTAAACAACAATACTTCAGGTGAAACCCGTTAATTCGGTTACCATCGCGGATACCCACCTACTGAAAGAGATCAATGGGGTCAGATCAAAGTTTTGACACATATATCGCCCTATTCCTTGAGCCACCATGGATTCATAATGGGCGAAATCAATCAGAAAACTGCCCTTGTCATTAACGCGCCCACCCTGCAGGCAATATCGAAGATGTCCTGAGCGGAGTTGCGAAATATCCATCCGCAAAGCCTATGGTAATTAGAAATTATCCACACAGGGAGCAGGAAAGAGCTACTGTACAAACGCGGGATCAAGGCAGTGCAGCAGTATGATCAGACCAAGTCCAATATTGCACTGTGATCGATGCGATGGATGTAATGTACACCAAGGATATCGACATGATACGTTTTACATCCTCAGACTGTGATTCTTGCGATGCCATACTATAGCGACAGAAAATTCAACTGATACAGGATACAAGCTATGTTTAATCACATCATGGTAGGTTCGAACGATATTGAACGTTCGAAGAATTTCTACGATGCCGTACTTGGAACACTCGGAGCAGGCGAACCACTGCGCAACGAAGCCGGCTCAGGCCATATCCGGCTCTTCTATCGCCACGATGGCAACACCTTCTGTGTCACAGAGCCAATAGATGGCAAAGAGGCAGCTCCCGCAAATGGAGGTACTATTGCCTTCAAATGCAGCTCACCCGAGCAAGTTCAAGAATTTCATGATACAGCGGTTGCACATGGCGGGCAGACGGTTGAAGAACCGCCAGGCCTGCGCGAGAGCAGCTTGGGTGCAATGTATCTTGCCTACGTTCGCGATCCCGATGGAAACAAGCTCTGCGCAATCTATCGCGTGAAATAAATCCATCAGCTAACTTGGAGTTTTTGGCCACTACAGACCCCATTATCGCCAAAAAGGCGCACAAGGTAAGGTAAGCTACCCTGCTGGCGGCGTTAGTTTTCCGGGTGGTGCACCGAGTGCGATAACTTAATGACATATGGTAATGAACCATTACAATCGAGCAATGACTTCGAAGTCGTCTATACATGTAAGAGATGTGGAAATAAAAATAGAGCTGGAATCGAAACAGAAAATCCGAGCAGATAGCTTATCGCTCTCAGAAAGCCCGACAAAATGTTCAAACCGTTCGCCTCGCTCACTGGGACGGGCTAAAGTCCACCCCTTCACCAAATGTTAGGCAAATATAATCAGCAGATGAAGCACACAATGAAAACTCAATATTACACAGCCACAAGTCTTGACGGATTTCTCGCGACGGAAGATGACTCTCTTGATTGGCTTTTCCCTCTTGGGGATCTTGATAATTCTAGCTATCCAGAATTCATATCCGAAGTAGGTGCCTTGGTTATGGGGTCAGCAACCTATGAATGGATGGTACGTAATGCCGATCAGGTCGCTAGAGAGACAGGCTCACCGTGGCCATACAGCCAACCTGCATGGATATTCTCTAGTCGTAAGCTGCCTGTGATTGATGGCGCAGATACCCATTTTGCAAATGGAGATGTCCATCAAGTTCATAGAGAAATGAGAATCGCCGCTAAGGATAAGAACATTTGGATTGTGGGCGGTGGTGATCTGGCTGGTCAGTTCTATGACGCAGGCTTGCTGGATGAAGTTATTGTCCAGATTGGCTCTGCCACTCTTGGTAAAGGGAAACCACTTTTTCCCCGTCGTGTTCTGGGCTCAACACTACAGCTCACTTCCGTCCGCCAGATGGGGGTAGGTATGGCTGAGTTACGTTATGTAGTGCATAAAAGTGATTAGAGAGAATGGTCTAACAAATAAAGATATGTTGCGCTTGCCGCAACATATCTGGTTGTTGAGCGAGCCAGGCCAGCTCCATTCATTTGAAAATTCTACAGATGCGAGTGTAGCGGCCATCTCGCTATGTGAGCGCGATATCTATCCTGACACAGGGAGCCAAACAATGAACCAAAAAACTATGAACCGAAAAACAAAGTAGGCCAAAAAATTACGTACAGGTACGGCTTCCTGTGCGTGAAATATAGACAACACAGAGCCCGGAGTTTTTCCACGGCCTCGTCAGGCCATATCGAGATATAAAGAGATGAGATTATTTCTAGCAATATTGATCACAGTTTTTACTGCGCAATGTTTCGCCTCAAATTGGGAAGAAAGCCCACAAATTAATGACCTGTTTAAACGTTCAGGCGTAACAGGAACATTCGTACTGTATGACGCTAGTTCTGGAGATTTTATAGGGCACAACCAGGAAAGATCTAAAGTGCGATTTGTTCCAGCGTCTACGTTCAAAATCCCGAACAGCATGATTGGCCTCTCCGTAGGTGCAGTGAAGAGTGTTGACGATGTTCTCCCCTATGGAGGGCAGGATCAGCTATTTGATGCATGGGAGAAAGATATGGGACTACGCGAAGCAATCACCCTCTCCAATGTTCCAATCTATCAGGAATTGGCCCGTCGTATTGGTCTAGAGAGAATGCAAGAGTATGTTTCTAAGCTTGGCTTTGGAAATGAAGATATTGGCACATCTGTAGATACGTTCTGGCTAGAAGGCCCGCTTAAAATTAGCGCTGAAGAGCAAGCTGTTTTTTTAGCCAAACTGGCTCAAGGCCAACTTCCAATATCAAATGACATTCAAACTAGTGTCCGAGAAATCGTTCTTCAAGAAAAAGGACAAAATTGGCAGTTGTATGGAAAAACGGGCTGGGAAAATGTACCAGGGCCTGGTATCGGTTGGTGGGTTGGCTGGGTAACAAAGAATAATCATGTGTATTCTTTTGCCTTGAATATCGATATTAAGCAGCCATCTGACGCAAAGAAGCGTTTAGAACTTGGCAAAGCGAGCCTCAAGACTCTGGGCATTCTATGAGCGAGTTTGGGCCTAATCGGGCAAAGGTGGGTTTCTAACACACCCTACACATAATGGATTCGAGGGCAAAACACATGCGGGCTCTTTTTAATAAGCAGACTGAAAAAAGTGATGAGGTATTGAGAGCGATAGCGCATATGCCGACGAAAAGTCTGGATGTTCTGGTGGACCGGGAGTTTGCAATGGGGCTATCCGATGCCAACCTAATGCGCATTGCGGTATTTCTTGCAGAAAAGAGCTACTACGAAGGAGGCTGTCCGATTGGCGCAGTTATCGTTGACAACGTGACAAAAAAAATCCTGGGAAAGGGGCACAACACTCTTGTTCAGGAAAACCATCCCTACAACCACGGTGAAACTTCCGCTATTCGAGACGCCGGCCGCATTGACTTTAGCAAGACCACCCTATTTACCAGCCTGAGCCCTTGCGATGTCTGCGCGACATTAATTTACATGAGGGGATTCAGCCAGGTAGTCGTCGGAGACGTGACAAATGCCTCCGGCAATGAAAAGCTGCTGGAGAGTAAAGGTATCCAGGTGAGAATTCTGGAAGACAGCGTTGGCATAAATCTTTACGCCCGCTTCCGCTCTGAAAAGCCCGACCAGGATCTGGAAGATTGGCAAGGTGTAAGTGCCTTGAAAAAACGCGACGGAAAATAAATACGCAGAGCGAGCGCGTCCGGTTGCCCCCGGCCGCCTGCGTCCGTTCAAACGGACTCTACTGACGAAATGGTCGCCGTAGCTGGCAGCGTGTGGTCATTCAGGTAGCCGTCCCCCTCATCACTGCGCGCCTGCCACCCTACACTTTCGTCCAACGGGTTCCGCACTGCGTGCGAACCCACCAGTCTTAAGCGAAATGATGGGGAAATCGTATGGCCGATTCCCGCTCGTCACTGGCCTCGATTCAACACCACGTCCTGCCCTTGAACGGTACTTCCGGCGATTACGATGCCCTGCTCGCAAAGGCCGCCAGTCGCCGGTTCATACTTCTGGGTGAGGCCAGCCACGGCACCCATGACTTTTACACGGCCCGCGCCGAAATCACCCGACGCATGATCGAGGAACAGGGTATCGACGCTGTAGTCGTGGAGGGGGACTGGCCCGATGTCTACCGCATCAACCGCTTTGTGCGCGGGCTGGGCGGCGACGCCAGCGCGCGTTGCGGTCTGGGCGCACAACTCGCACCTGGGTGATGCGCGAGCCACGGAATCGGTGCAACGCGGGGAACTCAATGTCGGTCAACTGGTGCGTGAAAAAACTGCTGGCGAGGCATTACTGGTAGGATTCACCACCTACACAGGACATGTCACTGCGGCTCAAGAGTGGGGTGATACTGCTGACCATCGCTGGGTGCGGCCAGCACTGGAAGGCAGTGCCGAAGCACTGTTCCATCAGAGCGGGCTCGGCCGTTTTTATCTCGATATGAGCCCGTTGCACGGCGACACCCTGCGCGAGCCGCTGCTGGAGCGGGCCATCGGCGTCATCTACCGGCCGGAAACGGAACGGCTGAGCCACTATTTTTACGTAGATATCCGCGACCAGTTCGATGTGCTATTTCACCTGGATGAAACCACCGCGCTTGAACCCCTGGATCTCACCGAGGGCTGGGACCAGCAGGAGCCGCCAGAGACCTGGCCGTTCGGCATATAATCCGCCGATGCCGAATACGCTGCCCTTGGCGAGCAGGTAGGCCCGCAAATGGCCTATCTACCATCATCGGGGCAGGTATAACATCAAACCTGACAACCAACCGAAAATAACGAGTGGCTCCAGTGCAACCGTTTAGTACACAATTTACGTTATCCCGAGAATACCTTGCCGAGTGTTTCGACCAGTCTCTACCCCACGGGAAAGGCGCCAAGCCCAATTATCTGTTCCCGATATTACTGTTTGCGGCTGGTGCCGGGTTACTGCTGTTCATCGAGCAATCTAAAGTCGCCGGCTACATGTTGATCGCGTTGGCGGTTCTGGAGCTGCTGCATATTCGCTTCCGGCGAGCCTGGTGGTTAACACGGCAGATGTGGGGGAAAGGTGCCGGTGCCGAAGTGAAATTAACCATAGATGAAGACGGTATCCAGACACAGAACGCCTATGCGCAAACAGCGCTGATGTGGTCTGATATCGAGCGTGTTATCGAAACCGATTTGGGACTGATACTGGTGGCCAAATCCGGCAGCCGGCAGTACTTGTCCAAATCGCTGTTTCCTGCAGACTTGGTGAACGAGATTATTGCCAAAGCCAATGGGCAAGCCGGAACCCGCTCATAAAGACCAGCCCCCATTTAGGTAAGCGACCGTATTTGCAGGCTTTGATCGACACTACGTACCGTTAAACGTTGAGGTCGTGTCGGTGGATATGGTTTTTCAAATGAGCACCGCGGAGCACTGTTTTCCATGAGTACAACTGCCGAAATCAAAACCGCCGTCATCGGCTACGGTTTTTCCGCCACGACCTTTCATTTGCCGTTTATTCTGAACCTGCCGCCCTTTCGGTTCACCGCGGTCAGCACGTCCAAGGGAGACGTGGTGCGTCAACAACATCCGGGTGTAGAGGTTTATACACAGGCCGAGAAGCTGCTGACCGAAAGTAATGCCGATCTGGTGATCATCACCGCACCAAACGAAGCACACTTTGCGTTGGCCAAGTTGGCGCTGCAGCAGGGCAAGCATGTAGTGTTGGAAAAGCCCTTCGTGACCCGCGTCGAACAGGGCGAAGAGCTGATCGCGCTGGCCCGCAAACAGCAGCGGGTACTGAGTGTTTACCACAACCGGCGCTGGGATGGAGATTTCCTGACCGTACGGAAACTGATGGACGATGGCCGCCTGGGTACCGTGCGTTACTTTGAAAGCCATTTCGATCGCTTCCGGCCCGAGGTGCGCGAGCGCTGGCGCGAGTCAAACGTTGAGGGCGGCGGTATCCTGTTCGATCTGGGGCCGCACTTGCTAGACCAGGCGCTGCAGCTGTTTGGCCCTCCGACCGCGATCACTGCGCAGGTAAAAGCACTGCGACCACACGCCGAGGTCGATGACTTTTTCCACCTGACCCTGCACTACCCGGAGCGATTGGCGGTGCTTCGCAGCAGTCCTTTCTGCGCTTCACCGAATCTGCGCTTCGAGGTGCAGGGCACGGCCGGCAGCTACGTGAAGTTCGGCCTGGACCCGCAGGAAGACCGCTTGAAAGCCGGGCTGTTACCGGTGACAGCAAATTGGGCCCAGGAAGCTCCCGAGCAATACGGTCAGCTTTACACGGCCAATGGCACGACTCAGGTCACCACTGAAACCGGAGGTTACCAGCACTACTTCCAGCAATTGGCCCGGGCGGTTCTTTTTGGCGGCAAAGTCCCGGTAAGCGCAGAACAGGCCCTTTACGGCATACGCTTGGTCCTCCTTGCGCAGCAGAGCAGTGCCAGTGGCCAAACAATTAAAATCGATAGCCGCGAGTAACCGCACCGCAAGCACAGAATGAAAAAAACTGGTGCCTTATTTTTTGAAAGGAATGAATCATGCAAAAATTAACCGGCCGTTGTTTATGCGAAGCCATTGAATATGAAATTACCGGCTCCCACACAAAAGTAAGGGAAACCAGCCAAGGAGAATAAATAGCGACCGCTGACTTTATTTGCCACAGCGCCGGCCACAGCGATAAGGTATTCACCCAACCCAATAATCCGGAAACGGCCAAATGCTATCCCCCGCGGCAACCAGAGACGGGCCCGCCTCCCCCTTGCGAGAACTGAAACCCATCGCCTTCTGGCCCACTCTTGCCGCCATGTTGCTGGCACTGGTGACAATCGCCGTGGACCCGGCGCAGTTTGTGCGCGTTGCCGGCGCTCTAAATGCCGCAATTGTCGATAGATTATCGCCCCTTTATCTGTATTCGGCGCTCGCCCTGTTGCTGCTGTGCATTGCTGTATTTGTATCCCCGCTCGGCCGCGTTCGTATCGGCGGCGATGACGCAAAACCCATTTACTCCCCCTTCCGCTGGTTCTCCGTATCCCTGACCACCGTGATCGCCATGGGTATCCTGTTCTGGGCGGTGGCGGAACCGGTGCTGCACTTTCGCGAGCCGCCCCCTTTCGCCGGTGTGCAGGCGGGCAGTGACGGCGCGCTGCGATTCGCTATGTCCACGGTATTCGTGCACTGGACACTGGTTCCCTATGCCATCTACACGGTGGCGGGCCTGACGTTTGCACTGGGCTTTTACAACCGCGGCTACGGTTTTTCCGTGGATGCACTATTGCATCCGCTGCTGGGCACGCACTTGCGCGGCCCGGTCGCGCAGCTGGTGGATGGGATGGTGCTGTTTTCCGCGGTGGTGGGTATGTCGGCGGTACTGAGTGGCGGACTGTTACTGATCGGCGACGGCCTGCAGATGCTGTTTGGCATTAAAAAATCACCGCTGGTGTACGCGGTAACTTCGGCCTTTATCATCGCGGTGGCGCTCCTCTCCGCCGCCAGCGGCTTGCGCCAGGGCATTCAGCTGCTGGCCCGCGTCAATACCGTGCTTTTTCTGATGTTAATGCTGTATGTGCTGGCGCTGGGCCCAAGCGCGTTTATCGCGCGGGCCGGCGGCGAATCCCTGTTAACGTATCTATCAGAATTTATTCCTCGTCACCTGATGCTGGACGAACCACCAGGCAGCCGCTGGTCGGGGTGGTGGACCACGGCCTTCTTCGCCAGCTGGTTTGCCTGGGCTCCCCTTTCCTGTCTATTCCTGGGCAAGATCGCCCGCGGCTATACCGTGCGCCAGTTCATCCTGGTGAACCTGCTGCTCCCGTCTGCCTTCGGCGCGCTGTGGTTTTCCGTCTTCGGTCTGTCCGCGCTCTATTTCGATATCCACAACGAGGGTGCCATGTACGGCGCCTACCAGCGCGAAGGCCTGGCGATCATGGCCTACCAGTTGTTCGGCTACCTGCCCGGCGGTTTTGCACTGAGCCTGTTTTTCATCTTTGCCTGTCTTATCTCATTTATAACCGCCACCGATTCCAATACGGATGCGATTGGCGGCCTGTGCAAGCGCGTGGTCACAGCGCGGGAGATGAACTCGCCGTTCGGAATAAAACTGCTATGGGCGGGCGTGATCGGGGCCGTGGGCTGGTGCAGCGTAACCTTTCTGGGAGTCGACGGTATCAAGATGCTCGCCAACCTGGCCGGGCTGCCGGGTCTGCTGATTGTGCTCGGGAGCGCGGGGAGCCTGATCGTGTTGCTTGCGCAGCAGCGCTTGTGACACGATAACCTCCTGCATAAAGCGCTGGGGCGAGGGACTCGATTGACCGCGAACAAGGGTGACAAGTCCGCATACTGGGATTGGACGCCGGAAATCTGGCGCTGGAATCCGAAGCTGGGCTGTTGGTCGCCGGAGTACGGCGGGCCCAGAGCCAATGTATCTCTGGAAATTTCCACTGCCGGCCAGAATCCTGCCGAGGCCTATGACTACTGGCGGGAAACCGTGCTCCACGGCTGGGATGCCGACAGTCCCGACACGAACCAGAGGCGCGGCTTCAGCGCTCGCGCCAGCGCTCTCTTCACCCCCCGCGGAAACCTCTTCTGGTACCGGTCTGACGCCGTATCCGGTAGGCGCACCGAGCGCCAGTGCCGTTTGTATGAAGGCGAACCGATAAACCTGGGACTCGTGCTCGCCGGTAAACGCCATCACGAACAGGCTGGAGACCGCGTGCAGAGTGCCGGCCCCGGAGAACTGATCTTTTACGACCCCGCCTACCCCTCGCGCACCGCTTGGGAAGAGCACAGCGGCGTGCATCTGACACTGGAGCGGGAAAGCGTGCGCAAGGCCCTGGGCGGCTATTTACCCCCGCCCAGCCAGGTGATCGCCGGCCTGCGCCACAGCCGCCTGTATCCCTTCTTTCACGCCCAGTTGCAGCTGTTGGCGCAATATGGGGGCCGGCTGACGTCGCACGAGCGCGCCCTGATGCTGGAACAGACCCAGGATCTTGCCCTGGCGGCGCTCGGCAGCAGCGCTCTGGATGAACCGGACGGCGCAGGTCATCGGAATGGCAACGGCTTGTTCCTCGCCGCACAGCACCTTGTTCAGCAGCAACTGGCGAATCCCGAGTTCAACGCCCGCGCCATTGCCCGCCATCTGAGTTGCTCCCGCGCCAGCCTCTACCGCGCCTTCGCACAACAGGGCCTCACCGTGGCCGGGTACCTGCGCGACGCCCGCTTGCAGCGGGTTCACCAGTTGCTGCAAAGCGCCCCGCCCCACCTCACCATCGCCGAGATTGCCGCCCGCTGCGGTTTTCTGGACAGCGCTAGCTTCAGCCGTTTGTTCCGCCACCATTTCGGTATCAGTCCGCGGGAGCTGCGCCACGGCTGACGGCCCCCCTTGATATCCACGGCAAAGCCCGCTTGTAAATAGCCAGCACGGTGCGCGCAGCGGCGCTGAGACATACTGCAATTCCCCCGAGACTCCTCGCATAACACCCCTTCTCCCGGCGCCCGCATAATCCGCCCGATTTCGCGCTGTGTCACACAAAGCGCGGGCACTGGAACGCATTTCTCATCGGGGAAGAGGCATGAACCACAACTACCGCATCACCTTCAATCACAGCCTGCGGCTGTTTCAGGTAGTCTCGGAACTGGCAACCGCCTCGCGCGCGGGCAGCGGCTCCGCCACCCCGGGCGAAAAGGCTGCCGCGCGGAGCCCGAGGCGCGGGTTGCGCCCACTCGCACTGACGCTGGCGCTGGCGGCCACGCCGGCTGGGGCGGTACAGATAATCGACGGCGCCAGTATCGAGATAGTGGACGGCAGCGGCGACGGCACCACGGGCACGCAGGACAGCCCGTGGAACCTTGAGGGGGCCCTCTTTATCGGCCATCAGGCTGGCGACGATGCCGGGCTGGTAATCCGGAACGGCGGCAAGGTCAGCAATCTCTGGGGCACTATCGGCGTCGACACAGGCTCCAGCGGCATGGTGACGGTGACGGGTGAGGGCTCAGGCTGGGCCAATAATGGCAGCCTGTCTGTCGGCAATCGCGGCACCGGCACGCTGAGTATCGAAGGCGGCGGCACGGTCAGCAATACCGATGGCTATATCGGTTACGACGCCAGTTCCAGCGGCACGGTGACGGTGACCGGCGAAGGCTCGGGCTGGACCAATTCCAGTGCCCTTCATGTCGGCATTAATGGCACCGGCACGCTGAATATCGAAGACGGTGGCTCAGTCAGTAATACCGCCGGCTATATCGGCGCCAACCACGGTTCCACCGGCAGGGTGACGGTGACCGGCAAAGACTCGGGCTGGACCAATTCCAACTGGCTCTATGTCGGTATTAATGGCAGCGGCACGCTGAATATCGAAAACGGCGGCACGGTCAGCAATAGCTCCAGCTATATCGGCCGCTCCTCCAGTTCCACCGGCACGGTGACGGTGACCGGCGCTGGTTCGGGCTGGACCAATTCCGGCTGGATCATTGTCGGCATTGATGGCAGCGGCACGCTGAATATCGAAGACGGCGGCAAGGTGGGTGCGGCCGCGCTTGCGCTGGGCGATGCCGACGGTAGCAGCGGCGCGCTTCTTCTGTCCGGCACGGAAACTGGCCGCGGGGTGCTGGAAACCGGGTTTGTGCAAAAACGCGACGGCGGCGCCAGTTTCACCTTCGATGGCGGCATTTTGCGCGCGACCGCGAACCAGGCAGATTTCCTGCGCAGCTTCGCCGCGGGCGATGTGACCATCGCCGCCGGCGGCGCCTATATCGACAGCAACGGCTTCGACATCGGCATCGCCACGGATCTGCAAGGCAGCGGCAGCCTGACCAAGCTGGGTGCAGGCACGCTGACACTCGCGGGCGCCAACAGCTATACCGGCAGTACCACTATTGAGGCCGGCACCCTGCTGGCCGGCGCCTCGACCGCCTTGGTCCAGAACACCGCCTTCACCATCAACGGCGGCACCCTGGATCTCAACGGCTACGACCTCGTCATGTCCTCCCTTTCCGGCGCGGGCGGCACCTTGGCCACCGGCGGTGCCGGGCTGACCGTCGATCAGACGGGCGATACCGCCTATGCGGGCGCCCTCACCGGCGTCAGCTCCTTTCAAAAGACAGGCAGCGGCACACTGGAATTTTCGGGCGACAGCTCCGGCTTTACCGGCGCGACCTTGGTCGAACAGGGACTGCTGGCGGTCAACGGCATCTTGGGTGGCGACCTTACCGTGCAGAACGGCGCCACCCTCGGCGGCAGTGGCACAGTGGGCAGCACCACCATGGAAGAAGGCGGCATTCTGGCCCCCGGCAACTCTACCGGCACCCTCACCGTGGACGGCGACCTGACTCTGGCACTGGGCTCGATTCTCGACTTCGAGTTCGGCGCCCCGGGCGCGGATTTCAATACCCCCGGCGACAGCGACAGCGTAACGGTGAGCGGCGACCTGGCCCTGGAGGGTACCATCCTCAATATCACCGACACCGGCGGCTTCGGCCCCGGCCTCTACCGCCTATTTGACTACGATGGCAGCCTCACCCTGAGCAACGGCGGCCTGCTGCTCGACGATGCCCAGGACGAGACGGTGATTGCCTTCCAGTATCTCTCCGGTGAAACATCAGGTGGCCAGATCAACCTGCTCAACACCAGCGGCATGGTCCTGAACTTCTGGAATGCCAACGGCCAGGCCGGCGAAAGCCAACTAGGCGGCGGCAGTGGCACCTGGTCCGCGTCTGCGGAAGTCTGGGCGGACGCTCAGGGCATCCTCACCGGCGCCATGCGTTCGCAACCCGGCTTCGCCATTTTCGGCGGCGAAGCTGGCACCGTGACCCTCGACACCAGCGATGGCGAGATAACCGCCACCGGCCTGCAATTCGCCAGCGACGGCTATCGGCTCACCGGCGGCACTCTGACCCTAAGCGTCGATAGCGAAATTCGCGTCGGCGACGGCGGTGTCGGCAGTGAAACCTGGACCGCCACCATCGACAGCGCAGTCGCCGGCAGCGAAGGCCTGCGCAAAACCGGCGCGGGCACCCTGACCCTGAGCGGCAACAGCGCCGGCTTTGCGGGCAGCACCACCATCGCCGCGGGCCTGCTGATGGTAAACGGCAGCCTCGGTGGCTCCCTCACCGTACAGGACGCTGCTGTCCTCGGCGGCAGCGGTACAGTGGGGAGCACTCAACTACAGAGCGGCGGTATTCTGGCCCCCGGTAATACCATCGGCACCCTAACCGTGGACGGTGATCTCACTTTCGGCGATGGCTCAGTCTACCTAGCGGACGTGGACGCTGACGGCAACGGCGACCAGATTCATGTCAGCGGCCGAACGACTCTGGGGAACGGCTCGGCAGTGCATGTGGTGGCCAGCGGCGACTTCGAACCCTTTACCGACTACACCATCCTTGTCGCCGACGGCGGCATCGACGGCCAGTTCGGCGCCGTCACCACCAACTATGCCTTCCTCGCGCCGCAGCTGAGTTACGACGCCAGCCACGTCTATCTGGAACTGACCCGCAACGATCTGCTGTTCGGCGACCTGGCGCGCACCCGCAACCAGCGCGCCACCGCCGGCGGCATAGAGACCCTTGGCCGCCAGCACCCGGTGTACCAGAGGGTGGTGACCCTGGATGCGGACTCCGCGCCCACTGCCTTCGAAGCCCTGAGTGGCGACAGCCTGCTCGCTGGTATCAACGCCAGCCGCGAACTGCAGCGACGCTTCTCCGCAGAACTCCGCCGCCAGAGTTCACCCATGGGTGCCCTGGCTGCCGGCCCGGCACCGGGCGAGCACGGCGAGGGCCCCGCCGCGTGGGTACAGGTGGAATCCACTCGCTTCGAAGAGGACGGGCAGCGGATCACTGGCAACGCCAGCTATCGCATGAGCGGCCAACTGCTCGCGGCCGGTGCAGACGCGCGCTGGAACGAGCAGTGGCTGCTGGGCACCGCGCTTGCAGCGGCGGACGCAGACCTGGATTACCGCAACCGCGATGCCGAAGGCGACCTTTCCGCCCGCTACCTCGGACTTTACGCACGCTGGGACAGCGACGGCCCGCTGTACCTGCGCGGGGATCTGAGCTATGCCGACGGAGATACGGATTATCGCCGCCAAGTTGACGCAGACCGACTCAGCGCATCCGATTCCGTTCGCGGCACCCGCCTGGCTCTGGAAGCGG
Source organism: Microbulbifer sp. SH-1 (assembly GCF_011326135.1). Classification (NCBI taxonomy): domain Bacteria; kingdom Pseudomonadati; phylum Pseudomonadota; class Gammaproteobacteria; order Cellvibrionales; family Microbulbiferaceae; genus Microbulbifer; species Microbulbifer sp. SH-1. The sequence goes on along the minus strand of NZ_CP046948.1, from coordinate 277,347 downwards.
GCCTGGACCTGCACTGGGCCGGTCTGGACCTGCGCCCCTACGCCCAGGCCGCGAGCGAACGCCTGAAGCGGAACGGCTTTACAGAGAAAGGCTCCAGCGGCGCGGAGCTGACCGTGGCGGGCAACAGCCAAAGCAGCGGCGAGGCAACCCTGGGGCTGGATCTGTCGCGGGCCTTCCTGGCCAACGGCACCTGGGTTCAGGTGCAAGCCGGGTTGGCCGCGGTGCGCGGCTTCGGCGACATCTCGGCGGAACAGGATGCGCGCTTCGCCGGTGGCGACACCTTTAGCCTGTACAGCGCAGACATAGACGCCACTCAGTTGGACGCATCGTTGTCGGCGGAAATGCACATCAGTCGAAGACTGTCTCTGTGGGCTGGCTACCGCGGCCGCTTTGGTGGCGACAGCGAAGTGCACGGCGGACAGCTTGGCGCCCAGTATCGCTGGTAGGCCAAATCACCCTGCACACAGTCACCTGCAGGTACAAACAAGGAATCATCCATGCGGAATAAACAAAAAACACTCGCCGCCATCACCGCCCTACTCCTGGCCGGTTGCGCCGGCGCGGACAAACCCACGGACCACTTTCCCGGCTATGCCAGCGACCGCCAGGGCCAGTTGCTGCGCGACCGCGATGGCCACTGCTGGCGCAATGCCGACTGGCGGGTGGACCACGCCCTGCCGGACTGCGACCCGTCGCTGGCGGGACCGCCACAAATAGCCGAAACCGCGCCAGAGCCCGAACCCGCCTCCGAGTCGCACGCTTTTCAGCCTCTGTCCATCACCCTGCCCTTCGCCTCCGGCCAGTATCAACTGGACAGCAATGCGCTCAGCGCCCTGGAAAATTTCCTGGCACAACTGCCAGCGAAAAAGCTGCCGCAACTGTTGTTTCGGGTAGAGGGTCACGCGGATCCTATGGGCAGGGCCGAGGACAATCGGCGGCTCTCCACCCGTCGCGCGCAAACTGTAAGCGACTGGCTACGCGAGCGGGGTGCAAACGACACCGCCATCGCCCCGAGCGCATTAGGGGAAAGCCAAGCCGACAACAACTGCCCCACTAGCCTGCCGCGCGCGGAAAAGATAGCCTGCCTGGCTCCGTACCGACGGGTACTGGTCACTGTTTCCTGGGCCAATGAAAAGTAGGAATCCCCGGTATGCAGCCGTTTACCAGTTCACGGCCGCCCGCGAAAAGCAGCTCTGGTGGAAGCTCAGCTGTATCACCTATAGGTCGATATGGACAACCAGCATTCATAGCGTCGCAACGCTCCCAAATCCCGCAGTGGTATTCTCTCTTTTTCCCATACAAGACAGGTTAAACCAAATATCCATTTTAAGTCTCCGCACACAAATCTGCAGAGCGATTCGTGTGCGGGTATTTTACTCACGCTACATCCGATTTCTTTGGGGATCCCCGCCAAAACATCCCGCGACCGATTACGTTAAAATTACGCCCGAATTCCGACTACCTTTTGGCGGACAGCTACTGCCCACCCGGCCAAATGGCACCAATATTCTCATGAAATACCGAGTCGAAAGTAACGCCTACAATCTGTTCGCAGAAAAGTATTCCTGCTAGCATCCAGCGTCGGCTTTTAAAAAAATTTAATACCACAGGGAAGATCATGGCCACTGAATTGGACCCGAATACCGCATGGCAAACGGCACCTATAGGGCACACCCTTCGAAGTCGATACACAGGCTACCCACTGAATGAAAATGAAATGGTAATTACCATTCTCTCCCAAGGCTCGTTTACCTTCGGGCATCAGGTAATCGTATTCGAATGGGGCCATGGTTATGAAACTGACGACTGTTACCGAAAACATAAAGGATTCCATTTATACCCAGCGAGAGGTAATTCACTCAATGAGCTGGGGTTATTGCAATCATCAAGGCAAGTAGTACCCGGACGCATTGAACGATTTCGACGGACCATTCCTTTAGAGAACGGAGATAAAGCTTCCGAAAAGCCAGAAGACGGAAACCTGCACAAAGGAAGGTACTATGCGGAGCAGGCCAGGCAGGTATCGGAAAGTAACTTCTTGATAGGCGCAAAATACAGAAGCTGGCTGGTCGATTTCAACTCCGGAAATAGAGCATTTAATGCTGCCAAAGCTGAGTGGAAGAATGCTACGCAAACCCCCAAGTTTAATTTATTAGGGCATGGGGGACACAACTGTGGCACTTGGGCTCAACATATCGCCAGCATAGCGGGGATCAAGCCAACAAGCACTGCCGCCAGGATCGGTTTTCCGGTCCCAGCCTGGGAGGTTTATGGTTGCGGTGAATTATCAAGCGAACAAGAAATGTGGGAAAAACGCGTTTAAAGTTAACTGCTATACGACTTGGCCTAAGCAAAGGATGAAAAATTGCCGACTAACTTAGCGGAAGTGGATGGCGTTAAAATACAGCCAAAGCATCGAGCGACCTGCCACTGCGGCGCCGTAGAATTGGAACTCGATTTGCCAGCAGGGCTGATTGATGTCCGCCGCTGCGATTGCTCCATGTGCCGCAGGCGCGGCGCCATTGCGGCTTCTGTGACGCTGGATGGCATTAGGATCGTGAAGGGCGCGGAGCACCTTAAGCTCTATCAGTTCAATACCAAAACGGCGAAGCATTATTTCTGTGGGAACTGCGGTATCTACACCCACCACCAACGACGCTCGAATCCGACCCAGTTCGGGTTTAACGTGGCCTGCCTGGAGGGTATCAACCCGCTCAAGATCGAGGGAATCCCGACCTATGACGGGGTTAATCACCCTGCAGATCAGCATTGATGCATCTTATGAGTCGATACAGGGGCAGCCATCACTCAAAGTCATCCCAGTACGGCGGGTCACCAAAATAGCTGCTGATGAATTCGATAAATACTTTGAGCTTTGTCGCCAGCAGTTTCCTGTGTGGATAGACGGCGTAAAGCCCGAGAGGCTCCGGCTCGAACGTCCGCAGAATGGCGCGGAGTTTGCCCGCTTTGATCGCGTCGCCGACGATAAACGTTGGCTGCAATACATAGCCCTGTCCGGCAATGGCGGCCTGCATGAGGATTTCGCCGTTGTTGCTCGCCAGGCTTGCGGCAGTGGCTGCACTATTTCTTTTCAGCGCGAGCATCAGTCGTGACTCGGCGGGGTCGGGTTCCAGATAGCTATAGCGCAGGTAGTGCTCCGGGCGTAAATCCTCCGGAGTTTCGGGTACGCCCTCCCGCGCCAGATAGTCCGGGGATGCACACACTACCAGCCGTATCGGTGCCAGGCGCCGGGCAATGAACGACGAGTTCTTCAGCTTGCCGATGCGCAGCGCCACATCGAACCCCTCCTCTACCACGTCCACCTTGCGGTCGTTGAGCTGCAGTTCCATACCAACGGCCGGGTGCGCTTTCTTAAAGTCCCCAATCAACGGCGCCAGGTGGCGGGTAGCAAAGGTGACCGGGGCGCTGATGCGCAGATGTCCCTGCGCCTCGCTCTGCATCTCGCCCAACTGGCTCTCCATGTCCGCCAGGCTTTCCAAGATTTGCTGGGCAAACTGATAGCACTGCGCCCCCTCCTCCGTCAGGCGTACACGCCGCGTGGTGCGATTGAACAGGCGCACTTTGAGATGCTCCTCCAACTGCGACACGTACTTGCTCACCAGCTGATTCGACAAATTCAGCTTGTCCGCGGCCTTACTGAAGCCACCCTCGTCTGCAACTGCCACGAAAGCGTTCAACGCGCTAATCCGGTCCATGGGATATTCCCGGCCATATTGCCAATATTTTATTGATAATAGATCAACAGAACGCATATTTATATACAGAAATGTTGCCATTAGACTGCATCTCAAGCTGGTGAGGTTCCTACACCACGCCCAAACCCAACAATGTGGAGAACGGTTATGAACACTCAAGTGATCAACAAGATTTTGAACTCGAACGCCGGACTGGGCGCCCTGGCCCTGCGCGTGCCGGTCGGTATCATCCTCGCCGCGCACGGCGCCCAGAAGCTGTTTGGTTGGTTTGGAGGCTATGGGCTAGAGGGCACCGGGCAGTGGATGGCGAGCATTGGTCTGGAGCCGGGATACCTGATGGCCCTGCTGGCGGGCAGTGCGGAATTCTTTGGCGGCCTGGCGTTGGTATTCGGTCTGCTGACCCGGCCGGCAGCCGCTGTTAGCGCCTTCACCATGGTGGTGGCGATTTTCAGCACCCATATCGACAACGGCCTGTTCATGTCCAACAACGGCTATGAATTCGCACTGGCGCTGCTGGCGGCAACCGTGGCGCTGGCCATTCAGGGTGGTGGTGTCTACGCCGTGGATAACGGCCTGAGCAGCATCTTGGCAGATGGTAGTAACCGGAATGCCGTACAGCCTGCAGGTCGCGCGGCCTAACCACGGCAAGTCGTCTTTCGCCCCCAACCGGGGGCGATTTGGCGGATTTTCGATGCTGGTGGAAGGGCGGCCGCCGGGCCACCGGCAGCCGCGCCGTGTCAAATCAGTGCTGGGATTCGATGCGCCCGACTTCCCGCTTGATTTCATCGAGGATCATTTGCCGCGCGGCGGGCTCATCCACATCGGGGATATCCCACTCCATCGCCTTGAGATATTTATCCACAAGATGCGAGACATCCCGGTCCAGGGATTTGCGGTGTTTATCCATCTCGATTTGTTCCATCGACGCCATATCAGCACTCCTGATGTCTACCGTTCCTAAGTAAGCGTAGACGTATTTTTCATCCTGCAAAGGAGTTTCTGGTTTCTGGTAGGAGTGCTCACCGGCTCCACACACATCTCCTCCGCTCCTCGCCTGCGCCACTGCCACGCCCCTCAAAAGCATCTCTGTTTGCGCGCTGTTTCACATTTCGTTCACAAGGTCTCGATATCTCGGCACCAACCATTGAGCGCGAAAAACACCGCAATGACTGGAAAATGCCAAATCAACCACACCGCGCTATAGTCTGAGCTCCATAATTTCCAATCAACGACAGACAACGCGGGAGCCTGAATGGAATTTTTGATCCTCCTGATCATTGTGGTGGCGCTTTTGGTATTGCCGCTGAAAATAGCGGCCGGCATGTTGGGCGCGCGCAATACCGGTGTCTTTTCCTGCCTTTTCGCGCTGCTGCTGGCGGTGATCATTCAGCATTTTGTGGGTGCGCTAATTCCCGGTGTCAGCGCGGAGCTCGGATTACTGCTCACGATTCCACTCGCTGCCATCGCCTACATGCTGGTGCTGGGCACCGGTTTTCTGAAGGGTATTCTTATTGCGATCATCCAGGGGCTACTCACCATTGCCCTGACTCTGCTGCTCGGCGGTTTTCTGGCCGCGATCTGAATCACGGCCACAACGCTATGGATTCGAGGCGCATAACGCCGCCAGCCGACGGAGCGCCTGCTCTCTCAGCGGATTCCACGGGTGGGCAAAACTGATGCGCATACAGTTTCTGAATTGCCCCGATGCCGAAAACAACGGACCGGGCGTGATCACCACCTGCTGTTGCAATGCTTTGGCGTAGAGCGCGAGCGTATCCTCCCCGCTGGGCAGTTCCACCCAAACCGCCAGGCCTCCTTGTGGCTTACTCACCCGGAGACTTCCCGGCCAGTCGTTCAGCAATTGCAGCAGGCGGTCTCGTTGAGTTCGCAATTCTGTCCGCAGCCGGCGCAAATGCGCGGTGAAGCTGCCGTCGGCCATGAACTCCGCCAGGCCGCGCTGCACAAACTGGCTGCTGGACAACTGCGTCACCAGTTTCAGGTGGAGGATACGCGCGTGCCAGCGGGCACCGGAAACCCATCCGATCCGCAGATCCCGGGAGAGGCATTTCGAGAAGGAGCTGCAAAGGATTACCCGCTGATCCCTGTCCAGCGCTTTGAGCGGATCGGGGACGGCCCCCAGTGCGGTATCGGCATAGATGTCGTCTTCGATAACGGCCAGATCATAAGACTCCGCCAGGGCCAGCAGCCGGCGCTTGGACGATTCCGGCATCAATGCGCCACCGGGGGTGGCGAATGCGGGAGAGACAACGCACGCGCGCACCTTCCAGCGCTGCAAAACATCTTCCAGCGCATCGATATCCATTCCGGTTTCGAGCGAGGCCGGCACTTCGACCACCTGCAGTCCCAGCTGCTCAATGATCTGCATCACGCCGTAAAATCCCGGCGACTCTACCGCCACCACATCGCCGCGATTGCAGCAGGCCATCAGGGCGAGAAACAACGCGTGCTGACAGCCCGAGGTGATACACAGCGCATCCGGCTCGCACGGCCATCCCCGCCGGGCCATGTGCAGCGCGAGTTGGTCGCGCAGCGCGACGTTGCCGGCGGGTTCATCGTAGTACTGGAAATCCTGGCCGCTTTGCCGCCTGAGCGAGCGCCCGATGGCGCGGTTGAGGGCGACGATACCGGGGGGCAGATCGCCGGGTGAATGCTGTGGCAGCAGATCGAAGGCCGCACTGCGGCGCATGATGTCCTGCAGCAGTTCACTGACCGTTACCGGCCGCGGCGCCTCGATACGGGCTCGGCTAACGGGTCTGTTTACCGCAGGCGCTTGCAGGGATACGAAATAGCCCGCCTTGGGCCGCGCCTCAACCTGGCCCTGTACCTCCAGCCGCTGCAGCGCGTGCTGCACGGTGGCCTTGGAGAGCTTGTGCTCCCGGCACAGGGTCCGAATCGAGGGCAAGCGCTCTCCCTGCCGCCAGCGCTGCTCCTCGATGCCCTGCAACAACCACGCCTCCAGCTGCTGGTAGCGAAATTCCTGTGTCACCCACTCAACTCCAGCCCCTCAATCTGTACCCATTGTATTTTATTTTTTTATGCCTGCACCTATCGGGCGGGCCGGCGTAGTCTGCCGCCGTCTAAATCTGCGCGGATGAGTTGTCATGGAAAAAATTCCCGTTGTTCAGGAACCGGTTGCCCTGCACTCCGCCCCACCACCCACCCGCGATGGCAAGTTTCATGTGCGACTGACGGAAGGCTACTTCCAGAATGTGCGGCGCCTGATCAGCTGGCCTCTGCTCGCGCTGTACTTCGGGCTGGTGTGGGTGCAGTTCGACGGCCAGCCCTGGTTGCTGTTTTCGTTTGAACAGCACCGGATCATCCTCTTCGGCCACGCGCTGTCGTGGCGCGACCTGTCCCTGCTGGCGGGATTGCTGATCGCCAGTGCCGCCCTGCTGTTTTTTCTCGCGGTGGCCTGGGGGCGCGTGTGGTGCGGCTTCGCGTGTCCGCAGAGTATCTGGACCTGGCTGTTCATCCGCGTTGAGGATCTGACCGAAGGCCGGGCGGACAAGAGAGCCCGGCAGGCCGGCGCGCCACTTGGCCTGCACATCATGCTCCGCCGGCTGCTCAAACACCTGCTTTGGATACTGCTCGCCCTCGCTACCGCCATCACCTTCACCGGCTATTTCGTGCCCGTGCGCGAGATCCTGTCTGCCGCGGTGCAATTCGAATTGTCGGCGGCGGTCTCCGGCTGGATCCTGATCATGGCAGGGCTAACCTATCTGAATGCCGGGCTGGTACGCGAGAAAATCTGCCTGCACGCCTGCCCCTACGCGCGATTCCAGGGCGTGATGTTCGACGAACATACACTGACCGTCAGTTACGACGCGCGCCGCGGCGAACCCCGCGCGAACCTGCGCAAAGGAAGCGACAACAGTGGTGACTGCGTCGACTGCGGGCTCTGTGTGCAGGTGTGCCCCGCCGGTATCGATATTCGCGATGGCCTGCAGGCCGCATGTATCGACTGCGCCGCGTGCATCGATGCGTGCGACAAGGTTATGTCAAAACTCGAACGCCCCGCGGGACTCATCCGCTTCGCCTCCGAGGCGCAGCTGCAAGGCGAAAATTCCCGCTTCCTTCGCCCGCGCCTGGCCGGCTATGCCGCGGTAATGCTGCTGGCCTTTACCGCGGTCTTGTACGGCTTCACCCAGACTACCCAGTTGCTGGTGGAAATCAGGCGCGACCGCGGCGCGATGTTCCGGCAGGTGGATCAGCACACGGTGTGTAACGTGTATCAGGTCAAGGTGGAGGGATACAGCGAGACTCAGCGCTTTGTGGATGTGTCAATTAGCGGGGAAGGCGAGTTCCGCCTGTTTGGCCCGCGGAAAATCGACCTCGCGGAAGACAGTGCCTATTGGTTTCCCTACCGCGTGTGCGCGCGCGACCTGACATTGCCGAAGACAGAATTGACCTTTCACTTTAGGGGGGAGACCTTGTCTACAGTGAAAAATACAACCTTTTTGACCAGGTCCTATTGATTCAGAGCACGGCGCGAATATCTCGTCCCCCCACACCCGACGTTCTAGCTCGACGCACTGCTCACGCCTGGATGAATTTCAATATGTCGTTGTTGATTTCATCCGCGTGGATGGTCGCCATGCCGTGGGGGTAGCCTTTGTACACCTTGAGGGTGGCATCCTTAAGAATTTCCGCGGATTTGATTCCGGAGGCCTTGATCGGCACCACCTGATCGTCGTCGCCATGCATCACCAGCGTGGGCACTTCGATTTTTTTCAGGTCTTCGGTGAAGTCAGTTTCCGAGAAGGCTTTGATTCCTTCGTAATGCGCCAGCGTACTGCCCATCATTCCCTGGCGCCACCAGTTGCGTATGGCGCCCTCGGAAATCTCCGCGCCTTTGCGGTTGAACCCGTAGAAGGGACCGCTGGCAACATCGAGGTAAAACTGCGCGCGGTCGGCCGCGAGTTGTTTACGGAAGTCATCGAATACCTCAATCGGCGTGCCCTCCGGGTTGCTGTCGCTTTTCAGCATGATCGGCGGTACGGCGCCGATCATCACCAGCTTGTCTACCCTGCCCCGACCAAAACGCGCCACATAGCCCGCCGCCTCGCCGCCTCCGGTGGAGTGGCCGATATGAATGGCGTCCGCCAACCCCAGGTGCTCGGTGACCGCGGCGACATCCATGATGTAGTGGTCCATGTCGTGCCCGCTGGCAATCTGACTGGAGCGGCCGTGGCCGCGGCGATCATGGGCGACGACACGAAACCCCTGACGCACGAAAAACAACATTTGGGCATCCCAGTCGTCACTGCTCAGTGGCCAGCCGTGGTGAAACACAATGGGCTGCCCTGAGCCCCAATCCTTGTAAAAAATTTCAGCGCCATCTTTCGTGGTGATCGTCGGCATCGTGCTCTCCTCGCAGGTCGCGACAGGTTTTTGAATGAAACATTCGGGGGAAGAAGGTTTGACGGCCAGAACCAGAGGAAATCCGGCTGACCCGATCTAGCCAGACTAGCAGACGCGAGAGCCGCTGCCGGGGCTCCGTGCGGCATTTGTCCGCCAGAGAAAGCATTGGGACGAGCCCCCGGAGTAGCGTAACCTTGCCCCATTAACCCGGAGCTGAGAGTTATCCAAACAATGAACAACGACGACCTGAACGCGATCCTCGATCTGGACTGCGAAGCCCGCTACGAATACTTTCTCGACGCCGTTGGCGAGGAGCGGGAGGTGTGGATTCTGGTCAACAGCGAGGAGCACTTCCTCAAGCTGCATGCGGAGGACCAAGGGGAGTTCGAATACCTGCCAGTGTGGCCGAGCGCCGCATTTGCCGGGGATTACGCCGCAGACGACAGCGATTTGAAGCCCCGCGGTATCCCCCTGCCCCAGTTCCTGAGCCGCTGGCTCCCGGGGCTGGCCAAAGACGGCATCGAAATCGGGGTGTTTCCCGGTGCGGATAAAAGCGTGTGGATCACCGGGTCGGACGATCTGGGGCAGGACCTGCGGGACGAACTTGCGCGATTCTGAACAAGCGGGCGCAATGCCCGCTTTTTATTTGAGGCAAGGGATTCGCGAGACGCTCAACCGACAGCGCGCTGCAGCATGCCCAGCGCGCTCTCAATGTAGGCTAGGCGCTGTTCCGTCGTCAGGGACTCGGGGCGCACGCCGATCTTGATACCCATGTAATCCAGCGCCTGTGGGTCTGCAGCTTCCACACAGCGGCGGAATTCCGCTTCGTTGAGCAGGGAGCTGGGCTCGAAGGTGCCCGTCGCGCCTGCCGGCGGCATATGGGTATCTGCCCAGGCACCGTAGGGACCCTCGGCACCGGAGACGCCGGAGAACATCAACCCGCGCAGCAGGCCGGCAGTGCGCGCCGCCTCAATGTGCTGTACCGGCCCGTCCACACTGCGTGTTTCCAGCGCGGAACGGCCCCAGTTGATACACAGGCCGAGATTGCCGCCGGTATTGCGGTTTACTTCCAGGACGGCCTCGATCTCGGTTTCGATGGTCAGGAAGCCTTTGGACGGCACCTGGCCCTCAATGCGGGTATCGCAGTGTTCGATTACAAGCGCGGCGCCGTCCCAGTCCCAGGACACCATCTCTTGCAGTGACGCCACCAGCGCCGCCGCATCCGGGCGAACGCCCTCTGCCGGACGCGGCGCGGTGTGGATCATCATCGCCTGGACCGCCTGGCGCCCCAGGTGGCCATTGAGTTTGCGGATGGCCTGTCGCGCCTCCTGGTAGAACGCCAGCGCCGCCTGACGGCCGGCCTCTGCGCTGGAGGCGATACCGAAGCCCGCGTCTTCACCCAGGCGCCCCATCACCCCGGGAATGCCGGTAAATACGAAGTCCCAGTGCGGATCGATATTGGTGAGGAACCAGGCGTCGTCGTGTCCGTGCAGCGCGCCGGTAAACGGGTGCTCCAACCCGCGGATGCCGGGGATGGCCTTGAGGCCGTTGAAGTAAGCGGTCTGGACCTCCGGGTCCCAGGATGATGTCACCGGAGCCGTTGCATAGGCGCCCACGTAAAATCCCGTCATCTTTTTTTCCTTGTTCGTTATATGAAAGCCGTGTGCAGAGGGGGCGGAGTTTACCCTGCAGGCCGGCCTCAGGCACCGGCCCACTTACTGCGGAAGATAAAGAACACCGCGCCGAGGATACACAGCCCGGCCCATAAATAGTCGAGCTTCAGCGGTTCCTTGAGGTAGTAGACCGCAAACGGCACGAATACCGAGAGCGTGATGACCTCCTGCAGGATCTTGAGCTGCCCCACGTTTAACGCGGAGTAGCCGACCCGGTTGGCGGGCACCTGGAACAGGTATTCAAACAGCGCAATTCCCCAGCTCAGCAGTGCGGCGATGATCCACGGCTTGTGGCTCAGCTCCTTGAGATGGGAGTACCAGGCGAACGTCATAAATACATTGCTGATTACCAGTAATGCGGTCGCAGTCAGAATTGGATGCACGATAGGGTACCGGAATAGAAATGGCGCCAGAACAGGCACCGGGAGAGCGCGTTTTACACCGGATTCCACCGCCAGAACAGCCCTTTGCATGACCGCGAAGACGATGTGTCGGCCTGCGGCCAGATCGGTGCCTTACAAATCTGGCGCAAGTGGCCAATCAATCCGGCGCCGCAAGACAAGCCCCACCGGGCGCAAACCTCTAGGATATCCCGCAACGCCACGCGCGCTGGCTATGCTTGTGCCCTGCGGCCTGCAAAAAACAATACGGAGAGAGATCCATGAGTGCACCTCAAGCGCCTTCAGACCTCGCCAGTACCCACACGGTACTCAACCAGCCCAAGCCACTGCACGGCCACAATCTCTACGCCGGCGATGCCGCACTCAGGGACGCCGTCGCCCGCAACGGCGGCCACTGGGGTGAAGACGACCTGCAGCGCTATGGCGAGATCTGCGGCCGGCCGGAGTGGATCGAACGCGGATTCCAGGCCAATCACTACAAACCGGAGTTCGAACCCCACGATCGCGTGGGCAACCGCGTCGATCAGGTCAACTACCATCCCGCCTACCACCAGCTGATGCAGCTGGCCATGAGTGAAGGGCTGCACTCCGCGCCCTGGACCGATCCCAAACCCGGCGCCCACGTGGTGCGCGCGGCCAAATACTATCTGCACAGCCAGGTGGAGTCCGGCCACGGCTGCCCGGTAACCATGACCTTTGCCTCAGTGCCTTCAATCAAACTGACGCCGTCGCTGGCGAAGGAGTGGTTGCCCAAAATCACCGATCGCGGCTACGACCCCAGCAACCGCCCGCACACCGAGAAATCGGCCCTCACCATCGGCATGGGTATGACCGAGAAACAGGGCGGCTCTGATGTGCGCGCCAACACCACCACCGCCACAGCGCTTGGCGATGGCAGTTATGAGCTTGTCGGCCACAAGTGGTTTACCTCTGCACCCATGTGCGATGCCTTTCTGATGCTGGCGCAGACAGACGCCGGCCTTAGTTGCTTCCTGGTACCTCGCTGGCGCCCGGACGGCGCGAAAAACCCAATCCAGGTGCAGCGGCTCAAGAACAAGGCCGGCAATGTCTCCAACGCCTCGTCAGAAATCGAACTGCGCGGCGCGTTGGGCTGGCTGGTAGGCGAAGAGGGTCGCGGTGTACCGGCGATTATCGAAATGGTCTCCGCCACCCGCTTCGACTGCATGATCGGCTCCAGTGGCGGCCAGCGCCAGGCGGTGGTGCAGGCGATCTACCACGCCGCAAACCGCAGCGCCTTTGGCAAAGCTCTGATCGATCAGCCGCTGATGCAGAACGTGCTCGCCGATTTACAACTCGAAGTAGAGGGTTCCATCGCGATGACCATGCGCATGGCCCAAGCCATGGACCATCTGGATAGCGAGCGGCAGAAGCTGCTGATGCGCCTCGGCACCGCAGTGGGCAAATACTGGATCTGCAAGCGCACTCCGCACCACGCCTATGAGGCGATGGAATGCCTCGGTGGCAACGGCGTGATCGAAAACTTCATCACTGCGCGGCTATACCGCGATGCGCCAATCAATGCGATCTGGGAAGGTTCCGGCAACATCCAGGCGCTCGACGTGCTGCGCGCCATCACCAAAACCCCGGAAGTGCTCGGCAACTGGTTCGACGAACTGGAACAGAGCAAGGGCAGCGACCTCCGCTACGACCGCGCTATCGCGCAACTGAAAAACCAGCTGGCCGACTTCAACGATATCGAATTCCGCGCGCGGCATATCGTCGACCAGCTCGCACTGACCATGCAGAGCCACCTTCTGATGCAATCCGGCAACAGCGCCGTGGCGGAAGGTTTTATCGCCTCGCGCCTCGGTGCGCAGGGCGTCGGCAATACCGGTACCCTGCCGGTGGGCGTGGATGTGAAAACCATCATCGAGCGGGGCAATCCCCTTTCTGCCTAGACCTCCTTTCGCAAGCCCCCTCATGGGGGCACCGCTTCCCCCGATGGGTGCAGATGCCGACTAGACGCCTAAAACCACCTGGGTGATCCTCCCCGCGCCTTCAACACGGATTTCGTCCACTTGTCCCACAGTCCTTTATCCCAATTGCCAGGATTTTATAGGCTGTAGCCACTCTCAACAGGCCAACCAATCCCCCCTTCCTGTCAGGTGAGCGAGTATGCAGAACCCGCACAGACGTCATTTCCTAAAAATATCGGCACTGTCAGCCGGCGCCATGCTGGTTTCCGTCACCCTGCCCCTGCGCGCCCGAAGCAGTAGTGCGCAACAGCCGGTCTCTCCCCAGTGGTGTGTGTATGTCAGCATCAACAGGGACAATACCGTCGTCATGCAATCCCCCATTATGGAGATGGGGCAGTTCATGCGCACTGCGGGGCCGATGATACTGGCGGATGAAATGGATCTGGACTGGTCCCTGATCCGCTTCGACCTCAATATGCCCACCTACCTGACACGCAACCGGAAGGGAGACCTGGTCTACGACCACGCGCAAGTAGGCACAGGGGGAAGCCAGACGCTGAAAAACAACTGGACCTACCTGCGCACCGCCGGCGCGACGATCAGACGCATGATGATAGAAGAGGCGGCGGAGCGGTGGGATTGCAGCCCGGAACGGCTGACGGCCAGACTGAGTCAGATAATCGACACCCCCACCGGTCGTAAATTCAGCTACGGGGATCTGGCCGAAAAGGCCGCGCGCCGGCAGGTGGATACCAATCATCTGAAGCTCAAGCAGCCCGCCCAGTTTCATATCATGGGCAAAAACCAGCCGGCCATCGACGCCAGGGACATCGTCACCGGCGCGCCTCTGTTTGGTATAGATGAGAATTACGCCAATGCCCTACAGGTGGCCATAGACAGGGCTCCGGCTATGGGGGCACAAATTGCCAGCTATGACAAAAAGGCCGCCCTGGCGGTGCCCGGCGTCAGGCAGGTTGTGGAAATGCCACACGAAAGTGGCCCCCATTGGCCCGACGGAGAAACCCAGTTGCGCGCCGCCGGTGTCGCCGTGCTCGCGGACAGCTTCTGGGCCGCCATGCGGGGCAAAGACGTACTGAAAACAACCTGGAAAGATACCCCTCAATACGCGGGATTGAACTCAAAGGCGCACAGGGAAACCCTCAAGGCCCTGGCACGGTCCGATCAACCGGGCAAACACCTGCGGGACGACGGCGAGGTGACGCGGGCGTTGCAGCAGGCCGATAAAGTCCTGGAACACTGCTATGAGCGCTCCTTTCTCGCCCACGCGTGCATGGAGCCCCTCAATTGCATCGCCGACGTGCGCAAGGACAGCGCCACCGTAGTGGTGGGCCACCAATGGCCCCACGCGGCGGCACTGGCGGTGGAGGAGATCGCCGGCATAGACGCTCTCAAGGTGGAGGTCATCAACAAGCGCATGGGCGGTGGCTTCGGCCGCAAAGGCGAGGCGGATTATCTGCGCGAGGCCATCTGGCTCAGCCACGAAGTCGGCCAGCCGGTCCAGGTGATCTGGACCCGTGAAAACGATATGGAACGGGACTTCTTCGCCCCCGCGGCGGCTGTGCAGATACGCGCCGGCGTGAAACAGGGGCGGATTCACGGCTGGCATATGCGCCACGCGCAAACCGCCGGTGAGGCGGAATCCCACAATTTTCCCGCACACCTGGTCAGAGATTGCCGGATAGAAAGCCTGGCTGGAAACGAGCCGTTTCCCCTGGGAACCTGGCGCGGGCCACGACAAATGCAGCAGGCCTTTGCCATTGAATCCATGCTGGATGAGCTGGCCCATGCGGCCGCTGCCGACCCACTGGCGTTCCGGCTGGCCCTGATGGAACCGGCCAAAGCCCACCCCATTGATTACTGGGCCGCCGACCACCTTGACTCGGGGCGTATGGCCCGCTGCTACCGCTCCGCCGCCGAAATGGCGGGCTGGGGGCGGAAGCTGGAAAAGGGAGAAGGGCTGGGCATCGCCGGGCACGTTACCTTCGGCACCTATGTGGCCTTTGTGCTGCAGGTGCATGTGGATGACAACAAACAGCTTTCCCTGCAAAAGGCCTGGGGTGCTATTGACTGCGGCTTTGCGGTCAACCCCAACCATATCCGCGCGCAAATGGAAGGGGGCCTTATCGACGGTTTGAATGCCGCACTGTTCAATGAAGCCGTCATCGAAGACAGCCAGGTGCAGACCCGCAATTTTGGCCAGTTGCGCTGGATGCGTATGGGGGAAACGCCACTTGAGATAGAAACAGAAATCATCGAAAGCGACAGGGAACCCACTGGTGTGGGCGAGCCCCCCGTCCCACCCGCGCCGGCGGCCCTGGCCAACGCCATTTTTGCCGCCAGCGGCCTGCGTTTGCGCCGCATGCCATTTTCAGAGCACATCAGGATTTAACTATGGCCATTCACTTTTCCGTGAACCAGCAAGAGGTCGAAGTGAGCCCGGGCGAAGAGGAGATGCCGTTACTTTGGTTTCTTCGCGAAAAATTGCGTTTGACCGGCAGTAAGTTCGGCTGCGGCATAGGCCAGTGCGGTGCCTGTACAGTACATATTAACGGCACCGCAGTACGCTCATGCCTGTTACCCGTCGGGCAGTTGCAGGGCAGCCAGATCCGCACCATCGAAGGCTTGGCGCCCACAGGGCAGTTACATCCGGTGCAACAGGCCTGGCTGGATCAGGACGTCCCTCAGTGCGGCTATTGCCAGGCCGGACAGATCATGGCGGCAGTTTCGCTGCTGGAGCGCATCAATCAGCCGACAGACCAGCAAATTTCCGACAACATGACCAATATCTGCCGTTGCGGCACCTATACCCGTATTCGAAAGGCCATCAGACAGGCGGCGGAAGCGCATGCCGAAAAGCCCGTTACTGAAGCTTGAACTGCTGCAATTCCCGGCGGAACTTCTTGCTCAGGGCCAGTGTTTTCCCGTTGTTCAACAGAACCTCACCACCTCCGGATGATCGCGCGGTGATCTGGCTGATGGCCTCCCGATTGACGATATAAGAGCGGTGAATGCGCAGGAAGCTGTCCGCCGGCAGCTTTTGTTGTAATTGCTGCATGGTTGAACGAACCAGATAACTCGCTTCTTCGCAATGCACTTCCACATAGTTGCCGGATGCGCTTAACCACTGGATCTGTTTAATGGGCAGCAGAGTTTGGCCGCTGCCTTTGTTTACCAGGATAGACTCTGGGCACTGTTCCGGTGCGGTGGCCTCGCCTGCGTCCGGCGTTGTCGAAGTCCGCCGGACAGCCTTGGGGCAAAGGTAGAAGCGCCACACCAGCAGCACCACCAAAGACGCCACCAGATAGCGTGGAAACAGAATGACCAGACTGGCGATTTCGTCTCCTGTCTTGGCCATCAGATCGAGACTGATTCTGATCAGCAGGGCAACAACTAGCAGCGCCGTCACCCCCAGCCACGGCTCGACCGACTTGTCACCGACATGGGTGTAGCGTCGCAAGAACCTGAGCGCTACAGGGGTGAGAATCAACCACGCCCCCCATTCCCGGCAAGCCCAACCCAGGGTATCCCAGGCCACCACCCAGTTGACAGGGCTGGACAAAAGGACTTGCTTGTAAACCAGGCAGTAGCAGGTCAGGGCAAGCAGGTACAGGCCCCAAGCCACCATGGGCGCGACCACATCCCCGGCTCCATAGCTGAGTAACCTGTGTCGATGTAAAGAGGCTATTCGAGAGGTGAATGTCGACAACTGTTTAAACATGATTGTTCAAGGCTTCTGCCTTCAAGTTGGCAAGTTTAAATGGAGCCGTGACTCAGGCCCTAATTGGCCCCTGACATTATCGTAAAGGACGAGCGGGATCTTCACTCTCCCGGCAGCGGGCGGGTTGCGAGCCAGGTGCCCACGGTGGCAAACAGCAGGCCGAGCATGGCCAGCAGTATCCAGCCCGCTCCGAGCCAGAAGAGCGTCAGCCAGCTAAACACCATCAACCCCAACGCCGTTATCTTGGCCGAGAGAGGTACAGCCCCCTGGGTGCGCCAGGCGTGCAGAAGCGGTCCGAATCGGGGGTGCTCCTCCAGCCAGTGAGCCAGCCGCGGAGAACCTTTAGCCGCGGCCCAGGCCGACAGCAACAGAAATGGTGTTGTGGGCAGCAGAGGCAAGACGGCGCCAGCCACCGCCAGGCCCAGGGAAGACCAGGCCAGGGCCAGCCAGCAGAAGCGTTGTAACGGGCGACGGCTCACAAAGCACCCTTCTCCCGAGGCATGTTCAATTCAAGGCCCTATTCTGAGAGACTGCGCTACTGAACGCAATGAAAGCCCCAAGGAAACCAAAATGCCGAATAAAAATAAATGGCTCTCCCCCTCTGCCGTCGCCCTGGCCATCGGCGCTCTGCTGTCACCCGCCTTTGCGCAGGCCGCAGAAACCGCGGAAGAAAAACGAATCCTGGTCTTTTCCAAAACCAATGGCTGGCGCCATGAGTCCATTATCGATGGCAAAAAGGCCCTGCTGGAATTGGGGCTGGAAGAAGGGCTGGCGGTGGACATCTCGGAGAACGCGGCGCTCTTCGACAGCGACACACTGGCTGGCTACGACGCGGTGGTATTTCTGAATACCACCGGCAATATTTTCAGTAACAGCCAGCGCAGGGCCTTCGAGCACTACATCCGTTCCGGCGGCGGCTTTGTGGGAATTCACGCCGCCACGGACACGGAATACGAGTGGCCCTGGTACAACAAGCTGGTGGGAGCCTATTTTGCCAACCATCCGCAACAGCAGGAAGCGGAGAAGGTGGTGGTGGATTTCGAGCACCCGGCCACCGGTTTTTTACAGGCAGAGCTGGAGGGCAACCGCTGGCGGCGCTTTGACGAGTGGTACAACTTCAAATCCGTGAACCCGGATATCCGGGTGTTAATGAAGCTCGACGAGTCCACCTATGAGGGCGGAGAGAACGGGGAGAATCACCCCATCGCCTGGTATCACGAGTACGACGGCGGGCGCGCTTTCTATACCGCCGGCGGACATACCGGGGAGAGCTATCGGGACCCGCTATTTCTGCAGCATATTCTCGGAGGCATCCGCTACGCGGTTGGAGAGCACAGCGGCTCCGATAGCAAAAACTGAGACTTAGGCCGAGCCGAGTTCAGCGAAATCAGGGGCAGATCCTCGGTCTGGTGCGTAGCACCGGCAAAGCCACAGGCCCACACCTGCACTGGGAGCTGCGTCAGAACGGTGAGATGATCGATCCCGCCAGCCAGCTTCCGTTTTTTGCGGAGCAACCTGTGCGGGTACTGGCGAAGCAGTAGAAGTCCAATCGGCGCAGGTAATGCCCGAGCTCGATATTCTTTCAAAAAAGCTGTGTTCATCCGAGCGCAGCTTTTTTCGTTTCAGCCTCGATACCGTCGTTCCATCAGGTCGGGCTGGAAGCGACGTTCACCGCGTCAGTTTCCGGTTCAGTTGCTCCGGCCGACTGTGCACTCTCGTCAGTGCCCACATACCAGATGCTATATTCCGGCGCACGGTGAATCCGCTGCAGGGTTTTGCGCGCGAGCAATGCCAAACTGCCGGCACCAATGACAGCCACGATATCAATCAGATAACTGCTGCCGCCGTGGTTCCAACCAAAACCGGGGAGAAAGGCCGAAAATAGACTCACCAGAGGAATCAGCAGCGTCGCGATGGCGGATGCACACAGTAGCTCCACCGCCCCCCTCGCGGCACCGCGAATAAATGCCCAGGCACTGAACAGGAAAAATACGGCATAGTAAATCCCGGTGTGCCATGCGCCCACAGCATCCGTCCACAGTGGCAGCACCTTGGCGGCGGCAATGGTAGAAGAGATGCCGGCGATGCAGCCGAGGGAAATACCCACCGTCAGCGCACCCAGAATTTTCGACGCGCGCGTCTGCTGCACATCAAGATGTTCGTACCCTTTGCGGCGCTTTTTGCGATGGGTCTCGATCCACAGCAGGTTGCCGGTGTAGAACAATACCGCGCCTGCAAGCCCGAGCAGAAAGTACGCCCAACGCACGGGGTTGCCACCGAAGTTGCCGAAGTGCAGTGCAAAGAAACTGGTCACCGTGGCAAACCAGCCGTCCTGCTCACCGGGCATGTAGCCGGTCATGGTGAGGTCGCCGGTGTAAGCGTCGACGCCGGCAAAACCGAACGTCGCGCCGCGCATGCCGTAACGGGGGTTGCTGCCCGCCACACGCATCTCAACACCGTGGTCTTCCTCGTAGTGATAATTGATATACACGGGCTCAAAGTCCGGCGACTGTTCTTTCAGACGCGCCACGATCTGCTGCGGGTTCAGCGGCACCTGGTTGCGGTGTAGCTCTGCGTGCTCCTCCTCCATCGCGATGCGATCATTCTTGGCCAGCAGCGCGCCCTGGGCATCGTAGAACTGATCGTGGAAGGCAAACACCACCGCAGTCAGCGCCATAATGATGTGGAACGGCAGGCTGAACAGCCCGAGAGCATTGTGAAAGTCCAACCACATACGTTTCAGATTTTTTCCGATACGCAAGATGAACAGGTCTTTCACCAGCGTCGGCAGCAGCACGATTACACCGGATACCAGCGCGATAAAATACAAAAACGAAATGATGCCCATGATCGGCATGGCGATATCGTGGTCCACCAGAATCCCGATCTGCCGGTGCAGGTCATCCACTAACTGGCCCACCGCACTTGGCCCCTCGCTGTGTACCAGCAGGGAGCCATCTTGCGCGAGTTCTGCGTAGTAAGTGGTGCCGCTACCGCGCGGGCCACTGTTCCAGCTCATGCGGGCCGGCCGCTCCAGGTCTGGTGCAAGTGTGATGTCGTAATTGAGCGCGGCCTTGGGATATTCCGCCAGCACTTTTTCTACCAGTTCCGGGGTTCGCTCCAACGGTGTGTGCTCGGTAACATGCATCGGCGGTGACGCCCAGCGCTTCAGCGGCGCTTCGAACATGGTGATGGCGCCCGCATAAAACGCGATGAACAGTGCAAGCCCGCAGACAATACCCACCCAGCTGTGGATGTCGCGGTACATGCGCACAATGTCGCTACGTATCTTCATGATTCTCTGCTCGATTATCCGCCCTGCCCCACCAGATACTGGCTGCCCAACAGCAGCCCCCACAGAACCGCATTGGCACTACCCAACCAGGCCCAGGCGTGCACGCCGTTCCGGAACAGAAAGCAGAAACTCATGATCAGCCCCCACACCGGGGACATCAGCCACATGCTGATCTGCGACTGTGCGGAAAAATACCCCACGTCGAGTGGCCCGAAGTGGGCCAGTAATCCGCATATGGCCAGGGTCAGCATAAAACCGGCAATCACACCGGCACACACCTTGCCGAACCAGTTGGCACTGGAGAGCTGCTGTGCTTTGGGCAGTTTCGCGCTCACGATTGCACCTCCCGCTTGTGTCGAAGGTAAGCAATGACCATCGGCGGAATGGTCCACGTGAACATCACGCCGGTGAAGAGAATGAATACCGATGTTGCGGTGCCGGAATACTGCAGCAGCAGTACCAGCGCAAGCGCCAGCATTAGCAGTCCGGCCCATAACAGAAGGCGCGCAGGCAGAACAGCGGAAAAAACGCGTTGATTCGGGCTGGCGAGGTACAACAGTCCCGCACCGAGCGCGATTAGCAATGCAGCTGAACTCAGAAGTAGCACTGTCACTGGGTTATTCCCTTGTTAATTCGCAATATCCCCGACGAAGTTAAACAGCCAGAACGGAGGGTGCAGTGTCAGGCTTCTTTTACTGCGGGTTACCACCGGTACTGAAGACGCGCGGTCACCACGCGGCCCTGGCCGTAGTAACAGGCCGCGGTGGCGGTACAGGTTGCCACATAGCGCTCATCGTTCAGGTTGCGCGCATTCAGCGACAGGGATACGCCATCCAGTTCTGGACGCGCCACGCCGAAGTCGTAGCGGGCCAGCAGGTCAAACAGGGTGTAATCACCGATTTCGAGCGTGTTATTGGTGTCGCCGAAACTCTCACCGGTGTAGCGCACGCCGGCGCCGAATCCGAGCCCCGCCAGCGCGCCCTGCTCAATGCGGTGGTCGATAAACAGCGACGCCAGCATGTCTGGCACCTGCGGCATGGTGTTGCCAACAATCGGATCGTTGGACTTGGTCACCTCGGCGTCCAGGCGCGAGGCCGAGGCGATCAGGGTGGTGCCGGACGCGAGCGCCGCGCGGCCTTCCAGCTCTAATCCGCGCACCTGCGCTTCACCGGTCTGTACGCGGCAGGTGGAATTGCCGCACAGGGTGCCGTTCGGATCCGGGGTGGACACGTTCTGCTGGGTTATCTCGAAACCACCCAGGCTTACATAGACATTGTTGCCACTCTGGAAACGGAGCCCCGCCTCGATTTGCTCGCCGGTGGTCGGGTCGAACAGCACACCGTTCAAAGTGCTGGACGGATCGACCAGCTGTGGCAGAAACGATTCCGAGTAACTTACATAGGGCGCGAAACCATTGTCGAACAGGTAAACCGCGCCAGTGCGCCAGGTGAAGGCATCCGCTTCGGTCTCAAATTCGCTCCCGGTCAGAAGATTGGTGCTGGTATCGTTGGTCCAGTCGTAGCGGCCGCCAATATTGAAACGCAGCTTGCCGGTGCTGATCTGGTCCTGCAGGTATACGCCGCTCTGCTTGCTCACCGCAGCGCTGTATACCTGCGGATTCATATTGTCCGCATAGGTGCCACTGCCGCGGGACTCGGGGTTGAAGATGTCCCACAGCGGGTCGACCTGACCACGGGGCAGGCCCGGCAGGCTCACCAGATCGCGGAAGTGCTCCCACTCGGTATGGAAGTAGTCGACGCCACCGAGCACGGTGTGCTGCAGGTTGCCGGTATCGAAACGGCCCTCAAGCTGGGTGTCGACGGCATAGCCGTCGCTCTCGCCATCACCCTGCACGGCGCGGCGGCCGATGGTCTGACCGTCGATACACTGGTCGCCAAAAGTCGTGGCAGAGCAGTCGGCAATGGTGTTGCCAGACAGCACGGTGACCTGATAAAGCGTTTCAATGTGGGTGTAGCGCAGATTGTTGCGTAGGGTCAGGCTGTCGCTGATATCGTGCTCAAGGAAGGAACCCACCAGCAACTGGTCGCGGTCAAATGTGTTCCAATCCGGCTCGCCAATATTCGCGTCGTTTTCGATGTACTGACCGTTAGACGACTCCAGTGAACCGAGTGCCGGCAGGAACTGAAAAGTGGAGCCGCCCTCGTCCCGTTGATACTGGGTCAGGAGGGTCCAGGTAGTGGCGTCGCTCGGTTTCCAGGTCACGCTCGGCGACAGGTAGTAGCGGCTCTTGTCGACGTCATTCACCTGACTGCCGCCGTCTTCGGCGACGGTGACGAGACGCCCGCTGACGGTGCCGGCTTCATTCAGATTGCCGCCAAAATCGGAAGCGATGCGGCCGGAAAAATTGTCCAGGTCCGTGTAACCCTGGCCCTGAACCAACAGTTCACGGGTGGTGTTGCCATCTGCGCGCTTGGTCACCATGTTCACCATACCGCCCGGCGCAGACTGGCCGTAGAGCACGCTGGATGGGCCTTTCAGTACCTCCACCTGCTGCAGGCCAAAGGTATCGAAACCGAAACGGGTCCACTGGCCACCGGCCGGCAGGCGCAAGCCATCGACAAAGTTGCTGTTGCTAGAGAAGCCACCGGCACCAAAACCGCGTACGGAAATTTCATCGGTGCGGCTGTCGATACCGAACGCCTCGGGCTGCACACCGGCAGTGTAAGACAGGGCATCGGCGATGGTGGAGGCAGCGCGCAGGTCGATCTCTTCGCGGCTGATAACAGACACGGTCTGCGCCGATTCAATGATGGGAATACCAGCTTTGGTCGCCGAACTCGCTTTGGAGAGACCCGTGGCGGTCACCACCACTTCTTCGAGGTTTTCCTTTACCCCCGGCCGCGCCGCGCGCTCGGCGTTGGCCTCGGCAATACCGACAAACAGAAGTGACGCCGCCAGAAAACGGGCAGCCGCAGGTGATCGCAGTGACATATCAGCTCCGATGGAATTGTGTGAGAAAGCCGGAATGTGCGAGCGGCATACCCGCGCTAATGCGCACAACTAAACGCAAAACATTATCATTAGCACCTTGTTTAGCGGGCGCAACTATAGCTGCGCCTACCGCCTGGCGCAAGATTGAATACAAGGGGATTGCGAGAAAATCAGGAGTGCTGACGATTCGTCATAAAACGCGGAGAAAGGTGACCATAAATCAACAGACTCCTCTAACGAGGAGCCCGGAAAATGGTCAGGATACGAAGCCAAATAGCGAGAGCGGTATCAGCGCGAGAGTTTAGTTTTTCTTCACAACACGCAACATTGGCTCGTCGGAGCGGAAAATCAACCCGTGAATTTCCGTGGTGTTCTGCCCCTGTAACAGCTGCTGCAGGAACTGCACAATCTGCGCGGAAATTTCCTGCCCTGGCACCAGCACGGGAATCCCCGGTGGATAGGGTACGATTTCATCGGCGCAGGTGCGTCCCACCAGTTTTTTCTCGGCCACCACGCCGTTGTCCATCAGCGGCAGCTCTTCGGTCTCGGCGAAATAGGCATCCGCCGGCAGACAGTTCAGCTGGGTGAACTCCGGCAGCTGACGCGACGCGCTGATATGACTGCGGCGACGCGGGTTGCGTGCCAGCTCTTTCAGTGCGTGCACCAGACGCAGCAGTTTGCTCTCGGTACTGCCGAGAGTCACCAACACGGTAACGGTGTTGTAGGTGGTTTTTTCCACCTGAATGCCGAACTGGTCGAACAGTTTTACCTGGATCTCCTTACCGGAATAACCGCTCGCACTGACATCGATGGTGACCTTGGTGGGGTCCAGACGGATATTGTCATTGGCAAGCGGCGCCGGGATCAGGTCCTCGCGGGTGAGCGCGCGGAACACGCCGGTGGCGTCCACTTCCCGGCGCAGGGTTTCCACCATGAGCAGGCAGTGGCGCAGACAGCCGTAGCCTTCCATCACCATCTGTTTGCGGGCCACATCCAGGCTCGCAATCATCGAGTACTGCGGACTGGTGGACGCGTACATATTGAGATTCTCGCGGAAGCGGAATTCATCGAAATCCGGGTCCTGCACATGGATCATGCTCGCCTGGGAAAAAGCGGACAGCATTTTGTGGGTACTCTGGGTGACGTAATCAGCCCCGCATTCGAGCGCGGTGGGGCGCAGCTCGGTGTGGAAGTAGCCGTGGGCATACCAGGCCTCGTCGATCAACACCTTCACACCGCGCTCGTGGGCATAGTCGATGATCGGTTTCAGGTCATAGCGCAGACCGTCGTAGGTGCAGGAGGTGATGACCAGCAGCCCCGCATCCGGATGGTCATCCAGCGCCTGTTCGATATCCGCGCGGCGCACCGGGCCGTATATGCCAAATTCCGGGTGCAGGGTGGACTTGAGATAGACCGGCTCCACGCGGTTCATGACAATGGCGTGGTGCACCGACTTGTGGCAGGCCTGGTCAACGATGATCTTGCCGCCGCCGCCGAGGATCTGTTGGATAACCACCTTGTTGGCGGTGGATGTGCCATTGGTTAGAAAGAAAGTGTGCTCGGCACCGAAGGCCTGGGCAGCGAGGTCCTGCGCCTCCTGGATCACCGAGTGCGGCTCCAGCAGACTGTCGAGCACCTGCACCGATACCGAGAGATCGGTATTGAACACGTGTTCACCCATAAAACGGTAGAAATCCCCCACCCACGGGCTGTTGCGCAGGCTGTCGCCGCCTGAGTGGCCGGGGGTGTGCCAGGCATCGCGGGCGGAAAACACGTATTCCTTGAGGGTATCGGCAAAGGGCGTGGAGGCGCGGCGGGCAATGAATGCCTGCACCAGGCGGAACATGTGGTTGAAGTTGCCCTCGCGGCGGTCGAACAGCTCGTCAAAGCGCTTGCGCACCGACGCGGGCGCCCCGCCCTGGTCGCTCAAGAAAGAATCTTGCGCCACCAGGAAGACATTCAGCTGCGCGCGCAGGTCGTGCATGCGATCGGCCAGCAGTTCCGCATCCTTCAACTCATCCGGACTGCTGCCACCATCGATGATCAGTGCCTGCAGCTTGTCCTCGTTGAGGAGGCGTTTCTCCACTGCCCCCACGGTCACCGCCTCAAACCGCAGCCCGAGGGGGTTTTCGTGTTGCGCGGCGGTGGCGTTCAGCGCACTCACCCAACTGTTACTCAGCTCGCGATCACTGCTCACCAGGGCCACGCGGCATTCCAGTGGCTGGCGCTGCTCGCTCAGATTGCCCAGATCAGGCATCGTTACTTCCAGATCCATAACATTTCTTCTTATCTTTCAGCATAGAAGGTGGAAGCAAAAGGAGGGAAAAGGCGCTAGATGGCGCCGGCGGCAATCTGCCCCCTCATTCCACTAAACCCGAACCATATCGGATTTGTGATCACAAATACAGCGCAAGTCAAAATTTTGCGCTGCGCACCTCACCGCTGAATTGAAGACAGTCCACTACCCGCACCCGCTGTACCGGGGTTAACTCGACGAGCGGGAAATAATCGTAGGAGGAATGCTCGGAAGACAGGCGAATTTCGCCATTGCCCTTGAAGTGGGCGCGAAAAATGAACACGTGGGAGTTATATACGCGGTGGTAATATACGCCGCTCAGATAGTCGATGACGATGTCGCGCCCGAGTTCCTCGCGGCACTCCCGGTGCAGTGCCTCATGAATGGTTTCACCGAGATCCAGTGCGCCGCCGGGCAGCCCCCAGGATTTGTCGGCGTAGGTGGCGCGCACTTGCAGCACCTCACCTGCATCGTTGGTGATTACCGCGTGGGCGCTCAGTTTGTAGGTGTCGTCAAATCCCATCCTTGGACCTTGCAGGTTTTCAGCAGGGCGCTTCAGCTTCCGGTGCCCCGGGCAAGTTCAAAGCCAATCCCCAGGGTCTGCACCGATTCATCGTAGTCGATCAGGCTCTCGCCGTAGCCGTTGAAGTACTTCACGTAGCCACGCACCCTCCGCCCCATGGGGAAACTCCAGCGCAGCTCACCCGCACCCTTGTTGTCGGAGCGCAGATTGTTGCGCAGCATTATCGACACCGCATGTTGCCCCAGATCCACGCCGCCGGTGAGTTCGAAGTGTCCCAGGTAAAACTCGAGATCCGGGTTGTCGTCGTCTTCGCGCTTTTCGGGAATGCGGTACCAGGGCTTGAACGCAAGAAAATACTCGTCCTTTTCAAACACCAAATTGGCGTAAATACGGTTCCAACTGCGGGAATAAGGTTCGCTGCGGCCATTGGACTGATGGTTGACGGCGAGCTGGTTGGCGACATTCTGGAAGCCGAACACTGTCCAATCGTTCAACCAGGTCATGATCAGCTCCGGCTCGTGGTTGGTCTCGCGAAACGGTGAGGAATCGTCGGAGTTGTAGGCTTGCCAGAAGGAGCGGTTGGTGTAGGCGACACTCATGAACGACGCCTTACCCAGAAATCCCCGCCACACCGGTACCTGCACCGAGAGCTGGAATTGCACCTCTATCGAATCCAGATCGACGGGCTCGCCGTTCACCAATTCGCCTTCAAGGCCCGCCTTGTTGGGCGACGGGTTGTAGGTGACGGGCAACAGGTAGTTGACCTTGTGGGATGCGAGAGTAAACGGGTTTTCTGCCGCTTCGCGAATGGCCTTGGCGCGCTCACTGAACAACACCTCTCCTTCAGAGAGCGGTTCCGCTTCCGGCACCGTGGCAAACAGCGGGGTCTCCGCTTGCGGATTGTCGCGTATCACCGCCAGTTTGCAGCGAATACGCATTTCTTCCAGGGTGATATTGGCGGGTGCGGTAACCAGCTGTTCCCGCAGACAGTTCTGCTGGCGCGTCTCCTCACTCTGCAGCGAGTCGTCCATCTGCAGCAGCTCGACGTCCGGTTCGTCGGCGCCGCCTTCTGCTTCCTGTGGCAACGCGTCATTTGGCGGCTCAACCACCTGGGCGGCAGCGTGAGGCAGAATTTGGATACTACACAACAGCAACAGAATCAGAGGGAAACAACGACGCGATGCAGACAAAACAGGCGCTCCTGAACAGATGCAGAGTGCCAGTGTACACGCTTTATTAACCAGAGTTGTGCAACGGGTCAGATCCTGATCTGTGCCCGAAGCGTATTCGTCTCAACAGAGAGAAACCAGCTCCGGGGACCACTCCAGATCCCGCAGGCGCACCTGCCACAGGCGCCCGGTGCTGCTCGGCCAGTCGTACCCCACCAGCAGGCCGCGCCGGTCTACAAAGCAATGCGCGTCGCGCTCCGCTTCGTCGCCGAGGTAGGAAAACACGCGGATATCCGACCCCAGATCGTGAACGCCCTGGATATTGGCATCGCCGGGCAAACTGGCCGCGCGACGGTGATTCACCCGGGGCGCCAACAATTTACCGCGCTGTGAGGGGTCGACGATATCCGGTGCGACCACTTCCACGCCAAACTCCATATCACACAGGCGCAGCAACAGCGGCCCCATGAAAATCCGCATCAGCGGAAACAGCAGCCGGTTGTCGCCGTCGAGCACACTCTGTTGCAACCCGTTGGGACCGGCCCACTCCGCCTCGATGGGGGAACCCATAGCAGGTACCTCGCCGGCGCGGGGAGCGAGACGATAGCGGGCATTAACCTCGCCCATTTCATCTTTCCACAACACGCGACACTCGGTGACCAGGCCCGCGGCCATCAGCGCACGCACTTCCATTCCGTGCCCTTCGTCGCCCACCAACCGCCGGGCGACCAGCGCCAGATTGCCCTTTGCATCGCGCCCCAGCTGCCAGTCATCATGCACCGGCATGGTTCGGCCATCGCAACTGTATTGGTAGCGGCCCTGGGCCAGGTTAGCAGTCATTCGCATAAGATCTTCGTCCGTGATTTCTCTTGATGCTGAAAGTGATTTGATCGGTGCACACGCACAAGTTTGATGCATGTTTTCTTGCGCTTTCGCATACAAAAAGTATTGCACAGGCATACAGATTTGCTGCGAATTTATGACGTTTGCGGGAACTTTTTGTTGGGTCTGAACACAGGATGCCAGTATCACCAAGCTGAATATTTGCTGAACGGGAGAACCCCGTGAGTCGGCACACCAAGCCTGCGCCTTTTCGCCATCAACACACGAGATGCCCGTGCGGAACAACTTTCGGGCATAATCGCCGGGTTTGCTGCTACCAATTTGTTACAGCGACACTTGCCAGGAAAATATTCAGGGGGAAGGACCACATGCTCGAATGGCTCAATACGCATATCGCTTACTGGCACTGGCTCGTTCTCGGGCTGTTGTTGGTCACCGCGGAAATTTTTGTTTCCGGATTTATCCTGTTCTGGTTCGGACTCGCCGCACTTGCCATGGGGGTATTGCTGATGCTGGTGGGCATGCCCATCGCCGCGCAGTTGCTGCTGTGGGCGGGAATGTCGGCCGCTCTGGTATTTCTGTGGTTGAAATTCATCAAACCCAACTGGAAAGACCGTACCACCTCCGGCATGGCGATGGAAGCGCTCACCGGCCAGGTGGGGTCGGTGATCGAATCGAATATCGGCAAACCCCGCGGCCGTCTGCGCTTCCCGGCGCCGATCCTCGGCGAGGACGAATGGTCGTTCATGAGCACCAGTGAAATCGCCATTGGCGAGCGGGTGAAGGTCATCAATATTTCAGGCAACACCCTGGTGGTAAGCCCTCATTGAGAATCCGCTGACCACCGTTATAAAACCATCATTATCAAACAACTTCGATTCCGATTTTTGGGGGAAACCAACGTGGAAGGATTATCTGTAGTAGTCGCACTGGTGATTCTGGTGATCGTCACCATTGGCATGGGTGTGCGGATTGTGCCCCAGGGCTCCAAACATATCGTGCAGCGGCTGGGCAAATACCACAGCACCCTGAACCCGGGTATGAATATCATTATTCCCTATGTGGATCAGGTGCCGTACAAGGTGACCACCAAGGATATCGTGCTGGATATTCCCTCCCAGGAGGTAATCACCGAAGACAACGCCACGATCATTGCCAACGCGGTGGCCTATATCAATATCGTGTCGCCGGAGAAGGCCGTGTACGGGGTGGAGGATTACGAGATCGCCATTCAGAATCTGGTACAGACAGCACTGCGCTCCATCGTCGGTGAAATGTCACTGGACTCGGCGCTGTCGTCCCGCGACCTGATCAAGGCGAAGCTTAAGGAAGGCATTTCCGACGATATCGCGGACTGGGGCATCAATCTGAAGACGGTTGAGATTCAGGACATCAACCCCTCGGCGACCATGCAGAAGGCGATGGAAGAACAGGCCGCGGCGGAACGTCAGCGCCGCGCGACCGTGACCCGTGCGGAAGGTGAAAAGCAGGCGGCAATCCTGGAAGCGGACGGCCGTCTTGAAGCCTCCAAGCGGGATGCGCAGGCACAGATCGTTCTCGCCGATGCCAGCCGCGAGGCCATCGAGCGCGTCACCCGCGCGATCAGCGACAAGGAGCTGCCGGTGATGTATCTGCTGGGCGAGCGCTATATCGGCGCGCTGGAAAATCTCTCCGCGTCCGACAATGCCAAAAACATCATCTTCCCGGCGGACCTGCCGCACGCGATCAAAGGTCTGCTGAACCGTTAAATCTATTCTCTGGCAGCGCTACAGATAGCGCTGCCAGAACTCCGCCTGCCCGTACTCTTCATCCAGTGCATAGGGCCGAAAACCGCATTTGCGATAGGCGGCGCGGGCGGGGTGGTTTTTTTCCAGCACTTCCAGAGTAATCTTTGCGCAGCCGCGCTCGCGGGCTTCCTGCGCCACCTTTTCCAGTAGCCGCGTGCACACACCCTGCCCGCGCGCCGCGTCACTCACCACGACATCGTGGATATTCACCAGCGGTTTGCACAAGAATGTGGAAAACCCCATAAAACAGTTCGCCAGCCCCAGCGGCTGCTCCCCGCGATAGGCGATGACGGAAAATGCCCCGGGAAAAGCGGCGAGCCGCTCGACCAGTTCACGGTGGCAGATATCCGGCAGTGGTTCGCCGCCGCCAAAGGGGTCTCGCGCGTACTCATCCAGCAAGGCCAACAGATCGGCGGCCTGTTTCTGATCGCGGTAATCCACCAGCACCATTTCCAATTGCGCGTTTTCCTGAATCGTCAAACCTCTGTCTCCAATACTTGTTTTTCGAAAGTCATTGCTGTTGTTCGCCCGCCTGCCGCTTGGTCTCGGCGAGCGCGGCAATTTCGCATTGGGTGTGAAAAAAGCGGCGGTAATTGCGCACACGGGCGCGCTGGGCCAACAGCCAGCGCATCTTCAGGCGCCGGCGCGAAAGCGTGGCATTGTGTTTGTTCAGACGGCGCGGGCGGCGGAGCACGGTATTGCGAAGACCCATCAGGCCTCTCCTTTCACTGAACGACTGGATTGGTTGGCTGGCGAACATCCGATGACGCGGCAGGTTAGCAGATGTGATACCAGCGTTCGATACAGAATCCGCCGCCCCGCTTCATTTGCCGCGGCACTGCATTGGCGCGCCAGCCCAAAAACGCTATCCTGCGCGGTCAATGCACACGACGGAATGATTGCTTTGTCACAGCTAAATGACCTGATCCAGAAAAACCGCGAGTGGTCCGAAGCCACCCGCCGGGAAAAGCCCGATTTCTTCCTCAAACTCTCAGAACAGCAGTCCCCCGAGTACCTGTGGATCGGCTGCGCCGACAGCCGCGTGCCCGCCAACCAGATTGTCGACCTGCTGCCCGGCGAACTCTTCGTACACCGCAACGTGGCCAATGTGGTGGTGCCATCCGACCTGAACTGCCTGTCGGTGGTGCAGTATGCGGTGGAGGTGCTTCAGGTCAAACACATCATGGTGGTAGGCCACTATGGCTGCGGCGGTGTGCGCGCAGCGCTGGAAGACACCCGCCTGGGACTGATCGAAAGCTGGCTGCGCCATATCAAGGATGTGCGCGACAAACACCACACCCTGATCGAACTCTTCCCGGAAGAGGACCGGGTGGACCTGTTGTGTGAGCTTAATGTGCTGGAACAGGTGATCCACGTGTGCCAGACCACGCCGGTGCGCGACGCCTGGGAGCGCGGCCAGAACCTCTCGGTCCACGGCTGGTGTTATGGCCTGTCCAACGGACTGGTCAACGATCTGCAGGTCACAGTGGAAAACACCGCGCAGATTCAGGACATCTACCACCGCGCGCTCACCAACCTGGCCCAGTCCACCAAGGACTGACTCAAGCCGTTTCCCTTGTGGCTACCGGTTTGCGTTAGCCACAAGTTAACTTTCCCCCCGTTTTTCCCTACACTCCCCAGCCTCTCGATTTACACCAATTTGTAGATAAAAGGTTTTCATGTCCGATTTTCGTGTTTGGGAATGCCAGATTTGTGGCTGGATTTACGACGAGGCCAAGGGCTCGCCGGACGACGGTATTCCCCCGGGCACCCGCTGGGAAGATGTACCCGACGACTGGACCTGCCCCGAGTGCGGCGCCAGTAAAGACGAATTCCTGATGCTCGCGGTCGTCAGCAAAGCACCGAAAGCCGCGGCCACAACCGCCGTGGAAAGCAAACCCGCGGCCGCCGCCAAGCCTCAGGCCGCTGCCGGCCGCATCTGGGAGTGCATGGTGTGCGGCTGGGTGTACGACGAGTCCCGGGGCGCTCCGGAAGAAGGCATCCCCGCCGGCACCCGCTGGGAAGACATCCCCGACGACTGGACCTGCCCCGAGTGCGGCGTGGGTAAGGAAGACTTCGACATGGTGCTGGTGAGCCAGCCGGAAGCAGAAGAACTGCCGCCACCTCCGGAAGTGCCGGCACTGGACGACACCGATCCGCTGGTCATCATCGGCACCGGCCTCGCCGGCTATCACCTGGCGAAGGAATTCCGCAAGCTGGACCAGCGTACGCCGCTGCTGCTGATCTCTGGCGACGACGGCACTTTCTATTCCAAACCGCTGCTGTCCGCATCCCTCGCCCACGGCAAGACACCGGCGCAACTGGCCACCGCCAGTGCCGAGGACATGGCGAGGGAACTGAACGCGGAAATTCTGGTGCACACCCATGTGACCGATGTGAACCGCGAGTCCCGCTTGCTGACCCTGGTCTCCGACAACGGCGGCCTTCGCTCGGAAGTGCGCTATGGCCGCCTAGTGTTTGCCACCGGTGCCAGCTGTGCACCTCTGCCCGCCATTGCAGGCGACGGGCTGTCGCGCCTGTTCCGGGTCAACACCCTGGGGGATTACCACCGCTTCCGCACCGCTCTCGCCAACCGCAAACGCGTGCTGCTGATCGGCGCCGGACTGATCGGCTGCGAATTTGCCAACGACCTGGTGCAGGCGGGCTACGAGGTGGATCTGGTGGACCTGCAACCCTGGCCACTGGCCAACCTGCTGCCGGAGGCCGCGGGACGCGATATCCAGCAAACCCTCGAGCAGGCCGGTGTGCGCTTCCACTTCGGCGCTGGCGTTGCATCCATTGCCCGCCGCGCTGACGGTATCCGCGCGCAGCTGGGGGGTGGCCCAAGCGGGGATGACACGATCATCGACGCGGACATCGCCCTCGCCGCGCTCGGTCTGATACCGAACGCCGGCCTCGCTGACGTGGCGGGTATCGCCACCAACCGCGGTATCGTCACCGACCGGGAACTGCGCACCAGCGACGCCAATATCTTCGCTCTGGGCGACTGTGCCGAGGTGGACGGCCACAGTCTCTACTTTGTCGCCCCGCTTACCCAGAGCGCCCGCGCCCTGGCGCAGACCCTCACCGGAACACCGACCCCGGTGCACTACGGCAGCCTGCCGGTGGCCGTGAAAACAACTCTGCGCCCCACCGTGGTGTGCCCGCCGCGGCACGGTAGCCAGGGAGAATGGCAAGTCACAGCAACCGCTGCCGGTGTGCGCGCCGAGTTCCTGGATGGCGCCGGCAAACTGCTGGGATTTGCCCTGACCGGCAACGCCATCACCGAGCGCGACGCCCTCAGCAAGCGCTGCGCGCCCCTGATGGATTGAAGACCCGGCAGTCTTCTGCACCGTTTTGCGCTGTCTGCACGCGCCGGCTATTACCCCCATAGCCGGTGCGTCCAAAGAAAATCACGCAACGTGGGCATTTTTCCCGTAAAATGGCCTCCAGCACAAAAATTGAACAACTTTTGATCGATCTATGACGGTACCCAGCAACTCCGCAGCCCAGGCCAGCATTGACCATTCTGGCAGTTCCGAGCAGTCCCCGGCGGAGCGCAGCCGCGCCCTGCGCGACACCCTGGGCCAGTTCGCCACCGGCGTCACCGTGGTCACCACTCTCGACGCCAACGGCCAGCCGGTGGGCATGACCGTCAACAGTTTCAATTCCGTCTCTCTCGACCCGGCGCTGATTCTGTGGAGCATCGACCGCGGCTCGCTGGGTTACGCCGCCTTCACCCAGTGCGAGCGTTTTGTGGTGCACGTACTGAAGGGTGATCAACAGCACGTCTCCAACCTGTTCGCCGGCCGTGGCGCCGACAAGTTCGGACAGGTGAAATGGCACGCAGGCCCGGGCAACGTCCCGCAACTGGACGACTGCGCCGCCCTGTTCCACTGCCGCCGCGCACAGAACATCGACGGCGGCGACCACACCATCCTGCTCGGTGAGGTACTGGAATTCTCCGCCAGCGGCGGCGAGCCCCTGATCTTCCACCGCGGCCGCTACCGCGCGCTGGCGGGCGAGTAAGGGTCATAGACCCCATTCCGCTACATTCTGGCACCATACCCCACTCGTCACTGTAGAATTTGGAGACGGCAGTTTGGTACTGCCGTAACCTCACATTCATACTTCTGGTACACCCTGGGGAGGCCTCCGCCACCGTGGACGTCGAAATGTACAGTACCGATACGCTCTTCTGTTTTGCCCACCGTGGCTACCCGAAACGGGCCACGGAAAACACCCTGCAGGCCATCACCCACGCGCTGGAATTTGATATCGACGGCGTCGAGATCGATGTGTGGAATGTGGGTGGGGAACTGATCGTGAAGCACGACCGCCGCCTGGGCCGACTGCTCGCCGGCCAGGAGCTGCTGACGGAGGTGGCCCCCGCCGCATTGCGCCAGATGCTGCTACCCGGCGGCGAACAGGTACCGACACTGCGGGAAGTGCTGGAACTGGTGGGCAACAACGTACAGCTCAATATCGAGCTAAAGGGCCCCAGCTGCGCGGCGCTCGCCGCAATGGAACTCGAGTCCTACATCCGCGACAACGGCGCCAGCTACGAACAGTACATCCTGTCGTCCTTCGATCACCGCCAGATTCACGAGTGCCTCAAACTGATCCCTCAGGTACGCCGCGGTGTGCTTATCTATGGCGTGCCACTGGACCTCGCCGCCAGCACCGAGCCACTGCAGGCCTACTCCCAACATCTAGGGCTGGACTTCGTCTGCCAGGAAATGATCGCGGACGGCCGCCGGCGGGGGCTGAAAAGCTACGTGTATACCGTCAACAACGCCCACGACCTGCATCTCGTCGCCGCCATGGGCGTCGACGGTGTATTTACCGATGAACCGCAGTTGGTGATGGACTACAACACCGCCAAGGCGGCGGAAATGATGGTGCGCCAGATCGACCAGTTCGACGACCTGAATCAGACAAGCTGAAGTTCCAGGGCCAGTTTCCTGGCCCAGCTTTCCGTGGGGGATCGGGCGCGCCCCGATCCCGCATATCGCCTTACTTTTTCTTCACGCCCTGCTCAATGCGGTCTCCCACGTCTTTGTCCACCTTGCGCCAGTATTCGAAGGCGCGCTTCAGGACCTCGTCGGACACGCCCGCCTTGAGGTGCCCAACCACATTGGAAACCAGGCGGTCCCGCGCTGCGTCGTCCATCACCTCCCGCACCAGCACGCCGGGCTGTACAAAGTCGTCGTCTTCCGCATGCGGGGTGTAGGCCGCGTGCATGAATTCGCCGCTCGCCTCCCACTTTTCCGTGTAAGTGTGATTGGCGCTGGGCCCGCCCTTGGAGTTCGGCGCGTAAACCGGATCCGAGACGTTCTCCACCCGCATGGCGCCATCCTTGCTGTAGCTGTGCACCGGGGACTTGGGCCGGTTCACCGGAATCTGCTTGTAGTTGACGCCGATACGCGCGCGGTGGGCATCGGCATAGGAGAACACCCTGCCCTGCAACATCTTATCCGGGCTGAAGCCGATACCGGGCACCACATTGCTGGGCTCGAACGCCGCCTGCTCGATCTCGGTGTGGAAGTCCGTGGGGTTGCGATCCAGCACCAGCTTGCCCACCTCGTGCAGCGGATAGTCGCCGTGGGGCCAGACCTTGGTGAGATCGAAAGGGTTGAAGCGGTAATTCTTCGCCTCCTCATATGGCATGATCTGGACCCGCAATGTCCAGCTCGGATAGTCGCCGCGGGCGATGGATTCGAACAGGTCGCGGCGGTGCGCATCGGAATCCTCTCCGGCGATCCGGTCCGCCTCCTGCTGGGTGAGAAACTCAATCCCCTGGTCGGTTTTGAAGTGGTATTTCACCCAGAAGCGCTCGCCCTTGGCATTGACCCACATGTAAGTGTGGGAGGAGAAGCCGTCCATGTGACGATAGGTTTTGGGTACGCCGCGATCTCCCATCAGCCAGGTAACCTGATGTGCCGACTCCGGTGACAGGGTCCAGAAATCCCACTGCATGTCGTGGTCCCGCAGGCCGGAATCCGCGCGGCGCTTCTGCGAGCGAATGAACTGCTGGAACTTCATCGGGTCGCGGATAAAGAATACCGGGGTATTGTTGCCCACCAGATCGTAATTGCCTTCGCTGGTGTAGAACTTGAGGGCAAAGCCGCGCGGGTCGCGCCAGGTATCCGGGCTGCCTTTTTCTCCCGCCACGGTGGAAAAGCGGATCAGCGTATCGGTCTTGGTACCGGGCTGAAACACCGCCGCCTTGGTGTAGGCGCTCACGTCGTGCGTGACTTCAAAATGGCCGAAGGCACCGGAGCCCTTGGCGTGGGGCTGGCGCTCTGGGATATGCTCGCGATTGAAATTGGCCATCTGCTCGATCAGGTAGTGATCCTGCAGCAGGATGGGGCCGTCAGCACCGACCGTCAGCGAGAATTCATCACTGGCGACAGGATTGCCGGCATCGTTGGTCGTGCGATTGGATTTATCTTTGCTCACTCGGCTGGTTCCTCCGCGTCTGTTTCCGTTTTATTTCGGCCTATTTCATTTGTGACTCCGCTCCCTGCGGGAGCGCCGCCCGCACGCGCGGGCAGAAACAGACAAAAACATAGTGCACAACGGAACGCTGCGGATGAAATCCACCGGCTCAAGCCAGTAAACTTGCGCCATAGTCATCCGCCGGAGCCCATATGAGTCAATCACCAGCCGCTGCGGCAGCCCCCGCCGCCATTCGCCTGACCCAGTACAGCCACGGCGCCGGCTGCGGCTGCAAGATATCCCCCGCAGTGCTCGACCGGATTCTCGCCGGCAGCGGCTCCCAGATCGACGACCCCAGGCTGTGGGTGGGCAACGCCTCCCGCGATGATGCCGCCGTTTACGCGCTGGATGACACGCGCGGCGTGGTATCCACCACCGACTTCTTTATGCCCATCGTCGACGATCCCTTCGACTTCGGCCGCATCGCCGCCACCAATGCCATCAGCGACATCTACGCCATGGGCGCCGACCCGCTGATGGCCATCGCCATCCTCGGCTGGCCGGTAAATGTGCTGCCGCCGGAAGTGGCGCGGGAGGTGATTCGCGGCGGTCGCGCGGTGTGCGACGCGGCGGGTATCCCGCTGGCGGGCGGCCACTCCATCGACGCCCCCGAACCCATTTTCGGCCTCGCCGTCACCGGCGTTGTGGAAAGGCGCTGGCTGAAGCGCAATGACACCGCCAGCGCCGGCTGCAGGCTCTACCTCACCAAGCCACTGGGTATCGGCGTGCTCACCACCGCGGACAAGCAGGGCAAGCTGAGGCCGGAGGATGTGGGCGTCGCGCGCGACCTCATGTGCACCCTGAACCGCCCCGGCAGCCGCTTCGCGCGCATCGACGGAGTCAAAGCCATGACCGACGTCACCGGTTTCGGCCTGCTGGGGCACCTGGTGGAAATGGCAGACGGCAGCGGGCTCACCGCAAGACTCAACTTCGATGCGGTGCCGCGAATTGCGGGTGTCGAGCACTATCTGCAACAGGGCTGTATTCCCGGGGGCACCGGGCGCAACTTCGACAGCTATGGGCACAGGGTGCAGCTATCGGACGCGCAGCAGAAATTGTTGCTCGCAGACCCGCAGACCAGTGGTGGTCTGCTGGTGGCCGTCGCCGCAGAGGGCGAACAGGAATTCCTTGCGGCGGCCGCCGAATTCGATCTGACACTCACCGCCATAGGAACACTGGGGCCAAAGAGTAATAGCGAAGCGCCCGCGGTAATCGTCGTATGAGCCCGCCGCCCCTGAGACAGGACAGCGCCGACTATCGCGAAATGTTCCTGCATGACCTGCCGCTGATCGACACGCGCGCACCAGTGGAATTCAACAAGGGTTCGTTTCCGAACGCGGTCAGCCTGCCGCTGATGACGGACAGCGAGCGCCAGCAGGTCGGAACCTGCTACAAGCAGCAGGGTCAACAGGCGGCCATTGCCCTGGGCCACGAACTGGTCGGTGGCAAGGTGAAAGAGGCGCGCGTGGATGCATGGGCGGAATTTGCACGCGTCCACCCCGATGGCTACCTGTTCTGCTTTCGCGGCGGCCTGCGCTCCCAGATCACTCAGCAGTGGCTATATGACGCGGGTATCCCCTATCCCCGCATTACCGGCGGTTACAAAGCCATGCGCCATTTTCTGATCGGGGAAATTGAACGCGCCGCGCGCGAGTGCGACTTTACCCTGGTAGGTGGAATGACCGGCACCGGCAAGACCGAAGTACTCGCGCAACTGGATAACGCCGTAGATCTTGAGGGACACGCCAATCACCGCGGCTCCAGCTTTGGCAAAAAAGCGTCACCGCAACCGCCGCAGATCGGCTTTGAGAATGCCCTCGCCATCGACGTTCTCAAACAACGCCACAGAGGCAGCAACCGATTTGTGCTGGAGGACGAAAGCCGCCTGATCGGCCGTTGCTCGGTGCCACTCTCTCTGCACCGGGCAATGCAAACGAGCCCGCTGGTGTGGCTGGAAGATAGCCGGGAGAACCGGATAGAGCGCATTCTGAAAGACTATGTGATCGATCTCTGCACGGAGTTCGAGAATACATTCGGAGGTGAAATCGGCGCGCAAAAATTTGCCGAGACGCTGCGCAACAATCTCGCCAACATCACCCGTCGCCTCGGGGGAGAGCGCTACCAGAAACTCGATACCATCATGCACTCCGCACTCACCCAGCAATTGCGCGATGGCACCGTTGACCAGCACCGCGAGTGGATCGCGGCCCTGCTGCACGACTACTACGATCCCATGTACGACTACCAGCTGGAGAAAAATGGCAGCCGTATTCTATTCCGGGGAAATCAGCAGGAAGTGGTGGCATTTCTGCGGGAACATTGCAGAATCTGAACGCCCACGTCGGCAAGAACATCGACAATAACACCGGCACCAGCGCCCATAACAAGAGCGAATCTATGCCCCCGGTAACCCGAACCTGGCTCAACCAGTTCTATGAGACCGAGTCCCGCCGCGTA
The DNA here is from genome assembly GCF_011326135.1 of Microbulbifer sp. SH-1. NCBI lineage: Bacteria > Pseudomonadati > Pseudomonadota > Gammaproteobacteria > Cellvibrionales > Microbulbiferaceae > Microbulbifer > Microbulbifer sp. SH-1. The sequence goes on along the minus strand of NZ_CP046948.1, from coordinate 238,676 downwards.
CTGGCAACCCTGATCCGCCTGCTCTGTGACTTCGACCTGGCCGAGGAGGCGCTGCACGAAGCCTTCACTGCTGCGCTCACCCAGTGGCCTGTCGATGGCGTGCCCGACAACCCGCGCGCCTGGCTGGTCTCCACTGGACGCTTCAAAGCCATCGACCAGATTCGCCGCAGGGCGCGCTTTACGGTGTCTTATGAAGATATCGCCGAGCAGCTGGAATCCGAGCTGGCCACAGAGGACGAGGAGGAACAGGGGATCGAGGACGACCGCCTGCGGTTGATCTTCACCTGCTGTCACCCCGCCATCGCACCGGAGGCGCAGCTGGCACTGACCCTGCGGGAAGTGTGTGGCCTGACCACGGAAGAGATTGCCAGCGCGTTTCTCACGTCCACGCCCACCCTGGCACAACGCATCGTGCGTGCAAAAGCAAAAATTCGCGATGCCGGGATTCCCTACGAAGTTCCCGAGCCGGAACAGTTGCCCGAGCGGTTGCAGTCGGTCCTGCACGTGATCTATCTGATCTTTAACGAAGGCTATTCCGCCTCCAGCGGCAACAGTCTGCTCCGGCACGATCTGGCCGCCGAAGCCATTCGCCTCGCGCGTTTGCTGAGTCAGCTGTTGCCAGATCCGGAAGTGGAGGGCCTGCTAGCACTGATGCTCCTGCAGGATTCCCGTCGCGCCGCCCGCGTCTCCCCCGAGGGGGACCTGATTCTGCTGGAACAGCAGGATCGCACCCTGTGGGACCAGCAGCAGATCCGCGAGGGCATCGGCCTGGTACTGCGCGCACTGGGCAGCCGTCGCTTCGGAAGCTATTCCCTGCAGGCGGCCATTGCCGCGGTTCACGCGGAAGCGCCTAACATGGACGCCACAGACTGGCAGCAGATCGTCGGCCTCTATGACACCCTGCTCGAGCGCTATCCGTCGCCCATCGTTGAACTCAATCGCGCCGTCGCCATCGCCATGCGCGATGGCGCCGAGCAGGGGCTGCAACTCATCGATGCCCTGCTCGCCCGCGGTGCGCTCAGTGACTATCACCTGGCCCACGCCGCCCGTGCGGACCTGTGTCGACGCCTTGGCCATCTTGACGACGCGCGCGCCGCCTACGAGCGCGCACTTGCACTGGCCCAGCAGGGACCAGAACAGCGCTTCCTCCACCGCAGACTGGCGGAGTTGGCTGAGAATTAAACCTGTCTCAATATTTTTTTGCGCCCCTGTCGAATTCGATGGCCGCAAATCGACCAGTTAGAGAAACAACTGCAAACGCACGACAACTTCAACTTAATCCAAGGAGCAACCCATGAAGTATCTGGCACTGGTTTATTACGATGAAAAGGTCATGGAACGTATGTCCCAACAGGAGTGGGATGTCCTGAATCGGGAATGTATGGAGTGTGTTGCCAGCCTCACTGCCAATGGCCACTTCATCACCGGCAGCCCCCTGCTACCCACCAGCAGCGCAACCACGGTGCGCATGCGGGACAATCGCATCACCACCACGGATGGTCCCTTTGCGGAAACCAAGGAACAGCTCGCCGGCTTCTATATGCTGGAAGCGCGGGATCTCAATGAAGCCATTGCCGTCGCCGGGAAGATTCCGCCGGCGCGCTATGGCTCAATAGAAGTCCGCCCCACACGCGAGTTGCGGGAAGAAGGCAATCAGGCCGGCGGTAACGCGGGCTGAGTGCATAGCAGCGAACAACGGCAACGATATGGCGGTCCGTACGCGGCCAAAACCGCAGATGGCACTCAGGCTCCATTACCGGCACTACACCCACAGGTAATAGAGCCCCGCCAGACCACCGATAAAAAAGATAAACCCCGAGGCGTAACCCGCCGCGGGGCGGTAGTTGCCGCTGTGCCAGCGCGGGTTGGCCATTAGGGCACCGACCAAAACCGCCATCCCCAACAGGAAGGACGCCAGCAGCTTTCCCAGAAGAATTAGAAAACTCACAGATTCCTCAGCGCGTTGCGGGCTTCACGATTGGCCTTTTCGATGAGCCGCACCAGTACCTGCCGGATAAGCGAACGGGTGATGGCCTCTTTGCTGGCCTCCACTTTCATGCCCAGCGCCTGCAAGAGTTTTCGGATCAACAGTTCCACCCAAAGGCTGATGCTCTCGGCGAGATGTAAGCCTCTTTCGAGAATGATCGCGAATTTGTCTGCTACGGTAAGAACGCCGATAAAGGCCCCCTGCAAAGCAAGCACCGCACCCATCAATACTTTTTTCACCACATAGATAAGGGCAGCATCTACCCAACGCCAGAACGCCGGGCTACTGCTGTCGACCAGGGATTTGGATTTGAGCCAACCTTCGACCGCAGCCTCAACGTCGTAAGGCTGATCCGGAATATCTCCAACCTGATTCCAGGCTTTATTTTTCACAGACTCGACATACTTGCTCATTGAGTGAGCAGCCCCGGAAATCAACGGTTCTGGTGAATGAATGTAAAAGCCCGATGATCCGTAGGGAGCCTGCATAAAGGGATACAGCGCAACCATCGGCACCGGATCGGTCTTGTGATAAATACGGTACATGTTCTCACGCCCAATAGAGACTGTCGTCCGATTAACAAACCAATCTGTACCGACACGCGGTGCTCCAAACGTATACAAGCGCACCGGGTACGATGTATTTCTCGATACCCAGTCCGCCGCCAGGGAAGCCACCGCACCGCCGAGGCTGTGGCCGATGCAGTGCACCGGCCCGGTAATATCCGCCTCAGCAAGAAAGTTGCGGATCTCCGGCAACATGCTGTTAAAAGTGTGATTAAAGCCGACATGTACCGGCAAACCGGCTTTTGAAATCGTGATACCTATGCGGGCATCGGTTATAAAATCGGCCTTGTTATTCGCCTCCGTCGTACCTCTGAATACCAAAAAGGCATGCCCTTTATATTGGGCCCCACCAAGGTTACTAATACCGAACCCATCCTTAGCTGTACGGAAAACCCTACCACCAACTGATGCCTTGAGAAGCTTCGGATTGGCTTCCTGTGAAAATACAGGAGACGACAAAAAAATCTTCAACCCTACGGGGTCCCCCTGATTAACCGAATAAACGCCGTTCGCAAGATCAGCAGCATCCTTAGGTGAAACCTCCATTTCTCCCCCTTCCTATCTACAAGTTTAGGCTCGCTTCATACCTTCCCAGCGACAGCGAGTCATAATATTTGGCACAATTGAGTCTGTCCCATGTACAACAATGTTTTCATCGGACAAATCACAAATTACCTCTCCTAGCTTATCATTGAGCTCAGAATAAAGACCCGAGGTCAATTTACTGCTGTACCAGATCAAATTTTCATCACTCTCGTTTTCAGAGTAAACCGTGGATTTACTCACAAACTGAATCAGAAAATTCAACCTCAATTTTTCCTCATGCACCGGTAGCTCAAAGCGCCCCTGATCATCAGTAAAGAACTCCTGCAAAATCCCTTCTTCATTGCCGTTCCAGGTCAGGCGTCGCAACAGACGAGCATTCGCCATCGGCTTGCCATCCCGCAGCAGCACGCCGGCCAGCGGTGATGCAATCACATAGGTCTCTTTTTTCTTTTCCTCCCCGAACATATTCCCTTCCTTCTCACGAGAAACAACAGCCCCGGAATCTGCACTACAGTTCCAGATAGATGAAATACCAACCAATAAAAAAAACCATCGAAACAACAAGCTCGCCTCCAATGGTGAGACCTGAATCCATGGGTCAAAAGTGCCACTAAAATGGGGTTCGGGAAAGTGCGCAGTCAGAAATCCGCGGGAAAACTGGCACGAAATGGAACGCTCGAGCATCGGTCTCTTTCATTCCCGGGCCAAAATTCAGGCGAAAAAAAAACGGGCCTCAATGAGACCCGTTTTCGAAAGCAAACACGCAGCGGGAAATTACCAGCCGGTGATTTCCTTCAGTGCGTCGCCGATCTGCGCCAGGGAGCGCACGGTTTTAACGCCGGCATCTTCCAGAGCAGCAAATTTCTCGTCGGCAGTGCCTTTACCACCGGAGATGATCGCACCGGCGTGGCCCATGCGCTTGCCGGGAGGAGCGGTAACACCTGCGATGTAGGAAACCACCGGCTTGGTGACGTTTGCCTTGATGTAAGCAGCCGCTTCTTCTTCCGCAGAACCGCCGATCTCACCGATCATGACGATCGCTTCGGTCTGCGGGTCGTTCTGGAACATTTCCAGAATGTCGATGAAGTTGGAGCCCGGGATGGGGTCGCCACCGATGCCCACGCAGGTGGACTGGCCGAAACCGTAGTCGGTAGTCTGCTTAACCGCTTCATAGGTCAGGGTGCCGGAGCGGGAAACGATGCCCACTTTGCCCGGCTTGTGGATGTGACCCGGCATGATGCCGATTTTGCACTCACCGGGAGTGATCACGCCCGGGCAGTTCGGGCCGATCAGGCGTACGCCCAGCTCGTCGCACTTAACCTTGGCATCCAGCATATCCATGGTGGGAATGCCTTCGGTGATGCACACGATCAGCTTGATGCCGCCGTTGGCCGCTTCCAGGATGGAGTCTTTACAGAAAGGTGCCGGAACATAGATTACGGACGCTTCTGCACCGGTCGCTTCTACCGCTTCTTTCACGGTGTCGAATACCGGCAGGCCCAGGTGAGTCTGACCACCTTTACCCGGAGTTACACCACCAACCATTTTGGTGCCGTATGCAATCGCTTGCTCGGAGTGGAAAGTACCCTGGGAGCCGGTGAAGCCCTGGCAGATTACTTTGGTGTCTTTGTTAATCAATACGGACATGATTATTTACCCTCCGCGGCTTTTACTACCTGCTCTGCAGCATCGGTCAGGCTGGTCGCTGCGATGATGTTCAGGCCGCTTTCGCTCAGTACCTTGGCTCCCAGGTCGGCGTTGTTACCTTCAAGGCGCACAACAACCGGGATTTTAACGCCGACTTCTTTCACTGCGCCGATCACGCCTTCTGCGATCATGTCGCAGCGAACGATACCGCCGAAGATGTTGATCAGAACTGCCTTCACATTTTCGTCAGACAGAATAATTTTGAACGCTTCAATTACGCGCTCTTTGGTCGCGCCGCCGCCAACGTCCAGGAAGTTGGCCGGCTTGCCGCCGTGCAGGTTCACGATGTCCATGGTACCCATGGCCAGACCGGCACCGTTCACCATGCAGCCGATGTTGCCATCGAGCGCTACGTAGTTCAGGTCCCACTTGGCAGCGTGTGCTTCACGGGCGTCTTCCTGAGACGGGTCGTGCATTTCACGCAGGTCCGGGTGACGGTACAGCGCATTGCTGTCGATCACGATCTTGGCATCCAAACAGTGCAGGTTCTTCTCTGGAGTGATGACCAGCGGGTTGATTTCCAGCAGAGCCAGATCTTTCTCTTTGAACATCTTGGCGAGGCCCAGGAAGATCTTAGTGAACTGCTTGATCTGGTCGCCTTCGAGGCCCAGTTTGAACGCCAGCTCACGCGCCTGGTAAGGCTGAGCACCTACCAGCGGATCGATGATGGCTTTCAGGATTTTTTCCGGAGTCTCTTCCGCAACTTTCTCGATCTCAACACCGCCTTCGGTGGAGGCCATGAAAACGATGCGACGGGTAGAGCGGTCTACCACCGCGCCCAGGTACAGTTCCTGTTCAATGTCGGTGCAGCTTTCTACCAAGATGCGGGAAACCGGCTGACCTTTTTCGTCTGTCTGATAAGTTACCAGGTTGTTGCCCAGCCACTTCTTGGCAAATTCTTCGATTTCTGCCTTGGAGTCCACCAGCTTCACGCCGCCCGCTTTACCGCGGCCGCCGGCGTGTACCTGGGCCTTTACAACCCACTTGTTTCCGCCGATTTCGTCTGCTGCCGCTGCTGCCGCTGCCGGGGTTTCCGCTGCAATGCCTTTGGAAACCGGCAATCCGTATGCTGCAAACAGTTGTTTGCCCTGATACTCATGCAAGTTCATAGTCAATACCAATTCACATTTGAAATGTGTTTACCAATTGCAGATTGCTCTGCACCTTTAGACAAAGCCCCGAAGTGCTTCATTACAAATCCGGGCTCTGAAATGAAACCGGGGCGGATATTTCTGTATCCACCCCGACATGCGAGTCGCGCTGATCAGCGCTTCTTGCGGTTTGCCATGTGGATGGCGTGACCGTTGACGGCGAGCGCCGCTTCCTTGACCGCTTCAGAGAAGGTCGGGTGACCGAATACGGTCATGCCGATGTCTTCCGCGCTGGAACCGAATTCCATCGCAATCGCCACTTGCTGCACCAGATCGGAAGCACTCGGGCCTACGATGTGGGCGCCCAGTACACGATCGGTTTCCGCGTGGGCAATGATCTTCACCATGCCAGAGGATTCGTTGGCAGCAACCGCACGGCCAACCGCCAGGAACGGGAACACACCCACGTTGTAGGGTTCGCCGTCGGCCTTCACCTGCTCTTCGGTGCGGCCAACCGCAGCGATTTCCGGGTGGGTGTAGATCACATTCGGGATCACGTCGTAGTTCATCATCGGCTTCTGACCGGCGATGCGCTCGGCAACCACCACGCCTTCTTCAGACGCTTTGTGGGCCAGCATCGGGCCGCGCACCACGTCGCCGATCGCCCACACGCCCGGTGCGGAAGTCATGCACAGGTCGTTGACGTAGATGAAACCGCGCTCGTCCAGTTTTACACCGGCGTCTTCAGACAGCAGACCTTCGGTGTAGGGGCGACGGCCCACGCACACGATCAGCTTGTCGAAGGTTTCCTGGTGCTCGTTGCCGTCCTTGTCCTGGTAGGTCACAACAACTTCTTTGCCCTTGACCTCGGAGCCGGTCACACGGCAGGACAAGCGGATATCCAGGCCCTGCTTTTTGAAAATCTTCTGGGATTCTTTGGCGATCTGCTGATCCATGATGGCCAGGAAGCTGTCGAGGGCTTCCAGTACAACCACGTCGGAACCCAGACGATTCCATACAGAACCCAACTCGAGGCCGATTACGCCCGCACCGATTACACCAAGACGCTTCGGTACTTCGGTAAACTCCAGCGCACCGGTGGAGTCGACGATAATTTTGTTGTCTACCGGCGCCGGCGGAATGTTTACCGGAACAGAGCCGGAAGCCAGGATCACGTTGTCCGCTTCGTAGGTGGTGGTTTTGCCGTCTTTATCGGTTACTTCCACTTTCTTGCCAGCCAGCAGCTTGCCGGTACCCTGGATGGAGGTCACCTTGTTGGCCATAAACAGACCGGAGATACCACCGGACATCTGCTTGACCACACCTTCTTTGCGCTCGATCATTTTTTTGACATCGATCTTTACCTTGCCGGTTTCGATGCCGTGAACTTCCAGCGCGTCTTTCGCTTCGTGGTATTTCCAGGAGCTGTCCAGCAGCGCCTTGGAGGGAATACAACCCACGTTCAGACAGGTACCGCCGTTGACGGTCTTGCCTTCTTTGTTTACCCATTTTTCAACACAGGCAGTTTTCAGACCCAGCTGCGCTGCGCGAATTGCGGCCACATAACCACCGGGGCCGGAGCCGATTACGATTACGTCAAATTTTTCTGACATGGTCTGTTCCAAATTTGAGTGGATTCAACGAATGCGGATTCATATCCACATCGCCGGGGATCTGCCCGGCTTTCCCTGAGGCGGTCTTCTTGCCGCTGATGCCTGTGATTGCAGGCTTAATTCTTTCAAAGCAACAGTGCTTCGATGCGAAGGCTCTGGTGCCGCTGGTCTTTTCCGGGACCTTCCGCGAGATGGGCCGTAGGCGCCGCGTTGAAGCGGCCGGATCACTCGCGGAAGAGCCTACAGGGACGTATTCACGGCGTGTCCCGGAAAAGACCAGCGGCAGCAGAGCCGCCACAGCTCCATCTAATTCAAATTGCAGGAATTACACTTCCAGCAGGATGCGCGCCGGGTCTTCGATCATTTCCTTGATCGCTACCAGGAAGCCAACCGCTTCCTTGCCGTCGATCAGGCGGTGGTCGTAAGACAGCGCCAGGTACATCATCGGCAGGATTTCCACCTTGCCGTTCACTGCCATCGGGCGATCCTGGATCTTGTGCATACCCAGAATGGCGGTTTGCGGCGGGTTCAGGATCGGGGTGGACAGCAGGGAACCGAACACACCACCGTTGGTGATGGTGAAGGTACCGCCGGTCATCTCTTCGATAGACAGTTTGCCGTCGCGCGCGCGCACACCCATATCGCGAATGTTGTTCTCAATATCCGCCAGGCCCATGTTCTCCGCACCGCGCAGGATCGGTACCACAAGACCTTTCGGTGAGGAAACCGCTACACCGATGTCCTGGTAGCCGTGGTAAACAATGTCGTCACCGTCGATAGACGCGTTTACCGCGGAGTAACGCTTCAGCGCTTCCACCGCCGCTTTTACGAAGAAGCCCATGAAACCCAGACGGGTGCCATTGTGGGTCTTCTCGAACAGGTCTTTGTAGTTCGCGCGCAGATCCATGATCGGCTTCATGTTCACTTCGTTGAACGTAGTGAGCATGGCGGTGGACTGGGATGCGTCCAGCAGACGTTCGGCGATGCGCTTGCGCATACGGGTCATCGGCACGCGCTTCTCGACGCGTTCGCCCGGGGCAACCGCTACCTGCGCAGCAGCCGCAGCCGGTGCAGCAGCCGCTGCCGGCGCGGAGCCCGCTTTCATCACATCTTCTTTCAGCACGCGACCGCCTTTGCCACTGCCTTCGACAGAAGCGAGGTCCACGCCTTTTTCGGCCGCCATTTTCTTGGCGGACGGCATGGCGATCTTGTCGCTGCCGGCAGCAGCCGGTGCCGGCGCAGCGGCTTTTTCTTCCGCAGCCGGAGCCGGAGCAGCAGTACTACCGGCGGCACCTTCGGTCAGAATGGCGATCACTTCGTTGGAGAGGATGGTCTCACCCTCACCCTTGATGATTTCACTGAGGACGCCGTCTGCCGGCGCAACAACTTCCAGCACCACTTTGTCGGTTTCAATATCCACGATCAGTTCATCGCGGGACACGGCTTCCCCTGCCTGTTTATGCCAGGTGGCAACGGTGCCGTCCTGAACGGATTCGGGGAAAGTTGGCGCTTTAATCTCGATGGTCATTGGTCCTGTTTCCTGAGATTTCTGTTGGGCGCCGGAAAAACCTTTTTCATTTTTCGCGGCCCCATGCTCTTCGTTGTACTGCTGCCTTAGTTGACAGTCAGCGCCTCATTGATGAACTTGTTCTGTTCTTCCAGGTGCGTGGACATGTAGCCCGCCGCCGGTGCAGCGGAGGCCGCGCGGCCGACGTATTCCAGCTCCAGCTTCGGGTGCGCCTCTTTCAGCAGGCGGCGCAGGTGGTGCTGACTGGAGTACCAGGCGCCCTGGTTCATCGGTTCTTCCTGACACCAGGCCACACTCTCGATGTTCTTGAATGCGGAAACCGCGGCCAGGAATTCGTCGTCCGGGAACGGGTACAGCTGTTCGATGCGCACGAATGCCACGTCCTCCTGCTCGCGCTCCATGCGCGCTTCCAGCAGATGGTAGTAAACCTTGCCGGAGCACAGGATCAGTCGCTTCACCTTGGCGGCATCGACACCCTGATCCTGGATGACGTTGTGGAATGTGCCGTTGGCCAGCTCGTCCAGGGTCGAGGTCGCGAGCTTGTGACGCAGAATCCACTTCGGGCTCATGATCACCAGCGGGCGGCGCATCGGACGGATTGCCTGACGGCGCAGCAGGTGGAAAATCTGCGCCGGGGTGGTGGCGTTACACACCTGGATGTTGTGCTCGGCACACAGCTGCATGAAGCGCTCGAGACGCGCGGAGGAGTGCTCCGGGCCCTGCCCTTCGTAGCCGTGCGGCAGCAGCATTACCAGACCGCACATACGGCCCCACTTGTGCTCACCAGACGTGATGAACTGGTCAATCACCACCTGCGCGCCGTTGGCGAAGTCGCCGAACTGGGCTTCCCAAACCACCAGGGATCTCGGGGTGGTGGTGGCGTAACCGTACTCGAACGCCAGAACCGCTTCTTCAGACAGCAGCGAATCGTATATGTCGAATCGCGGCTGCCCATCATACATATGCTGCAGTGGAATGTAGGTCTGACCGTCTTTCTGACTGTGCAGCACCGCGTGGCGGTGGGAGAAGGTACCGCGCCCCACATCCTCACCGGTAAAGCGAATCATGTAGCCCTGTTCCAGCAGTGTGCCGTAGGCCAGGGTTTCCGCCATACCCCAGTTGAGTTCCAGGCCGCCGCCGGCCATTTTGCGGCGGTCTTCGTAAATCTTGGCTACCTGACGCTGCATCACGATGCCATCGGGCACCGTGGTCATGCGGTTGGCTACGTCTTTCAGTTTGGTCAGCGGGAAGCCGGTATCGCCCTCGGCGGTCCACTCGTGGTTCAGGAATGGCGTCCAGTCCACGAACATGGAGGAGTCTGGCTCTTTCACAAGACCTGTGGCCACGTCTTCGCCTCGGTCCAGCTTCTCGCGGTAATCGTTCGCCAGCGCGTCCGCCGCATCCTTGCTGAGGATGCCTTCCGCCACCAGCTTTTCCGCATACAGGGTGCGGGTGGTTTTTTGCTTGCGGATCGCCTGATACATCAGCGGCTGGGTACCGGAGGGATCGTCGGTCTCGTTGTGGCCACGGCGGCGGTAGCAAACGAGATCGATAACGATGTCTTTCTTGAACTCGTAGCGATAGTCCACCGCCAGCAGACCAGCCAGCACCACCGCTTCCGGATCGTCGCCGTTCACGTGCAGCACCGGGGCGTCGATCATCTTCGCCACATCGGTACAGTACTCGGTGGAACGGGCATCTTCGCGCTTGCTGGTGGTGAAGCCCACCTGGTTGTTCAGTACCAGGTGAATGCTGCCGCCAGTGTAGTAGCCGCGGGTCTGGGACATTTGCAGGGTTTCCTGCACCACACCCTGGCCGGCAAACGCCGCGTCACCGTGGATGTTGATCGGCATCACCTTCTCGCCGGTGCTGTCGCCGCGGCGGTCCTGGCGGGCGCGCACGGAACCGACCACCACCGGGGCACAGATTTCCAGGTGCGAGGGGTTGAAGGCCAGCGCCAGGTGCACTTCCCCACCGGGGGTCATCACGTTGGAGGAGAAACCCTGGTGGTATTTCACGTCGCCGGACGTATCGAGGGTTTTCTTGCCTTCGAATTCTTCGAACAGGTCCGCCGGATTTTTACCCAGGATGTTAACCAGGGTGTTCAGGCGGCCGCGGTGCGCCATGCCGATCACCACTTCCTTCACACCGTAGGTGCCGGAGCGGCGGATCAGGGCGTCCATCAACGGGATCAGGCTCTCGCCACCTTCCACGCCGAAGCGTTTGGTGCCGGGGTATTTGGAGTCCAGGTGGCGCTCGAGGCCTTCTGCGGCGGACAGGCGCTGCAGGATTTCCACGCGGATGTCGTTGCCGAAGCTGGGCTTGGAAAGGCTGCGCTCGAGACGCTGCTGGAACCACTGCTGCTCGTCGAGATTCGACAGGTGCATGATTTCCGCACCGAGGGTTCCACAGTAGGTTTTTTCCAGGCCCTGTACGATCTCGCGCAAGGTCGCTTCGCCGTTGCCGAAGAACAGATCGCCGGTCTGGAAGGTGGTGTCGAAGTCGCCTTCGGTGAGGCCGTGGTAGTTCAGCTGTAGATCCGGCACCTGCTCGCGTGCCATCAGGCCCAGCGGGTCGAGGGTGGCCTTTTTGTGGCCGCGGTGGCGGTAGGAATTGATCAGCTGCAGAACTTTGATCTGCTTGCGCTCGTGCTCGATATTGACAGAGCCGGCGCCAGGGGCGGACAGCGGGCGGGTACGATGCTTCGCCAACAGTTCGAAATGCTGACGAATAGCGGCATGTGAGACATCACCGCCGTTCACTCGCGGCAGACTGTCGAAGTAACTGCGCCATTCTTCCGGTACACCGCTTGGGTCGTGCAGATAGGTCTCGTACAGGTCTTCCACGTATCCGGCGTTACCACCGGAGATGTGCGAAGTCCGCCAGAGCTCCTCCATAGTGCTTTCGTGCATTAATGCCTACCTCAATTGACGACGCGCACCCTTTAAATTCCGCGCCGCTCTTTCCTGTCTTTTCACTCACAAAAGGGGAGGTGCTGATAAGACACCTCCCCTTCTTCGTATAGGCCTGACACCTGCGCTGCTGTCGGCCTAATTGTGATTATTTTTGGTGGGGTAACCCACGCTATACGGCGCGGGTTATCAGCATATTGCGGATATGGCCAATGGCCCGGGTGGGATTCAAACCCTTCGGGCACACATTCACACAATTCTGGATGCCGTGGCAGCGGAATACGCTGAAGGGGTCATCCAGTTTGCCGAGGCGTTCATCGGTAGCGGTATCGCGGCTGTCCGCCAGGAAGCGGTAAGCCTGCAACAGGCCCGCGGGACCGATGAATTTATCGGGGTTCCACCAGAAAGACGGACACGCAGTGGAACAGCAGGCACAGAGAATACACTCGTACAGGCCATCCAGCTTTTCACGCTCTTCCGGCGACTGCAGACGCTCAATGGCCGGAGCCGGTGTGCTGTTCTGCAGGTAAGGTTCAATCTTCTTGTACTGGGTGTAGAACTGCTCCATGTCCACCACCAGGTCGCGAATGACCGGCAGCCCGGGCAGCGGACGCAGTACCAGCTTGCCCTTGGGGGCCGCCTGGGAGATCGGCATGATACAGGCAAGACCGTTCTTGCCGGAAATGTTCATACCGTCGGAACCACACACGCCCTCACGGCAAGAGCGACGGAATGCCAGTGACGGGTCCTGGGCCTTCAACAGCTCCAGTACGTCCAGCACCATCAGGTCCTTGCCCTGGGTATCCAGCTCGTAATCCTGCATGTAGGGCGCAGAATCGGTTTCCGGGTTGTAACGGTAGATGCTTACTTTCAACATATTCTTTCCGCTCCCGAATTAATAGGTACGCGCTTTCGGCTCGAAAGCGGGCACGGTGTTGGGCGCAAAGTTGACCGCGCGCTTACCCACACGTTTCTCCGCCGGGAAGAACATGGAGTGGCACAGCCAGTTTTCGTCGTCGCGCTCCTGGAAGTCTTCGCGGGCGTGGGCGCCGCGGCTCTCGGTGCGGACTTCCGCCGCGATCGCGGTGGCTTCCGCCACTTCCAGCAGGTTTTGCAGTTCCAGCGCTTCGATACGCGCGGTATTGAACGCGCGGGACTTGTCGTCCAGGCGCACGTTGGCGATACGCTCGCGCAGGCTTTCCAGTTTCTTCACGCCTTCGGCCATGTAGTCGCCGCGACGGAATACACCGAAGTGGTTCTGCATGACGTTCTGCAGCTCGGTGCGCAGATCGGAGGCTTTCTCACCGTTGTTGGTGGTTTCCAGACGATTCAGGCGGGACATCGCCGCTTCGATATCGGAATCGCTCGCTTCGCGGGCCTCGATGCCCTCACGCAGGGCCTTCTCGATGAACAGGCCGGAAGCGCGACCGAACACCACCAGGTCGAGCAGCGAGTTGCCGCCCAGACGGTTGGCACCGTGTACGGAAACACACGCAACCTCACCACAGGCAAAGAGACCGTCGACGATCTGGTCGTTGCCGGAGGCATCCTGGGTCAGGGCCTGGCCGTGAATATTGGTGGGGATACCGCCCATCATGTAGTGACAGGTGGGAACAACCGGGATCGGCTCCTTGACCGGGTCCACATGGGCGAAGGTCTTGGCCAGCTCACAGATACCCGGCAGGCGGCTGTGCAGCAGCTCTTCGCCCAGGTGATCCAGCTTCAGGAACACGTGGTCGGCGTTCGGACCGGCACCGCGGCCGTCGAGGATTTCCAGCACCATGGAACGGGCAACCACGTCGCGGGAGGCCAGGTCTTTGGCGTTGGGCGCGTAGCGCTCCATAAAACGCTCGCCGTCCTTGTTGATCAGGTAACCGCCTTCACCGCGACAACCTTCGGTGACCAGCACACCGGCGCCGGCAATACCGGTGGGGTGGAACTGCCACATTTCGATGTCCTGCACCGGTACACCGGCGCGCAGGGCCATACCCACGCCGTCGCCGGTATTGATGTGCGCGTTAGTGGTGGACGCGAAGATACGGCCGGCACCGCCGGTGGCGAATACGGTGGCCTTGGACTTGATGAAGACCACTTCGCCGTCTTCGATACAAATGGCGATCACACCCACAACCACGCCGTCCTGGTTTTTCACCAGGTCCACCGCGAACCACTCGTTCAGGAATACGGTGTTGTGCTTGACGTTGTTCTGATACAGGGTGTGCAGCAGGGCGTGACCGGTACGGTCCGCCGCCGCACAGGTGCGCGCTGCCTGACCGCCGCGACCGTAGTCCTTGGACTGGCCGCCGAACGGACGCTGATAGATACGCCCTTCTTTGGTACGGGAGAACGGCAGACCCATGTGCTCAAGCTCGAACACCGCTTCCGGGCCTACGGAACACATGTACTCAATCGCGTCCTGGTCACCGATGTAGTCGGAGCCCTTGACGGTGTCGTACATGTGCCAGCGCCAATCGTCATTGGGATCGTCACTGGCGATCGCACAGGTGATACCGCCCTGGGCGGAAACCGTGTGCGAACGGGTCGGGAATACTTTGGTGATCACCGCAGTCTTGAAACCGGACTGGGCCATCTGCAGGGCTGCGCGCATACCCGCGCCGCCGCCGCCAACTACGATACCGTCAAAGGTAATTGTTCGCATATTCGACATGTCTTACACACCCCACAGAATTTCAATGCCCCACACCGCATAAAACACGGCAACAGCGCCCAACAGCACCTCCACCAGAATACGCAGCACGGTGGCTTTGCCACCCATCATGCGGTTGGTGAGGTAGTCGGTCACCACGGACCAGAGACCGATCCAGGCGTGAGCGATTGTGGAGATCAGGGCGATCAGGCTGAATACGCGCACCCAGCGCTGCTCAAACAGCGCGGACCAGCTGGCGTAGCCGAAATCTTTGGATAGAAAAATGAAACCCACTATAAAGAGGGTATAAGCCACCAGTACCACGGCACTGACGCGCTGAATAAACCAGTCGTAGAGACCACTGCGACCGAAACCTGTGACTGCCTTTACCATATCAGGACCCCCGCCAGCAGAATGAGTACAACAGAAAGCACGAGTACGATGATGGCGCCGCGGCGACCACCTTCCAGGCTCTCACCAATACCCATATCCATGATCAGGTGACGTACACCGGCGACCAGGTGATAAATGAGCGCAGCGAGGGAAGCCCACAGTACGAGCTTTGCCGGAACACTGGTAAAAAACTCAGCTACTTTCTGGAAACCCTGCTCAGACTCCAGACTGGAATCCAACATGCACAGAAGAAGTGCAACCACAGCGAACAGCACCACACCGGAAATACGGTGCAGAATCGAAACCAACGCTGGTGCAGGGAGATTAATGGTAGAAATGTCTAAATTGACAGGTCTGTTTTTTTTCACAGGAAAAACACCTTGTTGCCCTGAAAGACGGGGCGCCCGTTAAATTCGAGTAGTCCGGGCGAGCTTGCTGATCACTATCCACACAACCTGACGAGGTCTTGTACAAAGTGGCCTTACCACGGCGCAAGCCGCGCGGATTATAGGCATTCAAATTTCAAAACACAACGAACCGCGGCCCTTGCGGCAGGCTTTATACCAGTAGCATTCCACGCCACACCACAGACCAAGGTATGAATCGCGTATTTCATCCTCCCGGCAGAGGAACCGAATTTACGCGCCAGAACCCCCTCCCCCACAGGCAAATTCCCTGCCACCCGCGCCACAAGCAACAGATCCTGCGGTGCGCCCGCGGGTCAACCGATCCGATTTGGTTTGACAATTTGAGGCGCGGCACTTAAGTTTGGCCGCGCTCAAAAGCCCGCTAGCCCCATATCCGCGTCCGGATGCCGCCAACGAAGGCCCTCCGAGCCCGCAGAATCCGGCACTTCCCGGGTTTTGTCTGTGCACATATAACGCCTGCGATACACCTTCCTATAAAAAGGTGATCACAGATGAGCGCGGAACGCGCCCCTCTCCGGGCCGTAGAATCGCTGAATTATTTCAGTGGTTTGTGTGGAAATTAAAAAAGCTGGCAACAGAATAGTTTTTAGGAGTCCACAATGTCCGACAAGAAAGCTCAACTCACGGTCGACGGTATCGACGCCCAACTCGACCTGCCGGTCTACTCCGGTACCGTCGGCCCCGACGTTGTCGATATCAGCAGCCTGGCAAGCAAAGGTCTGTTCACTTTCGACCCGGGCTTTATGTCCACTGCCTCCTGCGAGTCCAAGATCACTTACATCGATGGCGCCAAGGGTGTACTCCTGCACCGCGGCTACCCTATCGAGCAGCTGGCGGAAAAATCCGATTACCTGGAAACCTGCTACCTGCTGATGAACGGCGAACTGCCGACCGTCGAACAGAAGAAAGAGTACGTCAGCGGCATCATGAACCACACCATGGTGCATGAATCCCTGGTCAACTTCTTCAAGGGCTTCCGCTACGACGCACACCCGATGGCCATGATGTGTGGTGTGGTCGGCGCCCTCGCCTCTTTCTACCACGACTCCCTCGATATCACCGACCCCGAGCACCGCAAAATCTCCGCCGATCGCCTGATTGCCAAAATGCCGACCCTCGCCGCCATGTGCTACAAGCACAGCAAGGGCCAGCCGTTCATGTACCCGGACAACAGCCTCAGCTACTCCGAAAACTTCCTGCACATGATGTTTGGCAACCCCTGCGAGCCGAGCAAGATCGACCCCGTGGTAGCCAAGGCCATGGACGTGATCTTCCTGCTGCATGCGGACCACGAACAGAACGCCTCCACTTCCACCGTCCGCCTCGCGGGCTCCTCCGGCGCCAACCCCTTCGCCTGCATTTCCTCCGGCATTGCCACCCTGTGGGGACCGGCGCACGGCGGTGCCAACGAAGCGGTACTGAACATGCTGGAAGAGATCGGCGACGAGAGCCGCATCGACGAGTATGTGGCAAAAGCAAAAGACAAGAACGATCCGTTCCGCCTGATGGGCTTCGGCCACCGCGTGTACAAGAACTTCGACCCGCGCTCCCGCGTAATGCAGGGCATCTGTGACGAAGTTCTGGGTGCCATGGGTGCCGAGAACGATCCGCTGCTGCGCATCGCCAAAAAGCTTGAGAAAATCGCCCTGGAAGACGAGTACTTCGTAGAGAAGAAACTCTATCCGAACGTGGACTTCTACTCCGGCATCATCATGAAGGCTATCGGGATCCCCACCGACATGTTCACCGTGATCTTTGCCACCGGCCGTACCGCCGGCTGGATCGCGCACTGGAACGAGATGATCTCCAACCCGTACAAGATCGGTCGCCCGCGCCAGCTGTACACTGGCTACACCGCACGCGACTACGTTGCTCCCCAAGACCGCTAATCCGGCTCTAACGAGAACGTTCAAAGAACCCGGCACATGCCGGGTTTTTTTGTGGCTCTGAAAACTGCTTCCCTTTATATGCCTGTATACCAGTACAGCGCAATGCCCCCCGTCGCGTTGAAAGCAGCCGAAGTGGTACGCTTGTAATTAATTTAAGCGTAAAAAAAACGTAAAACAGGCATTTATTCTACGCTTGCTGCATTTCACGCCCGACAAAACTGTGACAGCATTCTCGCATTGAAAAATTAACTGGACTATATCCCCCAAAAGAAGGTTTATTTCACGCCATTGCGCGGCAGAATCCATAACCTGAACGACAAGCAAAAGAAGCCTCAACAACAACAACAACAACAACACGAACTCCGTTCCCCAATTAAGGCTCAAATAATGTTTCGCATTTTTTCTGGCAAGTCCCGCACTACGCCCCAGGACAGCAACAGCAGCCCAGGCACAAGTGGTACTCAGGTTCAGGGCCGCACCATCAGCTATGATCCCACTCTCATCATGGCACTGAAGAGTGACCACCATGAACTTATCCGGATTTATCAGCAGATATGGTCCGAAGGGTATGAAAGGCAAGATTTCCGCAAAATCGCCGAGTTACTGAAAGCATTCAAGTCCACATTCCAGGCACACCTTATCAAGGAGAATGTAAGTTTTTACGTTTACCTGGAGCAGTCGCTCACTAATGACTCGCATACTCTGCAGATTGTGAAAGATTTCCGCACAGACATGAACGATATCGCCAACGCGGTAGTTCAGTTCTGCAAGCGTTATTCACGCGATGTTTTCAGCAGGGAAATGCTGCTGGATTTCAAGCGCGACTATGAAAAGATCGGAGAGGCTCTCACCCGAAGAGTCTCGCTGGAAGAAAGAGAACTCTATACTCTGTACCACCCATCGTGATCTGCGGATTAACTTCCCGCTGATGATTCCGCTGATAGAAGAGGGCTGTCGAACACTATTACAAACTTGACCGTGAAATCATAATAAATACAAAAAATTGGATTTGGTAATGGCTCGAGGGATTACCCGCACGGCGGGTGCACAGAGGTACTCGGGAGGCGACATCAGTGACTGAAGCTTTTGAGAAAGAGCGGCCAGGCGCGCAGGAACAGGATGCCGCACGAAATACGGAATACCCGATATACGTTATTGTCGGGGCTGGTCCAGTGGGCGTGCGATGCGCCCAGAAGTTACTGGAACACAGCACCGATACCCAAGTGGTACTGATCGGTGAAGAAGATGAGCCTCCCTATAACCGGGTAAGGCTATCGCAGTATTTATCCAGCGATGCATCACAGGAAGATCTCGCCAATCCGGTTCAGCAGAAGAAGAACTCCCGTCTCGCTGAGTTCCGCAATCGACAAATTGTACGTATCGACCGCAAGCGGAAAGTCGTCTACGACGAAGCGGGTACGCCCCAGCCCTATTCCAAACTGATCCTTGCCACTGGCTCCCGCCCGTTGATTCCGGATATTCCGGGCGTCAACCTGCCCAACGTCATTCCCTTCCGCAGCTTCCGCGATGCCCGCCGTCTAACCGAGCTGCGCACACGCAGTAAATCTATTCTCGTTGTTGGCGCTGGGGCTCTGGGCCTGGAGGCAGCCGCCGCACTGAAAACACAAAGCAATCAGGTGACGTTGCTGGCACGCGCTGGCCTGCTCGGCGGCAAGCTCAGCAGTTCATCGGAAAACTATCTAAAGTCTGCGCTGCTCGCCATGCAGGTGGAGCTCAAGTGTGATGTGCATTTAACGCGCCTGACCGGCACATCTCTTCTGGAGAAGGCGGAGCTCTCCAATGGCGAATCACTTGCGGTCGACGCGGTTGTTCTCTGCACAGGGATTACTCCGGAAGTCACCCTGGCAAGGGCCTGTGGGCTGGAAACCAGCCGCGGTGTCCAGGTTAACCAGTACATGGAGACCAGCGATCCGGATATCTATGCTATAGGAGAATGCGCGGAGTATGACCATCGCATTTACCAGTTGGTCCGCCCTGGTTTCGAGCAGGCGGACATCTGCAGCCGTCATATCTGCACTTCCGGCGACACATCCACTACTCCAGGTTACGCGGGAAGCCGCACGGACATAGAGCTGAAGATCGCGCATATTCCCTGTGCTCTCCTTGGGCAGACAGCGCCCGACGCCTGCGGACAGACCACGCTTTACCGGTATGAAAACCGCTTCAAGGGGTTGTGCCGGGAACTGCAGGTGCGCGAGGGTAAATTAGTTGGAGCTACTATTGTCGGGCCGTGGGAAGAGCGACTGCGTATCGGCAAGTCGATCATTGACGGCGAGAGCATTTCCAGAAGTGCCCTACAGAAATTCCAGCAACATGGCAATCTGTGGCAAGACCAGGCCACACTGGGAATAAAACAACAACCCGACAGCTACCTTGTCTGCCAATGCAACAGCGTTACAAAAGGTGAAATCTGCAAGTCCATCGCCAATGGCAAGCGCACATTGCACGATCTGGAAGCGGAAACCGGTGCAGGTTCAGTGTGCGGCAGCTGCCGCCCATTTGTCGCTGAACTGCTCGATGTCCCCGCGCCCAATCTTGTTATGCGTCACGCGCGAGGCATTCTGGTCGTCTCTCTGCTGTCGCTGTTATTGATTGCACTGGCCGCACTCGTACCCGCACCGGAAGTCAGTAGGAGTGTTCAGGTCAGCTGGTTCCTGAAAAACATGTGGTACGACAATTTCTGGAAACAGGTAAGTGGCTATTCGCTATTAACACTGTGCCTGCTAACGGCCAGCCTGAGCCTGCGCAAACGCCTGAAAAATCGCGATCTCGGACATCTTGATCACTGGCGTTATGTGCACAGTATCATCGGTTGTCTGGCACTTCTGGTGCTCATGATTCACACAGGATTTCGCTTGGGGGAAAACCTGAATCTGGCGCTTATGCTGGTGTTTCTTGCGGCCACCTCCACCGGATCCCTGGTGGGTGTATTCATGGCCAGAAATCATCACTGGACAGACATGAAGCTGCGCGAACACCGAAAGTGGTGGTCACGTATTCATTATGCTTTGCTGTGGGCCCTGCCGGTTCTGCTCTTCTATCATATTTTCGCCGTTTATTATTTCTAGATGAAAAATTATAAATTCAAGTTCTGGCATTACGGGCTGGTCGTGACACTGATCGTGGCCGCACTGATTACCTACAATCTCGAAGCATCAGACAAGTCATTTTTTCTCAGTGGGGAAACCAGCCACGGCCATCACCAGATTGAGTTGGCATGTACCACCTGCCACGGCGACGGTTTTGCCGGCCAGGACTTTATGCAACAGGCCTGCCTTAACTGTCATGCAGAGGAACTGGTACAAGCCAACGACAGCCACCCACGCACGAAATTTCTCGACCCCCGCAATGCCGGCCTACTGGCGCACCTCGATGCACGTCTGTGCGTTTCCTGCCACACCGAGCACAAACCGGAGATCACCCACGAAATGGGCGTGACCCTGGCCGGAGATTTTTGCGTGCACTGCCACAGTGACATCGCCGAGAACCGACCAAGCCATGCTGGCTTCGGCTTTGACACCTGTGCCAGCGCGGGTTGCCACAACTACCACGACAACCGCTTCCTCTATGAGGATTTCCTCGCAGAGCGCATAAATACCCCGGATCTACTGGCGAATGCACAGCTGCCGCTACGCACGCTTGTCAGTGAATGGCAGAAAACACATCCCGACAGCAGACCACTCTCTGCGCACGATATGGACATGGAAATAGAGTCAGTTGCGCCGGAAACGCTCACGGGAATTCAACATGCCTGGGCGGACAGTACCCATGCTCTTACCAACACCAACTGCAGTAGTTGCCATGTGGACAATCAGACCGAATTCACCAGTGCGGAAATTGTCACAATGTGTGGAGGTTGTCATACCGAGCAGCGGGAAACGTTCACACAAGGCAAACACGGTCTGAGATTTTCTTCGCAACTGCCGGAAGAGTTCAGGCGTACCGTCGGCGCCATGTCTCCTGTTGCAGCCCAAATTGCCATGCAACCGGCGGCAAGTACCGAACTGAGTTGCACAAGCTGTCATGGTGCGCATGAACTGGACATGCGCTTCGCTGCGGTAGAAGCCTGTCTTGGCTGCCATGATGACGAGCACAGCCGCAATTATCGCGCTTCGGCGCATTTCAAAGCCTGGCAATCCGATGCGACCGAAGGCGTCAGTTGTGCAGGCTGCCACCTTCCCCGGGAAGAAAACAATGGTCGAATTGCAATAAACCACAACCAGAATCACAACCTGCAGCCCAATGAAAAAATGCTGCCGGTATGCCTCAGTTGCCACGGTGTGGAATTTTCAGTGGCCGCATTGGCGGATGAGCACCAGTTGAAAAGTAACTTTCGTTCACCAGTATCAAAAGGTCATGACACGTTCAACTTGATCCGTGACCGGATTGCCCGAATAAAAACCAACAAGTAATCCCAACAGGAGGGGAAACCATGCGTATTCGCGCTTTCATCTTGGCTGCAACGGCGGCACTTGCCGCTTGCGGAAAACAACAGGGCATCGCACCACAGCGAATGGCGGATGCCATTTTCGCAGTGATTGAAGCTGACCGTGCCGCCTATACCAACAATGTCGTCAACCGCCTGCAGAATGAAGAAGGGGTGATAAAGGCGGATGAGCACTGGAAAGACACCAAAGCCCTGCCGCTACCGGCGCAGATGCTGCGTATGGGTTCTGAACGGGTCGCGGAACAGGGCGCCGGTTTCAACTATGCACTACTCTCCCAATGGGCTATCAACAGCCAGAATAAGCCGCGCACAGATCTGGAACGCCAGGGGCTTGAATTTATTGTGGAGAATCCCGGCAATAATTTCTACGGTACCGAGAAGCTCGGCGATACCGAATACTTCACCGCAATCTACCCCGACGTGGCGGTGTCCCCAGCCTGCGTCAGCTGTCACAACGAACATGTAGACAGCCCCCGTAAAGACTTCGAGCTGGGTCAGACCATGGGCGGTGTGGTAATCCGTTTCCCGCTGTAGTCCCTGCTGCCAGTTTCGGCACCACAGAGATCTGATGTCCGCCAGCCAAGACAACTGACGGGCATCGGCGCTGTGCAGCAGGGTTTCTAGCCTCCTTACAGAAAAGCAAATTTCAACGCGAAGATACCAGCCACCAGGTAAACCACTGGAGGGCATTCACGATACTGACCATTGAGCAGCTTGATTCCTGTGTAGGCAATAAATCCAAGGCCGATACCATCGGCAATGGAATAACCCAGTGGCATTGCCAGTGCCGTGACGACTGCCGGTGCACTCTCACTGTGGTCGCCCCAGTCCAGATCTGCCAGGCTTCGCGCCATCAGGCAGGCTACGAATAACAGCGCAGCAGCGGTGGCATAAGCCGGTACACTCTGCGCCAGTGGCGCAAACAGCAAGCACAGCAGAAATGCCACCCCGCAGACGATAGCCGTTACACCAGTGCGGCCGCCGGCCTCCACGCCGGCGGCACTCTCGATATAACTGGTGGTGGAGGAGGTTCCCAGCAACGCGCCCCCCAAAGTGGCACCGGAGTCTGCCAGCAGTGCCTTGCCCAGGCGTGGTAGTGAGCCGTCTGGGCGTACCAGCCCCGCCCGATTGGCCACCCCCACCATAGTGCCCGCGGTGTCGAATACATCCACCAGCAGCATGGTGAGAATCACAGTGACCATCGAAATATCCAATGCCCCGACGATATCGAGCTGCATCAGTACCGGTGCCGGCGAGGGAGGTAAAGCCACCACACCTTTGAATTCCACTTCCCCCAGCAACCAGCCCACGGCGCTGACTGCAACGATACCGATCACCACCGCTCCTTTGACACCGCGCTGGGAGAGTGCCGCGATTACGACAAAGCCGATGAGACACATCAGCGGTCCGAATGCAGTGAGATCCCCCAGAGACACCAGCGTGGCTGGATTGTCGACCACTACGCCGGCGTTGCTCAGCGCTACGATCCCCAGAAACAGGCCGATGCCCGCCGAAATTCCCAATTTCAAATTGCGCGGGATGGCATTGATCAGCCATTCGCGAAATGGCAACAGACTTAGCGCAACAAAAAGTATCCCAGACAGGAATACCGCCCCCAGTGCTGTTTGCCACGGATGCCCCATGCCCAACACCACGGCGTAGGTAAAAAAGGCATTCTGGCCCATACCCGGCGCCAGTCCCACCGGGTAATTACCCAGCAGGCCCATAAGAATCGAGCCAAATGCCGCCGCCAGGCAGGTGGCCACAAACACCCCACCGAAGTCCATCCCGGCCTCGGCGAGCATGGCCGGATTGACCACGGTGATATAAGCCATGGCAAGGAAGGTCGTCAGCCCCGCGAGTAGCTCGCGGCGCCAAAAGTCTGCAGGCTGGACCCCGCTCACCGACGCCGCCGGCCCCAAATTGAAGTACTCCACCACTCTTTGCATATTCGTTCACCGAAGTGCCAACTGTTGTTCCAACGTTCTCTACATTTGTTGCAATTTTTAAACCAACTGGTCAACTTTTGCATGCTGTACTTGTCGGTCCGGATGCTATTGCACGCGACAAAAATTCCAGTCACCGGAAACAGTCCCACAGAGTACAAAGGCGGCCCTTGCCTTGGGATGGCGCCGCCCATAAAAACCTGTCCACTTGGCCAGCTTTTTGCTTGAGTGCTGGATAACGGAAGCACACCTTCCGGATTCTGTGAACACGGGCAGCAGGAGCCACCGGTGAAATTTGTTCTGAATCGCGAACTCGTCGAGGAAAACTCGCTTGCCGCAGACACCACCCTGCTGCGCTATCTGCGCGAATACAGGCGATTGTGCGGCACCAAGGAGGGTTGCGCTTCGGGCGACTGTGGTGCCTGCACCGTATTGCTCGGCGCGCTTGAGGACGGGCGTATCCGGTACCGCGCTGTCAATGCCTGCATTACCCCGCTGGCCGCCGCCAACCGCCGCCATCTCGTCACCATCGAATCCCTGTCCAACAGCGGCAGACTGCACCCGGCGCAACGGGAAATTCTGGAACACCACGGCTCCCAGTGCGGCTTCTGCACCCCCGGTATTGTTATGTCGCTCGCCGGCCTCTATCAGCAATTGCTCACCGACAATGGCCCGCAACCGGATCGCACACAGGTGTGCGAGGCCATCTCGGGCAACCTGTGCCGCTGTACGGGTTATAGGCCGATTATCGACGCGGGTCTGAAAATGGTGCGCGCACCAGACGAGTCGCACCGCCTCGACGCACAAGCGCAAATTGATCAACTGGCCAGTATCGGCCACACCGAAACGCCGCCGGGTTACTTCCAGCCAGCGAATCGAAAAGAGCTGCAGCAGGCACTGGCCGAAAATCCCGACGCGCACCTGATCGCCGGCGGTACCGATCTCATGCTGGAAGTCACCCAACGTTGCCGCCCGCTCAATACAATAATTGACCTGTCACGGGTGGCGGAGCTGCGCCGTATCGACGAGCGCGACGGTTTTATTCACCTGGGTGCAGCGCTGAGTTACCGCGAGATGGAATCTTTTTTTGCCGATCGCTCCCCGAGCATCCGCACTCTGCTCGAACGCATTGGCTCGCGCCAGATCCGCAACCGCGGCACCCTCGGCGGCAATATCGCCAATGCCTCGCCCATCGCGGATCTCCCGCCGCTGCTACTCGCGCTGGATGCTCTCGTTACCCTCGCCGATGCACAGGGTAACGAGTATCACATGCCCCTGTCGGACTTTTACCGCGGTTACAAAAAAACAGCGCTTGGGAACGCGCAGTACCTGGCCGAGATCCGGTTCCCGGCCCACACTCTGAGCGACTTCCACCGCGCGTACAAAGTCAGCAAACGCCGCGAGGATGATATCTCTGCGGTTATGGCGGCCATCCGGCTGCGCACCGGTGCCGGCAAATGCGGCGAAGTATTTACCGAGGTACGTATTGCCTTCGGAGGAATGGCGGCGACCCCGGTGCGGGTTGCAGCCGCCGAATCGGCCCTGCTCGGGCGCGCGCTGGAAGATGAAGACGCTCTCAACACCGCGCTGGCCGCCATCGCCACAACCCTGCAGCCCATTGGCGACGTCCGCGCCAGCGCGGCGTACCGAATGCAGATCGCGCAAAACCTGCTGCGCAGCGCCTGGCAGAGTCTCCCTCAGCAAAGGATTGGCAAACGCGCGGCGGAGGTACGCCATGCGTAGACTGCCGCAGGCGCTTGCGCGTGCTGACACGCTAGATGCGAGCATTCAGAAGACCGTCGCCCATGAGTCTGCCTACAAACAGGTTACCGGCCGCGCGCAGTACCTGGACGATATTCCCGAACCGCCGGACATGCTGCACTTGGCGACCGTGGGCGCGGCACAGGCCTGTGCACTGATCGAAAATATCGAACTCGATGCCGCGCGCTGCGCGCCCGGTGTGGTGGATATCATTACCCAGGCGGATATTCCCGGCAGCCCGGATGTGTCACCGGTATTCCACGGCGACCTGCTGCTGGCCGGCGAGTGCGTGGATTATGTTGGCCAGCCGGTGGTGGCGATTGCCGCCACTACCCTGGAGGCCGCACGGCGTGCCTGCGCACAGGTAAAAGTACGCTATCGCGCGCAACAGCCTCGCCTGACGGTGCAGGAAGCGTTGAATCAGAAAGACCTCGTGCTGCCGAGCCAAACTCTGAGGTGCGGCGACGTCGATACCGCCATTGCCAATGCCGACCACCAGCTGCGGGGTGACATCTACCTGCGCGGCCAGGAGCACTTTTATCTGGAAGGTCAGATCAGCATTGCAGTGCCCAACGAGGACGGCGGTGTAAGAGTCTACAGTTCCTCCCAGCATCCAGCGGAGGTGCAGAAACTGGTAGCGCAGGTACTCGCTGTGCCCGTGCATCGGGTGCAGGCGGAAGTGCGGCGCATGGGGGGCGCCTTCGGTGGCAAGGAATCCCAGGCCGCTGCACTCGCCTGCATGGCCGCGGTGTTCGCCGTGCGCAACCAGCGCCCGGTGAAATACCGCATGCCACGCCGCGACGATATGACACAGACCGGCAAGCGCCACGACTTCTGGAATCAGTATCGCGTGGGGTTCGACACGAATGGTGTCATTCGCGGCGTCGAGATGGACCTGGCGGCGCTCTGTGGCCACAGCGCAGACCTGTCCGACGGTGTCGTCGACCGCGCCATGTTCCACGCGGACAACGCTTATTTTTACCCGGCGGCGCGTATCAGCGGTCACCGCTGCCGCACCAACACCGTCTCCAACACCGCCTTCCGCGGCTTTGGCGGCCCACAGGGTATGGTCGCCGCCGAGGCCATGCTGGACGACATCGCCCGCGCGCTCGGCGCCGACCCGCTGGATGTCCGCAAGCGTAACCTGTATCGAGGTAACAGGAATACCACCCCCTACGGCCAGACACTGGACGAAGAACTGCTGCCTCTGATCGAACAGCTGGAACAGACCGCCGACTATCGCAATCGACGCCAGCAGATTCGCGCCTTTAACGCATCCAGTACACGCATAAAAAAAGGCGTTGCGCTCACACCAGTAAAGTTCGGGATTTCGTTTACTTCAAAACACCTCAACCAGGCCGGCGCACTGCTGCACATATACGCCGACGGCAGTATTCACGTCAGCCACGGTGGCACCGAGATGGGTCAGGGGTTACACACGAAAATTGCGCAAATCGTCGCGCGCGGATTCGGTGTAGACCTGGCGCGGGTGCATGTGGCCGCCACGGCCACAGACCAGGTACCCAACGCCTCCCCCACCGCTGCGTCCGCCGGCACCGACCTGAATGGCATGGCAGCACTGAATGCCGTCAATACCCTGAAACAGCGTCTGCTGGAACACGCCGCCGAAACCTACCGCGCCGACATTGAACAAATCGGCATCCGCGACGACCAGTGCTGGATTGGCGAACGCGCGATACCTTTCAACGAACTGGTCAAAGGCGCCTACCTGGCCCGAGTTTCCCTGTCCGCAACAGGCTTCTACCGCACCCCCGGAATCGGCTACGACCGCGCCGCGGCCCGCGGCCGTCCCTTCCTGTACTTCGCCACAGGTGCCGCCGCTTCCGAAGTGGAGGTGGATCTTTACACCGGCGAATACCGGGTGACACGAGTGGACATACTCCACGACGTTGGCGACTCACTAAATCCAGCCATCGATCTCGGTCAGGTGGAGGGTGGTTTCGTGCAGGGCATGGGCTGGCTCACCAGTGAAGAACTGCTTTGGAATGAACGCGGGCAGATCCTTTCAGACAGCCCCGCCAATTACAAAATTCCCACGGCCGGCGATGTGCCGGAAGTCTTCAATGTGGATTTTTTCAACCGCTCCCATTTGGCAGGGAAAGCAGACGAAGAAACCGTCTTCCGCTCCAAGGCCGTGGGCGAGCCGCCGCTGATGCTCGCCATCTCCGTCTGGTGCGCCCTGCGCGACGCCTGCGCCAGTCTCGCCAACTACCGCTTCAGCCCTCCCCTGGGTGTACCCGCCACACCGGAACAAGTCTACTTCTGCGCCCGTGCGGCGAAGGATTTCGCGGAGGCACAATCGTGATCAGCAAGATACCCTGGTTCGAGGCCGCCGCCGACCGCCGTCGCCGCGGCCACCCGTGGGTGCTGGCGACGGTGCTCAGCACCCGGGGTTCCGCGCCGCGCAACAGCGGTACCAAAATGGTGATTGACGCCCGCCACAGCTTCGACACCCTGGGTGGCGGCCAATTGGAGTTCCAGGTGATCGCCCGCGCCCGCGAGCTGATCAGAGAGGGCCGCGAGCGGCAGCGACTGGAACACTTTCCGCTGTCATCCCGCGCCGGGCAGTGCTGCGGTGGCAGCGTCACGGTACTGCTCGAATGTTTCACCGGCAGCGAACTGCAGCTGCATATTTTCGGCGCCGGTCATGTAACCCGCGCTCTACTGCCGCTCCTGGCCCCTCTGCAGTGGCAGCTGCATTGCATCGACAACCGCGCGGAACTCGTGAATGACGCGCTGCTTGATAACGACCTCGACAGTCGCGTGCAGACACACTTTTTGGAAAACCCGGTGGAATATGTATCGCAGATGCCGGTTGCGGCCTTTGCCTTGATCCTGACCCAGGACCACGCCCTCGATTACCGGCTTCTCAGTGCGCTGCTGGACCGCGGTGATTGCGCCTATATCGGTATGATCGGCTCGCGCACCAAGGCCCAGCGTTTTCGCCACCGCCTGGCCAGCGAGTCCTTTTCACCGGAGCAGATCGACGGATTCCACAGCCCGGTGGGCCTGCCGCACGTGCCGGGAAAAAAGCCTGCGGAGGTGGCGATATCCATCGCCGCACAGCTACTCGCGGAGAAACACCGGCTCAGCGCCGGCACGAAAAACAAATCCACCGGCATTGACTGGAAAACCCTGCGCAACAGCCTGAACAGCACATCCGAAGCCTGCGTGGAACACGCCGGAATACCAGAGAGGGAACGTCAGTGACGCCATACACTCTCGAGCAGTTCAATCAGCTTGCGCCGCAGCAGCGACAGCGCCAGCTACTCGACTGCTGTTATTGCAACCGCTGGGCAGATCAGCTTCAGGAATTCGCGCCGTTCGCCAGCGTCGAGCAACTGCAGAATATCGCCGCAAGAGTCTGGGCCTATCTCGACGAGGGCGATTACCTCGAAGCCTTTGCCGCCCATCCCCGCATCGGCGATCTGCAGCGATTGCATGAAAAATTCGCCAGTGCCGAGCAGGGCCAGGTTGCGCTTGCAGACGCATCCACGCTTGAAGAGCTACGGCGTCTCAATCGCGTCTATTTCGAAACTTTTGGATTTATTTTCATCGTTTGCGCCAGCGGAAAACCCGCGCGGGAAATGCTCGCCGCGATTAAGTCCCGCATTGCCAACAGCCGCGAGCAGGAGATTCGCAACGCCGCCGACGAACAGGCAAAAATCACCCAGCTGCGGCTGGGACAATTGTTCGCCGTATGACCCTGGAGAAGACACCGGAAAGTGACAGCTCACATGCACAAAGCGCCGATCACCACACATATTCTCGATCTGCACCGGGGCCTCCCCGCCGCCGGTGTCACCGTGGAGCTGCACTGCGCCGGGCTGCCGCTCGCCATCGCGGAAACCGACAGCGACGGTCGCATCCAACAATGGGGTAAGGACTTCGAACTGGTGCCCGAGCACTGGAGCCTGGTGTTCCAGTTGCAACCCTGGTTCGAAAAATACGGAGGGGAATGTTTTTTCCCCCGGGCAACGCTGGAGTTCATGGTTGTCGACCGCAACCGCCACCATCATGTCCCGCTGCTGCTGAGCCAGTATGGCTACACCACCTACCGCGGAAACTGAAAAAGAAATCCAGCGAATAGAGAACGGAAAAATGACATTCGAAAGGCACCCGAGTTGAAGCAAACCCTGCTGCGCAGCCGCATCGTCCACTTTCGCGACGACATTGCCGCCCCCCCGGACAGCGCCCTCGAATATTTCGAGGACGGCGTGATCGGCTTCGCCGACGGACATATTACCTTGCTCGACGACGCGCGCCGCGCCGCGAAGCAGGGCCTCGACCTGAGCACCGCCGAACACAGACCCGATGCGTTGATCAGCTGTGGTTTTATCGATGCGCATGTGCACGCGCCGCAGCTTGCGGTGATGGGCAGCTACGGCGAAAAACTGCTGGACTGGCTGCAAAAATACACCTTTCCCGCGGAACTGCGCTTCGCCGATGAGGAAATTTCCCGGCAGAACGCCGACTTTTTCATCGATGCACTGCTCGCGCACGGCACCACCAGTGCCATGGTATTTACCACCAGCTTTGCCCACAGCACCGAGCACCTTTTCGAGGCCGCCCAACGTGCGGGTATGCGGCTGATCGCGGGCAAAGTATTGATGGACTGCAACGCCCCGGACGCCCTGCTGGACACACCGGAGCGCGCCCTGCGGGAGTCCGCAGCCCTGATCGAAAAATGGCATGGCCGCGGGCGGCTCGGGTACGCCGTCACCCCCCGCTTCGCCGGCACCTCCAGCCGCGCTCAGTTGACCGTGGCCGGCCAGCTGCTGCGGAATTACCCCGACCTGTGGCTGCAGACCCACCTCAGTGAAAACCGCGACGAAATCGCCTGGACCGCCACCCTGTTTCCCGAGGCCAGCGACTATCTGAACATCTACGAACGCTATGGCCTGCACGGCGAGCGCAGTGTCTATGCCCACTGCATCCACCTGACCGCATCGGAACAACAGCGCTTGACTGACGCGGGCGCTGCTGTCGCCTTCTGTCCATCTTCCAACCTGTTTCTCGGAAGCGGCCTGCTGGAGCTGCAACAGCTGCGCGAGCGTGGGATCCCGGTTGCGCTGGCCACTGATGTGGGCGCCGGCACCGGCCTCTGCCAATTGCAGAGCATGGGGGAAGCCTACAAGGTCTGCCAGCTCCAGGACTACGCCCTCGGTGCCGCCGAAGCCTTTTACATGGCCACCCTGGGCGCCGCCCGCGCTCTGCATTTGGAGCGGTATATCGGCAACCTGGCACCGGGCAAGGAGGCGGATCTGCTGCTGCTCAATGGCAGCCGGGTACCGCTGCTGCGCGAGCGGCTGCGCCACTGCCGGAATATCCGCGAGGAACTGTTCGCCTATATGAGCATGGGGGATGAACGCATCATCGAGCGCACTTACGTGTCTGGTGTGGCCATCGGCAAGAATGCGTGCCCTGGCTACCGACAAGCATCGGACCAGAAGTGGCTATTTACTCCCGCAGCGTATTAACCCGGCAATGAAATAGTTCACGACGAATTATTCGATTGCCGGGTTAATAGCTCCGCCATTCCGGTCAACGTCCACATGGCCAATCAGCAATATCAGGAGATCACCGATGGAAAGCCTGCTTTACGACTGGTTCAACCTGCTGATCCGAATGCTTCACGCGATTGCCGCCATCGCCTGGATAGGTGCGTCCTTCTATTTTGTCTGGCTGGACAATCACCTGGAAGTGCCGGATGACAAAGGGAAAGCCAGGGGCCTGGCGGGAGAGCTCTGGGCAGTTCACGGCGGCGGCATCTATCAGGTGGGCAAATACCGGCTGGCGCCGCCCGTCATGCCGCAGCGTCTACACTGGTTCAAATGGGAGGCCTACACCACCTGGATCAGCAGCGCCCTGTTGCTGACACTGGTTTACTATGGACGCGCAGACCTGTACCTATGGCAGGTGGGTAAGTGGCCGGCAACGCCCACGGTCGCCGTCATCGCCAGCCTGTTGTATCTCGCTGCCGGTCTGCTCTGCTACGAACTTTTATTTCGTTTCCTGCACCCGCGCAGCCAGCAATTGTTCAACGGGCTGCTGGCGCTGATGGTGGCCATCGCCTGCTGGCTCGCAAGCCGACTGTTCAGCGACCGCGCCGCCTTCCTGCAGCTGGGTGCGCTGCTTGCCACCATCATGGCTGGCAACGTGTTTTTCGGCATCATCCCCGCGCAGAAGCGATTTCTCCGCGCGCTCGATGCCGGCGAAGAGCCGGCTGCCGCACCCATGTTGGCCGCGAGGCGCCGCTCGCTGCACAACAACTACTTCACCCTGCCCGTGGTGTTTTGCATGCTCAGCAATCACTACCCGTTTCTCTACGGGCACCGCTTCAACTGGCTGGCGCTGATTGCCTGTGTCGCCCTCGGCGCCTACGTCCGCCACTTTTTCAACCTCCGCCACCGCGGCCAGTTAAAGTTCCACATCCCCGTAATCGCTGCCGCCGGCACCCTGCTGCTGGCATTGGGTCTGGCGCAGACGCAGAAAAACATTGCCCCGACACCTCAAGATTCTGCATCGCCCACTGCGCGGAAATCTTTGGGAAATCCTATGTCGCTGGTGGAAACGCACTGCCAGGGCTGCCACTCCGCAGTTCCCACCGAGCCGGGCTTCAGCGCCGCCCCACTGGGGCTCAGGCTGGACACCCCGCAGCAGGTTCTGGCCGCGCGCGACAGAATCCTGCCAACCCTGCGCAACCGCTACATGCCGCTGGGCAATATCGCGGGTATGAGCGAAGAGGAGCGGATGGCGCTGATTGCCGCGCTGGAAACAGATGAAGTAATGGCAGTACAGAAAACAACGTTTCCGGATTCATCACCTTGAAAAAAAACGCACCCGTTGCTGTCACATAGGCGCGCTATTGTCACGGGTATTCTCAGCGTCTCCCTCGCTGAATGCACCAACCGGCCAGCTGGAGCCGCAACCCGGTGGGAGTCCCAGTCGTCCTCACAATAGCTTCTGTAACCATTCGCTGGTGCCCTAACAGCTTGTTAATACTCACCCCGAGGAAAATAGGAATGAAAAATTATCTTGGTGCGTTTGTAGTTCTAGCGGCATTCAGTCAGTGGGCGAATGCGGATGTAACCAACGGCGATTTTGAATACTGGACCAGTGGCAGTCCCGACGGCTGGACTACGGTCGATGCTGGCATCGACGTCAGCCAGACCACTTCCGCCGTTTACAGCGGCGCGTCAGCTGCATCGGTGAGGGTGACAACCGGCACACAGGCATCAACGGATCTGCGCCAGACCGTCGCTGTCAGTGCCGGTCAGACTTACCATTTTTCCGTGTGGGTCCGCCATACCGAGGGACATGTCGCCGCGCGGCTCTACGTCGATAATTATCTGGATTACTCCAACCACACGCTGACAGGCCAGTGGCAACAGCTCAGTTACAGCTACACCGCCAGTAGCAGCGGCACCATTGAGGTAGGGCTGCGCTTTTACGACCAGTCAGGATTCGATGGTTCGGAAGTGGTTTACGTGGATGCCTTTGGGCCGACCAGCTCCAGCGGTGGGGGCTCCAGCAGTAGCAGTTCCAGCAGCGGTGGTTCCGGGAGTGGTGGTTCCAGCGGTGGTGGCAGCTATTACCAATCCGCCAGCGGCCTGAGCGGCTATACCCTGAAGACGGCACTGCACAACATCATCCAGGGCCACACGGCCCGCGCCTATGGAGAATTGTGGGATTTCTACGCGGCCAACGATCTGGATTATTACTACGAAAACGATGGTTCCATCCTGGACATCTACGCGGAGCGTCCCAGCGGCAGTGATTCCTACAGTTACACGCCAATCAACGACCAGTGCGGCAACTACAGCGGTGAGGGCGACTGCTACAACCGCGAACACAGTTTTCCGCGCGCCTGGTTTGGCGGCGCCATAGCACCGATGAACACCGACGTGCACCACATTTTTGCCACCGATGGCTATGTCAATGCCATGCGCAGCAGTTATCCCTTTGGAGAGGTGGCGAGCATCAGCGCCATTTCTAGTAACGGCAGCAAACTCGGTAGCGGTCAGTCAAGCCAGGGCTATACCGGTACGGTGTTCGAACCCATTGATGAATTCAAAGGGGACCTGGCCAGAGCCTATTTTTACATGGCCACGCGCTACCAGGATGTCATCGCCGGCTGGGAAAATAACAGCAGCTACGGCGACGCCATGCTGGACGGCTCCAGCAACCGGGTGTTCGAAAGTTGGGCCGTGCAACTCCTGATCGACTGGCACAATAGCGACCCGGTTAGCGCCTGGGAAATCGACCGCAACAACGCAGCATATTACTTCCAGGGCAACCGCAATCCCTTTATTGATCATCCGGAGTACGTGGAGTCCATCTGGGGACAGTGAGCCGACGTTATTCGTCGCCGGGAATCCAGATATTCTTGACCCGGCTGGCCTCGCGCAGAAAGTGCCGGCCCTCACCCTCATCGCGGGAAAACCAGTCGGGGAATTTACCGCCGTTTACCCAGGTGTGAGTGAGGGCCTCCGCGGCGGCCCGCTCGATCTGTTGACTGCCCACCGCACTACCGAAATACCAGATACCATTCACCTGCTTGTGAGCGGCCAGCGTCCGCAGTATTTCGTCGCGCGCACCGGTGACGATGTTGACCACGCCATCGGGAATACACGAAGGCGCCAGTATCTGTTCGAGCAGGCGACGGTAATCGGGCGCGGCCAGCGCATTGCCTTCGGATGGCACCAACACCACCCGATTGCCCATAGCCAGTGCCGGTGCCACCAGCGAGATCGGTGCCAGCAGTGGCTGGTGATCCGGGCAGCCAATACCGATTACTCCTATCGCCTGGTTGAGCGCCAGCGCTATACCGCGCTGAACAGACTGGCGGGCAGCGCCGTCGTAGTTGTCCGCCCAGGCAGCGTAGGTAAAAAGGCGCACCAGACTCGCGTCGACCTCACGCTTTGCGGCCTGTTCGGCTACACCGGTGGCGCGCGCGAGACGCCAACAAAACTCATCCGCCCGCTCACTCAGATTCTCCGCCAATCGGTAGAGCACCTGCGCGCGACGGATGCCGCTGCGGGGAACCCCGCTTGCGGCTCTGGCTGCAGCGCTCACCGCACCCTGGATGTCCGCCTGACCGGAGTCGCCAACGCGGACTATCGGAAGTAAATCTTCTGTGAATGCGCCTTCCGCTGCTCCGGCTGCGGGCATTTCCTCCGCGGCGGCGTCGCCCGATGAAAATTCGCGCCGCGGGCGCAGGTATTTTTCCAGCTGGTCGCGTACGCCTTCTCCGCCGAACACAGAAAACGTGTGGCAGTTTATCCCCACGGTCGCAGCCTTGAGCCCCGTGGCCAGATCTACCGCGCGGTCAATATTTTCCGACCACACACTGGCCGTCTGGTGACAACTGCCGCTATTGGCCT
Organism: Microbulbifer sp. SH-1; assembly: GCF_011326135.1. Classification (NCBI taxonomy): domain Bacteria; kingdom Pseudomonadati; phylum Pseudomonadota; class Gammaproteobacteria; order Cellvibrionales; family Microbulbiferaceae; genus Microbulbifer; species Microbulbifer sp. SH-1. The sequence continues at coordinate 203,787 of NZ_CP046948.1, read as the reverse complement.
GCTCCATTGCCTCAGACTGCAGACGAAAGCTCACCACACTGAGTAGCGGTCTGAAGAGTTCCTCGTGAATACTATCGTCGGCCGTGCCGGCGACGCGCTCAAACCAGGCCGAATCCACACTGTCAGCCAGGTCGGTGTTGTGATCCAGCGGGTCCCCCACACGCAGTTTTCCTACCCGCGTGCGAAGCTTTTCCAAAAGTCGCGTTTCTACGCTTTCCTGTACCAGCAGTTGCACGCGCTCTGCACCGGGCCGCCCCTGATTGCTGCAGACGGCATCCACAAGCGCTTCCACCGCGCTGTCCAGATCGGCATCGTCGAAAATAATAAATGCCAACTGCCCCGCCAGATCCAGGGCCAGTGTTTTACCACTACCAGCGGTGCGATATCGAATCTTCCGGCCCACTGCCGCAGAGCCGGCAACAGTAAGCTGGTCAACGTCGGGATGATCCGTCAGGTACTCGCCGGTAGAACCGTCACCGGTAACAATATTGACCACTCCCGGCGGCAAACCGATTTCCTCACACAGTTCGGCAAACATTAGCGCCGAAAGACTACTCTTCTCCGAAGGTTTCAGCACGATACTGTTGCCGGCGGCCAACGCCGGAGCGATTGTCTGCGCAGCCATCAGCAACGGGTAAGCCGAGGAAATAATCAGGCCCGCAACACCCCGCGCGCGACGCTCGGGAAACTCCGCCTCACACAATTGCGCCCAACCTGTATGCTGGTGAATGTGATGAATGGCAAGGGGAATATCGACATTACTGCTTTCGCCAATTGGCTTGCCGCTATCGAGAGATTCCAGCACGGCAAATTCCCGCATGCGTTTTCGCAGCAACTGGGCAAGGGCGTGGAGATAACGGGCGCGACCGTGGCCACCCAGGCTTTCCCAGGCCGGTTGTGCTGCGCGCGCCGCCTTTACCGCAGTATCCACGTCGGCGCCGTCGGCAAAGGCAATCTTCGCCAATGGCTTACCATTGATCGGATTAACACTGTCCAGGGATTTCGCCGATGCAGACCATGCGCCGTTGATAAACAGCCCAAAACCATCCCGGCGATTCTCCAGCCAGGTATCGACATTCGCCGTACTCTCGGGGGAGGGACCGTAGCTCATGGTGGTAAAAATTTCCGCAACCTGCATATTGTGGCTTCCACTGATTTGACCTTTAACAAGCTGCTGAAAAACAGCCTGTTACACCGGCAATATAATGTGTCGGGTTATCAGTAACCCGCCTCCGCGCCAGCGTAGGGGCACAGCGCATTCCCCTGCGACAGCTGTCTCTCGATATCCCCCAGCAGGCTTGAGGCACCAAAGCGGAACCGTGCCGGCGTCAGCCATGCATCCCCCAATTCCTCTTTCACCAGCAGCATGTAGTGAAGCGCCGCTCGCGCCGTTGTGATACCACCGGCGGGTTTGAAGCCGACCCGGTAGCCAGTTCGCATGTGGTAATCGCGAATTGTGCGCAACATCACCAGACTCACCGGCAACGTCGCGTTGGTGGATTCCATGCCAGTGGAGGTCTTGATAAAGTCACTGCCCGCCATCATCGCCACCATGGAAGCCCGGGCAACATTGTTAAGATTGTCGAGCTCGCCCGTGGAGAGGATGGTTTTCATGTGTGCCGTAGCACAGGCAGTGCGAAAGGCCCGCACCTCCCGATAAAGGGATTCCCAATCGCCGTTCAGTACATGAGCGCGCGTAATGACAATGTCAATTTCCCTCGCGCCAGCGGCAACGGAGGCAGTGACTTCCGCGATGCGGGTTTCCATTGGTGAGAGCCCGGCGGGAAAGCCGGAAGAAACGGCAGCCACCGGAATAGTACTACCTTCCAGCGCACGCACTGCCGTTTCCACCATCTGGTGGTAAACGCAGACGGCGCCCGTGGTCAGCGGTAGCGATTCAACAGCCAATGCTTTCTGCAAGACTTCCGGTAGCGGTGCTCGCGCCCGGGTACAGAGGCGGCGCACGCGGCCGGGTGTATCCTGGCCAGACAGTGTCGTCAGATCGATGCAGCTGATTGCTTTCAACAGCCAGGCCGTCTGCCATTGATTTGTCAGTGAACGGCGCGCGACGAGGCAAGCTGTGCGACGCTCCACAGCGCTTCGGTTTATATGGATATCCGCCAGCCACTCGGGATTGAACGGTACACCCGGGTTGGCAAAACAGTGTGGGTCTGGAGTGGATGCCATTTTCTGACTCATCCGTGTTGCCTTCCGCTCGAATTCAAGCGTGAGTAAAAAGAGCAGCCGCTGTTGAGAGGTGGCAGCCGGAAAAACTCTGCCAGGGTCTGGCCAATGTCCGCAAAGCTGTGCCGCCGCCCAAGGCGGACGGGACTGATACCAGGGCCAAAAAAGAGTGCGGGGACATGCTCGCGGGTGTGATCGCTGCCGGGCCAGGTGGGATCGCAACCGTGGTCGGCGGTAATCACCGCGATATCGCCGGGGCGCAACCGCGCTTCCAGTTCCGGCAAACGGCGGTCCAGTTCCTCCAAGGCAGCAGCATAACCCGGCAGGTCGCGGCGGTGGCCGTAGAGGGTGTCGAAGTCGACAAAATTGGTGAACACCAGTGTCGGTTTCTCCGGCGGCTCGTCCGCAGCTTCAAGGGTGGCGTCGAACAGGGCCATGTTGCCGTGCGCCTTGATACTTCTTCCGATTCCCCTTCCGGCGAAAATATCACTGATTTTGCCCACCGCCACGACTTGACCGCCGCTGCACTGCAACTGATCCAGCAGCGTGGTCCCGTGCGGCGGTGTGGTGTAATCGCGGCGATTGCCAGTGCGCGCAAACGCGTCGGCACTGTCGCCGACAAAGGGGCGTGCAATGACGCGGCCAACATTCAGCGGGTCCACCAACACACGCGCCGTTTCACACAGCGACAGCAGGCGATCAAGACCGAAATGAATTTCATGGGCGGCGATCTGCACGACCGAATCCGCCGAGGTGTACACGATTGGCTTACCGCTTTGAATATGCGCCTCACCCAATTCCCGAAGAATCGCGGTGCCAGAAGCGTGGCAGTTGCCGAGAATGCCGGGAATACCACTGCGGCGGATCAGCTCATCCGTCAGTGTCGTTGGGAAAGCGGGTACGGTGTCGGGGAAACAGGTCCAGTCGAAGGTTACCGGCAGGCCGGCTATTTCCCAGTGGCCGCTTGGCGTGTCCTTGCCGGCGCTGACTTCTGCGCAATGGCCGTAGGCCGCGGCGACGGCGGGAGGCAATTCAATATCGGCGACGGCGGCACCGCCGCACTCTTTCAGGGCATGCCCCAGTCCAAGACGCAACAAATTGGGGATAGCCAACGGGCCTTGGCGCAGACCTTCCCGATCGCCCTGCCCGCGGCGGCAACCGGCAATAATATGTCCCAGGGTGTTGGCACCGGCATCGCCAAACTGGTCGGCGTCGGCCGTTGCGCCGATGCCCACGGAGTCCATCACCAGAATAAACGCGCGCGGTGCCTCGCCAGCCTGGGCCGGTGCGATCGCGGACATATCAACAGACTCCGCACCCGGCGAGCCGCTCCAGGATCACCGGCTGTTGCTTCACATCGGTGCGCTCGCCCAAACGGAACGCGCGGCACAGACGTAACCGGGCTCTTTCCGCGTCTGCTTCGCTGGCCGCGTGGATCATCGCCAGCGGTGTGCCGGCATCAATGGTGTCGCCGAGGGCGCGAATGTCGCTCAGGCCGACCCGGTGATCCACCGGATCACAGGCGCGACGGCGACCGCCACCCAGTTCGACCACGGTATTGCCAATAGCGCGCACATCAATTTCAACAATGCTGCCAACATCTTGAGAAAATACGGGCGCTACGACTGGCGCGCAGGCCAGATGTTTATCGGGGCGATCCAGCAAGTCCGGCGGGCCTCCCAGCTCCACCACCATCTTAGCGAAGTATTCGCAGGCGGCACCGCTTTCCAACGTCCGCTCCATCATTTCACACCCGTCCCCAAGTCCGTCAGCGCGACCGCTCAACTGCAGCAGCTCGGCGCCGAGTGCAATGACCACCTGGTGGAGACGCGGATCGCGAAAATCGCCGCGCAGGTAATCGACTACTTCGCGCACTTCCAGTGCATTACCGGCGGTTGGGCCGAGAACCTGGGACATATCGGTAATCAGTGCCGAAATCGGCAACCCCAACCCGCGACCGACCTCGACGATACTGGTAGCCAGTTCTATCGCCATGGGGAAGTTGTCCGCGAATGCACCACTGCCGGTTTTGATATCCATTACCAGACTGTCGAGGCCGGCGGAGAGTTTTTTGGAAAGAATGGACGCGGTAATCAGGGGTACAGATTCCACCGTGGCGGTTACATCGCGGATACCGTAGAGACGTTTGTCCGCGGGAGCCAGTTCCGCTGTCTGGCCGACAATGGCACAGCCGGCCCGCTGGACCACCCGCTGGAACGTGGGTATGTCCGGACTGGTGTTATAACCGGGAATACTGTCCATTTTATCCAGGGTGCCCCCGGTATGACCGAGGCCGCGGCCGGAGATCATCGGCACAAAAGTACCGCAAGCGGCGAGCATCGGCGCCAGCATCAGGCTGACTTTATCCCCGACACCGCCGGAAGAATGTTTGTCGACCACCGGCCCTGGCAGGTCCAGAGCCGACCAGTCCAGCGTGGTGCCGGAATGCTGCAGGGCCCGCGTCAGCGCAACCGCTTCGGGACGTTCAAGACCGCGAAAGAAAACCGCCATCGCCAATGCCGCCACCTGGCCTTCGGTAATGCTTTCATTCATCATGCCTTTGACAAAAAAATCGATTTGCCGCGCAGACAGGGCACTACCTTCGCGTTTCGCGTGAATGATTTCCTGGGCCAGCATCTTCGTATGATCCCTGTTGTTCGATCCCTGTTTGTTACAGTTTTACTGCAGCTTTTTTCTCGGCCCGAACATCATAGTTCAATCCTAACCAACTGGTCCACTTTTTGCATTTTCAGTACGAGGTTCCGCGAGTGATCGCAGAGCCCTTGCGAAACCTGGAAAATTGACCGGATAATCCGCTTTTGCTAATTTCAGCGTCCACACCAAGGTCAAAATAATCAATAACCTGAGCTGTCTGCTCCCCGCTCTGGAACCAGAGTAAAGTGGCATCAGGCAGCTCCAGCAGGCACGTATATGAGTGTGATCGGCATGTTTGCCCTGGTGGTGATCGCAGTTCTGTTTTCGGAAAACCGAAAAGCCATCAAGCTACGCACCGTCGGTGGAGCCTTCGCCATACAGGCCGGTTTTGCCGCCCTTGTACTCTATATACCCGCTGGGCAGTCCGCCCTCGCATCGCTGTCTGAGGGCGTCCAGCATGTCATCAACTACGCGGACGCCGGCATCGGTTTTCTGTTCGGTGATCTGGGCAAGCAGAAACTCGGTTTTATTTTTGCCTTTAACGTGCTCCCGGTTCTGATTTTTTTCTCGTCGCTTGTAGCCGTGCTCTACTACCTGGGCATCATGCAGAAGATTGTGGGCGTTATCGGCACCTTCTTTTACCGCGTATTGGGCACCGGGCATACCGAATCCCTATCCGCCACCGCCAATATATTTGTCAGTCAGACCGAGGCTCCCCTGATTATCCGACCCTATATTGCCGGAATGACACGCTCAGAGTTGTTTGCGGTGATGGTGGGAGGAATGGCTTCTATCGCGGGCTCGCTGCTGGTGGGCTACGCCAATATGGGCGTCGAGCTGAAATACCTGATCGCCGCCAGCTTCATGGCCGCACCGGGCGGTCTGCTGATGGCAAAGCTGATGATTCCGGAGGAGGAGAGTCTGCAGGATACGCCGCGGGACATTGTCTTTGACGAGCGCGATCGCCCTGCCAATGTCATTGATGCCGCAGCGAGCGGTGCGCTGAGCGGCATGCAACTGGCACTCAATATCGGCGCCATGTTGATCGCCTTTATCGCGCTGATCGCATTGATCAACGGTGCCATCGGAGGTGTTTTCAGTTGGTTCGGTCTGCCCGAAGTGACTTTGCAGGGCATCCTCGGCGCCGTTTTTTCACCCATTGCCTATATCCTCGGGATTCCCTGGTCGGAAAGCATCACTTCCGGCAGTCTGATCGGGCAAAAGCTGGTACTTAATGAATTCGTCGCCTATGCGGATTTCGTCAGTCACAAAGAGGCACTGTCTCCCCACGCTCAGGTTGTAGTGACTTTTGCCTTGTGCGGCTTTGCCAACTTTTCCTCCATCGCCATATTGCTCGGTGGTCTCGGCAGCCTGGCGCCCTTGCGCCGGCCGGAAATCGCGCGGCTGGGGCTGAAAGCCGTCCTGGCTGGCACCCTCGCCAATCTGATGAGCGCAGCGCTCGCAGGATTTTTTACCTCCCTGTAATTCCGACAGCGACATGCAAACCAACTGGCAAGATAACTGCCCGAGTATCGGGGCAGCACTAAACGAGTTCCCCCCGCGGCTTCACATGGAATTGCGACAGGTAGCCGGCAGCGGAGTCATGCGCGCGGATCAGGTATTCCGTATCTGCGAGGATCTGGACATAGACAGCGAAACCCTGATGCTGAAGCTGGTGCCATTGGCGGCGGCTTTTGGGGTGGCGCCGGTCTCCAGTTTCCGTGTCGGTGCCGTTGCCCGGGGCCAGCGGCGCAACGGCAATGGATTTTCCGCGCTCTATCTGGGGGCCAACATGGAATTTCCACAGCAGGCGCTGTGCTACAGCCTCCACGCGGAGCAGGCCGCGGTAGCCAACGCCTGGACGAATCGCGAACCCGGCCTGACCAGCCTGGCAGTATCCGCTCCGCCCTGCGGTCACTGCCGGCAGTTTCTTTACGAACTGCACGGTTGCGGCACCCTGAGCATTCTCTTTCCCGGCGGCGCCCGAAACAATCACTGCGAACTGGATATTTCCGAACTGCTTCCCGGCGCATTCGGCCCCATGGATCTCGGCCAGAAGGGCAATATGATGGCGGCGACCAGCACGCCTCAACCGCTGAGGCTGCAAAGAGATAACCGCGACCACCTGATTCTAAGGGCACTGGACGCGGCGTGTTTTTCCTATGCGCCCTATACCGGCAACCATTCCGGTTGTGCCTTGCAGTTCAAAGATGGCTCAATATTTTCCGGCAGCTATGCGGAAAATGCCGCGCACAATCCCGGCCTGTCGCCGTTACATGCCGCGCTGTCCAATTTCCGCATGGCATGCGGCCCCGGCGCCGCACAGGATATTTCCCGCAAGCTTGCACGTTGTGTACTGGTAGAGTCCGCCGCGGCAATCAGTCAGCGGGCGATGGTGACCACCCTGCTATCCTCTATTGCACCGGGGGTGGCGCCCGAATACTACCCGGCCCGGATAATCACCGTTTGACGCTCCGGCGACCCGCCTGGCTGCCGGCCCGAGATAAACTGGAATAACAAGGGGCATACACAAATGAACAATAATTTCGTACTGATCGACCACCCGCTTATTCAGCACAAACTGACTATCATGCGGGATCGCGAGACGACATCCGGAAAATTCCGCCTTCTGCTGAAAGAAATCAGCCTGCTGATGGGTTATGAGGCAACAAGAGACCTGCCGCTCAGCAGCAAAAACATCGAGACGCCGCTGGAAGAAATGGAAGCGCCCACGCTTTCGGGCAAGAAGCTGTGCTTTTTTTCCATCCTGCGCGCCGGCGACGGACTGTTGTCCGGACTGTTGGAACTGGTGCCCTCCGCGCGCATCGGTCATATCGGCCTCTACCGGGACAGCGAGACACTGGAAGCGGTGGAATATTTTTTCAAGGCGCCCAAGCAATTATCCAGCCGACTCTGCCTGGTAGTAGATCCAATGCTGGCCACTGGCCACTCCGCCTGCGCCGCCATCGACAAAATCAAGCGCCACGGAGCGAAGAACATCCGTTTTATCTGCCTGCTGGCGTCTCCCGAAGGGCTGACCGTACTCGCGGAAAGACATCCGGACGTCACCGTTTACGCGGCGGCCCTGGACCGGGAGCTCAACAGCAAAGGGTATATCCTGCCTGGCATTGGCGACGCGGGGGATCGCCTGTTCGGCACCACCAAATAGCCGCTTGCGGGCGCTTGTGAGAGAATGGCCCGCTATCATTTCCCAGTATGGCCAGACATTTATGCCCGACAGAAAAAAGCCCGGCACTGCAAGAAAATCAGATATTCGCGAAGCCAACACCCGCCAGATTATCGCCGCGGCAGAAGTGCTCTTTTCGGAAAAAGGTTTTAACGGAACATCCACTCAGGAAATCGCCGACAAGGCCGGTCTGCCCAAGGCAAATGTGCACTATTACTTCAAGACCAAGGCCGATCTCTATACCGTGGTACTGCGGGATGTTCTCGAAGGCTGGGAGAAGGATGCAGAGATATTCAATCACTCATCAGACCCGGAGGAAGTGCTACGCTCTTATATTCGAGCAAAAATGGAGCACTCCTTTTCTCGCCCCAAGGGCTCCCGGATGTGGGCGCTCGAGGTTATTCAGGGCGGCCCGGTAATGGGCAAAGAGATCCGCAAGGCGCTGATTTCCTGCGATGTCACCGTGCTTCAGCGGATACAGTCCTGGATCGACGAAGGCAGAATCCAGGCGGTCAGTCCGCAGAGCCTTTTGAATATGATCTGGGCAACGACGCAATACTACGCCGACTACGACTACCAGATCCGGATTCTGAACGACAACAAGCGCCTGACAAAAGCGCAACGGGAAGAAGCAATCGAGGATGTAATTCGCCTGATCCTACATGGCGTTCTCAAATAGCAATTCACCTCGGCGCAAGAGATCAGGCGTGCTCCCACGTCTCCTCCACCGCCGCCTCGAGCACATCCAGTGCCAACGCCACATCGGCGGCGTCGACGGATTCCTCCGGGTGGTGGCTGACTCCCCCCGCACAGCGTAAAAACAGCATACCCACATCGGTTATGGCTGCCATGGCCATGGCATCGTGCCCGGCGCCACTGGGCAGGGAAAAGTCCTGAAGCCCACAGCGTGCCAGGGCGCGGCTGCCGGCCTCGCGCAGCCGCGCAGCGCAAGCCACCGCAGCCGCGCTGTGAATCTCGCGATACGTCACCGCCACCTGCGAGCGATCACAGAGGGCATCAATGCCGTCTATGATTTCCGCCAGTGCGCGGTCGCGAATCTGGTCTTCGCCACTGCGGATATCCAAAGTAAATTCGCAGCACCCGGGAATCACGTTGACCACACCCGGCCACACCTCGATGTTTCCAACGGTTGCCACCACGCCACAGCGGCGCGCGACCGCGTCGACAAGTTGCACGGCACCCGCCGCCGCCAATAGCGCATCGCGGCGCATAGTCATAGGCACCGTACCGGCGTGACCGGCGCTGCCTTGCAGGGTAAACAGGCATCGTCGCGCGCCGGCGATGGCGCTCACCACCCCCAGTGGCAAATCGAGTTCCTCTAGCACCGGTCCCTGTTCGATATGCAGCTCCCAGTATCCCAGCAGCCGCGCGCCAGCGCGGGAGGCCGTGGCAACCTTTGCGGGGTCGAGACCAAACTCGATGAACGCTTCGGCCATGGATACACCCTCAGCGTCACACAGCGCCAACAGTGCTGAATCCCACTGACCGGCGACGGCGCGACTGCCCAACAGGGTGGCACCGAAGCGACTCCCCTCCTCGTCGGCAAATCCCACCACATCGATATGAAAAGGAAAGCGCCTGCCGCGACGATGGAAACGCGCAACGACCTCGATGGCTGCCAGCACACCGAGGATACCGTCGTAACGGCCGGCCCCTGGAACCGTGTCCAGATGCGACCCGAGCAACAGAGTCTGCCCATCCATATCGCTGCCCGCATAGTGGCCCCAGCAGTTGCCGGCGGCGTCGGTATGGGTTTCCATACCGGCCTCCCGCATCCATTGCATCACCTGCCGGTTGCAGCGGCGGTGCTCTTCCGTGAGGTAGGTGCGACAAATACCACCTTCGATAGCGGTGATGGATGCGAGCAGTTCACAGCGTTGCAGTAGTCGCCCGGCACTCACGACGCCTCCGCAAAGTCGTTGAGTTTTTTCAACAGTTCCGACTTTTCCGCCGTCGCAAGGAAGCTCGCCTCAAAGCCATTGCGCAACATCTGCAGTGCCTGGCTGCGGTTGAGATTCAGCGCACGGTGGAGCGCGATGAAATTGTCGTTCAAATAGCCACCGAAATAGGCTGGATCATCGGAATTGACCGTCACCACCAATCCGCGCGCCAACAGCTGCAGGATGTTGTGCTGCCTCATTGTGGGAAACACGCACAGGCGCACATTGGAGAGCGGACAGACAGTGAGTGGGATACGCCGCTCACGCAGTACTTGCACCAGTGTGTCATCCTCCAGGCAACGCACACCGTGGTCGATACGCTCTACCGTCAGGTCTTCCAGTGCAGAGCGGATAAATGCGGGCGGCCCCTCCTCTCCGGCGTGAGCGGTGAGACGATAGCCGCGCTCCCGGGCACGGCGATAGAGTTCGGTAAATTTCTGTGGTGGGTTGCCCTGCTCGCTGCTGGCGAGACCGATGGCGACAAAGTCATCGCGGTAGTGTTCGGCCTTGTCCAGCACATCCAGCGCCGCCGACTCCGGCAGGTGACGCAGGAAACTGAGGATCAGTTGCACCGACTGCCCCCAGCGGCTGCGGGCCTCCATCACCGCGCGTTGGAATCCGGCCATGAACACCGGGAAGTCGATACCATTGGGCAGGTAGGTCTGCGGTTCGATCATGATTTCCGTATGTACGATATTGTTTTTCCGGCAGCGCAGCAGATAATCCATCATCAGCGCATAGAAATCCTCTTCCTCGCGCAGCACGGAAGCACCGAGATAATAGAGATCGAGGAAGCTCTGCAGGTTTTCAAAATGATAGGCCGCTTCCAGTTCTTGCAGTGTGTTGTAGGGCAGCGGCACATTGTTTTTATCCGCCAATTGCAGCAGGCGACCCGCTTCCAGGGTACCGTCCAGGTGCAGGTGCAGTTCTGCTTTGGGCGCAGCACGGAGCCAATCTTCAAAACGGTTTTGTTCGCTTACCATCATTTTTCCTAAAGAAGTCCATGCAACGTGCAAGCACCAGCCTGCAGACGAAAAGGCAGGCAGGTTCCTATGACTTGAAAATATCCAGGGCCGCGGCAACGGCATCGCCGGCATTGACCGTTACCCGGTTCAGGAGCAGCACCTGTTCCAGGCACGCCAGTGTCTGCAGCACCGCGTCAATGCGCGCATTGTAGCCCATGGTGCCGATGCGCCAGATGCGCCCGTGCAGCGGCCCGAAGGAGGTTCCGATTTCTATAGCAAACTCCTGCAGCAGTTGCGCGCGGACTTTTTCGCCATCCACACCCTGTGGAATATAGACGCCCGTCACGTTGTTCATGCGGTAATGCGAGTCGCCGAACAGCCGCAGGCCCATGGCTTCAAGACCAGCAGCCATGGCGGCGCCGGTGCGCTGGTGTCGAGCGATGACGTTGTCGCCCCCCTCTTCCAGCCACAGGCGCGCGCACTCCCGCGCGGCGTACAGCATGCTGGTTGCCTCCGTGTGATGATTGAGCCGCTCCTCCCCCCAGTAATCCATGATCATCGCCAGGTCAAAATAGTTCGAGCCGATACGCGCACCGGCGGCATTGCGGTGGTGGCTGGCGCGTATCCCCGCCTCGACATGACGGCGGCGGTTGATTCTTTCCACCGCGTCTATATTGAGAGTGATGGGTGCAATGCCGGACGGGCCGCCGAGACATTTCTGTAGGCCGGCAGACACCGCGGAAATACCCCACTCGTCGGTCAGGAACCGGTTGCCTCCGATGGACGCCGTGGCATCGCAATAACTGAGCAGCCCCTTCTCCCGGCATAGTTGGCCAATTTCCGCAAGTGGCTGGCACATGGTTGTGGACGTGTCTCCCTGTACCAGCGCAACTAGCTGAGGTTTGAAACGATCAATGGCCGCTGCCACCTGCCCGGGCTCGGCGACACGCCCCCACTCGACATCGATGCAATGCACCTCGGCGCCGACGCGCTCGGCAATTTCCTTCAGCAGCAGGCCGAAACGGCCAATTACCGGTACCAGCACACGCTCGCCAGGTTTCAGCAAAGACACCAGCGCCGCCTCTATGCCACCGCGGGCGGTGCTGTCCACCATAAACGTCCAGTGGTTTCGGGTGCGGAATACATCGCGGTAGAGAGCCATGGTGTCGTTCATGCACGCGGTCATGGACGGATCGAACTGGCCCACCAATTGCTGTGACATGGCCTGCAGTACGCGCGGATGACAGCTGATGGGCCCGGGGCCCATCAACAGTCGGGGCGGAGGCACGAAGCCGTTCATATTCTGCTTGCCGGGATTCCACATCACTGAGTACTCATGCCATGGCTGCGCGGTAAATTATTCCCGCTGAGAAAATGGAAAATATTTTTTTCGACATCAATCTAACCGTCTTTTCTCTAGCCCAGGGTTTCACAGAGTGCCAGGCCATCGCTGCGCGGATCTGTGGCACATTCGACGCGACCGCTGGCATCAATGTAAATACCGCCGGCATGCCCCATCATTCCATTGCAATTCAACACCGGCCGTATCTCGTGCCCCAATGCCGCAAGCTGCGGCCCGATCCGCTGGTAGAGCGCCTGTTCCATTTTCAGATTCACAGACGCCTCGCCCCAGGTCCGCCCTAACAACCAGCGGCTCTCGGCTATGGCGTCCGCCAGCGGCAGTCCTTGATAAAAACGGCGGGTAAAAATGGCTGCCTGGGTCTGCGGTTGTCCCTCGCCCCCCATGGTGCCGTAGGCCGCGCGACCGCCATCGGCGAAATTTGCCATCGCCGGGTTCAGTGTGTGGAATGGTTTTTTCCCCGGCGCTAGACAATTGCGGGATGAAGGATCACGGGAAAAGCCCAGGCCGCGGTTGTTCCATACCAGCCCCAGTTCCGGCAGCACCAGCCCGGAGCCAAACTCCCAGTAGATACTCTGGATAAAACTTACCAGTGTGCCGTCGCCGTCCAGCGCTCCCATCCACACGGTATCGCCGGGTTCCGCCACTTTGCCCCAGGGTTGCGCCCTGTCCCCCCGGATCTCCGCGGCCAACCCGCGGATATACCCGGGCTGCAACAGCTGATCCCACTGTTCACTCAGGCAGGCCGGATCAGCCACTTCGCGATCGCGCACCCGGAAGGCCTGTTTGGTGGCCTCAATCAGGTGGTGTACCCGCTGCAGTTCACTCCAGGATGCCTCATACAGCTGGTCGTAAATCGCGAGAGTCAGCAGCGATGCAATACCCTGCGTGGGCGCCCCAAGGTTGAAAAGCTGCGCGTGCGAGGTCTGTACGCTGAGGGGCGATTGCAAGCGGGCGCGGTAATCGTAGAAGTCTGTTGCCCGCAATAAACTGCCGGCACACTCAAGCGCCGCGCCGATGTCCTCTGCCAGCGTGCCGCGGTAAAAGCCGTCCAGCCCCTCCGCCGCGAGCCGTTCGAAAAGTTGTCCCAGGCGCGGATTGCACAGCCGCGCGCCCACAGACGGAAGTTTTCCATCGGGGTAGTAGAGCTGCCGTATATCCTTACAGCCCTCGTATTTTCGCAGTACAGTAGCCAGGCTGTCGGTCACCTCAATGCCGCTCTCACAGCCCCGGCGCGCCTCGGCAAAAAGGGTTTCCAACGGCTCAAGCTGGGTAAATTGCCCGATATAAGTCCGCGCCACTTCCCAACCGGCTACGGTGCCCGCAGAGGTAAACGCGGCGCCGACGCCGCGGTACGGCGGGGTCCATTGAGGATCGACGGACGCAGCCGCACAGCCGGCGGCATCGATGGCTACGGGCGCTTCGCCCTTGCGCTGGATCAACCAGAAACCGTCGCCACCGAGACTGTTCATATGGGGGTAGTGCACCGCGACGGCGGCCGCGGCGGCCACCATGGCATCCACTGCCGAGCCACCGCGCCGCAGAATTTCCATTCCCGCTTCGGTCGCTTTGAAGTGCGGGGCGGTGAAGGCAATGTGTGTCATGAATAATTCTCAACGATTTCTATTTGGCTGCCCCGCTGCATGTGCTGCGCGTGTTTGTGCTTTGCTGCTGGCTGCAACATCTGCGCCAAATCCTGTCCTATCGGTTAACTTTTTTGTTGCTGAGGATCGACGTTGCAACGCCGTTTATCGTACATCACTGCGCCGCTTCAGATGATCTGCATCACGCACTACAAACAGGCGCGGTGACGAAACACGCACAACAATGCCACATCCGCTGCTCCGGTACACCACGAAGCCGCCCGGGCGCTCTTGTGCAGTCCGATTGAACCACGTAAAAAATTATCCACTTGGTCAGCTTTTTGCATTCTGCCTATTAGCGTAAACGTGGATTTGGAGCCACCTCATGAACAGCCCCTACCCGCGCGATCTGATCGGCTATGGTATCGAGCCCCCATTGGTGCGCTGGCCGGGTAACGCCCGTATTGCGGTGCAGTTTGTCGTCAACTACGAAGAGGGGGCGGAGAACTGCGTACTGCACGGTGACACACACTCCGAAACCTTTCTCTCGGAAATCATAGGTGCCCGCGCCTATCCCATGCGCCACATGAGTATGGAATCCGTGTATGAGTACGGGAGCCGCGCCGGCTTCTGGCGCCTGTGGCGGCTGTTCCTTGATTTTGATTTCCCGGTCACGGTTTTTGGCGTCGCCATGGCACTGGCGCGCAACCCACAGGCGGTGGACGCGATGCTGAACGCGGGGTGGGAAATTGCCAGCCATGGTTACCGCTGGATCGACCACCAGTTTATGGGAGAGGAAACAGAGCGCGCGCAGATCGCACTGGCGATTGAAACCCACCAGCGGGTCACTGGCAGCCGTCCGCTGGGCTGGTATACCGGACGCGACAGCCCGAATACCCGCCGCCTGATTCAGGAACAGGGCGGCTTCCTGTACGACTCCGATTCCTACGCCGACGACCTGCCCTACTGGACGCCCGGGCCCCATGGTTCTCACCTGGTAATTCCCTACACCCTGGACTGCAACGACATGCGTTTCGCCACCGCACAGGGATTCCATACCGGTGAACAGTTCTTCACCTACCTGAAAGACGCTTTCGACACCCTTTACGAAGAGGGAGCCAGCCATCCCAGGATGCTGAATATAGGCCTGCACTGTCGCCTTGCCGGCCGCCCCGGGCGGCTGCAGGGGCTGAAGCGCTTCCTGCAATACATTGGGGAAAAGTCCGCAGTCTGGGTCTGCCGGCGCGAGGACATCGCCCGACACTGGCACAAGCACCATCACCCGTCGCGCTGCGGCGAAGTACGTTGAGGAGACCGCTGTGAGCGCATTCGTTATCGTGGATATCAAAATCAGGAATCCGGACGAGTACCGTCGCTATATCGAGCTGATAACACCTTCGGTTGCGAACTACGGCGGCCGCTACCTGGTGCGCGGCGGCAAACCGCAGACGCTGGACGGCGGCTGGATTTCCGAGCGCATTGTGATCATGCAGTACCCGAGCCGCGAAAGGGCCCAGGCCTGGCTCGCGGACCCCGCGCTTGCGGATATTCACAATATGCGGCGGAACAACAGCTATCAGTGCGATATGTTGCTGTGCGATGGCGTGGATTGATTCACCGCAAAGGACAAAATCATGCCGAATAAAAATGCCATTGATCCGCCGGCCTACCTGGAATTAATGCAGACAATCCTAGATATTCCCGTGCGCGAGGAGTGGAAAGCCGGTGTCTGCCTGCACCTGGCGAATGCAGCGCGTATGGCGGATATTCTCGAGGCCGCCGACCTGGACCCGGACAGCCTGGTGCTGGCCGGCACGTTCACGCCGGATAGCGGTGGGGAGCGCACAACTACCGAGACCACACCGTGAGTGATCTACCGTTGTCCAGCGCAGGAGATATTGCCGCAGAGGTCAGCGCCGGCCACTTAAGTGCGCGCGAAGTGGTGAATATGTTCCTCGCGCGCATCGCCCGAATGAACCCGGCGTCGAACGCCTTTACCGCCGTGCTGGCGGAGCGGGCGACGGCGCGGGCGGCACACATCGACGCGCAACTGGCGCGGGGAAAAAAGCCGGGGAGGCTCGCCGGCGTCCCCTTCGCGGTAAAAAATCTGTTCGACATCTGCGGCCTCCCCACGCTCGCAGGCTCCGCCATCAATGCCGACCACGCGCCCGCACGGGACGATGCGCTATTGATCCGCCGCCTCGAAGCGGAGGGGGCAATACTGATCGGCGCCCTCGGCATGGGGGAATACGCCTACGACTTTACCGGCGAAAACGCGCACTACGGCAACTGCGCCAACCCCTGGGACACCGCGCGCATGAGCGGAGGCTCGTCCTCCGGATCCGGCAGCGCGCTGGGTGGCACGCTGGTGCCTTTGGCACTGGGGTCCGACACCAACGGATCGATCCGTGTGCCCGCCTCTTTCTGCGGAATTTTCGGCCTCAAACCCACATACGGCCGCCTGCCCCGCAGCGGCACCTATCCTTTCAGCGACAGTCTCGATCACCTGGGACCCATGGCGCGTACCAGCCGCGATCTGGCCCTCGCGTTCGACGCAATGCAAGGCTACAGCAACAGTGACCACGCCTGTGCCGACCGGCCGGCGCTGGACTGTATCGGCGCACTGGAGCGAGGCCTGGAAAACCTGAGAATCAGACGCGCCGGCGGCTACTTTTCTCTGGAAAGCTATCCCCCGGCGGCGCGTGCGGTAGACAAAGTCTGCCGCGCGCTGAATTGCACATCGGAGGTGGAGATACCCGGCACCCAGGAGGGCCGCTGTGCGGCCTACCTGATTACCATTGTGGAGGGCAGCCGCCTGCATTTGCCGCGTTTGCGCACACGCCCCCAGGACTTTGATCCGGATACCCGCGATCGTTTTATCGCCGGCGCCCTGCTGCCAGCCAGCTGGTATGCACGCGCACAACAGGTGCGGCACTGGTATGCCAGAAAAGCGGCGGAAGTATTCCGTGATGTGGATGTGATTGTCGCCGCGGCCACACCCTGTGTGGCGCCCCGCATGGGTGAGAAAATCCTGACCATCCAGGGCGAAGCACAACCCCTGCGTGCGAACCTGGGTTACTTTACCCAGCCCATTTCCGCTGCCGGTCTGCCGAGTTGTGTGGTGCCAACGCTGGATGAAGAAAGCGGCCTGCCGATTGGTGTTCAGATCATCGCTGCGCCCTGGCGGGAAGACCTGTGCCTGCGAGTTGCCTTTGCACTGGAAACCCGCGGCTTTACTGCCCGGGAACCAGATGCATTGAGCAGAAAGCTGGCCGCGGTCTGACAGCATAGAGAAGCCCCGCGCTCGCGGGACCTCCGCTCAATGCCATCGGCGGCAACATGCTTCAGAATTGCGCCGGCGATATGCTCTCCTTACCGGCCAGCAGTTGCTGCACCGTGGTAAAGTCCACAACCCCGCTGTTCACATAGGTTGGTTTGTCCAACAGAGACGGATAACCATCACCGCCGGCGGCGAGGAAACTGTTTGTCGCCAGTCGGTATATCTTTGCCGGATCCAGCGGCTGGTTTTCATCGCCGACAACAATGTCACCATCGGTCGTAAACGACATACCGGAAAACTGTACGCCACGCTGGTTGCCGCCCGACAGTCCGATCGCCTCGAAATACTGCTGTAGCTCTTCGCCATTTAAGTCCACATAACCGACGGTATTGGCAAAGGGCATGACCTGCATCAGCGATTTGACCGTGACATCGCCCTCATACAGGTTGTCCCGAATACCACCGCTGTTGGTAATGGCGATATCCGCGCGGGAAAACTGCCTGAATGCCTGGGTGATCAGGCTGCCCAGCGGGCTGACGTTGGAGGGACGGCGTTTGTCGCGGCGGTCAAAGGTTGCTTCCGCACGGGTAATGACCTGGCGCAAGGCTTCGCCGCCTTTGTCTTGAAAGTCCTGAAGAAAGGCCTGCAATTCCGCATCCGGAGGGATACTGGCCTGGACCATTTCCGCGTGTTCATCTCGCCCGGTTTTCAGGTTGACGGGAATCAACTGGTAATCGACGAGTTGAACAGAGTCCTTTTCGATGACCAGGTCCGCGCGGCCGACATATTTCCCCCATTCGTGCGCCTGCATGATCCAGGTGCCGTTTTCGAAGTCGGGCTTGCAGGGCGCTCCCGGTTGATAATCCGCAAGCAACGCGCCCTCGCTATCGGTGCACACCGGCTGCTGTGAATGGCCGCCGACGATAAGGTCGATGCCATCGACGGCTTTGGCGAGGGCGACATCTGTACCGATGGATTGCATCTCGTGCCCCATATGAGTGAGCGCGATCACCACTTCCGCCTGGCGCTTCAGTTCAGGCAACAGCGTGGCCATCTCTTTTTCCGGTAAGACAAATTCAAGCCCCTCGACGTATTCCGGGTTGCCGATAAAACGGGTGGACTCGGTAATCAGTCCGACGACCGCGATGCGTACACCACCTTTATTGAAAATCCGGTAGGGTTTGAACAGACGCTCGCCACTGCCGTCGTAAATATTCGCTGACAGAAAATCAAAACTGGACCACGTCTGCTGTTTCCTGATGACCTCGAGTGGATTATCAAACTCGTGGTTGCCCACCGCCATGGCGTCGTACCCCATGCGGCTCATGCCTCTGAAATCCGGTTCGGCATCCTGCATGTCGGACTCCGGCACACCGGTATTCACATCGCCGCCGGACAACAGCAGGGTGTAGCCTCCATCCGCCTCCACTTCCGCGCGAATTCTGTCGATCAGGGTCTTGCGCGCGGCCATACCGTACTCGCCGTACTGGTTGGGCCAGAAGCGGCCGTGATTGTCGTTGGTGTGCAACAGGGTGAGGCGCACAGGCTCGTCGGATTGCGCTGCGGGCGTTTCAGGTGTGCAACCGGAAATCAGTAGCAGTGCCACCAGCAATGCTGTGTAAAAACCGATGCCTTGCGAAGGTAGTTTCTGTTTGGCCATGGTTGCTCCGGAATGGTTGTGATTTTCTGATGCGGAATGTTAAGAAGCTGGAACCGTGCGGTCCCTGCAGGGATTCAAGCAAAAAAGCCGGCGCTGATGCGCCGGCTTTGAAGCAATGACGGATACGGTGATCAGAAGTTGTATTTCAGGCCCAGTTTCACACGCCAGGTGGATTGCTCGGCGCGGAACCGGCCATAGTTGTTGGCATTCAGGGAACCATCATCATTCGTGCCACCAAAGGGTGCATGGTAGACGTACTGACCATTCGCGTTTACGTCGTAGTCATACAGCAGCTTTTGCGGAAACTCGAGGTCGTAAACCTTACCCCAGTCATCGTTCAGCAGGTTAGCGAAATTGTCGATGGTGAAGTAAAGGATGCCGCGGTGCTCCGGCAGGAACCCAGGCACTTCCTGAGTAATGGCCAGGTCCATGGTGGTTACCCAGGGTTGGGTGCCGGAGTACTTGTCGACATAACCACCGGCATAACCAGCCACGCCGGCTGCCTCCGCAAATGCCATGATCTCCTCGTAACTCAGACCGCTGGCGAAATCCACCGCGGGGTCGTCCGCGCCAGTGGGGATATAGGGCAGGTAGACGTCAGACTGGTAGAACGCGCTCTGGTCGCCGAGATCGTCATCCCGATAAGAACCCAGCACCCAGGAGAATGGGCGCCCGGAGCGGCGCTCCCAGAACAGGTTAAAGTTGGTGGCGTAGCCAGGCACAAACTCCGTGCGATAACCCAGGTTCAGTACAAAGCGATGCTCCACTTCGTAGTAGGCAGTACCCACGAGCGGCTCGTTGCGGTTCTCCGTCACCTCGTACTGGTAGTTGGATGTGGCGGTGGAACTGGTGCCCGGATTGACCTCGGTGATGTCCTGATTGGTATAGGACAGGTTGAAAGAAAGACCGTTGTCGAAGGCCTTATCCAGTGAGGTGGTCCAGATGATGCTGCGGCCACCATTGTCCACGTTGGTCAGTTCCAGATCGTAGTTGCCTTCAAGTTCAGTGCCGGCGTAGACATTGTCCCAGATAATGCGCCCGTCCACGGTTCTGTTGCCGCTGTCTACCCGCGACAGATCGCGCCAGTACACGGAGTCCTGGCGGTCCGTGTAGGTCAGTTCCGTCGTCCAGTTGAAATCCTCGCCCACGCCGGGAATATCGAAGGCGTAGTCCGCGGCCAACTGATAGCGCCAGTCCGAAGGCAGCTCAAAGTTGGGATCTATGTTGTTGGTGCTACCGGTACCGGCGGCCAAGGCGTCCATGGCCAACTGGGGCACACGCGTAAAGTCCACCAGACCCGGATCCAGGCTGCTGAGAGTAACGGAGTCCAGCGTGGTGCCATCGTTGGTGTAGGCATTGGAAATCCACACCTGTGGCGTACCGCCACTATATCGACCGACCCCGCCGCGCAGGGTCAGATCGTCGCGCAGGTCCCAGGTGAAGCCGACACGCGGCAGCCAGATATCGCGGCCGTCCAGGTTCTCGGTATTTGCATAACCGTAGGTGTCCAGGAAGTTCTGGTTCAGACCCGGGGTGCTGTCGACAGACTGGGTTTCGTAGCGCAAACCTGCCACCAGTTCGAAACCGGCGAAGGGTTCCAGAGTAGCCTCGCCGTAGAGAGCGTAAGTGGTGGCGCTGACGTCGTAGGCGATGTCCTGAATATTATTGGTGTAAGCATTGCCATAGGTGAAGTCGCCGATGACCTGATTCTCAAAATCGTCGATGCTGTCAAAATACCAGGTACCGTCGGCATTGCGGCCGTAGAGGTTGTAGTTCCAGGTGTCTTCCATTTCCGCACCAAAACGGTACTGGACATCACCCGCCAGATAGGTGCCATGCACACCGAATGTCCAGACCTCGTTGGCCAGTTCATTCGCCTGGTAACTGTCGTCCTGGCCGGCAACAATACTGCCGTCCTCGGTCTGGATATTGATTTCTCCCCAGTTGGAACTGTTCACGGAACTGCGCGCATAGTCCTTGTAGGAAAGATTCACCTCGGTACTGAAGGCATCGCTCCAATCGGAAAAAAGGTGTGCCGAGTAGAAGGTGTTGTCCTCCGCGGCTACGCGGAAGTTGGACGAGAGGCGGAGAGTTCCGTTGTCATCGGTGTAGTTGCGACCGGCCTTGCCTTCCTGCTTGTTGTAGGTGAAGTCGGCGCGGTGGTCGTCGCTGATGTTCCAGTCGAGTTTTACCAGCAGTTTTTCGTCGCTATCGGGAGATGGCGCCGCGCCGCTGCCGTCGCTCACGCCGTATACATCCTGCATAATCTGCAGAACCCGGTCCCGCTCTGCGGTAGTAACCTGGTGTCCGGCCAGCGAGTCCAGGTCGTAATTGAACACAAGTTCCTCTTCCCATTTTTCATAGGAAGTGAAAAAGAACAGTTTGTCCTGAAGGATGGGGCCGCTGAACGTGAGGCCCACAGTTTCCTCTTCGTTGTCGATATCGTACTCGGTTACCGAACCGTCTTCTGACAATTTGTCGTCTTTCGCAGTTCCAGTCCAGGGCACGGATTCGAAGAATGCACTGCCATGGAACTCATTGGTACCGGACTTGGTTACGGCATTGATATTGCCACCGGAAAACTTGCCCTTGCGCGCATTGAAGGGCGCGTACTCAACGGAGAGCTGCTCCACGGAATCCAGGGCAATGGGTGGACGGGTGGTAGGATAACCACTGTAGTTGAGGCCGAAGGTATCGTTGATGCCCACGCTGTCGATGGTGATGGAGTTGTAGCGTGGATTGCTGCCGGCGATGCTCAGCTCGACGCCATCAGGGCTGACTGACGCCAGCGGATTGGCGCGAATCACCTCTTTGATATCACGACTGAAAGTGGCGGTGTTCGCAATCTGGTCTTCACCAAAGACACCACTGGAACCGCGATTGGTGTAAGTCTGAACCTCGCCAACCACGACCACCTCTTCAACCGCATTCAATTCAGGGCCTGACGCACCCAGGTCAATGGGAAGAGTCAGCGGTGAGCCCAGGCTCAGGTAGATGTCATTCAGAACCTCTTCGCCCTCGTCCGACTCCACGCGGATAGTGTAGGGTCCACCCACACGCAGGCCATTCAGACTGAAGCGGCCGGATTCACTGGAGAGAATTTCACGACGGCTGTTGGACGGGGTATGAATGGCGATGACCTTGGCATTATCCACTGGCTGGCCATCCGCACCGGTCACGATACCGCGAATGGCGGTGCTGGTTTCCTGAGCAATGGCCATCGGCGCCACACCCATCGCCGACATCACGGCGACAGACAAAAGTCCATGTGGGAAAAGACTGCGTTTCATGAAGTTCTCCTCATTGTCAGATGGCCTTAACAACGACCGTCGTTGTAATTCGATGTTTGTCGTTATCCGTATCCGTCGTCACCGTTGGCGGCGGAAGTCGGTGTGGCGAGATTCTCGGCGAGAAATGTGACACCGACGTTAAAACTTCCAGAATGTTGACCAATAGGACAACATAAAGATGATCCAGCAACTTTCATGCCAAAAACCTGTCCGCTTGTTCAGCTTTTTATGACGGAATGCGAGTAATATAGGGAATCCAAAAATGACAAAGGGGGCGCAAAGTGAAGTCAGAAAAACGTTTCCTGGCCGGGATACTCCTCAACCTCTCTCTGCTTCTGAGCGCTGCGAATGCGCAGGCGTGGGGTGACAATGGCCACCAGATTGTGGGAGAAATTGCCTGGGGCTTTCTGCAACCGGAGGTGAAATCCCGGGTAACTGAACTGCTGCAGATTGCCGGGGAACCTGGGCTGGCCGAAGCCAGTACCTGGGCCGACCGTATTCGCCACGATGAGCAATACAAATGGACGGCACCACTGCACTACATCAACCTTCCACGCGACTGGCACGGCTACGTGGAAGCCAGAGACTGCCCGCCCGCGGGCTGTATTGTGAAAGCACTGGAGAAATATGAAGAAATTTTGCGCAGCCCGGATACCACAGAGAGCGAGCGCGCAGAGGCCTTGTTGTTTGTTGCCCATTTTGTGGGCGACCTGCACCAACCGATGCACACCGGACTGCGGGAGGACCGCGGTGGCAATGATATAGAAGTGCAGTTCTTCGGATTCCCCACCAATCTGCATGCGTTATGGGACGTCTATTTACCCGCCGGTTTTGCAGAAGACTGGAGGAAGTATGCCCAACGGCAACAATGGGAAATCACCGAGGCGCAGCGTTCAGCCTGGCAGCGCAGCCATAGCGAAGAGTGGGCGGCAGAGTCCCACGCGTTGGCACACAGTTATGCGTACACAGCGGAGAAATTTCTGGGGGAAGACTACTACCAGCGCAACCGGGCCTTTGTTGAACAGCGCCTGCGCCAGGGCGGCGTTAGACTGGCGGGCGTCATCAATCGAGCTCTTGGCGCCCGCGAACACTGACCGACGGGGTGCCCGTGGCATGAGAGCATACATCCATCCCCGCACCGGCATACTGGTGCGGGGATTTTTTTAACACATCGGCGTAATCACAACACTCGATTACGGCAGGTTGTGCACATGGCTGCCCACGGGGCCGGAGAAAATACCACCATCGTGCATGTCCCAATTGATAGACCAGGTCATCACACCATTGAAGGATGGATAGGCCTGGCTTGGTGTCAGAGTTGCGCAGTTCAGCTGTTGGGTCAGGCAGTCCAGTGCACGGTTGATATCCGCAGTGGTGGCAAAGCCACTACCTGCGGCGCTGGGTCCGGATGGCAACGCCAGACCAACTTGATCCGGTCGCAACCCTTCGAAGAAACCCGCACTACCGTAACCCAGCGGGAAGCCCTCAATCAGCATTAAAGCGGACGCCACCATCATGTCCACTGAGCCCGCCGCGTAGGCCGAGCCATTGTAAGGCGTGGCAAGACCGCCGTTGTTATAAAGCTGTACATGCAGTAAATCCAGATCGTCGCGCAGTTGATCGATCATCGGCAGGTAGGCACCCCAGATGCCGGTGTAGGACACGTAGCCACCCTGAACATAGGGGTGTTCTGGCGCCATGGACAGGTACATGCCGGGATAGAGCTGCTTCAACTGTTTGACCGCCTTCACCATGTTCTGGATCACCGGTGCACCGTGCATCACGCCCGCGCCGGATTCCAGATCGATGTCGATACCGTCGAAACCGTACTCGTCAATCATCGCGGCGGTGCTGCTGACAAAGTTAGCCACATTCTCATCGGTGTTCAGCGTCACAGTGCCCTTCTCACCACCGTAAGAGGCAATGACGATCTTGCCGGCAGCGCGCTTGGCCGCAATATCGGCAATGAACTGTTGCTTGTCGAGGCCCGGATCCAGATTAAATGCAATGTTGCCGTTACCTGCGTCGTCCACAAAAGCCACAACAATCACATCCCACACATCGGACACGTCGCTGATGCGGTACAGACCGGAGCCATTGTCGAAGTTGTGCCAGTAACCGACCAGCGCGTGTTTTGGCAGCAGGCCGCTGTTGCCACCTGACGAGCTACCGCCAGAGGAAGAGGAACCGGAGGACGAGCTAGCCCCGCTACTGCTGGAAGATGAGCTGGAGGATGAGCCGGCGCAATCCCCAACCTGACTCCAGGCATCCTGCCAGTGCATTCCCACACCCGGCTCGTAGGCCCAGGCCGCGGAAGATGAACACCAGCCGGCAATATTGCACTGGAATTCGAGCCCCACGTTCTGCACCTGCTGACCGGCGGTGTAACTGGTACCAGCAACATACTGCAGCGAGGTACACAAGCCGCCGCCGGAACCACCGCTGGAACTGGAGGAGGAGGAGCTGGAGGAAGATGAACTGGAAGAACTCGATGACGAACTGGAAGAACTGGACGAGGAGCTGGACGAGCTACCGTCACAGGCACCATCGTATTTCCAGTGCGCCCAGGTTCCGGAGTTGGTCACGGGGTTATTGTTCTGGGTCCAGTAATTGGCGGTGTAGCCGTTGCCCAGATGCTGAACGGCATTCCCGCCCACATAGATCGCACTGCTCTCCCAGTTCGGGCGCGCGCTGCAGTCCACCGCAGCGGCCTCTGCGGCAAGCAGCCCGAGGGCGACAATACTCAGCAGACTTCTTTTCATGATGTGTTCCTTTTATTTGAGTTATTCGCTGAAAGAAAAACAGAGGGCGCGAATGCGCCCCCTGTGTACTGCAATACCACACGTTTACATAAAGGGCTCAATGGCAACTTGCAGGTCCGATTTCCACCCACACGCTGTTTACTCCGGGCTCATCGCCCTGGGTCCACCACTGGGCGCGGTAGCGCAGGTTGTTGTGATTGACCTCTGCCCCGCCGCTGTAGGCGGTGCTGGCGTTCCAGGGCACCTCCACCTCACTGATCAGGTTCCAGTCTGCGGACGTAAAGCCCGGCTCCTGTTGCGTCCAGTATTTCGCTTCCCAGACCAGGCTTTCATAACTCACCTGATCGCCACCGAGATAAGTACCGCCGGACTGCCATGCCGGCACGCTCGCCGCATTGGGGTCGCTGAGTTCACAGCCATCGCCGATAACGGTGTTGGTTACCCGCACGATCACGTCGGCGCTGGCACTATCAATGGAGTCACTGACGGTTACGCTCAGGGTGAAATCCGTGTCTTGCTCGACCTGCGGTGCGGTGATGGTGATGCTCGATCCACTGCCTGTAGCCATACCGGACCAGGTGTAGGTCAACGCATCGCCGTCACCGTCGGTTCCGGTTGCGGTGACAGAAACCGTTGCACCTTCCGCTACCGTCACCAGGGCGGGCACGGATACTTCCGGCGGTGTGTTGGCCTCCGGTGGCAGTAGGAAGATGCTGACCTGATCCGGGGTTTCATCGCTCAGGCTGCCGTCGCTGACGGTCAGTGCGAACGCCAGTTCCGCACTGGCGGCAACCTCCGTGGCAGAGAACGTGGGATTTGCTGCGGTCGCGTCACTGAGGGTTACTGCGGCACCGGAGATCTGAGTCCAGTTGTAGGTCAGGGCATCGCCATCAGGATCACTGGAGCCGCTGCCGTTCAGGGTTACCGTCGCCGGTGTAACCACGATCTGATCGTCGCCCGCATGCGCACTGGGCGCGCGATTGGGTTGATCCGCCAGCACGGTCACGGTGATCTGATCGGTGTTGCTGGCATCGCTGGTATCGGTAACGGTCAGCGCGAAAACCAGTTCCGCATCGGCCGTTACGCTCGGTGCGGTAAAGCTGGCGGCGGCGCTTTGCGCGTTTTGCAGATCTACCGGTTCGCCGGACACCTGCTCCCAGTGGTAAGTCAGCGGGTCGTTATCCAGATCGCTGGAAGTGCCGCCGTCCAGAGTCACCACGGCACCGCTGTTCACACTCTGGTCACCGCCGGCGCGCGCGGTCGGGGTGCGATTTTGCGGGCCGTCTCCATGGCCCAAGCTCTCGTGCATGGCATTCAGGATGTCACCGTTGTCCGCGTCAATCTCCCAGGAGAACAGACCGGCGAGGCCTTTTGACTGCACATAGGCGCCCTTGGCCAGTACGGAGCGACGGTTGTCGTAAGTGATCAGGTCGCCGGTTCCCGGCTTGAACATGTACGGCGCTTCGGCGGTCGCATCGTAATACTCTTCCCACTCACCGGTGGCGAGGCGCGCAACGATATCGCGATAGTCCACCACACCCGCCTCCCAGGTGCCGGCAACCGCTCCAGTGGCCGTGCCGGTCATGTGGTCGCTGCCGGTCCAACCGTTAACACCGGTCCAGCCGCGGCCATACATGGCCGCGCCCACGACCAGCTTGCCCGGATCAACACCCTTGGCGAGCATGCCCTGGATACCATTGTGGGTGGTGTAGTCGGTATCGGGCCTCCAGGCCGGCGCATACAGCGCGGTCTGATGGCCGAGCGTATCCAGGCTGAATGCACCGTAGAAGTCGTAGGTCATCACGAAGAAGTAATCCATGTACTGCTGTACATCGAGATAATCCACATCTTCGATCTTGTCGGAGCCGGCACCGATGGCGGAGGTCAGCTGGTATTCACGGCCGGTCTCCAGCTCCAGTTCGTCGAGCATCGTACGCAGGTCGCGCATCAGCAGGCGATAGGTTTCGCCGTCGGTGGACGCATCACCGAGATTCGGATTGGCGCCCTGGCCGCCTGGATATTCCCAGTCGATATCCACACCATCGAAGAATTTCCAGGTACGGATAAATTCCTCCACCGAGTCCACAAACGTCTTGCGTTTGGCCGGATCGCCGAAGAAAAAGAACGGATCGGACAGGGTCCAGCCCCCAATGGACGGCAATATTTTCAGGTCCGGATAGGCCTGCTTCAGCGCCATCAACTGGCCAAAGTTGCCCTTGTAGGGATCGGAATAGGTCTGCCCATTCTGGGATTTCTGTACTGCGGCAAACGGATCGTGCAGCGATACTTTGAAATCTTCGCGGCCGCTGCAGGAGCGCTGCAACGCCGCGAAACTGCCTTCAATTTCCTTCAGACTGTCATTGATACCGTCACCGCCACAGATCGGTACGAAACCGTAAATGATATGGGTCAGGTTGTAGGCGGGAATCATGTCCACGGAGAACTTGCGCCCGTACACACCCCACTCCACAAAATAGGTGCCCACCACGGAACCACTGGTGTTGGTATAGGGCTGGTTGTTTTCACCCGCAGTGAGCACTATCGGGTCCAGATGGCTGCCGTCTGTGTCCGCCACCACGATGTCGACCGCGGCGGAAGTGGCGCAACCGTCGTCGTTACAGAGGGCGACCTGAAGTTCATACTGCCCGCCCTCCGCAACCTGCAGGGTCGCGCTGCCGGTCTGGGTTCCGTCGCCACTGATACTCTGTTCCTGCACCACCTGTCCGTTCAGAAGGTATTGCGCTTTGGTCGCTGCATCGCCGGACCATTTGGACCAGGACACCGGCACTTCGGCATAGTCGTGGATGGTAACCAGCTGCTCGTAAGCGGTGGCCGCGTCGTCCACCTCGATGATGGCGAAGCTGGTTTCCATCCAGTCGATAGTGGGGGCGCCCGGTGCGGCGATGACGGAAGAACTGGCTAGGCCGAGCGCTAACAGTGCGCGGCGCCAGTGGCTTGGTGTGAGCCCTTTCATTGATGTTCACCTTGTCGTTATCTTTGTATTGATCAGGATCTATATCAATGAGAGCAACGAAGTGTTGTTCCGTCATACCTCAACGGGCTTCGCTGCCCCCGATTGAACGGCATAACTACCTCCATGCCGGTACTTCTTGTCTGTTCTGAGAACAGGTACCTCTGGTGCCCGCTGTGACCCGGGCACAATGACATCGCTGTCATTTTTATCAAGAAAATGACAGCGATGTCATCAAGTTTTCACAATACTCCGGTACAGGTCGTGTTGACCAGCCTTCTAAGGCAGTCCTGAGAGGTAAGTCACACCCGGAAGCCGGCTTGTGGCGCGGTAGTTCTCGCGAAATCGGACCCAGATCGTGCCTGGGCATTGATCCCCCATATAGCCGTCATAAGATGACGCCAAAAGAAAAGCGGCCGATAAATATCGACCGCTCACCCCATTTACCCAATCAAGCTGACTGAAACTTCCCGCTTTTTCACTCGCTGAAATCAATCTCAGACCAGTGGTTACCCGCTGTGGGTCTATTTACGGTCATGTTCAGTCTCCGTTACGGACCGCTTCTTCTTGGCACTCCACCTCGTCTCGCGATGGGGGAGTCTTCCCGGGACAATACAAGTATAGTTTCGCGCCACTCCCGTCCAAATACAGAGCAGGAACTATAATAGACGCGATGTGCGAAGTTGCGCCTGTAGCCGCGTACCAGTGAATAAAAATGTAAATAAAAGGCAGGGAAGCCATGTCATTAACAGAACTACTCACCCGCATTCGTCCCTCCGTAGAGCAGGAACTTTCCAGACTGCGCCCACCCTATACCCTGTATTTTTCCCTTTGTGACAGCCAACGTCGGGCAAGCGTCGTCCACGTACAAGGGCAAAGCTTTCTCCAGGCCTGGGAGGAAGGCCAGGCCTGCGCGTTGGAACTGGCGGAAACCGAGAAGCTTGATGTTTGCTGGCTGCGGGTTGACTGGGTTTTCACTAGCCGGGAATCCACCTGGAGGCAACTAAAAGATGTACTGGAGATAACCAAGCGCAATTATTTCCGCCGCGGTATCGCACTTGATCCAGACTTCAAATTCAGCTTTCTCGAACCAGAGTTGAATGCCAATGCGATGCTCTATGGTGGCAACCAGATCACTCATGCCATCATCAATGAAAAGAATTTCATCATTTACGCAAAGAAGCGTTATGGATCGGAAATAAAGCTGGATTTTTCTCCTGAGAGAGCGGTGTACCTGCTGTTTACCAGAGGAATCTTTTGCAGCAACACAGAAGGACCTTTACCACTCAACGGACCAAATCGCGATGCGGGGCGCAGAATCATCCAGGAACTCGATGAAGACTGTGTATACCGGCTAATCAGAGACAGCAGCACATACCTCGCCAGCCAAGTGAAAAAGAACGGTCAATTCCGCTATGGCTGGCACCCCTGTTTCGACCGACCGATTGCGGCCTATAACAACCTCCGTCACGCCAGCAGCATCTACTCGATGCTGGAAGCCTGGGAAGTCACCGGCGACGAAGGTCTCAAGTCAGCCATTCTTCAGGCGCTGGAATATCTAACTAGCCGATTGATCAAAACCGCACGACTTCCCAACGGCACCACCGCCGCATTTTTAGTCGAGAGCAGCAGAGAGATAAAGCTGGGAGGTAATGGCGTTTGCCTTCTCGCACTCGTAAAGTACACCACATTGACCGGCGATGACGCATTTCTCACCCTGATGGAACAACTGGCGCTGGGAATCTGCCACATGCAGGACCCTCAGAGCGGAAAATTTGTTCACGTGCTGGAATACCCTTCACTTGCGGTCAAGGAAAAGTTTCGCATTATCTACTACGACGGTGAGGCCGCCTTTGGGTTAATGAGGCTCTACGGACTGACAAGAGACGACCGCTGGCTCACCGCTGTGGAAAAGGCGTTTGAGCACTTTATCAAAGCCAAGCACTGGCGAGCACATGATCACTGGCTGAGCTACTGCGTCAATGAGCTGACACTCTATCGGCCGGAGGAAAAATATTTCCAGTTCGGCATAGATAATTTCTCCGAGTATCTGGATTTTGTGCTAGAGCGCATCACCACATTCCCAACACTTCTGGAATTGATGATGGCCGCCGAGCGCATGCTGACCCGAATGCAGCAGAAGAATACGTTCAGCCATCTACTCGCCCGCGTTGACCTGGAAAAATTTCATGCGGCCCTTGAGTATCGAGCCCACTATCTGCTAAACGGCCACTTCTGGCCGGAATACGCCATGTACTTCGAAAAACCAGGAAAGATTCTTGGTAGTTTCTTTATCAGACACCACGCTTTCCGCGTCCGAATTGATGATGTGGAGCATTACCTTTCCGGGTTCGTCGCCTATCGAAATTATCTCCAGAACAAGTGCACACAAAACGCCACACGCGCTATATCCACAGCAAGTCAAACTGGATTCGCAACAGTATCGGACAACTGGAATACGGAAAATCTCGTAAGCGCAACCTCGGGCAGCTGGATAACACCGCCCCAATCGCCCACCTGGCGAGCCACTGGTCTTTGTATATTCCCCCCAGGCATGCGCCCCGGGAATATCGTGGTAGTGAGGCCGAAAAATGGAGACAGATTCATTCCCCAAAATCGCCTGAATACACTTTCGTATAAACCGCAGGCAGTCATTACCGATGACCCGGAATTTTCTCTCCCAGACTCGACGCCAATACTGCGGGTTCCCGACCTGAGAAATGCCATTCTGAATATGGGCCGCTACGCAAGAAGCCAGATCCAAGGAAAGATAATAGGTATTACCGGCAGCTCCGGTAAAACCACCACGGTCGCGCTGCTTCATCACCTGCTACGTGCCTGGGGAACCATCGGAAAAACCGAGCACAATGCCAATCTTCCCCTAGGCATATCCTGGAACCTGGCCTCCATCCCATGGAATGCACCATTTACCGTACTGGAAATGGCGGTGGGCAACATGCAACTCAACTCTGCCATCGCCAGGCCCGACGTGGCAATGATCACCAACATCCACCCCGCCCACCTTGAGTACCACAACAATACCGAAGAAATAGCCAGAAAAAAAAGCCGTATTTTTTCAGGAATGAAACCTGGCGCTATTGCCGTTATCAACAGGGATATTCCGGAGTGGCCAATCATCGAAGCCGAAGCGCGTAAACACCAGCTAAGGGTGGCCACCTTTGGCGAGCACCCTCATAGCCACTTTCGGCTAAAGAACTACACAGCAGATACAGGGAGAACCGTCATAAGTGCGAACGGTAGAGACTTTGAGTTCACTCCCGGGGCCCGCGGGCGGCATATGGCCATCAACAGCCTCGCATGCCTTACCGCCATCCATACGCTTGGGCTGAATATTGAAGTTGCACTGCCATTACTGCCCCTGTTCAAACCTTTGCCCGGGCGCGGTGATTTTTCCCGGGTACGAATTCAGGGGAAACAGGTCCATCTCATTGACGAGGCCTACAATGCCAACCCCGCATCCATGAAGGCCGCATTACGCCTCGCCGGGGAAACAAAATTATCGCGCCATACCGCAAAAAAAATACTGGTTCTCGGAGACATGCGTGAATTGGGTAAGCAGTCAAAACAATTCCACCATGATTTAGTCCCCCACATCACAGAAACAGGTGCAGATAGGGTGCTCTTGCTGGGCCAGGAAATCGGGAGCATCAATGAAACCCTAATAGAACAAGGAATAAATAGCGCGGCATATCAGGATTCATCACAGCTCAAACATGAAATCCTAAATTCCATTGACGACGAAGACCTCCTTTTCTTTAAAGGCTCCCATGGCAGCGGCCTGCACTTGCTGGTCAAAGAACTGCTGGAACCAGAGCCAGCGAACTGAACTGAACTGAACTGAACTGAACTGACATCGTGAAACTGAACTAGCAAAAAACAACGAAGCAAAAAAAAGCCGGGCCATTAGGCCCGGCTTTTTAATGTGCGGCAGTCAGACGACGCTGATGCCAGTTTGCACCCAAAGTTCCTGCGTTGGATCGTCCTCAGACACGTAGATGTCATAGTCGATACCGTGCGCAGAACCTGCTTGCGATGCGGTCCAGTTACCCAACGTATCCACTGTATCCTCACTATTGCCGGTAATGTAGAGCGGAACTTGCTCTCCACCGGAAATAGCAAGCAGATCTTCAAGACCAACCGAAAGCGTTACGGCATTATCCTGATCAAGATCCACAGCCTGGATACCACTGAAGTCGCCACCATAGTCTCCCAGAGCGACAACACCTTCACCGCCTTGCCAGTAGAGCGTCTCCAGACCGGATTCACTGCTTTGTAGCGCAAAATCGTCGTCGGTTGATGCCTCAGCATCATCGACGAGCGCCACAGACATGGAATCCGACGAGAGCGGTTCTATCAGACTTGCAATGCCCACACCTTCCGGATCGACCGTTACCGTAAGCTGCCCTGTCGCGGTTTCCCCAGTCGGGAGCAACAGACGATAGACAAACACTTCGTCATACGGCTCAGTAAAGTACGCAGCAGACGTACTTGGCGTATAGACATAGTTGCCATCGGCGGTAACGGACAAGGTTCCATAGGTACCTGTAACCTCTACAACATCCGTACCGGTCACATCCACAAAGTTGCCGACGCCATCTTCGGAAACTTGCAGTATGGTGAATGGAGACCCGAGTTCATCATTTACCAGCAGGTTGCCTTCAGAGGACGTTGTATCAGTGACCACATACTCATCGAGGTAGGTAACATCAACGTTTGTTATGACATCGGCCGAGACGTTAACAAGCGTACCACTTAACGTCGCCCGAACCTGATAAGTACCTACGGTGAAGGCGACATTTGACAAATCAATTGAAGCCACCACCCCGAGACCGCCAACGATGATGTTGAAACTATCACTGGCTACTACTTCCCAGTTTCCAGGGCTGACCTCCCTTTCCAGGAAGACCTCACCATTTGATAGCGCCGCGAGCAGGACGGATACATCAATGCTACCGGCAACCAACATGTCATCCGTGATTTCGAAGCTATCACTGGTGTAGGTGCTTGTTTGCCCCAGACCACCACTGAGCAGCAACGAGCCAGTCTCGTCAAAGTACTCGTCATCGGTAACATTCTGCCACTCGATACTTGCGGAGGAAGAATCATCGACAACTGAGAACTGTACCGTAGCCGGATCACGCCACTCGACCTCGTCCCAGGTCAGCTCCACACTTTCACTATCGATCCTGACATAAAGAGTCGCCGTAGCGGTAGTGTCACTGTCCGGGTCATACAGCGTGTACTCGAACTGATCCACCTGACCGATACCATCCGCACTCTCATTTGGTGTGTAGATGTAGTCGCCGTCTGGATCAATACTGAGAGTTCCATAAAGTCCAACAATGTTGGTCGCATCGCCCGTCACATTGGTTCCGTTGACACTCTGAACTACCGTATTCGGGGTGACGACATCCACTTCACCGTCGGGGTTTACATCGGTAATCACATTTCCGGCTGCCACCTCGGTTTCATAACCTGCGATTTCCGTGTAGTTGTAATCCGTTCCCGCGACTGACAAGGAACTCAATACCGAGACTCCAACCCCTTCATACGTCAGGAAGGCGCGGTACAGCCCAGCGTCCAGCTCTTGTTCAACACCGAACGAATCGTCATCCAGAACACCGATCGACAGAACTGTCGCCCCAGGTGAGGAACCATCAATCGTGGTCCATTCATTTGCTTGTTCGTCCCACTTCTGAACAACGACCTGGTAATCGCCCAGCAGACTGACATCAAGTAATGCATCGAATGTGAACGTCAGATCCTGCTCGTGCCCCGGGACCACTTCAAAGCTGAGCGAATTTGTTCCCAGCACGGTAGCCTGCAGATCCAGGCTTGCAAGGGAAACACCAGCTCCGAGTAGATACTCAACACTGCCGTGATCGACACTCGTCGAAGTCGGAATGAGATTGACTATCGCCGTGGCTAAGTCATCGAATGCATCGACATCTGCGTCGGCATCGGCATCGGCATCCGCGTCAGCGTCCGCATCGGCGTCGGCATCGGCATCCGCATCGGCATCCGCATCCGCATCCGCATCAGCATCCGCGTCCGCATCGGCATCCGCATCCGCGTCGGCATCCGCATCGGCGTCGGCATCGGCATCGGCATCGGCATCCGCGTCGGCATCGGCATCGGCATCCGCGTCAGCGTCGGCGTCGGCGTCGGCGTCGGCATCGGCATCGGTATCGGCATCGGCATCGGCATCGGCATCCGCGTCGGCATCCGCATCCGCATCCGCATCCGCATCCGCATCTGCATCAGCATCTGCATCAGCATCTGCATCAGCATCGGCATCGGCGTCGGCGTCAGCATCGGCGTCAGCATCGGCATCGGCATCCGCATCGGCGTCGGCGTCGGCATCCGCATCGGCATCCGCATCGGCATCCGCATCGGCATCGGCATCCGCGTCGGCGTCGGCATCGGCATCCGCATCCGCATCCGCGTCAGCATCGGCATCGGCATCGGCATCCGCATCCGCATCGGCATCGGCATCCGCGTCGGCATCGGCATCCGCGTCGGCATCGGCATCGGCGTCCGCGTCCGCGTCAGCGTCCGCATCGGCATCGGCATCGGCGTCCGCGTCAGCGTCGGCATCCGCGTCAGCGTCCGCATCGGCATCGGCATCGGCGTCCGCATCGGCATCCGCGTCAGCGTCGGCATCGGCGTCGGCATCGGCGTCGGCGTCGGCATCGGCGTCGGCGTCGGCATCCGCGTCCGCATCCGCATCGGCGTCAGCGTCGGCATCGGCATCCGCATCGGCGTCGGCGTCGGCATCCGCATCGGCGTCCGCATCGGCATCCGCGTCAGCATCGGCGTCGGCATCCGCGTCGGCATCCGCATCGGCGTCCGCGTCGGCATCCGCGTCAGCATCCGCATCGGCGTCGGCATCCGCATCGGCATCGGCATCGGCGTCAGCGTCGGCATCCGCATCGGCGTCGGCATCGGCATCCGCGTCGGCATCCGCATCGGCGTCGGCATCGGCATCCGCGTCAGCGTCGGCATCCGCATCTGCATCCGCATCGGCGTCAGCGTCGGCATCGGCATCCGCGTCGGCATCGGCATCCGCGTCGGCATCGGCATCGGCGTCCGCGTCGGCGTCCGCGTCAGCGTCGGCATCGGCATCGGCATCGGCGTCGGCATCGGCGTCGGCGTCGGCGTCCGCATCGGCATCCGCGTCGGCGTCGGCGTCGGCGTCAGCGTCAGCGTCGGCATCTGCGTCGGCATCGGCATCTGCGTCGGCATCCGCGTCGGCATCGGCATCCGCATCGGCGTCGGCATCGGCATCCGCGTCGGCATCCGCGTCAGCATCGGCGTCGGCATCCGCGTCGGCGTCGGCGTCGGCATCGGCATCCGCGTCAGCGTCGGCATCCGCATCCGCATCCGCATCCGCATCCGCGTCGGCATCCGCGTCAGCATCCGCGTCAGCGTCGGCATCGGCATCGGCGTCGGCGTCGGCATCCGCATCGGCGTCGGCATCGGCGTCGGCATCGGCATCGGCATCGGCGTCAGCGTCGGCATCCGCGTCCGCATCGGCGTCAGCATCCGCATCGGCGTCGGCATCCGCGTCGGCATCCGCATCGGCGTCCGCGTCGGCATCCGCGTCAGCGTCGGCATCAGCGTCAGCATCCGCATCCGCGTCAGCATCGGCGTCCGCATCGGCGTCCGCATCGGCATCAGCGTCGGCATCGGCATCGGCATCGGCATCGGCATCGGCGTCAGCATCCGCATCCGCATCCGCATCCGCATCCGCATCCGCGTCAGCATCGGCGTCCGCATCGGCGTCCGCATCGGCATCCGCGTCAGCATCCGCATCGGCGTCCGCATCCGCGTCGGCGTCGGCATCGGCATCGGCATCGGCATCGGCATCGGCATCGGCGTCAGCGTCGGCATCCGCATCGGCATCCGCATCGGCGTCAGCGTCGGCATCCGCATCCGCATCCGCATCGGCATCAGCATCTGCGTCAGCATCGGCGTCGGCATCGGCGTCGGCATCGGCGTCGGCGTCCGCATCGGCATCGGCATCGGCGTCGGCATCGGCATCTGCGTCAGCATCGGCATCCGCGTCAGCATCGGCATCCGCGTCAGCGTCGGCATCCGCGTCAGCATCCGCATCTGCGTCGGCATCGGCATCGGCGTCAGCGTCGGCATCCGCGTCAGCGTCGGCGTCGGCGTCGGCGTCGGCATCGGCATCCGCGTCGGCATCGGCATCGGCATCGGCATCCGCGTCAGCGTCGGCATCCGCATCCGCATCCGCATCCGCGTCAGCGTCGGCATCGGCATCGGCATCCGCGTCAGCATCCGCATCCGCATCGGCGTCGGCATCCGCATCGGCATCCGCATCGGCATCGGCGTCGGCGTCGGCGTCGGCGTCGGCGTCGGCGTCAGCATCGGCATCCGCGTCGGCATCGGCATCGGCATCTGCGTCGGCATCGGCATCCGCGTCGGCATCGGCATCCGCATCCGCATCCGCGTCAGCGTCGGCATCGGCATCCGCGTCAGCATCGGCGTCGGCATCGGCATCGGCATCGGCATCCGCGTCAGCATCCGCGTCAGCATCCGCGTCAGCGTCGGCATCAGCGTCAGCATCCGCATCCGCGTCAGCATCGGCGTCCGCATCGGCGTCCGCATCGGCATCAGCGTCGGCATCGGCATCGGCATCGGCATCGGCATCGGCATCGGCGTCAGCATCCGCATCCGCATCCGCGTCAGCATCGGCGTCCGCATCGGCATCCGCGTCAGCATCCGCATCGGCGTCCGCATCCGCGTCGGCGTCGGCATCGGCATCGGCATCGGCGTCAGCGTCGGCATCGGCATCCGCATCGGCATCCGCATCGGCGTCAGCGTCGGCATCCGCATCCGCATCCGCATCCGCGTCAGCATCCGCGTCGGCATCGGCATCCGCATCGGCGTCAGCGTCGGCATCGGCATCCGCATCGGCATCGGCGTCAGCATCGGCGTCGGCGTCGGCGTCAGCATCCGCGTCGGCGTCGGCGTCGGCGTCCGCATCCGCGTCCGCATCGGCATCCGCGTCGGCATCCGCGTCGGCATCCGCATCCGCATCCGCATCCGCATCGGCGTCAGTATCCGCGTCAGCGTCGGCGTCGGAATCTGCATCCGCGTCACCGTCTACGGGAGGCGGCGCTGGAGGTGGATCAATAGGTTCAGGTGGAGGTATGTAAGGTTCAAAAGGTGGTGCACTGGATGAATCGTCGTCGACAGCTTCCTTAATTCCGTAAATTCCGAGGGCCGATAATCCTCCCCAAAGCCAGAATGGGATTAAGGGATCATCGTCTTCCTCTTCTTCCTGAGTGAGGGTATTGGCAATGTCTGCGCCACTGGCCTGGGCCAGTGAGAAGACAGTTCCGTCTGCGGAGTAACTCGCAAGTTGTAGCTCTCCGGTCTGGGGATCTTCTAGAAACAAGTCGCTTCTTAACCCAGCGTCACTTGTCGAAAAGAAGTTTGCGATGGTTATTTCTTCACCAGACTCAAGGTAAATGACCAGATCATCTCCGGAGCGAAAGAAGACTTCTATCTCTTCCTTTGAGAGTGGCAACTTAATCAGCCCGGGCGAATTCAATACAATGTTGTTTGCGTCTATAGAAACAAATTCACCACTGGCCTTTTCAATGTAATGGGCTTGCATCCTGCTCACCGATCTCACACCTCACTATTTGAATGTTTCTTACTTCACCTGAAATAGGTACGACTTTAGAAAAGCCCACGCCAACGCAATGCATTTCCAGTACATTTTCAGTTGAACCGTCCGGCAGTCCGTCAACCGAAGCCTCGGCTGGCACATCAACCACCTTAAAAACCCGTTCCAATGAAAAACATGACAGAAATAGACTTAACGATGCCTTTCTTGGGAGAAAATCACATCTAGGTTAGTAAGTATTTTTTTATGAGGGATGTATTTATGTGGTGAATGACGCTTTTATCATGCTCTGTCGTCTTTTGAATGGTGAAATTAAGATCGAAGATAAATATGTTGTCTGGAATATTTGGGGATGGGAATGAATGGCGCTCGGCGCCCTTCTTGAGGAAATAGGAACTTCAGCTCCAATCTCCCAATAGCTCCGGGCCATGGGCAAGCTCTCTAGCCCGGAGAAGGTCATGAAATTTCCGGCAACTGCCCTATTGGTAAGTTACGTTCGCTTCTTCCAGTTGTACCTGGAAATGTGACATCAGACTCTCAGCCTGCTGCCGCTCGGCCTGACCAAGCTCGTTTAGCGCATTGTTTACCTCGGAGAGCCAAAAATCGTGAGAATTCGTATGCAAGTTGTTGTCGAGAATCAGACGTTTCTGGTAAATCCAGAAGTTGGACCAGTCATACCATTCAGGCAGCCCATCAAACCATTTGTTTGGATTCCCGGTTCGCATGAACTGGGCAATGTAGCGGATGAATTTATCGGATAGCTGCTGTCTTTGCGCCTGATTTTCAGCGGTGATCATATAGCGCATAAAGTCGGGTTGATCGGGACCGGGAAAATTGCCAAACAGGAACGGAAGATCCATGCCATGAATGGCACCGAAACTCTCTTTCCATGGCGGCGGCGCGTCGTCCCATTCAAAGTTGTAACGGTAGATATCGCCCTGCATCAAGCGCAGATAGCGGCAGATATTGTCGATAGTCAGATCGACCGCCAGGCTCAGGGTGCGATGGACCGGATAATACGTGGGGTAGAGATCAGGCTCGATAATATCCGTTACCGTTAGGTTTTCCGGATTCTGGTAAATAGCCATGTCCCAGAGTTCTGCCAGCGAGGGTTTCAGATAGCCGGCGAGTGCGCCCGCAAACAGCGTTCCCTCATCGCCGGTCGTGCCGAGGATCATGGGTACCTTGTGGTAGCCGCCGGCGATCAGATCCGCATAACCGGCCCACGGAATTACATGCCCATCGGTGAAATGCCCCATCACCACTGGGCTTGGTGTATGCCGCACAACGGCTTCTGCCGGCAGACTGCGAAGAAATTCCCGAATCCAGGCATCACTCTGGAGCAGACGAAACTGTACAGCAGACGACTTGTCCACCGCGTATCCATTCTCTATGAGCAGCCGGTCAATCACATCGTTGGATTGCACTTGTCCCAACGCTTTCGGGTAGGCGTTTGGTAAGCCGGACATGCAAAGCATGCGATCCACCAGTGCATCGGCCAGCGGCGATTGCAACAACCCCCAGGCATTGATGCATCCGGCAGACTGACCGGCAATTGTGACGCTGTTCGGATTGCCGCCAAATTCCTCGATATTGTCGCGAACCCACTCCAGCCCCTTGATCAAGTCCAGCGTGGTGAAATTGCCCGAGTCGTCCTTCGGGTTCCCTTCCGCCAGTGCGCTGTTGTAGAACCAACCGAGACTGCCAACCCGATAATTGATGGTAACCACCACCGCATTGGCCTTTTGTGCAAAACTGGCACCGTGATAGAGCACCTCGGATCCGGCACCAAATCGGTTGGAACCACCGTGAATCCAGAACAGTACCGGTAGATTGTCGGCGCTGCTTTTCGGCCGCCATATGTTGAGGTAGAGACAATCCTCGCTGCCAATTGGCTGGTCAAAGGTTCCAGGATCCGGGTCGCCGAAGAAACTGCCGAGCTGCGGGCATAGACTGCCGAACTGGCCCGCGTCGCGAACGTCACTCCAGGGAACGGGGTCTCTCGGTGCGCGCCAGCGCAAGTTCCCTGTTGGCGCCTGAGCAAATGGGAT
Source organism: Microbulbifer sp. SH-1 (assembly GCF_011326135.1). NCBI lineage: Bacteria > Pseudomonadati > Pseudomonadota > Gammaproteobacteria > Cellvibrionales > Microbulbiferaceae > Microbulbifer > Microbulbifer sp. SH-1. The sequence goes on along the minus strand of NZ_CP046948.1, from coordinate 164,199 downwards.
TCCCCGCCAGGACTGGGTATTGTGTTCATCGGCAACGCCCTGAACCTGGGCGCCGCCCAAGGAGGAAATATCGCGCAATAAAGCCTGACTGTCTGCAGCATTGACTATTTGGCTGTTGCCATAAAATAAACCAATGAATGTAAGTGCCTTTATCATTCGTAAGGTCAAGCGATACATCCATTGAGGTGCAACTGGGAAGGTATTCATTATTCTTTTCCTCGTTTCGATTTCCCTGCGACGGCAGAAAATTCCGAAAGTTGCCTGGTGCTTTTCTCGCAGAAGTGATGCGGGCATCGGGCAACACGTTGTCAGATGACCACTGGTTGATTGGATATGGACGCGTCTATGCGGGCACTTGATAACATCCTTGGTTCTGTCGGTAATTCCAAGGTAACTATCGGGATCAATGGTGGCCACATCGCCCGTATCAAACCAGTCGTCGGCGGTGAGTGCGGAAACTTCCGATTTGAAATAACGCTCGCAGATCCACGGACCTCTTACCTGCAACGCGCCGAAAGACTCGCCGTCATGGGGCAAAAGCTGACCATGGTCGTCGACAATTCGCATTTCCACCCCGAAAGCGGCCCACCCCTGCTTGAGCCGCCGCTTTTTTTGCTCGCTCGACGGAGTACTTTCTGGCAGACGGCCATTGAAAGTGCCCACTGGGCTTGTTTCCGTCATACCCCAGGCGTGATGGGTATAGACTCCATGCCGCTCTTCAAACTCCTGCATGATCAACCATGGACATGCCGCACCGCCAACAATGACACGCTGCAGGCTCGGAATGTCCAGACCGGTTTCGCGCAGGTACTGCAGCAGCGCCAACCAAACTGTCGGCACTCCTGCGGCCGCATTAACCTGCTCTTCACGAATCAAGGTGCACAGGGTTTCGCCACACCCCATTTTCGCTCCTGGCAATACCAGTTTCGCCCCCATGACCTGCGCGGGTCCGGGGATAGTGTCAGAGGTCGATGCTCAGGCGCAGCGCCCACACCCGAGGGTCACCGTAGAAACCACTCACGATGGGGAAGCCCGAAGGCCGCAGGTCGTAACCGGTATTGAGATATTCCTCGTCGCTCAGGTTTCGGCCCTCAAGGGCGAGTTGCCAGCCTTCCGACACGGGAGTAAATACCACCGTCGCGTTCCAGAGCCCGTAAGCTTTCTGAAATACCATGTCGCTGAGATCCGTGGTCGGATAGACGTCATCGCGGTAGCTGTAGCTCAAGCGTGCGTCGATGTTTCCCCACGTGGTGACGGCAAAGCTGAAGTCACCATTGATTGTGTAGGCGAGTTCGGGGGTGTTGGTAAACTTCTGTTCATCGGCCACGTTCACGTCCGCGGAAATGTATTCCTGGTAATAGGCATCCAGCCAGGTGGCGTTGCCACTCAGGGCAAAATAGCTACTCGGTACCCATTGGTATTCCAGTTCCGCACCGCGGATCACACCGGCGCCGGCATTGGTAAAATCGCCGAAAAAGCTGTCTTTGTTACCGTCACCGGTGGTATCCACTCCAGTAAAGATACTGAGCTGAATATTCTCGTAATCGCTATAAAAGGCCGCGGCGTTCACACGCAGGGATTCGCTGATATCGGCTTTGATACCGAACTCATAACTGGCGACCTCCTCCGGCTTATAGGGATTTTTTGAGTCTGGCACCTGTGCGGTGTTCGCACGGATATTGAAACCACCGCTCTTGAACCCCTCACTGTAGCTGGCGTAAACCAGCGTAGTTTCGTTTAACTGGTGGTCCAGACCGATGCGCGGAGAAAAATCCGTCCAGGTTTCTGCCGCGTCGAAATCTGCAGTGACCTGTCCGTTGGGAGTGGTGAAGTCTGCATCCGCCATATTCTGGTTGAGCACTACCGCCCGCTTCTTCTCGCGGTTGAAGCGTCCCCCCAGATTGAGTGCAGTGCTGTCGGTCAGGTCATAGCTGAGGTCTCCGAACAACGCTGCCGCGTCTGTGTCCACATTGCCGCCACTGGCACCGTAGAGCGCGACGGTCGGCCCGAGGATGGACTCAAATCCCGGTGCGACCAGTACGGTTGGCAACCCGAAGCGATTGCGGATTTCACCACCGGCAGAGGCATCCAGCAGATAGAGCCCGAACACTCCACTCAGGCCGTCGTTGCTGTATTGCCACTGGAATTCCTGACTCAGCTGATCGTCGCGTTGTTCCCCATCCACATCGGCGATTGGATAGGGGCCCAGGTCAAAATCTATGGCCTGTTTGAATTCACCTTCGCGGTACGCGGTGATGGATTTAAATGACCAGCGGTCGTTGCCCTGCCAACTGACGGTCACTGCGGTCCCGGAATTGTCGGTATCATTACTCTGATTCGCGAAGCCGTTATCCACATCGTAACGATGATCGCTGACCGGCAGCGGCGCTTCACCACTGAAGAAAGACTCAATGCCATTCGCCAGCATGCGCTGGGCGCCGGGTACCGCAGAACGATCATAGACCACGTCGTGAGCCAGGTTCACAGACCAGTGTGCGTCGGGACGCCACTCCAGCACCGCGCGACCGGCATACAGCTGCTTGTCGGAAACTTCGGCACCGGTGAGATGGTTTTTGCCAAATCCGTCGCGCTCGAATGATCCCACTGCCAGGCTTGCGTAAAGCGTTTCTGTCACCGGTGTACTGACTGACGCGGCAATATCCCGCTGGTTATAGCTGCCGAGTGCCGTCCGCAACGCAAATTCCGTGTCCTCACCAATGGGACGGCTGACATATTTGATAGCGCCGCCGATGGTATTGCGACCGTAAAGCGTACCCTGGGGACCGCGCAGAACTTCCACGCGCTCTACGTCCAACATTTCCAGCAGTGCTCCCTGAGGGCGCGCCAGGTAGACGTCATCCACGTAAATTCCCACCCCGGGTTCGACTCCCCAAAGGGGGTCAGACTGTCCTACGCCGCGAATATATGCTGTTACCGTGGAGCTGGTGGCGCGGGCCGGATAGACGGTAAGTCCCGGCACCTGGGATTGCAGGTCAGTCAGGTCGGAAATTCCGGCTATCAGCATGTCGCTGCCACTGATGGCGCTGACGGCCTGAGGCACTTCCTGTAGAGATTCATCGCGCCGGCGCGCGGAGACCACGATCTCCTCGATTGCCTGTACATTCTTCTGCGTATCAAGGCCGCTCTGAGCCGAGACCTGAGGAGCGCCCATCGCACTAATACAGCCGAGGCCGGCAATGGCCAGGGGCAGCACGTTTCTTTGAAATCCAGGTACTGCATTATTTTTATCAGTCATACCCAATTCCTCTCTCGCTATTTTTATGATTGAAATCAGTTGGCGGTCACCTGCGCTATCACAGTGCCCTCCTTCGCGGTGTGTGTGCGCAGAAATGTGCGGATGTTCAGATTGCACTGGTCCGGTGCATCCATCGGTGAGGCGTGGCCGGAATTTTCGATAACGGTAAGTTGCGCATTTCCCATCGTGGCGGTGTAGGCAGCCTTGTAGGAAATCGGTGTGTAATCCCGGTCTGCCGACAGAATCAAAGCAGGTACCGAACTGCCGGCTATGCCCGGCCAGACGTTGAAACGCCCGATCGCTCGCAGGATCTTGAGATAGGTGCCTCTGTCAGCGACGGCAATACTCTGCAGGAACGCTTCCCGCAGCGCCTGCTGCGCGGGGTTGGGAAACAGTTTCGGTGCGATGCGTTTCGCCAGCGCCGTCAATCCGCAGCTGCGGATCAGCAAGGCGCGCAGCGCTATCAGCAGCCACAGCCGCCAGCGCCCGGATTTCATGCCGGGCCCGGAGTTGATTACGGTTACCGTGCGCAGACGGTGCGGGTGGCTGGCCACCAGTTGCAGCGTCACCATGCCACCGAGGGAGAGCCCGGCCACATGGGCGCGATCAACAGCGAGATGATCCAGCAGTGCCAGCACATCGGCGGCGAGAACCTCCATGGTGACAGGTCCCGCCGCGGGGGTACTTTCACCGTGCCCGGGAAAGTCGAGGGTCAGTATGCGGAACTCACTGGCAAGGCTTGCTATTTGCGGCTGCCAGTCAGAGCCTCTGGAACCCAGACCATGCAGCAACAGCAGGGGCTCGCCCTGCCCCCTGGTGTCGGAGAACTGCAGCTTGCGACCGTCACGGAAAAAATACGGCATGGATTGGTCTCACATCACGGTTGTTATTCTTATACGAGGCTTGTGTGCCCCGGCCATGTCTCGCCTGTAGCGCTTCGTTTCGACCGATGGCCGCGGTGGCCTCCTCTCGCTGGGGCTATTCATTTAAGGTCATCCCAAAAACGAAATCGGAATACGAATTCCGATACCGAAAGATTACTCCACCGGCTCGCCCTATGCAAGCGGGAGCAATTCATCAAAGGTGGAGATTTGCGCCTGCCACGTTAATCCGGCGACATGTCTTGCCGGATCAATAAAAGACGCGGGTAAAGCGTTAGCGCGGGCCGCGCAGATAGCCCAGCAGCAGCCGGGCGATTTCCCGCCGCAGAGATTCCGCCGGCAATTCGCCAAGAGTCCCGGTTACGGTATGCTGGTTCAGCGCCCCCAGCACCATTTGCACGCCGGAGGCCACGGCCTGGCGGGGATTGTCGTGCAGCACCTGATCCATGAACGGCGCGAGGCAATCGCAGGCCATCGAAGAAATATGAGTATTGAGTTGATGTACCCGGTCGCGAAAAGCCGCGCTGCGGGAGGCCCGTAATATGACCGCACGCAGCACTCCGCGGCGCCCGGTATAGACATCAATATAGGTGTCTGTCAGCAGACGCACTGCCTCGGCAAGGTCACGGCAGTCTGCGCCGGCTCCGCGCAGTGACGCGGTGGCATCCGCAAGCCGCTGCATGAATCGTTGCAGCAACAGCTGTGAGAGAGTGTCTTTGTCGCCCAGCAGCCGGTAAAAAGTCCCTACAGAAGACTCCGCCCGGGTCGCAATTTCCGCCACACTGGCTTCTTCAAACTGATTGGTGGCAAGCAGCTCTTCACCGGCCATCAACAGCCTTTCCAGGGCCTGGCGGCTGCGAACCTGGCTCGGCTCTGGCACCTGTACAAGCGTGAAATCAGGTTGCGACATAGCGTTTTTCCATCCTTCCCGACAACGTTTCACTACATTTCCAAGCCCCGCCCGGGCCCGGCATGGGCGAGCTTACCCCATCGTCGCCACGCGACATACGCTAAATATCTACCGCAAAGATTTTTGTGGTGGCGAAAACGCGACCATACACTGATTCCGACTAACGTCAGTCGATCAGACTGAAGAGTGGTCGAAGACCATTCTCGCTGGTCCTCAAATGATCGCAGTGAAGGGGTATTTATGCAGATGCAATCAATCAAACGCTTGGGACTGGTGACGGTACTGGCGACCAGTCTCACCGGTGTTGGCTGTGCCAATATGAGTGATACCGACCGCCGAGTGGGCACTGGTATTGGCATCGGCGCCGTGACCGGTGCGCTGATCTCTGGTAGTCCCGGTGGTACCGCCGTGGGTGCGGCACTGGGTGGTGTGGGCGGTTGGCTGTATGACCGCGAGAAGAAAAAACGCTATTACTACGACAGCCGCGGTCGCCGCGTTTACGAACGCTAGGCGTTCAGTACTGTCAGCAGTGGGCCCGCGTGACGGGCTCACTGCACATCTACTCACTGGACCTTAAGGGGTTTGATCAATCCTTCCAACCCCTCGATTTTGACTTCCAGCGTCATCGCCATCAGATGACCGAGCCTCCCGCCAGGAAAGCCTTTTTTCGCAAACCACAGCAGATATTCTTCCGGCAGGTCGATCAGGGGACGTCCGGAGTATTTGCCAAATGGCATGGGCGTACGGGCGATATCCAGTAAATCCTGCTTTTCGAACATCATTCCGCTCCCCGCGTTTCTCACCACAACTCGGTACACATTCTACACTGTGGGCTGATGACTTATCCCGTTGAGTTCACCTCCAATCTCAACAAGGATTCTTACACAGTAATTTCTGTGGCAGCATCCTGGATACATGGTCGCAAGTTTCGGCCATACATTTTTTGAACGCAACACGTTTAATCCCGCCTACAGCGAAGGAATCACCGTGACAGACAACAAAATCACCCACAAACTCGGGCTGGCTCTCAGCATCGCCCTGCTGGCCGCCTGTGGCAAACCCGCGGACAACGACACGTCATCCCGCGGTTCCACTCCCTCTACCGCAACAGAAAGCACGGTCGCCAGTACACCAGACAACGTATCTACCGAGGGCATGTGGATGCCCCGCCAGTTGCCAGAACTCGGCGATAAGCTGCAAAGCCTCGGACTGGAACTCGATCCCAAAACCATGACGGATCTCACCCAGTTCCCGATGAATGCCGTGGTGAGCCTCGGCGGCTGTTCCGCATCCTTCGTTTCGCCGCAGGGCCTGGTGGCCACTAACCACCACTGCGCCTACGGCTCCATTTCCTATAACTCCACCGAAGACAACGATCTGCTAACCAACGGCTTCCTCGCCAAGACACTGGAGGAGGAACTGCCCGCGGCCCCCGGCTCCCGTGTTTATGTCACCGTGGACATGAATGAAGTCACCGATAAGATCAACAGCAAACTCAGCGACGACATGGACGGCGCCACCCGCTTCAAGGCCATTGAAGACGCACAGAAAGCCCTGGTGGCCGATTGCGAATCCGACCCGGGCCACCGCTGCGAGGTATACAGCTACTACGGCGGCGCCAGCTATTACCTGATCAAGCAACTGGCGATTCGCGACGTGCGCCTGGTACACGCGCCGGCGGCGTCCATCGGTAAGTTCGGTGGCGATATCGACAACTGGATGTGGCCCCGTCATACCGGCGACTACTCCTTCCTGCGCGCCTATGTCAGTCCGGAAGGCAAACCTGCGGACTTTTCCAAAGACAACGTGCCCTACAAGCCGAAACATTTCCTGAAAGTGGCCACCAAGGGGCCGGATGAAGGCGATTTTGTGATGGTGGCCGGTTACCCGGGCAGCACCAACCGCTACCGCACCGCGGAAGAAGTCAGCAACAACTTCAGCTGGTACTACCCCACCATGCAGAAAGTACTGGCGGAATGGTCGGAAGTGATAAGCAAAACCACCGAGAACGACAAGGATGCCGCGCTTAAATATGCAAGCCTGGTGGCGGGTCTGAATAACTACGCCAAAAACTTCACCGGTATGATGGAGGGTTATAACCGCAGCGATCTTCTCGCCCGCAAGCAACAGCTGGAAAAAGATCTGCAGGCGTGGATCGAAGCCAACCCGGAAGCGAAGAAAAAATACGCTTCCGTTATCAGCGATCTGAAAAAGCTGATCAACGAAGAGCAGTCGACACAAGAGCGCGACCTGCTACTCGGTTACATGAATCGCTCCGCCATGCTCAGCACCGCACAGCGTTTGTACCGTCTGAGCCTGGAGAAGCAGAAACCGGATATGGAGCGAGAGCCGGGATACCAGGATCGCGATATGACGCGCTTTACCGAAAGCCTTCAGCGTATCGAACGCAACTTTACACCGGCGGTGGATCAGGTCATCTGGACCTATTTTATCGATCGTTACAACGCGCTGCCGCAGGATCAGCGTCTGAAGAGTTTCGATGAGTATTTCGCTGGCGACCTGAGCGGTGATGCACTGCAACAGAAGCTCGCAGCCATGTACGAAAAAACCGGCCTTACGGACACCAAAACCCGTCTGGCGTGGATGAAAAAATCACCGGAGGAGTTTCGCGCGAGCGACGATCCGTTCATCAAGCTGGCAGTCGCCACTTACGACGAACGCTATGCGATCGAACAGCGTACCAAGGCGATGGATGGAGAGTTTGCCGAAGTTCGCCCGAAATATATGGACCTCCTGATCGCCTACTATAACGAGCAGGGAAAACCGGTATACCCGGATGCCAACAGCTCCCTACGTCTCACTTACGGCCTGGTAAAAGGTTACACCCCACCCGCTGGCACCATTAAAGGCCCCGCCGATGGCAATGACGGTAAAGACAGCTTTGTGCCCTTCACCACCCTGCGCGGCATCGAGGCTAAGTACACTGGCGAAGACCCGTTCGATGCTCCCCAGGCACTGCTGGATGCCATCAAGAACCAGGATTACGGCCGATTCTACAAAGAGAGCCTGAACTCGGTACCGGTGAACTTCCTCAGCACCGTGGACATCACCGGTGGCAATTCGGGCTCCGCCACCATGAATGGTAAAGGTGAACTGATCGGCCTGGTATTCGACGGCACCTACGACAGTATCAATGCCGACTGGGACTTCAACGACAACACCCGCGCCATCCATGTGGACGTGGCATATATGCTGTGGGTGATGGAGAAGGTGGACCACGCAGATAATCTGCTTGAAGAAATGAGCGTTGCCGCGCCGAAGGAAAATAACACTCAGTAAACGAACGCGTAAACGGCGCTCAAAACCTGTGTAGAAAATTCCCCGTCATCCCGGATCTGATCCGGGATCCAGCGGCAGAAAGATCTCGATGCTTTCTGCCCTATTACATTACTGGATACCGGCCTGCGCCGGTATGACGGGAAGTCTAGAGTAATTTGGTCTTGGTTTGTCCACACCGCTGACAGCGGTATTCCGTTACCAGCTTTCCCTGTTTCACATCGAACTTACGCTCGGTCACCACCTTCCATTTATGGAAACCGTCGCGACACAGGCTACTGCCTTTGTGCTTCTCCCACGCCGTTTTCTTTTTGAAAGGAATGACATCACCCATACCCGGATTCCCGTTACGAGCTTTTCTGGGAACCTGCTTGCAAGCGAACCCATCGAGCTCCGACAATATTTACCCGCAAGCAGGCTTCTACCAAACCGAATTTATACTTCACCACCAGCCGCATGGGCGGAAGCCCAGGCCCACTGGAAATTGAAACCGCCGAGCCAACCAGTCACATCGAGCACTTCGCCGATGAAATACAGTCCCGGTTGTTTCATGCTTTCCATGCTGCGCGACGACACCTCATTGGTATCTACCCCCCCCAGAGTTACCTCCGCGGTGCGGTAGCCTTCGGTACCCTCGGGAATCAATGTCCAGGTCTGGAGTTTCTCCCCCACCGCACGCAATTCACTGTCACCGTAGTGCTTCAGCGGTTTGCTCTGCAGGCCATTTCTCAGCAGGAAGAACTGCACCAGCTTTTTGCTCCAGAACTCGCTCAGTACTGTATGCAAAAAGCTCTCCTGCTTTTTACCGCGCTGTTCCATGAGCCACTCGGACAAATCCAACCCCGGTACCAGGTCGAACGCCACGGGCATCCCCTCTTTCCAATGGCTGGAAATCTGCAATACAGAAGGCCCCGAGAGCCCCTTGTGGGTAAACAGCATCTGCTCGTGAAAACTGCCTGCGCCACAACGGGCGGTGACTGCCAGTGAAGTACCCGGCAATTCCTGCTGCCGCTCCAATGAACGTTTGTTCAGGGTAAACGGCACCAGCGCCGCGCGGGTGGGAACAATGCTGTGGCCGAACTGGCGGGCAACCTCGTAGCCAAAACCGGTGGCACCCATGGTGGGGATCGACAGGCCGCCGGTGGCAATCACCAGGGATTCGCACACCACTTTGCCAAGCGAGGTGTGCACTTCGAACCCCGTCGTCTGCAGTGGTTCAATACGCTGTATCTCACAGCGGGTACGGATCTGTGCTTTCGCCTCGCGGCACTCTGCGAGTAGCAAGTCGACGATGTCGCGGGACTTGTTGTCGCAGAACAGCTGGCCGAGGGTTTTCTCGTGATAGGGAATTCCGTGTTTTTCCACCAGCGCGATAAAGTCCCACTGGGTATAGCGGGCCAGGGCGGATTTACAGAAGTGGGGGTTTGCACTGTAGAAGTTGTCCGGCGCGGTATACAGATTGGTGAAATTGCAGCGGCCGCCACCGGACATCAGGATTTTCTTGCCGACCTTGTTGGCGTGGTCCAGCACCAGCACACTGCGGCCGCGCTTGCCCGCCACCGAAGCGCACATCAGGCCGGCGGCGCCGGCGCCGATGATCAGTACATCGGCCTGGGTGGGGAAGTCGGTCATGGAATTTTAAGATCAGGTCTTTGGCAGGGTCACGCCGCGCTGGCCCTGGTACTTGCCGCCGCGGTCCTTGTAGGACACATCGCAGATCTCGTCGGATTCGAAGAACAGCATCTGCGCCACGCCTTCGTTAGCGTAGATCTTCGCCGGCAGGTTGGTGGTATTCGAGAACTCCAGGGTCACATGCCCTTCCCACTCAGGCTCCAGCGGGGTCACGTTCACGATGATACCGCAGCGCGCGTAGGTGGACTTACCCAGGCAGATGGTCAGTACCGAACGCGGGATACGGAAGTACTCCACGGTGCGGGCCAGAGCGAAGGAGTTCGGAGGGATGATGCAGTAATCGCCTTCCACATCCACAAAGCTGTCCTGGTCGAATGCCTTCGGATCGACAGTAGCGGAGTGTACGTTGGTGAAAATCTTGAATTCGTTGGCGCAGCGTACATCGTAACCGTAACTGGACGTGCCGTAGGAGATCAGCCGGTCTCCGGATGTCCCGTGGCGAACCTGACCCGGTTCAAAGGGCTCAATCATGCCCTCGCTTTCAGCCATACGGCGAATCCACTTGTCGGATTTGATACTCACCCTGCCCCCTCGATTTGCACAAATGTCTGGTCATAAAAAAGAGGCCGAATCATAGCCGTTTTGCCCTGTGCAAAAAAGTGTCAGCCATTGCAACCGCCCCCGGTATTCCTCCTGCTATCCCCACTTGCCGCCCCCGAACAACTACTGTATAAATTGACAGCATTCACTGTATGGACAACCAGTAACCCAGGATTGAACAGCCAGCGCGGAGCGAGCCGATCGTGAACAACGCCGAAAACTTCATGCAAAACAAGCCGTTAAGTGAGCAGACCGCCGCTCACCCAGCACAACCGTTGCAACAGCTGCTGACCCGGCCGGATATCTGGCAGCTGGCCAGCCGCCAGCGCCAACCCCGCACCGGTATCAGCACCGGCTACCGCGGTCTCGACGCACTGCTCGCCAGCCACGGATGGCCCCGCGGCGCCAGTACTGAGCTGTTGGTCGACAAGGCCGGTATCGGCGAGGTCAGCCTGATCCTGCCAGCGTTGGCGGAAATGACCCGGCAGAATCGCCTGGTGATTCTGCTCAACCCACCCCACATCCCCTATGCGCCGGCACTGGCACAGGCCGGGGTACAGTTGGAAAAACTGCTGCTGCTTCACCCCCGGGGGCAGCGGGATCAGCTGTGGGCGGCAGAACAGGCCTTGCAGTCCGGTGCCTGTGGTGCGCTGGTCAGCTGGCAGGGCCGGGAGACGTTAGCCGACAAAGACCTGCGCCGCCTGCAGCTCGCCGCCCGGGAGGGGAGCGGCCTGCACTTCCACTTCCGCCCCGGCTCCAGCGCCAGCACACCCTCACCCGCCGCTCTGCGCCTGCAATTGCACAGCGACGGCGAACAGCTGGCCCTGCAGCTGCTGAAGCAACTGAATGGCAAATCCGGCCAGCGCCTGCACCTGGCCCGCAACCCGGATCTGACCCGCCGGGACCAACCGTTGCACTGACAGAACCGCCAACCACCCGTAGGAGCCTGCCTTGCAGGCGAACAAGAGAAGTACGCAGTAGCCCTTCGCCTGCAAGCAGGCTCCTACAGGCAAGAATCAGGAATCGACAATGCTCTGGCTCTGCATCCAACTGCCCAAACTCTCCCTCGAGGCCCTCACCCGCGCCCACCGCGCCGGTGACACGGCACCCGTGGCCGTATCCCAGAGCAACCTCATCATAGAAGCCAACCTCGCCGCCCACGCCCTCAACATAGAACCGGGACTCAGCATCGCCACCGCCTGTGCCTATTGCCCGGGCCTGCAGCTGCTGGAGCGGGATACCGAGCGGGAGGCCCAGCTGCTGCAGCAATTGGCCCAGTGGGCCTACGGTTTTACTCCCGTGGTATCCCCCCGTATTGGCAATTCCGACAGCAAGGCCCTGAGCGAAGGCCCTGCCTGCCTGTTCCTGGAACTCGGTGGCAGTCTCAAGGCCCAGGGCGGCCTCGCCCCCCTGCTGCAACAGCTCGGCAAGGAACTGCACAAAATGCGCATCAGCCATCAGATGGGCCTCGGCCACAGCCCCAGTGCCGCGCACCTGCTCAGCCAGCTGCCGGAGCACCGCCAGTGGCTGGCGGAGACCCGCACTCCACCCAGCCCCCAGCAATGGAAGCAGTGGATCAGCTTCGCCCCCAGCAAACTGCTCGACTGTAGCAACAAGGCCATCGCCAAACTCTATGCCTGCGGCATAAAACGGGTCAGCCAACTGCTCGCCATTCCCCTCTCGGAAGTAGGCAACCGCTTCGGACGCGACTTTATCGACTACCTCGCCCGCCTCAACGGCTCGCGCCCGGACCCGGTGCCCGGCTACCAGCCGCCCGCAGAATTTCACAGCGAACTCTTTTTCCCAAGCCCACTGGATAATAGCGAGCAGCTGCTGTTCCCCGCCGGCCGCCTGGTGCGGGAACTCTGCCGGCAGCTACAGCGGCGCCAGCTGTACAGCCCGACCCTGTACTGGGTACTGGACTACGGCAGCCGCGGAGCCGAGGTAGTCAACGTGGAACTTTCGCGTCCGCTGTTCGATCCCCAACGGCTGATTGCGCTGACCAAACTGCAACTGGAGCGGGTAGAACTGAAGGAGCCGGTGCAGGCATTGGCACTGCGCTGCAAACAGCTGCGCCCACTGGAAACAACGATGTTGCGGGAGGATTTTTTTGAGGAGAGCGGCAACCAGCACGAGAGTTACCAGCTGATCGACAAACTCAAGGCCCGCCTCGGCCACCAGGCCCTTTCCGGCGTCACCCTCAAGGAAAGCTACCTGCCGGAGCAAGCCTGGGCCAGCGCCGACAGTCTCAACCTACAGAGCAAACCGCGCGGGCACCAGCTGCATCCAATCAATGCTCCCCGCCCCAACTGGCTGCTGTCGCGGCCCGACCGAATCCAGCAGCGGGATCACAGCCTGTTTTACGACGGCGAGCTGCAACTGCTGCAAGGCCCCGAGCGCATCGACGGCTACTGGTGGCAACACCACCGCCACGCCCGCGACTACTACATCGCCCGCGGCCCCCAGGGGAGCTTGTACTGGGTGTTTCAGGATCTGACGTCGGAGGACTGGTTTCTGCATGGGGTTTATTCATAACCAGGCCAAGCAGCCCTGCGTCTACCTGCTTGCCAGCCAGCGTAATGGCACGCTCTATACCGGTGTCACATCGAATTTGATACAGCGCATCTGGCAACACAAAGAAGGATTTGTAGAGGGATTTACCCTGAAATATGGAGTCAAAACTCTGGTCTGGTTTGAGATGCACAGTTCTATGGAAGAAGCTATCCGGAGAGAAAAGGCCATTAAGAACTGGCGCCGAAGCTGGAAGTTAAACCTGATAGAGAGCCAAAACCCGGATTGGAGAGACATCTACTACGACATTATTTAGCGCGCACTACTCACCACCGTCATCCCGGGCCCGACCCGGGATCCAGCAATGGAGGCCAACGAAGCCACAGCACCAGCCACTGGATACCGGCCTGCGCCGGTATGACGGACATCCGCCACTATGACGGCTCAAATACTCGACCACCGTCATCCCGGGCTCGACCCGGGATCCAGCAATGGAGGCCAACGAAGCCACAACACCAACCACTGGATACCGGCCTGCGCCGGTATGACGGACATCCGCCACTATGACGGCTCAAATACTCGACCACCGTCATCCCGGGCTCGACCCGGGATCCAGCAATGGAGGCCAACGAAGCCACAGCACCAACCACTGGATACCGGCCTGCGCCGGTATGACGGACATCCGCCACTATGACGGCTCAAATACTCGACCACCGTCATCCCGGGCCCGACCCGGGATCCAGCAACAGAGGCCAACGAAGCCACAGCACCAGCCACTGGATACCGGCTTGCGCCGGTATGACACACACTTGCCAGTATGACGACTCAGATATTCAACGGTAATGCAGTACACCGAACTCTTCTGTCAAAGCAATTTCTCCTTCCTCCAGGGTGCCTCCCACCCACAGGAGCTGATTGCCACCGCCCATGCACTCGGTTACCAGGCAATCGCCATTACCGATGAGTGCTCCATGTCCGGCGTAGTGCGCGCCTACACCGAACTGCAAAAGCTGGAGACAGAAGGCAGCCGGCTAAAGCTTATCTGCGGCAGCTTCTTTCGGCTTGCAGAGGGCGGTCAACAACTGGTCCTGCTCGCGCCCGACAAAGCCGCCTACAGCGAAATCTGCCAGCTGATCAGCACCTCGCGCCTGCGGGCGGAAAAAGGGCAATACCACACTGGCCTCGACGACATACTCAATCACAGCAAACACACCCTATGCCTGTGGCTGCCATCCACCACGCCGTTGGAAATTCCACAGACACTGAAAGCGCACTTCCATGAGCGACTCTACATCGCCCTCAACAACCGTCTGCAGCCGCAACAGAACCTGCGACAACAGCAGCTGGTCGAATTTGCTCACGCTCAGAATCTGCCACTGGTCGCCACCAATGCCGTGCTGATGCACAGCCGCAGCCGCAAACCGCTACAGGATGTCCTCAACGCCAATTACCATAACTGTACGCTGGATGCGCTGGGCTACCGGTTGGAACAGAATGCCGAACGCTACCTGCACTCGTTGGAAGAAATCTCCAATCTGTATCCGAGAGAGGCTATCGCCAACACCGCCGCCATTGCCGGGCGCTGCAACTTCAGCCTATCGGAACTGCGCTACCAATACCCCGCGGAAGTACTTCCCGCCGGAAAAAATGCCAGCGCGTATCTGCGCGAACTGGTAGAAAAAGGCATTAACATACGCTGGCCCAACGGCCCCGCCCCCCATATCCAGCAACAGATCGCGACCGAACTCGCACTGATCGCAGACCTGCGCTACGAGCACTACTTCCTCACCATTCACGACATCATTCAATACGCCCGCAGCCAGCACATTCTCTACCAGGGGCGAGGCTCCGCCGCCAATTCGGTGGTGTGTTACTGCCTGTTTATCACCGAGATCGACCCACACAAAATCGGCCTGCTGTTCGAGCGTTTCATTTCCCGCGAGCGCAACGAACCACCGGATATCGATGTGGATTTCGAACACGAGCGGCGCGAGGAAGTCATCCAGTACATTTACCGGAAGTACGGCCGCGCGCGCGCCGGCCTCACTGCCACCAAAATCACCTACCGTTTCAAAAGCGCCCTGCGGGATATCGGCAAAGCCTTGGGGTTGAATGCCGCCACCATCGAGCGCTTACAGGCGGAACGCACCTGGTGGGACACACTGGACGACTTCCCCGCACAGATGCAGAAAGCCGGTGTCGATCCTGCCGGCACCGCGGGCAGAATGCTGCCCGTCCTGCTGCAGCAGATTCACGGTTTCCCGCGGCACCTGTCCCAGCATGTGGGCGGCTTCGTCATCACCCAGCAGCCGCTCAGCGAACTCGTACCACTGGAAAATGCCGCCATGGAAGACCGCACCATCATCCAGTGGGACAAGGAAGATATCGAAGACCTGAAGCTGATGAAGGTGGACATTCTCGCCCTCGGTATGCTCACCGCTCTGCGCAAGTCCCTCACTTATATGGCCCTGTACGGCCAGAAAATGACGCTGCAGGACATCCCCCAGACTGCAAAGCAACCTATGACATGATGTGCCGCGCCGACACCGTCGGTGTATTCCAGATCGAATCCCGCGCACAGATGAGTATGCTGCCGCGCCTGCAGCCGCAGACCTTTTACGAGCTGGTGATTGAAATCGCCATTGTCCGCCCGGGTCCGATCCAGGGGGGGATGGTGCACCCCTACCTGCGCCGCAAGCAGCAACTGGAACCCGTGCGCTATCCCCATGAAAGCCTGAAGCCAGTGCTGGAACGCACCCTCGGCGTGCCGATTTTTCAAGAGCAGGTCATTAAGCTCTCCATGATCGCCGCCGGCTTCAGCGGCGGTGAGGCAGACGAACTGCGCCGGGCCATGGCCAGTTGGGGCAAGAATGGCAACCTGCTGGTATTCCGCGAGAAACTGGTCAACGGCATGCTCGCCAACGGCTACGACCGCAGCCTGGCGGAACAGCTGTTCGAGCAGATGAAAGGTTTCGGTGCCTACGGCTTCCCGGAATCCCACTCCGCCAGCTTCGCCCTGCTCGCCTACTTCTCCGCGTGGATCAAACAACACCACCCGGCCGCCTTCTACTGCGGACTGCTGAACAGCCAGCCCATGGGTTTCTACGCCCCCGCACAACTGGTGTACGACGCACAGCGCCACCACGTCAAAGTGTTGCCCATCGATGTGCGCCACAGCCACTGGCACCACAGCCTGGAATTCTCCCCACCAGCCCCGACACGTCCCCCATCGTCATCCCGGCGAACGCCGGGATCCAGCCCCCAATCCCCGGTCCACCCTCTGGATACCGGCATGCGCCGGTATGACGATGAAGGGACACCAAACATGCGTCTCGGCATACGCCGGTATGACGATGAGGGGATACCAAACCTGCGCCTGGGTATGCGCCTCATATCCGCATTGCAGGAAGCCACCGCGGAAATCATCGCCTGCACACGTGAACAATCCCCGTTCACCAGCATGGAAGACTTTCACAAACGTGCCCCCATGCATCCCGAACAGCGCACCGCTCTCGCCAGCGCCAATGCATTTCAGGGGCTCTCGCAAAACCGTCAGCACACCACCTGGGATACCCTCAGCCAACAGTTGGACCAGTTGGCAGCACACAGCCTCCCCGCAGAGGTCAGCCTCGAAGACAACACCTACAGCGACTACCAGAGCACCGGGCTTACCTTAAACGAACACCCCATCGCCCTGCTGCGCAGACAACACCAGTACCGCAATCTCATCAGGGCCTGCGACCTGCCCAGCTGCAGGGATGGCCAGCCAGTGAAAATCCTCGGCCTCACCACCTGCCGGCAGAGGCCCGGCAGCGCATCGGGGGTCATGTTTCTGACCCTGGAGGATGAGACCGGTGTAGTGAACGTGGTGCTCTGGGAGCAGGTGCAGAAACGCTACAGAGCGGAGATCAAAGGAGGAAATATTCTATTGGTAGAAGGCCGTCTGCAGATCAGTACCAGCCCGGGAGAACAACAGCTTTCGGTGATCCATCTTGTGGGGCAGAAATTACGCTGCCTGGCGTGGGAAGACATCCAGAGCATCAGAAATTTTCATTAACGGCAGCGCATTCCAAGCCCTATCACTCGCCACACACTGCCAGAAATACAGGTCACCCGGTGGCAGCTTCATTCAATGCCGGCGGCACACTGCTTTCGGGCGACGTCAGCTCGGCCTCCGGCGCAATCAGGCTGACAATCCGCCAGTCGGCCTTGGGGGCAAACTCATGGGAAGTTGTACAGATATGGATCTTCCCCTGCGGGTCTACCGCGTAAAGGCGCGTGGCGCGGTTGCCGTAGGTGTGGGTGTAATCGTCAAGGGTGAATGTTTCTGTCAGATGCGTGGTGCGGATAACCGCGCCTTTCGCCACCAGACAGGCAAGGCGTCCATAGGTCGCGTGCTCGGAAAACAGCGAGAGTTTTTCCGCGTACTCATCCGACATCCGATGACTGGCCCGCTCCTCCTGCACGCCCTCATGCAAACCGAGCACAGAATCCTTACCCAGCACATGCTCGAAATGGAACGTCACCAGCGGATTGAGCTGCCGGTAGGGCGACAGCACCAGCACTTTGCCAACCGTGGAAATATCCATCGTCAGGCTCGCGTGCTCCGAAGCCGGGTTGCCGTAATAGGTGGGGATATTGTCCATGCGCGCCTCGCGAATGGCATCCCAGTTGGTATCCGCAATCCTGACCGGAACCCCTTTGTCCAGCAGGTCTTTCGCCAACATGCGCGCAAACTTGCTGCCGCCAAAAATAAGGTATCCACTGGGGAACGGCGCACGCACCCCAAGCAACTTCGCTACCGTTTTGGACGTCAGGCTCTGCAGGACAACCGTGGAAATAATTACCAGAAAAACCAGCGGCACCAGCAACTCGGATTTCGGCAGGCCGAGCGTATCGAGCTTCAGCGCAAACAGCGCAGAAACCGCCGCGGCCACGATACCCCGCGGTGCAATCCAACTGAGCAGCGCCAACTCGCGCCAGCTCAGACCGGAGCCGGGCGACGACAGGAAAACCCCCACAGGCCTCGCCACAAATATAATCGCCGCCAACACCACCAGCGCCCCCCAACCCAGCTGCGCAAGCGTGAAAAACTCGAGCCGCGCCGCCAGCAGGATAAACAGTGCGGAAATCAGCAGCACACTCAGGGTTTCCTTGAACTCCAGAATGTCGTCCACATCCAGGTTCTTCATATTCGCCATCCAGATGCCCATCACCGTCACCGTGAGCAGGCCCGATTCTTCCGTCATCAGGTTGGACGCGGCATAGGCACCGAGCATCAGGGTCAGCACCGCCGTATTGCGCAGGTAGTGCGGAACCCAGTTTTTCCTGAGCAGCGCCCCCAGGAAATAGCCCATCAGCGACCCGAGCCCGAAGCCAATCGCCACCACCTTCAAGAAAGTGAGCAACGCATGCTCGAACGCACCGTGGGTCGCGACGATGTACTCATAAACCAGTACCGCCAGCAGCGCGCCCACAGGATCAATCACGATCCCCTCCCAGCGCAGGATATTGGAAATGCGCGCATTCGGGCGCACCGAGCGCAGCATCGGCACAATCACCGTAGGCCCAGTCACCGTGACAATCGCCCCGAACAGCGCCGCCAGATGCAGCGGCATCCCCAGCGCATAGTGAGCGGCGGGTGTGGCGATCATCCAGGTCACAAGAACACCGACCGAGCAAAGATTGCGCACCATGCTGCCGTGCCCGGCAATATCGGAAAACTTGAGTGTCAGCGCCCCCTCAAACAGGATGACCGCCACCGCCAGAGACACCAGCGGGAACAGCAGATCTCCAAACAGCGCATCCGGGTCCAGCACCCCGGCAACAGGCCCCAAGGCGAGGCCGGTCAACAGCAGCGGGAGAATCGCGGGAAGCTTGAGCTTGTAGGCAAGGTACTGGCAGGCAATTGAGGCAATCCCCACCAGCACCAGCAGTGCCATCGGGTCCGAGAAAATTATTTCCATAAAAAGGCGCCAGGTGCGGTAAAAAATGCTCTGGCAGGTTATAGGCTGGCAAACCGCCCGGCAAGCCGGGCTCTACTTTATAGACCCGTGTTGTCGATCCCGGTCCAACTAATGCCGATGATTCTTGGCCTGCCTATATAGCTGGTCTTTCAAGCGCGCACGCTGGGTTTTCAGCTCGCGGAAATGCTCATCATCGGTAGCCACACCGCGCTCCTCAAGCCCACGGATAGCCTTATCCAGCCGGTGGTAAACATCGCGGTTATTCTTGAACTGAATACTGTCCTGAATCAGATGGCGGATACTGTCGGCGAGATCGGGAAACTCGGTTTCCAGAGTGCGGGAGGGGATGGCCATGGACTGCAGCTCCTCGTGATTGGTGCTTCATCGACGAATTGTAGTCTCCGGGTACCAAGCAACCACAAGATAAAGCCGCTCAATACACGCAATAAACGGCAGAGGTAGAGTTTGACCACCACCTTTCGACTTGACCCGCACGGTCAAATACCCTAGAACACCCTAACACCACCCATGAAAGACTCAGCCAATATGACCACAGGCACCGGGGACAGACAGCACGAATACCTGGAACAAATCCGCCGATTCCTGTCGCAACAAGACGGCCTCGCCGCAGCCTGGCTTTACGGTTCCCGGGCCCGCGGCGAATACAGAGACGACAGCGATATTGACATTGCCGTCGCCCTCAACAATTTCGAAAAAACTTACTCAGAACGCCGCCTACTGCCAGAAATCATGGCACAAGACCTTACCGCGCAACTGGGGCACCCCGTGCAAGTAGTCGATATCAGCCTTGCCCCGATCCCCCTCGCCATCAATATTCTCGAAGATGGCCATCCCGTGTTGATCAAGGATGAATTGCGTTACTGCCGGGAAACCAACCGAATTTACGGACTCTGGAACGATCACTGCTGGCATAAGGCGGAAACGCACAAGGAAAAGCAGGCATGAACTACCAAGCCTATTGCGATGCAATAAATGAACAGGTGGATATCCACTCAAGGCTGCTAAAGCAGATCAGTGAAAAACAGACCCTCGGGCTCCTGGAACGCACCGCTGCCGAACGCAGCCTGCAAATTCTTGTAGAAGCCGCCATTGGTGCCGCCAAGCATACCAGCAGAAAGCTCAAGCTCCCGGAACGCACCGACGCTGCCAGCAGCATTATTCAGTTACTGGAAAACCAACCACTAGACGACGTAACCCCTCAAGAAATGAAAGGCGCCGTAGGCATGCGCAATGCCATTGTCCACGACTATCTGAACCTGGACTGGGAGCTGATACAGGACGTGCTCACTGAGAAGAAGTACCTGAAGCTCGGGCAGTTCGTCAGGCATTGCAGCGAACTATTACTCCGCGACTAACCCGATCTACCAGCAACTGCAGCTCCTCATCTTCCGCCATCCGAGTCTTTATACGGCGAACGGCCTGGGAAACCGCACTGTAGTGGATTCCACCAAACAGCCGAGCGATTTGCTGTAATGTGTGTTATGTCAAGATTTGACCCCGATCCCCGAATCCCCGAAAGACCGTTCACTCTTGCAGAATGGCCGTATAGCTCACTAAAATGGCCGTATTCAACTGAGAATGGCCGTAAAAATGTCCGAAAACGCGAAAAAAATGGCCGTATTGGAGGCTTTAAAGAGCTCGTCAGAAGCCATCTCACTTCCCGAGCTGCTGGAGAGGCTGCCATCTGGGTTCAGCGAGCGCTCCGTTCGGCGCTGGGTCAGCCAATTTGTAGAGAATGGCGAAGTCAAAAAAACCGGACAAAAGCGCGGTACTCGCTACCAATATCTGACGCTCTCATATCCAGACACAAAGCATTCCAACAGCGCCGTGTTCAGCGAGGCGGCTCAGAACGCGATCAACTACGTCAGGCAACCTCTTTTTAAAAGAAAGCCCGTTACATACAACCGGGCCTGGCTCGAAAGTTATCAACCCAACCACAGCAGTTATCTCCAGCTCCAGCAAATCAAAGAACTCGCCAGAGAGGGCAAGCGAACACCAGCACAAGAACCGGCTGGAACTTATGCCCGAAAAATTTACAACCGCCTTTTAATCGACCTCTCCTACAACTCATCCCGATTGGAAGGCAACACCTACTCCCTGAACGATACAGAACGACTACTGCTGGAAGGCAGAGGGGTCGAAGGAAAATTGAATGAAGAAAAAGTGATGATCCTCAACCACAAAGAGGCTATTCGTCACTTGATCGAAGGGATGCCGAGAATCGCCGTCAGTTACGATGAAATATGTACCCTGCATTATCTGCTTTCCGACGGCCTGATACCCGCCAAGTACTCAGGGAAGGTACGCGATCACGGCGTACGCGTCGGCGCATCCACGTATATTCCACTGGAAAACCCACGGACTCTGAACCAAATATTAAATGAAATTGCCGAAAAGGCAGCGGCCATCCAGGCCCCTCATGAGCAAAGCTTTTTCCTGTTGATACATGTCGCTTACTTGCAAGCGTTTACCGATGTAAACAAACGCACCGCCCGACTCAGCGCAAATATACCGCTGTTGCTGCACAACCTCGTCCCGCTCTCTTTCAATGCCATAGAGAAAGATGATTACGCTTCAGCCATGATTGCAATCTATGAGCTGAACGATACAAAACCGCTGGCAGAACTCTACCGCGACTCGTACATCAGAAGTTGCCATGAGTACAATGCGACGGCGGAAGCCATTGGCTTTGATGAAGTACGTGTACGATACCGAGAATTTCGCCGCGAAATCATCCGTACGGCCATTACCAAAGGCCTGACAGGTGATGATTTGCAAAATTTCATTGCAGAAAAAGCAGCACTGATAACCGCCCAAAAAGATCGCGATGCATTCCTTGAAGATATTCAAGAAGATATACGCGAGCTTGCCCCGCAAAGAATCGCGGGCCTGGGAATAACCAGACAACAACTAAGCGAGTGGTTGTCGATTCAGCGTAAGAGCTGAGCTGCCATTCAGTGCGCCAACGAAAGAAGTATTCTACGGCCAAATGAAGCCTGCTTTCAGACAACAGGGTAAATATTGTTATGTCAAGATTTGACCCCTAGATTCTCTTGCAGCAGCCCACCCCTGGTGTATAATTGCACCAAATTCGCACCAATACTGAGAATTTAAGTTATGGCAAGACAAAGTATTACCCTGACAGAACAAAATGACGCGTGGCTTAAAAGTCACGTTGAAGACATCCAGGATTACGCCAACAAAAGCGAACTGATCAACGATCTTATTCGCCAAGCGCGACGAGCGGAAGCCATCAATTCAAAACTCATCAATGCCGAATCCAGCGGATTTGTCACCCAAACGGCTGCCAATATGTTGGCAGAATTCAAATCCGACCTGAAAAAATAAGTTATGCCTGGCTACAAGCTCTCTGCGGCCGCCAAAAATGACCTGCAGCGAATTTATAATTTCGGTTTCAGAGAATTTGGCGAGGAGCAGGCAGACAGTTATTTTCACGGCTTTTTCGCCTGTTTTGAGAAAATCACAGAAAACCCTTATCTATATCAGTCGGTAGACCACATCCGTCCCGGTTACCGCCGCTGTACCTACAGATCAGACAGTATCTACTTCAAAATCAACGACTCAACGGTAGAGATCATGGCGATCCTGGGCGGCCAGAACATTAACGAATGGCTTTAATTCACCATGCAATTTTCTGCAGGAGCTGCCGGAGTATTCCAGTCGTAAAGGTCTGCTCATGGAATAAAGGTAAACAGGAATGCTGTCATATCAAGATTTGCCCCTGCCCTTGACCCCTGCCCAGTGCAACGGCAATCTGATTCACCAAGCAGCGCATGAGGTAAAAGCAGCCCCGAATACGGTTATGTCAAGATTTGACCTCTATCTCTCCTTATCTGTCCCTGCCGTCCCTGCCCCCCTGGAACCTTGATTGCAGACGCATCACAATCGACCTAAAATAGCGGTCATATGACCACAAAAAGAGGTTGTCTAAATGATTGAAGCGCTAGTGGGATCCGAAGGTGCTGAACGTACTTTACTTTTTATAGAAGCCAGAGATTCCGGGTATGCACGAGAAATTAGTGAGACATTTGGTATCAGCCTGAGTGCCATACAAAAACATCTCTATCGTATGGAAGCAGGCGGACTTTTGATCAGCCAACAAATCGGGAAAACCCGCGTATTCTCGTTCAATCCCAGATTCCCATTTTTAGTGGAGACCAGATCACTGCTCCGTGCCGTATTGACCCAGCTCCCAGACCAAACCAAAGAAAATCTGTTGATGAATCGACGTCGCCCCCGCAGGACAGGGAAGCCGTTATGAATATTTCCGAACTGACCCGCCAGGAACTTGCAGCGTATGTTTGTCAGGCACTCGAAGATGATGGAATACAGATTGTACTTACCGGTGGGTCGTGTGTATCGATTTATTCCGTAGAGCAATATGTCTCCCACGATCTGGATTTCATAGATACCAGTTACGCGAGCAGCAAACAGATCAAAGACACATTGGCTAGACTTGGATTCAAGCCGCCGAAACCAGGACGGTGATATTTCGAATCAGAGCAGTCGCCATATGCCATCGAATTTCCGAGCGCACCGCTTGCCATCGGCAGCGAACAGATTGACCGATCCCAAACAGCACAAGTTTCCACCAAAGCCGGATGCCTTAGGCTGCTCAGCCCGACTGATTGCGTGAAGGACAGATTGAGCCACTACTGTTTTTGGAATGATTCTCAGGGACTGCGACAGGCAATTCTTGTCGCCAAGCATCATCCCGTTCAATGGGATGAGATAAAAAGATGGCTCGAAAATGAGGGATATTCAGAAGTTTTCAAAGAGTTCAGAAGCGCACTCGCAAGCCAATCTTGAGGCTTTTTCGCGGAACCGGGTGGAATACTGTTATGTCAAGATTTGCCCCCTAAACTCTGCCCTTGACCCCTGCCCAGTGCAACGGCAATCTGATTCACCAAGCAGCGCATGAGGTAAAAGCAGCCCCGAATACTGTTATGTCAAGATTTGACTCCTGCCCCTGCCCCCTACCCTCTCACGCATTGACAAAGATCAGCCATGTGAATTCAATAACAATTGGTTACCAAATGCGATTGCCAGCACAGCACCAACAACGATGAAACCCAACCCGAGCATCCAACGTACTCTCTCAAAAGCCCCCAAGTTTTGAGCAGATGACGTCCAAGTAAATAGATAAGTGAACGCACCAAAAGCGCACGATACAGCAACCCCACCCATGACGCGGATGAAAGCTCCAACTACCCCATCAGTGACAATCATGGGGATGAACAACCCTAAGAATAGTGCGAGAATACCAGCCGCAAGCGACATTGAAAAATTCGCCCAGTAGCTTTCACACCGACGAATAAATCTGGAGCAAAAGTTATCTGTACCATGCAAGGCAATCCTCAACCCAGAAAACAACGCCACAAAAACGAGCGAGAAAGCAAATGCGTACAGTGCGACAAATTCCTGGATAGTGGCAATAAACACCTTTTCTAATTCTCCTAAAGGTATTATTGCCATGAATCCAAAAACACAGATCGCCGGAACTAACTGACGAACAATTGGACACACACTGTGAAATAGAGCCGCAACGCTGTGATCCTCTGGGTAGCGGCAACTCGAACCGCTAAAAACTCTTCTCAACCTCTGCGACACAGCTCCCAAACTCAATCCCAGCAACCGCCGGCTATTGCTATCAGGTTGAGCTTGTTCGAATTCCACTGACATGCCCTACTCCTTTCAAACTTAACAGACTGTTGAGAAACAGCCTGTTAAAATGGGTCAAGAATGGCCCGACCGGAAATTAAGCTTATAAGCACTTAGTTTTTCGTAGCGGGCTTGCGTGCATATAGCGCAAACCCGGATTGAAAAAAGCCGTGAATGACTTTTTTCAACAAGCGGGTAAAGATTCTCCCCCTACCTCACTTTCTCTGCCTTTTTTCTGAGCATTCGGTGTAATAGCCCCCAGATAAAAAATCCACCAATCAATACGGCTATACCAGCAACCATCGATGAAAAATACAACCCGACACATACCGCCAAAAACAGTAATGTGGCGGATACAGCCTGACTCAAAAACTCAGAAGCCAAAAATTTACAGAAATTCCCGACACCTCTCCAGTTTGTCACATTCATAATGCTCTAAGAGATGCATTTTCAGGCCTGCCCTGGCACGAAACTCCGCTAATGACACCGAAGCTGGAGCAAACTCTGCGAGCGAAGTAATCTCCAGAAAAGCCTGATTCATACTATGCATCACACGGATTTCATCGCTGGACAAATGATCCACTCCAGTAAATTCAACGAATTTTGGTGCGTGTTCCGGGCGCCCCGTCAATACAGACTGAAAAATTGCTTCATAGCTGCTCATACCTAACGCGATCGCTTTAATCGCCGCTCCATAACTGGCTATGCCGAAATTAGTGAAGGCACGCAACCGTTTAGAACCCGCGGATAATCGCCCATTTCCATATCAACCACCAGTACTGGCAAAGTTAGTAAATGCACCACCTGTAAGCCCCCCAAGAATATCCGTCTTGCGGTACTTCATGTTGTAGTGAAGCAAAAATCGAAGAATCGGTGCAGACTGCCCCTCAACCAGCCCCGCCATTTCACGCTGGATAGGCTCACTGACACGAAGCAAAACATTCGCGCGAACAGACGCATCCGAACGATGGCGAGTACCCCACAGCCCCAATTGCATTTGAAGCTGGATTATCCCGACCCATCAGGTAACAGGGTGATTGTAAACACCGGAAAGAAAGCGCCTCCAGGAGGCCTCATCCCCCTTGAGCAGGCCAACCAAAATCACGTCAACATTGGCGCTCTCGTTCTCCAGAACGATGTCGGTGGCCTTCTGTACCTCAGACTTTTGTCGAGTACTCAAATTCAACGGAATCATCACGCGCTCCTTGCACATCTGATGGAAATTTGGGCAACGGTATACCAATACGAAAAAAAAGAAAAATTGGCACCATCGTCACATCTGAGGACGATATTTCCATTGGGAGGAAATTGCAGGGGAAACGAGGATAAAACAATACTGTTATGTCAAGATTTGACCCCTAACCCTAAAATCGAAGAAACGGTGCAGACTGCCCCTCAACCAGCCCCGCCATTTCACGCTGGATAGGCTCACTGACACGAAGCAAAACATTCGCGCGAACAGACGCATCCGAACGATGGCGAGTACCCCACAGCCCCAATTGCATTTGAAGCTGGATTATCCCGACCCATCAGGTAACAGGGTGATTGTAAACACCGGAAAGAAAGCGCCTCCAGGAGGCCTCATCCCCCTTGAGCAGGCCAACCAAAATCACGTCAACATTGGCGCTCTCGTTCTCCAGAACGATGTCGGTGGCCTTCTGTACCTCAGACTTTTGTCGAGTACTCAAATTCAACGGAATCATCACGCGCTCCTTGCACATCTGATGGAAATTTGGGCAACGGTATACCAATACGGAAAAAAAAAAATTGGCACCATCGTCACATCTGAGGACGATATTTCTATTGGGAGGAAATTGCAGGGGAAACGAGGATAAAACAATACTTTTATGTCAAGATTTGACCCCTAACCCTTCATGCAAATTCTCGTAGAAGCCGCAATTGGCGCAGCCAAGCATACCAATAGAAAACTCAAACTTCCGGAGCGCACCGACGCCGCCAGCAGTATTATCCAGCTGCTGGAAAACCAACCGATTGTTGATGTAACCGCGAAGGAAATGAAAGGCGCCGTAGATATGCGCAATGCCATCGTCCACGACTATCTGAATCTGGACTGGGAGCTGATACAGGAAGTGATCAGTGCGGGAAAATACCTGAAGCTCGAACAATTTGTCAGGCACTGCTGCCAACTTTTACTCCGCGACTAACCTCTGACTAACCCCTGCCCGCCAACACCTGAAGTTCGTCATCCTCCGCGCAACCTGGGGCGGTTCACCTTTAATATACATTCGTATGCCGGCTATCGATCCAATGCGCATATTTTAGGCGACTTCAAGTCCACAGGAGAAAAGTGAAACCAAGCCCTGAACCACCTCGGGTGAAGAATCGCCTCTGCATCCTGTTTTAGAGAATCATATCTGGCACCTTCAAATAATCGACCCCCACGCCAAAAGCTGACAGTAGCATTTCGGTTCCGTTCCAACTCATCAAGCAAAGAGTAATACGTTAAAGCTACCCCTTGTGTTTGAATGTACTCAAACTTTCTTGAGCCCGTCGACTTAATCGGTAAGACCACATCATTTAGATATTCAAAAGGACTCACTCGACCCAGCAAAAGGTGGTTACTACCCTTTTCCAACCTCAAGTTAGCAAACATGTTCATTGACTGAGCTGTTTTCAGCCCCAAATAAGGAGTAATACAATTAAAAAAGAATAGTATCCCAATAAGTGTTAACCAACGGTTCTTCGGCAAAAAATAATCTAGGCCGCTGGACCTGTCATCACGACCATATCGAATAATCAAATAGCAAACTGGGAAGACAATAAGAAATGAGACAATAGCCACATCTGAATACCGGCCCAGCCAAGCACTCAAGTATAGCAGCAGGAGGGTCAAAACCATGGCAAAAATTCCCAACGGGCTCTTTAGGAAATCTTCGACATATTTCCACTCGATAGACCTTACAATGTTCCTTGATGCATCCGGTGACAAAAAGCAAGCATGGAGAAAAATCGAAAGAACAGAAAATGGGGCGTACATAGCGTAAGCGCTCAATGCTAAAAGCATATGGAACGCCATCCCCAACGATATACCTATATGTCGCAACTGGGGAACAAACAATAAAACCAACAAGGCACCCTCAACAGTAAATGTGCCATATATATAAACATAGTCAAGGTATTCGCCACGAAATGATGGCAATATCCCTGGCATCATATCCCATAAAGCTAGTGCACAACTCACCTGAGGGTTTAAAAAATCTTGGTTAATCTTATGAAAAACCCCAAAGAAATACATTATGACTAAAAGGGTTCTCCCCACAGGTAATATATCACTCCAAAACTGATTCCATGTATGCCCCCTTAGCGCTCTAGCAACTCCAGAAATCACAATTGCCGAAAGAAAAAAATTTTTTAAAATTGTATGATTTGAAAGGGATGGCATCTGGGCAATACTATCAAACGCCATGACAGCAACTAACAGCATGAAAGAGAAACGCGCTTTAATGCCCCAAAAAAGCGCCAAACCCAATATAGCTATCAAATATGTCGACCAATATATCTTGGCCCCAAACTGAAATTCGTACACTAATAGGTGCAAGAATGCGAAAAAACCAAAGATAAAAAATAAAACCCTATCCCCACTTAAAGATGCAACCTCGCTCCGAGATAGCGAGGTATGCCCCAGCAAAAGCAATAATAAATTTCGCCCAATGCGTAAGAAAGGATACAACACAGCAGATATCACGCTATTGGAAAGCAGCATATTAAAAAAATATACAATTACATTAGGTGCTGAACTTAATCTAGCGAGCAGGCGCATCGCGTCAGCGCCGTGATATAAGCGGTTAGCGTGAAAAACCACCATCCCAAGATCTGGGTCAACCCCTTTTGACTTTAACCATGCCAACATTTCGGGGCGCTCTCTTAAATTAATAAGCTCAACTAATCCAACCGCCTTCTCCAGCCCCAACTTAATAGTATATTGAGAACAAAGCGGACATTCCCCATCATAGAAAACTTGCATACAAACATTAAAAAAGGGCACAAAATGTGCCCTTCTCCATAAGTCAATTACAACTTATCCAACCGTAACGATTAGTTACCCGCAGCAGCAGCACGGCATTCGGATGGTACATACTTGTTGTTAGCAGCAGAAGTTACAGCACAGCCCCAGGTCACACCAGATCCGCCCTGAGTGGAGCCAGGTGTCAGATCCAATGCAACGTTAGCGGCATTAGCCCCCATAGTCACCCGGATAACACCTGTAGTATCAGTACACCCCAAAGACGCAACACTACCAACTGCCGTAGTAAATACATTTACTCCTTGACATGCCCCAGCCGCGATGGTGCCGCCATTATTCGCGATATTCTCAGCGACAGTAGCTTTTGCGCCTGATGCAAGGCTTAAGCCTTCGGAAACGCGTGCGCGAATAGTGTAATCCTGATACGCAGGCAACGCTACCGCAGCCAGAATACCAATAATCGCTACCACGATCATCAATTCGATAAGAGTAAAACCCTGTTGCTTTTTCATTGTAACCGTCTCCATACAGACTGTTGTTTTTGGATGAATCCCGTGAGGAAATCGGGATTTACAATACTCGTAATGAGGTAAATCGCGCAAGCGGGAAAAAGGTCATAAAGTGGCTGCTAGGAAGGAAGCCCACCCACCAAAAGAACAAAAATCAAACAACGAGTTCAAAAATAATCCAGCAAGTAAAACCCTGTGACGCAAATTGTCAGCAAGGGGCCAACATCAGTTGAATTTCCCCACATGATCGCCGGCATGAGAACAGCCATCCAAAGGAATGCATCTTCAGGGGACATGCTCATTAAGGCTACTCGAGTTAAAAGACTACCCAGGTCACAGGTTAACTCTCCCACTCTTTAGATCATTGGCGGGTGCTTTTATATTCGCTATATTGACGGGCCCGCTGGTAGTGCCTTCCCCGACGCGGCCAGAGGTATACGCCCAGTAAACAAACAAAAGTAACAAGCTTCCCGGCGCACGGTAACCACACTTCCATGAGCAGCACTCCCCTCAGCGGCCTGGCCAAACGGCTGGTCATCGATAACGCCATCGACGAAGCTACCGCCCAATCCGCGGTACAGGCCGCCAAACGAGAGCGGCAGAGCTTTGCCCAACATGCGGTGGAATCCAAGCTGATCAAGAGCCGCGAGCTGGCAACTATCGCCTCTACCGCGTTTGGCTCGCCGCTATTTGATCTCTCCAGCTACAACTTCGATCTGCTGCCCAAAGATATTGTCGACGAAAAACTGATCAGCAAACATTTTGCCCTGCCTTTGTACAAGCGCGGCAACCGCCTGTTTGTGGCGGTAGCGGACCCCACCAACCTGGCGGGACTGGACGAGATCAACTTCAACACCGGCCTCAACACCGATGCGGTGCTGGTAGAAGCAGATAAACTCTCCAAGGCCATTGAAAACTACCTGAATAACAGCGACGTAGGTGGCGGCTTAGAGGGGCTTGACGACGAAAGTCTCGACGGTCTCGATGTGGAATCCGGGGAGACACGTCGCGAGGACGAAAGTGATCCCGGCGGAGACGAGGCACCTGTGGTGCGCTTTGTGAATAAGGTACTGCTGGACGCAATCCGCACCGGCGCCTCGGATATACACTTCGAACCCTATGAAAAGCTCTACCGGGTTCGACTGCGCACAGATGGAATTTTGCACGAGGTAGCGCGTCCACCGATCCAGCTGGCCACCCGCATCTCCGCGCGCTTGAAGGTGATGTCAAAGATGGACATTTCCGAGCGCCGCGTACCGCAGGATGGCCGCATAAAAATGAAACTGTCGAAGACCAAGGCCATCGACTTCCGCGTGAACAGCCTGCCCACCCTGTGGGGAGAAAAAATCGTACTGCGGATTCTGGACCCGTCATCCGCCAAACTCGGTATCGACGCTCTCGGTTACGAGGAATTCCAAAAAAAGATCTATATGGATGCCCTGGCCCAGCCTCAGGGTATGATTCTGGTTACCGGGCCCACCGGCTCCGGCAAAACCGTATCCCTGTATACCGGCCTGAATATCCTGAATACCCCTGAGCGCAATATCTCCACCGCAGAAGACCCGGTGGAGATCAACCTGGAGGGCATTAACCAGGTCAACGTCTCCAACAAGGTGGGGCTGAATTTTGCCGAGGCGCTGCGCTCCTTCCTGCGCCAGGACCCTGACATTGTGATGGTGGGAGAGATCCGGGATCTGGAAACCGCGGAAATCGCCATCAAGGCGGCACAAACCGGACACCTGGTGCTCTCCACCCTGCACACCAATTCAGCACCCGAGACCCTCACCCGCCTGATGAATATGGGGGTTCCCACCTTCAACATCGCCACGTCGGTAAGCGTAATCATTGCCCAGCGGCTCGCGCGACGGCTGTGCGGGGAGTGCAAGAAACCTGCTGAATTGCCGGAAGAAGTACTAAAAGAAGAAGGCTTCGATACCGTCACTATCCCAAAATCCGATTGGAAGATATACCAGCCGGTGGGCTGCGAGCACTGCTCCAAGGGCTACAAGGGGCGCGTGGGCGTGTATGAAGTGGTTCGCATCACCGACGGAATTTCGCGCATTATAATGGAGGGCGGCAATTCCATTCAGATTGCCGATCAGGCCAAAAAGGAAGGCTTCAATAACCTGCGCATCTCCGCTCTGCGCAAGGTGGTGATGGGGGTGACCAGTCTGGAAGAAGCCAACCGGGTCACCAAAGATTAAAATTACAGGCCTGCTGCCTGAACAACTGATAAGAAGATCGGGAATACCACCATGGCCAAAGCCGCCGTTGCAGTTGCTTACATATACAAAGGCGTGGATGCCAAAGGGAACAAGGTTGAAGGAGAAATCAACTCAACCAATCCGGCATTGATCAAGGCCCAGTTGCGCCGCCAGGGAATCATCGCCAACAAAGTACAGAAAAAAGCCACCCCGTTGTTTGGTGGCAACAAAAAAATCAAACCGGGTGATATCGCCATCTTCACTCGCCAGATGGCTACCATGATGAAGGCCGGCGTGCCACTAGTACAGAGTTTTGAGATTGTGGCGGATGGTCTCGAAAATGCTGGCATGAAAGAGCTGATATTCAAGATTCGCGATGATGTTGCTTCAGGCACAGCTTTTGCTGACTCCCTGCGTAGACACTCACTGTATTTTGATGATCTATTCTGCAACCTGGTGGCCTCCGGCGAGCAGTCAGGTGCACTGGAAACCATGCTCGACCGCATAGCAACCTACAAGGAAAAAACCGAGTCACTGAAGAAAAAAATCAAAAAGGCTATGACCTATCCTATAGCGGTAGTTGTTGTTGCCGTTGTGGTCACTGCAATCCTACTGGTAAAAGTTGTCCCCCAGTTTGCCGAAACCTTTTCCAGTTTTGGAGCAGACCTTCCCGCATTCACTCTGTTTGTTTTGGGCATTTCCGAATGGATGCAGGCTAACTGGTTCTATGCTTTTCTGGGTGTGGTTGTCGGCATCGGCGGTACCATAGAAGTCAAAAAGCGTAATAAAAATGTGGCCAATTTCTTTGACAAGCTGATGCTCAAGTTGCCTATTCTTGGCCAGATCACCTACAACTCCATTGCCGCTCGCTTTGCCCGCACACTTTCCACCACTTTCGCCGCCGGTGTCCCACTAATCGACGCACTGAAATCCGTTGCCGGAGCTACCGGCAATGTGGTGTACGAAGAGGCGACCCTTAAAATTCGCGATTCCGTGGCAACTGGTATACCGTTAAACGGCGCCATGCGTGTATCTGGATTGTACCCCTCGATGCTTGTACAAATGGCTGCGATCGGCGAGGAATCCGGCGCGCTGGATGAAATGCTGGCCAAAGCTGCCGACTTTTACGAGGAGGCTGTCGACAATTTGGTGGACAACCTGACTACACTAATGGAACCCATGATCATGGCCGTCTTGGGTATTCTTGTTGGTGGTTTGATGATCGCCATGTACCTCCCCATCTTCCAACTCGGCCAGGTCGTGTAAATAAAGATTCAAAATGTTCGAGTATTTTTCTTCCCATCCAGCGCTGCTTATTAGCAGCGCTTTTGTTTTAGGCCTGCTGATCGGCAGCTTCCTCAATGTCGTCATTCACCGTCTCCCCATCATGATGGAACGGGAATACCAGCGGGACTTCTACAGCTATTTTGAAAAGACGCCTTCTGCCGAAGAACAGAAGCAACTTTCCGAAACCTACAATCTGGTGCTGCCACACTCCCACTGCCCAAAGTGCAACACGGTAATCAAACCGTGGGAAAACATCCCCATCGTCAGTTACCTGTGGCTGCGCGGCAAATGCGGCCACTGCGGTACCGCAATTTCCAAGCGCTACCCGCTGGTGGAGCTGGTGACCGGTATTCTGACGGCCATTGTTGTATGGCAACTGGGCTTTACCTGGCAGGCGCTGGCGGGGGTGTTTTTCACCTGGGCACTGGTGGCATTGACGGGGATTGATTTCGACAAGCAGCTGTTGCCAGACAACATCACCCTGCCACTGCTGTGGGCGGGGCTGCTGATCAATATCTGGGGGGTGTTTGTCCCGCTGCAGGACGCGGTAATCGGGGCGATTGTTGGCTACCTGTCTCTGTGGGCGGTGTTCCATCTGTTCAAGCTGGTGACCGGTAAAGAGGGTATGGGTGCGGGGGATTTCAAAATTCTCGCGGCCATTGGCGCCTGGTTTGGTTGGCAGTCGGTGCTGTTGGTGATCCCGCTCTCCGCCGCGGTGGGCGCGCTGGTGGGCATTACCTGGACGCTGGTTTCCGGGCGGGACAAGAATCTGCCCATCGCCTTCGGGCCCTATCTGGCCGGCGCAGCGTGGATTGCCATGCTGTGGGGGGAGCAGATTGTGGGGTGGTATTTCCGTATATCCGGGCTGAGTGGCTGACGGCATTGCCGCGTGTTGCGCACCACGCCACAATCGTTCACATGATCAAGTCATTCAAGCATAAAGGTATAGAGCGCTTTTATCGGAGTGGCGTGAAATCTGGTATTCAAGCCTAGCGCGCCCCAAAACTTCGGATGCAACTGGTGGCGCTGGATACCGCTGTAAGCATTGACGATTTGAACATTCCCGGCTATCGGCTACATCCATTAAAAGGACAAAGAAAAGGTATTTGGTCAATCACCGTAAATGGTAATTGGCGACTGACCTTTGAGTTTCGTGATGGCAATGTCTATATCCTGAACTATGAGGATTATCACTGATGACCATGCACAACCCTCCCCACCCCGGCGAATTCATCCAATTTACCTATATGGAGCCCTTCGGCATCAGCTGTCGCTTTTTAGCCGTAAAGCTTGATGTGGCGGCCTCAACGCTGAATCGGGTGCTAAAAGGCCAAAGTGGTGTAAGCCCAGAAATGGCGCTACGGCTCTCCAAGGCCCTCGGACGCAGCCCGGAAAGCTGGTTGGCGATGCAGGATGCCTATGACTTATGGCAAGCAAGAAAGCATGTTCAGTTGAACAAAGTTCAAAGGCTTGAGCTCGATGCGGCATAAAACTCAGGACAGTGCAGTGCCGGAACAGAGGGAAACGGAACTGGTATCGTCCCTGAGAACAGATCTGGAGGCACGGCTGGCCGCATACGAAGTAGACAACAATCCTGGCTCGGATTGGGATAGCGTCAAGGCGCGATTACTTACAAACCATCCCCTCTCAGCCCCTTAAAAAGCAGGTGACAGAAGATTAGTACGCCCAGGTTTACCGTTGGCCTCACTGGCGGCATTGGCAGTGGCAAGTCTGCGGCAGCGGCGCGCTTTCGGCACCACGGGGTGAATGTGGTAGATGCGGATTGGGCGGCACGAGTGGTGGTTGAGCCCGGGCGGCCGGCTCTCGTCGCTATTGCAGAACACTTCGGCCCTTCCGTGATTCAGGCGGATGGCTCGCTCGACCGGGCGGCGCTGCGCAAGCTGGTGTTTGACAACCCCGCCGAGCGGCGTTGGCTGGAGCAGCTGACGCACCCGCTGATCCGCGAGGAAATCGTCACGTCTCTGGCGGCCAGTGCGCAAACGCACTCTGCACCCTATGCAATCCTGGAATCCCCGCTGCTGATCGAATCCGGCCAGTCGGAGCTGGTGCAGCGTATCTGCGTGGTGGACCTGCCAGAGGCGATGCAGCTGGCGCGGGCCAGTGCACGGGATGCCAATACCCTGGAGCAGATCCGCAAGATCATGGCGGCGCAACTTTCACGGGAGGCACGGTGTGCAATGGCGGACGATATTCTGGATAATAGCGGCTCGCTCGAGTCCCTGAATGCCCAGGTGGATGCACTTCACGCGAAGTACGTGCAGCTGGCTTCCCAATCCTGATTGTTGTAATTCCCATGTCTGACCACTCTTCTTCCGATACCCCGACACTCGCCTGCCCGACCTGCAAGAAGCCCATCGAGTGGAGCGAGAAGTTTCCACACCGCCCATTCTGCAGTGAACGCTGCAAGCTGATTGATCTTGGGGAATGGGCCAGTGAGGGCCACAAGATTCCGGGGCAACCGGTGTACGACGATGTGCTGAGTGACGATTTGGACCCGACCAAAACTCGGCACTGACATCTGACATCAGGAGCCCTGGGCTCCAGTTCGACAATCAGTGCTGGTTTCCTGCCCGCGCGAGAGGAGTGGCAATTTCAACAGCGGCTTCCGAACCTAGCTCTCCGAAGTTGTCATTTTCAATAAACGCGGGACCAATCGCCAGGCAGCCCGGCAGTGGCCTGGGCTTGATCCGCTCGTCGATAAAGGCAGCTACGTCTTCCTTGGGGGCGCGGTGGTCGCCACCTTCTTTGGGTTGGGATTTGTCGCGGTACTCTGCGCCACTCCACATATACAACGTATGCTTAGCGTCATTGACCTGCGCTTCCGAGCAGTGAAACAGTGGGAAGTGATCCCCCGAATTGTGAATGGAGGCCTTTTCCCGCGCTGCGGACTCGGATAGCTCCACCACAATGGTGGACATGATGTTTTCCATCAAGCGGAGGTAATTGGTAAGTGGAGAGCGCTGCTTACGATATGGGTTGCCCGCATTGGATAACCAACGTGACACAGCAAACGAAACTCGCAAGCAACGACGATGGCCGATGGGGTACAACCAGTAAAATTCATCTGGGCCTATCCTCAAAGGCTGAGCTTCGAAATAGAGCCAGTATTGATCATTGCGCTCAAGCCACTGAGCGTTCAGCGGTGCGAGGAAACATGGCCAGTGATATTCGGTAATGTCAAAAGTGTCCTGCTCTTCACCGTAACCTTCGTGGTAACTGCCCAACCAACCCTCACTGAAATACCCTCGCGCGTAACGCAGCAGATCTTCACGACGAAAAAGGCTGCAGTTGACTGGAAGGTCACCCACCTCCTCCACAACCAAATTTACGCGTAGTTCTCCTAACGAACCTCCATCCAGAAGCGGGCGTCCGCTGAAGCTCCAGCCACTACTCCAGATAGTAACTCTGCGGTCCGCCCGTTCACTGCCTGCAGGCTTTACGCTTTGATAGTCAATTGGCTCCAGAGTATCCGTCGAGGCCAGGTCGAAATGATCAGGCTCGGTTTCGAGATACCAAGCGCGCAGAGTTGATTTGTTTGGGCGTACCGGCGGCGCCTGCAGACGTATCTGTGTTCCGGATACATTTTTTCTCACCGAGCGCGCCCTGCGCCAGCTAGGCCCTTTGGGGTTTTGCTCATTGCCAAGCCACATAATGCTTTCCTGTAACCCTATGGATTAAGGCTTGTTGGATTTATTGATCAACTGCTGTAGCTGATCCCCGGTACTCTTAAAGTAATGATTGCATGCACCAGGCAGTGAGGCCACGACCGTTGGTGTCAGTTTGTGCAACGCTTTAACCACCGCAGCGGCCAGAGCTGCTGAACCGCCGGTTGAAGCAGCCAGTCCAGCTGCCATGCCAGTCATCCCCCACTTCTTAATCAGGTAGTCACCGGTCTGCCACGCTAGGCTTACACTCTTGCCCAAGCGCTCCTCCCGGGGGGTGTGATAGAGCAGATCACTGCCCACGCTGAGCAGTGGAGCCAAACCCAACTGTTCGCCGCCAATGGTCTGCTTCAAACCCGGTGCCGCGTTGTGCCATTTATCATCCTGAGTGTCCATATTCAGTTTCCGGCGCGCACGATCGGCTGTGAAACGATTGCGGGTGTGGTCGCTGAGGAAGATCTTCTGCCGCTGCTGTAGGTCAATCTGCCGCGGCCCTAAGAGCTCCATAGCCTCGATCAGTACCCAGGCTCCCTCGCCCTGGCTGGTCCATTCCACATGCAAACCCTGCTGATGAGCTTCGAGCATGTGCTGGGCGAGAATGCGTGCGGCCTTCTGTTGCTGCTCCGAGCCCTGATTACCGAGCGACTTTAACGTACGCCAGCCGGAGATCCAGGCATTGCTCTCTGGCGGTATGTAAAGAAACTGAAAGCCGGATTTGCGCAAGGCAGTAAGTTTGGCTTTGTCACCTCTACCAATGTGTTCCGCCAATATTGCTACAGATTTTTCTGCCTCACCGATGTGACCATTGATGCCCACCTTGATCGGTGCAGAGGCGCTTCCCGACTGGGTAGCGGTTGGTTTCAGTTGCGGGCTGGGTTTGGTCGGGAAAGTGAACGGTCCTTGTTCATTTGGCGCTATTTGCCATAAGGCAGTTCGGTTCCTGCCTTTAGCGTCACCCACCACCATCCGAATCGCCACAATCTCCACATCCGTCTGGCAATCCCCGTAGTAACTGTTCAGCTCATACTCAATCTCAAATCCTCCGGCTACCAGCAAACGGCGAGTGGGGTGATTGGGTTTGAGCATGCTGTTGACGGGGCTGGCGGCGCCGCGGAGGCTGTCGACGGCTTTGATCAGGGCCTGGGCATGGTAGCCAGCACTGCTCTGCTGGGTGCTGAGCTGGCGGAAGTTGTCGAGTATCTGGCGCTGGCTGCCGTTGGCGAAGATAGCTCGGCCGGAGTCGCGTTTGCCCCAGGCCTGGAGGGTGTTGGATGTTTGGGCGGCTGGTAGTTGTCCCATGGCAAATTCCTTCTGCGAACGGGGTTGTTCCACTGATTTGGAGCCGGTATTTCCGGCGTTCGCCGAAGATTAACAAATGCGTTAAAACGCTGGCAAAAATAGTTGGGGTACGGTGGTTCCAGGTTGATTGATGAAGACGCTCCTCAGTTTGATCTGATGAATACAAAGCGAGCAGGTCCGGAGGGGGCTGGATACCGGCCTTCGCCGGTATGACGGAGAGCGGAGGGGGCTGGATACCGTACCGGATCAAGTCCGGCATGACGTGTGCGCCGGTATGACGGAGAGCGGAGCGACTGGATACCGTACCGGATCGAGTCCGGCATGACTTGTTCGCGGGTATGACGAGGGTTTTATGGCTTTAGTCCGCGAGCCACAAACGGGCTTTGAGGCCCCACTTGGATGACATGCCGGAGGTTACGGCGCTTACCCTGCCCTCGCGGTCGATGATGGCGACGGTGGGTGTTACCTGCAGGCCCCAGCTTGCACTGAGTGCACCCTGTGGATCGTTGATGGTGCGAAAATTGAGATTGTGTTGTTGCTGGTAAGTGGCCACTTCTTCCGGGGTGCCGGATTGCAGGGCGATGGTGATGACCTGGTGATCCTCGGCCAGCTCGGAAACCGCCGGTGACACTACCCGGCAGTAGCCACACCAGGTGGCCCAGAAATACACCAGCACCGGGCCCTTGCTGGTCATCGCCTGTAAATTTATTGGCAGGCCGTTGATATCCGGTGCAACCAGGGCCGGAGCCGTGCCCTTGGGCATATTGCGGCTGTGGTACCAGGATACGACGCTGACGATGGCCGCCGCGAACAGCACGAATTTGACCAGCGACCAAAGTCCGCGACGCCATTTCACGGTTGAGTCTCCGGGTTCAGCGTATTCAAACCGAGCACTTCAATCCCCCCGTTTACGTAGCGCCACTGCAGGTTGAAACCGCACAGTGCCATGCCGTAAATCCGTTCCGGGTCCGGCTGCTGGTAGGCGGGTTTGGGATCCTGGGCCAGTACCTGTCTGATCAATTCCGACAGATCGGTGCCCCAGTCATCCCGGTAGTCCCGCGCCACTGCCAGTACTGCTTCGGGGATATTGACCGCAATGGATGCCGGTGCGGCTTCGGCGAGTTCGCTGTGGGCATCGGTCACGGCATCGGCGTAGGGAATATAGGGTTTGATATCGAGAATCGGTGTGCCGTCAAGCAGGTCTGCACCGGCGACGATCAGTTCTACGTTGGGTGTCGTGCGCACTTCGATCAGACGCACTACGGACAGGCCGATATTGTTAGGGCGAAATGGCGAGCGGGTGGCGAAGACACCGAGCTTTTTGTTGCCGCCGAGGCGCGGCGGACGCACTTTGGGAGACCACTGGCCGGCGACGTCATGGAAGTGCCAGGTGAGCCAGAGGTGGCTGTGTTGCTCAAGGCCGGAAACCGCTTCGGGATCGTCGAATGGTGGCAGCAATTCAATGGATGCGCGGCTGGCGTCCGCCAGCAGGGGCTGGCGGGGGATGCCGAATTTTTCCTTGAAACATGAATGGGTGGTGGCGATGGGGATTATGGTCATGTATTCGGGTCCGTCATCCCGGGCTTGACCCGGGGTCCAGTTGCGGGGTTACGGATGGCAGCGTGCCAGTTTACTGGATGCCGGCCTGCGCCGGCATGACGAGATTGCTTGGTGGTGGCGATGGGGATTATGGTCATGTATTCGGGTCCGTCATCCCGGGCTTGACCCGGGATCCAGTTGCGGGGTTACGGATGGCAGCGTGCCAGTTTACTGGATGCCGGCCTGCGCCGGCATGACGAAGATATGAGCCGCTCTGGCATGACGAAGGTATGAGCCGCTCTGGCATGACGAAGGTATGAGCCGCTCTGGCATGACGAAGGTATGAGCCGTTCTGGCATGACGAAGTGGATCAGATTCCGCCCATACAGAGGTATTTGATTTCCAGGTAATCGTCGATACCGTATTTGGAACCCTCGCGGCCGCTGCCGGATTCCTTGATACCACCGAAGGGGGCCATTTCGTTGGAGATGATGCCTTCATTGATGCCCACCATGCCGTACTCCAGCCCTTCCGCCACGCGCCAGATACGGCCGATGTCGCGGGCATAAAAATAGGAGGCGAGGCCGAATTCGGTGTCGTTGGCCATGCGGATGGCCTCTTCCTCGCTGTCGAATTTGAACAGCGGCGCCACCGGGCCAAAAATTTCTTCCTTGAACAGGCGCATGGTGTCGTTGGCATCTGCCAACACCGTGGGGGTAAAGAAGCACTCACCCAGGTCGCTGGGGCCGCCTTCGCTCAGGGCTTTCGCACCTTTGCTCAGGGCGTCTTCCACCAGTTCTTTTACGTCTTTTACCGCGCCGGGGTTGATCATGGGGCCGACGTCGGTGCCCTCGTCAAAGCCATTGCCGACGTTCAACGCTTGTACCGCGGCAGTGAATTTTTTGGCGAATACTTCGTACACGCCCGCCTGCACCAAAATGCGGTTGGCGCAGACGCAGGTCTGGCCGGCGTTGCGGTATTTGCAGATGATCGCGCCTTTGACGGCTTCGTCGATATCCGCATCGTCAAACACGATAAATGGCGCGTTGCCGCCGAGCTCCATCGACGTTTTTTTCATGGTTTCCGCACACTGGGCCTGCAGCTGCTTGCCCACGGCAGTGGAGCCGGTGAAGGTGAATTTGCGCACCAGCGGGTTGCTGGTCATTTCCTTGCCGATTTCCCGCGAGCTTTTGCCCACCACCACGTTGAACACGCCTTTGGGAACGCCGGCCTGCTCCGCCAGTACCGCGAGGGCGAGGGCGGAGAGAGGGGTTTCGGAGGCGGGTTTGGCGACGAACGTGCAACCGGCGGCGAGTGCCGGGGCAAGCTTGCGCGCGATCATGGCACTGGGGAAATTCCACGGTGTGATAGAGGCGGTGACGCCCACCGGCTGCTTGATGACCACAATGCGCTTGTCTTTCGATGGCGGCGCGATCACATCGCCGTAGGCACGCTTGGCCTCTTCGGCAAACCATTCGAGATAGTTGGCGCCGTAGATGATTTCGGTTCTGGCTTCGGAGAGGGGCTTGCCCTGCTCGGCGGTGAGGATTTTTGCCAGGTCGTCGACATTGTCGACGATGAGGTTGTACCAGTCCCTCAGGATTTTTGCGCGTTCCTTTACCGTGCGATTGCGCCAGGCGGGCCAGGCTTTGTCGGCGGCTTCGATGGCGCGGCGGGTGTCATCGGCGCCGCAGCTGGCAATGGTAGCGACGATTTCGCCAGTGGCGGGGTTGATGACGTCGAGGGTATTGCCGCTGTCGGCATCGCGCCACTCGCCATTGATGTAGGACTGTTTGCGCAGGAGGTTGGGATTATTGAGATTCAGCACGGGAACTCCATTTTCTGTGGGTGTTCGCCTGCAAGGCAGGCTCCTACATTGGGCTCGACGGGAGTGCGGAGCTCCAGCTCCGCATCCGGTGGGGGTTCGCCTGCAGGCAGGCTCCTACAGGATATTTTCCTGGCAAGTTTAGTCCTGTGCGTAATTCAACGCCTTTACTTCACGGGTATTGCGCCGCCCCGTGTGAATCCCTGTACTTATTTTTTCTTTTTCACGAACTTCATCAGGCGGCGCTTCTTGGCTTTCTGACGGTCGCTGAGTTTGTTCTTTTTGCCCTCGTAGGGGTTTTTGCCGGTGCGGAATTCGATCTTCACCGGGGTCCCGTGTAATCCCAGCGCCTGGCGGAAGGTCTTTTCCAGGTAGCGCACATAGTGGCCCGGCACTTCGTCGGTCTGGTTGCCATGGATCACGATAATCGGCGGGTTCTTGCCGCCGGCGTGGGCATAGCGCAGTTTGATGCGGTTGCCGTTCACCAGCGGCGGTTGGTGCTCACTTACCGCCCATTGCAGAATCCGCGTGAGATGGTTGGTGGAAAGTTTATCGGTGGCAGACTGGTAGGCGGCCTCGATGGACTGGTACAGGTTGCCGACACCGGTGCCGTGCAGAGCGGAGATAAAGTGGATATCCGCAAAGTCCACAAAGCGCAGGCGGCGCTCCAATTCGGTCTTGATGAAGTCGCGGTGGTCCGGGTCGAGACCGTCCCATTTGTTCAGCGCCACCACCAGCGCGCGGCCGGCCTGGATCACGCTGCCCATCAGGTGCAGATCCTGGTCGACAAGGCCTTCGCTGGCATCGATCACCAGCACCACCACGTTGGAGTCTTCCACCGCCTGCAGGGTTTTGACGATGGAGAATTTCTCCACCGATTCCTTGACGTTCTTGCGGCGGCGAATACCGGCGGTATCGATGATGGTGTAGGGCTTGTCGTCGCGGGTGTAGTTGATGTACACGCTGTCGCGGGTGGTGCCGGGCTGATCGAAGACCACCACGCGGTCTTCACCCAGCAGGCGGTTCACCAGGGTGGACTTGCCCACATTGGGACGGCCGACGATACCGATCTTGATGCCCTTGGCTTCTTCCTTCTCCTCCTCTTCCTCCGGTGCCGGCAGGCCCTCGATCAGGCGCTCCATCAGCGCACGCACGCCGCGGCCGTGGGTGGCGGTGGTGGGGAAGAGTTCGCCGATGCCGAGTTCATAGAACGGCGACAATGCGATATCCGGGTTTACCCCGTCCACCTTGTTGGCGACGAGGATGGTGGGCTTGGACCGCACGCGCAGGCGCTCGGCGATCATTTCATCCGCAGGGGTGAGGCCGGCGCGGCAGTCCACCATGAACAGGACAAAGTCCGCCTCTTCGATGGCCTGCATGGATTGCTGGGCCATGGCGGCGTCGATGCCCTCTTCCCCGCCGCTGATACCACCGGTATCGACGAGAATCATTTTGCGGCCTTCAAATTCCGCTTCGCCGTATTTGCGGTCGCGGGTGAGGCCCGCATAGTTCGCAACCAGCGCGTCGCGGGTTTTGGTAAGGCGGTTGAACAGGGTGGATTTGCCCACATTGGGGCGCCCGACCAGGGCGATTACAGGCAACATAATTCGGGTCTACGTAAAGCAAAAATGGTTTTGCCAGAAATACGAACGCCCGCGAGAACGCGGGCGGTCTTGGTTCGCTTTTGTAGGAGCCTGCTTGCAGGCGAACAGAACAGAGCGTTGAACCGTTCGCCTGCAAGCAGGCTCCTACAGAAGCCCATGTACTAATCCAGATCAGCGCTCCAGGCGCAGCGCGACCAGTTCGCCGTCGTCCGACAGCGCGAATAGCAGGTCACCATCCGCCAGCAGCGGAATGCGCACCGGGTCGCGGTCGATCCGGGTGCGGCCCACAAAGCGGCCGGTATTCGGATCCAGTGCGTGGAGATAACCCTCCAGGTCGCCAACTACCACCACATCACCAAAATAGGCCGGGCCACTCAACTCGCGACGCAACAGTTCGTTGTTGCTCCACTGGATCTGCCCATTACCCACATTGTAGGCGTGCACGCTGCCGTCGGCGCCGCTCAGGAATACCTGGCCAGCACCTACGGTCACACTGTGGTTGGTTGAGGCATCGCGCGCCCACAGGCCGCGGCCGTCTTCGCGGGACAGTGCCACCACGCGGCCCTGATAGCTGGCGGCAAACACCAGTTCACCGCGCACCAGCGGGGCGCCGTCAATATCCACTACCCGCTCAAGTTCCGCGGAACCCTGGGGTATGGCCACGCGCTGCTCCCAGCGACTGATACCGTCGCTGGCGCTGAGCGCAATCAACTTGCCGTTATCCAGGCCGGCAAAGACCACACCGGCGGAAATTACCGGGCTGGCCGTGCCGCGCAGGGTCAGCACCGGCAACACGGTATTGTGGCGCCAGCGCTGCTCGCCGGTGCTCGCATCCAGTCCCAACAGCTTGCCGTCGACGGTCTGCACCACCACCATGCCGGCACCCACTGCGGGGGTGGAAACCACTTCGCCGCTCAACTGGGTGGACCAGCGCTGGCTGCCGTCGTTCAAATCC
This sequence comes from Microbulbifer sp. SH-1, assembly GCF_011326135.1. Classification (NCBI taxonomy): domain Bacteria; kingdom Pseudomonadati; phylum Pseudomonadota; class Gammaproteobacteria; order Cellvibrionales; family Microbulbiferaceae; genus Microbulbifer; species Microbulbifer sp. SH-1. The sequence goes on along the minus strand of NZ_CP046948.1, from coordinate 120,553 downwards.
AGTGCCACCACGCGACCGCGGTAATCCGCCACCACGGCCATGCCGAGGCCGACACCGACACCGCCACTGATGGACTGCTCAATGTTTGTGCGCCATACGCGTTTGCCGCTGGTGCGGTCGAAGGCGTAGACATCGCCTTCGCTGTTGGCGGCGATCACCTTGCCGTCGATGATGCCGGGTTTCAGCATCGCATAGCGCAGCGCGTCGATATCGCCGATATTGTTCGACCACACTTCACGCAGCCGGACGCTCTCCTGAATTTCCGTCAGTTCTACGGGATCTGTGTCTTCCTTTTCTTCGTTGGAAGCACAGGCTCCGAGCACCGCGGCCAGGGCCACAGCAATTATCCGGTTGAGTGCCTTGTGTGTGCCGATCATTGTGCATCCTTCTCCGTTGCTGCTTCGGTTGCATTGTCTGACTGAGAGTCTGAGTCAGACTCTGACACCGGCGGCTCTTCCTGAGTTTCATCGGTCTGCTCTTCTGCGCCACCCAGACTCTCGATTTTCAGGTCGAGCAGGCGGGAACCGGCGGCCTGCTCCGGCAGCAGTTGCGCGCGGGCCTGCTGGTAGGCGGTGCGGGCGGCGTCGTTATCGCCCTGCTGAACCAGGATGTCACCGCGGGTTTCCGCAAACAGTGCAGCGAAGGCAGCGGGCACATCACCTTCCAGCAGTTTCAGCGCCTCGCCGGTTTCACCGCGGGCGGCCTTCACCGCTGCCAGGCGGCGTTTGGCAACGAACTTCAGCGCGTCTTCGCTGGTGTTATCCAGAGCCCACTGCAGTTGCTTGGTCGCTTCTTCAAGGTCGTTTTTCTCCACCGCCAGTGCTGCCAGTTGCAGTGCCGCCTGGCTCGCGTAAATGCGGTTGGCGAAGTTGTCTTTCAGCTCGCGCGCCAGCGATTGGGCGGTGGTCAGCTGTTTGTTGTCCGGCTGGCCTTCATTGGCGCTCACCGCCTCGACAAAGCCCTGATAGACGTTGGAGGCTGCTTCCGCTTCCGCGCGCTGTTTGCCCTGCCACCACTGCCAACCAAAGTAGGCCGCCAGTGCCAGCACCACACCGGTGACGATGCCAGTGCCGTTTTCTTTCCACCAACGTTTGAGCGATTCAATCTGTTCTTCTTCGGTCAAATGGTCAGCCATTGTTATTGCCTTATTTTTTAACGTCTTGATCAGGGAGAAACTTTGACTCAGGCCTGCAGAATTTTCGGCAGGTCGGCCAGCGCCACGGTTTGCTGCTCGGCATCTGCACGCAGGGATTTGACCGTCACCTGCCCCGCCGCCGCTTCGTCTTCGCCGATAATCAATGCGTATTCCGCATTGCTCTTGTCGGCCTTTTTCATCTGGCTCTTGAAGCTGCCGCCGCCGCAGTGCGTCTGCAGGCGCAGCCACGGCAGTTCGGTGCGCAGCGTCTCCGCCGCCGCCAGGGCTGCGGATTGTACATCACCTACGGCCACCAGATAGGCGTCTATCTGCTGGTCCAGGGTATCCGGGAGCACTTCCAGGGTTTCCAGCAACAGCACCAGCCGCTCAACGCCGAGACCGAAGCCCACGGCCGGAGTGGATTTGCCGCCCATCTGCTCGACGAGACCGTCGTAGCGGCCACCGGCACACACAGTGCCCTGGGCGCCGAGGCTGTCGGTCACCCACTCGAATACGGTTTTGCCGTAGTAATCGAGACCGCGCACCAGACGGGGGTTCACTTCGTAGGCCACACCGGCGGCGTCGAGGAAGGTGCGCAGCTGGTCAAAGTGCGTGCGGGACTCGTCGTCGAGGTAGTCCAGCAGGCAGGGTGCGTCTTCCAACAGTGCCTGGGTGTCCGGGTTCTTGCTGTCGAGAATTCGCAGCGGGTTCTTGTCGAGGCGGCGCTGGCTGTCTTCGTCCAGCTGGTCCTTGCGTGCCGACAGGTATTCCACCAGCGCGTCGCGGAACGCAGCGCGGCTCTCGCTGTTGCCCAGGGAGTTGAGTTGCAGGGTGACATGCTCGGACACACCCAGCTGTTTCCACAGACGCGCGGTCATCATCAGGATCTCGGCGTCGATATCCGGGCCCTCGATACCGAACACTTCCACCCCGAACTGGTGGAACTGGCGCAGACGGCCCTTCTGCGGGCGCTCGTAGCGGAACATGGGACCGAAATACCACAGGCGCTGGGGCTGGTTCAGCAGGCCGTTCTGAATTGCCGCACGCACAGTGCCGGCGGTACCTTCCGGGCGCAGGGTGACGCTGTCGCCGCCCTTGTCGTCGAAGGTGTACATCTCCTTCTCGACGATGTCGGTACCCTCACCCACGGCGCGGGCGAACAGCTGGGTCGCTTCCAGGATCGGGGTGCGGATCTCACTGTAGCCGTAGCGGGCGAACAGCTCGCTTAGGGTACTTTCCACGTACTGCCACACCGGCGACTGGGTGGGCTGCAGGTCGTTCATGCCGCGGATGGCGCGAAGTTCTTTCAACGGAAGTCCTTAACATTTTGCAAGCGTCATACCGGCGCAGACCGGTATCCAGTTCCGAGGCTGGATCCCGGATCAAGTCCGGGATGACGGTGTATCTTAAAATTCTGCCTTATCGTCATACCGGCGCAGGCCGGTATCCAGTTCCGAGGCTGGATCCCGGATCAGGTCCGGGATGACGGTGTATCTTAAAATTCTGCCTTATCGTCATACCGGCGCAGACCGGTATCCAGTTCCGACGCTGGATCACGGCGCAAGGCCGGGATATCTAAATTACTCAGTGGTTTCCCGGGCGATGATGCTCGCTTCCTGTGCTGCCTTGGCCGCGGCCTTTTCGCGGATCAGTTTTTCCAGGTCATCCACCAGGTTGTCGTTCTTGAATTTGCGGTCCGGCTGGCCGTCGACGTAAATCGCGTGGCTCGGGGTACCGCCGGCGAGGCCGATGTCCGCCTCTTTTGCTTCTCCCGGGCCGTTGACGATACAGCCGATCACCGCCACATCCAGCGGCGTGGTGATGTCTTCCAGGCGGGTCTCCAGCTCGTTCATGGTTTTCACCACGTCGAAGTTCTGGCGCGAGCAGCTGGGGCAGGCGATAAAATTGATGCCCTTGGTGCGCAGGCGCAAGCTCTTCAGCAGATCCCAGCCCACTTTCACCTCTTCCACCGGGTCCGCCGCCAGGGACACCCGCAGGGTATCGCCGATGCCGTCCAGCAGCAGCGCGCCGAGGCCGATGGCGGACTTCACCGTGCCCGCACGCAGGCCACCGGCTTCGGTGATGCCGAGGTGCAGGGGCTGATCGATCTGGGCCGCCAGCTTGCGGTAGGCGGCGGTGGCCATGAAGATGTCGGACGCCTTCACGCTCACTTTGAAGTTCTGGAAATCCAGGCTGTCGAGGATGTCCACATGACGCAGGGCGGATTCCACCAGCGCATCCGGGGTGGGCTCGCCGTATTTCTTCTGCAGATCCTTTTCCAGGGAACCGGCGTTAACGCCGATGCGGATCGGAATATTCAGGTCCCGCGCCTTGTCCACCACCGCGCGGATGCGGTGCTCGCGGCCGATATTGCCGGGGTTGATGCGCAGGCAGTCTACGCCGAGATCCGCCACACGCAGCGCAATGCGGTAGTCGAAGTGGATATCCGCCACCAGCGGCACATTCACCTGCTTTTTGATCTCGCCGAAAGCCTCCGCGGCCTCCATGGAAGGCACGGAAACCCGCACGATATCCGCACCGGCCTTCTCCAGCCGCTGGATCTGCTCCACGGTGGCGGCCACATCGCAGGTTTCGGTATTGGTCATGCTCTGCACGGAAATGGGCGCACCGCCGCCGACCGGCACATTGCCCACCATGATCTGGCGTGACACGCGGCGAACTATGGGTGACTCGAACTGCATAACAGAACCTGCGTTGGCTATTGAGCGGGTGGGAGCAATGGTGAAAAACGGGGAGGATTATAGAGAGATTGGGCGCAAACCTACAGGCCACGACTTGAAATCTACCGACCTGTATCGCCCTGTAGGAGCCTGCTTGCAGGCGAATGAGGCAGAGCCCTGCCCTGTTCGCCTGCAAGCAGGCTCCTACCCTGCCGTTCGGAGACCGGATCAGCCACCCACGCTGAGTTTGCGGGTGCGGCGATTGCCGATGGGCGCACTGTCGACCACCTGACCGTCAAAGGTGATGGTGGCCGCTGCGGCATTACCCAGCATCACACTGAACGGAGCCCGGCCATTCAGTTCCACAGTAGAGCCCGCAGGCTGCAACTTGGCGATCATTTTGTAGCCAGTTGCATCGGTCACTTCCAGCCAGGACTCCCCCTGAAAGGAAATCACCAGACGCGGCGCAGTGCCGGCTTCTGACGGAGCCTCCACAGTTTCAGCCGCGGCAACCGGCGCTACCCCGGAGGGTACCTCCGCCGAGCGCTCCGCAACAGGGTGCAGCGCTTCAGCGGCAGAGTTTTCCACATCTGGCGGAACAACATCTGCGAGCTCAGCATCGGTCTCGGGCGCCCCGTCATCGACTTCCGGCGCGGCGGCGCGCTCTTCGTTTATGTCAGTCAATGCTTCGGACGTTTCGACAGACTGAACCGTGGGGAACGCCACCTCGGCAGCCTCTTCGCTGATATCGACTTCCGCACTGTAGCGCGACGCGGTCGCCAACAGCTCACTGTCATCGCGATCCTGGGCGCCATCCACACGCACCAGTTGGCTTCCGTCCCCCGCCTGCTGATCGAACCACCAGAAACCACCACCTGCAGCCAGCGCAAGTACCAGTATGAGTGGAGCTGACAAGGAACCGCGACGCCTTTCCCGGCGACTGGATAACACCGCACCCACCGGTGCGCGCGCAGGCTCCGCGGCGACCTCCACCGGCATCTGCCGGGCAAAAGCCTCCATCACCACGGTGGCATCGAGCCCCAGCTCTTTGCACAGGTTGCGGATATAGCCGCGCACATAGGTGGTGCCGGCAAAACGCTCGAAGGCGTCCTGCTCAAGGGCCTCCAGTTTGTCCGGGGTCATGCACAGGCGGCGGGCGAGTTCGTCGCGGGTGAACCCGGCCTTGTCGCGCGCCTCCCGGAGCATAATACCCACAGTGATCGCGGGCGTATCGGTGGAGGTTGTTTCCTGCGGGTCTGAGATCTGGTTACTGCTGCTCATTTTCGGCCATCATCTGCTGGTACTTCAGCGTTTCCGCTGAATAGGGAAAGAGGTTTTTCAGCGCCAGGGCGTAACTCCTTTCCTTGTCCCGATTGCCAAAAATTTTCTCGATGCGAATCCCCAACCATAGGGACTGCGGCACCTGACGATTCTTGTCGCTGTAGCGGTCGAGATACTGCTTTGCCTGTGCGTAATCGCCCTTCGCAAACTTGAGCTCCGCCAGCTCCAGTTGCGCCAAAGACATATTGGGGCTGAGAGAAAGCGCCTTCATGAAGGCCGCCTCGGCGGCGTCACTCTCTCCCAACCGCAACTCGGCGCGGCCGAGGTTGGCGAGCGCATAGGAGCGGCGATTGTAGGTGAGATCTTCGGAGGCGACCTGAAACTGCGCTTTGGCATCGCGGTAGCGCTCCTGCTGGTACAGAAAGGCGCCGTAGTTCACCCGTGCCATGGAAAACTTGCTGTCGTAGCGCAGCGCCTTCTTGAAATGGGACTCCGCCACGGCATTTTCCTTGTCGGCCTGATACAGCAGCGCCAGGCCATGGTGCGCCTGCGGATCTTTCCGGCCCAGTTCGAGCGCTTTCTGGAAGTGATGGCGGGCCAGTTCCCGGTTTTCACTGCCGCTCTGCAGATAGCGCAGCCCCAACTGGATATGGGTCTCCCGCGCCTTGTCGAGATCCACGGACTTGCCGGGGCCAGAGCTGACACAGCCGCCCAGCAACAGGCTGAGGAGGAGTCCGGCCAATACTGCCGGGCTGGAAATTCTTGCAAACACGAGCTTCACCTTGTCGTTATCGGGTGCGTTTACCACGGGCGCACGCCGATTTCCGGCAATGCAAATATCAGGCCTGCCCGACGATCCGCACCGGGCGCTCCGCGTTGCGGTAGCGCTCCGAGCGACGGGTGCGGTCATTCACCTGGCCGGCCAGCTGGCCACAGGCCGCGGCGATGTCGTCGCCCCGGGTGGTACGCACGGTTACGGTATAGCCTTTGTCCAACAAAATCTGTTGAAAACGTCGCAAAGCGTTATTGCTGACCCGTTGATAGTCGGACAGCTCGAACGGATTGAAGGGTATCAGATTTATCTTTACCGGCACATCACGCAGCAGCTCGCCCAGTTGTTCGGCGTGCTCGGGGCGGTCGTTCACGTCCCGGATCATGGTGTACTCGATGGTCATCTTGCGATGATTGTCGGGCATGCTCTCGATATAGCGCTTGGCGCTGTCGAGCAGCATGGCGATGGGGTATTTCTTGTTGATCGGCACCAGCTCGTTGCGCAGCTCGTCGTTGGGCGCATGCAGGGAGATGGCCAGGCTCACATCGGTCACTTCCGCGAGGCGGTCCAGTGCCGGAACCACGCCGGAGGTACTCAGGGTCACTCTGCGCTTGGAGATGCCGTAGGCGTTGTCTTCCATCATCAGGTTCATCGCATCGACCACGTTATCGAAGTTGAGCAGGGGTTCACCCATGCCCATCATCACCACGTTGGTCACCTTGCGCGGGCGCTCTTGTTTCTTCACGGGCGGCTGCAACTGCCCGAAGGACTTACACGCGATCCACACCTGGCCGATGATCTCGGCCGCCGTCAGGTCGCGGTTGAAGCCCTGCTTGCCGGTGGCGCAGAAGCTGCAGTCGAGGGAACAACCCACCTGGGAGGACACGCACAAGGTGCCGCGCTCACCGTCGGGAATGAATACGGTCTCGATCACATTGCCGCCGGTGACTTCGATCAGCCATTTGCGGGTGCCGTCGGCGGAATCCATCTGCTTCAGGACTTTGGGGGCGCGAATCTCGGCCACTTCCGCCAGCTTTGCGCGCAGCGCCTTGCTGACATTGGTCATCTGCTCGAAATCGTCGGCGCCGTTCTGGTGAATCCACTTCAGCACCTGCACCGCGCGGAAGCGCTTTTCGCCGAGACCGTCAAAGAATGCGGCGAGCTTGTCGACGGACAGGCCCAGCAGATTTACTTTTTCGGTTTGTTCGGCGCTTTCGGTAGAAGCTTGCACTGTCTGTACGTCGCTCATGGATTCACCTTGCACCGGATCCGGTGCGAAAAAATTCGGTGCACTATCACATTCTCGTCGCACCGGCGCAGGCCGGCGCCCAGAACCCTGGATCCCGGCCTGCGCCGGGATGACAACTTTTGGGTCCGAAAACCCGCAAGCAATTAACGCGCGCAGATTTCTTCTGCAGAGAAGAAGTAGCTCACTTCGCGCTCGGCGGAAGTGGTGGAGTCGGAACCGTGTACCGCGTTGGCGTCGATGCTCTCGGCAAAGTCAGCGCGGATGGTGCCGGCTTCGGCTTCTTTCGGGTTGGTGGCGCCCATCAGGTCGCGGTTGGCTTTCACCGCGTTCTCGCCTTCCAGAACCTGTACAACAACCGGGCCGGAAGTCATGAAATCCACCAGATCCTTGAAGAAAGGACGCTCTTTGTGCTCGGCGTAGAAACCTTCGGCCTTCTCGCGGGACAGCTGAACCATCTTCATGGCAACAATGCGCAGACCGGCTTTCTCAAAGCGGCTCTCGATTTCACCGATGACGTTCTTGGCTACGGCGTCCGGCTTGATAATGGACAGGGTGCGTTCCAGGGCCATGTTTTTCTCCAATTTCAGGTTTATAGATAATTACGTTTTCAACAGATACGAAAAGAGCAACCGGAGTTGCTCTTCCCTGAATTCTCTCTCACGGCGAACTGACGATTATTTAACCAATCCCGGTTCGCGGAGGGCGGATTATACGCGTAGTGGGGTGAAGTTTGTACTGTTTGATTTGGCCGCTGAGCGACCTGTAGGAGCCTGCCTTGCAGGCGAACTCGCAAGCAGGCTCCTACAAGAGGCGGCGCGCAAAATGAGGCTTATTCGTTTTCCTCGATCCAGGCCGCCTGAATGGCCTCCAGGATCTTCTCGCCACAGCGGTTGGGATCGTCATCAAAATCCGGCAGCTCCATCACCCATTTGCGCAGGTCGACGAAGTTGGCCGCAAGCGGGTCCACGTCCGGATAGTTGTCCGCGAGTTCGATGGCGATATCGTGAATATCCGTCCATTTCATCGGTGTGTCCCCTTAATGGCGCTCGGAAACCTGGTTGATGGTGTATTTGGGAATCTCGACCACCAGATCTTCCTTATCCACCACCGCCTGACAGGACAGGCGCGACTCCGGCTCCAGGCCCCAGGCCTTGTCCAGCAGGTCTTCTTCCAGCTCGTCCGGCTCACCGAGGGAGTCAAAACCCTCGCGCACAATCACGTGACAGGTGGTACAGGCGCAGGACTTTTCGCAGGCGTGCTCAATCTCCACACCATTCTGCAGCGCGGCGTCGCACACGGTGATGCCCGGTTCCACTTCAATGACCTTGCCTTCCGGGCACAGCTCCGGATGCGGCAGGAATACGATCTTCGGCATAACTCAAACTCTCACTCAGTCACCGCCCTCAGGGCTTATCAAATGGCCCTCAGGGCTTATCAAATTCATCCAGGCTGTGGCCCTGCATGGCGCGCTTGATGGACTTGTCCATGCGGCGGGCGGCGTAAGGCTCGGACAGCGTGTTCAACGCGTCGATGCGGTTGCGGATTTCCTCCGGCGTGCCGCCGTTGTGCGCGAGGCGCAGCGCTTCCATGGCACGCTCCAGCTCGCCGAGTTCGCGCTCGTCCAGCAGTTCCGCGCCGTCTTCCTGCAAGGCGACCAACATAGCTTCCAGGGTGCGCTCCGCCTCGACCTGAGCCTCGCGCAGGGCGCGCGCGGCGATGTCTTCCTCGGCGTTGGCGTAAGAGTCCTGCAACATGCGGGTAATGTCGGAATCCTCAAGACCGTAGGACGGCTTGACGGTGATTTCCGCGGCCACACCGCTGCTTTTCTCCACGGCACTGACCGCCAGCAGACCGTCCGCATCCACCTGAAAGGTCACGCGGATATGCGCCGCACCCGCCACCATCGGCGGAATACCGCGCAGTTCGAAGCGCGCCAGTGAGCGGCAGTCTTTCACCAGCTCGCGTTCACCCTGCACCACGTGGATGGCCATAGCCGTCTGGCCGTCCTTGAAGGTGGTGAACTCCTGGGCCTTGGCCACCGGAATGGTGGTGTTGCGGTGGATCAGTTTCTCCGTGAGCCCACCCATGGTCTCGATACCCAGGGACAGCGGGATCACATCCAGCAGCAGCAGGTCCTCGCGGGATTTGTTGCCCACCAGCACATCCGCCTGGATCGCGGCACCGATGGCCACCACCTGATCCGGATCGATGTCCGCGTGGGGCTCGCGACCGAAAAACTCCTGTACCTTTTCCCGCACCCGCAGGGTTCTTGTGGACCCGCCTACCAGTACCACTTCTTCCACATCGGCGGTATCGAGGCCCGCATCCCGCAGCGCGCGCTTGCAGGCGCGCAGGGTTTTGCCGATCAGCGGGTCGATCAATTCGGCCAACCCGTCGCGGGTCAGTGCGCCGGACCAGTGGTCGTAAGCCACCGGCACCGAGGTTTCCGCGGCAAGGGCTTCCTTGGCCGCGCAGGCAATGTCCAACAGTTTGCGCTGGGTGGCGGCATTGAGATCGGTGCCGAGGCCGGCCTCCACCGCTATCCACTCCGCCACCGCCCGGTCGAAGTCGTCTCCGCCAAGAGCGCTGTCACCACCGGTGGCGAGCACTTCAAACACGCCTTTGGACAAGCGCAGGATGGATATATCAAACGTGCCGCCGCCGAGGTCGTACACGGCGATGGTCTTGTCCGCCACGTCGCCGCCCTCTTCTGCCTTGTCGAGGCCGTAGGCCACGGCCGCGGCGGTGGGCTCGTTCAACAGTCGCAGCACCTTGAGGCCGGCCAGTTTTGCGGCGTCTTTGGTGGCCTGGCGCTGGGCCTCATCAAAATACGCGGGCACGGTGATCACCGCGCCATCGAGCGGGCCGCCGAGGGATTCGGCACCACGCTGGGCGAGCACCTTGAGAATTTCCGCAGACACCTGCACCGGGTTCACCGCACCGGCCACGGTCTCAATGGAGGGCATGCCCGCCATGTCCGCGGCGAAATTGTAGGGCAACTGCTCTCCGAAATGTTTGATATCGGCGAGGCCGCGCCCCATAAAGCGCTTGATGGAAATCAGGGTGTTGTAAGGGTCGTCACCGGCGGCGGCGCGCGCGCCGTAGCCAACTTCCACGCCGTCTTCGCGGTAGCGAACAGCAGAGGGCAGTATCACGCGCCCGTCTTCTGCCGGCAGAGCTTCCGCCGTCCCACTGCGCACCGTGGCCACCAGAGAGTTGGTGGTGCCGAGGTCGATACCTACCGCGCGCTTGCGCTGGTGGGGTTCGGGGGTCTGGCCGGGTTCGGAAATCTGCAGTAGTGCCATAGTGCTTTCAACAACTTATATACGTTCAGTCCAGTAGTTCTTCTTCAAGCGCGTCGATCTGCCGGCGCAACTTGGCGAGAAACTGCATTTTCAGCAGCGCGGCGCTGGCCGCATCCAGTGCCTGATTTCCCAGGCTCGCGGAAAAAGCCTGCTCCTGTGCACGGAAGAGCTCGTCGGCATCACTGCCTAACTCTTCCAGCTCCGCTTCCGGGTCGCCGGCATCGCGCACGTCTTCCAAGCGCTCGCGCAGGATCATCTGCTGCATCAGGAATTCGCCGTCGGCGGTGGTCTGCTCGGGATAGATCTCGATACCGGCCAGCTGCAGCAGGTATTGCGCGCGCGCCACCGGGTCTTTGAGGGTATTGTTGGCCTCGTTGATCTGCGCCGCATACTGCATGGACAGCATCTGCTCGCGCTCGGATTTCGCCGCGAAGCGGTCCGGGTGGAACTCCTGCTGCAGCTCCCGGTAGCGCTTGGTCAACGCCTGGCGGTCCACCTCATAGGTCTGCGGCAGGCCGAAAATTTCGAAATGGTTCTGCTGAAGCTTCATAAAGAAAGTTTCATTTCAGTTTGCCGAAGGTTCTATAGCAAAAAGGCCGGTATGCGCCTTGGCATCCGGCCTTCTGCTGCCAGAAAGTTTTCCGTTAAACGTGAAAGCTTTCGCCGCAGCCGCACTCGTTCTTGACGTTCGGGTTCTTGAAGGCGAAGCCTTCGTTCAACCCTTCCTTGACGAAATCCAGTTCGGTCCCGTCGAGGTAGGCGAGGCTTTTCGGGTCGACCACCAGTTTTACGCCGCCGGCTTCAAACACTTCGTCTTCCGCCTCGGCCCGATCTACAAACTCCAGTACATATGCCATACCGGAGCAGCCGGCGGTTTTCACACCGACACGGATGCCGATGCCCTTGCCGCGACTGGCCAGCTGTTTGGCAACATGTGCCTGGGCCGCTTCGGTCATGGTAATGGCCATATGCTCAGCTACTCCTTACCGCCAGGTTAACGCAGAAAACCCGGGATTAACCCGCGGCTTCTTCCACCGTCTCGCCGCGTTTTTCGCGGATATTGCGCACCGCCGCCTTGATGGCATCTTCCGCCAGCACGGAACAGTGGATTTTCACCGGCGGCAGCGCCAGTTCTTCGGCGATCTGGGTGTTCTTGATCTGCACCGCTTCGTCCAGGGTCTTGCCCTTCACCCACTCGGTGAGCAGGGAGCTGGAGGCGATGGCGGATCCGCAACCATAGGTTTTGAACTTGGCATCTTCAATGATGCCGGCGTCGTTCACCTGGATCTGAAGACGCATCACGTCGCCACAAGCCGGCGCGCCGACCATGCCGGTGCCCACGTTGTCCGCTTTGTCGTCCATGCGACCGACATTGCGGGGGTGTTCATAGTGGTCAATTACTTTATCGCTGTAGGCCATGACTGTACCCTCTCAATTCGTTTCCAATGTCGCCTCGAGCAGCAAATCAGTGTGCCGCCCATTCGATGGTGCTGAGATCAACACCATCTTTGTACATGTCCCACAACGGGGACAGCTCGCGCAGTTTTTCCACCGCCTTTCTTACTTCTTTGGCCGCGGTATCCACGTCCTGTTCCGTGGTAAAACGGCCGAAACTGAAGCGCAGGGAGCTGTGGGCCAGCTCGTCGTTCACACCCAGCGCGCGCAGCACATAGCTGGGCTCGAGGCTGGCGGAAGTACAGGCGGAGCCGGAGGAAATCGCCAGATCCTTCAGGGACATGATCAGGCTCTCACCCTCTACGAACGCGAAGCTCACATTCAGGTTGCCCGGCACACGCTGCTCCACGGAGCCGTTGATGTGCACCTCTTCCATATCCTTGATCTGGTCCCAGAAACGCTCGCGCAGGGCCAGCAGACGCTTGGCCTCTTCGGCCATTTCCTCTTTGGCAATACGGAAGGCTTCTCCCATACCCACGATCTGGTGGGTCGGCAGGGTGCCGGAACGCATGCCGCGCTCGTGGCCACCGCCGTGCATCTGCGCCTCAATGCGCACGCGCGGCTTGCGGCGCACGTACAGGGCTCCGATACCCTTGGGCCCGTATGCCTTGTGGGCCGAGAAGGACATCAGATCGACCTTGGTGTTTTCCAGGTCGATGTCGATCTTGCCGGCGCTCTGGGCGGCGTCCACGTGAAAAATCACCTTGTGCGCGCGGCACAGTTCACCGATAGCGGCGATGTCGTTGACCACGCCGATTTCATTGTTGACGTGCATCAGGCTCACCAGAATGGTGTCTTCACGCAGCGCTTCCGCGACCTGCTCGGGATAGACGATGCCGTCTTCCTTCGGGTTCAGGTAGGTGACTTCAAAGCCTTCGCGCTCCAGCTGGCGGCAGGTGTCGAGCACCGCTTTATGCTCGATCTTGGAGGTGATGATGTGCTTGCCCTTGCCCTGGTAGAAGTGGGCGGCACCCTTAATGGCGAGATTGTCGGACTCGGTGGCACCGCTGGTCCACACGATCTCACGGGGGTCGGCGTTAACCAGTTCCGCTACCTGGCGGCGCGCATCTTCCACCGCTTCCTCGGCTTTCCAGCCGAACAAGTGTGAGCGGGAGGCCGGATTGCCGAAGTTGCCGTCCATGGTCAACTGCTCCGCCATTTTACTGGCGACGCGCGGGTCTACCGGGCAGGTTGCCGAATAATCCAGGTAAATGGGAAGCTTCATAATCTCTCGTCTCCACTCGCCGGTTGCTGCCGGCACCATACTGCTGTCACTTGCTGCTTTTTCTGCGAAAAAACGCCGGTCAGTACCCATTGGCCTGACCGGGCGGCCGGCACCTTACTGCAAGCCGCCGATAATCGCTACTTTCTGTTCAATCGTACCGTCTGCCCCGTTGCGGCAATCCTGGCGGCGGGCCACCTCCTGTACTTCCGAGCGTTCCACCAAATCCGCGAGGCTGATGCCGTTGAGGAAGCCGTGGATCTGACGACTGAGATCCGTCCACAGGTAGTGGGTGAGGCACTGCTCCCCGCCGGAACAATCGCTGTTGCCGCCACAGCTGGTGGCGTCGACAGATTCGTTGACCGCGTCGATGATTTCCGCCACGCAAATGTCCGCGCCGGACCGCGCCAGACGGTAGCCACCGCCGGGTCCGCGCACACTGCATACCAGTCCGGACTGACGCAGGCGGGAGAACAGCTGTTCCAGATAAGACAGGGAAATATCCTGGCGCTTGGAAATGTCTGCCAGGCTGATGGGCCCCCGCTCCGCGTGCAACGCCAGGTCGAGCATGGCTGTTACCGCATACCGCCCCTTGGTTGTCAAACGCATAACGCCTCCTGTCACTCAGGCCCGCGGACATCCAGATAAGCCCGCACCATTGAATCGGGGCGCGAGTATGGAATAACCCACTACCTTGGTCAAGTATATAGCCGAGCGAACTGGTCGGGTATTTGGCGGGCAGTTATACCAATTAGTTATCCTCGCCGCGCTCTGTGGCATATCACCGGCGATTCCCCCGCCTGGACACCAATCAGTCGGGTCGCCCCTTGCCACCGGAGCGGTAAATATGGTTCTGGATCGCGGTCAGCATGCCGCGCAGGATACCCAACTCCATATCATCTGGACGTACTCGGCTGAACAGTCGACGCAGTCGGGTCATGGTCTGACGGGGATTGTCCGGATCGATAAAACCCAGCTCGCCGAGTGCCAGCTGCAGATGTTCGTAATAGAGTTCCATATCCGAGGCTTTCGCCGGCGGGCGGTCCCAGTCGTGGAAGCTGAGCGCCTCGCCGCGCTCGTCTTCCAGCGCGGCCATGCGCGCCTCGTACACCAGCACCTGCACGGCAGTGGCCAGATTCAGCGAGCTGTACTCCGGGTTGGACGGGATGTGCACGTGGAAATTGCACGCCTGCAACTCCTCGTTAGTGAGCCCGCGATCCTCGCGCCCGAACACCAGCGCCACCGGGTGGGTTTTGGCTTCGGCCACCGCGCGCACTCCGCATTCCCGCGGGGTGAGCAGCGGCCACGGAATACGGCGCTCGCGGGCGCTGGTGGCCACCACCAGGCCGCAGTCCGCCACCGCCTCTTCCAGACTTTCGACCACCACCGCGCTGTCCAGCAGCTCGGCGGCCCCGGCGGCGCGCCACACCGCGTTGGCAGCGGGGAACTCCCGCGGCTGTACCAGGTACAGCTGGCTCAGGCCCATATTTTTGAGCGCGCGAGCGGCGCCGCCGATATTGCCCGGGTGGGCGCTGTTCACCAGTACCACGCGGATATTGTCCAGCGCCTCGAGCGCGGAACGGGAAGCGGTGGAAGCTGCGGTTTCAGAGGGAGAGGTCGCCATGGGGATTTCCGGATACGGGCAGGGTCGGGTAGCCACAGGTCGACTACCGAGCCTACACTTGCGTGTTACAAAACGGGCGCGGAGTGTAGCAAAATTGCACAGAAATCCCTACAATCGCGCCCGCCCGGCAAGCCCGGTGCTGCTTTTTTAGAATCCACTAACTGATCGCGGAATTCCTATGGAACCCATGCTGAATATTGCCCTGCGCGCGGCGCGCAAGGCCGGTGAACTGATTGAACGTGCCTGGGAGCGCGGCGACCTGATGAAGTTTGAAGAGAAAGGTCGCAACGATTACGTGACAGAAGTGGACAAGGCCAGCGAACAGGAAATCATCTACCATCTGCGCAAGGCCTTCCCCAAACACAGTATTCGCGGTGAGGAGAGCGGCCTGCAGGAGGGCGCTGAGCCGGAGTACGAGTGGATCATCGACCCGCTGGACGGCACCACCAACTTTATCCACGGCTGCCCGCACTTCGCCATTTCCATTGCCTGCCGCTACCGCGGCCAGATCGAACACGCGGTCGTGCTGGATCCGATCAAGCGCGAAGAATTTACCGCGAGTCGCGGTCGCGGCGCCGCACTCAATGGCCGTCGCATCCGCGTATCCAACCGCCAGGGGTTAAACGGTGCGCTGATTGGCACCGGTATCCCATTCAATGGTCACGCGCTGGATAACATCGACCCTTACCTCGCGACCCTAAAAGAAATTGCCGGTCAGACCGCCGGTATCCGCCGCCCCGGAGCCGCCGCGCTGGACCTGGCCTATGTAGCCGCGGGCCGCTTCGACGGCTTCTGGGAAATGTACCTGAACACCTGGGATATCGCCGCGGGTTCGCTGCTGGTAAAAGAAGCCGGCGGCCTGATCAGCGACTTCCGCGGTGGCAACGATTACCTGGACAGCGGCAATCTGGTGTGCGCCACCCCTAAAACCTTCAAGCCGCTACTGCAGATCGTGGGCAAGCACCTGGGCAAGATCCGCTAGTAAACTACCGCACACCTGTACTGAACCGGCCCCGGCCGGTTCAGCTCCCCAGCTCAAGCCTGACGACTTCCCCATACTCGCTGACATCACACTCCGCAGCGCTCTCCGCCAGCAAATCTTCAAGCGGCAGTGGTCGCCCGATGTAATAGCCCTGCAGCAGATCCACTCCGATTATGTTGAGCCTTTCCGCGGTGGCTGCGTCTTCCACATATTCGGCAATGGTGCGCGCCTTCAGGCGGTGCGCAACCTGGTTGATGGACTCGACGATCATCAGGTCGACAAAATTCGATTCCACCTGCCTTACGAAACTGCCATCGATCTTGATGTAATCAATGGCAAATGCTTTCAGGTAGTTGAAGGAACTCAGGCCATTGCCAAAATCATCCAGCGCCACCTTGCAGCCCATTTCCCGCAGAGTGGCAACAAACCGGCTGGCGCTCTCCATCTGGTTGACCATCGCGGTTTCAGTAATTTCGATCCCCAGGCGATCAAACGGCAGCGCGGAATCCTTCAGTAGGGCAAACAGGCTCTGCTGGAAAGTGCTGTCTCCGATGGCTTCGGCAGACAGATTCATGGCAAAACTCAGGCCGCTCCGCGCAACGGCAGCTACCTGCTCCCGCAGGAACGTATTCATCACCCAGCTGTCCACTTGCAGCATCAGTCCGTAGCGTTCCGCCGCAGGGATAAACGCGCCTGGAGGAATCAGGCTGCCGTCGGCCTCTACCATGCGTACCAGCAGTTCGTAATGACTGATATTTTCGGGCTCGGCGGCACTGGCAATGGGCTGCGCAAACAGGCGCAGACGGTTCTCATCCAGTGCTTCGCGAATGCGCGACGCCATTTGGATTTCGCGGTGCTGATCCGCCGCGGCGCTGCTGTCAGTCTCGTACAACATCACCACGCCGCGCCCGGCGTGTTTTGCGGAATAGCAAGCCACATCCGCCTGGCTCATCAGGTCGGCAATCTGGCTGTTATCGCGGCGGATTTCGGTTACGCCCACACTGGCGCCCACATCGAAAATACGACCGCCCCAGGGGAAACGCAGCGCGACGATTTTCCGTACCAGTTGTTCACAGCGCCGCCGCGCCTGCTCTTTGTTGCAATCGCGCAGCAGAATGCCGAACTCGTCGCCGCCGAGACGCGCCACGCTGTCGTTCTCCCGCAACTCGCCACGCAGAAATCGCGCCACATTGCGCAACAGTGCATCACCCGCCTGATGCCCGGCACTGTCATTGATGACCTTGAAGCGGTCGAGATCCATATACGCGAGCACATGCACCGTTTCGGTATTGCGTACGCTGGCGACCGCATCCATCAGATCCCGCTTGAACGATTCGCGATTGGGCAGGCGGGTGAGATCATCGTGGCTCGCCTTGTAGCGCAGCTGCCGGATCAACTCGCGGGTTTCGGTCACGTCCTGGAACACCAGCACCGCACCGAGCAGCTGTCCGCCTCCAGTGCGCATGGGCGATGCGGAACATTTCACGTCGTAGCTGTTGCCGTGCCGGTTATGCAGCACCGTACCCTCGGAGGAGAACACCGGCATCACGCTGCTGAGGCACTCGGTAACGGGACAGGAAACCGGTTCGCCGTCACGGCCGTTGGCCATCTGCAGCACCGCGCTGACGGTCTTGCCCTTCACTTCTCCCAGCGGCCATCCGGTGAGCTGCTCTGCCACCGGGTTCATGAAGGTGATCTGTTGCAGTGGATCGGTCGCAATCACCGCGTCGGCGATGGCATTCAGGGTAACCTGCAAATGTTCTTTTTCCTCCTCCAGCGAGCGCGCCATATTTTTGTTGTCGGTGATATCCCGCAGCACACCGATAAGGCGCAGCGGTTCGCCACCTTCACCGGATTCCATGACGTGAGCAACCTCGTGAATCCAGCGCGCAGAACCTGAATCCGTGCGCACCCGGTACTGACAGTCGATATCCCGAGCGAGCCCGCTAAAATGCTCGCGCTGAGCCTGCAACAGCCGCTGGCGGTCTTCAGGGTTGACCCGGTCAATCCAGTCCTGGCGGCTGGTCAGATGCGCGGCCTCAATTCCCACACCACTGCTGAGCCACTCCGAAAAAAAGGTTTTGCCGCTAATGAGATCCCAGTCGTACACGACCTGACCGGTAACCGTAAGGGAAAATTTCCAGCGCTCCTCGGCCTTTGCCAACTGGGTCTCGCTGTGTTTTCTCCAGTCGATGTCTTCCACCTGCACCACGGCATACAGCGGCTCATTGCGTGCGCCGCGGGCGAGACTGCAGGACCAATGGCCCCAGATCCGCTCGCCACTCTTGCGTAGGAAGCGCCACTCGGCGTCCTGCACGAATCCCAACTGAACATCAATCAGCGGATTGTGCAGGCCAGTCCCGTTCAGGTTGGTCGCAGAATCCGCGAAGCAGACTACTTCGCGAATACTGAGCCCGCGCAATTCCACTTCCGAATAACCGATAAAGCGACAGAAACTTGGGTTGGCCTGGAGGATGCGATTGTCCAGCGACACCAGCAGCATTCCGATACGGGAAGACCCCATAGCCGCGCGAAAGCTGCTCTCCACCTCAATAATCCGCTGGCTTCGCTTGCGTTCGATACCAGAGGTAACCGCCATCACGTAGGCCGGCACCAATCCCACATACAACGGCAGAAAATCCAGGATATTGCGCGCGTTGCGCAATTTTTCCGGCAACCATTGCGGACCATTGATCAATAGCATCAGTAGCATCAGTGCCACAGAGAAAATCACCAGCAATGCCTGCGGCAATTCCAGGCGGGCGGCCGCCCATATCAGCGGAAGCGTGATGAATACGAACGGATCCGGAAATACCAACAGCAGCAACAGGATGCTGACCAGAGCGCCCACCCCCACCGACAGCAGACGAAGATCAGCGCGGGCAAACGAAGCCCTGGCGCTGGGCTCACTGGTAAGCAGATGGATCAGTGGCAGAAACATGCAGATGCCGATGGCATCTGCGAGATACCAGAGCAGGAACACCTCTCCAAACGGCAAACTGCGGAAATAGGCTGCAACGCCGGCGCCAATACTCGCCCCCACCACCGTCGAAAGAAAAGCACCAAAAAAAATGAACCTGATCCAGCGCCACAGACTGCCGAAGAAATCGCCATCCGCGCAGAAGTACCGCAGCATGCCGGCAGCGACCGTCACTTCGGCGACACCGGCCAGGGAGTACAGCGGTGCAATGAACAGTTCCAATCCGCTGGCCAACGCCGCCAGCAGATTTCCGCTAAAAATCGCGGCCAGCAGCAACGGCCAGGTGCGCGCTTCATGCCGATACAGCACGGCAATGGCGAGTGCATCCGCCAACCAGATAATGGCGACGCCATCGCTGAAGGAAAGGAAATTTTTGCAAAAATAGGCCAGACAAAAGCTGCCCGCCAACAGTAGCAGCGCATGGCTCAGCGGCATTTCCCGCCGATGACTGGTCACCGCTGCGCGGCCGGCCTTCAGGTTTTCACTTGCGTCGTGAAGGGACATCGAGCACAACTTCCTGTTGAAACTTTGTTTTTATTGTCTGGCAGGCTCAGTCCGATGTGATCGCTGGTGCCCTGATTTCTTTTTCCAACACAAATTATCCAACACAAACCGCCGGTTTCACCTGTTCTCCTGATCCCCAGCGCCTGCGGCATCCCTGGAGGAAAGGCTGTAGCGCAATCCCTCAGACAGCGACGCCAGATCGTAGGAAGTGGGCACACACACGTCTACATGCCGGCAGCGCTGATCGACAATACCGAGTAGCGGTATATGCGCGGTGGCGCTGTCGCCGCGGATAATGGCAGCGAAGTCCTGCAGGGAAACCCCCGGCAGGTCGCCGTCCAGCAGAATAACATCCGGGCGGACAGTGCGCGCCGCGAAGATACCCTTCATGGCGTCCGTGGCGATCTGGACTTCCACCTGGTGCACCGAGGCCAACACTGACCGCATGCGGCTGGCTGCAGAAGTCCTGCCGGCGACATACAGCACCCGGCAGCTCGGCAGCATCCGTGCGTAATCCGGACGCGCCGCCATCTGCAATACTTCATGAGGGGCGTCGTTCATCATGAATTCGATCCAGAATACCGAGCCCTGCCCCTCTTCGCTGTCAAAACCGATGCGCCCGCCCATGGCTTCCGTCAGCTGCCGGGCAATGGCGAGCCCCACACCGGTGCCCTCGATTTTTCCGCGCTCGGCACCGAGACGATTGAAAGGCTCGAACACCTGCGCCTGTTTGTCGGCGGCGATACCGCACCCCGTGTCCAATACACTGAGCCGCAACCACCCTTCCGCCTGGGGCGCAAAACTGATTACGACCCGCCCGTTCTCCCGGTTGTACTTAATGGCGTTGCCCATCAGGTTTAACACCACCTGCTTGAAGCGCACGCGATCCGCCAGGATATAGGCGCGCTCCCAGCCCAGCGCCTCAAAGGTAAGGCTCACCTTGCGGGTCTCTGCCAGCGGCTCCAACAACTGGCGACAATCCGCCACCAGCGAGGCCGGCTGTATCGGTTCAATAGACGGTGCCAGACGGCGGCTGTCGATGCGCGCCAGGTCCAGTACATCCCCCACCAGGTGCAGCATGTGCTGCCCCGCCTTGCGGATTTCTCCCAGGCGCAATCGCTGGTCAGGATTCAAGCTCTGATCCAGCTCCACCATCTGACTGTAACCGAGAATGGCGTTCAGCGGTGTGCGCAGCTCGTGGCTGAGGCTGGAGATCAGGGTATTGCGTTCGCTGTTTTCCTGCTTGAGCCGACGCAGCTCCTCTTCCAATCGGAGTTGCTTTTTCTTGCCCGCGGTGATGTCCTGCAGCGTACCGACTACCCGGATCGGTTGCCCCCCACTGCTGCATTGAACATTGCCCCGGCAGCGCACCCAGACGACTCCGCCCTCCCGGTGCCGCAGGCGAAACTCTATGTCCAGTGGCAGTTGCTCGCGCACATTGTCTTCCATCGCCTGCTTTACTTCGGGGTAGTCGTCCGGCTGCATGTGGGTCTTCCAGCGCGCCAGCGCCGTGCGCGCATCCGAGTCTTCCGGGCCTCGCGTGTAACCCAACATGCGCCAGCAGGCGGCATCGAGAACCACTTCGTCCACGCGCAGATCCCATTCCCACAGGCCATCGCCAACGGCATCCAGCGCACATTGAATGCGCTCACCGGAAAAATACGAGAGAGAGCGGGGAGAAAAAGACTCGCTGTAATCGGTACAGCCGCCCAGAAAGAAGCGCTCACCTGCGGAGTCGGTAAAGGCGCGGCCCCACAACCGCAACCAGAGCGGCTGCCCGTTGTGAGCAAATGCGCGGATGGTGGTATCAACAAAATTGCCCTGCAGGCAGAGGCGATGGCGCAACGACTGCAGGCTGTCGCGGTCATCTGAGTGCACCAGCGCCAGGTCCCCGGTCCAGACGCCGGCAAGCGCGGCCTCCGGGTCCCGGTGCAACTGCAACCATAGATTACCCGTGGCCCGCTGCACGCCACTGGCCGGGTGCCACTCCCATACACCGCGAGTGGCACTTAACAGCAGGCCGTGCAGGTACTGCACCTGTGTAAGCGCCTGCGCTGGCGGTAACCCTTCAAGCTCGCCGGGGGTGGCGAGGTTCAGGCCGACCGCTGTGGGTTGTGAAGATGCTGGGTTGGACACCGTGTTGCCGTCGGGCTTGTACTGGGAAATTCGGACACCGCTGGGATCGCGGACCACCCTGGCAAGTGAATCACTTATCGGCGGATAAAAAAAGGCCCCGCAAAGCGGGGCCCAAAATAGCGATGATGAGAGAAAACGGGAAGTCACGCATTATTTCGTATGCCATAACCCGTGATGGATTCCCGGAGCGCAGGCCAAGTGGCCTACACACTAGATAAAGCAATTGGCGTGCCAACTTTTAAATGAACAGTGAAAACCTGTTCCAACGGCCGTTTGCGAACAAATATTATCCAACTCAATCTGGCTGATGCTGATAGCATTTTGCTAATTGGGGCGTTGTTACGAAAAAATGACAGCGCTTGACCCAAATCGGAACGCAAAATTCCTTTTTCGCACCAAAAACGCGCACAAACCATTCATTTGGACATTAACTGACTAACTGTTCTCAAAATTTATCACCTGGTCCTCTCCGAAAGGTGTTCGTACGGGGTATCTGGGGTAGCATCTGCGCTGTTGGCTCTAACAAGGTTGTAACTATGAATGCTGTTCCCGAAGCTCCCCGCATCTGGCTGACCACGATTCTGTTTGCCAGTACCGCGCTCGCGGCCCTGGTACTGGTTCCGCTGTACGGTGTCCTGGTGGGCTATCACTGGTACCAGTGGCTGGCGTTTGCCGTTCTGGGCGCCTTCTGCGGATTTTCCATTACCGCGGGCTATCACCGCCTATGGTCTCACCGCACTTATGAAGCGCATTGGTCGCTGCGTCTGTTCTATGCCTTGTTCGGCGCCGCCGCGCTGCAGAACAGCGCCCTGATCTGGTGTTCCGGACACCGCCGCCACCACCGTCACTGCGACGACAACGATCAGGACCCCTACTCCGCCAAGCGCGGTTTCTGGTTCTCCCATATTGGCTGGATGTTGCGTGAATACCCCAGCGGCGAGGTGGATTTCGACAACGCCAAGGATCTGCAGCGGGATAAGATCGTAATGTGGCAGCACAACCACTATGTCCCGATCACCGTGGCGATGAACGTTGGCGTGCCTCTGGTCCTGGGACTGCTGACCGGCGACGTGCTGGGCATGATGCTGTTGGCGGGCGTGTTGCGTATTGTGGTCAATCACCACACTACGTTCTTCATTAATTCTCTGGCGCATATCTGGGGCCGCCGCCCCTACACCGACGAGAACACCGCCCGCGACAACGACCTGCTGGCGTTTTTCACCTTCGGCGAGGGTTACCACAACTACCACCATATTTTTCAAACCGACTACCGCAATGGCATCCGCTGGTACCAGTGGGATCCCACCAAGTGGCTGATCAAAACCGCCAGCTGGCTGGGGCTGGCGCGCAATCTGAAAACCGTGCCGGCGATGCGCATCCAGCGCGCCATGCTGTCCATGCAGTTCAAACGCGCCGAGCAGAAGCTGGAGAACTCCAAGCACAAAGAGAGCTGGAGAGAGCTGCTGGAACGCGAAGCACAGGATTTCTCCGCGGCTCTCGCCGAGTGGAAGGAACTGCAGCAGCAGCGCTACGAAAACGCCCGCGAGCGCTTAGTGAGCAAGTGGGAGAACGCAGCTATCCGCACCCGGGTAAAAGAGCTGGAATACAGCCTCAAAATGCAGCGCAAGCGCCTGCAGATCATGATGGAGCAGTTCCATCTGGCGCCTGCGGCAGCGTAAGGGATGCCCAATCCTGAAATAACAAAGCGGCTCAAGGGCCGCTTTTTTTATACCTGTAATAAATAGCGGAACTGGAATCCCTCTCTGATGGAAGAGTTGAACGCCGCCGGATATGCACTATAAACATAAGAAGAGGCAGCAGGAGACACACAATTCTTGCCCCCGATGCATCTACCGGCAAAAACATAATGAAATCAATCACCCAGAAGGCGCAGCGATGAAGACGTTCAAACAGGCCCACGAGATTCTCAAGAACGCCCAGAAGTTCCATCTGGATATGGCCGGTGTTTACCAACAGTTGCTGGTGAGTGCCCAGGACAACCGCACCCAGCTGCTGTTGAAGCACCTGCACGAGCACGAGTTGCGCATGGCCAACAACCTGAAGAACTACGGCGCGGTCGCCCAGCAGAAGGTGATGCAGACCTGGCTCCAGTACACCCATGAGGAGAACGCCGGCGACCTGGTGAAAAACCAATATCTGAGCGACAAACCCAGCATCGAGGAAATCAACCAACTGGGACAGGAAGTCGACCGCTATTTTTCCGATCTGTACCACGCCGTTTACGGCTCCATCGAGTCGGCAGAGGTCAAGGAGGTGTTTGAAAACCTCAAACATATTCAGGACAAGGAGCGGATCACTCTGTCCATGGCCACTAACTCTCTATGGGATATGTAGTCCCACCGCAATAACGCCCCGGGCCAGATACAAGTTCCATACGCGAACACTAACGGGCGCGGTCTGTGTGATCAAACACCCAATATCCGAAGGAAATTGGCGAAACTGGCGCACAAAATTCTGAATATGACGGCTTTGTGAAATCGCGGTATTGCTTTTCCCCGCATGTCATTGCTATTTTTGACAGCGATGTCATTTAGCGGTGCGTTTGTTGAAGCGCCGTACACCAATAAAAATAATCTTCCGCAAGGTGCACATTACATGATCAACAACAAGCTCCGGCTCGGTCTCGTGACCGCCGCCATGCTCGCCGCTGGACACAGCTTTGCCGCCGTGGACTGCTCCGGCCTTCCCGTATGGCAAGCCGGCCCCTCCTATTCCGGAGGCGCCGAAGTCCAGTACAACAACAACGCCTACAGGGCCAACTGGTGGACCCAGAACCAGAATCCGGAACAGTACTCTGGCCAATACCAGGAGTGGACGCTGCTCGGCTCCTGTGAGGGCGACGTAGACCCGCAGCTGCCCCCCGAGGGCTCGATTTCCGCCCCCCTGAACGGATCTGTCTTGACCCAAAATGACAGCGTTATCATATCCGTCTCCGCCAGCGACCCCGACGGCCAAGTCACCACCGTAGAGTTCTTCGTCAACGGCAGCCTGATTGCAACCGATACCTCGGCTCCCTGGGAGTCTTCGTGGACCGCCGCTGCCGCCGGCCCCGCGACATTCACCGCGCGTATCGTCGACAACGACAACCTTTCCGTCACCACAGCACCGGTGTCCATCACCGTGGACGAAGACGTGGTCGTGGGCCCGGTAGCGCCCTCCATCAACCTCACGTCCCCGGCGAATGGCTCCAGCCACACCACCGGCACCAGTCTCACCATCAGTGCGAATGCCACAGACAGCGACGGCAGCGTGAGCAAAGTGGAGTTCTTCGTGGACGGCGACCTGATCGCCACCGATACCAGTGCGCCTTACAGCACCCAGTGGATTGCCACACTCGGCGGCCACACCGTAACCGCCGTCGCCACCGACAACGACGAGCTTACCGCCAGCGTCGGCGCGGATATCGAGGTTAGCGACGAGCCGGTTGTGATCGGCGAACACCCCTGCCGCCCTGACGGGCTCTACACCACCCCGGGTACCGCGCCCAACTACTGCGACATCTACGACGCCGATGGCCGCGAAGATATGGGTGCCGATCATCCGCGCCGTATCATCGGCTACTTCACCAGCTGGCGTAACGGCGCCAACGGCCAGCCCAGCTACCTGGTGAAAGACATTCCCTGGGGCAAGATCACCCACATCAACTATGCCTTCGCCCATGTGGGCAGCGACTATTCCGTGTCGGTGGGCAACACCAGTGATCCGGGCAACCCCGCCACCGGTATGGAATGGCCGGGTATTGCCGGCGCGGAAACCGACCCGGATTACGCGTACAAAGGCCACTTCAATCAGCTGTCCAAATTCAAGGAACAGTATCCGGAGGTGAAAACCCTGGTGTCCGTGGGTGGCTGGGCCGAAACCGGTGGCCACTTCAATGAGAACGGCGACCGCGTGGCCGACGGTGGTTTCTATACCATGACCACCAATGCCGACGGCAGTATCAATCACGCGGGCATCGAGGCCTTTGCCAACTCCTCCGTCGACTTCATCCGCCAGTACGGATTCGACGGTGTGGATATCGACTACGAATACCCCACCTCCATGAATGACGCCGGCAACCCGCTGGACTTCGGCATCGCCAACCCGTTGCGCGGCGGCCTGATGGCGTCCTATGTGGAACTGATGCGGGTGCTGCGGGAAAAACTGGATGCAGCGGGCGAAGCAGACGGCACCCACTACCTGCTGACCATCGCTTCCCCCTCCTCCGGTTACCTGCTGCGCGGCATGGAAACCATGCAGATCACCCAGTACCTGGATTACGTCAACATCATGACCTACGACCTGCACGGGGCGTGGAATGAATATGTGGGCCACAACTCCGCATTGTTCGACAACGGCAACGACCCGGAACTGGCGGCGGCAAGCGTGTACAGCACATCCCAGTATGGCGGTATCGGTTACCTGAATATCGACTGGGCGGTGAAATACTTCCGCGGCTCCATGCCCGCCGGCCGTATCAATGTAGGTATCCCCTACTACACGCGCGGCTGGCAGGGTGTGAGCGGCGGCACCAGCGGACTCGGTGGCTCCGCGGCACTGCCTGCGCAATCCCAGTGTCCGGAAGGCACCGGCGGCTCCGCCAAGTGCGGCAACGGCGCCATCGGCATCGACAACATGTGGCACGACAAAAACAGCGTCGGCGACGAAATGGGGGCCGGCTCCAACCCCATGTGGCACGCCATGAACCTGCAACAGGGCATTCTCGGCAGTTATCTGGGTGACTACGGACTGGACCCGGCCAACGACCCGGACGACGCCCTCGTGGGCACTTACGTGCGCAACTACGACAGCGTCTCCGAGGCCCCATGGCTGTGGAATGCGCAGAAGAGCGTGTTCATCTCCACCGAAGACGAAGAGTCCATGGACGCAAAGGTGCAGTATGTCATCGACCAGGGTGTGGGCGGCATCATGTTCTGGGAACTGGCCGGCGACTACGACTGGGATGCGGCGAAAGGCGAGTACTTCATGGGTGACACCCTTACCACCCTGGCTTACGACAAGTTCGCCGGCGCGAGTAAATACCGCCACCTGCGCAGCGACCGCGCGGTGCCTGCAGAAGCGCTGAATATCGGCATCGAGATCACCGGCTTCAAGCTGGGCGACCAGAACTACCCGCTGAATCCGAAACTGGTCATCACCAACAATACCGGCGGCACCCTCCCCGGCGGCACTGTGTTCGAGTTCGATATGCCCACTTCCACCTCCAATATCATCACCGACCAGAGCGGCGCGGGACTGGAGGTAATTGAGGATGGTGCCAATGCCGGCGGTGGCAACGTGGGTGGGCTGGAAAACGAGTTCCACCGCGTCCGCTTCAGCCTCCCGGCCTGGCAGAACCTGGCGGACGGCGACAGCTGGGACCTGACGCTGAACTACTACCTCCCGGTTTCCGGTCCGCAGGCTTACACCGCCACGGTCAACGGCAGCACTTACGCGCTGGCGTTTGAGCACCCGGAACTGCCTCTGGCGGAGCTCGGTGGTGGTGACGGCGGCAGCTCCAGTGGCGGTAGCTCGGGCGGTGGCCAGAGCTGTGCCAGCGGCGCTACCTCCGGGCTGGTCACCTATCCCGAGTGG
Organism: Microbulbifer sp. SH-1; assembly: GCF_011326135.1. Classification (NCBI taxonomy): domain Bacteria; kingdom Pseudomonadati; phylum Pseudomonadota; class Gammaproteobacteria; order Cellvibrionales; family Microbulbiferaceae; genus Microbulbifer; species Microbulbifer sp. SH-1. The sequence goes on along the minus strand of NZ_CP046948.1, from coordinate 93,632 downwards.
CCTCGCGGTGACCACGCCGCGGGCGGTGACCAGATCATCCACAACGGCAGTGTGTTCAAGGCCAATTGGTGGACCCAGTCGGTACCCGGCACCGCCGACGGTAGCTGGTCTTTCGTCTGTTCAATCTGACATTGAAAAACAAATTCATCGGCCGGCGACGCAGCGCCGGTCCCCTCTCTCACAGGATGGGTAGCAGTAATTTTTAAAATTCTCTCTGCGTTGTGACCAATAGGAAACTCCTGTACAGGAAATGCTCCTATCTTCGCCCCGGTTTCGATCGGGGCTTTTTTCATTTAGTGAAGTGGTAAAAACAAAAGGAAATCCCCATGAAATGTTTTTCTTCTCCTCGCACCAGTTACCTCGCCGCGGCCATCAGCGCGCTTGTGTTGGGTGGCTGTGGTGATAGCGGTAATGGCCGCGATGTGGCCACTGCCACAGAAGAGGCGAATGGACATCTGGAAAACGTCGTGCTGCAGACAGCGGAGACAAAGATATTTTTTGACGATTTTTCTTACCAGTCACTAGAGGAAATGGGCAAAAACCAGTGGAAGGCCCGCACTGAAACCGGTCACCCCGGCGTAAGCGGCGCGCGCTGGTCCGGCGACGGCATCAGTTTTCTGGCAGATGCGGAGAACCCGGGCAATACCCTGCTGCGCATGACCTCCTCTACCGATGGCAGTGGTGAAAACACCAACCACACGCAGTTCTGCCACCAGCGCAAGTACCTCGCTGGCACCTACGCCGCGCGAGTATTCTTCCGCGATGAACCGACCTCCGGACCGGATGGCGACCAGATCATCGAGACCTTCTATACCATCAGCCCGCTGAAAGCAGACATGGACCCCGACTACAGCGAGATGGATTTTGAATACCTCGCCAATGGCGGCTGGGGCGAGCCCGATAACGCGCTCTTCGCCACCAGTTGGGAAACCTTCAAACTGGATCCGTTTGTAAAGGACAACGAACACTCCACCAAGCCCGGCAGTTTTGCCGGCTGGCACACACTGGTGCTGCAGGCAGGAGACAACAAACTCCGCTATTTCGTTGACGGCGTACCGTTCGCCGAGCACAGTGAACGCGTGTTCCCGGAGGAGCCGATGTCGATCAACTTCAACCTGTGGTTCACCCAGGAGGGGCTGATCGACTCCAGTGAGCTCCGTAGTTACCAGCAGGAAGTGGACTGGGTTTACCACATTGCTGATCAGGTCCTGAGCCCGGAGCAGGTCGAGGAAGAAGTCCGCCGTCTGCGCTCGGGGCAAGTTGCATTTACCGATACGGTGCCGGACTGGAACCCGAAACTGGAATCCCCCTGCGGGCTCTGATATTTCAAAAATGTATGCACCACTCGCGGAGCGGCCACAGCCGCGCCGCGTTTTCTCATTTTTTAACGTTGACTGAATTCAGAAGTAGTAATCATGGTCAGTAAAAAACAACGACTCGCTTCGGTAGACGCCCTGCGCGGCTTCGATATGTTTTGGATCATCGGCGGCGAGGCACTGTTCCTGCCGCTGTTCGCTCTTACGGGTTGGTCCATTTTCCATTTCGGTCACGGGCAGATGCAGCATAGCGTCTGGCACGGATTCAGCTTTTACGACCTGATTTTCCCGCTGTTCATTTTCCTCTCTGGCGTTACCCTCGGTCTCGCCAACAAATCCCTGAGCGGCCTGCCTCTGGCACAGCGAGCACCGGTTTACCGCAAGGCGGTTAGGCGTCTGGTCCTGTTGATTCTGCTGGGCGTGGTTTACAACCATGGCTGGGGTACAGGCATTCCCGCCGATCTCGGTGAAATACGCTATGCCAGTGTGCTGGCGCGGATCGGTTTCGCGTGGTTTTTTGCGGCGATGATCGTGTGGCATTTTGGCGTGCGAACACAGTATGGGATTGCCGCGGGTATTCTCGCAGGCTACTGGCTGCTGCAAGCCAGCGCCGGCGATTTCACTCCGGGGGGCTCTGTAAATGCGTGGGTAGACCAGCACTTTTTACCGGGCATCACCTATCAACACCGTGCCTACGATCCGGAAGGTTTGCTTTCCACCATTCCGGCCGTGGTGAACGCCCTGTTCGGGGCGTTTGCCGGCCGCTGGCTGGCTAAGCACGCAGGGGATCACATTGCGATCCTCAAGGGGCTGTTTGTCGGTGCGGTGATCTGCCTTGTTGCGGGCTTCCTGTGGCACTGGGTGTACCCGGTCAATAAGGAACTGTGGACCAGTTCTTTTGTACTGATCACCTGCGGCTGCAGCCTGTTACTGCTGGGAATTTTTTACCTTGTTGTGGATATGTGGCACTGGAAAACCTTCACCTACGTTTTCTCGGTGATCGGCTGCAATGCCATTCTGGTGTATCTCGGTACCAGTCTGGTGAACTGGCAGTACAGCAGTAAGAGTCTGTTTGGGGGGATTGCCGCTGCCCTTTCCGAGCCTGCTGGTGCACTGACACTTGCTGTCGGAGTGATTCTGCTGCAGTGGCTGGTACTGCGCTTTCTCTACAAGCGTGGGATTTTTATCAGTCCCTGAACGTTCTTTGGGGTCCAGTGGTCCCGCTTAGTTAGGCCGGTGGCGGCGGAGCGCCGGGGATTCGTTTTCAAAACCGGGCTAGGCGCCCCCCTTCAATACATCCCTGTACGCTGCGTCGGCGACGTCCGTGTCGCCGACGCTTTTGAAAACGAATCCCCGGCACTCCGCCTTAAATTCAATTTCTGAGCTCTGTTCGGACAGCGATCAACCGTTTCCTGATATCTACGAAGTGGATACTTTGACACGAAGGCAAAGTGCTGGGTGCGGGTTTTCAGGAGCGTCGCAAACAGGATGTTTGCGCCGCAGCGCCCAGGGATGGGTTCACAGCGGTCCTGAAAACCCGCACCCTGTGCTTTGCCGCCACCGGACTAGCTTAAGAAGAAATGAATACCTACAAAGTGCAGAACTTTCCGAGCCATCGTTGCACCGCAACCACGATCGGCTGATTTGCATCCGGAAATTCGTAATCGGCGAGATCAGAAGCCGTGACCCAGGCCAGTGCCTGCCCCTCAACACCCCGCGCTTCACCGGAAAATTCCGTCACACACCAGGTATCGAGAAACACCTGCTTGTCACCGTAGTCATGGCGCACCTCGATGAGTTTCTCCATCGCCAGCACGCCAATATCCAGCTCCTCACGCAACTCCCGCGTCATTGCCTGCTGGATCGACTCACCGTCTTCCACCTTGCCACCGGGAAATTCCCAGCGCCCGCCCATATGCAAATGGTCCGGGCGCTTCGCCAGCAGAATGCGCCCGTCACCGCCGATGATTACACCCACGGCAACATGTACACATTTCTTCAGGCCAGCCTCCGCCATCAGGTGCGGTACTCCGCGTTAATGGTTACATACTCGTGGGAGAAGTCGCAGGTCCAGATATGTTCAGATACGTCTCCACGCTGCAGATCCACGGTAATGGTGAAATCCGACTGCTGGAAAATCTGCCCCCCCTGCTCCTCCGTGTACCCTTCTGCGCGACCACCGGCATCCACGATCTGCACATCGTCCAGGAACACGTTGACCTTCCCGGTGTCCAGATTTTCCACTCCCGCATTGCCAATTGCCATTACCAGCCGCCCCCAGTTGGGATCAGAGGCGTACATGGCTGTCTTAACCAGCGGCGATTCGCCGATCTCGAACGCCACACGCAGCGCTTCTTCCGAACTCGCAGCGTTCTTCACCTGCACAGTCACGAACTTCGTCGCACCCTCGCCGTCGCGCACGATGGCCTGGGCCAGTTCAATATGCACCTCGACAATAGCCGCCTTCAGGCGCGCGTAGGCGTCGCTGTGGGTATCGCCGATCACTTCACCAGTGGCGCCGCTGGCGATCAGTACGCAGGCGTCGTTGGTGGAGGTATCGCCGTCAATGCTGATACGGTTGAAGGATTGCGCTACCGCCTCTTTAACCAACTGGTCCAGCATTGGCTGCGGGATAGCCGCGTCGGTGGCTACGTAAGCCAGCATGGTGGCCATGTTCGGCTGGATCATGCCGGCACCCTTGGCGATGCCGACGATGGAAATGGTCTCACCGGCGATTTCCAGGGTGCGGCTCGCGGTTTTCGGGCGGGTGTCGGTGGTCATGATGGCGCGCGACGCCATTTCCCAGCCTTCGGCTTTCAGGCCGCCGGCAGCGGCGGGCAGTGCGTCGAGAATTTTCTGCACTGGCAGGTGCTCGCCGATCACGCCGGTGCTGAACGGCAGTACCTGTGCCGCGTCGATACCGAGTACAGCGGCCACCCCCTCACAGCACTGCTGCGCGTTCTGCAAGCCGCGCTCGCCGGTGGCCGCGTTGGCGTTGCCGGCATTGACCAACAGGGCGCGGATATTGCCGCGTCGGATATGCTCTTTCGCCACCAGCACCGGTGCCGCGCAGAAGGCGTTCTTGGTGAACGTCGCGGAGACGCTGGCGCCTTCGGCGATTTCGATCAACAGGACGTCGTCGCGCTGCCAGTTTTTGATGTTGGCGGGAACGGCGGAAAGACGGACACCGGGAATCTGTGGAAGTGGCTGCGCCATGATCGTTGGCCTTGTGAGTTGAACAAACGGGGCGGAATTATATAAACGGGATGCGCCAAACAAAAAGGCCCGCGGAAATCTCCTCGGGCCTTTTTGCACTGCTTACTGTCGCATCTACCTCGTCATCAGGTAGCAGAAGAAGTCAGCCTGCCGTGGCACTGCTTGTACTTTTTACCGGAACCACAGGGGCAGGGATCGTTGCGCCCGACCCGCGGGCCGCGGCGGGCCGGTTCGCCATCTGTGGCCTCTTCCGCCTGCGGCATGGCAGAGGCCTGCGCGTGTTGCAGCTCCAGCTGCTGGCGGCGCTGGGCTTCGATGCGGCGCTGCTCCATTTCTTCCATCTGCTCGCGGGTCATGGGCTCAACGTGGGCCAGCACACGCACCACTTCGTGCTTGAGGTTGTCCAGCAGCCCCTGGAACAGGTGGAAGGACTCGCGCTTGAATTCCTGTTTAGGGTTCTTGTTGGCATAGGCGCGCAGGCCGATACCGGCGCGCAGGTGATCCATGCTGGAGAGATGGTCTTTCCACAACTGGTCCAGCACCTGCAACATGACCTGGCGCTCGATTGTTGGCATCAGGTTGGCGTCACCGGTACTTTCGGCAATGCGCACAAGCTTCTGTTGGTAGGCCTGTTGTGCTTCTGTAACAATTTTTTCCCGCAGGCTTTCCTCGTGCAGGGTGCGGTCTTCGTCAAGCCACTGCTTGACCGGCAGTTGCAGACCCAGCTCCGACGCCAGCTGTTGCTCCAGCGCGGGGATGTCCCATTGCTCCTCCACACTCTGTGGCGGCACATAGGTGGAGATAAGGTCGTTTACCACATCCTCGCGGATGGCGGTGACGGTATCGCTGATGCTTTCTGCTTCCAGCAGCTCGTTGCGCTGGGAGTAGATGACCTGGCGCTGGTCGTTGGCGACGTCGTCGTACTCCAGCAGTTGCTTGCGGATGTCGAAGTTGCGGCCTTCCACCCGGCGCTGCGCCTTCTCGATGGCGTTGGAAACCATGCGGTGCTCAATGGCCTCGCCGCGCTCCATCCCCAGCATCTGCATGAAGTTCTTCACCCGGTCGGAGGCGAAGATGCGCATCAGGTTGTCTTCCAGAGACAAGTAGAAACGGGTCATCCCCGGGTCGCCCTGACGGCCAGCGCGGCCGCGCAGCTGGTTGTCGATACGACGGGACTCGTGCCGTTCGGTGCCGATGATGTGCAGGCCACCGGCCTCAATGACGGTATCGTGACGCTTCTGCCACTCGGCCTTGATCGCCGCGACTTCCTCGGCGCTGGCTTCACGGCCTTCGCGTTGTTGCAGGTCTTCAACATCCGCTTCCCAGTTGCCGCCGAGTACGATGTCGGTGCCGCGACCGGCCATGTTAGTGGCGATGGTCACAGTCCCCGGGCGACCAGCCTGGGCGATGATGTGCGCCTCACGCTCGTGGTATTTGGCGTTCAGCACCTGGTGTTCGATCTTGGCCTTCTGCAGCAGGCGCGACATTTCCTCGGAGGTTTCAATGGACGCGGTGCCTACCAGTATCGGGGCGTTTTTCTCGCGGCAGTATTTGATGTCCTCAATAATGGCCTCGAGCTTTTCTTCCTTGGTGAGGTACACCAGGTCGTTGAGGTCCTGCCGCTGCTTTTCGCGATTGGTGGGGATGACTACGACGTCGAGGCCGTAGATCTGACGGAATTCAAAAGCTTCGGTATCCGCGGTACCGGTCATACCGGCGAGTTTTGGATAGAAGCGGAACAGGTTCTGGAAGGTAGTGGAGGCCAGGGTCTGGCTCTCGCTCTGGATCTGCACGTTTTCCTTCGCTTCCAGCGCCTGGTGCAGGCCTTCGGACAGGCGGCGGCCAGGCATGGTACGGCCGGTGTGTTCGTCGATCAGCACCACCTGACCGTTCTGCACGATGTAGTCCACATCCTTGTTGAACAGCACATGGGCGCGCAGAGCGGCGTTGACGTGGTGCATAAGCCCCAGGTTGCCCGGCGCATACAGGGATTCACCGTCGCGCAGCAGGCCGTTGCGCACCAGCAGGTCTTCGACCAGTTGGTGCCCGTCTTCGGTCATTTCCACCTGGCGGCTCTTCTCATCCACGGTGTAGTGACCTTCACCACCTTCCTCCGCGCGCTGCAGCTGCGGCACCAGCTTGTTCATGGCCCTGTACAGGTGTGAGGAATCCTCCGCCTGACCGGAAATGATCAGCGGTGTGCGCGCCTCGTCGATCAGGATGGAGTCCACCTCATCGACGATGGCGAAATTCTGCGGGCGCTGAACCCGGTCTTCCTTGCGCAGCACCATGTTGTCGCGCAGGTAGTCGAAGCCGAATTCATTATTGGTACCGTAAGTGATGTCCGCCTCGTAGGCCGCACGCTTCTCCAGTGGATGTTGCTGGGACACCACGATACCCACAGTGAGGCCGAGGAACTCGTATACAGGGCGCATCCAGTTGGCGTCGCGACTGGCGAGGTAGTCATTCACGGTCACAATGTGCACGCCCTTACCTTCCAGCGCGTTGAGGTAAGCAGGCAGGGTCGCCACCAGAGTTTTACCCTCACCGGTGCGCATTTCTGCGATGCGACCTTCGTGCAGGGTCATACCACCGATCATCTGCACGTCGAAGTGACGCAGTCCCAGGGTACGGGCGCTGGCCTCGCGCACGGCGGAAAATGCCTCCGGAAGCAGCTGATCCAGTGTTTCGCCTTTCTCCAGACGCGCTCTGAATTCATCGGTCTTGGCTTTCAGCGCGGCGTCGTCGAGCCCTTTGTATTCCTCTTCCAGCGCATTGATTTTCGCCACGGTCTTGCGCATACGCTTGAGTTCGCGGTCATTTTTTGAGCCGAAGACCGTCTTTATCAGTTTGCCAATCATTATTCAGAAACCACATTAAAGCTGAGTGTACCCGCGCTCCCGGCGCTTGGGGCCGCGTGAAAGGGTGCAAGTAAACAGGAAGGTGCCGGGCGCCGCAACCGTATAGGAAACTGCGGGCGCCAAAGCAGGATTGCAAGCCTCCTGCCGCGCAATGATAGAGAATAGTTGTTATCTGCCGGTGCGGCGGATATAGGTGGCGGGGTCTACCGGGCGGTTGTTTTTGTAGACTTCGAAATGAACATGCGGGCCAGTGGAGCGGCCACTGGAACCCATCAGAGCGATAACCTGGCCTTTCTTGACCACATCACCCAACTTCACCTTGAGTTCACTGTTGTGTCCATAGCGGGTTTTGTAGCCGTTGCCGTGGTTGATTTCCACCAGCTGGCCGTAGCCGTTGCGGTCTTCCGCCCAGGTCACTACACCCGCGGCCACGGACACGACGTCGGAGCCGCTCTTGCCGGCAAAATCCACCCCCTTGTGCCAGGAGCGGCGGCCACTGAACGGGTCGGTGCGATAGCCATAGCGGGACGACATCCAACCGCGGGAAATGGGGCGACCGGCAATAAACTGCTCGTCCTGTAACTGGCGGTTCGACAGCAGGGTATCCAGGGTGGTGAGCTGCATCTGGCGGTCTTCGATCTGATCCGACAGTTCGCCGATCGCCGCAAGGAATTCCGGAGGCTGGTATGGCAGATCGCCGGCACCGGTAATACCCGGATCTTCCGGACCGCCCACGGCAGGCGTGCTGCCAAACTGGAACTCGCCTTCGTCCATCTTGGCCAGAGTGGTGAGGCGCTCGCCGAGAGCATCGAGACGGGTAAGGCGCGCCTGCATTTCCGCCAGTTTGACGGTCAGCGCAGTGAGCTGTTCGCGGGCCTGGCGGTCGGCCTCGCTGATATCTTCCTGTTGCTTGCGCAGGGCTTTGTTCCAGGCTTTTACTGCGCGGGAATCGAAGACATCGGACTCCGCCGCCGGCAAGTTGACGCCAATCCACAGCGCGCCGACGGGCAGACCAAGCAGGCAGAGGCTGAGCAGGGCTTTGCTCAGTCCACCAAAATTGAAGCTGCGGGAGATTCCTCCGCGCTCACTGACCAGAATTACTTTCATATCAGGCGTGCTAGATCTGCGACATTTTGTTGTTGTCTTGCTTGCTCACCGGATTCGGGCTGTTCTCCCCATCCGGCGCCGGGCTGTCGCGTCCTGCTGCGCCCCTGGCCATCCTGTTGGCCTGATGCCGCCAATGTAACAGCAATTGGCAACACAAAAAGTTTACAAACGCACAATTCCGCACAAGGGTCACATTGCACGGCAAGTACGAAAAATAATTGTGTAAAAAAGCCGGCAGTTGGGTGCCGGCTTTACTGATTGTTTACACCGCCAGGATCGGTTTGACGTATGAGATTGGCGCCTCTTCCTGCTCGCCTTCAAACGTCACCATTTCCCAGGCGTCTTCCTGCGCCATCAGGGTGCGCAGAGACTTATTGTTCAGCGCGTGGCCGGATTTGAACGCCTTGAACTCACCGATGACACTGGTACCCAGCAGGTACAGGTCGCCGATGGCATCGAGAATCTTGTGCTTTACGAATTCGTCTTCGTAGCGCAGACCGCCTTCGTTGAGGATCCGGTACTGATCGATCACGATCGCGTTGTCCACACTGCCACCCTGGACCAGACCCTTGGAGCGCAGGTACTCGATTTCATGCATGAAGCCAAAGGTGCGCGCGCGGCTCACTTCCTTCACGAAGGAGGTGCTGGAAAAGTCCACGGAGGATGTCAGATTGCGGCCCTGGAACACCGGGTGGTCGAAGTCAATGGTGAAAGACACCTTGAAGCCGTTGAATGGCAGGAAGCTGGCAACCTTGTCCCCCTCTTCTACGGTAACCGGCTTCTTGATCCGCAGGAATTTCTTTGGCGCGGCCTGCTCCTGAATACCCGCAGACTGGATAAGGAAAACAAATGGACCGGCACTGCCGTCCATGATCGGTACTTCCTGAGCAGAAAGTTCGACAATCGCATTGTCGATACCCAGCCCCGCCATCGCAGACAACAGATGTTCAACAGTGGCGATGCGCACGTCGCCCTTCACCAGCGTGGTGGAAAGCAGGGTGTCGCCCACGTTTTCAGCACGCGCTTCAATCTCAACTACCGGATCCAGATCGACCCGACGGAACACGATGCCGCTATTGACTGGCGCCGGCTTCAGAGTCAGAACAACCTTTTTACCGGTGTGCAGACCAACGCCAGTGGCGCGAATGGCATTTTTGAGAGTGCGCTGTTTGATCATCTATATCCAGGTTCCCAAGTCGGTAAACTGCGCACAGGTCGCAGCGAGCCGGCAATAATAACAGAAAACTACCGCCAAAACCACAGATACAACTTCAGTCATATCCAGGGGTCTGGCCAGGCGAATCCGCCTCTGATTTTACAAGCATAGCCCAGCGCGAAGACTGCAACGCCAAACCAGCGCGCTGAGCTGTCATTTATTGTACGCGTCTGTCGGTTTTCCGAAGGTTAACAAGTGTTAACTTTTGCCAAAAAACCTGCCAGTCACCGAGTATTTTCCATGGCGCCCCTGAATTTCGCCTGAACATTGAGCTTCCCTGCATGCATAACTTCTTCCTGACCCAGCGGAACCGTTTATCCGGGCGATCGGTTCCGCACCCGAAAAGGAGGGCGGAGACCCGGCCTTGCGGCCGGGAGAAGACATGAGCAGATGTTCCGCCCCCACTCCCCGGGGCGGATCAGTCAGCCTGACGGCGCAGAAACGCGGGAATATCCAGGTATTCCATGTCCTGATCCGGGTTCAGCGGCGGCATTGAACGCGGCTTGCGCTCACTGTCCATACGGTTCGCGCGCAGCTCCTGCTGAACTTCCCGGGTTGGCTCCGCGTTACTTACCGGACGCATGGTCTCGCGGGTCTCCGCGCGGCGCGCGCTGGTGTTATCCACCACTTTGGTGGGGCGAGCCACCTGCGCGGTCGCTTCGCCGAGACCGGCGGCAACCACGGTTACGCGCATCTCGTCGCCCAGCTTGTCGTCCACTGCGGTACCGATCACCACGGTGGCGTCGTCGGAGGCAATTTCCTGCACAATCTGCCCAACTTCTGAGTATTCACCCAGGGTCAGCTCCTGACAGCCGCCTTCCTCGCTACCGGTGATGATGTTCACCAGGATGCCGCGCGCGCCCTGCAGGTTAACGTTGTCCAGCAGCGGGCTGCGCACCGCTTTCTCCGCCGCTTCGCGGGCGCGGTTCTCACCTACGGCAGCGCCGGAACCCATCATCGCCATCCCCATTTCGGACATGACGGTGCGCACATCGGCGAAGTCCACGTTCATGATGCCCGGGCGGATCATCAGATCGGCGATCCCCTGGACCGCGCCCAGCAGCACATTGTCCGCCTCCTTGTAGGCGGCCTTCATGGTGATCTTGTTGCCGAGTACTTCCAGCAGGCGATCGTTGGGAATGGTGATCAGGGAGTCCACCTTGTCGCGGAGCTCGAGGATGCCCTCTTCCGCCACGGTCGCGCGTTTGCGGCCCTCGATCATGAACGGACGGGTAACCACCGCAACGGTGAGGATGCCCAGATCCTTGGCAATTTCCGCCACGATCGGAGCGCCGCCGGTTCCGGTGCCGCCGCCCATGCCGGCGGTGATGAAAACCATATCCGCACCGGTCAGCACTTCGGCGATGCGCTCGCGATCTTCCAGTGCGGACTGGCGACCCACATCCGGGTTGGCACCGGCACCCAGACCGCGGGTAATGGTGTTCCCCAGTTGCAGAATGGTGTGCGCCTGCACATCTTTCAGCGCCTGCGCGTCGGTGTTAGCACAGATAAAATCCACACCGTCGACATCGCACGCGATCATGTGCTTGACGGCGTTGCCGCCACCGCCACCCACACCGATCACCTTGATGACAGGCTTGTCCTGTACGCTATCTACGAGTTCGAACATTGCTGTTCCCCTTTTTTGCTCATGTCCAAATTTAATTATCGATCCCGGTAATTATTTTCCGCCCAAAGGCATCGCGTTAAAGATTGCCTCTGAACCAGTGTTTCACCTTGTCCCACCACTGATTTTCATTGCGCACTTCGCCGCGCGGGCGACTGCGTTTGTTCTCTTCCGATTTCAGCGCATACATCAGCAGACCAACGCCAGTGGAATAAATCGGATTGCTGACAATGTCGGTCAAACCGGCAATGCCCTGGGGTACCGCGAGACGCACCGGCATATGAAAAATTTCCTCGGCCAGTTCCACAGCCCCTTCCATTTTCGATGAGCCGCCAGTGAGCACGATGCCCGCTGCACACAGGTCTTCGAAACCGCTGCGGCGCAGTTCCGCCTGCACCAATGTGAACAGCTCGTCGTAGCGGGGTTCCACCACTTCCGCCAACGCCTGGCGGGACAGGTCCCGCGGTGCGCGGTCGCCCACGCTTGGCACCTTGATGGTTTCCCCTTCCCGTGCCAGCTTGGCAAGTGCACAGGCATACTTGATTTTCAGTTCTTCCGCATGCGGTGTCGGTGTGCGCAACGCCATGGCGATGTCGTTGGTCACCTGATCGCCGGCAATGGGGATAACACCGGTGTGGCGGATGGAGCCGCCGGTAAACACCGCGATATCAGTGGTGCCACCACCGATGTCCACCATGCATACACCCAGTTCTTTTTCATCATCCGTCAACACCGCGTAGCTCGAAGCCAGCTGCTCAAGGATGATGTCTTCCACTTCCAGACCGCAGCGGCGAATGCACTTCTCGATATTTTGCGCTGCATTGACCGCACCGCTGACCAGATGCACCTTGGCTTCCAGGCGCACCCCAGACATGCCCAACGGCTCCTTCACCCCTTCCTGACTGTCGATCAGGTATTCCTGCGGCAGGGTGTGCAGGATCTTTTGATCCGCGGGAATAGCCACCGCACGCGCAGCGTCTATTACACGATCCAGATCCTGCTGGGTAACTTCTCGATCCTTGATCGCCACGATGCCGTGGCTGTTCAAACTGCGGATATGGCTGCCGGCAATGCCGGCGTAGACAGAGTGAATCTCGCATCCCGCCATCAGCTCCGCTTCCTCAACCGCGCGCTGGATGGATTGCACTGTGGATTCGATATTCACCACCACGCCCCGCTTCATACCGGTCGAGCGGTGGGAGCCGATACCGACGATATTCAGTTCGCCGTTACCGGTCACCTCACCGACAATCGCCACGACCTTGGATGTACCGATATCCAGACCGACGACCATGCGTGGTTCCGTTGTTTGTGTCATTGAATTTTCAACCTCGCTGGACAGTCACTCCGATCCACATATGCCATGTCGGATCAGGGGAAAACCCACCTTTTTATCTACCTGTTTTATTGGGCACATCTAAAAATCTACTGCGCGTTCGCCTGACGGCGCCCGGCGGTGCTCGGCATGCTCATGTATGCGCTATACACTCCGCTGCCTCCGCTCCGGCGGCCACCGCCAGCCAACCGCTCGCTACGATTTTTAGAGGCACCCAGTTGTCAGTTTTCTGTTTTGTCTTTTTCTTTCCACTGCACCGCAACTGCATTGTTGTAACGGGTATCCACCCCGGCAACTTTCTGCAGATGCGGCGCCAGTACGCCGCGGGTCAGACGCAGGAAGCGGCCTACCCGCTCCAGCAATTCGTCGTGCCCCAGTTGCAAGCGAATACCGCTTACCAGTTCCAGCTGCCAGCCCGACAGATCGTCGAATGACAGGCGGCGCACTTCCATATCCTTGGTGGTCAAAAGCCCGGCCAGCGCCTGGTACTGGGCCATAATGCGTTCCACCAGCTCCGCGTCGCCGGCAAGCTCCGGCAAACGCAGGTTTTTTAAATTTTCAGGTCGCGGCAGCAATTCGCCGCTCGCAATCAACAACTGATCTCCGCCCCAAATTGCCAGTGGCTCGGCTTCCTCTACCGCCACCTCGACACCGTTTGGCCAGCGCCGGCTCACCGCCGCGTTCACGATCCACGGATTACTCAACAGCGCGGCACGCATACCGTCGATATCCAATGAAAAAAAACCGCGCTGCAAATACGGCAGCAATATATCTTCCACTTCCTGCTCGGTTACCGCGCGGAACGGGGCCTTCACCCGCACATTTTCCAGCGCATCCACCCGGCTGAGTTCCGCGGCGGGCACCTGCTGCCAAAGCCAGCGTGCGCTGTAGCCGACACCCGCCGCCACCGCCAGCAAAACCACCCCCAGCAGTACCACGCGCAGCGGTCTTAAGGGGGGCTCCGCATTCGGGTCAGGCCGTGCCCGTGCGCCGCGCAGTGCCGGCTTACCTTTTGCCTGTTTCTGTCGTTGCAACGGTTTTTCTCTGGCCACAATATTGTTTCGACTGCGTTATTTCCCAGAGCCGGCTTTATCGCCCAGCTGCCATTCCGCCAGTTGCTGCGCGAGTCCACCCACGTTGCCAGCACCTTGAGTCAGCACTATGTCACCAGGCTCCAGAAGGTCCGCAAGAATCGGCGGCACCTCATCCACTTTTTCCACAAAAATCGGATCGATCTGGCCGCGATTGCGAATACTGCGCGCCAGTGTGCGGCCGTCTGCGCCGGGAATCACTGCTTCGCCCGCGCTATATACATCCAGCAACACCAGTTTGTCGACCTGAGAAAGAACCTGAACGAAGTCCTCAAACAGATCGCGGGTACGCGTGTAGCGGTGCGGCTGGTATACCATGACCAGACGGCGCTCAGGCCAGCCGTCGCGGACGGTTTTTATGGTCGCGGCCACTTCCCGCGGATGGTGACCGTAGTCGTCCACCAGCATGACTTTTTCCGCGGCGGCGTCATCGCTGACCGGGTACTCACCGTAGATCTGGAAGCGGCGGCCAACCCCCTGGAATCCTTTCAGTCCCTCGCAGATGGCCGCATCGCTGATACCTTCTTCGCTCGCCACGGCGATGGCGGCAGTGGCATTCAGCACATTGTGAATACCGGGCACGTTGACGCAAACATCCAGTGCGCTGCCATCGGGACGCTGCACAGTGAAGAAACTGCGCAGCGGCTCCTGACGCACATCGCTGATGCGGAAGTCGTTGCCTTCGTCGAAACCGTACGTAGTCACCGGGCGCGCCATTTTCGGAATAACTGACTGCACATTGGCATCGTCACCGCACACCACCGCGAGGCCGTAAAACGGCAGGTTGTGAATAAAGTCGATGAAGATCTGCTTTACCTTCTCGAAATCACCACCATAGGTTTCCATGTGGTCCGCATCAATATTCGTCACCACCGTGACCATCGGTTGCAGATGCAGGAAAGAAGCATCGCTCTCGTCCGCCTCCGCGATCAGGTAACGGCCCTCTCCCAGCGCGGCATTGGCACCGGCACTGTTCACCAGCCCGCCGATAACAAACGTTGGGTCTTTGCCGTCTGCGGCAAATATGGAGGCGATCAGGCTGGTCGTGGTGGTCTTGCCATGGGTGCCCGCTACCGCAATGCCATAGCGGTAGCGCATCAGTTCACCCAGCATTTCCGCGCGGCGCACCACCGGAATACGATTTTCCCGCGCCGCAACCAGTTCCGGGTTATTGCCGTAGACCGCCGAAGAGTTCACCACGACATCCACATCGCGAATGTTCTCTGCGGTATGGCCGATCTGCACCTTGACGCCTAGGCTGCGCAAACGCTCGGTAACCTTGCTCTCGCGCAGGTCCGACCCTGACACCTCGTACCCCTGGTTCTGCAAGACTTCGGCGATGCCGCTCATGCCCGCACCACCTACACCGATAAAGTGAATGCGGCGGATACGGCGCATGGCCGGCACCTGGTAATTACTGTCGCCGTGGTCACTCATCGTCTTTCCGCCACTGGTTTGGTTCTGGATTTCGCGAGACATATCAACACCCCATCTGTTCGCGACACACCGCCAACACGCGGTCGGTGGCGTCCGGCCGGGCGACGCCGCGCGCGGCCTCTGCCATGGCCAATAATTTTTCCGGAGCGGCAAACAAATCTTCCAGCAATGCTGCCAGCTGGTCCGCGTCCAGCGCGTCCTGCTGAATCACTTTTGCCGCACCCGCCTGTTGTAACCACTCCCCATTTTTGGTCTGGTGATCGTCGATGGCGAAAGGGAAAGGCACCATGATGGCACCCACACCGGCCGCTGCAATTTCCGAAACCGTCAGTGCGCCGGAGCGACAGATCACCAAGTCTGCCTGACCGTAGGCCGCCGCCATATCCGCAATAAACGGCACAACTTCTGCTTCCACACCGGCGCGCTCGTACGCTTCTTTCGCTACATCCAGATGGCGCTGACCGGCCTGGTGCAACACTTGTGGACGTTTGGACAGATCCATTTTGGCCAGCGCCTGCGGCACCAGCTCATTGATGGCAACAGCGCCCAGGCTTCCACCCAGTACCAATAACCGCAACGGCTGCTGCTTGCCCACCCGCTCCGCCGGCGCCGGCAGTGCGGAAATTTCCGCGCGCACCGGATTGCCCACCTGCTGCGCCGACGGCAATCCACTAGGGAAAGCTTCCAGTACGCGGCTGGCTATTTTGGCCAGCAGGCGGTTGGTAGTGCCCGCCACAGCATTCTGCTCGTGAATAATCAGCGGTATGCCGCCGAGCCGTGCCGCTACACCGCCCGGACCTGTAGCAAAACCACCAAACCCCAGCACCGCGTCGGGCTTTACCACTTTCACCACATTGCGCGCCTGCCAAATGGCGCGGCTGATCTGCAGAGGAGCCTTCAGCAGTGCCGCGGAACCTTTGCCGCGCACACCTTCCACGGTAATGCAGTGCAGCGGAATATCCGCCGCCGGAATCAATTGCGATTCGATACCGCGCGTGGTGCCGAGCCATTCCACCGAAGCGCCCTGCGCCTGCAGTGCTTTCGCTACCGCGAGCGCGGGGAAAACATGACCACCGGTGCCGCCGGCCATCACCAAAAATTTCTTGCCCGCGAAGGGCTGTGCGTTGGCGGACTGCTCCATCACGCGGCCTCCCCGGTTTTTCTCTCGCCTTTTCTATCGCCCAGTTGTAGAGGATTGAAGATCGGCAACTGGCGGATTTTGCCGAGGCTGTCTTCATCTGCCTCGACCCCGCTGTTCAATTCATTCTGCGCGCGCCAGGCGAGCGCAAATAATGCAAAGCACACCACCAGGCTGGAACCGCCGGAACTGACAAATGGCAGGGTCAGCCCCTTGGTGGGCAGAAGTCCCGAGGCCACCCCCATATTCACAAATGCCTGCCCAGCCAATAGCACCGCGATGCCAAACAGCAGCAGCGCGGTAAAAAACGCCTGCTTCGCCAGCGCCTTGCGCACCAGTCGCAGCAGCGACCAGGTGAGTGCGGCATACAGGCCGATAACCACCAGGCCGCCAAGCATGCCCCACTCTTCCGCCAGAATTGCGAACACGAAATCCGTGTGCGCCTCCGGCAGGTAAAACAATTTCTGCACACTGTTCCCGAGCCCTACGCCGAACCACTCGCCGCGGCCGAAAGCAATCAGCGATTGCGTCAGCTGGTAACCGCCGGAAAACTGCTCGCCCCAAGGATCGAGAAATGTGGTGAGACGCTGCAGTCGATAAGGGCTGATCAACGCCATCATCACCAGGCCGCAGGCCGCCAGACCAACCAGCAAAAAGGTGTGCGGCAGGCGCGCACCGGCGAGAAACACCATCGCCAGCGCAGTGCCGGAAATCACCACCACGGAGCCGAAGTCCGGTTCCAGCAATAGCAGCAAGGCCACCACTCCCAGTACGGAAATGGGGATCATGAAACTGCTCCAGTGACGCAGTTTTTCATTGCGCCGGGTGAGAAAACTGGCAAAAAATACCAGACAGCAAAACTTGGCGATCTCTGCGGGCTGGACAGTAATCGGACCCAGTGCAATCCAGCGTATGCTGCCGTTGACCGAGCGCCCCACTCCGGGAATCAGCACCGCCAGTAACATGCCCAAAGCAAAGAACAGCAAGGTCCACGACAGGTTGGACCAGGTCGCCAGGGAAATCCGGCTCACCAGAAGCGCGCCAAACGCACCCGCGGCGAGAAACACTAGGTGACGCTTCAGGAAATACCAGGGATCACTGTACACATCCGCGGCAAACGCAATGGACGCGGACGCCACCATTACCACACCAATACTCGCCAGCGCGAACACACAGAACGGTAACACCCAGGCAAATTCATCTATCGGCTCGTTCGCGGCCAACTTCAATGGTGCGTTACTCATGCGCACCTCCATCGTCGGAAGATTGCACTAATGCACCGACTTCAGCGCGGAACACTTCGCCGCGGTGTTCAAAGTTGCGGAACATGTCAAAGCTCGCGCAGGCGGGCGACAGCAGCACGTAATCGCCGTCGCTGGCCAGTGCTTTGGCTTTGGCAATGGCATCGCCCATGTTGCCTGCGGCCTGTTGCGACACCAGCCCCTCAAATACCGCGGCGATCTTCGGGCCATCGACACCGATGGTAACCAGCCCACGCAAGGTCCCCACGGCTTGCGCCAGCGGTGAAAAGTCCGCGCCCTTGCCGTCTCCACCCGCAATCAATACGATCTTGCGCTCGCCATCGGCAAGGCCATCCAGCGCCGCGCGTGTCGCGCCCACATTGGTACCTTTGGAATCATTTACAAAGGTGATGCCATCCAGATCTGCCACCCGCTCGCAACGGTGCGCAAGACCGGCAAAAGTGCGCAGCACCTGGAGCATCGGCGCCATGGGTAGCCCCACCGCATGACCAAGAGCCAGCGCCGCCAATGCATTGGCCACGTTGTGGCTGCCCACCATGGCCATTTCGCGCGCGGGCATCAGCTTTTCATGACCCTTTGTGAGCCACTGCTGACCGCCTTCACTAATCACGCCAAACTGCTTCAGATCCGGTGTATCCAGGCCGAAACTCCACTCTATGCTGTCGCGGGACAGCGGGCCGCGAGTCAGCGGATCGGCGCGGTTGATCACCATCTGGCGCGCGTGGCGATACACGCGCTGTTTGGCACGGTGGTAGGCGCCAAGATTTGGATAGCGGTCCATGTGGTCCGCGCTGATATTCAGGATCGTCGCCACTTCCGGCGCCAGGGAATAAGTGGTTTCCAGTTGAAAGCTGGAGAGCTCAAGTACAAACAGCTCCGGCAGCTCGGCCCCAGGCGCCAGAAATTCCAGCACTGGTACACCAATATTGCCGCCCACTTTTACATTTACGCCGGCGGCCTCGGCCATCAGCCCCATCAAGGTGGTCACCGTGCTCTTGCCATTGGAGCCAGTGATGGCAATCACTTTCGGTGTCGGCTCTACCTTGGCCAGCTCACGTGCAAACAGTTCGATATCACCCACCACCGGAATACCGGCGGCAACCGCCGCGGCGATCGCGGGTTCTGCCACGCCGATACCCGGACTGGCGATAATTTCACTTGCCGCGAGCAGGGTTTCCCGCTTCAACGGGCCACACTCTACCGCCACGTCCGGAAACTCCGTGCGGAATGCTTCCAGCGCCGGCGGTGCCTCACGGCTGTCCACCACAACCGGAGAAATACCTCGGCTCAGCAGAAAGCGCACCACCGATTGCCCGGTAGCGCCCAGTCCGATCACCACTTTTTTCTCTGAGGTTGCGATGAGGTTCATTCGATCTGTTCTGTTTTCTTGACGTTCTGTTTTTCTCAGCGAAGTTTCAGGGTCGCGAGACCCGCCAGCACCAGTACCACGGTGATGATCCAGAAGCGCACGATCACTCGCGGCTCCGGCCAGCCCTTTAATTCAAAATGGTGGTGAAGTGGCGCCATGCGGAATATGCGTTTGCCAGTCAGCTTGAACGACGCCACCTGCAGGATCACGGAAACAGTTTCCATTACGAACACACCACCCATGATGAACAGTACGATTTCATGGCGGGTGATCACCGCAATGATGCCGAGCGCGGCACCCAGTGCCAGTGCGCCCACGTCACCCATGAAGACCTGCGCGGGATAGGTGTTGAACCACAGGAACCCAAGCCCGGCACCGCCCAGTGCCGCGCAGAACACCGCCAGTTCGCCTGCGCCGGAGATCGACGGAATATGCAGGTAAGTGGCGAATTCCACATGGCCCACCAGGTACGCGATTACGCCGAGAGCACCGCCGACCATCACCGACGGCATGATGGCGAGGCCGTCGAGCCCATCCGTGAGGTTCACCGCGTTACTGGAGCCCACCACCACGAAATAGGTGAGCAGAATGAACGCGGCCGGTCCCAGATTGATCGCCACATCCTTGAAGAAAGGCACGAACAGCTGGGTTTCCGCCGGGGAAGTGGCGCTCATGTAGAGATAGATCGCCGCACCGAGGCCGGCGACCGACTGCCAGAAATATTTCCAGCGCGCGATCAGACCGCGGGAATTTTTCTCCACCACTTTTTTGTAGTCGTCCACAAAGCCCACCGCGCCGAACACGAAGGTCACCAGCAGGGTGACCCACACCAGGCGATTGCTGAGATCCGACCACAGCAGTGATGAGGAAAAAATCGCGGCGAGAATCAGCGTGCCACCCATGGTGGGCGTGCCGGATTTGCTCAGGTGCGACTGCGGACCGTCGTCGCGCACCGCCTGCCCCACCTGCAGACGATTGAGCCAGGTGATCATGCGCGGCCCCACCAGCAGGGAAATACCCAGCGCCGTCAGCGCGCTCAGGATCGCACGCACGGTGAGGTAGTCGAAGACCGCAAAGCCTTTTACGTATTGTTGTAGAAGTTCAGCCAACCAAAGCAGCATTGGATTACCTTTTATTGATTCCCGTTGGTGAGTGCCTGCACGACCAGTTCCATGCGCGCACTGCGGGAACCTTTCACCAGCACAGTGGTGTTCCCATCCAGTTCCGGCGCCAGTGCCTGGATCAAGGCCTCGCGCTCGGAAAAATTCTTTTGAACGTGTTGCCGACCCGCGGCAAATTCAATACTCGCCGCAGCACTCAGAGTGCCGAGGGTAAACAGTTGATCGATGCCCCGCTCCCGCGCCAGCCGGCCCATATCGCGGTGCGCCTTGTCCGCCTCCGGCCCCAGCTCCGCCATATCTCCCAGCACCAGGATCTTCTTGCCATCGCGCTGCGCCAGCAGTTCGATGGCAGCGCTGACAGAACCCGGGTTGGCGTTGTAGCTGTCGTCGATCACCGTCGCGCCGCGTTTACCTACGACGGACTGCATGCGACCGCCAACGCCCGACAGCGCGCTGAGTCCGGTGGCAATTTCCGCAACCGGTATTCCCGCCGCATAGGCGCAGCCGGCGGCGACCAGTGCGTTGTGCACGTTGTGCTCGCCGAGCAGTTGCAGCTGCACCGGGTGGCTTACGCCTTCCACCACCAGATCGAAGGACGCGCAGCCCAATGCGTCTATTACAATGTTGTCCGCATGCACGGCGCACTGGTGACCTAAACCAACTTCCAGGGTGTGCACACCTTCCGGCATTTCGCCGCGCCAGTAATCTGCGTAGTTGTCGTCCGCGTTCAGCACCGCAATGGCACCGGGCTCGAGGCTGGTGTAGATCTGCCCCTTGGCGGTGGCGATGCCATCCACTGAGCCAAAGCCCTCCACATGTGCTGGCATCACGTTGTTGACCGCGGTAATTCCCGGCCTGGCGATGCCGCACAGGTAGCCGATTTCATTCGGCCCGCTCGCGCCCATTTCCACGATCAGCACCTGGTGTTCCGGCGCGAGGGAAAACAGGGTCATGGGCACCCCGAAATGGTTGTTCAGGTTGCCGCGGGTCACACATACCCGGTGGCTCTGGCCGAAAATCGACGCCAGCATTTCTTTCACCGTGGTCTTGCCACAGGAACCGGTAATGCCGATCACCGGACCGTTAAATTGTTCGCGACACAGACGGCCGATCTGCCCCAGGGCAATGGTGGTGTCAGCCACCAGCCACTGCGGCAGGGACGAGCCCTCAATCACTTTTTCCGTCACCACGCCCAGCGCATTGCCGTCGATGTCAGCAAGAAAATCGTGCGCATCGAAAGTTTCCCCCCGCAGCGCCACAAACAGCGCGCCCGGGTCCAGCTTGCGGGTGTCGGTACACACGGCGGTAAACGACACCGAGCCGTTAATCAGCTCACCGCCGAAACGCTGCTGTAATTGCTGCAGGGAAATGGGGGCGATCATGGGCGGCTGGCCTCCACCTCTCCGGCGGCGCGCTGCGCCAGTGCGGCGGCGGCCTGCTCACGATCGCAGAAATGCAGTTTTTCACCCGCGATCAACTGGTAGTCCTCATGGCCCTTGCCGGCAATCAGCACGGTGTCACCGGCGGTGGCCTGGCTGATGGCGTAGCGGATGGCCTCGGCGCGATCCACATTTACCACGCAGCGAACACCATCCACGCCACCGTCGATACCCTCGAGAATGCCGTCGATAATGGACTGCGGATTTTCGCTGCGGGGGTTGTCACTGGTAACAACCACGTGATCGGCCAGCTCCGCGGCAATGCGCCCCATGGGAGCGCGTTTACCGGTATCCCGGTCGCCGCCGCAGCCGAACACACACCACAACTTACCGCGACAGTATGGACGCGCCGCCTCCAGCGCTGCGCGCAGGGCATCCGGCGTATGTGCGTAGTCCACCAGCACACTGACCTCATCGGCATTGCCGCTGGAGACCCGCTCCATGCGCCCCGGCACCGGTTGGATATGCGGAAAGGCCGCAAGGATATCCGCCAGCGGCATTCCCGCCGCCGCAGCCGCCGCCACTACCGCGAGTGCGTTGTGGATATTAAAGTCACCGATCAATGGCGCATGCAGTTCACCTTCCCCCCACGGAGTAATCAGGTGTACCGAGAAGCCGCTGTCGAGACGCTTCAGATTGCGCACCTGCACATCGCCCGCTTGCAGACCGTAGGTAATCACTTTCAGGCCGCGCAACTTGCAGCGCTCCACCATCTGCGCGCCGAAGGGGTCATCGACATTGATGACACCGCGCTTCAGCTTTGGCAGTCCGAACAGCTTTTCCTTAGCGGCGCCATAGGCGGCCATATTGCCGTGATAGTCCAAATGGTCGCGGGTGAGATTGGTAAATACGGCGGTATCGAATACCAACCCGTGCACCCGCCCCTGTGACAGGGAGTGGGAGGAGACTTCCATCGCCGCGGCGCGCGCTCCCTGGGCGTAGAAGGCCGCGTAGTCCGCTTGCAGTCGCACCGGATCGGGGGTGGTCAGCCCGGTTTCCTCAAGATGGATTGCACCGTCTTTCCACACGCCGTTGCCAATGGTGCCCATCACCGCAGCGCTGCCAAAATGGCGTGCCAGTAGCTGAGAGGTGAGGAAAGCACAGGTGGATTTACCGTTGGTGCCGGTCACACCCACCAGATACATGGACTCGGTGGGATGCTGGTAAAAACGCGCGGCAATTTCGCCTACGCGCGCGGCGAGCCCGGGCACGGTCATCACCTGGATACCGCCGCGCTCCTCGGCGCCGAGGGTTTCGCCGTCGGCGAGCACCGCGGCGGCGCCCCGCGCAATGGCGGCGTCGATGTACTCGCGGCCGTCGACCTGAGTGCCGCGCAGCGCCATAAAGACATCACCCGCCTTGACCTGACGGCTGTCGAGAGCCACACCAGTGACTTCGATATTGGGAATGCCTGCGTAGCCCGGCAACAGAGCGGACAGGGTAGCGGTGCGATTTTGCGTGGAATTGC
Source organism: Microbulbifer sp. SH-1 (assembly GCF_011326135.1). NCBI lineage: Bacteria > Pseudomonadati > Pseudomonadota > Gammaproteobacteria > Cellvibrionales > Microbulbiferaceae > Microbulbifer > Microbulbifer sp. SH-1. The sequence continues at coordinate 70,628 of NZ_CP046948.1, read as the reverse complement.
GCTGGGTCACGACGTTGTACCTCTCTCGTCGAGCTGCGTCGCCAGCTGTTGTTCAGCGGGCACAATTTCTGCCGGCGGCACCTGCAGGAGGCGCATGGCACCGGTCATTACTTTTCCGAACACCGGCGCGGCAACCTCGCCACCGGAGTATTTGACGGTACTGGGCTCCTCTATCACCACGACCGCCGCCAGGCGCGGGTTCTCGGCGGGTGCAAACCCGGCAAACACCGAGCGATAGCGGCTGTCGGCATAGCCTTCGCTGCCCACCTTGTGCACGGTGCCGGTTTTACCCGCCACCCGGTAGCCTTCCACCGCGGCGCGCTTGCCGGTACCGACAGAACTGATCACGGTCTCCAGCATGGTCGTCACCTGGCGCGCCAGTTTCGGCTCCACCACACGATCCGCCTCGGCAGCCTTTTTACCCGGTTCCATAATGAGTGAAACCGGGCGTTTGAGCCCGGCGTTGGCAACCACACTGTAGGCCTGGGCCAGCTGCACAGCATTCACTGTCAAACCGTAGCCGAAGGCAAAGTTGGCCAACTCAATGGGATGCCAGCGTGTGCGGCTGGGCAGTATCCCCGGGGCCTCCCCGGGGAATCCGGTGCCAACCGCTTCTCCGAGCCCCATGCGGTAAAAAAGTTCACGCAGGGTTTCCGGTTCCAGATCCATCGCCACCTTGGTGATACCCACCTGACTGGACTTGGTGATCACTCTGGTCAGGTCGATCGTGCCGTAGTTCACCGGGTCCAGTAGGGTTTTGCCCGGCAGGCGGATATAGCCCGGACTGGTGTTGATCGGTGTGTGCGGCTGGTAGCGTCCACTCTCCAGCGCCGCCAGCGCGGTCAGGGGCTTGACGGTGGACCCCGGCTCAAACTGGTCGATCAACGCGCGATTGCGCATCGCCGCAGCTTTTACTCCCTGGCGATTGTTGGGGTTAAAGGAAGGCTGATTAGCCATCGCCAACACGTCACCACTGCGAGTGTCCAAAATCACCATATAACCAGCAGCGGCACCGTTCTCAGCCACCGCCTTCTTAAGCTCCCTATAGGCCAGGTACTGCAGGCGCATGTCGATGGTGAGCTGCAGGTCGCGCCCCGGGCGCGCCTCCTGCTTCACTGCCAAATCCTGCACGGTGCGCCCTTTGAGATCTTTCACTACCTGACGCTTGCCCGGCTCGCCGGCAAGGGACTGCTCATAGGCGAGTTCGAGCCCTTCCTGACCGCGATCGTCAATATTAGTAAAGCCCAGCAACTGGGCGGTGACCTCACCGGCGGGGTAAAAACGGCGGTACTCCTTCTTGCTGTAAACGCCGGCCAGATCCAGAGCCAGCACCTTGTGCGCCTGCTCCGGCGTCATATGGCGCTGCAGGTACATAAACCCCTTGTTGCGGTACTTTTCCAGGCGCTTTGCGAGACTGGCCGCCGGTACACCCAGGGCAGCGGCCAGGGCGCGCAGTTGAGACTCGGACGCTTCTTTCAGCAGTTGCGGGTTGGCCCAGATGGTCTGAACCGGGGTGCTGACGGCCAGCAGCTCGCCGTTGCGATCAACAATGGAACCGCGGTAGGCGGCGATTTCTTCCGTTCGGATGGTGCGGGCGCGCCCCTGGTCCTGCAGGAAGCGGAAACCCTTGTCCTGTTCCGGCAGCACCTGCAGGCCGGCCAGGTGCACAACCAGCGCCACAGCGAGCAGGCACAGCAAACCGGCCACCAGCGCGAAGCGCCAGCGGGCAATACCCGGCTGCGGTTGCTGCTTTTTCACTGCGCCCATGGCAGATCCCTTTCCCTACCCTGCTGTTATCGGTTTGGCACCCCGCTGCGCGGTGGTACCTTATGTTTTTGTCGCGTTCGTCTTTGTCCATCAATCCCGGCATCAGCGCCCAGAGCGCACCAATATCCGTTCGCCGGGCGTCGGCGCGCGCATGTCCAACCGCTCCCGCGCCACCTGCTCAATACGGCTGTAGGCGGACCAGGCGCCGCGCTCCAGCAGCAGGCGCTCCTGCTCGTAACGCAATTCATCGCGGTATCGCTGAGCCTGCTCCAACTGCGCGGTCAGCGCTCGACTCCGCTGGGTGGTGTGCACCACGCCAAGAGACGACAGCATCACCAGCCCCCACAGACACACCAACAGCCAACGGTTTCCGCGCACTGGACTACCCCAGCCGCTCGGCGATGCGCATAACGGCACTGCGGGAGCGCACGTTCTCACCCACTTCCTGCGCTTCGGCCTTGACTGCCTTGCTCACGGATCGCAGGGTCCGTTGGATCTGACGGTCCATTACCGGCAGCCCGCGGGGCAACTGCGGCCCCTTCTCCTGCTCGCGAATAAACCGCTTCACCATACGATCCTCCAGCGAGTGGAAGCTGATCACTACCAGACGACCGCCCGGCTTGAGCAGCGCCAGCGATTTCGCCAGCGCCTGCTGCAGGTCTTCCAGCTCCCCATTCACGTGAATCCGGATTGCCTGGAACACGCGCGTGGCCGGGTGCTTCCCCTTTTCCCAGGCGGGGTTCGCCGCCTTGACCACTTCCGCCAGATCCAGGGTGCGCACAAATGGCTTCTCCGCCCGGCGCCGCACGATGGCGCCCGCTATGCGTCGGGCAAAACGCTCTTCACCATACTCCTTGAACACCCACGCCAACTCTGCCTCGGATTCACTGTTCACCCAGTCCGCGGCACTGATGCCGCGACTGGTGTCCATACGCATGTCCAGCGGGCCGTCCTGCATAAAGCTGAAACCGCGCTCAGGCTGATCCAGCTGCGGCGAGGACACGCCGAGGTCCAGCAGAATACCCGACACCCGGCCCGCCATATCTCCTGCAGCCAGGTCCATATCCGCAAACGACCCGTGCCAGATCTCAAAGCGCGACTCCCCGTGAAAGCGGCTGCGGGCAAACTCAACCGCCTGCGGGTCTTTGTCTATAGCCAACAGATGGCCGCCGCTCCCGAGCAGCTCCAACACAAGCGCGCTGTGGCCGCCACGGCCAAACGTGCCATCGATATAAAAGCCGTCGGGGTCCACCACCAGGGCGTCCACAGCCTCGCGTAACAACACACTGCGATGCAGTTCCTGGGACACCCGGCGCCCTCCTGTGATTGTCAAAAATTCATTCCTGGCCTGCCGCCCCTGACACAAATCAGTTACAGGGACAGTGAAACCATTTCCTCCGGCATATCGCCGTCGCCCTCATCGTCGAGCCACGACATCCAGCGGTCCTCGCTCCAGAGTTCCAGCTTCTTGCCCTGCCCAACCAACATCAACTTCTTCTCGAGCCCCGCGTATTCGCGCAGGGTTGGCGGAATCAACACCCGCCCGTTGGCGTCCACCTGCAGTTCGCAGGCGTAGCCGATCAGCAGTCGCTGGGCGCGGCGCGCCACCTTGTTGAAGCTGGGGAGCGCCTCGATTTTCGGTAAAATTTCGCGCCACTGAGGTTCAGGATAGACGAGCAGGCAACGCTCTTCCGTATGCGCCGTCACCACCAGACGGCCGCCGCAATCTTCCAGCAGCGAGTCCCTGACTCGCGCCGGAATGGCCAGACGCCCCTTGGCGTCCATGTTGATTGCGTGACTTCCCAGATACATGGATCGGGTCTTCGGTTTCCCTGACAGTGTTTTGTTGCGCGGAGTGAAACCTGCTTGCTTTGCCCTGGCGGTAGGTGATTATCCACTCACAACCACATCTAACCCACCAAGACCCACAATTTTCCACTTTTCCCCACTCCGAACACTATAAATCTGAGCGGCGTAAAGTCAAGGAAATACACCGCGCAAGAGAGGAAAAAGCCCAGTAATTTCGCGGGCTGCAGGCGGAGTGTTCACATTTCACACAGCAGCAGCCGCGGGCAACTGCACAGCAAAGCAAGCACTTACTTTGGCAAGCTGACAAGTTACTTTAACTTTGTAAGGAAGCCCGCTGGCGGGCAAAGGGTTTAGGAAAGGTGAGTGGATACTCAGGAGCACCACCGCAATCCGACACCCAACGCGGACAAAGCGCGACACCCCAGGGCGCTCCTCACACTGCCTCACGAGCCACATAGAACGATGAGACATATAAAAATCAGCTTTTATTATTTTTAATGGAGTTAAAGTCGCTGTAGCTTTGCGCTATCCGACAATCAGCAGGAAACCGGCCATGGGCTTTTCAGCAGGACTGAGCACACAGACACCCCTCTCCCGCACCTTCCACCACGGGGCGGATCTGGATGCGCTCAACCAGCGTTTCAACACCAGCAAGCCCAGTGAAATCATCCAGTTCACTGTTGCCGAGGCGGAAAACCCGGTGGTGTTTACCAACTTCCGGCCACTGGCCGTGGCGTTCCTGCACCTGGTAACACAGGCCAGACCCGACATACCGGTCATCTGGGTAGACCACGGGTACAACACGCCGGAGACCTACCGCCATATCGAGAAGGTCATCAAGCTGCTGGATCTGAACCTGCACACCTACTCACCGAAAATGTCCGCCGCCCACTACAACGCGGTCTACGGCGGTATTCCTCCCCTGGATACCCCGGAGCACGACTTTTTCTCCCGCACCGTGAAACTCGAGCCCTTTAACCGCGCCATGCAGGAACTGAAGCCGGATGTGTGGCTGAACGGTATCCGCCACGACCAGAACGCCCACCGCAAGGGCCTCGACGTGTTCACCAAAGGCAACCACGGCACCATTCGCGTGGCACCGATGTTCCACTTAAAGGAAATCGATGTGGAGGAATACGTCTACGAGAACGACCTGCCGGACAACGATGTGTACTTCGACCCCACCAAGGGTGAAGAGCACCGGGAGTGTGGATTGTTGCTGCAGAAGTAAGCGCTTGATTGGAGGATGGCCGGCAACCGCGACGCGGCTGCCGGCCATCTGGAAGTAGGTGAGTCAACCGATAAGCCGGGTTCTGTCGAGGACAATCATTCATCTGGGATGTGTGTCACCACACACCTCAAGCGACCTACCCGCCCTCAGTGCGGGTCACACCTATAGAGGGCCTATTTGGTCTTGCTCCGAACGGGGTTTACCGTGCCACGAACTGTTACCAGTCGCGCGGTGCGCTCTTACCGCACCCTTTCACCCTTACCTGTACTCCCCCAAACCGAAATTCAGGGAAGCCATCGGCGGTCTGCTCTCTGTTGCACTTTCCGTAGGCTCGCGCCCCCCAGGCGTTACCTGGCGCCCCACCCTATGGAGCCCGGACTTTCCTCCACCACACCACCCGAAAGCGGCACGACAGCGATTGTCTGGCTGACTCGGCGCGAAGGTTAATGAGCGCTGACCACAGATGCAAGCACTAAAACCGGCGCCAAACCCTACTTTTGCTCCAGCGACCAGTTATACAACAACTTCTTGTTTACCCCGGTAATCTCCGCCGCCACCGCCGCCGCGCGCTTGGGGGGCAGCTCAGCGAGCAGCAGCTTCATCACCCGCTCCGATTCCGCATCCAGTTCGGCGGCTTTGGTAGCATCCGCCCCCCTTACCAGCAGGACAATCTCGCCCCGCTGCTGGTTACTGTCGGCGCGCACCCACTCCACCAGCTCCGCCAGCGGCAGCAGCTGAATGGTCTCGAATGCCTTGGTGAGCTCGCGGGCAATCACCGCCTCGCGGGTATCACCGAAGATCTGGCGCATGGCCTCAAGTGTGTCCAGCACCCGATGCGGGGCTTCGTAAAACACCATGGTGCGGATCTCACCCGCCAGTGACTGCAAGGCCTTTTCCCGCGCCAGCGGCTTGGCGGGCAGAAAACCCTCAAAGGTAAAGCGGTCACTGGGCAGGCCGGCGGCGGACAGCGCCGCGACGAAAGCGCAGGGCCCGGGAATGGGCACAACAGCAAAGCCGCGCTCGCGCGCTTCCCGCACCAGGCGATAACCGGGATCAGATATCAACGGAGTGCCGGCGTCCGAAATGAGGGCCACCACCTGCCCCTGTTCCAGACGCTCGAGAATCTTCGCAGTGCGCTGGTCGTCCGAGTGGTCGTGGTACGCCACCAGCGGAGTATCGATGGAAAAGTGCGAAAAAAGTCTCTGACTGTGACGGGTGTCCTCCGCGGCCACCAGATCCGCGGATTGTAGAACTTCAACGGCTCGCGGTACCATATCCGCCAAATTGCCAATGGGCGTCGCGACGATATAAAGCACCGCTTTATCCAGCCCCATAGTTCACTCCAGAATAAGTTTTGTGGGAGAAGAATATGTCCGCCCTGCACCGGCGCATCCCCTTCATCATTCATAGTCTCGCCGCCGGCGCCCTGGCGCTGTCCGTGGCCGGCTGCCAGACACCCAGCAGCGAGCGCAACGCGCAGATCCCGAACGATAGCGGCAATATCGCTACCGCAAACCGACAGAACGCCATACGCCTGCTCAACAGTGCGCGCGAGCTGCCGTCGCCGGCAAAGGACCAGGCGCAGCTGCAGGCGGCCGCCATTCTATACACTCTGGGCGATAACGCGACGGCCCGGCAAGCGGCCAGCGCCATCGACGCGGAGCAATTGACGGACGCCGAGTATGCCCGCTACGCCCATGTCTACGGCAGCGCACTGGCGGCGGACGACGAATTTTTCACAGCACTCGACCTGATCAGCGCCCCGCGACTGGAGCAGGTCTGGTACCAGATCCCCGCGGAAGTCGCATTGCCGCTGCGCAACCTGCGCGCGGACTTGTGGAACCTGATGGGCGACATCGACAGCGGTATCGCCGAGCGCCAGCGCATCGCCACCCTGGCGCGGGAAGACGACGCCATCCGCCGCAACAACGACGGCCTGTGGCAACTGCTGACCCAGCTGCCCTCCAGTGAGCTGCGCCACCGCGCGGACGACTCCCTCGACTCAAAAATGCGCGCCTGGTACCAGCTCGCGCTGCTCGGCCGCGACACTCAGGCAGACATCAGTACCCAGCTCACCGCGCTCAGCCGCTGGCGCCAGCAGTGGCCCGGACACACCGCGGTCAGCCACCCACCCCAGGCCCTGCAGCTGCTCGAGCATTTGGCGTCCCAACGCGCACAGAATGTCGCCCTGTTGCTGCCGCTGTCGGGCCCGCTGGGCTCTGCCGGCCGCGCCATTCGCGACGGATTCATGGCGGCCTACTACAGCGCGCTGGACGCCGGCGCACCCACGCCACAGGTGCAGGTCTACGACACCGGAACCGAGCAGCCGTTTGACGAGATCTATCAGACCGCCATCAACAATGGCGCCCAGGCCATTGTCGGTCCGCTGGACAAGGACAAGGTGGCCAATCTGCTGGCCACGGAAAAACTGCCGGTTCCCACCCTGGCGCTGAACTATGCCGGAGACTGGGGTGACTCAGCCCGCCTCACCGATGATCTGGTGCAATTCGGCCTGGCCATTGAGGACGAGGCGCGCCAGGTTGCACAGCAGGCCTACCGCCTGGGTCACCGCCAGGCGATGATCCTGGCTCCCGAGTCCAGCTGGGGGCAACGCGGCCTCGAGGCATTTACCGAAGAGTGGAACAGTCTCGGCGGCACCATCAGTATTAGCCGCAATTACACCGACAACAGCAATTTTTCCCAGTTGGTGAGCGACGCGCTGCTGATTCCGGAGAGTAAAAATCGCGAAGCGGAGTTGCGCCGCAAGCTCGCCGCCCCACTCAAATTCACACCTCGCCGCCGCGGCGATGTAGATATGCTGTTCGTGCTGGCCCAGCCGCAGCAGGCGCGCCAGATAAAACCCATGCTGTCTTTCTTCTACGCTGGTGCACTGCCGGTGTTTTCCACCTCGCAAGTATTTGCCGGCAATGTGGACCCGCAGCGCGACCGCGATATCAACGGGGTGCGCTTCACCGCGCTGCCGTGGCTGTTTGAAGACGACAACCAGACCAAGCGCAACATCGTGAAACAGGCAAACCCGTCACCGGCCTTCGCGCGCCTGTACGCACTGGGTGCCGATGCCTTTCGTCTCTATCCGCGCCTGCCGATGCTGCGTCAGTTCCCCAACCAGCGAGTGTATGGGCTCACCGGCTCGCTCAGTCTGGCAGCCGATGGGCGCATAGTGCGCGAGCAGATCTGGGCGAAAATCGACGACGGCAAGCCGGTACCAATCACTACGTCTGCAAGCGGAACCCCCATCTCCGATAGCAGCGCGCGCATTGATTGATCGCAGCGGGAAATGACATAACAGTAGACGCAACAATCCATAGAAAGGGAATTTCATGGATACCACGAGTATTGGAAACCAGATGGAAGCGCTGGCGGAGAGGCACCTTGCCGGAGCCGGCCTGCGCATCGTCGAACGGAGTTTTCGCGGTCGCTTTGGCGAAATAGACCTTATCGCCCGCGACGGCACCACGCTGGTGTTTGTAGAAGTGCGTTTCCGGCGCAACCGCAGTTTTGGCGGCGCCGGTGTATCCGTTGACTATCGCAAGCAGAAGAAACTGCTCGCCACCGCCAGCGGCTACCTGCAGTATCGCCGTCTCGACTGCCCCTGCCGGTTTGATGTGATCAGCATCGAACAGGATAAAATCGCCGGCACACTGAATATCGACTGGATTAAAAATGCCTTCGGGCAATAGGCTTACCCAAAAGGAAACCACAGAAACGATGGAACAGCGCGTTGTAACCCTGTTTCACCGCAGCATTGAAGCCACCATGAATGCCGGTGAACTTTTGGCACCTTTGATTGCCGAAGCCAGCGAAATGATCGTGCACACGCTGCTCGCTGAAAACAAACTACTGATCTGTGGTAATGGGCTCAGCGGCGCGCTCGCGCAGAGTTTCTCTGCGCAGCTGATGGGCGGATTCGAGCGCGAGCGCCCCGGGCTGCCAGCGTTGGCCCTGAATGGCGACGCCATCACCACTGGCACCGTGGCCCGCAATCACGGCCGCGCCGAATCCTATGCGCGCCAGGTTCGCGCACTCGGCCATCCCGGTGACCTACTGGTAATTATCAGCACCGACGGCCGCGACTCCAACCTGGTGCAAGCAATTCGCGCTGCTCACGATCGCGATATGGGCGTACTCGCGCTGACCGGTGGTGAGGGCGAGGGAGACTGCACGGCACTGCTGGATGTGCACGATATTGAGCTGCATGTGCCTTCCGAGGTTCCCTCCGAGGTACATCAGGTACATATGCTCACCCTGTTCTGCCTGTGCGATCTCATCGACAGCAGCCTGTTTGGTGGATACGAGGACTGAACCATGCAATCAACAACAGGAACCAAAATTTTCAACCCGCTCAAGCTCGCCGTCGCCGCGTGCGTAATTTCTGCGCTCGCCGGCTGCGCCACGGTGCTGGATGCCACCCACGACGGCCCGATACAACCGGATCCGGGTGAGCGGACCTTCGGCACCTATATTGACGACCAGCGGCTGGAAACCATCACCAAGGTGAACATCGGAAAAGCGCATCCGGACCTGAAAGCCGCAAATATCGATGTAGTGGCATTTAACGGGGTGGTGCTGCTCACTGGTCAGGTATCCAGCAATGAACTGCGCGATCTCGCCGGGCGCACCGCACAGCAAGTGCACACGGTGCGCCAGGTCTACAACGAGATTCAGGTACGCGGCTCCACCTCCATGCTCGCACGCACCAGCGACGCGTGGCTGACCACCAAGGTCAAGAGCGTATTGATGGCAGATAAGGAAGTCGACAGCGGGCGTATCAAGGTGGTCACCGAAAATGGTGTGGTCTACCTGATGGGACTGCTTACCCGGCAGGAAGCGGAGAACGCCGCGGAAGTGGCACGCACGGTGGGCGGCGTGCAGAAAGTGGTGAAGGCCGTGGAGTATATCGACTAGATTGATCATCCACGCCACCAACAAAAAACGGAGGCTGCAGCCTCCGTTTTTTGTTGGTGTTCCCTAGCGAAAAGAACAGATCAGGGACGTTCGATCGCGACTGCCGTTGCCTCACCACCGCCGATACACAGGCTCGCAACACCTTTTTTCAGATCGCGGTTTTCCAGTGCCGCCAGCAGTGTGACGATCACCCGCGCACCGCTGGCACCCAGAGGATGTCCGAGCGCGCAGGCCCCGCCATTCACATTGACCTTGTCGCGGGGCAGATCCAGCTCCTTCATCGCCGCCATAGTGACCACGGCAAAGGCCTCGTTGATTTCAAACAGGTCCACATCACTCGCCTGCCAGCCGACCTTCTTCAGCAGGCTGGCCATGGCGGACACCGGCGCGGTGGTAAACCACTCCGGCGCATGCGCAAACTGGCTCTGACCGCGCAGTACCGCCAGTATTTTCAAGCCGCGCGCCTTGGCCTCGCTCTCACGCATCAGCACCAGTGCCGCGGCACCGTCGGAAATGGAACTGGCATTGGCAGCCGTCACCGTGCCGTCCTTGCGAAAGGCGGGACGCAGTTGCGGGATTTTTTCCGGGCGCGCATTGCCTGGTCCCTCGTCCACGGTCACTTCCACCTCTCCACCGCGGCCGCACACGGTCACCGCAGCGATCTCCCGCTTGAAGGCTCCGGTCTCAATCGCGGTATTGGCCCGCGCCAGGGATTCCAGGGCAAAATTGTCCTGCTCTTCGCGGGTGAAGCTGTACTTGTCCGCGGTACACTCGGCAAAATTGCCCATCAACTGGCCGTCGTAGGCGTTTTCCAGTCCGTCGGTAAACATGTGATCCAGCACTTCGCCGTGGCCCAGACGTATGCCGCCGCGAGCCTTTGGCAACAGGTAGGGCGCGTTGCTCATACTTTCCATACCCCCGGCCACGATCACTTTGGCGTCACCGGCGAGCAGTGCGTCGCGGGCCATCATTACGGTTTTCATGCCTGAGCCGCACACCTTGTTGACGGTGGTCGTGGGTGTGCCCTCGGGAATACCGGCTCCCAGCGCCGCCTGGCGCGCCGGCGCCTGGCCGAGACCCGCGGGCAGGACACACCCCATCAGCACTTCATCTACATCCTCCGGCGCCACAGCGGCATCGGCGAGGGCGGCGCGGATGGCAACAGCTCCGAGCTCCGGTGCACTCAAACCCGATAGCGCACCCTGCATCGCGCCCAGAGGGGTACGGGAAAGACCGACAATGACCACCGGATCTTTAATTTGCTCACTCATGCTGAATCCTCTCCAGTTGTAACGGAATTCGCCGCCTCAGGCTGACCGGTATTGCGATGATTGTTTATTTTGCGGTGGATTATACCTCACACTCCGGCAATCAATACCATCCACCCTTCGTTGTAGTCGCCATGTGCCAGGCGAAAAACGCCACGCTCCAGAACGATTGCCACTGCGCCCCAAGGCGGGCGCCGCCATGCCCCCGAGGCGATAGCCGCCGTGCCCCCGAGGCGATAGCCGCCATGTTAGTATCTGGCGCAACTGCCGGATGAACCCATCCGGCCCAATCGCCCTGACCGATCACAACAGCTTCATCCGCAAAAGCACAACTGCACAACCAAAGAGAGTGCGCATTTATGGATATTTCGACCATTGTCTGGCTGGTAGTTCTCGCTGCACTGGTGTTCTACGTCATCAGCATCTACAACCGCCTGGTTTCCCTCAAGAACCGCTACGAGAACGCCTTTGCGCAAATCGAAGTGCAGCTGAAGCGCCGCTATGATCTGATTCCCAATCTGGTGGAATCCGCCAAGAGCTATCTCAAGCACGAGCGGGAAACCCTGGAAGCGGTGATCAGTGCGCGCAATTCGGCTCTCGCCGGTCTGAAAGCCGCCGCCAACAATCCCGGCTCCGCCGCCGCCATCGCCGACCTGGCCAATGCCGAAAGCCTGCTCACCAGCGCTCTCGGCCGCCTGAACGTGGTGATGGAAGCCTACCCGGACCTGAAGGCCAACCAGACTATCCAGCAGATGATGGAAGAACTGACCAGCACCGAGAACAAGGTGGCCTTCGCGCGACAGGCATTCAACGATGGCGTCACCGCCTACAACATCTACCGCCAGAGCTTCCCGCCGGTGTTTTTTGCCGGCTTCTTTGGCCATCGCGAGAACGGCAAGCTGCTGGAGTTCGCGGACTCAGAGGCGTTTCAGGCCGCGCCCCGAGTGCAGTTCTGATCTGATGCCCGCCCATGAACTTCTTTGAATATCAGGACAAGGCGCGCCGCAACACCACCCTGCTGGTGGCGCTGTTTGCCGCAGCGGTACTCGTGCTTATCGCCATTACCACGGTGTTCTTCGCCTTTATCAGCCGCGCCTCCGGCGCAGCGGGGCCGGAAAGCAGTCTCACCGGGATGCTCGCTGCACTGGGATGGAACACGATTGCCGGAATTGCCATCACCATCACTGCGGTCATCGCGCTCGCCAGCTTTTACCGGCTGCACCAACTGGCAGCCGGCGGCCGCGCGGTAGCGGAGTCGCTCGGGGGGCGCAAGATCAACGTCGCCCCGCGGGATCTGGCGGAGCAGCGCGCACTGAATGTGGTGGAGGAAATGGCGCTCGCCTCCGGTACCCCGGTACCCGAGGTGTATGTACTCGACGACGACGCCATCAATGCGTTCGCCGCCGGTTACCAGCCGTCAGACGCGGTGATCGGCCTTACCCGAGGCAGTATTGAACAGTTGAGCCGCGACGAACTGCAGGGCGTAGTCGCGCACGAATTCAGCCATATATTCAACGGCGACATGCGCCTCAATATCCGCATTGTCGGCCTGCTGCACGGCATCCTGATCATCGGTCTGGTGGGTAGCTGGCTGCTGCGCGGCAGTTACTGGGGCAGCGGCCGCGACAGCCGCGGTCGCGCGGCATTATTCGGCGTGGGTGTCGGACTCGTCGCCATCGGTTACACCGGCACCTTTTTCGGCAATCTGATCAAGTCGGCAGTAAGCCGCCAGCGGGAATATCTGGCCGATGCCTCAGCGGTGCAGTTTACCCGCAGCAATCAGGGCATCGCCGGCGCACTGAAGAAGATTGGCGGTCGCCAGCAGGGCTCGCACCTGCGCGCCGTTAACGCCAGCGAATTCAGCCATATGTATTTCGCCAACGGCCTGAAACACTCCTTCCTGGGTCTGTTTGCCACCCACCCGCCGCTCGCCGAGCGTATCGGCCGCCTGGACCCCCAGTGGAAAGGCTGGGACTACGCCGCTACAGAAACCACCGGAGATTCGCACAGCGAACAGATCTCCGGTATCCACTCAGCGAACATTCAGCCAGCCGCCACGGCGGCAGGACACCCCTCTCCCGACTCCGCCCCCGGCAGCCAGTACCGCGCGCGCCTCGGCCGGGTTCTGACGGCGGTGGACAACAATGTCGCACAACCATCCGCCGCGCAGGTGACGCTGGGCAGCGTACTGCTGGCGCAAATTCCGGCAGACCTGAAAGCCGCCGCGCACGACCCTTTCGCGGCGCGCGCCCTTGTCTACGGGCTCTTGATGGCGCCCAGCCAGTTTGCGCTGCAGCGCGCGGTGCTGGAGAAGTCCGCACATCCGGCGGTGTTGCGCGAGTTCGACCGGTTGCAGCCGTCGCTCGCGCCATTGCCCGCGACCAGTCGACTACCACTGTTGGATCTGTGTGTGCCCGCGCTCAAGGCACTGGCACCACAGCAGTACCAGATCTTCAAACGCAACCTGATCAAACTGCTGCGCGCCGATGGCAGAGTGGAGATCTGGGAATGGGCCCTGTACCGGGTGCTGATCCACAGCCTGGAGGCCAATCCGGACCAGCAGCGCAAAACGACCGCGGGCAGCCGCGACAGCGCGCGGACGGACGCCCAGCGTTTCCTGCTGGCGGCCATGGCGCATGCCGGGAATACCGACTACTTGAGCGCCAAACGCGCCTACGAGGCGGGGCTCACGGCACTGGGACAGACTCCGGTGCCACTGCCCGCGGCAGGGGATATCAGCCTGCAGCGACTGGACAAAGCCCTCGCCATCGCCCGCGACACCGCACCGCTGAAAAAACCGGTATTGCTGAAAGCGCTCGCCACCACGCTGGCGCACGACGGCGAAATTCGCGCACAGGAAATCGAACTGCTGCGAGCCATCGCCGACTGCCTCGATTGCCCTATGCCACCACTGGTCGACATCCCTGCTTCAACGCTGCAGCATGACGAGCGCAGCATCTCTGCGGCGGCGACCTCCTGATCCGGGAGCCCGGTATATGGCAGATCAAGAGTGGAATGGTGAAAGCAACAAAGCCGGCATACCGCCGGCTTTGTTGCAGAAGACGTAAAAGAATTGCGCAAGGAGCCCTTTTTCTCTCCTAGTGCTGATACACAGGCCCGACACCCATGCTCCAGATGATCACAGAACAGATCATTATGGTAACCAATCCCACCAGGCCGATGGTCAGCACTGCACTGGCGTACAAGAAGGCCCGCTCCTTACTCATGTTCATCAGGATCGGAATGCCCTCGTACAACAGGTAGACCGAGTAGAGCGCCGCCAGCCCCATCACCGCAACCACCAGCCAGAGATGGGGATAGAACAGCACAATGCCCGCCAGCAGTACTGGAGTGGTGACGAACACAGCGAGCGCGGTACCCTCATAGTGACGCGTGGGTTCATCGCCCTCCACACCATAGGCCTTAGCCATCCAGTTGATGAACTCACCCACCAGGTAAATTCCGATCAGAAGTGCCAGATAAGTAATTACCGCCAGCGCAGCGGCACTTGCCGGTGTCAGTTTCGCAACATGCCCACCGAGCTCAAACCCTACCCGGGTGACACCGATATACCCGGCGACAGCGGGAATCAGTGCGAGAATCGGCACATGGCTCAGGAATACCTGGACGAATGAATGCTTGTCGGCACGAATGGCGCGCCATTCCCTGTCCGGATTGGTGAATATACCGATGGTGTGGCTGAGTAATTTCACAAGGGTCCCTCCTGCGTACAGCTTGCTTGCAGTATCGGAAGACCGAAGCCAATTCACCAATCAATAACAGGAATACGGCGTCAAATTTTCCGCCACGTGGGGGCAGCAACCCCCGAGACTGCCGCAGAATACCCGGTATATGCGCCGTTTAGACAAAAAAAAGGGGCCGTATCAACGGACCCTTTTTAATACTTTGGGTTACTTGACCACCCGCAGAGACGGCTTTTTCGCCGGTTTCTTGAATGTGGCCGGCGGTGTGGGTTCCGGCGGTTCCGGAGTTTCCTCCGGTTCAAACACCATACCCTGGCCATTTTCCCGCGCGTAGATACCCACAATTGCCCCCACAGGCACCTGGATATCCGTCGGTACACCACCGAAGCGGGCATTGAAGCGGATGGCGTAGTTATCCATCGTCAATCCCATCACCGCACTTTCAGAGACATTCAGGACAATCTGTCCATCCTCATTGACATGCTGCTGGGGAACCAGCACCCCCTTCAGGTGGGTGTCCACCAGAAGATAGGGGGTGCATTTGTTATCGGTGATCCACTCGTAAAACGCCCGCAGCAGATAGGGGCGGTTGGATGTCATCGGCAGCTTGTTCAATCAGCACCTCAGGAGCGCATTTCGCGCTCGAATTCGGTCAGACTCTGCTGGAAGGCATCGCGGGCGAAGAGGCGATCCATGTAATCCAGCAACGGCTTGGCCTGCTTGGTTTTCGGCAGCGCGATTTCCAACTGGTCCAAACGCCACAACAGCGGCGCCATGCAGCAATCCACCAGAGAAAACTCTTCATTGAAGAAGTACGGCAGGTCGGTAAACATCGGCGCGATACCCACGAGACTGTCGCGCAGCTCTTTACGCGCGGACGCCACATCCTTGCCGCCAGCCAGAATCTTGTCTACCAGCGGCACCCAGTCGCGCTCGATACGGTACATGATCTGGCGGCTCTGGGCGCGAGCCACTGGATACACAGGCAGCAGCGGCGGATGCGGGAAGCGTTCGTCCAAGTACTCCATCATCACCTTGGTTTCGAACAGCACCAGCTCGCGGTCCACCAGGGTGGGCAGAGAATTGTAGGGATTGAGCTCAGCCAATTCCGCCGGCTTGTCTTCGGGGTCGACATCAACGATGTCTACGGTTACACCTTTCTCGGCGAGAACGATACGCACCCGGTGGCTGAAATGACAACGACCATCGGAAAAGAAAGTCATTGAGGAGCGCTTGTTGGTCGGCACACCCATTGTGGAACTACCTCGGTCTACTGGTCGAAATTCCGACCATCATTCTTAAACGGAAAACGGGCGGCGGGCCTGATGCCGGAAACCGGCGGCCCACCACCCGGAAAAATCAATCTGGCAATCGCTCAGTGATGAATATCTTTCCAGTACTCGCGATTCAGCAGCCAGGCAAAGATAAAGAATACAAGGATGAACGCCAGGACATAGAAACCGACGCGTTTGCGGGTTTCCGCCATAGGCTCCGCGACGTACTCCATGAAGTTGACCAGATCGTAGACCGCCTGATCATACTCTTCGCCACTCATGGAACCCTTGACCTTGTTGACCTGCAGGCTGCCGCAGTTGGCGTCCATGATGGGGTTGCCCATCTCGTCACGCACAACCCTGCCGTGGTCGCGTTTCGGACCAGGCGCACATTCCGGCAGTCCCTGCAGCTCCATCAGCACATGGGGCATCCCCACATTCGGGAATACCTTGTTGTTCACACCGGTAGGGCGATTGTCATCCTTGTAAAAGCTACGCAGATAAGTGTAAAGCCATTCCGGAGAGCGCGCGCGGGCCACCAGAGTGAGATCCGGCGGAGTGGCGCCGAACCATACCTTGGAATCTTCGGGCTGCATGGAGATCTGCATCAGGTCGCCGATCTTGTCGTCGCCCAGCACCAGGTTCTGCATCATCAGCTCACTGGGAATGTCCAGATCGGTGGCAACGCGCTCCCAACGGGAGAAGTTGGCACTGTGGCAACCCATACAATAGTTGACGAAGTATTTGGCCCCGCGCTGCAGCGACGGCTTGTCATTCAAATCAATATTGATGTGGTCCAGCTCAACGGAACTCTCCGCGCCCACCGCTTTGATGGGCACGAATGCCAGCAACATTACCGCAATGATACCGCCAAACAGCAGGATGAAGGACTTGCTGCCAGAGGGGCTGGTGACACGATCCGGCACCGGATGTACCACGTCGCGGCTGGTGAGCCATGGCAGTGCTGCGAAGAAAGCCGCAAACACCAATGACAGCACACACACGAACAGGCTGGCTTTCCAGTTTACTACCGCCATCCACAGGAACATGAAACCGAACGCACCGCTGACGATCCAGGAAGCCATTCCCTTGCGGGTAGTGGGGTTAGTCCAGATCGGCATGGTAACGAAGAAGGCGAAGTAGAACAGGGTTGCGACCTGCGCCAGGAAGTTACGTCCCGGAGTTGGTGACTTCACACCCAGGTAACCCAGGATGATGAACACCGCGGCGAACACCAGCAACAGCAGTTTCGGCAGAACACCCTTGTAGCGGATCGACTTCACCGGGCTCTTGTCGAGCCAGGGCAGCACAAACAGGATCGCAATCGCCGCTCCCATGGCCACCAGGCCGAGGAATTTTGCGGTCAGCGGGCCGATATCCATGGTCACTGCGCGCAGCACCGCATAGAACGGTGTGAAGTACCACACCGGAGCAATATGTTCCGGAGTCTTCAGCGGGTTGGCCTCTTCAAAGTTGGCGTATTCGAGGAAGAAACCGCCCATTTCCGGGAAGAAGAACACCACCACACAGAAGGCGAACAGGAAGACCGCCACACCGACCAGGTCGTGTACGGTGTAATAAGGATGGAAGGGAACGCCGTCCAGCGGGACGCCATTGGCATCCTTGTTCTTCTTGATCTCGATACCGTCGGGGTTGTTGGAGCCCACTTCGTGCAGTGCCAGAATGTGGAGCACAACCAGCAGTACCAGAACCAGCGGCAGCGCGATCACATGCAGCGAGAAGAAGCGCGTCAGGGTAATACCGGAGATCAGGTAGTCACCACGAATCCACTGCACCAGATCCTCGCCGATGGCCGGGATGGCACCGAAC
Source organism: Microbulbifer sp. SH-1 (assembly GCF_011326135.1). Taxonomy (NCBI): domain Bacteria; kingdom Pseudomonadati; phylum Pseudomonadota; class Gammaproteobacteria; order Cellvibrionales; family Microbulbiferaceae; genus Microbulbifer; species Microbulbifer sp. SH-1. The sequence goes on along the minus strand of NZ_CP046948.1, from coordinate 52,819 downwards.
AGGGAAACGATCACCTGAGCACCCCAGTACGACATCTGGCCCCAGGGCAGCACGTAGCCCATGAAGGCTTCCGCCATCAGCACCAGATAGATACACATGCCGAAAATCCACACCAGCTCGCGCGGCGGCTTGTAGGAGCCGTACATCAGACCGCGGAACATATGCAGGTACACCACCACAAAGAAGGCGGAGGCACCGGTGGAGTGCAGGTAGCGGATGATCCACCCCATTTCCACATCGCGCATGATGTATTCAACAGAGGCAAAGGCACCCTCGGCAGAAGGGTTGTAGCTCATGACCAGCCAGATACCGGTCAGCAGCTGGTTCACCAGGACCAGCATCGAGAGCACACCGAAGAAATACCAGAGGTTGAAGTTTTTGGGCGCGTAGTACTTGCCCATGTGGGTATCCCACGCGCGGTAGATCGGCAGGCGCTGATCAACCCAATCCCCCAAAGCGGTTAACCAGTTCATGCTGCGCCCTCCTGATCCACACCAATTACGATGACTTCGTCACTTTCATAGGAATACGGCGGCACATCCAGATTGGTGGGCGCAGGCACACCCTTGAACACGCGCCCGGCCATATCGTATTTGGAGCCGTGGCAAGGACAGAAAAAACCGCCCAGCCACTCACTGCCACCCAAGTCGGCGGCGCCCACTTCCGGACGGAACATCGGCGCACAGCCAAGGTGGGTACACAGGCCCACCAGTACCAGCGTCTGGGGCTTGATGGCACGGTTTTCAGGATTCACGTAAGGAGGCTGGTTGGACTCGGTGGATTCCGGGTCGCGCAGCAGCGGAGCGACTTTGGCGAGGTTATCCAGTGTCTCCTGGGTGCGGCGCACCACATACACCGGCTTGCCGCGCCACTCGACCGTGACCATCTGGCCCGGCTCCAGCTTGCTGATATTGTATTTGACTGGCGCGCCAGCGGCCTTGGCCTTGGCACTCGGATTCCAGGAGGCGACAAAAGGTACTGCGACCCCGACCGCACCTGCAGCACCCACAACAGAGGTAGCAGCGGTCAGAAATCGACGACGCCCCACATTTACACCGTCATCACTCATGACGTAGTTCTCCCATCACAGCGCCCCGCCTGACCTACACGAACGTAAGCCCGAAGCTGACTGGCCCAAACCCAAAAAAAACCCGGAAAATTTCTGCAATAAATCCACACGGCCAGTTACGGTGCTTCAGGGTAATCCGCATTTGACAGCGACGGTGCAGCCCAATGGTTCGAGAAAACGATCCGAGACCAGAGAGAACAGAGCACCCGTACAGCGGCAATTGGCTCACCACTGCAAAATCAGAGACTTAAAACAGAAACTCCCCTACAACTGGCCCGCCTGCTTGGCCTTAGAACAAAGTGGCCAAACCCCAAGTGCAAGCGGATATAAATTCGCGCAATGTTAAAGAAAATGCCAAACCGATACAAGGCGAAACCCGGGGCGAACACCCGCGACCCCGCAGCGAACTGGCGGCATTTTATACAGAACGTGCGCTGGCGCTTGAGCGCCGAAAGAGTCGCATACAAAAAAAAGCCCGGCAGTTGCCGGGCCAAAAAAACACAAAAATATCTGATTAACGCTTGGAGAACTGCGGCTTCTTACGCGCTTTGCGCAGGCCGACCTTCTTCCGCTCAACGGCACGAGCATCGCGAGTTACGAAGCCAGCTGCGCGCAGCGGCTGACGCAGGGACTCGTCGTACTGCATCAGAGCGCGGGTCAGGCCGTGACGGATAGCACCCGCCTGACCAAAGGAACCACCGCCCTTCACTGTGACATTGATGTCAAATTTTTCGACCATGTCGACCATCTCCAGCGGCTGACGCACGATCATGCGCGCCACTTCGCGGCCGAAATATTCGTCCAGAGTGCGACCGTTAACGCTGATGTTACCTTGCCCCTGCTGAATGAATACACGAGCAGTGGAGGTCTTGCGGCGGCCGGTACCGTAGTATTGAGTAGTTGCCATGAGAATGCTTTCCGTTTAGATCGACAGTTCAATCGGCTGCTGGGCCGCATGAGGATGTTCGCTACCCTTGTACACCTTCAATTTCTTGAACATGGCGCGACCCAGAGGGCCTTTCGGGAGCATGCCTTTTACCGCACTCTGAATAGTGCGCTCAGGCGCCTTGTCGATCAGCTTCTCAAAGCTGATGGATTTCAGACCACCCGGGTAACCGGAGTGGTGATGATAAATCTTGTCTTTGGCCTTGCTGCCGGTCACGCGGACCTTCTCGGCATTGATGACTACGATGTAGTCGCCGGTGTCCACGTGGGGCGTGTATTCAGGCTTGTGCTTGCCGCGCAGGCGGTGAGCGATCTCGGCGGAAATACGGCCGAGAGTCTTGTCCGCAGCGTCAACAATGTACCAGTCGCGAGTGACCGCTTCCGGCTTGGCACTGTAAGTCTTCATGTTATAAAACACCTGTATATGGTCCCCGAATGGGGCCCGTCCCACGAAAAGAGCGCGAATACTACATAAGGGCCCGGGGCTTTTCAAGCACAAAGTTGCGCAACTTGTGACCAACCCGGCCCCAGCCCAACGCCCTATTCCGGGCGGTGCGCGCGCGCCAGAAACTCCCGCGACTGCATCTCCTGCAGACGGCTCACGGTGCGTTCGAATTCGAACCGCAGGTGTCGCCCCCCATACAGGGATTCCACCGGCACCTCGGCGGAAATCACCAGCTTGACGCAGCGGTCGTAAAATTCGTCGACCAGATTGATGAAGCGGCGCGCCTGACTCTCCATGCGCTCGTCAAAACGCGGCACATCGGCCAGCAGCACCGTATGGAATTCCCGCGCCAGCTCGATATAGTCATTCTGCGAGCGCGGCCCATCGCAGAGCTCGCTGAATCCGAACCAGGCCACATCGTCGGCCACCCGCACCGCCACAATGGGGCGCCCCTCAACATCGAGCTTTACCTTTTCACGCACCTCACATCCTTCAACAATCAGGCTTTGGAAGGAGCACGCAAGACTCGCATCGGCCTCCTCCCCCAGCGGGTAATGGTAGAGCTCCGCCATTTCCAGCGCGCGTAGCCGGTAATCCACACCGCTGTCGACATTGACCACCTTGGTGTGCTCCAGCAGCAAATCGATCGCCGGCAGGAAGCGCGCCCTCTGCAATCCATCCTTATATAGGCCCTGCGGCACAATGTTCGAGGTGGCCACCAGGGTGACACCGCGCTCGAACAACGCCTGCAGCAAATTGGCCAGGATCATGGCATCGGTGATGTCCGACACGAAAAATTCGTCAAAACACAGCACCCGCGCGCGATCCGCTATCCGGTCTGCCACCTTTTCCAGCGGGTTTTTCTCTCCGGCCAGGGTTTTCAACTGCCGGTGCACATCGCGCATAAACCGGTGAAAGTGGGTTCTCTGTTTCTGCTCAAAGGGCAGGGACTCAAAAAAAGCGTCCATCAGATAAGTTTTGCCGCGCCCGACTCCACCCCAGAAGTAAAGCCCCTGCTCCGGGCGGCGCCCGCGCCGCCACACCCGGCGCAGACTGCCGAGCAAACTGCCAGCTCGCCGTTCGGCCGCCATCAACCGCACATAAAGATCCTGCAGCTCGACCACAGCGGCCTTCTGCGCCGGGTCCGCCACAAAGTCGGGGCGCTGCAAATCGCGCTGATAGCGCTCCAGCGGCGTAAGTCGTGCGGGGGCGGACAGGTTCTGTTCCGTGACCATCAATTCGAAACCATTCAAAAAAACAATCGGGGGCGACATTGCCAGGGGATGGATACAATCCGCTGCCGCGGGCTGCATCTCGGGAATTCAGGTGGGTGATTCCGGATTCGCCGGCACAACACCGGCCGGCGCGCACTTTACCAAATCCGTCGCGACTTGGCACAAACCGGATCGCGGCGCGGCGGCGGGAATTGCGTATAATAGGGGCACTGTCATGGACGGCCGGTGCCACTTTCAATTTGAGGAGATAGTAACGTGCACTCAACTTCGGTATTAATTCTGGTCGGCGTACTCGGCCTGGCCCTGGGCGCCCTGCTCGCGTTTTTCGCCACCCGCGGCCGTCAGAACATCGACCGCACCCAGGAGCTGGAACTGCGCCTGAAGGAAGCCAACACCAGACTGGAGGACTTCCAGCAGCAGGTGAATGAACACTTTGACCAGACCGCCCAACTGGTCAACAACCTGACCCAGAGCTATAAGGAAGTGCACGAGCACCTCGCCACCAGCGCCATGCGCCTGTCCAATCAGGACATCGGGCGCCAGATGCTGGAAGCCGGCAGCGGTAACCTCAGCGACAACGACGAGCACCTCAGCGTATTCCCTCCGCGCGACTGGGCCCCAACCAAAGGCGCTCTCTCCGAAGATTACGGCATCGAAAAGGAGGCGCAGGCACCGTCACCCGCACCGGTAAATGCGATCAACCGCTGACCCGGGACCGCGCCATACTTGAAGAGTGGCCAGCGGCAAATTCGAAGCACAAAAAAGGCGGGGAATCCCGCCTTTTTTGTGCTTGCCGTTTGCCGGCTCCGACCATTTACAGACTCTGATAGTAGTCCATCAGGATCTGGGCCACTTCCGGGCGCGAGAACTCAGGGGGCGGTGCGATACCGTTGCCCAGCAGCTCGCGTACCTTGGTGCCGGACAGCAGGATGAAGTCATCCTTAGTGTGATCCGGGACATCGCGCATCATCACAACACGGTTGAGTTTCTTGGAGTAGGCGGTGTGGTCCGCGCGGAAAATTTCGATTTCCAGCGCACCTTCCGGCACCTTCTCATCGAAGATAGTCTGCGCGTCGAAGGCACCGTAGTAGTCACCCACCCCGGCGTGGTCGCGACCAACGATGAGGTGACTACAGCCACAGTTCTGACGGAACACGGCGTGCAGCACGGCTTCGCGCGGTCCCGCGTACAGCATGTCGAAACCGTAACCGGTCACCATCACGGTATTTTTCGGGAAGTACTCTTCCACCATTTTGCGAATGGCCGCATCGCGCACGTGCGCGGGGATGTCGCCGGCTTTCAGCTTGCCCAGCAGCATGTGAATCAGCACACCGTCGGCGCCGACCGCGTCCAGTGCCATTTTGCACAGCTCCTCGTGGGCGCGGTGCATGGGGTTGCGGGTCTGGAAAGCCACCACCTTGCTCCAGCCGTGTTCGACGAACTCGTTGCGGATTTCCACGGCGGTGCGGAAGGTGTCGGGGAAATCCGACTGGAAGTAGCTGAAGTTCAGCACCTCAATGGGACCGGAGATCAGCTGACGACCAGCAGCCTTGAAGGTCGCCACGCCCGGATGGGCGTCGTCCAGGGTACCGAACACGTGTTCGGCAATAGTGTTCACCTGTTCATCGCTCACGGTTTCGATGGCTTCCACATCCATCACCGCAATCACCGGATTGCCCTCGACATTGGGGTCGCGCAGAGCGATACGCTTGGCGCCGGCAACCGCGGAGGCATCTTCCACCATATTCACCACCGGCACCGGCCAGAACAGGCCGTCAACAGTGCGCAGGGTTTCCGCCACACTCAGGGTATCCGCCAGGTTCATATAACCGTGCAGCGGGTTGAAATAGCCGGCGCCCAGCATCACTGCATTCGCCGCGGCCGCAGAGCTGATGACGATGGATGGCAGAGACTCCGCCTCGTGAATCAGCTGATGGTGGCGCTCGCTATCGTAAACGAAACGGGGCTGCAGCTCGACACTGCCATGTGGGCGAACCAGTGACATAGTAACTCCTGAGATATAGGGATTCAGACCAAAATTTCGAGCGCCACATTATACGGATTCCACCACCCGCACCAAGCACCGACCGCCATGAGCCTTAGAACTCTTGATAAGGCAGCCGAAGGCAAAGGGACATAAAGCACGTATAATGGCCACAAACCAAGGAGCTGCCGGTGTCACTACAACGTTTTCTGCAAGACTGGGCCATTCCCACAGCCATCGGCCTCGGCGTTGCCGCGGCACTCTTGCTGCTGTTCCCCCATCTTCGCGGGAAACCGGAGCAGGTTCCGGCCATTGCAGAATTTCAGGGGCCGGTGTCCTATGCCAGCGCGGTCAACCTGGCGGGCCCGGCGGTGGTCAACATTTTCACCCGCAAAACCGTGTCCGAGCGCAGCCACCCGCTGTACAACCACCCGTTATACCGGCGTTTGCTGGATAACATGAACATCCCGCAGCGGGAGCGCATGCAGTCCAACCTGGGTTCCGGGGTAATCGTTGACCGCGACGGCTACATTCTCACCAATTACCATGTCATTTCCGGCGCAGAGGAAATTGCGGTGGTGCTATCGGACGGGCGTGAAGCCCAGGCGGCCCTGGTGGGGTCGGATTCCGATTTCGACCTGGCAGTGCTGAAAATCAACCTGCCCAATCTCACCACCATCGAGGTGGGCGATCCGGACAAGGCTCAGGTGGGGGACGTGGTGCTGGCCATCGGCAACCCCTTCGGCGTCGGCCAGACTGTCACTCAGGGGATCGTCAGTGCCACCGGCCGCGACCTTAGCAAGACCGGCACCGGCAGCTACCTGCAGAACTTTATCCAAACTGACGCGGCGGTGAATCCGGGCAACTCCGGTGGCGCACTGGTGGATGCCAGAGGAAAGCTACTGGGCATCAACACGTCCATCCTGAACCAGAGCGGCTCCTCCGGTGGAATCAGCTTTGCCATCCCCGCCAACATTGCCCTCAAGATCATGCAAGACATCATCGAATTCGGGCGCGTGGTGCCGGGCTGGCTGGGGATCGAGGCGCAGACACTGTCACCTCAACTGGCGCGGTCATTCAACCTGGCATCGACCAACGGCGTCATCGTCACCGCCATTTACAATCAGGGTCCGGCGCACCAGGCAGGGCTCAAACCCGGTGACGTGATCACCCACATCAACAACGATCCGATCAATGACGGCCTGCACGGCGTCGCCGCCATGGCTATATTGAGGCCCGGGGAAGTGGTCACTATCACTTACATCCGAAAGGGGGAGATCCAAAACACCCAGGCTACGATTTCGGAAAAACCCCAGTCCCCGAGCAAGAGTTAACCCGCAACAAACATGGCGAAGTCTCAGGATAGACGGGGTTAAGACTGCCGGCGCAGATCCCGGGGTTCAATAGCAGGCGGAGACTCAGCACCGCCCCTCCGGCTCACTTCTCACACAACGCCTTCGGTCACGCGATAGGTCGCCGAGCGCGCGTGCGCGTCCAGCCCCTCCCCCTTTGCCAGGGTCGCGGCCACTCGGCCAAGCGTATCGGCGCCCTGCGGCGAACAGTAAATGATGGAACTGCGCTTCTGGAAATCGTAAACCCCCAGCGGTGAGGAAAAGCGCGCAGTACCACTGGTGGGCAACACGTGGTTGGGCCCCGCACAATAGTCACCCAGCGCTTCCGCGGTATAGCGCCCCAGAAAAATGGCACCGGCGTGGCGGATACGCGGCAGATACTGCTCCGGATCGTCGACGGAAACCTCAAGGTGTTCCGGCGCGATGCGGTTGGATACCTCAATCGCCTGCTCGATATCGCGCACCAGAATCAGCGCACCGCGGCCGGCAATGGAGCGACGGGCAATCGCCTCACGGGGAAGTGTTTTCAGCAGTTTTTCCAGCGAATTCGCCACCGCGTCCAGAAACGCTGCGTCGGGACTGAGCAAAATGGACTGCGCCTGCTCGTCGTGCTCCGCCTGGGACAACAGGTCCATGGCAATCCAGTCGGGATCCGTCTTGCCGTCGCAGATCACCAGAATCTCGGAGGGGCCGGCGATCATATCGATGGCCACCTGACCGAATACCGCGCGCTTGGCGGAGGCGACAAATATGTTGCCGGGACCAACGATCTTGTCCACCCGCGCAACCGTCTCGGTGCCGTAAGCCAGCGCGGCCACGGCCTGGGCGCCGCCAATGGTGAAGACCCTGTCGACGCCGGCAATTGCAGCGGCCGCGAGCACCAGATCGCTGAGCTGGTTGTCCGGAGCCGGCACCACCATCAATATCTCGTCTACACCCGCCACCCGCGCGGGAATCGCGTTCATCAGTACCGAGGACGGATAGCTCGCCTTGCCACCGGGCACGTAAATACCCACCCGCTCCATCGGCGTGATTTGCTGGCCGAGTACGGTGCCGTCAGCTTCCCGATACTGCCAGGATGACTGCAGCTGGTGTTCGTGGTAATCGCGCACTCTCTTGGCGGCAGTTTCGAGCGCCGCTCGCTTTTCCGCGGAAATTCGCTCCAGCGCATCGGTGAGCGCTGCGCGGTCGAGACAGAAGTCGCCGGCACTTTTGAGGTCCCGACGGTCAAACCGGTTGGTGTACTCAATTACCGCGGCGTCGCCGCGCGCCTTAACCTCCCGCAGGATTTCTGTCACGGCGGAGGTCACGTTCTGGTCCGCGACCGACTCCCATGCCAGCAATTGCTCAAGGGCCAGCGAGAAGTCGGGGCTGCCGGCGTCCAGCCGACAAATGGAAAATTCACTCATGGTTTTCAGTCGAAATTACAGCGCAGCCACAGGCCACATTAAACATCGCGTCGAATTGCCGTCGGCCGCAAATCAAGCGGTTTCCCGCGCACAAACCACATGCCTCAACCGCTCGATCAGTGTATTGATCGGGCCGTACTTCATTTTCATGGACGCCTTGTTCACGATCAGGCGGCTGCTGATATGCGCGATATGCTCCCGCGCCTCCAGGCCGTTGGCCTTCAGGGTATTGCCGGTATCGACGATATCCACAATCTCGTCCGCGAGATCCATCAGCGGCGCCAGCTCCATCGCCCCATACAGCTTGATGATGTCGGCCTGGCGCCCCTGGGCAGCGTAATAGCGCTTGGCGGACTGCACAAACTTGGTGGCTACCTTGATACGCCCCTTCGGCAGAGCGGCACCCTTGATGCCCGCGGTCATCAACCGGCAGCGAGCGATCTTCAGGTCCAGCGGCTCGTAGATATTGCTGGTGTCATGCTCAAGCAGGTTGTCCTTGCCGGCGACACCGAGATCCGCGGCACCGTGCTGCACATAAGTGGGCACATCGGAACCACGCAGGATCAGCAGGCGCACATTGTCCTGGTTGGTCGGGAATATCAGCTTGCGGCTCTGGGCAATATCTTCCAGCGGCTCAAGACCGGCGGCGGCCAGCAGCGGCAATGTTTCCTTGAGAATACGCCCTTTGGTCAGGGCAATCGTGATCTGCATAACGTTTATGATTGTTGAATTGCCCGGCCGGTGCCGGGCAGAAGAATGGCAAGAGCTTACTCCACTCTTGGTTTCCCGCGCCAATACAAATCCAGAATAGCGCTAGACAGCAAGCATCTAGCGCAGCGGCAAATCAGCCTGGCACGCGACGGATATTGGCACCCAGCTGCTGCAGTTTTTCCTCGATACATTCGTATCCGCGATCGATATGGTAAATACGATCCACCGTCGTGGTGCCCTCGGCAACCATACCGGCAATCACCAGGCTCGCGGAAGCGCGCAGATCCGACGCCATGACCGGCGCCCCTTTGAGCTTCTCAACCCCAGTCACAATGGCGGTGTTGCCCTCAAGCACGATGTTCGCGCCCATACGATTGAGTTCGTGCACCTGAATCAGACGGTTTTCGAAAATGGTTTCCACCACCGTCGCCTTGCCTTCCGCCACCGCATTCATCGCAGTGAACTGGGACTGCATATCGGTGGGGAACGCGGGATAAGGTGCCGTGCGGAAACTAACCGCTTTTGGGCGGTTGCCCTTCATATCCAGCTCGATCCAGTCGTTACCGATACCGATGTGAGCACCAGCCTCCTCAAACTTCACCAGCACCGCATCGAGGATATCCGCGCGGGTGTGAGTCAGGCGCACACGACCGCGAGCCGCAGCGGCGGCGGCCAGGAAAGTGCCGGTTTCGATGCGGTCGGGCATTACCGTGAAGGAGCAGGGGTTCAGCCGCGGCACGCCGTGCACGCGGATGGTGTCGGTACCCGCCCCCTCGATCTGCGCCCCCATAGCGGTCAGGAAATCCGCCAGATCGACAATTTCCGGCTCCCGTGCCGAGTTGTGCAGCACCGTGGTGCCTTCCGCCAACGCCGCCGCCATCAACAGGTTTTCGGTACCGCCGACGGTGACTTTTTCCATCACGATGTTGGCCCCCTTGAGGCGACCATTGCTGCGCGCGCGAATAAAACCTTCGTCGATCGTGATTTCCGCCCCCATCGCCTCTAGCCCCTTGAGGTGGATATCCACCGGGCGGCTGCCGATGGCACAACCACCGGGGAAAGACACATTGGCCACGCCGTGACGCGCCAGCAGCGGACCCAGCACCAGAATGGACGCGCGCATGGTTTTCACAAGATCGTAAGGCGCCGTCAGATCGTTGACAGAGCGCGGATCAATCTCTACCCCGAGCCGCTCGTCGACGGTAATCTCGGTCCCCATGCAGCGCAGCAGGGTAATCATGGTGGTGATATCGTTGAGGTGCGGGAGATTGTGAATCTGCACCGGACCATCGGCCAGCAAGGTCGCGGCCAGAATCGGCAGTGCGGAATTCTTGGCTCCGGAAATTTTCAGGGTTCCGGAGATGGGGCTGCCCCCTTCGATAATCAGTTTGTCCATTCGAACTGGTTTCCCGTAGCGAAACAATAATCCCTGGCAAGCCCGGAGCCCGGCAGGGGAAAGAGGTTACTGACCGGCCTCTTCCGGAGTGAGGGTCTTCATCTGCACCGCGTGCAGGGTGCCGTCGGCAATTCTGTCGGACAGAGCGCCATAAACCAGCTGCTGCTTCTTAAGCCGGGAAAGGCCGTTGAAGGCCTCACTGACGATGGTCAAATGCAGGTGACTGCCTTCGAAAGACACGTCGGTAACCTGGCTGCCGGGAATCTGCCCTTCAATGAGGGCCTTGATCTGATCTGGTTGCATAAAAGTAAATACAGGTGGGAATTTCAGTCGGAATTAGAGCCGGCGCGAAGTGTACTGGAAAGCGCCCGCCGGCGCAGCCGCGATTCCGCGGGCTGCGCCCTGATATTGATGTGTGCTCAGCGCGCGCCATCCGCAACGTTGTCGGCCGCAGACCAGCTGGCAATCACCCGGTCGATGTCACCGCCATTCGCCTGCATGGCCTGGGAAAACTGACCGCGGAATGTCTTGCCGAGATTGACGCCGTTCAGGATGACATTGATCAGTTTCCACTGGCCGCTCTTGTTGCGCACCAGCGTGTAGGAAACCTTGGTCAAACCTTCGGGACTGCGCACCTCCTGCAGCACATTGACCCGGTTGCCACTGGGGGTAGAACCGGGATTCACCACCTTCACATCCATATTGCCGAACGTGGCGACGCCGCGGGCAAAGGTCGCGACCAGGTCACGGCGGAAAGTGCTGGAAAATTTTGCGCGCTGCGCGGGCGTGGCCTGCTTCGCATAGCTGCCCATAACGCCGCGGGCGATGAAATCGAAATCCACCACCGGTGCCAGCACCCGATCCACGGAGGCGTAATAGCCCTGCGGATTCGAGCTGACCTGCTGGCCCTCGGAGCGAATCACCCCCAGCAGCTGATTGGACACATTTTCGATCGTGGCATAGGGGTTTTCAGCGGCGCTGGCAAAGGGTGCCAGACTGCACAGCAGAACAGTGGCAAGCAGCGCCCTGGCCCCGCGCGCAATCGCGGATTGAAAAACTCCGGTCTGGTTGGTCATGAAAAGTGCGCTCACAGAAAATCTCCCATTGGCAATTCGTCCCTTGGATGCACACAACACCAAAAAGTGTCGCAGCGATGCGGAATTATCTCACTGGCAAGTACCGACAAGGTCAAATCCGGGCCTCGTCCGACGCAGCAGCTGACAATAGCGGCGGCAAACTATACCATGGCGCCGCCGCGAACAAGCGGCACTGGGTCACTTTCACCCCCGCCTGACGGCAACGTCTATCTCGGCGGCGTCAGCGCAAGTGGCCCTCAGCCGCGCCCGCAACCGATATGTGTCGCGAACCTCTACGTTGCCTCCGCGGATACTACAAAGGTTAGCACGTCAGCCCGCGGGCCAGCGGAACGAATACGGGCTGCCGCTGGTCGCAACAGACAGGGCCGCACGCCCCGCGTCCTCCAGTATATGGACGCAGATACCGGCCGATAGCGCCCTTGCCTGCCCCGGGAATTCCACACGAGAGATGTCATGGGAAAAGATCTGATCATCCAGGCCGGACGCCGCACCATATCCATGGAAACCGCCGCCGTAGCCGCGCTCGAAGGGCGTATTGGTGATGACTTCAACCGCGCCTGCGAACTGATCCTGGGCTGCCCAGGGCGTGTCATTGTGTCCGGCATGGGCAAGTCCGGACATATCGGCCGCAAGATTGCCGCCACCCTTGCCAGCACCGGCACACCGAGTTTTTTCGTGCACCCCGGCGAAGCGAGCCACGGCGATCTCGGCATGATCACCCGCCAGGATCTGGTCATTGCCATTTCCAATTCCGGGTCGTCCGCCGAGGTACTCACCCTGCTGCCGCTGCTGAAGCGACTGGGCATTCCCATGATCAGTATGACCGGCAAGCCAGACTCCCCCCTGGCTCAATCCGCCGATGTAAACCTGGACATCTCGGTGGAAACCGAGGCCTGCCCACTGAATCTGGCCCCCACCTCCTCCACCACTGTAACGCTGGTGATGGGCGACGCACTTGCGGTGGCACTACTGGAGGCGCGCGGCTTTACCGCGGAGGATTTTGCCTTTTCCCACCCGGGCGGCGCACTCGGACGCCAACTGCTGCTGAAGGTGGAGGACGTGATGCACGCAGGGCAGGAACTGCCGCAGGTTTCCCCGGAAACACCGCTCTCCCAGGCACTCTTGGAGATGACCAGCAAAGGCTTCGGTATGACGACCGTAGTAGACCGCGACGGCCAGCTTCAGGGCGTCTTCACCGACGGTGACCTGCGCCGGGTCATCGACCAGAAGATCGAGCTGGACACCGCCACCATGAGCAAGGTGATGAGCCGCAGACCGAAAACCGTGAGCGCCCACATCCTCGCCGCAGAAGCCCTGCGCATTATGGAGGACAACAAGATCACCGCATTGGTGGTGGAAGATCCGGAACACCATCCGGTGGGCCTGCTGCACATGCACGACATACTGCGCGCCGGCGTCATCTGACACAACAGCGAAATAGCGAATAGATAGAAGGACACCCGTTTGAGCCAGCACTCCCCCTCGCACCAGGGCAGCGACCGCGACCTGAGCATCGAACTCAAACTGAGCAAGGTGCGCCACCTGATACTTGACGTGGATGGCGTTCTCACCGACGGCAGGCTGTATTTTGACAATCACGGCAATGAGCTAAAAACCTTCCACACCCTGGATGGACACGGCATCAAAATGCTGCAGAAATCCGGAGTGGGCGTAGCCATCATCACCGGCCGCCGCAGTGCAGTGGTGGAAAAGCGCGCGCACGACCTGGGCATCACCCGCCTGATTCAGGGCCGCGAAGACAAGTACAGCGCCTTTTTGGAACTCTTTGCCAACGAGCCCTACGATCTCGCCCAGATCGCCTATGTCGGAGACGACTATCCTGATTTGCAGTTGATGACCCGGGTAGGCTGCCCTGTCGCCGTCCCCAACGCCGCCGCCCCAGTCAAAGAGCGCGCCCTGTTCGTCACCGAGCGCGAAGGCGGCCTCGGCGCCGTACGGGAGGTCTGCGACCGCATCATGCGGGCACAGGGAACGTTTGACGCCGCACTGGCCCCCTATCTCGCCAGCGACACCTGAAAACTGAACCTTCAGCCCATATAAAGGGTTGATCCGGCGGCCGCCACCCCGGCTGCCACACAAGGAAACGGACACAGCATGCGCACCTGGTTACCACTTGTCATCGTGGTCGCACTCATATCCCTGGGACTGTGGTTTACCGAAAGCCCGTCTGAGCAACTGCTTGGCAAGCGCCCGACCCAGCAGGAACACAGCAAGGCGGCGGACCTGATTATCCGCGACGCCCGCACGCGCCATTTCAGCCTCGAAGGCACGCTCGCCTACGAGGTGGATGCCGAGCGCGTTACCTTTTTCCAGTTTGCGCGCCGGGACCGCGCGGACCTCACGGAACCCCGCATGGTGTTCTACCAAGGCGAAGACACCAAATGGCGCACCGAGTCACACACTGGCGTTGCCTATGACAACGGGCAGAAAGTCGAGCTGGAGGGCGATGTTTCCATCATGGAACTACCGCAACCGGGCATCACCCTGCGCACGGAAAAAATCACGATCAAACCCCGCGAAGAATTCGCCGAAACGGACAAAGTTGTTACCATTACCGACGGTGCCAACCGCACCACCGGCAAGGGACTGCGGGCCGATCTCAAACAGGACAAGGTAGAAATTCTGTCAAATGTGGAAAGCAGCTATGAACCCCGTTGATTTGCGCCGTGTCCGCCTGCCGGCGACCGCCAGTGTCCTGTGTGCTGCCGTTGCCGCCGCACTACTGCTGGCGCCTCAGGTTCACGCGCTCCCCAACGACCGCGAGCAACCGGTGAAGGTGTCCGCCGACAAACTGGAGGCCAACCGCAACAAAAACCTGTCTGTGTACAGCGGCAACGTGGTCATCAGCCAGGGCTCGCTGCAGATTCGCGCCGACCGTGTGGAAGTTCACGGCAACGCCAAAGGGGAGATCAACAAGGTGGTTGCCACCGGCGCCCCCGCCCACTTTCAGCAACAGGTGGAAGAGAGCACCAGCCCGGTCAAGGCCCGCGCCAAGCGTATCGAATTCCTGGTGAGCAGCGACGCCCTGCAACTCAGTGGAGAAGCCTTTGTAGATCGCGATGGCAACACCCTGTCCGCCGAGCGCATTGACTACGACCTGAAAAGCGAGCAGATGCAGGCCCAGGGCCAGTCGGAAAAGGAACGCGTGGAAATGATCTGGAAGCCCGAAGCCAAATCAGAGTCCAAGCCGGCTGAAAACGGCCAGTAACCGCCCACCCACACAACCCGAACAGTCAGAAAAAGCGGCGAACCCGCCGCGCAGTTAGCGGAACTCACTATGCCGACGCTCAAAGCGCTCCACCTCGCCAAGCAGTACAAGAAGCGCAAGGTCGTTAAGGATGTCTCGGTGAGTGTGTCCAGCGGCCAGGTGGTCGGCCTGCTCGGCCCCAACGGCGCCGGCAAAACCACCTGCTTCTACATGATTGCCGGTCTGGTGCAGGCCGACGCCGGCCAGGTAATGATCGACCAGGAAGACATCACCGGCCTCTCCATGCACGGCCGCGCGCGCAAGGGCATCGGCTACCTTCCGCAGGAAGCCTCGGTGTTTCGCCGCCTGTCGGTAGAAGACAATATTCTCGCCATTCTCGAGACCCGCCGGGATCTGGATCGCAGCCAGCGCCGCCAACAGCTGGAATCACTGCTGGAGGAATTCCACATCACCCATATCCGCGAAAGTCTCGGTATGGCGCTGTCCGGCGGTGAGCGGCGCCGGGTGGAAATCGCCCGCGCACTGGCCACCAACCCCGCTTTCGTATTGCTGGATGAACCCTTCGCCGGTGTGGACCCCATCTCCGTGAACGACATCAAGCAGATCATCCGCCACCTCAGGGACCGCGGTATCGGCGTGCTGATCACCGACCACAATGTGCGCGAGACCCTCGATATCTGCGAGACCGCCTACATCGTCAGCGAGGGTCACATCATCGCATCCGGCGACCCCAAAGATGTGGCCGAGAACAAACAGGTGAAAGACGTCTACCTGGGACACGAGTTCACCATCTGACGCCATCCGGGTGAAATCATCAGCATTTCACCCCGGAATACCGATTCCCATCACAATTCTGACCGAAGCGACCGAAACAGATAACTCTTTCGGCACGCTTATTGCTTGTTTTCGCACCCCTTGCCACTTGTGTTCCGCACTACCCCGGGGTAGTCTGCAGGCGATGAGCAATCTGCCGCCGCACAAGCATCAAATGTGTCGCAGCGGCGCAACGCCAGCATTTTATATCGGCACACCCCCTATGAAGCAGTCACTCCAGTTAAAACTCGGCACTTCGCTGACAATGACGCCGCAACTGCAACAGGCGATCCGCCTGCTGCAGCTGTCGACGCTGGAGCTGCAACAGGAAATCCAATCCGCCCTCGACAGCAACCCGCTGCTGGAATCGGACTTCGACGAGCACGCCGGCGAGCAACTGCAGGAGCAGAACACCCCCGCTACCATTGAGCACCAGGCCCACGATGGCGCCGAAAGCAACCGCGAAAGCCTCAACGGTGAATCCGAGTCCAGCGCCGACGGCGACTGGAACAGCGATATCCCCGATGACCTGCCGGTAGACACCCGCTGGGACGACATTTACACCAACAGCAGTCACGCTGGAGGCGAGGGCGAGGAATACGCGCTGGAGCAGCGCAACGCGGCGGTGGAGAGCCTGCAGGACCACCTGCTGTGGCAGCTGAACCTCACTCCACTGACCCCGATCGACAAGCTGATCGGCGAGACCCTGATCGACGCCATTGCACCCAATGGTTTTCTCGACATCAACATCGAAGACCTCGCAGCATCTTTGGATGTGGACGTGGAAGAGGTGCTCGCGGTACTGAAAACCATCCAGCAGTTCGAACCGGTGGGCTGCGGCTCCCGCGACCTGCGCGAGAGCCTGCTGCTGCAATTGCGCCAGTTGCCGGAAAACACCCCCTGGCTGGCGCAGGCGCTGGTCGTGGTAGGCCAGTACCTGGATTTATTGGGCAAGCGCGACTTCCGCCAGCTGAGCCGTCGCACTCGCCTCAGCGAGACCCAGCTCGGCGAGGTGATGCGCCTGATTCAGACCCTCACCCCCTATCCCGGCGAGGCCTTCGGTGGCGAGGAACCGCAGTACGTGGTGCCGGATGTGATCGTCAGCCGCCGCGACCAGCGTTGGCTGGTGGAGCTGAATCCCGAAACCACACCCAAATTGCGCATCAACGACGCCTACGCCGCGCTCATTCGTCGCGCCGACAACTCTGCCGAGAACAACTACCTGCGCGACAATCTTCAGGAGGCGCGCTGGTTCCTGAAAAGCCTCCAGAGTCGCCACGAAACCCTGCTGAAGGTGGCAAGCTGCATCGTCGAGAAACAACAGGGCTTTTTCGAGCTGGGGCCTGAGGCCATGAAGCCCATGGTGCTGGCCAACATTGCCGAGACCATCGGTATGCACGAGTCCACCATCTCGCGGGTAACCACACAGAAGTACATGCTCACGCCCCGCGGTGTGTTCGAACTCAAGTATTTCTTCTCCAGCCACGTGAGCACCGACTCCGGTGAGGACGCGTCTTCCACCGCCATCCGCGCCCTGATCCGCAAACTGGTGGACGCCGAACAGCCGCGCAAGCCGCTGTCAGACAACAAGATCACTCAGGAACTGGACAAGCAGGGCATCCAGGTGGCGCGCCGCACCGTGGCCAAGTATCGCGAGTCCATGGGCATACCCTCATCCAGCGAGCGCAAACGGCTGGTGTAGGTCGACCATCCGCGACGCGCAAGTCACAATTTGCTGTCGCAGGACTACTCTTCGTTCAATTTCTGCCCGACCAATACCCGTACATTGAGTGTATCCTTCCATTCTGGCGCACTTCCTAGTAGGGTTGCCGCCCTGTGCGGGGGTGCGACCGGTTTGTGTTGTACCCGATGAGGAGAAATCCATGCAGATCAACATCAGTGGCCACCATGTAGACCTTACCCCGGCCATTCGCGATTACTGCCTGACCAAGCTGGACAAGCTCTCCCGCCACAATGACCTGATCACCAACGCCCAGGTCATACTTTCCGTCGACAAACTTATCCAGAAAGCAGAAGCGCGGGTTCATGTGAACGGCAACAAGGACATTTTTGCCGACTCGGAATCGGAAGATATGTACGCGGCGATCGACTCGCTCACCGACAAACTCGACCGGCAGCTGCTGAAACACAAAGAGAAATTACGCAGTCACCGCTAGACGTTACCCCCGGGAAACGGCTGGCCTGCACTGTCAGATCACCAGTAAGTTATGACATTGGAAGCATTACTCTCTCCCCGCCTGAGCCTGTGCCACCTGGCGGGGAGCAGCAAAAAAAAGCTATTGCTCAACATCGCGCAGGCGATCTCAGAACAATACCCCGACCTGGATTCCGATACCGTCTTCAACCAGCTGGTGGCCCGGGAGCGCCTGGGTTCAACCGGCATTGGCGAGGGGGTCGCCATCCCCCACTGCCGCCTGCCCGGCTGCGAGCGCCCCATCGGCGTCCTCTGCACCACTTCACCTGCGGTAGATTTCGATGCCATCGACCGCCAGCCGGTGGATCTGTTGTTTGCCCTGCTGGTTCCGGAGGATTCCGACCAGGAGCACCTGGATACGCTGGCAGAAATCGCCGCCCTGTTCAGCGACAGCCGCGTGCGCGACAAGCTGCGCGAAGCCACCACCAGTGACGAGCTCTACGCACTGGCCATCAACAGCGCGGCGGCGGCATAATAGCCCTCGACCTTGTCCGCCGCCCGGCCGCCACCGGACGGCTGCAGATAACCATCCCGGGCAGCGGCCTGCGGCAGCGCCCCTCGCCCTACTGAATCAGCAAGGAGCGCTTGTTCTATGCGACTGGTGATCATCAGCGGCCGCTCTGGCTCAGGAAAAAGCTCTGCCCTGGAACTGCTGGAAGACGTTGGCTTCAACTGCATCGACAACCTCCCCGCCAGCCTGTTGCCGGAGCTGATTCGCCGCGTCACCGAGCACCCCCCCCAGGAAACCACCCACCTGGCCCTGGGTATCGATGCCCGCAATCTCTGGCACGATGTGCGCCAGGCTCCCCGGGTTATCAACGAATTGCGCGAAAGCGGCATCGAGTGCGACGTCATCTATCTGGACGCCCGCTCGCCGGTGCTGGTGCAGCGCTTCAGCGAAACCCGCCGCAAGCATCCCCTCAGCGACAGCCGCACCCACCTGTTGGAAGCCCTCAACCACGAGAAGGAGCTACTCGCCCCGCTGGCGGCCATGGCCGACCTGGTGATCGACACCAGCAGCCTCAGCCTGCACCAGTTGCGCGACCAGGTTAAAACCCGCGTAGTGGGCAAAGACTCCCCGGGCATGGCGATCCTGTTCCAGTCCTTCGGGTTCAAACACGGTGTACCGGTGGACGCGGACTTGGTGTTCGACCTGCGCTGCCTGCCTAACCCCTATTGGGTCGCAGAGCTTCGCAACAAAACCGGGCTCGATCCGGAAGTGGCGGAGTTTCTGCGCGCACACGACGAGACCGAGGAAATGCAGCGCGACATCACCACATTTCTCGAGCGCTGGCTGCCCTCATACCAGCAGAGCAATCGCAGCTATACCTGCGTCGCCGTCGGCTGTACCGGAGGCCGCCACCGCTCGGTGTACATGGTGGAACAGCTGGCCAAGCACTTTTCCAGCGAATTCAAGAACATCCAGGTCCGACACCGCGAGCAGCAGAAATAAACCGGTCTCACACGCCGGGAATTGCCATAAAAGAACAACATCAGCACACACAGCGCCAGAACAACCCTATGCAGAAAAGCCGCATTACCATCATCAACAAACTCGGGCTCCACGCCCGCGCCGCCAGCAAGCTCGCCCAGACCTGCGCACGTTTTTCCTCGGACGTGAAGGTGCACTGCCAGGGCAAGGCGGTGGATGGCAAAAGCGTGATGGCACTGATGCTGCTGGCGGCCGGTAAGGGTGTTGAGCTGGAGCTGGAAGTCTGCGGTCGCGATGAAGACGCCGCGCACGAAGCCATCTGCACACTGATCAACGATCGCTTCGGTGAGGGCGAATAACACTCTGCATGATTTCGGCCTGAGCGCCGGTATAATGCCGCCACCCGCCGTTCCCCCCTGATCAGGTATCCCCGTGCCCAACCCCGTCACCGCCGACATTAATTTCCACGCGCAGAATCAGCTCGGCGAGCTGTATGCGGCGCTGGACAGTGGCACCGGGCGCGAAGTGCAGCGGATGCTGCAATCCCTCTCCCCCCAGAGTATTGCCCAGCTGCTGGAAAGCTCCCCTCCGCGCATTCGCCAGGTGCTGTGGAAGCTGATCGACCGGGAAGTCGAGGGCGAGGTTCTGCAGGAGCTGGCGGACGACGTCAAAGCCCAGATCCTCTCCATCATGGACACCGAAGAAATGGTGGCCATTATGGAGGGCCTGAACGCAGACGACATCGCCGACATACTCCAGCAATTGCCGGAGCGGGTAATGGCGGAAGTACTCTCCGCCATGAGTGAGAGCGACCGCCAGCGGGTGCAGAGCGTACTGGCTTACGACGAAGAGACCGCCGGCGGCCTGATGGACACGGACACCGTCTCCGTGCGCCCGAACCTCACCCTGGATGTGGTGCTGCGCTACCTGCGCCGCCACGAGAAACTGCCAAAATCCACCGACAACCTGTTCGTGGTCAGCCGCCAGGACAGGTTCATCGGCCTGCTGCCGCTGACACGGCTGCTCACCGCGGACCCATCGGTTACCGTGCGCGAGATCATGACCACAGACGTGGAACCGATTCCCGCAGACATGCCGGACTACGAGGTGGCACAACTGTTCGCCAAGTACGACTGGATTACCGCACCAGTGGTGGATGAAAACAACCGCCTGCTCGGACGTATCACCATCGACGATGTGGTGGACGTGATCCGCGAAGACGCGGACCACTCGCTGATGAGTCTCGCCGGTCTCGACGAAGAGGAAGACACCTTCGCGCCGATAAAACGCACCGCGCCGCGGCGCTCCATCTGGCTCGGGATCAACCTGCTCACTGCGCTGCTGGCGTCCTGGGTCATCAACCTGTTCCAGGGAACCATCGACAAGGTGGTGGCACTGGCGGTACTGATGCCTATTGTGGCCAGTATGGGCGGCGTGGCCGGCAGCCAGACGCTGACGGTGATCATCCGCGGCATGGCGCTGGGCCAGGTTGGGCGCAGCAACCTGCGCTGGCTGCTGTCGCGCGAGATCGGCACCGGCGCCTTGAACGGGATTTTGTGGTCGTCGGTCATGGGCGGGATCGCCGCACTGTGGTTTGGGGATCTGCGTATCGCGTGGATTATCATTGCGGCCATGGCGATCAACCTGGTCACCGCCGCCTTCGCCGGCACCCTGCTGCCGGTTGCGCTGCGGGCCCTGCGCATAGACCCCGCGCTGGCGGGCGGCGTGGTACTTACCACGGTGACGGATGTGGTGGGTTTCCTTTCCTTTCTCGGCCTTGCGACCTGGTTTTTCGCCTGAGGCGGGCCGCTGAACTTTTGCCATTCAGAGAATGTACATGCACAACTCCGACGACTTTCAGAATCATGAAGAATTTGATGGTGACCAGCCCAAGAGCAAGACGCGCCTCAAGCAGGAAATGCAGCAGCTGCAGGACCTGGGCAAGCGGCTGACCGAACTCAACGCTACCAAACTGGCGGAAGTGCCGATGGATGCGGAATTAGAGGACGCCATCGCCACCTTCCACCGCATCAAGTCGCACGAGGCCAAACGTCGGCAGCTGCAGTTCATCGGCAAACTGATGCGCGATGCGGATGTGGACGCGATCGAGGCCGTGCTGAACCGCCACAAGGAGCAGGATTTACAGCGCCTGCGCTTTGATCGTCTGGCGGAGGAGTGGAGAGACCGCTTACTGGATCAGGGCAATGAGGCGCTGAGCACGTTTTTCAACGAGCACCCGAGCGCCGACCACCAACAGCTGCGCAACCTGCTGCGCGAAGCCGGCAAGGAAAAAGCCAGCAACAAGCCACCAACCAACCAGCGCAAGCTGTTTCGCTATCTGCGGGATTTTTTCGTGCAGGAAAGCTGACCGCGGCTATCGGCAGCCGCGCCCCCGAAGACCTCCGCCAGCTCCGCAACCACAATGTCGATGACCTCCGGGTTCTGGGGCACCCAGCGATGGAGACTGACGGATACCTGGTATGCGCGACCAAAAGGCAGGCGGGAGCTGGAGTTCGGCACGATGGTGGCATCGTAGGGCGTCCAAATGGAAACCGGAGCGGCGTCTTCCAGCACCGCCGCATCCCTGTTCAGGTTGCTCAGGAACTCACTGCCGATGCGCAGCTGACGCCCGCCCTTATAGGGCAGGAGATGGGCCCACAGGCTGCCAAAGTGCGGGCTCGAGAGGGCAATGAACTTGTGCACATTGGCGGTGCCGCCCAGCCGCTGCAAATAGTAGCGCGCCACGATCCCGCCCATGCTGAACCCCACCAGCGCACAGGTCTCGCCATTGCGGGTTACTTCCGCCACCAGATCCCGCAACTGCAAGGCCATCGGCTCCATCCCATACCAGCCGCTGTTGGCCTTCAGCTTGATGGTGTGTGCGGTAAATCCCGCCTGCCCCAGGGCGCGCTGCATCCTGAGCATTGACTTACCCCGGTCGAAAATCCCGGGAATCAGTATGGCAACCCGGCCTTTTGGCATTTTCGTATCATCCAGACGCGAGCGATTTGCTCTCCGCTACCCCGTAAGACTAGAACGCAATTACCCGGTGCACGCCTCAGCCTCTGTCACAAGCTTTCCCGCCGGTGCGTTTTCCACCGGCTTCGGCAGCGGCTTGATCAGCACCAGCAGCAGCGGCAACAGGGTCAGGGAACCCAGCAGCGCCGCGGACATGGCGAGCGCGGTCAGCAGGCCGAAATAGATCGACGGCACAAACTTGGACAGCGCAAGAATCGAGAAGCCGGCAATGATGGTAATCGCGGTGTAGAACATAGCGCGACCGATGGTCGCGTGGCTGCGGTGCATGGTCGCCACATAGTCCCCGTCTTTCGCAAACTCCTCGCGAAAGCGGTACAGGTAGTGGATCGCGTGGTCCACGCCGATGCCCACGGTGATCGCCGCAATAGTGATGGTCATCATATCCAGCGGGATATTCGCAAGCCCCATACCGCCCAGCACCACACAGGCAGCCAGCATATTCGGCACCAGCGCGATGACCGACAGCCACAGCGAGCGGAACAGCACCAGGAACATCAGCAGAATGCCCGCGAATACCGCTCCCAGGGTCAGGATCTGTGACTTGAACAGGCTCTGCAGCATGTTGTTGTACAGCACAAGCATGCCGGTCTGGCGAACATTCTCCGACGCGATACCCATGTCATTTTCCACATAGCTGTAGATTCGCTGGATCAGTTCGTCGCGGCGCAGGTTTGGATCGGTTTCCATCACCCGCATGGTGATGCGGGCCTGCTGGTCTTGTGGTGACCAGTAAGGGTTTACCAGCACCTGGTTGATCTCCTCCGGCAGACTCTGGCGGGCCACCGCCAGCTCAAAATCATTGAGGCCGCCATCGTTCAGGTCCTTGGCCACCTTGTACAGGGTGGCGAGGGACTGCACCTTGCCGATCTCAGGCTGTGCTTCGAGGAAATCGTGCAGCTGTTCAATCTGGTTCAGGCCAGCCACGGTAAACCAGTAGGGGTCCGGCCCTTCGCTGGCAGATGCGCCGGAAGAGAATGGATCGTCGGCGGCAAACGGGTCTTCCTCGGCCAAGTCTTCACCCGCGGCCATCTCATCGCCACTTGCCGCTGCGGAGAACTCTTCGTCAGACGCCCCTTCAGCACCGTCAAAATCGGCACCAAATGGATCGTCTTCCGCGTCCAGTTCCGGTACCGCCTGCTCTGGCCTGTTCAACACCACGTCGAGACTGATGGTACCGCCGAGGCGCTGGTCAATCACCAGCATGCCCTGATAGATCTCGGTGGAGTCGTCGAAGTAGTCGATAAAGCGGTTTTCCACTTTCAGGCGGGTGATGCCCACTACGCTGATCACCGCCGCCAGCGCGGCCACGCCCAGCACAATGCCCTTGTGGTTTTCAGTAAAGCGTGAGAATACCTGGGTAAACGCGTGGGAGTTGTCCTCGCCCAGGCCGCCATCGCGTTTCTTCAGCAGCATCAGGCTGGCGGGCAGGATCAGGAAGGAAAGCACCAGCGCCAGCGTCACACCGATGGTCATCATCCAGCCGAAGTCGATCACCGGGCGGATGCCGCTGACCACCAGGGAGATAAAGGCCACCATCGTGGTGAGGCCGGTGTACATGCAGGGCTTGGCCATGAACGCCACAGTGGCAGAGGCCAGCTGGAAGCGATCCCACTCCGGGTGCTCGGCAAAGTACTCCCGATAGCGCACCGCCAGGTGAATGGTGATGGCCAGGGTAATAATCAGCAGCAGAGCCACAAAGTTGGCGGAGATCACCGTCATGCGCCAGTCGAGCCACGACAGCAGTCCCAACATGATCACGGCAGTGGTCACACAGGTAATGAGCGGCAACAGAACCCAGCGGGGCTGACGGAAAATCAGCAGCAGGGTAATGACAATAAACGCCAGAATACCCGCACCGAACACCACCAGGTCGCTCTGAATAAACGCGATCATGTCCGAGGTGATCATGGTGAGGCCGCCGAGGAACAGCTCGGCATTGCCGTCGTAGTGCGCGAGGATTTTCCGTACTTCCTTCACCCGTTCGCGCGCCGCCGCTTCCTGGGCGGTGCGGTGTTGCAGGTATTCCGCGGTAACGGTTTCCAGACGCTGGGTCTGTTCCGCACTCAAACCGTCGCTGTTGCGCAGGCGGCGCAGGGCGTCGCGTTCGCGCACCAGATCCAGCCCTTCCCTGTCCAGCTCCAGGTTGAGCATCATGGCGGTAGTCTCGCCATCAGGGCTCAGAATCAGCTCTTTGTAGATCGGGCTTTCAAGAAACTCGCGGCGCACCAGATCCTTTTCGGTTCCGGGAGAGGACAGGGTGCGGATACCGTCGGCCACGTCGGTGATGGACAGCTTGGGACTGTACAACAGCGGTACGTTCAGGATCGACTGCACGCCGGTAACACCATTCACCATAGCCAGCTCGTCCTGCAGCCGGCGCATGGTCGCCAGGGATTCCTCGCTGAACAGGTCGCCATCTTTATAGCGGTAGGTGACCACCAGAAAATCGCCGGAGTTGTAGCGCTCGGAAATTTCGCGGAAGAAATCCAGCGAGTCGTCGGTTTCCAGAGTCAGGGAGTCCGCCGAGGCATCCAGCTTCAGCCGCGGCAGGCCCGCGGCAGCGGTAATGGTCAGCAGCGCCACGAGAGCCAACACGATTTTCGGATGGCCGAGAATCAGTTTTTCGTACCAGGTCTTCAAGCCCAACAACATAATCAGTTCGCTTTTTCTAATACAAAAGAGGCACCGGAGGTGCAGCGTTTTTGGGAATACCCGCGGTTACTTGTCCACGTGGCCGAGATCGCGCTCGGGGAAAAGAATATCCCGCACTTTCTGTTTCAGTTCTTTCGGCCCCGGAAAGCCGCCATCGCGTTTTCGCTCCCAGACCAGCTGGTCGCCAATACGAATCTCGAATACACCGCCAGTACCCGGCTTCAGAGCCACCTGCTCCAGGTCTTCGGCAAAGGTGTACAGCAGCTCCTGCGCCATCCAGGTGGCGCGCAGCATCCAGTTGCACTGCACGCAGTAGTGAATGGTGACGGTCTTATCCATCACGCCCCCGTCCAAGTCAGTTTTCCGTGTTGCCCCAAGGGGGCAGCAGCGTTTGTTCAATATCCAGCTGGCTCAGTATCCGCGCCACCACAAAGTCCACCAGATCCTGCACCGACTGCGGCCTCTGGTAAAACCCCGGGCTCGCCGGCAGGATCACCGCACCCATGCGGGTCAACTTGAGCATGTTTTCCAGGTGGATTTCCGAATAAGGTGCCTCGCGGGGCACCAGAATCAGTTGGCGGCGCTCTTTCAACGCGACGTCTGCCGCCCGCTCGATCAGGTTGTTGGAGGCCCCACAGGCCACCGCCGACAGAGTGCCGCCGCTAGCCGGGCAGATCACCAGGCTGCTGGCGGCACCGGTGCCGGAGGCCACCGGCGAAAACCAGTCGCGCCTGCCAAACAGGATCAACTGGTCCTCCTCCGCGCCGTAGAGTTCCCGCAGATACGAAGCGGTGCGCTCTTCGTCTTCCGGCAGCATCACCTCGGTTTCGGTGTTGATCACGACCCGCGCGGCATCAGACAGCAGCAGCCAAACGCGCACCTGTGCCGCCAGCAGGCACTGCAACAAGCGCAGACCGTACTGGGCACCGGACGCACCGGTAATCGCAAGGGTGACGGTTTTGGAGTAAGTCGGCTCGGCCAAAGAAGTATCCGTTGCGCCCCGGAATGCGGGGCTATCCGCTGTGTGTCTGCTGCCCGTATTTGTGCTCAAGGGCACGGAGCAGCCGCTGGTGTACACCGCCAAAGCCGCCGTTGCTCATCACGATAACGTGACTGCCGGGGCTGGTCAGTTCAAGAACAGATTCTACCGCAGCGTCGATGCTGTGGAGAACCTTTGCCGGCACGGTGGAATGGTGAACCACCTCATCCAGAGACCAGTTCATCCCCTCCGGCTGGTACCAGAGCACCAGATCGGCGCCGGCGCAGGCCCGTGCGAGCTGCTCGCGGTGGTGCCCCATGCGCATGGTATTGGAGCGCGGCTCGATCAGCGCAATCACCCGCTCCGCCCCCACCTTGGCCCGCAGGCCGTTCAACGTAGTTTCGATGGCGGTGGGATGGTGGGCAAAGTCGTCGTAGACGCGAATACCCTGAATTTCCCCCAGGCATTCCATCCGCCGCTTGACCCCTTCAAAGGCGCCCAGAGCCTCCGCCGCGATGGCGGGCTCCACGCCCACATGGCGGGCAGCGGCAATGACGGCGAGTCCGTTTTTCACACTGTGCAGGCCCGTCTGCTGCCAGTTCACCGCAGCCACCGGCTTGCCTTCCAGCAGCACATCGAAACGGCTGCCATCGGCGGCGATATTCACCGCACACCAGTCGCCCAGGCGCACGCCATCGTCCCGCTCCACATCGAAACGCTGCACCTGGCTCCAGCACCCTTTGTCCAGTACCTGGGTCACCGCATCATCCTGCGCTGCCACCACCAGGCCGCTGGCGGGCACGGTGCGCACCAGGTGGTGGAACTGCTTCTGGATTGCCTCCAGGTCGTCAAAAATGTCCGCGTGGTCGAATTCCAGATTGTTGATGATCAGCGTGCGCGGGCGATAGTGAACGAATTTTGAGCGTTTGTCGAAGAAAGCCGTGTCGTACTCGTCTGCCTCCACCACAAAAAAGGGCGTGCCGCCGAGGCGCGCGGACACCTCGAAGTTCCGCGGCACACCGCCGATCAGGAAGCCCGGGGCCATGCCCGCAAAGTCCAACACCCACGCCAGCATACTCGCCGTAGTGGTCTTACCGTGGGTACCGGATACCGCCAGCACCCAGCGCCCGCCAAGAAAGTGGTCACACAGCCACTGGGCTCCGGAGGTATAGGGCAAGCCCTTATCCAGCACCGCTTCCACCGCCGGGTTTCCCCGCGACAGCGCATTGCCAATGATCACCAAATCGGGCGCCGGCTCCAGCTGCGCGGGGTCGTAGCCTTCCGTCAGCTCGATACCGGCGCGCTCCAGCTGGGTGCTCATGGGCGGGTAAACATTGGCATCAGAGCCGGTGACCTTGTGGCCTTCCGCTACCGCGAGCTGGGCCAGGCTGCCCATAAAAGTGCCGCAGATGCCTAAAATATGAATATGCATGCCAGTTTATTCACTCAGTTCGATGCTGTTGCAACAGTAGTGGGGAAGCTGCTGAGACTGTCGGTTCACGCAATCATTCCCTCAAATCCGGAGGCTTGACCCGCGCGAGATGAAGCCCGGTGCGCATTTTGCTTGTGTATATGGCAGCAGCGGATACTGCCAGCCATTTTCGGGAAATGGATGCCGCGCAAGCTTATCACGGCCAAATCCGGCAGTACGTGTCGAAGTTCTGCAATTCCATGCAATTGCCATATGAATACATTAGACTTCGCGCCGCGCGAGGCCGCCATAAGAAGCCGCCCGCCAGCACCACGCGCAAGCGTGACTTAAGACGAGAAACCGCGACTGCAGCCATAGGATAGTCATGTCGAAGAAGAATGCCTTTTACGCGCAATCAGGCGGAGTAACCGCCGTCATCAACGCCTCCGCCTGTGGAGTCATCGAGACCGCCCGCCAGCACAGCGACAAGATCGGCACTGTCTACGCCGGGTTGAATGGCATTGTCGGCGCGCTCCGCGAGGAGCTGATTGATGTCAGCCAGGAGAGCGACGAAACCATCGCCGCGCTGCGCCACACCCCCTCCGGCGCCTTTGGCTCCTGCCGCTACAAACTGAAAAGCCTGGAGCAGAACCGCGCCGAATACGAGCGCCTGATCGAAGTATTCAAGGCTCACGACATCGGCTATTTCTTCTATAACGGCGGCGGCGACTCCGCCGACACCTGCCTGAAGATTTCCCAGCTGTCGGAAAAAATGGGCTACCCCATCCAGGCCATCCACATCCCCAAAACCGTGGACAACGACCTGCCGTTCACCGACAACTGCCCCGGCTTCGGTTCCGTGGCCAAATATGTGGCGGTTTCCACCAAGGAAGCGGCACTGGACGTGGCCTCCATGTGCGCCACCTCCACCAAGGTGTTCATCCTTGAGGTGATGGGCCGCCACGCGGGCTGGATCGCCGCCGCCGGCGCGCTGGCACAGGAGCAGGAAGGCGATGCTCCACATATCATCCTGCTGCCGGAAGTGGCATTCGACAAAGAGAAGTTTCTGAACAAAGTCCGGCAGACCGTCGACGACAAGGGCTATTGCGTAATCGTCGCCTCCGAAGGCGCCCAGTACGAAGACGGCACCTTCCTCGCCGACGCCGGCAGCGTCGATGCCTTCGGCCACAAGCAACTGGGCGGCGTCGCGCCGACCCTGGCAAAAATGGTCAAGGACGAGTTGGGCCTGAAATACCATTGGGCGCTGGCCGACTATCTGCAGCGCGCCGCCCGCCACATTGCCTCCGCCACCGATGTGGAACAGGCCTACGCCGTGGGCAAGGCCGCGGTGGAAGCCGCCGTGGCCGGCAAAAACGCCATCATGCCTACCATTGAGCGCAACGGCACCTGCACAGCCGACTATAGCTGGAGCATTGGCGAAGCCCCGCTTTCAGAAGTGGCCAATGTGGAAAAGTTCATGCCGGAAGAATATATCTCCGAAGACGGTTTCGGCATCAGCCCCGCCGGCCGCGCCTACCTTGAGCCACTGATTCTGGGCGAAGACTATCCACCCTACAAGAATGGTATCCCCCAGTATGCCCGCCTGAAGAAAGTACTGGTGGAGAAAAAGCTGGCGGTAGAATTCAAGGTCTGACACCAGGTTTTTTATCCCGCAAAAAAAGCCCCCGACCTGTTGAAGGCGGGGGCTTTTTAATTGCGACGGCAATTACCGCAGAACGCTATACGTTGAGTAACAGATGCTGGCGCTCCCACGGGGAAATTTCCCGGTGGAACAGTCTCATCTCCTCGCTTTTTACTGCCGCGTACAGCTGGCAGAACCCCTCTCCCAGCGCCTGATGGATTTCCTCCGCGCCCTCGAAAATACGCAGCGCCTCATCGAACGTCATCGGGATGTAAGAGCGCGCCTCCTGCTCTTCATCCAATTCCGATTCCGCCGGTGCATCCGGCTCAACGCGGTTTATCATCCCGAGATAACCGCAGATCAGGCTCGCGGCGATAGCCAGATAGGGGTTAGCGTCCACGCCGATCACCCGGTTTTCCAGGCGTCGGTCCTGGGCACCGGAATTGGGCACCCGCAGGCCGGTGGCGCGGTTGTCGTAGCCCCAGCCGATATTGGTCGGCGCACTGGAATTCGCCTCGGACTCAAAACGCCGATAGGAATTCACATTCGGAGCGATAAATGGCATCACTTCGCGCATATGCTTCTGGGTGCCACCGATAAAATAGCGAAACAGGTCCGTCGCATTGCCGTCATCGTCGGAGAAAATATTCCTGCCGCTGTCGATATCCACCACACTCTGGTGTACGTGCATGGCGCTGCCGGGCTGGTCGCGCATGGGCTTGGCCATAAAGGTGGCAAACATCCCGTTTTTTAGTGCCGCCTCCTTGATGATGCGCTTGAAATAAAACACCTGGTCCGCAAGCCACAACGGATCGCCATGAGTAAGATTAAACTCCACCTGTCCGGCGCCATCTTCCTGAATCACCGAGTCAATATGCAGGCCGGCGGCCTCGGCGTATTCGTAAATAGTGTCGATCACCGGGCCGTACTCGTCGATGGCTGTCATTGAGTACGACTGCAGGGAAGTGCCCGAACGGCCACTGCGCCCCACCGGCGGTTCAATGGGCTCGTTCGGGTCGATATTCGGCTTGGTCAGATAGAATTCCAGCTCCGGCGCCACAATCGGCTTCCAGCCCTTCTCTGCATATAACGCGATCACCCGCTTCAGCACATTGCGCGGCGCACAAGCGATGGGATTGCCCTGTAGATCCTGCAGATCGTGAATAATCTGCAGCGCCGGCTGCTTCGCCCAGGGCACCGCCATTGCCGTCGACATATCCGGCACCAGCGCCATATCGCTCTCGGCCCACTGGTTTTCGATATCCATCTCCACATCCTGGCCGGTTATGGTCTGGTAGAAAATGGATATTGGCAGGAAGACCGGGCTGTCTGGCGAGAACTTGCTGAGCGGCATGGCCTTACCACGGGACATGCCATTGAGGTCGGGAACAATGCACTCCACCTCATCCAGCCGGCGTCCGTTCAGATAGGTGTGAAATGCAGCGGGAAGGTCATCCAGCCAGGATTGTGCGTCAGGCTGACTCATGGGAACTCCGGGTATGAGTAATGTCCAGCGCATTGTAGCGGAAAATGCCGAAGTGGAAATTGGACTTTCCATGGCAACATGACTGAACAAAAGATGCCCGCAAAACAAGGGAGCCATTCCTACAAAAGCTCTACAACAAATCAAGCACTTACGCGCTTGACTTGCGGCCCGGCCATCCTTAGCCCGGTTTAGATCCTGCTTTCCTGCTTGGACTCTACAGCGACCACCCTGTTGTTTTCGATGGTTACCACAACCAATGACATGCCACCGAGAGAGCTGGGAAGGCGATATGTTAAAATTTCCCGTTTTATCGGGTTCCCACCAGCACCTTCATCTACCGCGATGGTTTCCACCTCTTGGTACATCGGAGCACCGGCTATATAGATTATTTCCTGTTTGCTTTTTCCTTCCTGGATAAGCTTGCCATTTGGAAGCCGGAATGATCCATTGGCATGCGCAGTGAAGGCGACGGCAACGAGAACACCAAACAGTGCCATTTTAAGATTTTTCATGTTTCATACTCCATTACTTTTTCACCTGATCTATAAGCTTTAATCCATTCCGGATGCATAACAAATTCAAGGCCAAGGGTAAACTCACAAAATGTCTTTGCAGCATCTAAATTTGCTGTCGCGACATTTGAAACTATTCGCTCTTAGTACGGTCAATAGCTGCTGCCACAACATCTTGCGCAAAGCTACTTCCGAAGCAGTTTTGAGACAGCAGGAAAATTACAGAAATCAAGAATCTATTCATAATCCTGGAGAAATCCGAGCCCAAAATCGCTTGAAAAAATACATCGCCTACGTGGGCATGAGGTTAAGTAACCGATACAAAAATTTGAACACGCCTCAAGTTTTCCGCTAGGCTTCCCTTACTATCCCTTCCGCCCGAGCTCGAAATACATCGTACCGTTCCAATGCTTCCTTTTGTGATAATTGCATTTTCTTTCCTTGATTATGCAGATCAGGTTCGCAGGTTATAGCTCACCTATAGACCATCGCTTGTCGATGACACCAGATGGATAATATTGGATGGGCTTGATATCCAAAACGCTCTGAACCCCTCCGGCAGCGGTTCAATCTCGTCCCGCCGATGGCAACCCTGCTCTTTGAAATACTCAGAAGCCTTGTCGATATCACTGGTGACGATTTCCAGCCAGATTTCAGACTGGCTCAATCCGGGCATGCAATCGAGCCACAGCACCTTGCCGCCAAACTCAAACCTCGGGGTCTCATCCGGACCATCGGGCGTCAACTCCGTAAGCCGCAGCACATCCCGATAGAAACGAACCGTATTCTGATACTCATGTGCCGGGATTTTCATGGCGATATTTTTCCCCGGCTGAAACTCAAGATCCATTCAAATCCCCCTAGGGGTGAAAAAGGCAACAGAATCAAGACCATCAGCGATGACGCTGCCGTGCGCAGCGATACATCCTCCAACTCGGCATCTATGAATTTTCGCTGGCATACTCCTGCAGCAATTCCGGAAACTCTTCTTGCGGAGGGAATTCACTGAAACTGTGTTTTGCACCGGTAACAGCCCAGGCCAGCTTCTCCGCCGTGTATGTTTCCAGGAATGGCTGGAAGCTCTGTGAACCATCCAGCAGCGTAGAGCGCACGTTCACAAAGTCATCCATACCGTCAGGCCTCGTGAACAGCCAGCTCATGCAATGCCCGCAGAAAAAATGACGGGTACTGCCATGCAACCCACCGATTACCGGCTCACCAGCTGTCACCGAGAACGCCGCACTCGGAAACAGCGAACTCAGGCTGAACGCACTGGAGGTCATTTTCTGGCATCCGGTGCAATGGCACGCCATCGTGATCAATGGCGGGAATGCAATTTCAAACTCCACCTGTCCACAACGGCAACTGCCTTTCGTTATACGAGGTACGTTGCTCACTATTATCTATCTCCCAGTTTCCCGTAACTGATCTACGCGCAAAAAAACAGCGATGAAGAAATTCTGCACCTAGGACTGCGAAGTTTCCATGCCACAGAGAACTTTACGTACGTACTCAACCGCTTCCGGCATACCAGTGAGAACCGTCTCTGCAAGACTAAAGTCTTGAGACCGGGACATATCTGTAGGTAGTGCCAAGCAGTCAATACCAGCGCGGAAAGCCGCTTCGAGCCCGTGCTGAGTATCTTCGATGGCCAGACACTCTGCGGCTGAAACACCAAGCCGTTGGAGCGCCAGAATATAACAGTCTGGCGCGGGCTTACTTGCCCGGACATCATCCCCGGAAACGACCACAGTAAAATAGTCGTTGAAATTGTGAGTTCTAAGAGTTGTTTGCGCGCCGCTCGCACTCGCTCCAGTTACAATGGCAAGTTTAAGTCCCACGCGGTAAAAATAAGATAAAGCCTCTTCCACTCCTGGCATCAAGGGAAATGCCTGCCGCTCAAGGTATTCCTGTGTGGCGGCGCTCTTTTCTTCTGCGAGCTGTTCAGGCGATACATCAATGCCAAAGTTCTGCACCAAATCTACCGCAGAGGCAGGGGTGGGCACACCGGCATAGCAGGTCTTATATTGCTGCTCTGTTAATGTAAACCCGTAGCGCTGTAGAACCTGCGCCCAGATTCTATAGTGAACAGGTTCTGAATTGACCAGTGTGCCATCATGGTCAAGTAAAATGGCTCGTAGTTGCATTTGAATTCCGTTCTATTGGCAGCTAAAGAAATGGACTCTGTACTTTTAAACCACCGGAACGGTAAACCGCTTCCTATCCGGCCCTTGGGATAATGAAGGAGCCCGAGGTTTAGATCAAGATGATCAGTCGCCTTCGCGCTCTATATCGCAACAATGACTCGCCGCTACTTCACTGGCGCTACTGAGTATCGATTCGCGGACCGGATTTGGGCGGAAGGTGGTACAACCTTTGAGGCCAAGCGCAAACGCTTCTCGGTAGAGGGACTCAAACTCGGTAAACGGAAAATCCTCTGGGACATTCACGGTTTTGGAAATGGCGTTGTCCACATAGGCTTGTAGAGCCGCCTGCATGCGCAGATGCGCCAGCGGCGACAGCTGGCGTGCGGAAACAAATGCCGTAGGCAACTGTTCGGGGTCACCTCCGCGCTCACACCAAAGCTTCCATACCGGATCGACGATGTCGAACCTGCGGTAATCGCTCTCCGAGGTAAGCACCCTGCGACGGTGGTGAAAATCGAATACCGGCTCGATACCGCTGGAAATCCCATTGGCCAACAGGCTGATGGTACCGGTGGGCGCGATGGCAATCAGATGGCTGTTGCGAATCCCCTTGTCGGCGATCCCCTTACGCAATTTTTCGGGCAGGGCACACACATCCGCACCGGCAAGAAATTTGGTCCGCTCATACAAAGGGAATGCCCCTTTCTCCGCCGCCAGCGCAATGGAGGTCCGGTAGGCGCTGTCGCGCACGGTTTCCATCACCCTCGCGGCAAGCGCACGCCCTTGATCGCTGTCGTAATGCAGCCCCAGGGCAATCAGTGCATCCGCAAGACCGGTGATGCCGATACCAATGCGGCGGCTACCACGGGCCTGCTTTTTCTGTGATGGCAATGGGTAGTGGGACAGGTCGATCACGTTGTCCAGCATCCGCACACCCACAGCCACACACTCGTCAATCCCGAACCAGTCCAGATCCGCTCGCGCGGAGAACGGAGCCTGGACAAAACGCATCAGGTTTACCGAGCCCAGATTGCAGGCGCCGTAGGGTGGCAGTGGAATTTCGCCACATGGATTGGTTGCGCTGATCTGCTCGCGGTAGTAAAGATTGTTGTGAGTATTAATCCGGTCGACAAATAATACCCCCGGCTCGGCACTGTCGTAGTTTGCACGCATGATTTTTTGCCACAGTTCGCGCGCACGAACACGCTTTAGCACCCGGCATGGCAGGGGCTTGGACTCGCCGCTCCATCCGCGCAACACTTGCTCCCTGCCCTGCCCTTCCAGCAACCGCTCAGGAAATATCAGATCCCATTCGCAATCGTCATCCACCGCGGCCATAAAATCATCGCTAACCAGCACCGATAGATTGAAGTGGCGCAACTCGCGTGGATCGCGCTTGGCATCGACAAAGCGCTCGATATCCGGGTGGTCACAGCGCAAGGTGGCCATCATCGCACCGCGCCGGCTGCCGGTAGAAAGCAGCGTCGCGCAGGTGGCGTCCCAGATGCGCATGAAGGAAACCGGCCCCGAGGCAATGTTGCCGGTGTGGTGGGCACGGCTTCCGGCCGGGCGCAGGGTGGAAAAGTCGCAACCAATGCCGCCCCCCTGCTGCATGGTCAGCGCCGATTCCTTGAGGCGCTCGAAGATCGCTTCCATCGAGTCCTCAATCGTGCCCATCACAAAGCAATTGAACAGGGTAACGCGGTGATCCGTACCTGCACCGGCGAGGATGCGCCCACCGGGTAAAAAGCGGAAATCCTCCAGATTGCGAAAAAAGCGCAGCGCCCAGTGCCCGCGCTTAATCTCGACTTTTGCGAGCGCCCGCGCCAGCCGCCGCCAGCTGTCTTCCAGAGTGGTATCAAAGATCTGCTCACCGTTGCGGTAGCGATACTTGGTTTCCCAGATAAATTGTGAGATCTCGGACTCAAAGTAGTCCATGTCAGACACTCAATTGCGTCGCCGGGCCACCATGATGAAGCCGGCGGATCGCCTCCGCCAGCAGCGGCGCACAGTCCACTATCTGTAACTGTGTGCCGACCGGTTGCGGCAGCGAGTTGGTGACCGCCAGCACATCGATGGGCAGTTGCGCCAAATCCGTAAGGGCGCTACCACAAAACTGGCCGTGGCTCGCCAGCACCAGTATCCGTGCGGCACCGCCGCGCTTCAGAGACTCCGTCGCCCGCCGCACGGTGCCACCGCCGGCAATCAGGTCGTCCACTATCACCACACTGGCACCGTCAACATCGCCCACCAGCGCACCACCCGACAGTTCGTCACCGCTGCGGTATTTCTCCACAAACGCCCGTCCCACTTCGCCACCCAGACGCTCGCCAAGAGCCTGGCGGAGGGCCTCCGCGCGTTTGACACCGCCCACATCCGGCGATGCCACCACCAGCGGGTTTCCATCACCCTGCAGCCGCTCAGCGACGAAATCCACGAACAACGGCTGTGCCGCTAGATGTAGAGTGCGGATGCGAAAGGCATTCTCAAAGGCGGCAAGATTGTGTACATCGAGGGTCACCACACAGTCGGTTCCCAGGGCTTCGAACAGGGATGCCAGGTAGCGGCTGGAAAGCGGGTCGTGCAGCTTGGTGCGGCGGTCCTTGCGCGCGTAACACAGGTAGGGAATCACCGCAGTAACGCGGGCGGCGCCGGCGTCCTTGAGGGCTCCGACAAAAAACAACATTCGCACCAGTTTGTCATCAACACTGCTAGCGCGCTCCGAGTACAGCGACTGCACCAGATAGACGTCCGCCCCTTCAACGTCATCCAGCGGGCGCAGCTTGTGCTCGCCGTCGACGAACTCACGCTCCTCATGCGCGGCGAGTGGCACACCGAGCGCGGTGGCGACGTCCAGGGCAAAATCGGCACCGGCGTCGAGGCTGAACAGCTTGAGCGGGCGCATAGGTCAGCGGTCCTGCAGTGTTTGCTGAAACCAGTCGATGGCGAGCGCCACCACCGTCTCCAAGGTGCCGGGCTCCTCGAACAAGTGGGTGGCCCCTTGCACAATCTTTAGTACAGGATCGCAGCGCATGTGCGCAGCGGCGGCGCGGTTGAGCTCTATTACCTGATAATCCTCGCCGCCGACGATCATCAGCGTCGCCGCTGCCACCCTGGGCAATGCGTCACCCGCCAGGTCCGGGCGCCCGCCCCGCGATACCACCGCCTCCACCCAATGCGGCCGTTCGGCCGCTGCCATAAGCGCCGCAGCGGCACCGGTACTGGAGCCAAACAGCCCCAGGTGCAGGTCCTTTGTTTCCGGCCCGGCTTTCACCCAATCCAGCGCATCCACCAAGCGTCGGGTCAGCAGGTCGATATCGAAGCGATACTCCCGGGTGAATTCGTCAATCCGGTGTTCATCCGCGGTGAGCAGATCAAACAACAGCGTACCGATACCAGCCGCATTGAGCGCCCCTGCGACCATCGTATTGCGAGGACTGAAACGACTGCTGCCACTGCCGTGGGCAAAAAGGACCAGTGACTGGCCACCCGCTGGCAGCGCCAGAAAGCCTTCCAACGGCCCGGCGCCGGTATCAATCTGCACCTCGCTGCGCGTGACGCTTCCGCTCACGGCTGCTCTCCGCTCAAGGCTGTTTCCTCGCTCAAGGCTGCCCGCTCTCCAAGTCGTCCGCCTCCTGCATCATGTCGATGACCTGCTCGTCGCTGAGCTGGGAGAAATCCCGGTACCAGGCGCCAATAGCCCAGAATGATATCGGCTGCAACGGACAGACAAAGCTATCTGCCAAGGGCGCAAAGCGCTCGATGGTCGCCGGCGGCGCCACCGGTACCGCGATTACCAGCTCCGCCGGCCGCTGCGCCCTCACGGCGCGCGCGGCCACAGCCATGGTGGCGCCAGTGGCAATGCCATCGTCCACCAGGATGACGCAACGGTTTTCGAGCTGCGGCCAGGGCCGGTCGCCCCGGTAGCGCCGCGCACGACGCGCAAGCTCCGCCTCCTCTGCGTGGGTCTCGCGCTCCAGCGCAGCCTCGCTGATACCGCAGTTGATGATGACCTCCTCGTTGAGCACCCGCGCGCCACTGGCAATCGCCCCCATGGCCAGCTCCTCGTGACCAGGCACTCCCAGTTTTCGCACCAGCATCAGGTCCAGCGGCGCGTGTAGCCGGCGCGCCACCTCAAGCCCAATCGGCACCCCGCCTCGCGGCAGTGCCAGCACGATGACATCGTCGCGGTCGCGGTAGTCACCGAGGAGTTCCGCCAGCCGGCGCCCCGCCTCAATGCGATTTTCAAACGGCTCCATAACAACCTGCCGGTAGAAATTGGCGAAGGAGTAATACAACTAGACTAGCAAACAGGACCGAACTGCCGATTCAAACCATGCACACAGCCAACGCCGAACTTCCGGGCCTGGAACAGAAGACCCGTTTCCTTCTCTCTCCAGACAGCTATCCGGAGGGGACCAGCTCGGTACGTCTGGAAGAAACCCATATGGCGCGGCTGTTCCTGACCGACAAGTTCGTTTACAAAATGAAAAAGCCGGTGTGCTTCCACTACCTGGATTTCAGCAGCTTGGACAAACGCTATGGGGTCTGCAGCGAGGAACTGCGCCTCAACCGGCGGCTTACGGATGGGGTTTACCTGGATCTGGTGCCGCTGCGGCGTAAGCGCCGTTAAATCGACACACTTCCCCTAACCATACTGAGCCAAATTTTTTGAAACAGGCTTCAAGGGCACATTCCACGGCAGAAGGGCTTCGAGCTTCTCCAGCGTGTCGGCCTCACCGATTCGGTCCAGTACATAGTGGATGTAGGCTGAGGGCTCCAACTGATTGGCCTTGGCGGTTTCGATCAGGGAGTAGCAGGTGGCACTGGCTCTCGCCCCCCGTGTGGTATCGGCGAACAGCCAGGCCCGACGGCCGACAGCAAAGGGGCGTATCGCATTTTCCGCCAGCACGTTGCTGATGTGCAGGTATCCATGCTCACAATAGCCTGTCAGGTAAGGCCACTGATTCAGGGTGTATTCCATCGCAATACGCGTCAGTGAACCCTTCATCACCTTGCCGACCTGTTTTTCCAACCAGGTTTTGAAGGTTTCGAGCAACGGTAAACTCAGCGCCTGACGAACCTTGTATTTTTCGGTATCGCTGCGGTCCCGGGCTTCGCGCTCAATGGCATAAAGCTTGCGGATATACCCCAGGGCGATGTCTGCCTTGGAGATTTTGCTTTTTTTAGCTTTTTTTGCACCACCCGGAGCCGCTTTGCTGGCTTCGATGAATTTACGGCGCGCATGATCCCAGCAGCCGATCCGGGTGATGTTATTTTCACGGCACACCCGACCATAGCCGGAGTAACCATCCGCCTGCAGGATACCGGCAAAGTCATCCAGCAGGCGCACGGGGACGCTACCTGCACGGGACGGGTCGTATTCGAACAGCACGGACGGTTGACCCGGTGGGCCACCGCGGGTGATCCACATCCACTTGTCGGATTGAGTACTTTTTCCGTCTTCCTTCAGGACCTGGATCCGGGTTTCATCCGCCTGCAGGTAGTGGCTGCTATTCTGGACTTCGCGTAGCAGGTTGATGAGCGGCCGGAAGACATCCTCCAGGCGGATAATCCAGTGCGCCATACTGGTTCGCCCAACCTCGTGCCCCAGCCGCTTCAGCATCTGCTCCAGGCGATACAGCGGCAAGCCGTCGGCGTATTTTGAGGTGATGATATAGGCCAGCAGTGAGGTGGTGGCAATGCATTTTCCCAGCGGATGTACGGGGCGCTTGGCTGCAATGATGGTTTCGCTGCCGTCACGTTCGAACACTGCCTTTTCCTGCCAGATTTCCAGTACTTTGAGCTGGGCGGGGATAAACTGCAGCTCCTCTTTCACTTTGGTGAAGAAGGTTTTACTCGCGCCGGCCTTTTCCTCTTCCGACAGTGTCAGTTCGATACGCTCGCGCACCAGTTTCCCGCTGAAGCCACGCTGGCGTTTCTTCGCCGCTTTGGGTTCCA
Organism: Microbulbifer sp. SH-1; assembly: GCF_011326135.1. NCBI lineage: Bacteria > Pseudomonadati > Pseudomonadota > Gammaproteobacteria > Cellvibrionales > Microbulbiferaceae > Microbulbifer > Microbulbifer sp. SH-1. The sequence continues at coordinate 13,658 of NZ_CP046948.1, read as the reverse complement.
CCGGTGCGATATCCTCGGGGAGCTGCTCCAGCAGCGCCTCGATCTCCGCTTCCATCTCGGCTTCATCGAACAGGTGGATCTGGTGGGTATGCTTTTCGCTACTGGCAGCGAACTGCTGGGCCTTCTTCAGGCGCAGCTGCTCTTCCAGCAGGGCAATGTAGTGATCGCGCTGCTGGATGGCTTTGTGTTGGGATTGAAGTGAATGATCCAGGGATTGAATGGCTTCATCCCTGGATTGCAGGGCCTGTTCTTTTTGCGCCAGCTGTTGCTGGAAGTCGCCAATCACCGCCAGCAACTCCGCAGTGGATAAACCACTGTAATCGCTTGTATTGATGGGAGTGCTGGGCGCCTTTTTCATGGCGATATGTTAGCAAAACAAGGTCTCAAAGGCACCGCTCAAGGCGTTAATTGATCGACTCGTAGTGCAGCGTTTTATGCCCTTTGAGTAAGCTGATATCGTAGCCGTCGAGCAACCAGTTAATCTGCTCACCGGTCAGGGGCAGTAGATCCTCCGACAGGGTCGGCCATTTGAACTTTTCCTCGGCCAGTGATTTGTAATAGAGCACAAAGCCATTACCTTCCCACATCAGACACTTGATTTTGTTGCGATGGCGATTGGTGAAGGCGTAGAGGGCACCGGTGAAGGGACTGTGCCCAAGTTCCTGCTCGATCAATGCCGCCAGGCCATTGGCCTGTTTGCGGAAGTCCACTGGTGCCCGGTAGAGATAGATCTGCGGTATGTCCAGTGCCGGGCGCAGGTAACGCAACGCCATTACAGCTGCCTCAGAATCGCACCCACGAGTTCGATATTCCCGGTATGTATGCCGGTAATCGACAGGCCGTTGGGCAGCGTGAGTGTCAGCTCGCACTTTGAGGAGGCAGTCTGAGTTACTCTGGCAAATCCGATAGGGGAATCCGGCTGGCTTGAACGGGCTTTATTTTGTTTGCGTCGCCAGTATACAAACTGGTGGTAAGAGAGGTTATTCTCCCGACAGAAAGCCTGTCCGGATAGGCTGGATACCTGCCAGGTGGAGATTTGTTGTTGCCAGAACTGAGTGCGCTCTTCGGGGGTCATGGCTGATTCCTTTGTGTAAGTACGGTTGGAATCAGTGTGTTGAAGTCGAATCAGGAAAAACAGGTGCTGATTCTTTGGCGCTTACCTTGATGCCCTCCAAAAGCTCGCCAGCTATACGCTGCGCCGCAATTGGATTTTTCTCAGCAATAAACTCTCTAAGGCGGGTCAGATCAGCAATAGACTCTGGAGAATACTGCAAAATCATGGTTTAGGTGGCGCCTTTTCATTTGGGCCGCCCCAGCTCTGCAGCCAGGATTCTACCTCTTGGGCGCTAACCGCCTTACCGGACTTGATTGAATCAAGAGCCTCCAAGGTATCTGACCAAAGAGTCTCTTCCATTTCTTGGCGTGCAATAAATTCCCTAATTGCTTGATTAATAAGGTAATTTTTACTTCTATCAAGCTTCTTTGAGAGGTTTTCAAGCGGGATTTCGACCTCATTATTGAGGCGGATACTGGTCAAGCTCATGACACACCCTCCGATGTATTCACATGTATTACATAATAGTACTGCGAACCATCAGATCATGGAAGCTCATAACGCCCAGCGCAGACGCAGCCAGCGCGGAGCGCCTTTTGTGTTAATGTTTGAGCGACAGCGAGTAACACAAAAGGCGCGTAGCGTTGGCTGTCGCTCTGCCGCTGATTGTTATGGCTTGACAGGGTGTTGTTGGCTATGGGTGCTTTCCCCAACTGGCTTCAGACCCTCAGACACATTTAGAAATACGATATAAGATTTATATACATACTCATTGTACGTTCCATCAAACTCTTTACCGGATTTTCTAGCCTCTGACATCGCTCGCAACTTTTTTAATCTTTCTCGAATAGAACTCTCTTCATCTGTTTTTGGTAGCTTTGCTACCTGCACTTCTTCGGTTGATTTATCTACAAACGTGAGAAATTTGTTAGTAAACGGTTTCGTATCAGAATTTTGATACTGAAAAGTTGAAGATACTAATACTAAATCTTCATTTTTCAGATCACTTAGATTCTCTAGCAGAACCTTTCTGCCTTGAGCCTCATATAACTCAAGTAGTCTTTCTTCCGTCTGTTCAATCGATTGCGCATGAGTTGATGCTGAAAAAACGAGCAATAAAAGTGTGGCTAAATAATTCATACTCTTGGCTCTTAGTTGCCATAACGCCGCCGGCAGGGGCAGCTTACCTTGTGCGTGTTTTGCGCAAAAATGGGAGCGCAGCGACCTGCGCGAAACGTGCATAAGGTAAGCTGTCCCACGGAGGGCCGTAGGCCCGGAGTAAATTGCCCGGCCTTGTTATGCATTGGACTTCCATAGATCTATCAGGAAGAAGATAAGTATGCCGAGCCCCACAGAAAATATAGCCATATCTCTTAAAATTACATGTATATTTTTTCTCGAAAGCTCAGCCTCCAAATGCGCAATCTGCTCCTCTGACAATGGATTTTTCACCTTATGCTTGGCTCCCTTAATGAGGCGAACCGCATCATTGTACTGGCTGTCTTCAAGAACCCACACACCATATGTTTTTGGGCCATCACTTGAGTAGATGTGAAAGTTGCTGCCTTTAAATACTCCAACATGCGCTGGAATCCCTCGCTCTCTTAATTTATGAGCAAAAGAAACTGCATCCTTCTCACTGGTAAAATCTCTTACAATCTTCATCTATGCATAACGCTGTCCCGCGGAGGGCCGAAGGCCCGGAGCAAATTGCCCGGCCTTGTTATGCGTACTCCCCACTAGTGCCCATTAAGTACCCAGTTAGGAGGGCCTCAGCTTCGGCCACACTTAGGTTTCCAAAATTCTCAGAGATAAACTTTGTTGCCTCAGAAGAATTTGAAGCGCCTATATCTCCAAACTCTGACTTGTAGTTGCCTACCTTTGCTTTTACGGATGATTCACTTAATCCGAAACTCTTCGCGAGAACCCGACAGAGATCACTTTGCATTCCACTTGGAAAGTTCTCTTCTTTCAACCTTTTATAGATTATGAAACACCGAAACTCAGTTTCAAAAGACCAGCCAGAGCCAGGTTTAAAATTAAACACTACGAATTTTCCTTAGCGCATAACGCCTGGCTCAGCCGCCGCAAAAAATGGCGGTTGTTTTGCCGGTTTTTTGGCAAAACAAGTGACAATTTTTGCGGTCGGTTGCAGCCACTTGTTATGCGATTGCATATTTCATTTTGTAACCACCAGTAATTTCAAAGCCGTTAGCTTGGTAAAACTCAACTGTACGATCAAACTCTGGGACTGGAGGCGTACATAGCTCAAGACGCTTCCATTTTTGTTGTTTGGAAAATCCCACTATTTCTTGAATAAGTGATTTTCCCACTTCTTTGGAGCGATACTCTGGCATTACGTAAAACTCTTGAATAATACCAAAACTGCCTTCTGCGTATAATGAATGACTTTCGCAGATAGCACCAAACCCAATGATTTTATCTCCATCAAATGCAGCCATAACATGATAAAGGCCATTTGATACATAGTTTTCACATAGGTCAATCGCTAGAGGAACATCAACATCAAAATGTTTAATTCCTGTACGTTCAATAATTTCATTCGTTAGACATACTGCCAGTTTGGCAATTTCTTCCGATTTAGATTTATCAATAATCTTGTATTTCACGCGTTTTCGAATCCTTCTACCGCGCCGAGTAGCCAGGAGCCGTCACCGACTCCCGGCCCTCTAAGAACCGTACGTGCGGGTTTCCTCGCATACGGCTCAAGCCCCTCAAAGGCTCTGTGAACCCGGCGGTTTGACTCGTTATAAACAATTTTGCTTTCCACATTACGCCGCCAGCTGGTATCTGGCAAGATGGGCCCGGTCTGCCTTGCGATTGCTCCGCCCCTGTTGCCAGCGCTTGCGGAAGTAGTTGCCGCAGCCTGGTGTGTAAGGGGTGACCTTTGCCACGATTTTACTATGACGCCGGATTGGCAGGTCGCTCAATTTAAACAGGGTTACCCTTCGGATAATCCCCAGGGCGGTTCGGGCCTGACCAGTGAACACCCGTCTATAGCTGCCGTTGGGCGTGCGTTGTGGACGGGTATAGTGGCCGTAGAGCCAGTGTTTCTGACGGTTCTTGTGTCGCCGTCGCATCCACCACCACAGCGCCCGGTAGACCACGGTATCGATCAGGGCGAAAGTTGCCTTGGATACCCAGGGACGGTAGTAGTTGAACCAGCCTCGCAGCATGCGGTTGAGACGTGTGACGAGCTGGAAAGTGGGTAGCGCGACGCCGCGCTTGATCAGGGTGCGGATCTTTCCTGCGAAGGCCCGGACCTTGTCCATGGCGGGCCGGGTCAGCAACTTGCCGTTGTACTTGCGCAGATTGCAGCCGAGGAAGTCGAACCCTTCGTTGATATGTGCAATGCGAGTCTTCTCTGGGGACAGGATGAGCCCGCGCTCGGCTAAGAAGGCTTCAAGGGCGGGGCGTACCTGCTGCTCCAGCAATTCCCGGCTTGCTCCGGTGATGACGATATCGTCCGCGTAGCGGATCACGTTGACACAGCTGCCGCTCTTGGGCACGACGGCCTCGATGGCGGCTTCCAGTCCATCCAGGGCCATGTTGGCCAGCAGCGGACTGATGATGCCGCCTTGCGGTGTACCGTCGTCGGTCTGGTGGTAGACGTGGCGATCGATATAGCCGCACTTCAGCCACTGCCGGAGCGGATGTTTATCCATGGGGATATGCGCCAGCAACCAGTCGTGGCTGAGGTGATCAAAGCAGCCCTTGATATCCGCATCCAATACCCATTCGGCACAGGTCCTGCGCGACAGGGCGATATAGCACTGCTGCAGGGCATCTGCGGTCGAGCGCTTGGGACGGAAGCCATAGGAGTGTCTATCGGCTGTCGTCTCTGCCCAGGGTTCCAGCGCAAGGCGCTGCAGTGCCTGGGCCGCGCGGTCGGCCATGGTGGGAATGCCCAGTGGGCGTACCTTGCCATTAGCTTTGGGGATGGAAATGCGGCGCAGCGGCTGGGCGCGATAGCCGCGTCGCTGCAGGAAGCGGAGTGCTTCGGGTCGATCTTGCGGCCACTGCCAGGTGGCGCCGTCGATACCGGGAGTCTTGCGGCCGCGATTGTGCATGACACGGTGTGCGGCCAGCAGTTTGCCAGCATGGGAGCCGGTGAGAAGCCGTTGCAGTGCGCGGGCTCTGTTGTAACGTTTGTCTTCAACCGCCTTCGCGATACGCCGCTGCAGCCGATAGACATGGTAACGGGCTGTCTCGATAGACATCGGTGGTCTATCGGTCTGGCTCGCCGTTCCCGCTGGGGGCGCACCGGCACTGGAACGCGGCCTGTCCGTTTCCGGGTGCTCCACGTACGCCGTCATTTGCTTTCCCCCACAAAATCGGTTCTCCAGCCTCTCTCGCGATGAGGCACCAACTGGACGTCTGCTCGCTTTCGCGCCGGGCAAAGTTGGAACCCGTATCCGCGTCATTACAGCGCGGCATTCGCTTCTTCCAGCCTCCTACACCCGCATCATAGTCAGCTTGCCTCACGGCTCGCTTTCCGGTTGCCCGGTACGATACGGGGTTATCGTGTTCCGTATAAATCTCGGGATAGGTTAGATCCTGCCTGTCCCCCGGCGGAGCAACATCTGCGTGGTGAGACGTTAAAAGCCCACCAACTTGTCCACGCACCTTTTGGTTAAAGCCTGCCAGCACCTTTGGCTTCTTGCGCATAACGGGAGTGCAGCAGTTCACCTGAGTTGACCATACTATCCATTCCTAGCCCCTTACCGCCTCGATGCTGGCAGAGTTGAGAATGCCTCGCGGTTATTCTCTTCCGGGCAGAGCCCGCAGGTTACATTGTCCCGGCAGCTTCACACCCGGAAATTACTCTCCACGCATGTGCCGGTAGGAAACCGATGGTAGAACATCGGGTTACATCGTTCTGAGAAATAACCTCCTGTGATTTATCAGAGTGTGTAACAGAAATTTATACGACTTCACGTCGCAAATAACGCCGCGCTCAGCCGCGGCTAACTTTGGGCGCTTTATGCGCAATAATGGGAGCGAAGCGACCGCGCGTAAAGTGCACAAAGTTAGACGTCGGCCTGCAGCGCTTTGTTGAACGAAGCCGCTACGCGGCAAAGCTCAACCCCCAGTAAATAAAGATAATTCCCCTACGTGCTCACCCCCGAGCACGACAACTAGGGGAATATCTTTATGAACAAAGCACAGCAAAAACGATTCGATTCACTGTACCGAAAACATCTTAGCGCACTCAAACGACAGGGCAAAGCCGACTCAACCATTGATCTTTACAGCCGTGCCATACGGCGCGTCTGCGAGTATTTTGACAGCCCACCCGACACCCTCACGCAAGAGCAGCTTGAGGGCTATTTCGAGTCCCTCATCAGCACCCACTCCTGGTCAACGGTGAAGGTGGATCGCAATGGCCTGCAGTTCTTTTACAAGCATGTACTTAAGCGCGACTGGCAGTGGGTCGATATTGTCAAACCACCTCAAGAGAAGCACCTCCCCGACGTGCTTACACTCAAAGAGCTGGAGCGATTGATCAATGGTACCCGCGAGCGGCGATACCAGACCTTCATTCTCACCTGCTTTAGCATGGGCCTGCGCTTGGGCGAAGCTCTTGGCATTCGCGTGGCCGACATCGACAGCGAGCGCGGCCTTCTGCACGTACGTCAAGCAAAGGGGAAGAAGGACCGCTTCGTCTTCTTGCCCAAGATGACGCTGGAAGCACTGCGCGCGTACTGGGTCACACATCGCAATCCCACGCTGCTCTTTCCTCGCGGACGCACACCCGAGGAGCAGCACCAGGCTCGTGAGCCTATGGACCGTGGCGGCACACAGAAGTCCTTCAAAGCCATCGTCAGCGACGTCGGTATTCGCAAAGAGATTACCATCCACACCTTGCGCCATTGCTATGGCACGCTCCTGACCGACGCGGGCGTGGGTTTGCGGGCGATCCAAGAGCAGATGGGGCACGAGTGCCCCAAGACCACCGCACTGTACACCCAGCTATCCACTTATACGCAAAACGATACCGATCGGCGCATCAACGGCCTGCTGGCCAAGCTGCGCGTGGTATGGGGGGCGTAGCATGACATTGCAAACGATTGTTCAACGCTACCGCCACCGTTTTATCGAGCAGTTCGGTCACGCGCTCAGTCGCGACCAGTGGTCCGCCCTCAACGCTATCGAGGGCTGCCGCCAAGGTCCCTACGGTGAGATGGCATGGACCTGCCAACGTTGCTCTCATAACACCCACACGCCACGCTCCTGCGGACATCGCGCCTGTAACCTCTGCCAGGACCAGAGTACGCAAGCCTGGCTGCAACGCCAGGAGCAAAAACGCTTGCCGGTGAACTATTACATGGTCACCTTTACGCTTCCCAAGGAGCTGCGGGGTGTCGTTCGACAGTACCGCAGCACTTGCTATGACTTGCTGATGCGCTGTGCCGCGCAGACACTCAAAACCTTTGCCAAAAACGATAGTACCTTGGGCGGAGAGCTGGGCTTCTGCGCTGTCCTACATACCCACACTCGCCGTCTGGACTACCATCCGCACGTTCATATTGTGGTACCCGGTGGAGCGGTTAATAAAGCGCGCCGACAGTGGTGCAAAGTCCGTGGCCAATACCTGTTTAATGGACGCGCCTTGGCAAAAGCCTTTCGAGGTGCGTTTCTTAAGGCGCTCTTTCAGGCCGGGATAACCCCCGGCAGAACGCCAAAGAAATGGGTGGCGCAATGTAAACGTGTCGGCAAAGGCACGGAAGCGCTGCGCTATCTTGCGCGCTATCTGTATCGCGGTGTCATTAGCAATACCAACATCTTGTCCGATGACGGTTGCAACGTGACCTTTCGCTACCGTGACGCCAATACCCACCAATGGAAAACCCGTACCGTTACCGGTGAGCAGTTCATCGTACTAATCCTGCAACACTGCCTGCCAAAGGGCTTTCGCCGTGCCCGAGATTATGGGTACTTACACGGCAACGCGAAGGCGGTTATGCACATTCTACAGTGGGTACTGAAGGTGCAGAGGCCTGCACCACCGACGAAGAAAACCGCGAGTTTGCCTTGCCCTCACTGCCGAAGCCCTATGCGGGTGACCGGTATCTATCCTCGCAAAGCCCAGCCCGGATAAAAACGGATAGAGCACGGATGCTACCAACACGAGGATTAACGGGCCTAACTTAAAGGAGCGAATACACGATGTAACAACGAATTTTTTATCGCCTTCCGGGCGAGGGTCTTGCTCGCCCGTAGAAAAGGCTAGCGGTTAACGTTGGCCTTCCCCGCCCATCCTCCTTCGACTTATTTACATGAATAGAGCTGGCCGGGCTCGTTCAACAACCAGATATGTTGCGGCAAGCGCAACATATCCTTATTTGTTATAGCTCTTGCGGATTTTGCTTGCAACACCAAACCCTTTTTCCATTAATAACGTCGACAACTCCGCTTTAGGGAGGTTCAGTGCTAACGAGGCCCTTAAAGCTCTTCTGACTATATCCTTTAGCTGCAAAACATCGGCTTTAGTAATTTTATTTTGATTTCCCGTATGGACTAGAACTGATCTTTTGTCATACAGATCCTTAACTATCTTAAGCACTGCATTTGATTCAGATTTAGTTTTACCTAGTAGAACTGCACAACCACGAGAGACGCGAAATCTAAGCTCGGAATTTGCATCATTTAGAAGGGCTTCAAGCGATATCATGAGTGACAGAAACTCCAGTTGGTACTGGGAAATCGAATAGGATAGTTCAAAGTTTTCGACAGCAAACTGGAGGTATTTATGCTTAGAATCAATTAGACCATCCGACAAATAATCATTCGCTTCGCGAAGCTCACTCTTTGTAAGGTGAAACAGTCTATTTTCGCACGCCAATGTAGACTCTCTTGAACTGTCCATTTCCCAGATATCATCTTCAATCCTAAAAAATATCTCTATACTTAATCGAATTGATCCTTCCTTTAGCAATCTTAGCTTACGAATTTTATCTTGAAGATACTCAATTATCTTATTTTGATATGCGTGCTCTAAATCCCAATAGACCACTCTTGATTTAGCATCATCGCTTTCACCGCTATACTCTGGATAATCATGTAAAGTTTTTCGAATTAAATAAACATGCTCTGGTCTTTTAAATGCATCTTGAGAGCAGCAACCCCAATCATAATCTAATTTAATCCATACGTCCGCGATGCCAAAATCTTCTTCACAAATATGAGCAAACTCACTCATATTCATGGCCTCTACAATAAACCCTCGGCCAAAATCGACCTCAAGAATGGAATGATCAACATTTCCGAGTAACCCTAAGAACTCCATTTGTAACTCTCTGAGCTATAACGCCGCCAGCAGGGGCGGCCAATGCTGTGCACATATTGTGCGAAAATGGGAGCGCAGCGACCCGCACAATATGTGCACAGCGTTGGACGTCCCGCGGAGGGCCGAAGGCCCGGAGCGAACTGCCTGGCATTGTTAGCGCTGTGAAGAAACTCCAAAAAACACTACTACGCGCGAGCTTACCGCTACCACTGAACCCAATACAAAGAAGCGGCGGACTTCCCGATAACTAAAATCTTTCCGCCACCACTTTACCGATTTCTGAACTTGGCACCGACCTTCAGAGCCGCCTCTTGCAACAGCCCATAGAATGGATGCCACTGCAATTGAGAAAGACCACTTTAAGCCCGAGCACCCTGCTACCACTTTTTAGAGGCCTCAATGCCCGCCTCTAAAATTTGACCGCCGCAATATTTTGAAAGGCGGCGACACACGAAAAAAACGCTAACGCCGCGCTCAGGCGCGGACAATTTTGGGCGCTTTATGCGCGATAATGGGAGCGCAGCGACCGCGCATAAAGTGCACAAAGTTGGCCGTCGCCTGCAGCGCCTTGTTAACGTGAACCTCGGTTTCTACCACCGAAGCGCGCAAAACCAAGAACCAACTTTGGCCTAATTGGCTGCTCTTAAAACGATTGAGTTCTTCTACGCATTTTGAAAATCTCATTCTTTTCTTAACCCCAGCAACAAAAATGGCTTTGATTCATGAATCCGTGCTCGATGCAGCACGATCTTTACCTTAAGCAGACTTTCAGACTGCACAAAATCAGCTACCGGAAACTTCGCTACCTGGTTCTGACTTCCGGAGCCAAAAAAGACCCGCTACAGGATTCCTTCATTTTTCTTGCAGGTTAACCACTTTCATTTTTTTGATTCCCTACGTTAACATTTTATTCAATGGCGTGGTCATATATAGACACTCGCGCAGATACACACATAAGTGTCCACATATACACACGGGTGGCTACATATATGCACGCGAGTGACTATATATGCACACCGATGTCCATATATAGCCACAGAACTTTGCCGCGGTCACGCAAATATTTGCGGCTTCCATTACACGCAATTACAAGCACAGAAAGCTCACTGAACACGTCACCATCAGCCGCTCCATCTTACGATCCGGCCAGCTGTATTCACCACTTACCAGTGCGCCTCAACCACTTTCCCTCAAAGTTTTTCCACCCCATCTTCTGTCACTAGCGCTGTGGCAAGCACGCCATTGGGGGTATCGGGGTCAATAGTGCCTGCGAAGGTCGCCTCCCGCTGGATGGCGAATACGTTGCGGGCTTCTCCGGCATCATTGCAGTCGCGGTGGTAGTTCAGGATGGCGTCACAGTAGTAGGCGTTGCAGGTGTCCGAACGCAGTTCGCGCGGGAGGCTGCAGCCGCTGGCGGTCTGGTTGATGCAGGAACCTTCGATGGTTTCCGCGGCGACGCTGGAGGTATACCTGACGACGATGTCGTCGCCGCTCAGTTTCGGGTTGCTATCGAGGATTCTGCGCAGGATCAGTGGTGACAGGTAGGCGTGATCGCCGCCGGACGAGCAGCAGGCGCCGCGGCACATGGTGCACAACCGGTCGCTCACGGACTGTAACGCGGGGGTGCGATGAAAGCAGTTGTTATTGCGATGGGAGTCCGCCACGTAGTGGAGGTTCTGATCTTCGACAATCTCGGCAGCGGAGACGAAATTCTCCGCTGCCGCCACGGTTTTCTGCAGGTGCGCGCGATAGCTCTCCATTCTCTGCGGAGTCACCGGTGCGATACGCTTGCGCCCTGAGGGAATGACTGTCCGGTGGATGTCTTGCTCGGCGAGCTCGGGGCATGTTTTCAGCAGTGCATCGAGCAGTTGCTGATTTTCCTGTTCTTCGGCTTCCACGCGCGCGCGGATTTTTTCTTCCCGCTCCAGCTGTGCGGCTTTCCGTTCGCGATACTGCGCGCTTACGGATTCCAGCTGAGCACGAAACAGGTTTTCCGGCAGGTTGCGGCGCTGCTCGATAAAACGGGAGCAATCAAACGATTGACAATGAGGGAACTCAGTCGCCGCCTGCTGCCGTTGCCACAAGGCGGAAATGGGTTCACTGCAAACACAACAGTGCAGCTTCGCGCTGTACGGTGCTTGGGGATGTGACATCCGTAAATCTCCCTTTTACGGTCTCTCTGCATATACGGGGGCTTGTATCGGTATAGCTATAGTTTTAGTCAGCGAGCCATTTGTACATCACCAGCGCATCCACATCCCCCAGAAATGGATGGATGGATGAATGAATGCGCGCGGCAGTCGCCCGACGATATCGAATCCTTGTCGCTGCTACAACCGCACCGCGCCGGCGTTGGAGGAGGCCACAACGCTGAACTGCATGGCCCGGTAGCCCAGCGCCTTGGCCAGCTGAGGCGAAATCTGCGGCCTCGGCTTCGCGAATATGCAGTTCTTCCCGCATATCATTCACAGCACGCTTCCACGCGCCCATTCAGCACCTCGGCGGTGATCTCAAAGGATTTGAGACGCGCGGCGTGGTCGTAAATGGGGCCGGTGACAATCAGTTCATCGACCCGTGTACGCGCGAGGAAACGGTCGATCCAGCTGGTGACGGAATCCCGGTTCCCCACGGCGGATTCCGCCAATGCCTGCGCCACCTGCATTCGCTCGGAGGCAGAGGCGATGGAAGTGGGATCGTCCACCGGCGGTTTGAGGCGGCCGGGCGTGCCGCGTCGCAGGGCGACGAACTGCTGTTCGATGGAGGTCATCAGCTTGCGCCCCTCCTCATCGGAATCCGCTGCGAATACGTTGATCGCCGCCGCGGCATATGGCGCATCGAGATACTGCGAAGGCTGGAACTTGCTGCGGTACAGGTGCAGCGCCTGGTCCAGCATGGCCGGCGCGAAGTGTGAGGCAAAGGCAAATGGCAACCCCAGCGCCGCGGCCAGTTGTGCGGAATACAGGCTGGAGCCGAGCAGCCACACCGGTACCTGCAAACCGACCCCGGGTACGGCGCGCACCCGCTGCCCCGGTTTCTCTGGCGCGAAATAGTGCAGCAGCTCCTGTACGTCTTCGGCGAAGTGATCCGCCGCGTGCAGTGGATCGCGGCGCAGTGCGGTCATAGTGGCGCCGTCGGTACCCGGTGCGCGCCCAAGGCCCAGGTCTACACGGTCCGGGTACAGCGCGGCCAAGGTACCGAACTGTTCAGCCACCACCAGCGGCGCATGATTGGGCAGCATCACGCCCCCGGCGGCAACGCGGATCCTGCGCGTACCGGCGGCAATATATCCCAGCGCCACGGCGGTCGCGGCGCTGGCCACGCCGGTCATGTTGTGGTGCTCTGCCATCCAGAAACGCTTGTAGCCAAGATTTTCCGCTTGCTGTGCGACCTCCAGCGATTGCATCAGCGCCTGGCGCGCATCGCCAACATCGGTGATTAACGAGAGATCCAGCAGGGAAAATGCGCGCACGGTGACTCCTTGACGAATTTCAGGCGGTAAAACTGTGCCAATCCTAGCGCAGCCGGAATGGAATACCTACGGATTGGGGCCTTTGGAGGGAAGGCAGCGGAAACACAAGCGCGAGGGACTGGAGAAGAACTGAAAAAAAGAATCGCCCCGGGCACCCCGGAGCGATTGGAGCGGTCAGGGGCGGATCAGGAATCCAGTGCCGCGCGCACGAAATCGGTCAGCGCCTGGTCCTGACTGTTCTCGAAGAAACAGGCCTGGAAGCGCTCGCCACCCACGGCGGTTTTCACCAGTTCCGGGTCGATGGCTTGGAGGCCATCCAGGTAAGACTTGGAGGTCGCTTCCTTGATGTGGTTCAGGATACCGGCATTGGCCACTTGGGACTCTTTGCGCTCCGGCGGGTACCCCTGGCCTTTCACCCCGGTGAAGGCTTTTTCAAACATGTAGCGGATGTTCAGTTCCGCACCCCACCCGAAACCCTTGGCGAAGGGGATGGATAGCGCGTTGCCGTTATTGATCTGGGCGAACAGGTAGGCGTCCGCGGGGTCGATGCAGTAGCCGCAGTTGACGCCCGGGTAGGCGTTCAAAGACATCAGAGCGCCCTGGCCGGTGCCGCAGCCGCTCACCACAAAATCCACCGCCTTTGCGTTAAGCAGCAGGCTGCCCATGATGCCCAAGTGGATGTAGGTGAGACGGTGGTCGTTGTCGTCACTCATGCCGGTGTTGTACACGGTGTGGCCCAGTGCGCCGGCCACGTCCTGCAGCTCTTTCAGCACCACAGCGTTCTTGGACGCCTGGCTGAATTCGTTCATCAGTGCGATCTTCAT